>CAWFEL010000001.1:0-214299 GCA_963814855.1 uncultured Acidobacteriota bacterium
GCAGCAAGCAGCGCCCCTACAAAAGACTACTTGCGTGCCATGGTCTTTTTCTTCGCGGCTACCGCGCCCTTGCGCGGCCCCTTGCGCGTGCGGGCGTTGGTGTGCGTCCGCTGGCCGCGCACGGGAAGATTCCGGCGATGGCGCATTCCGCGGTAGCACTGAATTTCGATCAATCGGCGCACGTTCATCTGCGTCTCCTTGCGGAGATCGCCTTCCACGCCGCCTTCGGCTTCGATCGCGGCGCGGAGATGCGTGACTTCCTCTTCGGTCAGATCCTTGATCTTTTTGGTGGCATCCACATTCGCCTTCCCGGCGAGCGAACGAGCGCGCTGCTGCCCGATGCCATAGATGGCCGTGAGGCCGACCCAAAGGCGCTTGTTCGGCGGAAGATCCACACCTGCAATACGTGCCATATCGCTTTCCTCCCTGCGTTTCCTGCTAGCCCTGGCGCTGGCGGTGTTTCGCGTTGCTGCAAATCACGCGCACGACGCCGCGCCGATGAACAATCTTGCACTTCATGCAAATTTTCTTGACCGATGCGCGAACTTTCATAGCTTCGACTCCATTTCCCCTGGGAACTTCAGGGGCTAAAGCCCCTTCCCATTTGCTGCCGGTACGTCGCGGCTGAAGCCGCGACCTACAAACCATCTCCGCTGCGGCGACCGACAAACCATCTTCGTTGCGGCAACCCGGAAACCACCTCGGCGGCTGCCAACCCGAGGATGCCGGGCTGAAGGCCCCGGCGCTACATTCAAATCTTAACCGTCGCCTAGTCCAGCGCGTTGCTCGAATTCATCACCGCCGCTGGGTCCGGCGCTACATTCGAATCTGAAACCCAAGAGGGCGCAGCGAGCAGCGCCCCTACAAAACCATTTTCCAGCGACTACTTGTAGCGGTACACGATGCGGCCGCGAGTCAGGTCGTAGGGCGAAAGCTCGACTGCCACGCGGTCTCCGGCCAAGATCCGGATGAAATTCTTTCTCATCTTTCCCGAAATGTGCGCGAGCACCTGATGTTTATTTTCCAGCTCGACGCGAAACATGGCGTTCGGGAGCGGCTCGATCACGACGGCCATCACTTCGATGGCGTCTTCTTTTCCGCTGCCTTCCTCCGACTTCTTTTTTTCCTGCAGTGGTCTTCTTGCCATGCGCTCCCTTGCAACACTCGTCCAGGGCTAAAGCCCATTTTTCAGTTCGGCCATTTTCGCGGGGTTAAAACCCCGCGCTTCCACCTTACCAGCAAGGCCCGGTTGCTTCTCGCGGGCGCGTGAGAATCCACGGCCCTTTGCTGGTGACGGCGACGGTGTGCTCAAAATGCGCCGAGTCGCTGCCGTCCGTCGTTACCGCCGTCCAATCGTCGTCCAGAACGCGAACGCCCGGGCCGCCCGAATTCACCATCGGCTCGATGGCGATGACCATGCCTTCCTGCAAGCGCGGCCCCTGCCCTGCCGCGCCGTAGTTCGGGACCTGCGGTTCTTCGTGCATCTTGGTTCCGATGCCGTGACCCACAAATTCCCTGACCACCGAAAAACCGTTTCCTTCGACCCACTGCTGCACGGCCGCTGAGACATCGCCGAGCCTGTTGCCCGGCCTGACTTTATCAATCGCGTGCTCAAGCGACTCGCGGGTGACCCGCAACAACTTCTCGCGTTCCGGCGCGATTTTGCCGACTGGCACCGTCAGCGCCGCATCTCCGAAGTAACCTTCCAGCTCGACGCCAAAATCCATCGAGAGGATATCGCCCTCTTTCATGCGCCGGGATGGCGACGGGATTCCGTGCACCACCTCCTGATTGATCGAGGTGCACACCGAACCCGGATAACCCCGGTAGCCCTTGAATGCAGGGCGGGCGCGATGTTCCACCGTGTACGCCTCGGCAAATTCGTCGAGCTCTTTCGTCGTGAGGCCGGGACGAACCATCGCGCGCATTTTTTCCAGGGCGCCCCAAACGATCAGCCCCGCGCGATGCATCTTTTCCAGCTCAGCCGGCGATTTACAGATGACCATTCCGCCCTTCCGCGCGCTTTACGATCTCGCCGAGCGCACGGCTTACGTCGTCCATGCTCGCCGACGCGTCCACCACATGCAGCACGCCCTGGCGGCGGTAATACTCAGTCAGCGGCTTGGTGGCCCGCTCGTACGCTTCCAGCCGCTGCTTCACAGCTTCGGCCGTATCATCGGCGCGTTGCACCAGCTTGCCGCCATCGTGGTCGCAAATCCCGTCCACTTTCGGCGGCAGATCGTAGATGTTGTAAATCTCTCCACCTACGCTGCACGTCCGGCGGCCGGTGAGGCGCCGCAACAACTTATCGTTGCCCACCGCCAAATCCACCACAACCGGCTTCTCGAATCCCGAACTCTTCAAAATCCGATCCAGCCCCTCGGCCTGCGGCAGCGTCCGAGGAAACCCGTCGAAGAGACATCCGGCGGCGCAATCGGGCTGCGCCAGCCTCTCTTCGATCATCCGCATCACCAGGTCGTCCGAAACCAACTCGCCGCGCTTCATGATCGGCTCGACGACTTTGCCAAGATCGGTGCCGCGACTTACCGCGTCCCGCAGCATGTCGCCGGTGGAAAGATGCGGCACACCGCAAAGCTTCGCGATTCGCTTTGCCTGGGTACCCTTGCCCGCTCCCGGCGGACCCAGAAAAATGAATGCTCGTCTGATGCCCATCGTCACCGCCGGACCAAGGGTATCAACCGCGACGACTGCGCACGCGACCTTTGCGCACAAATCCTTCGTAATTGCGCATCACGAGCTGCGCTTCGAGCTGCTGCACGGTATCCATCGCGACACCCACCACGATCAGCAGCGACGTGCCGCCGAAATAAAACTGCACGCCCAAGCCATCGAGGATGAAGCGCCAGGCGTGCGTGTCAAACCACGTGCCGACAACCCCGGGCAAATGCTGCAGGTGAATTCCAGAGATCATCCATTCCGGCAGCAAGCAGACGATGGCGAGATAGACGCCGCCGACCAGCGTGAGCCGCGAAAGTATGCGGTTGATATATTCCGACGTGTTCCGCCCGGGACGAATTCCGGGAACGAAACCGCCGTTTTTCCGCATGTTGTCGGCAAGCTCCGTGGGATTAAAAATGATGCCCACGTAGAAAAACGCGAAAAAGATGATCAGCGCTACGTAGATGACCGTGTAAAGCGGCTCGCCCCAGCTGATCATCTTGCCGAAATTCTTGATGAGCGACCGAGCGGCTACCAAAGATGACCGCAAAGGTCGCCGGCGCGGTGAGCAGCGAGCTCGCAAAAATCGGCGGAATCACGCCGCCGGAATTCACGCGCAGCGGAAGATAGGTCATCTGCCCGCCCATCACCTTGCGACCCATGACGCGCTTGGCGTACTGCACCGGAATGCGCCGCTGGCCACCCTCGACAAACACGATAAAAGCCACTACCGCAATCATCAATACGAGCAAGCCCAGGACCGCGATGGGCGTGAACGAACCCCACTGCTCCGTCTTGATCTTGCCCCAAAGATCGGACACGGCCGGCGGAAGGCCGACTACGATGCCAGTAAATATGATGAGCGACATGCCGTTGCCGATTCCGCGGTCGCTGATCTGCTCGCCTAGCCACATGATGAACGCCGACCCGGTGGTGAGCGTAAGCATGGTCATCAAAATAAATCGCAGGCCCGGATGATAGACGAGCGAGGAACCCGACATCGTCTGGCTTTCCAGCGTGCGCGCGATGGCGAACGACTGAAACGCGCTGAGAATAATCGTCAGGTAGCGCGTGTACTGCGTGATCTTTCGGCGGCCGAGCTCGCCCTCTTTCTGCAGACGCTCGAGATAGGGCCAAACAACCACGAGCAGCTGCAGAACGATTGAAGACGTGATGTACGGCATGATGCCTAGAGCGAAAATCGTGAGCCGGCGAAGATTGCCGCCGCTGAAAAGATTGAAAATGCCGAGCGCCGAACCCTGGTATTGCTTGAAAAGCTGCTCGAGCGCGTCGGTGTTAATTCCCGGCGTGGGAATGTAGCTGCCCAGGCGATACACCGCCAGCAGGGCCAACGCAAACAGGACGCGTTTGCGCAAGTCGGGCGTGCTGAAGATGTTTCGAAAGGCTTCGAGCAGCTTTCTCATTTCAGAACTTCGATCGTTCCCCCGGCCGCCGCGATTTTCTCCTGCGCCGACTTGCTGAAGGCATGCGCGCGGACCGTCAATGCAATCTTCAATTCGCCATCACCCAGAATTTTCACGCGGTCGCGGACAGCGCGGACAATGCCGACGCGTGTTGAGCGACTCGGGCGTGACCGTGTCGCCGGCGGCGAAAGCGTTATTTAGGCTCTCGACGTTGACGACCGCAAACGATTTCGGAAACGGGCTGGAAAAACCGCGCTTCGGAAGACGCCGGTGGAGCGGCATCTGGCCGCCCTCAAACCCCGGACGGCGCGAATAGCCGCGGCGGGACTGTTGACCCTTGTTGCCCGCGCCGGAAGTCTTGCCCATCTTGGAGCCCATACCGCGACCGACGCGCACCTTGCGATGGCGCGAGCCGCGCGGCGGCTTCATGTTCGATAGTGTCGGTATTCTTGCCATTGCCAGTTAGTCCTCGATTTTGACGAGATGGTGGACTTTCGCGATCATGCCGCGAACTTCAGGCGTATCCGGATGCTCGATCACCTGCTGCATCCGGCGGAAGCCGAGGCCGCGAATCGTCTGCCGCATGTCGCGCGGGCAACCGATAAAGCTGACCACCCACTTTACTTTCAGAGTCCCGGATTTCTTTTTCGTCGTCGCCATAATTTTTCGGCCTTTGTATGAACAGAGCGGCTAAGACGCCGGTTCTTCCGTTCCCCTGCCGCGCGATTCCGCGACTCGCGCCGCGTCCTTTAGATGCATCAGGGCATCGAACGTGGCCTTGATGACGTTGTGAGGATTCGAAGTGCCCAACGACTTCGTGAGCACGTTCTGAATTCCCGCAACCTCCATCACGGCGCGCACCGGACCGCCGGCGATCACGCCCGTCCCTTCCGGCGCGGGCTTCAGCAGAACCTGCCCCGAGCCGTAGGTGCCCAAAACCTGATGCGGAATGGTGGAACCTTTGAGGTTCAACTTCACCATATTCTTCTTGGCCTGCTCGATTGCTTTGCGGATGGCCATGGGAACTTCGCGAGCCTTGCCCATGCCGAAGCCGGCGTGGCCGCCTTGGTCGCCCACGACAACGAGCGCCGAAAAGCTGAGATTCTTGCCGCCCTTCACAACTTTCGTGACGCGGTTGATCGAAACCACCTGATCTTTCAGGTTGGCCTGGTTAGCCTGCACGACGCGGCGAATTGAAAGCGTATCTTTGAGCTCTTGTTTCGACATGGTTGTCAGAACTGCAGGCCCGCCTCACGGGCCGCTTCAGCAAGCGCTTGCACGCGGCCGTGATACTGATAGCCACCGCGATCGAACACAACTTTTTCGACGCCCTTGGCGCGGGCGCGTTCGGCAATCGCTTTGCCGACGACTTTCGAAGCGGCGATATTTCCGCCGCCCTTGAGAGACGCGCGCACTTCCTTGTCGAGCGAGCTGGCGGAAACCAGCGTGCGGCCCGTGCCGTCGTCTATGACCTGCGCACGAATGTGGCGGCTGGAGCGGTGCACGCATAGCCGCGGCCGCTCGGGCGTGCCGGAAATCCTCTTGCGCATCCGCACGTGAATGCGGCGGCGATGAGCCTCGCGCGATAATTGTCGAACCTTCGCTGCCACTCTGGTTCTCCTTTTCCTGCCGGTCCAGGCTAAGCCTAGGCGGCCGCCGTCTTAGCGCCGGCCTTGCCGGCCTTCTTCTTGAGACGCTCGCCGGTAATGCGCACACCCTTCTGCTTGTACGGATCGGGTGGGCGCAGCCTGCGAAGATTCGCCGCAACCTGGCCGACTTGATTCTTGTCCGCGCCAGTAACCGTCATATGGGTCATCTTCTCGACGGCGATCTGAATCCCTTCGGGAATCGGGAACTCAATTGGATGCGAGTAGCCGAGCGCGAGGACTACGTTCTTGCCCTTGACCTCGGCGCGATATCCGACGCCGACGATATCGAGATCCTTCTTGAATCCCGTGGTGACGCCGGTGACTGCATTGGCGACGAGCGCTCGCGCCAGGCCGTGCAGCGCGCGAAACTGCTCCGCATCGCGCTTGGCGACGAGGATGCCGTCCTTTTGCTCGAAGGTGATGCCGCGCGGCACGCCAACGGTCATCTTGCCCTTGGGCCCCTGCACTTCGACGGCGTCGGGCTTGATCTGGATCTTCACGCCGGACGGCAACGGAATTATTTTGTTTCCAATTCTCGACATGGCTCTATGAAAACCTCGTTTACCAGACTTCGCAAAGATGCTCGCCGCCGACGCCTTCTTTTCGCGCCGACTGGCCGGTCATCAACCCGCGTGGCGTGGACAGAATCGAAATGCCCATGCCGCCGACTACCGGACGAATACCCGTCTTGCCGATATAGCGGCGTGAACCGGGCCGCGAAATGCGCTTCAGGTCGGTGATCACGCTCAAGCGCTCCGGGGTATAGCGCAAAAAAACGCGCAGCGTTTTCTTGCCTTTTTCTTCGACAACTTTGAAATTCGCGATGTAGCCCTCTTCCTTCAGGATTCGCGACAGTTCAATCTTCATCTTCGAGGACGGCATCTCGACACGGGCATGCTTGGCCATGGCGCCGTTACGAATGCGCGTCAGAAAATCGGCAATAGGATCGGTGGTCATTTTCTCTTCCTTACCAGCTGGCCTTCACGACGCCGGGAATTTCTCCCTTGAGCGCGTGGCCGCGGAAACAGATACGGCACATCTGGAACTTCCTGAGCGTGCCGCGCGCGCGCCCGCAGATCCGGCAGCGGTTGCGCTGGCGAACCTTGAACTTCAGCTTGCGCTTCGTCTTCGCGATCTGACTAGTTCGAGCCATGCTCGTTAATTCTCCTTACGCCGCGCCCTGAGCGCGGAAGGGCACGCCGAGCAGCTTCAGCAGCTCGCGCCCTTCTTCATCGCTCCGGGCCGTCGTGGTAATCGTAATGTTCATGCCCTTAATTTTGTCCACGCGGGTGTAGTCAATTTCCGGGAAAACCAGCTGGTCCTTCAAGCCCAGCGTGTAATTGCCGCGGCCGTCGAATGAGTTCGGCGGCAGACCCTTGAAATCGCGGACGCGCGGGAAAACAATCGCCGAAAGCCGGTCGAGAAACTCGTACATGCGCTCGCCGCGCAGCGTGACCATGCAGCCGATCGGCATACCCTTGCGAATCTTGAAATTCGCGATCGATTTCTTCGCGCGCGTGATCACCGGCTTTTGTCCGGCAATCTGGCCCAGCTCGATGGCGGCGGTATCGAGCAACTTCACGTTCTGGCTGGCCTCGCCAAGACCGATATTCAGCGTAATTTTCGATACGCGCGGCACGGCCATCGTGTTCTTGTACCCAAAGCGCTTCGCCAGCGCGGGAACTGTTTCCTTGCGATACTTTTCGTGCAGTCGGCTAGCCATTTCCAGTTTGCCTCGACTCCTAGGTCTCAAACGTCGTGTTGCAGCGGCGGCAAACGCGAACCTTCGTGCCGTCGGGTAGCGCGGTATGCCCTACGCGCGTGTGCTTTCCGCATCCGGGACAGACCAGCATCACGTTCGAAATGTGTATCGGGCCTTCTTTGTCAAGAATGCCTCCGCGGACGTTCTTTTGCGGATTCGGCCGCGTGTGCTTCTTCATGATGTTGGCATGCTCGACGGTGACGCGGCGCTTCTCGCGATTGACGGAGAGCACTTTGCCCGTCTTGCCCTTGGACCGGCCGGCCATCACCTTGACGATGTCGCCATGGCGAACGCCGAGAATCTCAATCTTTTCGGTTGTCTCTCGTTTTGGCATCGTTACCACACTTCCGGAGCGAGCGAGACGATCTTGGTGAATTTCTTATCGCGCAGCTCGCGGGCAACAGGCCCGAAAACGCGCGTCCCGATCGGTTCGTTTGCATCATTAATCAGCACGGCCGCATTGTCGTCAAACCGGATGTAGGTACCATCCTTCCGCCGCTGTTCCTTACGAGTGCGCACAACGACCGCGCGCACGACGACACCCTTCTTGACCTGACCATCCGGCGAAGCTTCCTTCACCGCCGCCGTAATGACGTCGCCGAGGCCTGCCGTGAGCCCCGCATCCCCTCCCAACGGGAGGATGCATGTGATCTGGCGCGCGCCCGAATTATCGGCCACGGTCAGCCATGTCCGCATCTGAACCATTGTCGTGCTCCCCTATCTTTTACTGCGAGCTCAGGCCACGCGCGTCGAGCGCTGCACAACTTCCTTGAGCCGCCACCGCTTCAACTTCGAAAGCGGCCGAGTAGAAACGATCCGGACGGTGTCGCCGACACGCGCCTCGCCGGTTTCATCATGCGCGTAATACTTTTTCGCCGTCCGCACAACGCGATGATAGAGCGGGTGCTGCGTCGCGCGCCGGACCTTGACGACGATGGTCTTCTGCATTTTCGAGCTGGTGACCACACCCACCAGCTCCTGCCTCGTACCGCGTTCCTGGGCGGCTTCGTGAGCCGCTTGTGTTTCGTTCGCCATTACTTCTTCCTCAATTCGATTGCTCGCAGAAGCGTCTTCACGCGCGCGAGATCTTTTCGGGCTTCCCGCATTTTCTTCAGTCCCTCGGCCTGTCCCGCCGAAATCTGGAAGCGCAAACGGAAAACCTGCTCGGCAAGCTCGCGCTGCTGGGTTTCGAGCTCGTTCGCATTCATCTCGCGGTACTTCTCAATTCTCCGCGCCATCAGAGCTCCTCCGCACGGGTAACGAACTTGGTCCTGATCGGCAGCTTGTGCGAGGCAAGCTTCATAGCCTCGGTTGCCGCCGCCAAATCCACGCCCGCCATTTCAAACATGATGCGTCCCGGTTTCACGACCGCGACCCAATGCTCCGGTGGACCTTTACCTTTGCCCATGCGCGTCTCGGCAGGCTTCTTGGTGAAAGGCTTGTCCGGAAAAATCCGAATCCAGAGTTTTCCGCCACGCTTGATGAAGCGCGTTATCGCCACGCGCGACGCTTCGATCTGGCGGTCGGTGATCCACGCCGGTTCCATGGCCTTGAGACCATAATCGCCAAACGCTAGCGCCCCGCCGCGCCAGGCTTTTCCGGTGCGCCGGCCGCGCTGCTGCTTGCGGTACTTCACCTTCTTCGGCATCAACATAATGGTTGGCCCGTATCCTTAAACTTCCGCGGTCGCGGCAGCCTTCGCGCGTTGCGGCACTTTTTCGCCCTGATAGACCCAGCACTTCACGCCAATCAAACCGTAGGTTGTGTGCGCTTCCGCCGTGCCGAAATCGATATCGGCGCGAAGCGTTTGCAGCGGCAATCGCCCCTGCAGGTACCATTCCTTGCGCGCGATTTCCGCGCCGTTCAGTCGTCCTGCCACGCGGACTTTGATTCCCTTGCATCCGAAACGCAGGGCCGAATCAACGGCCTTGCGCATGGCCCGGCGAAACGCGACGCGCTTTTCGAGCTGCAGAGCAATGGATTCCGCGACCAGCGTGGCATCGAGTTCGGGACGGTGCACTTCCTGAATGTCAATGTGCACTTCGCGCTTCGTGCGCTTCTGCACTTCGCCCTTCAGCTTGTCTATTTCCGAGCCCTTCCGGCCGATGATGATTCCGGGGCGGGCGGTATAAATCCGGACGACGAGCTTATTGGCGGCGCGTTCGATATCAATGCCGCTGATGCCGGCCGACTTCAGCCGGTCCTTCAGCTGCTTGCGCAGGGCCACGTCTTCATGCAACAGGTCGGCGTAGTCCTTCTTCGCGAACCAGCGCGACTTCCAACCCTTGTTGTAGCCCAGCCGAAAACCGTACGGATGTGTTTTCTGCCCCAAAACCGCCTCCTACTTCTTCTGCGCTTCTTTCGCGCGCTTCTCGATTGCCTTGCGAGCCTTCCGCACGGCGCCCTTCACGCCCTTCGATGCTGCCGCTTCGGCCACAGCCGCTGCCGCACGGCTTGCGGCCGCACGATGATGCTCGGCGACCTGCACGACGATATGGCTCGTACGCTTCTGATAACGGAACCCGCGCCCCATCGGCGCCGGACGCATCCGCTTCCACCGCGGTCCTTCGTTGACGCAGCAGCTGGTGACGAACAGAGCGTCCACATCGAGCGACGCGCCTGCATCGTCCGCCTTGCGCTCCGCATTGGCGATGGCGCTGCGGAGCGTCTTTTCAATATCCTTCGCCACGCGTTTCTTGGTGAAGCGCAAAGTCTGCAGCGCATCTTCCGCACGCTGGCCGCGAATCAGGTCAATGACCAGGCGCGCCTTCTGCGGCGAAACGCGCACGAACCGCGAATTCGCGAATCCTTCGATTTGACCTTGTTGTTCTGTAGCCGTCGCCATCGTCGGTTTCCTAACCTATCCCTTTCCGCCAGAACCCGCGCCTCCGCCACCAGGCGCTCCTGCTCCGCCCGCGGGAGCAGCCGCGGCTGCAGCCCTTTCCAGCGCAACTTTCACGCCGTGGCCTTTGAAACTGCGCGTCGGAGAAAACTCGCCGAGCTTGTGTCCCACCATCTGCTCGGTGATGTACACGGGAATAAATTTTCGGCCGTTGTGGACGGCGATCGTGTGACCGACCATGTCCGGCAGAATCGTGGAACGGCGCGACCAGGTCTTCACGACCTTCTTTTCATTCCGCGTGTTCATCGCGGTCACTTTTGCCTGCAAGTGGCCGTCAATGAAAGGACCCTTCTTCAGTGAGCGCGGCATGTGTCTCCCTATTCCTCTACCCGGCGCAGCTTGACCCACTGCGCGCGGCGAAGTTTGCGGAATCCCCGCACAGGACCCGATACGCGATGCGATTTCGGGCAGAAAGGACAAACAAACCGCGTCCCCTGCGCGTTGGGAATATCTTCCACGATCACGGCCCAGCCGGACCGGCATATGCGAAACAAAATTTGCGGCGCTGGTCCAAGCTTCGATACGGACTTCGCTACCGGCTTGATAACGGGCTTGGCCGCCGGCTTTGCGACCGGCTTCACAACCCGCCGCCGAACGGTCTTGCGCGCCCGCGTCGTTCGCCTTGTTGCCCGCCGAGATGTCCTAGTGGCTGTCATTAGAGTGCTCTCAGTTACCCGCCGCACCGGGTTCATTTTTTACGACTACGACAAAACCTGCGGAAAACTACGGCTTGCGCCGTTCGACGATCATCCGGTCGCTCTTGCGCTTCTTTCGCGTTTTCGCGCCGAGTGTCGGAAAGCCCCACGGCGTTTGCGGATGGTTGCCCTTCACGCGGCCTTCTCCGCCGCCGTGCGGGTGGTCCACCGGATTCATCGCGACGCCGCGATTGGTGGGACGCCTGCCATGCCATCGCGTGCGGCCC
Source organism: uncultured Acidobacteriota bacterium (assembly GCA_963814855.1). GTDB lineage: Bacteria > Acidobacteriota > Terriglobia > Acidiferrales > UBA7541 > Palsa-295. The sequence continues at coordinate 11,339 of CAWFEL010000001.1, forward strand.
GCTTTTCCGTAGGTCACGTTTTCGTGATCCAGATTTCCGAGCTGGCCAACCGTGGCCATGCAATCCACGCTAAATTTCCGGACTTCGCCGGACGGCAGCTTGACCAGCGCGAAATCGCCTTCCTTGCTCAGAAGCTGCGCCGCTCCGCCGGCCGCGCGAACAACCTGCGCGCCTTTGCCGGGAAAAAGCTCCAGGTTGTGGACCATCGTGCCCGGCGGAATGTGCCGAATCGTCAAAGCATTCCCCGGGAGGATGTCCGCACCTTCGCCGTTCTGAACCGTCATGCCAACTTCGAGGCCGATCGGCTGCAGGATGTAACGCTTCTCGCCGTCGGCATAGTGCAGCAGCGCGATGCGCGCCGAACGATTCGGATCGTATTCGATGGAAGCTACCTTCGCCGGGATTCCGGTTTTCTCGCGCCGGAAATCAATCGAACGGAACCGGCGCGCGTGACCGCCGCCGCGATGCCACGAGGTGATTTCACCGTGGGAATTGCGACCGCCGGTGCGCTTCTTCGATTCCGTCAAAGACTTTTCCGGCGTTTGCTTGGTGATCTCGCTCTTGTCGAGCATCGTCAGAAAGCGCCGCGACGGTGTGTAGGGTCTAAATGTTTTTAGTGCCATCTTTTCCTCGAGCCTTCGAAGGGGCGCCGCCGCCCGGTCGCGTTGCAAAAACTACAAATTCTCGGCGTACTCGATCATTTTTTCGCCCGGCGCCAGCTTCACATACGCTTTTTTCCAGTCGCTGCGAAAGCCTTCGGCGCGTCCGCGGCGGCGAAACTTGCCGTGATAAATCGCGGTGCGCACTTTGTCCACTTTCACCTTGAAAATCCGCTGCACCGCTTCCTTGATTTCCGTTTTCGTGGCGTCGTGCACGACCTCGAATACGACGGTGTGCTGCGTCTCTTTCACGCCGAGACCCTTCTCGGTGATGATCGGACGCCGAATCACTTCGTAAAGTCTGGTCGCCATGGACTAATCCTTTTTCGCCTTGTGCGTTGTCTTGTGCGCGGCCTTTGCTTTCGGCTTGGCACTCTTGGCAGCTGTGGACTTCTTCGCCTTCTTCGGCGCAGCTTCCTTTTTCGCGTGAGCCTTCGCCGGCGCGGCCTTCTTTTCGGTTGCATCCGCATCAGGCGAGCTCGCCGCCTCGGGCTCGTCGGACTTGACCGCCGACAGCGTCCTGCTCAATTTTTCCGCAGCATCGCGGGAAAGCATGATCCGGTCGTGCCGAAGCAGATCGTACGGACCGAGCGACCTGGTCGGGACGAGCGTGACGCCTTCCAGATTGCGGCTGGCGCGTTCGAGATTCACGTTCTCACCTGTCGCGATCAGCAAAATCGTTCTGGTCTCGGCATCGAGCTTCGTGAGCGACTGCCGAAACGGCTTGGTCTTGTGCGTGTCGAGCGTCCAGCCGTCCACGACCGTCATCTTCTCTTCCGCCAATTTCGAGGACAACGCGGAGCGCAGCGCGCCCACAATCATTTTCTTCGGCAGCGCGTAATCGTATTTTCGCGGCACTGGGCCGTGTACCGTTCCGCCGTGGCGCCAAAGCGGCGACCGGATGGAGCCAATGCGCGCGCGACCTGTGCCCTTCTGCTTCCAGAGCTTCCTGCCCGCGCCGCTGACTTCGCTCTTGTCCTTCGTCTTGTGCGTTCCCGAGCGCTGCCCCGCCAGGTAGTGGCGCACGGTTTCGTGCAAAAGGTTCTCGTTGACCTTCACCGAGAACACATCGTCGGCCAATTCCATCGTGCCGACTTTCTTACCTTCGAGATTCTTCACGTCCACAACGGGCATCGTCGTCTCTCTCGTTTAACGAATCTTTTTGGCTCTGCGAATAATGATGTAGCTGCCGGCAGGTCCGGCGACCGAACCGCGGACGAGCAACAGATTCTCGTCGGAATCGATTTTTATGACGCGCAAATTCTGCGTCGTCTTGCGCTCGTTGCCCATGTGTCCGGGAAAATGCTGGCCCTTCCACACGCGCGAAGGGAACGAGCTCGCGCCAATGCCGCCCGGCGCGCGATGGAACATGGAGCCGTGCGACGCTTCGCCGCCGCGATAGTGCCAGCGCTTCACGCCGCCCTGAAATCCCTTGCCTTTGCTGATGCCGCTGACGTCCACGTATTCGCCGACCTTGAATCCATCCACAAGAACGCGATCGCCAACCTTCGTCTCGTCCTTGGAATCCTCGACGCGCATTTCGCCGAGATACCTCATGGGCGCGACGTTGGCCTTCTTGAAATGGCCGGTCATGGCTTTGTTGACGCGCTGCGGCTTGATGAATTCAACCAGGCCCAGCTGCACGGCGTCATAGCCGTCCTTGTCTTTTGTGCGACGCTGCGTAACCACGCACGGGCCCGCCTGCAACACGGTGCACGGGACGGCGGTGCCGTCGTCGGCGAAAATCTGCGTCATCCCCAGCTTGATTCCGAGTATTCCGTTAACGGCCATGTCTCTCGCTCTTTCCTACTTGGCGCTGTGTTCGCGCCCGAAGGCTTTGATTTCGACGTCCACGCCCGGCGGCAGATCGAGTTTCATCAACGCGTCCACGGTATCCGGCGTGGGCTCGAGGATGTCAATCAACCGCTTGTGCGTGCGCATTTCAAACTGCTCGCGCGATTTTTTGTCCACGTGCGGTGACCGCAGAACCGTCCAGCGGTTGATCACCGTTGGCAGCGGAATCGGGCCCGCAACATCCGCACCGGTGCGCTTCGCGGTGTCCACAATTTCCCGAGTGGACTGATCGAGGATGCGGTGATCGTACGCCTTCAAACGAATCCGAATTTTTTCTCCGTTGGACATGGATTACTCGATGATCTCGGCGACGGCGCCTGCGCCAACCGTGTGGCCGCCTTCGCGGATCGCGAACCGCAATCCCTTTTCCAACGCTACCGGCGTGATCAGCGTAATCTCCGCACTCACGTTGTCTCCCGGCATCACCATCTCCACTCCCGCAGGCAACTTCACATCTCCCGTTACGTCCGTCGTGCGGAAGTAAAACTGCGGCCGGTATCCCGTGAAAAACGGCGTGTGACGCCCGCCTTCTTCCTTCGTCAGTACGTACGCTTCCGCCTTGAACTTCGTGTGCGGCGTGATCGATCCTGGCTTCGCCAGCACCTGCCCGCGCTCCACTTCATCTTTCTCAGTGCCGCGCAGCAAGAGCCCGACGTTGTCGCCGGCCATGCCCTCGTCCAGCAGCTTCCGGAACATCTCCACGCCCGTCACCGTCTTCTTCATCGTCGGGCGGAATCCCACGATCTCGATTTCTTCTCCAACCTTCACTTTGCCGCGTTCGATTCTTCCCGTCACCACCGTTCCGCGGCCCGAGATCGAGAATATGTCCTCAATCGGCATCGCGAACGGTCGGTCCACTTCCCGCGGCGGCAGCGGAATGTGCTTGTCCACCGCTTCCATCAATTCCAATATCGACTTCTCCCACTTCTCGTCGCCTTCCAGTGCCTTCAGCGCCGAGCCCTTCACCACCGGAATCGTGTCGCCCGGAAACTGATACGTCTTCAACAGTTCCCGCACCTCAAGCTCCACCAACTCCAGCAGCTCGGGATCGTCCACCATGTCGCACTTGTTCAGAAACACCACAATGGACGGCACGCCCACCTGCCGCGCCAGAAGAATGTGTTCCCGCGTCTGCGGCATCGGTCCATCCGTCGCTGCCACCACCAGAATCGCCCCGTCCATCTGCGCCGCGCCCGTGATCATGTTCTTCACGTAATCCGCGTGGCCCGGGCAGTCAATGTGCGCGTAGTGTCGGTTCGCCGTCTCGTACTCCACGTGCGACACCGCGATCGTGATTCCGCGCTCCCGCTCTTCCGGCGCGTTATCAATCGAATCGAAAGCCCGAAACGATACCTTCGGGTTGTTCTTCGACAGCACCTTCGTGATCGCCGCCGTCAACGTCGTCTTGCCGTGGTCAATGTGTCCGATCGTCCCCACGTTCAAGTGCGGCTTACTCCGCTCGAATTTCTCCTTCGACATGTTTCGCTCCGCTCTAGTTTCGTTCCGAATTGAAGTTGATATTCAAGTTGTTCACTTCTTGGCCTTCACACCACTTACGGCGCCGATGATTTCTTCGGAAATATTTGGCGGCGCCTGCTGGTAATGCGAAAAATGCATCGTAAAGCTGCCGCGGCCCTGGGTTCGGCTGCGGATGTCGGTTGCGTAGCCGAACATCTCGGCCAGCGGAACCTGCACGTTGATAATTTCGCTTCCGGAGCGCGATTCCCGGCCCTGCAATTGTCCGCGCCGCGAGTTCAGGTCGGAGATTACCGGACCCATGTAATCTTCCGGGACCACAACTTCGACGCGCATGATCGGTTCGAGCAGCTTCGGGCTCGCTTTGCGACATGCTTCCTTGAACGCCATCGAGCCGGCAATTTTGAACGCCATTTCCGAGCTGTCCACGTCGTGATAGCTGCCGTCAATCACCATGACGGCGACATCCACCATTTCGTAGCCGGCGAGGACGCCGCTATCCATGGCCTCTTTAATTCCGGCTTCAATCGGAGGCACAAATTCGCGGGGAATCGAACCGCCTACAAGCTTGTCAATGAACAGCAGGCGATGTTCCTTGTCGAAGCGCCACTTGCCGCCCTTGCCAGCAACCTGCTTGGCAAGCTCGTCGAGCTCGTCCGTGGACAAATCATGCATGTCCTCGTGCCCTGCGCCCGGCAGCGGCTGCACGATCAGCTTCACGTGGCCATACTGCCCGCGTCCGCCCGATTGCTTGATGTGCTTGTGCTCGCCTTCGGCGGCCTTGATGATCGTTTCGCGGTAGGCGACTTGCGGCCGGCCAACATTGGCCTGCACGCCAAATTCGCGCATCATGCGATCCACGATGATTTCCAAGGTGCAGCTCGCCCATTCCGGAAATCAGAACCTGACCGGTATCGTGATCGGTGTGGACGCGGAAGGTAGGATCTTCCTGCGCAAGTTTTCCGAGCGCGGTTCCCATTTTTTCCTGATCAACCTTGGTCTTGGGTTCGATCGCTACGGAAATGACGGGGGCGGGGAAATCAATGTTTTCGAGGACGATGGGCTTTTCTTCATCACACAACGTATCGCCGGTCGTTACGTTCTTCAGTCCGACGCATGCAGCAATGTCACCCGCTTCCACCGATTCGATTTCTTCGCGCTTGTTGGCATGCATCCGCAGCAGACGGCCCATGCGTTCGCGTACTTTTCTGGTTGAATTAAAAACTGACTGCCCGGTCTTCAGCACGCCTGAATAGACCCGAATGTAGGTCACATGGCCGACAAAGGGATCGGTCATGATTTTGAAAGCCAGCGCAGAAAACGGTTGGTCGTCCGCGGCACGGCGCAGTTCCGCTTCGTTTCCGTCGAGCGTGGTGCCCTCGACCGGCGGAACATCCATCGGCGACGGCAGATAATCAATGACCGCATCGAGCAGTGACTGCACGCCCTTATTTTTGAACGCAGAACCCGCGATCACCGGAACGAGTTTCAAAGCGATCGTGGAACGGCGCAGCGAAGCGCGCAGCTCCGCCGGCTCGAGCTTGTGCTGTTCGAGATACTTGGCGAGGATAGCGTCGTCGTGCTCGGCGATGTACTCGACCACCTTTTCGCGATGTTCCTTGTAGAATTCAGGGCTGAGCGCCGCTGCGGTAACGGCCTTTTGGATTTCCGGCCGCGTTTTCAGAAACTCCGCGTCCCACAGTTTTTCAAGCGGGAGAACTTCGTATTCCGCGCCCAGAGTCTCATCTTTCCAGATGATGGCGCGCTCTTCGATGAAATCAATGATGCCGATGAAATTGTCTTCGCGTCCGATGGGGTGGGTAATTGCCACAGGGTGAGCGGAAAGTCTTTGCCGCATAGTCTTAATGGAATGCTCGAAGTCGGCGCCGATGCGGTCCATCTTGTTGATAAAGGCGATTCGCGGCACGCGGTACTTGTCCGCCTGGCGCCAAACCGTCTCTGACTGCGGCTGCACACCGGCGACGGCGTCAAACACCGCGACGGCGCCATCGAGCACGCGAAGCGAACGTTCGACTTCGACCGTGAAAGTCCACGTGGCCCGGCGTGTCAATGATGTTGATGCGATAGCTCTTGTCGAAGCGCTTCCAGGAAGCAGTGGTCGCCGCGGAAGTGATGGTGATTCCGCGTTCGCGCTCCTGCTCCATCCAGTCCATTACCGTGGTGCCTTCATGCACCTCGCCGATTTTGTAGGTGACGCCGGTATAGAAAAGAATGCGCTCGGTGCAGGTAGTCTTCCCTGCATCTATGTGAGCCATGATCCCAATGTTGCGGATCTGATCGAGTTGTACTTGGCGTGCCATTTGAGTTTTCGTCTCTGTTACCAGCGATAGTGCGCGAAAGCCTTGTTGGCCTCCGCCATGCGGTGCACGTCCTCTTTTTTCTTCACTGCTGCACCGCGACCGTTCGCGGCGTCCATGATTTCCTCGGCCAGCTTCTCGGTCATCGTCTTGCCGGAGCGCGTCCGCGAATAGAGAACCAGCCAGTGGATCGCGAGCGATTGCCGCCGGAAGGGATTGACCTCTACCGGAACCTGATAGTTCGCGCCGCCCACGCGTCGTGATTTCACTTCCAGCGTCGGCTTGCAATTCTCGATGGCCTTCTTAAACAGCTTGAACGCATCGTCGTTCGTCTTCTTCGCGACCTGATCCATCGCCTGATAAAAAATCGTCTGCGCGGTCGAGCGCTTGCCGTCGTACATCATGCTGGAGATAAACTTCTGCACGAGGTCGCTGTCATAGACCGGATCGCCCGGAATCTTGCGGCGAAGAACCCATCCTTTACGTGGCATCTATACTTTCTCCCACTGTTGCATGAACTGTTATTTCTGTGCGGCTTTAGGCCGCTTCGCGCCGTATTTCGAGCGCGCCTGCTTGCGATTTTCCACTCCTGCAGCGTCAAGCGTGCCGCGAATCACGTGGTAGCGAACGCCCGGCAGATCCTTCACGCGGCCGCCGCGAACCAGCACGATCGAGTGCTCCTGCAAATTGTGTCCGATACCGGGAATGTACGTAGTCACTTCGGCGCTATTCGTCAGCCGCGCGCGCGCCACTTTTCGCAGCGCGGAATTTGGTTTCTTCGGCGTCTGGGTATAAACGCGAACGCACACGCCGCGCTTTTCCGGACATCCTTCGAGTGCGGGCGATTTCGTCTTCGTCCGGATTTTCTCGCGCCCGTGGCGCACCAATTGTGAAAACGTCGGCACTAATCCCCCCGTGATTTCTCAAACATTGCGCGACACTTTTCCTCAGACGTCGCGCGCCGTCTAATTTCCGCGCAGCCCAAACCTACCCGCGCAGAATTCTGCGGGTGAATGAACAGAAAAGGTCGCCAAACCTGAAGGAGCTACCAGGTACTCCGCGTTGACGCTTCACCCCAAGGAGTGAACTGCATCTACATTACTGCGGAGAGGCTCGCACGGCTTTGCGGGGCTGGCGCCCCATTTCGGCCGCTCTTCACATGCCCCGTTCCTTGATTCTTTGTTCCGGGGCCGGAAGACTTCCCTTTCACCACCAGGCCCGAAGGCCTCCAACACAACCGCGAGAGTATAGGCAAAACAACAAAACTTGTCAACACGATACGTCTGTGGAAATCGGCGTGCAAAGCCTTTCGCCACTTCGACATCCTCGGAGGTGCACAATACGCGACTTCGGCAAACTTTCGCTCCGGGACCTTGGTAATTCGATGCCGCCCGACCCGTTTCGGTTCACCGCCGATCTCAATTTTGACTCGGTGCGGCCGGTTAAGGAGTCGCGCAGAATTTAGCGGCAATTGCGTATATTATTCATAATGAATAACTTACGTAGAACACGCGGATGTTCTATGGGTACTAGAACCATGTGCATCATGGCCACCGGGCACGCCAGCGCTGTCTCCCGAGGTTTGGAAACTCCTCAACTGTCTCGCCATCAGCCCTTTACGCCCACCGGCATCCAACCTAAACTTCGGGGCGCTGGTTCTCGACGGGGAGCGTGAATGAGCCGTTTTTGGGTGATTCTGCTTTGTTTGCTGAGCGTGCCCGCGGTGACGGGGGCGCAAGGCGAGCCGTCTTCATCTGCGGCCCCACCGCCTCGCCCGCAGCATGTGAACTCGCTCCCAAATCAGATTTCCGCGGAATATTCGCAAGAACCTTTCGTCATCGAAAGCTACGCCACAGCCGCGCGCTTTGAAAACGACGGCACCGGCGAACAAGATCTCGCGGTTCGCGTGCGGGTGCAAAGCGAGGCGGGAGCTCAGCAGTTGCACGAGCTCGTATTCCGGTACGACTCAGCAAACGAAAAAATGGACGTTCGACTCGTGCGCGTGCATAAGGCCGACGGCACGATCGTTAACGGCGCTTCTGATGCAGCGGCCGACGTGGTCGCGCCAACTGTGCGCGACGCCCCCGCTTATGCGGACTACAAGGAAAAACATATCGCCGTCCCACCACTGGCGCCGGGAGACACGCTCGAATATGAGATCGCGAAGCGCATCGTATCCGCGTTCGCGGCCGGAGAATTCTGGTACGCGCACACTTTTCTCGACAGCGCCATCGTGCGCGACGAGCGCCTGGAAATCAGCGTGCCGGAAACGCGCAAAGTGATTCTGAAATCGTCCTCCAGCTCGCCGTATGAAACCTACCACGCAGGTGGACGCGTTATCTATCGGTGGAAACACGCCCATCTTAAAATGTCGGCTGGCGATTCCTCGGATAAACAAGCGGAGCAGGTGAAATCGAAATCCCCTGACGTCGAACTCACCACATTCGCCGATTGGGGAACGGTGGCCCGCTGGTACGCGAAACTCGAGCAGGGCCGCAGCGAGCCAACTCCGGAGATCCGCGCGAAGACAGAAGAATTGACGCGAGGTCAATCCGACGCGCTCGGCAAGATTCAAGCGCTCTACGACTTTGTTTCGACAAATATCCGCAACGTGGAATTGCCGCTTGGCCAGGGTGGCTGGCAGCCGCACTTCGCCGCCGAGGTTTTGTCGAACAAGTACGGCGACTCCGCGGACGAACACGTTCTGCTGACAGCGATGCTCAAGGCCGCGGGGATTCCATCCGACGCTGTACTAATTCCCTACACGCGCAAGCTCGACATATCCGCGCCATCGCCCGCGCAATTCGACCACGTGATCACGGCGATGCCGCTTGGGAGCGGACTCATCTGGATGGATACAACCACGGAAGTGGCGCCGTTCCGGCTGCTCGCGTCACCCCTGCGCGACAAGTCCGCACTACTCGTTCCGGCGGACGGCGCAGGTAAACTCGTGGTGACGCCGTCCGATCCGCCGTTTGTTTCGACGCAGCAAGTGGACATTGATGGCCACGTGAGCGATCTCGGCAAGCTGGTGGCGCGCGCGCACTACGCGATGCGCGGCGACACGGAATTGGTGTTGCGCCTCGCATTTCACCGCACTCCGCAAGCGCAGTGGAACGATCTCGGCCAGACGATTTTGTCGCTCGATGGAATTCACGGCGAAGTGACCGACGTAAAGCCGGGCGATCCGACGAGCACGCACGACCCTTTCCAGCTGGATATTGATTTCACGCAGTCGAATTTCCTGGACTGGTCTAGCAAGCGGGCAAATACGCCATTGCCTCTACTCGCCATCGGCCTGCCGGATCCGCCGGAGAATGCTGCGAAGCCGATCGAACTCGGCAGCCCGCTCGACGTGACCGTAAAACTCAAGCTCGGCTTGCCGCCGATCTACACGGCGCAGCCGCCGGCCTCTGTCTCGATTGCACGCGACTACGCGGAGTTCAAATCGAGCTATCACTTCGCCGAAGGTACGGTTACGGCCGAAAGGTCGCTCGATTTCAGAATGCGCACGGTGCCTGCCGCGCGCGTGGACGACTACCGCGAGTTTGCGCGGGCTGTTGCCGCCGATCAAAATCGCGCGCTCGTCGTGATCAATACCGCGACGGGCGAACCAACGATTCCGTGGTCTGCGACCGCGGACGATCTGGTCGAAGCCGGCCTCGCGTCTTTGAACGCGGGCAATGCGGCCGCGTCAATTCCGCTCTTCAGCCGCGCGGTTCAGCTCGATCCGAAACAGAAGCAGGCCTGGAACGACCTCGGCCTCGCGTATCTGCGAACTGGAAAACTCGATGAAGCGGCGGCTGCATTTCAAAAGCAGCTGCAACTCAATCCGTCCGATGAACACGCGAACGCTTATCTCGGCCTTGCGCTCGAACGGCTGAACAAAGACACCGAAGCGGCCGCCGCTTTCCGGAAACAGGTTGAAATCAATCCGCTCGATGCGGCGACACACGCTGCGCTTGGCGAGATTCTTCTGGCGCAGCACGAGTACGCGCAAGCCGCGCTCGAACTCGACAAGGCCACGATTCTTGCGCCGGAGAATGCGGAGCTGCACGTCAGCCTCGGTCGGGCATACTTGAATTCCGGCGATCAGGCAAAAGCGATCGTTGCGTTTGAGAAAGCTGCGACGCTGTCTCCGACGCCGCCTATTTGGAACGACATCGCTTTCGACCTCGCGGAGGCCAAGTTCGAACTCGACAAAGCGCAGGGGTACGCGGAATCAGCCGTCAACGCAACCGCGGCGAGCATTGGCAAGATTGACTTGCAGCGTGTGACACCAGGTCAGTTGCGCGAGGTCACGAGCCTCGCGGCGCGTTGGGACACGCTCGGCTGGGTCCATTTCCAGAAGGGCGATCTCGAAATCGCGGGGCGATATATTCGCGCGGCGTGGCTGCTCGATCAGAATGGCGAGATCGGCGATCATCTCGCGCAGATTTACGAGAGGCGCGGCGAAAAGGACCAGGCGATTGAAATGTACGCGCTGGCGCTGGCGGCGCCGCACTCCAGTCCCGAAACGCGCGCAAGGTTCACGCTCCTGCTAGGCGGAAATTCTCAGATAGATGATCTCGTCGCCCAAGCAGCCCCCCGACTCGCGGCCCTTCGCACAATTCCTGCCGGGAAACTTCTGAGTGAGGATGCGAAGGCCGATTTCTTTGTCGCGCTTTCGCCCGGCGAGAAAACGGCGAGCGCGGACGCTGTGCGATTCATTTCGGGCAGCGAAACGCTGCGCCCAATCGCGGAAAAGCTGCGGACGATTGACTACGGAGAGATGTTCCCGAACGCGACACCGGTAAAGATCATTCGCCGCGCAACGCTCGTGTGCACTACAACAAGCGGCGACTGCGTCCTGATTCTGATTCCGGCGGACGACGCGCACGCGCAGTAACCGCCGGATTGCGGTGAGTCACCCTCGCTAAATCTCCGCACTCATCAGCCTGCCGAGGCGGCCGACGACCCGGAGCTTGTCCGAGCGACCGGCAAAATAACGCGCATTGATTTCGTCGGCGCCCAGATCCTCGATTCCGTGAAAACCGAGGTCAAGCAACCGTGCCTTCAGCGCAGGCGGATCGAAAAAAGTACGGAACGGCTCGCCGGCAGCAGCCACGCGGCGCATCAACACTCGAAGCGCCAATCTGCCGAGCAAGCTCATAGACTCGATGGGCATCGCGTAGTCCAATGCGATTCCTCCGCCGGGAGGCGTGGACGCTATCAAACCGAATGTCGAGGTGATGGCGGCGTCGGTCAAGTACATCGTGACGCCCAGCCACGAGAAAAAAGTGGGCTTCGCGGAATCGTAGTCCGCAAGACGGAGCCCTTCCGCGAGCGTCTGATGCTCGAAATCCACTGGCGCGTAAGTTACCGACGACGGAATCGCGATCTGCGCTTCCTTCAGATTTCGCCGCTTCCATTCCTGGGTAGCAGGAAAGTCAACTTCGAAAACTCGGAGGGCCGACTCCGCGTAAGAATTCCGGTAAGCGAATGTGTCGAGGCCCGCGCCCAAAATCACATATTGCGTGGCTCCGCGGGCGATCGAACGCGCCAGCGCTTCTTCGGCATATCGGCTGCGCGCGACCATGAACGCGCGAATGCCCAGGCCGAACTTGCCGAACGCGTCGGGGCTTTCCGTCTTCAGTTTTTCCGCCGCCCGCAGCCCGATGATTGGCATGGCGATCGGATCGTCGAGCACTTTCGGATTGTCGAAGAGTTGATGAGCTGCGCGCCGCATGGCTACGCGCAGCGCGGTTCTGCTGGGGCGGGCTTCGATCATGATTCGCTCACCGGGTGAAGCTCTGAAACGAAGGTAAGAGGGATCCCTCGGCGAGCCAAAACCGCTCGCCTCGGGATGACGACCCCGGTCGGGTCGTCATTTTATTTCAAGGACTTCTTTCTCTTTCGCGGCCGAGAGGTCTTCGATCTTCTTCGTCTCGGAGTGAGTGACTTTTTCGAGCTCGTCGAGAGAGCGCTTCTTGTCGTCCTCGCTGATTTTCTTTTCCTTCTCGAGCTTCTCGACGGCTTCTTTAATGTCGCGCCGCACGCTGCGAATCGCGGTGCGATGATTTTCGAGCACCTTGTGAATGTGCTTGGCAAGATCCTTGCGGCGGTCTTCGGTGAGCGGCGGAATCGGCACGCGCACCACTTTGCCGTCGTTCGTGGGATTCAGGCCGAGATCGGCCATGCGAATCGCCTTGTCAATCAGAGGAACCGCGCTGGGATCCCAGGGCGCGATTACGATCGTCATCGGGTCGGGCACATTCACCGCGCCGAGCTGGTTAATCGGCATTGGTGTGCCGTGATAATCCACGCGGACGCTATCGAGCACCGCGGAGTTGGCGCGGCCGGTTCGGACGTTCGCAAGCTCCTTGCGGAAATCCTCGACGGCTTTTTCCATCCGTATCTTCGCTTGAGCGAGAGCATCTTTGCTTGAGCCAATCGTGCTCATCGAAAAGTCGGCCTCCGCAATCCAAAGTTTTAAGCAGTGACGGTCGAACCAACCCGCTCGCCCACCACCACGCGCTTCAGGTTCCCGGGTACGTTCATATTAAATACGACGATCGGCATCTTATTGTCCATGCAGAGCGAAATCGCCGTGGAATCCATCACGGAGAGCCCCTTCTGCAGGACGTCCAGATAAGTGATGGTTTCAAATTTCTTCGCCGTCTTGACCTTTTCGGGATCGGCGTCATAGATCCCGTCCACGCGAGTCGCTTTCAGGATCACCTGCGCCTTGATTTCCATGGCGCGAAGCGCCGCCGCGGTGTCCGTGGAGAAATAGGGATTGCCCGTGCCGCCCGCGAAGATCACGACACGTTTTTTCTCCAGGTGCCGCGCCGCGCGACGCCGGATAAAAGGCTCCGCGACTTGATGCATTTCGATCGCGCTCATCAACCGCGTGTGGCAGCCAGCTTTTTCGAGCGCGTCCTGCATCGCGAGGCCATTGAGGACGGTGGCGAGCATGCCCATGTAATCGCCGGTGGCGCGATCAATCGTGAGACCGTGCTGGCGTGCGCCGCGGAAAATATTGCCTCCGCCCACGATAAGCGCCACTTCCACTCCGAGATCGTGAACGGCCTTGACCTCGCGCGCGATGCCTTGAATCGTATCCGCGTGGATGCCGAAAGCGTCCGGACCCGAAAGCGATTCACCCGAAAGCTTCACTACAATGCGGCTGAAAACGGGCTTCTTTCCGGTTGTTGCCGCTCCGCTTTTCTTGTTTGGGTTTTTCATCGCGTCCGGATGGGCCCCTCTCTCGCGGGCATTCTAGCAGAGAATCGGCGGCCCGTGACGGCTGTCGTCGCGCGCAGATCAGCGCGCAATTCTCACAATTTACTTTGATTTCGAGAAAATGACGGGCTTACGGCTTCACAGCAGGTACCGACGCATCCGGCTCTTCGGTACCGGCAGGCGCAGCGCCATCCATCTCGCCGACCTTGAATCGGGAGAAACGGCGGATGGTAATGTTTTCGCCGACTTTGGCGATGGCCTGATCCACAAGCTCCTTCACCGTGGTGCCTTCATCCTTGATGAAGTGCTGTTCGTAGAGGCAGTTCTCTTCGTAGAATTTTTCCATCTTGCCGGAAACGATCTTGTCTATCACGTTCTGGGGTTTTCCAGTGGCCTTGGCTTGATCGCGATAGATATCCCGCTCGCGGTCGAGCGTTTCCTGGGTCACGTCCTCGCGCCGGAGAAATCGTGGATCGAGCGCGGCGATGTGCATCGCGACATCGTGGCAGAGTCGTTGAAAATCCTCGGTGCGCGCCACAAAATCGCTTTCGCAATTGATCTCGATGAGCACGCCAATCTTCCCGCCCGCATGGATGTAGCAGGAAACGAGCCCCTCCGACGTCGCGCGCTGCGCTTTCTTCGCGGCCGCTGCCTGTCCCTTCTTGCGCAGGACATTGATTGCCTGCTCGATGTCTCCAGCGGCCTCGACCAGCGCCGCGCGGCAATCCGCGAAGCCGGCGCCAGTGCGGTCGCGCAGTTCCTTCACGAGTTGTGCGGACGGGCCGCTGTTCCCGGGTCCGGTTCCTGTCGCCATGGTTGCGCTCATTTCCTTTTCGCTTATTTTCATCGGTCCGGCTCGGCCGGACCTGGGGTGTGTGGAACCGCTCGGCAGCTACTTAGCGGGCGTTTCTTCTTCGGTGGTCACGGGCGCCGCTGCCTCTTCGGCGGCAACTGGCTCGCCTTCGACGAAGTCGCCTTCCTGCTTCTCGTATTGTTCGTACGCGCTCGTGTCCACATATTCCGGTCCGTCTTCGCCGCCCACGCCCTCGGCCGCCTTCTGATCGGCGATCTGCGATTGCTCGAACGACTGCCGGCCAGAAACGACCGCATCGGAGATCTTGGACGTAAACAATCGAATGGCGCGCAAAGCGTCGTCGTTGCCGGGGATGACCCAGTCAACCAAGTTCGGATCGCAATTTGTGTCCACGATCGCCACCACGGGAATGCCCATCCGGCGCGCTTCACGCACGGCGATCACTTCCGCGTTCGGGTCAATCACGAACATGGTGTCCGGCGGCGTGGTCATGTTCTCGACGCCCGCAAAATTCTGCTTCAGGTGCTTCAGCTCGCGATCCAGGCGCGCGCCTTCCTTCTTCGAAAATTGCGCCATGCGCCCGTCTTCGGACATCGCCTTCAGCAGCTTGAATCGCTTGATGGATTTTTGCAGGGTCGCCCAGTTGGTGAGCGTGCCGCCGAGCCAGCGGTGGTTCACGTAGAACATTCCGCAGCGCTGCGCTTCTTCGGCGATCGCTTCCTGCGCCTGGCGTTTCGTTCCCAGAAAGAGGACGCTCTTGCCTTGTCCCGCCTGTTCGGCTACGTAGCGCGCGGCCTCGCGGAAAAGCTTCAAGGTCTTTTGCAGGTCAATAATGTGGATTCCATTGCGCTCTCCGAAAATGTATTCCTTCATCTTCGGATTCCAGCGCCGCGTCTGGTGGCCAAAGTGAACTCCAGCCTCCAGAAGCTCCTTCATCGTAATTTCGACTCCCAAAATACCTCCTCATTGAAGGGATGCTTAGGATCCCGGCGAACCGGGACAGCATCCTTTTCTGCCGGTATCTTACCGGCCGTGAATTCGGTTCAGCCATTTCGGACCGAACCGGTGGTGCTTACTTCTTGATCCAGACTACCGCTTGCTGAACTGGAAGCGACGACGCGCGCCCTTTTGTCCGTACTTCTTGCGTTCCTTCATGCGCGAATCGCGGGTCAGAAAGCCATTCTTGCGCAGCGCCGGACGAAGCTCCGGATTCAGCTTCGCGAGCGCGCGCGCAATTCCCATGCGCACCGCTCCAGCCTGTCCGCCTACGCCGCCGCCCTTGACCTGCGCCCTGACCTCTACCTGGTCGAGCATCTGCGTGAACTTCAGCGGCTCAACGGCAGCCGTGTGCCACGCGACGTTGCGAAAATATTCGTCCACGGGCCGCTTGTTCACGGTGAACAGCGCCGGCCCCGGTTTGATATACACGCGCGCCACGGATTCCCGGCGGCGTCCCGTGCCGTAGAAGTGCTTCTTTGCCGCTTCCGCCAACGAATTCGGTCCTGAACTCAAATTTCCTCCTACTTCGATGAGATAACGATTTGCGCCTTCGAATGCGATTTTCGCGGACTTCTCCGCGAGGCGCGAAAAAAATCAATACCCTGTTCGCGAGGTTACAGCGCGAGCGGCTGGGGCTTCTGTCCGGCGTGGCGGGCGAGCGCTTCACTTCCGGCATAGACACGCAGCTTCTTGGCGCGACGCGCGCGGAGCTTGTTCTTCGGCAACATTCCAAGCACCGCTTCGCGGAGTACCTCTTCTGGACGGCGTTGCATCAGCGCACGGATGGAGACTTCCTTCAAGCCTCCGGGCCAGCCGCTGTGGTGCCGATACATCTTCTGATCCATCTTGTTACCGGTCAGCTTCACTCGTTCGGCGTTGATGACCACGATATGATCGCCGCAATCAAGAAACGGCGTGTAGGTCGGCTTGTCTTTGCCGATCAACATTCGCGCGATGCGCGTCGCCAGGCGACCGAGCACCTGCCCGTTCGCGTCAATCACGAACCAATCTTTCCCTACCGTCAGCGCTTCGGCCTCTCGGCCCTTTGGAACATACGTACCCATAACCGTCAGTCACACCTTTCCGTCTAAGGACAAACGCTAAGTGTAGGCTAGGTCTCAAAATCTGTCAACGAAGAGTCGTGGATTGGCGCGAGTCATTCGTTCCTTCGCGGCGACTGTTTTCATGGACTTGGGGTGATTGCTACGCACGGCTTTTCGCCACTAATGCCGGCTGTCGTCAGCGGACGTTGTAATCTACCCGTGTAGGCGGACCCATGAGGAAATTGAAATTCGTCCTTTCTGTTCCCGGCGACACGATGTATTTGCGCGCCCAAACGACCGCAGCCCAGGCCACCGCGGATCGTCTTGGCGTGGAATTGGAAATCGTGAGCGCGCAGATGGACTCCGTCGCTCAAGGCCAGGATCTCGTCAATTCAGTGCATTCGAAAACCTCACGGCCGGACGGAATCCTCGTCGAGCCTGTGAGCGCTGCCGGACTGCCGCGCGTCGCCGAAGCGGCAGTTGCCGCAGGAATCGGCTGGGTGGTCAGCAATGCGCATGTGGACTACATCGGCGCGCTTCGCAAGAATCCCAAAGTTCCGGTCTTTCAGATCTCGCAGGACCACATGGAAGTGGGCCGGATTCAGGGGCGGCAGATCGGCGCGATTTTGCCGAACGGTGGTTCGGTTCTCTATCTCCGAGGGCCGGCGATGAGTTGGTGGGCTACCAAAAGATCCGAAGGCATGGAAGGCGCGAAACCCAAGAACGTCGAAATTAGAAGCCTGAAAGTGCTGGCCTCAACAGCAGAGGGCGCTTGTAACGCGGTCTCCTCCTGGCTGAATCTGACGAGACCGCGACCCGAGGGCACGCAACTGATCGTTTCGCAAAACGCCGATTTCATTACTGGAGCCAGAAAGGCGTTTGAAACAGTTACGTCAGGACAGGAACGAGCGAAATGGCTGGCGCTGCCATGCGCCGGAGTTGGAGTTGCGGAAAGAAGCAGGCCGCTGGTGGATCAGGGCGCATTGTGCGCCACGGTCGTGACTTCTCTGACGATGGACAAAGCTGTCGAAATGCTGGCAGCAGCGATGACGAACGGTTTGCAGCCGCCGGAACACACATTCGTGGAAGCATATTCATATCCAAGCGTTGAACAGTTGGCAAAGAAGTGGAAGGCAAGTTAGCTTGGGTTTCCGGTACGACGCGCGAGAAAGGCGAGGCTGGTTTCTGGAATGAGCTTGATACATGGGTTTACTGCATTTGTGCTTCCTCAATAATTCATTTGCCCGGTAACAGCATTGATGAGGATTCGGGGAACTTGTCGCGAAATCCGAAGCAAACTCCGACATTCCGGAGTCCCTCCGAAATTTCGTGCGGTTCGGGAAGCCAAATGGGCTCCCCTGTCTCGTTGACGGCTGCAAGACACTCCGGATCAGACGTTTAGCAACCACGCGCATCCGCAGCCATTTTGGCGGATTTCGTGCATGCTTGCGCAACCGCGCTTGCCCGAGCTTGGCCCCTAGCCTGACTGTTCGGAAGGTCGGCTCTACCCGCGCCAGCCCAAGATTTGATATCGAAAGGACGGGTCGCTCTATGGCCACCAAGCAGCCGAACATTCTGTTCATCATGGCCGACGACATTGGCTGGTACAACGTCAGTTGCTACAACCTCGGTGTCATGGGATATCGGACGCCGAACATTGACCGCATCGCCAAAGAGGGCGCGCTGTTCACGGATTTCTACGGCCAGCAAAGCTGCACGGCCGGGCGCGCAGCGTTCATCACAGGGCAGTCGCCCATCCGCACCGGCTTGACCAAGGTCGGCGCGCCGGGCGCTACGCTCGGACTCAGCGCGGAGGACCCTTGTGTCGCTCAGTTCCTCAAGAATCTCGGTTACGCCACTGGCCAATTCGGGAAGAACCACCTCGGCGACCGTAACGAGCACCTGCCGACCGTACACGGCTTCGACGAGTTCTTCGGAAATCTCTACCATCTCAATGCCGAGGAAGAGCCCTACTATGCGAACTATCCGAAAGACCCGACGTTTCGAAAGAAATTTGGCCCACGCGGCGTGCTGAAATGCAAGGCAACCGACAAGGACGATCCCACAGTGGACGACCAGTTCGGCAAGGTCGGCAAACAAACGATTGAGAACACTGGACCACTTCCCAAGGAGCGTATGGAGACCGTGGATGAGGAATTCCTGGCCTCCGCGCTCGACTTCATGGATTGGAAGACGAAACAGGGTGGTCCCTGGTTCTGCTATTTCAACCCCACGCGCATGCACGTTTTCACGCACCTGAAGCCGTCCTCGGTCGGCAAGACGGGGCTAGGGCTCTATCCAGACGGCATGGTCGAGCTTGACGGCTACGTCGGACAATTACTCAAGAAGCTCGATGATCTAAAAGTCGCCGACAATACCATTGTGGTCTTCACGACGGACAACGGCGCAGAAGTGATGTCATGGCCGGATGGCGGCGCCACGCCGTTCCGTGGCGAGAAGGACACCAACTGGGAAGGCGGATGGAGGGTTCCGTGCGTCATGCGTTGGCCCGGTGTCATCCAGCCCGGTCGCGTCATCAACGACATCTGCTCGCTTCAGGATTTCATCCCGACCTTCGCAGCGGCCGCCGGAGAACCCGCTCTAGTAGACAAAGTGAAGAAGGGATACAAGATCGGCGACAAGACCTTCAAGGTTCACCTCGACGGCGTCAACTTGATGCCGTTCCTGGCCGGCAAGGAGGACAAGTCCCCACGCGAGGGTTTCATCTACTGGAGCGATGATGGCGATTGCATGGCGATGCGTGTCGGGCGCTTCAAGATTGTGTTTGCCGAGCAGCGAAGTACCGGCCTCGATACCTGGCGGGAACCGTTGTCGGCGATGCGGCTTCCCAAGTTCTTCGATTTGCGCGCCGATCCCTTCGAGCGAGGAGAGGAGAGTTTCAAATACAACGACTGGTTCATAGAGAACATTCCACTCCAGTATGTCGCACCTCCCCTGCTCACGAAGTGGCTGGAGAGCTTCAAGGAGTTCCCACCGCGCGCCAAGTCGGCAAGCTTTACCATTGATCAGGCGATCGCAAGAATGATGCCGAAGGATTGACGTCAATCCGGGACGGCAAGTATGACGTGGGGAAAGGGAGGCATTTGGCAAACTGGCTCATATGAACCGACCTACGCTTAGAGTTACGGCCTCAAGAATAACTCGCCGAAGCCTGCTCTTCGTACTTCTGTTTGTCGCCTTCACACCCCTGAGGCTTGCGGCGCAGACTTCGAGTCCGGCTGACCCGCTTCCTTCGTGGAACAACGGACCAACGAAACAATCCATACTTGATTTCGTCACAAAGACTACGACCGCAGGTGCCCCTGATTTTATTCCCGTACCGAAGCGCGTCATCACAATAGATAACGACGGCACTTTGTGGGTCGAACAGCCGATGTATACGCAGCTCGCGTTTGCTTTCGACCGGGTGAAGCAGATCGCGCCTAAGCATCCGGAATGGAAGACGACGCAGCCATTCCAGGCCCTACTCGAGGGAAACATGAAGACGGTGGCTGCATCCGGGGATGCGGGTCTGATGAAAATCTTGATTGCCTCGGAAGCAGGCGTGACCACGGACGAGTACAAGAAAATCGTCCTGGACTGGCTGGCTTCGCACAAACATCCACGCTTCAAGCGGCCCTATACTGAATGCGTCTATCAGCCGATGCTCGAATTGCTGGCCTATCTTCGCGCCAATGGCTTCAAGACTTTCATCGCATCGGGAGGCACTGTGGAATTCATGCGCCCATGGACTGAAACAATCTACGGGATTCCGCCGGACCAGGTGGTCGGATCCACGCTGAAAACCCAATTTGTAGATACCGGGAAGCAACCAGTGATCTTAACTCTGCCGGCATTGGACTTCGTTGACGATGGACCTGGCAAACCTGTTGGCATCAACAAGTTCATCGGGATTCACCCCGTTGGAGCAGTTGGTAACTCTGATGGGGATTTGCAGATGCTGGAATGGGCAGGAGCTGGAAGCGGGCCTCATCTGCTCTTGTTAGTCCATCACACCGATGCAGAGCGCGAGTATGCTTACGACAAGGCATCCCCATTCGGCAGGTTGGACAAAGCACTTACCGAAGCCAATGCCAAAGGCTGGACGGTCATTGACATGAAGCGCGACTGGAAGACGATTTTCCCACCGGAACGCTAACGGGACTCCCAGCTGCTGAAAATTTGGATTACCCGCCGCACTGACAAAATTTGGCGACGCATTTACCGCTCTCTAACCCGCATGTAATACCGCGTAACTATTCTCACAACCGGGAGCATCAGGAATGAGCTCGATTCTAATTTCCCTGGCTAACCCGAGCCCATCAAAACCCGAGAACTTCGACCGTTTACTCCGCAGGGCGGCCGCTTATTGCTGGCTGGAACGATTTAAGAGCCAGACTTTGAAGGGAGCTTGCACCGTGAGCTACGACCAAATTGGGGAAACCGCAGGTGCTGTGTGGGACGCTCTTTCGAAAGACGGACCTCTCACGTTTGCAGCTTTGATGGAAGAGGTGAACGCGCCGCAAAGCCTTTTCTTCATGGCGATTGGATGGCTTTCGCGCGAGGAAAAATTGGAGTTTGAATCGGCGGGCGGAGATTACATCGTACGCCTGGCGTGATTCGTCCGGACGCACCACAAGGGAACCGAGCAGCGAGCCGCAGTCGTGCGACCCGCCCACTGGTTTGAGCGCGTGTAACTTAGTCCGACGAGCTGGCTGTCGTTGCCGCGGCGCGAGGCGTCCGCGTGAACGCGGGCTTCTCGAGGTCGTGGCTGTCGCTGTTGGCTTCGCCGGCCTTGTCAATTTCGATCGAGCCCTTGAAGTAAGCTCCGTCCTCGATCATGATCCGGGCCGTCGTCAGATCGCCGACCACCGAGCCGTCTTTCTTGATCTCAATGCGGTCGCGCGCCCGAAGATTGCCCTTCACATTGCCGTACACGACCACTTCACGGGCGATTACGTCGGCGGTAACCTTCGCGCTTGCGCCGATCGTCAACTTGCGGTCTTCCAGCTGGATCAAACCTTCGACGCTGCCGTCAATGGCCAGGTCTTCATTGCCCGTAATCTCGCCCTTCACGTGCAGGCTGGCGCCGAGACGTGCTGTACCGCTGCCGCTCGACGACGCCGGATACGACGAATCCATAGGTGCCATTGTCTTTGCCTCCCCAGAAAAGGATGAACTGCCAGATGCTACGTTCGTTCTAGGCTGCTGCGGGAGCGGCGTCCTAGCGGGAGCGTCGGGCTTCTTGTCTCCCCACATTTACCCTCCTTGGGCCTAATTGCGCCGGAACCAGCTAATCGGATGCGGACCGGGGTTATTAAGATAGTTCGCCGCGAGAACGACGCCAATCCCAATTTGGCACAGCTGTGTCCCTTGCATTACTAGACGAGAGCTTCGTGAACCGCGACGACAGCTTCGATTTGCATTCGCAAATCTTTGGAGGTTGAAGGCGTGGGATCGAGAGTCTAGAACAGATTCCTGGCCAATTCCAAGCTTTCTTTAGGCGCATGAACAGGATGCTTCCGCCAATCGAGAGAATATGGCGCGGGTTTGCGACTAGCCGTTCAGCTGTATTTCCGCAATACACCTACAACGCGGCCCTGTATCTTCACATCCGCCGCCGCAACCATAATCGGCGCCATGGACGAATTCGCGGGCTGCAGGCGGATCTTGCCGCCCGGTTCGCGATAGAAACGCTTCACGGTCGCTTCGTCTTCGCCGACGAGCGCGACCACGATTTCTCCCGGATTTGCGACCTGCGTCTGCTCGACCACGATGTAATCGCCATCGAGGATGTGATCGTCGCGCATGGACTCGCCCTTCACCTGCAGCACGAACGTATTCTGCCCGCGCGCGAAATCCGCCAGCGAAATTGTCTCGTTCTCTTCAACCGCTTCCAGGGGACGTCCCGCCGCAATTCGGCCGTGCAGCGGCAACTCGACCACGTGCCGGTCGAGAATCTCCTCACGCACCTGCTTGGGCAATTGAGTTACTTCGATGGAGCGGCTCTGGTTATAGCCGCGGCGGATGAAGCCCTTCTTTTCGAGCGTCGAGAGATGCTTGTGCACCGTCGCGAGCGAGGTGAGCTTTAGCGCGTGCGCGATCTCCTCGAAGCTCGGCGAGTAGCCGTTCTTGTTGATGAATCCGACCAGGTAGTTCAGAACTTCTTTTTGACGTTTTGTCAGTGCCATCGAAAGTCCCCCAAAAGCTCTGTCCTAGCGTCTTTGAATGTAGGCGAACCAAAAGCGAAAGTCAATGGTACCGTGGGACAGCTGGCCATTCGACACGTTTCCGGGCGGGGGCTAGTCGGCCGAATTAGGGAGCTTCTCGAGTTGAGCCGGAAACACCGCAGACCTGGCGATCTTTCGCGGCGCGGATTCGCGCGTGACGCAGATGGCGGCAACCCCAACGATTGTCGCCACTGCCCAATACCATGCGGGGGCGAGCGGATTCCCGGTCTTCCTGATCAGCCAAGTCACAGCGTATTGGGTGGTGCCGCCGAACGCGGCGATTGAAAAGGCGTAAATGACTGACACTCCGCCGGAGCGGATCGCCTCCGGAAGCGATTCCGTCAGCCAGGTAATCATCGGGCACGCCGACAACTCGGCCAAAATAGTCAACACTGCTGTCGCCCCCAATAGTGTGGCCGTGGTGCGGTAGCGCGAGATCAGATAAAAGGCCGGAAGAATCAATACCAGCAGCAGGATGGCGGGCACCAGCATCACGGGCTTACGCCCGATGCGGTCCGATAGCGCGCCGCTCACAAGACTGACGGCAACTCCGCACAGACCAACCACAACCGTCGCCGCAAAGGCGACGTTCGCACGCATGTGCAGCGTCGCGATCGCATAAGTCGTCATATAAGTCCGGACGTAAGAGCCAATGGTCGCGCTCGCAAGCAGGATCAAACCCAGGACAGCCAGCGGAAGATACGGGCGCAGCGGGACACGTTCGCGGGCAGCGGCGTCAGCAACGTGGAACGTCTCGGGCAAATTGCGTCGCATTAACAGTCCTACGGGTACAATCGCCGCGCCGAGCAAGAAAGCGATCCGCCATCCGAAATCCTGAAGTTGCCGCTCGCTTAGCGTGTTTGCGAGTTCAAGACCCACCATCCCCGAGAGCAGAATCGAAACATTCTGAGTCCAGGATTGGAAGGCGGTGTAGAATCCGCGCCGCTCGGGCGGCGCCGCCTCCAGCAGGAATGCCGTCGTTGGCCCGACTTCCCCGCCGAGGGCAAAACCCTGCAACATCCGGAACAAAATCACGAGCACAGGTGCGGCAAATCCGATCGTCGAATAGGACGGCGTCAGCGCCAAGCCCGTGATCGCGACGCCCATTAGCGAAAACGAAAGAATCATCGCGGGCTTGCGTCCCAGACGATCGCCCATCCTTCCGATAACCAGGCTGCCGATCGGCCGCGTTATGAACCCCACGCCAAACGTGCCCAGAGAAGCCAGTAAGCTTGCCGAAGGATCGCTCGAAGGAAAGAATGCCCTGCCGATGTACACGGCGAAATAGGCGTAGGTCAGGAAATCATAGAACTCAAGCGCGTTGCCCACCACCACGGCGGCGATATGCCGAGCGGGAACCGAGCTGCCAGCCGGCGGGGTGCCTGTCATTACTCGCTAACCAGCATGTGCGCACTCGCTCCGATTATTTCTTTGCGACGTCAACCTGATGCTGCACCGCCATCCTGAATTCGGACGGGTGCGCGATCTTCCTGAAAGGCTCCGGCGTGCCGCCCGTGCCATGAATCACTACCGTCCCATAGCCGAGCATTCTTCCCATCAAGGTCTCGTCAATTCCGATGCTCTCCACTTTTGCCAGCATGATCTCAAGCGACCGGCGGCTGGCCATTCCAGTCTTGATTATCACGCGCCTGTCGGTGACTGCGATCTCCGTGGCGTTTTTCTGGATGACGCTGTAGCCGAAGACTGCTACAGCCACAATGATGAAGACGGCCGCCGCGATATCAGCAGCATTGACGGATATTCCCTTTGTGACAATCTCGTCGCGGAACGCCAAAATCGCAATTGCGGGCACAACGATAATCGCCGCGATGATCGCGGGACCAAATAGAACGCTCCAATGAACGCCTGTGCGGTATATGAGCTTCTCGCCGGGAATCAGGTTTTTCTCGACGTAGCTCATTTGGGTGGAAACCTATTGAGCGGAGAAAGCCAGGAGCACGTTTCCTGAATTGCTCCCCGTGACGGCGTAACCCGAGCCGATAAACAGCATGCCGTTCGCGATCGAAGGTCCGATGGACGCAATTGCTCCGCCTCTCGCAGCAACTTTGTTGACCGTCTCGAACGGCCGCGCGGTGTCGTATTCCCAGATAACTTTACCGTCAGCGGTCGAAAGCGCGAGCAGCTTCCCGTCCGATCCCGCCACGAAGACGACGCCGGGCATCGCAGTCGCCGCGGCCGAATTGATCACGCGAGCGCCCCCCGGCTTGGGAAATGACGCACGCCAGGCGACTTCGCCGGTCGCCAACTTCAGCGCGACCATCCCGCCCGACTGCAATCCGTAGTAAACATTTTGGTCGTCCGCCGCGCCGCCCCAAACGACACCATTCAGATACGCAGCGAAGGTGTTCTCCTGCCCCTTGGGAATATCCACCACATGAACTTTCCACAGCACGGCGCCCTTTTTGTCCGGATCGAGCGCGGTGACCGTCCCATTCTTCATTCCGAAAACGACAACGCTCTTGCCGCCCGGCAAATCCCGCAGGATCGGCGAATTGCCTATATCCTGGTCGGGTCCGTTGACCTTCGGGCAGTTGTCCGTCCTCGCGTCGCCGTTGCATCCACCCATGAACGCGTCGCCCGCCTGCGCCTGATAGAACCACAACATTTTCCCCATCTTCAGACTGAGCGCCATGATCGCGTCGGTCGTGTCGGGAGTCGGCTCGGTCTGCCCGTCGCCGGTTCCGAAGTAGATCGCGTTGCGCTTCGCATCAATCGTCGGAGAATTCCAGATCGAGCCGCCTGATGGCGCATATTGCTGCACGCCTTTCGAATTTTTCCGGACGGGCACCGGCTTATCCACCACGTAAGTCTTCCACACTTGTTTTCCCGTGTTCGCGTCCAGCGCGACCACGCTTCCGCGGCCGGTACAGCACGAATAATCTAGGTTGGACGACGAAAACTCCTCGGAAGATGACACCGGAATGTATACGACGCCCCTGTAAACCTTGGGAGCGGCGGTGATGCGCGCCACGAAGTGTTCGTCCACTCTGGTCAGCCAGAGCTCTTGGCCGGTCTGCGCGTCCACGGCGTACACGTTCGCGTGGGCATCGCCAAAATAGGCGGCGTACTTCGTCGCGCCGTGACCTTTCACGGGCGCGATGCTGACCGCACTGCGGACCGAGCCTTTAGCTTGATAGGACCAGTACACGCACCCGGTCTGCGCGTCGAGCGAGTAGACGTAGCCGATATCGCTGCCCACGAAAATCCGCCCGGAAACAACCGTCGGCTGCCCGAACGCTGACAATCCCGTCGGATATCCGAACGCCCATTTCAATTTCAATTGCGGCACCTGATCTGGCGTCAGGCCCGCGTCCTTCGCATCCTGAAACCGCGAGTTGATTCCGTCAGGACTCCATCCATTCCATTCGGGCCCGGCGGACGGATCGGACATCGGCGCATTCGACGCGCAGTGATTCGGCATATCCTTCGCGTCGCCTTCCTTCAGACTACCGAGCGGCCGCCCGCTCAGAAACGTGGCCAGCATTTTTCGCTGATCTTCCGTCAGGCTATCGCCCTGTGGCTTCATCAAGCCGGTGGTCAGCGCGTCGTAGATTCTTTCCGGAGGCATCTGCCGGATCGCGTCCGGCGCCGGCGCCTGCGGAACGTTCGGATTCCCGTGGCAGCCCATGCAGTGCGTTTGGAATGTGCCGATGCCGGTTTCAGTCCCGGTAAAGAGATTCGCGGCCGCCGGTGGCGGAGTTTGCGTTTGCGCGGGAGCTTGCGCAGTTGCCGCACCGATGAAGATGACACAGACGGAAAGTACAGCCATCGCCGCTTTAATGAATGATCCCTTGTTCACAATGACCCCTTGAAGAAGCTATTTATCGCTGATTCCGCCCCACGCGGAATTCAGGTGATATTGCAGTCCCGATCCGACCATTTCGATGCGGCGAATCTTACCGTCGGTGATTTTGAACGCTTCGGTCACTTCCAAACTCGATGGCCGGTTGAAAATATTTCCCATGGATACTGTCTGGCCGTTCGTGAGCTTGATGGTGTGCACCGTGCCGTTCTGATCGAAGATCACGTACGCCCACACGATGCCGCGCTCTTCATCCACAAGCGGAAAACGCCGGTGATGAATTCGCGTAACCACCGCGTAGTAGCCGCTCTTGAATTGCGCCATGCAGCTCATGCCAAACGCATTGAAAGCCGCGTTCGGCGAAAGCGTCGGATTATTCGTGGTGTGAACTCCGTTCTCCATGCGGTCGCAATCATCGGCGAACGGATACACGCCCTTCCCGTCATTATTCTCCAGTCCAGCAAAGTACATGTTGGCAGTATTGATCAGCTGCGCGCGCGAAACGCGATTCGCTGCCGGAATCGTCTCGAACCAGATCGGTTCCGCGGTGCTTTTGTCGTAGCCTTCCATGTTAGATGGACCGCCGCCGCCCTGCCGGTAATACGTCGTTTCAACCTCGGTGATTCTGCCGAGCTGCACGCGCAGGCGCATTCCCATGATGAGCATATGGTCGCCCTCATGCATCGTCACCATGCAGCCGATCTGTTCGGCGGCAGGATCGGCGAAGCAATGCTTATAGCTACCGACGGCAGAGACCGTGCCCCAGAATCCGTCGCCGATATCCATCACCTGATCGTTCTCGGTGTACTTCACGTCCGCCGCGAGCGGCAACGTTTTGGGATCGTGCGCGACGAGCGCCGCCAGATATTGCGTGGCCAGCCCTTCAAGGCACGCGCGATCGCAATCGGTCGCAATCGGACCGACCGCCGCAACCGTCCGCGTAAACTTTCCCGCCATCATCGCCACGGCCAGACAACAAACCGCGCAAATCAAAATTGCCCTTGCTCGCATATTCACCCCCCGATGTTCGAATCTTTTTAGCGCCCCGAGCCTTCGGTCCATCCATTGCCGAGCCCGTAAGGAATCGTGACGAACGGCGCGGCTTCTACTTCGTGGATCAGACCGCCGCGAATTCCGAATGTCTCCATGGTCACCAGATTCTGCAGCATGCCCGGAGGAGCGTCGGGCGCGGCGCCGCGCCTGGTCCCATCGTGGACGAACAACGGGAACGTGGCCACCAGGCCTTTTTGCTCGTCTATCACCAGCGCCCTGCGCGGCCGGATATGCTTCATGTACGCGAACGTCTTGCTATCAATCTGCTGTTTGCACGTCATCATGCTGAATTTGAGCATGGACTTGCCCTGCTCGGTGTTCGGGTCAGGCAACATCGGCGCCGGCATCATGCGCCCTCCGGGCGGCGGATTGTTGACCGTCTGATAGCCGTTTTCGTGACGCACGCAGTCGTCCGCAAACGCCGCGATGCCGCCGTCATCGCCCTCCAGCGCGTCGAAGTATGAATTAGCCGCGCGAATCAGAACTTCTCGCGAGCTCCGTTGCGAAGCCGGAACGTCGTTCACCAAGGTCTCCCGAGGCGTCGTCAGCAACGGGATCGCTGCGTCATTAATGTTTCGATCCCAGAGTTGCTCGATCTCCACGATTTTGCCGCGGTCTATCTTCAACCGCACCGCCACCAGCGCATTTCGCCCTTCGATTTTCAAGCGCGTCTGCAGGGCCACCTGACCTTCCACGGGATCAGCGATGTAAATCTTGAAGGTCGTAGGCTCGACATGCGATCGCCAGAGCATTCCCTCGCCGACATCCATCTGCCCGGTGTTTTCCGTCATGCGGACATCCAGCGCCAACGGCGGCACCGCCTTGGGATCGTGTGCGAAGATCGCATTCATGTAGCCGTCCATGATTGCGACCAGACACGCGCGGTCGCACGGCTTGATCGCGGATGCATCCCAAGCTGGGGCTGGCGCCTGAGACTGAGGCAGCGGAGCGCCGGCGGCGACGTTGACACCCGCCGCGCCCAGAAAGATGACCGCAGCGAACAAAGGCAATTTTCCTTTCATGGGAGGATATCCACCTAACCTAGTTTTGGACCCAAACGAGTGGCACGATAGCGCGCTCCAAGGCGCGCGTCAACCTGTCATGGGCGACGCAAAACGGGTTTGTCGTGAGCCGCGCCGAAGCGCGCATGTCTTTCCTGAAAGCTTTTCCACGAAGCATGCGTATTATCAGGGAGACGGAATTCAAGGTCCCGCTTCGTACCGCATTTCGCAATTGAATGGAGATCGTTCATGAGTTTTCAGGCTAGCGAAATCGAATTCCGCGCGCGGTTCTGGACCATCGCCGGAATTTTCTGTGTCGGCTTTTTCCTCTACTCCATTGACCATGTGAACGCATCCGACGCGCTCACTCGGCTCGTATCAGGCCATGCGAATGAAAACTCATTGCGGTATGGCCATTACATCACCGCTTTCTTCGCGCTTGGAACCCTGAGCGTCGCGCTCGGAGCACTGATTCGTTCCTGGGCGGAATCGTACCTGCACAGCTCGATCGTTCACGACGCAGCGCTTCACGGCGAACTACTCGTCGCCGACGGCCCGTATCGTTACGTTCGCAATCCGCTTTATCTCGGAAATCTCCTCCTCGCAATCGGGGTTGGATTGCTCGCCAGCCGTTCCGGCTTCCTGGTCATTTCCATCGGCATGTGGATCCTGGTGTATCGCCTCATCCTCCGTGAGGAAACGACCCTGCTTCAGTCGCAAGGAGAAAGCTATCGGCGTTATCTCGCCGCCGTGCCGCGCCTGCTGCCATCACCAACACCGCGAGTTCCCGCCAGTGGGGCAAAGCCAAACTGGCTTGACGGTTTCACCGGCGAACTCTTCATGTGGGGCGGCGCTGCAGCGATGGCTGTCTTTACGATCACCAAGAATATCGGCTACTTCTGGGCTGTCTTCGGACTCGGAATGGGAATTTACTTCCTGCAGGCCTACCTCCGCACCCGCGGCAAACCCACCGCCTGACGAACGCGCTTTTCCCTATCCCCTCTATGTCATCTGCATCCTTGCCTCTTTGCCTCCGTGTCTCTGTGCCTCTGTGGCCCACGGTTCCGGTTTGTGCTACGCTTTTGTCCAGACGAGAGCCTTTTTCAGCCGCCTGCGCTCGGGGGAATGCAGGCTCGGCATCTCGAGCATCTCTTCGATCATCTAAGAGGGTGGGGATACCGCATAACAATGTCAACAACCTCGGTTCGACCTTCGGAGCGCAAGCGCGAAATTCGTGAACAGGCCGTCATCCGGTTCTGCGGCGATTCCGGCGATGGAATGCAGATCACCGGAAGCCAGTTCACCAATACTGTCGCGATCTACGGCAACGATCTGGCCACGCTCCCTGATTTTCCGGCTGAAATTCGCGCTCCCGCGGGAACACTACCCGGCGTCAGCGGCTTCCAGGTTCATTTTTCTTCGAGCGACGTCTATACGCCTGGCGACAGCGTGGACGCTCTCATCGCCATGAATCCCGCGGCGCTGAAGATGAACCTTCCCGACTTGAAGCCGAACGGGATTCTCATCGTCAACCTCAATGATTTCGGCGAAACGGATCTGCGCAAGGCGCAGATGACATCGAACCCGCTCGAAGATCATTCACTCGACGGATATCGCCTGTTTTCCGTCGAGCTGACTAAGCTGACGCGCGCCGCGCTGAAGGAATTGGGCCTCGACAACAAAACGGTGGACCGCTGCAAGAATTTCTTTGCGCTCGGCATGTGCTATTGGCTCTACAACCGCTCGATGGACGGCACAATTCGTTGGATCGAGGACAAGTTTAAGGGCAAGCCGGCGCTCGTGGAAGCCAATCGCCTGGCGATGCAGGCCGGTTATAGCTATTGCGAGGCCACTGAGGCCTTTCAAATCAGTTATGAGATTCCGCCCGCGAAGCTGAAGCCCGGCGTGTATCGCAACATCAGCGGGAACACCGCGCTCGCCATGGGCTTTGTGGCCGCGTCGCAGAAGGCCGGGATTCCGCTGTTTCTCGGCTCGTATCCGATCACTCCGGCGTCCGACATTTTGCACGAGCTTTCCGCCTACAAGAATTTCGGCGTCATCACGTTTCAGGCGGAAGACGAAATCGCCGCGATCACCTCGGCGATCGGCGCTGCCTATGCCGGCGCTCTCGGGATCACCAGCACGTCCGGCCCGGGCATGGCGCTGAAGACCGAAGCCCTTGGCCTCGCTGTCGCGGTCGAGCTGCCGCTCGTGATCTGCGATATTCAGCGTGGCGGACCCTCCACCGGCCTTCCGACGAAAACAGAACAGGCGGATCTCCTGCAGGCGCTCTACGGCAGAAATTCCGAGGCGCCCATTCCGATTCTCGCCCCATCTTCTCCGGGCGATTGCTTCTGGGTTGCGCTCGAAGCCAGCCGCATCGCTATCAAGTACATGGTGCCCGTCATTATTCTTTCCGATGGCTACCTCGCCAACGGCGCGGAGCCGTGGCCTATTCCTAATGTCGCGGATCTGCCCGAAATTCCGGTGCACTTCGAAAAGAATCCCGAAGGCTTCCAGCCCTACCGCCGAAATCCGGAGACTCTCGCTCGGCCATGGGCGATTCCCGGCACTCCGGGACTCGAGCATCGCATCGGCGGTCTCGAGAAGCAGGACGTCACCGGCAACGTCAACTACGAGCCGCTGAACCATGAACGAATGGTCCGCCTGCGCGCCGCGAAAGTGGCTGCGATCGTTCAGGATGTGCCGGACGTTGTCCCCGCCGGCGATGACTCTGGCGATTTGCTGATTGTGGCCTGGGGATCGACGCACGGCCCCATCACAGCCGCTTTGAAAACTATGCGAGCCAAAGGCCATCGCATCGGGCACGTTCATCTGCGCCATCTGAATCCCCTGCCGAAAAATCTCGGCGAAGTTCTGGGGCGCTACGACCGCATTCTCGTGCCGGAAATGAACATGGGCCAGCTCGTGATGGTTCTGCGCGCGAAGTTTCTGGTGGACGCGCAGGGCTACAACAAAATTCAAGGCAAGCCATTCAAGCAATCGGAAATCGAGCAGAAGATCGAAGAGATGCTCGACTAATGCGCGGGAGACTTTAGATGACCACGGCCACATTGCCGGTCTACACGAAAAAAGACTTTCAAACCGACCAGGAAATTCGCTGGTGCCCGGGTTGCGGTGACTACGCGATCCTTGCGGCCGTGCAGTCTATTTTTCCCGAGCTTGGCATTCCCCGCGAGAAGTTTGTGATCATCTCCGGAATCGGCTGCTCGAGCCGCTTCCCCTACTACGTGAACACGTTCGGCTTCCACACGATTCACGGCCGCGCGCCAGCCGTTGCCACGGGACTAAAAGTCGCGCGCCCCGATCTTGAGGTATGGGTCGTCACCGGCGACGGCGATTCGCTTTCCATCGGCGGCAATCATACGATTCACATGTTGCGCCGGAACGTCGGCCTGAAAGTACTGATGTTCAACAATCGGATTTACGGTTTGACGAAAGGCCAGTTTTCGCCGACATCCGAAATCGGCAAGAAGACAAAATCAACTCCCTACGGCACCGCCGATCGCCCATTCAATCCGCTCTCGCTGGCCATCGGCGCGGAAGCGACGTTCGTCGCGCGCTCGGTGGACGTGTTCCAGCAGCACCTGAAGGAAACGCTGCGAAAGGCCGCGGCGCACAAAGGCTCGGCTTACATCGAGATTCTGCAAAACTGCAACATCTTCAACGATCACGCGTGGGAGACAATCACCGAAAAGGACGCGCGCAGCGAGCACGTCGTCCAGCTCGAGCACGGCAAGCCGCTGATCTTCGGCAAGAATCGCGACAAGGGCATACGTCTGAATGGCCTGGAGTTCGAAATCGTCGCGCTGGGCAACGGCATCACCGAAAGCGATTTGCACATTCACGACGAACACGATCCGCGCCCGTCCTACGCCTTCATGCTTTCGCAGATGGAACTCCGGCCGGGATTCCCCACGCCTATCGGCGTTCTCCGCGCGTGGGGCGACGTCCCCCGCTACGAAGACGTGATCGCCAACCAGATTCGTGACGTACAGGCGAAACGCGGACCCGGAGACCTCGCGAAGCTCCTCCACGCAGGCGATACCTGGGAAGTACGTCCGTAAATCCAGCGTCAAATAATTTCAACTGGATGCGATTTGGCTTTGGTAGTGGTGGGCCCGCGGCAAAGCTCAGCGTGCGGCGGAAGAAGCAGTCAGCGACTGGTTTTGGGCTAAAGCGGGGCGTTCCCCCGGCGACGGAGGCATTTCGGCGAGCGCGTGGTCTCGCGCGGCGGCGAATTCATCCCAGTCCTTCTTGGCAACCGGGTCCGACGGCGGCAATGGCAGCCGCTCGAAATTCAGGAATTCTCCGCGGAGCTGGATTCGAAAATCGAGATGCGGCCCGGTCGCCAAACCGGTCATGCCGACGAGTCCGATGCGCTGGCCCTGCTCCACGCGCTCTCCGTTGCGCACCAGAATTTTCGACAGGTGCATGTAGTAGGTCGTATAGCCGTTCGTATGCTGAACCTTAACTAGATTTCCGTCGCCGCCCTTCATCCCCGCGAAAATCACTTTGCCGTCGCCAATCGTCTGCACGGGCGTGCCGGTGGGCGCGCCGTAATCAATTCCCAGGTGCGCGCGGTATTCCTTCAGGATTGGATGAAACCGGTGCAGGCTGAAATGTGACGTGATCGGCGCGGCGAATTTCAGCGGCGAGTGCAGGAACGCTTTCTTCATCGCCTTTCCGTCGGGTGTGTAGTACACGGGAACTCCGGAAGGGCCGGGAAACAGGATCGCGCGATACGCGTGGCCGGCGTTGTTATACTCCGCGGCCAGAATGCGCCCGTACGCGGCCGTCTCTCCATTCGTGAAAATCTTTTTCTCGACCACCAGCCGGAATGTGTCGCCCGGGCGCGGGTCGGTGTAAAAATCCAGGTCCCAGCCGAAGATTTCAGCCAGCCGCATGGCCAGCTCCGGCTTTTCCCCGGCATCCGTGACCGCCTGAAACAGCGATCCCTCCACTTTGCCGCTTACGCCTACTTCGTCGGTATGTGACGGAATGGTTTCGATCGTGGAGTGAAAATCGTCGCCGCTCGGCGCGATCGAAAGGACGCGATCCGTATCAATGTTGTAGCGCACCTCGCGCAGCTCGCCCATTACGGACCGTCCGATGGAAAGCTCATTGCCCGCGCGCAGGTGACGAAGATCGAAAACAGGCTGTGCAGAGGCCACCAGGCGAGCAGCGGTCGGTGAGTCAATTCCCAGCCCGTTCAGAAGTGCCGCGAAAGTGCGGCCCGAAGGCATCGTCCGCTTCGTGAACTGCACGAACTCGCGCTCGATTCGCTGAGCTTCATCGCGCGCGGTGGACACCTCGGCCACAAACTGCTGGTCGGCCTTAAATCGCACGTGGTACGACGCGACGAGGCACGCCGCGCCAATCACCGCAAAACTCGGCCAGAAAATCAGTTTTCTAAGGTTCGCCATGAACTCCCGATGCCCCCAACTACGCTCCCGCCAGAGAGTTTGCAGAGTAACTCAACCGCGACGCGACAGAAAAGCGAAAATGTGCCTGTGTGCTCCGAGCGCGTTACCCCACCGGGTACTCAGAGATATCGCTTGATTGCTTCGCTATAGCGCGTATAGAGGAAGGAAACCAGCAACAGCGAAATTCCCAGGATAATAAACGTCACGAACCGGTCGGATTTGTCCTGTAGCCACACATCGAGCACCAGAATTTTCCCTACGCAGAGCAGCAGCGAACCAAGCCCGGTCAAGCGGAAGCAAGCCCCGACCGGCGCAGACGGGAATTCTAGTGGGAAACCTTCACAACGGTGATCGAGTGGAGCATGCGGACCCAGCGGGCAGGGCGCTTTTCGTGCGGCACGACCAGCCGCAGCGGTCCCAGTTTGTCCGGGATCGGCTCGCCATTCAGCGTGTCGGCAACAAGCACATCCGAATCCTGGACACCGCTATCGAGCTCGGCCAGCGAGAACACCACGCTGTAGCCGTCCGCCCCTTCGGCGCGAACGTAGGTAGCCATGGCAGCGCCCCGCAAGTCCGATCCCTGGGGCACTCCGGCCCGCTTCAATATTTCGGCCAGCGGCACGCCCTGATAGGTTTCTTCTTTGCCCTCGTGTTCGTTCATCACCTTGAGAATTTTGCGGGGATATCCGCTCAAGTCCTGCAGGGAAAGCGATAACGGCTTCGCGACGTCGCCCCCGACGATGAGCCGTGCGGCATCGAGCTTCGCGTCGGTGGCCACCGATTGCGCGGCGGACGGAGTAGAAGGTGGGATCGCAGGCGGCGTCGTTGCCTGCGCGGAGGTCCGAGGGCTCGCGAAACAAAGAGCTGCCAGTAACATCAGAATCGGAGCCCGGTTTCGAGCCGCTCGCACGGAAGCGCGCAAGGCAGTCATTCTAGAGCATCTCCAACGCGAGTCTCACTTACCGATAATATCTTCGCCCGAACTGGCTGTCGAGAAGCAAAGGAACGCAATGCGGAAACGCCGGCCGCCGGAGCCAATTCGAGCTTAGATTCAACCCTTCCCCGGGGCGGGAATCGTCACTCTTTGTACGCGCTGCCCCAAACGAAATCCTTGTTGATCTGCAGCGGTGCTATGCTTTTTATTCGGTATTCGGCCAGAACGGAAGGTGCTTGGGAAGCGCGGTGACGCGGGAAAGCTCGATTTTTCTATGGGCCGCGACGCCCTGCTCGATCCCCAGTTGACCGAACCCGCAGGAGCAGCGAACGACCTCTCGAATCCATCCTCCGGAGCACGGAGAGACGAAGCCCTCGGCTGCGGCTGCTGCCGGTCTGGACAAGCGCCGCAGCACGCGCGTCGTCCAGGCCATGCCTATCAAAGTCCACGGCGTGGACGCGCTGAGCGAACCATTCACCGAGCGCACCACCACCGTGATGGTGAGCTGCCACGGCTGCAAGTATCAGTCCAAGCATTACGTGCCGAAGGGCTCCATCGTCACCGTGGAAATTCCGCGCCGTAATCCAAGCGCCCCCGTTCGCATCATCACCGGCAACGTGATATGGGTTCAGCGCCCGAGTTACGCGCGCGATCTCCTTCACATCGGACTTGAATTCGAAGTGGCCGGGAACGTGTGGGACACGCCTTCGGCGCCGGAGGATTGGTTTCCCCTGCCCGGCGAGCAACCATTCGTGGAAGAGACGGTTGAACCGCAGCCGGTTCCCGCGCCGGCTCCAGCCGCCCCGGTTACGCTGACGGCCTCATGGGACGCGAGCGAAATTCTGGTAATGGCGGGTCGCGCCGAAGGGCATGAAGAGGAACTCGCGACAGCAATGCAGCAGGCGAAATCCGCTGCGCAAGAAGAGAAAGCCGCCGCGGCCGAGGCTGCCATCGAAACCCTGAGCCTGATTCGCCCGAAGTCGGATGCGAGCCTGCATGAAACCATCGAACAGGCCGTGAAAGCCTCGATCGAGCGGCTATCCGCATCTATCGCGGAAGAGGCGCGCAAAGCCTATCAAGCGACGGCCGAGCAGCTGGACGAAAAAATCCAGAAAGCGGTGGCGGAAGCAGTGAAAAGTCTCCCCATCAAACGCCCTCACCGCGGCAAAGGCAAGCAGTAATCATCTGCTCTGCAATTTGATTAGACACCAGCTGGAAGCAGATTTTCTACGGGTTCGGATTGCCGCACGTGTAATTGCCGGCGTCGGTGATATTGCCGCTGCCCTTATAAATCGCGGCCTGCGGGTACGGGCAAAGCGGGCGCGAATTATCAATGACGCCGCCGGTGGAATGCGCCGCGATCATCTTGTCGGGCGCGGCGTTATTTTCCCGCCAGCGTTCGAGCATGGTCAGCGCGTCAAAACTGTTCGGCCCCGCGCCGCCCTGGCAATGCGTCATTCCCGGAACCATGAAGAGCCGCAGGAATTCCTGGGTTTTTTGCGCGCCGCCCATCGCCGAGACCACGCTCTCGTAATAGTTGATGCTGTTCTCCGGCTGGATCGCCTGGTCCGCCCATCCGTGATACATGATCATTTTCCCGCCATGGTCCTCAAACGCTTTCAGGTTCGGATCTATGGCGTTCACAACGGAACCCAGCTTCTGGTCAGCGCTGCGCGTGTCGCGGTCCACATCGAACGTCGTGAAGTCCCAGTTCGGATTGTCAAAGACCATATACCTGAAAAATCCCACGCCGATGGAGGTCGTCACCGGCGGCGCATTCACCGGCGCCCATAGCAGCTCGCTGCCCGGCTCGAATCCGGGGAAGATTTGCTTGCCGTCGTTGTACTTCGCGCCCGCATAGATCAGCTGAACCGTCTTGACCTGCGCAGCGGTCAGGCACGTCGCCCCATCCGCGCCCGGACACTGAATTGTTTTCGGATCGAACTTGCACCGTCGCGGATCGTTGATGACGCCGTCCGTGTCTCCGTCTTTTGCGTCGCACGCGTCCATCACCGCTTTGTGCAGGTAAGGAAACTTTGCGGGCGGGATAAAACCAGCGCCGTTTTCTCCATCCTTGAGTCGGACCCAGCTCGTATACACGCCGCCTGCCTGAAGATGCGTGATGTAATTCGCAGGCGCCCCGGCCACAATCCCGTCGAAATCGGCCGGGTAGCGCTGCGCTTCAGTGAGTCCCTGCTTGCCGCCGGTCGAACAGCCATTCCAGTAAGCGAGTTTGGCCGGCTTGCCGTAAAACGCGGCGATGATCAGCTTCGAATCCACGGTCATTTCATGAACCGCGCGATACGACCAGTCAATCAGTTTTTCCGGATGCCCCAGCGCCCAGCTCTCGTCATTGCCGCTCGCATGGCCTGTGTCGGTGCTCGCCGTGGCGTAGCCGCGATTGAGCGCGGCCACAAGAGCGCTATAGCCAATCTGTCCGATGAAACCGCCGTTGCCGACCGCCTCGAATTTTCCGTTCCACCGCGCGGTAACCGGAAGCCAGACCTCAAAATTTATATGCGAGTCGCTGGTCGGCGTCGAGAATGCGACCACCCGGCAAAAAGAATTCGCGATGGTCAGATTGCTCGCCGGTCCGATCGGGCTGGGCGGCAGCGGTATCGCGAGGTCCGGCGGCGGATCAATCGCGGTAGCCGATGCGACCGTAGCGTTAGGAATTTGGAGCGACGTCAGGCTCTCGCAGGATTGCTGCGCCGAGGCGCGCGCGGGAACAAATGCGATTCCCGCCAGACAAACCAGGAACACAAATAGTATCAATCGCTGCCTCATGCGAACGCCTCCCGGGATTTTCAAATTAAATTGCCGCGACAGACGTATACACCGCGCACACCTCAACGCGCAAGGGCGTGATTTCGAGTGATAAAGCCTAGCGGGAGCCAGAAGACGAGGCGGCGAATTCCGTGGTGCGGGGCGAATTGCTCTCGGCGAAATAATTCCGTGCGTAAAGGCCGCGGTAGATGCGTCCTGCAATCTGCGACGCGTGCGGCCCGCTGATGATCCGGCTGCCGCCGTGCAGCAGAACGACAATCACGATTTTCGGATGAGCCTGATCCGCGTAGGACGCAAACCATCCCAAGCGTCCTCCCACGCCCTCGTCGTTGCACGTGCCTGTCTTCCCGAGGTCCTGTTCACCATCGGGGTCGTAGCTGCGCTTGGCCGTGCCGTACATCACCGCGGCGAGCATTCCTTCGCGCAGATCGGGAAGCAAAGGCGCGATATCCAGCTGCTGCCGGACGCGCGGCTGAAAATTCTGGCGCTCTTCGTCAGTGCGCGGATATTGCAGATAGAATTGCTCACCGCCCTCGGCGAGCGTTCCTACCAGCGAAGCGAGCTGGAAAGGCGTGATCCGGATGCCTTCGCCAAAGCTCGACATGCGCGCGGCCCCGCCAAATAGCGGCGGCGAGGACGGCAGATGCCCCGGCTGCTCTTCCGGAATGTTGTAGCCCACTCGCTGGCCAAGCCCGAGAAGCTCGTGGTACTTGATCAACCGATCAAAGCCGAGCTGCGAACCGACCGCTTCAAAGAATTTGTTGTTCGAATGCGCCATGGCCTCGGTGAGGTCCATATATCGGCGATTTCCGACTCGAACCATCGTGTCGCGAGTGATCACGCCTTCCTGAAGTCCCGCGAGCGCGACGAAGGGCTTGATCGTCGAGCAAGGCTCGAACCCGGCGGAGAACGCCATCTTCTGATTGACGATAGTAAGGATGCGGCCGTTCGTGGGATCAACGGCGACTACCGAGCCTTTTTCATGGCCCAGCGCGTCCACGGCGACTGCGCGAACGACCGGGTCGTCGTTGATGGTTATGTCATCCTTGGCTGGGTCAACGGATTCGACGACGCGCGCATGGTGGCGACGCACCGGAGGCGCGCCAAACGCGGCACTCCATCCTCCGATGAGGACGAGGCACAAAATTGAGACTGCGCATTGGAGAGCTGGGGTCCGTCGCATGTCCATTGTTAGATGCTGTTTCCCGCTGTTGCGTAAGCCACGCACAGTCTATGGAAGCACAACGCAGCTGCGCAACTAAAATGCTCGATCCATTTTCCACCTCAACAGGGGAGCGGCGCAACTGGCCGCAAGGACAGGGATTTCCATCGCGGACGATGTACGAGGATTTTAGAGAAATTCTAATAATGCCGGCGCGCTAGCCCGCGGCAGCTGCCCGCGGAAAGCGTGAGTCGGCTATGACCTCCTCCGCCTGCTGGCGGTGGCGGTCGCCGTGCGCCCCAATCAAAAGCAACCACTGGTAACAGTCCAGCGGGCCGAGCAATGGATGCGGGAACGAATACTGCCGAAGCTGTGTGTCGGTGGTGGCGGCGAAATCGGCGGATCGCTTCCGGGCGGACTCGAATTCGCCGAGAACCCGATCGTGCGGCCATCGCCCCGTGGGCATCAGAATCTCCGGACCTTTGATCCGCGTCGAGCGATCCGCTACCATTTTCACGACGCCTTCGTCGCCGAACCCGGACGCGGATGACGCGCCCGCCTGCTCCAGTGCCTTATTGATGTTGCCGAGGATAAAGCCCTCGGTAACCGTGATGTGTTCCAGGCATTCCGCCACGGACCAGCGATCCGGCCCTGGCTTGTATTGGAGTTGCGTGGGTGATAGTCCGCCGGTACAGCGGATCAGATTCTCGCGCGTCTCGCGAAGGTAGCCTATCGCGCGTTCCCGTTCAGCTGGCGTCATATGCATCTCCCCTCGCGGCGGAAACTTCGCCGTGGTCTTGTCTGGGCACGGTCCGCCGCGGCGGACCCGGCAAAGGAACTGCGCGAGTTCTAACCTCTCGCCGCAACTGTAATTCGTCTGCCTTCCAGTTGTCGTCCGATCCTACCGCGCGGCGCGTGCTTGCCCAGCCGCAGCTGCCTTGGCAGCGGGCTTTTCGCCTTCCGCGGCTGCGGGCTTCTTGGCGTCATCGGGGGAATTCGGGGTCGGAAGCCCGAGCGCTTTGCGTAGCTCGTGCTCTATCTTGTCGCGGATATCCGTATGCTCGCGCAGGAACAGGCGCGCGTTTTCGCGGCCCTGGCCCAGCCGATCGCTCTTGTATGAAATCCATGTGCCGGATTTTTCGAGCAGGCCCTTCGCCACGCCAAGGTCGAGCAAATCACCTTCGCGGGAAACTCCTTCCCCGTAGATGATGTCGAATTCAGCTTCGCGGAACGGCGCGGCCACCTTGTTCTTCACGATTTTCGCGCGCGTGCGCGACCCCACTACCCGGTCGCCATCCTTGATGGACTGTATGCGCCGGATATCCACGCGGATCGAAGCGTAGAATTTCAGCGCCCGGCCGCCCGTGGTTGTCTCCGGATTGCCGAACATCACGCCGATTTTTTCGCGGATCTGGTTAATGAAGATCAGGCAGGTGCGCGATTTCGAAACGATTCCGGTGAGCTTGCGCAGCGCCTGCGACATCAGCCGCGCCTGCAAACCCATTTGCGGATCGCCCATGTCGCCTTCGAGTTCGGCCTTGGGCACCAGCGCGGCGACGGAGTCCACCACCACGATGTCCACGGCGTTTGAACGGATCAGCTCTTGCGCGATTTCCAGCGCCTGTTCGCCATTGTCCGGCTGCGAAACGAGCAGGTTGTCAACATCCACGCCCAACTTGCGCGCGTAAACGGGATCGAGCGCGTGCTCGGCATCTATGAACGCGGCGATGCCGCCGAGCTTCTGCGCTTCGGCGATCACGTGAAGCGTCAGCGTCGTCTTGCCGCCCGATTCCGGACCGTACACTTCGATAACACGGCCGCGCGGGAATCCCCCCACGCCGAGTGCTGCGTCAATCGAGATTGAACCGCTCGGAATCACGCTCACGGGAACCAGCACGTCGCGGTTTCCCAGACGCATGATCGAGCCTTTGCCGTACGACTTTTCAATTTGCGAGATTGCCAGTTCCAGATTTTTAGTTTTTTCGTCGTTCATTTTGCACCTCGAGAGGGCTTTCGTTTAGGTCCCGCCGCGGCGGGCGGCCCGATTCTACCAGACTGCCCCAGCACCCGGCCCTATTTGCTTTCTGGACAGCATGCTAGCACAAGGCGAACAAAAGGCGAAAGTACTTTTTTACGCGGAGTTTCTATGGCCCAGCGACGCCACAACGACCAGAATTCCTCCCGTAGGGGCACGGCATGCCGTGCCCAGCGCAGATGCCTGGCGAAATGCCGCCATGGAACACAGCTCCGGCCAGCCGAATCAATACTTGTAGAAGCCCTGCCCCGATTTGCGCCCGAGCCGCCCCGCTGCCACGTGCTGCCTCAGCAGCTGGCACGCGGCATATTTCGCGTCGCCGAACCCGCGGTGCAACACATCCATAATGTCCACGCAGACGTCGAGGCCGATCAGATCCGCAAGCTCGAGCGGTCCCATCGGGTGATTCATACCCAGTTTCATCACCGCGTCCACCGCTTCCGGCGTGGCCACGCCCTCCATCACCGCGAACGCCGCTTCGTTGATCATCGGCATCAGCACGCGATTGGAGACAAAACCGGGAGAGTCGTTCACGCCCACCGGTTTCTTGCCCAGCTTTTCGCAGAGCGACATCGTGGCCTGAAATGTGTCCTCGCTCGTCGCGCGCCCGCGAATCACTTCCACCAGCGCCATCACCGGCACGGGATTGAAAAAGTGCATGCCGATGAATTTGTCGGCGCGGTTCGTCTCGGATGCAAGTTTCGAAATCGAAATGGACGACGTGTTGCTCGCGAGGATCACTGCCGGCTTCAGCACAGCATCCGCTTCCTTCAGCACGCGCACTTTCAGCTCGAGCTGTTCGGGAACGGCCTCGACGGCAAATTCGGCGACTGCCAGCGCCCCCATATCCGTCGTCGGCTGAAGCCGCGCAAGTGTGGCGGCTTTCTCAGCTGCCGTGATTTTCTCTTTCTTCACTTCGCGGTCGAGATTCCTGGAAATATTCTCGAGGCCGCGATCCAGGAATCGCTGTTCCACGTCACGAAGGATCACGGTGTAGCCCGCGCGCGCAAACACATGCGCGACGCCGTTTCCCATCGTCCCGGCGCCAAGGACGGCCACCGTTCCTATCGCATCGATTGACATGGGAGCGATCATAACGA
Organism: uncultured Acidobacteriota bacterium; assembly: GCA_963814855.1. GTDB lineage: Bacteria > Acidobacteriota > Terriglobia > Acidiferrales > UBA7541 > Palsa-295. The sequence goes on from CAWFEL010000001.1 coordinate 53,298, forward strand.
AGCAATCGAAGTAAGGAAAGCAGAGCGACCGCGGAGGTGGGTTATGGCGCGCCCTTTACGCAACTTCGCGGCGAATTCAGTTATACTCCGGCCTCGCCCGGCGCCCAAAGGCGATGCGACTCGTATCTCCATTCAACCGGGCTGGGAGGAAATTTCCATGGGTTCGAATGTTGTGCTTGCCTTGGCTCTGGGTATCGGCATTATTGCCGGTCTTCGCGCGCTCACTGCTCCCGCTACCGCCTCGTGGGCCGCGCATCTGGGTTGGATTCAGCTCGCGGGCTCGCATCTTTCGTGGATGAGCTCGATCATCACGGTAGCGATCTTCACGCTGTTGGCCATCGCCGAGATCGTGAACGACAAGCTGCCGAAAACCGGCGCGCGCACCGCGCCGCCATCAATCATAATTCGCATGGTTATGGGAGGCTTCGCGGCCGCCACGCTCAGCGTCGGCATCGGCGGCTCGCCCTGGATCGGTGCAGTTCTCGGCGCCGTCGGCGCGCTCATCGGCACCTTCGGAGGCTACTTCGTCCGCACAGGCGTCGTGAAGGCCCTGCATTCGCCCGACTGGCCCATCGCGCTAATCGAAGACGCAGTAGCCATCTGCGGTGGCCTATTCATCGCCTCGCGCCTGTAGCGCTACGAACAGGTCCAGGCCGCCAAATTCTATTCCGGCGGAGCGCCCGCACTGCAGAATCGAAAAAGCTTCGCCAAGCGGCAGCGCGTTGTCTCCGACGGAGTCAAATGAAGCGCCATATTCCATTTGCTCTCACCACGCTGAGGCTAGCGCTGGGGCCCATCGCACTTTGGTGCGCACTCGCGAACGCCCCGCGCATCGCATATTTGCCGATTCTATTCATCGGCACGCTTTCCGACATTTTCGACGGGATACTTGCGCGACGATTCGGCGTGTCCACACATGCCCTGCGCCGTTACGACAGCGTCACCGACTCCATCTACTATCTGTTCGTGCTCGGCGCGGTCTGGATCCTTTGCAGACCTCTGATCACCTCGAATATTCCGGCGATTGCGGCGCTGATAATTTCCGAAGTGGTCGTCATGCTGGTAAGCTTCATTCGCTTCCAGAAATATCCGGCGACTCATTCCTATCTCGCAAAATTCTACGGCCTGTGCCTGCTCGCGGCGCTCGTCGCCCTGCTGGTGTTCAATGCTTCAGGCTGGGTGATCGTCGCGCTCGCGGCTGTTGCCGTGCTCACCAACACCGAAATCATCGCGATTCACTTGCTGATGGATTCTCCGCCAGTGGATGTGCGCTCAGTTTTTCTGATACAGAAGACCAACAGAAGTTAGCGACGGGACTTGAACTATGGGCGCTCCACCGCCAGCGCCACCGCATTCCCGCCGCCGAGGCACAGCGCCGCAATCCCGCGCTTCAAATTCCGGCGCTGCAATTCGTAGAGCAGCGTGACCAGCACGCGCGCACCGGACGCGCCAATCGGATGACCCAACGCGACCGCGCCTCCGTTCACATTCACTTTCGCGGGATCGAGCCTCAGCACGCGCGTCACGGCAATCGCAGCGACAGCAAACGCCTCGTTCAGCTCGTACAGGTCCACGTCCTTATCGCGCTCCCAGCCTGTTTTCGCCAGCAGCTTTTCCACCGCGTCCACCGGCGCCATCATCACCCACTTCGGCTCGACTCCGCTCACCGCCTGCGCGACGATTCGCGCCATCGGCGCCTTCCCCATTCGCGCCGCGTTTTTTTCGCTGGTGACGACAACCGCCGCCGCGCCATCGTTCGTGCCCGGCGCGTTCCCCGCCGTCACCGTGCCGCCTTCCTTCTTGAACGCGGGCTTCAGCTTCGCCAGCGCCTCAAGCGACGTGTCTTCGCGCGGCGATTCATCAAATTTGATCACCACCGGCGGCCCCTTGCGCTGCGGCAGTTCGATGGGAACAATCTGCTCGCTCACGAAACAAGACTTCGTCGCGCGCACCGCCTTCTGATGGCTTTCGAGCGCGAACTGATCCTGCTCCTGCCGCGAGATGCCGTATTTTTCCGCGACGAGCTCGGCGGTCTGTCCCATGTGGAAGTTCTCGTAAACATCCCACAGCCCGTCCACGACCATCGAGTCGAGAAGTTCCGCGTTGCCCAGACGAAATCCAGCCCGCGCTCCCTTCATCAGGTAGGGCGCATTCGACATGGATTCCATCCCGCCCGCCACCACAATTTCCGATTCCCCGAGCATCACGGCTTGCGCGGCCAGCCCGACAGCTTTCAGTCCCGAGCCGCAAACTTTATTGATCGTCATCGCCGCGACCCGCGGGTCAAGACCGCCCTTCAAGGCAGCCTGCCGCGCCGGATTCTGCCCCAGCCCCGCTTGAACCACATTGCCCATGATCACTTCGTCCACCTGGCCGGGTTCGATGCCCGCGCGCCGCACAGATTCCGCAACAACTTTCGCGCCGAGTTCCGGCGCGGTCAGCGGCGAAAGTCCGCCCATGAATTTTCCAATCGGCGTGCGTACAGCGCTCAAAATGACGGGCTTTTCCACGGCGGGGATCTCCTTCGAGTCGCGATGCTGAGAAATTCCAGTATAGGCGCGGCAACACCCACGGTCAATTTGACCGTGGGTATGCGGATACGCACGCGAAAAAGGGACCACCCCTAGCCCTAAGCTTGAAGATTTCGATCGTCAGGTTGCGTACTGGCAGGATCGTACACAATCGGGCCCCATCCCAGAGTAAACTCGAGCGCGATGGCGTTTGTCATCAATCCACGACGCGATGCAGTCCCACGATTGCTGGGTTTGTTTTTCAGGTCAACCTGACGATTTTCGATGGCTTGAGCTTCGAGATGGGCAGAGTCTTGAACTCGAGTGTGGAGAGGACATAGATATTGTTGAAGACAACCAGACGAGCGATGGCCGCGAATCCAGAATCCTTGAGCAACTGAAAGCGCGGACGGGTAGATCAATAACCCTCCGAAGTGCGGAAGCTCTAGAGGCCCTGTCCAACTATTGCAGACATCGGGCCGAGAATCCCGACTTAAACCTTAGCTTTCGCTACATTACGACTGCCACAAGCGGTCTCGAACAAGGGTGGAATCGCGCCGAATCCGGAATCGAGACTTGGACTGCGTTGCGCCAAGGCCGCTATGGTGAACTTGACCGCTTAAAAGTGATCGCCGAGCTTCGAGCTTTCTTGCGTTCATGCGAGAAACCGCCAAAGGTTGCGGAGGCAGCGTGGCTGGCCCTACAGCAAGCAGTTAATTCAAACGAAGATGCCGAGTTGGACGACATAATCTTAGGGTTTGAGTGGGGCATCGGCTACGGAGATTACTCTCAGGTTGAGACTCAGGTGATCGGCGCATTGAGCGGGCGAGTATCAGCTACCGCTAATGCGGATACAGCTTATGAGCACCTCTTTGCATTCGTATTTCGTCTTCTATGCCACCGAGGAAGCAAACGCCTGACCGTGGAAATGCTAGCGATCGAGTTGCTTAATCCCGCCGTGACGCCATCGGATCTACTCGTTTTGCAGTCGATTCGGGGCGAGCTCGACAGATGAACAAGCGGATCGCAACGGTCGAAACCGCTGTGGCTCATCAAGCAAAGGACGTAAACATACTCAAACATTCGGTTGACTTAATTGGAAGGACCGTAGGTTTTGAACCGTCTTTTTTGCTTACCACGATGACGTTCTCCGCGGGCGCGCCGGAGCTGGTGAGCCCGTGTCTGCCGAGAGAAAAATCGGTCTCAGAAATACTAGCCCGTCTGCAAAACAGCGGATCGGCGGTTCTGGTGGCCGAACCCGGATCAGGCAAAACTCAGCTATTGCTGCTCTCAGTGACTAAAACTGGCCGAGTCGCGCATTGGCTGGACATGCCCCGGAAAGTAACGGAAGTACAGGCGTGTATGCTCCTCGACTCACTGATCCAAATAGTCAGCGGGGAGTTAACGAGGGTTCCGTTCCGAGAGCTATGTAGTGCTCCCCTCTAATTTAGACAGTCAGGGCCTCGTTTTTTAGTACAACTGCGAAAGCCAAGAAGGCCTCGTGCGGAGTGCGATTTCCGACTCCGCGATGAGGCCGGTCGTGATTGTACTCCTCGATCCAACGAGCGATGCTGGTCCGCGCTTCTTCCAAGCTGCGATACTCCGCCGTCCAGACTTCCTCTTCTTTCAAGCTGCGATGGAACCGTTCGATGTAGCTGTTGCCCTCCGGGTGATGATAGGCCGTGCGCCGATGCGTGATGCCGAGCCGGTTCGAGCGTTTCCATGAACCGCGACGAAGTGAACTGCGTGCCATTGTCGGTGGTCAGCGTCACGTTGGCCTCGCGGCTGCCCTCGGGCAGCCGTGCCAGCACCGCCTGCTCCACCGCTGCCAACGCGTCTTCGGTTCGGCAACGGTGCGAAAGATTCCAGCCCACGATCTCCCGCGTGCAGCAGTCGATCACGCACACCAGATACGCCCAGCCCACCGCTGGCCCCGCCCAGATCTTGGTCATGTCCGACTGCCAGATCTGATTCGGCTCGGCTGCTTCCACGCGGCCCCACTCTTTCTTTCGCCGTGCTCGCAGACGACGAGAGCGCACCAGCAACCCTCGCTCTCGCATCACCCGCAACACTCGCTTACGATTCACCGGCAGCCCTTTCTTTCGCTGCAGCCACCAGGCCACTCGCCGATAGCCGTAGGCCGGCTTCTCTCCGCACGCCACCACGATCTGCTCATCGTAGGTTCGGTCGGCTCGGCTGCCTCGCGGCTTCTTCTGGTAGTACAGACTCGACCGGCTGATGGCCAGCGTCGCCGCCACCAGCGTGGCCGTGTAGCCCTGCGTCACCATCTCTCGCGCCTGGGAGTGAACCGCACCACAGCTCACTCCCCCACGACGTTTTTTAGGATTTCGATCTCCAGCGACTTTCCGCCCCAGCGTCCGTTCCAGTTGCCGGATGCGGTGATCCTTCTCGGTTTCCGCCGCGGCAGCGCTTCTCCCCCCAAGCGCTGCCTTCGCTCCCTGCTCCGCTTCATCCCTCCAGCGATAGAACAGATTCGGAGCGATCCCGTGACGCCGACACGTCTCCGAGACGTTCCCGCTCTTGATTCCTTCCTGCACGATCTGCCACTTCTCTTCGGGGGTTCGATCTACGCGTGGTTTCCTGCCCATGTTGCCTCCTGTTTGGAGGCCCTGATTCTTACCTAACTGAGGTGTCTAGTTTTAGAGGGGAGCACTACAGCTATGACGCTGCCGCTGAGCGGTTGCGAGGCTCTATCATCGTGATCGATGATTTGCCACAAGTTATACCGCGCAGTCAGCTTGCATTACGCATCGAAAGGCTTGCGCGGAATCTCAAAAATGTAGGAGCCGGTCTCCTAATCTCCACTTATTTTCCGCTGCCTGCGACGACCGAAGAGCTGTTGGGAAAAACGCAATATAACGTCCCCCGGTTCACTGCTGCTGACGTTGCAGACCTACTGGCCATCGCGGGCGCACCCGCGACACTCTTCACCGGCCCGACCTGTAACTTGCTAGTGATCGTATCTGAAGGTCTACCGACCCTAGTGATGTCGGCAGTACGGTACCTTGCTGATTCCAACTGGCAATTTACGGTGGCCGAGATCGAATCGCTTTGCCGCGGTGAATTCGCCACTCCTCACCGCCTCGACGCGAATGAGCTTCTCCGGATAACTGTCCCTGATTCCGAAGAGCGAGAATTATTAGCAAGGCTAAGCTTAGCGGTGGGGTCTTTCTCAATGGAGGACATTGCCCACGTTGCGCGCGTCCCGAAAACGATTCCTCTACCAGGCGAAAAGGTAAAACGATCGACAGGTGTTTGGCTACAACAGATCGCGAACGAGCAGTACCTTCGCTCACCACTCATTACGTCCGCGCTCGCCGAATCTTTGGACCCAGATACGCGCAAAGGTGTGCACTTCGTCTTGGCGCTTCGCGTTGTCGCTCGCAAAGTCCTTACTCCAATTGAGGCGCTCACATGTGTTAACCATTTCAACTTGGCAGAACAAGCGTTGCACGCAGTCATGGTCGTCATCCAAACTTTGGCAGCGTACATCGATCTCGATGAGCCAATTGACGATGAGTTCGGGTTCGCTCATATGTGGCCTTCCAGCGATTCGCTTTCGGGCGTGGACCTAAACCTACAAATCAACCTGCGCTCAGCGCAGGTGATAGTCTTGGCGAAACGAGGACGTGACGTCACGGCTCAGCTTGAGAACTTCGACAGGCTCGTTTCAGACTTGGGCGGCACCGGATGGGGCGTGGCCGTCGCTGCGGCAGGACTGGCTATCCACTTAGTGTGGTCGCTGCCGATCAGAGCAAATAACTATCTTCTGTTATCGCTCGCAACATTTCCGGACGCGCGTCTACCGGATGGATCTCCGCTGCCCCCTCTCGGTTCGACTCCGTTTGAGCACATTTTGTGGATTTCCGCCTACAACTGCAGATCGGATGCCGACGTTGATTCCTGGCTTGCGACCTTGAGGCGGTATACACCCGAACAGCTGCACGTACTCAAATCGAGCGAGCTGATGGAAGACAACATTACGATCTTCTGCGACGGTATTTGGCTGCGCGTCTATCAGAGACCGGAAGCCGCACGGGATTGGGCACCCGTGACTAAAAAATTGTTGGAAATAGAGGCTGTCGCTAGGACGACTGACTTTGCATTGCTCGAGGCATCGGCGATCCGGACACGCATTATGATTTTGGCCGAGTGGGAGAAGCGCATTGATGATGCGCTGGCCCTAACAGAATCGAGCCTAGAGAAGTTTAGTGGAGAAGATTGCCGTTTCTTGGTCCTCGAAGTGATGGGTCGTCAACTCGCGTACGCGGGCAGGAAAAGGGAGGCGATGGTATTTCTGGAGCGAGCGATTGATAGAGACGCCTTCCGCTATAGTACGTTGCGTCGAAACGTTCTGATCACGATGGCCGAACTTTGTGCCGACGACCCCGTAAGGGCTGTGAAACTAACAGCCGAAGCCGTGAAGCTTTGTACCGAAACCAGGATGTTCGAACCGTTGATTATCGAGTCGCTCGCCGAACACGGTATCGCGCTGTCGAATGCGGGAAAGAGAGCCCAATCGCTGGAAGTGTTTGAAGAGGCGACCAACCGTGTTCTAGCTATACGAAGCGACAAGGGAAGTTGGAAGGGCCTCATGGCTCGGGTATTTGGAGTCATTGCTTACTTCAGCAGCTTGGCGTACCGGGGTAAACCGGAAAGCGGACAGGTCGAAATCAAACAAGGTTCGTTTCTTTCGAGTAATGAGGAGGCCAGCACTGCATATCGCACAGAGCAACTAGCATATGTTTGTGTTCGTCTGGCGATGTTCGCTGACGGGGTAGAAGATATTCGCAAGGCAGCAGCATGGACGTGGAGAGCCATCGAGTTTGCAAAGGACGATCCGTCAGTATTGAATGTAGTTCGCGCTTGCGCTTGGCACGCACTCCCCGCTGCGCTAGGTTCGAATGACTTTGTTCGGGCCGCTCAACTCGTTGAATTTACTTCTTCGGTGGACGGTTCCGCTATGATCGAAGCGGCAAAAGCAGTCCCTGCAGTGGGAGTAACTGCCGTGCAAATTGCTCGAGTTCAAGCTTCCATTGATTCCGCGCCGGGTACTCTGAATTCCGTCAAAAGCGCTCTCTCAATCGTGCCAATTGTCCTACGACTAGCTTCCCTACAGCTGCAAGGTCGCGGTGTTGACGCCATAGCCGAATCGCTCGCAGCCATCGAAACTGTAATTCCGAGAACCTCTCAGACTGAGAATTTTGTCGAAGAATCCAAGAGAGCCCTGTTCGATGGGACCGATTGGGAGACTCTGTGGAAAGAAGGGGGCCACGCAATCAATCGTCAGGATCTCGTACGTGGCTTTATCCTCTGCATAGGAGCCGTGTGCAAGGCCACTCCTCTTTCTAAGTCGCTATATCTACAAATCTGGCTAGCCCGGAACCTCGAAAAATTTACAACTCACCCTTCGGTTTATCGAGAAATAGTTGCGCCGTTCTTCGTGGCTTACTGGGAGCGTGCGATTGAAAGCGCGGCACCCGGGGAGTTTCGCACCGCGCTAGCTTATTCAAAACAGCAACTACGGTCGGCAGATGGCTCTACGGAAGGAACCAAGAAACTCCTGGCCGCTATGCGCTTCTGCTTGGGCGTCCGACTGCCGAAGCCAGAAATGGCATGGCTCGACGGTGCAGACTATATTTGACTGCCAATAGCGATGAATTCGCGACCGTCCTGAGTGATAGACTCCAGCGCATGGATGGCATTCACTTGTGGCTTCCGATGGGCGGGCGAGAACAGCAGCTCTTAATCCCGAAACAGTACATCGATCAGATTTTGAGCCCGTCAGGTGTACACGAGGCAGGCCACGTTCTAGCAGCCAAACTATTGGGAGGCACTGTCGTTGGGATCGCGATCTCGGTCATACCGGAAAGAGCGCGAGAGGGGCTTTTCGTAAATTCAATATACGGATTTCAATCAGCACCGGTCGAAGTCCAATGTGTTGTTAAGGCGGCCGGACCTGCGGCAGACTGCCTTTTTCAAGGCGGCCTTTCTGAAATCGCAGCAAGTGGCGATTTACGCGATATTGAGGGACTGACCGGAATTTCATCGCTGGAGCCTTACCTGACGATGGCAACCGAGCTTTTGGGGCCACATGAATCAAAAGTCAGGCTGATTGCTTCCAAGATGCTGGCGAACCTATCGAAGGTCCACGATTCGAGCTTAAGACCGCTGCCAAACGGTTGGGTGGGAGCGATGCTGTTAGACGAGACGGAATTGCTCGCCTGTTTTTGAAGCATCTCGGGTCACATCTACTGAATGAACCCCAGTCCCTACTCTAGAGCGGAATTACCGTCACAGGAAAGTGATTCCTGTGATGTTGGCCAGCGTTTTCCAGTGCCTTCTGTGTGGCACCCGTTTTCCCGCTCGGATATCGGTGGCGTATGGTTGCGAGACACCCAAAGCAGCTGCAATTTTAGGAACTGAAATTTCGGCTAGGCGCGGCTGAACCCTATGCCGATATGCCGCCTCGTTGAGCCAATCCGGCAAGCAGGATGGTTGCCATTTTCTAAGTTCTGCATCATGCCGGCGCTTTGTGGCGGACCGCAGGGCCTCTGCTTTGGGAGAGTGTGTGGCAATTCTTCCGATCGTCGCGGCCTCGATGAGATTCCCCCTAGCAACTCCGACGGAACAGGATGCGCAGTACCTTTTCCCGTGTTTGAGAGTTTCGCCGCACGTGCGGCAAATGCGCGGTGCCCGTGGCGCTGGATCGGCGGCAACAGTCGACTCGCCGCCCTTGGCCTGACGCCTTCGAATTTGGGTCAGTCGTGTGGCCGGGTAAATCTGCCGCGCCGGTTTCCGCAGGGTTGACCAGAGCGTCTTGGAAACCCACTCAGCAACCGGCGCAATGGCGCTTCCCCAGGTCTGCGCGGTTTCGGTAAGTCGGACCGCGAACGATCCCATCAACCGGCAGTTTCCATCCCTCTTTTCGAAAAACCACTCGCGCCGCAATGGCTCGCGGCTGATCCAATCGAACAGATACGCGTCTATTTCAGGCCGCACTGCCTCCATCAGGTCGAGAGCGAAGCTGTCTCGCGACGGAGCGTCCATGTGCAGAACACCGATACCCGGATCGAGCCCGAGTGCGGCAAGGGCAAGTCGAGACTCTGATTCGAGTATGGCGTACAGATAGTTAAGCAAAGCGTTGGGAGGGTTGACGGCTAGCCGGGGCGATCCCGTCAGGAGCGATTTGCGTGTCCCGAACATTCGCCAGTGATCAGGTACGCGGTGTGCGTCTCGCTGAGGAAAAGTGACAGGGACCCTGCGCCAAGCAAGCCAGTAGGTTTGTGCAGCCTGTGCCTCAAGCTGGCGGATTGCTTCAATTGTCTTGGCATTTGATAAAGAAGCGCGCATGGGCGCGATTGTGTCGGCGGCTGTGGGATTGTTCAGCTTGTCGCGAGCGACTTGCTCCTGCCCGCCAAGCTTTCGGCTAATCAATTCCCGGGCGATACGCAACGCAGTTCCCGAGTGATGAGCAAGAGCCTGAGCACGTCGCAGTCGCGCATCAGAAGGACGGACTGGGCCGGTCACAGCGAGCACGGAACCGTCGCGTTCCAGCATTACAAAGGCCGCATCCTGGTCGGAAAGCCATCGAAGCGCGGATAAAGAAACGAAGCCGTCCGATCCAATTACGACGAGGCGTCGCAGGCCGTGCCCAACTTTGGGAAGGCGAGCTTTGCGGCGGTCCACACCGATACCATCCTCAATCGTCAGGTGACCGCGTTCGACGTGTACCCGTATCCCAAAACCGAAGAGGGTTAAAACTCCGTGTCGCGGAAGGACTAATGCGGGAGATTTGCTGTCGAGCAGAACTTCGGGTACGGACTGAATAGCTGCCATGGAGTCCAACCTCCTTTGGTGGTTAGGGCTTGCCGTCTGCTAGAACAGACGACAGGCCCGCTTCAAAAGGAACTAATTTCTAATTCCTCGGTCGTGTTTCTTGGCCCGCCTTCTAGACGGTTTCGCGGCGCGAGACTCGTCGAATATTTCTTCGGGTCTCTTAGACCCAACCAAATTAATTGCGGTTCTAACTTCTACTCCATGTAGAGCACCTGACAACGAGCGCGAAAGAAACCAAAACTGTTTTAGCCGGGTCGATGGGCGATCTGAGTGTGGAAACCTCTGATCATTTTTCGCCGCGACAAACTGAGCAGCATATTGGGATAAGTACATCGGGAGCACACTGCCGATTGAAATCGGCCAGTTGGGCCACATGGTCTCTCTCTTAGTCCCAGCTGGTGTCTCAATCACTCGCGTGGTAAATGCGTCTTCGCATATCGATTTAACCTGATCCGAAGTCTTAGCCTCCAGCAACATTTCTACGATTTCAGGCTTGCCAGGAATCCTGACCTGCCGTCGGGCCCCTTCCCCCGCTCGATAATGGAGAAAATGTCGCGTTTGTTCGATATTGTCCCTCTTTGCTTCTCGAAGAAGCCTGGGCCGGTCCTCTGGCCTTATTCCTTCTCGTTCGGCTCGCTCAGTGCAGACCTTTGCGAGCGCGATCAATTGCCCCTGGTCGAGCTTTACGTCGGCCTTATCGATCTCATCTACTAGCCGTTTGTATTCGTCTTCATCGACCCGCGAGAACACAAGCCCCTCAGCGATCCTTCTAAAATCCCAGTAGAACTGTTCCGCAAAGGCCCACAGGTCGCCAGGGTGCGCCATTCGTGGTCTTCCAGCTCCCATAATTATAGGGCAAAAAGTGCTATCAGTTGACACATCTGGCTGCTTTCATGCACAAGAATACTATAGCACGTCGAGGCAATAAATGGAGGGTACCAAGATGCACTCAACTGAATCCGTGGTTGCCGTCGGGATAGCGGAAGCCGCCCGTCGGTTGGGCCTCTCGGCTCGCACAATCGCGAAACTGATCGCCCGACGCGAGTTACCAAGCCGCAAAGTCGGTCGCCGAAGGATTATTCCCGTCGCGGCACTCGAAGCCTTTGCGCGAGTTCAGAAATGAAGCGTCGGAAAAAATCGCCCAAAAACGCCAAGGCTAGATTGCGGAGCAGACAACGGTCTCCGCGAACTGCGAAGCAATTTCGAAGCCCGGCACGACGGCGCGCACTGTCTGTACTCATGCGGATGCGCAAGCGTGGAGAATCGCTCTCAAAAGCAGCGCGAGCTGTGCGCACGACCCCACGAACGGTGCGAAGGCTTGTCGGGGGTCAACTCCGACGTTCCGCGTCCGGGCGCTACTCAGCGACGAGTAGTGATCGATTGAAACGGGAAATCAACGTATTCGGCGTGGAGGGCTACGAGCCCGTAACGGTTGGCTCATCGCCGCAAGCGCAGTTGGCCTCTCAGCATTTGATCGCGATCAATAGATTTCTGAGGACGGGCGATACGGAGCAACTCAAACGCTTCCGAGGCAGGCGCATCGGAGGCATCGGGCTTCTGACCGATCCAAAACGCATACGCGAATTCGCCGAGGCCGACTTGGTCAGACTGGACGGCCTCTACCGCGATCAGCGCGGCCATGCACTCCGCAAGTAGTCCCGACACGAGTTTGGGATGCCTGGCGATCAACGCACAGGCGGTCCATGTAACAAGAAAGGAAGGAATATGAAGACGCGGTTGATTCGAAAGCCTGAAAAAAGTGAAGGCAGCACTGACTACAACCCATGGCTGACACCGGAAGCATTCGGCAAGTCGGGCAAGGGTACGGTCAATCTGTTGGGAACGATGCGCGCCAGCAATTCGGAATTTGGCGAAGGCATTGTTCTCGACGTAAAAGTAAACGGTTCGATGTTTTCATGGACCGTGAAATATTCCAGCCCAAACTATTCTGAAGCTTCACAAGAGGTTTGGAGACTCGGAGAAGAACTGGAAAGGTTCGGTCAAGGTCGAAGTGAAGGAATACCTGGGAAAGGAGTACATCGCGGTCGTCTGACTCGTACGCGATCTCTTGCTTCGTCTGCGGAGTACGCCTGATTGCGTCCTCTGCGGACGAAGCGGAAAGCGACAAACAAATGCACCATGAAGAACTCACGAAATCCGGCTCGTGCCGCCCGACGAAAGGTTGAGGCATTTGAGCAAAACGGCACCGAAGAGGTCCGCTGTATCTACTGTCGGAAACACAGACCCGCTCGTTGTGCGCCCTCGTCGAATTCAAGATCACCACTTTCTAAGTCGCGAGCGCGATTCAATTACGGTACCCGGTTTGTTTGAATTGTCATGCGGTTGCGCACGAGCATCTCAGCGATGCTGAAGTAGCGATGAAATGCGAGAGGGACCCCATCGCATTTGCTCAGCGTCGATCTTTCTGATCGCAAGCCGTTCATTTTTCATTGCTTGCAGAAGCTAATGCTAGCGATTCGCGAAGAAGATGGACAAGAAATGACGTGCTACACGACCTCCATCTGCGCGCACATGTGGTGGTGTCGGGAGACCAGAGAAAGCAGCGCAACGACATCAGTTAGCCACGCCAAGCGCACCCACCGAAGCTGTGGCCTCCTTATGCCCTGGTCTGGGACACAGAAACGACACTCGATCTCGAACAGAGCACTCAATTTCGGTGTTTGGCGATTCTGCAAGCTCGAAGGACGCGGAGTACATTTCTCTCCAAGAAGGTATCTTCTACCGCGATGGACTACCTGCCAAAGACATTCAGCACGATCCGCACCTATACACAGAACAAATTCGCCGACGGTCTAGCGTCGGAAGCTGATTCACAGTTGGTCGATACTGACGCGCGCTGAATTTGTCGAGCGCGTATTTTGGGAATCCGTGCGCGCAGGCGCGCTGATCGTAAGTTTCAACCTACCCTTCGACATCTCGCGTATTGCAGTTCGTTGGGCAGCTGCGCGCAATGGCGGTTTCTCCTTCGTGCTCAGCCAGCTGAGCAAGAGGCGCATCGAAAATCACCATCGCCCGCGCATTCGGATCGCGCCTTTGAATGGCGTTGCCGAAAAGATCGAATTAACCGCTGTGCGCCGAAAAGACGAGCAACATAGATGGCGTCGTGGTCGCTTCCTCGATCTGCACACGCTCGCGTTCGCATTGACGGACAACAGCTATTCGCTTTCGGGTGCAATCGATGCGTTCGACTCCAAACCGACAAAGATGGAGCACGAACCTAGTGGAAAGATAACCGATCAGGAGATCAGCTACGCACGCCAAGACGTGCGCGCTACGCTTGGATTGCTAAATGCTCTCAAACATGAGTATGAGTTGCATCCGATTCGCCTAGCTCCCCACCGTGCCTATAGTCCGGCATCAATCGGGAAGGCGTACGTTCGGGCGATGGGAATCGTCGAACCTATGCTGAAGTTTAAGAACATTCCGCATCGCATTCATGGAATCGCAATGGCCACATATTATGGTGGACGCGCCGAATGCCGCATACGCCGTTGGCCCGTTCCAGTTGTGCCAGTTGACTTAACGAGTGAATACCCGAGCGTTGACGCGCTCCTCGGAATTTGGGACGTACTAACCGCAGCCGGACTCACGACAAAGGACTTCACCACGTCAGGCGCGAAAACTCCTGAAAAATATCACGTTGGATGCTCTGTTCAGACCGGAGTTGTGGAAACAGCTGAAATTCTATGCGCGAATCATACCGTCGGGCGACATTCTGCCGGTTCGATCCATTTACGACAGCAAATCTGGAACCTGCAACATCGGATTAAACGCACTTCACTGGAAGCAACCGATGTGGGTTGCGGGACCTGATCTTGTAGCGAGCGTTATATTGAGTGGCAAGGTTCCGAAGGTCTTAAAGGCTTTCCGCATCGTTCCGAACGGAAAGCAGCGTGGCTTGAAGCCTGTCACGTTGCGTGGCGCTGTTGCGGATTGATCCACGAAAAGAAGACTTTTTCACACGCGTTATCGAGTATCGAAAGCAGAACAAATCGAATGAGAAATTGCAGTATTTCTTGAAAATAGTAGCAAACAGCACGTCCTATGGCACGCACCTCGAACTAAATCCGACAAAAGATTGACGGAACGAAACGCGCAAACCTCATCGTTTATTCGGGCGATCACATACACGAACAACTCTCGCCAGACACTGTCGAGCAACCGGGTAGTTTTTATTTTCCGTTGATTGGAAGCCTAATCACATCAGGTGGACGCCTGCTGCTGGCGATGATCGAACGCTGTGTTAGTGACGCAGGTGGAACATATCTGTGCTGCGACACGGATGCGCTAACCATCGTGGCGAACAAACGCGGCGGCATTGTCAAAATGCCTGATGGAGCGCCGCCGATAAATGCCCTTTCTTGGCAACAAGTCGAGCTCATTGCGAATCGTTTTGATTCACTCTCTCCGTATAACCGCAAGATCGTGCCGCATCTACTGCGTCTTACTGACGAGAATTACGACAAACGTGGTGTTCAACGTCAATTGTTTGGTTATTCGGTAGCGGCTAAGCGCTATGTGCTCTACACAACGAACTGCGGCCAATCCTTTTGCGGTCATCGCAGATGCGTCAAAATCGTCGACCCAAAGGCGCACGGGCTAATCTTTATGGCTCCAAGTGAAGAGCGCGAGAACGGACTGCCCAAATGGTGGTGGGAATTATGGCATTTCCTGTTAACGCTCGAATTCAAGCAGCTTATCGATCCAGAATTCGACGTTCTAATGGTTGCCGGGCGAGCTATCGACACTAATAGAGCGAAACCCATCCATAACCAACCGGCATGGGTCGAATTGCCCGCAATGATGAAGATGAGAATCTCGACGCCTCACTATTTGGATCAGATGAAGGGTAAAGCTAGCCCGTTCGGATTCGTCCTGCATCCTAGAACGCGAGACGCACTTAAACTCACGCTCCTCACCCCCTTCAACAAAAACCGCACTGGATGGACGCGGTCTCGTTGTATCAACACGCGCAATGGAAAGAGCTATCGACTGGACGAACTCTCACGAGCGGACGTAATCACGTTGGGGGATGTTCTCTGCGGCTATATCCAGCACCCCGAAATAAAATCGCTCGGACCGGACGAGAAGTCGTGCAAACCCCATACACGCGGGCTGCTGAAACGAATGACGATTAAAGGAGGTCTACACCACTGCATCGGAAAGGAAATCTCGCGCTTTGAGCAAGGCAAAGACGATTTCATCGAAAACATCGACGATGCGTGTATTCGTTATGACGGCGGACGTGTGGCTGCGAACAGAGGATTGATCGCTGAGATTCGCGCGCAAGGGTTACGAAAAACAACCAGGCAGACGGGGCTTGATCGCAAAACGATTCGGGCGATTCTCAATGGAAAGAAGATGAAAGCTTCGACGCTCGCGAAAGTCGTGATCGGGTTACGGTCGCAACAGCAGTCGAGTGGGCGCCAGTAGCCACTTGTCAGCGCTTGATCGTAGTCTTGAATGGCGTGATCGTAATCACCCTTACGCTCGTACGTCAGACCCCGGTCGTAGAACGCCTTTGCGAGTTTGGGACCTGTCTCGTGCCCAGACTGTATGAGTGCAGAGCATGCTCGGAGGTTCTGCTCAGGATCGTCGCCGATACACCGCTTCCAATTCTCGATTTGCTCCTGGCCAGCGTGGGCGGCAGACCCGCCCAGTAGGGCCGCCAGAATGATTACCGGCAACACACGCATAGTCCCTCGTTGGGTGAGATTACCATTCTTTCAACTCCTGATTAACGACCTAACCGGTAAAGTGGGTTCTGGTGCCTAAGTTACCGGTAATCCGGCTAATCAGGAGTTAGTGATCATTTGCGGAGACTCGGATACCGCAGACTTCGAGGGCAGTTCGAACATTCCAGATCGCAACACTCGTACCACTGTTTACCATCGCTGCAGCCAGCCACCGACCGTCAGCACTGATCGCGACCGTACCATTGCCAAGATCCTCTTTGTAACAATTTTGCTTGCCGGTTGTATCCCAAACAGCGAAAACGTTGCTTGAATACGTAAAAATTAGCGTTCCGTCTTCGCTGAATGCGGCGAAGCTCGTATAACCCTGTCCCACCTTCGCGACTTCCTCTCCAGAACTTAGATGTACCAGCCGCGCATTCTTAGGACCCCCCTACAACTGCAAGGTCCTTTTCGGGAAACGCCGCAATTTGCGTCACGTAATCGGGGCCGTTTGGCACGTCGCTGATCTTGGTCCAATCCTTAGTACTCCATGCAATCAGGTGCTTGCCGTTTCCACCATCTACGAACGCACCGTCGCGCGAAAACTGCCCCTGCTGTATGTTTGTGAGGGTTGCGACCAACTGCCCGGAAGAAACATCAAACACTAAATCACTTTCTCCGTTTGACGAGACCTCTAACAGAGTTCCGAGAGGATTGAACTCCAGCTTTTTTATTGTGCGTTGGACGCCCGGGGTGGCGGTTGTGAGGGACCATGGAATTCTCTTGATCAGTTTGCCAGTTGCAGCGTCGCATATTTCAATACCGTTTCCGTCGTTCGCAAGAAGACGCCCGTCTGGGCTCAACGCGATCGTGCTGCCGGCCGCCAAGGTGAGTAGCTTCGTTCGCTTTTCGACGTCCCAGAGGTCGACGCGCCCCGGCGTACTTCCAACGGCCAATATCTTCCCGTCGCTGCTGAACGAGAGACTTCCCACCTGAATCAGAGACGAGCCTCCATATACCGCAAAAGAGCCCTTGCTTCCTCCCTTGCCATCGCTCTCCATCGTGCCCAATGAGACGCCGCTTTTCTGTGGTTTTAGGTCCTTGTCGTGGAGTACGAAGTCAGGTCCGGGAAATAACTTGGCTGCGCTTTGCAATCCTGTCGGTTGATTTTGAGCGACTAGCAGGCTTGGCAGAAAAAGCATTGCGACAATGATTTTCGTTCTATTCATTAAACGGTAAGGTACAGAAATCCGCCGGGTTTTACCAGTTCGCGATTGCCTCACGTCTGCGCGAATTGGAGGTAGTGCCTGATTAACGCCCTAGCCGGACGAGTGGAATCGGTGCAATGCATTTAACGAAATTCCACACGCGAATCACAATCTCAGCGGAATTTAATTAGCGTGTGAAAATTGTGGCCCAATTAAATGCAATTGAACCGGATTTCACGGCGTTAAATCTCGCAACGGCGGCTCGCAAGATAGCCTAAACACAGGAGATAGAGTTGCTGTTATTGAGCAGGCCATTTTTTCAATTCAGACGGACGCAGGTTCCATTTAATCTCGGCAAAACTAAGAACCGTGTTATGAAAATATTCGCAGAACGCTGGTATTCGCATTTCGTGGCGTTGACGTGTTGCACACGGCGCTAGGTCTGACCGCGACGCGCAGTCGAACGGAGGCGAAATGTGGGATCCAACATGAAGGGGGGTGGTCCCTTTTTCGCGTCCCTATCCGCATCCCGTCAATTTGACCGTGTGCGTCTCTACCTTGCCTTTAAGAGAGGGAGCGATTCACTTGTCGGGAAATAATTTCCGGATTTCGGCGAGCACTCTTTCCGGCAATTGTTCGCCCTGAATCACAGAGTCCGCCCCGGCCTGCAGGAACATGATTCTGGTCATCAAGAGTTCATACACCGAAAACGCGATGATTCGCGCGTCCGGCAGGAGGGACCTTAGTTGCACCACGCGTTCGGGCGCATCCATATCAACCCTGGAAATATCCAGAAGAACAAGGTCGGGCCGAAGTATCTGCGCTCGTTCCATGAGTTCGGCGCCGTCGCGCACAACATGCGCGACTACAACGCCTTTAGTTCTGAGAAACCTGCAAATCGCTTCGAGTACCACTGTCGAACCATCCATAGCGAGCACACGTATTCGTTTCGAGGTATCCAATTGATCCATGCAGACGATTCCCCTGTAGTAAACCGACCAATGCTAGACGACGCTGGAAACAAATTTAATTAGGCAGGTTCCGTAGGGGGAAAACTGTAGGCTTCGCGGCCGCATTCCTGCGCCGCAGCTGCGCCGAGTTCCGCTTCGCTAACTTTCAAACCCCGCTATTATATTGGCTGACCACCGCGTAGCATTCGCACGCGAACTGTTCGAGCTTTTTCCGGTTCAAAATCTTCACCGACCCCCGGGTGTATATGATCATTCCCTTTTTCTGAAGCACACCCGCCGCCAGAGTCACGCTGGGCCGGTCGGTGCCCAACATCGTCGCCAGGAAATCATGCGTTATATTGACGGTTCCAGATTCCAATCTGTCCTGGGCGATCAGCAACCATCGCGCAAGCCGTTCCTCGATCTTGTGAAGCCGATTGCAAGCGGCTGTCTGCGCGACTTGCATTGCCAGGCCCGCGGCATACCGCCCCAAAATCACATGCATCTGGGGATTCGCTCCCAAAATTTCTCTCAGCGTGCTGATCTTGACCCTGAATCCGTTCCCGGCGATTTGTACGATTTCTCGAAGGGGACTCCTGCTCAGACCCATAACCGCTGGCATTCCCGACGCGCCGTCTTTCCCGAGTAGACCCGCCTCGACACTCTTTCCATCCTTCAACTCGACAACCAGAGAAATCAGGCCCTCATTCGGGAAATGGGCGAATCTCACCGTCCGATGGGGTTGGTGAAGGCTCAAATGGTGCGGCAGATTCACATATTCGAGGTGCGGCCGGATGGCTCGGAATTCCTCATCACGCATCGCGAGAAGAAGTTTGTTGCTTACGGGTTTTCCCGAAGGGCCGGTTCTCTCACCGGACTGGACCACCGCAAGGGTCACTGTTGACATAGTTGGTGGACGCACTGTCTAACGATATCCCCCTGATTCACAAGAGTTTTGTATCTCAACCCTAAACCGGATCGGACTCAGGCTCATTCACGCGGGCCACGACCGTGTTGCTTGGCGTGTGGATCGCGAAGTGTTCGTTCATCGAATCGCCGCCTAATTTCTTCAGTTCGACGAGCGCGTTTTCGAATCCCTTTATCATCGTTCGCCATAGGATTGATCCATCGGGAAGCTTTTCGAAAATATCGTATTCGCGGTCCATTCGTCCTCTGCCCTGCGTATATGAACTGAATAACTGCCGGGGCTGCGAACGAGTATCATATCCGGCAATTCGCGTCGGTAGGGCGTACTACCATCGCCAACAAGGCACTTTCGACACACGTACTCTTCGGCCACATCGTTTCTGTCGAATTTCCGGCTTGAATATCGGCGATCGGAGCGTAGAAGATAGCGACGCTTGAATTGCGAGTCCGTCCGCGCGAGGTGAATGTGACCGATCATGGCTCGAAGAAGTCCGACCCTCTCATCAAACTTCCTGATGTTGAGGAA
The DNA here is from genome assembly GCA_963814855.1 of uncultured Acidobacteriota bacterium. Classification (GTDB taxonomy): domain Bacteria; phylum Acidobacteriota; class Terriglobia; order Acidiferrales; family UBA7541; genus Palsa-295. Next base: position 72,975 of record CAWFEL010000001.1, read on the forward strand.
ATTGAAGAGAAGATCAAATCGCAGTTTTACGAGCTGCGGAATGGCAAGGTCTGGTTCCCGGAGGACATCAAGCGGGAGCATCGAAAACTCAAGACTTCCCTTGCCCGTTACGTTTTGCACTCCCGATTCTTCGCGATCCTCACCGCCCCGTTCATTTACGCCTGCTTCATTCCGTTCGTGCTGACCGATCTTTTCGTCTCCGTTTACCAGGCCGTTTGTTTCCCGGTTTACGGCATTCCGAAGGCGCGCCGCAAGGACTTCATCGCGATTGACCGTAACAAACTTCGGTATCTGAACTTTCTTGAGGGGTTGAATTGCATGTATTGCTCGTACTCCAACGGAATGCTCGCGTACGTCGTCGAAATTGCCGGCCGAACGGAACAACATTGGTGCCCCATCAAGCACGCGCGCAGGATTCAGAACGCCCACGACCGGTATTCGCATTTCCTCCCCTATGGAGACGCGGCCGCGTACCGCGAGCAATTAGACAAAGTCCGCGACGACTTCAAGGACCTCAAGGGCAAGAAATAAAAAGCTCGCCGGCCGGCTTTCCGCCGTCTCCATCGGCGCGGCGAACAGCCTTAGAGATGTGCCAGCCACTCCTCCGCGAGAATCGCGTACAGATACGAATCGCGCCATTCACCCTTTTCCATCACGCCCTTGCGGAAATGGGCTTCGCGCCGCATGCCCAGCTTTTCCATCACTCGATAAGACGCACGATTCCTCGGATCGCACGTCGCCCAGACGCGATGTAGATCGATCTCGCGGAAAGCGACATCGAGAATCGCGCGCCCCGCCTCCGTCATGTAGCCGCGGTCCCAATAACTGCGCGCGAGAACGTAACCAATGTCCGCGGCGCGGTTGTGTTCGTCCTTTACCCGTAGTCCGATGGATCCGATCATGCGCCCCTCGCCCTTCAGCTCGATGGCAAGCCCCACAAACGCGCGAGGCCATTCCTCCTGCGCTTTCAATACCGTTTGCAGAAATGTTCGCGTCTGCTCCGGCGTGTTCGGACCCCAAATCATCAGGCGCACCACTTCTGGATCGCTCGCGTACGTGTGAATGCCGCTCTCGTCGTCTGCGCGGAATTCGCGCAGCAGCAGCCGCTCGGTCTCGATCGGGAACCAGCGATTCATATCGTCATCTTAGCTGTCGCCTCACTCGGCGAACAAGCGAAACGGTTCGTCCGTAATCTTGATTTCGAATCGCGCTTTGCAACATCTGCGCCTTCTAGGGGCTGAACCTGTCGCGCCTGCCCTGTTGAAGGAAGGCAGCGCAGCCGACGGAGTTCCGACACAAAAGCCGGCAAGAGCGGGGCCTCAGCCCGAGGAAAATGCCTCCAGTTCCCCGAGCCGCTGTAACTCCCGCGCGCTCTGTTCCCTACGGGCATGCGTAGTTTCCACAATAGACAGCGATCCCAAAATAAATTAGCGTGAGTCGGGGTTATATTTCGCCCCGCTTTCGGACGCTCCGTGCGCCCCGGCTCTCTCGACGAGCGCCGTATTGCTCTTTGACATTTGAAGGGTCTTTCGTGGCACAGACACTCCTGTCTGTGCTCCTACGAGCGTCTCCTTGCTAGGTGTTCTTGCGCGCCCAGAAGGTCAATCGCAGTCCCGCCTGCCCTGACGCAGGAAAGGAGCGAGTCGCAGTAGCGACGAGCCGAGGGATCTCTCCGCCCCGGCGAAATTCAATTCGCGGTTCCCGTGAAGTCGAGCACGCAGACCGGATGAAATCCAATTCGAAGTCCCGGTGAAAGCGTGGGCCTTCAGGCCCACGAAACACACCCCACATAATCATGGCTTCAGCCATGGGACTTCACGTCGTGGCACCGCTCGCAAATCACGAAAGAAGTGTCACACCATGCAAAGTGTTTTCTTGTCTAACTCACTGAAAACAAAGGAAAGCGACCCCAACAAAGTGACACACAATTCAGAACAGGGCTCCCAGTGTCGACGGCCAGTCGAGTCTGGGAGATCAGGCCGCACCCCACCAGCCACTGATCACCAGCCACTAGCCACTGCATTTCTACCCGACACTGCGTGCCGAGTAGAATCACGCCCAACTCACGGAAAACAAACGATCGCGACCAGTAATACTCGTCACAGGAACCAGGCGACGACCGGAGCCGTTTTGCCGTCCTCCAACCCTTTCTCGGTCCCTTTTTCCTTCGCCTCATTTTCGCCCGGCCGGATTCTGCTACAATTGCGGCACCGCATCATGCCGCAAACTCCAATTTCGAGATCGGAATCCGAACCCGGCTTTCCGTTGAACGCCGAGCAGCGCGCGGCCGTCGAGCACGGCGAAGGACCACTGCTCGTCGTCGCGGGCGCCGGCACGGGCAAGACGCGCGTGATCACCGAGCGCATCCGCAATTTGCTCGAATCCGATCCCACGCTCGCGGGCGAAAATATTCTCGGCCTTACGTTCACCAACAAAGCCGCGGGTGAGATGAAGCATCGTGTGGTGAAAGCGGCCGGCAAAGAGCGCGCCGAAGGCGTCTGGCTCAGCACCTTCCACAAATTCTGCCTGGAAAAGATTCTGCAAGGCGTCAATCCCGATATTCAGTCCCTCGACGACTTAGACCACCGCATCCTGATGCGGCGCAACATCGCTGACCTGGGGCTGGTGCTTTTCCGGCGGCTGGCCGAGCCGGCCGAATTCCTGAAGGATTTTCAGACATTTTTTTCGCGCTGCCAGGACGAGTTGGTCACTCCGGACGATTACCAGCGATACGTGGACGTGCTGCGCCGCGATCACGACGCGCGCAAGAAGGCGTTCGAACCGGACGCGCTCGCGATCGCGGAAGAGGATGTCGCGCGCCAGGAAGAACTCGCGCGCGTCTACCGCGTCAGCGAGCGGCTGCTGCGCGAGCGAAATCTGTACACCTTCGGCGCGCAGCTTCTACAAGCAGTCGAGACTCTGCGCTCGGATGCCGATCTGCTCGCGCGAATGCGAGATCAATACCGCTACATCCTGGTGGACGAATTTCAGGACACCAACATCGCGCAACTTGAATTGCTCTGGCTGCTCGCCGGCGACCGGCGAAACATTCTCGCGGTGGGCGACGACGATCAGGCGATCTATCGTTTCCGCGGCGCATCGTTCGGAAGCTTCACGATATTTCTCGAACGATTTTGCGGCGTTGGCGGCGCGCTTCCCGCAGCTGCGGCGAAAAAGGCGCTCGTCTCGCTATCGAAGAACTACCGCTCCACGGGAAGGATCCTGCGCGTGGCGGGCGAGATGATTTCGCACAATGAGAAATCACCGCTGCTTCCGCCCAAGAATCTGACCACCGGCAATCCGGACGGTGAAAAGATTCGCGTCGTCGAATTCGCGGCGTTCGAAGAAGAAGCCCACTGGGTCGCGTCCGAAATCGAGCGCCTGCATGAAGCGGGCGCGTCGTGGCGCAGCTTCGCCGTGCTCTACCGCAAGCACACCCACCGCGCGCAATTGCTGGACGCGCTGCGCCGCCGCGGAATTCCCTTCGTCATACGAAAGTTTTCAATTCTTTCGAGCACGCTCGTCCGCGACCTGCTGGCGTGGATGCGCCTGATCGCGGTGCCTGCGGACAACGTCGCCTGCGCGCGTGTGCTCGCTGCGCCCTACTGGGGACTCGAGCCGCGCGATCTGGTCCGGTTGGCCGAGCGCGCGGACAAAAATCACCGCCGGCCGCTCTGGGACGAAGTGGAATCCGCTCACCGGGAGCCGCCGCTCAACCGCGAGGGCGTCCGCTTGCCGGAGCTCGTGCAGATGCTGAATCAGATGAGGCAGAGCGCGCGAAATAAAACTGCCACCGGGCTGCTCGACGAATTGATTGCGAGTCTGGGGCTAGCGCCGCTTCCTGCGGACGTGGATCGCCAGTACCTGGATCGCCTCGTCGAATTCGTGAAGGAGTGGGAGCGAAAGAACGAGAAGAAGCAGCTGCGCGATTTCATCGAATACCTCGGCTACTTCGATGAACTGGATGGCGACGTCCAAATTGAAGAAGAGCTTTCCGAGGATGCCGTGCAATTGATGACTGTGCACGCGGCGAAGGGCCTCGAGTTCCCTCACGTCTTCATCCTGCGGCTCAGCAAGAGCGACTTCCCTTCCGGCGCTCGGCGGCCGGAGTTCGAGTTCCCTCCGGAGCTGATGAAGGAAGAGCAGCCAAAGGCGGATTTTCACATTCAGGAGGAACGGCGGCTTTTTTACGTGGCGCTCACACGCGCGCAAAAACGTCTGACGCTTTCGACGATCGTGAACCGGAGGAAGAAACCGTCGCCGTTTCTCGACGATTTCCTGATGAAGGCCGAGATTCAGAAAAAGGACGTGGCGCAATCCGCGCCAAAAGTTGACGTGCCGCCGTCGGAAGAAACCACAGCGCCGGCGCCGGCTGCCCAGGACCCAACTCAGCTTTTCCCCCCGGGCCCCGAAAGCGCCCGGTCTTACTCCCGCGTGGCGCTTTGGGCCAAGGCGTTTCATCCGCCGCGCCCCGAACCGCTGCAATTAAGCGCATCGGCGATTGATGCATACGACCGCTGCCCGATGAAATACATGTTTCAGTACGTCTGGAACATTCGCGGCGGGCCGCACGCGCAAATGACGTTTGGAAATGTGATGCACGCGACGATCCGTGAATTCGTCGGTGAATTCCGGAAGCGCGGGAAGGTGCCGATCGAGGAAGTGATCGCGATCTACGAGCGCGAGTGGTCCTCAGCGGGATTCCCGGACGAATATCAGGAGGGAGAATACCGCAAGGCGGGGCGCGAACAATTGGAAGCGTTCCATCGCAGCTTCATGGCCGCGCCGCCGGACGTGCTCCATCAGGAAAAAGGATTCGAGCTTCCGCTCGCGCACAACGTGGTCGTCACCGGCCGCATGGATCAGGTGAATCGCCTGAGCGAACGCGAGATCGAAATAGTGGACTACAAGACGGGCAGGCCACGCGACGCGAAAAAAGCTGCTGAAGATCTGCAGCTCAGCATCTACGCGCTGGCCGCGCGCGAAGTGCTCGAACTCACGCCCGGAAAGCTCGTCTTCTACAACCTGGTGAACAACGAAGCGGTGGAGTCCACGCGCGACGCGAAATCGCTTACCGCGACGAAGGCGAGAATCGCCGAAGTGGCCGACCGAATTCGCGCGGGAGATTTTTCTGCCAAGCCCGGATTCGCCTGCGGCTACTGCGACTACAAGCCGCTATGCCCCGCGCACGAACATTTGATTTCGATTCAGCCCGCTGGGCCCAAAAGCGAATAAAGCGATCTCGCAATTTAAGCCGCGTTAACGTCCGGGGGCGATGGCGCTCTCGTAATATCCTCCGCGCGTCGTAATGCTCAGGCCCGGACGGCGGACACGAACTTCGATCGGGTGATAGTCCTGTCCCTTGGTGATGTCCTCGGGCGAAAACGTGAGCGTATATTCGTTGCGCGCTTGTTCGGTGACGGCGGAATAGAGGCGCTCAAGTTCAGGCTGCTTCGCGGCGAAGAAAGTATCTCCGCCGGTGCCGGTCGCATACTTCTCGAGCTCCGCAGCCCCTTTTTGGACGAGTGACTTGCCAACCGGAAGCGAGCGCGACACGGAAATGGAAAAGACGGAAATGTCGCCTACGAGCAGCGAGCGCAAGGTCTCGTCGAAACTGTGCTCGTTGGTGCCACCGTTAGTTCCGTCCGATATCAGGAAGATAATCTTGCGCCGGTCGCGCCCGCGAGCTTTCAGCATGTCACCCGCAGCGAACAGTGCGTCGTTGAGCGCGTCGGTGTTCTTGTAGCGCCCCGAGCCGTGGACCTGCACGCTGGCCGCAGGAGGCGGGCCGCTGCCGATCGGGCCTGCCGTTGAAGGAGGCGGGCCTGCGCCGATCGGGCCGGTTGTGGTGGGACCAGGGTTCACCGCCCCGTTGTGCGAGCCGAGTTCAAGGCGCTTGAGGCTGGTAAAGAGCGCGTCGTTGTTGAAGGAAAAGTCGAAGACAGTCTCCGGAAACTCGTCGTAGCTGACGAGCGCCACTTCGTCGCTGGGGCCGAAGCCAGCCGCGATGGTAGTCAGGCTTTTCTGCACCTGAGGCGCAACGCGACTGTTGAGATCATTGTCGAGAAGAACGACGGCGGAAAGCGGAACGGCTTCCGAGGAGAAACCTAGAATTTTCTGCTCGACGCCGTCGGCGAAAATGCGAAACTCGTCCTTTGCCAGATCGCCCACGAGCTGGCCCTGGGAGTCTTTGACTGTGACGGGAACGATCACCTGTCGAGTAACAGTGACGATGGGCGGCGCGACCTGCTGCCGCGAAGGAGCGGCTTTCTGCGGAGCGGCGGCGGGTGGCGGCGCCTGCGGCTGCGCGCCCGCTGTTGCGCCGAGCAGCAGAACCAGGCCGAGGAACGGAAGTGTTCGTGTCATCGAAGCGTCTCGTTTCTTACCCGCCGGCTGGGCCGCGGGTCTTCACTTGTTTCCGGCGCCCCGTGATCTGGATCAAACATCCGGGGGAGCGTATCCTGCATCGAACCCGTCTGAGTTCTTTCCCGAGGAGATTATACAATGCGGCTGACCAGCATCGCGGCGGGTATTCTTATCCTGGCTTTGGGGGGATATCCGGCGCTCAACTCGATCGCGTCCCGCGCCATCGCAGCTCCGCGACCGTCGCCGCAAGGAGCCGAACGCGGCCCCATGGGCCCGGCCGGCGGCCCTCCTCCGGGTAGTCAGAACGAAACCGCACCTCAGCCTCCGCAGGAACTTCCGCAAACGGAGAACCCGCTCGAAAGCAAGACGGCCGTCGTCAATGTCTTTGCCACCGTCCGCGACAAGCGCAATGCAATCGTCGGCGATCTGACGCAGGACGACTTCAAAGTTTATGAGGATAACGCGCCGCAGAAGATCATTTACTTCTCGAAGGAAGTGAACCTGCCCATTTCGCTCGCCATCATGATGGATACGAGCGGAAGTATGTACTACATGCTGGGCGCAGAGAAGGATGCGGGCTCGCGATTCGTCCGGGAAGTGATGCACAAGAAAGACGAAGCGATTGTGATGACGTTTGATACCGATGTGAATTTGCTCGCGGATTTCACGGAAGACCCGTCCGTACTCTCGCGCGCAATTCATAGCGCCCAGATCAACGTGGATGCGACGGGAATCGGCGGGACCGGCGGGACTATCCCGCAGAGAAATGGCGGCGGGACGAATCTTTACGACGCGGTTTACCTTGCCGCGCACGACGAACTGGGTCCGGAAGCCGGTCGCAAAGCTATCGTGATCATGAGCGATTGCGAAGACAACGGCAGCAAGCTATCGGAACGGGACGCGGTCGAAGCTGTGCAACGCGCAGACGCCGTGGCTCATATCATCCTCATCAGCGATCCCCGGGCGACACAAGGATACGGATACGGAGTCGCGCAATCACTCGCAGGGGATACGGGCGGGCGGGTGATCAGCGTTCGGAACGACAGCGGGCTGGAAAAAGCGTTCGATGTGATTTCCGAAGAGCTGCGCTCGCAATACGTTCTTGGCTATTCCCCGACGAACATTAACCGCGACGGAACATTCCGCAAGATCAAAGTCGAAGTGACACGGCCGGATGCAAAAGTCCTCAACCGCAAGGGATACTACGCCCCGTCGAGATAGTTGACCGAAGTAAGCCACTCTCAACTCAAATACTTGGCCGCGTTTCGGAGGTTAGGAAATTCGCCGTCGCGACGATGTATTCGCTCGCGATTGCCAAGCATCTTCGCCGGGCACAGCATGCTGTGCCCTTACGGGAAAAATCCGGCGCGCGCCAGAGCGTCAGTGCGCTTCAATACGATTCTAATTTCCGGTCGGAACAGGAGGCGGAGCGGCGCCGTAGTAACCCTTGCGCGTGCTGACGATGAGGCCTTTGCGGATGGTCTGCACATCAATTGGGCGATACGTGCCGACGGCCGGCGGGTTCGTTGGCGCATAGGCGATGAAATATTGGCTGCGCAGCTCGGTCCCGATATCCAGGAAGGATTGAGCGAGATCGTCAATGCGGTAGGGGAAGAAGGCGTGGCCGCCGGTCTGGTCGGCGAACTGCTGGAGCACCTTGTCACCCGCCTCCACGTGATATTTAGTCGGCTTGCTGGCGTCGTCCACCGCGAGCCAATCGGTGTTCGTGCTGACGGCGAAAACGGCAGCCTCGGAACGAATTGACGCGTCAATCGCGTCGGTGAGCGCGCGATCGCTCAAATTGTCCTGGCCGTCGGTAATGACGACGACCACGCGACGAACCTCCGTCTCAGGCCCCTTTGGAAGCGGCGGGTGCGCCAGCTTGTCCGAAGCCATGACGATGGCATCGTTGAGGGCCGTGCCGCCTCCAGCACGCTGCGCGCGGACGGCGGTCATGAGCAAGTCGAGATCACCGGTGTAGTCCTGGATCACCTCCGGCTCGTTATCGAAGGTCATCAAGAATGCCAGATCCTTATTGCGGCGGATCACTTTGCCGAGGAAATCAATGGCCGCGTCCTTTTCAAATTCCAGACGGGGGCGGATGCTGTTGGATGTGTCGAGGAGCAAACCGATGCGAAGAGGCAGGTCTGTCTCGCGACCGAAAAACTTGATGTCCTGAGGCATTCCGTTTTCGAGAACCTTGAAATCGCTCTTGTCGAGGTCAGTGATGAAATTGTGGTGATGATCGGTGACGGTGACGACCAGATGCACCAACCCGGTAGTGGTGGTGATCGCAGGCACGACCGGCGGAGCGGGCCGCCCTTGTGGATTCTGAGGGCTGTCCTGTGGCGCAGAAGCGGGTGGCGGCGGAGGCAGCGGCGAATCCTGCGTTCGCGCGGGCCCGGCCGGAATGGCAAGGAGTACGGCGAGCGCGAAAATGACGCGAACCGCGAACCCATTCGGGGCACAAGAACCGCGCATCAGGCTATTGCGAAGACTCATCGTGGCAGGATGCTCCAACGCGACGATTATAGGAACTCTTTTATTGCAGCGTCAATCATGGCAGGGTCGGCCTTGGCGGCGCGTCCGAGAACGGCGAGGTAGCTGATGAGTTCGGATGGCAGCGGGGCACGAACTTCGATCCGGCGATTTGTGCGCGGATGCGTGAAAGACACGCGCGCCGCATGAAGAAAATTCCGATCGAGCGGCGCCAGAAGCTCGGTACCCACGCGCTCCTGGCGCGGCGCTCCGTATAGCGCGTCGCCTACCACGGGACAGCCGAGAGCGGAAAAATGGACGCGAATCTGATGCGTGCGTCCGGTGTGCAGATCCGCTTCGACCAAGACGAATCCATCGAAACGCAAACGCGCGCGCCAGTCCGTGCGGGCCTCGCGGCCTTCACGGCGGCGGGCAGTCATGCGGGAGCGACGGCGCAGGTCGCGCGCGACGGGCAATTCGATCTTACCCGCGTCTCCTTTGATCTTGCCGTGAAGTAGCGCGACATAAGTTTTCTGGACGAGCCGGTCGCGAAAATCCTCGACAAGCTTGCGATGCGCGTCGTCGGTGCGCGCGATCACAATCGCGCCGGAGGTTTCCTTGTCGAGGCGGTGCACGATCCCGGGGCGCAGCGGGCCGCCGACGGACGACAATCCCGCGACTCCGCCGAAGCGATGCAATAGCGCGGCGACCATCGTGCCACTGGTCACGCCCGCTCCCGGATGGACGATCATTCCGGCGGGTTTGTTGACGACCGCGACGTCGTCGTCTTCGTATAGAACTTCGAGCGGAATGGGTTCGGACTCGACGCCGGGGGCCAATTCGACCGGAATCTCGATGGTGACGACTTCACCGGTCTCGACATGATGCGAGGCTTTGCGCCCGGAGCCGTCAACCTGCACGCGACCTTCGTCCATGAGCGATTTGATGCGGGAGCGGCTCAGCGCGGGGAGCTGCGAGACGAGGAACACGTCGAGTCGCTGGGCGGAGTCTTCGGAAGTGACTATGAATTTCATGTTCGTGGAGGATTCTATGCTAGGAACGGCCCGCTGCGGCGCGGGCTCTATTCACGGGCGGAACGGGAGCGGCGGCTCCATGGCCGCGCAGCCACAGAAAAGTACCAGTGACGATCAACGCGGCGCTCACGATCTGCATCAAGGACAGGCGATCGTGGAACAGGAGAGTGCGGCCGGGATCGCCGCGGAAGAATTCGATCGTGCCGCGCTCAATTCCATAAAGGATGAAATACGCGCCGACGATTCGTCCCGTGAGACGCCGTTTCGCGCCGAGCCAGACCAGTATGCCGAAATTCAGGAATTCGGCGGCGGATTCGTACAACTGAGTGGGATGAAGCGAGACGTCCAACGGCGTGCCGCTAATTCTTGCTGCGACGGGATTGGAAAAGGTAACGCCCCACGAAAGAGATGTCGGCTTGCCGTAACAGCAGCCGGCGGCAAAGCATCCGAGGCGGCCAATGGCGTGCCCGAGCGCAACCGTGGGCGCCAGCAAATCTAGGACGGCGAGAAGCGAGAGCTTTTGAAAATGCGTGTACAAAATTACCCAGACAACGCCGCCGACGAGTCCTCCGTAAAACACACCAGCTGACTGGAAAGTGGCGATGCTGAAAATCTGGCGCGGGTTCGCGGAGTAATAATCCCAAGCGCTTAGGATCAGCCAAATCTTCGAAACGGCGAGCGCGACAAGAATTCCGTAAATGCCGAGGTTCCAAACCTGATTGGGATCGAGGCCCACGATCGGAGCGCGATGGTAGGCGTACCAGAGTCCCGCGAGAAATCCTACCGCGGCGAGAACGCCGTAGGTGTAGATGGTGAGCGAACCGATTTGAAAAAGGATCGGATGCATCGCTAGGCCCGTTCCCTGCTTGGATGCCGCCAGTCGCGCAAGAGTTCGAGAATGACCAGCCCGGCGCCGAGGACGATCGCGGAGTCAGCCAGATTAAAAGTGTACCAGTGGTAATCGCCGATATGAAAATCGATGAAGTCAGTGACGCTGCGGCGCAGGATTCGGTCGAGAACATTTCCAGCTGCGCCGCCGAGGATCAGCGTCATCCCGCACTGGCCGAACCAACCGCCTGCGCGACCTGAAACGAGCAGCCAGGCGATAAGGCCGATCACGGCGACGGAAAAGACGATCAGGACGGGTGCGCGCCAAGGAGTGTTTGAATCCGCAAGCAGCCCGAAAGCGACACCGGGATTGCTACTGTGCACGAAATTCAAAAGGCCGGGGATCAGCACGCGGCTGGAACCGGCGGCCGTCAATTTTTCGACTGCGTGCTTGCTCGCTTGATCTGCGGCAAGCACGGCCGCAGCCAGAAGAGCCAACAACCAGCCCGGGCGCGGCGGACTTGCATTCACGATGACGCGCTCACGACGTTGCGCCTCCGGCTCCACGGGCGCGGTCGCGCTCGATTTCTTCGATGGCCGCGAGGCAGCGCTCGCAGAGCGTGGGATACGCGGAGCTCTCGCCGACATGCGTGGAATAATTCCAGCAGCGCTCGCATTTCTTGCCGTGCGCGCGCTCGGCGCGAATCCGAAGTCCTTCGATGCCCGGGGCGGGCGAAGCGCCTTCAATTTCACCTGAGGCAATTTCGACCTGCGACACGATGAAGAATGCAGGAAGCTGCGCGGCATATTTCTGCAGCAGCCCGGCCAGGTCGCCGGTAGCTGCGAGCGTGACCCGCGCTTCGAGGTTCGCGGAAATCGTCTTCGCGGCGCGCAATGGCTCGAGAGCTTTCAGGACTTCTTCGCGCACGGCGAGGAGGCGGTCCCAATTCTTGGCGCGGGCATCGTCGAATGCATTCTCAAAATGCTCGGCGGCGGGGAAATTGGCCATGTGCACGCTGGGCGCGGCGGAAGCGGGCTGCGGCAGATGCTTCCAGACTTCCTCGGACGTGAAGACAAGGACGGGCGCGATAAGGCGGACGAGAGCGCGGGCGATATGGTGAATGGCCGTCTGCGCGGAACGCCGGCCGCGATTACTTGGCGCGAAGGTGTACAGGCGATCTTTGAGGACGTCGAAATAGAACGCGCTGAGGTCCACGCTGCAAAAATCGTGTAAAGCATGATAGACACGATGAAATTCATATTCTTTGTACCAATCGAGGCACTGGCGGACGAGCGCTCCGGTGCGACGAAGCATCCAGGCGTCTATTTCCCACATGTCCGCGTCGTGGACCACATCTCGTGCAGGGTCGAAGTCGAATAAATTGGAGAGCGCGAAACGGAACGTGTTGCGAATTTTGCGATAGGCTTCCGCGAGTTGCGTCATCATCGCCGGCGAATTGCGCATGTCCGCGGTGTAATCCTGCGAGACCACCCAGAGGCGCAGCAAATCCGCGCCCCATTTTTCGCAGATTTCCTTGGGATAGAGGGCGTTGCCGCGCGATTTCGACATCGGCGTGCCCTTGTCGTCGAGCGTCCAGCCATGGGTGACGACCTGGCGATAGGGCGCATGGCCGCGCGTGCCGATAGCGTTGAGCAGCGAGCTCTGGAACCAGCCGCGAAATTGATCGGGACCTTCAAGGTAAACGTCCGCCGGCCAGTGAAGGCCGTTCTGTTCGCTGAGCACGGCGAGATGCGTGGAGCCGGATTCGAACCAGACGTCGAGAATGTCGGATTCCTTTTGCCACTTCGCGGCGCCGCAGGAGCACTTCGTACCCGGCGGAAGAAGTTCTTCAGCGGAGTGCGTGTACCAGGTGTCGGAGCCTTCGCGTTCGAAAAACGGCAGCACGTGGCGCAGAGCCTTAAAATCGCGGAGCTGCTTGCCGCAGGATTCGCAATAAAAAACAATCAGCGGAACGCCCCAGAAGCGCTGCCGCGAAATGCACCAATCCGGACGGTCGGCAACCATTTCATGCATGCGGTCGCGGCCCCACGCTGGAATCCATTTCACTTTTTCGACTTCGGCAAGCGCCTGCTGGCGCAGATTTTCGCGATCGAGGCCGATGAACCACTGTTCGGTGGCACGGAAGATGACCGGGTTATGACACCGCCAGCAGTGCGGGTAACTGTGCTGGAGTTTGCCTTCGGCGACGAGCGCGCCGCGCGTCTTCAGTAGATTGATGATGATCGGATTCGCCTCAAAGACGGTCTTGCCGCGATATTCGGGCAAACCTTCGAAGAAGCGCCCTTCGTCATCAATGGGGGCGTACGCTTCGAGGCCATATTTTTCGCCGGTGCGAAAATCGTCGGCGCCATGGCCAGGAGCGGTGTGGACGATGCCGCTGCCCTGATCTAGCGTGACGTAGTCGGCGAGAACGGCGGGCACTTTCAAATCCAGAAACGGGTGCTGAAACTGGATGCCTTCGAGCTCTTTACCAGTCCACGAGCCGTAGATTTCGCCCGGCTCAACCTTGGATTCCTCTGCTAGGGCTTTCAGGCGCTCCTTGGCGAGCAGCAACTTTCCGGCCGGAGTGTCCGCGATGACGTATTCGAATTCGGGATGGAAGGCGAGCGCGCGGTTTGCGGGCAGCGTCCAGGGAGTGGTCGTCCAGATCAGGCCGCTGGCGGCTGCGCCGAGCTTGGCGGATTTTTCGTTCTCGACCACGGCAAACTTCACCCACACCGACGAGCTGGTGTGGTCTTCGTATTCGACTTCGGCTTCGGCGAGCGCCGTGCGATCACAGATGCACCAATACACGGGTTTCAAGCCGCGATAGATGTAACCCTTTTCGAGGAAATCGAGAAATGCGCCGGCGATGCTCGCCTCGTCATGCGGATTCATGGTGAGGTACGGCTGATTCCAGCGGCCGAAGACGCCGAGGCGCTTGAATTCCACTTTGTGGATTTCAACGTAGCGCGCTGCGAATTCGCGGCACATGCGGCGAAATTCGGGCGGCGAGACCTTGGTGGTTTTTCCGCCGAGTTCTTTTTCCACCTGCGTTTCGATGGGAAGACCGTGGCAATCCCAGCCGGGGACATACGGCGCGCGGAAGCCGGCCATGGTCTTCGACTTCACAATCATGTCCTTGAGGGTCTTGTTCAGGCCCGTGCCGAGATGGATTTCGCCCGTGGGATAGGGCGGTCCATCGTGCAGAACGAACAGAGGCTTGCCCGCGCGGGATTCAAGGATGCGGTCGTATAGCCCCATCTGCTCCCAGGCGGCCAATTGTTCGGGCTCGCGTTCCGGGAGCTTGGCCTTCATCGGGAAATCGGTTTTGGGTAGATTCAGAGTGCTTTTAGAATCGAAGGGTGTCGCCATCTTGGGGGATCGAGAAGCCCTTTCTTCGAAGCCCAAGCGCGTTGTGTAGCGCGGGCATGCCTGCTTGTGCTACAAGTTCGCGAAGTGGAAACGGAAATTCGCCGTTGCATCCCGTATGTTACAATGATTCTCGAAGCGTGTCAGCCGTGCCTCGGCCCCGGACATCCTTTTCCGCAGGGATGCGTCTAATATTCGTGGTGCGGCGATGAGGGACGCAGGTAACACATATGTCAGACTCTAGCGCCAGATTGAACGAGCCCGGCCGCGAAGTCAGCGATCCATCGCTCCGGCTGGGACGCCTGCCTTCGCCCTCGCGCGAATCGAGCCTGAAGAGCCTATTTTCGAATCTCAGAGACTTCCTAGTTGAGCGCCCCGTGAAGGTGCGCGCGGGCACGCCTACCGCCTTCGATATTCCGCGATTTGGCTCAGGCATGAGCGCGAACCTGAAGGAGTTCTTCCAGTCAGGGCCCCGTGGCAACGTCCGATCAGCGCTGCTGGTGGATTGGCACGAGGAGCCCAGCCTCTGGGCGAACTTGCGCGATTGGATTGCGCCGCGAAAACTGCCGCCGCTGAAAACCACGAGCCAACCGATTCCCGTACCTGAGATCTGGTCGAAAAACGAACAGTTCAGCCGCGTGCAGGTGGTGTCAATTCTGGTGCATGCGTTGGTAATCGGGCTGATTGTGATTCTGCCGCTTCTGATTTACGGAAACATCTCGCCGCCGGTGACGAAGGCTTCCAGCCCAGAGCTGGCGACGGACGTCACGATTTCGCCCTATGCGAACAAGCTGGTGCCTGCGGCGAAGAAGGCTGGTGGAGGCGGAGGGGCGAACGACAAGATGCCCGCAGCCAAAGGGCAACTGCCGAAGTTCGCGTGGACCCAGATTTCGCGTCCGATGGTGCATCCACTGGAGCACCCGGAAATCGCAGTGACGCCTACGGTTGTGGGGAATCCGGATATTCATCTGCCCAACAACAAAATGGACAACTGGGGCGATCCGCTCGGGCACTCCATGAATGATTCGATGGGCAACGGGCACGGCGGCGGTGTGGGCAACGGAAATGGCAACGGCGTGGGACCGGGCGAAGGATATGGCACTGGCGGCGGAACTCCGAACGCGGGGACGGGCGGATACGGGACGCCTGCGTGCCTCTATTGCCCGCGAGCAGACTATAGCGACGAAGCCATGAAAGTGAAGGTTCAGGGCGTCGTGGAATTGATCGCGACGATCACGCCGGACGGGCGCGTGACGGATGTGCACCTGGCGAAGGGCCTCGGCCTTGGGCTGGATGAAAAGGCCATCGAAGCGGTCCGAACGTGGCGTCTGAAACCAGCGCTGGGGCCGGATGGCAGGCCGGCCGCCGTGCGGCAGATCATCGAAGTTACGTTCCAATTGTACTGAGGTTCGCGCAGCAAGCTTGATCTCCCGCTGCAGACCGTTGTTACTTCCCATTCCGCTTTCCGCGCTGGCATTAACCATCTGGACCCATTCATTCCGGCGCACGCACCGTTCTGCGACCTTCTGCTACGATGGGCGGCATGAAGAACAGATTTAACGGATTCGTATGGCTGTCGGTCCTTGTCCTCGCGACGGCGATGGCGAGCGCGTCTCGCGCGGCCGCGCAGAACTCTTCGATCGAATTCGTTGCGCGTGCGACTCCTTCGGCGGGCATCGAGGAGCCAGTGCGCGGATTTCCGTTCTACCTTTTGAGCAAGAGTTTCGTAGATATCGCAAAGGAGGCGGAGGCGGCGTATCCGAAACCGGACATGAATGCATTCATTGCGAAGCTCGACGTCTCGCCCGAATTAAGGGCCTGGATGAAAGACAACCAACTGGTTGATATGTCGGGCGAGAACTTCACACACAGAGTGCACGAGGACGACATAATGGGCGTTCCGGAATTCAAGACCGCGTATATGGACAGGAACGCCGGCGATCAATCCGCGGATTTTCCCAAGCCGAAATACAAAGCAGGGGACGAGCAGAAAAATCCGGCCAAGTACAAGAAACTTTCCGACGATTACATCTTAGCCATCCGCCACTACATCGAGACCCATCCGCAGAGCACGGACCAGCTCGATATCAATCTGGCGGACATTAACCCTGGTCCACGGTGGGACAGCCTGCTGGGAGCACGCGTTGCGTCAATCCATCGGCGCACGATGGACCTGGCGCAAGGCAACTACGTGGTGGCACGCGCGGAAACAAATCTTCAGGGACAGGGATTTATGCGGGGTCTGGCGCCGGGAACATATTGGCTGAGCACGCTTGATGTCACTGCAGTGGTCGGCGACGCCCGGCCGCGATGGGACATTCCGGTTACGCTGCGCGCCGGCGAAACGAAGTACATCACGCTTTCAAACTCCAACTCCGTTCGTACGCCGGTATCACAGTAAGGCAGTTCTGAACGAGGTTCCGCGTGGCTGACGCCGGCGAAATCGCGCCGCTGATCCACAATCTTTGCCTTCCCGATCCGGCGGAGCGCGCCGCTGCGGCAAACGAGATCTTTGCGCGAGGCTCGGCAATGGCCCGCGCCGCCGTGCAAGACTGGCTTACATACCCTCCTCTCGCAAAACTACTCGTTCGCAATGCGTCCGAGGTGCTCGAAACTACCGTAGGTATCGCGGTTGAACCGGATACGTTTGAGCTTATACGGTCCGCCAATGGGTCGCCGCGGCTCGCGGACGTACCGGCTGATCAGGACGCGAGAGAGTTCGAGCTCGAATTTCCAGGCGGCGAACGGCTGGACATTTTGACGGGGCGCGAGGCGGGCGGTGCGGGAGCGATTGCGCGATATCTCCTGAAATTTGGCGAGGGGATACAACAGGTCGAAATCAGCGTGACCGATGTGGACGGCGCGACGGAAATTCTCCGCTGGCGATTTGCGCTCGAGCCGGTTTATCCGGCGACACGCGCCGGGGCGGACGGCACGCGTATTAATTTTTTTTTGGTGCCCAAGACTGGCAGTGGAAAAGTCTTGATCGAGCTGGTCGAGCCTACCGCGAAATCTTAGACTCAAATTCAAATGGGGGTTGAACCTCATACTTACCGCGGAGTTGACAGAGAAAGCGTAGCGCTCACCGCGCGCGACGCCAATGGCGAGTACAATTGCCAAGGATGTTTGCCGGGCGCAGCATGCTGCGCCCCTACTAAACGCCGGTGGATTATTCGCCGCTTTGTTCGAGGAGCTTGGCTACGAGGGAGGTCCAGCCGGTCTGGTGGCTTGCGCCGAGGCCCGCGCCGGTATCGCCGTGAAAATATTCGTAGAATAGAATCAGGTCGCGCCAGTACGGATCCTTCTGCAGAAGGGCAGCATCGCCGTTCACCGGGCGACGGCCATTGCGCCGGAGGAAAATGTGCGAGAGGCGGCGCGAAAGCTCGGCGGCGGCGTTCCACAGCGTCACCTTCCGGCCCGACCCCGTAGGACACTCCACTTTGAATTCGTCGCCATAGTAATAGTGAACACGCTGCATGGATTCAATCAGGAGGAAGTTCATCGGAAACCAGATCGGCCCGCGCCAGTTCGAGTTGCCGCCGAAAAGATCCGTCGTGGACTCCGCGGGTTCGTAATGCACCGAATGCGTCTGGCCGTCCACGGTCAGCTCGTATGGATGATCGAGATGGAACTTCGAGAGCGCGCGAATACCGAACGGTGAAAAAAATTCGCTTTCATCGAAGACGTAGCGATAGATCCGCTCAAGCTTCGTGCGGTTCGCGATCGTCAGCAGCAGACGCGGGCCCTGCGGAGTGACGTGGGTCATGTCCACGTGCTCGGCGACATCGGGATGATGGTTAAGGAACCACTCCATGCGGCGCTTGAAATTCGGGAGCCGCGCGAGATCCTCGGGGTCGAATATCTCGACGGCGAAAAGTGGAACCAGGCCCACCATCGAGCGAACCTTCATGGGAATGGTTTCGTCGCCCGCTCCAAAGTGCAAAACGTCGTAGTAAAAACCGTCCTTTTCGTCCCAAAGGCCAATTCCCTTGTCTCCCATGTGGTTCATGGCCAGCGAAATGTAGACGAAATGCTCGAAGAATTTGCTGGCGACATCCTCGTAAGCAGGATCGTCGTGAGCCAGCTCCATGGCCATGGAGAGCATATCGAGGCAGAACATCGCCATCCAGCTGGTGCCGTCGGATTGCTCGATGAAACTATCGGGGCCGACTGGCTGGGAACGGTCAAAAACCCCGATATTGTCCAAGCCTAGAAAACCGCCCTCGAAGACGTTTTTCCCCTGAGGGTCCTTTCGATTCACCCACCACGTGAAATTCAGAAGCAGTTTATGAAATACACGCTCGAGAAATTCCCGGTCCGGTTTTTTCTGGATGCGGGAGGCAATCTTATAAACGCGCCAGGCCGCCCAGGCGTGCACGGGCGGATTTACGTCTGAAAAATTCCATTCGTAGGCCGGCAATTGACCGTTGGGATTCATGTACCATTCGCGCAGGAAAAGGACGAGCTGGTCCTTGGCGAATTTGGGATCAATCAGCGCCATCGCGACGCAATGAAATGCCAGATCCCACGCCGCGTACCACGGGTATTCCCACTTGTCGGGCATGGAAATGACGTCCGAGTTGTGCAGATATGTCCAATCGTGATTGCGGCCCTGATAGCGTTGCGGATCGGGCTTCGGCTGCGTGGGATCGCCTCTGAGCCAGCGGCCGACATCATAGTGGTAGCTCTGCTTGCCCCAGAGCAGGCCAGCGAACGCCTGCCGCTGCACCATCTTTGGGTCTTCGCTCATGCCCACGTGGACACGCTGCTCGTAAAACTCGTTGGCTTCCTTCAATCGGAGGTCGAACATCCCATCGAACGGCGCGCCGAAATAGCTCTGGCCGCCTCTTTTGTCGGGCTGCTCGCTTTCGGCCGGGTTGTGATCCAGTAAGCGCAGGCGAATGGTTCGGCCTTTGCCAGGTGCGATCTCCGCGGCGTAATGCGCGGCGGATTTCGTCCCTCTCATGGCGGGATTCACGGCCTCGCGTTCGCCGCCGATTACGTAGCGATGGAACGCGTCCTTGACGTAGGGCGTGCGGCTTTTCTGCTGAAAAAGCCTCTCCATGTTCGTTTCGTTTTCGGTGAACAGGAGTTCCGGCGCACCTTCCATGAGCAGCCAGCGCTTACCGTAATGATACTCGTTCAATTCCATCAACGCAGAGCCCGGGGGGCCATCCACGCGATATATCTGCGGCGGATCGTAATTTTCACCCCACGACCAGCGATTGCGAAACCAGAGCGTCGGAAGAATGTGCAGCTTCGCCGGCTCCGGTCCGCGGTTCCAGGCGGTGATGCGGATCAGGACATCCTCGGCGGTGGCCTTGGCGTACTCGACGAACACGTCGAAGTAACGGCTCTCGTTGAACACCCCGGTATCAATCAGTTCGTATTCGGGGTCCTTGCGCGTGCGTTTTGCGTTTTCACGGAGGAGCTGGTCGTAGGGATAAGCCGCCTGCGGATATTTGTATAGAAATTTCAGATACGAGCTAGTGGGCGTGGCGTCGAGATAGTAGTACTGCTCCTTGACGTCTTCGCCGTGGTTCCCTTCCCGGTTGGTGAGGCCGAAAAGGCGCTCCTTGAGGATCGGATCTTTTTCGTTCCAGAGCGCGAGCGCGAAACAGATGTGCTGGTGGCGGTCGCAAAAGCCGCCGATGCCGTCCTCGCCCCAGCGATAGGCGCGCGAGCGCGCGTGATCATGCGGGAGATAATTCCATGCGTCGCCGTTCGGGCTGTAGTCTTCGCGTACCGTGCCCCACTGGCGTTCCGAGAGATATGGTCCCCAGCGATTCCAATTGACCTTCTTCTCGTCGTTCGCTTGGAGTCTCAGTTCTTCGTTCGTCATTCTCTGATCCTTGCTCTAATTCCAACGGGGGAAAGGCGCGAACTCGATTCCGGCGGTTATTTTCAGACTTCTCGTCCAGCGCAGCTTACTCTAGCGGTTCGAGCGGAGTGTGGCAAGCGGCCGGATTCGGTCCATTCCTAACCGGCGCAGAGGAGACAGCATGTAGCGGCGGGCTGTTCGATTCTGTATTCTCGGTGGATCAAATTCCTGAGCGCGGAGTTCAATCCTGGCCGGGCAGACAACTGAAGCTTTCCAGCAGAGACCGAATTCCGGCGCGGTATTTTCCTGGCGCAGCGCCATTCTCTGCGTTTGTCTCGCTGCGACCGCTACGATTGCGCCGATGCTTTCTCGCGGCAATGCCTCGGGGCACGATTTTCAATTTCATCTCGCGTCGTGGATGGATGCGGCCAGCCAGTGGCGCGAGGGGATCGTCTATCCGCGATGGGCAGAATGGGCTAACTGGGGATTCGGCGAGCCACGGTTCGTCTTCTATCCGCCAGCGTCGTGGATGATCGGAGCCGCTCTCGGGACCGTGTTGCCCTGGGCGATGGCGCCGGGCGCTTTTATCTGGCTGACTCTGATCGTCGCCGGAATGTCCATGTGGAAGCTTGCCCGGGAGTGGATTCCCGGCTCGCAAGCCATCGTGGCCGCCGTTCTATTTGAATTAAATCCATATCACCTCGTGATCGTCTATTACCGCAGCGATTTTGCGGAATTGCTGGCGAGCGCATTTTTGCCACTGATGCTTTGGGGCGCGCTGCGGGTGGGGCGGGGAGAGTGGCGGCGCGTTCCGTTGTTCGCAGCCGCTTTCGCCGGAGTCTGGCTTTCGAATGCGCCTGCAGCGGTGATCGCAACCTATTCCCTAGGACTGATCTTCGTCGTGATGTGCGCGGTGCGGCGCAGCTTCCGGCCACTGCTGCCGGGCGCGACGGCGATGGCGGCTGGATTCGGTTTGGCCGCCTTCTATATTTTGCCCGCCGCATGGGAACGGCGGTGGGTGCAAATCGGACAAGCTTTGGCGGACAACCTTCGCCCGGCTCAAAATTTCCTCTTCGCGAGTGCGAGCGATCCCGATTTCGTGCGCTTCAACTGGAAGGTGTCTAGCGTCGCGGTGGGCGTGATGATAGTGACAGGCATCGCGGCGATATTCGTGGCGAAAAAACGGCGAGATTTCCCAGAGCTCTTTTGGGTACTCGCGATTCTTGGAGTCGTCTCAATTGCGCTGATGCTCCCGCTCACTAACTTTCTGTGGCGCGAACTGCCTGAGATGCGGTTCGTGCAATTTCCGTGGAGATGGCTCGAGATATTGGATCTCGCATTCGCATTCTTCGTCGCAGCGGCGATCAGCCAAATACAGCGGCGGCGGATGGCATGGTTCGCGGGCGCGATTGTTTTTGTCGCAATCGGCGCAGCGGCCACGGCGATCGTTCTCGATGGGTGGTGGGACAGCGCGGACGTTTCTACGATTGCCAACGCGATTCACTCGGGTCGCGGATACGAGGGTACGGACGAATATACGCCGGCGGGAGGCGACCGCTACGAACTCCCCGGAGATCCGGACGACACGGAGCGCCCGGAAGGCGTGTCCGCTGTTCCTGCGGATCGAATCGCGCAATTCGATTCCGACTCTGGTGCGATCACTCCGGCCGCGGGCGTGGAGTTGCACGTTCTGCGCTGGTCTGCTGAGCGCAGAGAATTTTCAGCAGAGACGGCAACGGACGTCACGCTCGCCGTGAAACTCCTAAATTATCCGGCGTGGGAAGTTCGAGTGGACGGCCAAGAGGTTCGCGCCGAGTCGTCGCCGGACACGGGGCAGATGCTAGTGGCGTTGCCGCCTGGGTCGCATCGCGCCGTGATCCGATTTCGGCGGACGTGGGATCGCACAACTGGAGGTGCGATCTCGATTCTATCGGCGCTTGCGTTGCTGGCATACGCATGGGTGGGGCGGTCCCGAAGGCGAGCCGACGGCGAGCCGGCGCGTTAATCCAGCCGGCGGTGCTTGAACTTCTTTTCGCCCCTGGCATAGGGGCCGACGGTGTGGCCGTCGCCGCGGAGCTGGTACTTATAGGTCGTTAGGCCGTCGAGGCCCATTGGCCCGCGCGCGTGGAGCTTGCTGGTGCTGATGCCGACCTCGGCACCCAGCCCGTAGCGATAGCCATCGGCGAACCGCGTCGAAGCATTCTGGAAAACACCGGCGGCGTCCACCTCGTTCAAGAATCTCTGCGCGGCTTCGGCGTCCTCGGTCACGATCGCGTCTGTGTGGCGTGAGCCGTAGCGATTCACGTGTTCGATGGCTTCGTCCAGATCGGCGACGATTTTGACCGAGAGAATCAGGTCGGAATATTCGGTGGCCCAGTCTTCTTCGGTGGCCGGCACGATGGCGTGGTTGGGAAGCAATGCAATCGTTTTAGAATCGCCGCGGATCTCAACCTTCGCTTCCGTTAATTTGGCCACCACGCGTGGCAAGAATTTTTCGGCAACTGCTTCGTGCACCAGGAGCGTCTCGGCGGCGTTACATACAGCGGGATACTGAACCTTGGAGTCGTAGGCGATCGCGATCGCCTTTTCCAAATCGGCCGCGCGGTCCACGTACACGTGGCAAATTCCCTCGCTGTGCCCCAGGACGGGGATGCGGCTGTGCTGCATGATGAATTGAACGAGTGCGTACGATCCTCGCGGAATGATCAAGTCCACATCGCGATCGAGCGCGAGCATTTCCTTCACGTCCGCGCGCGTGTGCAGGAGATTGATTGAATCGGCCGGCACGGCGGGGAATTTTTTCAGGCATTCGCGCCAGATGGACACCAGGGCTTCGTTGGTGTTCGCCGCCTCCGAACCACCCTTCAGCAGGACGGCGTTTCCGGATTTCAATGCAAGCGAGGCCAGCTGCGGAACGGCGTCGGGCCGGGATTCGAAGATGACGCCGATGACACCAAACGGGCACGACTCCCGGTGAAGCACGAGTCCATCGTCCAATTCCGTGGCGGAAAGCTTGCGGCCCAAGGGATCTTCGAGGCGTGCTACTTCTCGCACCTGCGCCGCCATCTGAGCGATGCCGCGGTCGGTGACCCGCAGCCTAGCCAGCATCGCGGACGACATCTTCCCTGCGGCGACCTCGAATTCCGCGGCTCGGCAGTCTCGTTCATTGGCTTCGAGGATTCTGCGAGCTCCTTGCTCGATTGCCTGCGCAACGGCCATGAGTACATCGTTGCGCGCCTCGGCCGAAAGCTTGGCGATCGCGCGCGAAGCTAAACGCGCTCTCCGAGCAATGGACGCGACGGAGGAATCGGACGTTTGCAAAGGCGCAGTGGTCGGCTGGCTCATTGTTTCTGCAATAGAACGATATTGTCGCGCGTGACAAGAACGGGCGCCGGGGCTGCATCTCGCGAACCGCGGCTGCCCTTCTTTGCCGAAAACTTCTCCGCGTCGCCGCTGGCGCAGTTGGCAATGCCTCGCGCGAATTCACGTCCGTCGGCGTCTACAATGCTGACTACGTCCATTGAGGCGAAGTGATTTTCCACGCGCACGATGCCCGACGCGAGCAGGCTCGCCTTTCCCTGCGTGATGGCGCGATGCGCGCCGGCATCCACGACCACGCGGCCGCGAACGCCGGCGGCGTACGCGATCCAGCGGCGCTTTCCGCGCATGCGCTTGGCCGGCAGAAACGTGGTGCCAATTTTTTCTCCGGCAAAAATTCGGTCGAGCGCGTCCGCGACATTGCCGTTCGCGATTACGGCAGTTCCACCGCAGTTCATGGCGATCGCGGCCGCTTCGAGTTTGGTGCGCATCCCGCCGCGTCCGCTTCCAGACGGTCCCGCGCCGAGTGCAATCAAATCCGGAGTGACTTCGTCAACCAGCGCAATTATTTCGCTCGCTTCGCCATCTTCGGATTCCCGGCGCAGCAAGCCATCCACGTTGGTCAGGAGTACAAGCGCGTCTGCCTCAAGACCGCTCATGACCAGCGCTGCGAGGCGATCGTTGTCGCTGAAAGCGGCCGCGCGCGATCCCGCCGCAACCGATTCCAGCTCCGCGGTCGAGACCGTGTCGTTTTCGTTGACGATGGGCAACACTCCGAATCCGATCAATTTTTCCATGGTGTGCTGCAGGTTCGAGTACCGGCCCCAATTGGTGAAGTCTTCTTCGGTGAGGAGCACCTGCGCGATCTTGATGTCCCACTTCGAAAATAGATTTTTGTACGCGTCCATCAGTAGGCTTTGTCCTACGGCCGCGCAAGCTTGCTTCGTCACCAGGTCGTTCAAGCGCGAGCGATGAAGTCCGAGCCATCCGCGTCCGAGTCCCACAGCTCCGGAGGATACGAGCACGACCTGGCGGCCGGCCTTCATCAGAGCTGCAATCGAGCGCACGATCGGCTCGACGCGTTCGAGACAAAGATCTCCTTCAGCGCCGGTGACGGTGGCGGTACCGACCTTGATGACGAGCCGACGCGCCGCGCGGAGGAGCTTTTCCCGCTCGGCTGCCATTTTGTGATCTTCTCGCACTCGAGAATCCTCGTACAGCGCGACTGGAATATGCGCGCGACAGCAAATTTGAACGGTTGACTGCTCACAATTGTACCGAAATCACGGAAACAGCGTCGCTCGTTTGTATTCGCAGAATTTCCTCAGTGGGGCTTCCACGCCCCGGTGGGCGCTTCCAAGAATCGCCACACCAGCATCGCGTCCGGCTGCAGCGTCGACTGCGGGGGACGGGCAATATTTGGGCCGGTCTGATAACCCGCGTATAATGAATGGCTTGGAAAGGAAGAGGGTAGATACAAACGGGAAAAAACATGCATGTTGACTGCTTTTCGGGATGCCGGTAGATTCGTTCGCATAGGCAGGAGTAGGTCGTCCGCGTGGAGTTTGCGCGGACACGTCAGATATCTGAGGGGCTGACAGACCGCCAGTCGATTGGGAATCAATCGACAGACGAGGCCCCGTGAAAAACGTTCTTGCAAAGTTACTCTTCGTAGCCGCTGTAGCCCTTCTGAGTTTGGCACCTTCCGCATTCGCTGACAGCTTCGTGACCGTTGACGGTAGCTACGCGTTCGGCGACAACGGATACGGCATTCCTCCATATGGTGGAACACTGAATGGCCAACCTGCAGAATTTTACTGCGTTGATTTCGAGCATGACATCGCCGGCGGGGACAGTTGGCTGGCGATCGTCACTCCGGTCGCGTCGAGCGGAAGCTCCAGCGTACCGTATCTGGCTGGCCAGACCACGGACGGTGTCAGCGATTATCTGCTATTCGCATGGCTGATCACCCAAATGACGGAGACTACCGACCAGCCGACCCAAGCGCAGGATCAGTGGGCCATCTGGAGCTTAACGGGCGCTACCGATCCTTACGGTAACCAGGCGTCTATACTCAGCACCGCTGCAGCGCAGTTAACAGCTGCCGACTTCACCGGCCAAGGCTGGGAGATACTGACTCCGGATGTGAACTGTAACCAGTACGGGCAGGAATTCCTAGTCCAGACGCCAGAACCGGCTAGCGTGTTGCTCCTAGGACTGGGCCTCTGCGGGCTTGTGTTCCTTAAGCGCCGCGAACAACTGTTGTTTTAGCCTTGATTGATATTTCTTCGGCCGGATAGAGAAGCAAGTGATCGTTCTCTTCCGGCCGTTTCGTTTTTCAAGCACCGACACTTTCGTTCCTCCGGAAAAACAGTTCTGTTTTCCTTTTCATCTCCGTTATGCACGACCTGCGCTGGGGAACAATTCACTAGGCCCGCCCGTCAAAGCATGTTATCTTTTATTTGCGTTTGCGCTCTTGTAACACCTTTAGATTCGATTGAAGGGGCTGCAAGTTCACACTTGCGGCCTTTTTTGTTGTACGGCTGGAGGCGATCGAGAAGCACAAATAGCTTAAAAGAAAAGTGAGTACATCAGTGAGAGAACAAGGAACAGTGAAGTGGTTCAATGCCAGCAAGGGATTCGGGTTCATTCAGCGCCAGTCCGGCGAGGATGTTTTCGTTCATTTCTCCGCGATTCAAGCGGAGGGATACAAGTCGCTGAACGAAGGCCAGGCGGTTGAATTCGAAGTTACCCGCGGCCCCAAGGGTCTGCAGGCAGCGAACGTCACCAGCCTCTAGTCAAAGCAAAGGGCGGACCGGTGAATGCCGGTCCGCCTTTTCTTTTAGGCGGTAAGGAAGTCGGTCCCAGGTACCCCGTGAGCGAAAATATCATCGTCCAATTCGTCGGCTTTCAAGCAAAACCCCTCGCCCGTGAATACACATTTACAGTCCGAGAGCGCGAAACAGAACCGCGCGAGTATGTGATTGCGATCAACAATACTGCATTTAACTCCCGCCGCGTGCGATACCAGGATGCACCGGACGTATGCTCCCACAAACTGCATCGAGAGCTCGCGGCCGCGGAGAATCACCCGCCCAAGAGCCATTTTAATTTGAGCGACGCGGAACTGGACGAATATAGCGCGTCGCACACGCACAAGCCCCTGAAGTATCCCTACGCTCCGAAGCCAGACCCCGAAGCTTAGACGTCTGAACCCGCACCCGAATTGACGTTTTAACCCGTGTTGACCGATTGTGTCGCTGTGGAGTGACGGCAGGCTCCAACAGTTCCGTCGCGGTGTAGAATGTGTCTTGGAATCCGCGACTGCTTCAGGTGTTCCGGGCGAGCAAGCGACCCGGCCGGCTCCAACAGATCCTGCTGATGCAGGGGAGAACGTCATGCCCGAGATGAAAGCCCCGACGCCCGCCGACAGTGCTGCCGATCGGCGCCGCTCGCACCGCGTCAATATCGCGATGCCCGTGCTCGTCCGCGGTAAGAAGGGAACGCAGCCGTTCGAAGAAGAGGCTCTCACAATTTCCGTCAGCGCGCACGGTTGCATGGTGCGAGTTACAACACCGGTGGCACGGACTCAGGAAGTCGCCATCGTCAACACGAAGACCGCGGAAGAACTGCCCTGCACCGTGACATTTATCGGGCAGAAGGATAACGGCAAGACGGAAATAGGCGTCGAATTCGCCGAGGCGTCTCCGCTCTTCTGGCGCATCGCCTTTCCTCCGGAAGATTGGGATCCCTCGGAACGCAAACGCTCCGGCACTCCGCGCCAGCCCACGAAACCGCTCCCCAAGCCACAACGCTAGTGCCGTTCCGCCTTTCTGAGTCTGCTGCGCTGCCGGAATTTTCTCGCTTTACGCGCGAGCACTGGCGGAGATTGCTCGCGATTTCTGCGCTGATCCTTGTGCCGTGCTTTTGGCACCGAGAGATCGTCGCATCCGATCTTGGGAGCCATCTATACAACGCATGGCTCGCGCAGCTGATCCGCCACGGGCAAGCCCCGGGGTTGTGGCTCTCCCACCAGCACACTAATGTGCTCTTTGATTACCTCCTGAGCGGCTTTGGTTCAGTCTTCGGATTGCGCGCAGGCGAAAAAATTGCCGTCTCAATCGCGGTGCTGATTTTCTTCTGGGGAATTTTTGCGCTGGTTTCAGCGGCTACTCGGCGAGCGCCGTGGATTCTGGTGCCGTGCATCGCGCTATTCACCTACGGCTGGACGTTTCATCTGGGCTTCTTCAACTACTACCTTTCGCTCGGACTGGCATTCTTCAGTCTGGCAATTTTCTGGCGGGGCAAAGGCTGGGAATGGCTGGTCGGCGCAGCGATTGCGCTGGTTGCTCTGGTCGCGCATCCGCTGGGCTTCGCATGGCTTCTGGCTGCGGCTGCTTATGTTGCGATCACGGAGATGGCACCGCGCCCGCGTTACCAACTGCTCCTTTTCGCCGCAGGAGCTGCCCTGCTTGCAGTCCTTCATCAGTATTTGTGGGGACACTTCAACGTTTACGCTGGCACCGGGCCGTGGTACGCGTTCAACGGCGCCGATCAGCTGGACCTTTTCGGTCCACGCTATCACGGGCCCGAGTTTGCGCTTGTGGCGTTTGCATTGATCGCCCTCGCGGTGGATATTGTTCGGCGGCGGCACGAAGCGAACCTCTGGAAATATTATGCCGTACCGCTTCAGCTTTACGTGCTTGTCGAGTTGTCAGTCTATCTGCTGCCGGGGGGAATCCACTTCCCGCCCCCGACGGCCGCACTTGCGCTGCTGACCGAACGCCTGACGTCCGTTTCTGCAGCGCTGGCCTGCTGCTTACTCGGGGCGATGCAGCCGCGGAGGTGGCATTTGGCCGGCTTCGCGATCATCGCCGTCGTCTTTTTCGGTTTCGTGTATCAGGATACGGCGAAGGTCAACCGAATGGAGCGGCAAGTGGTGCACCTGGTGAGCACGCTGCCGCCGGATCAGCGCGTGATGGCTACGATTCGGCCTCTTCCGGGTTCACGCGTGATGATCCAGCATATCGTGGACCGAGCTTGTGTCGGCCGTTGCTTTAGTTACGGCAACTATGAACCTAGCACGGGACTGTTTCGTGTCCGGGCCTTGCCGGGCAATCCCGACGTATTGAGCGACTACGACCTCGCAGTGGCTATGGAAAACGGAGAATACACCGTGCAGCCTGAAGACCTACCGGTCTATCAGGTCTATCAATGCAGCCTGAGCGGCACCGACCTGTGCATTCGTTCGCTCGAAGCAGGAGAAGATAACGACCGGCTGGGCTTTCATCCGGACGAATAGCGATTTAATTGCCCGGAGTGCTGCTGCCAGGACGAGGGCCCCTTGGCGCTGGCAACCGACGGTGACGATCGGCCGCTGGCATCGGTTTTCGAATTAGATTCGTGCCCTGATCTAACAATCCAAATACGGCGACGGAACCACCGTTGGAAGCGTTCGTGGGGCCAGTGCCCGCATACACTTTGCCGTTGGCGATCATCGGCGTGGCAAACTTTGCGCTGGCGATCGCTGTGAACGTCCCACTGAAAAGCGGGGCCATGGTCGCAGCGTTGAACGCGTAGAGCGTGCCCGTCGAACCGGTCTGCAGGGTCCACACAATCCCATTCGACGTGCTGCTGCTGGCTGAGATGCTCGGCATCGTGCCGGGATAACTGAACCCCTGTGAACTCTTTGTAGGCGCGGTGTCGAGTTTCGCATTCAAGATCGGAAACGCCAAAAGATTATTGCCGACCGGACCGTAGTACACGGTGTTATTGAAGTATGCCGGTGCGGACCAGACTCCGCCACTCAGTGCGCCGACAAGCTCTTGATAGATCGCGTTGTCATTGTTCGGGTTGAACTTGCCCATATTGCCGTTGTCACGATCCACGACGTACAGATTCCCGTCTTTGCCAGCGCCGACAGCCAGATGGTGGGTGACGTTACCGTTGTCCTTCAGATCGGGGAGAACCATCGCGCCGCCCGAGCCGAGATCCGCGTCGGTATAAGACTCCGATGAAGAATCGCAACAGGCGTTGTGCATGGTGAAGTAGTCCGCAACCGCCAGTCCTGTTCCCGCGCAGTTGCTACCAGACGTCGAAAGTTTCATGAACGAATTCCCGAAGTCGCATTGATTCGGGAAATTCGAACCATTGAGCGTCGTATCAAAGGTTCCGTTCCCGATCAGAAAATAGATGTTGCCGGAAGAATCCGCAGCCGGGCCGGCGCCTGCCATCCAGATCCCGCCCTCTTGACCACCGTGTGCAGCCGCCGACGCGCCATTTGCAGTCATGTCGAGAATACTGGTGCGCGCGAGTGTTGATTCGCTGAAACCGATTATCCAGGAGTTATACGGTGTAGCGTCACAATGCGAGGTCCACGTCGTATAGATCACGCCGTTCAGCGATAAGAGAGCCGCGCGCTCTTCGTAGGAAGCCGGGCTAAACGTCTGCACCCCGCCAGAACTGCCAGTGCCGGTTCCAGAGAAGGTAGCCTGCACGTCCGTCGCCGACATTCGATCCAATCCGGTTGTGAGGTCGAGAGCGTGCAGTCGCTGGTGGTATGTGCTGCCTGACTTGGACATTGCCACAACAAATATCGTGCCATTGGATCCAGCATTCAGGTCAATCACCGGAGTGGACGTAATGCCGATCATTGGCTCGACTTGGCTGCAGCCACGGTCGTCACTTGGGGACTCGCCCGTGCCGTTGAGTAGAGCGTTGTGCCACAGCTGTCCAAAGGTATCGGCGTCAAATGCGTAAACCGAATCACTTTCCGTAGCGACAAAGAGCACATTATGCGTCCCACCGTTGATGGTCATTCCGCCGACATAGAGTGGTTCCGCGTCCACTAGGCCATCCACCGTAATCGTCCCGATGAGGCCGAATTGCGTTGAATTCACGTTGCTCGGTGTAAGAACAGTTTCATTCAGATTCTGGCCAGTTCGCCCCACGTCGTTGTGATACGTGAGCACAGAGACACTGTTCGGTGGCGGAGCCGGGTTCACCGTCAAAGTCACGGTATTGCTTGTCTGACTATCCGATGCGTTGCTTACGATGACGAGAAAAGTCATTCCGCTTTCGCCGATCGTGGTATTTGAAATCGAATAGCTGGAGGAAGTTGCGCCAGCAATATTCGTGGCGGTTGCTGCGTTCTGCCATTGGTAGTTCAGCGGGGCGGTGCCGGTCGCAGTTACGCTAAACGTTGCGGTCCCGCCCGCCGTCACGGTCTGGTTGACCGGCTGGACGGTGATCTCGGGCGCGACAGGATTTCCGCCGCCTCCGCCGCTCGAGCCGCCTCCGCACGCGGCCAGCACCGTCAAGGCGAGCACGGAAACAACGACATTCGGCCTGAATCTCAATATTCGCTCCTCCGAGAATTCCAGGCCGCAGTCCGTGATGATACGGCCCAACTAATTGTACCCGGACTTCGAAGAAAACCGACTGTCATCTGAATCGGGGAACGAAGCTGGCGAAGCAAACACCGCCGGCTTCGTGTCGCGAAAATAATGTCACGCTCTAAGGGTTAAGCCCGAAGACGACAACGGCACCGGACGTGCCAACGTATACTTTGCCATTGGCGATCATCGGCGTGACGAACTTATCGTTGGAGCTATCGGAGAACTGATCTCGCGTACCGGCCTGATTGCTGTCGTAGAGTTCGGTCGCCAAATTCGATGCGTCAAAGGCGCGGAGGATGCCTGTGCTACCGGCTTCTAGCGTCCAGACGATTCCATTTGCGGTTCCGTTCGACGAGATACTTGGAGTGGCTCCCGGATAGCCGTATGAGTTGGAACTCGAGGATGAGGGAGTTTGGGCAAGCATGGCATTCGAGATTGGGAACGCGGTGAGCTGACTGCCGGTTGAGCCGTAGTATACGGTGCTGTTGAAATACGCCGGCGTGGAGCGGCTTCCGCCGCCCAGCGCTCCATCGAGTTCCTGATAGATTCCGCTATCGTTGGCCGCGAATTTTCCCATGTTGTCGCGGTTGACGATATACATATTCGTGTCTTTTCCGGCGCCAATCGCGAGATGGTGCACGTTCTTCTGATTGTCCATAACATCGGGTAGCACGATTTCTCCGCCCGAACCGAGATCAGTATCTCCGCTGGATTCTGACTCGGCCGTACCTTGCCCGTTATTCATCGCGAAATAGTCCGCGACGGCAAGATTATTTCCGGTGGTCGAGAGCTTCATGAATGAGTTGCCGTAGTCACCGTTTTTTGGGAAGCCATTCGTCAGAGTGGTATCAAACGTTCCATTTCCGACCAGGAAATAGATGAATCCGGACGCGTCTGCCGCGGGACCATCGCCCGCCATCCAGATGCCGCCTTCCTGCCCGTTCTGGGTCGCACCATTCGCCGTCAGATCTAGAACGCTCAATCGCTGCAACGTGGTTTCGCTATAGCTGATTACCCAGCTTGTATAGTTCGGCGCGTCGCAATGCGAAGTCCACGTGGTGTAGATCGCGCCATTCAGCAGCAACAGCGCCGCGCGTTCTTCGTACGACGCCGCGTTAAAAGTTTGCGTGCCATTCGAGTTTCCCGTGCCGGTGCCCGGGAATGTGGCCTGGACTTCGGTAGGACCACCATTTAATTCAGCGTGAGTAATCAGGTCGAGCGCATGGAGACGATGGTGATAGTTGTTGCTGGAATCCTTCGACATTGTGACCAGAAAGATCGTTCCGTTGGGTCCGGCGTGGAGATCGATTACCGGAGTGGAAGTGATACCGATTTCGGGCGTCACTTGTCCGCAGCCACGATCGTCACTAGACGCTTCAGTGCTTGGGATCGCCGAAATCTGCCAGAGTGCTGTTCCCGGTGTGTCTGCGTCGAAAGCGTAGACCATATCGTGCTCGGTCACGACGTAAACGACGTTATGAGTAGCGCCATTAATCATCAAACCTGGAACGTAAAGGGGCTGAGCGTCAACCAAGCCTGTGACGGCAACGGTTCCGAGCTTGCCAAAGGTTGCGGAATTTACGTTGGTCGTGTTCAAGATCGTTTCGTTCGGGTTCAGGCCCGTACGCCCGCTGTCGTTGTGGTAGGTGAGGACCGAGGCGGTGCTGGGTGGAGGAGGCGTTGCAGGATTGACCGTCAGCGTGGCGGAACTGCTGGTCGCCGGAGGACTGACGCTGTTACTTACGATCACTTGAAATGTAGCGCCGCTATCGGCCGTCGTCAGGACAGGCGTTGTATAGCTGGCTGAGTTCGGCGCGTTCGGGATGGCGGAGTTGTTCCTCTCCCATTGGTACGAGAGCGGCG
Organism: uncultured Acidobacteriota bacterium; assembly: GCA_963814855.1. GTDB lineage: Bacteria > Acidobacteriota > Terriglobia > Acidiferrales > UBA7541 > Palsa-295. The sequence continues at coordinate 105,453 of CAWFEL010000001.1, forward strand.
CGGTGCCTGCCGCCACGACGCCAAAAGTCGCGGTTGCGCCCGCCGCAACCGTCACGTCTGACGGTTGCGTCGTGATGGACGGCGCGACCCGGGCCGAATTTACCGTCAAGGTGGCGGAGTTGCTTGTCGCCGGAGGATTCACGCCGTTGCTTACGACTACTCGAAAAGTAGAACCGCTGTCGCCTGTCGCCAGCACAGGTGTTGTGTAGCTCGATGAATTCGGCGCGTTTACGATGGCCGAGTTGTTCTTCTGCCACTGATAACTTAGAGGGGCCGTGCCGGTCGCAACCACGTTGAAAGTCGCGGTCGCACCTACGATCGCCGTCGCATTCGCAGGCTGCGTCGTGATGGACGGGGCGACTGAAGCCGGATTGACCGTCAAGGTCGCGGGCGTGCTCGTTGCCGAGGGATTAACCCCGTTGCTAACGACCACTTGAAATGTCGCGCCGCTGTCGCTGGTCGCCAGCACTGGCGTCGTATAGCTCGGCGAATTCGGCGCGTTCATTATGGCTGAGCCGGCCTTCTGCCATTGATACGAGAGTGGCGCGGTTCCCGTCGCCGTCACCGTAAACGTCGCTGTTTGGCCGGCCGTTACTGTCTGGTTCGCTGGCTGCTGCGTGATCATCGGCGCGACGCTTGCGCCTGGACCACCCGGCGGTGGCGTGGCTGGGGGGCACGCACTCATTCCCAGCAGTGCCACAAGGGAGAGCAGTACGCTTAGCCTCAGTATCACGGGCAACTCCTCCAGAAATTTTTCGTGGACACGGCGCGAGTTTCCAACGCTGATCTGGATAAACGTCCCGCTGGGGTTGGGACGCGATTCTTATGATTGAAGTCTACTCAACCACAATTGTAGAGGGAGCACAGCAAGATTTCACCTGTACCGTGGTCCAGAGAGAGGACAGTTACTAAGGGGCCGATTTATCTGGATGAACACAACACTAGCCCGGCCAGCGAGTTAGAGGAGATATGCCGGCCACGGCACAAAGCGTTTCTAGGCTGACTCGGCCGCAATCGGAGCCTCGGGGGGTGCGACGGCCGTCTTGGAACGGCCACCGCGACCAATCATCCACGTTCCGAGTCTCCACGCCAACAGAATCCCGACGAGGAACCCGTAGAACAGCGGCTTGCGGACATCGGATTTGACGAGCCAATAATAGTGAATCACGCCGAGCACGGCGGTGACGTAAATCAGGCGATGCAACATCTGCCAGCGCTTTCCGCCGAGGCGCCGAATCCAGCCGGCTGTGGACGTGATCGCCAGCGGAATCAGCAACACAAATCCGGTAAAGCCAACCGTGATGAAGCGGCGCTTCTCCACGTCCTTCCACATTTCGGACCAGACAAATTGCTTGTCGAGCCAAATCCAGGTGGTGAAGTGGAGGCAGACGTAGAAAAATGCGAATAATCCAAACATTCTTCGGAAGCGAATCAGTTGCGGCAGGTGCAGGATTTTTCGCAGCGGAGTAATTGCCAGCGTAATTACCAAGAATCGCAGCGTCCAATCGCCCGTCGCGTGCGTGATGAATGCGATTGGATCGGCGGTCAGATCGTTGCGGAACCCTCGCCAAACGAGCATCGCGACAGGCGCAAGGCAGGCGGCAAACACGACAACTTTGGTCCACTTGCTCGTGAGGACTGAGTTCAACGCGGCGTCTCCGGTCAGAAATTCTTGCGCAGATCCATCCCGGCGTAGAGACTGGCGACCTGGTCACCATAGCCATTGAACATCAAAGTGGGAATGTTTCGTTTAAACAGGCCAAGTCCCGGACCCAATCGGCGCTCGGACGCCTGGCTCCATCGCGGATGGTCCACAGTGGGATTCACGTTGGCATAGAAACCGTACTCGGTCCCGCCGCCGTACATTTTCCACGTGGTCTCGGGTTGATCCTTCACGAATCGAATTTTCACCAGAGATTTGATGCTCTTGAACCCATATTTCCATGGGATCACCATGCGAACTGGAGCGCCGTCCTGATTCGGAAGCGTCTCGCCGTACATGCCGACGCAGAGCAGCGCCAGCGGGTTCATGGCTTCATCCAGCCGCAAGCCTTCGACATAAGGTAGCTGAATGCCGGCCTGGCCACCCAAGGGCATCTGCCGCGAATTGTAGTAGGTTTCAAAAGCCACGAATTTGGCCTTCGGCGTCGGCTCAACGAGTTTCGCAATCGAGCTGAACGAATAGCCGATCCATGGAACCACGATGGACCACGCCTCGACGCAGCGATGGCGGTAGATGCGCTCTTCGAGCGGCGCTAGCTTCAAGATTTCGTCCATGCTGAACTTGCGCGGCTTGGCGACTTCGCCTTCCACCGAAACGGTCCAGGGCGAGGTCACGAAATTCTTGGAGTTTTTCGCCGGTTCGTCCTTATCGGTGCCGAATTCGTAGTAATTGTTGTACGTGGTCACCTTTTCGATGGGCGTCTGTGGTTCCGTGGTGCTGCCCGGCCATTTGGTGACCCCATTAAGTGGAACCGGGACGGAACCATTACCAGCAGCCGAGATCAATCCAGGGAGTTTCTTATAGGCTTCAACCACCGCGCCGGTGGCAAGCAGTCCCAGCAGGAAGTTGCGACGGCCCATATAGAAGGCTTTAGGCGTGATATCCGCGTAGGTCAAATCCGGCTTCCGCTTGAAGATCATCGGGTTCCTCCGGCAGCGTCTCCAATAGTACTACGCACCCCACGTCCTATTGGATGTAAGGGCGCTTCGGAAGGTGCCAGCGACCGTTGGCTAGGAAACCTGAGCTCAGGGTGTCGCCAATTCAGCAAGCAAGGCGGTTCGAACGCGCTGCTGATGAGCCGCGGGGAGCTTTTTCCCACCTGACGTAACATAGAAGGCGTCAATGGCCGTTTGCCCCTCGGTCTCGATGAGCGCGATTTCGATATTGCAATTCTGACGCGAGAGCTGAGAGCTGACGCGGTAAAGAAGCCCGGGCTGGTCCTGCGCGATGACTTCAATTAGTGTGCTATGCGCCGAACAGGTATCGTCGATTTCGACCTTCGTCTCGACCTTCACCTTGGGCGGGGCATTTTTTTCAGAACGCAAACGGTCGCGGAGCATGCGTTCGAGGTCGGCCTTGTCCATGACGACGTCATGGATGCTCGTCTTGAACCGTTCCCATTCCGGAAGATTCAGCTCAAGAGTTTGGAACCGGTCGGTGAAGAAAAAATTGTCCACGACAACTCCGGCCTCGTTCGAAAACGCGTTGGCCTTCACGATGTTCATGCCCCATGCAGCCAGCGCCCCCGCCATTCTAGCGAACAGGAATGGGCGATCGAGCGTCACGACGGTCAACTCGTACCAGTGGCGCCCTCGCGTCAAGTCAACTTGCACAGGGTCAGCGTCCAGGCGACCCGCCATGTCCAGGTGACGAATCACATCGCTCGCGGCCTGAGTACTTAGATAGCGCTTCGGCAGACCATCAAGAAAACTGTCGAGTTTCTGTCCCGCTGCGGGCGTGAGCGTGCGAAGGTGCGTAATCACCTCATCGTTTTCATCGCCTCGCAGCCGCTCGTCCACGCTTCGCATCAGGTAATTTGCGGCGCCTATATATAGCTGCCACAGATTTTCAGCTTTCCACGGCGTCAGAGCCTCCGGATTCACCGCCTTAATATCGGCGTAGGTAAGCAGGCAGAGCATTTTCAAACGCTCGGGCGTTCCCATTTTTTCCGCGATTTGGCGGATCGCCTCGGGATCGAAAATGTCGCGCCGCAAGGCCGAACCCATCACCAGATGGTTAGCGATGAGAAAAAGAACCGTTTCGCGGTCGGGCGGATCCAAATCGAGGCGCGCTAGCGAGACTTCAGCAATCTCGAGGCTGCCAACGATATGGTTCTCCGGCTTCGTGCCTTTGCCTGTGTCGTGCAGCAGCAAGGCCAGATACAGCAGGTCCGGCTGTTCGAGCTCGTCAAGGAGCTCGGAATAACCCTGGTCCCATTTCGACTGGGACTTTCGCAGGGCGTGCAGATTTTCGATGGTGACAAAGCTATGCTCGTCCACGGTGAAGCGATGGGAATAGTCGCGAATCACAAGCGAGTCAATCGCCTGAAATTCAGGCAAGAGCGGCGTAAGCAAACGCAAAGAGTGCATCGTGCGCAGCGCTTGGGCGGCATGGGGAGCGACCAGAATCTCCTGCAAATAGTGCCAGAGCTGGGCGCCTTTAGGCGGCGCGGCGGCGAGGGCCGGCTGAATTTCCTCGATCTGGTGCTCGGCGGACGAACTGAGGCTCAGTCCGTGGCGTGCCATGAAGCGAAACATGCGCAGCGGAAGCTCGGAATCGGTCGGTGTTTCCTGGCGTTGCAGGAAGATACGGCCGTCCACGACCGCGAACTCGGCGTTTGAAAGGCGCGACCGCAGATTCTGAAATTGACGGTAAAGAGAGGGGCGCGCCGCGGGAAACTCCTCGAGCAACTGCAAGCCGACGCGATGGATCAGCCGTGCATGGCCAAAGTAGATCCGCATCCATTCCGCGGCGGTGAGCATGCCAGCGTCAGGCGCGCCGATCTTTTCTGCGGCGGCCTGATCCTGCGCTAGCCAGGCGAGCGTATTGTCATCGCGGCCATGGCGGAAATGCAGGAAGCAACGCACGGACATCAGAAAATCGAGCGCGGCGTCAAATCTCTCGCGCAGCCACGACGGCAGTAACGTGGCTTCGTCAGGCCATGCGCCCTGCTCTTCCATCGCGGCGATCAACGCAAGCCAGTGAGCGAGATTGTAATCTCGCAATCCTCCCGGGCCGTCCTTCACATTCGGCTCCAGGTGAAAGACGGTGTTTCCAAACTTGTTGTAGCGGCCGTGAGTCAGATCCGTGAGGCGCTGGACGATCGAGCGCGACTCGCGCGCCACAAGCTTGGGGATCAGCTGATCGTGCAGGCGATCGAATAGACTCTTATCGCCCGCGAGATAACGGCAATCAAGCAGGGAGATTGCGAACTCAACGTTGTTCGGATCGAATTTCTCGCACTCGGCCAAAGTTCGGGTAGCTGGACTCAGCTTCAGCCGCAAATCCCAGATCTCCTGCGAGAACTGCGCGATGCGTTCCTTAAGATTTCGCTCTGCTCCTCCGCCGGCGTGCAGAAACAGGATGTCGATATCCGAAAATGGAAAAAGCCAACGGCGGCCGTATCCCCCGAGCGCAACCAGCGCAAGATTCTGAGGGCCGGCTGTATCGAGCGAGATTAGTTTCTTCCAAAGGCGCAACGCGATGGAGTCAACAAGCGTCGAGCGTCCACGGACGGCTGCGCGACCGTCGCTTCTGGCGGAGAATTCCGCGCGAATGCGCGCCGACTCCGCGGCATAGAATTCGCGCAGATCGCTTTCCGATGTGTGTTTCGTGGACATACGTGTGTGAAGGGACTTTAATCTGACGCCATTCGCAAGGTACGAGCTCTCTCAGTGACCGTCAGAGCGCGCTGTCTCCGCGCTCGTCGTTGCGAATCCGAACGGCGTCGTCAATCCTGGAAAGGAAAATCTTACCATCGCCAATTTTCCCCGTGCGCGCTGCCGTTACGATCGTCTGGACAGCCTTTTCGACCAAGTCATCCGCGAGAACCAGTTCGATCTTGATCTTGGGAATCAGATCCACCGTGTATTCGCGGCCGCGATAGAACTCGGTATGGCCTTTCTGCCGGCCATGTCCGCGGGCCTCAAGGACGGTCATGCCCTCTACGCCGATTTCGTGAAGCGCGTCTTTGACCGCGTCCAACTTCGAGGTTTGAATTACCGCTTCCACTTTAGTCATCGGTTTTCGTCTCGACTCTCTGGTTTTCCGTCTAGGGATCCCATGAGATCACGCCGAGCGAAGCTTCTTTCGGTGGGCGTGCACCGGCTCGAAACTTCCAACAGCACTCTAACTGCTTGCCCTGCTATGCGGTAGTGCATTTTTTGGATTAGCTAGATTGGCGATGGTTATGGCTTACAAATTGGCCGTCGCGCATTATACACGCATCCGACGCGCAACTTTCCGGCCGAGCCCGTGTTTCACAAAGCGTGCGGCCTCCGCAATAGCTCTCGGGGGCTGACACTTAAAATGAGCACCAGCCTACTGGGAGGAGCGTCATCATGAAGACACGCAATCTTATTTTGAGTGCGGCGGCCGTCGTTGTTTTTTGTGTACCGTCTGCATTTGCTCAGCAGTCCGACACCACCTCTAACGCGACGCCCACAGACAAACCTGCGACGATCGCGCAACGCAAAGACAATCAGCAGGATCGCATCGCGCAAGGAATTGACAGTGGGCAGCTGACCGCCGGTGAAACCAAGAACCTGGAAACCAAGGAAGCCGGCGTCAACCACGAAGAGCATACGATGCGTGCGGAAGACGACGGGCATCTGACGTCTGCCGACCGCACCACGCTGAACAACCAGCAGAACCACTTGTCCAATCAAATTTACGATGACAAGCACAACGCAAACACCGCGCACTACGGCAACGGTGAAATCGGCCAGCGCCGCCAAGACCAGCAGGACCGCATCGCGCAGGGAGTAAAGAGCGGCCAACTAACGGCCGGCGAAACGTCGAGGCTCGAAAACCGGGAACAAGGCATAAACCGTGAAGCTAGTGCCGACAGGCAGGCGAATGGTGGAAAACTTACGGGTGAAGATAAAAAAGCGATCAACCAGAGCCAGAACCGGACTTCGCGCGCGATTTACAGGGATAAGCACAACGGCAGAACGCGCTAGTAATTAGCGCGGCAATCTGTCGGAAAAAGAGCCCTGGCCTTCGCGCCGGGGCTCTTTTTTATTTCGCGTATCCGCGTGGATGCTTTTGCAACCACTCCCACTGCGAACGCAAAATCGAGGGCAAATCCGAGGTCGCGGTCTTCCAACCCAGCACCTTATCGGCTTTTCTTGCGTCCGCAACCAATCTCGGAGGATCGCCCGCACGAGGCCCTTCAATCCGAGTGGGGATCGGCCGTCCCGTGACCTGGCGCGCGCATTCGATAACCTCCATCACGGAATATCCGCGGCCGCTCCCGAGATTCAGGAAATCGGAATCGCCGCCGCGACGAAGATGCTCGAGCGCGCGAGAGTGAGCTTCGGCGAGGTCGGCGACGTGCACATAATCGCGGATAGGCGTCCCATCGGGCGTCGGATAATTTGTTCCAAACACTGAAACTTCGGCCTTCTCACCGGAAGCTGCTTTCAATACATTTGGCACAAGATGAGTTTCCGGATCGTGATCTTCGCCACATCGCTCAGTGGCTCCTGCAGCGTTGAAATATCGCAGCGAGACGGATTTCAACCCGTAGGCTCCGTCGTAGCTCGCCAGCACTCGCTCCATTAAGAGCTTCGACCAGCCGTAGGGATTGACCGGCCATAGCGAACTCGATTCGGGAATGGGAACTTGTTTCGGCTCTCCGTAAACCGCGGCCGTGGACGAAAGTACCACGCGCCGAACGCCGGCCGCGACCAACGCGCCGATGAACGCGATGCTTTGCGCGACGTTGTTCTCGAAATATTTCCGTGGGTCCGTAACCGATTCCCCTACGGATGTAAGCGCCGCAAAGTGAATACAGGCCTCAATCTTGTGCTCGCGGGTTATGCGCTCGACGAGCGAACGATCGCCCACGCAGCCTTCGTAAAGCGGCACTTCGCCATCCAGGGCGGCGCGATGCCCGTGGACAAGATCGTCGAGCACGACCACGTGCTCGCCCTTGGCGCGCAGGCGCTCCACGGTGGCGCTTCCGATAAAGCCCGTCCCGCCTGTCACTAAAATTGTCATCGCGCTCCAGTCTCCCAATTGGCCCAACTGCTACCGATGATAGCAGGGGACTTTGATCCGGCGATGGCAGTTCCTGTACATCGGCGACGTAAATGTGCGCGGCAACATCGGACCGACCCCGCGCGTAGTAACATAGAGAGCGAAATAATGACCACGACCGCCCCTATGCCCGCCCGAGCCGCCATCCGTTTGCAGCAAGTTACCCGACACTATCAAATGGGCGAAACCCTGGTGCGCGCGGCCGATAACGTGACGCTGAGCATCGGCGGGGGCGAATTCGTCGCCTTGCTCGGCAGTTCCGGCTCAGGCAAATCCACTCTTCTAAACCTGATGGCGGGACTCGACCGGCCGACTTCGGGAGCGATCTTCGCGCACGACCGCAATCTCGCGGAGATGAGTTCCGAGGAATTGGCCAAACACCGCAGCCATACGATTGGAATTGTCTTTCAGGCCTTCAACCTGCTTTCGCGGATGACGCTGGAAGAAAACGTGGAGCTGCCGCTGCGCCTTGCCGAGGTCGAGCGCAGCGAACGGACCGGCCGGGTGCGAGAAGCGGTTGACCGCGTGCGACTCAGCGCCCGGCTGACGCATCGCCCGAGCGAGCTATCCGGCGGCGAACAGCAGCGCGCCGCGCTCGCCCGTGCGCTGGTCAACCGGCCCACAATTTTGCTGGCTGATGAGCCTACCGGCAACCTCGACAGCGCCACCGGCGATGAAATCATGCTCCTGCTGCGCGAAATCAACGAGACCCTCGGAATGACCATTGTGATGGTTACGCACGAACAGCCTCGTGCTGAGCGATTTGCTCACCGGCTGATCCATATGGGCGATGGCAAAGTGCTCAACGACGGGCGGGCGTCATGAAGCGGCGCGACCTCGGCGAGTTGGCATTTCGTAACCTGCGTGAAGCTGTACTTCGCAATTCGCTTACGACGCTAGGAATCGCAGTCGGCGTGGCGTCGCTCGTCGCCATGCTGTCGCTCGGCGTCGGTCTCCAGAATCTGGCCACAGATCGCCTTTCGCGTTCGGGACTGTTTGACGCGATTTTCGTCGCGCCGAAATCAAACAATCCGACATTCGGCCGGCCGCGGAACGAGATTCCGGAGCCGACCGGCCCACCCAAGCCACTCGACGCCGAAGCTCGCAAGAAAATCGAGGCCGTTCCTAACGTCACAGAGGTCTATCCCGAAATTCGATTTCCTACGGAAATCCATTACGATGGAAATCCCTATACGACGGTCGTGGCCGGCGTGACGCCTTCGGGGAAAACCGACGGCTCGTTCGACGGCATGACCGGCTCGTTTTTCTCCAACCCGACCGCAGACGAAGCGATCCTGCAAATAGACTTCGCGCGCCAGCTTTCGCCGCAGCAGCCGAATAGCCTGATTGGCAAGGACATCGTCCTGCGCTACGCCGCGCGCGAAGCTCTTCCGCCCGAACCGGGCGAGAAGGACTCGGGTCCGGCCGGATTTTCGATCGTGCCAAAAGAGCAGTCTCTGCGCATCATAGGCATCATCGAGACTGACCCGGCCGGCGGCCTAGGCGCTTTCGGTCGCGGCAGGCTTTTCATCCCGCTGCAAGTCGCCGAAACCCTGCGCGCCGCGCAGACCAATGATCTTCGCGATCTACTGCGAGATTCTTTCTCGAGGAAAACGTACGAGAGCCTCACCGTGCGCGTCAGCGGCGCGTCCAAAGTGAAGGACGCCGAGGAAGCCATCAAGAAAATGGGGTTCACGACGTACTCCCTCCTCGACGCCACCAATAGTTTGAGGCTCGTATTTGCGGTCTTCGATTTATTCCTGGGGATTTTCGGCAGTCTCGCGCTCGTCGTCGCCTCACTCGGCATCATCAATACGCTCGTGATGGCGATTCTTGAGCGCCGCCGCGAGATCGGTATCCTGAAGGCCCTCGGCGCTGCTGATGGTGATGTCTGGTGGCTTTTCACCGTCGAAGCCGGCGTGATGGGTCTGCTTGGTGGAATCTTCGGTGTTGCCATCGGCTGGCTCATCGGACATGCGATCAATCTCGGTACGAATGTTTATCTCGCCCGCCGCGATCTTCCCGCCATCAGCGTCACCGCCGTTCCGTGGTGGATGGTCGTCACGGCGATCTTATTCTCCATCGGCGTCAGTATGTTGGCCGGCCTGTATCCCGCCACTCGCGCCGCGCGTCTCGATCCCGTGCAGGCCCTGCGATATGAGTAGGCTGCTGCGGCAACTGTTCGCGGGGATGGCTATTGTGATGCTGTCGCTCGTATTCGCCAGTGCATGGCCCGCGTACGCTTCCCCTCGAATCGAATGCCGCTCCGTCTCGAGCAAGCTTATGAACCGCCATGTCCAGTACTGCGTGCTGCTGCCGCCAAGCTACGATTCCGACAAAGCGCGTCGCTATCCCGTGGTCTATTTCCTCCACGGCCTCGGCCAGAACGAGCAGGCGATGATTGATTCCGGCGGCTGGAATCTGACGCAGGACATGTGGGAACAGGCACAGATTGGCGAATTTCTGATCGTCGCGCCGGATGGCGATCGGTCGTTCTTTATCAATTCGCGAGACGGGAAACGCCCCTACGAGGATTTTTTTGTTGAGGAACTTCTGCCCTTCATCGAGTCGCATTACCGCACGAAGGAGGGTCGCCGCAACCGGGGACTTGCCGGAGTCTCGATGGGTGGCTACGGCGCGCTGCATCTCGCGCTCCGTCATCCGGAACTTTTCGGCGCCGTCAGCGCGAATAGCGCCGCGCTGATCTCGAATCCACCGGAGGGAAAGGTTGACTCAGGTTCGGCGGAGGCGATTTCGCGTGCGCTCGGCGGAGCCTTCGGCACTCCGTTCGACCGCGCGTTCTGGGACCGCAACAGCCCGTTCACTCTTGTGCGCGAAAATCCGCCGCCGACTGGCCTGCAAATTTATTTCGATTGCGGCACGGAGGACGATTACGGCTTCAATCGCGGCGCGCAGGAATTCCACGATCTGCTCGTATCACGCCACATCCCGCACGAATTTCATTTCTACCCGGGCGGCCACGATATCAGCTACTTTGCCGAGCACTTGCCCGAGTCTCTCGAATTCCAGTCGAAAGTACTCGGCGCGGCGCCGCCTCCTTCGAAATAACGCCAGTGGCCCCGGTCGAAAAGTAGCCTAATCGGTCGCGGCAACGGCCTTGCGCTCGAATTCCGCGAATTTGCCGCCTGTTTCGGCCAATTTTTTCAGCAGGGGCGCGGGTTCCCATAGAATTCCATGCTGCTTGTGAAACTCGCAGACGCGGTCGTACACTTTCTTCACGCCGACCGTGTCCGCATACCACATCGGACCTCCGCGAAAGCCCGGGAATCCGTAGCCGTTCAGATAGATGACGTCTATGTCGCCGGCCCTCAGGGCGTAACCCTCTTCCAAAATCCGGGCGCCTTCGTTGATCAGGCCGTAGACTTCGCGCTCGACAATTTCTTCAGCGGAGACTTGCCGCTGTGGCGTGCCTGCCTCGGAGGTCCATTTCTTCACCAGCTTCGCGACCTCCGGATTGGGCGTCGCACGCCTGTCGGCATCATATGTGTACCAGCCTGATCCGGTTTTCTGGCCGAAGCGGCCCATCTCGCAAAGCTTGTCTTCGACGTATGGCTGCCGCGCACCCGGTTTCTCGAGGTGCTTGAATTCTTTCCGGATGCGCCAGGCTACGTCTAGCCCTCCCAAATCTCCGACGGCGAGCGGCCCCATGGCCATGCCCCATTTCGTGAGCGCTGCGTCAACTGCCTCGGGTGACGCGCCCTCCTCCACCAGAAATTGAGCCTCGCGAATGTAAGGCAAGAACATCCGATTACCAACGAATCCGCGGCAGTTCCCTACCAGCACCGCGACCTTGCCGATTTTCTTTGCCAGCTGCATGCACGTTGCGATCACTTCCTTGCTGCTCTTTTTCCCGCGCACGAGTTCCAGCAGGCGCATCACGTTCGCCGGACTGAAAAAGTGGGTGCCGATTACCGATTCGGGACGCGAGGTCGTTGCCGCGATTTCATCAATGTTAAGCGTCGAGGTATTGCTCGCCAGAATCGCGCCGCGCTTGCACACGCGATCAAGCTCCGCAAACACGTCTTTCTTCAGCACCATGCTCTCGAATACCGCCTCAATGACCAGATCGGCGCCCGCAAAATCGTCGTAGCTCAGCGTAGGCTTGATCATCTTCATGCGCTCGTCCACGAATTCCTGCGTGAACCGCCCGCGTTTCACCGATGTCGCATAATTTTTCTGGATGTTCGCGATTCCCCGATCAAGCGCCGCCTGGTCCGTATCCTTAAGCAGCACGGGAATTCCGGCGTTGGCACAAACCATCGCGATTCCGCCGCCCATCGTTCCTGCGCCCACGATCGCAATCGAGTTCACAGGAATCACGGGCGTATCCTTCGGGACGTCCGGAATTTTCGCCACTTCCCGCTCGGCGAAGAAAACGTGGATAAGCGCCTTCGACTCGTCCGAATAAAGGCACTTGTCAAAGAGACGCGCCTCTTCCTCGCAGCCTTTTTCAAACGGCAACTTGGTGGCAGCTTCGATGCCGTCGATCGCAGCCATCGGCGCGGGCAATCCGCGCTGCTTCTTGCGCACCGTATCTCGCGCGGCGGCAAAGATCGGAGCATTCGTCTCCGGCGTTCCCAATTTTTCGTTGCGCTCGCGAGTCTTCGGCGCCGGCTTTCCGGCAACCTCGCGCGCAAACGCGACGGCTCCGGCCAGCAGGTCTCCTTCGATCAACTTGTTAATTATTCCGGCCTCGACCGCCTCTGACGCTTTGATGTTCTTGCCAATGGTGCACATTTCGACGGCCTTCGCGATTCCAGCGAGCCGGGGAAGGCGTTGCGTGCCGCCCGCGCCGGGAATGATTCCCAGATTCACTTCTGGCTGGCCGACCTTTGCGCCAGCACTCGCCACGCGATAGTGGCAGGCCTGCGCGACCTCGAGTCCGCCGCCGAGCGCGTTCCCGTGAATCGCGACCACCACGGGTTTGCTGCAATCTTCAATTTTCAGAAGCGTGGGAAGCAGATTGATGCGGCCTCCCTTGCCCGAGGTCATCTGAACGAACATGTTGATATCCGCGCCCGCGATAAACGTGCGCCCGCCACCGATCATCACCGCAGCCCTCACGTTCGGGTCTTTCTCGATTTCGGCGATTGCCTTTTCGATGCCTTCAGGCACGCCTGGGCTCAGCGCGTTCACCGGCGGATTATTGATAGTGATGACCGCGATGTCTCCTACTTTGCTCAGCTGAACAAGATCGCTCATGTGGGTGGTTTTCTCCGATGCGATTCTTATGCTATTTGCGGCAATGAGGCAAGAGCGAGGATAAATTTGTGCGGGCGATCAAAGAATCTGCACCACTGGCGCCGACGCCGACATATTGACCACAGAGAGCCGGGCAGCAACCTGGCGAGCCATCGCGTAGATGCTTTTCGCGCCCGGGGAATCTTCGCCGAGCGAAGCCGCCGGCTTCCCCGTGTCGCCGCCGATGCGGATTTGCGGGTCGATTTCGATCTCGCCGAGAAACGGCAGCTCGAAATTCTGTGCCATACGCTCGCCCTCGCCATGCCCGAAAACATCAATTTTTCCGCTGCAGTGCGGGCAGGCGAAGTAGCTCATGTTTTCGACCACGCCAAGGATTTCCACGTTTACCTGGCGGAACATTTCGACGGCCTTGCGCACGTCCGCCAGCGCAACTACCGAAGGCGTTGTCACCACCACCGCTCCGCTCACGGCCACGGTTTGAATTAAGCTCAGTTGCACGTCTCCGGTGCCCGGTGGTAAATCCGCGATCAAATAATCAAGCTGGCCCCAGCGCACGTTGCGCAGGAATTGCTGCATCACGCTATGAAGCATCGGACCGCGCCATACCAGCGGTTTGTCGCCGGGATTCAGCAGGCCCATCGAGATCATCTTCACACCGTAGGCCTGCACGGGGATGATCGTCTTCTCGTCCAGCATCTTCGGCTGTTCGGAAGTTCCCAACATCACCGGGACGTTTGGCCCATACACGTCTGCATCCAGCAGTCCAACTGACGCGCCCATATTTTTCAATGCGATCGCCAGGTTTACGGCAACTGTCGTCTTGCCTACGCCGCCCTTGCCGCTCGCTACGGCGATCAGGTTTTTGACGCCTTCAATCGCTGCTTTGCCTTGCGGCCGGACTCCTTCCGGCACTGTCGCGTCAAATTTCAAATCAACCGTGTTCACACCCGGCACCTTCGCGAGCGCCGCGCGCACATCCTTCTCAATCGCTTCGCGCTGCGAGCGCGCCGGCGTCGTTAGCTTGACGAGCAGCGACACCGCCCCGTCACGCACTTCAATATTCTTCGCCAAGCCGAGGGTCACCAGATCCCTGTGCAGCTCCGGGTCTATGACTCCGCTCAGCGCTTCGACTACCGCCGATTCCGTGGGACCACCTGCCATCAGTTTCCTCTCATATGGAAAGACCGCGTCACAATCGCGGACACTTGCCGGGAGATCCTAGGATCCATGCCACCCTGCAGATAATTCGCGAAAGAAGGTCCGCCGCGACTAAGGTTCGTTGTCCTTATACTCGTCGGGAACGTCATCTTCCGAGACTTCGTGCGTTCTCACTTCGCTCTCATCGGCATCGTCGGCATCCTGCACACCCTTCACCGCCTCAGCCTCGAACGCGTTCCCTTCCTCGAGCAATTCGTCCACGCTCTCGGAATCCGCGCCGCCACGGTTGGAGAGGCCTTGCAGGTCTCCCGACTGCCCCCCGGAGCGCGCACCGAGACCGGCGGGCTCGAATGCCAGCGAAGATGCGCGCTCGCTTTTTCCGAGCGTTCTGCTCTTGGGCGCGACTTTCTTTCTCGACGCCGCCTTGCGCGCGGGCGCTTTCTTCTTCTGCGCCTTTTTCTTGCGCGCGGGTTTCTTATTTACCGCTTTCTTTACTTTGGCTAGTTTTTTCTTCTTCTTTTTGGTTGCCATGTTTGAAGTCTACCACTGGATGCCCTTTTTTGTAGCCGCGCATGGTCGCACTAAAAAGAGATTACTTCGTGCGAATTGGCTCGAATTGAGCGCTCTGAATTCCCAAAATTGCGAACATTTCCTTCTCCGTGCGGACGACATGAAGGTTCGGACGAGTATCCTGCCCGTGCAACTCGAACATTCGCGCCAGACCGAAGACTGGAGGAGATACAGCGACCAGAACCCGAGGTCGCGCCGGGTTCGGCATTGCTGGCGGCAATCTCGCGAGGTCGCGAATTGTTTTTGGAGAAACATCGAGGGACGTGACGCCGGAAAAGTCTATGATCCCGGCGAGGGGATCAGTCTGTGCGGAGTAGCCCTCGATGTCTCGATAGCAACCATAGAGTTCCTCGTCCGTTACACGTCCCTCGAGCCGGCACCGAAGGATCCGATTGGTCGGGTCAAAATCGAATTGATGGGGCATAGGTACACCCTACCAGTCGAACCCGCGTGTGCGCCATTCAATACACAGCAGACGGGGCTGTGACCTCAGAACAGCCGGTCGCCAGAATGCCAACCAAATCTCAGCAACAATCTTGTCCCGGCTGACGAATGGCTGTGATATAGAGTCTCCCGTTCGCGCGAGCGCGAATGTGCCACTCGGCTAAAGGAGCAAGCAGGAATCATGCGTGGCATTCATCGAGCGATTATCCTGGCATCCCTGATACTCCTTTTCATGCCGCGGATCGCCCGTGGCCAGGTAGATCTCTCCGGCACATACTCGCAAACCGCCAGCCCGGACAACACCACTGATCCGTTCATCGGCGACTACACCGGCCTACCCGTCAATGACGCCGAACGCCTCCGCGCCGACAGCTGGACCGCCGCGAAGTGGGACCAGGAACAGCACGAATGCGATCCCCACCCCGCCGACTACGCCCCACGCGCGCCCGGCGGCATGCGTATCTGGCCCGAGCTCGACCCGCTTACCTACGCTGTGCTCGCCTGGCACGTCGAAGTCTTCACCAACGGCGCAGCGCGCACCATCTACATGGACGATCGGCCTCGGCCATCGCCCTACTCCGCCCAAACCTGGAACGGCTTCTCCACCGGCAAATGGGAAGGCGACAAGCTCAAGGTCACGACGACCAATCTGAAAGAGGGCTGGATCCGTCGCAATGGCCTTGCGCGCAGCAACAAAGGCGCGCTCACGGAGTATTTCATCCGCCACGGCGATTTCCTCACCATTGTCTCCGCTGTGAAAGACCCGGTCTATCTCACGGAGCCGCTCGTGCGTACTGAGCACTGGTTCCTCAATCCCGGTTACACCCTCGCGCCCTTCCTCTGTACGCCGCGCGACGTCGTTGACAAACCCACAAGCTGGGTCCCTCATCACTTGCCCGGCACAAACGACTTTCTCAAGGAATTTCCATCTAACCTCGGAATTCCCGTTGAAGCGACCCGTGGCGGCGCGGAAACGATGTACCCGGAATACATGCAGAAGCTCGCCACGCTTCCGGCGCCTCCGCCACCGCCGGCCAAGCCCGTCGCGGACAAGCCATGACACGAATCCCCGGCATCGCGCTCGCGATTCTTGCAGCGATGATGGTTGGTTCCGCGCCCGCACGTACCCAACAAGATCAAGCGCCCGAAAAATCCGCCGTGCAACTACTCCACGTCCAGGGCCGCGTTCATATGCTAGTCGGCGCCGGATCGAACATCACCGTTCAACTCGGCGACAACGCCGTGGTCCTCGTTGACTCTGGCCTGCCTCAGATGAGCCCGCAGGTTCTCGCTGCCATTCGCTCGCTCTCCCAGAAGCCCATCGAATTCATCATCAACACCAGTGTTGACACCGACCACACGGGCGGCAATCACAATCTCGCGCAATCCGGCCATTTCATTTCCGGCATGAACGGAGAAACTCCCGGCGCGTCCATTGTCGCGCAGATCGCCGTTCTGGACCGCATGACCGCCGCCTCCGGCGAAGGAACCAACGCGCCGCAGGAACTTTGGCCGACCGACACCTACGACAATGACAAATGGGCGCTCTTCAACGACGAAGCCAT
Source organism: uncultured Acidobacteriota bacterium (assembly GCA_963814855.1). Classification (GTDB taxonomy): domain Bacteria; phylum Acidobacteriota; class Terriglobia; order Acidiferrales; family UBA7541; genus Palsa-295. The sequence goes on from CAWFEL010000001.1 coordinate 122,178, forward strand.
CGTCCTCGAGCATCCGCACGCGGCGCACACCGACGGTGACAGCATCGTCTTCTTCCGCCGCTCCGACGTCATCAGCGCCGGCGACATTCTCACTCCCGATCGCTATCCGATGATTGATCTCGCAAAAGGCGGTTCGATCAACGGCGAAATTGACGCGCTCAATCGCCTGCTCGATATTATGGTCCCTCGCGCCGACGAAGAAGGCGGCACCTATGTCATCCCTGGCCACGGTCGTCTGTGCGATCGCAACGCCGTTTCCAACTACCGCGACATGGTAACTATCATTCGCGATCGCATCGAGGACCTCGTAAAAAAGGGCAAGACCCTCGATCAGGTAAAGAGTGCCGGACCAACCACGGACTACGACGGCATCTACGGCGCGGACTCAGGACCATGGACCACGGACATGTTCATCGAAGCCATTTATCGCGATCTCAGCGGCGCGACAAAACAGCCGGAGCAGAAGCCTGCGAAGCCGGCGAAGAAATCAGGGAAAGGCCGATGACGGTTTATCGAGCTAACCTTGATCGCGTCGCGTGGCTCCGTCTGATTGCGTTCGTGTGGTTGTTTGTGTTTTTCGCAACGGCGCGCCATGCCGACGCCCAGGCAGCCTCCCAAGGACAGCGCCCTCCCGCGCCGACTCCAAAGGCTGGGGCGCTACTCGATCTGACGGGATATTGGGCTTCGATCATTGACGACGAATGGCGATGGCGCATGATGACTCCCGCAAGAGGAGACTTCTCGTTCGTTCCGCTCAATCCCGAAGGACGTCGTGTGGGCGGCACGTGGGATCCCGCGAAGGACGTAGCCGACGGAAACCAATGCCGAGCATTCGGCGCCGCGGGCGTCATGCACCTCCCCGTCCGACTTCACATCAGCTGGGAGGACGACCACACTCTTGAAATTGACACCGATGCGGGTATGCAGAAGCGCCTGCTGCACTTCGATGGCTCAAAATGGACTGGCGGAGAGCTGGAGTGGCAAGGGGATTCGGTTGCCTCGTGGGAAAAACAGCCGCAGGGTCAGGGCTTCGGCATGCCGCCGCGCGTTCCGTCAACGCCAAACGCGGGCAGTATGAAGGTCGTGACCACGCACATGCGGCCTGGATACCTGCGCAAGAACGGCGTGCCCTACAGCGGAAATGCGGTGTTGACGGAGTACTTCGATCGCATCGAGCTCGATGGCGAGCCTTACCTCATCGTCACTGGAGTGGTCGAGGACCCACAATACCTGACCACGCGATTCATCACCACCGAGCAGTTCAAATTTGAGCCTGATGGCTCGAAGTGGAACCCCACGCCGTGCAAAACCGCTCCGCCGTCTGCGCCAGCACCCGCCCCTCCTCGCTGATTAATTGTTCCCGTACGCTGCCTTGTACCAATCCCAAGTGCGCTTCAGTCCCTCTTCGAAAAGAACGCGCGGCTCATAACCAAGGATTTTCCGGGCCAGCAAAATATCCGCCTGCGAGTGAAGAATGTCACCGGTGCGCGGGGGATCGTATTTCGCTTGGATCTTCTTGCCCGTTATCTTCTCGAGCAGCCGAAGCACTTCATTTAGTGTGATTCGTGCGCCTGTGCCCCCATTAAAGACCTTCCCCGACGCTCCGTTGGCGTCGCAGGCGCGCAACGTTTCGTCCACGATATTTTCGACGTACGTAAAGTCGCGCGATTGTTCGCCATCGCCGAAGACTACCGGCTGTTCCCCTCGGATCACCGCGAGCATGTATCGGGAAAGCACGCCCGAATATTGCGACGTGGGATCCTGCCGCGGACCGAACACATTAAAGTAGCGCACCGACGCATTTTCCAGTCCGAAGACGCGCCCAAAAACCTGCGCGTAAAGTTCGCCGACATACTTTGTCACGCCATACGGCGAGATGGGCTCTGGTTGCATCGTTTCGACCTTTGGCAGTGCCAGGGCCTCTCCGTAGGCCGCGGACGAAGCCGCATAAACGAATCGCCGTACCTTCGCGTCGCGCGCCGCCACGAGGACGTTAAGCGTCCCGTCAATGTTGACGTGATTCGTATCCAGAGGGTCTTCGACGGACCGCGGCACAGATGTCCGCGCGGCGAGATGAATCACAAAATCCGCTCCGCGGCAAGCCGCCTGAACCGCCGCCAGGTCCGTGATGCTTCCGGTGCTCAATTCGATTTTGTCGCGAACGCTCGCAAGATTCGATTCCTTGCCAGTCGAAAGATTGTCGAGCACGATCACGGCGTGGCCGCGCCGCACGAGTTCGTCCACAATGTTGGAGCCGATAAAGCCGGCACCACCTGTCACCAGGTAGCGCATTCAGGAATTCCCCCCTGTGCGAAATCTAGCGGCGCAGAAACCGCCCGCTTGGCAATGAGCCTCGCGATTGGATCCACTCGCGGTGCGGTGATGATTGTGTCGCGAGTTTCGGGTACGCTTGAATATACCCGGCGCGACTCGGCCGGGCAAGAATCATAGAATGTTTTTTGGGCGAAGATGAAAACGCGCTTGCTTACAATCTCGATCGTTGTCGCCGCCCTCGCGCCTCTTCTCGTGATCGTTTCATTTGCCGCGATTAAGGAACAGCCCATGCCATTTCGGGTGGGAGAGACACTCAACTACCGCGTCTCGTGGTCCGCATTTTCGACCGCGGCGTCCGTCCAATTGAATGTCGTCGAGCGGCGCGCCCTATTCGGCTGGCAGACATGGCATTTTCGCGCCGTCGCACAGACGCTGAGCCCGGTAAGCACTCTCTTTCCGATTGAGGACCAGTTCGACTCCTACACCGATGCCGAATCGCTCGAATGCCGCCAATTCGAAACTCATCTCAACGAGCTGGGGAAAATATCGGACCAGGTACAGCATCTGGTCGTCACGGGCCAGAAATCCCGGGCGCCCGGCGCTAGTGTCGTTGTGATGCCGGGCACACGTGATGCCCTCGGCGCGCTCTACGCCTTGCGCGCAGTGAATTGGCAGCGCATGACGGAGCTCGAAGCGTCTGTGTTCGACGGGAAGGACATCTTCGATATGCGCGCCCAGCGAGACAGTCCGGGCGAAGCCGTCACGGTTCCTGCTGGAAACTTCACGGCCTCGCGAATCTCGGTAAGGGTCTTGCAACACGAAAAGGAAATGACGGCGATCCACATCGTGGTCTGGTTGGCCACCGACGCCGCGCGCACACCCGTGGTGCTCCAGGCAACTTTGCCTTTCGGAACTCTCCGTGCCGAACTGATCCCGGCGCCGAACTGATGCTTTGTGGTATTTGTTGCCCGGTAGGACGAACTAAAATATTACTCAGTCTTCAGGAGTGACCCAATCGTCCGGCGGAAAATCAATCTGCCAGAACGATCCGCACGGCTGCACGAATTCGATGCCCGTCTGTACCTTTTCGCCTGTTGTGGTGCCCAGGTGAACCACGCGGCACTCGAGAGATTTCGACGTGGACTTGTTGGAGACAGTAACCTGCTGGCCGGGAGTCACGCGAGCCCCCAAAGAAATTAGCGCTCCGTGCGCGTTTACAACAAGGGTCCGAGTTTCCTCCACGAAATCCTGACTCTCTTTGTCCTTGCCCAGTACGTGGATCGGGACGCTCAGAAGGACGCGCATGCTACGCCTTCGTCCGGGATCGAGAGTCAAGCCTGATCGTTCCTGCGACAATGTCGTGGGTCCGCCCATATAACCAAACCATAGGACCAGGATAAGTCGTCCACAATAGGACTAAAGTCCTACAGGCGATTTCGAGTAAACAGGCGCCCGTTGGGTTGGAAAGCTCAGCAGGGGACGATTTTTTCGCGGCCCTGTTGAACGCGCCGCGTGGCGTTACGCGAGTCCACGATCAGCTTCGCGTCTCGGACGATTGCATCGTAATCGTAGCTGGTATGATCGGTCGCGATCAGCACGCAATCGTAGCTGGCGAGCGTTGTTGGGCTCAAATCCACTGAGCGCTTGTGTGAAAAATCGTAATGGCGCATCTTGTGCAACGCCGGAAAGTAAGGATCATTGTAATCGAGGATCGCGCCTCGCTCGGTGAGTAGTTCCAAGAGCTTCAGCGCGGGCGATTCGCGCAAGTCATCCACGTCTTTCTTGTACGCCACCCCCAGTAGCAATATCCTGGATCCCTTGATGCTCTTCTGTCTCTCGTTCAGCGCAGTGCCGACTGCGTTCACCACGTGATACGGCATCTCCGTATTGATCTCGCCGGCTAACTCGATGAAGCGAGTCGAAAAATCGTACTCGCGCGCCTTCCATGAGAGATAGTACGGGTCCACCGGAATGCAGTGCCCTCCCAGTCCCGGCCCTGGATAGAACGGCATAAACCCGAACGGCTTCGTGGCAGCGCTATCAATTACTTCCCATATATCGAGCCCCATTCGCAGACAGAGTTGCTTCAGCTCGTTGACCATCGCGATGTTCACGCACCGGAAGATGTTCTCCATTAACTTAACCATCTCAGCAGCCCGCGTCGAGCTGACCGGAATCACTTTCGAGACAATCTGCGCGTACATTCCCATTGCGGCGCGGCCGCTCGCCGGATTGATTCCGCCGACGATTTTCGGAATCTGCGCCAGGCCGTACTGCTTGTTGCCGGGATCTTCGCGCTCCGGCGAAAAGGCGAGATAGAAGTCGGTTGCCGCATCTTTGCCGCTGGTTCCTGCGTCAATCGTGCAGCGCAGTCCGCCCTTTTCAAGGATTGGCAGGACCAGCTCTTCGGTCGTGCCCGGATACGTCGTGCTTTCAAGCACAATCAACTGGCCCTGCTGGAGATTCGGCGCAATCGCCTTCGCCGTGTTCTCGACGTAACTCAGGTCAGGCTCGCGCCGCTCGTCTAGGGGCGTTGGAACACAAATCAGTACCGCATCCATCCGGCGCAGCTTGGTGAAATCGCTTGTCGCGCAGAAGCGGTTCTCTTCCACGTGTGCGCGGATTTTGTCGGCGGGAATATGCTGGATGTACGATTGACCAGCGTTCAACTTGTCCACCTTGGTCTGATCAAGGTCGAATCCAGTGACGCGATGGCCGACATCGGCAAACCGCAGCGCGAGCGGTAACCCCACGTAACCGCAGCCGATAATCCCGATTTGCAACTCCTTCCCTGCAAAAAACTCCGGCTTGCGCTCTACGGCCATTCGTTTGGTTCTCCCTCGTTTTGCACGTGAGTCATTCAGGCATCCAATCTCTCGCCCAGTGCGCGACTGGAAAGCATAGCAGGAACGCAAACTCCGGTGGAGACCGGGTGCGCAATTGCACCGGACTACAATATCGCGGTGCGCCGTTGCCCCTTCGCGAGAATTCGGCGAACATGATCAGCAGTGCACACCGTAGTCATACTTCTGCTTGGCCTGGCAGCCGGAATTCTCGTCGGACTGATGGGAATTGGCGGCGGGACAATAATAGTGCCCGCGCTCGTCTACCTGCTGGGGATGAGCCAGCATATGGCGCAGGGCACGTCGCTCTTTATGCAATTGCTGCCGATTGGGCTGGGCGCGTTGTGGGTTTATTGGAAGGCAGGCGAGGTAGACCTGGGCGCAGGCATCGGCTGTGCGCTCGGGATTCTGGTGGGCGGGTACGCCGGTGGGTCAATCGCGGTTGGAATTCCAGCGCGAGTGCTGCAGGTACTGTTCGGATTCTTTCTGATGGTGTCAGCGGCGATGCTGTGGCGCCAGGCGGGCCGAGCCGCGCCGAGAAAAGGTGCAGATGTTTAAGCGGCCGGAAAAGGGGCCGTGGAGGTCTGCGGCTATCTTCGCCACCGCATGCGTTGTGGGAATTTGCAGTGGTCTCTTCGGCGTAGGCGGCGGAGTACTTCTGGTCCCTTTGCTCGTGCTGCTATTGGGCTTCGACCAGCACATGGCTCAGGGTACTAGCCTGGTTGCGTTGGTGCCGCCCACGGGGCTACTGGCGTTTCTAGCTTATTACCGTGCGCACGAGGTAGATGTGAAGGTGGGGCTGCTGATCATCCCGGGAGTGATTCTAGGCGGCGTGGTAGGCGGCAAGCTCGCGGAGCAAATGTCGCCGCGGCGGATGCGAATCGTGTTCGCGATTCTGTTGTTCGCCGTGGGGGCGTGGCAAGTAACGTCGGCGTGGACCAAATAGGGAAGGCGGTAAACCGCACTAGTCGCCCGAATCGCCCGTAAACCACCCTGGATTGACGATTTAGAGACGAGGCCATCCTTTCTCGTGGCTGCCAAATTGCCTGCGATTCTCCTGTGGAAACACAAATCTCCAAGAAGCTAGTCCGGGCTTCGCCGATCGGCTGGCTCAATCTGGGCGTCCGCGTTGTGCTGGGGCTGGTGCTCGCCGCGTGTCTGGTGCTGGCGGCGCGGGGGGCGATCGCGAGCTTGCTCGCCGCCGAGGAATCGCCCGATGCCTCTGCACAGGCCTCGCGCTGGGATGGCTCGAATCCCGATTTCCCGGCCCGATATGCGCGAGAGCTTGCGGTACAGGGCCGAGGCGCCGATCCGCGCGAGATCGCTCGCGAGTTTGAAGAGGCCACGAAACTGGGACCACATCGCGCGGAGAACTGGGCGGGGCTCGGGGAGGCGCTCGATCTGATGGGAGACAGCGCCGGAGCGACGCGGGCCTACCAGCAAGCTCTCGAGCTTTTTCCGCGCTCGCCGGACATCAACTGGGAGTTCGCAAATTTCCTGCTGCGCTCGGATGATGTCAAGGGCGCGATCGAGCCGCTGCGCTTGGCGATGGAGGGCGACCCATCGCTGCGGGTTGGAGCGTTCGACCTCGCCTGGCGAGCCGGCATTCCGCGGGACCAAATATTGGCCGCGCTCCCGCAGCAAGAGGACATCCTTTCGGCCTATCTGGATTACCTGGACGCCAGCGGACGGGTTGACGCGGCCGGCGACGCCTGGAAGCGTCTGCTCGCCTCGCCTGAACCAATCAACTTTGACGCGGCGTGCCGCTACTTCGACGCGCTGCTCTATGCGCACCGTGTGGAAGCACTCGTGCCCGTGTGGGCATCTCTCACTGGCCGCGATCCGGACCGATTCGGCCGGCAGCCCGACTCCAAGAATCGCATTACGAATGGCGGATTCGAGGACCCGATGGTGAACGGCGGATTCGGCTGGCGCCTCACTCCCATCGAAGGCTCCGACGCGTCGCTCGATACCGAGGTCGTCCACGACGGTTCGCGGTCGCTGCTGGTACATTTCGACGGAAAGCACAACCTGGAATTCGGACACGTGATGCAGTACATCCCGGTCGAACCTGACACGCGCTACCGCTTCGTTGCCTATGCGCGCAGCGAAGGCATTACGACAGACAGCGGGCCGCGCATCGCGGTCTACGACGCGTACGACCGAACTGCGCTCGCGTTGGAAACAGAGAATCTGATCGGGACGACAAGCTGGCAGGAACAGAAGCTCGAATTCCGCACCGGACCGAGGACGAAACTTCTAGTCGTGCAAGTGGCGCGGCCCGCGAGCCGGAAACTCGACAATCTGATCGCCGGCTCGCTTTGGCTGGATGACTTCAGCTTGTCAGGGGTTCCCTAATCTCGGCGGCGCTTTGGTCGAGCGATATGGCGTATCCGATTCCGAGAATGACCGCGAAGACCAGCGCATTCGCCGGTATATAGAGGTTGAAATCCGCGATGCCATGAACGAGCAGCGCTACGACCGCGCCGAACGAACCTAGCCCGAGCGCACGAGCAAGACTCGAACGCGCACGTAGGCTTGCGCGAAGCGGCCTTACGGCCAGCCAGAATATTCCCCCAATGAACACTGCGGCGCACGGGAGACCCAGCTCAACGGCCAGCTCCAGATAGTCGTTGTGCGCGTGGTCTATCAGATATGTGAGCTGCGCTGACTGCACAGCGGTGAAGGCATATCGGAAGCACCCGAGTCCGACGCCGGTCCACGGATGGGCGCGAATGAGTTTCAGGGCGTCGCTCCACGCAGCAACTCGGCCTTGGGTGGTACTGACAAACGGCTCATTTTGTGGAAGCTGCTCGAAGTGCTCGACGACGGGCCCCACGCCGACCCAAACCGCAGCAGCCATTCCTCCGGCGAGCAGCAGCAGAATCAATGCCACAGGCAACTGGTTGCGGCGCCGGCCAACCCACGCAATCGCGGCCATCACCCCAAGCGAGACGAGCGCGGAAATCATTCCCATGCGCGAAAACGAGAACACGATTGCCAGCAGCATCACGGCCGCGACAAGCAGCAGCATGAAGCATTTCACGATTTCAGGCTGGCCCATGAAATCCACAAAGGAACGCCAGGTCCGGCGGCGAGAGCGATGGCGTGCGCTCTGAAAAAAATAGAACGCTAGACCGAGCGCGAGCGGAAGAATCATCTCGAGCAGCCCGGCAAAGTGATTGTGTAGTTGACCGAGAAACTTTTGCCACCGAACCAATCCCACTTCGGAACTGTTTCATCGTGTTTCAACCCGTATAATGCAAACGGCCTGCCAAACAGCGGCGGCATACCTAATTGGCGCGCCGCGCCGTCTGCGTTGTCATCTCTTTCAGCGTGCGTTATCCTGCCCCACTGATGATTGACATTCATTGCCACATACTTCCGGGCCTCGACGATGGCGCCACCTCGTTCGAAATTTCCTGCGGCATGGCGGAAATGGCCATCGAGGACGGCGTTACCCACATCATCGGCACGCCGCACGCGAGCCCCGATCACCGTTTCGTTCCCGAATTGGTACGGCAGCGCCGGGATGAACTTCAGGCCCGTTTCGAGGGCCGCCTAGTCCTCGCCACCGGATGCGACTTCCATCTGAGCTTCGAGAATCTGCAGGACATTCGTAGCGATGCCGCCCGGTTCACGCTCAACCAGAAAAGCTATTTGCTGGTCGAGTTTGCGGACTATTCGATTCCGCCCTCGCTCGACCATGCCCTGCACGAATTGCAACTCGCCGGGTTGCACCCGATCATTACGCACCCGGAGCGCAACCCCTTGATTCGCGCGCAGCCCGAACGTCTGTTCAAATGGCTTCGGCAAGGCTGCTATGTGCAGGTGACGGCGCAATCGCTGCTGGGAAGGTTCGGCAGCGCCGCGCAGGAGATGACGAAGGAGTGGCTCGACGCTGGTGCGGTCCACTTCGTGGCCAGCGATGCGCACAACGTGACTTCGCGCCCGCTGCGCCTCAAGGAGGCCTTCGACTATCTGGCGAAAACGCGCGGCGAGGCGGTGGCTCGTGCGCTGCTCGTGGACAATCCCCTCGCGGTGTTCGAGGACCGGCCGATTCCCTACGTGCCGGAACTTTCCGATGGCGCAGGCTGGGAGAATTCCGAGGGCGCAAGGCCGCAGCGGAAGAAGCGCTTCTGGTTTTTCTAGAAGTATTCGACGAACGGACTGGGCAGCGGGATCGAGAATTCCTTGGATTAGTTCAGGTCTTCCTGGACGACTTGCTGGCGTTGTCGAGCGCATCGGCCAGCTCGCGCCACGAGAACGGCTTCCCGGCACGCGACTCGAGAGCTTGGCCGGTAATCTCCTTGACGAGCGCATCTTGGCGCTCAGCCGTCGCTTCCGCCATTAACGGATCGATCCCCACATCGCGAAGCGCCTGCGCCGCTTCGCGCATCTCGGCTGCGCGCCGCTTGCCGTGCTCGGCAACGCGGCTGATGAGATAGTCCGGCAGCTTGCCGTTCCATCCCATCTCTGGGAACGTGGCAGCGAGCGACGCGAGCACCTCATCCTCCGCGCCATAGCGGCGGGCAGCAAACATGGATTCGACCGCGAGAGCCTCTAGCCCTTTAATCATCACGCTACGGCACATTTTTATGGCGGAAGCGACTCCGATTCGATCGCTCGCGACGCTTGCGTTCATACCGATGGCTGACAGGCGCGACGCAATTTCCGCCGCCTTCGCTCCGCCGAGCAGCATCGGTACTCTCAATCGCTGCGGCGGTACCGCGGCCATCACCGCAACTTCCACAAAATGCGTCTCCGACTTCTCAAAGTGTTCCGCCATCTTCTGCTTCGTGCGAGGCGAGACGGAGTTGATGTCGAGAAAAAACTGACCGGCGCGCAAAAGTCGCGAGGCTTCTTTGGCCACATCGAGCGCAGACGACGCAGTCACCGCGGAAATCACGAGCTGCGCATCGCGCACGCAGTCGTTCAGGCTATCAGCGGCTCGCACCTTCGCTTCGCGCGCCTTCGCCTGCATGGCTTCACGGGCGTCTTTGGAATGCAACAGAATGTCGAAGGTCGAAACGTCCAGGCCGCGGGCCGCGAGATCATTCCCGATGATTCCGCCGGCTTCGCCGAAGCCGATGATCGCAACGCGCTGAATCGGTTCGCTCGACATCCGCTGATCCTAGGTGTGAAACGTGATTCCGCCGACCCGCTCGGCGAATCGCCATCCATTTTTCGTCCGTACGTAGCGGTCCTGATACGTGCCCATCATTTGCTTGGGCGCGGCCTTGCGTCCCTCGGGAGTTTCCGGCTCCGACAGATCGGACGTGAAGAGTAGGACGCGACACGTGCCCACCGCCGTATCCATCGTTTCCATGCGCACGCGAAAGTTGCTGATCAAATGTTGCGTCAGTCGGCCGCGCGGGCGCGATTGGAACATGGCGACAATTTTGTCTGCGCCCCGAATCGGTTCCTTCGAGCCTATCGGAAGGGTGAAGGCGGCGTCCTCGGCGAAGATTTCCACGAGCCGCGGCCAGTCCTGGCCGTCAATAATCTCCGCGTATTCGGCACAAAGCGCATAGCAGGCCGCCTCAACGTTGCGCATTTCCGCCTGGCTGAATTCGCTCATGATCGCTTACCGGTACTCGAGTCCCAGCTCCTTGAGTTTCGGCCGCAAATTGTAGATGTCGAGGCCGAGCTCCCCCTTCGCAAGCCGCGCGCGGACGAGATCTTCCTTGTCAATCCGCTGCTTCGACGCTGCGGCGACCGCAACAGCTTCGGCGCGTTTCACGACGACCACTCCGTCGTCATCCGCCACGATCACGTCGCCGGGTTCGATGGAAGCTCCCGCACACACGATCGGCACGTTCACCGATCCGAGCGTGGCTTTCACTGTCCCCTGCGAACTGACCGCGCGGCTCCAGATCGGAAATTTCATTTCCGTCAGTGGAGCAATGTCGCGGCATCCGGCTTCGATGATCAGTCCCTTCACGCCGTGTGCGCGAAGCGAAGTCCCGAGCAGCTCGCCGAAGTATCCGTCGGTGCAGGGCGATGTCGGAGCGACCACCAGAATGCTCCCCGGCGTGCACACCTCGACGGCGACGTGGATCATCAGATTGTCGCCGGGAGGCAGCGAAACCGTGACCGCCGGACCCGCAATCGCCGCGCCCGGATAAATCGGGCGCATGTACGACGCCAGCAATCCGTTCCGCCCCTGCGCCTCGTGCACCGTGGACACGCCGTATTTTTCAAGCGCGGCCACCGCATCCGCTGGCGGCAGCTCTACGCGCCGGACTACCACTGGTTTGTTCATGACACCTCCTCTACGCTTGAATCCAGCGGCTCGCACGGGGATAAACACGCCGCGCATTGCCCGCATAGATCCGTGCCTTGTCGCCTGCGCTCAGCTTCGAATCGTCCACATAACGCCGCGTGTTGTCGTAGTGGTCGTGCGTCTCGTCATTGACCACGCCGGGGAACGCGCCGTCGCATTCCGAGCCGAACAGGATGCTTTCGAGCGGCACTGCGTCGAAGAGCATCTGCATGTTCAGGTCGTTGTAGATGCACGTATCAACGAAAACATTGCCGTTGCCGAGGATCTCGTCCGGGCTCGCCCAGCTGCTGTACTTCGCGATCGCCCTCCAACGCCCGATCTGGCACGGCAACGCGCCGCCGCCATGCGGGATCAAAAATCGCAGGCGCGGAAAATCCCGAAACAAATCCTTCGCGATCATCAGCTGCACGAAACCCGTAATGTCGGCGACCAGATATTGGACCGCCGTATGCGGAAAGTTTTTATTGATGGATTCGCTGCCGTGCAGCACGAGCGGCACGTCCAGCGCCTGCGCTGCCTCAAAGACCGCATAATTGTGCTTCCCGGTGAAAGGCGGGTTTTGCCAACGGCCGCCGGTGCCGTCGGGATCAAAATTGAACGCTATGAAACCTTCCTTCGTCCAACGCTCAATCTGTTTCGCAACCTGCTCGGATGGAGACGAAGGATGTTGTCCGAGCATGCCCACCGGCGCAAAGCGGCCGGGATTCAACTGACAGGCGCGAAGGATCAGCCCGTTGTTGAGATCGGCCCAGATGGCGTTCTGTTCCGCGGTACCTTCATGCGTCGCCATGGCTTTCGCTCGCGGAGAGGCGAACGCAACATCAACGCCGCGCGTATCCATCAAGCTGATTACCTGTTCCAGACTCTTTTTGACGTCGGCATCCGAGATCTCGGGGAGGACATCGGGATTCTTTCCCGAAAGCTGCGCTTGGCGAAAGCCCTCCACTTCCGGGTGACGAGCGAGGCGGACGAAGTGCTGGTGCGAATCAATAATCATAATGTTTGAGCTCGGGTTGCGATTCTAGAGGGACGGGACCGCCGCGTCAATCCGCGAACGTGGCGAATAAATACCGGGACCCTCTTACGACTGAGGTCCGATGATCCCCTGCTGCTGCAACTCATCCGTCACAATCTTGACCAGACCGTTTATAACTTTCATCACGGAACTGTTAGAAAATGCGTTCGTGGTTCCTGTCCATACCAATTGTCCGTCGGGCTGTGCGGTGGAATAGAAATTCACCTCGACCTGCGCAATTCTCTCGGTCGTCATATAACCGGGGGAATAAACGATCGGTTGCACCGCAGCGTAGTAGCCATAAAAAGTTCCGTAATAAGGAAATGGAGTATAGACGGTGCCGGGAACGTAGGTCGTTTTCGAAACATTTTTCGTCAAGCGCGCGACCACGACCGCGTCAAAATTCTGCCCTTGCACGATGTCCCTCAGATTATTGATATTAATCGGAGTCGCATCAGGCCGCGGCAGGTACGCGTAACTGGGCTGGACCATCTCTCTGGGGCGAGCCAGAGCCGCCACCAACTGATCCTCGAACTCCGCGCGGTTGGCCGCTTTCCCGTTGAGCGCCAGGACCATAATGTTCTTGAACGTTCCGCCGTTATAGGCCGGATTCTTCCAGCTGTATGCCAGTTTCGGTGAACCCGCCAATAATGCCTGGCCGACGAGGATAGCTACGAGCAGCACTGATAATTTTCTCAAGTTCGTTCCTCCACTTCGCACTTTCTAATCAGCGCCATCGAAGCGTGAAGTCATTCCGCAGGAAACGCCTCCCCCGTCTACACGTGGTAGTCGCCAAATCGTCGCGCGAATTCTACAAGACAGACCTGCACCCTCCGCCGTCGTGGGGAGTCTACACTTATTTGGAGCCTTCGCAATCCCGCGCGCCTAATTCTTGAGGCCCGCGAACCATGCGGTCATCGCGGCGGTCACATCTTCCGGGCGCTCAATTGGGGACATGTGTCCGCAGTGTTCAATCACCGCGAGCGTCGCATTCGGAATCAACGCCGCGATCTCGCGGTGCCCTGCAATTGAACTCCACGTATCCTGGCGGCCAACCAACACCATCGCGGGGCATCGAATCCCGGAAAGCACGGGCGTGGCGTCGGGCCGCTCGAGCAGTGCCTTTATCTGCGCCGCAAAAATCTCCGGAGTCTTCCGGCCCATCATTTCCAGGATCGCGTCCGTCAGCACTTTGTCCGTAATGCGGTCAGGATGGATGATGCCCTTCATCCAGAATTGCGACATGGCGCGCATGCCTTTGGTCTTCGCCACATCCAGCAACGCGAATCGCGTCGCAGTTTCCCGCTCGCCCGCCTCGCCGCCGGCGAATGCACGGTAGGCCGTATCGAGGACCGCCATTCCCACCACACGCTCCGGCGCCCGGCGCACGATCTCAAACGCCACACGCCCTCCCATCGAATGCCCTGCCATGGCAAAACGTTCCGGCGAGCTGTCGAGTGCAACCATCGCCATTTTTTCGATCGAATCGCTCAGGCCGTAATCGGTAACGCCAACTGTCGTGATTTCGGAAAACGCGCGCACCTGGTCCTTCCATACGTCGGCATCGCACGCGAGTCCCGGCAGAAGCAGAAGATGAGGCCGCCCGGACACGCGTTACCGCGCGACCGCAAGCGCGTGCACGGGTTCGCGTCTCGATTTCGCGCGCCAGAGATTCTGCAAGATCGTCATGACTTGCTGGTCTCCTCGACCGGAGGCGTGCCGTACGTGTGGAACGACTCAATCGTCTTCAGTCCCCACGCTTGGCCCTTCTTGCGTTCAGCTTCGGACCATCGTATGGGCTTCCAGTCCGGCGCCAGAATCAGTCGCGCTCCGGCGTTCGCAACTTCCACCCGATTGCCTCCCGGCTCATACACGTACAAGAAGAATGTCTGTTGGATTGCGTGCTTATGCGGTCCCGTCTCGATGTAAACGCCATTCTCGAGGAAAATATCCGCAGCGATCAGCACTTCTTCACGGCTGTTGACCGCATAGGTGACATGGTGAAACCGCCCGCGGACGCCCGTATGGTCCTTCGAATACGCAAAGTCGTAGCTCTTATTCGTGCAGGTCATCCACATCGCGGCTTCGACGCCGTTGTCCAGCACGATTTGCTCCGTCAAGCGAAAACCCAGGTACTTCTCGAAGAATGCTCGGTTGCCTTCGATGTCCACGGCCAGCCCATTCCAATGGTCGAGACGTCGCACATTGATTCCGCGCGCGGGAAATCGCTGCGCTTGATTCTTCAGGGACGGTCGCAGTTCAGCCGGCGCCTGATACCACTGCGTCTCGTAGTAAAGCTCGATCTTATGCCCGTCCGGGTCCTGGCAGACGTACGCGGGACCGTGCGCGAGGTCGCCAGCGTTCCAGCCGATTTCGAATCCCGATCCCTTTAGCGCCGCAACGCGCCGCTCGAGCGCCTGCGGGCTCCGCGTGCGATAGGCCACGTGCCCCATGCCGGCCGTTTTCGACGCGGTTAGCTTCAGCGAATGGCGTTCGTAATCGTCATAGGCGCGCAGGTAAACCGAATCGCCTTCCCGGCCGCTCTCCGTCATTCCCATCACGTTGACGAAGAATCGCAGGCTCTCCTCCGGCTTCGGAGTCAGCAATTCCAGATGGCCCAAGTGCGCCACATCCATATTCGGTTCAGTTGGCATATCCACCTCAGACGGTCGCGCGGGCCTTGCAAGCGCGTTTGCCCAAATTTTGTACGCAAAATTATACACAGAACCTGCGCGCGTGCGGTGCCGACTTTACGCTGCGGCAGTTTGGTGTACGCTTTGGACCCACGCCATCAGGTCCATGCCACGAAAGTCAGCGCGCGGAATCGTCTGGCCAGCCGCGCATAATATTCAAATTGCATGCGCCAAGCGACGCGCTCATACTCCCGCTTAACGGAGCCGTCCATGCCCAGCGCACAGGCTGAAACCTCCCAACGTCCGGATGACGGCGTCAATTGGGCGACAACAGTTGCTTCTCTCGTCGTAGGGGCAGCTTTCTTGGCGCTGTGGTTCTGGCTTCTCCCCGGTTGGATGGGTTTTCGCGCCGATGCCACCAGCATGGCGCCATGGCGCTGGATTGCGGTCGTACCCTCGGTGCTTGGATTCGCGGTGGCCGCGCGGTGCATATGGAACTTTGGCAGGACGGGCCACGGAACCCCCGCGCCGATGATCCCGCCGTCCAGACTTGTCGTGGTTGGCTTCTATCGCTACGTGCGCAACCCGATGTACCTCGGTTTTTTCGTCGGATGGGTCGGACTCTGGGCGGTCTTCGGGCAGGCGAACCTAGCCGCACTCGAAGTGACGGTCGTAGGTGTGCTGATCGTCGAACTGTTTGTTCTGCTGTACGAGGAACCCGCCCTACGCCGCAAATTCGGCGCGGACTACGGGGAATATTGCCGCAACGTTCCCCGCTGGCTGCCGCGCCTTCGCCCGTGGCGCACTCCCTGATGGCGATTTCTTGCCCCGTCCTTGACTTGACCGAATCGCGTGACTAACATCCGCCGTAGATGAAATTCCCTGATCCACGAAAACCTTCCACCGCGGCGCATAGGAGTTACCGATCATGAACCGACGAAAATTGCTCTCGCTGTTGGGTATGTCTCCGGCTCTTCTAGCCGGTGCGCGCGCTGATGCGCAACAGCCGTCGAAACCCAAGTCCGCAAAAGCCGTGTCCGCCGAGGCCAAAATTGAGACGCTGAATCCCAAAGGCACTCCGCCTCCGATTCAGCTGATTCCCATGGCGCCTCGATCCGGCAGTCTGGATGGCAAAACCGTGTATCTGGTGGACACGGGATTCGAGGGCGGCGGATTTCTGTTGAACCAGATTCAGCTGTGGTTCAACAGAAACATGCCCAGCGTTACGGTCATATTCAAGAGAAAAGCGGGACCGTATGCGGAAGATGATCCGGCGCTGTGGAAAGAGATTAAGGAAAAAGGTAACGCCGCGATCATGGCCATCGGGCATTGAAGCACGTGCACGCCAGCGACCGTCGGTCACTGCATAAGCGTTGAAAAGCTCGGCGTCCCCACCACTCCTCTGGTCACACGTGCGTTCAAGGATCTCGCGATCCTCAACGTCGCAAAACGCGGCATGCCTCATTTGCGGATTACATTCACCCCCCATCCCGTCGCCGCTAAGACTCCCGAAGAACTTCGCGCCTACGTCGAGGGAAACGATCCCATCAGCGGCAAGCCAATGATGAAGGAAATCGTGGACGATCTGACGCTGCCTCTCACAGCCGACGAAATGGCAACCGGCATGGTTCACGTAAATGTCGGCCCCGAAAAGTACGGTCCCGACACGCCGCGCAATCTGCAGCAGTTCTACGCCGACAACGGAATGACCGACTTCCTGCCGATTTTTCTTCCGACGGAAGAGATCGTCGAGGAGATGCTCGCCGGCACGAGCCATAAGCCCGATGAAGTCGTCGGGAAAATGGCCGCGGGCGCCTACCCGCCATGGGAATACACGGTCAAGCAGGTGGCTATCAATGCGGTGATGGCAGGGTGCAAACCGGAATATTTTCCCACCATGCTGGCGATTGCGTCGTCAGGCACTCCCTCGCTTTTCAGCTCGACGAATTCCTTCGCCTACGCGGCCGTGATCAATGGGCCGATCCGCGACAAGCTGAACATGAACTATGGCATCGGCGCGCTGGGACCGTTCGCGCAACCCAACGCGGCAATCGGCCGCGCGTGGACGCTGCTCTCGAAAAATCTCGCCAACGGTGGCGTCCCCGGCGACACCTATATGGGTTCGCAGGGAAATAATCTGAATTACAACAACCTGCTGATCGCCGAAAACGAAGCCGCGAGCCCTTGGGTTCCCTTCCATGTGCAGAAGGGATTTAAGCCGGATGAAAATGTCGTCAGCCTGTTCCGCGGCCTGGGCATCGTGCCGGGCCAAGGCGCGCGAGGAACCAGCACGGACACGCCGAAATACGAGGAGCAGTTCAGCGACTTGTTTAGCGTGTTCACTGGATTCTTCGGTGGTCTGGTCGTGGCCGATCCGCTGATCGCGCAGAATCTACATGCGCGCGGCTACGACACGAAGGAGAAACTGATTGATTGGCTGTACAAGAACACCACGCAATCGGTGAAAGATTACAAAAGCCGCGATTTTGCGTATGGCTTCGATTATCCGCGCGCGCTCAAAGGGCTCGAGCCCTATGCGACGTGGTACAAATTGCCCGACGACGCGATAATCCCGCGCTGGCCGCATTTGAACGACATCAACGTGGTAGTGGCCGGCGGCCAAACGAACGCCTTCTTCCAGGGCGGAAGCCTGAGCTACGGTGTCAGCGTTTCGATCGACAAATGGATGTAAGCGGCGCTCCGGGCGAACCTTCATACTGCAAGAGCTGACGTATTAAGGACGACTATCCTCCCCGCATCGTCAATTGCAATTTCACTCGGGACAGGACTATAAATAGGGCGCTGGCGACAAACGTCGGAGAGAGGTCGAGCCATGAAAAGGCGAAACATGCTGTCTCTGCTGGGACTTTCACCAGCACTGCTCACCGGCGCAACCGCGGAGGCCAAAGACAAGGCCGTGAAAGTCGCGGCCAACCCAGTGAAACTTACCGGGCTCAACCCGAAAGGCGTCGCGCCTCCTGTGCAGCTCGTGCCAATGGCGCCACGGCTCAGCACTCTCGACGGCAAGACAATCTTCCTCGTCTCCGACGGATTTCCGGGCGCGGACCACTTTCTCGATCAGATGGCAGCATGGTTCAAGAAGAACATGCCCAGCGTCACGACTGAGTATCGCCTGAAAGCCGGAGCGTTCCCTGATGACGACCCCAAGCTGAACGCGGAAATAAAAGCCACCGGCAACGCCGTCATCATGGCGATCGGGCATTGAAGCACCTGCACCCCAGCGACCGTTGGTCACTGCGTAAAGTTTGAACAGATGGGCTTCCCAACCGCTCCTATGGTCACCATTGCATTCAAGGATCTGGCCAAGTCCACCGCCGCATCCCGCGGCATGCCGCTTGAACGGATCTGCTTCACGCCGCATCCCGTTTGGGGCAAGACCGACGCGGAAATGTACGCCTACCTCGAAGGAAACGATCCCGTCAGTGGCAAGCCGCTGATGAAGGAAGTGATTGACGCGCTGACCCAACCGCTCACCGCTGAGGAGCAAAAGACGGGCACGGTTGAAATTTCCATGGGACCAGCCGTCTACACGGACACGTTCGAAAATCTCCAGCAGTATTATCTCGACAACGGAATGACGGATTTCATGCAGATCGTCATTCCCACGGAAGAGAAGCTCGCCGAGATGCTGAAAGGCACCAGCCACAAGCCCGACGAAGTCGTCGGCAAGATGTCTCCTGCCCGCGGGTCGTACCCGGACTGGACATTCAATGTGCGTCAGGTCGCCATCAACGCGGTGATGGCAGGCGCAAAGCCCGAATATTTGCCGACCATCCTGGCGATCGCCGAGACGGGCCTCACTTCCCTTTCCAGCTCAACCAATTCCTTCGCCACAGCCGCAGTGATCAACGGTCCGATTCGCGACACGCTCAACATGAATTACGGCATCGGCGCGATGGGTCCGTTTTCGCAGCCAAACGCAGCGATCGGCCGCGCCTGGACAATGCTTTCGCGCAATCTCTCGAACTCGGGAATCCCCGGCCAAACGTACCTCGGCACGCTCGGCAACGGTGTGAATTACAATAACCTCATCATCGCCGAGAACGAAAAAAACAGCCCGTGGACTCCGCTCAGCGTCCAAAAAGGTTTCAAACCCGAGGAAAACGTGGTCAGCGTATTCGTCGGCTTCAGCATTTCGCAGGGACAGGGCGGCATCGGTCTCGGCGTAAAGCCGGTTCCGCAGTATCACGAGGCCATCGCCTATAATTGCATTCCGTTCGGACCGCTATTTGGCGCTCTGATCGTCTGCGACCCGCTCGTCGCGCAGGGCCTTGTCGAGCTGGGATACAAAACGAAAGAGCAGCTGGCCGACTGGCTGCAGAAGAATTCGCTGATATCCGCGAAGAACGCCCGGTCCACGCTGTTTGCAAACCGTTGGGTTCCGGACCCGAAGACTCCGGACGACACCATGGTTCCTTATTACCAGCGCGCGGATTCATACAACTTCGTGGTCGTCGGCGGGCAAACGAATCCCTACCACATGGTTGCGAACATGAGTTATCGTGTGAGCATCTCGATAGATAAGTGGGCATAGATTTCAGGGCTGCTTGGGCGGGCAGTGAAACAAATTTGAATTAACAGACGTATCCGTGGTGTGCCCCGCGCGCGGCACATCAGACAAACAACCGGGGGGAAGTTTCCGAAATGCACAGACCAAATGGCACGAAGTGGTTTCTCGCCTTCGCGATGGCGGCGGCGATCGCATGCGTCGCGGCGGCCCAGCAGTCGAAGCCCGTTGACGACAAGGCGCTGAAGAACGCTGCGAAAAACGCCGACGAATGGCTCACCAACGGCCACGACCTCGGCGACCAGCGCTATAGCCCGCTCAAGCAGATTGACACGTCGAACGCGAAACAGTTGGGTCTCGCGTGGTCCTACGACGTCAACAGCGGCTTCGGAACCGTGGAGACCACCCCAATCATCTGGGATGGCGTGCTGTACGGCACCGCGCCGTGGAGCATCGTCTACGCACTCGACGCCGTCACCGGCAAGGAACTGTGGCGCTGGGACCCGAAGATCGGCCGCCAGAATTTCCCCGCGGGATCCATCGGCAAGCCTGACAAGGTTCGCACCGGCCCGAGCGTCTGCTGCGGCCCGGCCAATCGCGGCGCGGCGATTTACGACGGCAAGATCTACGTCGGCACCCTCGAAGCCAAGCTCGTCGCTCTCGACGCAAAAACCGGCAAGGAAGTCTGGTCGGTGCAGACGGCTAACGAAAGCGCCGACTACAGCGTCACCGGTGCTCCCATCATCGCCGGAGGAAAAGTCATCATCGGCAATGCAGGTGGCGAGTACTCCACGCGCGGCTACGTTTCCGCGTACGACGCCGAAACCGGAAAACTCGATTGGCGCTTCTACACCGTTCCCGGTGATCCCTCGAAGCCGTTCGAGAATAAAGCCATGGAAGTCGCGGCCAAGACTTGGACGGGCGAATGGTGGAAACTCGGTGGCGGCGGCACCGTCTGGGACGGCATTTCCTACGATCCCGATCTCGACATGGTCTACATCGGCACTTCGCAGGGCGGCCCGTGGGTCGCCAAGTATCGCAGCCCGCAAGGCGGCGCCAACCTCTACGTCTGCTCCGTCATCGCGCTCAGAGGCAAAACTGGCGAATACGTCTGGCATTTCCAGACCACGCCAAGCGATGAGTGGGATTACGACGCTACGCAGGGCATGACGCTTGCCGACATCAAAATAGACGGCAAGATGCGCAAAGTCCTGATGCAGGCGCCAAAGAACGGATTTTTCTACGTGCTCGATCGCAAGACCGGAGAGTTTATTTCAGGCAAGCCGTATGTAAAGGTCACATGGGCGACCGGGCTCGACCCGAAAACCGGAAAGCCGATCGAAGCACCGAACATGCGTTACGATTCGGAAGATCGAACCGTTTCACCCGGGCCTGCGGGCGGTCACGCCTGGCAGGGTATGTCGTACAACCCGAACACCGGATTGGTTTATCTGCCGGCGCTCGATAGCGACTTCCGCTATATCGCCGCTCCTGAATTCAAACCTGAAGTCGGCGTCTATAGCTGGGGCATTGTGTTCCGGCCGCCTCCGCCTCCCGCTCCAGGGCAACCCGCGCAGCTGATGACCCCTCCGGGAGGAACGTTGGTCGCGTGGGACCCCGTCACGCAAACCGAGCGCTGGCGCCTGAAGAAAATGAATGGCAGCGGTACCGTCACGACTGCCGGCGGCCTGGTATTTGGCGCGTCGGACGATGGCGAATTCAAGGCGTTCAGCGCAGACAAGGGCGAAGAGCTTTGGTCCGTGAAGCTGCAGCCGGGAATGGCCAATCCCGCGACCTACATGGTTAACGGAAAGCAATACGTGTCCATCCTCGCGGGACGCGGCGGACACGGCCGCATTTACACGTTCGCTCTGGATGCGAAGGAACCGATGCCTAATGCGCCGGCCCCCGCTCCGTTTCCACCGCCGCCCAGTCCAACACCTGACGCACCGACGCAGCAGAATCAGAAATGAAACCTGGCCGTGCCGTAATTGGGCTTGATTCTTATGTACCACAGGCGTTTCCCGCGACTTCAGCCGGAAACGCCTGTGGCTTTTCGGCCTGGTTTCTGGTGAAAGCGCGGGACTTCAGTCCCGCGAAAAACGACCTGCATTAAACAGGGCTTCAGCCCTGGCCATTAAAGATTCGTGCGACGCGGCAAGCCTTCATGTGGCTCAGGCCTGCCCGGAGCGAAGCGCCGTAGGTGCGGCAGATGCTAGCCCAGCCCGGAAGGGCTGGGAAACGAAGTCGTAAAATCCCAAGCGCCGTAGGTGCGACACATTTTGCGCCCAGCCCGCAATTCCAGCGCCTCGCGGCGCATCCGATTTCCGGTGCACCCACTCAAAGTCCACGTCGCCGTGCTCGTCGCGATGGTTGCTCTAACGTGTGCGATTGCCAGCGAGTCGCCTGCACAGACCAGCGAGTCTCGTCCTGCTAAGTCCTACGCGCAGCCTGTCGGCGTCCCCCTGAGCACCATCATCATATTCGGCGACCAGTACAACGGCGGCGACGAACTCTACGACGTGAAAATTACCGTTGCAGAAATCGTGCGCAGCGAAAAAGCATTGCAGATGGTGAAAGCGGCGGGCAATGCGAACGCGGCTCCCGGCGCGGGAATGGAATACCTGCTCGCGCGAGTGCGATTCGAATTCTCCGCGCGGGTCCGCCCGGAGCATTACAGCTACACACTTGATCCGGCGCAATTTTCGGCGATGTCTGCGGCCACGGAACCGTACGCGGCGGCTTCGCTCGCGGCACCCCTGAAACCCGGGCTGCGCGGCACGCTTCGTTCCGGGGATTCCGCGGAGGGGTGGGTTGCATTCCTCGTCCCGCGAGGCGATCATACGCCGCTGATGTTGTTTCATGAGGACGTCGGGAACCTAAGCCATGAAGGGAACGGCTCGATCTTCAAGCTCTACTATGAAAACCCTTCCGCCGCGCCCAAATCGAAGCCGTCCTGAGATTTTGGTGGCACGGACACTCTTGTCTGTGCTCTTGCGAGCGCCGCTTCCCATCGGACTCAGCCACGTGCGCGGAAGAATAATTTGGGCTGCTAGATGAAGACCGCAACGGACAAAGTGCGAGCAGTAAACCTGCGCAAGTCAGGCGCGACCATGGAGCGCCGCCCCGATGGCGCGTTCATCATCCGCCCGGACGAGGCGCTCGAAAGCTACCCGCGCGTGCTCACCGAGCGGCTGATTTATTGGGCCCGCGTGGCGCCGGATCGCGCGCTCGCCGCGAAGCGGCGCGCCGGCGGCGCTTGGCGCTACCTCACATATTCGGACGCGCTAAAGAAAGTTCGAAGCCTCGGCCAGGCGTTTATTGACCGCGGCCTCTCCGCCGACCGCCCGATCGCAATCCTCTCGGATAATGACCTCGAACACCTGCTGCTCATGTTTGCCGGCCAGCACGTCGGCATTCCCACCGCGTCTATCGCGCCCGCCTATTCGCTCATCTCCACGGATTTCGCCAAGCTGAAACACGTCATGAAAATATTGAAGCCCGGGATGGTGTTTGTCTCCAGCGGCCAGAAATATCGCCGTGCGCTCGAGGCGGCCGTTGGCCCGGACATCGAGATTGTCTTCGCCGACGACGCCGTCCCCGGGCGCAAGTCCACTTCGTTCGACGATCTCTCGAGCGTTGCGCCGACCGATGCCGTGGACGCTGCCTACGCCGCCATCAAACCGGATGACGTCGCGAAATTTCTTTTCTCCTCCGGCTCCACGGGCCTACCGAAAGCCGTCATCAATACGCACCGCATGATCTGCAGCAATCAGCAGATGATTTTGCAGGGCTTCCGTTTTTTGAGTGAAGCGCCCCCGATCGTCCTCGACTGGATGCCCTGGAACCATACCGCCGGCGGTAACCACAACACCGGCATGACCGTTTACAACGGCGGCACTCTCTACATTGACGACGGCAGGCCCACCACCCAGGGCATCACCGAAACGGTTCGCAATCTGCGCGAAATTGCGCCTACGGTTTATTTCAACATGCCGCGCGGTTACGATCTGTTGCTCGAGTGCTTTCGTGACGACGCGAAACTGCGCGAGAATTTTTTCAGCCGGCTCAAATTCATGTTTTACGCAGGAGCCGCGCTCTCGCAGCCCCTTTGGGACGGCTATCGCAAGTTAATGATGGAAGTATGCGGCGAGCGCACCCTGATGGCCACTGGCCTCGGCGCCACCGAAACCTCTCCGATGGCTCTCCAGTGTACGTGGGATTCCGAGCGCGCTGGCGCCATTGGAATCCCGATGCCGGGCGTCGAGGCCAAGCTCGTGCCTTTCGCGGACAAATTGGAAATCCGTGTGAAGGGTCCGAACGTGACGCCCGGATATTGGCGCGATCCGGAACTTACGCGCGACGCCTTCGACGAAGAGGGCTATTACAAATTCGGCGATGCCGTTCGATTCGTGGACCCCGACGACATCAACAAGGGTCTGTTATTCGACGGGCGCCTCGCCGAGGATTTCAAGCTGGCCTCCGGAACATTCGTGAACGTCGGCCCGTTGCGCACCCGGATCATCCACTGGTTTGCGCCCTATGTGATTGACGCGATCATCACCGGCCACGATCGCAATTTTCTCGGAATGATGCTCGTGCCGAATCTCGAAGCATGCCGCGCGCTCGCGCCGGGACTGCCCGCCGGCGCTACGCCCGCGGAAGTGTTGCGCCACGATTCCGTAACCGGAAAATTCGCGGCGCTGCTTGAATCCTTCGCAGCGCATGCGACCGGTAACTCGAATCGCGTGGAGCGAGCGATCCTGCTCGAAGAACCACCCTCGCTCGACGCCGGCGAAATCACCGACAAAGGCTCGCTGAATCAGCGCGTGGTTCTCAACCATCGCGCCGCCCTCGTCGCCGATATCTACGCGCCGAATCCTTCCCAGCGCGTCCTCCGCATCCGCGAATCACAATCGATTCTTCGTCCGTGAAAGCGCAAGTCTTCGAGGCACTCGCGACGTGAATTGAGTCTTTAGGTTCACTCGTCCACTGGAAGCGTGGGGCTTCAGCCCCGCGATAAGCCGTTTCTCTTTGCCCGGGCTTCAGCCCTGGGAACCTCGGGCCGCTTTTTCCCGCAATCTGTTTAACCATAATGGCGCGGGGCCTACAGCCGCTCGATGCGAAACGACTTTTTACGTTCACTCGTCCGGTGGAAGCGTGGGGCTTCAGCCCCACGAAAGGCCGTCTCTCTTTCCCCGGGCTTTAGCCCTGGGCTTTTGCCACAACAGACGGCCATGGGCGGGTGGCGCACCCTTCTTGAATTTTCTCGAATTTCATCCATGGGCGCTCGCGCTCGACTCACACCCGCTTTCATTCGAACCTCGCACAACCTGTTCGGGGTGCCGCAAGCCTTCGTTCCCCGGAAGGGTGCGCGAAGCAACGACACCTTTTCCACCCCTCGCGCGGTTGAAGATGCCATTGTGCGCACCCCTCTCATGGAGTCAACGAAAATGGCCTACCCGGAGAGATTTGAACTCCGGACCCTCTGGTTCGAAGGCCCGTAGCGACGCTCGCGAAGTTTGTCATAAGCGATACGGCGGCTGATCGAGCTTTTAGGTGGGACAGGTGACAGAATGGATGCTCTGCTGCTTCCGTTCTAACTGAATCTTGGGCGATAAGATAACTGACACAGCTGCAATTTCGGGGTAGCATCTTTTGATGCCCAGAATAGGCGGCGGTTCGTGGAAAGAGCAAGATACGAGCACCAAAATTCGAGTGATCGTCTGCTTTGCTATCTGGCTCTTCTTCATCTGGGCTATGCGGAAATTCCGCTGAAACTCCCAGACGTCAGTGGTTAGTTTGACGTCGGCTAGCGCGACGATTTAGAAAGCGACTACGAACGCCGTATCTCGCACATAGCGAAGGACCGGACTGCCTGCACTGCTGGAGTTTCGATCAGTGGGTGGCGCACCCTTCTTGAATTTTCCCGAATTTCATCCGTGGGCGCTCGCGCTCGACTCAAGCGAGAGCGAATTTGGATGCCCGCAGGCGCGGTCCCACGAATTCCCTCGGCAGCGTGGCGCGTGCATCGTCGCCACTGCACTAACTCGCGAAATTTCAATTCCTTGCGGTCTGCGTAGTTTCCACAATAGACAGCCCGCGCAAAATAAATTAACGTCAGTCGGGGCATTCTTTCGCCCCGCATTTGGGCGCATCTGTGCCCCGCTGCTCTCGACGAGCGGCGTATCGCTCTTTGACAACTGAAAATGCAGTCCGGATCTGGCGGCGCCAATCTCCTGATCGGCAATTCTCTGTTTTCACGTCCCTATGGGCGCGTCCCCCACTGACCGAACACGACTGGCAGATCGCCAAATTACTCGACACACCGTGCCGAGTAATTTTCCTCCTAACTTGCTGAAAACAAACAAAAGCGATACCAATTACTCGACACACTTTTTCGAGGGTCCCTGCCGCGCCCTCCCGCCCTGGGCTGTGATACACTTCGCGAAAGTGAGGCCAAAAGGGGGGCTCTTGAAGTACAAACTTTCCACGATTTTGATGCTGTTCTCGATTCTTTTGGCGGCAGGGACCGCTTCGGCGCACCACTCGCCTTCGTCCATCTTCAATATGGCGGAGAAATTCACGCTCACGGGGACGCTAACGCAAGTTGATTGGGTGAACCCGCACATCGCCATATACATGGACGTGAAGAAGCCCGACGGGAGCGGCGTCGTAAACTGGAAATTCGAAAGCGCGCCGCCATCATGGCTGAAGCGCGTGGGCGTCAATAGCGCCGACTTCAAGCAAGCGATCGGACAGAGCGTCACCGTGGAAGGAAACCGCGCCCGTGATGGATCGCCCTACGGATTTCTTCAGAAGATCACGTTCGCGGACGGAAACTCGCTGGCAATGGTAAGTCCGAGTGACATCAACACCACTAAGTGAGAGGGGGCGGGAAACATGAGACACCAAATTATTTGCGCGTTCGCAGCAGCACTGATGCTGGCCGCTTCCGCGCCGGCGCAGGAAAAGGCGACGGCGGCAACCAGCAAACCGGCTAATGCGATATCGGTCCATCCCGACTTGAGCGGAAACTGGGCCTATTCAATCGCCTTGCCCGGCGGAGCACTGAAGAAAGTCGAGAACGGTTCGACCACCTACGCGACGCTCGATTTGAGCGGGCGCATGCCTGCCAAGACTGCGGTCGAGGGCGCATTGCCGTACACGGCAGCGCCTACCTACAAGCCAGAGTTCCAGGACAAAGTTAAATATCTGCTGGACCACGAAGCGAAGCTCGACAAGGTTTTCTTCTGCGGTAAACCGGGCGTGCCACGCATCAGCTCGCCGCGCCAGATCATCCAGCTCCCCACTGAAACGATTTTCCTGTACGAAGACGCTTCCGGAGATCCCTACCGGATCATTACCACCGACGGCCGTCCGCACCGCGCGGATGCCGATCCTTCCTACTACGGAGATTCAATCGGCCACTGGGACGGAAACACGTTCGTGGTTGATACCAACAACTTCGTTGAGGATACCTGGTTCGGTGAAGGCGGATATTTCCACACGTCGGCGATGCACGTCACCGAGCGCTTCTGGAAGGTCGGCGACGATCTCGCCTATCAGATCACGGTGGACGATCCTAACGTGCTCACCGCGCCGTGGACCGAAGCACCCCGCTTGATCAAGCCGTCCACTGTCGCACTCGAAGAATCGCCCGTCTGCGTCGAGGACGACGCGCATCGGATGGACAACCTGGATCACCATCTCCAGCGGTAAGAAACTCCGGCCGAATTCTACCAGCCGGACTTCATGCCGTAGATGCCGGTATTCACGATCGCTTCGACGCGCATGATTTTACCGTTTTGAATTTTGAACATTTCGGCGATTTCCCAGGTCCACGGGCCGGTTCGCGTTTGTTTCACGGTCCGGCCGTCGGCGAGCGTGTAGGATCGCAGCGTCGCGTCGTGATCGAAGAAGCCGAGGACGAAAACGAGACCGCGCTCCTCGTCAATCACCGCGAATCTCCGGTCGCGGATCAGTGTGTCTGGCTGGAAGTTGCGCGTCTTGATTTGATCGGCGCAACCCAGGCTGAGTACGGAATCGGGGTTGGTAGCGAGCGCGGTGTTGTTCGTGGTCTGCACGCCGGATTCGATGCGGTTGCAGTTCGCGTCGAACGGCACGAAGGATCCGTGGCCCTTCTCAATGGCGCTGAAGTAGCTGTTGGCGATCGCGACCATGTTCTGGCGCGACCGGCGCTGCGCGGGCTGAACCGCTTCCGCGAAGATTGGATTCGGTGTGACGAGATTCTCCGGGCGCGCGATGCTGCCCGCCTCCTTGCGTGCGACGATCGCCTCGATTTCCGAGATGCGATGCAGTTCGACTTTAAGCCGCACGCATAGAATCACGGGCGCGCCATTTTCCGGCACCACGCCCATGAACATGGCCTGCCCGGCTTGCGGATCATCCGCGTAAATCTTATAGGTCGGCAAACCGCTCGCGGTGCCCCAGAAACCGTCGCCGATCCTGAGCAACTGCCCGTTTTCGGTGTACTTCACGTCGCGCGCCAGCTGCAGAGAGGAAGAATCGTGAGCGGCCATCGCAGCAAGGACCTGATCGAGGTAGCTATTGAGACATGCACGATCGCAGTCGTAATTGAAATTGGGATCGTAGTCGGCGGGCGGCGCCGCCGATTGTGCTCGGGCGGAGATGGCCGAAATAGCGACGAAAATCAACAGCGCCGCGGAGCCGAGAACATTTCGACTGATTCGCATTTTGCCTCGCAGGTTACTTCGCCGGCTTTACCCAGGGGCTGGGCATGTAATACGGTACAACATCGAGCACGGCTTCGATCTGGCGGATTTTACCGTCCTTGATCTTGAAAAGCTCGAAGATCAGGAATGTGAAGGGGCGATCGAACGGCGCTCCAATCGTCCGAGTGGTGCCATCAACCAAGGTATTTTTGCGCAGCGTGCCGTCGTGATCGAAAAAGGTCGCCGCAAAAACCATCTGGCGCTGCTCATCCACCAGATAGCGTCGATCGCGGCAGCGCGTGACCATCTTGAGCATTCCAGTCTCGAGTTGCGCCTGACAGCCCATCTTGGCAACGGGATTGGTCGCGTTTGGATTGTTTGCGGTGACCGATCCGTTCTCCATGCGCTGGCAATCAGGATCGAACGTGGTGAAAAGTTTGCCAGTGTTCTGCTGAATCGTCGAGAAATAACCATCCGCCAGCTGAATGAGCTTTTCGCGCGAAACTCGCTGGTCGGCGGGTTCATCCTCGGAGAAAAGCGGCTTATCCTTCAGGTTTGCAGGGCCTCCCGTCAAAGCTCCAGAGCCCGCTGGGGCCGGACCGTCCGGGCGCGCGACGATCACCTCAATTTCCGTGACTTTGTGGTCCACGACCTTAAGTCGCGCGGCGAAAACGGACAGATGAGTGTCCTCATTCGAGACGCCGAGAAAACCGACCTGGCCGGATTCCGGATCGGCAACGTAAACCTTATAGGAGCCCCAGCCATCGGACGTTTGCCACAATCCTTCGCCGAGCTTCATCTCGACATTGTTTTCGGTGTAACGGACACCTGCTGCCGTCGGCAGCTTCGACGGATCGTGTGCGGCGACGGCGGCCATGTATTGATCAACGAAGCCGTTGAGGCAGGCGCGATCGCAGTCGCCGGCTTTCGCGGGCGCGGCGCTCGCGCGATTCAAGGAACCCAAAGCACAAACGGACATCAGGATAGCGAGTGCAGAAAGGACAACAAATTGCTTACGCATCATTCCCCCAAAGATTCTCTACACCAATCAATTGCGAGCACGTATGTTGCTTGGAATCTATACCAGATGCGATGCGGGCGCGCAACGGTGAGATGGTGCGGATACTTGCACGAAATGGCAATACGTCAGCGCCATTTCTTGAACTGCGGCCAGACCTGCGCGAGCGTTCCGAATTTCGGGCCGCGGCAAATATCCACGCCGATTTCTTTTTCGAGCGCGTAGGGATTATCCGCCGAAAGTCCGACGAACTGCACGGAGTCAAAGTAAGTTTCGAGCACTTCTTTACGCTCGCCGAGAACGATCATGCAGTTGCCGGAGTAGCCGCGCGGTCCCCAGAGGAAATAGGTCTGATGACCGCTGAGAGCGGGAGGCAAACCGTAACGGCGGCCGAGGAAGTCTATTGCGCCAGCTTGACCATAATCCTGCGCGAAGATGGCACAGTCGGCGCGCTCGGCAGGAGGAATCTGGTTCCATGCGAGCGCAGTCTCGTCAACAATTTCCTGCCAGCCAAACTGATCGGCGTACCACTGAGGGAGCGTGGCGCGTTCATGCTGGTGTTCCATCACGGGAAGCTTGAAGGGCAGAGCCTTCGCGTAGGCAATAAAGCGGTCCGGCGAAAGAATCGGGACCGTGACGGGTGCGAGGTGTGCGCCGCTGGCGAGCAACACAATCGCGATGGCTGGCTTCAGCCATGCGGTCGAGGGGCGCTCGAACGCGAAGTCTATTACGACCGCACCTGCCGCCAGCAACATGGGATACACGGGCGCGAGGTAATAGTTTTTTCCGTGGAGGACGAACAAGACCGCGTAACAGACGACATAAGTCCAGGCAAGAAATCGGTATGGTCTTAATGGCGCTGAGAAAAAAAGCGCGATGAGGCCAGCGATCCAGATTGGCGCGGTGAACGGATGCACGAGAATCGCCTGCTGAATGAAGTATTGGCCGGGGCTGAGGACCACGTCGCGGCCATCGGCGCGGATATTGCGCATCAGTTCGAGAAACGGCCAGTGATAGTGGAGGTTCCAGAGCAGATTCGGAAGAAAAATCAGGAACGCGGCGATGCCGCCGAGCCAGAGCCATTTATCGAGCAGGAGACGGCGCTGTTCGGTGAGTAGCAGGCCGACCACGATTCCGAAGCCGAAGAGCGCGATCGTGTATTTCTCTTCGAGGCCGATGCCCGCAATCACACCAAACCAGAGCCAATAACGCGGGTCGTTGCGTTTGATGGCGAGAATTGCGAAATACGCGCAGCCCATCCACAGATTTGGCTCGAGGCAGTTGGTGGTCAGCAAACCGCCGTTGGAAAGGTACTGCGGGGCGATTACGACTGTGATGGCGCTGAGCAAGAGAGCAAATCGTCGGCCGCCGAATTCCCGAGCGATCAGCGCCGTTTGTACGACCAATAGCGAAGAGGCCAGCGCCGGGATGAATCGAATGCTGCGAAGAGAATCGCCGAGTATGGCGCGGCAGACGTGAATTAGGAACGGAATCAGCGGCGGTTGATCAACGTAGCCCCAGGCCAGATGATTGCCGCAGGCGATGTAGTCGAATTCGTCGCGGAAGTAGCCGTAGCGATTATTGAAGTAGACGTGAAACAGGAATTTGGCCAGTGCGATGGCCCAGATGAGGGCCATCCCGGACGAAAGCCATGATCTTTGCTCATGGTCTCGCGCTGGAGGATTGTAGGTGGCCGAATTCGACATTAGGGGTTTGCCCGCTCCGGGACTCGGCTGAGCCGGTGATAACTCAAGTTAATACGCAGTTGCGCGCGAATTATATCGCCACGATAGAAAGACAAGCCCAAAGATGTGTCGCACCTACGGCGCTTGAGATGACGGCGGATTGGTCTCCCAGTCCTGCCGGACTGGGCCATTTTGTGACGCGCTTACGGCGCTAAGTCAGAAGCAAGCCGGCCCGAAAGGCCACGGCGCTAGGATTCCCGAGCTCCCGCCGTTCAGGCCTTCGGCAAAGCGTAGCCTGGAACCCACCAGCCGTGGACCTGGCTGTAGGTGCGGAACGGGAGCCTGACCTTGGCGATGGGCTGACCTTCCATGTTCTGCGTATCAACGATTATCAGATCGGCGCGACCGCCTTCGAGCAGTCGGTTGGCGACGCCAACGAGATAGCCATCGCCTTCGGCGGCGTCCTTGCTGCGCGGAACGAAGCAACATTCCTGCAGGCTCGAATCGTCTCCGATCCAGAACTCTGTGGTCTTGCGCGTCGAGTGGTCGAAGCGGGTGTAAGAATTCGTAGGGCGGAAAGGCATGTTGCCAAGTTTCGCGTTGATCGGCTTGGTGGGGTCGCCGGTGGGCATGAAGCCGATCTTGTAGGGGATAGTCTGATAGCGGTCGTCCTGACGCGGCAAAGCGCCGGTCTGCGGATAGAGCTGTTCCATCGAGTAATCGGAAACGTCTTTTTTCGAGAGGTCCACGGAGAGGCGAGTGAGATAGCCCGAGGCGGATTTCGGATCGAAAGGCTCGCCGTGGAGATTGGGGAAAAACGGAAACTGATTCTTTAGCGCCATGTCCATGTCCACGTACATGGTGTTTCCGTCGTTGAAGGCTCCCATTACGTGAGTAGCGCAGCGCTCGGGTCCCTTGAACCATTTCAAGTCCTTCCCATCCCCACCGCGGCGCATGACGCCGAACCAAGTGGGCAGAGTGGAATCCCAAGCGAAATGAACCTGACCTTCTTTCATGCGCTCGACGTTCGTGGCCATAGGAATGGCGAGAAACGCGACGTAGTCCTTCGAAACGGCGAAATCGTGAATCATGCCGACGTAAGGAGCTTCGACCCAAGCCTCCCAGGTAACTTTTCCCTGCGCGTTTGCCGAAAAAACGTAGATGGAATTCGTGGCGAAGCCTTTGGCTTCGTAGCCGTAAGAAACTATCTCTCCGGTGGCGAAATCGAACTTGGGATGAGCGCTGTGCGTGAGGCTCTTCATGCCTCCGCCAAAGGTGTAGTAGTCGTCCACAGTTTCGAGGGTGATGGGATCCATCATGACCGGCGGACTATCTTCCTTGAACGCCAGAAGTTTTTGATTGTAGTAGGCGATATGCGTGTTCGCGGTGCCGCGGCTTAGGCCGGCCACGCTGGGATCGTCCGTAAAATGATTTCGATACATGCCGAAAAGGCGTTGGCGCGCGGCGGCTTGAGCCTTGAAGCGCTGGGT
This sequence comes from uncultured Acidobacteriota bacterium, assembly GCA_963814855.1. Lineage (GTDB taxonomy): Bacteria > Acidobacteriota > Terriglobia > Acidiferrales > UBA7541 > Palsa-295. Next base: position 154,646 of record CAWFEL010000001.1, read on the forward strand.
GCGCGGGTAACGGCTCTTGAAATCAACGTGGCCGTTTGAAATGCGGAACATGCTGACGTGGCCTTCGCCGTCAAATGGGATGTTTCCCTTCATCGGGGGATATTGCCAATCGGGGCCAACGCGATAAAACGCGCCGTCAATGCTGGTGGGAATCTCGCCTTCGACGTCGCAATCGTGAATATCAACTTCCGCGCGGAACGGCCCTGCGCCGCCCATGCCAGGAGTGCCCGACGGAAAAATGGACGGTTTCCGCATTCGCGGAAGGCGCAAACGGAGAAAGCGCGCCCGCGACGGCGCTTGTGCCGGCCGCTGCGGCCAGCGATCCCATGAAACTGCGGCGACCGATTGTTGCGCCACTCCTGGACTTCTTCTTGTCCTTGGATTTCTTGCTCATTCTCACCCCCCATACGTATGCGAATTATGGCGCTAGTTTCGCTAGAAACGCGCGGGATTGCAAGGCATATGCCGAAAGCTTGATTGACAACTTAGAAAGTTCCACGGGAGCTGTGTTCGGCGCGAACTGGTTTTCGAAATCCAGCGACTACCCCCGAAATGATGAGACACGCGCCAAGAATTGCAATCGCGATGTATATGGCGAACATTGCCTCCGCTTGAACAGGATTTGCGGGCTGGAGCAAATCAACTGAAGGTGGAGGGTGCAAGTGAGTCTTGACCGCGTTGAATGCGAAGAGTGATCCAAGCAGAACTCTGCCCCACTTGATTCGACCAGTTTGGAGGCTCGGCAGGCCCATTGCCCAGCGCATCATGCGGATTCCAGCCCAGATGAGATAAGCGCCAACCGCCAGGTTGAGAACCCGAGTCGTCAACAGCCAAACATCCGAAAGTGATGCTCCGAAAAATGCAGTCAGTGCGAACAGCGCATAAAGCGAGCCCAGAATGAGCGTCAAGAATCCGAGAATCTGAACCGAACGACGTTTTGCGTCCATCTGGCTGCCTCCGGAACGACGCTCGAATGCGGCCGCCTGCTTTCACGCGGCGACGACAATTTGAGTTTACAAAAGCCCAGCGGGAAGGCCCGCCTCCGCGGCGCCGCAAAGACCGAATCCCGGCCCTCGCGTGACCCAGAGCAAAATTGCGAGCGCGTGCTTCGGATAGCGCGCCATCATCGCCTTCGCGATGTCCATAAATCTAACGCCGGGCTTCGCGACTTCCTTATAGTCGCGCATCCATTGAATGCTGGCGGCGAGAAGTTCACTCCCCCCACTGGTCCGTGACCGGGGAACAATTTCTCGATCGGGCCCACTTTGCGAACTCCCTGAAGCGCTGCCATCCAGGTGTCGGGGTCGTTGACGTCCGACATGTAATGCTGCGCCTGCGCATAGACGAGATCGCCGGCGATGAATGTTTTCTGCGCGGGAAGATAAAACGCGGTCGCGTACACCGTCTCCACCATGAAGAGGTCAACAAAGGTAACATCATGGCCTTCGAGCTGGAGACTGTCGCCCACTAGAGGCTCCGGAAGCGGCAGTGCCGCGGGAAGCTCGCCGCGATACATTTCCTGCCAATGAACGATCTTGGCGCGGAATTCGCGCATTCCGTCTATGACCTCCGGTCGGGCGTACATTTTGGCGGCCGGAAAAGCTTCCCGGATCGCACCCAATCCGAAAGTAATGATCCGGGTGAGCGTGGGTAATCAGGACGGACGTCAGTTCCCGGCCTGACGACCGGACCATTTTGACCAGTTTTTCCGCGTCGCTCTGGATCAGGCAACTGTCCACGAGGACTGCTTCTTCTTTGCCCTTTATCAACACGGCATTCGATGCGAGTGCGCGAGGCTCCGCGGTGAAGAGTTCAAATTCTAGTTCGCCTCTCGGTGTTCCCATTTTTGGCCCCCCTCGTAGACTTGCGGCTACACTTATTCCGCCGGCGATCTGCTTTTAACAGGTGATCACCGTGGGTTCGCGCGACGGTGCGATCGCCGAAGGGGAGGCTACTGCGGTGTCTCGTTGAATGTAAAGCCCAAAGGAAAGCGCGGTACGCAAACAGACGCCGCGGATAAATACTTCTTAGGCCACGGCCAAAACATTTCGCAGTAGAATGATTCTCACGCGCCCGTAGCTCAGCTGGATAGAGCATCTGGCTTCGAACCAGAGGGTCGGGAGTTCGAATCTCTCCGGGCGCGCGAACATTTGTCTATGACAGCTTGTCTCGGCTGACAAGCAGCGCCAATCCAGAAGCTGGGACGACGAGTTACACCTACGATGCCGACGGAAATGTGATAACCAAGAAAGACGCTCGGGGCACCACGATCTGCTACGGGGCGTGGTCTGGATCGACATGCAATGGAGCGGTCGGATATGACGCTATAGATGAACTTTTGGAAAAGAGCTATTCGGACGGAACTCCCACGGCAACGTACGATTATGGTCAAGGCTCGGCAATGGGAGTGACGTTAACGAATACGATCGGACGAAGATCATCGGAGAGCACCGCTGGAACAAACCCAACCGGCTCGGCCTTCAGCTACGATCCGATGGGCCGCGTGAATATTAATTCTCAGTGCACGCCGCAAAACTGCTCCGGCACTCCGTTTTCCATTGTTTACACATATGATTTTCTCGGAGATGTCCATACATCCACAAACGGCGCGGCTGTAACTCTCACAAATTCCTACAATGCCGGTGCTCGTCTTACTTCTTTTACAAGCAGCCTTTCGGACTCGAATCACCCCGGGACGCCCTTCGGATATCAAAATGTTGCCCACTACAATGCAGCCGGATCGATCCTTTCAGTCACGCTCGGCAATCTAATCAGCGAAACGCGCACATATGACGGCAGGCTTCGGCTAACTGGCATCACCGATCCTTCGGTCTACACGTTGACGATCCCGAGTGGTTATGCGCCGAATAACGATATTCTCGCGGCGAACGACACCGTCAACGGCAACTGGAACTACGCGTACGATGGCTTCAATCGGCTTTGTGCTTCAAACCAAGGCGGTCAGACCTCTCTGCTCTGTACCTCGACGAACAACACCGGACAAAAAGCCTTCACATACGCCTACGACCGCTTCGGAAACCGCTGGAACCAGACTGTTACGGCGGGCAGCGGCCCGGCGCCCAGTTACGGGTTCGACGCCAACAACCACATCACGGGAGCCACCGGGGTCACATATGATGCCGCAGGCGACACGACTGGCGACGGCACGCATACATACACCTATGACGCGGAGGGGCGGGTCTCTCAGGTAGATGGCGGAACCACTGCCTCCTACCTGTATGACGCCGAAGGCCGCCGCGTCCGGAAGACCACTTCATCGGGTAACGTTGATTTTACGTACGACCTGGCGGGGCACGAGATTGCGCAGTTCACCTCTACAGGCACTTGGACCCGCGGCGAGGTTTATGCGGGCGGCCGCCACGTCGCCACCTACCAGAGCACGTCTCCGATGACCTGGTTCAACTATTCCGACTGGCTCGGCACCGAGCGCGTCCGCCAACCCTATCCGAGCGGCACCAATGAAACCTGCACCAGCCTGCCGTTCGGCGACGCGCTCAGCTGCACTGGTACCGACGTCAGCCCCATGCACTTCACCGGCAAAGAACACGACACCGAAACGAACTTAGAAAACTTCGGCGCGCGGTACGATGCATCGAGCATGGGACGCTTCATGACGCCGGATTGGTCCGCTTCGCCAAACCCAGTTCCATTTGCCGACATATCTGACCCGCAAAGCATAAATCTCTACGTTTACGTTCGCGATAATCCTTTAGGTCAAACTGATCCCAGCGGCCATTGCAGTATCGGTGGAGAAACGCATGGCTTCTGGTGGTGCTTGGGCCATGCTTTGGGCTTAACCGAGACCCAACAAGAGTATCAACAGAGAATCGCTAACGAGCGACAGTGGCTCGTTAATAACGTCGCCCGGAATGCCGCTGACGTAAATGCTCTCAAAGCAGCCTCCGCCTCGGGCATCGACGGGGTGTATAGAAAATGGGATGAGGCCCTGCACAACGCTCAATGTCCCTGGTATGCACCCTGTGAGGAACAGGCACCCGACGCTATGCACTTGCAACGTGCGTCGGACGGTTCCTTCGTGCCCCTTAGCCGATTGCACAGTGACTCGACGATAACTGAAGGTAACTCGGCCAGTTACAATTATTGGAAAAATAAGTCCACTGAGGAAATCATCGATTCTCTGAAATCGGCGGCTGATCAACCGTTGACGGTGAGGGCGAATGGGACGATTCTAGATGGAAACACGCGAATCAAAGTGCTGGAGGAGCGCGGCATTGACATCAACAAGCTCGAAAGAACAATCATCGATTTCCCCAAGGAGTAGCTCCGATGAATGCTGAATTGCTCAGTCAATGGCTGGTCGGACTCCCGTCAGCGGCGCGGGCGAAGGCACTTGTCCGTGTCGGTTTTGAGCTAACTATCTACGCGCGAGAATATGGCGCAGCATCTCATGAGACTAAGGACGACTCCTTAGGCCGAAAGTTGATTGGGATTAACGAGTTGCAGCACAAACTGTTGAGCCAAGCAGGACTTTATTCAGATGGCGAAGAGAATAAGGTCTACCCAGCGAATGTCTTTAGCCAAGTTCTCTTCCAAACAGCCGCGCAGTATGGGATCAGCACGGCCCTCGTTGGTGCCGTAGGGTGTGCTCAGAGTCGGGTTGCCGAATGAAGCCCCGAGCCAGACCGGTGAGACGTCGGATTGAGGAGCTGTGGATAAGAGATGGTTCAGGGCCGGTGGCCGAGTTCGAGAGACGCTTGCGCGCTGTCAATTCCGTTCCCGGATGCGCAGATCACGCCCGAGTTCATTCCGGCCAGGAACGACCATTGATGCGGTGCCGCACCCTTCGTTTCCCAAGAGGAGCGTCTTGCTGGCGCTTGCGTCCTCACGCCTAGCCGCTCTCCCCGTCCAGGACGTTGTTTTCGCACCGTAATGTGTCAGCTGCTTTACGAGTAGAGGCTACCGAACACGCGTTCGACGAGTCGCTGCCATTGGCTCCTTGAGATTTAGTTCTTCGGGAAATTGATATTTGCAAATTCTCCGAAGTACTTGAGAGCCGCAGCGTCGTAAGCACGCGCTGCGGCTTTCTCACTGTCAAACCTTCCGAGTTGGATATAATTTCGATTCACGCATACAACAGCTTTCCATTTCTTTTCGGTTCCGTTTCGTGATACGCCTTTGTATTTGGACGATGTTAGCTTTTTCTTCTTGCGGTTTGCACCGTTCTGCATCGCAGTAGCCGGTCGCAAATTGCTTCGACGATTATTTAGGCCGTTTCCGTCTTTATGGTCGGGCGCTTTTAAGCCCGAAATCAACTGATGCATTGTTAGTGTCTTCAAGCGAGAGCCGCTTCCTGCGTAGAATGTGTTCCCGTCTTTTCGTACGTGCCAACGATACTTTGCAACGAGCGCATAATCTGTTGCGTCCACGAAACAGTGATACGTTTGCCCACGCCGCCCTTCGAGCGTCAGTATCATTGTTGTTCTGTCTGGCATGAGCAACGCACCGTTCGGGCCTTTCTTTTTCCAATGCCCTGAAATGAATCGTATAGGCTGCCCCTTGACGTGGCCGAGACGCCTATCGGTTTTTGCTGCTATCGGCGTGACCTGCCCACATCCACACGGGCACGAACCAGATGGATTAAAGTTACTCATCACCGTCCTCGTTTCCGAAAGAATCGGATAAGTCCTCCAGCTCAACGACACCAATTTCTCGAATAGCCACGGCTGCCGCGATAGCCGCCTTTCGTCTCTGCACGCGGATTCTGATTGCAGCAATATCAGCGTCGCTTAAACGCAGCTCAAGGACTTCCTTGACCCCGCTGCTCATTGAATTGCCTCCACGAAATTTCCCGCGCGCACGGTCCTGAATCCTGCGCGCAGGACGGGGCGACTAAATGTCGGATCGGTCGCGACGGTTTCGACATCCCACGCTGCGCGGTTCTCAACGGGATCATTCACCAAGAGCGTGCTGCCCTCGACTGAAAACCAAATGCCGTATTTGTTGTCCTGCGCGTTCTGATCCTGCACCCACTGGTTGCGATGGGCCGAGGCCCGGGATTCTGCGGCTAGGCCTATAACGGCCAGAGCCGCGGCGAGCCCAAGTACGCGCGCACGGCTCATTCCGCACCCATCAAAATTCTCTTCAGCTCGCAATCTCTAAAATATTCCCGCGTCTTTTCTCGACGGACTTCTTGCCAGTATGGCGTGCTGCAACTTTCAGCCATTGCTAAGCAAACTTGGCACATGTAGTCGGCCAGCAAACAGACAGGCTCTGGTGGTTTGGGTATCGGGATGGAGCAGCCAAAACAATGTGTTGGGTAGCCGGGGTCAGCTTGCATCGGTGCCTCTTTTCGGCGGAAAGCTTAGGCGCGCGAAGCGATGGTAACTCGTGCGTGGATGCGACTCAATGGTACGGAGGATGTGGTACCGCTCACAAACTCAACGAATAGTTCCCTTCTTGGAGCATCTTTGGAGCAGCTTCGAAGAGGTTTTGAGAGAAGGATAATGACGCTTAGCGGTGCCGGAACAATGACTTAGGGTGTTCCCGCCTGCTGGCTAGTGCTTGGCTTCGAACCAGAGGGTCGGGAGTTCGAATCTCTCCGGGCGCGCGAACATTTGTCTATGACAGCTTGTCTCGGCTGACAAGCAGCGCCAATCCAGAAGCTGGGACGACGAGTTACACCTACGATGCCGACGGAAATGTGATAACCAAGAAAGACGCTCGGGGCACCACGATCTGCTACGGGGCGTGGTCTGGATCGACATGCAATGGAGCGGTCGGATATGACGCTATAAATGAACTTTTGGAAAAGAGCTATTCGGACGGAACTCCCACGGCAACGTACGATTATGGTCAAGGCTCGGCAATGGGAGTGACGTTAACGAATACGATCGGACGAAGATCATCGGAGAGCACCGCTGGAACAAACCCAACCGGCTCGGCCTTCAGCTACGATCCGATGGGCCGCGTGAATATTAATTCTCAGTGCACGCCGCAAAACTGCTCCGGCACTCCGTTTTCCATTGTTTACACATATGATTTTCTCGGAGATGTCCATACATCCACAAACGGCGCGGCTGTAACTCTCACAAATTCCTACAATGCCGCTGCTCGTCTTACTTCTGTGACAAGCAGCCTTTCGGACTCGAATCACCCCGGAACACCATTCGGATATCAAAATGTTGCGCACTACAACGCAGCAGGATCGATACTTTCCGTCACGCTCGGCAATAGCATCAACGAAACGCGCGCATATGACGGGAGGCTTCGGCTTACCGGCATCACCGATCCTTCGGTCTACACGTTGACGATCCCAAGTGGTTATGCGCCGAATAACGATATTCTCGCGGCGAACGATAGCGTGAACGGCAACTGGACTTACGGTTACGACGGATTCAATCGCCTCACGGGCTCGAATCAGAACAGCGGCCAAAACGTCTTCAGTTACCTCTATGACAGATTCGGCAATCGCTGGAAACAGAACGTGACAGCGGGAACCGGTCCAGCACCAAGCTATGGCTTTGACGCCAACAATCACATCGTCGCGGGGAGTGGTGTGACGTACGACGCAGCTGGGGATACGACCGACGACGGCACGACGACGTACACGTTTGATGCCGAGGGGCGCATAATTACGGCATCGAATGGAATGAGTGGAGCCTCAAGCTATGTCTACGACGCCGAGGGCCGTCGCGTCCGCAAGACCACGGTGGCTGGCGGGACGGTTGATTTCCTCTATGATCTCGCCGGTCACGAGATTTCGCAGATCACTTCGACAGGAACGTGGACTCGGGGCGAGGTCTATGCGGGTGGCCGCCATGTTGCAACGTACAGTGGCGGCACTGGCGGGACGACCTCTTTCAATCATGCTGATTGGCTCGGCACCGAGCGCGCCCGCAGCAATGTGTCAGGTACCTTATGCGAATCCATTACCAGCCTACCCTTTGGGGACGCGATGACCACATCCGGGAGTTGTGGTGACCCTAGCCCCATGCACTTCACCGGCAAAGAACGCGACTCCGAATCCAATCTGGATAACTTCGGGGCGAGGTACAACTCCTCCCAAATGGGACGCTTCATGAGTCCTGATCCGCTGGGCGGGCATCTGGAGAATCCTCAATCGCTGAACAAGTACGCTTATGTGCTGAACAACCCTTTGAGCCTAACCGATCCGACAGGGCTTGATTCTTATCTGCAATGCCAAAACTCTGACCATAGTGGCTGCGGGCAAGAAACAGTGGGCTACGACAAAAACGGCAAAGCGCAGACAGCGTGGGTGCAAGGCGTAACCAATGCCGATAAGAGCTTCACGGCCACACTGATCGGCAATGCAAATCCGGATGGGAGTGGAGGCTTGGTGGATAAGACCACCGGAACCGGAGCCTATACCGCTAGCGTGAACGGCAACGGGGTGCAGTTCTCTAACAATGGAGGCCAAAGCTCTTCAACCGGCGTATACCTGAACGGCAGTCCCAACAACACTTTCCAAGACGCTGGCTTTGCCAACGGCGGCGCACTCTCCGGCTTCACATTCACTCTCACAAATAGCAAGCTGGAGGCGAACCAGACCGAGGCGGGATCCTTCACGTTCAATGGCTCGCCGGATCAAGCGGGTGCTGCGCTGCTGTGAGCAGGTTTTAATTATCACAGCGTTGGAGAAGACGCGGGAATGTATGAGTATCGCAGTTCAGGCAATCTCTTCACGGGAGCCAACTCCGGGCATTTCAACCTTTATGAGATAAATCTAAACCCCCTAAGCTCCGTGCCGCAGGCGCAAGGCAACATGCATTTCGGTGAGCACAACCCGTTCACCCTTCCCTTGGGTCCGATTTTGCACTGTGCCTCGGATCAGGCATGCCAATGAGAAACCGCAGAACTGGGAATCAGCTCGGGGTCGTCGGCCTCATACTCACGGTAGTCTTCTGGGCCTATGCTGAATGGAGCATCCATCCCAACGCCTTTACCCAGAGCCCCTACGTACTCTACGTGCTTTTGCCTGGGATGCTCATCGCCGCCGCCGTCCTCAGTATCGTGGCTGCGGCCTCGGCCTCGAAATGGTGGCTCCTGGCTTTATTTGGGCCAGCCTCCGGTGCGTTGCTCCTGTTAACGGCTCGTGTGTAGTCCAGGACGGCTGTGGAGCGGATGGGGCGGCACGATCCTCTTCGTCTTCTGCTGGCTCATGATCTCGCGCATCAGTGCTTTCTCATTCCTACTTTGGGTGCTGCTGATGTTGGTGGGCGCAGCCATGTGCTTCTACGGGGGCGTGCGACGGACCAGGTGGTTCCTGGTACCAGGTTTCGCCGCGCTGATAGTCGCGGCTGGCGTTCTCTTCTCCGTTTCTCGGGGCCAATAACAGGAGGCGGTAGCCCTTGGCACGCTGGCGGTCGCGCGCAAGCCGGGCGACCATCTTGCGTCGCCCCCGATCCCGGCCAGCCCCCGAGGTCCTGTCCGGTTAGCCATGAAGTGAGGGATCAGTGCCGGTAGCTGGCGGTTAACGCGGAGCGCCGGAGAGCGCCCGGAAGAGCGGTGCCTGCGGCACCGGGAGGGGTATGACACGTCACCCCAAGTTGGGTGCTGCACGGTAACGCGAAGTTACCGTGCGCGAACTTGTTGAAAGCAGAGCCGCTAAAGGAAAATCCCTTCTATCCGGTTGCCGCCCGGCAACGGGAGGTTACCGCAGGCGAACTTGTTGATTTTTAAGCCTGTCCTGTTAGGCTTTGGGTGTCGTTACTCTCTTAGAACGCACGGACCAGCCTTGCCCCAAACCATCAGCATCGTCGTGTCGGTCCTGGCGTTGGCCATTTCGGTAGCCACGGCGTGGTTGACCTTGTTCCGGCGCGCACGGTCCTGAATCCTGCGCGCAGGACGGGGCGACTAAATGTCGGATCGGTCGCGACGGTTTCGACATCCCACGCTGCGCGGTTCTCAACGGGATCATTCACCAAGAGCGTGCTGCCCTCGACTGAAAACCAAATGCCGTATTTGTTGTCCTGCGCGTTCTGATCCTGCACCCACTGGTTGCGATGGGCCGAGGCCCGGGATTCTGCGGCTAGGCCTGCGACGGCCAGAACGCCAACGATGAAAATAATTTGCTTCACTGGCTTCCTCCATCAATTCTTGTACGCGTACTTCACGGGCAGGTCTCGCAACTCCTGTTCGCTGATTTTGAGCCCCTCTCGTCCCTCTCCCTGTACTGCCCGCAGCGTACAAATCCCACCACAGAATAGGCGATCATCAAATTCGTTTGGGGGCAGTGGTGGAAGTTTCTTGCCGCACATGGCGCACACGCCTAGACGTTCGAGATGGGGCAATTCCTTGGGAATGATGTGCATGGATTTTCTCCGATGGAGCGCATCACTTCGACTGCCGCCACCGTGGATCACGTGGTGAACGTGGGTTCGGTTGGACTCTACTGATGCTCACACTTAAATGGTAACTCGGGGGCGGTTGCGGCTCAATGGTACGGGTGGGGGAGTACCGAATCCTAAAACTGGCGGGGTCTAGGTCTCACTAGGTATCATTGCGCGGGTTAGAAGGCGTGTCTGCTTTCGTAAGCGACACCAAACAAGCCATTTGGATTTTGATTCAGCTTGTCTTCTAAGCAGAGGGTCGGGGGTTCGAATCTCTCCGGGCGCGCCATTCCTCATTTTTCGCTCTGGCAAAGATCAGATCGAACGGCTTCTTATACAAAGGATAGATATTTACAGCGTCCACAGAGCAGTTCGAAAGCACCATTCTGAGCAGTTTGGCTTTTTCAGGGGCAGGCTGGCTAACGTACAGAAAATGCGCCCTATTCGCGAGTTCGAAAATTCTGACGGCATCAATGATTCTGTCCGGGTTTGCGTTCGCAAGCCCCTGGATGGCGAGCGATATTTGTTGTTCTTCGGCAATCCATTCCGCTGATTTCCGCGTCCAGAATTCCTCGCTGATTTTGCCGTCCAGTTTGTCCAAGTAGGCTTGATCGAGCCGGTGACGCACTGCACTCAACCTCTGCTTCAATCGTTCGCCCTGCTGCTTCCTAATCGCTTCATCGCGGCCTTTATCGGTGAGCAAGGACTCTTCGAGCTGCGCCAGCACGTCGTCGGGAATATGAATATCGTGGAGGACTTTGCCGAGCCGGGAGCCAAGTTCTTCTTCACGGAAGTATGGCAGCTCGCATTTGCCCCGGAATCCAGTGCAGCGATAATAGGTGTAGCGGTTTTTCTGGATTTCCGCCGTCACCATGCAATTGTCGTAGGCGCAGCGAAGCAGGCCGGAAAAGGCAAAATCATGCTTTCGGTACTTGGGTTTGTTGTGGCCCCGGAATACGGCCTGCACTTGGTCAAACAGTTCGGCGCTGACAAGGTGCGTCTGCGTGCCGCTGTAGAGCTTGTCTTCCCAGATGAATTGCCCCTTGTAGAAGGGATTCTTTAGCAGGCGTTCCAGATAGCCTTTGGCGAGGTTAACGCCAAACTCCGCTTTCAGAATCTTCCGCACGCCATTGAGTGAGTGCTGGCTCGAAGCGTAAAGCGCGAACATGCGCTGCGCGATCGGAGCCTTGGCGGAATCGACTTCGATTGTGTGTTCAAGCTTGTTGTTGCGGTACCCGAGAGGCGGCCGGCTCGGGTAAATGCCTTGCTCGGCCTTCTCGCGCATTCCCTTGCGGACTTCTTCTCGCAAGTTCTCGATGTAGTTCCGCGCAATGACAAGCTGGATGCCGTGCACCAGCTTGGCTTGGGACTTCGAGTCCTTCCCAATGACCTGGCCTTCTTTGGGCAGATGAATTTCAATCTCCAGGTCCTCAAGCGTCACGCAGTCGCGGAAGTTGCGATACAGCCGGTCCGTCTTTTCAACTATGGCCACGCGGCAGGACGCATTCTCCCGAAAGAACCGGACCATCTCGCCGAATTGCTTGCGGCCTGTGATCTTGGCCGTCTCTACATCAACAAACTCGTGCACGATCTCGAACTCATGCGTGCGAGCGTATTCCCGCAACAGTTTCAACTGGGCCGGAATCGAATACCCCTCGCGTTCCTGGTCCTTGCTGGAAACTCGGGCGTAGATGACGGCTGGTCTCACGTTGGCCTCCGCTTTTGACTTATTTCGGCCACCATGCGCTCATTGTGTTCTTGTGTCAACGAGCACCTCGTGTTGCTGGGAAGAATTGTCCGCAGACTTCTTTTCACAGAGATTGCGGTCCCAATCGTCGAGCAAGAGAAACATATCCCGAAGGGAGGAAATTGCAGGTGCATCGAGACTCTCTCCCCCTGTGGTCTCCTGCTTTTCTTCGGTCAGAGGGAGATCGAACGTCTGTACTGCACGGAGCCTTTGCTCCTGAAATGCCGGATCATCGAATGAGTCAGCCAGCTTCTTGAAGAAACCATTGGTGAGGTCGAGCATAACAAAGCGCAAGACAAGCCGTCGCGGGGAGGCTGAAGTCTTGCGCGCACCGAATTGGATGTGCCGAGGCATTAGGGTCTCTTGCTTATCTCCGTCACGAAAGTTGCTTCGGTTGGAGGCTCGTCAACCGTATCGGTATGCTGCTCAAGCCAAGTTTTGAAATCGTGGTCTTTTTCGAAGATTCGGTTCAGCGCTGCAATCACGACGTAGGACGGTGTGGCTCCGAGGAACTCTGAGTAGTGTTGCAACTGGAGCTTGAACTCGGTAGAGACACGTAGCTGCAAAGATTCATTCTTGGCTTGTTTGGGAGGTACTTTCAGGATTGGCAATTGTTTTCTCCTTTTTGGTCACAAATCGTCTGACTCGGTGTCTGGCAGAATTCTTGCTTTTCTGCTGCCGGTGGAAAAAACACGGCCCCGAGCTGCTCGGGGCGGGCGGGAGCGACCCCACGAACTTTTTGGGCGGCTGAAAGCCGAAAAAGTGGGGTCGCTCCCGCCCGATTTCGTATTTTTTCCACTGTAGGTTTCGTTGGCTGCGCGGTTGTAGGTGTTTTGCCGTAAGTGACTTCGAAACCGGCACGGTGAAGATGCTGGCAGATGAAAAGGTGCAGGATGTAATTCCTTCCTTCGTCACCTGTTCTCATTGGGTTCATCACTGCGAGCCACCATTCACTGACTTGGATTAGTTGACAGTGTATGGTGCTGATTCCACGCTCGTGTTTGGGCATTCAGAAAAACTCCCCTCATCTATACAGAGGGGAAAAAACGGGAAAACCGCACCAACAAACTTCGGTTTGGGCGGGCCTTTTGCGGTTTGGGTCATGGCCTCCGATCCTTCTAACTACAAGATGTAGTGGGTGCGCTGTACAAAAGACTTTCTCGGACTCCGGCACGCGGCCGAAGCACATCACGCTGCAAGCGTGATCTGGGGCGGGAGCGACCCCACAGGCAACCGTGACGCACGGTGCGTCATAGGGTGGGGTCGCTCCCGCCCCTTCTGAATTTTGCCGCGTGCTTCCGGTCTTTTCTTCACGGTGCATTTCTCCTGTTTCTTACAAGTTTGCTTCACCGCCAGGTAAAGCAAATTAAAGCTATGGCTGAAGTGCCGGGGTGAAGTCCACTTCACCCCTCGAAGATGAAGTGAACTGCTGTTGCGCCTGAAGTTTGGTACTGAAGTGCACTTCAGCCCGTTCCTTTCGTAACTCGATCACTGGCTGCCTCCGCACTAAACACACGCGGGCACACAGAAAATGCTCCCTCACTAATACAGAGGGGTTTCCCCGGCAAAATCACTCCAAGTATTTTCGATTTGCGTGATCAAAATTACTCGGGGGAAGGCAACTCGACGAGTTTTCGAGACGTTGCACTGAGTAGGAATCTGTCCCGATTCACCTGTCGTTTGAGTGGGTCGGATTTCAACCGTCGAAGTCATATATCGAGTATAGTCAAGCACGAAGCGGCAGGTGAGAACCCATCTCTACCGATCCCCTTCGGATAACGTCCACGCAATAACTTATACAGCGGAAGCACACCTGACCCTCAGGACAGGTAGTCGCACGGTCACGTGTGCTGCTAGCCTTTGAGACAGAGGAGATGGACTCCAATGCCCCACAAACCGGAGCAGCTACCCTTTATCGAGAACGAGGAGAATGTCAAGAGATTGAAGAAGGCCAACGACAAGGCGCACCACGGTAATCCGCTCACCATTGAGGTGCCTGGCATGATAAAGACAAAAGCACTCGTGATAATGGCACTCGTGATCGCGGCAGGCACCTCAGGCAGCGCGCTTGCGCAGAGCAAGAAGGGCACGCTTACGCAGTACACAGTCGGAGCACTCGGCGAAACGCGTGATGAGTTTTTCGCCTCTGGTCAAGCAGCAACAATGCTTGCGGCGTGTAAAGCAGAAGACTACAAAACAGCTTTTCCGGATGATTTTTCCCCCGAAATTTCTTGCAAAGAAATGATCTTAGCAAGCACTGGTGCAACCAAGAAAATTGGCGACACGGATTACACCATCCAAGTGAACTCATACAGGACACGCACTGGTACAACCTACAACGAATACAAGTTCGAAGATGGAAAATTCGTATATTTTTCCATACACATCGGCGGAAACCCATTAGGCAACGGCCAAGACTTTGATATGTGGAGTGAACCAAACGTTCGCCTTTACGGAGCGCCAACTCTCAAACAAATCAAAAAGTATCAAAATGGTTTTGGCGCGACATTCGAAGGGCGAACATGGGTTTGGGCTGGTAAAACGACGATGTTAGCAGTTGAGGAACTCCCCGGCCCCGATGGAGAAGTCATAACTTGGGCGGCACTTCAATCGTATTTAGAAAAGCACAAGCCAGAGGCACCGCCTGCGGATCCGCCTGCGAAACTGCCATGAAGCTCACTAAGAGTATAACGTGAGGCTCTCCGAGTTTAGAAGCCTCGTCGCGAACATGCCGGTTGAGTACCAAGCATTTGCTTCCAAGCGGTCCATTTGGGCATCCCACGTGAACCGTAACGACAATGCTGGTGACGCGCTGCGTGCCATTTTCGGCAAATTAGGCGAAGTGACTCTCTCACGAAGTGATCTCCGCAGTTTTGCGTGCAAGCCAGATTTGGCGCAATTCGTAATGGCTACGATTATCTGGGGTTACCCTCGCGGCATGCGTGGTAACCACGTTGCGAACTTAATCAGCCATCTCAGCTCGCTAACACAATTACTTTCCGATGCGCGCACTGAGCCAGTGGCTGAGTGGGGCACATATTACGACGCGAAAGTGCGACCAATCGGCGGTATCGGTCTTTCGACCTATACGAAGTTCTTGAGCTTCCTATCAGTTAAAGTTCAAGGTCACATGGCGTTGATACTGGATGACCGTATTATTCGGGTTGCAAATCAGGGCATCTTCGAGGAGCTAATGCCGCTCCAAGAATTGAGCTCCTACAACGCGCCTCGCTCCTACCCACAGTATTTAGAGTGCATACACGGTCTTGCTGATAGTCTTGAGGTTTCCCCAGAAAAAATTGAGTTCTTTCTGTTCGAGTTTGGCCTGCACTTGAAACCGCCGTCCGCCTTACAAGTACCTCCAACGGACCTCCCGCAAGCGGCGTTCCGCTGAATTTAGACGTTGGCCCCACAACCACTGCTGCGATTATAACGACAGATCGTTCCAGTGCGACGCTATGCTTCTTGGCTGGTGCGAGCCGAAATGTGCCGAAACTTCAACTACACCTTGTGGACATCCGAAGTGACTCGCGAGCGCGTTCTAGTGGATGTATCGTCGACTTAGCGGACAGGTTCCTGCAGCACTTGGAGTCATGCTAGAGGCTCAAACCAGCGGAGAATTCAATCTGAGGCAAATTTGCCACGACATTGCCGAGAAAAGTTCGGAAATCGTCCCCTAAGGCGCGCCACTCCCGTTATCGCCACATTGAAGGGCGCACGGCGCCTCCAACGCCTGGCGAATTCTGTTTACGCTGGCGGCGATTCCAACCTCGTCATTCGGTGTTAGACTCGCGCTCGCAATTCACTAACGAAATCGGAGGAGTTCGATGACTCGTGTTCTTTGCAAGTGGATCGTGCTCTCAGTGGTGCTGCTGGCGCCGGCGGCGAGTTTCGCGCAGGTCGCGTGCACGCGGGACGGCCTGCAAGCTGGGACTGATCTCTACATCGAGGCTCAAAGCAAAGGCGACCCTTCCGGCATGCCGTTGGCGACCGGGCTTGCTTATATTGAAAACATGCAGGTCGTTGACATCAAATCGGGCGTCATTCAGAAACCGTTGAAGATGGATTTTCATCGAACCCTGATTGACACGGCGACGTGCCAGACATTTACCGAAGTGATCGTTACGGACAAAACCCATCCGTATGTCCTCGGCACGCGCCTCCGGGTCAATCACGACAAAATCGTAGAAATCGAATCGCAGGTAACGCAGCAAGGCGACTGGCTATTCAACGCCGATAATTACTACAAGTGGTCGCCCGGCGAGGATTGGGGAGTAATTCCGGCGGGACAGCGCGACAGTCGCGACACGCTGGTCGCCGCGGCCAATGCCTACCTCGATGCTTTCCTGGAAAAGAAGCTCGATCTAGTACCGTGGGGATATCCCTGCAACCGGACCGAAGGCGGTATCCGCACCGGCAAAGGCGTCCCGGAAGATAGCTGCGACGTCGGAGTGCCGGCCGGCGTGAACATTGTCGCGCGGCGCTTCGTCGTTGATGAGACAACTGGCGCGGTTGTTGCGTTCTGCACCTTCGGAGTCGGCGGATTACCGGATACCCACTTGTTTCGCGTAGAGAAGGGAAAGTTGCGTTACGTCCACACCCTGACGCACGTGCCCGCGGGCTACCAGGTTCGGGTTAACGGAAGGCAGGTGCCCAGCACCGCGCCCAGCAATCCGACACCCGACAAGCAGCCATGAGCCGCTAACGCTCTTATCTCCCCGGAGATTTGTGACCGAGAAAGATCGTGTGGGAGGGGCCGCCCTTTTTCAGGCGTCCGCGCACGTGTTCTACCTCGACGGCGAATCTTCCGTGGCGCAAGCGCTGCTCGAACTTCCGATCTTCTCGGGCAGACCAGACCGCGAGCACGCCGTCCATCTTGAGAGCTGAGTAAGCGGCGGCAATTCCGCGGTCATCGTAGAGTCCGGCATTATTCGAGGCCGCAAAAGCGGTTGGGCCGTTGTCCACGTCAAGCAGCACAGCTTCGAACTGGCTGGGGCGTGAAGCGAGCGTGATCGCGACGTCATCAATCTCCACTCGCACGCGCGAATCGTTCAGCGGATCTCGGGCGAGCGGTCCGAGCGGACCACGATTCCATTCGACCACCGCTGGCACGATTTCGGCCACGATAACTTCCGCGTCCCGTGGCAGGAGATCGAGCGCGGCGCGCAGCGTGAATCCCATCCCGAGCCCGCCGATGAGAACCCTCGGCTGTTTCAGCGCCTGCGCCCTTCGACAAGCGAACGTTGCCAGCGCCTCCTCCGAGCCGTGCATGCGGCTCGACATAAGACTCTTGCCGTTGGCGAGAATGACGTATTCGTCGCTGCGGCGAATCAGCTTCAGGACGGTACCGTCTCGAGAAAGCGCCTGGCCGATCAACTCGACGGGCTTCACGCGTGTGATGTTACAGGGAACCGGTGGACTTTACCTGCACGGCGCCGGCGTTGAGCAAACGCGTCTCCAAATCGGAGCGAGCGGCATCCGATGGATCCATGACGCCGATTAGAATCTTGCCGTTTGAAATCTCGGGGTCGTAAGGAGCGGGCCGCCGTCTGGCGAGTCGGGCGGTGATTAGAAGTGTGATGACTGTGGTCATTACGGCGCCGAACATGGTCAGCTCGTACGTAACGATCGCCGTGGGCCACGGGGAAACAAGCGGCATGCCTCCCGTGATAATTGGATAGGCGACCTGCGTGTAACGCGCGAGCAGGAATCCGCAGGTGCCACCGACGAGCCCGCCGAGCGTAGCCAGCCACGGCATCACCGTCTTATGGTCGGAGTGCGTGAACGAGTATTCGTCAAATGGTTCAGAGGACATGACGACGATTTTCTCGGACGCGATGCCCATCGCACGCAATGCGTTCATGCCGCGTTCGGCCGCATCGGGACCGGGAAACAGGCCGTAGATGGAATTAGTCGCCGCCACGTTAGTCGGCCCCTTCTTCAACCACGACGTGCCCCAATGCGGGCGCTTGTTCGGCAGCAGGATGTTGGCCCGCCTTGAGTTCCCAGATTGAAATGATGGGAACGGTCTTCGCGAAAAGCATATAGAGCATCGCCATCCCGGCAAAGGTTCCTGCGGTGATAGTAAGCTCGACCCACGTGGGCCGATACGTGCCCCAGCTATACGGCAGATATTTGTGGGAGAGCGATGGCACGATAATCAAGAAGCGCTCGAGCCACATGCCGATCACCACGCCGATGGATGCGATTACCGTGCCCGTGATCGTTCGTAATTTCTTGATCGCGAGAATCGGGAACGGCAGCAGGAAATTGCAGAAGACCATCAGCCAGAATAGCGGCGAAAACGAACCGGTCTGCGTGACCCAGAACACCGTCATCTCCGAAGGCTCGTTGCCATACCAGGCCGTCAGCCGCTCGGCGAAAACAAAATAGAACCAGAGAAGGCTCATCACCAGCAGAAGTTTTCCCAGGTTTTCGAAGTGGATTGGGAGCAAATATTCCTCGAGATGCAGGAATTTCCGTAAGAGCGCCATGGCGATGATCAGCGCCGCGATGCCGCTGAAGATTGCGCCCGCGACGAAGTAAGGCGCGAAGATCGTCGAGTGCCACATGGGCACGGGGGCCATGGCGAAATCCCAGGAGACGATGCTGTGCACCGAAACCGCCACGGGGATCACGGCGACGGCCATGATCTGCATCGCGGATTCCAGGCGATGCCACTGTTTCGGAGTACCCCGCCAGCCGACGGCGACGACTGAATAGATTTTCTTGCGGAGGCCCGTGGCGCGATCGCGAATCAGCGCCATATCAGGAATCATCGGAAGAATCAGAAAGGTGACGCTGCCGAGCAGATATGTATTGATGGCGAAGAAATCCCACAGCAAAGGTGAGCGAATGTTGGGCCAGAGTCCGCGCTCGCTCGGGTAGGGAAAAAGCCAAAAGGCGAGCCAGGGCCTGCCAAGATGGATCACGGGAAAAGTGGCGCCGATCGAAAGGGCGAAAACAGTGATTACTTCGGCGCATCGCGTCACCGGGCGGCGCCATGTGGCATTCGCAAGACGAAGAATCGCGGAAATCAATGTGCCGGCGTGGCTCAAGCCGATCCAGAAAACGAAATTCGTAATGTAAAAGCCCCAGAAGACGGGACGGCGAAGTCCGGAGACGCCGATGCCGTTATTGACCTGGAAGGCAAAAGCGCAGAGCGCCGCGACCACGATGCCCGCAAAGAACGCGAGGACCGTGAGATAGCGCGCCGACGCGCCGCCGAGCGGGCGCAGCAGATCTTCCGTTATCTGTTCAGGAGTCTTCGCCGGCATGCCATGAATCCCGTTGTAGGTAAGTGACCTTGGGCAGCGTCCCGAGTTCGCCGAGCAGCTTTGTGCCGCGGTTCGAACGCGCGAGTCGCGAAACCTCGCTCTGGGGATCGCTCAAATCTCCGAACACCATCGCCTTTGTAGGGCAGGACTGCACGCAGGCGGGCTGAATTTCGCCATCCTTCACTTCGCGCTTTTCGGCCGACGCCTGAATCTCCGAAGCCTTGATGCGTTGCACGCAGAAGGTGCATTTTTCCATCACGCCGACTTCACGAATCGAAACATCCGGATTGAGCTGCAGGTTCAGCGGCTTGTCCCACTCCGGATTGTAGAAATTGAAGAAGCGGACATTGTACGGACACGCATTCGCGCAATAGCGCGTGCCGATGCAGCGATTGTAAACCTGACCGTTCAGGCCCTCGATCGTGTGATAACTCGCAAACGTGGGGCAGACGGGCTCGCAGGGAGCGGCGTCGCACTGCTGGCAGAGCACGGGCATAAACTTCGTCTTCACGTCGGGGAATTCGCCTTCGTAATAGCGCTCCACGCGAATCCAGTGCTTGGCTCGCCCGCGAGCGGCCTGGTCTTCGCCGACGGTCGAAATATTATTTTCCGCATGGCAGGCCACCACGCAGGCCTCGCAGCCCGTGCAGCGGTCCAGATCAATCACCATGCCCCATTGATGCGACATTTGGTTACACCTTCCTCAGCGATGCTTCGTACTTGACGGCGTTTCTTCCATGCTCGCGCCGAACATCACGATTTTTCCTTCGCCGACGCGCGAGATTTTGACGCGAGTGGCAGCCCACGCGAGCGACTCCGTTCCTTCCACTTTCATCGGCGCGAGAATCGAAATCGGGTTGGCGCCGCGGCCGGTGGCGTAGCGCGTGAAGTTCGTATGGCCCTGGCCGATAGGCATGGCGATCACGTCGGGCGCGATCGCGGGCGTGACGAGCGCGGGCGCGCGAAGCGTGCCGTGTTGCGACGCGACTTCAAGCGTGTCGCCCATTTTCACGCCGAGCTTTTCCGCCGTGCGATTATTGATCTCAACCCACGTGCCCCACATGACGCTCGATAGCGGGTCCGGCGATTCCTGCATCCAGGGCAGGTGCGCGAGCGACCCGTCGTAAAGTAACTGCGAGGCAAACGGCAGGAAATGAAATGGATATTGATCCGGACTGCCATCGAATTCTGCTTCTGTCGCGTACGATGGCGCAGCGGTGTATTTCGCCGTGACGGCTGCGGGCTTATCGTCCGCGCTCCACCAACCGCCCCGCTCCTGCGCCTTCGACCAGAATTCGTCGGCGTCTTTTGCGCTCGTACTCCCGTACTCTTTGTAAAGCTCGGCAAAGGATGCTTTCACCGCTTCGTCGTATGTTTTCCATGGCAGCGCCTTGGCGACGTCGCCGCCGATCTGCTGGGCTACTTCGAGCAAAACGTCCGGCATGGAGCGGGTGTTGTGGAGCGGGGCCATCACCGGCGACGCCACACTAACAACGGTATGCAGCGAACCCGACGTCGGAACATCGTCGAGCCAGGACTCAAGCGGCGAATGGTCGGGCAAGATGAGGTCTGCCAGGACACTGGTTTCGTCGATGAAACTGCCGAAGCTGGCGACAAAACGAGCCTTTTCAACCAAGTCGTAGTAGCCCTGACTAGTCGGCGTGTTAAAAACTAGATTGGCGTTGTGTAGAAATAGAACTTCAACGGGTGGCGTTCCAGCACTCAAAGACTCGTAGAGCCGCCTGGAAAGGTCAGTGTCCCCGTGGACACGGGCTGTTTCCGTGTTGGCTCGCGACAATACTGCGAGATCGGGGCCAAAGTTAAGCCCACCCGCTTTTCCGAAGCTGCCAAACAGAGAGTTCAAAAGGTTTACTGCAGCTGCGTTGAAAAGACCGTTGGTCTGGGCAGTTGAGGCGTCGCCGATGAGCGCGACGGCCGGCGAGTTGGCGGCAGCTTCTCGTGCGACTCGAGAAATCGTTGCAGCTTTTACACCAAACTGCTTCTCTATCGCGTCGGGCGCGTAGGCGGAGAGATCGAGTCCGGCAGCCGCGGGATGCAACTTTTCGTTCACGATGACGTGCGCGATGCTGAGCGCGACGGCGCCTTCGGCTCCAGGCGGACACGCGATGAATTCATCCGCGCTCGCGCCGGTCTGCGAAACGCGCGCCTCAAACTGAACGAATTTTCCACGCTGGCCGGGACGGCCCTTGCGCATTTTTCCGTAGCCGACTGATTGCGCAACCGGCGAATTCCACGTCCCGAGAAAATCGGCCCCGAAAGAAATCACGTAATTTGAATGACCTAGATCTGCGGTCGGTAACGCCGGCTGGCCGAAAGCTGAGGAGTTCGCAAGAGATGCAACTTCGGCATCGAAGAATCCGAAACTGACAGTGCCACCTTTGAGAGCGTTGGAAAAGGTCTCGACGATTCTCTTTCGCTCGCCCCGAAGCGGAGCCGTTACGAATGCAAACGCGCCAGTGGTGGTTAAGTCAGCGATTCTCCTAGCGGAGAGCTTTTCGACGAGCTGCTTGATGGCTTCGTCCCAGGTGATTTCTTTCCACTGGCCGGAGCCGCGCTCGCCGGTGCGTTGAAGTGGCGTCTTGATGCGATCGGGATGATAGGTGACCTGCAATGCGGCGTGGCCGCGGGGGCAGAGTTTGCCCTGACTGATGGGATGCGCTGGATTGCCTTCGATCTTTTTCGCAAGGCCCATTTTCAGGATGCCGAGCTGGCCATTGCGCACGACTTCGGCTTCTCCCTGCATCACGCGCACGAGGGTGCCGCAGCCGGCGGGGCAGAGCGTGCAGATGCTCGGCTTCCAGGTTGCGATACCCGGGAGCATATCCTCTTCCGGGATGAACCGAATGAGCTGATGATCGGGATTGCCGCAGCCTTCGAGAGCTGCTGCCGCTCCGCCGGCGGCCGAGATTTTGAGAAAGTCTCTACGCTGCATGTGGTCCCTGCTGGCCGCGATTCGACGTTTGATTGGTTAGAGCCGGCACTAAATTGTGTGTCACTTTGTTGGGGTGCCGATCGTTTGTTTTCAATAGTTTAGGGGTGAAATTACTTTGCATGGTGTGACACTTCTTTTGGCGCAAAGGGGTGGTTTCCCGGCCGCGGGATTGTTCCGCCGACCGCCGGTTCCTTGTTGCGCCGAGTTCGAGTCTTGTGCTCATCGCGTCCATGTTACGCATCACTGTCAATAGAAAAAAGTATCTCCGCCTGTGGACTTTTTCTCAGCCCGAAATCCCAGGGCTGAAGCCCGACTACTGGCGGTCCTTTTCGTGGGCCTTAAGGCCCACGCTTCCACCTGAAAACCGCAACTTCCAAACCGGGCGCAGCAAGCAGCGCCCCTACAAACCATGGCCGAAACGCTTCGTCGCCAACGAGACAGGGCTCCCCGTGGGGCCCAGGCCCCACGCTTTCACCTGATAACCGCAACTTCCAAACCGGGCGCAGCAAGCAGCGCCCCTACAAAGCTCACCTGTTGCTCGCCATCACTCCCTCAGCGGCTAAAGCCGCGGTACTTTTGCCAACGTTTCGGCACGACTAAAGTCGTGCCCTGACGAAGCACAACCGAAAAACAAAAAAAGAACCCGGCGATCAGAAATGACACGTGACGCAATCTACCGGCGCGTTGTTCTGCCGGTGGCATTCAACGCAAAAACCCATGGTGTGGTCCACTTTGCGCTCGGCGACCGTCTGCGTGTGCATATCGCCATGGCATTTGACGCAGTCCACTCCCGCCCGAATGTGCGGCGCATGATTGAACTTCACATGCGCGGACGGCTCGAATCCGTAGACACGCTGCCATGGAATGTCTTCGCCTCGAGCACGATAGGCTGCGAGCTTTTTAATTTCCGGCTTGTCGGTGGCAATCACCTGATGGCAGGTCATGCAGAAATTGACGCTCGGGATTCTGGCGTCGGGCCCCTGATCCACGCCGACGTGGCAGTCCGTGCACTGCATGCCGTTCGCCAGATGCACTTTGTGCGTATACGCGATGGGCTGAACCGGTTTGTAGCGGGAGCCGAAAAATTCCCGAACCGCTTCGGACACGGTGCGATGCGCCGTCGTGAAGACCGGCGACGTCTGCGCGGCGGTCTGCGACGTCGTACCGGGATCCTGTGCGGGCATGCTCCGGCTCAGGATCGCCCCCACGAGGACGATCACGCCGAGAATTATTGCAACGCGAAGCCAACGGTTCAGACGGAATGCGGGCAACGACAAATCACCCTCTTGAAAACGTTTTTAGATTGCGAACTGGCCATACTACATGCGGCATCCGCGCCTGTAAACCCGCAATTCGCCAAAAATTTGATTCGCTCGATCCTTCCATCGCGCCCGGCCAGGTATTATCATCATTGTGTGAATAATCAGACCACCAGGCGCCCAGCCATCCTAAAGAAGAAGGGGTGGACACATGGGCTTTAACGTATCGGTGCGGCAGGTTGACGGCGTGACGCTGGTCACAATCACCGGCTCGGTGATGTGGGCCGAGGCAGAGGCATTGCACGAACTGTTTCGCGACTTGCTGGCGAAGGGTCAAAAGAAGCTACTGCTGAATCTGAGCGACGTGAAGCATCTGGATAGTTCGGGCATTGGGGCGCTGGCCTGGGCGTACGTCACGGTCCGGAAGGCGGGCGGTGAATTGAAGATGATTTCGCTGAGCAAGCAGGTTCAATACCTGATGGAGCTAACCGCCCTCTACAAAATCTTCGAAGACTTCTCGGACGAAGAATCGGCGCTGCACAGCTTCCAGAAATGAAGCTCCGGACAAAAGAACCGATACTCTGCTTCTCTCTTAACTGTTCTCTTAGCTGTGGCCGCGACCTGCTGTAGGATGCGCTGTCTTGCGTGAGTTGTTCGTTTCGACCAATGGGACTTGGGGGGAAGATATGTTTCGGATTTGGACTCTCGCCGTTTGCCTGGCTTTCGCATCAGCCGTGCCCGCATTCGCGCAAGTGCTGGACAACAAACCGGTCGAGTACAAGCAAGTCGAGAACTACAAACCCGTAACGAATGAGATGCTTCTTCATCCAAGTCCGGACGATTGGTTGATGTTCAGCCGCACCTACGACGCATGGCGCTATAGCCCGCTCGCGCAGATCAACACGAAAAACGTAAGCCAGCTTCGGATGGCGTGGGTGCGCGGGCTACCGGAAGGCGTCACGGAGACGATTCCGATCGTGCATGACGGGGTGATGTACGTGATCGCTCCGGGCGGCATGGTTGACGCGCTGGACGCCACGAACGGCGATTTGATCTGGGAATACAAGCGCGAATATAAAACTCCGCAGGTCGGCACGACCGAACGATCCAAAGCTCTGGCCATCTATGAAGACATGGTCTACTTCACCGCGCCCGACGGCTACGTGGTAGCCCTAGACGCGCGCACGGGCAAGGTTCGCTGGGAGACCTACAAGACGGAAACAGCAAACACATCCGGCGCACTGGTCATTGACGGCAACGTCGTCTCCGGCGGCACCTGCGGACGCGGGCGCGAAACCTGCTTCATCGAAGCAGACAACGCTGAGACCGGCGAAAAAGTTTGGCGCTTTTATACCGTCGCCGGTCCCGACGATCCCGGGTACTCGTCATGGGGCGGCGATAATTCGCAGGATATGGCGTCTACCTGGGGACTGCCGGGGACCTTCGATCCCGCGCGCAATGTGATTTACTGGGGTGTTGCGAACCCGATGCCGGACCAGCGGATTCTGCGTCACAACGGCAATCCGGACGGTACCGCGCGGAGTTCGCCGGCCGACCTCTATAGCAATTGCACGCTTGCACTCGATCCAAAAACCGGAAAGCTGATCTGGTATTACCAGCATTTGCCGGGCGACGACTGGGATACCGACCATACCCATGAACGAACACTGGTCCGCGAGGCATTTGATCCTGACCCGAAGTCCGTCAAGTGGATCAATCCGGATGTTCCGCGGGGATCCAAACACGATTTGGCGGTGATGGTGTCGGAAGGCGGCTCCGTATTCGCTCTCGACCGCGACAACGGGAAATTTCTTTGGGCCACGCCATTTCCTCAGGACGACCCAAATTTCAACCTCGCTACCATTGATGTGAAAACAGGGCAGACAACTCTGAATTGGGACATCGTCACGAAGAAGCCGGGCGAGCACCACATCATCTGTTACTGGAATACACGAAGCTATTGGCCTACCGCGTATTCGCCGCTGACGAATTCTCTCTACGTCCCCTATATAGATAACTGCCGCGACCTGACGACGGCCGCGCCGGGCGTGCGCGGATCGTGGAAGGTGATCCCGCGACCGGGCTCCGATCCCAACGCTCTGACCGGGCTTGCCAAAATCAATCTCTCAACCGGCGAGATCGTGCATTTTGATGTCGGCCGCGCGCCAAGCACCGCTTCGGTGGTCACGACGGCAGGCGGGCTCGTGTTTCATGGCGACATGAGCCGACGATTCAAGGCGTTCGATGCGCAGACCGGCAAGAAACTGTGGGAAGCGATTCTTGGCGGCAATGTCTCCGTGAGCACGATCACGTATGCGGTTAACGGAAAGGAGTACGTCTGCGTGATGACGGGCTACAACCTTAAGGTGCCGGAGCTGGCGGCGGAGGTGCCGGACATGCACACGCCGAATAACAGCAATGCGATATACGTGTTTGCGTTGCCGTAACGCAACAGGCGAATCCCGCGTCTTACTGAATAAGAGTTCGAGTGTTATGATGCGTTCATCGTGCAGGACTGCAGTCCGGGGTGGAGAAGGAATTACGAAAGACCATGAAAATTAATCGAAGAAAGCTGCTGTCCTTACTCGGCATTTCTCCGGCGATTTTAGCCGGCTCTCCGATTCCTGCGGAAGCAGCCGGAAAGAAAACTCCCGCGGCCGCTGGTCCCGCAAAAATTGCGGCCCTCAACCCCAAGGGCATGCCGCCTTCGGTTGCCTTGATCCCGATGGCGCCGCGGCTGGACACTCTCGACGGCAAGACGGTTTTCCTGGTGTCTGATGGCTTCGCCGGAGCGGACCGCTTCCTCGCGCAGATCGCCATCTGGTTCCAGAAGAACATGCCCAGCGTGAAGACGGTATACCGTCTGAAAGCCGGGTCGTATTTTGATGATGACCCCAAGCTCACGGCGGAAATCAAAGCCAGCGGCAACGCCATGATCATGGCGTACGGGCATTGAAGCACCTGCACCCCAGCGACCGTCGGTCACTGCATACAAGTCGAAAAGATGGGTTTCCCGACCGCCGCCCTGGTCACGATTGCCTTCGTGGGCCTGGCGAAGTCGAACGCCGCGAGCCGCGGCATGCCTCTTGAACGCATCTGCTACCTGCCTCACCCGATGACGAACAAGACGGACGAGGAAATGTACAAAGTCCTCGAAGGCAACGATCCGATCAGCAACAAGCCGCTGATGCCGGAAATGATTGCGGCGTTGACGCAACCTCTGACCGCGGACGAGAAGAAAACCGGCTCCATCAGTCCGGATATCGGTCCGCCCACCTATGTGGGCACCGAGGATGAGCTGCAGCGCCTGTACTGCGACAACAACCTGACTGATTACATGCCCATCATCCTTCCCACTGAGGAAAAGGTGGAGGCGATGCTTAAGGGCACGAGTCACAAGCCCGACGAGGTCATCGGGAAATTGAGCGCCGCCCAGGGCGCGCAACCGTCGTGGACGTTCACGGTCAGGCACGTGGCCATCAATGCGGTGATGGCGGGCGCAAGTCCGGAATACTTCCCCGTGATTCTCGCGATCTCAGCCACGGGCCAGCCATCGCTGTTCAGCTCGACGTCGTCCTTCTCTCGCATGGTGATGCTGAACGGTCCGATCTCTGACCAAATCAAGATGAACTACGGCATCGGCGCGATGGGCCCGTTCGCCGAACCCAATGCGACTATCGGCCGCGCGTGGACGATCTTTTCGAAGAACCTCGGCGGCTGCGGCGTGCCCGGACTCAGCTACCTGGGCACCCTGGGGTCCAATTTCAATTACAACAACCTCTGCATCGCTGAAACGGAGAACAGGCTGCCGGATGGCTGGAAGCCGTTCCACGTGCAGAAGGGATTCAAGCCCGACGAGAGCGTCGTGAGCATTTTCAGCGGCTGGAGCCTGAACAACATCGCCTGGTTCCCGAATATGCCCTACCACGAACTGATCAAGAACTGGCTGACGCATTTCTTCTCGTTCGGCACCACCGCCGCCACGGTGATGCTCGATCCAACCATCGCCCGCGAGGCGAAGGAAAAGGGATTCAACTCGAAGGAAGAGTTGAGCGACTACTGGTCGAAGAACACGAAGACGCCGGGTTGGCTCTATTGGGACACGCATCAGAAGGAGTTGAAGCAGGCCCAGCAAGGCGTGGAGCCGTACGCCTCCTATCTGAAGATGGGCGACGGCGAGATTCCATTTCAGCGCTTCTACCGCCGCGGCCGCTTTGGCGCGCCACCCGATCCCAACCCCAAGTCCTCCATCGAAGTAATCGTGCTGGGCGGGGAAACAAACACGTACTTCGCCGGTGGCGACTTCAGCTACATGACCAGCGTTTCGGTTGATAAGTGGAGATAGAATCGCGCGACTAGCCTAGACAATCGGAGTTGCCGTTTTTCGAGGCGGATTGAAGAACGGCAACTCTCTGGTCGTCGCACGAACTTTGTGGCGCACGGCCTCGACCGTGATTTCCATTTGCAGCTCTGTGCCGGGCGCCGCGTTCTCGCGGCTGACGCTTGCGAGAGCAATCATTCGTTTCAGCGACGGAGACCACGTCGTGGAAGTCGCTTTCCCTACCTGAAATCCACCGCGATAGACCGGGACAGCCACTCGCGACGCTGTGCTGGGCACCTGCGGCGCCAGTCCAATCGCATCGTAGAGGCGCTCGACGTCGTCCCAATTGATATCGAGGCCTGTGAGCAGCCTTTTCGGGCCGCGCCGTTGTTCTTCCTCGAGCGCCGAACGCCCGATAAAATGTTCCTTTTTCAGATCCACGAGCCGCCCCAATCCGATTTCATACGGCGAATACTTCTGCGACTCGATCAGCGCCTTTTTGCTGCTGAAATAGTCCACTTCGATCAGGATCAGGCCCGCTTCGATTCGCGCCACGTCCAGCGCCAACATCCCAGCGGGATGCAAATCAAACTGCCGGCCTTGCTCCATCAATGCGTCCCAGACCTTCGGGGCTTCATTCCATGGCATCCAGATTTCGTAGCCGAGATCGCCGGTGTAGCCGGTGCGCGAAATGTCCACTTCCACGCCGGCAATTTTTCCATGAGTGAGGCGGAAATATTTGAGATCGGCGATGTCGGCGTCGGAGACGTGCTGCAGCAGTCGTCCAGACGTGGGTCCTTGAATCGCCAGCGCAGCCACCTGGCCGGAAATGTCTTCAATCTTGACGTCGAGACCCAGCGCATTCTGGTGGAACCACCGCAAGCTCGGATCCGCGGCGGTCCAGCGATAGAGATTCTCGTCGAGACGCGAGATGGTGCCGTCGTCAATCACTTTTCCCTGCTCGTCGCACCAGCAGCAATAGATTACCTGGCCGACGGCCACTCGATTGATGTCGCGGGTGATGACGCGGTTCACGAATTTCGTCGCGTCACTCCCGCTGATCCGGTATTTGAATAGTGGCGATACGTCAATCATTGCGGCGGCATTGCGTATCGCGTTGTACTCGTGCTCGTGGTGCGTCTCATAGACGCTGACGGCGTAGTACCCCGACCATTCGCGAAAATTTAGGCTCTCGCACAGGCGGAAAGTTTTCTCGTGGACTGAGGTTCCAATCGGCACAGTTATTCCTCCGATTCCTTCAACCGAAAAGCACCAGCGCGCGGAGTATAGTGCGCTCGTCGCATCCATCGCAAGACGGACCGCGCGCCTGTTGTGACTCCATGCATGGACTTGTAGAATGCACCGTCTCTCGTAACGCGCATTCCGATAACGCGCGAATCGCGGATAGACCTCATGCCAAAGAAATACGACATTATCGTCATCGGCGGCGGGCACAACGGCCTGGTCAACGCGGCTTATCTCGGTCGCCAGGGCAAGAAAGTGCTCGTGCTTGAACGGCGGCACGTGCTCGGCGGCGCGGCGGTTACCGAAGAAATTATTCCTGGCTTCAAGTTTTCGGTCTTCTCTTACGTGGTGTCACTGCTGCGCCCGGAGATTATCCGCGACCTCGAATTGCCACGCCATGGACTTGAGATTCTTCCGCTCGACGGCACTATGACCCCCATGCCGAACGGAGATCACCTCTGGCGGGTGAACGATCATGCGCAGACGCGCCGGGAACTCGCGCGCCATTCAAAGCTCGACGCCGAGGCGTACGACGACTTCGCGCAATCCATGGTGGCGATGTGCCGATTCGTGAAGCCGATCCTAGCCATGGTTCCTCCTGACCCGACGTCGCTCGACCCGCGCGATTGGAAGAAGCTCGCGGGTCTCGGCAAGCGCTTTCAATCGCTCGCGGCAGATGACAAATACAATCTCGTGCAGCTCATGACCATGAGCGCCGCTGATTTTCTGGATCAATGGTTCGAGACGGACGTGCTGAAGGCGACTATGTCGGCTTCGGGGATTATCGGCACGTTTCTGGGGATTCGCTCGCCCGGCACCGCGTACGTGCTGTTGCACCACTATATGGGCGAGATTGACGGAGCATTCCGCTCGTGGGGATTCAGCCGCGGTGGGACTGGCGCTATCTCGAACGCGATTGGCGCAGCTGCGCGCGAGGCCGGCGTCGAGATCCGTCTGGAGGCCCCGGTGGCGCGCATTCTGGTGAAGAATGGCTCCGCGCAGGGAGTAGTGCTCGAAAGCGGCGAAGAAATTCATGCAGACGCGGTTTCCTCGAGTGTGGATCCGAATCTCACGTTTCTGAAGTTCATCGAATCGCGCGAACTGCCCGGTGATTTTCTCGAGGAAGTTCGCCGTTACAAATATCGAGGATCGTCGGGCAAGGTGAATCTCGCGCTCGACGGTCTTCCGGATTTCAAATGCCTGCCCGGGCCCGGGCGTCACTTGCGCGGCGCGATTTCAATTTCGCCTTCGACTGAGTATATGGAGCGCGCATACGATCAGGCGAAATATGGCGAGTTCTCGCGCCGTCCATACATTGATATGGTGATTCCCTCGTTGACTGATCCCTCGGTTGCTCCGCCGGGAAAACATGTCATGTCCTGCTTCGTGCAATACGCGCCATATAAATTAAGCAATGGCACATGGGACGAGCAACGCGATGCATTCGGCGACGCCGTGATCGAAACGATCTCGGAATACGCGCCGAACTTGAAGGACATCATCATCGGCAAGCAGGTGATCACGCCGCTTGATATCGAGCGACAAACTGGCTTGACCGAAGGGAACATTTTCCAGGGCGAGCTTTCGCTCGAACAGCTTTTCTTTTTGCGGCCGGTGGCTGGATGGGCGCGGTACCGAACGCCCATTCGCAAACTGTACATGTGCGGATCGGCAACGCATCCCGGTGGCGGAGTGATGGGCGCTCCCGGCCGTCTGGCAGCTCTCGAGATTTTGAAAGACACCGGGAAGGGGAAACACTAGACGTGGCGGCAGCGCGCGAAATCGTGATTATTGGAGCCGGGCACAACGCGCTCGTGGCTGCGTTCTATCTCGCGCAAAAGGGCTTGAAACCGTTGGTCCTCGAGCGTCGCGCGATCGTTGGCGGCGCCTCGGTCACTGAGGAATTCCATCCGGGATTCCGCTGCTCGACTGTTGCTCACGCAGGAGGTCCGCCGCTCGCTTCGATTGTGCGCGATATGCAGCTGGCAAAGCATGGATTGGAGAGGCTGGAATCGCCCGTGCGGCTCTTCGCACCGTCGCTGGACGGCCGCGCTTTGGTGCTCACCACCGATCCCATGGCGGCAGCGAAACAAATTCAACAGTTCTCCAAGCGGGACGCGGAGAAATATCTCGAGCTGCACAAAGTGCTTGGGCGAACGGGAGCGATTCTGAGTGAGTTGTTGACGATGACGCCGCCCGTGATTGAAAAACCCTCGAACGACGACATTTGGAAGCTTTTCAAGGTGGGCCGCAGGTTTCGCAAGCTCGGCAAGAAAGAAATGATGCGCGTGTTGCGATGGGGACCGATGGCGGTCGCGGATTTCGTTGCCGAGTTTTTCGAAACGGACCTTTTGCGCGCGGCGGTTGCGGCTCGCGGAATTTATGGCGCGGCCATGGGTCCGTGGTCGGCTGGTTCTACTGCGCTGCTGCTCCTGCGCGCGGCGGCGGATACTTATCCACTGGGAAACTCCGCATTCCCACGCGGCGGGATGGGCGCACTCACGTCAGCGATGGCTGCCGCCGCCAGACAGGCGGGAGCGGAGATTCGCACTGGGGCGGGAGTGGAGCGAATTATCGTGAAGAACGGCGCCGCCGTGGGCGTCGTACTCTGCGGCGGCGAGGAAATTTCCGCGAAACGGGTGGTTTCCGGCACTGATCCGCGGCGGACATTGCTCGGCTTGCTCGACCCCGTGCATTTGCCGCCCAGTTTCGCGGTGAAGCTGCAGCACTACCGTTCCAATGGTACTGCCGCGAAGCTAAACCTCGCACTCGACGGATTGCCGACGTTCACTGCGCTCAGAAATGTTCCCGACGGAAATGCCGCGCTGGCCGGACGAATACACATCGGCCCGGGAATTGATTATCTGGAGCACGCGTTCGACGATTCGAAGTACGGTGACTTTTCCCGCGCGCCCTATCTGGATATTTCGATTCCTTCCATTCTGGACAATTCGCTCGCGCCAGCGGGGAAGCACGTGATGTCCATCTATATGCAATTCGCTCCCTATGGGCTGAAACAAGGCGATTGGAGCCAGCAGCGCGACGCGCTCGCCGACACGATTATTAAAACGTTGGCGGCCTATGCGCCCGAGCTGCCCGGCAAGATTCTTGCGCGGCAAATATTGACGCCGATGGATCTGGAGACGACGTATGGGCTGACCGGCGGGCACCCCTTCCATGGGGAGCTCGCGCTCGATCAGATTTTCACGATGCGGCCGCTGATCGGATGGGCGCGTTATCGGACTCCGGTGAAGGGGCTGTATCTCTGCGGCTCCGGCACACATCCCGGCAATGGGATTACGGGCGCTTCAGGGGCGAACGCCGCTCGGGAAATTGTCAAAGACCTTCGCTGAAGCGAAAACTCGCCGCTTAAGTCGGACTGATCTTCTTTTGCGCCACCCGATAGACCGGATAACTGGCGAGCAAAACGATCAGACTATAAGCGCTATTCCGCGTATCGCTGGCAACCGCGCCGATTAGAAAGGCGACCGACCCGATGACGGCTGCTGCAGTCGTCCAGGGATATCCCCACGCGCGGTAGGGACGCGGCGTATTCGGCTCCCGTTTGCGAAGCCGGAAAACTGCAAAATACGACAGCGCATACCTTGCCACGAAGAAAAAGGTTGTCACAGCGATGACCGTGTTGAACGATCCAGAGAGAAGGAAAATCATCGTGACGCACGTTGTAAGCAGCAGGGCGACAGAGGGCGTCCCACCACTGTTCACACGAGAGATTCCACGAGCGCCCCAACCATCTTTGCTCATTGCGTAAAGCACTCGCGTCGCGGAAAGAAAGGAGGCATTGGCGAGCGCGGCGAGCGCAAGCACCATCAGCGCCCGCACGGCTGTGTCACCCAGTGCGCCGAAGATCGAAGCGCCCAGGGCCGCGACGGGAAGATTTTCTTTCGCGACTCCGCCAATTCCGAGGACACGAAACAGCGCGCCATTTGTCAGCAGGTAGATCGCGCTGAGCAATAGCACAGCGCTCAGCATCGAACGAGGCATTTCGCGGCCCGGATTCCTGATTTCATCCCCAAAATAGAGAGAGGAGTACCATCCGTCGAACGTATAGATGACTGCCTGGAGCACCAATACAAACGAGAGGACGAATGGCCATCCCGAAGGAATCACTCCGAACGGGGCGGTGGCCGGCGGAGAGTGGTGGGGCCGGAGATAGGCTGCCACTATGAGTCCGAAAAAAACCAAGGCGGTAATCGCACTGGCTACATTTTGGAATCGGCTTCCCCAACGTATACCTCGCCATTGCAGAAGCGCGATCGCCAGCGCCATGGCGGTCGCGGTGAGAATCGGGTGGCTGAGCGAAGGGACGAGATCGCGTCCATATTCTCCTGCAAGAATTACCGCCGCCGCTCCTGACCCGCACTGGCCGACCCAGTCGGTCCAGCCCACCACGAAACCGACATAGTCGCCGTAGGCTCTGCGCGCGATGGTGTAGAAAGCGCCGGAACTCGGAATCATCGCGCCCAGCTCCCCGAGTGACCACGCTCCCAACAGCGAATAAAGTGCACCGGCGGCCCAAGCCAGCATGATCAGCGACACGTTCGGCAACCGATTGGCTATCTGCGACGGAGTCCGCATGATGCCGGAGCCGATTGTGCCTCCCACGGCAACTGCGATTCCGAAAGTGACGCCGAGAATCCGCAGCATGCCTCCGGGTGCGGATCGCGAATCAGTTTGCGCCACAGTCAACTCGGTTTCTCCATTTTGATTTCGCACAAATTCTAATTTCGGCACTTAGACCGACAGCCTCGCGAAGCTGCGCCACAAACCACATGCACTGGGCGTACGGCGCGAATGTTTGATACCAGTTTTCACGGTTCGTTCCTACCCGTTTCTGCGTATGGCCGGAAATCACCGATGTTCGGACAATTGCGGGGACGCGTGGGTTACGCACGAGACGCGCAGTGAGCTTGGAGGAATTAGGCTATGGCGAAATACGGAAAGGCTGCAGGCAAGAGCGTAGAGCGCGCGGTGCGGCGAGCGAACCAAGGGAAGCTGCGGTCCGGCAAAGGCGGTAAGGGCGGCAGAGTGAAAAGCAGAAAACAGGCAATCGCGATCGGACTTTCGGAAGCGCGTAAGAAAGGCGCCAAAGTTCCGCGAAAGAAATCATGAAGCGCCGATACACATTTATGGATGTCAGCATGAGCAGGTCGGGCCGAACACAGCAGCAAATTTCATAGAAGTTTCGCCCTAAGTTCTCGCCGCGGCGTTTGAGGAAAAATAAATCGCCGAAGCGAAGGATGACCGGGCAGGAGGAATAAAAATGCGAGGTAGCGTGAGCCGGTCAATTCGTTCTCTTCTGATTGCACTAGCACTCCTGGCCATGCCGGCGGCGGCATTGGCACAGGTCAGCGTGTCCATCACGGTCGCACCACCCGAACTTCCCGTTTACGATCAGCCGGCGTGCCCCGGTGACGGCTATATCTGGACGCCCGGATACTGGGCGTGGGGCGACGCCGATTATTACTGGGTGCCCGGGACTTGGGTGATGGCTCCCGAAGTCGGCTTCCTCTGGACTCCGGGCTACTGGGGCTGGGGCGGCAGCAGCTTTGTTTTCTATGAAGGCTATTGGGGGCCGCAAGTCGGTTTCTACGGCGGAATTGACTACGGCTTCGGCTATTTCGGCCACGGTTATGAAGGAGGACGCTGGGACAACGGGCACTTTTTCTACAACCGTTCGGTGAACAACGTGAACGTCACCGTCGTCCATAACGTTTACAACACGAAAGTAAACGAGACGCATGTTACTCGTGTCAGCTACAACGGCGGGAACGGCGGGATCAATGAGCGTCCCACGGCCGCGGAAGAAGCAGCTTCGCGCGAACAACATGTACCGCCCGTTGCTGCTCAGGTTCAACACGCGCAAACTGCTCGTTCGAATCCGGAGCTACGCGCTTCCGCAAATCACGGCAATCCGCCGATTGCCGCCACCGCCAAGCCGGGAGAATTCGAGGGCGGCGGCGCGGTGAAGGCCAGAGAAGCGTCAGACACTGCCGCGGCTCGGACGGAGAACACTTCCAAGCCAACCGCAGTTCATCCGAATGATCTTCCGCCTGCCGAACGCATGGCTGCTCCAAACACAGGGGACGCCAAGCTGGACAAGAAATACCAGCAGCAACAGGACAAGCTGAGCGCGCAGCAAAACCAGGAACGCCAGAAACTGCAACAACAGCAGGACAAGGAGCACCAGCAGCTTGCGAAACGCAACGCCGACGATGCCAGCAAGCAGCAGGTGGAGCAAAAGCATCAGCAGCAAACCCAGCAGCTGGTTCAAAAGCACACCGCACAACAACAGCAGCTACAGCAGAAACAGCAGCCCGCGCGTTCCGCCCAATCCAAAGCGCCGGCTGGGGAACGCTCCCGGTAACGGTGGTCACACCGGAATGCAGCCGGCCTCCGACATATGACGTGTCGGAGGCCGGCTAATTTAAGTTAGGCGGTTCGATTCCCCGAGTGCATGTCACAGGCGTTGTGTGGCGATCGCAGATTCATCGTGACCGCCCATTCGGCTGGCTTGGATCGTACCTCGACCTCAGATAGCGTCGCGGCACCGACGGGCGAAGGGTGCGGCTCAGGGCATAACAGCGATCTCCAGAATTTCGCCCAGGTTCCGCAGAACCCGATGCGGGCGGCGACTGCGCGGTAGCGCGGCCCAGTCGCTCTCGGTTGTGAAGCCGGTGGTCACGCCGAAGCCCATTGCTCCGCCGCGGCGGGCCATGATCATTTCCACGAGCGGATCATCACCGACAACTCCCACCCTGCGCATGGGAATGCCGAGTTTTTTTGCGACCAGTCTCAGCGCGTGTAATGACGGCTTGCCGGTGAGGATCATGGGAGCGTGGGTGATCTTTCTCACGGCGGCGACGATGGCATGCGAGTACCCCATCGTTTTGCCGGCGGACGTCGCAAAAAAAGGGACGTCGGAAGCGACGTAAAGCTCGGCGCCATTCCAGATTGCTTTGCAGGCCGCTTCGATATCCTTCATGTCACATTCCGGATGCCAGCCGACATATACAGCTTGTACGTCCTCGGCGCGATCCTGTCCGGGGAAGACCGTCTCGATGCCAACTTCGGCGAGCGCGTGGCCGACTCCCGGCACGCCGAGCACGAGGGCACGCTTCACGCCACGCTTCGGCATCAGGTCCGCTGTGACGGTGCTGGGAGTCAGCAATGCCTCATCGGAAATGGGCAAGCCCAGCGCGCGGAGTTTCGGCGCCTGTTCGGCAACCGGGTACGCGGTGCCGTTTGTGAGCACGACGAACGGAACGCCGCGCGTTTGCAACTCGGACAGAATCTCGACGGCCCCGGGCAGCAGGCGGTAGCCGCCGAGCGAACGGTCGCTGAGAATCAGTGTGCCGTCGAGATCGAACATGAAACCTTCGACAGGCCCCAGCCGTTCATTCCAAACGTTGCGGCGAGACTTCATGTTCGCGCCTCCACCAGAGCAGCCGGGCCGCGCAGTTCGAGCTTGAAGCTGCCTTTCTCGATTGACAGGTAAGCGATGTCGCGAACGGCGGTCAATTGACGAAGCAGACTCATCACCGGAGCCATATCAGGATCGTACGTTTGTTGCGCCGGACCGGCCGCCTTCATCGCGTCAACCTGGCCAGTGGGCATGGTGGCTCGAAGCAGAAATTCCTCGTCGCTTAATTCCGGGCCGATGCGCTGGCGCAATTCGCGCAGAGGCGGCATGCCCGGTTGTTGGCGCAGCTCACGCGTGCGAGGCAGAGATTCAATGCGATCCATCACCTCGGGCGCGATCGGGATATTGGGCCGGCCAAATTTTCCCAGCGCGTAGCGGATGATTTCGTCGGGAATGGTGGCGTAGCGTTCTTTTCCGGTGACGTTCATCACTGCTTGCGTGATCAACATCTGCGCGAAAGGAGTCATCACAATCGGCCAGCCAAGTTCCTGCCGCACGCGGTCCAACTCCTCAACCACGGCACCTTCCAAATGGGAGACTCTGCTTTCGGCGAGGTGGCGGCGCATCGTGCCAACGGTTCCTCCCGGCATTTGGTGGCGAAGATAGCTGGCGTCGAAAGCCTGCGGGCTGCCGGTGGGAAGCCCTTCGGCCGCGGCGAGGCGGGTGAAGTAGCGGCCGACTTCCGCGAGCGCCTGATCGTCCACGTCCACCTGATGCCCCAGCGCGCGGAGATTCGAAACCACGCGCTCGGATGGCGGGTTGGAAATGCCGTCCGCGACGCCGCCGGAGGCGCATTGAACGGCGCTGACGCCCCAATCGGGAGCGTCCATGTAGGTGAGTTCGCCGATGCCGATGGTGCAGTGCGAATGCAGCTCGAGCGGCTTGCTGCCGATTGCGGCCTTGATCGCGGGAATGAGCATGCGAGCACGCAGAGGCGTCAAAAGGCCACCGGGGTCTTTGATATATACCGCATCCACATCGGCGCTTTCGGCAAGAGTGCGGGCGCGGGCGACGTAGTGAGCGTCGTCGTGAATCGGGCTCAGCGTGAAGACCAGAGCGCCGATCACGTACTCGCCGCCCGCGGCTTTGATCATGCGCGCGCAGGCGACGTTGGAATCCGCGTCGTTCATCGGATCGGCCAACGCGAACCTGCGCATTCCATTGTTGATGAGAGTTTGGAATACCAGCGCCATGAACTCGGGGCTGGCTGTTTCCCAGGAAATAAATCGAAGGCCGGTGGAGAGAAATTGCAACGGAGTCTTCGGCATGGCTTGGGCCATGAGGCGAATGCGTTCCCAGGGATCTTCTTTTTTGAAACGGACGGCAACGCCCATGTGGGTCGAGGTGGTGAAGTCTATGGCCTTGAAACCGACGCGGTCCATGACGGGCGCGATGGTCAGGCTACGGGCTGTGTCCACGCCGAGCGCGGACCAAAGGCATTGGTTGCCGTCACGCAGGGAGGTTTCTACGATTTGAACTTTAGAACTCATCGTTCGGCAGCTTTCTCAAAAACCGTGTCGCACCTACGGCGCTCGCATCTTGGCGGATTGGTTTCCCAGCCCTTACGGGCCGGGCTAACTTCTGCCGCGCCTACGGCGCTCAACCAAGTCGGGCAGCCTACTTGAAACCTTGTCGCGCCTGCGGCGCTCGCGACACAGATTCTAGCCATGCGCACGAACCTCCTGCGCGAGGCGCTGCCTTTCAAGGAATCGCGGGAGAAAGCCGGTATCCACGCCTCCGGCTCGAAATTCCGGATCGGCCAGGACATCGAGGTGGAACGCGAGG
Source organism: uncultured Acidobacteriota bacterium (assembly GCA_963814855.1). Taxonomy (GTDB): domain Bacteria; phylum Acidobacteriota; class Terriglobia; order Acidiferrales; family UBA7541; genus Palsa-295. The sequence goes on from CAWFEL010000001.1 coordinate 193,008, forward strand.
TTCGTGGCGACGCCTTCGATGCTGGTGGCCGCGAGCGCACGGCGCATCCCTTCGAGCGCCGCGGGGCGATCGGAAGCGTGAACAATAATCTTGGCCATCAGCGAATCGTAATATGGCGGGATGCGAGAACCAGATGCGATGTGCGTATCCACGCGCACGCCCTCGCCTGAAGGCCACACGGCGGTACGAACCGTGCCGGGGCTGGGCTGAAAATCGCGCGCCGGATCTTCGGCGTTGATCCGGCACTCGATTGCGCAACCATTTCTCCGGACGTCTGCTTGTTTCAGGCGCAGGCCGCGGCCTTCGGCGATGGCGATCTGTTCGGCAACCAGGTCTATGCCTGTTACCGCTTCGGTGATTGGGTGCTCAACCTGAATTCGGGCGTTCATTTCGAGGAAATAGAAAGCGTCTCGCTCGAGATCAACGAGGAATTCGACCGTGCCCGCGCTGCGGTAATAGAGCCGCTCGGCGAACTGCACGGCTGCTGCATGAATGCGCGCGCGAAAGTTCGCGGAAAGATCTGGAGCCGGAGTTTCCTCGATCAGCTTTTGATAGCGGCGCTGGACCGAACAGTCGCGCTCGCCGAGATGAATCACACGACCGTTCCCATCACCGAGGATTTGGACTTCCACATGGCGGCCGCGTTCCACGAATCGTTCGAGGTAAACGCGCGCGTCGCCGAAGGCGGATCCCGCTTCGGCACCGGCAAGCTCCATAGCCGAGGGTATGTCCTCCAAGCGGTCCACTCGCTTCATGCCGCGACCACCACCGCCGCCAACAGCTTTGATCAGCAGCGGCACGCCGATTTTTCGTCCGAGCGCCTCGGCTTCGCGAACGGTTTCGACGGCGCCGCCGGGCGCGGTCGGCACGCCGGAGGACTCAGCCTCGGCGCGGGCGCGCAACTTATCGCCAACGGCTTCGATTTGGGCGGCTGTTGGGCCGATGAAGATTATGCCTTCCTGCTCGCAGAGCCTGGCGAGAACCGGGCGCTCGGAAAGAAATCCGTAGCCGGGGTGAATGGCGTCCGCCTTCACGCTGAGCGCGGCCTGAACGATGGTGTCTGCTCGCAGATAACTATCCGCAGGACGAGCCGGCCCGATGCAAAGAGTGCGGTCCGCGAGGCGAGCGGGAAGCGAGTCCATATCCGCTTTGGAAGCAGCGAGCACCGATTGGATTGCGAGCGCCTTACAAGTGCGAATGACGCGGAGGGCAATTTCGCCGCGATTGGCGATGAGTATGCGGCGGATCGCCATCGCTAGGCTCCGGGGCGCAGGCGCAGTAGAATCTCTTCGTACTCGACCAGCGCCGCGTTTTCCGCCAGTATCTCGACGACTTCACCCTTTGTTCCGGCGCGCACGGAGTTCATCAATTTCATCACTTCGATGATGCCGATGACCGTGTCCTCTTCGACTTTTGAACCTACTTCGACGAAGGGCGGCTCGCCGGGCTTGGGCGCGCGGTAGAAAATTCCGAGCAAAGGAGAGGAGACTTCCGCAAGGCCTGGCTCGGATGGCGGTCGTACTTTTGGCGCTGCTGATTGCACGGGCTTCGGCTGCGGCGCGGCTGACGATGCGGGCGCAACGGATTGCCGGACGGGTACGGACGAGCCGCGTTGCAGGTTCAGCTTCACGCCGTCAATTTCGAGCGAGAGATTATCGAAACTCGATTGCTCGAGCAGCCGCATGATCTCCGCCACGTCCTTGGCTGTGAGAGTCACCGGCGGCCTCCGAAGATTTTCATGACGTGGTGGAGCGGATTCTCCGCAGGTTTGGCGACGGGCGCACGGTCCTTCGAGGACCAAACCGTTTCCGGCCGGCTCTGCAACAACAAGATGTCGCCGGACTGATCAACGGCCCACTCAATATCCTGCGGGCGGCCGTAATGGCGCTCGATCCGGCGGGCGATATCTCTGAGCGACACAATCTCGGAATCGCTGAGGCACGGCTCTCGCCGGAGATTTTCCGGAGTTTCAACCTCGACGACGCCGCCATTCGGCGCGGGCAAATGTTGAATGTGCTTATCGGAAATATCGCGCACGGAGATTTCGCCGGTGATCTTGGCGATCACGAAGCGGTCGGGCGTGACTTCGCCGCTCACGACGGCGGAGCCGAGGCCCCATGATCCTTCGATCGTGATTACAGAACGGTCGCCCGTCATCGGGCTGCGGGTGAACATCACTCCCGCGGTTCGCGCGTTGACCATCCGCTGAATCACGACCGCCATCGCCACGCCGCTTTCCGGCAGGCCGTGTTTGCGGCGGTACGCGATCGAGGGAACGGAATAGAGACTGGCCCAGCAGGAGCGCACATATTTCACTGTTGACTGCGCGTCCTTCACCCACAAATACGTGTCCTGCAGGCCCGCGAAACTGGCGTCTTCAGCGTCCTCGGTCGTGGCCGAAGAACGCACTGCGACATGCGCATCGGACGCTGCGCCGCAAAGTTCTGCGTGCGCGGCGATGAGTTCGGAATTGACATCGCCGGGCAGCGGCACGCTTTCCAAACGCGCGCGGAGATGCTTGGAAAGTTCGGTTATCTCGTCGAGTTGATCCGCACCCAGAGCTTCCACCTTCGTGCGGATTGGTTCTTCCTTTTCGAGCGCGCTGAGAAAGCGTTCAAACGCGGCGGTGCGCACGACGAAGCCGGGCGGGACCGGAATGCTAGCCCGCGTCATTTCGCCGAGCGATCCGCCTTTGCCGCCGACAGTCGGGCGGTCGGAGAGACCGATGTCGGCAAACCAGCCAATGATCTCTGAAGAGTGCACGGAGTCTATTCTACTCGAGAAGAGTTACTACGCCGCGGCCGCCGTCAACGCGGATGCGCTGGCCGTCCTTAATTTTCTGAGTGCCGGTGCCTGTGCCGACCACAGCGGGCAGGCCATACTCTCGCGCCACGATGGCCGCGTGGCTCATCGAGCCGCCGATGTCAGACACTGCCGCGGAAATATTCTGGAAAACGGGAGCCCAGCTAGGATTGGTGACCTGGCAGACGAGGATGTCGCCCTTGCGCAAGCGGCCAATTTCCTCCGCCGACTTCACGACGCGGGCGATGCCCTCAACGACACCATTTGAGGCGGCGAAGCCCTTGATCTCGTTGGAATCCGGCTCCTCGCCCGCCGTCAGCCACTTATCGAGATTATCGCGGGTGATGCCCCAGAGCATGACGATGGCGGGATCATCAATGATGTCGGGAACGGGTCCGAGCGCCGGAGGAGTTACGTGTTTGGCCCATTCCTTGATGGCTGCCTTGCGTTCTCGAACGATCGCAGGCCAGTGCGAAATGCCGCGCGGCGGCGAACCGTTCGACCAGGACGTCATCAAGTCAACGATCGCCGCTTCCAGTTCGTAATGGCTCAACTGAAATACGTCTTCGGTATCGGGGAAAAAACCCTTTGCAGCGAGCAGGGCGCCGAATTCGCGAATCTTATTGAAGAAAAGGTTGGTGTACCAGTGCTCGCAATAAAATTTGTGCCCCTCGACGTAGGGGAAGACGCGGTGCGCGAGTTCGATCATTTGATCGTAGGCGGCGCGCTCGTCGTCCGTCTCCAGAAGCTCGCGGTAATCGGCGATCAGTTGCTTGCGTTCGGAGATTAATTTGTCCGTTTGGCGTTCAAGGCGCTCGCCCTTCTTCGCGTTCGCGATGTAATTCGGCAGGGCGCCGAAAGGCATGGTCAAGTCGTCGTTCCACGAGCGGTGGTAATGATAGAAGCCGTCGCCGACATTGATGTTGAACCAGGGATCGCGCGAAATAGCGAGTTCCTTCAGCCAGGCCGCGCCTTTCTCACCGAGTTTCTCCAGCGACTTGATGATTTGGTCCGGCAACAAACCTTCGCGGAACTGGCCATCCACGCCGAGTTCGATGGCGCATTTGGCAAGACGCCGGAGTTCGTCATCGGGACGAAAGATTTCCGCCTCGATGCCCGCCACCATGCGCGCTACGGTCTGATCGCTGATTTCGGGGAACGCCTTCTTGCAGAAATCGAAGAAGGTCAAGTAAGCGCCATATCCGAGCAGGAGAAACTCGAAATGGTGCTGCCACATCCGAAAGTAGCCTTCCAGAGTCTTCTGGTACGTTTCAAGGATGTAGTGGTTCGAAGCAACGCCGCGGCCGGCATGAACGTGTTCGAGTGGCTCGAATTCCGGGAGATCCAGCTTCGGTAGCGCCTCGGCCTCTCGAATCAAGGCCATCATCTTTTTCTTCCACTGCGCGAAGAGCCGCTCCCAATTCGCGTAGTAGTAGAAAGCGCGACGCTGAAATTCTTCCGTGCGCTTGGCGATCTCCGCGGGATCGGTGACGGCGTTACCGCCGATATACACGCGTCCGTTGATGATGCGGCAATCAATGCCGAGCGTGGTCGGCAGGGAATGAACGCGCGTATTCGCGGAGCCCAGGGCGGCATAGGCGGCTTCGGCAGTGATCATGTCGAAGACGCACATCGGCTCGGGAAAGTGCATCGAGTTGTAAAACCAGAACCGCTCGTCGTCTTCTTTGGTGAATTGCGTGTAGTAAGGATAGCCGGCTTGCGCCGCCTCGGTGCCGGCGATCACCTTCAGCGAACTGGGAAGCGGGAAACCCTTTTTTTTCGCGGTTGCGTCCATATTAGTTCGATTCCCATGCCAGCTGCGCGCGGCGGTAGTCAAAGTCGCTCCGGAAGTTCGTTTCGTACGATGCGCCCGGCTCGTTCCGGGCCGGTTGAACTGCAGATCGTATCCGAGCGAGCGGCGAACTGCAATGCTGGAGGGTTCGGCGAGGCGGGATGCGAAAGTCCACAGGCGTCTCTTGACAATTCAACCTTTCTTCGGTGCTAGCGTGAACCAGGCCACAGCATTGGGCCATTAGCACCAAATTATCTTCCGGCAGGCCGGGATGATTGCCCGGCCCGGCGCGAAGTTGTTCCACATCGCGCAAGCCAGCAGCACCCGCTGGAAGATCAAAAGAAAAAGAAGAATGACGCCGCAATCGAGTTTGATAAGAAGGCGCGGAGCTGCGCCTGGTCAACTGATTCCCCAGGCTCGACTAGCCGTCGACCTGGGGGCCACTTCTTTACGCGAACGCGCTGCGTGCGAGGCTCGCCGCGTGGCGGAAATGGAACGCGTCGCCTGGCGCGTAGCGCGGGACCGCTGCCTGAAGCTCGAAGAAATCCGGCGCAACGCCCGGCGGCGCATCGCTGCAATCGCCGATGGCTCGCCGGAAAAGTTCACGGGCGAACGCGCGTGGGCCGAAGCAGCGCTGCGCGAAGTGGCGCGGTGCGAGCCGCGCTACAGCGCCGCTTATACCATCCTCTCATTCGCCGGCCGCAGAGATCGCCTGCGCTATCTGCGCGGGAGCGATGCGTATCGCGAAGAGATGGTCCGCGCAACGCTCGCGCGCGGAGGCGTACGCGACGATCGCGGCCACTTCCAGGGGATCGTGCGATGAACTTGAACCGCAACCCGAGGTGGTGGCAAAGCAGCCGCGCGAATTCAACGGCTCCGCCACGAAATGCGCTTACGGTCGCGTGCGGGCACAGCCCATGTGGAGTGCGGCGGCTTGCCGCCGCTGTTTGCCGTCCCGGCTTGCCGGGACGTGCTGCAACAACGTGCAACTCGAAGGCGCGGATGCTTGCCTGGGCGAGATTTGCGCATGTGGTCGCTCTTCGGATCGGGCGAGGCAAGCCTCGCCCGAATACAGCGGCGGCAAGCCGCCGCACTCCACAGCCGCGACGCCGGCGGACGACTGAGCCTAATGGGCAGCATCGCGCCAAGCATGTTTGCCGGGTCCGCCGCGGCGGACCCCTACGACGGGAAAAACAGACGCGAATGGACTCGGCGTACGCCCGTACAAAAATCCTCTCACATCAACGCGCAGATTCGGTTTAGCGCAACGGAGAACCCACAATGAGTCCCCAACATTCTTCCACGAATCCGATCCCCGATCCTTTTGCTGAAATCGAACGCCGCCACGAGTCGGAGTGGATGCGCCTGTTCCTCGAGGAACCGGAGCTACTGGAGGGTCCCCCAGGTCGGCGGCTAGTCGAGCCTGGGGAATCGGACGCCCAGTCGGGAACGGCGTCGCGAAATATAATTCGCTGCTGGGATGAAATCGCGGACGTATTCACGCTGGCGGCGCCGGCCACGGAGTGGATCGTCGAAGGGATTCTGCCGCGCGCGAGCGTGACGCTGCTGGCGGGCGAGCCGGGCAGCTACAAGACGTGGCTCGCGCTGGCGCTTCTGCGCGGCGTCGCGGGCGGCGGGAATTTTCTCGGACGGAAATGCGCGCGGACCAGCGTCCTCTACCTCGATCGCGAAAATCCGCTGGCGGTGATGCGCGAGCGCCTGGCGGTGCTGGGAATCGAGCCGTCCGCCGCGGCGGACAGCCGCATCTGGGGCGGCTGGCTTGGCGACGCTCCTCCGGCGATCGGCGACGCTCGGCTGATGGAAATCGCGCGTGAGCGGCGTCCGCTGATCATCTTCGATTCGCTGATCCGCTTCCACGCTGCCGCGGACGAAAATTCCGCAACCGAAATGGCGATGGTGATGCAGGAGCTGCGCTCGCTCGCCAACGCGGGCGCAACCGTGGTGGCGCTGCATCACAAGCCCAAGTCCGAGGGATCGCACTATCGCGGGTCGAGTGACATCGCGGGAGGAGTGGACACGGCGTGGGCCATCTCGCGCGATCGCGATGCAGGCCTGCTGCGCCTGGAATGTTTCAAGAGCCGCTACGCCGAGGAATTTTCGCTGACGCTACGGCCGGACTTGTCGGGGTTAGGCGATTTCGTCGTCACTGGCTCGCCCGAAGCAGATGCCGAGCAGGGCGACGTCGAAAAGCTCGCCGAAGCCATTCGCCGCAATCCGGGGCAGTCAAAAGAACGCGTGATCGAACTGTCGGGAGTAGCGTACCGCCGGGCGCGAGCGCTGCTGGCCCGCTATAGCGGGCAGCTCTGGCGCTCCGAGCCCGGCCCTCGTCACGCAATACGCTACTTCACGACCGGGCCTGCAGAGAGTCAACAGCCCGACGCGTAGCCCAGGGCAATCCGAGCTCTGCAATCCGCCAAACCCTGGGGTTGGCGGATTGCAGAGGTGCCCAACCCCAAGGAACGCGGGTGTGAAATCTCGGCGCGCGCCACAAAGCTGCGCCATCCGCCCACCACTCTTTGCCGTCAACTGCAGATGCTTTGTTACAGCGGTATATTCTTGGTTTCGATTTTGGTGAAATTAAGACTGACAGACAGCGGCTTGACCTTCTGCAACGCTTTTCCCTTTTTGATCCGATTGGACTTTTTGCTTCCGGCCGACTTCTTGATTCTGCCCTTCGATTGCATCGTGGCCATGTTTCCGCTCCTTGTTCGCGATTGCCCCCCATGGGCGGTCAAATCTAGTGGACTACTACTGGCTAGCCTTTGAGACGGTCTGCGTGATGTTGAAATCCTGCATGGAGACCTTGCCGCTGCCGCCGGCTCCATGCTCGGCCGCCACAAAAAGCGGCTTCTTCGCTTCCAGTTTCTTCCCACGGTGCAGGGCTTTGGTTTTTCGTGCTTTCTTCGTTTTCATTATTTCTCCGATTCCAAACGCGACGTTCTCTCCGGACTCTCCCGGGCAAAGCCCCGAGGGCCTTTGTAAGGTCCTCCGGGGGTTTCCCGTCAGGGCTTTGCGACGAGCCGAATTAGACGGCGACTACGGTGCTTAGCTTGAGATAAGCACGTCTTGCATCTTGAACGTCAGAAATTTCACGGGCTTTGCCTGGGTCGCAGTACCACCTGTCGCCGGCGTCTTCAGCGGCCGGGTCGCTTCCAGCTTCTTGCCCTTCTTGAGACGCTTTCCTGCTTTGCCGCGCTTTTGGATTCTGGCCACTGTAGCCTCCTGTAATTTCGGTTTTCCAGTCCGATTCACTCCGTGATACCCGATCCCGTGCTGCCAACGCGGGACAATATTGCAAATCCCGGGCCAATGTCCACGGAAATTCTCGGGAGGCGCCAAGCCGAAGGAAGCAGGGTAGATAGGAGCGATGAGGTTGCGCGGGGTGAGTAGCGACGGCGGCGCGCGTTGACAAAGTCAACTACATCCGTTGAATTATTGTGCGCGCGGTGAAACCAATTCAATGTGCGCGTCCACGAATGGCGCGGTTACTCCCGATGAGTCGGGGCACCGGACGTCGTGGCGCCTGATCGGTTGCATGACGGCATGCGGTTCAACGCTTCTCGTACGGGTGGAAGATATAGTCCTTCGCCTTCACGGCCGTATGGCACGTGTTTCCACAGTCTACGGGGCTGGGATCGGCCGTAAACTTATCGGTGGCCGGGTCGTAATTGAACACCGCGTATCCCCATCCACCGGTTTTCGGAAATCTCTTGCTGTCCTTCTCCATGACGAAAGCCTGGGAAAAGACGTCCGGCACTTCCACGTCGAACTGGGCCTCCGTGCTCTTCTTCGGCTTCCACTGGAGCTTCACGATCATGGAGCCATCCGGGAAAGGCTGGCCGTTGGCCGGAACGCCGGCCTTGTAGGCATGGATCATGGTCGGATTCGCGACGATCACCTTGAGCACGTCGGTCCGGGCGGACGAGGCCGCCGACCAGTCCTCGTATCCCCTGAAGTCGGAGAATGCTATTCCGCCCGGGGATATCAGCGAGTACTTGTCCTGCGCGTAAACGGCCGCGGCGCCGAGAAACGCGAGCATTGCCATGACTATCCCAATCGTGAGCTTGCTATTGCGCCCCATAGTTGATCCCCTCTTGACCGGAATTTCAATTTGTAAGAGTAGCTCTAAAACGCGTTCATTACACTTGAATCAAAGTCCAGCCAACAACTTCCCGGCGAGCCAGTGATCAACGCTGAACGGTCCCGGACCAGAACAGATCAGCCAGATAAAGAAGAGCACGTAGAGGACTTCCGGAAGGTAGAGGAAATCGTCGAGCCATCTAAGAGCCGAAAGTCCTTTGGGCAAAGTGGAAACCGCGCTGGTCAGAGTGGCGACAATCATATCAATCAATAAAGCAAAGCTGGCCGCGCTCGAAAGAAATCCCAAGGCCAGCAGCGATCCGCCAACGAACTCGACGGTCGCCACGAAATAAGCCGTCTGACGGGGAAACGGAACTCCGGCCTTAACGAGTGTGTCGTAAACAGGTTTCGTGCCGCCGGCGACAAACAATTTGTTTCCCCCGGAGATGGCGAAAAACAGCCCGATCGAAATGCGTACCAGGAGGATGGCGTATTGTTCCAAATCGCTGCTACCCTGCAGCGCGAACTGGACCAACTGTTTCCAATCCATCTCTTGTCCCTCCATCGGAGAATGTGCCGCAACTATGCTCCCTATTGATCACGCGTCCATTCGTTCGACCCATTGAGCGCGGAATGCGGGAGCCACGAATGGATCCGCGAAATACTGCGTTTCCCGCGCAACCTTATCGCCCTTGAACTCCATGATGCTCACCGTGTGGGACGGCTTGCCGTCATATGCGAGGATCAGTTCGGTGACCCAAAGATCACCGCTGCCGATGATTCGCCGGACAGCAAACCGCTTTTTGTTCGGCTGACTGGCGCGCTGACCCTGTATGTTGCTCCGACCGCGGGTTCGCTCGCCTGACTGCGGGTATTCCAGCACCGCGTCCTCGAGATAGATGCGGTGCTCGGTTTCAAAATCGTTGGCATCGGACGCCGCCCAATGCTGATCCAGTGCCGCGCGGATCTCTTGATCTCGCGCTCCAGAATCCTGCTCCTGCTTTTGTTGATCGCTCATTTTGAGCCTTGTCGCGGATCGTCTTTCGCGTTGAGGTACTCCAGTCCAAGCGGGCCGATCGCCGATACTTGCGTGACATACTCGCCGGATTTCGCCCAGTGGAAATGGGGCGTGTTGCCGGGGAGAACGATCACGGCGCCGGGCGGATACGCTTCCAACTTACTCGCGTCGAATTCATTGCCCAGCCCGATATAAAAGATGCCGGAAATCACGGTATAGACTCGATCCTCCGGGTGCCTGTGAGGCATCAGCTTCTCGCCGTGCGGCACTTTGACCCTGATGGTGTAAGGGCCGGGCTCCGAGGGCTGACCCACGACGACGGCCAGCCGGACGGAAGGTGGGAAATGTGAGAACGGTTTCCAATCAACATCTTCGGACAAGATGGATTTGAATACCTCCTGCCCGAGTTGGTGAGGTCGAACCGTAGTTTGCGGTGCTTCGATTGCGTTTTTCTCGTCTGACATATCAAACCTCGCGCACTACTGATTGTTGACGGCCGTTTTCGCAGCAACATTAGCAGATGCGCCGCGCTGCGAATTTTCAGAAGAACCGACAAAGTTCCGCACCAACGCGGCTATCTCATCGGCAGCCGTGTCCAAAGCGAAATGGCCTCCATCCACGATGTGAATTTCAGCGTTGGGGACATCCCGGCGATAGGCTTCCGGCTCGGATGGATCGAACGAGCTCTCGTACTTGCCCCAGATCACAAGTAGGCGCGGCTGTTTCTCGCGCATCCACGCCTGCCACTTAGGGTAGGCGTCCACGTTGGTTCGGTAGTCGTAGAAGAGGTCGCTTTGGATATCGCCCTGGCCTGGCTGGTTGAGAAAATAAAATTCATCCGTCCAAAGATCAGGATCGTGACGTTCGACGTTGGGATCATTTCCCGCGTGGCGCGCCTTGGTGGTTTCAAGCGACAGGAGATTTCTGCGAAGGGCGCTTTCGTTGGCGGCGCGATCCTCCCAAAAGGCGCGACGCGTTTTCCAATTCTCGCCGAGCCCTGTGTTGTGCGCGACCGCGTCCTGAACTATCAAAGCTTCCACCCGCTCCGGGTGAGCCAGGATCATGCGGAAACCGATCGGGCCACCGTAATCCTGCATGTACAGCGTGTAGCGCGAAAGTCGAAGCGCTTCTGTGAAATGGTTCATGATCTCGGCGATGTGATCGAAGGTATATGCGAATTTTTTCGGGTCCGGCCAGTCACTGTGTCCAAAGCCGGGGTAATCGGGCGCAACCAGATGATAGCGATCGGAAAGCCGGGCGAAGAGCGGCTCGAACATCCGCGAAGAAGAAGGGAGCCCGTGCAGCAGGAGAATCGTCGGCGCATCTTTCGGGCCGGCCTCTCTGTAAAAAATGGAAAGCCCATCAATCTGGATATTGCGACAAAAAGTCGGGTGTTCCACGAACCATTCCTTTCCCTGCGTCTGGGCGAATAACTGAAATGATGTAGGTTATGGCTGCGTTAGTAGCGAACACTCTATCCGCCGGACGATGCGCCAGCCCCCTTACTTCTCCTCTCGTTGAGTGCCGGTAGGAGAAGCTTCAGAAGAGCTTCGTCCGAGAACGGGTTCTGACCTGAGATCAACTCGCGATCATGAAGGACGTAGCTCTTCCATGGAGCGACCACACTTACGTCACCGCCCGCCGTACGCAAGGCGAAGTCCGGGTAGAAGAGAACCTTGCCACCAATCTCAAGCGGCTCCCGCTGCTGCTCTTCCGCCGTCGAAAAGATGGTCATCTTGTATCCAGAATAAATCCATCCTTGAGCCTTTTCCCGCGCTCCAGCGGCATCGCCCGCTGCCAGCGCGGCGACCACCTCCGTCGAATTCGGAAGAGCTGAAAGAAGTGAAATCGGGCCGTGGCAGAGCACCGCCGTAGGCTTGGATGTTTCATGAAAGTGTCTCATCACCGTTCCGGCGTCGGGATCATCGAGTAGATCTATCATCGGGCCATGGCCGCCGGGGACGAAAACAGCGTCATATTGATCCAGGCCCGATGCGACGACATCCGAGATGCGAGTTGGATTTTTGAGCCCAGTCAGGCTGTCGCGGAATTTCAGATAGTCCTGAAGCTTGGCCTCGTCCCCGCCGAAGAAACCGGCGACCGCTGAATTGACATCCAACTGCGGCGTGTTGCCTTTGGGGTTGGCGAATGTGATTTCGTAGCCTTCCTTCATCAAGGCGCGAACCGGAACCGTCAGTTCGTTCAGATAGTAGCCAGCGCCGGCATAAACCTTCCCATCTTTCAATGGCAAGCCGCGACCGCTCGAGACCAGCACCAGGACTTTTCCTTTTGTTGTCATTTTATTCTCCTCTCTGAAATCGAATCTGTTTCCCGAGATCTAAGCTCGTCCAGAGCAACCCAATTTGCGAGAGCCTCGGCCTCAGCCGCTTCATTGTTGCGTCCAACAGCACCGCGTCGTATTCGCCGAACATTATGGCTGCGGGAATCCGAACATCAACCACGACTGGTTGGCTACCCAATGCGGGTATAGCTCCGTCATCTGATCGAACAGCTCCTGGTCGGACGTCGCAGTTTTCTGCAGCCGATCAAAGTCCTGCAAGTAACGCTTGGTGTCCTGGATCGTCGAGGGAGAGTCGGGCGCGCCAGGCTTCTTGTGACCGGCAACAACCATCATCGGGTTCAGCGCTGCCAACCGGTCCAGCGCCGCGATCCAATTCTTTCGGCTCTCGGGAGTGGTGTCGCCAACGTACATGCGGCACTGGTTGTACACCACGTCGCCGGCGACGATCAGGCCGACGGATGGAACGTAAAGAGATGTCGTATCGGCACTATCGGTGTGACCTTGCTCGATGATGCGCAATTCGTGGCCCTCGAGAGTGAACGTCTCCCGTTCATAGGGCTCAGGTGCAACTAACTTCGTAGCCACTTGCCCGGGGAAAAGCCTGCGGGCTAACCGCTCCACCGTGGGAGATAAATACATCTGCATGGCGTTCACCGTCTTGGGCGTTGCGATCGCACGAGCGCCCGGGAAATGGTCGAGCAGAACGCTCAGACCGTAGAAGTGGTCGAAATGGGCGTGCGTTATATAGATCGTCTCCAGGTTGCGGTTGTGCAGAGCGACCCAATCCGCGAGAGCCTCGGCCTCAGCCACCGTCGTCATCGCGTCTACCAGCACCGCGTCGTACTCGCCGAAGATCAAAGTCGAGGTCATCGGGTCAAAGCCGAGCGCTTCGCCGAAGGGCTTTGGCCGCTCGCCGACCATTGCCTTTCCCGGTGCGGTAAAGACGTTAACACCAAGAGTGTTCGACGCGATGGGGGCGGTCATGTGCGCGGTCTCCCTAAGATCATATGGCGCTCGTTTGTATGACTGAACCTGGGGCGCCTGCCGGCTCAGGGCATTGTGCGGCTGAGCGGCGTTGTATCGGTCGCGCCAATCGGCTAGCACTCAGCGGACACCCGTAAGAGTTTAAATCCGCATCCCGTCCGGACCGAGCGTTAACCGTATTTGAGGGTGGTGCTTTGTCCGATCTCGATGATATAGCCGTCAGGGTCGCGGATGTAGCAGCGGATCTCGCCGTACTTGGGGATCGGTTCACTGAGAAATTCGGCTCCCCGGCTTTTCCACAACTCGTAACACGCTTGAATATCCGCCACACGGAAATTCATAAAGCTGTTGATGTGATTCGGGTCGGGGACGCTGAGCGTTACGGTCGGCTTGTCCGGGGTCGGCCCGCCCCCCACGTTTAGAATCATCCAGATATTCGCAAGCTGAAGGTATGGAGGCGCGTTGCCGTCACCCATGGTCAGAATGCGAGCGCCGAAGACTTTTTCGTAGTAGCGAGCCGATCGCTCGACGTCGGCGACAGTGAGAAAATACGCGATGCTGATCCCCTCTCGCGGGGGCATCTCATAGCTATTCTGTTCGACTTGTATGGCGTTCATGGATGGCTCCTTTCGATATAGTGCGCAGAATACCGTAAACATTACTACAGACATTCGAAACGTGTCCGTCAAGCTTGGCTTCGAAAGCCTTCCATCGTCAAAGTGCCGGAGTTGGGAATCGCTTCGGGCGCCGGCCTAGCGCGCGATTTGGCCCAGGTAATATTCGTGGCGATTTTCGACGTCGCCTGGCTTGTGGAATCGGCGCGCGATCAGCGCTTTGATTCCCTCCTTCGCGGCAGGTCGCCCGAGCGAAGTGATGCACGCATCCCACCCGGCGCCAAGCTCGACGTCCGGCGGCAGGCTGGTGTTCACGAGGCGCGTGTTACGGCTTGATGAGATTCGACGAGGGGGCATGAAGATTCCAGCTTCAGCGAATTTGGCAGCCACGGAGTAGCCATGTGGCGAAATCGAATCGCGGTGTTTCGCAACCAGTGAAAATATGGCGCGCCCGGAGGGATTCGAACCCCCGACCCTCTGCTTAGAAGCCACTGTCTTTATTGCTATCTCGTTGATTCGTCTCGGCTCTGCGTACCTATTGTGTCGTGGTTTTATGGGGTATTTGCGTGTTAATGGACCCAATTTGGACCCAATTTTTTTCGCATATAAATGTAATTTCTTTGGAATCCATCGGAGTGCGACCGGTAGCACAGGACCGTGCCAGGGAACGCCCACCGGCACGATTGTTTCAGGCTTTCCTGCGAGTTCCGGTTTTCTGCTTTCCAGACAGGCGTTTGCGGCACAATGGGGCAGTGCTGTAGCAGGGATAACCGACCCATCAGCTTTCGCGGCCGCCATTCCCACCAGCTTTAACACTCGCCAAGCGCCGGGAGGGAATCCGGACTTCAATTCCTTGGCTAGCGGAACCATTAACGGAGTTACGCAGTGCGTACCCAAGAGCAAGGGACGAAACGCATACTTATATCGGTCATTATGATGATGTGTTCGGCATCTATTGCCCAAATACTCGGCCAGACCAATGCTCCTAGAATTATACCTGAGAAACAGGCCCAGAATTTGTTGCGAGCGTACTTGCGTAGCCAAGGATATGACAAGAAAGATGCACCGCTCGACATTGAGCTTGAACGCGGCGTTAACGCCGATCCTACCTTCTACCTTTATGACGTTTATGTCGATACACCACAGCGACTAGTCGCGATAGGAGCATACGGAGTTAATAGGAAAACTGCGGATATTTGGGAGCGGATAGGATGTAGGCGAATTGAGTCGGAGGCTGTCGCTACCTCACAGAAGAAAATCCGTGAAACGAGCGGACTCTCCCATAGTGAGCTGGATAAGTTGCGGAATGCCGGACCCTGCTTTGGCGGTCTAGAGGCAGAGCAATGCAGTCCCCGCAACTCCGGGCGAATGCAGTCTTGTACGCTCGTTATCCTGTGCATCGCCAAAATTCCATCCGAACCGAGAATCGCGCGATTCTGATTGGCGACAACGTGAAACCCTGAACTCGACCAAGGATTGTTTCCGGGACTACGTACTATTAAGGAGGGCAACAGAGTGAGTCTGGATTAGGAAGCCCTGTGGTAGCTATAGTGCAGTCCGCCGAGTCGATCCTGAGAAAGGACGAGCGTCCGAGGCTATGGAGCGAACTCCGTTCCGTCGCCAGTCGAGTTTCCGGTTGGCCGAATTTTCGCCGGACGCCCTAGATCTGGTAAGTCTCCGCATCTTGGAGCAAGATATGAAGGAGCTGATGTCCTATTCGGAAAAGCCAGTGTCGGGCGAATTGGCGCTGATCGCCGAGTGCTCCTGGTGGCTTACCGACGCACCCGGAGTCGCCGTCTATCCAGATGGATTCGCCGATCTACTTGTTACTGGCTCAGCGCGCGTCTACCTCGCAGGCACCGCGAAAACGATCCGGATTCTCGGGTCCGAATTCGGAGGTTCCCTTAAAGGATTGCGCCTTAAGCCATGGATTATTGCGTCGATCTTTGGCGTGCCGGCAGGTGAGGTGGCCGACAGGATTCTACCGCTTGCCGAGATACCTTCTGCCAGCGCAAAACGAATCGCCAGCGCAAGTGGGGCCGCAGGCTCCGCGGATGAGCTTGTGGCTTTACTCCTCAGAGCTTTGCACGGTCAGTTGGCCAATCGTGAACGCGCCGTTCCGCGAATGCTAGAGCGCGTTCTGGCTCGTCTCGACATGGAGCCAGTCGGCGAAATAGCCTCCTCAATCGGCATGACCGATCGTCATCTTCGTCGGCTTTTTGTTCAGCGTATCTATTCCATGCGGCAAGGGCAAGAGGAACTAGATCCCGCGTTGGAAGAACAGACCGGATTCACGCTGGAAACTTTGGAAAGCGAGCCAGCGCCCGTCACTTACAATCAGGCGATACCCATAGAGACATTTGGTGGCGACGAATGCGCAGAACGGGCCGCATCGCTACGCGCTTTGGCCGAGAGTCTTTCCGAGGGGTTTTTGCTCGACCGACTCTGAGGATGTCAGTGTGTTCCCCTTCGGATCGCTCACCGCATAAAGGACGAGTTCCACGCGATTTGAAATCCCCAACTTGTCGAAAATCCGGAACAGGTAGTTTTTGACTGTGTGCTCGCTAAGAGCTAGCAGTTCTGAAATCTCGCGATTTCCCAATCCCTCGGCGACCAAACGCATGACCTCTTCTTCGCGTTTGCTCAGGAGATTCAATCCCTCCGGATTTACGACGCGCAGCGGTCGCGCCTGGATCAGAGCGTCGACAACATATTCCATCTCCGCGGTATTTATCCAAAGTTGTCCCTCAAATACTCGACGGACGCAGTTGCGAAGCGCAGTAAAATCGAAATCGGACCGCGAAAAGATTCCCCGTGCACCGGCACGCAAGCCTTCGACCACGATCTGCGGCTCAGGCCTATCGAATAAGAGAATGAGCTGCAAGTTTGGGTGGGCCTCATGTAGTTCTCGCAGCGCATCAAGGCCGCTCAGGGCCCCGTCTTGAAGGTCCGTTCCGATGATGGCGACATTTGGCTTAGTCTCGCGCACTGACTCAAGCAATGAAGCTTTATCAGCGGTGCAGGACACTACGGTAATGTCCGCGTGCCGCTTGAACTGATCGCTCAGTAGGCGACCAGCCATCAGATTAACGTCAGCTATCGCTAAGGTTAAGGGACTACGCCTCAGTTTACTTGCTGTCGGCATACGGCACCACCAGGCGCACAGGAACCTGTGGTTGATGTTTCGTGGCGGGCTGGGGATGATTTAAAAGCAAGAACAGATTAAGTTCTGATAACTTCGGTGTCAATTCCAATATTTGGATGATTCGCATTCAACTTACTGAATCTATGGATAATGGCACCAACTTCGCCAGAGCCATTCTTCTCATGGTCTTTTTTATCTGGACTGATTCGGTGACCCCTAGGTCGTCTCCCTAACGTATGAGTCCGTGTCGAACATTTCAGTATCCATATGTCTCCAGATCATTTTGCTTCCGACAATTGGGGAGTAGAGAAGCACATCACTCACACTAACGGTCTCTTGTTGCCGCTTTGAATCGCGCCTACTCTGATCGCGTCACGGAGGGAAGTGGACTTCGCGTGATCTAAGGGTTTGAGCGTGTCATCTCTTTTCGGGGTAGCAGTGGAACTTAGAAAGTCGAAGCGCTATCGACTTCTGGCCCCCGTTTCATTCTTGTGGGAGCGCCCGGACGGGTTGCTGCAGGAAGGAAAAGGGACCATTCGAGATATAAGCGACAGAAGTGTTTTCGTAATTGGAGACGTGGTACCGGAGCGCGGCGCTCATCTGGACTTGGAGGTTTATCTGCCCTCTTTGGAGCCGGGCGGAGCAGCCGTGCAACTGCATGGAGAAGGCACGGTGATACGGGTCAATAAGGAAGAGGGAATCTCGAAGGGGTTCGTGGCTGTTGTCGTATTTCAGACAGGGGCTGCGAGTGGGCCAACCGTCGTCGATCCCAGAAAGCTGCACTAGCGTGTCGGCTCGACACATAGCCTAGGATGATAAAAATGGAAAGATCAATTCATCGAGTAAGGTTGTTCGGCTTCTTGTTCTTGATTGTTCTCGCTGTTGCTCCAGCTGGCCTGTACGCTCAACGAAATGGTGCGGCAACACAGGTATTGACCGGTCCAAGCCAAGCGGGGGGTTCCGGCAATTCGATTTCAGATCAGTCCGACCTGCAGAGGCGAAATCCCCGATATAAAGTTGAGCTGGACGACATTCTGACAATCTCGTTCCCTCTTTCACCAGAGTTCGACCAATCGAGCGTTATGGTTCAGCCGGATGGCTACCTCAACCTTGAAGGGGCCCAGAGCATTTATGTTCGAGGATTGACCGTGCCTGAGATTGTCGAGGAATTAAGAAGGCATACTCCGGTGTACTTCACGATCCAATTATCAACGTGGATCTAATCGATTTTCAGAAAGCGTTCTTTCTCGTGTCCGGTCAGGTTGGCAAACCCGGACAGTACGATCTGCGCCACGACACGACGGTTTCTGAAGCCATCGCGATCGCTCGTGGTTTTACTCCAACCGCTAAGACTCAAGTATTTCTCTATCATCGGGTCTCGAAAGATTGGGTAGAAGTGAAGAAGTTGAGCCTAAACGATCTATTGAACGGAAAGAACGCAAACGAGGACGCGGAGTTGTCATCTGGCGACATGATATTTGTACCTGAAAAATTCATCGCCAATTTCCGCAAGTACGTACCTTATTCATTGACAGCTACCGCGGGGTCGTACGTAGCCCCATGAATGATATGCGTAGCTGGACTGATGTCGGCAGCGGGCACGACCGATCCGAGGATTTACGAAGGTAATGGCGTAAATAGATGCTTCTCAATCACTTCAATCTCGCCGAGGAACCGTTTCGGGTAACTCCTGATCCTCGTTTTCTTTTCCTTGGGAAGCAGCATCGCGAGGCAATGGCCTCTCTTGCCTATGGGACAGAAAGCAATCGGGGTTTCTTGGCCCTTATCGCCAAACCTGGAATGGGCAAGACGTCACTGCTCTATCACTATCTCGAGGGCTTACGCGGCAAGGCTCGGACAGCATTTGTTTTTCGTAGTGACTGCAATTCGCGTGAATTGATTCGCCATATTCTGTTGGATCTAGGTGTGGACACCTCCAGCAACGACTTGCCAACGATGCACGACAGCCTAAACCAAATCCTTACGGAAGAAATGATCGCGGACGGCGTTTCGTTCTCGTGATCGATGAAGCGCAGAATTTGGACGAACAGACTCTCGAGTCCGTTCGCTTACTCTCAAATTTCGAGACTCCCTGGAGGAAGCTGATGCAAATTGTCATTGCCGGCCAGCCAGGCCTCGCCGAGAAGCTAGCCCGTCGCTCGATGACGCAGCTCCGGCAGCGAATTTCGATGGTAATGCGACTTGAGCCTCTTACTTGTGAAGAAACCTCGTCCTACATCGACCACAGGCTATGGGTCGCGGGATGCGAAGATCCGCGATTGTTCACGCCAGGGGCGAGAGCCTCGATTGCCGAACACAGCGAAGGGATTCCTCGTCGGATCAATAACATCTGTTTCAACGCGATGTCACTCGCGTGCGCCTTGAAACAGAGGACGATCGAGCGCGCCATTGTGGTGGAAGCCCTCGCCGATCTTGATCTGGACTCACTAATTGAAAAGCCGTCGGTTGTAAAGGGGGCGCCTCCCGAAGGATCGGTCCAGGTCACCCCGGACCCACGACGGCTCACCAAAAAGCACACGACGATGGTTTCAGAGTTGGGCTCCCGGAGTTGCTGTCACTGGGGTGCTCGTGTTGGCCGCGAGTACAGGCGTCAACAACGGTGAGGTATGGGCTCCAAATACAGCAGAAGCTATTCACAATTCAGCGGCAGAACAACTTCCTGCCGTACAGAACCTCGCAAACCCGGAGGTCAAAAACACTTCGATCAAACAGCAGCCCGGGTCGATCCGCGTCTTGCAGGGGCAAACGCTTTCCCAAATCAGCGTCGAAACCATGGGCCGATTTGATCCGCAGATTCTCGCAGAAATCCGTAACCTCAATTCTATCCTGGACGATCCCGATCACATTCGCGTCGGCGAGCAGATTTTCATCCCCTCGGCTTCGAGGTCACCGACACAACACCAGATCCCGGCCTCCCCAAAGTTTTCTTCAACCCAGGAGGAGGCGAAACAATGAGTAAGAATTTTGAATTGATGCAGCAAGTCGGTCGGGAGTGTGAAGTCCCTCCAATGTCCCGACTAAGCCGTCAGGTTCCGAAGACACTCAAAAAATCTTACGAGAATGAAACTCGTATCGGTTCGGGTGACGTCGCTCGCGAAGAGACACTCAAGCTCGTCCAGAGGATTTTCGTGTCGCCAGGGCAAAAGGCGCCACGTGCGGTTTTATTTGCCGGCATTGACCAAGGTGCAGGCTGCAGTCAAATCTGCTTGCTGGTCGCCGAGACCTTGAGGAGTACCGTAAACGGGTCCATTTGCTTAGTCGAAGCGAATCTTAGATCGCCATCGCTTCCAGGTATGCTCGGAACGACGAACCATCACGGCCTGACCGATGCGTTGCTCCAGGAGGGACCTATTCGGTCTTTCGCAAGGCCACTCGAGATTGAAGACTTGTCGGTTGCTGTCCTGCGGCTCATACTCTGCCCGACTCGCCCATCTTCCTAATAGTGACCATCTAAAAGCTCGCTTCGAGGAGCTCGGGCGGAATTTGACTATTTGATTGTAGATGCTCCTCACTTACCCGGTACGCCGATGCCACCGCGCTGGCGCCATGACAGATGGCCTGGTGTTGGTGTTGGAGGCGAACTCTCGAAGGAAGGCGGCGCTGATGGTAATGGAAAACCTGCGGGCTCCAAAATGGAAGTCCTCTGGCGCGGTGTTGAACAAACGTAAGTTCCCGATACCGGCATCGCTTTACAAGAAATTGTAGGGCTGCGCGGCAAGTGCGGTCGAGTTATTTTAGTTGGTAAACGCTACGGAATTCTCAAGCGAAGATAGCGGGGAGGGCGGGAACCCCAATCGAATAAGTCACCCGCGAATGTGACCGGGTTTAGCGGAGCTATGTTAATTTCAAGCCACGCAGTCCATAACGAATCAGCAAACACTTCACAAGCGACCAGTTGTGACTCGGCGTCATGGTTCGCTATTCAGACGTGGCCGCAGTATGAAAGGAAGGTTGCTGCGGAGTTTCAAAGAAAAGACATTCAAGCATTTCTGCCCCTGTTAGTGTCTAAGCGGAAGTGGAGTGACCGCTCCGTTTTGGTCCACTTGCCATTGTTTCCTGGCTACGTTTTCGTCCGAATGGATGAATCAACCCGATGCGCGAGCTGGAGTGCTGCGAACAAATGGCGTAACAGGGTTTGTAGGGGGGCGTGGCAGAGGCAGTTCCATTCCTGAAGCGCAGATTGAGTCGGTTCGCTTGCTGCTCTCGAGCGGGATCAGCTTTCAACCTCATCCGCACCTAACGATTGGGAAGCGAGTTCGAATAACAGGAGGAAGTCTCGACGGAGTGGAGGGGACCCTTCTCGCGAATGATGATTTGAGCCTTCTCGTATCCGTTGAAATCATCCAAAGATCGCTCGCGGTTCGTGTTGCTGGCTACAGAATCGAGCCCCTCTAAATTAGCCGGAAGCCCATCCCCTTTCGTCGATGGTCAAAGTGTTCCCAGTGGCAATGTCCCCAAAGAAAATTCAGAAGATCGCCATATCCCCAACTCATAACGGTCATCCGATCATTCC
>CAWFEL010000002.1:0-705974 GCA_963814855.1 uncultured Acidobacteriota bacterium
GGCCCATCGGCTTATTCCCGGAGGCGGGCATACATACGCGAAAGGCGACGACCAATACCCAGAACAAGCTCCGGCGTTCATCAGTCACGGGAAAGGATGTCATGTTTGGGATTTGGACGGCAACGAGTTCATCGAATACGGGATGGGCCTCAGGGCAGTCACACTCGGACACGCTTTTGAACCGGTCGTGGAGGCGGCCTACCGACAAATGCAGCTGGGAATCAACTTTAATAGACCCGCGAAGATCGAAGTTGACCTTGCCGAGGAGATGCTTCAACTAATTGAAGGGGCCGACATGGTGAAATTCGCCAAGAACGGCTCTGATGTGACGACTGCTGCCGTTAAGCTTGCCAGGGCTTATACCGGCCGCGATCTGGTCGCGATCTGCGGCGACCAGCCGTTCTTCTCAACTGATGATTGGTTTATTGGTAGCACGGAGATGAACGCAGGCATACCTCAGGCAGTCATCGACATGACCCTGAAGTTTCGCTACAACGATCTCGAATGCTTGCGAACCTTGTTCGACCAGCATCCAGACCAGATCGCTTGCGTTCTGATGGAGGCGGAGGCGGCTGTCCCCCCGGAGTCGGGCTATCTGAGGGCCGTCAAGGAACTTTGCGAGGAGCGGGGCGCGGTCCTAGTTTTCGACGAGATGATCACGGGCTTCCGCTGGCATTTGGGGGGGGGCCAGAAATTCCACGGCGTCATTCCCCATTTGTCTACCTTCGGCAAGGCTATGGGGAACGGATTCGCGATCGCGGCGCTGATCGGCAAACGCGAAATCATGCGGTTAGGGGGCTTGGACCACGATCAGCCTCGTGTGTTCTTGCTTTCCACAACGCATGGCGCCGAAACACATACTTTCGCAGCGTCACTTGAGACTCTGCGTATTTACCGCGAGCACGGTGTCATTGAGTTTTTGTGGAAGCAGGGAGAGCGACTGCAGGCGGGAGTCAATCAAGTCGTAGCTCGCCACGGGATCTCCAAACACTTCGGGCTGACAGGACGGCCGTGCAATCTCATCTACTACACGAAAGACGCGCACGGGAAACCGTCGCAGTCCTTTCGCACGCTCTTCCTTCAGGAGTTAATCCGGGGAGGAATCCTCGCTCCGTCGTTCGTGGTCAGCTTTTCGCACTCCAACCACGATATCGACTCGACCATCGATGTCGTTGACCGCGCCCTCGGGATCTACGCGAAAGCTCTGGAGGATGGGGTCCAGAAATACTTGGTCGGGCGGCCGGTAAAACCGGTTAACCGGACATACGCTTGAATGTATACCTGGCCAGTGCCGCGAAGCATGGCGGGACAGACGCCGCAGGGATTTTGCGCCTTTCATTCCATTCGACCGTTGCGCGTCCCGACAAATGTCGGCCGGGCATAACAGGGCTGCGAGCGCAGGCGGGAGATGCACTGACCTTATGAAGGAAGAACTAAGAGAGTTGTACAAATATCGCGGGCTCCTCTACATGATCGCCTATCGCGATGTGAAGGTAAGGTATAAGCAGTCGATCATGGGATTCCTCTGGGCCATACTAATGCCGATATTGATTGTTCTCTCAGGCGTCGTCGTTCGGTATGGCTATGCGATGGCCTCGCACGCGCCACTCAGGTCGTCGGACATTGCGGCAGTTGCAGTGAAATCGCTTCCATGGGCATTTCTCGTTTCCAGCATCCGTTTTTCTTCTCTAAGCTTGATCAGCAATAGGGAATTGGTGACAAAGATTTATTTCCCCAAGGAGATTTTCCCCATTGCTGCGATGCTGGCCAGCTTCTTTGATCTTGTAGTGGCCTCAGGCGCTCTGGTTATTTTTCTGTTCTTGCTTCACGTTACCTGGAGTCCTTATCTAGCTTGGGCCCCGGTGTTGCTCCTTACACTCGTGCTACTCGTCTCTGGAATCGGCATGATCGTGGCGGCAGCCAGCCTTTATTTTCGCGATGTGAAATTTATCGTCGAAGTGGTCCTGACCTTCGGGATTTTTTTTACGCCCGTCTTCTACGATGTAGGAATGTTTGGTGACAAGAAAAAATGGTTGCTGTTGAATCCGATCAGTTCTCTTCTGGATGGCTTCGGCGCTTGCGTTGCCCGTCACGAATCTCCGGATTTACCCTGGTTTGTCTATAGTTTGGTCTGTGCTCTGCTCGCGCTCGTGGGTGGGTATGTTTTCTTCAAGCACGTAGAGCCGGGCTTCGCGGAAAGCATTTGAAGAGGGCCGAATGTCAGACGTAGCCATTGTCATGGAGCATGTGTATAAGAAATTCCGCAAGGGAGAAATCTACAGTTCCCTGCGCGACTTGGTGCCTGCCTTGACGGGCAAAATGTTTCGCCAGCAGGAACTTAATGAAAGTGACAAAAGGGAATTCTGGGCCCTACAGGATCTCTCGTTCGAGGTGAAAGCCGGCGAATGCTTTGGCATTATCGGTCACAACGGTGCCGGCAAAAGCACGGCGTTGAAAATTCTCAGCCGGATCATGAAGCCCACCAAAGGTTGTATGACAGTCAACGGGCGGCTGTCCGCTTTGATTGAAGTGTCCGCCGGCTTCCACCAGGATCTAACCGGACGCGAGAATATCTTTCTAAATGGCACCATTCTGGGTATGACCAAGCGAGAGATCCAATCAAAGCTCGACCAAATCATCGCTTTTTCCGGCATTGAGGAGTTCATTGACACTCCAGTTAAACGCTACTCCTCCGGAATGTTCGCACGGCTCGGATTCTCAGTGGCGGCGCATGTGGATCCAGATGTACTAATAGTGGATGAAGTTCTTAGTGTGGGCGACTCCGCGTTCCAGCAAAAATGCATAGAGCGCATGCGCGAAGTGGTGCGCAGCGGAGCCGCAGTGCTTTTTGTTTCTCACAATCTAAAAGTTGTATCCGAATTCTGCGACCGTTGTCTTCTGCTCGAAAAGGGGCAAACGGTCACGGTAGGAAGACCGCAGGAAGTCATTTCGGCCTATCTTCAAAAATCCTCCAACCGTCAAGGGGGGGCTGCAAATTCTGGCCCAATCAGAATTTCGAGCGTGAGAGTCCGC
This sequence comes from uncultured Acidobacteriota bacterium, assembly GCA_963814855.1. Lineage (GTDB taxonomy): Bacteria > Acidobacteriota > Terriglobia > Acidiferrales > UBA7541 > Palsa-295. The sequence continues at coordinate 3,034 of CAWFEL010000002.1, forward strand.
GATGAGGAAGGGGAATGCATGCGGTTTAAGCCCGGCCAGAAAACGTGGATAGACGTTGAGGTAATTGCGGCCACGCGTTGCAGCAAGGTGTCCGTTACCCTCTATATGCTCGACGAGAAATTTACACACGTCTTTGACACTTCTACTGAGCGCTTAGGACACGAGACCGCGGAACTGGATCAAGGCGACGTTTACAGCTGCACCTTCGAGCTGCAGCTGAACCTGGCCGGGGGAACCTTTTATCCTTCGGTCGTTCTGTACAGATACGACATCCAAGCCGTTTACGATAGATGGGAACCTGCCGGGACGATCTATGTTAGCTCCGAGGGAGGCGTGCGGGGCATTGCGCATTGCTTCCCCCAGATTTGCAAACAGGAGATTCGAAGGGCATCGGAGACGGCCACGGTGCGATTGTGACTGGTCACGCTGGATTCAAACCTATGCCAACCAACCCTTCAGCGGCCGATCGGTCGCGCGAAATGGACGAAAAATCGTGGTGGGACTTGTGGAACACATCGTATCGTACGAGGGACGATAACGATGCTATATCGGGCGAGCTCTTTGAGCGAGCTGCGGCCGCGGTGAACGACCTTACTCGAGATTCAGACTTTCGCGTCCTGGAAATCGCTTGCGGTACGGGAACCCTCTCACGAATGATCGTGTTTTCGAGCTACCACGGACTAGATATCTCGCCTGCAGCGATAGAGATTGCGCGACAAAAGGGCGCGTGCGTCTCGTTTCCCGCAAGTTCGGTTCCTCCTACCTACGAAGCCGCCGATTTCCACGAATGGCCCCTGCCGGAACAGGCGTTCGATGTCGCTGTTTGTATAGACGCGATTTCGAGCATCCGGGATCAAGCCATCGCCTTGGAAAAAATCGCTCGCAGCTTGCGGCCCGGCGGACACTTGGTTCTTACCACGATCAATCGATACGTATACGACCGCATTCGGCGTACGCCCACCGTCAGGCTGGAAAGCGGGCCGGTATGCCACTGGCTCTCTCGAAGCGAACTGCAAACTTTAATTCGTCAGGCCGGATTTGCCATCGAGCGCTCATCCACGATCATGCCCAGAGGAAATCTTGGGATTTTGCGGTACATCAATTCACGGCGGCTGAATGAGGCCTTCGGCCCGCGCATCGCATCCGTCCTCCGGCGGCTAAAGGAAAATGTGGGGCTTGGTCAATACAGTGTCGTAATCGCGCGAAAAGAGAGCTGAGTTGTACGTAGTTTTTCAAGCAAGTTTACGTCATCGCGTCGAGTGCGTGCGGTTTGCGCTGAGCGTTAAATGCGAAGAGCTGCGCTCAGGCAGAGTCAAATTCCTGCTGGCTGCTGATTTTGGAATGAGCGAAGGGAACAAACTGCAGGCCTACGCGGAACGCATGGGTAATAGCGCATCTACGACGGGAGGGGACCTACGCTGAGCGCCAATAAAAACGCGCAATCATCCAAGCTCAGAGTAGGCGATTGGGTGGAAATTCGCAGCAAAGAGGAAATCCTCAGCACCCTGGATGGCGAAGGACGTCTCGAGGGCCTGCCGTTCATGCCTGAGATGTTTGCGTTTTGTGGTAAGCAGTTTCAAGTATACAAAAGAGCTCACAAAACATGCGACACGGTTTTCCCGGTACGCGGACGTCGCATCGCCCGTGCCGTGCACCTTGAAACACGTTGCAATGGAAACGACCACGGCGGATGTCAGGCAAGCTGCTTGATCTTTTGGAAGGATGCGTGGCTGAAATCGATTAGTGGTAAATCGCCGGAAGACCCCGTGCTTCGCGCCGGGATCCAAGCTGGGCCTGCGGGTGAAACGTTGCCAGTCCCGAACTTCCACGATTCCGGTGTGGAGATTCAGACGCAGACAATTGACCCGAAGCATGGATCGCCTCGGTATGTTTGCCAGGCCACTCAGCTGCCCTACGCGACGACCGATCTCGACTGGTGGGATGCGCGTCAGTATGTCGAAGACTATCGTTCCGGAAACGTGAGTCTCTGGCGCATCATTTGTGGCGGAATCTACTTCATGAGTTATTGGCTCTCGCAAGCCGGAATTGGAGTGGGACGGCCCATACGTTGGTTCTACGACAACTTCTATCGCGTATGGAGTGGTACGCCGTTTCCGCGAAAGACAGGGACAATTCCTAATGGACAATCGACACCGACCTTAAGCCTAAATCTTCAGCCGGGCGAACTTGTGCGAGTCAAGTCGCATGAGGAAGTTCTAAAGACTCTTGATATCGCGAGCAGGAACCGTGGTTTGTACTGGGATGCCGAAGAAGTCCCCTACTGCGGCAGGACCTTCCGGGTACTCAAACGCGTAACCAAGATCATTGACGAACGAACCGGCAAGATGCGGCCGATGAAGACTCCTTGCATCATCCTGGATTCAGTCATTTGCCAATCCCGATATAGTGAATGCCGTCTTTTCTGTCCCAGAAGTATCTATTCATATTGGCGGGAGATTTGGTTGGAGCGGGTCGAACCAAACTCTTCCGGCGTCCAATAACTGATATGGCCTCCCCAGCTTTGGTAAGCGTAGTAACTCCTTTTTACAATACCCGTGTGCATCTCTCCGAGTGTATCGAAAGCGTTCTCCGCCAGAATTATCAGAGTTGGGAATACATACTCGTGGACAATTGCAGTGAGGATGGCTCGAGTCAGCTGGCGAAGGATTACGCGTTGCGATTCCCGTCGAAGATACGCCTGATCCGTACAAAATCTCATCTATCGCAGGTCGCGAACTACAACTTCGCCCTATCCTGTATCTCGCCCGACACTAAGTACTGCAAGATTGTCCAGGCGGACGACTGGATCTACCCGGAGTGCCTAGACCGCATGGTCGCGCTGGCCGAGTCGGACGAGTCCATCGGAATTGTCAGCTCCTATCGCCTCAAAGGAAGCCACGTTTTGGGTGAGGCGGTTCCCTGCAGCAAGACCGTCATCTCAGGGCGTGAGATCTGTCGGTTGCAATTGACGGCTACCCAATTTGCCTTCGGGACACCAACGACCGTGCTATACCGGTCGGATGTCGTGCGCAATAACTCGCCATTTTACGATGAGCGGACCTTTTTCGACGATGCCGACGCCTGCTATCGTATATTGCAGTCGTGGAATTTCGGATTCATTCATCAAATTCTCTCATTTAGCCGAGTAGACGACGACTCGATTCGTGGGCGGGTCATTGATTTTAATCCCGATGTTTTGGATCGGCTTGTGCAGGTCCACAAGTTCGGATCGATCTACCTTGGAGAAGAGGAACTGGGCCGCGTTCTCCCCAAAGCCAAATCCGACTATTACAGGTTTCTTGCGGGACGCCTCTTGGTGGACAGGCGTGCTGCATTCTGGCGATTCCACAAGTCGGTTCTAAGTTCCGGCGGGCTGCGGCTTGAAAAGGCAGCTCTGGCGAAGCATTTTTGCTTGGCATTGGCGCGCCTCCTAGCGAATCCGGGCGCGACTTGCATGCGTCTTTATGATTCTTTCAAGGGTTCACGAAAGCCCTCGAGACCGGACGCCATAACGCGATGTTGACAGTTCTTCTGGCGACCAGAAATCGGGCGTCCATCTTACGCGATGCCTTGGAGGCGTATTGCCAGCTGGAGGCGCCTCCCTTAGGGTGGAAGCTCGTCGTCGTCGACAACGGCAGCACGGATCAAACCCCAGAGGTTCTTGCCTCGTTTCGCGGCCGCCTTCCGTTGCATTATGTCTCGGAACCAACGCTCGGGAAAAATCATGCGTTGAACGCCGGGCTTGGTTTAGCGGAAGGGGATTTGATCGTATTCACCGACGACGACGCGTTCCCGCGCGCCGACTGGCTAAAACAACTGCGGAAAGCGGCCGACTCACAATCGGAATATTCGATATTCGGCGGGGCGGTCGTGCCGCGATGGGAAATCTCGCCTCCGGTTTGGATCGAGTGGGCGCATCTATCGCCCACGTTTACAATCACAGACCCATCACAGCCGGAAGGTCCCATTACTTCGTCCTTGGTATACGGGCCAAACATGGCGATTCGCGCCAGTATTTTCGGATCAGGAATCCGCTTTGATCCAGCCATAGGACCGCGAGGCTCCGATTATCCGATGGGTAGCGAAACCGAGCTGCTCCTGCGACTTGAGCTGCAGGGCCACAAAGCATGGCGCGTCCGAGGAGCCGTCGTGGAACACTTCGTACGCCAGGGTCAACTGAACAAGGCGTGGGTCTTCAAACGTGCGATTCGTTTCGGTCGCGGGTTGCAACGTCTAGGTCATAAGCAGCTATTCCCCGATCCGAAATTGTGGGGAGACGTGCCACGACACCTCTTTCGCGACTTCCCGAGGGAAGTCTTCTTGATGGCCGCGGCCTGGGTCTTCTGTCGGCGCGACGCCGTTTTTCGAGCACGCTGGCGCTTAAATATTCTGTGGGGCAAAGCGATCGAGGCCCGGATTATAGGCCGAGAGAAGCGCGCGCAAGCAATGCTTGGTGCCGAACGGCTAACCCAGCCAGAGGGTGTGAAGTCACCCGACTCTTCTCGGCATTCTCAGCGCACATTGCCCCGTTAGCGTTCTCCGTCCGGCGCAATCGAAAGTAAATGTGCCATACGTCAAGGAGCTTATCTAAATTGGCTAAGCGCGCAGCCCCACTCCTAGTTTGTCTGGTCCTTATTGTCGTCCTATCTGGCTGCAGCGGCCGGAACTCTGAACCCGCGTCGCCGCCGGATTCGACGCCTCCTTCTGTCCCTACGAATCCTTCGGCGACGGCCGTGTCGTCCTCTCAGATCAACCTTGCATGGACCGCTTCGACGGATAACGTTGGCGTGGCGGGATATAGGGTTTTCCGGAATGGCTCGCAAATTGGGACCACAGCCACCACTTCGTACGCGGATACAGGCTTGGCTCCCTCGACGAAGTATTCCTACACGTTGGCCGCCTACGATTCCGCCGGAAACGTCTCGGCGCAGTCGGCGACTGCAACTGCCACAACTCTTCCGGATACGACCGCACCTTCCGTGCCTACGAATCTTTCGGCGACGGCGGTGTCGTCCTCTCAAATCAACCTTGCATGGACTGCTTCGACGGATAATGTTGGGGTGGCAGGATATCGCGTTTTCCGGAATGGCGCGCAGATCGGGACGACAACGGCTACGTCCTACACGGATACAAACCTGGCGGCTTCCATTACATACTCTTATGCTGTGGCGGCCTACGACGCATCAGGAAACGTTTCTGCGCAGTCGGCGCCTGTAAATGCCACAACTTTTCCATTGGATACGGTGCCGCCTTCTGTACCGACCAATCTCTCCGGTACTTCCCCGCTTCCCACGCAGGTGAATCTTTCCTGGAGCGCTTCGACGGACAACGTCGGAGTAGCGGGATATAAGGTCTTCCGCAACGGCTCTCAGGTGGCTACGACCAGTGCAGCGTCATATAGTGACACCGGCCTTGCTGCTTCGACTACTTACACATATACGGTCTCTGCGTTCGATGCCGCCGGCAACGTTTCTGCCCCGAGCGGTCCGTTCGTTATTACTACCGCACCCGCGGTCAGTGGGGTCGCCTATCCCTTAAAGCTAAGCAGCAACAGTCGCTACCTTGTGGATCAGAACAATGTGCCGTTTTTCATAACCGGAGAAGACGGCTTTCTTGTTTCGCTGATGCTGTCGAATGCGGACGTCAATACGTATCTTCAGGATCGGGCATCGCGCAATTTCAACGCCATCTGGGTGGGGCTTACCGACCAGCTCGACCAAAACAACGCGCCTCGGGACTCTTTCGGCAACGTTCCGTTCAGCGGTACGTGGTTCAGCGCAACGGAAGTGCCAGCGTATTGGGCTCATCAGGATTACGTGATCCAGCAGGCGGCCGCCAATGGAATCACAGTGTTCCTGCAGCCTTCATTCACTGGGAATGCGGATAGTCAAACGTCGTACGACACGCCAGCGCTGCTCGCTGCTTCCGACGCCACGGTCACGGCTTACGGAGCTTTCGTTGGCAACCGGTACAAGAGTTACGACAACATTGTATGGGTGCTCGGCGGTGACTACGACCCGTCGCAGGCGGCGATCAAGCAAAAGATCGCGGATCTTGCGACCGGCATCGTTTCCGCCGATCCTAATCACCTAATTACGCTCGAGGCCTGCCGTAATTGTTCCCCCGCAAACCAGTCGAGCCTCGATAATTACGGGGCGTCGCCACCATCCTGGTTGGGAATCAACTGGGTTTACGCCGTACAGTCCTCCGTGAACGCAAGTTGCCAGACGAACTATGCGCGCTCCCCTTTCCTTCCCCCCGTGCTTGGCGAGGATTGGTACGAGCTTGAGCACGGCATGACAGGATTCAACGTGAGGCAGGAAGGTTACTGGGAGACGCTCGGCGGTTGCTATACGGGCCGGCTTTTCGGGAATGGGCCTATCTGGTCGTTTAACGCAACTAACGGAGGAAGTTCGACGCCTTCTTGGCAGAGCCAACTCGGTTCTCCGGGATCGCTAGCCCAGGAATACCTCGGACAGCTCATGCGGTCTCGGGAGCATTGGCTGATGGCTCCTGACACGACTCACTCCGTATTGACCGCAGGATTCGGCTCGGGCTCGACGCTCTCGGTCGCCGCTCGAACCACGGACGGACAAACCATCATCGCCTATTTCTCGGACGGGAATAGCACGGCCAAGACGATCAATATGAGCAAGATCACGTCCGCGAGTTCAACCGCCAAGGCATGGTGGTATAACCCGCAGACCTCAGCGGCAACCATGATTGGGACATTTCCGAACAGCGGCTCGCAAAGTTTCACGGCGCCGGACGGCAACGACTGGGTGCTGGTCGTCGATGACGCCTCGGCCAACCTCCCGGCGCCAGGGAGTTCTGTTTTGTGGAGTCGAAGATTGCTTCCACATGGGCACCGATCGGCGCTGGCCAAAGGCAGAAAGACCCAGGACTATCGGTCGCAACAGGATATAGCCGCAAACCAATACTAGACCTCTGCAGTCGGCGATGAGCGACCTCGTCGGCCGCGATTCTAACTCATTCGCTTTCTCGGATAGTGATGAGCCAACCTTGGTCAGTGTTGCCACACCCTGTTACAACAGAATCGCGTATTCGTTGATTTCGTCAACGGCGACCAGCTCGATTGCAAACTCTCACAATCCTTTTCTGGCATGGTCACCATGCATCATCTACTAACGACAACTGGAATGAGCGAGTCCCCCCAGGCACGCACTTTGCCTAGAACACCCGGGAGTCGCGCGTTTCTCTGTGCCGCCGTGGCCATCGTTCTGCTCGGTGTTGCTCCGCGCGCCTATCACCTCGGCTGGCGCAGTCTTTGGATTGATGAGGCGATCGCTGCCAATGTCTCGCGGGGCACCTTGGCACAGACTCTCGCGCTAACGCGGGGGTTACATAGCGCGCCCATCGTTGACCCACTAATTCTCTATGCCGTCGAAAAGGTGAGCGCGGGACCCCTTGCTGTGCGTACGCCGTCACTTGTGGCCAGCGTTCTCGCGATCGTCATAATGCTGTACTTGGCCACGATTCCTTCCGTTGATCGGAAGACCGCGTTACTAGCGGCTCTGCTGCTAAGTGTGTCGGCTGCCCAGATTCGCTACGCACAGGAAGTGCGCGAATACTCTCTTGGTGTCATGTATGCGACGCTACTCTTGTATTTTTTCATCTCCTATACTTCGGGCACCGAGGAGCGACGCGCGAGAATTGGGCTCTACTCAGCTCTTTTCGTCGCCCCCTTCATCCAATACGGATTAGTTCTGTTCGCTTTCGGCATTCTGGCAGCCCTCTTTATCCTGGCTATTTTTCATACCCAAGCGAAGAAGAAAATTGTTGAGACAGTCGAAGGGGCACTTTTCCTCGGCATGGGTGGCGTGTTGTCTTTTTTTCTGACTCTTCGCTACCAGTGGGGAGAGAAAGCTTGGTACCTCGAAGACAGTTACTTCCATCGCGGATCAAGCTTGCCGGCTTTTGTTTTGTCAAATACCCACCATATATTCACGTTTCTTTTGCCAGGCCTCGCCGCGGCCTTGATTTCGGCGGTGGCAATCAGTCTTCATGTTGTTTGGTCAGTTCGAGCGCGAGCCGTCTCTCCAGTCGTCGTTCTGGCGTTGACGTCATTCGGGATCACTTTGATCTGCGCAACATTCAGGGTTTACCCATATGGTGCCATTCGACAATGCCTGTTTCTCGCGCCGGTCTTGTGTTTGCTAGCCGCGGAGAGTTGCGTCCAGTCCGTGAATCACTTCGCGGGACACTTGAAAGCCCTGGGACTGACGGCAATTGTCGGTGTCGTGATCATATCTGGCGCCGTCCAGATTCGCTCCATGGCGCCTTACGCAGAGGTGGAAGCCATACAAGGCATTTTGGCTGGGTTACGCAGTCATATCGAACCCGGAGATGGTGTTTATGTTTATTCCGGAGCCGTGCCTGCTGTCGACTTCTACATCAAGGAACGCGACGAGCGCTTTACGTACGGCGACTTCCACAGGGACGTTCCGCGAGAATACGTTCCAGAAATTTTGGCGAACCTTCGCCCGGGGACGACTAGGGAATGGATCATATTCAGCCACATCTATGCCAGCGAGGATCGGATAATTCTTAGCGAACTTAGCGATAACTGGGAAGTAGAACCAGTGCTTTTCACCAAAGGTTGCGGGTTGTATTTGGCGCATCGGCGGCCCGATTTTGCGTCGGAGACGTTAGCGGGAGGGAAACTTGATGATGGTCAGACTACCCTTGATCTCAGACACGACAGCTTCTTGGATTGGAATCTTCGCAATTCGCGCAAAACTGGTCCCTAGGTTGCTTCGGGCACAGATCTGTTGACTATCCGCAGGCAAAACATGACAGCTCAGCGAAAAACGATGGCAGTTGTTTTGGGAGGGGGTATTTCCGGCTTGACAGCCGCGCAGACCCTCCACGAGCAGCAGGCGAAGTACGTGCTGCTCGAAAAATGCCCGACTCTCGGGGGATTGACTCGAACTGTCGCAGTGGGCGAATTTTGTTTCGACTATACCGGACATTTTCTTCATCTCAGCCGTTATCCGACGCCGGGCGACATTCCGTATGCGCACCTCGACAACAAGGAGTGGTCTCGAATCACCCGCCGCTCATGCTGCTTTGTCGGTGGGAAGCTGATTACCGCCCCGATTCAATACAACCTTGCGGAGCTGCCTCCCAATTTGTTTAGGCAATGCGTCGATTCATATGAGAGTCGCACGCTTGCGAGTATGGGGACCGCAACGTTTCGCGACTACATCGTCAGCGGCTTTGGGCAGGCACTAGCCGATGTCTTCCTAATTCCGCAAAATGAAAAAACCATGGCGATCGAGCTGGACCGTCTGTCGAGGCATGCAGTTCGTCGTTTTTTCCCCGCCCCGGATGAAAAACTCGTACGTCTCGGAATTACTGGCGCCTCCAAGGACATAACGAACTACAACTCAACGTTCTGGTATCCCAAGACCGGGGGGATCGAGAGCATTGTTCGGGGACTACGCACCGGAATCGAAGGATGCTCTATGAATTCGGATGTGGTTGCTGTCGATCTTCGAAGCAAGACCCTTCGCACCAGAACTCAGGGCACCCTTGGTTGGGACGTTATGTTCTCCAGTATCCCGCTGAAATCCTTGTGCGAGATCACGGGTGATCCGGAACTGATTCGTGAAGCATCTGCGTTGTCACACAGTTCGACAGTCAGCTTCAACATTGGGTTACGGGGGCCGTTACGCCGTGAATTCGAAGACCTTCATTGGCTCTATGTTCCCGATCGTGCGATTCCGTTCTATCGCGTGGGGTTCTATTCCAACATCGGTCAGGGTACTTGCGCACCTGGTTATAGCTCCCTCTACGTGGAGGTTGGGTTACGTTCGGAGGAAGTCGATCGCGTCAACCTGGTCGACTCCCTTCAACCGGAAGTGATGAAGTCCTTGGAGGACCTCGGCTGGATCGAAAGTCGGAACATTACCTGCGTCGTAACGCATGTCATACGCCACGCGTACGTTCATCACACTCCTGACCGCGACAGGACCGTGGAGGTAATCCTCGAGCGATTGCGTGCTTTTGACGTTCACCCGATCGGGCGGTATGGCCTGTGGGACTATACCAGCATGGAGGATTCGATGGAGTCTGCACGAGCTGCAGTCTTGGAGGCACGATGATGCGATACAGCATCATTATCCCCGCCCACAACGAAGCTCCGAACATCGAACGCCTGGTAAGTGGATTCATTGAAAGCCTCCCGGCCGAGATCTCCGAGGTTCTTGAAGAGATTTTGATCGTTGAGAACGGCTCCACCGACGGCACCCTCGATGCCTGCCGGCGAGTTCAGTCTCGTTTCCCGGGCCTTCTTCGGATACATAGTATCTCGCGGGGGAGTTACGGTGAGGCGATCAAGACCGGAATGTTGGAAAGCAGAGGGACGCATCTTTCGATCCTGGAATGCGACCTACTCAGTGCGGCATTCGTATCGCGGTCCATTGCGCTTTTTCATTCTCAAAAAGCCGACGTCATTGTGGGTTCCAAGAGACACCCCGAGTCCTCTGACAGGCGCCCGCTCAAACGTCGGGTTCTTACGGCCCTCTACAACTATTTTCTTCTGAGGTGTCTCGTCGGCTATCCGGGAACCGATACGCACGGTCTAAAAAGCATGGATGCTGCCTGTGCCAGGAAACTATGCGACGCCGCAATTACTACTGATGAGATCTTTCAGACGGAAATAGTCTTGCTCGCGTGGCGCCTCGGTTTTGCGATAGCAGAGATTCCCGTGACCATTGCTGAAATGAGGAGTAGTCCGGTTACCGTTCTGCGTCGCGTGCCGAAGGTACTAAACACCGTTCGAGAACTTCGCCATTCACTCGATCGATTCCCAGCACAGACTCGGCCATACCGCGAAATCCAGTTGATTGGAAGCCGAGACTAGGCTTGACTCCATTGTTGACCACTGCACCACCTTCCTACTGCGCCCTTCTCAGCGCCACCATCTGCATTGCCCAGCCGTTGTTCGCCGTGCCAGTCGCAGCATAGGTGCCCGGGTTGCCCGCGGTCTTATCCTCGATCAGATTGTTGTTCAGCGTTGAGCGCGCTGTGAACCCAGAACCCACCGTACAGGCCCAGTCTCCCACGCAGTAGCTGTAGATCTCATCTCCCGCCATCGTCGTGGTCGCGTTCCCGCTGGATACTACACCCGGATTGCCCACGGCACCCGCCTGCGCATCGATCGGATTGGTCGGATCCACGCCCGAGTATTCGGTAAGATAGAGTTCAATATAGGCAGAATTGGCGGACAGATTGACGGTGACCGTATCGGCGCCGCCTTTGATGTTCTTGGCATAGTAGACCCGGCTGCGAACACTGGCCGGAGAGGTCAATTGAGCTCCCACCTCAATAAACACGTTGCCTTGGGAGTCAGTGACGGAGGAAGGCGTCGAGTTGGTATCGAAATCGAATGCGACCAAAATGAGATCGCCCGCGCCGGTGTTTGCGGGAAAAGGCACGGACAACGAACTCGCCGTTCCGGGAGTTGCTTTGGCCGCAACCTGGACGAAGGAGACCGGTTTTGAAACATTGTTCACGATGACACTGATCGCCGCGCTAGTCGTCGTATTCCCGGCAAAATCGCTGGCGACCGCCGCGATCGCATGAGTCCCATTCGTGAGCGACGTTGTGACGAGTGAGTAATTGTAAGGCGCCGAGGCGATCTGAGGGCCAGTGTTCACGCCGTCAACTTTGAATTGCACCCAGGCGACTCCTACGTTGTCAGAGGCACTGGCGGAGAGCGTTGTTGTGCCGCTCACCGTCTGTCCGGCGACAGGAGACAAAATCGAAACGGATGGTGGGATAGTATCAACGAAATAAATCGTGAGAAGAGCAGACGAAGAATTGTTTCCAAGCGTGGCGGTGACGGTGGCCGATTGCGACGCAGTCACGATAGCAGCAGTAGCGGCGAACGTAGCCGTGGAAGCGCCAGACGCAACGGTGACCGATGCTGGCACGATTAGAGCGATGGGGTTGGAATTCGTCACAGCAATAGCGGTGCCGCCGGACGAGGAGACCTGATTCAAAGTGACAGTACAGGTCGCTGCCGTGCCGGAAGCCAACGTGGTAGGAGAACAGGTCAGGCTAGTCAGTAGCACGGGAGCCTGCAATGAGAACGAGGCCGAAGCGGAACTTGCACCTAGCGCGGCAGTGACTGTCGCCGACTGCGGCGTAGTCAACGTGCCCGCCGTGACGGAGAATGTGGTGGCGGAAGCGCCAGACGCAACGGTGACTGATGTCGGCACGACTAGAGCGTTGGTGTTGGAGTCCGTCAGAGCAACAGCGGTGCCGCCGGACGGGGAAGCCTGATTCAAGGTGACCGTGCAAGTCGATCCCGCCCCGGAGGTAAGAGTGGTGGGTGAGCAAATTAACGTGGAAATGGCTACCGAGGGGCTCGCCGAACCACTTCCAGTGCCTGGCGCCGGGAGGTTGGCCGAGGCGTCATCGACGACCAGCACCCAGTCGTTGCCGTCCGGCGCCGTGAAACTTTGCGAGCCGCTGTTCGGAAATGTCCCAATCATGGTTGCCGCTGAGGTCTGCGGGTTATACCACCATGCCTTGGCGGTTGAACTCGCGGACGTGATCTTGCTCATATTGATCGTCTTGGCCGTGCTATTCCCGTCCGAGAAATAGGCGATGATGGTTTGTCCGTCCGTGGTTCGAGCGGCGACCGAGAGCGTCGAGCCCGAGCCGAATCCTGCGGTCAATACGGAGTGAGTCGTGTCAGGAGCCATCAGCCAATGCTCCCGAGACCGCATGAGCTGTCCGAGGTATTCCTGGGCTAGCGATCCCGGAGAACCGAGTTGGCTCTGCCAAGAAGGCGTCGAACTTCCTCCGTTAGTTGCGTTAAACGACCAGATAGGCCCATTCCCGAAAAGCCGGCCCGTATAGCAACCGCCGAGCGTCTCCCAGTAACCTTCCTGCCTCACGTTGAATCCTGTCATGCCGTGCTCAAGCTCGTACCAATCCTCGCCAAGCACGGGGGGAAGGAAAGGGGAGCGCGCATAGTTCGTCTGGCAACTTGCGTTCACGGAGGACTGTACGGCGTAAACCCAGTTGATTCCCAACCAGGATGGTGGCGACGCCCCGTAATTATCGAGGCTCGACTGGTTTGCGGGGGAACAATTACGGCAGGCCTCGAGCGTAATTAGGTGATTAGGATCGGCGGAAACGATGCCGGTCGCAAGATCCGCGATCTTTTGCTTGATCGCCGCCTGCGACGGGTCGTAGTCACCGCCGAGCACCCATACAATGTTGTCGTAACTCTTGTACCGGTTGCCAACGAAAGCTCCGTAAGCCGTGACCGTGGCGTCGGAAGCAGCGAGCAGCGCTGGCGTGTCGTACGACGTTTGACTATCCGCATTCCCAGTGAATGAAGGCTGCAGGAACACTGTGATTCCATTGGCGGCCGCCTGCTGGATCACGTAATCCTGATGAGCCCAATACGCTGGCACTTCCGTTGCGCTGAACCACGTACCGCTGAACGGAACGTTGCCGAAAGAGTCCCGAGGCGCGTTGTTTTGGTCGAGCTGGTCGGTAAGCCCCACCCAGATGGCGTTGAAATTGCGCGATGCCCGATCCTGAAGATACGTATTGACGTCCGCATTCGACAGCATCAGCGAAACAAGAAAGCCGTCTTCTCCGGTTATGAAAAACGGCACATTGTTCTGATCCACAAGGTAGCGACTGTTGCTGCTTAGCTTTAAGGGATAGGCGACCCCACTGACCGCGGGTGCGGTAGTAATAACGAACGGACCGCTCGGGGCAGAAACGTTGCCGGCGGCATCGAACGCAGAGACCGTATATGTGTAAGTAGTCGAAGCAGCAAGGCCGGTGTCACTATATGACGCTGCACTGGTCGTAGCCACCTGAGAGCCGTTGCGGAAGACCTTATATCCCGCTACTCCGACGTTGTCCGTCGAAGCGCTCCAGGAAAGATTCACCTGCGTGGGAAGCGGGGAAGTACCGGAGAGATTGGTCGGTACAGAAGGCGGCACCGTATCCAATGGAAAAGTTGTGGCATTTACAGGCGCCGACTGCGCAGAAACGTTTCCTGATGCGTCGTAGGCCGCCACAGCATAAGAGTATGTAATGGAAGCCGCCAGGTTTGTATCCGTGTAGGACGTAGCCGTTGTCGTCCCGATCTGCGCGCCATTCCGGAAAACGCGATATCCTGCCACCCCAACATTATCCGTCGAAGCAGTCCATGCAAGGTTGATTTGAGAGGACGACACCGCCGTCGCCGAAAGATTCGTAGGCACGGAAGGAGATGTGGTGTCCGAGGACGAAGAAGGTTTGAGCGCCACCATCTGCATTGCCCAGCCGTTGTTCGCCGTGCCAGTCGCAGCATAGGTGCCCGGGTTGCCCGCGGTCTTGTCCTCGATCAGATTGTTGTTCAGCGTTGAGCGCGCCACGAACCCAGTTCCCGCCGTGCAGGCCCAGTCTCCCACACAGTAGCCGTAGATCTCGTCTCCCGCCATCGTCGTGGTCGCGTTCCCGCTGGATACTGCACCCGGATTGCCCACGGCACCCGCCTGCGCATCGATCGGATTGGTCGGATCCACGCCCGAGTATTCGGTAAGATAGAGTTCAATATAGGCAGAATTGGCGGACAGATTGACGGTGACCGTATCGGCGCCGCCTTTGATGTTCTTGGCATAGTAGACCCGGCTGCGAACACTGGCCGGAGAGGTCAATTGAGCTCCCACCTCAATAAACACGTTGCCTTGGGAGTCAGTGACGGAGGAAGGCGTCGAGTTGGTATCGAAATCGAATGCGACCAAAATGAGATCGCCCGTGCCGGTGTTTGCGGGAAAGGGCACGGACAACGAACTCGCCGTTCCAGGAGCTGCCTTTGCAATCGTCTGCACAGAAGCGCTCGCGGCGCTCGCCTCGTAAAAAACTCCCGCGCTCAAGACCAGCAAAAGAATCCGCACGAAGAGCCCGCCCAACCGTTTTCCGTATACCTGCACAGGAGAATCTCCTTAAGTGCTCCGCTTCCGCTCGACCGGACTTTGGGGAACAGCCGAAGAGGGACCTACTCCCGAATCTGGGATCCGGAAGTAATCAGTCCTTCTCTGACGCTCTATACATAATTTGGGAAAAATTACGTGCACAGGCAGGGGTGCGCACGTTAATACACACTCATCAAGGGTGAACGACCGCCCCATAAACCTGAGTAGGGTGAGCGCGACACGCGCTCATCGATAACCAGGAAACGCCCGTACTATATCATGACGATGACCTTTCCACGAAATATAGTCGAGCCAAGACCTGACTTTTTGGGCACGAAACCACGAGAGGACCAATGACATGAAAAGGAGCCATTTTAGTGAAGAGTGGATCGTCGGGGTGTTGAAAGAGGCGGAAACTGGAGTTCCGATAAAAGACCTCTGCCGCCGGATTCTGGTCGGTGACTCTAGGTTCGACCCGAACTCGATCTCCAAAAGTTTGCTACCCGGCATGCCTGTTGCTTTTCCCAAACGGCTCGTTGCAGGGGGCCACGTCGGTTGATTTGGGATTTCCCTCTTGATTTCCAACCCCGCCCAGCTTTGAAGGACAAACCTATCGACATTGTTCCGCTCAGGCCCTCTGGAAGGTAGTGCTATCGGCCTAAATGGATTTGTCCGTGACAACGAGCGCATAAAGTGATGAGATTTTCCTCTACATCATCTCCGAGCGAACTGCGCGAACGAATATGATGAACCTGGAGGTTTCGCAGAGAACCACAGCGTTGGCAGCGCCACCTGTCCCGATTGAGCACGCGTTCGCGCAACCGTTTGTAGGATCGCTCATCTAATTGCAGGCGCGGTCGTCTGGCCCGAAAATGACGAGTCATATTTGTGCGTGCTCTATGAATTCTTTTTTCTTGACGGGCGGAAGAGATTCAAAAAGACGGCGAAATGAATTTTCAAGGGCATTCGGGTCCGCAGGATCTAGGTTCGCGCCCGCGAGAAAGTCGGCGCAAATCATCTCCAGGCAGTAACCACGAGATTTATCGCTTCCCAGCATGAGAGCCGCTGTCTCAAGAGCCTGCTCCATGACCGGTAGCTGGCTCTTATAGAGCTTGAAGTAGATAATCTCCCATGCTTCCGTTTCTTGCCCGGTTAGATGCCGCTCTACGGCCCTTTTGAATTCGTCCTTCGGCATTTCCCTTGCAGTGTGCAACCAGGTTGCACAATCGAAATTCTGACCATCCCGGCGCGCAACCTTCGCCAGCTCAGCAGCCTTGGTCCAACCCAGCTGTTTCAGATCGTGACGAGCCTGCTTCGGCAGTTGTTCGTGGATCGTCATCAGGTAATACGCCTTGCGTCGCGATTCAGGGAACTTCTTCTCCAGGAACTCGTCAAAGGACTTCAGTTTGTCGACACGCCAGTACTGCCCTGAACGTATTTCACATAGATAGCGACCGAGGTCTACAAAGCGAGAGTCCTTTTCCTGCTCAACGCCTCGCTCCCAGGACAGAATTTCGTCGATCTTTCCCAAGACGAACAGGGCTCGGCGATGATTGAGTTTCGGCTCCACCTGCGGCAGTCCGTTACCCCACAAGTTCGTCAAGCCAATCAAGGTCGCTCGCTCCGGGTTTTCGAATCAAATTGATGTCGACCAATTGCTGATTGTTCAGGCATAGCCCCAGGTGCGAACAGTTGACACAACCGTTCTGCGGGAATCGAATGCCGCTGTGGCCAAGAAACTGACCGCTTTCGACCTGGCCAACCGTCGTCTCGACGAGCTGACCAAACTCGCGGCGCTGGTCTTCCGAGATCGATGCTTTCAGGTATTGAATCTCAGGCTGCTGCTTTCGCACGAACACAACGAATGCCACGTCGGATATACCACTGATCCAGGAATAGCAAATGAGCTGAGGATCCAAGGTCAGTAAAGCCTGAGGCTCTTCGGCATAACGACTGGTAGTGGTCTTCCAATCAATTAAACACTCCTTGCCATCCAGCTTGCCGAGAGCATCGATGTAAGAAACGAACTCATTATTTCCGGGCAGCGTTCGGAGCAGCTTGACCTGTAGTTTCTCCTGAGGCCGGAGAACCTGAACGCGATCATCCTGTGCGAATTTCTGGAGCAGGTGGACCCCCTGGTGGACCAGACGATCCCAGGAATCACCTTTCTTGTATTCGAAGGGAGAGTCCCGGAACGCACCCCACTCCTTGAAAAGCACCGCGGTTGAGTCGTCTCCACGGAAGTAGGCACCTAGCGCAGTCTCGAAGCAGCGGCCGAAGACCATCGCCGCGCGCGTGTCTTTTTCTCGCCAGCCATCGAGATACCGATAGCGGTAGCTTCGCGGACAGCGAAGGTACTGGCTAATCTGTGTGTAGCTGTAAGTCATTAGAACCGTCCTTCTCTCCACGAATTCTGTCGCCCCGATCGGTCGACAGGCTCTCCCAATCGGTGGAAGGAGCAAATCCGTCCAGATTCTGAAAACTCCGACCGGCGAGTGTCTTGCGCGAAGTTCGAACCACTCCCTTAAGTCCGATGAAAGCTCTTTCATCCACCTCATCCCGCCCAAGCAAATCTGTGTCGTATCCGAAGTCGCGAAGGAACCAGTTGAGTCGCCAAAGAGCCTTGGGAGTGCAATAAAGTCGCCCGGCAATATGGCGAGAGCGAAGTCCCTCGGGTTCGAGCACGACAAAACGGATCAAGTAACACGGCTTCTGTGGATGCCACCTGTAATTCACGCGATCCACGCGAACGAGAAACAGTCCCTCGAGATAATCCTCAGCGTTCTTGGACTCGGTATGGAGACCTGGGATATGTCTCTTCATGATCGCACCGCCTCGGTACTGTCATAGCTGTTCAACTTGCAAATCAAGCCATTACGGTCCTTGGCTGCCTGGTCAGCCAGAGTAGTAATAAAGGACTCGACCAGGTCCCGGCCAGCATCACGCAGGGCCTCAGTTCCGCAGAAATCAGCGGCGTAACGTTTAACTCGAACGGGATCGAGTTCGTACTTTCGGATCAGAAGGCAGAGCTGGTCTCGGAGCCGAGGGTGACCGTTGTTCGAACCGTTTGAACGGTGAGACCCATTGGAATGCGACGATGCGGCAGCAGGTCGTGGTGGGCCGGAGAACGATCCCAACTCCTCAACAGAGCACAGCCCGATTCCGTAGGCCTTCCGAAGAGCGCGATCAACCGCTCGGGTCTCGGCCATGCGCATCTCGGCCCCGCGCACGAGCGCGGAAACGTTCGACGGGTCGGCATCCCCGTAGCCGACAAAACCTCTAGAGCTTGCAGTTTTGTAAACCGTCGCCTTGAACACCCAGCGGTTGGCGATGGGGTCGGATACATCCTTTTGAAGGGAACTGCGGATGCCGTGACACCGCCTGCGCTGAGCAGTCCTAAGCAAGCCAGCGTGCGTTACGTACCATCGACCATCCAAGAACTGCAGATCGCCCGCAGACACTGACAGAGCATGCCTTGCTGTCAGCTCCCGAAGGCCGCGGAGGGCCACGCGTGAAGGTTCGCCCCACAATTGGCGCGCGAGTTTCAGATTGGAGCGAAAACCAACAACATTCCTCTTCATGATTCCTCCTTGGTGTTGAAAGTAAGAAAATAGCCCCAGCTCTGGGGAGAATCGGGTTGCATTTCCTCCATTGCAACGGGCAGCCTACGCGATGTAAAACAGGAACGTTGCATGTCGACCCTTACTCGCATGATGGTGTATGGTCGATTCCTATAGAGATATTTTATATCTAAAACGATATCATGTCAAGGCAAAACGCGCGGACCAAAGTCGTGTCGATCGAGTGGAAGCTAGTTGGGAGGAGAATTAGGGAACTTAGAGGGTTCGATACGACACAAGCGGATCTGGCCCGTCGGATTGGAGTTAGCCAGGGTTACCTCTCAACTGTCGAAAATGGCCAGGGAGAAATTGGAGCAGAAGTGCTCCTCGCGCTCAGTCGAGAATTTAATAAATCGTTGGAGTGGCTTCTTACGGGTGAGGAATAGATCCTGTTGAAATCTATTTCGGATCAAGAGTACCGCGTCAGTAAGTCTAGTCACAATTCCGAAATTCAAACCCAGGATGCCCGCGGCCCTTCCCGAAATCGGGGTAAGCTTCGGGCCAATTCGCGCCTAAACCTCGATAACCGGCTCAACGATGAGCTGTGCCTCTCAAAAGAGATCGTCGAACGGTCGGCTCGCGACCTGATTTAGGCTTTCATCGATATCAGCGGTTGCCTAGATGTAATCGACTGCCGAAATGCGTCGGCTACTTGTACAGGTAACGGCCTGCGTACATGGTCATACTACCTGCCCGGCTGTTCTCTTCTTACCTCGAACCGCGGTCAAAGAGCTGACTTTGCCGCTGTTGTATCAGGCTTGACAAGTCTTCTGGAGTGTCGTTAAACTACACGCGTAGTTCGATTACTGACTTACTCGTAGGTGCGACGGGGAGCGCGCGGCGGAGCCGAAGCGGTCCGTCGCCGTTTTTTTTGGAACAGAGGCGCATTGAACACTCGGACACGGAACGAGGTTGGCTTAGATGAATCGGGCAGCAATTGTAGAAATCGACTTCGCGGAGCTTGCAGATGGCTCGCTTGTCGAAATGATCGAGCATCCTGACGACGCAACGAAGACTCTGCTCGCCGTGTATTCCGATAAGTCCGTACGCTACACCGATAGGATCGAGGACCGCGGCAGGATTCTGATGCCACTCTCCCGGGCTGATGAGATTCTGAGACACGTACATCTTGCTTCAGGCGCGAATGCTTGTGATTCAATTCCGGATCTCATAACAGACTTAATCAACATCCTAGGCGACTGCCTTGATCTGGAGTGGGAGTCGCGGGCGTTGACAAGTGCATTCGTGATTAGCACTTGGTTGCCTGAAAAATTGCCCATGGCCCCGTATCTGGCGCTCGTCGGTCCCCCGAGTTCAGGAAAGACGACCGCAATGCAAACTCTCAATTTGCTTTGCTACCGGGGCTTGCTGACGGTGGACATCAGCTCTTCGGCCTTTTACGATGTTTCGCATCGCATTCGGCCGACCGTTCTGCTTGACGAGACCTTGACCGCTGGTCGTCCGCGCGAGCTGATTCACCTTCTGAAAACCAGCAGTGCTCCCGGAAATGTTTTTCTGCGAAAAGGGAAGGCGCGCCTAGCGTACGGCCCGAAAGTGTTCTCGTGGATCGAATTGCCGGACGACGAATCACTGAACAGTCGCTGCATCATCGTGCCGATGCACAGAACCTCGCAGACCGATCTGAAGAGACCGAGTGACCCAGAGATATCACAGCGAGCGAAGGAAATAAGGACGCGTTTACTGCATCTTCGATTCGACCGTTTTCGAAACGCCCCAGTGCCGAAACTTCCCTCAGAAACAAAATTGGTCGGGCGAACCTTGGATTTGTATCGGGCGCTTGCCCTACCGTTCTGGGGCAACGAGACGGCGTGCAGGTACCTGGCTGATTTGGTCCAAGCACAGGACAAGTTTCATGCGCCCCTGTTGTCACCCCCGCAGGTCTCGGTAATACGCGTACTCTACCATTTCATTCACGAAAATCCTGAGTCGGGCGGTCTGATGTTGAGTGAGGTGACTGCGGCCGTTAATTCTGACCTTGGAAGGGTCGGCGAACCGTCTGGGTTGAACGAGCGCAAGTTAGGTGAGATTTTGAGGTCGCTGTCGTTCACGAACGGATTTCGAAGAAACGCGGGATATGTTTTGCGCCTCGAGCGATCGGATCGAGCCCTCATTCACGCGACAGCCAGCACACACAGGGTCGAGGGGACACGTCTGGACTCAATCGAGAATTGCAGGGTATGCACGCGAACCGGCGCTCCTGTACCTACAGTCCGATCGACCCAAGCCGACGCCGAAATGGCCGGCCGTGAGTGTTCCGCAGACCTCGATTAGTGAACGTAGTGAACGTCGTGAACGTCGATTCCGAGGTTCGCGGCTCCGGCTGGCACGTGGAGTGACCGATGCATTCGCGCGATCTATGGCAGAAAATCGTCATCGCGTTGCTATCCCTCGTGACCTTAGTGTTAGCTCTGTTCATGCTCCCCAATCTGGGAGGTTATCGAGCGCGCATCATGGCGAGATTGCTGCGGACGAACAACGCGCCAGTCGTTGTACCGCTGCCGCAAGGATTCCAACCGCAAGTACCGCCCGGATTCAAAGCGTCCGTCTTGGCCACGGGGTTCGACCAACCCCGATGGCTCGCGGTCGCCCCTGATGGTGACGTGTTTGTGGCTGATTCCGGAACAGGGAAGGTGATTGTGCTGCGCACCTCGGCCTCTGCGACCGAGGGCAGATCTCGCGAAGTCTTCGCCGATCACTTGAATCTGCCCTTTGGAATCGCCTTTCGCGACGACTACGTCTATGTTGCCAACACGAACCAAGTCGTGCGTTTCCGCTATGACCCCAAGACCTCCAAGAGGCTGGGTGATGCGGAACTGATCCTCAATCTCCCGGGCTTCGGCTACAACCAACATTGGACTCGGTCGTTAACCTTCAGTCCGGACGGCAAGCAACTCTTTGTGTCGGTGGGGTCAGGATCAAATGTCTCGATCGAATCGGACCCACGTCGTGCCGCAATATTGGTTGCCAATCCCGATGGGAAGCAGATGCATATCTATGCCAGCGGTTTGCGGAATGCCGTCGGAATTGCCTTCAATGAGGAATCCGGCAAACTGTGGGCCGCCGTAAACGAGCGCGACGACTTGGGAGACGATATTCCATCTGATTTCTTCACCCACGTGGTGTCAGGAGGGTTTTATGGCTGGCCGTACGCGTATCTCGGACAACATGTCGACGATCGTGTGGCGTCCCGGCCCGATTGGGTCGCGAAAACCATCTCGCCGGACCTTCTCTTAGGTGCACATGTGGCACCGCTGGAGTTCGCCTTCTATGAAAAGCAGCAATTTCCAGCAGCCTACCGGCAAGGCGCTTTCGTTGCTGAACACGGCTCGTGGAACCGGCGCATTCGCAGCGGATACCAAGTCGTCTTCGTCCCGTTTCGCGATGGAGTCCCGACGGGAGAGCCATAGCGCTTCCTTTCAGGATTTGTCCCTGATCCGTTAGGTAGGCAGGTTTACGGGCGCATGGTTGGCCTCGCCGTCGCCGCAGATGGCGCTCTTCTAATTTCGGACGACGGGCAGAATCTGATTTGGCGCGTATCGTATGAGTCCCTACCGCCTCCCGTACACTAGACTGATTCAAATTCTCAGCACCGCTTTCAGAACTTTCATCGGTCCGTTTTGACAACACTCCGGTTCAAGATCGCCACCCGGCAGTCAAGACGGGATAAAATATCTTGGGTAGAGGAAATCCATTAATGTCCACGGTTGCGACCAATACTGTGACGCCGAGCGCCAGAACGCACGCCTATTTCATCGCATTCGTCCTGATTTCGAGTCTCGCCTTCTACACCACGCTGGCTGCATTGGTTCGGTATTCGCTTAGTGACAGATCCAGTTCGCACATCATCCTCATCCCGTTCATCTCCTTTTTCCTGCTTTATGTCGAAAGACAGAAGATATTTTCGATCTCGACGATGAGCGTTAAGCCGGGGATCGGTTTAGCGATCGCCGGGTTAATCTTTTACTTGCTGGCCGTTCGGGGCCCGATTCCTGCAGAGGGGAATTGGTCCCTGTTCGGACAAGCCATCGCGGTGATCATCGTGTGGGTCGGCGGATTTCTTTTTTTTTATGGAATCGCCGCGATGAGAGCAGGAGCATTTGCACTTTTCTTTTTGGTGCTGATGGTTCCAATGCCGGATGTGATCTTGAACTGGATCATTAAGGCACTACAGGAAGGCTCAACTGATATCGCATATTTAATCTTCAGACTTGTAGGGACACCTGTTCTGCGCCATGGCTTCGTCCTGGCGCTGCCGACCGTCACAATTGAGGTGGCTCAGGAATGCAGCAGCATTCGTTCCAGCATGGCACTGTTCATCACGTGCCTGCTCGCGGCTCATCTATACCTTCGAACCGGTTGGAAGAAGTTGGTGTTGGTACTCTTGAGCCTCCCCTTGTCCCTCATCAAGAACGGGATTCGAATCGCGACATTGACGTTGCTGAGTATCTACGTGGACCCCCGTTTCCTCACCGGGAGCCTTCACAGTGAAGGAGGATTTGTTTTCTTCTTTCTGGCACTGTCCATGCTCTTGCCCGTGTTTTTGTGGATGGAGCGCTCAGACAATCCGCGCAGGCCTGCGAGGCCGCCCGTTTCAGCGCGTGGAACCAATTGCTAGGCAGTTGAGTTGTCTCTTGCGTCGCCCTTGGCGGCGCGTTGTGAATCGATGGTACGGAATTCGAAAGTCTAAGGAGAAACGAACCCATGCAAAGACCGATATAGAGCCGATCATGTGGGGAGCTTTCTGCGGCCGCCGGATCTGCTAGCGGCGCGCGCAAACGGAACCGACTCGTCGCGTTTGAGAGCGATGGAAGACCAATATATTTTGAAAGCGCTCGCGAAGCAGAAAGAGCTGGGATTCCAGATTTTTACGGACGGCGAGCTGCGGCGCCGGAATTTCATGAGCGAGCTGACCGACGCGGTGGATGGATTCGATACGGATGATGGGATCGCGCGAGACTGGGACGCGTCGCAAGAGAAACCGAAAGTGGCTTCGGTGACAGGCGTGGTCAACCGAAAGATAAAGAGGATGCATCCGCTGACGGCGCGCGAGTTGCCGTTTCTGAAGCTGCACAGCCCGGGTGACATCAAGATCCTTTTGCCGAGCCCCACGCAATTCCCGGCAATCGCCTTCAAGCGAGGCGTGACCGATAAAGTTTACAAGGATCATTCGGCGCTGCTGTGGGACATCGTCGAGATCATGAAGCAGGACATGGCTCAACTCGCGGACGAAGGCGCGAAATATATTCAAGTGGACGCGCCGCGCTACAGCTATTACCTCGATCCGAAGTGGCGCGAATGGATCAAGAGAGAGATGGGCCAGGACCCGGAAGAGGCGCTCGACGAAGCGATCGCCGCCGACAACGCTTGTTTCGACGCGGCGAGGCGGCCGGGCGTGACGGTCGCGATTCATTTGTGCCGCGGAAACAATCGAAGCCACTGGTACGCGGAAGGCGGCTACGATGCAATCGCGGAGAAGCTCTTCGGTGCGCTGAGAGTCGACCGGTTCCTGCTGGAATATGACGACGATCGAGCCGGAACGTTCGAGCCCCTGCGGCTGGTCCCCAAGGACAAGATCGTCGTTCTCGGATTGATCACCTCAAAGAAGGCGCAGCTCGAAAAATCCGACGACGTGGTGCGGCGGATCAAGGAAGCCGCGAAGTATTTTCCGCTGGAGAATTTGGCCGTGAGCCCGCAGTGCGGCTTTGCTTCCACGGCTGAGGGGAATCTGCTGACCGAAGATGAACAATGGGCGAAGTTGAAGCTGGTGGTGGACACGGCGCGGCGAGTGTGGCACTAAGCGCGCGCAGACCTCGGATCTGCTCGGCGCCAGAAGAAATCTGCTGACCGAAGGCGAGCAACGGGCGAAACCGAAGCTCGTCGCGCGCTGCGAGTTGAGGCTTAAGGCCGCTCGAACGCGGTTAGAGACGTCTGAATTAACGCGTTGAGCGACCTAGCTGCGTAACGAGAGGAAACCGCCCATCGATCGGGCAAACATCGTAATTATCGGCGGCGGCGTGGTGGGATGCGCGATCGCACGCATCGTCTCCTCGCGCTGGAGCGACGTTTTTCTCCTCGAAGCGCTTCCGAAGCTCGCGATGGGAGCGAGTTCTCGCAACAGCGGCGTCATACATTCCGGCTTGTACTATCGTCCCGGTTCGCTCAAGGCCAGGCACTGCGTGCGCGGGAATCAGCTGACGTATGAATTCTGCGCTGCGCACAATGTTCCACACCGCAACACGGGCAAGATCGTCGTCGCATCGTCTCACGCTGACGAAGGCAAGTTATCCGCACTGTTGGAAACCGGGCGCACGAATGGTCTTGCCGGATTGCGAATGATTGACCGCGTGGCCATTCGCGCCCGCGAGCCGCACATCGAAGGAGTTCAGGCGATCGAGGTTCCGTCCACCGGGATCGTCGCGAGCGAGGAGCTTGTCAAAGCTTATGCGCGTGTCGCCACCGATCGCGGAGCCCACGTCGTCACGAATGCGAGGGTCGAAAAGCTGGAGGTTCTGTCGAGCGGAGTCCGCGTCGTCAGCTCCGTAGGCGAAATTGAGGCAGGCTGCGTTGTGAATAGCGCCGGACTTTTCTCTGACGAGGTCGCGGCGATGCTGGGATCAAAAATGGCCCGGCATCGGATTTATCCGGTTCGCGGAGAGTATTGTGAGGTCGTGCGAGGCAAACAGGATTGGGTCCGCGGACTCGTCTATCCACTTCCCCATACCGACGGCGTAAGTCTTGGCACGCATCTCACCAAGACCCTTTGGGGCAGTGTCTTGGTTGGTCCCACAGCGCGATACATTGACGACAAGAATGACTACGAACACGATCGCGAACCAGTCGAATACTTCGTAGGCTTGGCGAAGGTGCTCTTGCCTGGGATCGAAGCCTCGGACCTCACCCTTGCTTATTCCGGAATTCGCGCGAAGTTAGCCCCTCCTCCGGGTTCGTCGCATGTGTCGTACGGTAACGCCATGACCGATTTCATCATCGAGCGCGATCCAGAGTTTCCGCGTGTCGTGCAGCTGATGGGCATCGAATCGCCAGGGCTCACTTCGGCTCCAGCGATCGCGGAGCGCGTTGAGCGAACTGGTTGACGAAATTCTGGCGTGATTCTGAAAGAGAAACAGAGGTTCGCGGTGTCTATTGGCTGGGTACCGTGACGGAGAGCGGGCTCGATCGCGCGCTCTCAATGTTGTTCGAATCCACCGACGTCACTGCGTAGACGTAAGTTTGACCACCCAGCGACGCTCGTATCGGTATAGCTGGGGGACGGATCGACGGATCCAGTCAACTTCGACAAGCTGCTCGCTGCAGGACCTCGATAAACGAAATATCCGATCACCGCGGAAGCGCTGGGCTGCCAGTTAAGCGCGACCTTGTGGGTTCTGACCTCCGCAACGCCAGTGCCCGATAATCCGAGCTTTACCAGCGAGTTTGTCGCGTTGCTGGAAATTGACAGGCTCCCCGTGACAGCTCCAGGGTCCGTGGGATTAAAATCTACATCCACCGTAACCGACTGATTCGGACTCAGCGTCACATTTAGTCCGCCGCTCGCAGCGAACCCACCGCCTGTGGCCGACACATTCGAAATCGTGATGTCTGCCGTGCCCACATCCATCAGGGTAACGGGCAGTACGGTTGAGTTTCCGACCGTCAAATTTCCGAAGCTCACGCTCGTTGAGCTTGGCGAAAGTTGTGAAGATGTCGCGGGCTGGCCGTCACCCGGGTTTCCTTTCCCGCCCGAAGAACCGCCGGAGCCTCCACCTGGTAAAAGACCGCAACCGGTCGCAGCCAGCGTTGTGCTCAGAATAATCGCGATCGAGATTAGGGCAAGTAGGGAGCTCTTACCTGTACGGGCGTGACTCAACCGCAGGCGAAATGGACGAGGTTCGGAAATGAAAATCTCTCTTTGCAACGCGGGGTAGTGTGGAACGGAAGACTCGAGGAAAACTACTGGACGGAGGTACACCCGAAGGACAGGTATGTTCACCTGTCCAGAAGGACAGCTTTTTCATTCGGCCCGGCGGGCCCGTTTGCGCTCGCTTTTGAGCCGCCTGCCAGACTTTCTTGTAAGCTCCTAGTGCCGCCCGTCAAGCTTAAGGAATCGTCACCGGGACTTCATTCGAATCGGTGCTGCTGACGCCGGCGTCCACCGCTTGGACAACGTAAAAGTATGATTGGCCAGACGCGACCGTCGTGTCTGTGTAAGAAAGAGCGGAGACTGGCGACGGGTTCAGAGGTGTCGCACCATATCCACCGGACGTCGTAGCTCGAAAGACGTTATAACCGTTCACTCCCGCCGTCGGGCTTGCATTCCAGTTCAGTGCCACCGAATGGGTGACCCCTGCTTGGCCTGAACCTGTTAGTGTGATGGTCGCAGGCGAACCGGTGGCGTTGCTGGTGATTTTCACGCTCGCGGCCGTCACCGCGCCCGCCGTCGTCGGAGCAAATGTAACCGTAAGCGTGGCCGATTGTCCTGGCGTCAGCATCGTGCCATTCGAAACTCCGCTGGCACTGAAGCCCGCGCCCGCAGTGGTCACTCCGGAAACTGTTACGCTGGAATTCCCGTTGTTTGTGATTGTTGAAGAAAGCTGGCTGGAGCCATTCAAATTCACGGTGCCAAAGCTCAAGCTAGCCGGACTCGCCGCCAAAATACGTGTCGCAGCAACTCCTGTCCCGCTCAGATTTATCGTCACGGACGAAGGAACGCCGTTGGTGGTCAGGACGATAGAGCCCGTCACGCTCGTCGTGGATACCGGCGTGAAGACGGCATTCAGCGTCGCGCTGGCGCCGGCAGCAATCGTCGTTGAAGTAGTAATGCCCGAGCTGCTGAAACCGGAGGCGGACCCGGTGGTGCTTACTTGCGAGAATGTGAGGAGCGCATTGCCGCCATT
This sequence comes from uncultured Acidobacteriota bacterium, assembly GCA_963814855.1. Classification (GTDB taxonomy): domain Bacteria; phylum Acidobacteriota; class Terriglobia; order Acidiferrales; family UBA7541; genus Palsa-295. Next base: position 30,526 of record CAWFEL010000002.1, read on the forward strand.
GTGAATGGTTATTGGTTGCGAATTGCTGTTCCCGACCACAACGTTGCTGAACGCAACGCTGGTCGGACTGGCCGAAATCTGTGCTTGGAGACCGGTTCCGGTTAGAGCGATGGTAAAGGGCGAGCCCGGCAAGCTGTTTGTGATTGAAACGCTGCCGCTGGCCGCACCACTCACTGTTGGCGCGAACGTCACTGTAAAGGACGTTGTCTGGCCCGGATTCAAGCTCGCCGGTGCAGACCAACCGGTCAAAGTGAACCCTGGTCCCGTGATGCTGTGCGCGGTAATCGCGACGGGTGACGTTCCCGCATTCGATAACGTGACGGGCACGGATCCGCTACTGCCTACCGGAAGGCCGGTGAACGCGATGCTTGGCGGAGTCGCCGAGAGGCTACCCTGCGTTCCGGTCCCGCTCAAGGGAATGGATAGCAACGGATTCGATGCTGTCGTTGTAAGCGTGATCAGCCCGGACGCCAGTCCCGCCGCAGTTGGCGCGAACTTTGCGGTGAAGCTCGCCGTTGCTCCAGCTGCAATGTTCTGTCCGACAGTGAAGCCAGTCGAACTGAAACCTGGTCCGGTCGTCGTGATTTGATTGATCTGAATTGATGCGGTGCCGGTGTTCGTGAGCACAATCGTCTGCGAACTACTACCGTTGACCGCCACGTTATCGAAGTTAAAGCTGCCCGGATTGGCGGTCAAAGTACTATTCGCCGCCACCGAGCTTCCCGTAATCGGGAGCGTCTGCTGCGATCCCGGCGCGTTGTCAGTGAAGAGAATGCTTCCACTCACTCCGGTCGTAGATGTTGGAGTGAATTTAACGCTGAACGATGCGCTTTGACCGGCCGCAATCGGTTGAGAAAGCGTCAGGCCGCTCATTCCAAATCCGGTCCCAGAAATCGTCGCGGCGGTCACCACCAGGTTTGCATTTCCGTTGTTCGTCAAGGTCACGGTTTGCGTGCTGCTCTGACCCATGGTGACGTTGTTGAAGTTCAATGAGGCGGGCGAAATCGCCATCGTGGCCTGCGTGCCTGTACCACTGAGCGAAATTGAAAGCGGCGAATTGGAGGCATCGCTCATGACTACCAGAGTTCCCGTGGTGGCGCCGCTCGAGGTTGGGGCAAATTGAAGCTGGTACGTTGCGGTCGCGCCTACTGCGAGTGAAGGAGAAGGATTCCCGCCAACTACAGTGAAGGCAGCCCCCGTAATCACCGCCTGGGAAATGTTGACCGTAGCGGTGCCAGTATTCGTTAGCGTCACACTTTGCGTCCCGGTGCCATTCACGGCGACACTTCCGAAACTGAGGCTCGTCGAAGTGGCTGACAGCACTCCCGCGCCCGGATCACCCACCGTGCCGCCTCCCCCTCCGGTTCCGCCAACCGACGCTGCATTGGTATAGCCGGAGCAACTGGAAAGGCCGGCGGCTGCCAAAATGACGGCGAAAGTCGCCAGTAAGGCGAACATTCGATGATTAGGTGAGTTCCCACGTAGAATCAGCGGGTTACGGCTAAGAACTTCCTGGCGGCACTTTTCTGGGCGTGGTGTCATGGCACGCACAGTCTAGGGAGGCGCTGTAGGCCTTATCTACTGGACGGGGGGCTAAAGAAAGGGCAGGTATCTGTCCTGTTCGAGTGGACATGGTACCTGCCCCTCTCCGAAGGAACATCCGCTGACCACAAGCCGGCTGTATGTCATTGGCGCACCTGGTGGATACGGTCACGTCCAAATAACTGGCGTCTTTCCCATTTCTCATGAAATGAGATTCCAATGGCTCTTGCCGTGCGATGCGAAGGAGTCCATATTTCAAATGACTCCGAATCCCAAGGCAGGAGACCGGGCTAACTCCGCGAGATGATCACTGAATCGGCGATGAAGAAAATCAGGGGGAGGGTTCCCGGTCTATTCTGTTTACTGGTCTTAGGCGGCATTTTGGTGGCCGGGCTCTGGCCATTTCGACGGCCGCTGAACACCGTAAACTGGCTGGGGGGTCGGAACGGTCTCAACCTGGTTGGCCACGCAACCCTATGTAGTTCAGGTTCATTTAGCGTAACGGAAGAGCAGGGCGATCAGCCGCGAAGTATCGAGCTTTGGCTGCAACCCAGCCGCGCCAAGGCTTCGGGTCCTATTCTTTCGTTTTCCACGCCTGAAAACCCTCTGCGGTTCTCGGCGATCCAGTACCATTCGCTCTTTATAGTTGAACGTGGCATTCAGGACGGCCGGCAGCATCGCACTGCGACGATTGGAATTGACGGCGTTTTCCGCCAGACAATGCCCGTATTCATTACGGTTACGTCAGGTCACCAACAGACGGTCGGTTATGTTGACGGCGCGGTGAACAGGACATTTCAAGGAACGGCGATCGGCAAGGACTTCACTGGTCGGCTGGTTATCGGTACATCTCCTGTAGACGATGTAGTGTGGTCGGGCCAGTTGCGCGGCGTCGCCATTTATGGCCAGGAGCTCACTGCCGCACAAGTTCGCAAGCACTACCAGACTTGGACCACACAGGGGCGCCCTGAATTGTCTGATGACGAGCGCGTGATTGCTTTATATCTATTCTCTGAACATGCCGGCAACGTGGTTCACAACGCAGTCCCTGGGGGGATCGACCTTTATATTCCCGAGCGATATGCGCTCGTCCATCAGACATTCCTGCGGCCTTTCTGGAAAGAATACAGGTCCAGCTGGTCTTATTTTTGGGACATCGTCGTGAACATAGCTGGCTTAATTCCACTGGGTTTCATTTTCTGTGCCTATTGGTCCTCTGTGCGGCCTATCAAACATGCGATCCTGATTACTACTCTGTTGGGCCTCGGCGTCAGCCTCACGATCGAGATCCTTCAGTCATTCCTCCCGACACGAGATTCCGGCACTACCGACCTGATGACAAATACCCTCGGAACTTTTCTAGGCGCCAAATTGTATGACTGGAAGGTTGCGCGAGCCTTATTCGCGAGAATCTCTACCGGATAATTGGTTATCGCGCGGGAGACCTATTCGTGTACGTCTGGAGTAGAAAGCCGACCGGACGCGAGTGTACTCTAAAGAAGCGGCTCGCCGGAATTACGCGCGATGATCTCTCGCGTAGCGTCGCGAAGCCGGACGATCTCCCGCCAGTCGTCGCCAGCGTCTTGGTCGGGTGCGAACAGAGGGCCGAGTGTCAAAGTGATGCGTCCAGTGCGTGGCAAGAACATGTGGTCGCGCAAAATGTGGCGGGCCCCGCGCACTGCCACCGGGCAAATTGGCCGTCGCGCATCCACCGCAGCCTTAAACGCGCCTAATTGGAATGGCCGAATGCCGGTCGCGGCTGTAAATGTTCCTTCGGGATAGATGGCCACTGATTCTCCGCGACCGAGCGCCGCATTCACCTCCTCGGCTTGGCGGATTCGCGCTTGCGGATCGCCCCGGTCGAATGCAAATTGGCCGCTCCGGCGGGCCATCATCCCGAAAAAAGGCATCGCCAGCACTTCGCCCTTCACCACGAACCGTACATTGGCTGGCAGACACGCCACGATCGCCAAAATGTCCACGTAACTCGAGTGATTCGGCGCGAAAATCCACGGGCCGGACTCGGCGGCTCGGGCGAGTAGTTCTCCTCCCACCACCTGCACCGGAATTCCCGCGGCGAAAAGCATCCCGCGCGTTGCCACGTGCATGAACCTCGCTGCCCGTTTCGCGTCCCGCGTCAACAGTACCGCGAGCCACAGGGGAATGAACGCGATCAGGAAAACCGCGAGTGCGTAGACGCCGTAAAGAAACTCAATCGCGCCCTTCGCACCTCGCTTCACCAATGCCCACGCGCGCGGCGCAGCCGAACGCACCGCGAGCGTCGCGATTTGCATCCACGGTGGCCTTAGCCTTTTTCCAAGCCTTCCATCCAGGAAAAGCCGCCGCGTCTCGCTGCGCCGCAATTTGCCGCTCGAAGTCTTCGGTATAGAATGCGGCGGCACCAATTCGACGACGTCGGGCGGCATTCCCATCGCGTCGTGCACCGCGCGAGTGATTTCCGCCGATATTCGATTCGCCTCCGCGGGACTGCGTACCTCGGCCGCAACCACCAGTCGTTCCGTCCCGCTGCGTACATCCGGTGCGCCAAATGCAACCACGCATCCAGTCCTCACCCCCGCTATACGCCCAGCGACATCCTCAATTTCATGCGGATATAAATTTCGTCCCGCCTTGATGATCAAGTCCTTTGCCCGTCCAGTGATGTAGAGCTCGCCATCGACCTGGTAGGCGAGGTCACCCGAATCGAGCCAGCCCGCTTCGCGCATCAGCTCGCTCGTCGCTGCGGGATTCCTGTAATAGCCGCTCGTAGCCGCTGGGCTTCGAAACCAAAGCCGTCCTTGGCAGCGCTCGCCCGCGTCCTGGCCGTCGCTCGCGACGATCCGCACTTCGACATCTGGAAATGGTTTTCCCGCACCCACGAACTCGAGCGTCGCGCTATCGCCCGCCGCTGCTGGGATTGCGCGGCCTTCGGATTCGAATGCGCCGCGTTCGATTCGGTCGAGTTTGTAGCCTCCAGACCTCGCCGCGGAAACACCCAGCGTTGCTTCGGCCAATCCATATACCGGAAGCAGCGCCTCGCGCCGAAAACCATATCCCGCGAAGCGCGTCGCGAATCGTCCTAGAGTGTCGGCATGAACGGGCTCGGCGCCGTTAAATGCCGCACGCCACGAACTCAGGTCGAGTCCCTCTAGATCTTTGTCAGCGATTTTTCGAACGCAAAGTTCATAGGCGAAATTCGGCGCAGGACTGATCGTGCCGCGATGGCGATGAATGGCCCATAGCCATCGTTCCGGGCGGCTAAGAAATGCGAGTGGCGACATCACCACGACCGGAACACCGGAAAAGAGCGGCACGAACCACGCGCCGATCAATCCCATGTCGTGGTAGAGCGGCAGCCAGCTCACGGCTACATCGTCGGGTTTCAACTCGACTCCGCCGGCAATAGACCGAATATTCGCCAGCAGATTCGCGTGCGTCAGGATAACGCCCTTGGGATCGCCCGTGGACCCCGACGTGTATTGCAGGAACGCGATGTCTCCGCCGCGCGCGTGGTGCGAGAGATTTTCCACCGGTCGCCATTCGGTTGAGATGGGTTCAGTCTGCGTTGTCGCGTTCGCCAGCCGCTCCGCGTTTAATACTTCTCGCAAAGTCGGAACGCTGGGCTTCAGTAGACGCGCAAGACCCTCTGCTTGCCGGAACGTGATCAGAAATCGCGATTCCGCGTTCCGCAAGATGTTCGCCTGCCGCGTCGCGTATTCCGTGATGCGATCAGCCCGGACTGGCGGGTAGATCGGCACGGGAATTCCGCCTGCCAACAGGACTCCGGCAAACGTATGAAAGAACTCGGCGCACGTCGGAAGCATGATGGCTACGGTTTGACCGGGTTCGAGGCCCCGCGCCTGCAATTCAAGCGCGACTGTTGAAGCGCGGCTATAGAGTTCGCCGAAAGTGATTGTATGCAGCTGCTCGTCTTCTCCATATAAATGGATGTGTTCCCGCGCTGGCTCACCGATTCCGCGCAGTCGCACGATTTCCGTCAGCGATTCGGCGCAGCGTATTTTTTCTTCGAGGTCCGCGATTTGCGCGGGGGATCGCGAAATCACCGCGGTCGCGTCCGCTGCGCGCAGGCCGGTTTGAGCGGTCACTGCACCGGCGCTGTCTCCGGAGTTTTCGCGGAGGAGCGCATCGGCCAAGTCTTGAACCGTCTCCGCCTCAGCCACCACCCGGTCGGGAAGCCGCACGCCGCTCAGATTTCCCAGCCGCACCATCAACTCAACGCGTTCAAGGCTGCCGAGCCCGAGCTCGCGCTCGAGGTGAGCCGTCGCGCCGCGCGCGGCGAGCTCTTCGAGCCCGCGCGATCCACCCAGCTCCATAAGCAGCTGGCGAACCGTGGCCAATGTCTGCGCTTCAATGGGCGCTGAACGTTCGAGTTTTGTTCCGGTAGCGTTCACGGGCTTAGCGGGGCCTTACCTTCGGCGAGCCTACCACCGCGTCCCATGCGGTTCAATGAATTCAGGGCGCGCCGCGGTTTGACTCGCAGCCCGCTTGCCGCTATCCTTAGTTCAGATGAACGCAGCCATGTTCGCCTCGTTTTATTAGCGTTTTCTTCTCTCCGCCCCGTCCGGGGGCGCTGGCACGCTGTTCCCGCGTGTTTGCCTTTCACGAATCAACAATCACGAGCTGCGCATCACATCATAACGAGTCACAACCATGGCAAATTTAACGCTTTTTGAAAAACTCGAGCAGATCGAATCGCGCTACGACGACATGACCCGCGAGCTTTCCTCGCCGGAGGTCCATGACGATTCAGCGCGCTACCAGAAAATCGCGAAAAGTCACTCCGAGCTGGGCGAAATCGTCGCCAAGTATCGCGAATGGAAAGATATTGAAAAGGCCCTCGATGGCGCCAAGCAGTTGTTCGCCGAAGCCGACGACGCCGAAATGAAGCAGATGGCTCACGACGAGCAACAGACGCTCGAGGCCCGCCGCGAAACGGTCGAGCGCGAAATCAAAGTTCAGCTGATTCCGAAAGACCCGAACGACGAGAAAAACGTGATCCTCGAGATCCGCGCGGGCACCGGCGGCGACGAGGCCTCGCTCTTCGCTGCCGAGCTGTTCCGCATGTACTCGCGTTACGCGGAATCGCAGAAGTGGAAAGTCGAGATACTGGAAAGCTCCGCCTCGCCCGTCGGCGGAATGAAGGAAATCGTCGCGGCCATTCAGGGCAATAAAGTTTATTCGAGGCTGAAATACGAAAGCGGTGTGCATCGCGTCCAGCGCGTACCCTCGACCGAGCAGCAGGGACGAATTCATACCTCCGCCGCCACCGTCGCCGTTCTTCCCGAAGCGGACGATATTGACATCAAGATCGAGGCAAAAGACCTGCGCATTGACACATTCTGCTCGTCCGGACCGGGTGGGCAGTCCGTGAACACGACGTACTCCGCCGTGCGCATCACCCACATTCCAAGCGGCCTCGTCGTCTCGCAGCAGGACGAAAAATCGCAGATCAAGAATCGCGCCAAGGCCATGCGCGTTCTCCGCGCCCGGCTCTACGAAATGGAACAGGAGAAGCAGCACCAGCTCCTTGCCGCCGAGCGCCGCGGCCAGATCAAGACGGGAGATCGCTCCGAAAAAATCCGCACCTACAATTTCCCGCAGAATCGCATCACCGACCATCGCGTTAATTTCACCCTGCATCAGCTTACCGAAGCGATGGACGGCAAGCTCGGCTCGCTCGTGGACGCTCTCGTCACTCACTTCGAATCCGAGCGCCTCAAGCAGGAGCTCGTGGAGGCGTGAGTACCGGCGGCGAAAGCCGGCCAACCCTTCCCATGCAGCTCGATGTGCGCGCAGCACTAAAGGAAGCAATGGGCCGCTTGCGCGCAGCCCAAGTCCCCTCGCACACGCTCGCCGCGGAACTGCTGCTGATGCATGCGCTTGGCCGCGACCGAACCTGGCTCTACACGAATCCCGAATCCGTGCTCGATGTCAGTGCACTCGGGGCATATTTCGCTCTCGTCGCACGCCGTGCCGCGGGCGAGCCCACGCAATACCTCACCGGCAAGCAGGAATTCTGGGGCCTCGAATTTGAAGTCACTCCCGCGGTCCTGATCCCGCGACCGGAAACTGAACACGTCATTGAAGTCGCGCTCGAGCGATTGGGCGCGCGCGGAATCAAGATTGACATGCTCACGGGTGCGCCCAGCCCGAAACTACGCGTCGCCGACGTCGGCACGGGCTCCGGCTGCATCGCCGTCGCCCTCGCGCGCGAACTGCCGCACGCCGAAATCACGGCCACCGATTCTTCCGGTGCCGCTTTGGACGTCGCTCGGCGCAACGCCGCCCTCCAAGCCGTCGTCAATCGCGTCCACTTCATCGAATGCGATCTTCTCGCCGGTATTCTTGGCGCGCCCTTTGATCTCATCGTCAGTAATCCACCCTATGTAGCGCGTAGCGATTCCGCGACTCTCGCCCGCGAAGTCCGCGACCACGAACCTCACGCCGCTCTTTTCGGCGGGCCTACCGGCGTCGAAATCTACTCGAGGCTCATCGAGCAGGCAGGCGCGCTGCTTCGCGCTGGCGGAATTCTGGTCCTCGAGCTTGGCTACGACTCCGCCGACGAGGTCCGTAAAATGTTCCACGTGCAACGTCACTGGGCTAACGTGAGCGTCACCAACGACCTCGCCGGCATCCCGCGTGTCCTCGCCGCCGAAAAAATCTGACCTCGCCGGTCCCTGGCATGTCCACAGGTTGAAATTTCAGATTTCGGCGGACTCTGGCGCTATATTGAGGGCCATGCCGAAGCTGGCTCATTTTCGCGCGAAGCACGACTCGCCGTCGGCCACTGCAGCCGATTCGACCGCCGCGATCCTTCATATTGATATGGACGCGTTCTTCGTATCGGTTGAACTCCTCGCGCGTCCCGAGCTGAAAGGTCTTCCCGTCGTCGTCGGAGGACAGCGCGACGAGCGCGGCGTGGTCACCTCGGCGAGTTACGAAGCCCGCCGCTTCGGCGTTCATTCCGCGATGCCTCTGCGTACGGCTGCGAAGCTCTGCCCGCAGGCCGTTTTCCTCGACCGTCATCATGACCTCTACGGCCAGTGGAGCGATCGCATCGCTGCGATTCTCGCGAAATATTCTCCCGTCGTCGAAATGGCTTCAATTGACGAGGCGTATCTTGATCTTACCGGCACCGAGCGGTTGCACGGGCCGCCGCTTTCCGCCGCAAATAAACTGCTGCGCGAAATTACCGCGACAACCGGCCTGCCGTGCTCTGGCGGACTCGGTGCCACCCGCCTGGTCGCAAAAGTGGCCAGCGATCAGGCCAAGCCGCGAGGTCTGGTCTGGGTTCCGGCCGGCAGCGAGGCCATTTTCCTGGCGCCGCTTGCGGTGCGCAGAATTCCCGGAATCGGCAAAGTTACTGACGCCGCGCTTAAATCTCTCGGCATCGAGACAATCGCGCAACTACAAACTCTGTCACTTGAGCGGTTGGAGGAATCTTTCGGCAAGTGGGGCACGGCGCTGTATCGCAAATCGCGCGGCATTGATTCGTATGAATTCTTCGTGGATGCCGAAGCAAAATCCCTATCGCACAATCAAACTTTCGGCGAGGACACGCGAGACGCCGAACTATTGCACTCGACGCTAAGTCATCTCTGCGAGAAAGTATCCAAGCGCGTGCGTGACACGGGTCTTTACGCCCGCACCGTCACGTTGACGATCCGATATGCCGACTTCACCACGATCACGCGCAGCCAGACGCTGGCGGATCCATCCGACCTCGACGCCGTGTTTCTGAAAACGATCCTTGATCTCTTCGCGCGCTCGTGGAACGGCACGTCGATGTTGCGCCTCGTCGGTGTGGCGCTCACATCGTTTTCCGCCGGTTCTGGCCAGCTCGATCTCCTCGATCCCGGCCGCAGGGAAAAGCTCGAGCGGCTGGCGCGAACCACGGATCGCCTGCGCGACAAATTTGGTTTCTCCAAAGTCCAGCTCGGCGGCTCGCTCGCCAATCGCCCGGACCGAGAGTGAAAGTTTAGCCGCGGCGCATTCGCGCCGTATAATTCACATTCCATGTCTGCAATACCTACACCTGCTCCGCCGAAAGCGTCTCGCCGCCATCGCATCCGCAATTTCTGGGCGCGCGTAACTGAAGGCCGCCGCCTCGACCAGCTCGGCAGCCAATTCGTTTCCGACGCCAAGGCCAGCTACGCCCTTTACTCCAAGGACGTGGACTGGGAGGAAGTCGGCCGTGGTGCGCGCGGACCGCGAAGGATTTGGCGGTCAGCTTGGGCTTTGTTCCAGGCCATGCTGATGAAGCTCACGCCAGCCCGGCGGGTGCTCTTGCTTCTGGCGATCGTCCTGCTTCTGGTGCAGCCCGACATTCGATGGGGCGCCGAACGCCGGATCAGCCTGAACGCCGGCGGACTGGGCGTGGCCATCTTGTTTCTTTTGCTGGCGGTCGAGCTGGCGGATCGCGTCACGATGAAGCGTGACTTGGAAATCGCGCGCGAAATTCAGCAGTGGCTCGTTCCCGACCATGCACCGACCATAACCGGGGTGGAAATCGCGTTTGCGACTCGCCCGCAGAACACGGTCGCGGGTGACTACTACGACGCGTTTCTGCGTACGATCTCTCCGCAAAGTGGTGTCGCGGCGCCGCTCCTGGTGGCGGTCGCGGACGTCGCCGGGAAAAGCGTTCCCGCCGCGCTACTGATGGCCACCTTTCAGGCCAGCCTGCGCGCGCTCGCGGCGACTCCGGCGACACTCGACGAAATGGTGGTCGGCCTCGATCGCTATTGCCGCGCCCACAGCCTCGATGGGCGGCGTTTCACCACCGCGTTCCTCGCGGAAGTTGACCTGAAGTCGCGCGAGATGATTTATGTGAATGCGGGCCACAACGATCCGATTCTTCGGCGCGCCTCCGGGCAGATCGAGCGGCTTTCCATTGGAGGCCCGCCATTCGGAATTCCGCTGTTCACCGACGATCCCATCCCGTACGCGTCTGGTCGCGTCCAGCTTCAGCCCGGCGACCTGCTGTTCATCTTTACCGATGGTGTGGTCGAAGCCGTCAACGATGCGGGTGAAGAATACGGCGAAGCCCGTTTGCTCCCCTGCGTCCAGAATGCACCGCCGGAATCCTCGGACGAAACGCTAAAACGGGTGATGGCCGAGGTAAACGATTTTGTCGGCTACGCTCGCCAGCACGACGACATCACGTGTCTCGTGCTGCGCGTCGGCGCGTAGCAACGTCGGGAGTTTTCAATCATAATTATGAGTATGGCAATGAACGCTCGTGCATTCGCAGAACGTATCTGTCGCGCCCTGCGCGCGGCGGGCCATCAGGCTTACCTCGTCGGCGGCTGCGTGCGCGATATCCTGCTTGAACGCGAACCTGCCGACTATGACGTCGCGACCGACGCGACGCCGGATCGCGTCCAGCAGCTTTTCCCGCACAGCCTCGCAGTCGGAGCGAAGTTCGGCGTCATCGTTGTCACCGAAGACCCCGAATCCGGCGCTGCCGCGCAGGTTGAGGTCGCCACGTTTCGATCGGACGTCAGCTACTCCGACGGCCGGCACCCCGATCAGATCGTATACACGGAGACGCCTGCAGAGGACGCCCGACGCCGCGATTTCACGATTAATGCGCTGTTCCTCGATCCCGAAACGCAGGAGATCCTCGACTTCGTTGGCGGGCGCGACGACCTCCGCGCCGGAATCATTCGCGCCATCGGCCAGCCGGCCGACCGGTTTCGCGAGGACAAGCTCCGCATGCTCCGCGCCGTGCGATTCGCCGCGCGGTTTCGGTACGCAATCGAAGCGGCCACTTTCACCGCGATTTTGAAATCAGCTCCGGAAATCCATGAAGTTTCCGCGGAGCGACTGCGCGACGAGCTCACCAAGATCCTCACCGAAGGCGCGGCACGTCGCGGTTTTGAACTCCTCGACGAGACGCGTCTCCTCCCGGAGCTCCTTCCCGAAGTCGCGCGCATGAAAGGTGTGGAACAGCCGCCGCAGTTCCATCCTGAAGGTGACGTATGGACGCACACGCTCATCATGATTGATGGGTTGCCCACCGGCTGTCCTTCCACCCTTGCCTGGGGAGTCCTACTCCACGACGTCGGCAAGCCACCGACGTTTACGCCCCCGTCCGGACCCGACGGTCGCATTCGATTCGACGAGCACGTCGAAGTCGGAATGCGCATGGCCGAAGAAATCTGTCGCCGCTTCCGCTTCTCGAACGACGACACGTCTCAGATTGTGGCGCTCATCGCAAACCACATGCGCTTCAAGGATGTCCCCCAGATGAAGGTCTCGACGTTGAAGCGTTTCGTTCGCCTCGATCGCTTCGACGAGCATCTCGAACTGCACCGGCTCGACTGCGGCTCGAGCCACGGACACCTGGATAACTATGAAGTCGTCCGCCGGTTCCTCGCGGAGACCCCGCCAGAACAGGTCCGCCCGCCCCGCCTACTGACTGGCGACGACCTCATATCTCTCGGCTACGCCCCTGGGCCACCCTTCCACGCCATCCTCGAAGCCGTGGAGGAGGCGCAGCTCAACGGGAAGGTAATCACGAGGGAGGAAGCCCTTCGGCTAGTCCAGGAGTCTTTCAAGCCCGCATCTCGCAGCAGGTAAGCTGCTTATTATTATCGGTTTATGATTACGACGCTGATTCTACGGACGTTGCAGCAGAGAAGTCGTCTTTCTGGTACAATGTTTAGCGTTGTAGACTAATATCTTCTTATAGCTGGCGGCGAAGATTAGATAAGTCTTTCTATCGGGTCGCTGCATCTAACCTTTTCGACAGCCGATTAAGCTGCCAGATGGACTCATTGCATTTGATAGGCGTAAGGTGCCCAAGGGGGTTCACGTGGCCAAACAAACGAGGGTCGTTCCAGAAGAACTCGCTGTTCTTCCCGTGCGAGATACCGTTCTTTTTCCTGGAGCCGTAATGCCGCTGCCGGTTGGCCGGGAAAGTTCGCTCGCGCTTCTTGATTCTCTCGAAGGTCCTGAAAAACTGCTCGGCGTTGTAGCCCAGCTCGACCCGCGCGTCGAAGTGCCGGTCGGCACGGATCTTCACAGCGTTGGCACGCTCGCCAAGGTTCACAAGATGGTGCGCATGCCCAACGGTAACGTAGTGGCATTTCTCGAAGGCCTCGGCCGGCTCCGGGTCACGGAGATAATCGGCCTGAAGCCATTTCTGCGCGCCCGCGTCGAAACACAGCCGGATCTCGAGGACCAGCCCGACGCCGAATTGACGGCGCTCGAGCGCAACGTCCAGGAGCTGTTCCGCGAAGTGGTCGCGCGCTCTCCACAACTTTCCGACGATCTCCAGACCGAAGCAGCGAATACTGATTCGCCTGCACGGCTGGCTGATTTCGTCTCCTCCAACCTGCCGTCCCTGAACACCATGGTGCGTCAGGAACTGCTCGAGACTTTCAGCGTCCGCAAGCGTCTGGAAATCCTGATCAACGAGCTTTCGAAAGAAAAGGAAGTGCTCGAGCTGCGCACCAAGATTCACGATCAGGTCCAGGAGCAGGTGAATCAGAGCCAGCGTGAATTCCTGCTGCGGGAACAGATCAAAGCGATCCAGAAGGAATTGGGCGAATCCGAGGACGGTCAAACGGAAGTCGAAGAACTTCGCAAGAAGGTTGAAGAGTCGGGGATGTCCGCCGAGGCGAAAAAGGAATGCGAACGCGAACTCAAGCGCCTCGCCAAGATGACTCCGGCCTCTGCCGAGTACATGGTCTCGCGGACGTACCTGGAATGGATGACCGCGCTGCCGTGGAACAAAACCTCCGGCACTGGCGAAGAGCAGATTGATATCGCCAAGGCCCAGGAAATCCTCGATGAGGATCACTACGACCTCACCAAGGTGAAGCAGCGCATTCTCGATTATTTCGCGGTGAAGAAGCTGCAGCCGGGAATGAAGGGTCCGATCCTTTGCTTCGTCGGGCCTCCCGGAGTCGGAAAGACTTCGCTCGGAAAATCAATCGCGCGCGCTCTCGGCCGCAAATTCGTGCGCATTTCGCTTGGCGGAATGCACGACGAAGCCGAGATCCGCGGACACCGGCGCACTTACATCGGCGCTTTGCCCGGCCAGATCATTCAAGGAATAAAGCGCGCCGAGACGATGGACCCCGTCCTCATGCTGGACGAGGTGGACAAGCTCGGCCGCGATTTCCGCGGCGATCCGTCGGCAGCGTTGATGGAGGTTCTCGACCCGGAACAGAATTCTACGTTCCGCGATCACTACCTCGATGTGCCGTTCGATTTGTCGAAGGTTCTCTTCGTGGCCACGGCCAACTGGATGGATCCGATTCCAGAGGCGCTGCGTGATCGCATGGAGGTCCTCGAGCTCGCCGGCTACACCGAAGAAGAAAAGATTCACATTGCGAAGCGGTTCCTGATTCCGCGCCAGACCAAGGAGCACGGTCTCGTGCTTGGCGAACAGATCGAGTTCACCGACGAATCGCTGCACGATCTGATCCACCATTACACGCGCGAGGCGGGCGTCCGCAATCTCGAACGCGAAATCGCCACGCTCGTCAGAAAACAGGCGCGGCGGATCGCGGAAGGCAAGACGGACAAACTTTCCGTCACGCCCGACGTGATTCGCGAAGTGCTGGGCATCCCGAAGTTCCGCCTCGAAAAGGAAGTCGAGGAACGCGTACAGAAGCCGGGCGTTTCCGTCGGACTCGTCTGGACTCCAGTCGGCGGAGACATCGTCTTCATCGAAGCCAGCAAGATGCGCGGTGGAAAGCAGTTCACGATGACCGGGCATCTGGGCGAAGTCATGCAGGAATCCATGCGCGCAGCGCTCAGCTGGGTCCGTTCGAATTCCGAGCGCTACGGCATAGACGCTGACTTCTTCCGCAAGCTGGATCTGCACATTCACGTTCCGTCCGGAGCAGTTCCGAAAGACGGGCCGTCGGCGGGCGTCGCGATGGTTACGGCGCTTGTCAGCCTGCTCACCGGACGTCCGGTCAGGCCGCGCGTCGCGATGACGGGTGAAATTTCACTCACCGGAATCGTGCTGCCGGTCGGCGGGATCAAGGAAAAGGTGCTTGGTGCGAAACGCGCCGGCATCCGCGAAGTGATTCTGCCGTCGGAGAATGAGCCGAACGTGAAGGAAGATCTGCCGCCGGAAATGCTCGAAGGCGTCAAGGTCCACTTCGTCCGCACCGCCGAACAAGCCCTCGAAATTGCGCTGGGCAAGTTCGATAAGCCTGTTCGGCCGGCCACAGCAGGCCCGCTTGGCGAAGAGCGTCCGATCGCCGGCCCTGTGCACTAAGTAGCGCGAAGGAACAAACCCGAATCACAAGGCCCGGGCAGCGATGTCCGGGCCTTTTATTTTGAGCGCACGAAAAACCTTTCCTGTTGCGGCGCGCGGCACATTCGCGTACCTAGTGGGTAGCCGCGACGACCGCCTTTTTCGTCGCCTGACTCCCGATGCCCTATCGCCCAAGAGAGCTTGTCGTGCGCGCCCGCGAAGCGGCGGCGGTGCTACTGGCGACGCTCGACCGCAATGAAATGGTCGCGCGCTTCCTTGATATGTACGCGGCGGAACATCGCCGTCCCGGTCGCGCCGACCAGCCCTCGTTCTATCGCGAACAGCTCCAGATGATTCGCCGCGAATCCATTCTGGCGGCGGTGTTGCGTATCGAAGCTGCGCTGCCCGCCCGGCTGAAGGTCAGCGTCACAGTGCGCGGCGCCAGGCGTCCGCCAAAGAAAAAGAAAAAGGGGAAAAAGGCCGCGCGTTCGAAACCAACGCAGAGGTCCGCCGGATTGGACCTGGCCATTCCGTTTCTTGATCTGTTCCGCGAGGAGTTTTTCGTCGCCCTGGGCCAATCGCTGAGTTGGACCGACCAGGACGCTCAGGAATTCTGGCACGATCTCGGGCTCTACGAAATGCTCGCCGCTCGCGAGCCTTCGCGTCCCGCCGCTCGCGCTTCCGCATCGGGGCCGTTCGTTGACCGCGTCGCGCTGCTGCTCGATCCTTCGCTGATGGAGCAGGCCCGTCGCGCAGCCGGCAAATTTCAGCTCGATATCAACGCCGCCGCCGATCGCGTCCTGCGGAAAGTCTTCTCCCGCCGCCGCGTCAATTGACCGCGATTCGCCCGCGGAATTTATGGCCGTGCTTCGAGCACGATGTTGAACGGAGTTTCCGCCGCCCGTCGGACGCGCGTAAATCCAGCCGACTTCAGAATCTTCGAAAGGCGTCCCTCGCCGGCCTGCGCGCCCAATCCGAGTCCAACTTCCTGCGAAAGCGATGCTGGCGTGCACAACATCGTAGACGCTCCGTAGAATACACGCCCGATGGGATTCAGATTGTCTTCCAATTTGTCGTGCGCGAACGGCTCCACGATCATCCAGGCGCCGTTCGCATCGAGCGATCCCAGCACGTGCCGCGCCGCGCCCTCCGGATCTCCCATGTCGTGCAGGCAATCGAAGAACGCCACCAGTTGATATCCCTTACCCGGAAAATCCTTCGCCTTCGCGATCTCGAATTTCACACGATCAGACACGCCTGCCTTCGCCGCCGCTTCCCGCGCGAGTTCGATAGACTGCGGGTGGTAGTCGAAGCCCACAAACGTGGACTTCGGATACGCCTCTGACATCAGGATCGTTGAAGTCCCAAGACCGCAGCCGACGTCGGCCACGCGCGCTCCCGCTTTCAGCTTCGCTTCGGTATCGCCGAGAGACGGAAGCCAACCGCCGATGAGATTCGCGCGATAGTTCGGGCGGAAGAATCGCTCGGTGCCAGCGAATAGATTGTGGTCGTGTTCGTGCCAGCCAACGCCTTTCCCGGTTCGGAAGGCTTCCGTGATCTTCGGCTCGTCCCTCATGCAAGCGCCGACGATCTGAAAGAATCCCGGAAGAAAAACGGGGCTCTGTTCATCGGCGAGCGCCATTGCCTGCTCCGGCGGCAGCGTGAACTTGCCCGTGGCTGAGTCATATGCGACGAATCCCCCGGCGGCCTGCGCGGATAGCCACTCGCGCACGTACCTCTCTGTCGTTTTCGTTTTCGCAGCAAGCTCCGTGGACGTCATCGGCCCGGCGCCAGCCATCGCCTTGTATAGGCCGAGCTTGTCGCCGACGACGATGAGCGCGGCGTTCATCGCCGCTCCCATTTCGCCGACGGCTTTCATCACGAATTCGTGAAGCTTCGCTTCGTTCACTGGCTGGGACGCAGATGCAGGCATGCTTTCCTCCATTTGTTTCACGAACTGGGAAAATGCCTGAAGAAAAATAAGGTAAGAATTCGGCCGGATTCTACCCTTGCTGATCAGGCAAGTCAACGCTCGCGGAAGCTCTGCTGGTTGCCTGTTTTTGTTATTCTCACTTCAATGCTCTACATTTTCTATTTGCTGGCGGTCGTGCAGATCGCCCTGGGGCTCTATTCGCTCTGGGACGGTTACGAATGGTTCCGCATGGTCCGCGGGCGGCTGTCCTCGCATGCGGGCTTTTACGCACCGGTCACCGCACTGATCTGCCCCTGCAAGGGTACCGAGCCGGGCCTCGAAGAGAATCTGATGGCTCTCACCCGCTTTGACTACGCGAATTACGAGATCTATTTTTCGCTCGCCACGAGTCTCGATCCCGCGCTCAAGATCATCGAGAAAGTGAAAACTGCGAGCCAGCGACCCGTGCACATTGTAATTGCCGGCCCGGCCGAGAATTGCGGCGAGAAGGTGCACAATCTCCGCCGCGCGGTGGAATCGCTGCCCGAAAATTTCGAAGTCATCGTCTTCACCGATTCCGACGTGCGCCTCACAAAAGGCTGGCTAACCAAGTTGATCGCGCCGCTGCAGGACGGGCGCGTCGGTGCCACCACGGCCTATCGCTGGATCATCCCCAGCCGCGCTATTGGCTCCGGCGGTTTTTCCAGCGCCATGGCGTCGGCGTGGAATGCTTCCGTCGCTACACTCCTTGGCCGCGCCCGCGAAAATTTCTGCTGGGGCGGCGGCACCGCGATTCGCAAGACCACCTTCAACGACGTGCGCGTGCTGGAAGCTTGGGAGGGTGCCATCAGCGACGACTTTGCGTTAACGAAGGCGCTCGAAGGCGCCGGCAGGCAGATCGTTTTCTGCCCGGAATGTCTGGCCGCCACGCTTCACCCATGGACCGGCTCGAGCCTGCTCGAATTCACCAACCGCCAGATTCTTATCACGCGCGTCTATGCTCCCCGGCGATGGGGAATGGGCGCGGCCGCGCATTTGAGCTACGTACTCACGATGACTTTCGCCGCGTTCGTCATCCTGGCTCAAATGGCCGGCGGCGATCCGTGGATGAACCTTGTGCTCGTTACAATCGTCATTCCGTTTCTCGCCGTAATGAAGGGCGTGCTGCGCACGATCGCAGTGGACGAAATGCTGCCGGAATGGAAAGCCCAGCTGAACCAATGGAGCTGGGTCTGGACCGCTCTGGCTCCCGTCGTCCCCTTTCTTTTTTCCTGGAATTTCATCGCTTCGCTTTTGACGAAGCGTATCCGCTGGCGCAATATCCGCTACGAACTGATCTCCCCGAGCGTCACGCGTATCTTGCAGCGATAGCTTCTTCGCATTTCGTGTAATTTCTATTTTCCCCGTGCGTAGACCACTGTAGAATCTCGCCAATCTGGAAGCGGAGGTGTCCTGTGGCCAGCCCAACCATTCCGACCCCGGAATCACCGGAAAAAGTTAGTTCATTCGGACGCGTCGTCGGCGTGATCTTCAGCCCCAAGGCAACGTTCGAATCCATCGCCCGCCGCCCGACGTGGCTTGTCCCGATCATTCTGCTTTGCATCGTGGAGGTGCTCATCGTCGGCGTTTATGGCCGTCGCGTCGGCTGGCGCGGCCTGATCGAAAAACAAATGGCGGCCAACTCGCAATTTCAGGAATTGCCCGCTGCCGAACAGGAAAGCAGAATTCAATTGGGTCTGAAGTACGCCCCACCCGTGGCCTATGGGGAGGTGATCGTCGGCCCGTTTCTGGCGGCTCTAATCCTCGCGGGAATATTCTGGCTGATTTTCAATCTGGCGGTCGGGGCGAAAGTCGGTTTTAAGACTTCTCTCGCGGTGGTTTCATACGGCCTGGTGCCAGGTATTCTCCTAAGTCTGGTGGGAATCCTGATTATATTTCTGAAGGATCCCTCGACCGTGGATTTGCAGCACCTGGTTGCATCGAACGCAGGGGCTTTTCTTTCAAGCGATTCTTCCAAGTGGCTTGTGGCGCTTCTCAGCTCCTTCGATCTCTTCTTGTTCTGGGAGATGATCCTCCTGGCGATGGGTTTCAACGCAGCGGCGCCGAAGAAAATTTCCTTTGCGGGCGCCTTCTTTTGGATTCTGGGCCTGTGGGCTCTGGTCGTGTTCATCAGAGTCGGTTTTGCCGCCGCTTTCTCCTGATACACTCGCTCGGATGAGTTTTCGTTTCGAGGTACTTGCAACCGATCCCACCGGCGCGCGTCTCGGACGTCTGACCACGCCGCATGGGGTGATCGAAACGCCCGCGTTCATGCCGGTGGGAACGGTCGCAACCGTAAAGGGCCAGACCCAGCGCGATCTCGAAGAACTCGACGCGCAGATCATCCTCGCGAATACCTACCATCTTTATCTGCGTCCCGGGCACGAGCTGATTCGCGGCATGGGCGGCCTGCACAAATTCATGTCCTGGCCACGCCCGATCCTGACCGATTCGGGCGGCTTTCAGGTATTCAGCCTAAGCTCACTGCGAAAAGTGGCTGACGACGGCGTCACGTTCCGCTCCCACCTTGACGGCTCCGAGCATTTCCTTTCGCCGGAAAAATCCATCGAGATTCAGATTGCATTGGGCGCGGATATCGCCATGGTTTTCGACGAATGCATCGAAGCGCCGTCCGAAGAGTCGCGCGCGCGAGACGCGGCCGCGCGCACGCTCGATTGGGCGCGCCGCTCGCGCGATTATTTCGCGAGTCACGGTGACGCCGCGCGGCAAATGCTATTCGGTATCGTCCAGGGTGGGACCCATGCATCGCTGCGGCGCGCCAATGCCAACGCGCTCGTGGATTTGGATTTTCCCGGTTACGCAATCGGCGGCCTTGCGGTCGGCGAGTCCCACGCGATTACATGCGAAATGACGCAGGCCGCGGCCTCGCGCCTTCCGGCGGACCGTCCGCGCTACCTGATGGGCGTGGGTAAGCCCGAGCAGATGCTCGACTACGTCGCGCTCGGCGTGGACATGATGGACTGCGTGCTCCCCACGCGCAGCGCGCGCCACGGCTGCCTCTACACTTCGCAGGGACGATTGCTGATTCGCAACGCGAAATATGCCAACGATCCGCGACCAATTGACGAGAGTTGCGCGTGTGCAGTTTGCCGCAGATATTCCCGCGCGTACTTGCGGCACCTCTATGCGACGGGAGAATTTCTCGCGGTCATCTTGAACACCCACCACAATCTCTACTTTTACCTTGACATCATGCGCCAAATTCGTAAGGCTATCGAGTTTGGGAAGCTCGAAAGTTTCCGCTCTGACCTTCAGGCACGCCTCGGGTAGGCAACCACAAGAGGGCGTAGGGTGCGGCAAAGGGCGGGGCAGCTTCTTCGGAATTTGGTTTTCATAACCTGCCGGGCGCGGCAGGATTGCCCACCACGGCGGAAAAGGCAAAATGATTGTGACGTTTGGCATGATCGTCCCGGCAGGCCTGGCGCTTCTCGCGCAGGCACCGTCGCAACCTGGCGGAATCACGCTGTTTCTCCCGCTGATTCTGATCATGGTGATTTTCTATTTCCTCATGATCATGCCCGCGCAGCGCCGCCAGAAAAAAGTTAACGAGATGTTGAAGAATTTGAAAAATGGCGACAAGGTCGTCACCACCGGCGGAATTTACGGCACAATCGTGGGACTCGAAGGTGACGCCATCCAGCTTCGCATCGCCGAGCAAGTGAAGATCAAGGTTTCGCGCAGCGCCATCGCTGGACTCCAGCTCGAAAGCAAGGAGAGCTAGCGGCCCGCATGAATTCCCAGCTCAAGTGGAAGTTTGTTTTCATCCTCGTCGTGCTGCTCTTTTGTATTTACGGCATCATCGGCCTGCCCACGTTTCCCACCTCTCTGAACCAGGTGAAGCTCAACCTAGCGGATCGCATCAAGCTCGGCCTCGATTTGAAGGGCGGTAGCCACCTCGTCTTGCAGGTACAGCTCGAGGAAGCCATCGGCCAGCGCTGCGATCAGACCGTGGACCAAATTAGTAAGCAGCTCCATGATAAAAATATCGGCTTCGGAGAAATCCGGCGCGTGGACGATACCCACATCGAAATTCGCGACGTCGCCCCCGCTACTTCCGGCAGCTTCCGCGATCTGATCACGAATCAATTCACGGACTGGACCATGGCCCCGTCTGCGGGACAGACGGACGGCTACCTGCTTACCATGAAGCCGAGCGTAGTCGCCGATCTTCGCAAGGCCGCGATGGACCAGTCACTCGAAGTCATCACTCGCCGCATCAATGCGCTTGGACTGACAGAGCCCACCATAGCGTTTACTGGACGCAGCGACGACGAAATTCTCGTTCAGCTTCCCGGCGAAGGTGACCCGACGCGCGCAAAATCCGTGATTCAGGCGGGCGGCCAATTGCAATTGACGCTCGTGGTCGGCGACCAGACATACCCGTCTCAAATCGCAGCTCTCGCTGCAAACGGAGGTGTTCTTCCGGCCGGCTCGATAATTCTCCCCGGCTCCGACGCTGGTACTGCGGGCCAGCCAGCCCAACAGGTCTTTTACATTCTCGCTCGCGCTCCGGTCGTCACGGGACAGGATCTCGTCGGCGCTACACCGCAGCCAAGCACGAATAACCCCGGCCAGTATGAGGTAAGTTTTCACCTTTCGACTTCTGCCGCGGCGCGATTTGGCCCCTTCACGGAAGCCAATATCGGTCATCGCATGGCCATCGTTCTCGACAATAAGGTCTACACCGCTCCGGTAATCAATGGCCGTATTGAAGATTCCGGCGTGATCACAGGAAACTTCACCCAGGATTCGGCGCAGGACCTCGCGCTCGTCCTTCGCGCCGGGGCGCTACCCGCTTCGATCAAATACCTTGAGGAGCGTACGGTTGGCCCGTCCCTTGGAGCGGATTCGATTCGCCAAGGCGTTCGAGCCTCGATCGGCAGCATGATCGTGGTCATGATCTTTCTCGTGTTCTATTACCGGCTGAGTGGTGTCAATGCTGTTGTGGCCTTGGTGTTCAACCTCGTGATCCTCATCGCGTTCATGGCCTACGCCGGAGCGGTTTTGACGCTTCCGGGCATCGCCGGCGTGATTTTGACCATTGGCATGGGCGTGGATTCCAACGTTCTGGTCTTCGAGCGCATCCGAGAGGAATTACGCAATGGGAAGGTACCGGCCCCTGCCGTGGATACTGGATTCGACCGCGCGTTTCTGACGATCATTGACACCCACGTGACCACGATCGTATCTGCTGTGTTTCTATTCCTTTTCGGGTCAGGCACGCCTGTTCAGGGGTTCGCGATCACGTTGGTGATCGGTTTGCTTGCTAACGTATTCACGTCCATCTATGTGTCGCGAGCGATTTTTGACTATCACCTGTCGCGAATGGATCGCCAGGGGCATCTGAGTATCTAGCTCGAGTACTAGGACGGGCCTTGGAAGTTGGGGCGCCGGGCACAAACCCGGGCGCTGCGGTGTCAAAGTAGAGGGGCGGGACTAGGCATGGAATTCTTCCACGGAGTCAATGTTGATTGGATGGGGAAGGCGAAGTACTTCGTCGCCCTTTCCGTGCTCCTCCTTGTGGTCGGATGGATCTCGATATTTAGCCGAGTCTCAAAGAATCCCAGCGCGATGTACGGCATTGATTTCCGCGGCGGCACTCTCGTGTACGTGCGGTTTGCGGGCAAGGCTCCCGTGGATCAGATTCGCAAGGGACTGCAGGAGGCCGGCCTGGCAAACAGCACGATCCAGGGAATCAGTGATACGCAAAGCGTCGGCTCTCAAAATGACGTAGTAATTGGACTCGAGCAGAGTCAGGGTGATGAGTCGCTGGACGTCGGCAAGCAAAAAATCCTCGATGTTCTCCACAAGACTTTTGGCACGGACACTTCCGGCAAGGCGGATTTCAATTCCGTCACCCTATCCGCTCTCGCTTCCGATCTCACTCAGAAAGATCCTCTCTCGCTCGGGACCGGCGCTGGCGATCGTTACAACCAGCTTGCAACCGCGCTGACCGACGCGCGCGACAAGAACCATGACGGAATCGTTACCAGTTTCGATGAACTCAAAAATGTTCCCGGCGTTACTCCGGCCGTTGTCGGCTTGCTCGCGAATAATTACTCGCTCGGCACGTTCGCGATACGCGACGCCGAGATCGTCGGACCCAAGGTCGGGGCCCAGCTTCGCCATCAGGCTTTTTGGGCAACTATCTATGCCCTTGGCGGCATGTTGGTGTATATTGCGTTCCGCTTCGAGTGGGTGTACGGGGCCGCGGCTGTCATCGCCGTCTTCCACGACGTGCTGATCACGCTGGGTTTCTTTTCGCTCTTTCACTACGAGATTTCGCTGACGGTGATTGCGGCGTTGCTTACTCTGGTCGGCTATTCAATGAACGATACGATTGTTATTTTCGATCGCGTGCGAGAGAATCTCCGGCTCATGAAGCGCGAGCCGTTTGCCGACATCGTGAACAAGTCCATCAATCAGACGCTTTCCCGCACGATCTTGACCAGCGGATTGACCTTCCTCACCGTTTTGGTACTGTACCTCATGGGTGGGGAGGTCCTTCGCGCGTTCTCTTTTGCCATGGTGGTAGGAGTTGTGGTAGGAACGTACTCCAGTTTTGGCATCGCAGCACCCATCGTTGTGCTCTGGAACAAGTATCACGGTGGGCAGGGATCAACCGTTCGCGCCGGATCTGCAGCCGGAAAGCGCGCGGTCGTAGCAGCAAGGAGCTAGGACATGTTCAATCAGCTGGTTGTATCCGGTGCGCATCAGGAAGGCACGCACAAGCCCTGGGCCGTGGCGATGTCGGCTCTCGTTCAAACCGTGATTGTGGGCGTGATGATTTTGATTCCGCTCATTTACACGGAGGCGTTGCCAAAGGGCATGCTCAACACGTTCTTGGTCGCTCCCGCTCCGCCGCCTCCGCCGCCTCCGCCCGCTGCCCCTGTGAAGATCGTGAGGCCGCGCATCGTGCAACCGCAAACGATGGTCGCGCCCACTGTGATCCCCAAGAAAGTTGAAATGATAAAGGACGAAGCGCCGGACGTCGGCGCGGGCGCCGGCGGATTTGGCGTCGCCGGCGGTACCGGCGACGCTCTCGGTGGCGGCATTCTAAACTCGGCTCCGCCGCCTCCGCCGAAGGCCGCTCCCACTCGCATCAAAGTCGGAGGACAGGTCCAGGCCGCGAATATTCTTCGCCAGGTATTGCCGGTTTACCCGGCAATCGCCAAGACGGCCCACGTCTCCGGCACCGTGCGTCTGCACGCAGTTATTGCCAAGGACGGTTCGATTCAGGAACTCCAGTACGTCTCGGGTCCTGCGTTGCTAATGAAGGCAGCTATGGACGCCGTGCACGACTGGCGCTACCACCCCACGATGCTCAATGGCGAGCCCGTGGAAGTGGATACCACGATTGACGTTGTCTTTTCGCTAGGTGGTGGATAGGAAGGGCCGGTCCCGCTCGCGGGCCCGGGGGGTGGCTGGGCAGGGGAGTTCCGACCGGCAGAATACGCCTGCCGCGATCGATTCGCTGTGACGGAGGAGGATCGAACTTTATGTTTGCTTATGCACTGTTGGCGATGTTTCAAGAACCCGAGGTTGGCTGGGACATAGTTACGATGTGGCACAACATGGGCTGGCCCGCCAGGTCGGTCGTCGGAATTCTTTTCATTATGTCCGCGTGGTCGGTGGGCATCATGATTGACCGGGCGTTGATGTATAGCGCGGCGCGGAAACAGTCCCGCGTGTTCGTACAGCAGGTGGCCGGCGCTCTGAAGGACAACAAGCTCGACGAAGCGATCTCCATCGCCGAGCGCAACAAGAAGAGCCACATCGCCAAGGTTGTCGCGACGGGCCTTTCTGAATTCCAGGCGGCTTCGTCGCAAGTAAGCGATGAGGAAGTCATCGAAGCCGCCAAGCGCGGCCTCGAACGCTCCGTAGCCATCGTCCACGCCGAAATGAAACGCGGCCTTTCCGGTCTCGCCACCATCGGTTCGACCGCTCCTTTCGTCGGACTATTCGGCACGGTCATGGGTATCATCAACGCGTTCAAAGGCATCTCGAACTCGAAGGTCACCGGTCTGTCGGCCGTGGCCGGCGGTATCGCGGAAGCCCTTGTAACCACGGCGCTCGGCTTGCTCGTTGCCGTCCCTGCCGTTTGGACCTTCAACTACTTCACCAACCGTGTGGAAGCCTTCGACGTCGAGATGGATAACTCTTCGATGGAGCTGATCAACTACTTCATCACGCGCCGAGGCGGAAAGAAGTAAGCCATGGGATACAAGCCCAAAGCACCACCGGTGATGGCGGCACCTAACGTCATTCCGATGGCGGACATCATGCTGGTCTTGCTCATTATCTTCATGGTGATCACGCCTCTGTTGCAGAAGGGCCTCCCGGTGAATATGGCCAGGGCCGAAAATGCCGAGAAAATGCCCAATGCCGATCGCGACGACGCCATCATCGTCGCCGTGACGCGCGACGGGCACATGTTCTTGGGCAGCACGGAAATCCAACTGAACCAGATCACTGACGAAGTGAGGGACCGGCTTTCCAATCGCCTCGACAAGACCGTGTACGTTCGCGCCGATGCTAGGGCGAAATACGGCGATGTCGTCAAGGCCGTTGACGAGGTCCGCTCTGCCGGCGTGGAAAATCTCGGGCTCTTGACCGAGAAGCCTCAGGGCAAAAACGCTCCGCCACCTCCTCCGGGCGGCTCGGATTAATCATTTCGGCGATGAAAGGCAAGGAGTCTTCCAATGGGAATGGCAGTCGGTGGCGGTAAAGGCGGTCCAGTTTCAGAACCTAATATTGTTCCGTTGATTGACGTGCTCCTCGTGCTGATCATCATTTTCATGGTGATCACTCCCCGGACGCCAACGGGATTGCAGACCCTGGTTCCCCAGCCCCCTCCGCCCAATCAGAAACAGACGGAGCCTGATCAACGCACCATCGTGGTCCAGGTCTTGCCCGGCGGAAAACTAAAAATCAACCAGGACGATAGCAATTGGAACGATCTCGGTCCGCGCCTCTTTGACATCTTCAAGGAACGCGCTGACAAGATCGCATTCGTGAAGGGTGATGATGATGTCGAATTCGCACAAGTCGCTCGCGCGATTGACATCATGCGTGGCTCAGGCATTGACCACGTAGGTCTCATCACCGCCAAGATTGAAGCGGGCCAGTAGCTGACTGGTATTCGCTTGGCTGTAGCCGTCCGACGGACGGATTTGCCGGCGCAGCCGTTCATTTAAGGAGAGCCGTAATGCAGCGGAAGCCCCACGTACTCATTCTTGTGGCCGTCCTCACGGCCGCGGTCGCCGCGGGAGCCGGATGCGATAAGCTCCGCGCGCGTGACAAGCTAAACAAGGGCGTGACTGCCTATAAGAACGCGCAGTTCGATCAGGCCATCGAGGATTTCAAAGCGGCCAAGGAATACGATCCCACGCTCACTAACGCCCAGTTGTATCTCGCCACCGCCTACGCCAGCCAGTACATCCCCGGTGCCCCTTCTCCGGAGAACGTCAACAATGGCAACGAGGCTTTGGCAGAGTTCAAAAGTATTCTCGATTCCGATCCGTCCAACGTCTCTGCAATTGATGGCATTGGCTCGATACTTTACAACATGGGTGGCACGCCCTTCGATGCCCAGAAGCTCGCGGATTCGAAGACTTACCACCAGAAGCACATTGCTCTGAAGCCCGACGATCCCGAGCCCTATTACTGGATCGGCGTCATCGATTGGTCGCTCGCCTATCGCGCCAACAAGGATATGCGCGACACCTTCAACCACACTTCAAAGAAGCCGGTGAAAGAAAGCGATCCGATGCCGCCCGCGCTGGCCACGCAGTTCGCCGAGAAGTACGGTCAGACGATTGACGAGGGCATCACCAATCTCCAGACCGCCATCGAGAAGCGTCCTGACTATGACGACGCCATGGCGTACCTGAACCTGCTCTATCGTCAGAAGGCCGATACGGAAACGGTCACGACCGCTCGCGATGAGGATCTCAAGCAGGCCGACGATCTCGTTGACAAGGTCAAAGCCATCAAGCAGAAGAAGGCGAATATTTCGCCGACTTCTTAGTCGCTCCGGAAATTTCCGGACGCCAATACTTTCACCGGCGGGCTTCTCAAGCCCGCCGTTTTTTTGTTCGGGAGTGAATCGGAGTTGCTTGTTCAGGCCGTCTGCCACAAATAGAAGCCAAGAAAGCTGAGACCGAGGCCACTCAAAAAAAGCAGCGGAGAGAGATAGACCGTCACGATCGGTTGAATCGGGTAGGGAAGTTGCATCGCGCTGTAACCGCCCGCGAAGTAGTGGACCACTGCCGCCAGTAGAATGCACAGAAGCCCTTGCCGAATCTTCCCCTGCCCATCAATCCTGCGGACGCTGTCGCCGCGTCGCTGGGGGATCGCCCCGAGCGCCTCGCGGCAATACGGGCACCTCGTCATTCGATCAAACACAGCCTTGCCGCAATGGGGACACTGGCGCGTTGCCATGGCACAACCCCTGTTTTGATCCTAGGTTCCGGCGTTGGTCCTGTCAATTTCCCGGCGCTCAATCGGTAACGGCGAAGACCGCGCGAACGTTTGCGCCGCACCTCGATTAAACCCCGTAGGGGGTGAAAAGTTTCGGCCTCCCGCGCCTTCGATGTCGCGCCCGGCACAAAGGCTCGCGGGGCTGGCAGGGACAGGATTACAATAAACTTAGCAATGGATCCGGCCAGCAAACCCGCGATCAGCATAGCGGCCCGCCGCACCGTGGACGTGCGCTTCGGAGAGCTGCTGGATAAGGTCCGCAAGAACCGCCCCGGCGATGATTTCGACCTCCTGCGCCGCGCCTACGAATTCGCGGCCGAGCAGCACAAATCGCAGACCCGCCTTTCGGGCGAGCCTTACCTTTCCCATCCCGTCGAAGTGGCCCACCTGCTCGCGGACATGAAGCTCGACGTTACCTCGCTGTGCGCCGCGATTCTCCACGACGTCGTCGAAGACACCAAACAGCCGATCGAGAAAATTGCGGAGCAGTTCGGAGCGGATGTCGCGCGCCTGGTCGAGGGCGTCACAAAAATCAGCAAGCTCGACTTGCTCGCCCCGGAAGATCGCCAGGCCGAAAACGTCCGCAAGATGCTGCTCGCCATGGTCAACGACGTCCGCGTGGTGATGGTGAAGCTCGCCGACCGCCTGCATAACATGCGCACGCTCGAATATCTCGCACCCGAGCGCCAGTTGCGCATCGCTCGCGAGACGCTCGACATCTATGCGCCGGTTGCCAACCGTCTCGGCATGGGCTTGATCCGCGGCGAGCTGGAAGACCTTGCTTTCCGTTATCTCGAAACCGACGCCTTTCTCGAGCTCCAGAAAAAAGTCGCCAACAAGCAAAACACCTTTGACAAATTCCTGGCGGAAGTGCAGGACACAATCCGGGAGAAAATGGTCGAAGGCGGCATCCCGGCGGAAGTGCAGGCGCGCATCAAGCGGCTCTATTCAGTGCATATGAAGATTCAGAAGCAGCAGCGCAATCTCGATCAAATCTATGACCTGCTGGCCGTGCGCGTAATCACGGACACAGTAAAGAATTGCTACGCCGCGCTCGGCGTGATCCACCAGATATGGCGGCCCGTGCCCGGGCGGTTCAAGGACTACATCGCCATGCCTCGCCCAAATCTTTACCAATCGCTGCACACGGCCGTGATTCATTCCGGGCAGCCCTTCGAAGTGCAAATTCGCACTCAGGAAATGCATCGCATTGCCGAGCAGGGTGTTGCCGCCCACTGGAAATACAAAGGCGGCCATGAAGTCGCGTCGGCAGCCGACGATCAGCGCATCGTCTGGATGCGGCACCTGATCGAATGGGTTCAGGAGATGCAGGAGCCCAGCGAATTTCTCTCCACTCTGCGCGTGGACCTCTACCCCGAGGAGGTGTACACCTTCACTCCAAAGGGGCGCGTGGTGGTGCTTCCGCGGGGCGCCACGCCGATTGATTTCGCTTACGCGGTCCATACCGAGGTCGGTCACCAGTGCTCCGGCGCGAAGGTGAATGGCGAGATGGTTCCTCTGCGCCACGCACTCGCCAATGGCGATGTCGTCGAAATCGTCACGCAGAAGGGCCACGCGCCTTCGCGCGACTGGCTTTCGTTTATTCACACCTCGCGCGCCCGCAGCAAGATCCGCCAGTGGATCCACCTGCACGAGCGCGAAGAGGCCACCGACGTCGGCCGGAAGCTGCTTGAAAAGGAAGCCCGGCAAGCTGGCGTGAGCTTGAAGAAAATCGCGGAAGACGATTGGCTGCGCGTTGCCGCCGAATACGGCTGTTCGCGCGTAGACGATCTCTACGCCGATCTCGGCTACGGAAAATGGTCCGCGCGGCAGGTTCTCGCGAAGGTTAGCGGGAAGCCCCTGGCGGGCGCTGCGGCCGAGGAGCAGCAGCCGAAGGTCGCCTCAACCGTCAAGCGCATGCTCGGCATGGACGAAGCCGCGATCGTGGTCCGCGGCCACGACGACCTGATGGTCTATCGCTCGAAATGCTGCAACCCGATTCTCGGTGACGACATCATTGGCTACGTCACCCGCGGGCGCGGGATCGCCGTCCACAGCAAGAATTGCCCGAATGTCGAGAACCTTCTCTACGAGGCTGACCGGCGCATCGCCGTCGAATGGGCTGCGTCCACGCAAGCGGAGTTTCCCGTGCGCCTGCGCATTTTCACCGAGGACCGGCCCGGAATGATCGCTGGAATTTCCAATATCATCAGCGGAACAGGCGCGAATATTCGCAGCTTTGAGAGCGGCGGCGACGATAACACCCGCGCGCGCATCGAAGTCGCCCTCGACGTGCGCGACCGCAAGCAGCTCGAGCACATTATCGCGGCGATCAAGCGCATCCCCGGCGTCTTCGATATCGAGCGCGTTTACAACGTCTAGAAATCGTCCGCTTCTGAAGACTTCCCGCGGTTGTTTTTTGGGGACACAGCATGCTGTGCCCGGCGCACATCCGCCTCAATAACGGTTCCCGACGCCTAGCTCCGCAAAAAAGAGCCCTCTGTCCATCAAGCCAGGTAATCCTTCCGCGTCACCCCGCCGCAGCCCGTCACCGCACGCGTACAATGATCATATGGGGAACATCCAGGCACCCCCCGTGTTCCGCGCGCGATATCTCTGCGCGCTTGTCGTGCTGGCCATCGTGCTGTCCGTGGCCGGTTGCCATTCCATTCCGCCGCTGGATACCAAGCCGCTCGACACGGCCGGGATGTCGTACGACACCATTCAGCAATTGAAGACGCTCAATATCACAGCGCCGGACATCGTCCAGCTCTCCACCGCTCGGCAAGCCGGATTTTCCGACGCGAGCTGCATTGCCGTGCTGCAAATTTATCGCGGACGCGGCCAGGCATTCGATGCGGGCGACGAAATCGCAAGCCTGATCCGGGCGCAGGTCAGCGAAGACACGATTATCGAACTCGCCAAAATAAACCAGCTGGGGTTGGGCGCGGGTGAGCTGGAGGCCATGCGTCTCGCCGGCCTTTCGGATGCCATTCTCCTCGAAGTCGCGCGCCATCGCGCGGCGGGCCAGCCGGTGCTTGCCGGCGCATCGCTCGCCAACCTGAAAAACGCGGGCGTGCGCGAATTGACTCTGCTGGAGCTCGTGCGCCGCGGCGTTCCCGATTCGCAGGCCGCATCCATTATCACGTTTCGCCGCCACGGAGCGACCGACGCGCAAATAATCAATCACTTCGCGACCCTATAGCGTCTGCACGAGTACCGAAGAATCATTGTGGGTCGTGGCTTTAGCCACGACATTGACTTCGCGGGATCGGATCGGCTTTAGCCGCTGAAGTTCCGCCTTTCCCCGTTTACGCTGCCTCTGTAGAATCTTCCTACCTTGAATCCGAACGCCTCGCGCTCGCTCCCGGCCTCCTTCGTCCTTTCGCTAGCGCTGGTTGCGTCCGCGTGCGCCGTTCCACTCGCTCCCGGCTATCGAATCGTCAAGGAATCGCGCGACGTGCAATTCGTCCCCGGCCAGCCATCCGAGTTGCATGTCCGCGCGCGTTACACGCTGCAAAACTCCGGCACCGAGGATCTGGCATTCGTGGACGCAGTTTTCCCCGAAGAGCTCACATTCGGCCGCACGAACGTCCGCGTGGAAGTAGACGGACGCGAGGTACCGCCTACAAATCTCCCGGCCGATGATCAGACGGCGCAGCCGGACGCTTTGCGCATTCCGCTCGATCCAGCCTGGATCCGCAAGCAGACGCGACAGCTTTCGATCGAATACACGCTGCGCTCGCCCGAGAATTCAGGCGCGCGAATCACGATTGGCGAGAACAGCTTTCATCTCGCCGCTCGCGGATGGTTCCCGGAGCTTCAGCCACCCAAGCGCGTGCTCGCCCCCTATCCAAAACCTCCCGAGGTCGTGGACTTCAGCGTGCGCGTGCCGGCGGACTTTGTACTCCTCGCGGGCGGCATTCCGAGGGGCAAGAAAAAAGACGGCAACGAACTCGAATACCGTTTCGAGCTGGACGCGGTGAATATGGCGCCCTACATAGTCGCGGGGAAATATTCCGCGTGGCCTGAGCAACGCAAGTCCTCCACCACCATTTTTTGGACGATCCAGCCGCTGAATGGACGATCCAGCTTCTGGGGCGCAACAAATCGCCGCGGCCTGGAATGCGCTGGAAAAAGACTTCGGTCCGCTCGACAAAACGATCGCGGGCCCGCACATCGTTGAATCCCCGGAATTGCGCGGCCATCTCACCGGCGAGACGGCTCCTGCAGCCGTGGCGTTTCTGGGTGGCGCAATTGTGAATCCCGCGGCTCTGGCGCTGGGCACGAACAGCGATCAATTTCTCGAGATCGTGACCCACGCTCTCGCCCACGAATGGTTCGGCGACGCGATGTACATCAGTCCCGCGGCCGCGGTCGGCATGGGAGAAGGCTTGCCGGAATATGCGACCATCGTGCTGGACGAAGCCCGCAGCGGCGCGGACGCCCGCCGCAAGCGCGTCACCGAGTACTTGCGAGCCTACGACGAAGCCGCCAAATCCGCGACGGAGGCACCGCTCGGCGCAGTCATGCTCGGGGATGCTATTGGCCCGCGCCACATAGCTCTTGCCAAGGCGCCGCTTTTCTTCGTGGCGCTGGAGGATGCCTGCGGCGAAGCGCCGATGCGAGCCGGCCTCGCTAATCTGCTTGCCGTGCAGCGCGGGCACGAGGTTGGCTACGCCGACCTGCGCGCGGCACTCGAGGAATCCAGCAGCAGGAATCTGGCGGGAATGTTCCGGCTATGGCTCAATCAGAAGGGAATTCCGGAGGATTTCCGCCAGCGCTATCAGGGCAACGCCGTAGGCGAAGTAGCCCAGAATTGGCCGACATCGTCGCAGCGTTAGTCGCCGGCTGATTTGCCATTTTCATTTTTCTAGCTTCTGCATCTCTGGAGGTACCGTGAAGGAAATCATCTCAACCGACAAGGGGCCAAAAGCGATCGGCCCGTATTCGCAGGCCACAAAAGCCAACGGATTCATTTTTACCGCCGGCCAGGTCGCGTTCGATCCTGCCACAGGCCAGCTTGTCGAAGGCGATGTCGCGCGCCAGACGGCTCGCGTGATGGAAAATCTGAAGGCGATTGTGGAAGCAGGGGGTTCGTCGCTCGACCGCGCGGTGAAAGCCACCGTTTACCTGAAGGATATGAACGATTTCGTGGCGATGAACGAAGTGTACGCGCGTTATTTTCCAGCCAATCCGCCGGCGAGGTCCACGGTCGAGGCCGCGCGCCTGCCGCGCGACGTTCGCGTGGAAATTGATCTGATTGTGGCTGTTTGATGTTGCCGGCGACGGATTTGCGGCTGCAGTGTTCGTGGCAGGGCATCCGCATGTCGAATCTGGCGCATTCATTCGCTGGATTCGCCCGCGCATACATATTCCTGTAACATTTGCGCCTGAAAGTGGATGTCGGAATTCGCCTTAAATCCATTCACAAGAGAGAGCGCCTCACATACCCATGGCTGACCAATCCTACGATCTGATCGTCATCGGCAGTGGCCCGGCGGGCCAGAAGGGCGCAATCTGCGCCGCGAAATTGCGCAAGCGCGTCGCAATGATTGACCGCGCGGTCATGATCGGTGGCGTGTGCGTCCACACCGGCACGATTCCTAGCAAAAGTGTCCGCGAGGCCATCTTTCAG
Source organism: uncultured Acidobacteriota bacterium (assembly GCA_963814855.1). Lineage (GTDB taxonomy): Bacteria > Acidobacteriota > Terriglobia > Acidiferrales > UBA7541 > Palsa-295. The sequence continues at coordinate 63,400 of CAWFEL010000002.1, forward strand.
CTCACCGGAATCGCTGTGAGAACTCTTTACGGAAACAACTACCGGGGCAAAGGAGAAGTGTCCGTTCAGGATCTCGCCTCCCGCGTCCACTCTATCGTCACCCGCGAGACCGATGTCATCCGTGCGCAGCTGCGTCGCAACGGTATCGCGATCTTCCAGGGAATGGCGCAATTTGCCGATCCGCATACGATCGAGATTCAGGGCGAAACAGAAAAAGTGACGTTGCGCGGCGACAACATTCTGATTGCCAGCGGCACGCGCCCCGCTCGCAGCGCCGATATTCCCTTCGATGGAAAACGCATCATTGATACGGACGAATTCACCTGCCTCGGTAGCCTTCCGCGCGAAATCATTGTGGTGGGCGCCGGCGTGGTCGGTCTGGAGTACGCCTCATTCATGGCCGCAATCGGCGCCGAGGTAACCTTGATTGACCAACGCCCATTGATCCTCGATTTCGTGGATCGCGAGATCGTGGACGCGCTTGCCTATCACCTGCGTCAGATGGGAACTACATTCCGCCTGGGCGAAAAGGTCATGAGCATGGGCATTGATCCAAAGCGCGACCGCGTCTTCGCCGAACTCGAAAGCGGCAAAAAAGTGCAGGGCGATATGCTTCTTTACGCCGTTGGCCGGCAGGCCAATGGCGACTTGCTCCAGCTGGAAGCAGCGGGGCTACAGGCGGATTCGCGCGGAAAGATCAAAGTCAACGCCGACTATCAGACCGATGTGCCGCATATTTACGCGGCCGGCGATATCATCGGGTTTCCCGCGCTCGCCAGCACGTCCATGGAGCAGGGCCGTCTCGCGAGTTGCCGGATGTTCGGCGCTCCTTCCGAGCATATGCCGGAACTGTTTCCTTACGGAATTTACACCATCCCCGAAATCTCTACCGTCGGCCAGACCGAAGAAAAGCTGACGGCGGCCAAAGTCCCCTACGAAGTGGGAATCTCGAAATTCAATGAGCTCGCAAAGAGCATGATGCTGGGCGACGAAACCGGCATGCTCAAGCTGCTCTTCGATCGCCATACCCGCAAACTGCTGGGCGTCCATATCCTCGGCCAGCGCGCCACGGAGATCGTCCACATCGGCCAGGCCGTGATGGCCTATGGCGGCACGATCGAATATTTCCGCGACACCGTCTTCAACTATCCCACGCTCGCCGAAGCGTACAAAGTCGCCGCACTCGACGGTCTCAATAAGCTGTAGGAGTTCTCCGCCGCGTTCCCGAGGGATGGTTCGCTTTCTCGCCCTGTCTTTCTCTGCGTTCTCTGCGCCTCCGCGGTGAATCTTAGGCTCTTCTCTGTGTCCTCCGCTTCGAAATGGCATGATAGAATTATTCCCGTTGTTCGTACGGTCATCCCGTGTGGGCCTGTAGCTCAGGTGGCTAGAGCGCGCCCCTGATAAGGGCGAGGTCGGTGGTTCAAGTCCACCCAGGCCCACCAATTTTTCGCGCTCCAGGCAAAGGGGCGCCTCATCGCTTTCACCGAAATCGTCATCACACGGAGGGTCGCATGCGGCGCTTTGGACCAGTTCTGGTTATTCTGATTTTGCTATCCGCGATTCCGAACTTTGCGCAGTCAGCTGTTTCGTCTGCTCCGCCCACAACAATCACTGGCGCGGTTCAGACGCTCAGCGGAAACATCCTGGATGTAAAACCTTCCAGCTCCCCGGCCGTCTGGGTGACAATTCCGGCGGATCTCAAAGTAGATCGAGACGCGTTGAAGCCTGACGCCAAAGTATCCGTCGAGGCATACTGGGCGGATGTCTGCTACGTAGCCACCAAAGTGACGGTTCAGAATTAGCCGCTCACTTCTGCGCGGGCGGCGGTTGTCCCGGCTGCCCGGGGTTCGTGATCCGCGGCGAACTCGTGAACTCATGTACGTGCATGATGGCGATAAGCCAGGTGCCGTCGCTCTGCTTCGTCATTATTAGGTTGTGAATCCCTTTGCGCGTCGGCCGCGGCGTGCCATCCTGATTTTTCGCGCCGGTCATTTCCCAATCCACGTCCACCGCGGCCACGTCGGGCTTCAGAAATCGGATGGAGCGCACTTTTCCCGTCTGGTTCGTGGCGCTGTAAACGCCGGTCATGAACGGCCCAAAGACCGCTTCCATTCCCGCTCGACCGTGCGTCACGTCGCCAAAATTATTCACGAAATCGCAGTCCTCAGCGTAGCTCATCGCCACGGCGTGCACATCGTGTGAGTTCCACGAGTCCATATAGTTCTGCACAGCCTTTGCGATGGCCGCACGATCTTTATCCTGCGCCGCATCCTGAGGAGCCGCGGCTGCAATCCTCGCCGACGAAATCACCAGCAGAAGCACAAACCACATTATTCGCCGTATCATCTTCATAACATTCTCCCCCGACTGGCCGGCTGTCTTCTTGATCGGTCACTGGACTGTCCGCCAGAAACGACCCGGAAGCTTACCTCCCGTCCTTCATATATGCAATCAATCCACATCGAGGGCACATAGCCGCGCCTCATCGCCGCCAATAAAAAAGGCCACCTCTCCGCGATGGAGAAGTGGCCTAAAGTCCGTTCGAACGATGCTACGAAGCGTCTACGCTTGAAACGCCCTGCGCGTTCCAACCACCATCAGTCCTGCAAGGCCCAGACCAAGCAGCAAAAGCGAGGACGGTTCCGGGGCATTCGTTACGTCGCCCGTTAGAGTCAGTAGCTCTGTTCCACGAACGGAGCACGTCGCATTGCCACAGGCATACTCGCCGGAGAAGCCACCTGACAGCGGAATCTCGCTTCCAGCGCCTAAATCCGGAAATCCCTCCGACACCGAATACAAAATCAGTACCGGGCTGCCCACACCTATCCCAGAAAGATTAGGCGCAAGAACCACCTGGTAGAAAGTGGAACCAAGATAGGAACCGAGGGGGCCAAAGCCGGGATTCGCTGCCAGGAACGTGGTTCCGCCCGACGTCGTGATGTCTACGTTGCTCACGGCATGCGTGGATTCGTCGAAAACGAATGACCCAGAAACTGTCTCGCCGTCGCTCAGTGTCACATTCGTCAAATCAAAAGTCACTCCATCAGCCGACGCAATTGACGGCAGACAGAAGTAACCAAAAAGTGCCGCCGCCATTATTAGTGCCCGAATCGTAATTCGACGCATGATGCCTCCCAAAGCTTAGAAGCCTATCCCACGCGTGTAGTTGCATGTAACCAGCCAAAATTGCCTGCTGAAAACAAAGGAGATACGAGCGGCGACGTGTCACCGATTACCACTGAGTACACGTCAGAGGAAAAGCTTTTCCGCTCTCGAGCCTCGGTCCCGGAGACAGTGCGGACGCGCCGGCGCGGTTCCAATCCGCTTGCAATTTGCGCTACCATGAGTCGCGGAACCCTTCACCCAAGCTGACGCATCTCAACTGGGGAGGCTCACATGACCAAACACCCGAAGCTGTTCGCAAGCCTTCTTCTCCTGTCCCTGATTCTCTTCACCACGCGCTCTGCCGGTGCCGAGCCGCAAGCCGGCACTTCAAAAGTTCCGGTTACCACGGTCGTCACGGTCTTGGGACCCAATTACACTGCTCCGCCCGCTCTTGGAAAGACGGATGTCGTCGTCCACACGAGCAAGAAAGTTCGCGAGGACGTCGTTGCATGGGATGCGGCGCAAGGCGATAAGTCCGGGCTCGAACTAGCCATCGTTATTGATGACCTCGTGAACATTGGCAACCAGCTGGATGATCTGCGGAAATTCATTCAGGCCCAGTCGAAGGCCACGAGCGTCGGCGTGTTTTACGCGAACAATGGCGTCACCCAGGCTGTGGCGCCGTTCAGCACCGACCACGACGCCGTCGCCAAAAAAGTTCGAATCACCATTGGACGAGCGGGAGCATCCACAAGCATCTATCTTTCGCTAATGGACTTGATGTCCAAGTGGCGCCCGAGCGGCGCGCGCCGCGAAATCCTCGTTATCGCGGACGGCATTGACCGGTTCCGCGGCGATCCGAGTAGCCCGGACGTTACTTCTACCATCTCGAGGGCGCAGAAGGCGGGGATCATAATCCACACGCTGTACGCCCGCGGCGCCGACCGCCAGGGCCGAAATCTTTTCCGCTCGAACTACGGCCAGAGCAATCTCGCGCAGATGACCGACGAAACGGGCGGCGAATCATTCTTTCAGGGCCTCGATACTCCCATCTCCTTTGCGCCATTTCTCGATAAATTGGACATGATCCTCCACAACCAGTATTTCCTGACGTTCACCACCGCTCGCAGCGCGAAAAAGAACGGCGAACTCCGCAGCTTCAAGGTCAGCACCGAGCAGACCAACGTGGAAATCTCTGCCGCTGATTTGATTTTGGTTCCCGGCCGCTAAAGTCTGGGCTGGACATCACTACGGCGTCCTTTGGCCGGCTCGGTGTGCGCGCCGAGGGCAAACGTCTGGACACGTATTCGCGGGCGTGTTACACATACGTCGCAAAATCGCGCAATGAATTGGGGGACGCATGCGAAACCGCTCTTCGTGGTCTGTCGGAACTAAACTTGCGCTCGTCGCGTGTGCCTTGATCTTCGGCATCGCTGTAGCCGGACTTCGGCAGCCCTCGATCGCCTCGCCGCAGTTCGGGGCCAACAAGGGCGCTGTCGTCGGCATTGAATTCGACGGCCGCATGGTTTCCGACCTCGACAAATCCGTCGCCTTCTACAAAGCCATCGGCTTCACCGAAGTTCCAGACGTTAACAAATCCTGGCGCAAGGATGAGGTGATGAACCGCATCCACGGCACCAAGGGCGTCGAGTCCCGCATGGCGAAGTTCACGCTGAACAGCAACATCTCCGGCAAGCCATTCACGCTCTACTTGCGCGAATTTCGCGGAGTGAAGCGACGCAACGTAATGGCTCGGGAAGACCGCCTGGGAGCCGGGCGCGTCGCACATTGACCTGACCGTTCCCGACGCAGAGAAGTTGTGGGCCGATTTGAAAGCCGCCAACATGCTCTGGCCGCGCACCTGGGACAACAAATTGATCGCTCTGCCCGGCGCGACGAAAGGTACGCTCGCCTACATCACCGATCCCGACGGCATGGACATCGAAATCGTCGAGCAGCGTCCCGCCGTGCCTGCCACGGCAGATCGTCCCGCGGTCCCGGCGGACGTTCCCGGCTTCAACCATATCGGTCTCGTCATTCTCGATCCCGACAAGATTCGTGCGTTTTATGGCGTGCTGCTCGGAGAGCAGTTTCCCGCGACGCCTTCGCAGTGGATGGGCGGCGACTTCATGGATTCGGCCGTCGGCGGCCACGGCAACGTGATTCGCATCGTGAATGGAACCTTCGCCGAAGCCGCCGACACGAAATCGCGCATGCGCTTTGAAATCGTCGAGTACGAAAACCGCAAGAAGCCGCTGACGCCTTACAATATCACCGATATCGGAGTGAACTACATCGGCCTCGAAGTCACGGACATAGACTCGCTGGTTGATCGGTTGAAGGGCGCGGGCATCACCATCGTATCCGATGGAATCGTCGAGATGAGCACTCACTACCGCGTAGCCCTGGTCCGTGATCCGGACGTGGGCAGTTTCGTCGAACTCTACGAGCCACCGAAAAAATAACCTACGAGCTCCACACGTCTCGCAGCTCTCGCGCGTGTCTGGCCGGTAGCGCAAGCCAATAATTCCGCTTCACTAGTTTCACTTGATGTTCATCCGCGCTGCTGGGCGCTGCATCCCTCGATGTGAGAAGGTTGGGGCCTTTCGTTTTGCTTCCAATTTGAATCAGGGCTCCTTCGGCCACCAGAAAAACATTGCCACCGCTCCGCCGATAAGAAAGGGCGCGACTTGGCGGTCGGTCCCACCCAGAAGGTGAATGACGACCCCGTACATAACGACCGACAGCGCTAGGCAGTCGCTAAGAATTACAACTTGTCGCCATCGGCGCAGGGAATCGCCGTCGTCCGTTTCGGTTCGCAGCCTTTCAAACGCTGGCCGTATGTATTTCGAGCGCACCCCCTGCCCGATGATGAGCTCCACGCCAGCCAGGATATATAGCGACTTAAGAAGAGCGGCGCTCACGGGTTCGGGGTCACTCGCCGGAATTGTCTTGATGATGTACGCGTACAACACAACAGCAGCCATCAAGCACCCGTGGAGGACTCGTAACATTCGAAGCGTGCTCTGCACAGTCTGGGCGTTTTGTTGCACGACTCCCCCTCTCACAGTTCATCGGCGCCGGAAGGTTCGCGGAAATGCAGCGATTTATCATCGAGAATTTTCTGCAAGTTCGGCCCCTCGAGCTTTCCCGATTTCAGATCCACACGCCATTTCTCTTTGAATAAGAGCGCGCCGTGCAAATCCAGGTATTCCAGGCGCATCTCCGGCCCATCGAGCACCATGTTGGCGTGGCCGTTGTAACCAGCATTGATATCTTCGCCGTTCTCGTAGCGACGGTTGTCCCATGCGAGCCACCGGCACTCGTTGATGTCCGGCAGCGTGCCTCGGTCAACCGGCATTCCTCCGTGCCCGATGCACCGCCCGTATGTGGGAACCCCGCCTTCCACGGTATATTTGTCGTAAATCGTCAGCTTGTGTTCGTGTCCCCAGAACCAGATCACCGGCCGGTGAATGATCCGCGCCAATTGCTGCGAAGGAATCTGATACCACTCGCTGAATGACGAATAGCTGCCGTGATGCGACAGCAGAATTAGCCCGCGATTGTCGCCATCAGGATTTACCGTCTCAGTCAGCCACCTCAATAGCGGCTCGGGAAGCGTGCATTTCGGTTTGAAGTTCCGCGATGTGCGGATGAACTTGCTTTTTTGAATGATGGGCACGCGTCCCCAATCGAATTTCGTGGAGTTGTAACCCGTATCAATCGCGATGATTCGCCAGTGCTTGTTCTGGAGACAGAAGAAACTCGCCCACTGCCCGGTGCCCCATTCGCCTTCGGAATCCTTCAGCCCCATTTTCGGCAGCACGTAGCGGAAGTATCCGTTGCCGTGAGCGTACATTTCGTGATTCCCGGTGAGCGCGAAGCTGCCCTTCGTCCCCATCGGCCACTTCACGGGCGTATAGCCGCTCGTTTTCTCGCCCAGGAAATTTTCCTTCACCTCGGTTCCGTCGCCCACGTAGTAGACGTCGCCCAAATGAATCGTGTAGTCCGGCCGCGCCTTGGCCACGCGGTCCGCCACCATCTGCGCCTCGTCCGTTCCCGTGCCCCAGTCTCCAAGCAAGCCGAGAGTCGTGTGATCGGAAATTTCGTGGATGCCGTTGCCTTTTCCCTGCGCGGTGTAATCCCTGAAGTTGTGTTTCCTGCGAAACCAGAATTTTGCGATGTGGGAAATCCACGTCAAAATGTGGCCAGGCAGGAAGGCTTTCAGAGGACTGTAAGTTGTCTGCGAATAATTCGAGCCTGCCGCGTGGAAATGCGCCGCGAGCGCGGAATGAAAAGGCCCCGCAAAGTTTCCCAGGTCCTTGCGCGGGCCCTTGGAATCAATCGGTTCGTCGGACGCCACGCATTCACCTGACCAGCATTCTCGCACACAAATAAAAAAGCCCGCCCCGATTCACATCGGAGCGGGCTGCGTTTGTCTGCTACTAACTTTTTGACGTCGAGTGAACCAGGTCAGAACCCGTCGGGCTGAGAGAACCGAACGTCCCGGGTCGTGAGATCCGGGATGGAGAGCCGTGCCTGCTACCGACGCAGGCCGTACTCCCTTTTCTTTTAGAAAGGAGGTGATCCAGCCGCAGGTTCTCCTACGGCTACCTTGTTACGACTTCACCCCAATCATGAGTCATACCTTGAGCGCCTGCCTCCTTGCGGTTGGCACGGCGATTTCTAGTACAACCCACTTTCGTGATGTGACGGGCGGTGTGTACAAGGCCCGGGAACGTATTCACGGCGCCGTTCTGATGCGCCATTACTAGCGATTCCGGCTTCATGCAGTCGAGTTGCAGACTGCAATCCGAACTGAGCGCGCTTTTTTGCGATTAGCTCCCCCTCGCGGGTTTGCAACGCTTTGTGGCGCGCATTGTAACACGTGTGTAGCCCTGGACATAAAGGCCATGCTGACTTGACCTCATCCCCACCTTCCTCTCCGTTATCCGGAGCAGTCCTCATAGAGTTCCCCCTTGCGGGTGGCAACTATGAGTAAGGGTTGCGCTCGTTGCGGGACTTAACCCAACACCTCACGGCACGAGCTGACGACAGCCATGCAGCACCTCTACACAGGTCCCTTGCGGGAAGTCTCTGTTTCCAAAGATGGTCCTGTGCGGTTCAAGCCCAGGTAAGGTTCTTCGCGTTGCGTCGAATTGAACCACATGTTCCACCGCTTGTGCGGGCCCCCGTCAATTCCTTTGAGTTTCAGTCTTGCGACCGTACTCCCCAGGCGCAGGACTTAACGCGTTAGCTACGGGACTTGCCCCGTACAGGGCAAACCCCAAGTCCTGATGGTTTAGGGCTAGGACTACCAGGGTATCTAATCCTGTTTGCTCCCCTAGCTTTCGTCCCTCAGCGTCAGTTGTGATCCAGCGAGCCGCCTTCGCCTCGGATGTTCCTACGGATATCTACGCATTTCACCGCTACACCCGTAATTCCACTCGCCTCTCTCACACTCTAGCACGGCAGTTTCGGAAGCAGCCTCTGGGTTAAGCCCAAAGATTTCACTCCCGACTTACCACACCGCCTACGGACCCTTTACGCCCAGTAATTCCGAGCAACGCTGGCCCCCTACGTATTACCGCGGCTGCTGGCACGTAGTTAGCCGGGGCTTCTTATACCTGTACCGTCAAACCCTTGCGGGCATTCTTCCAGGTCGAAAGGGGTTTACACTCCGAGAAGCTTCATCCCCCACGCGGCGTTGCTGCATCAGACTTTCGTCCATTGTGCAAGATTCCCCACTGCTGCCTCCCGTAGGAGTCTGGACCGTGTCTCAGTTCCAGTGTGGCCGGCCAACCTCTCAGTCCGGCTACCGATCAATGCCTTGGTGGGCCATTACCCCGCCAACAAGCTAATCGGCCGCGGATCCCTCTTCTGGCGACTTGCGCCTTTGAAGACAACAGCATGTGCCATCGTCTTGTTATGCGGTATTAGCCCAATTTTCACTGGGTTATTCCCCACCTGAAGGAAGGTTATCCACGTGTTACGCACCCGTTCGCCACGCGCCCACAACCTGTATTGCTACAGATTGCTGCGCGTTCGACTTGCATGTGTTAAGCACGCCGCCAGCGTTCGCTCTGAGCCAGGATCAAACTCTCATTTGAAACCTGTCTCCCAACCGTGAAGATTTGACTCCCCACGATCGGAACGAACTGTTAATCGCTCGATTTCTGTACCTCTCCCCAGCCGAAGCCGGGAAAAGGCTCTCAAACGGCATCTATCCCGGTACACCCGGAATAAGTGCCGAAACCAAACGGGTTCTGGCTTGTTTCACTCGATTGTCAAAGAGCAGGTACTCCCAGGCCAGCTGGAAGGAGGGCAGACAATCGCCAACTCTACAGATTTCTCTCCAAACTGTCAACAGAATTTCGAATGCGGCCGATAAGTTTTTTAGCTGCGACCTACAGGAATCGCCTCGCCCTTTTAACCGATTCATCGGATGGGCCTGCGCTCTTGTTAGGCGTACAACGCTAACCGTGGAGGAAACACACATGACCAAACCGATTCGATTCGTCCTGATGGGTGCACTTGCTGTGGGGCTGACCTTGCCACTCTGTGGTGCGGCGCGAGCCGACCATGATTATTCCGAGGACTGCCACCAGCGTTTGAACAACGCCAAGGCCAAGATTGACCGTGACGCCGCCAAGTACGGCGAACACAGCAACAGAGTCGCAAACGACGTCGCCAAGCTCGATCAGGAACGCGCTTGGTGCCGCGATCATAAAGCCGAATGGGACCACAATCTGTTCGACGTCGGCATCTACATAAAGTAGATAAATCATAGCTTCACTTCATACCGGCGGCGCCAGCCTGACGCGCATTCAAACGTCACGCTGGCGCCCGCCATTTTCGCGGACCTAATTTCATTTCGCGCCGCCGCCGTTGCCGTTTCTTCGTAGGGGCACGATATATCGTGCCCGGCACAAATCCTTGGCAACCCGCCGCCATCCACCGCGCAGTTCGCGTTCCTTCCACGGCGCCGTTGCTTTCGCCTGCACTGCCAGCGCCGGAGGCGCGATTGTAATTAGCCCGGCACGAAGCGCAGCGCAGTGCCGGGTACGCGAACAACAAAATAACTACGAGTCCCGGAGGGACGATTCACGCGCTTCCGTGATTCCACAAACCCCGAGCAAAAATAGATCGTCAGGATTACTATGTCTGCGGCGCGCGGGGTGGGGACTTCGTCGCGCGATGATTTCGGGGGGGATTTCCAGATATGCGAAATTCAAGCAAATGGACTTCACTTGCGCTGCTGGTGATGCTGGGCGGGCTGGCGGCTTTGGCCGCCACGCTGCCGCAGCCCTACCGCGTGGATGACAAGCTTCTACTGAGCGCTGGAAAAATGGGCGATGAAGAATGGCTGATGGCTGCGGGGAATTATGGGGCGACGCGCTACAGCCCCCTGAAACAGGTTGATGCCTCGAATGTGAATCGTCTTGGCCTCGCTTGGTATTACGACACCGGCTCCCTCCCCGGCACGCTCGAAGCATCTCCGGTCATTTCAGATGGGACTCTCTACGGCACCGTGACCTGGGGCGTGGTGTTTGCAGTAGACGCCCGCACCGGGAAAGAAAAGTGGCGCTGGGATCCGCAACTCGGCCACCAGAATTTTCCTCCCGGCTCGATGGGCAAGCCCGACTCCGATAAAGTCCGCACCGGTCCAAGTCTCTGCTGCGGCCCGGGCAATCGCGGCGTCGCCGTGTACGGCGGCAAAGTCTACGTCGGCACGCTTGACGCGCGCCTCATCGCGCTCGACGCGGAAACCGGCAAAGTTGTCTGGGACGTCCCGACCGCCGACAAAAACTCCGACTACAGCATTACCGGCGCTCCGCTCATCGTGAAAGGGAAAGTCATCATTGGAAATGGCGGCGGCGAATTCGCCGTGCGCGGCTACATCTCCGCGTACGACCCGGAGACCGGCAAGTTGATCTGGCGTTTCTACACCGTGCCGGGCGATCCATCGAAGCCGTTCGAGAACAAAGCCATGGAAGCCGCCGCGAAAACCTGGTCGAGCGACATTGCTTGGTGGAAATTAGGAGGAGGCGGCAATCCCTGGAACGCAATTTCCTATGATCCGCAGCTCGACCTGCTCTATTTCGGCACCGGGCAGGGCGGCCCGTGGGTCCAGAAATATCGCAGCGCGATGGGCCAGGACAATTTGTATATCTGCTCGATCATCGCCGTGAAGCCGGAGACCGGAAAATTCGTCTGGTATTTCCAGACCACGCCCGGCGATGAGTGGGATTACGATTCGATTTCAGATCTGGTCCTCGCCGACATAAAAATTGACGGGAAAATTCGCCACGTGATCATGCAGGCGCCCAAGAACGGCTATTTCTACGTCCTCGATCGCAAGACCGGCCAATTTATTTCCGGTGCGCCGTTGCAGAAAATCACCTGGGCCAAGGGCCTCGATCCCAAGACCGGCCGCCCCATCATCAATCCTGAGGCGCATTTCGGCACGACCGGCACGATAATCTGGCCGGGTCCGGGCGGCGGACACGTCTGGCAGGGCATGTCGTTCAATCCGCAAACCAATCTTGTTTACATCACGCCCGGAGCGGCCAGCAGCTTCAACTACGTGCAGGCTGCGGAATTCAAGCCGGAGCTTGGCGCGTACAACTGGGGAATTATTTTCAGGGATGCCGCAGGCCGAGGCACGGGCCCGGTCGCAGCCGCAGCGGGTGCCAACGCCGCGCCGCGTCTACCGCCACCTCCGCCACCACCGCCGGCTGGAAATTTCCTTTTCGCGTGGGATCCTGCGACGGAAACGGAACGCTGGCGCGCTCCCTCAACCGGTGGCGGCGGCACGATGACGACAGCCGGCAATCTGGTTTTCGCCGCTTCCAACGCGGGCGACTTCGTAGCCTTCAGCGCGGACAAAGGCGAAAAACTCTGGAGCGTGGCGCTCACGCCGGGATTCGCGAATCCCGTTTCCTACATGCTCGACGGGAAGCAGTACGTTTCCGTCCTCGCCGGACGCGCTGGCAGAGGCCGCCTCTACACCTTCGCGCTCGACGGCAAAGTTCCCGTGCCTCCCCCGCCCGCGCCAGCTGCCGCTCCGCCGCCGCCCGCCGGCGAAGCCCGCTAGTCGCGCGCTCTCGGTGGCACAGACACTCTCGTCTGTGCTCCGGCCCTTCGTCTCAAACTCTGCGCTATCATCTGCGCGTCCACTCATGCACGACCCGCTCCGGCGCCGGCGTCATCCTCTAACTCGTACCGACCCTTCGCGGCGCTGTAACCTTTCCAGTTGAACGGCCGTTGGCATTTTGCAATTGTCCGGAAACATCGGTCGAAGAGATAGAACCCGATGCCGAAGTTGGTGTCCATTCTTCCGTAATCATTCATGCTGTGGTGATGGATGTCATGCAGCCTGCGTGCCTTCAGGAACCATTTCTTCAACAAACGGTTTCTCGTCATCCAGAAATCCGAGAGATGCATCCGGTCGTGTAGATAGTTGAAGGTGAAAATGGGCCAGAGCATCAGCGCACCCAGCGCAATCGCCTGATAGAGCTTCGGCACAGTCAGGGAAGCCATGATTCCCCAGCAGAGCCCCACGATGATTGCCGAGGGAATGAGCCACTCCAAGCCAACATTGCCGACGGAAACACGATCGTCCGTGGCATCCCGGTAATTCTCGGTGCGCATCGGCTGGCGCGGTCCGTAAATCTGGAAATGATGAATCATATGACTCCGGCCCAGAATCGGCACTTTGTCGCTGTGAAGCAGGCGATGTATCCAATACCCTAGGAATTCCGCCACGAGGCATGAAGAAACCAGGGCCACGGGAATTCCTACCGCTGAAGCGATTAGTTGTGCTGCGAGCATGGTCAGCATCCTCCTCATCTTTCTTCGCGTGCAGTGCGAGACCGGCCGTTGCCGAACCGGCCGTCTCGCACTTGGGAAAGTGGGCGCACGTCGTTCAGTTCTCCGTCGTTCGCTCGACGCTTATGCCCGTTTCAGCAGAAGCCTTGGCGATTGCTTCGCGCACGTTCCTTTTGTCGAGATGAACGATCACAAACTGTCCGGCGCCGGAAGCGTCGGTGAACTGGATCGTCAGGAAGTGCTTCTTCTCGTGAGTCAGCAGAAACAATCCGGAAAAAAGAAACGCATCCAAATAGCGGGGCTTCGAGGTCTGCTCGTACAACAGGGATCGAATGGAGGCGTATTGGATGCTGAAGGCAGGCATCTCTTTTTTGTCGAGAAACTGGACGCTCTTTGTTCCCGAATCAAAAGACAGGGTTCCCTCGACCTTCTGCCCCGTTTTCTTTTTTCCGGAAGTAGCGGTCTGCAGGTACTCGGCATGGTCAAACGTGTTGGCATTCCCCTGCACTTCAGCCTCTAGGGCAAACGACGCCAGAAATAGGAACCCGGCGAGGATCGTGAACACTTTTCTCATGAGCTTTCTCCTTTATGGATTTCGGAGAACCGGTCGAACCGGAATCCAGTCAACCCAGTGCTTGCGTCAACTTTCCGCAAACTATTCCCCGCGCCGAATGTCCTCAAGCGACAAAGCGCGATAGTCCCGGTTTGTCGGCCAATGTCGCACTTTGTCGTGTGGTTTCGATCAAGGTTGAAAGTCGTCAAGTGCAAGAGGTAGAATCCGCTCCATTCTCGATGGGCAAGAAACCTCGCGATGAATAACGTTTCTGCTTCAGCGACGCCGACGCCTCCGGGTCAGACTCAGGGCGACCACCTGGATTCCTGGAAGGAGATCGCCGCTTACCTCAAGCGGCAGGTGCGCACGCTCCAGCGCTGGGAGAGAGCGGAAAATCTGCCCGTGCATCGCCACCACCACGATCGGCTTGGCTCCGTTTACGCTTACAAGTCCGAGCTCGATGCCTGGCGGCATCAGCGTGAACCTCGAACGCAGCAGCATGAAGCGTCGAGCCGGGATTCCACGAATGCGGTACAGCGGGGCGTCGCACGATCGAAGGCGGAATCGGGGAAAGTCCGTTTGCTTGTCTTACCTTTCGGCAATCTGAGCGGCGACCTGGGCCAGGAATTTTTTAGCGACGGCCTCACCGAGGAAATGATTACGCAGCTCAGCCGTCTGGAGCCGCATCGGCTAGCCGTAATCGGCCGCACCACGGCTATGCATTACAAGGGCGGCAACAAGCGCATTGATCAGATCCGGGACGAGTTGGGTGTGGACTACATGCTGGAGGGCAGCGTCCGGCGAAGCGCTGATCGCGTCCGCATCACGGCCCAGTTGATCCGAGCCAACGATCAGACGCATCTCTGGTCTGAAACATACGATCGCGACTTGCGCGACGTGCTCGCCTTGCAGGACGACGTGGCGCAATGCATTGCCCGGGAAATTCGCATCGCGCTTCCACCCCGCGAGCAGGCTCGGCTGGTCCGCAGTCGTCCCGTCAGCCCGGAGGCCTACGAAGCCTATCTAAGAGGACGCTCCCAATGGTACGAGCGAACGACCGGGGCGCTGGTGCGGAGCATCGAGTATTTTCAGAAAGCGATTCAGTGGGAGCCGGACTTCGCTCTGGCCTATGCCGGCTTGGCGGATGCCTACGCGTTGCTTGCCATCATTCCGTGGGATGGACTCGCGCCCCGGGAGGCTATGCCGAAGGCCAAGGCCGCAGCCCTGAAGGCGCTTGAAATTGATGATTCGTTGGCGGAAGCATATGCCTCGCTGGCGATTGTGCTCCATCGCTACGAATGGGACTGGCCGAGCGCGGAAAAAAAATTCCGTCGGGCGATTGAGTTGAATCCGAATAGCGCTCGCGCCCACCTGTGGTACGGCTGGCTGTTGATGACCGCCGGGCGCCGCGACGAGGCGCTCATCGAGCTGAAGGAAGCCGAAGAAGTTGCCAAAAGTATAGATCCCCTCGGCCTCGTAGACATCCGCGCGACCGTGGCAAATAGCCTCTATTTTGCGCGCCAATACGACCGTGCAATTGATGCGTGCCGCAAGGCGCAAAAAATGCACCCGAATTATTTCGTGACGCACTACGTACTCGGCCGTGCCTATGCCCAGAAGCGGAGGTTTACGCAGTCCATCCGTGTACTGGAAAACGCCGTCGAATTGTGCGAGGGCAACCTCCTCTTGGTCACGGCTCTGGCCCACGCTTACGCGGTCTCGGGCCGGAAACCCGAAGCGCTGAAGATTCTGGAGGAGCTGAGTCAGCTCAGGAAGAAGAGATATATTCCTGCAATCTATCTCGCCGCCATTTGCGCCGGTCTGCTCGACAAGGACCAGGCGTTCCTTTGGCTCGAAGACGCCTACAAGGAACGATCCGACGGGATGACCTACCTCAAAGTCGAGCGTCTGCTGGATCCGATACGCCGCGACCCGCGCTTCTCCGAGCTCATGCACCGCGTCGGTTTTGATCGGCTGAAGAAACGCTAACCGCTCGCGCGTTCACCGCATGTCCGACCCGCCCGAACTCGGCAAAACACGCGATGCGATAATTCGCAACGCGCCCATCGCGGCGGTGATCGCGCTGTCTCTCTTCATCGCTCTGTATGCGGGAGACTACTTGCTGCTGCACGCCCGAATCGCGGTGAGCGGCGCGGACTCTGCAACCTCAACGGTGACGATCTACTATGCGGAACTTCTGAAGAACGGCAAATTCAGCGTCTTCTACGATCAGCCTGAAACGCGAACCTGCGTGCGCTCGATTTTTCCCTGGCTCGGCTACCAGCCGTGCTGGTATCTCTCGCGCCACGCAATCAAAACCGTGAACTAGGCCCGGCGCAGCGCCAACTATTGCGCCGAATCTATCGCAGCAAGTGCGGCTGCCAGCCATCCACTTGATCATGGAGTAATCGAGCCGGCCTGCGCTCGCATCATGTGCTCCCCGCTGGTCGCACGCAGCCCATCGCTGCGGCCGGCAAAATAAACTCTGTTCGAGTCGTCTGGACTGAAGTGTGTCACCTCTGTGAAGCCCAATTCCCTCAACCGCGAGATGAGTTCACTCGGTTCGAAAAAACTGATCCACGGCTCGCCACTGGCCGCTGCCGATCCAGTGGCAATCGGAAACATCCGCTGGTCATCGCCGATCCACAGATTCTGCGGAACAATGAACGTGAAAGAGATCTCCGTCCCCGCCGCCAACGAGGCCACCTGTTTCAGGGTGTCGAGGACCGTCTCTTTGGTGAGGTACTGCGTGACGCCGAGCCACGAGATGAAGGCTGGTTTTCCCAGTGGATATCCTCCATCGCGGAGTCCCTCTACCAGCGTCCGCCTTTCGAAATCAACAGGCAAGAAAGTCAAGTTGGAGGGCTGATCGAGGCCCAGTTCTCGCAACCGTTGTTGCTTCCATTTCTGGCTGGCGGGATGGTCAATCTCAAAGACTTCCACGGCGGCCGCCAGATCCCGGCGACGCCACGCGAACGAATCAAGACCCGCTCCCAGGATCACATAACGCCTTATCCCGCGCGCTATCGCCTGGCTCAACGCATCTTCTGCGTACCGGCTTCGCGCCAGCATGCTGGATCGGGCGACCCGGAACGACTTTTGGGCCGCGTCCGATCCAGCCTTGGCAGCAACTGCAGCGAGCGTGACCTCCAGATTCTCGCGGAACGATGCTTCGCTATCGGCGCCGCTGAACCGCAGCGCGAAATCGTCGCGAAAAATCTTCAGGTCTCCATCGAGCAAAAGATGGGCGGCACGCCACTTCGCTGCTGTAACGGCCGTAAGACTGCCTTGTTCTTTCACAATCTAGCTCCCGTCGCTCGCCCGCAGGAACCCTGCTGCGCTCTCGAATTGCCGTGGGCGGCGCGGACGCCGCGACATCCACCGTGACAACCTTCTACGCCGCTACACCAAAAGACGTCAAGGTCAACGTCTTCTATGACCAGCCTGAAACGCGAACCTGCGTGCGCTCGATCTTTCCCTGGCTCGGCTACCAGCCGTGCTGGTATCTCTCGCGCCACGCAATCAAAACCGTGAACTAGCCGGCGCGTGCCTCACTTCTAATCCTGTTCACCGAGGGTTTCGACGTATGTTTTGCCGTACGGGTAGAACAATTCCTTGCGGCCCTCCTTCCACGCCGCTTTGAGTTCGGGCGTCGTGATGTCCCAGTCCGGCCGGCATTTTTTGGTGACGGCTCTCAGATCCTGGCGGAGATCTTCCATCGTGGGCCGGCCGAAAAACCAGTAGCCATTGTAAATCTTATAAACCACCAGACCGGGCTCGAGGACGATCACGTGCGGGATCATGGGATTGTGCGCAGGATCTGTATATTCGGCGATGTCGAGATCTTTTTGGACGATGCGTCCCGCGTCGGAAAGAAACGGCCAGTGCGCGCCGATTCCGGTGCGGAATTCGTTCGTCTCGGTAATATTATCGGTGCTGATCGTGACGAGCCGGCAATAGCCAACCTCGATTTCGCGATGTAGTTGCAATAGCCCTTCGGCCTGTCGGCGGTCCTTGGGACAGAAACCTCCCCGGCTGAGGACCAAGACCATGGGATGTTGTGCTTGCAGTTCGGAAAGCTTCCGGCGTTTCGCCTTGTGGTCGGAAAGTTCGTAGTCGGGGAAAATAGCTCCGGGAACAATGTCGGGTCGCATGGGGAATCCTCGAAAGTTGAATGGGTTGCTGCTGCGACGATATGATAACACCGGCTTTCAGCCGCGCATCGAACACGATCACCGGGCCGCGACGAACGAAAATAATTTGAGGGAGCAATCGTATGGCATATCCCGCGACATTCCGTTATTCGAAGGAGCACCAGTGGATTGACGTGAAGGGCGACATCGGCACCATTGGCATCACCGACTACGCGCAGAATCAATTGAACGAAATCGTTTCCGTGGATCTGCCGAAGCCCGGAGCCACGCTGGTAGCGGGCAATCCTCTTGGCAGCGTGGAATCGGTGAAAACGGTGAACGAAATAGACGCGCCGGTATCCGGCGAAGTCGTCGAGGTAAACGCGGCCCTGAAAGATGCCCCGGAAAAAATCAATTCCGATCCGCACGGCCAGGGATGGCTGATCAAAGTGCGTCTGAAGAATCCCGCGGAAGTAAACGCTCTGATGGATGCCGCAGCTTACGAAGCCTTCGTCGCAGTCCCCGGTCCGGATTCCGCTCCCTAATGCCCCGCTCGGCCCGCCCCAATTCGGGGCAAATCCAGTTCCAAGGACACCCCCATTTGTGTGTCGAGTAATGTGTACCCCGATCGTTTGTTTTGAATGAGTTACGCAAGAAATTACTCGGCATGGTGTGTCGAGTAATTGCGCTCGAAATCTGCCCTTCGAAGCCGGCTGGGGCACGAAACCCGCGCGCGGGAATCTCGATTCCTCGGGTGAACTCGACGTTACTGAAATCCCAGCCCTGTCCGCGGCACGGGCGCGCCCCTTGGACAAAGCGATTCTGCCGCGCGCGCCTACACCACCCCCCGCGCTTGGGAGAAGCGCCAACTGCGCCATGACTGCGGTCTTGTGGACCATGCGTTCATAATTCTCTAATGGGAGTGGTGCATCAATCGTCAGCGCCTGTGGACTTTTTCTGAAAATCGCGAGTTCCGGTGCCGCTGACAAGTGATGTTGGCCATTCCGAACGCGATTGCGGTTGCTTAGCCGAGCTGATACGTGTGCGCAATTCGATGATCGGGAGGTCGTCTATTCGGAAAATGGTGCGTTCGCGACGACATCGGCAAAGTTGGGGGATGTGTACCCCTCGACATATCGAACGCCGAAATCCCGAACGATGTTGTCAAAGGTGGACTCCGGCTTCCGACGAGCGATGTTGCAAAGGCACTCTTTGAATTCGTTTTTAAGTGCCAGGCGCGGAAATTCGGCCAGGATCGCGCCTTGTTTGTCCTGCGGAATTCGATCGAGGCCTGCCCCCAGAACATCCGCCGTTATTCCCGAATGGGTCATAGCCACTTCGGGCTCTTTGTGAAGAGCGATAGATCGTGTGGTGTGAAGCGCGATGGCATCCCAAACAACTTGCATCTGCTGTGTCGAGATACCTCGCCCCTTCAGAAACGAGCGCGCCGCATTCGCGCCATCCACCTCGAAACGATTTTCCGCCGTATAGCGGTCAGTCAAGCCCAGATCATGCAGAATCGTGGCTACTGCCAACAACTCGGAATCCGGAGCACGTTCAGCGCTTTCTGAAAGCAATACGCCGAATAGCCAGGAGCGCATCACATGGTTGAAGAGAAATGGCTCTGACGCGCTGCGTGACAAATCAATCGCATCGCGAACCAGAACTGTGTCGGGTACTTTGATTCCTGCTAAAACCATTACTTACCCTCCTTAGGGACGCCTCTGATGAGTGCTGCACAAAAAGATTTGCCGATAGTAAGAGCCTCCGCGACTAGGTCGCTCCATCACACGGCGCTCGCCTGGATGCTGTTCAGAACGGTGTTGTCCCAATAGGCGTCAAGGCGGGTAATTTTGCCGTTCGCGTCGAACCGCAAAATGTAGCAGTGAGGAATGTGTACGTCTTGACCCTTCCTTGCGATGGCCGGGACTTCAGCGGGTATGGGCCCGCTCATCTCGGCTTGGATCACGACTGTGTTCCCCTCGGCAGGGATCGACTCGATCACTTTGACTCGGAAATTCGGAACGGCATTCGGAAATGCACGCCAAATGAGGTCAATGCCGCCGAGAATCGGCACGACGCTCTCGCGACCGTACGGCGCATATCGCCCTATTGCGCCGTCTGCACAGAGAGCGAGCATGCCGTCGACATCGTGGGCGTCGTACGCGGTGAAAAACTTTTCGGCGATCGGCAGGAACTTTGCGCTGTTCGTTTTCATCTCAGTGTTTTTGGGGATCGCTTTTGTTGTGGTCTTCTTGGCCTAGTATTCAAACCACTGGCTGAGCGCCTTGACCTTTTCCTCCGTGTAGGGCGGGAACAAATGTTCGATTGCCACGTCAGGCGGCGAGATGAGAACCGATTTCGCGTGCGTGAGAGCGTCAAAACCGGCCTTACCGTAGTAGTGGCCGATGCCCGAGAATCCGACGCCTCCGAAAGGCATCGTTTCAATGAACAGATGAACGTTCACTTGGTTGATCGCGCCACCGCCGAAGGACAAGCTCGCGAGGAAGTGGTCGATCGCCTTCTGGTCACGGCTGAAAAGGAAACCGGAAAGGGGTTTGGGATGCTTCTTCACCTCACGAATGGCCGCGTCCATGTCTTTATACGTAAGGATCGGGAGAATCGGCCCGAAGATTTCGTCCTCCATGATCGGGTCGTCCCACGTGATCGGATACAAGATCGTAGGATCGAGGTAGCGTGCTTCGCGGTCGGCAGAACCTCCGGCCACAACCTTGCTCTGATCAATTAAGGATACGAACCGGTCAACGGCTTTCGGGCTGATGATGCGCGAGTAGTCGTCGGACCTGCTCTTCGGGTCGGTTCCGTACAACTCGATCACGGCCTTCTTGGATTCTCTTACAAACTCCTCAGCAATCGATTCGTGCACATAGGCGTACCCAGGAGAGGTGCACCACTGCCCACCCCAGGCTGTTGCGCCCCAGACAATTTTCTTGGCCGCATCCGGGATGTTCGCGGTCGGATCAACAAAAGCAGGATTCTGTCCGCCAAGCTCCAGAAGAATAGGAGTCAGGTTCTTTGCAGCCGCTTCCATGACGATCTTGCCAACCTTGACGCTGCCGGTGAAGAAAATGAAGTCGAAGGGTAGCTTGAGCAGTTCCGTCACCTCGTCCTTACTTCCCGTGACGGCAGAAACGGCCCGAGGATCGAAGTATTTCGGAATGAGATCCAGTAAGACCTTGCTGGTGGCGGGCAAACCCTCGGAGAGTTTGAGAATGCACGGATTGCCCGCCGCAAGAACTTGGCACGCCGGGTCGAAAAGCAGGGTCAATGGCCCATTGAATGGACCAATCACCAAAGTGACACCGTACGGTTCTCGATAGACTTTAGCGGTGTGTCCGCTTTCCCGAAGAGCCTTGGGAACGACTACATCTACGGGCTTCATCCACTCTTTCAGCTCTTGCTTCGCGAAGGCGGCGGTTCCAACTGGTGCCATGATCTCGAAGACTTTTTCCTGGCTGGCGGTCTTGAAGTCGCTGCTCATCGCAGCCTCAAGAGCTTCGGCGTTCTCATTGCACAAATTCTCAAGACGTGTCAGCTGGTCGATGCGCCAATCGTACGATTTGGTCGCGTCCGAATCGAAGTACTCCTTCTGTTTGTTAAAGATTTCCTGGAACGAATTCATCCAAGTCCCCCTCTGGGACGTTCGGTTTGTGCTCGTTTTGCCGCAGGCTCTTAAACCTGTTTAGGTCATAGTGAGGACTACTCGGAAGCGTGCCTTGCCATCCATCATTCGTTTGTATGCTTCCTCGGCTTTTGCAAGCGGAAGTGTTTCGATCATTGGACGGACATCTGTGAGTACACTGAAATCAAGCGTGTCTTGAGTCTCGATCGCTCTTCCGGTGAGACTGCCGACAACTGACCGGCCACCGAAGATAAGCGGTACGCCGTTGACTGGGATGGCATCATCTGAAACTCCGACAACCGCAAGTTTGCCCCGAGTTTTAAGGCCGGGAAGCAAACTACCGATTGCGGCCCCGCTTGGCGCGGTCGCAAGAATGACATCTGCGCCTCCGAGCTTTTGCAGAGCTGCCGCCGCGTCTTCAGCCTTGGCATCGATGTAGATGTGCGCTCCTAATTTCTGCGCCAAGTGCTCTTTGTCGGGGCCCCCACCAATCGCCACGGTGCGCAGGCCCATTTTTCGTGCAAACTGCACGCCAAGGTGGCCAAGCCCGCCCACTCCCTGAATGGCAACGGTGTCGCCGGCACGTGCGGCGTTACGAAGCGCGTTGAAGGTTGTTATGCCGGCACAGACCAGGGGGGCCGCATCTTCTGACTTGAGTGCGTCCGGTATAAGGGCAAGCGCGCGTGCCTCTGCAATCATCGTTTCCGCGTAGCCACCGTCAGTTGTGATGCCGGTCATAATTGCATTTTGGCAATAGGCGGTCTCACCACGGCGGCAGGCCTCGCAGGTTCCGTCTTCGCCTCCGAAAAATCCAACTCCGACACGCTGGTCGACCTTCCACGCTGTCACGCCAGGACCCACTTCCTCTATTCGTCCGATAACCTCGTGGCCAGGCACGCGCGGATAAGAAAGGTTGGGGAATTGCGCTTCCACAGTTGCCGCATCCGAATGGCATACACCGCAAGCCTCGACGCGGATACGCACCTGTCCCGCGCCGGGGACGGCAACCTTTCTTTCGACCAAGGAGAAAACGCCCGGTGAAGAAATCTCGACGGCTCTGTATGTGCTCGCCATCCTTATCCTCCAACTTCACATTCCGGCCAACAGAAATGCCCCGAGAGCCCAATGGCTTTATATGTTGTGTTCATGGAAGCCTTCGCGTTCGAACTGACGGTAGAGGTTGGCCGGCTTGGCTGCAATGACATATAATCCACTTTTCCGGCCATTGTGAAAATCATGCCTGGGCTGACAATGAAACCAATACCGGCAAGCAGGCGATCCCCCATATCGGTGGTTATCCTTGGGGTACCTCCCGTGGAGGAGCTCGATCTGATCGGTCCACTTGAGGTTTTTGCGGGCGCGAACCGCGTACTCGGCGCGCGGGGCCCCGCTTACGACGTTCGAGTAGTAAGCTCCCAACCTAAACCAATCATTGCAGGCGAATGCGGAGTTTCTTTGTTAGCGCATGGCTATTACCGGGGACTGCGCGAGCCCGTGGACACACTGGTCGTCGTTTGCGGACCCACCTCAAAAGACACACGTGACAGCCGCTTTTCTCTTTGGCTACAAAAGACTGCGGGCCGCTCACGACGAGTGGCATCCGTGTGCGTCGCAGCTTTTGTCCTGGCTGAAGCGGGTTTACTCCATAACAAGCGAGCAACAACTCACTGGGCCTTTGCTGCCGATTTGCAGAAGAAATATCCAGATGTCAAAGTCGATGCGAATCCGATCTGGATACAAGATGGGAATATCTATACCTCTGCCGGAATCACGGCTGGCATTGATCTCGCTCTGGCGATGGTAGAAGAGGACCACGGTGCGTCCGTGGCATTGGATGTAGCGCGCAACCTTATCGTGTTTCTGCGCAGACCTGGCGGTCAGGCGCAATTCAGCGTCTCCCTATCAACGCAAGCTTCGGGACCTAAGACGCTACGTGACCTTCAGGTGTGGATGGCAGAAAACCTGAACAAGAATCTCTCTGTTGATGTACTCGCCAGGCGTGTTGCTATGAGCCCGCGGAACTTCAGTCGCGTCTTCAGAAAGGAAACTGGCATTACACCCGCTAAATTCGCGGAACGTTTGCGCGTGGAGGCTGCACGCCGACAGCTAGAACAAACTATTAGGGCCGTCAAGGAAATCGCTGCTTCGTGTGGCTTCAGCAGCGGTGAGATCATGAGACGTACTTTTCTCTCACAACTGCAGGTTACACCCAGCGCTTACCGGCTCCGTTTTCAGCGCCGTAGTCCACCTGGGACAAGCCGCTCGTAGCGCTATCGACTCGCGAATTGTCGGCTACACGGAAACCAACCCGAATAGCGGGACACCCACGTAAGGTAAGAAATCCCTCATAGCTATAGGTTAGTTCACGTTCGACGGTGCGACAGCTGGGTTGCACTGTGAGCGGACTCCTTGCAACCTATCGGATACCTCCTGATTAACGCGGTGGTCTCAATGGTTCGATGCAACATCAGTTCGAAGCCTATTTGGCGGAGTTTAAGAGGCCAATTCCGTTCGCCGGTGTCGATTCAAAGAAAAACCCCGTCCTCATTAGGTCTAATTGAGTGCCGCCCGGAAGATCAGTCTTTTCCGAAAAGTACGATCGGAAGCACCAAGTAGAGGGTGTTGCGTCGACCGTCTGAACCGGCACGACTTACCAGGCGTTACTGTTAAAGTGCTACGTTCGCCTGCGGATCTTTGCGGAGAAATCAGATTCAACCCACACCTTGCTCCGCGCACGATCATCGATATGTAAAGCGAACTTCGTCACTAATCGTGCCACAAGAAATAATCCACTTACGATTGTTAAGACGCCAACGGGGTATACCGACCCAAAGCGGCCTTCGCTCAGTAGTTGACAGATGAGCTACAATGCGGCCTTATAAGCCCCGAGGAGAGCGTAATCGCGCGAAGATCCGCGCGCCGCGAAGATGCGGGGCCACCTTTGAATACGGGGGGGTGATGACATGAGAAGACAATATCGCTCGTTCCTTTTTGCGCTGCTCGTTCCAGCATTCTTCCTCGTCAGCGCATGCATCGTCGTTGCGGCGGCTAAGGAAGAAGGATCGCAGGCGGTCAAGCAGGAGCTCTGGTCCAATCCTGCCACCTGGCCAGACAGGAAGGTACCCCGCGCAGGGGACACGGTCACCATTGAAAAAGGCAAGGATGTGCTCCTCAACGTCAGTCCGCCATCGCTGGGCGGCTTGCGAATCGACGGCAAACTCAGCTTCTCGGACAAAGCCGACATCGAGCTGACCACCGAGTCGATCATCGTGCAAGGGGAACTGGAAATCGGCACCGAAGCCAAATCCCACACGCGCAAGGCGACCATTACTCTCACCGAGAATGTCCCTGGTAACGACCGCGGGATCATGATCGCGGGCGGAACCCTGAACCTGCATGGTGACCGGACGAATTCCTGGACGAAACTTGCTGGAACAGCCAAGGCCGGTAGCGCCCGGATCGAAGTATTGAATGCCAGTGGCTGGCGAAAAGGGGACGTGATCGTGCTTGCGTCCACCGACTTCGATTCCACGCAGGCGGAGAAGCGAACCATCGCCGCGATTGCAGGGAACGTGATCACGCTTGATCAGCCCCTCAAGTACATGCATTTCGGCAAAGTCACGTTTGGCGTTGATGAGCGTGGTGAAGTGGGCTTGCTGACGCGAAATATTCTGATCCAGGCTTCGGACGACGCAGAACGCTCCTACTTCGGGGGGCATATCATGGCGATGACCGGGTCTAAAATGTATGTCTCCGGCGTCGAATTGAATCGGATGGGGCAGAACATGCATCTGGCCCGGTATCCGATCCACTGGCATCTGGTTGGCGACGGCCAAGGGCAGTACATCGAGAATTCATCGATTCACGACAGCTACAGCCGCTGCGTGACGGTGCATGGCACCAATAACGTGCGAGTGGAAAACAACGTGGCCTTCAACACCGTCGGTCACTGCTACTTCCTGGAAGACGCCGTCGAAACGGGCAACCAGTTCATCCACAATCTGGGAATGATGACCAAGTGTCATCCTGACGGCAAACCCTGTGTTCCTACAAACCTCGGCCCGATCGGATCGGAGAACAAACCGGTCTTCGACCCGGCCGGGCAGAGCGCCAAGGATATCCTGATCCCTTCCGACAACACGGCGTCGACTTTCTGGTTCACCAATCCGGACAATATTTTCCGGGACAACGTGGCCGCGGGGTCCGAGGCGACGGGTTTCTGGTTGGCATTGCCGCAGCACCCGACGGGCGCGTTTGAAGGCACGGAAGTCAGCAAGACAACCTGGCCACGCCGAACCCGGGTGCGGGAGTTCAAGGGCAACACCGCCCATTCGAACTTTGACGGTTTCATGTTCGACCGCGGCCCTCAACCCAATGGCCATATCAGTCCCGGCGGCCATATGGCCCTAGCTAATCCGGCCGACGGGAACAGCCCCATCGTGGAGACGGTAATCGAGGATTTCACCAGCTACAAGAACCGGAATAGCGGAATGTGGGCCCGGGGTGAGATGGACACCTTCAAGAACTTGAAGCTGGCCGACAACGCCATCGGCTACACGCATGCGTCCGGCAACTTCGGCCGTTCCGACTTTACGTCACGGGTGGTCGACTCGCTGTTCGTTGGGGAGACTGAGAACATCGGCAACCCCAGCACGCCGGCGGAGATGGCTTACGGCCGCAGCTTACCGGAGCCCGGACTTCCGGACTTCCCGATCCGCGGCTACGAGTTCTACGATTACCGCCATGAACTGGACAATGACACCTTCGTGAATTTCCAGGACAACGCCACCCGCAAGACCGGAGCGATATCTTATCTGCTGTTTACCAGCTTCGGAATGAGCACCAATAACACCGTACAGCGCGCGAAATTCGTCAACGCCAAGCCGGTGTATTTCCCACCGATGGAGAACAAGTGGACCAACGATAATTACGGCAACGGGAGCTACAAGACTTCGGTGTTCCACGACGTAGACGGCTCGGTCAGCGGTGTCCCGGACTCCTACATTCTCATCAATGACGAAAATGACGGAATGGCCATTGACGACACCTGTGAGATCCGGCCGAGCTGGAATGCCGCCGTGTGCAAGGGCGATGTCGGACGCTTAGCTGTTGTCGCCCCCGACGGCAGCGGCGGTGCGCCCGGTATCCCCGGTTCCGGCGGCGCCCCTGGCGCAGGTCCTGCCAGAACCGCAGCCACCGGTCCCGTCGCGGCCATGGGTCCTGCCCCAGGCGCCTATCCTGCCGCAGGCGCACCCGCCGGTCCTGCCCCAGCGGCAGGTCGTGGCGGTCCCGGCGCAGTGTTTGGCCGGCCCAGCGGACCTCCCCAGCCGCCAGTGATTGTCAGCCGCAATGGCAAGGAGTTCACCCTAACCGCTGAAACCAACATACGCGCCGGCACCGAGATCAAGGTGACCACCGAAAGGCCGTCCGTGGCACTGCGCCTCAGCGAACTGGATAGCGGCTCGTGGGTGATCTTCGAGCTTCCGGGATTCGCCACGGCAGCCACTGGTACGCAGCAGGACAGCCTGGATGCGCTGCGGAAGGCCGGCGTCACCTCGTACTACAAGGCCAAGGACTCGCTCTGGGTCAAGGTTGTCTCCACCGGTGAAGGCGCCCGCATGAGCGGCCCTGGCGCCGGAGGAACCAGCGTCCAGGTCAGCCGGTAAGCCGGATCCTGTCGTATGAGCAAGAGCCCCCGGCACAGGCCGGGGGCATCCCCAATTGCTGAGAAACCGGCGCCTCGACTCGCGCGCACGATAGTCGTTTGGCCATGGACGATAGCTAACAGAAAAAATGCCGATTTTAGAACTTGTGATACCAGAATTTTGTCGTTGCTTCGCGCCAGTCCGAGTCGTTCAACCAAATGGAATCGGAATTATCAAACGACCGGAAAATAGCTTGATCAAATCCGCTGTCATGGTAGTCGCCGAACGAGACATTTTCTCGGACGATCCTGTCGCCAGATACTACGAAGAAGTTATAAAGCTCGTGCGGATCATCGCTGCAAGAATCGCCGTCATACGAGAACCACTGAGAGGAAGAAGGCTCAATTCGGTCGGCTTTGAGAGCGAGCTGCTGTCTTAGCACCGTGCAATTGCACGTTGGGCCTTTCAGAACTACCTCTCCATTGTCTGTCTTCACCTTGACATGCAGGATTACCTTAACGCGGGCATTTCCATTGCAAGAAAACTTAGGCCTTCAATTTGGGTTAGCGGGCTACGGACAACGGCTGCCGGTTCAGACGGTCGGCGCAACGTCCTCTAATCAGTGCTTTCGATCGTGCTTTTCAAAACGGACTGGCCTTCTGGGCAGCGCTCGATTAGACCTGATCAGGACGGGATTTTTCTTGAATCGAAATTCGCGAACGGAGTTGGCCTCTTAAACTCCGCCAAATGGGCTTCGAACTGGTGTTGCATCGCCCCATTGAGATCACCGGACTAATCAGGAGTTGCCGCGTCGGTGGCATGTTTCTACAACACCTGCAACGGGCGAAGATAGACAGCGTTCGTCGAGCTAGCGGGAATTAGATGGGGCGGCTGACGTTGACTTCTCTGGGTAAAGGCGCTCGAACTCTGGGTCGCCGTGAAGCATGCTGAGGTCCGGGTCGCGGCGCGCCCAAATCGAATCTTTGGAACCCGCTTCCCAGGCCCTACGCAAAGCGTCCAGGGCTTCGGGCTTTCTATTCAGACCGCAGTACACACACGCGGCGTTATAGAGAATTGACGCTTCGTTTGCGCGCAAGGTGACCGCCAGGTTGAGCTCGCGCAAGGCGTCCGCCTGTCGTCCCAAGGCCGCGTATTTGGCGCCCAATAGGACGCGAGCGCGCGCGTCTTCGGGCACCTGCTTCAACTGGTTTTCGAGCGCGACGACAACCCTGTGGGACATGTTGCGTCCGGCTTCCTCTTTACCCATTGCACCGAGAGAATTCATGATGGGCACGTAGACATTGTAATCCTCACCGCTCGCTTCGATGGCGGACTCCGCAACGTCCAGAACTTCCTGGTAGCGTCCCGCAGCGAACAAAGCACGGCCAAGTAGGTAATAGGCGCCGTCGCAGTCACGTCTGCGTTCAATCGCCTTTTTCACCATGCGCACAGCTTCGTCATGGAGTCCGGCAGCATAGAGGACCCACGCCTGGCTGACGTGCGTTTCGGGCAGGTCCCAACGCAGGGCTACGGCTCGGCTCGAAGCCTCGCGGGCGCGGTCGATCCACACCTCATCTCGGGTGAAGATGGAATAGTACATCGCGCAGGCATTGGCGCTGGCGGCGTAGGCCAGGGCGAAGCTTGGGTCCAGGGCTACTGCGTTTTCGAACATCTGCAGAGCGAACTCGACATCCTGGCGGGTCTGCCGCCGGGCGTAACGCTTGCCGCGCAGATATTGGTCGTAGGCCTGTGGATTTTCCGTGGGTTTGTCGGCGAGTGCCTCCAGTTCCTGAGGGGAAAGCGTCACGCGCAAGGCCTCGGCGATCTTGCGGGCCATCTCGTCCTGCACTTCGAAAACGTCTTTCATCTCGCGATCAAAGCGTTCCGACCAGAGCGGAAAGTCTGTG
Source organism: uncultured Acidobacteriota bacterium (assembly GCA_963814855.1). GTDB lineage: Bacteria > Acidobacteriota > Terriglobia > Acidiferrales > UBA7541 > Palsa-295. The sequence goes on from CAWFEL010000002.1 coordinate 92,217, forward strand.
CGTGTGTCCACCAGCTGGGCGCTGATGCGCAAGCGCGCACCGGAACGACGCAAGGTGCCGGTGAGGACATAGGACGCGCCCAATTGCTGGCCGACCTGCGCTGGGGTAACCGACTTATCGCGGAAGGCAAGGACTGTGGGGCGCGAAAACGTGTTCAGTCCGCGGATCTTTGAAAGCTCCGTAATGATGTCCTCGGTAATACCGTCGCGCAGGTATTCATCTTCCTTCGCTCCGCTCAAATTTTCAAAATAGAGAACGGCCACGGATTTTCCTATTTGCTTCGAGGTGCCGGAATCCGAATCGGTCTTTTCCTTCGCGCGTCGCTTACTGGATTCGAGGTCGCGCTTCAATCGACTGAGGTCGGTTTTCAGGTCTGTAGCTGTCTGGCAACGCAGATTGCGATCCTTTTCGAGGGTCTTCTCCAGAATGCGAACAAAATCCGGAGGCAGCGACGGATTCAACTCCCCGGCCGGCTTAGGATCGCGATTCAGAATGGCCTCGAAGATCACTGCTGAGGTGTCTCCCTGAAATGGGAGCGTTCCCGTGGCCAGCTGATAAAGCACCGTTCCGGTCGAAAAAATGTCCGTGCGAGCGTCCACCGGCAGGCCGCGGGCCTGCTCGGGTGACATATAGGAAACCGTGCCGACGGCCGAACCCGGCAACGTAAGCTCGCGGCCGCTGTCCACGGTTTCTCCCTGCGCGGCCGAGGTGTTCTGCGCGATTTCGTTCAGCGTTATCTTCGCCAGGCCGAAGTCCAATATCTTCAGCTCGCCGCGTTCGGTGAGAAACAGATTCGCTGGCTTGATGTCTCGGTGAACGATTCCTTTAGCGTGAGCCGATTCGAGGGCATCGGCGATCTGAACGGCCAGCGGCAGGAGCTTGTCCATCTCCATCGGCTGCTTGGTCATCTTTTGTGCGAGCGTGTGCCCTTCGAGCAACTCCATGACGATGAAGTACCGAAGCTCGTGCTGCTCGATGGTGTGAATGGTACAGATGTTGGGATGATTGAGGGACGAAGCGGCACGCGCCTCGCGCTGAAACCGCTCCAGCGCCTGGCTATCCTGCGCCATCTCCGGAGGGAGAAGTTTCAGGGCTACCCGGCGGCCGAGATGAGAATCCTCGGCTTCATACACGACGCCCATCCCGCCGGCGCCAACCTGTTTGAGGATACGGTAATGAGAGAGAGTCTGTCCGATGAGAGACGCAGAATCCGACATGAGGCGCACATTTTAGATGGTCACGCGAGGCGAGTCAAATGGCGGGGGACGTTTCTCGATTCGCTGGCCGCTTGACTCCTGATTAACGCGCGAACCGGGAAAATGGGCCCCAGAACCCAGATGTCCGGTTATTCGGGTGATCTCAACTGGTTGATGCAACACCAGTTCGAAGCCCATTTTGGCGGAGTTTGAGAGGCCAAATTCGTTCGCGGATTTCGATTTCAAAAAAACCCCGTCCTGATTAGCTTTAATTGAGCACCGCCCAGAAGATCGGTCTCTTCTGAAAAGTACGATCGGAAGCACTGATTAGAGGGTGTTGCGTCGACCGTCTGAACCAGCACGACCAATCAGGTACTACTCTCTCTTTCCTCCGATATTTCGGGCCTCCTCCAATACCTCGGATTTCATCAAACAATCGAGCCTGATAGGGGCTCGCTTATATGCCCTGTACTAAATGACTTCCGGACTTTCCGTGGGAGTTCAAAATGGTGTGGCGCTTGCATTGGTAATTGCGGCCTAAAGAATCAAAAGACCCAGGGAGGATCAAAAAAATGTCGACTACACCACAGAAGCACAGCGCGCTGCCCGGCCTGATTGAGACCAAGAACATAGCCGAGGAAGGGTTCATCTACGGGCTTCCGATCGTGATGAACTACGCGGTAATGCATCAGTTTTGTGTCGACAAAAACTCGGGGCAGTACAAAGGTCCGTTCAACGTGCTTTTTAACGATCATCGCGTCTTTACGTATGAGGACACCGCGATCGTCACACCGAACAGCGACACTCCGTACTCGATGCTCTGGCTGGATTTGCGCGCGGAGCCGATGGTGATTTCGGTGCCGGCGGTGCCGAAGGAGCGCTACTACTCGGTGCAGTTCATTGACGGCAACACCTACAACTACGGTTACATCGGCAGCCGCGCTACGGGTATTGAGCCGGGAGACTATCTCGTGGCCGGTCCCGACTGGAAGGGCGAGACACCTGCGGGAATCAAGAAACTTTTTCTATCCACGACGCCCTTCGGGCTGACGGTCATCCGGACGCAGCTGTTCACTGCCGACGACATGCCGAACGTGCAGAAAGTCCAGTCCGGTTATAAGGCGCAGCCGCTTTCCGCGTACCTGAAAAAACCCGCCCCGCCCGCGCCGCCAACGATTGATTTCCTCCCGGCCACCACTGCGGGGATCAAGGAGAACTTTTTCGAGTATCTCGACTGCGCTCTTCGGTTTGTGCCACGTGCAACAGAGGCTAATGATATTCGGGCGAAGCTTGCGAGCATCGGCGTTGGACCGGACAAGACCATCGAATTTAAGCACCTCTCGCTGGAGCATAAGGGCGCCGTCCTGCTGGGGATGAAAGAAGGCAACGACAAAGTGGATAAGTATCTGGCGGCCGGAGTCAAAAGTGTGAACGGGTGGAAGGTTGCGGCGGTCTTTGGTGACCGTGCTTTCTACAAAGGCGACTGGCTCATGCGTGCAGCCGCAGCCAAGGCAGGCATCTACGGGAACAATGCAGTCGAAGCAGTGTATCCGATGACCCACGGGGACGCGACGGGCAAGCCGCTCGACGGCAGCAAGCACAACTACACCATTACTTTCCCCGCCGGGAATCTTCCGCCTGTGAATGCATTCTGGTCGGTGACGATGTACGACGGCAAGACCCAGCTTCTAATCAAGAATCCGATCAATCGCTACCTCATCAACACACCGATGCTCGCGGCGATGAATAAGAACGCGGACGGCTCGCTGACGCTCTACATCCAGAAAGACTCGCCAGGCAAGGATAAGGAAAACAACTGGCTGCCGGCACCGGACGGGACGATCTATCTGGTGATGCGCTTGTATTGGCCGAAGGAAACTCCGCCGTCGATTCTTCCCGCGGGCGAAGGAACCTGGAAACCACCGGCGGTTACGCAGGTGTCGTAAATGGACGTTCCCCTAAAGACCTTGTCGGTGCCTGATTAACGCGGTGGTCCCGATCAGGGCTCATGCCGTCACCTCGCGGACCAGTTCAAATCGGTACGGTAGGAACAGGGAGTGTCGTTTTCGGGAGGTTTCGAGCCTCGCGCATTTGCCCGTGCCGAGGCATTCGGGAACACTTCGCGTGTACACTGGTTCGAGGAGAACTGGCGGATTGGCGAACTCGATTCCGATTATCAGCGCGCATGACCTTTCGAAAAAATTCGGGGTCGCACCACTCTTCAAAAATATCTCGTTCACCGTTTCCGAAGGCGACCGCATCGGCCTGATCGGGCCGAACGGCTCAGGAAAATCCACACTCCTGGAAATTCTGTACGGCCGCGTGAAGCCGGATAGCGGCGATCTGGCGGTTCGCAAGGGCACGCGCCTCGCTTGCGTCACGCAGGTCTCCGAGTTCGGCGAAGACGACACAGTTCGCTCCGTGGTCGAAAGCGCCATGGAGCAGGCGGGAGTGCCGCACGAGGATCGCCTGTCGCGAATCGCGGAAACGCTGGGCCGCGCGGGTTTTTCAGATTTCGAAGTGCGCACATCGGCGCTTTCCGGCGGCTGGAAGAAGCGCCTGGCGATTGCCGCGGCGCTCGCGCAGGAGCCGGATATCCTGCTGCTCGACGAGCCGACGAATCATCTGGACCTCGCGGGCATCAAGTGGATCGAAACATTTCTTGCGAACGCACCGTTCGCGTGCGTGGTGGTCAGCCACGACCGGTATTTTCTCGAAAACGTAGCCAACGACATGGTGGAACTCAGCCGCGCCTACGCGGACGGCTACCTGCGCGTGCGCGGAAACTACAGCACGTTTCTGGAGGCCAAGGAGCAATACCTGCACGCGCAGAAAAAGCGGCAGGATGCGCTCACGAATCTGGTCCACAGCGAAATCGAATGGCTGCACCGCGGCCCGAAAGCGCGCACCACCAAATCCAAAGCGCGCATTGACAAAGCGCACGAAATGATCGGCGAGCTGGCGGAAATGAATTCGCGCAGCCGCATCGCCACGGCGAATATTGATTTCTCGGCGTCGGACCGGCAAACCAAGCAACTCATCAAGCTCGAAGGCGTCAGCTACTCGATCGGTGGCCGCAAGCTTTTCGCGAATATCAATTTCACGCTGACGCAGGGAATGCGCGTCGGTCTGGTGGGGCCGAACGGCAGCGGCAAAACCACTCTGCTTCGCCTGCTGACAGGGGAAATCGCGTCCGCCAGCGGCCAGATTCACAAGGCCGATTCGCTGAGGATTGTTTACTTCGATCAGAATCGCGAACTCGATCCGGACGTCACGCTGCGCCGGGCGCTCGCGCCAGATAGCGACTCGGTAATTTATCAGGATCGCGTGATCCACGTGGCCGCATGGGGAGCGAAATTTCTTTTTGACGCTGAGGATTTGAGCCAGCGCGTGGGAAAACTTTCTGGCGGCGAGCGGGCGCGCGTCCTGATCGCGCAGCTGATGCTGCAGCCCGCGGATGTATTGCTGCTCGACGAGCCGACCAACGATCTGGATATTCCCACGCTGGAAATTCTGGAGGAGAGCCTGCTGGAATATCGCGGGGCGCTGGTTCTGGTCACGCATGACCGGTACATGCTCGACCGCGTCTCAACGGTTGTGCTCGGCCTCGACGGCCTGGGCGAGGCGGAGCGCTTCGCGGACTACTCGCAGTGGGAAGCGTGGCAGCGGACGCAACAAACCAAGGGTGCGCGCGACGAATCCGGCACTCTGCGTTCACGCGCGACGGTTGCCGGCGGCTCGCCAGCCGCTTCGAAGAAAAAGAAACTGTCGTTCGCAGAGGCACGCGAGTTTGAAACCATCGAAAAGCGCGTCGCGGACGCGGAGCAGGAGCTTCGCGCGCACCACGTTGCACTGGAAGACCCGGCGGTGATGAGCGATCCCGCTCTGCTGCAGCGCACTTGCAAATTAGTCGAGGAAGCGCAGAACTTGGTGGACGGGCTTTACGCGCGGTGGGCCGAACTCGAAAAGAAAAGAAGCTGAGCGCGAGATCGCGGCTGGCGGGAAAAACTCACGTGACGCCGCGACGCTGATGCGCAGCACGGCGTCACGCTTTTTGCCGCGACAAATCGGGTCCCTCTGGGGTTGAAACCCCTGAATTACGAGGCGATTTTCGGCACGCCTGAAGCCGTGCCCTGACGGGGTCCGTTTAAGAGATGGCTTCCAGCCGTCGAGCTTGAAGCCCTATTGAGGCCGCGTGTTCAGGTATTTGCAGACGTCTTTCACGGCGTTGCTGAGCATCACGGTTTTCGTGGCGTATAGGGTGTCTCCGCCCTTGGCGATCACCATGAAGCCGTACGCGCCCGACCAGCCACCCGCGTAGAGCATGTAGTCGGACCTCTTCGGATCGGTGGTCAGCGTCACATTCGGGCACAGGTCGCTGAAATCCTTCATCACGTTCACCATTGCGACGGTGGATTGTCTCGCAAGGACGAGTTTCAACGGTTTTCCCTGCGGGACTTGCGCTCCAGCACCAGCGGCACCGGCGAACATTAGTATGGCTATAACCGTTATGATTTTTTTCATCGCATATCTCCTTCCGCCCGGCGTTTGGACCGGGAGCCATTCAGTATGAAAGCCCTGCCTCGGGCAAACCTCCCCTCGGTCACGGCGAACACTTGTCCATATATTAGAACACTCTTGCCCGCGAAATGTTGCATGGCGGGGCGCAAGTTTCAACGCGCGTTACGGGCGGGTCCACTGCTTGATACCGTCGCCGGGCGCGCGGCGTGGCTGGCGCGGACCGCGACCTTGTATTAAGATGCGCCTCAATCGTTGAATTCCATTTCCGGCACGGGAGATTTCATGTCCAGTTCGTCAACGCAGAACGCAACAGGCGCAAATCCTTTCGCGCAAATCATGCAGATCGCGACCGGGTACATGCCGGCGGCGTGCCTCTATACCGCAGCCAAATTGAAGATCGCCGATCTGGTCTCGGGCGGACCCAAGCCGGTCGCGGAACTGGCGCAGGCGAGCGGCATGAATGAGGATGGACTCTATCGCGTGTTGCGCGCGCTCGCGTCTATCGGCGTATTTCAAGAGACCACGGAGCGAACATTTGGTAACTCGGCCGTGTCCGAACGGCTTCGCAGCGACTTGGGCGTATCGGACCGCGACACGGTGCTCTTTGTCGCGAATCCCCATCACCTGGAAATATTCGGCGAACTCCTTCACTCGGTCGAAACGGGCGGAACGGCGATCAAGAAGGTGACCGGCCTCGAGGCGTTCGAATACTTCCGCGAGAATCCGGAAGAGGGTCAACTATTCAACTCGGCGATGACCTCGATCAGCGCGGGCCTGATGCCGGCGGTGATCCAAGCCTACGATTTCGGCGAGTCCGGCACGCTGGCCGATATCGGCGGCGGTCACGGCATCTTGCTCGGGGCGATCCTCCAGAAGCATCCCGGGCTCCGCGGGATCGTATTCGATTTGCCGCATGTGGTCGAGGGCGCGAAATCGCGCATCGCATCGCTCGGGCTGGATTCACGCTGCGAGATCGCTACGGGAGATTTCTTCCAGGCCGTTCCGCAGGCCGAAAGCTACGTGATGAAATCCATCATCCACGATTGGGACGATGCGCGGGCCATCACAATCCTGAAGAACTGCGCGAAGGCCATGCGCGGCAGAGGCGGCAAAGTTCTCCTGCTGGATTTTGTGATCGCTCCCGGAAACCAGCCGGACCTGGGCAAATGGATTGACATGGAGATGCTTGCATTGGCAGGTGGACGCGAGCGCACGGAAGCGGAATTTGCGGATTTATTCGCGAGAGCCGGGCTGAGGCTGGCGCGTATCGTGCGAACCGCGTCGCCACATTGCGTGATCGAGGCGGTCAAGGCCTAGAGCCAAGGAGGACCGGGAAATGAAGACGAACTACGCGGCGGTGATTGTTTGCGCGGTGGTGTACTGGCTGCTGGGCGCGGTGTGGTACGCGGTGCTGTTCAGCAAGCCGTGGATGGCGCTTGAGGGTCCGCTGGCGGCGCAATCAGCCAGCATGAACCCGATTCTGCCGTACATCATCACGCTGGTGCTGAACCTGCTAATCGCGTTTGTGCTTGCGCAGATTTGCGCGTGGCGCAACGCGAACACGGCTGCGCGCGGGTCGGCGGTCGGCATCCTGCTGTGGATTGGAATCTTGGGCCCGATCACGTTTACGACGAATATGTACGAGACGCGGCCCGTAGCACTCTACGCGATCAACAACTTCTATCCGCTGGTGGGGCTTTGCCTGATGGGCGCGATTCTGGGCGCGTGGACGAAAAAAGCCGCGTAGTTTAGCGCTGGCTTTCCTTTGAGTGTTTCTCGATCATGTGTTTTGTCAGTATCACGAGACCGAAAATCTGCGTCCATTGCGAAACCTCGTTTCCGACGACTTCTCCCCACTTGCTGTTGCAATCCATTTTGATATAGAGAACCACCCAAGCGATTCCGGTGATCAGCAGAAAAATGCTGAGCGAATGGTCGCGCAGAAATTCCAGAGTCGGTTTCAAGATGCTTTTCGGCAACGGGCGGCTTTCGGACGAATTTCGTTCGTACAAGTATTTCGTGGCGAGAACGGTGACTACGACGCCCGACCAGTCCGCGATGGCGTTCCCGAAAAAGGAGCCGGCATGCTTGGTGGGATTCGAGACGATATAGAGGACGAACCACAAGAGCAGGATCGCTATTGAGGCGATGCTCAACGAATGCTCGTGCAAAAAGCCGCGCTTATGAACTGGTGCCTCGGGCATTCTCGGTCTCCTTTTCGCGGCGCCGGATCGGCGGCCGAGTCCGATTATAGCCGAGGGAGATCGCGTTATTTAGGCGGTAGAAACTAGAAACCCGCCAGGAAACAAATCGCCGGCGGGTTCTGCGGCCTCGAAATTAAATCTGACGATTGTGGATTGCGGCGGTCGGGATTAGTGCTGACTGTGGCGATAGTCCCAATATTCTTTTTGTTCGTCCTTGCTGCGTTTGTCGAAATCCTTGTGGTCTCTGTGCGTGTTGGTTTCCCACTGCGTGTAGTACGTGACCTCGCTGTGGTCCCAGCTGTGATAGTCGTTGTAATAGGGATCGTAGCTGCGATAGCCGACGCGAGCAGAGCAGCCACCAATCAGAAGGGGCGCAGCCAGCGCTGCAGTCAACATGAATGTGGAAAGGGCCCGATAGAATGTGCGCATGTATGAGTTCCTCCAGGGCGTAGTGTCGCGCAAGAGTGGGTTTGGGCGCAGTCGGTGAAACACTGGTTTCAAATTGGGGAAAAACTGTAGGCGAATTTCGGCTTAGCGCCAGCCATTGCGTTCGCGCAGCGCGGTGATGTGCGCGACGTGATGCTCGCTGTGCCACGCGTATAGCGCGAGATTCTGATCGAGCCTCATGAGGCCCAGCTCGGGGTGCCGGAAGCTGCGCGCCCAGTCGGCCGGAGTGATCGAGCGCAGGAGCGCGACCCAGCGCTTGTGGAGATTTTCGAGCAACGCGAGCGAAGTTTCCACGGGCGTAGTTGGCGTGTCGCCGAGCTTGGCCCAGCTGGCTTCGTCGTAAGGCTTGATCGTGGGCTCGTCTTCGGTGAGCGCGAGCTTGAAGCGCACGTAGGCGTTCATGTGGCTATCGGGGACGTGATGCGCGAGTTGTCGAATGGTCCAGCCGCCGGCACGGTAGGGAGTGTCGAGCTGTGCGGGCGAGAGGCCAGCGACGGCGGAGGCGAGGCGTCCGGGCGCTTCGGCGATTGTTTCGATAAAAGCGCGGCGCTGCGAGTCCGTGATGGTTTGGGGGCGTTCGAATTTGCCGATTGGGTAGCGGAGGTCGGGTTCCATGGGATTAATGTCGCGGCTTTTGACGGCGCCCGCAAGGTCCAATTTGGCGACGTTAAGCAAGGCATGGCAAATGCGAAAGCGCTAGCGTGAGAGATGGATGGGCAGCCCCACGCCAAGGAAGTTTGCCGGGCACGATATATCGTGCCCCTACGAAAAACTTAAGACGGGCTAGCGGCTGGTGTGCGGCTTGGCGGCTTCGTAGAGTGGCGAGAGTTCGCGGAGACGCTTGACGGTTTCGACGACGCGGTCCGCGACGTAGTCAACTTCTTCCTCGGTGTTGAATCGCCCCGGGCCAAAGCGAATGGAGCTGTGCGAGAGATCGTCGGAAACGCCGAGCGCGCGCAGGACGTAGCTTGGCTCGATCATCGCGGAAGTGCACGCCGATCCGCTCGACACGGCGACGTCGTTGATTCCCATCAGCAGCGCGTCGCCCTCGACACCGGAAAAGCTGAGATTCAGATTGTTCGGCAACCGGTGCGCCATGGTGCCGTTAACGGCTGTGCCGTCGAGGCGGCTCATGATCGCGTCCTTCAGTTTGTCGCGAAGGCCCCGAAGCCGGTTGCATTCTTCCGGCATTTCCTTCTGGCAAATTTCGCAGGCTTTGCCCAGGCCGACGATACCCGGAACGTTGAGAGTGCCGGAGCGCATGCCGCGCTCGTGGCCGCCGCCGTCAATGATCGCCGAAATTTCCACGCGCGGATCTTTGCGCCGGACGTAGAGCGCACCGACGCCTTTAGGGCCGTAGATTTTGTGCGCCGAAATCGAGAGCAGATCAATGCCGTCTTTTTGCACGTCCACTGGAATTTTACCGACGGCTTGCACGGCGTCCGTGTGGAACAGGATTTTCTTTTGTTTGGCGATCTTGCCGATTTCCTCGACCGGCTGGATGACGCCGATTTCGTTGTTCGCGTGCATGATCGAGATGAGAATCGTTTTGGGCGTGATCGCGCGGCGAAGATCGTCGAGATTGATCAGGCCGTCCTGCGCGACGGGCAGGTAGGTGACATCGAAGCCCGATTTTTCCAGGCGCTTGCAGGCATCGAGCACGGCCTTGTGCTCGGTTGCCTGCGTAACGATATGGTTGCCCTTTTCCCGATAGGCTTCCGCGACGCCCTTGATGGCGAGGTTGTCGGATTCCGTTGCGCCGCTGGTGAAGACGATTTCGCGCGGATTGGCGCGAATCAGGCGGGCGATGTGCCCGCGAGCGTTTTCGACGGCTTCCTCGGCCTTCCACCCGAATTCATGGTTGCGGCTGGCGGCGTTGCCGAATTTTTCGCTGAAATAGGGCAGCATGGCCTCGAGGACTCGCGGGTCAACCGCGGTTGTGGCCTGATTGTCCATGTAGATCGGCAGCTTGGGCGCCATTAGAGTTCATCTTAGTCTGCTTGGGGTGGGGCGTCCAGCTAACGGCGCATTGGTAGGCTTCTGCCGTGAGAGCCGCACGGATGCCACGATGAGATTTGCCGTGCGACCAAACCGGACCTCCATCATCTTATGTTGTTTAAGCCGCCCAGAAGTTTAGAATTAATCCTGTACCAAAGATCGGACCGGCCATGGCGAAACCAATTCTGCTGAGTGTGGATGACGACCCGGATGTTCTGCGGGCAATCGAGCGCGACCTGCGATCGCAGTACGGCGCCGAATATCGCGTGATCGGAAGCGATTCTCCGACGGGAGCGCTCACCCTTTTGAAACAGCTGAAGGTGCGAAACGACAGCGTGGCCCTTCTTCTTGCGGACCAGCGCATGCCTCACATGGATGGGGTCGCGTTTCTACAGGAGGGAATGCGAATTTTTCCCGAGGCGAAGCGGGCGCTGCTGACGGCCTACGCCGATACGAACGCAGCAATCAGCGCCATCAATCAGGCCAACATCAACTATTTTTTCCTGAAGCCATGGGATCCTCCCTCGGAACACCTCTACCCGCAGTTGGATGATTTGCTCGATGATTGGCGAGCCACCTACAAGCCGACTTTCGAGGGAATCCGGGTATTGGGAACGCGCTGGTCGCCGCGATCGTATGAGTTGCGGGACTTTCTGGCGCGCAACCGCGTGCCGTACCAGTGGATTGACGCGGAAGCTTCCGCGAATGATCCGGACACGAAGCGTCTGCTGGATGCGTTGGGCCCGGAGGCTTCGAGTCTTCCCGTTGTACTTTTCCCGGATGGGACGAAACTTCTTGATGGCGTGCCCGCCGAAGTCGCTCAGCGAGTTGGATTGCGGACTCGCGCGCAGACGAACTTTTATGATCTGGCCATCGTGGGTGGAGGGCCGGCTGGTTTGGCTGCTGCCGTTTATGGCGCTTCCGAGGGTCTGCACTCGGTGATGATCGAGCGCGAAGCTCCGGGCGGACAGGCTGGAATGAGTTCGCGAATCGAGAATTATCTCGGATTTCCGATGGGGCTCAGCGGCGGCGATCTGGCGCGGCGCGCCGTCACGCAGGCGCAGCGTTTCGGAGTCGAAATTTTGTCGCCGCAGGAAGCTGTCGGAGTTCGTGCGGAAGGGCCCTATCGGATTATCAAAATGGCGGACGGGAATGAAATCTCCTGCCACGCGCTGCTGATCGCAACGGGGGTGCAGTGGCGGCGGCTCGAGCTGCCGGGAATTGACCGGCTGCAAGGCGCGGGCGTTTATTACGGTGGCGGCTCGACGGAAGCTCTGTCATGCAGGGGCGAAATCGTCTACGTGGTGGGCGGCGCAAATTCCGCGGGCCAAGCAGCCATGAACTTCGCGAAATATGCCGAACGCGTGGTCATTGCGGTGCGCGGAAGCTCGCTTTCCAGCACGATGTCGCAGTATCTGATTGACCAAATAAAGGAGATGCCGAACATTCAGATCTGGGGAAACGCCAGCGCGGTTGAAGCGCACGGCGAAACACATCTGGAGGAAATTTCATTCCTCTGTTCGGACACCAACAAGATCGAGCGCGTGCCAGCGCACGCGATGTTTATTTTTATTGGAGCGCTGCCGCGAACGGAATGGCTGGCGGATCTGGTGGAGCGCGACGAGCGCGGATTCATCCTGACTGGCCCGGACCTCATACGGGAAGGGCAGCACCCCAAGGGATGGGCGCTTGAAAGAGATCCTTTCCTGTTGGAGACGAATGTCCCCGGTGTTTTTGCGGTGGGCGATGTGCGGCATGGTTCTGTGAAGCGCGTGGCGTCCGGAGTGGGCGAAGGGTCGGTGGCCGTGCAGTTCATCCATCAATATCTGAGCAAGGTATAAATGGTAACAAATTCAGAATTACTCGCCGTTCCTGCATTCGCCGGGTTGCCCGACGATCAGATCACTTGGTTCGTCAGCCAGTCGGAAGAACTTGTCGTCAAGCCAGGCGATACGTCGTTTCGCGAGGGCGATCCGGCGGACTCCATGTATGTGATTCTCGAGGGACAGCTGCAGATCCGCGGCGAGCTCGGCGGTGAAGCCGTGGTAATGGCAGTCAACCCGGGGAGTGTGACGGGGGTGCTGCCCTATTCGAGGATGAAACAATTTACGGTGGGGGCGCGGGCGATCACGGATGTTCGAGGACTGCGTTTTCCTTCCTCTCAGTTTCCCGAACTTATTCAGAAGATGCCAGAGTTGACCCAACGGCTCGTGGGGCTGATGTCCGACAGAATCCGCGAAACCACCAGACAGGAGCAACAGCGCGACCGGTTAGCATCGTTGGGAAAGCTTTCGGCGGGACTCGCGCATGAGCTCAATAATCCGGCGTCGGCAGCGAAACGCGCCGCGAGCCAACTGCGCGAGGTCCTAAAACGGATTAAGGAGACGAGCCACGAATTGGGAAGGCGCGAACTTACGGATGTGCAGAAGGCAGAGATCGAAAAGCTGGAGACCTCGTTCATTCAAAGCGATGCGGTTCCGCCTGATGCGCTCACGATGAGCGATCTGGAGGAGCAGATGGATTCACTGCTTCGGAGTCACGGGCAGAACGATTTGTGGCAGATGGCCGCTGATCTCGCGCACAAGAACGTCAAGCCGGAAGCGCTGGAATCATTGTTCGCGACGCTGGATGAAGCCACTGCGCGAGCCGCGCTGGTGAGGATTGCCGCTTCGATTGAGGTGGCAACGCTGCTGGACGAAATCGAGAGCGGCACGTCGCGAATTTCGGATCTGGTCCTCGCGATCAAGGAATACACATTCATGGATCAGGCGCCGGTACAAAACGTGGATATCGTGAAAAGCCTGGAAAATACGCTGACGATCCTGAATCACAAGCTCAAACACGGGGTGACGGTGAAGCGCGATTACGAAAAACTTCCGCAGCTGGTGAATTCATTCGGGAGCGAATTGAATCAGGTTTGGACCAACCTGATTGATAACGCCATTGACGCCATGGGCGGCAAGGGTGAGCTTCGAATTCGAATTTATCGCGACGACAATTGCGTGGTGGTGGAGATCGGCGACAACGGCCCGGGAATTTCACCCAACATAAAGTCGCACATCTTCGAACCATTCTTCACGACGAAGGGAGTCGGGGAAGGCACAGGGCTCGGCCTCGACACCGTTCAGCGGATTGTGAAGAAGCACAGGGGAAACATCCAAGTCACGTCGAAGCCCGGCGATACGATTTTTCAAGTATGGCTGCCGTTGGCGGAAGGCTTGGGTAAGGGCTGAGTGGCGTCGTCCCTGTGAGGCGGCGCGGTTTCGTATGGAATGCAAGGTTTGAGGAGGTCCCTCATGATGCGCAATCGTTTTACTTCCCGCTTTCTGGCTTTAGCGTTACTCGGCGTTGTGTGCGCGATGCCGGCGGTTTGCGCGCAGCGCGATGTTGATCTGACTGCCGCGGATGGCACGAAACTGAAGGCGACCTATTTCGACGCCGGCAAGCCCGGCCCCGGAGTTCTGCTGCTGCACCAGTGCAACATGCAGCGCAAGGTTTGGGATGGCCTGGCCGAGCAGCTTACGGCCGCGGGGATAAACGTCCTGACGCTCGACAACCGCGGCTTTGGAGAAAGTGGTGGCACGCCGCACGATAAGCTGACGCCGGAGCAAGAAGGAAAGGTTGAGACTGAAAAGTGGCCCGGCGACATTGATACCGCCATTCTGTACCTGGAATCACAGCCGGGCGTCACGCGCGACATGATCGGTGTGGGTGGCGCGAGCTGCGGAGTGAATAATTCCATTCAGGCGGCGCGCCGCCATCCGGAGGTGCGGTCGCTGGTTTTGCTTTCCGGCAGTACGGATTCGAATGGCCGTCAGTACCTACAGAAGTCTCCGGGGCAGCCGGTGTTTTTCTCGGTTGCAGACGACGACGAATTTCCGGCTTCGGTGCAGGCGATTGAGTGGCTCTACGCCATCACGGCAAATCCGGGGAAAACGTTCGTTCATTACACCACCGGTCGCCACGGCGTGGAAATGTTTTCGGTGCATCCGGAGCTGCCGGGCACGATCGTGGATTGGTACGTGACGACGCTGATCAAGACGCCGGGGCGGGCGCCTATTGCCAACAATCCCCCGGCGATACCCCAGGAAATTCGCAATGTAGGATTGATTGATCAACCCGGCGGCGTTGCCAAGCTTGCAAAAATGCTGGATGACGCGCGTAAGAGCGATCCTAAAGCGACGCTGTTCGCAGAGGCCCCGGTAAACCTGATGGGATACGATGCTCTGCAATCCGGCGATATCAAGGGTGCGATTGAAATCTTCAAGTTGAACGTGGCCGGGTATCCGAACTCGCCGAATGTGTATGACAGCCTCTCTGACGCGTACATTGTGGCCGGGCAGAAGGATCTGGCGCGCGAGAATGTGAAACGAGCGCTGGAGCTTCTGCCTTCCGATACCACGGACAACGAAGAATTCCGCAACGGACTCAAAGCGACGGATGAACAGAAGCTGAAGGAACTCTCTGAGCTGCCGAAGTAAGTGGATGATCTTTGACCGGCTTGGCGGAGCGAAATTCGCGACCGTCAGGAATGGCTCGGCGCGAGCCAGACGTCTTGGTCCACGTAGGCGGTGAGCGGCGTCCCAGCGGGTATCACGACGTTCTTGCCGTGCTTGATCAGGCCGACCGGGCCGAAGAGGACGGTCAACGCTACCGCAGCTCCGGTCTTGCTGTCCCCTTCTCGGCCTTGCGTGCCCCGAATTCGCACGTGGTTGCTGCCGACGACCAAGTATTGAATCTGGACGCTGAGCTCACCGGGTCTGCCCATCATTCCGGACTTTTTCGCGTCGTTGACCGTTGCCACGGCATGAGCGCCTTTCGGGACGACAATCGAATCTCCCACCTTCAGGTCGTCATTGAGCTGAAATTCCACCGTGTCGCCGATGTGAGCGGTTTTGGAACTTAGATCCGAAGCGAATTTCAAATCAACCTGCGTGCCTTCGCGAAGGAGGCATCCATTTGCGCCGCAAGCGGGGTTACCAGAATCCGATGATGGTCCGCCGGCCGGTACCGGAGTGCTATGCACAGCTTCGACGGCGTCAGAGGGTTTTCTCGCCTGGGCGGAAAGCATGGCATCCATCACGGATTTGTCCACGCCCGCATTTTTCAAATCAATCAGCGCCTGTGGCGAAGTATCGAAGTCCGTGTTGCTGGTTTGAATGTCCTTAACGATCAGACTTGGATCAAAATTCTGCTTCGTCATGTTGACGATATCGGCGTTTGTAATCGGTTTCTGCGTTTGACCGAAAGTTCCGATTGCGGCGCAAGCGCTCAGCGCCAGGAGAATCGTCAAGCCTCGACGGATCATATGCGTTGCCCCCAAGGACTTCACGGCACCCAAGCATGCAGCTTACGCCCAACTGAGCAGCATGCAGCGCGTTAGTTCCAGAGTGAAGTACTAACTATATATACGTCGCCGGGCAAGCTAACGGCGAGGGCCGAACAGATTTATTTTCAGCGCGACGCGGGCGTGATTCTAGCTGGCGGGTTTCCACTTGGTAAGAAACGCGGCGACGTCGTCGGGTCCGATGCGGACACTATCGTCGAACTCGCCATTTTTCTGGCTGTAAACGACCTTGCCGTCCGGATCGAGAACAGCGAGGCTGGGGATGCGGACGTGCCCCTTCAGCGGCACTCCATACTTTTCGGCGAGATCGAGATTCTTGTCGCCTTCGTCGCCGACGTTGATGTGGACCACGTGGTAGTTCGCAGTCACAACGGGAGCGAATGTCTTGGAGTGAAACGTGGCGTCGAGAACGTGGCAGTCGTAGCACCAGTTGGCGCCGAAGACGAGGATCACGCGCTTACGATCTTTCGCGGCGCTCGCAAGCGCGGCGCTGATTTCCTCTTCAGCTTTTTCAGGCGGCGGATAAAGCGCGGTGTTTGGTTTCACCGGCTGGGGCAGTCGAAAGGTTGGACTCGGTGTGAGGCCGTCGCGCCGGGTCATGGCGATGCGCCAGTCATTCCCTTGTTGAATCCAGACCTGGGCCGCTTCGACTGTGATCGGTTGCAAGCCGGAACTCGACTTGACCTTGAATTCGATTCGCAGGACCAGCGCGACTTCGCCGGGCTGCGGGCGCGAGATGGACAGAACCTTGGGCTGAAAGTCGCTGAGTCCTTGTGAGGCAAGCGCGGACCAAAATTGCGGCTCCTCGCGCGGATCTTGAATCTTGCCTTGCGGAGTTTGCGTCTGAGCCGGGGGAGCGGTGGCGTAGAGCGCGGCAAGCGCGGTCTGGTTTCCCGCGAGGACCGCAGCCTTCCAGCGGTCGAACGGCTCGAATGCGGACGCGCTCTGCTGGCCAAACGCTGCAACTTGGCTGGCGAACAATAGTGCCACGATCGAGATCATGCGGATCAGTTTCATGCGTTCCCCCCGCGTGCGATTCAAGTCTTCTGAGATTCTATCGCACCGCGTTGAACCATTCTAGGCGCACTAGAACGGGTTTCGTTCAGTCTCCGATTCTCAGTATCCAGCGGGCGTTGGCAAATCGGATAACAGGGGATAAGATCAGCGACAATTTCATGAGATTTCTTGGCACGGCGCTTGTTCCCTTTTTGGTTCTCCTCGTATTTGCTCCTGCTCGCAGATACATGTCTGCGGCTTCGATAAAGTCCCCGACACCTCACGTTTCGCTGGACGATTTGGACCTACGGTTCCGCTCCACGAAATGGGCTATCGGTGTGAGCATGTTGGTAGTTGGCGTTCTGTTCGTCTGGAGTGTACACGCTGCGTTTGCCTGGCTAAACAGGCTCATTGCAATGTCGGACGGCCCGGCGGACTTTCGGATATGGCCGCAGAGCGCAATTTGGTGGTTTTTCCCGGGCTTTGGGGCGCTGACGCTGTCATGGGAGATAACGCTACAGCTATGGTCGCATCTTGGGAATCGCGATGACGCGAGCTTATACGCCTATTGGTCAAACCAAAGGACGGGTTTCGATGCAACCAGGTTACTTCGATGGTTTGCAGTTCTTATCGCGCTACCAATCGGAGTTTTGACGGTCCTTGCGTTGCCCATGCATACGGTATTTCGACAGAATGATATTCGAGATTGTGGCTATGCATTTGCGGCATGCAAGGTGTACCGCTACGCCGATGCGCGGCGCATGACGATAATCGAGGGGTTCAGAAATCGCGACGGCAAGCTAATCGAAAGAGCTGGTGTCGTAATTGATTTCAGCGACGGCAGACGGTGGTCCTCGGCTGACGTTGGTGATTTCAACAAGACGGTTGATCCTGCATTTGCAGATTTGCTGGCAAGGAAGACAAAGCTACCCTTCAACTACGCCCAAACAGCGGCTGATATCCCACAGTTCATTAGCTTTAGACGTCAAGCGGCTGCTACAATACTGCGACATGGCTGATTGG
The DNA here is from genome assembly GCA_963814855.1 of uncultured Acidobacteriota bacterium. Taxonomy (GTDB): domain Bacteria; phylum Acidobacteriota; class Terriglobia; order Acidiferrales; family UBA7541; genus Palsa-295. The sequence goes on from CAWFEL010000002.1 coordinate 109,949, forward strand.
CGTCAAATTCAAGCGCGCATCCGCAAGGCGAAGAACAGCCCCGACGCGCAGGCAAAGCTCAACGAACTTTTCCAGCGCACGCGCGATGCAATGGTAGCGTGGGAGCTTGCCGTGATCGAAGAAAAAGCCGAACACAAAGACGAAGCGGGGAACTGGTACACGATTGCGGCGCAGCGATTTCGTCGCGCCGACTGGCGGAAGAAGGCCGAAGAAGCGCTGACGCGCCTCGGGCTTGAGATTCCGCCGCCGCTGACGCCCAGCGAGCAAGCCGCGCGCCCCGGGCGCGAAACGCGCGCCGACTCCGAGCACCAAAGCGAAGCAGGCGAGGAATCGTCCAGCGCGGCCGCGCACGAATCCGAAGATTCCATTGGAGAAGGCCTGCCCCTCGCGCTCGGCGAGATTTCCGAATCACAGGAAGAAGGCGCGGCGTCGGAATTGTCCGCGGAGTCCTCTGCAACTTCGGGAGAGACGGCAGCCGATGGCTCGCCGCTGGGCAAAAGAAAGCGCCGCCGCGGACGTCGCGGGGGCAGAGGACGCCGTCGCAAGGGCGCTCCCGCTTCGCCGGGACTTCCATCGCAGGCTTTTGCGCAGTCAACCGATCCTCAGCAGTCGCGACCGCCGGCGCCGCGTGCGCCTGCATTCGAGCGGCCCGCGCCGGAGCGGTCATATACAGAACGAGCGGCGCCAGAGCGATTGGTTTCCGAAAGGGTGGCTCCCGAGAGGGCCGAGTACGAGCCGCAGATGTCCGCGCACGAGCGGCCCTCGCGTTCGGAATCAACGGTGCCGCAACTGCCTTCCGAACGCGCCGCGCATGGACGCGGCGATCCGGCGCTGGCCTCGCGGATGGCGCAACTCGAATCGCTGCTGCGGCGGCTGGTCACGAGCCCGTTGCATCGGCTGGACGAGGCCGAGGACGCTCCGGCTGGCCCCGGAGTATTCTTGCTTTCGGATTCCGATCAGATTACTTCGTATTATGTGGAGGCCTGCCAGACGCTGCGAATCGGCGCCGGAAATCTGGTACGCGGCGGGCGCTCCGGGAAAAACACTACTCGTGGCGGACGCGGGTACTCCTCCGACACCGGCCTGAAGGCCAAGCTGGCCGAGTACCTGGGAATTAATGAGGCGAAAGTGTCTCAGTACATGAAGGACCATTGCGTGCTGCGCTGGATCCAGCTGGATGACGATGCGCCGCTGCTGGCGCACTTCGCCATTGGCGTTCTGCGGACACCTCTGAATCTCGATTAGGTTGTTTCGCAGTTGGCGCCGCTCCTACGACGCTGACGGGCTGAAGCTGGCCTTATCCTACCTGTGGGAATTAGCCTCCCTGGTACTACCGAAGGGCCCCCTTGGGTGCTGGTTTTGACCGTTTAACCCCCTATATGTACATTTGGGCGCATGGGCCTAGACGGACCCTCGGAATAGATGCAAACTTTGGTACCGTAACCGCTTACGGGGCAGGCGCACCCGTGGGGGCAAGGCTTTTGAGCGGTTTCGCGGGGATCAATCCCAGGTTATTTTTAAGGCTGTTAGGGAATCTTAAGGAAGAGGTGCAGTTATATGCCGAAGACAGTAGGCAATCAACTCTGGAAGACATTCGACTGGGCGCTCTGCAAAACGGCAGGGCTGACCTTTGACACGATTCAACACTTCAACAAGAAGAATCCCAATCCATCTTTTACGCCGAAGTGGTCGGACAAACCGCTGCTGAAGTCGTGGGAGAAGTCGAAACCCACGCTCGGCTGGCCGCGGACGACGGACTCGCTGTGCCCCGCGTGCGTGAAAGAAGCGCGCGAAGCCATTATTGACGGCAAGAAGGACTGGACCGACCTCGTTCACGAGAAGGTCGGAGAGATCAAAGCGCAAATTATCGAGCGCGATGGCCAAGTATGGATGATCAAAGAGTGCGCCATTCACGGCAAGTACGAAGACCTGATGGCGATTGACGCGAAGTTCCTCGAATGGATTGAAGGAAATTTCCCGGGACGCGATATTCCGGCGCACAACGACGAAAAGCTGCACAACCACGGTTCGAGCACGGTGCGACACGGGCGCGGGTCGGTGCTGACCGTTGATCTGACGAACCGCTGCAATATGATGTGCGATCCCTGCTTCATGGACGCGAACCAGGTCGGCTACGTCCACGAATTGAGCTGGGAAGAAATCCAGGAAATCCTGGACAACGCCACGAAGATCAAACCGCGCCGGCAGATGTCGGTGCAGTTCTCCGGCGGCGAACCGACGATGTCGCCTTACTTCTTTGACGCGGTTCGCTACGCACGCAAAGTTGGATACAACAGCGTGCAGGCTGCGACGAACGGCATTGAGTTCGCCAAGAGCAAGGATTTCGCCAAGAAGGCCTTCGAAGCGGGTCTGCGCTACGCTTACCTGCAATTCGACGGTATCGGCAACGACGCGAACAGCCACCGGCAAGTCGGCAACCTGTTTGATGTGAAATTGCGCGCGATCGAAAACCTGCATGAAGCGGGCGTCGAAATCGTGCTGGTCACGACGATCGTCAACAACGTGAACAACGATCAGGTTGGGCCGATCGTCAAGTTCGCGATGGAGAATCCGAAGAAGATTTCGTTTGTGTCGTTCCAGCCGGTTTCGTTCACGGGGCGCGATGAAGACATTACTCCGGAACGCCGCATCCGCCAGCGCTACACGCTATCCCACCTTGCGCAGGACGTCAGCTCGCAAGTCGGCAAAGTGGAACCGACGCGCGACTGGTTCCCGATTTCCTACATCGCCACGTTCGCGGGCTTCTCGGACCTTTCGCACGGACCGGATTCGCAGTGGGGATCGCTTTCTTGCGGATGCCATCCGAATTGCGGAGTCGGCACGGCGCTGATGATCAACAAGGAAACGAAGGAATGGGCGCCAGTCCCGCGATTTCTCGACGCTCCTTCGCTGACCAAAGACGTGACCGCGATCACCGACGCGGCCCGCGGAAAGAAGTTCTCGAACTTCATGATGGCCATGGCACTGCTGAAGAATTACAAGCCGTTCCAGGCGCCACCCAGCTTGAGGCTCAAGGATTTGTGGATGAAGTTCGACAAGACATGGGCTCTTTCGAAGGATTCGGATAAGAAGTACGGGAAGACGAGTCCGACGCGCACCATCGAAGACGCCATGAAGCGGCGCCGGGAAGATCCCTGGAATTTCCTGTTCATCGCCGGAATGTGGTTCCAGGATCTTTTCAACTACGATTTCCGCCGCACGGAAATGTGCATCATCCCCTACGCTACGCAGAAGGGCGAAATTTCGTTCTGCGCGTACAACACGGGCGTTGGCTGGCGGCAAATCATCGAGAACATGCACAAGAACGCGACCGTCGCCGAGTGGTACAAGAAGCACGGGAAACATGAAATTTACGCGAAGAACAAGAGCGTCGCGCTCAATGATTACGAACACTCGCTGAAAATCAACGATGACGATGCGGCGCGCGTTCGTCACCTGGAGCACGACATTCCCCAGACTGCGGCCGAAGAAGACCGCATTCGCCGCAAGCAGGCATACGAAGAGGCGGCCAAGGTCCGGAAGATTTACGAGGAACTCGTGCTGAAGAAGAAGACGGAGCCTCTGATGCAGATCGGCTCGATGGACGAGATTCTGTCGGCTGTTCCTGGCACGACCGTGAAGCGGATCGAACCCGCGAACGGCAACGGCGCGACGGCGGCTGCGAATTCCGAAGCTGCAACCGTGGCGGGCGACTAAGGACCGGGTGCAGCAAGCATCGCCCCGACATACTCAACCCTGGCGGATTTTACCAACAGCCCTGGCTTCGGCCGGGGCTGTTTTTTTTGATTCTGCGACTGCTTTGGACTAGAGTTGAAATCATATGGCACGCATTCGAATCATAGGCGGCAACGGACACAAGCGGCGGAACCGCGTGTTCGATTTTACGGTGATTCTGATGCCAGTGCCGGAAGATGCGTCCCCTCCGCGCGAATCGAAGGGTCGGGTGCCGCGCGCGAAGAACCCCGCAAAGTCAGGCTATCAGGTGACGGTTCCGCTGCTCCCAGGAGTGATCACATACGGGCGCACGGAGGAAGAGGCGCTGGAAATGGCTAGCGACGCGATCCGCTGCCATCTCGATGGGCTTCGCAAGTCGGGAGAAGAGATTCCCGACGAGAAAAGAGCGCATACAGCCAAGTTGCGTGTCGCCTTGAGCGCCTAAATGGCCGCGCAGCTTCCCGTTCTCAAGCCGCGAATTATTCTCAGGGCGCTCTTGCGGGCCGGATTCTACGTTCATCACCAGTCGGGTAGCCATGCCCAACTTCGCCATCCGACCGCGACTCATCTGCGGGTGACCGTGCCTCGTCACGATCGCTTCGATTTGCCGCGACCTGTCTTGCGAAGTATTCTCCAACAAGCTGAACTCACGATCGAACAGTTCCTCGCCTTGCTTTAAGCTCATGGCCTCCGACAAAACCTGATCATGCCCGACCGAATACGAACCCGCGAACTTGCCGCTGAATTTATCCGCAACGGGGATCCGCTCGGATGGTTCGAGGCGCTCTACCGGGAAGCCGAAAGTGGCGATGGGATTGTCCCGTGGGGCGATCAAGAGCCTAATCCCCGGCTGCTTGAATTCTGGAAGACGCATTCGCTGGAGACCGCGGGCAAGCGGGCGCTGGTGATCGGCAGCGGGCTTGGCGACGATGCCGAGCAGCTCGCCGCATGGGGATTCAAGACAACTGGCTTCGACATATCGAAAACGGCGATCGAGGCGACGAAGAAGCGCTATCCGGAGACGGGCGTTGAATACATCGTCGCCGACCTTTTCAAGCCGCCCGCGAGCTGGCTTCGCAGCTTTGATTTCGTGCTTGAGATTTACACCGTGCAGGCGCTGCCCGCGCCGTTGCGGCCCGGAGCTGTTGAGAAGATTGCGCAATTCGTGGCACCGGGAGGGCGGTTGCTCGTGATCGCGCGGGGCCGTGCGGAAAACGAGCCAGAAGGCGAAGGGCCGCCGTGGCCGTTGACGCGCGCCGAGCTCGATGGATTCCGGAGCGCGGGGCTCGAGGAAGAATCGTTCGAGGACTACGCGGAGCCCGAGCCACCGTGGGTGCGGCGATTTCGGGCACTCTATCGGCGGGGCTGAGAGCGCCCGTGCGATCGGCGCTTTGGTAAGATAGCGCATGCGGGCGTTGAACCAATCTGTGCTGTTGGCAGGATTTTTTCTTCCCGCTGCCATTTCACTGTATTTCGCATGGAGCATTTGGATCGTCGAGGATCGCCAGGCGATCCCGCCGTGGCGGCGCGCGGCATTTCAGTGCGGGCTCGTCTCGGCGGTATTTGCCATGGCCCTGTTTGTGCCGAGCTGTTGGTACATGCTAGGGACTCGGGACACCGTTCGTGGCGTCGAGCTGGCGGCGAATTGGGCCAGCGTCGGGCTCTGGTTTATCGGGCTGGCGACCGCGTTTGCTGGACAGAAATGGGCGCGGGCCTCACTTGCCCTGTGGGGCGTGCTGATGGTCCTTGGACTGGTGGGGATCGTTTCGGCTAGAATTCTTTATTGACGAGCGAGGGAAGCTCCATGCCGATTTACGAATACGTTTGCGATGACTGCGGCACGCGCTACGAGCGCATCGTGCTGAGCAAGAGCACGGTGATCGAATGCCCGAAATGCTTGAGCGCGAAGCAGCAGATGCAGATTTCTGTGTTTGCCGCGCATGGCAACGGCGCCAAATCCTCCAGCGATTCCTCCTCGTCCTCTGGTTCGTCTTCTTCCGGCGGCGGATGTTGCGGTGGTGCTTGCGGCTGCCGCTGACGCTGATTCGGACAACGAATCTCTACCCCACGATCTCGGTCCTCTGCTAGGATTCGCCCTGAGATTCACCGAAGCACGCACGGATCGGGGGATTCGAGTGATGCGAGGAAAACCTTCCGCACAGGTCGCGCTTGTTTTCATTCTGGCTGTTGTTCTGTTCGCCGCGCTTCTTTCTCCGCTCCGTAAGGCTCACGCTGTGAATTCCGCGCAGAGCGACGCTGTGGCTAACGGCTGTGACCGGGCTTGCCTGTACGGCTTCGTGGACCAGTACATGGCGGCGCTGGTGGCGAAGGATCCGGCGCGATTGCCGTGGGCCGCGCACGTGAAGTTCACTGAGAACAACGTGGAATTACCCGTGGGCTACGGTCTGTGGGGCACGATCAGCGGGCGCGGCGCGGATGATGTGCGCGCCGCCGATCCGCAAGCCGGACAGGTCGCCTACTTCGGCGTGATTGACGAGCGCGGCACAAAATCGTTTTTCGGGCTGCGGCTGAAGGTGGACGACGGAAAGATTTCTGAAGTGGAGACGGTCGTTGACCGCAAGGGCTACGGCCCGGGCCCGTTCGGCAATCCCGAGACGATGCAACCCCTGCCCTTGCTCCTCGCGGATATTCCCGTTGGATCGAGGCGCCCGCGCGCGAGAATGATTTCGATTGCCAATGGCTATTTCAGCACGCTGGAGCTGAACGACGGCACATTGTTCACGGACTTTACCGACGATTGCAGCCGGCGCGAGAACGGCGTGTGGACGGCGAACGATCCGCATCCGGGATCCGTGCAGGATCCGAATCTGAATCTTTCGGCGTACGGGAAAATTTCCTGCGGGACGGGATTCAAGCTGGGCAACTATCGCTGGGACGACGAGCTTCGCGCGCGGCGTTTTCCCCTGATTGATGAAGAGAAAGGTCTGGTGCTCGCGGGCGGGTTCATTGATCATTCCGGGCGGCTCGAGAAATACACGACGACCGACGGCGTGGTGCACGAATCGCCGCTGAAGTCGCCGCACTCATTCTGTTTGATGGAGATGTTCAAGATTCAAGACGGCAAGATTAGGCACGCCGAGGCGGTGTTTATCACCGTGCCGTACCGCATGCCGTCGCCTTGGTTTCACCAGCACGATTAGAATTTCTGCATCCACGAAGGAGATTGCGGCCATGGTTGACTTTTCGAATCAGCCCACGATGAAGGGGTTTTTCGCGCCGACGCGATTCGAGGCGGACGTATTCGACTGCGAAGTGATCGGCAAAGTGCCCACAGACCTGAACGGCGCGTTCGTTCGCCTGGGCGGCGACTGGCTCTACCCGCCGAAATTCGAGGACGATTCGCCGTTCAGCATGGACGGTTATATCAACATGTTTCGTTTCAAGAACGGCGTGGTGGATTACAAAGGCCGCTGGGTGAAAACGCCGCGGTACAAGGCCGACAGTGCCGCGCGCAAGCAGCTTTTCGGCAAGTATCGCAATCCGTTCACGGACGATCCCAGCGTGGCGGGGCTCGACCGCTCGGTGCAGAACACCACGCCTCTCGCGTTTGCGGGAAAGCTTTTCACGCTGAAGGAAGACAGCCTGCCCTACGAGATTAACTGCAACACGCTCGAAACCATCGGCCCCTACAATTTCAACGGAAAGTACAAGAGCCTGACGTTCACCGCGCACCCGAAGGTGGATCCGGTGACGGGCGAAATGATCTGCTACGGCTACGAGGCGGAGGGCCTGGAAACGAACGATGTGTTTCTCTACACCATCAACAAAAAAGGCGAGGTGACGCGCGAGCTGCGATTCAAGGTGCCTTACGTCTCGATGGTCCACGACATCAGCATTACTCAAAAGTACGTAATCATCCCGATTTTCGGGTTCGTCTCGAGCATGGAAATGCTGAAGGCGGGCAAGGTCCACTGGGGATGGGACGACACGAAGCCCGCGATGGTCGCCATTGTGCCGCGCGACGGCGAGGCGAAAGACATACGGTGGTTCAAAGGCCCTTCGCGAGCCACGGTGCACACGCTGAACGCGCGCGACGACGGCAACAAAGTGATCTTCGAAGCGCCGATTTACGATTCCAATCCTTTCCCGTTTTTCCCGCCGATTGACGGCTCGGCTTGGGATCCCGCCAAGGCGCGCGCCTACATTCGCCGCCAAACGTTTAACCTGAACTCGAAAGACGATGGATTCACCGAAGAAAAACTGTTTGAGATGAACGTGAGCGATCTGGGCCGCGTGGACGATCGCTACATGACGCAGCCTTACCGGTACGCGTTTACGGCCTACTCGGACAAAGCGCGCCCTTTCGAGGAGTGGAAGGCCGGGAACCTGGGCGGGCGCGTGAGCAATTGCTACGGGCGCTTCGATCTTGCGACCGGAAAGATGAACTCGTATTTCGCCGGACCGACGCACGGCCTGCAGGAAGTGTGTTTCGTTCCACGCAAGAACGGCGGCGAAGGAGATGGCTACATCATGGGCGTGGCGTCGAATTATGCGGAGATGCGCTCGGAGCTGATCATTGCGGATGCGCAGCGGCTGGAGGAAGGCGACGTGGCACGGGTGATTCTGCCGTTCCGCGCGACCGCGCAGGTGCACGGGCGATGGATGGACGACAACGAGCTGCCGTTCGCGTGAGGATTTGCGAATGCTGACGCGGCGAAATTTCATGTCGGAGTGTGCGGTGGCTGGCGCGGCAATGGCCGCGATGCCGGCGAACGTCTTCGCGGCAATGCCGCACGCGCGGAGCGCGGTGATATCTATTCATATGGACCAGCTGTATATCGACGCGACAGGAAGAGCGCTACCCTATTTGCCGCCGGACGGGATGCGGGGCGGAATGCCCGTGGCGCATTTGAGCGAGACGGAATTCCGGCGGCGTTTCGTATATCTGTAACCCACCGTGAAGCGAATCCTGAAAATTGTCGTTTGGTGCGCAATTGCCCTGGCCGGCGCTGGCGCGTTTGCAGCGATTGCATTCGAGAGGCGCGAGCCCCTTAACGCCGTGTGGTTCATCGTCGCGGCGCTATGCACGTTTCTGGTCGCTTATCGGTTTTATTCCGCGTTCCTGGCCGCGAGGATTTTCGCACTGGATAATACTCGCGCGACTCCGGCGGAGCGTCTGGAGGACGGCCGGGATTTCGTTCCGACGAACAAGTGGGTTCTGCTCGGCCACCATTTTGCAGCGATCGCCGGGCCCGGTCCGCTCGTGGGGCCCACGCTCGCGGCGCAGTTCGGTTACCTGCCGGGAACGCTGTGGCTGATCGTGGGCGCGGCTCTGGGCGGCTGCGTGCAGGACTTTACGATTCTCTTTTGTTCGATTCGCCGCGACGGAAAATCCCTGGGACAAATTGCGCGCGAGGAAGTGTCCAAGCGCGGCGGAATGATTGCGCTGCTGGCGGTGCTTGCGATCATGGTGATCCTGCTGGCTGTGATCGCGCTGGTAGTCGTGAAGGCACTGCGGGAATCGCCGTGGGGGACGTTCACGCTGGCGATGACGATTCCCATCGCGCTGCTGATGGGAATTTACCTGCGGTTCTTGCGGCCGGGACGCGTGCTGGAGGCGTCGTTCGGCGGCGTGGCGTTGGTGGCGCTGGCCGTGATTGCGGGGCAGTGGGTGAACGCGTCGCAGTCGTGGTCGCGGGCCTTCACGCTTTCCGCTCCGGCTCTGGCGATTGCCATCATCGTGTACGGTTTTGCGGCATCCACGCTGCCGGTATGGCTACTGCTGGCGCCGCGCGACTATTTGAGCGCTGTGATCAAGGTGGCCGCGATCTTCGCGCTCGCTGCCGGCGTGCTGTTCGTGCGGCCGACGCTGGCAATGCCCGCGCTGACGCGCTTCACCGATGGCGACGGGCCCGTGTTCGCGGGGAAAATCTTTCCATTCTGCTTCATTACCATTGCGTGCGGCGCCGTCAGCGGATTTCATGCGCTGATCGCTTCCGGCACCACGCCGAAAATGATCCTGCGCGAGGGCCACGCGCGCATTGTGGGTTACGGCTCGATGCTCATGGAGTCGTTTGTTGGCGTGATGGCCATGATTGCGGCGTGCGCGCTGCAGCCCGGAGTCTATTTCGCGATCAATAGCCCCGCAGGAATTGTGGGTAAGACGGCGGACGCCGCGGCGAAAACGATCAGTTCGTGGGGTTTTCAGCTCGATCCGCAGACGATCACGTCGCTCGCGCAGCGCGTGGGCGAGCGCACGCTGCTGGACCGCACGGGCGGCGCGCCGTCGCTTGCGGTCGGCATGGCGCAGATTTTCAGCGGGACAATTGGGGGAGACCATCTCCTCGCCATCTGGTACCACTTCGCGATCATGTTCGAGGCGCTTTTTATTCTCACCACGCTCGACGCAGGCACGCGCGTGGGGCGCTTCATGGTTCAGGACCTTGCAGGGCACGCGTGGAAACCTCTCGGGCGATCGGGTTCGATATCCGGAACGCTGGTGGGCAGCGCAGCGATGGTCGGCGCGTGGGGATATTTTTTGTGGCAGGGAGTGCAGGATCCGCTCGGCGGCATCAATTCGCTGTGGCCTCTTTTCGGCATCGCGAACCAATTGCTCGCAGCGGTCGCACTGGTGGTGGCAACGACGATCCTGCTAAAAATGGGCCGCGCACGCTTCGTCTGGGTAACGCTGATTCCTATGGCGTGGCTGATCGCCGTAACCATGACGGCCAGCTACCAGAAACTTTTCAGCGCGAATCCTAGGCTGGGTTTTCTGGCGCAGGCGAGCGCGCTGGCCAGCCAGATTTCTTCGGGCGCGATTCCCGCGGCGCAGATCGCCGAGACGCAGCGGCTGATTTTCAACAATCGGCTGGATGCGGCGGTCACGGCAGTTCTCGCTGCGATGGTGCTTGTGCTCGTGGTCGAGGCGATTGTCGAATGGATCGCCATTCTGCGCGGACGCAAACCGGTCGTGCTGCATGAAGCGCCCTACGTTGCGACACGCTGGGTTGAAGGGGGCTGACAGTGGCTATGGAAAAGAGAGCAACGACGGAAATTCAACCCAAGGCGAGGGGCCTGCTGCGAGGTGCGTGGTCATGGCTTCGGCAAGTGAGCGGCGACGCAGCGTATGAAAACTACCTGCGTTGCAACGCGAGACATACCAATACCGGGGCATCCGCTGCGCCGGCACCACCCGCGCTCTCGCGGACCGAGTTTTATCTCGATTTCCTCCGGCGCCGCTATTCAGGCGTTTCCCGCTGCTGCTAGAATCGCGCAGCCTCAGTGCCGAAAATCATGGCACGCTTACGACGATTTTGCCGATCTGCTCGTTTGATTCCATGTAGCGGTGCGCTTCCACGATCTGCGCGAATGGGAAGACGCGATCCACACGCGGTTTGAAGCTACCCGCCTTCACACGATCGAAAACGTACTTCTCGGCTTTTGTTCTCAACTTTGGATCGGCAAACACTTCACGGAGCGTGTAGCCACGAACGGACAGACTCTTGCCCAGCGCGGCAAACAGGGGAAACGGAGTTGGCTCGGGCGCGAGGGCTCCGTATTCGAAGATTGTCCCGCCAATGGCGGCCGCCTGAGCGAGTAGTTCAATGCCTTTGCCCCCGATGGGATCGAAGATCACACGAGCACCTTTGCCGCCCGTAATTTTGCTTACGCGCTTAGCGAAATCCTCGTCCTCGGTCGCGATCGCGTGGTCCGCGCCCACCTCGACCAACGTTTCTTTTTTCCTGGATGTTCGCGTGGTCGCAATGCTCGTCGCGCCTTCCGCTTTCACCATTTCGATGGCGGCGATTCCCACGCTGCTGCTCGCTGCCGTAATGATTACGAAGTCGCCTTTTGTGATCTGAGCATGGGCAATCAGCGCTCCATAGGCGGTCAAATATTGCATCCAGATGGACGTGCCTTCTTCTGGCGTGAGGTTCTCTGGATACAGGGCCAGCGCGCTGGCCGGAACAATCGCTACTTCTCCGTACACGCCGTAGTGCGTCATCAGGAACGCTGGAACGGTGCTGGCCTTCTTGCCGAGCCAGCTCTTGTCCACGTCTGGCCCGACAGCGGCTACCGTACCGGCCGCCTCATAGCCGAGCTTCGATGGCAGGACGGGAGCCTCCAGATATTGGCCTCGGCGGAACATCACTTCCGCCCTGTTCAGTCCGATTGCTTTCACATTCAAGCGAACTTCGCCTTTTCCCGGCGCGGGGACTGTTTCTTCCTGAATCTTCAATACCTCCGGCCCACCTAAAGAATGGAAGCGGACAATCCTTGCGGTTTCATTGGACATGCGAGTCTCCCTGGTTGCTTTGATCCCTTGCCAAGGGATAAGGATTCAATCAAGTACACGCGAGTATCCCCGTATTATCGAGCTATCAGTGTACATAGCTCGTTGACGGAAGCCGCCATCGCCCGATATAATAGGCGTTTGCCGATAGGGCTGGGAGGCAGCATGTACGCCGTAATTCGCAGTGGGGGAAAACAGTACCGGGTCGCTTCAGGCGAGACGATTCAGGTCGAAAAGCTCGAGGGAAAAATCGGGCACAAAGTGACGTTTGACGACGTCCTCGCCGTCCGCACGGACGACAAAAAGATTCTGGGCGCAGAAGCGGCCAAAGCGAAGGTCACCGGCAAGATCGTGAAGCATTCGCGCGGGCCTAAGCTCAAGGTGCTGAAGTACAAGACCGGCGGCCAATACAAGATTCAAACCGGCCACCGCCAGAATTTGACGAGCGTCGAAGTAGACATTCAAATTTCTTAGGCTATTTGGCGTAGGGCGACTTTCATGGGGCTGCCCGCAGCGGGCAAGCTTCCTCGAGGATTTCATGGCACATAAAAAGGGCGGCGGGTCATCTACTAACGGACGCGATTCACAGGGCCAGCGGCTCGGAATCAAGCGGTTTGGCGGGCAGGTTGTGAGCGGCGGCAGCATTTTGATCCGCCAGCGCGGCACGCACTACAAGGCCGGGAAGAATGTCGGCCGCGCCAAGGACGATTCGCTTTTCGCGTTGATCAACGGCGTCGTGCTTTTCGAGGACAAGGGCGGGAAGGGACGCTTCATCAGCGTCCTGCTGCCCGAGGAACATGCCTCGCACTACGAGAAGAAGTCTGCTGCGCCGGCCGCGAACTGAAGCATTTATTCGAGTGACGCACCATTGGCGCGTCGCCCACTTTTGTTTTTCTCCTCCGTCGTAGCGTATGCTCTATTCGTGCGCCCTCTCGGGACAGGTGTCTCATGTTTGCTGACGAAGCCAAAATATCAATAAAGGGCGGAGACGGCGGAAACGGCTGCATGGCGTTCCGCAGGGAGAAGTACGTCCCGCGGGGCGGCCCATCAGGCGGCGACGGCGGCAATGGCGGCGATATCTATCTCGAAGCGAATCTGAACGACAACACGCTGCTGCGCTACCGTTACAATCGCGAGTTTCACGCCCAGCGCGGTGGCCATGGTGAAGGTTCTGATTGCCACGGGCGCTCGGGCGAGGACATGGTTCTCAAAGTTCCCGTCGGCACGGTGGTTTTTGACGCGAATACCGGCGTGCAGCTCTTTGATCTTTCCGAGCCGGGTCAACGCGTTCTTGCGGCACGCGGTGGCCATGGCGGGCGCGGCAACGGTCATCCGGCGTTCGTGCGCCCTTGGCATCAAGCTCCGCGAGAGCACGAAGACGGACGCCCTGGCCAGGAACGCAATCTACGGCTCGAGCTTAAGTTGCTGGCTGATGTCGGCCTGGTTGGCTTCCCCAACGCCGGAAAATCCACTTTGATTTCGCGGATCTCTGCGGCGCGCCCGAAGATCGCGGCGTATCCATTTACTACTCTTGAGCCGCACCTGGGCGTTGTCTCCGCCGATCCCGATGCCGCACCGGGCCAGGGCCGCACGTTTGTCGTGGCCGATTTGCCCGGGCTGATCGAAGGCGCGCATGAGGGCGTCGGCCTGGGGATTCGATTCCTGAAACACGTGGAACGGACGCGCCTGATCGCGCATCTAGTGGATACCAGCGATGCGAGCGACCGCGATCCCGTGAACGACTTTGAAATTATCATGCGCGAGCTTGCCGCGTTCAGCCCGGCGCTCGCCGACGAGCCGATGATCGTCGTCGCCACAAAACTCGATGCCACGACGGACCGAAGCCGGCTCGAGAAGCTGCGCGAATTTTCGGCGAAACGTAGTCTCGAATTTCACGCGATTTCATCCGCGACGGGTGAAGGAGTCGTCGAACTCGTGCGCGCGATGGCGAATGCGCTCGATCGCATTCCCAAGCCCCCGCCCGTGTCCCAGGTCTCGGAAGTGCCGTACGCGGGAGTCCGGGTTCCCGAGGAATCGCCCGCGCTTCCTGCCACCGACGACCGCGCCGCTGAAGATCACGCCGCCGCGCCCCACCGGGAGGAGCGTTGACATCGCACGCCGCGCATAAGCCGTCCGGCGGGCAGCATCGCCGATCGGTCGCGCTCTTCGGAGGCACGTTCGATCCTATCCACGCCGGCCACATCGCCGTGGCACAGGCGGCGCAGCGGCGGTTCCACCTCGACGCGATTTATTTCATTCCATCGTCGCGCCCCCCACATAAATCGCGGGGCGAACTGACTCCATTCGTTCATCGCTACACCATGGCGGCGCTGGCCTGCGCGGATCATCCGGGATTTGTGCCGTCGCTCGCGGAAGCGCCCGTGGCTGGCGTCCCGCCTCACGTGTTCTATACGATTGATACCGTGCGGCGATTTCACCGCGAGCATCCGGACCATCATCTCTATTTCATTTTGGGCGCGGACCAGTTTCTCGAAATTCCCACGTGGAAGAATTACGAGTCGCTGCTCGACTCCTGCGATTTCATTATCGCCAGCCGTCCGGGATTTCGCCTGGACGCATTGCGCCTGGTGATCCCTCCGGAAAAGCTCGGCCGCACCCCGGCGACGGACCCGCACAGAATCGCGCTGCGCAAGACTGACATCCATTTGTTGACCACGGTCGCGAGCCACGTCTCTTCCACCGAGGTTCGCGAACGGCTCCAGCGGAAGCAAAGCATCCACGGGCTTGTGCCGGCGCGCGTGGAGGAATACATTCTCGGGCAGGCCCTGTACCGGTGACACTGGATAACCTTCGTGCCGAAATTCGCTGGGCCGTCGAGGCCGCCCAGGAAAAGCAGGCCGTGGACATCACGGTCCTGAAGCTGACTGGCGCGTTCGCCGAATATTTTCTGCTGTGCTCGGGGCAGAGCACGCCGCAGCTCCAGGCCATCAGCGACGCCATCGAGGAAAAGCTGGGACGCCAGCACGTGCGGCTGGCGCATCGCGAAGGCAAGATCGGCTCGGAATGGGTGCTGCTCGATTTCAGCAGTCTCGTGGTCCACATTTTCAGCGACCGCGCCCGGCAATTCTACGATCTCGAACGGCTCTGGCGCACCGCCGAGCGCGTGGATTTCCCAGCGTCCGAGCGGCCCGAGAAACCGCATGATGAATCCGAAGGCGGCACGACCGAGGCATGAGTACAGCGAACATCGTGTGGGTAGCAGCCGACGCGGCCTCGCTGCGTGTTCTCGAAATCGCCGAAAAGCTTGCCGAGACGGCGACGACGCTCCTAATCACCGGCGAGAGCGGCACAGGAAAAGACCAGCTCGCGCGCTGGATTCACGAGCGCGGAGCGCGCCGCGACGCGCCGTTCCTGAAAATTGACTGCGCGAGCCTGCCTTCGGAGCTTGTCGAATCCGAGCTATTTGGCCACGAGCGCGGGGCGTTCACCGGAGCCGTGACGCGCAAGCCGGGACGCCTCGAGATGGCGCAAGGTGGGACGATCGTTCTCGACGAAGTTGCGGCGCTCGCTCCCGGAATGCAGGCGAAGCTGTTGCGCGTTCTCGAGGAGCGCACGTTCGAACGCCTCGGCGGCACGGAAACATTGCGCATGGATGCCCGCCTGATGGCGCTCACGAATACCGATCTAACCCGCGCAGTTGCGGCGGGCCGTTTCCGCGAGGACCTTTATTTTCGTCTGAACGTGCTCGCGATTCCCGTGCCGCCCCTTCGCGAGCGCGTGGCGGATATTCCGCTGCTCGCATCTCACTTCCTCGCGCGGCTCGGCCCGGTGCATGGAAAATCCGAGGCGGCTCTCGATCCCGCGGCGCTGCAGCTGCTCGCATCCTATGCGTGGCCGGGAAACGCACGCGAGCTGAAAAACGCGATCGAGCACGCGCTCGTGTTTGGGAAGGAAGCGCTGCTCACGACCTCGAACTTTCCGCAGTTTGTGCGCGCGACGGGCGAAGCGCGCGGCTCGGTGGGAGCGCTCAGGTCGCTTGAGGACCTCGAAAGCGAAGCGATAAAAGCCACGCTTGAGGCCACGCATTACAAGATCGGCCGCGCCGCCGAGGTTCTGGGAATCAGCCGCAAGACGCTTCTCGAGAAACGCAAAAAGTACGGTTTGCTGTGACGGCATTTCTGTCTGCGAACCTGTTATGAAAATCCGCTTCGTGATGTTGGGAAAAACACGCCGCGAAGAAATCCGCGCCCTTCTCGACGATTACATCGCCCGCATCCGCCGCTACGCCGAAGTTGAGATCACTGAACTTCGTGAGGCTACGCCCACGGCGCTCCGCAAACTGAAGATGGAACCGGGTGCAACACTTGTTCTGCTCGACGCAACGGGGAATCAGTATACGTCGCAGCAACTCGCTCGCTGGATCGGCGACCTGCGCGATCGCGCTGCGCGCGAGGTGATTTTCCTCTGCGGCGACGCCGAGGGTTTTCCTTCCGAACTTCGCTCCCGCGCCACGCAGCGTATTTCGCTCTCCACGCTGACCATGCCGCATGAATTCGCACGCGTCGTTCTCGCTGAGCAGATCTACCGCGCTTTCGCAATTCTCGCCGGGCATCCGTATCCGAAGTAAGCTGTCGCTCTTGACGTTTCCTCGGCACGCAGCCACTATTGGAAACCGTCGTCGCGGGGCGCGATTCAATGCCGGAAGGCAAGGGACTCCTGATTGTTTACACCGGACCAGGCAAAGGCAAAACCACATGCGCGCTCGGCACCGCGTTTCGCGCTGTGGGCCAGGGCCTGCGTGTGCTGATGGTGCAGTTCATCAAGGGTTCGTGGCACTATGGCGAACTCGATGCGGCCAAGATGCTGGGCGACGACAAGTTTGAAATTCGTCCGATGGGACGCGGATTCGTCAAAGTAGGTGGCGCGGAAACCGATCCGGAAGACATACGCATGTGCGAGCAGGCTTGGGAATTCGGCCGCGAGCAGATTTACAGCGAGAAATACGATCTGGTGGTGCTCGACGAAATTAATTACGTGATCAGCTACAAAATGCTCGACCCGGACCTCGTGGTGGACGCGCTGGGGAAGCGTCCGGAGCGCGTTCACGTGATCTGCACGGGCAGAAACGCGCATCCCAAGCTGGTCGAAGCCGCCGATTTGGTCACCGAGATGAAGGAAGTGAAACATCCGTACGTGAAGGGAATTCTCGCGCAGCGCGGAATAGACTACTAAGCGTTAATTCGGATTCCTATGGCCTGGTTCAAACGAGAAAAAAGCGCGATTCAGAATCCGACCCCGGTAGACGAGCGCCGAGTGCGCACGGAAGGCCTGTGGACGAAGTGCAACTCCTGCCGTGCGATTATCTGGAAGAAAGATCTCGAGTCGAATTGGGAAGTGTGCCCCAAGTGCGAGCACCACTTCCGCCTGGGCGCCCGCCGCAGGCTCGATCTGCTGCTCGATGAAGATCCATGGACCGAGCACGACGCCGATCTTCTCTCAACCGATCCTCTCCATTTCACGGACATCAAACCGTACGCGCAGCGCCTGCAGGAAGCGGAGCAGAAGCTCGGCATGAAGGACGCGATCGTAACCGCCGAGGGAAAACTCGGCGGCCGGCAGGTGACCTGTTGCTCGATGGAGTTTGGATTCATCGGCGGCTCCATGGGAGCGGTGGTAGGCGAAAAAGTGGCGCGCGCGATCGAGCGTTCGCTCGCACGGCGGCAGCCGCTGATTATCGTTTCCTGTTCGGCGGGCGCGCGCATGATGGAAGGCGCGGTCAGCCTGATGCAGCTCGCGAAAGTCTCATCTGCTCTGGGACGGCTCGATGAGGCGCGCGTGCCGTTTATTTCTGTCCTCACCGATCCGACCACCGGCGGCGTCACCGCGAGTTACGCAATGCTGGGAGACCTGAATATCGCCGAGCCGGGCGCCATGATCGGCTTTGCGGGCCCCCGCGTGATCGAGCAGACGATCCGCCAGAAGCTGCCCGAGGGCTTTCAGCGCGCGGAATTCCTGCTTGAACACGGGTTTCTCGACGCCATCGTCCCCCGCAAGGAATTGAAGTCCTACATCGCGCAAGCGCTCGGTTTCTTCCTCGATTCATGAACTACGGTGAATCTGTCCATGCACTGATGGCGCTCGGGCGCGAGCTCGCTTCACCGCAGCAAGCGCGCGTTCAGAAATTCGGCCTCGCCAACATCACGCTCCTCGCCGAAGCGTTGGGCAATCCGCACCGGAAAATGCCGTGCGTGCATGTCGCCGGAACCAATGGCAAAGGCTCCACGGCGGCGATGCTTGAATCCATTCTCCGGGCCGCCGGCATCCGCACCGGACTCTATACTTCGCCGCACCTCGAGCGGATCAATGAGCGCATTCGCATCAATGGCGAAGACATCTCGGACGATGATTTCGCGGCGGCCTGGACGCGCGTCCACGCGACGATTGAGTCGCTCCTCGCCAGCGGCCAGCTCTCGGCGCACCCGACATATTTCGAATGCATCACCGCGCTGGCATTTGTGGCCTTCGCCGAAAGTGACGTGGCTTTCGCCGTGTATGAGGTCGGCCTGGGCGGCAGGCTCGACTCGACCAACATCGTCATGCCGGAAGTTGCGGTCATCACTTCGATTGATTTCGATCATGAAAGTTTTCTTGGCCATTCCATCGCGGAAATCGCGGGAGAAAAAGCTGGAATCATCAAACAGGCTGCCTGGGTAGTGAGCTCCGCGGAGCGGCCCGAAGCGCGGACGGTGATTGCGAAACGATGCAACGAGCAGGGCGCGCGGCTCGTGGAAGTGGATGAGGCTTGGAAGCTTGAGGAGTCGGGAATTTCAGGCGGCTGCTACCGCGCGGTCGCAACGTCTGTTGAATCGAGGACGAAGATCGCGCTTGAGCCGCCGCTGCCGGGCCGCTTTCAGATTCGCAACGCGCTCGCCGCCGCGACGGCCGCGCGGCTCTTAGCCGAACGCGGATTCCCGGTTGCGAACGATGCGATCGAGCGCGGAATTCGGTCGGTTCGATGGCCCGGGCGCCTCGAGCGGCTCAGCGAGCGCCCGGCAGTTTATCTCGACGGCACGCATAATCCCGCGGGCGCGAAAGAACTGCTGAATTTCTGGAGGGAGAATTTCGCGGGACGCCGTATTTTTCTAGTGTATGGCGCGATGCGCGATAAAGCCGTGGATGAAATTGCCGGATTGCTTTTTCCTTCCGCGGACTTCGTGATCCTCACCGAGCCCTTGCAGCCACGCGCAATTTCCGCGCCTCTGCTTGCGGAAATGACTGCGCATCTGGCCAAAGATTCCATCGTCGAGCGCAATCCAGCCGAGGCGCTGGAACGCGCGATCGCAATAGCTTCTCCGGATGACGCTGTATTTGCGACAGGTTCGCTCTACCTCGTCGGCGACTTGCGCGGTTATTGGCACAGGCGTGCCACGTCGCATAGCTCGTCCGAAGCGTCTGCTCCCGCAGATCGCTCGTTACAAAAGCCTTAGAGGGATCCCTCAAACGGTATCGAGCTTCTCCCAAAATTCGGAGAGTCTCGATCAAGTCAGTTTTTCTTCCCGAATTGCCAAATTGGCTGTTGGCCAAGCGGTTGATTCTCCCTAAACTCCACACTGTGCCATGGCGAAGTGACGAGTTTTGGGGACTTTAAGTCTTTTGGCGGAACCTTTGGCCGTTTTGCACGTATATATGAATATGGCAAGCAGCGAAATCGCGGCGCGCACGTCTAAGGTAGACATCGGGGTGGTACACCGCATGACACGTGACGAACGCCGAAAAATGTTGGAGTCATTTGGGCGCGCCCCCGCGCTCCTTTCCGCAATTCTGCGCCAGCTCCCGAAAAAAATGTGGTTGTACAAGCCTTCGCCGGAGCGCTGGAGCATTCACGAAATCATCCTGCACCTCGCGGATAGCGAAGCCAGTTCCTACGTGCGCTGCCGTCATCTGATTGCCGAACCTAACGTGACCGTTGCGGAATTCGATCCCGCGCGATGGGCTGGAAATTTGGGATATTTCCATCAAAGCACGCGTGAGGCGCTCGAGATCACTCGGCGGCTGCGCAAGATGACGTATCAGCTTCTCGTGTCGGTTCCCGAGCCCGTGTGGTCGCATCTGGTTGAATATCCCAAAGAAGGTTCCATCAGTCTCGAAACCTGGATTGAAGTCCAGGAGCGCCACATCCCGCACCACATGGAACAGATGCGGGAGAACTACGGCATCTGGATCGGGACGCACCCGCCGAGAAAGCCTGCCTCACGTTCGGGTGGCTCGAACACTCCCTCCGCCACGGTTTCGCTGTCCGCCGGATATTGCTAGCGGCGCTCGACATACACGTCTGCTTCGCAGGCCCAGGGACCACCCAGCTCGCCGGTTGCCGGGGCCGTCCCGCAATGATAGGATGTGCCATTCATGTCCCCCGAAACCAGCCCCGGACCGCGCATAGGCGTCCCGTATCGCACACGAAATGAAGAAGTTACGGGACTTAGCGCCAAGCTTGAAAAGTATCTCGAGGCAGTCCGCCAGGCCGAAGCAGAACCTGTGCCAGTTTCGATGCTCCTTTCGCGGGGTGACCTCCTCCAGCTCGCTCAAACTCTTGACGGCATAGTCCTGACGGGAAGCCCCGCAGATGTTGATCCAGCGCATTATGGCGCCGTCAGACGGCCTGAATGCGCCGATCCGGACCCTGACCGCGACCGGACCGATTTCACGCTCCTGGGGCACGCCTTCGCCGAGCACAAGCCTGTTTTGGCGATCTGCTTCGGCATCCAAAGCCTCAACGTATTTCTCGGCGGCACGCTGATCCAGGATATTCCGACCGACATCGGCACGACGGTCGAGCACGAATGGGAGCGCGAGAAAGGCGCCCCGGAAACATTCCACGCCGCGCGGATCGAGCCCGGATCGCAGCTCGCGCAATTGGCAGGTTCGGGCGAAGCGCGCGTGAACAGTTCGCACCACCAGTCGGTCAAGGAACTCGGGCGAGGCTTGCGGATTGCGGCTCACGCGGCGGACGGCGTGATCGAAGCCGTCGAATGGACCGGCGATTCCAATTGGGTGATGGGT
This sequence comes from uncultured Acidobacteriota bacterium, assembly GCA_963814855.1. Classification (GTDB taxonomy): domain Bacteria; phylum Acidobacteriota; class Terriglobia; order Acidiferrales; family UBA7541; genus Palsa-295. Next base: position 130,959 of record CAWFEL010000002.1, read on the forward strand.
GTGCAATGGCATCCCGAGCGCATGGCTGCCACCGATGCCCTGGCGCAGTCTCTGTTTCGCAGCCTGGTGTCCGCTGCCGCCGCTAGAAAGACGCCCGCGCGAATTTGATTTTTCGCGCTGCGCCTTTAGAAATATCTCGGATATTTTCTGGATTCTCGACGCTGAATTCTCTGTTCTCTTCTTATTTTTCCCTGGGGGATACATGATCTCGCTCGCGGGCAAGGCCGCACTTGTGACTGGAGGCTCGCGGGGAATTGGCGCAGCGACCGTAAAGCTGTTCGCGCAAGCGGGCGCGGACGTGGTTTTCAGCTTCCACCGCAATCGCGACGCGGCCGCACAAGTCGAGCAGGAGGCACGGAAGCACGGGACACGCATCGAATCATTCAAGGCCGACCTTGGCAAGATGCCGGAAGCCAGGAAGCTGATCGAATTCGCGCACCAGCGGTTGGGCCGGCTGGATATTCTGGTAGCCAACGCGGGTATTTGGAACGATCAGGACGCGCCCATCGAGAAACTGAGTGAGCGCGAATGGGATGACATGATGCGCATCAATTTGAAGAGCGTCTACGGAGTGATTCATCACACCGCCCCGCTTATGATCGCGCAGCGCAGCGGCCGGATTATCGCCATCAGCTCGACAGCGGGCCAGCGCGGCGAGGCCTTTCATTCGCACTACGGCGCATCGAAGGGCGCTATCATCAGTCTTGTGAAAAGCCTTTCAGTGGAACTCGCGCGGCACAACATCCTGGTAAATTGCGTGGCGCCCGGCTGGGTGGAAACGGATATGTCGAAGCCGACGCTGGAGACCAAGGCGGGACGCAAATCTGTCGTCACGACGATCCCGCTCGGGCGCGTCGGCAAACCCGACGAAATCGCCGGACCAATCCTTTTCGCTGCGTCGGACTTGGCAACCTTCGTGACGGGTGAAGTGATCAATGTAAATGGAGGTGCGGTCCTGTGCGGATAAGCTGGCGCGAAATTCTGACTCTAGCGATGCTGGCGGGAGCGTGCCTCGCCGGGGCAACGAGCGCATCGGCGCAGGACGATCAGTTTCTGATGCCGGAGCAAAGCGCGGCGAAAGCCCGGCAGATTCTCGATCAGGCCATCGAAGCGCTAGGCGGGAACGCCTACCTGAACGTCCACGACGTGACGTGCACCGGACGCATCGGCCAGTTCGACCATGCAGGAGAAGTAACGGGATTCGGGAAGTTCATTGATTACTCGCAGCCTCCGTCGAAGGAGCGCCAGGAAAACCTTCCCAAGCGCAATATCATTGAGGTTTACAACGGCGACAAAGGATGGGATCTCGACCGCGGCGGCGTAAGCACTGCGCCAAAGGCGGATATCGCCGACTTCCAGGAAACCATTATGAAGGACCTCGACAACATTCTCCGCCACCGAATTCACGAGCCGGGCATGATCCTGCGGTATGGCGGACCCGACGTTGTGGACTTGAAGCAGGCGGACTGGGTCGAACTGGTTGACAGTGATAACCGCACGATTCGGATTGCGTTCGCGGACAACACCCATCTGCCCATTCGCAAGAAGGTGGAGACGCGCGATCCAAGGATGCAGAGGAAGAGCGAGGAAATCGAATACTACTCGAACTACCATCCGATTGACGGCGTGCAAACGCCATTTCAGATCACGCGCGAGCGGAATCAGATCAAGATCTTCCAGGTCTTCTTCGACAAATGCGACTACAACACCAGCCTCGCCGATGCCATGTTCACAAAAGAATCCCTCGACGAGCGCTGGGCCCAGATCCCCAACAGGGACAAGGTCGAAGACAAGAAGGAAACGGAGCGGCAGAAGGCCAAGCAGACGGACGACCAGAGCTCCGGCAATTCCGGCAGTTCCGGCAGCGACGATAAGAATTAGTTTCGGAGTCGTGGTGCGGCGGGCGTTTCGGCTTGCTGAGATTCATCCCCTACGTAAATCGGTTTTGAATAACTCTGCATTTCTGCTGGACTCCCTGTCCGAGTAGCTCATCATGCTCCGAGCAGAGTATAATCGCTTGATGCGAACGACGCAGAAAAGCCAACAGATGCACGGCACCACAGTCCTGTGCGTCCGCAAAGACAACAAGGTCGTGCTCGCCGCCGACGGGCAGGTAACGCTCGGCGAAAGCGTGGTCAAGCACAGCGCGAAAAAGACACGCCGCCTCTACAACGACAAGATTATCGCCGGTTTCGCCGGAAGCACCGCCGACGCGCTTTCGCTTTTCGCGCGCTTCGAGAACAAATTGCAGGAGTACCACGGCAACCTGGCGCGCAGTGCGGTGGAGCTGGCCAAGGATTGGCGCACGGACCGTTCGCTGCGCCACCTGGACGCGCTGCTGATCGTGGCCGACGTGAAAGGCACGTTTCTGCTGTCCGGGAACGGCGACGTGATCGAGCCGGACGACGGCATCTGCGCGATCGGCTCGGGCGGGCCCTACGCGCTGGCCTCCGCGCGCGCCCTTTCCAAGCACACTAAAATGAGCGCCAAGGATATCGCGCAGGAAGCCATGCGCATCGCCAGCGAAATTTGCATCTTCACCAACGCGAATTTCAGCATCGAAGAACTATGACCAGCAAACCGGAGAAAGACATGGTGATCTATTTGTCCGGAGACCAACAGGCTGCGGAGCCCGAGCCGCTTCCGTCGTTCGACGAGCTGACCCCGCGGGAAATCGTGGTCGAGCTCGACAAGTACATCGTGGGGCAGAACGCGGCGAAGAAAGCCGTGGCCATCGCCCTGCGCAACCGCGTCCGGCGGCAGAAACTGCAACCCGAACTCGCCGAAGAAATCCTGCCGAAGAATATCCTGATGATCGGACCCACGGGAGTGGGCAAGACGGAAATCGCGCGTCGCCTCGCGCGTCTCGCGGGCTGCCCGTTCGTAAAGGTGGAAGCCTCGAAATACACGGAAGTGGGCTACGTAGGCCGCGACGTTGAATCCATGGTGCGCGATCTGGTCGAAACCTCGATTGACATGGTACGCGAGGAAAAGCTCGACGAAGTAGCGGAGCGCGCGGAGCAATCGGCCGAGGAACGGCTGCTTGATCTGCTGCTGCCCGCATCGCCCCTGCCGGCCGACGCCGGTCCTACCACCGAAGCCCAGCGGCGCGAACAAGTGCAACGGACGCGCGATAAGCTGCGCGTGCAGCTCCGCGAAGGAAAGCTCGATCAGCGCATGGTCGAGGTCGAAGTCCGCGAGCGCTCGATGCCCTCGTTTGAAATCATCACGAATCAGGGCGTCGAGGAAATGGACATCAACGTCAAGGACATGCTCTCGGGCATGTTCGGTCAGCAGAAGAAGAAAAGAAAGATGACCGTGTCGGAGGCGTTCGACTATCTCATTCAAGAGGAAGAGAACCGCCTGATTGACATGGACCAAGTGACGCGAGTGGCCGTGGACCGCGTCGAGCAGATGGGAATTCTGTTCATAGACGAAATTGACAAGATCGCCGGACGCGAGAGCGGCCACGGGCCGGACGTCTCCCGCGAGGGCGTGCAGCGCGATATTCTGCCGATCGTCGAGGGCACGACCGTCAACACGCGATACGGTATGGTCCGCACCGACCACATCCTGTTCATCGCCGCGGGCGCGTTTCATACGGCGAAGCCCTCGGACCTGATTCCGGAGCTGCAAGGGCGCTTCCCCATTCGCGTCGAGCTCAGCTCGCTTTCCGAGGCGGATTTTATCCGCATCCTCACCGAGCCGAAAAACGCGCTCATCAAGCAGTACATCGCGCTGCTCGATACCGAAGGACTCAAACTCTCGTTCAGCGAAGACGCCATCGCGTCCATCGCCCGTTATGCCGCCCGCGTCAACGAACATACCGAGAATATCGGCGCGCGCCGGCTGCATACGATCCTTGAAAAAGTCCTCGAGGAAATCTCCTTTGAGGCGCCGGAAATGAAGAAGAAAACGGTCAAGCTGGACGCGGCATACGTGCAGAAGCAGCTTGCGGACATCGTGAAGGATCAGGATCTGAGCCGCTACATTCTGTAGAAAATTGAAAATGGACAAGGAAAAAGGGGCGCCATCGCCGGAGCTCACGCCGCAGCAGCATGCTCGGCCCGCGATTTTCCATTTTCTCTTTTCCTTATTTCTTCTTCCGCTTGTCCTCGCCGGTTGCGCCGCGCCCGGCGAACCTTACGAACGGAAGCCGCCCACCCCGACGGCGATAACGGACCTGACCGCAGCGCAAGCGGGCAACGACGTGGATCTCACGTTTACCCTGCCGCAGCAATCGGTGGAACGCCGCCCCCTAAAGCAGCTGCCGGAGATTGAGATCTATCGCGATTTTGTGAAGCCGCCAGAGGCAGGCCAGACAACCCCTGCCGCTCCGGCGAATCCAACTCTGCTGGTCACGATCCCAACCGCGATGGAAGACCACTACACCGAGCAGGGCCACATTCATTACGCCGATTCGCTTCGAGCGGAGGATTTCACGCAGCATCCCGAAAGCGTGGCGATTTACACCGTTCGGACGCAGGTCTCGGACAAAAAACCATCGGCGAATTCAAATGCGGTCGTGGTGCGCGTCCATCCGGCGCCCGATGCGATCGGTGACCTAAAGACCGACGTCACGCGCTCGGGGGTGGTTCTCACATGGACCGCTCCCGAAAAGACACTCGTCGGTTCCGCTCCGGCGATTTCCAGTTACGTCATCTATCGCGGGGAGCCTGAGGCCGATGCCGCCGCCCAGAACATGAAACTGAAATCGCCTCTCGTGAAGATCGGCGAAACTCAATCCTCACCGTATCAAGACGCGCAATTTGCGTTTGGCACGGCGTATGTGTACTCCGTCCGCAGCGTGGTGCAGCATGCGGGCGCAGCGCTGGAATCCGCGGACTCGAATCTCGTGTTGGTCACGCCGCGCGACACATTTGCTCCCGGCGCGCCGCAGGGCTTGCTGGTTGTCTTGGTTCCAAAGCAGGGCGATGCAGCCGCTCACCTGGAGCTATCTTGGGCAATCAATCCTGAAACCGATATCGCTGGCTATTACGTCTACAGAGGTGACCAGGCGGGCACTCCGGGAACTCGATTGAACACTGATTTGTTGCTTACGCCTGCGTTTCGAGATATGAATGTGCAGCCCGGCCAAACCTATTTCTACAGGGTCACTGCTGTGGACCACGCGGGGAACGAAAGCCCCTCCAGTGCAACTGTCTCTGGCGGAGTGCCGGTTGAAAGTCAGGCGACGCCATGATTGAATCGCCGCACAAAATGCGACAGGACTTGATTGCAGACTCTCCCTCCGGCTCGGCCATCCGGACAGGTCTCTATGTAGGCGCCCTGCTGACGGTGGTAATGCTGGGAGCGCTCGTAGCCGCGAACCGCATGCCGGCGATTGAGAGGTATGCATTTGAGCGCAACGCGGCCTGCTGCACGCTGTTCGTCCTGCTTATGCTGGTCCCTGTCGTCCGGTTTCTCACTCGTCCCCTGCAGATGTTCGGGGCGGGTTTGGTCGGATGGGTGATACTTGTCGTAGCTTACGATCTAACGGGATTTTACTTCCGGGATTTGTTTCAGGTCCTGCGCACGCCGTTGCAAGCTCTCGTAGAGGGAACGGTTGTGTATGGAATTTTCGCCGTGGGATCGTGGGTCTGCGGTATGCTTCTTCACGCTCGCCGCCATCCGGTGGCGCCGCGCCGCAAAACTGCCAGCGAGCTAGCTCGTCACAGCCGATGAAACTCTGCCGAATTCAGCCACTCGATTTTGCCGCGAAACATCCGGGCCAGACACCAGCGGAGGCCTACGCAAGCTCTCATGCGGGAATCGTAGAAGGAGGCATCGTCCGCGAAATCTCCGGCGAAATTTGGGGTGAGCGGAAACCGACGGGGCAGCAGTGGCCCGTGACCGCTGTCCGATTTGTTCCGCCGTCGTGGCCCAGCAAAATCATCTGCATGGCCAAGAACTACATGGACCACGCCGCGGAAATGAACGCTGAGACTCCCAAGCAGCCGATCATTTTCTCGAAGCCGCCATCATCCATCATCGCGCCGGAAGATAACGTCGTGCTTCCTCGAATTTCCAAGCGCGTGGACTTTGAGGGCGAGCTCGCCTTCATCATCGGACGCCGCTGCTCGCACCCTGGCCCGAAGGACGACATCCGGCCCTACATTTTGGGATACACCTGTTTGAACGACGTGACCGCGCGCGACCTGCAGAGGCTCGACGGCCAATATACGCGCGGCAAGGGCTTCGACACGTTTTGCCCGTTCGGCCCGGTGGTTGAAACGGAGCCCCCGTCCGCAGACACGACCATCGAGACGTTCGTCAACGGCGCAAGGAAGCAGTCGGCGCACGTTTCGGACATGGTTTTTTCAATTGAGGTGGTTTTCCGCTGGATTGCCGAGGCGATGACCCTCGAGCCGGGCGACCTGATCACAACAGGCACGCCCGCTGGAGTCGGCCCGCTGGTTGCCGGCGATGTAGTCGAAGTGCGCGTCGGCGGCATTGGAAATCTGCGCAATACCATCGTAGCCCCGAAAGACTGAGCGCCGCTCTTCGAGTGGCGCGTTTCATTCTGCTGCAGTCAGACACCGGTTACTTACCTACGTCACATCCCGCGAGATGACTTGTAGAAACGCCGGGCTGCGTTAAGATACCAGCGTTGAAAAACTTCCTCTCTGATTGGCAAAATCTGATTCCTGTGGCCGGGCTTGTAGTGCTCGCTGCCGTGGGCATTTTTTTCTGGCTGCGGCGAAAACCGCCGGATCCGAACGCGGTCGAGCGCGAGCGCCGTGCGTATTTGAATCGTGTGGGGCGCATCGTGGAGGGGCAGGTGCTGGAAATCGTGGAGCACGCTCGCACCGCGACGGGCACCAAGGGCCCTGCAACCGCGGGCACGTTGCCTCCGCAGCGCCTTCTCTACTACACGTACGCGATTTCCGGCGTGACGTATGAAACAGCGCAGGACATCACCGGCCTTGAGGAAAGGCTGCATCTGACGCGCGTGGCCGCGGGTCAGACCGCAAGCGTGAAGTACGACCCCTCGAACCCCAGCAACTCAATACTGCTCGCTGACGATTGGTCGGGCTTGCACTAAACTCTGCTAGCGAGGCGCTCGAAACGCTTGGTGTGCGTGTATCGGGCGGCTTGTCCAGAAAGTAACTTGGTCACGAGCGTCGTTCTGGATTTCGGAAAATATATCGAGTAACATCGCCGCGATTTCAATTTCACAACATTATCAAGAGGCAGACAACTGAGATGGCGAAGAACCGTGCACCGGCCAAGACGATGCTTGAATCGCTGGATGCTTTGATCGCGGAGCATCACTTGCTGAAACATCCCTTCTACCAGGCGTGGACCGAAGGCAAACTTTCCAAAGAATCGCTGCAGCTCTATGCGGAGCAGTATTACCAACACGTCCGCGCATTTCCGGAAAATCTGAAAGAACTCGCCGGCCGCGCGAATGGTCCGCTGGCTGAACTGGTCCAAGAAAACCTGGCCGAGGAGCTCGACCCGTCCGGCTCGCATCCCGCGCTTTGGCGAGAGTTCGCGAAATCGCTCGGCGTGAGCGACGCTGCGCTCGATAGCGCGCGTCCGCTGCCGGGAATCGCGGCGCTGCTCGATACCTATGACGAGGTCGTGTCGCAGGGAACGATGACCCAGGCCGTAGCTTCATTTTACGCATACGAAGCGCAGGTCCCGGAGATCGCCACGCAGAAAATATCCGGGCTGCGGAGTTTCTACAACATCACGGAACCGCGTGCGCTCGCCTATTTCGGCGTACACGAGGAAGCAGACGTGCGCCACCGCGCTGCCTGGCGCGGATGGCTAGCGGGCCAGAAAGACGCGGACACGTTCGGAGTGCTCTGTGCGGCGGAACGCAGCCTGAAGGCGCTGTGGGGCGCGCTCGATGCGGTGTATCCGCAGGCAAAGGTCACAAAGAATTAAGGGTGGGGAAGGGAAGTTCGGGAGCGGGACGCGGAAGGCTTTATGGGGGCCGCGTTCCGCTCTCTGTCGTTTAGCCCCGAAATTTTAGCCCGTCGTCTTCTGCAGAATTTTCACTCCGTCGCGACTTCCAACGAAAACCTCGCTGGCGAACTTCAAGAACATCCCGTGTTCCACCGAGCCGACCACATGGTCGAGATGGTGCGCAGTCTCTTTCGGATTTTCCATAGCTCCAAATGCGCAATCCATGATGTAGTGTCCGCCGTCAGTGACGAAGGGCTTGCCGTCTTTGCCAAACCGCAGCGCGGGGTTTCCGCCAAGCTCGCTGAGTCGCCTCTGCGTGGCCTCCCATCCGAATTGCACCACTTCGACCGGCACGGAAACCAGAGAGCCAAGCCGCTTGCTCAATTTCGTCTCGTCCGCAATCACGACCATGCGCTTGCTGGCGGCGGCCACAATTTTTTCGCGCAACAGCGCCCCACCGTGTCCCTTGATCATGTAGAGCGTGCCCGTCTCGATTTCGTCCGCGCCATCCACCGTCAGATCAATTTGAGCGTGCTCGGCGAAAGTCGTAAGGGGAATTTTGAGGCCGAGCGCCTGCGCCGCAGTTTCTTCCGACGTTGGGATTCCGCTGATCCTCAAATGCTCTGAGGATATGCGCTGGCCGAGCGCGCTGAGGAAAAACGCCGCCGTGGAGCCGGTGCCAAGTCCGACGACCATGCCGTCTTCGACGAGCTTCGCGGCAGCTTCCGCTGCAGCCTTCTTCCACTGCTGCTGTTCCGAGGGATTCATCATCTCGCTTTCGGTGAGATCAATTTGGCCGGTTCGGCGCGGTCATGATAGCCGCTTGAGGAAGGCTTGCCAAGCCCGCGCAATCGCGCCCGCGAATTCGAGAGAACCCATTCTCGAATCGTGAGCTACGGAACGGACTCTGCAGATGCGAATTGCCAGGTCGCAGTTATTGAGCGGACGGAAGCTTTCCGGCGAACTCGAGGATTTGCCGCGCGAGATAATTCGTGACGTGCGCTTCGTCGCGCGCCTCGACCAGATACGCGGAGCGAAGGAGCTGTTCCTTGCGCGTGCGCAGTGCGTCGCGGATGGCTTGTTGCACCTGCACATCGGAGAACTGGCGTTCCCCGGCCGCTTCCTTGGCGAGCAATTTCAGGATGCGATAGCCACCGTTCTTCACGGGAATCGGCTGCGTCACTTGGCCGACCTTCATCGAAAGGACTGCCTTCTTGAGCATCGGATCGGATTGATTGAGCGCCGATTCCGGAACGAAACCAAGGTCGCCGCCCGTGGAGGCGCTGGCGTCTTCGGAATAATCCGTGGCCAGCTCCGTAAAGTCGGCTCCCGTGTTGAGCTTCTGAATCAACATGGCCGCTTTGCGCCCCGCTTCGGCTTCGTTAGTGGCTTTGTCGTTCTTGCGGTTGTGAACGGTGGGATCAGGGCGCGGCGTCACCACGATCTGTGCGATGTGATATTGCGGCTCGGTCACATTAAATTGCGCCCGGTTCTTGTTGTAGAAATCGGAGATGTCCTGGTCGGTGATGGAAATTTTCGCGACGACCTCGCGGTTCAACAGCTTCTGAATCGAAAGCTGGCGGCGGATATCGCTTCGCAGGTCGTCCACCGTGAGGCCGGTTTCCTTCAATTTCTTTTGAAATTCCTCTTCGGTGTAGGGGCTCTTCGATTCGGTGAATTTGTCTTCCACTTCCGCATCGCTCGCGACCAGATTCATTTTGTTGGCGCGCTCGAGCAGGATCTGGCTGTTGACGAGTTCATCGAGGATGCTTAGCTGGAGGGAAAGCGCCTCTTCCTGCGATGGCGCGGGGGCGTCGGCGTTCACGCGGGAGCGGAAGATTTTCTCGACGTCCTGGCGGAGGATTTCCTTGCCGTCCACCACGGCCCAGACGTCCGGACCCGGCGCGGTATCTCTCCTGCAGCCTGCACCGAGCGCGCACGCCACGACAGCTGCGAGAACCAGCGTTGTCCGCTTCAACAGAGGGTCCATCCGCATCGGAACCTGCTTCAGGCGGCCTTCTTCACGCGGCCGGCGCGAATGCACGCGGTGCAAACGCGAACTTGTTTGCGCACGCCCTTGATCACTGCACGGACGCGACGCAGATTTGGATTCCAGCGGCGGCGCGTGACGTTGTGCGCGTGGCTGATCGTATTTCCATAGAGCGGCTTCTTGCCGCAAAGTTCACATGCGAGTGCCATGTTTCGATTGCTCCAGACTGGGAGGATTTCGACGACTACGAACTCCAATGCTAACAGAGAATCGGCCGACGGTGAAGCGATTTGACCGCTCGGTGGTGTCCTGACTTCGGAAGCGATCACGAAATAGTGTGTCACTTCTTTGGTACCGCTTTTCTTTGTTTTCAGGGAGTTACGTCCGAAATTACTTTGCACAGTGTGTCACTTCTTTTGGTGATTTGTGAGCGGTGGTGCGACCCAACGTCCCATGGCTGAAGCCATGGTTACTCAAAGTCTGTTTCGTGGGCCTGAAGGCCCACGCTTTCACCGGAACCCCAAAGGCAGAACGTGTCGCACCTACGGCGCTCGGGATTCCACGACCAGTTTCCCCGCCCTGCCGGGCGGGGCTAACCTCTGCCGCGCCTACGGCGCTCCGATAGACAAGTCCGGATTCTCACACGGACTGCTATGGCCCACGCTTTCACCGGAACCCCAAAGGCAGAATGTGTCGCACCTACGGCGCTCGGGATACGACGACCCTGTTTCCCCGCCCTGCCGGGCGGGGCTAACTTCTGCCGCGCCTACGGCGCTCTGATGGACGAATCCGGATTCTGACACGGACTGCTGCGGCCCACGCGTTCACCGAAACCGCGGATCACCGGAACTGCGCATTGTTGCCAAAGAGCATCCGCCCCTCGTCCAGAGAGCGGTGGCGGCGGGCTGACAGAATGGCCGCAAGCTGCCGGCGAAATCCTTGCGGGCGCGCAGCAATACCTGGCAAGGATGCGCTCGTTGGAGCACAGACAGGAGTGTCTGTGCCACGAGAGACCATTCAATTGTCAAAGAGCAATACGGCGCTCGTCGAGAGAGCCGGGACGCACGGAGCGTCCGACAGCGGGGCGAAATATAGCCCCGACTCACGCTAATTTATTTTGGGATCGCTGTCTATTGTGGAAACTACGCATGCCGGTAGGGAACAGAGCACGCGAGAGTTACAGCGGCGCCAGGGGATCACAGGCATTTTTCTCCGGGTAAAAGTCCCGCTCCAGGTGGCCGTTATTTCGGAATTCCCTCGGCTGCGATCCCTTCCTTCGTCATGGCAGGCGGGACAAGTTCAGCTTCGAGCCGCCAAAAACAGCAAAAGTTGCGAAGCGCGATTCGAAATTAGGAGACTACGGACCGCCGGAGCCGCACTTCACGTTTCAGCCGGAAAAGAAAAACCCCGCCCTTCCCGGTTTTTTGGGAAGGACGGGGGTGGATTGCGTGCTCGATCTAAGCGTCGCCTAGAACAGGAACTTCAGGCCGAACTGAACGACGCGCGGCGGAACCGAACTGCTTGAGATTACGCCGAACGTGGTGGTATTCAGGTCGTTACCTGGCGGATTATACTGAGCGTGGTTCCAGAGGTTATAGAATTCGGACCGGAACTGCATGGTCAGCCCCTCCATGATCCGCGTGTCCTTCGTGATGGAGAAATCGAAGTTGTTCTGGCCGGGCCCGCTGATGATTCCCAGTCCAGAGTTTCCCCAGCCCGTGCCGCCGCCCGACCCCAGGCAATTTCCCTGCACGGTGCCACCAATGCAAGGCTCAGTGGTGAACGCAGATGTGTTAATCCAGCCGCCTCCGCCAAAGATACCGCCGAGGCGAGAGCCGTTACCGCCGGAAGTGGCGACTGGAACCGTGGACTGGCAAACTCCCGCGGCATTGCAGTTTCCCGGCGAGGCCAACTCACCCCGGACGTTGGCAGGCCCAAAGGGCAGGGCCGTGTAGTAGATCGTACCGCCTCGACCGTCAATGACGGTGAAAGGCTCGCCGTCCTGAATGGTGATGACGCCGGATATGCCCCACCCTCCCAGAAGCTTGCCGCTGATTCCCTCCGTGTTTTTGTGCGGAATAGCGTAACTATATGCCATCACAAAACGCTGCGGACGGTTAAAGGCAGCAAGCCCGTACTGCTGGGTCAAATTCAACGGATCGTTGCTACCGGCCCCGCCGGAGAGAACGTTTCCGCCCGCCGCAATGCCCGTGCCGGCTTCGGAGTAGTCAACGTTCGTGAAAGATTTGCTCCAGGTGTAGGAGGCTTGCACGAACAGGCCATTGGCGAACTGGTGCTTTAGCGACATCTGGAGACTGTTGTAGAGAGAGTCTCCAAGGGTGCTCGTGGAAGCGAGAGCCGCAGTTCCGAATCCCAAATAGCTAACACGTCCCAAGATATTGCCCGTGGTATTCTCCAAAACCTGCGTTGAGGGGTTGGTGTTGGAGACGTCGTTGAAGGGAAGGGACGATGGAGTGCCGCGCGTGCCCGAACCGATGATCATACCGGCGTTCTGCGGATCGGTCGGTTCGTTTGGAGCGCCGGGCACGAGAAGCGCGACGTTGATGGGGCGATTCCAGTCGTACAGATGGGTGCCGTGAGAGCCAACGTATCCGACGTCGGCGACCCAGTTGTGACCCAGCTGATACTGCAAGTCGAGGTTGTACTGCTGGATCAGCGGCACACCTATGGTTTCCGAGTCCCTGCTCCCGCCAACTCCCGTGCCACCGTTCACGTTCAATATGCTGGTAGCGCCGGTCGCGGGACTTCCCGCAAAGACAGCCAAAGTGCGCGGATTGGTCCAGCCGAGAGCAGGCACCACGGGATTGGGAACATCCAGCGCCTCCGAATTCAGGAAGGGAGGGGCGCCAGAGTACGGAGGGTTGCCGGCCTGGTTATTCGCCAAGAGGTTGGCGTAGACGGCGTCATAGAAAATTCCGTAGCCAGCGCGAATGACGAACTTGGGGCTGAGCGGCTGCCAAGCCAACCCGATGCGAGGGGCAAAAGCGTAGTTCGGGAAACCGTGAACGAGCGTCTTGTTGGTATTGGTGTAAACGCCGGTGGCCCCGGCCGGGGAGGTCAACCCGCAGGCCGCCGGAGCGGAGAAAGTGCCACAGGCCTGGATATTCGGGTTGTAGTTGGACGGCACAACGTAGCCCGCGAGCGTGCCGATTTGGTTGGCGTTCGCGGGATTGCCGGGACCGAGGGCCACCTGATTTCCGAGGAAGAATGATCCGGTGTTGACCAGCGCGGCCTGGGAGGCCCAAGTGTTGGTATAAAGTCCTCTCGTGTCGGAAGGCCATCCGTCGTATTCCCAGCGAACGCCAAAATTCATCGTGAGCTTGGACGACACGCGGATGTCGTCTTGCACGAAGGCATCTATTTGGTTGGCGCGCAGGTTGTGAAGGTTTCCGTCCGGCGGTTGCACGCCTGCGAAGTTAATAAATACTCCTCCGGGCGCAGCAGCGGTACCGGTGTTGGCGTTTCCGCTCGAACTTGTGAGGAAGTCGGTCAAGTTGGCAAAGAAGAGACCGCCGCGGGAGGGCAGGGTCCAATTGTACTGGATGCGCGAGAATTGGCCGCCAAAGCGAACGGTGTGCTTGCCATGGTTCCAGGAAAGCTGGTCGTACTCCTGGAAAGTGTTGAAGAAGTTGGTGGCCGAGGCGAAGAAGTTTCCTCCGTTATTCCACGTTCCACCCGTAAGCACGGGTCCGGCAGGTCCGGTAATGTTTGCTCCCGGCACACCGAGAATCGTGAATGTGGGGATCTGATTCAGCACTGGGTTTGCGGAGGAGATGGCCTCGGGACAAGGGTTACCTTCGTTGAGAATGGGAACGATATCCACCGAGCAGGAACTGATGTAATTCCCGCTGGAAGCGACCGTTGTTTGTCGCTGGAACGAAGCGTGGACTTCATTGACCAAGTTCGGGTTGATGATGGTGGTGAGTTTCAACACCACGTTCATCGCCGTGTAGGTTACATCTTCGGGCGCCCCGGGCTGGCAGGGACCCAAGCACACAAAGCTTTGGGTCTGCGGGTCACTGGAGTAAAAGAACCGTTCCGTGAAAGTGTTCTTGGGATTGATGATCCAATCGTAATTGCCAAGGTACTGATTCTCGTTCGCGAGGATGGGGTCGGAAAGACTGAAGGTTGAGCAGGAGCCGACCAGTCCGGCCGCCGGGTTGCAGACTGGCAGCCCGTTGGAGCCGAACGGCAGGCTGGGAACGTAGAAGCCATTGTTGACGCCGCCCTGGGGCCCTGGGGCACGAAGGACGTTTATGGCCACATTGTTGATCGTGGAACCATCCGAGAGAATGGGTACGCCCGTGCCTCCCAGACCTCCCGAGACTCCACTACCAAAAGGGAGGCTGAGCAAGTTGAAATTGTTCGCGAACACGCAACCCAGATATGCGCGGTAGGTCGGAGCTGGGCAAGGCGCGCCGCCGGCCTGAAGGTTTAGCGGCACAACGAGGCTGGGCTCATCCGCGCGGGTTCCATCCGGCTCATTGAAGGGCAGCAGAGTGAGTCCATTGGTTGTTCCCGCTGCGAAGCCGTTCGTCCCGATTCCGTTCTTCTGCCGGAAACCCTGATAGGAACCGAAGAAAAACATCTTGTCCTTCTTGATGGGGCCGCCCAGCGCGCCGCCGAACTCATTTTGATCCAACGGCTGTGGTTTATTTCCAAAACCCAACTCGGACTCGCTGGCTTTGTTGAATTTGTCGTTACCGTCAAAGAAGCTGTTGCGGAAGAACTCCCAAGCGGCTCCGTGGAATGAGTTCGAGCCACCCTTGGTTACAACGCTGACGCTGGCGCCGGGATTCCGGCCGTAGCCGGCGTCGTACTGAGAGGTCTGGATTCTGAACTCCTGAATCGAATCCGGGTTGGGGATTCCGATGCCAGGGAAATTTCCCGACTGCGCGCCGCCGCCACTGCCGTAGTTCGTTTGGGAGGCGCCGTCCATCAGGTAGTTGTTCTGGTCGGAACCCATGCCGTTGACGTTAATGTCCTGGGTGCCATTTCCAACAGCCGAAGCCGAGGCGACGTTGGCGATGACGCCGGGCGAAAGGTCAATCACCTGTGTATAGTTTCGACCGCTGAGAGGGAGGTCGGTCAGCTCCTTTCCACCGACAAGAGTTCCCACCGTGGCATTCTGCGTTTGCAGTCTTTCAGTGGTGGCCTCGACGGTGACTTGCTCCGTTTGCGCGCCGACTTCCAGCGCCTGATTGAGGACGCGGCTTTCGGTGATGGCAACGGTGACACTGGGAATGTCGGCGGTTTTGAAACCGTTCGCGGAGATTTTCAATCTATAAGCGCCCGAAGGCAGCGCCGTAAAGCGGTACGTGCCGGTTGAATCGGTGGTAGTGGCGCGATCCTGGGAGGTGGCAAGCTCGGTTGCCGTGACCGTGGCGCCGGCGATGACGCCGCCGGAGGGATCGGTAATCGTGCCAGTCAGCGCGCCCGTTCTAGAAGATTGCGCCAAGACTGGCGAGACGCAAAGGAAGAGGACTGCGAGGCACACCAAAAACGAACAAGCGAACTTGCAGGATGCAAGATTCTTAGTCATGACCACCCCCCGAATTTTGAACCCACCCTGAAACATTCCCGATTTGCCGCCGGTGCACCCCTAAGTGCGCCGTGCGACATTTCGCTGCCCGACAGAACGGACTACAACCTAAGTTGCCCGCTCTTCGGATTAGGTGCTTCGGAAATAACACAGGAGTACAGGGGTGTCAAGAAGATTTGGGAAATACCCGTTTGGTGGGTGGCCGGCCGGTACGTACTTACCGCTTCTGTCCGACGAGACCGGCGATGGTATCCATCAAATCGAACTTGGTGAGGACTTCCAGATTTCCCGTTTCCATTTCGACGAAGACGGCCGGGCTTTCGTGGCTCAGCAGATGTGTGACGCGCTCGACGGGGGCGTTCGAAGGAACCTGCGGCAGCGCCGGGCCCATCACTTCGCGGACGATCAGTTTGCGGAGATCTTTTCCCTGCAGCGCGAGATTCAGAATCTTGTCCTCGAACATGGTGCCGATGGATCGCTCGTCTTCGAAGACGGGAATCTGCGAAATATCCTGCTGCTGCATTGTCTGCAGCGCCTGAAAAACGGTGCGGTTGGGTCCCACGAACATGAGATCGCGAGTCTTGCCGTTCTGGCGCTTCACGCGAATCACGTCGGCGGCCGTGAGCGTCACTTCCGTGTCCGCGTAGCCGAGTTCGCGCATCCAGCCATCATTATATATTTTGCTCAAATAGCGGCTGCCGGAGTCCGGCAGAAACGCGACGACGAAGTCGCCTTTGCGGCAGTCCTTGGCGACGCGCAGCGCCGCGGAAACACAGCCGCCGCCTGAGCCGCCGGTGAAAATGCCTTCACGTTTCGTGAGCCGCCGCGCCCAGAGAAAACATTCTTCGTCGTTCACCTGAATCACGTCGTCCAAGACAGAGAAATCCATCGTGGCCGGCAGAATGTCTTCGCCGATTCCTTCCACCACGTATGTGCGCGCCTTGCCGATGTTGCCGGTCTTCCAATACTCGTAATAGAGCGAGCCGTGCGGGTCCACGCCGACGACTTTCACTTTAGGATTCTGTTCCTTGAGGAAACGTCCTACGCCAGTAGCGGTGCCACCCGTTCCGAGGCCGCAGACGAAGTGCGTGATTTTTCCTTCGGTATCTTTCCAGATTTCCGGGCCGGTGGTGCGGTAATGGGCTTCGGGATTCGCGGGATTCTCGTACTGATTCGGGTAGTAGGCGTTGGGAATTTCGCGCGCCAGTTTTTTCGCCACGGAATAGTAGCTGCGCGGATCTTCCGGCTCGACCGCCGTCGGGCAGACGATCACTTCGGCGCCGAACGCCTTCAAGAGTTCGATTTTTTCGCGCGATTGCTTGTCCGTGATCGTGAAGACGATCTTGTAACCTCGCACCGCGGCGATCAGCGCGAGCCCCATGCCCGTGTTGCCGGAGGTTCCCTCGACAATCGTCCCGCCGGGCCTCAGCAGGCCCTTGCGCTCGGCCTCGTCAATCATCCAGACGGCGATGCGGTCCTTCATCGAGCCGCCGGGATTAAGGTAATCCGCCTTCACGTACACCTCGGCGGCCAGATCCTTGGTCACGCGGTTCAACCGGATCAGAGGGGTGTGACCAATCGCGTCGAGAATGTTGTTGCACTTCACGAGGGAGCAATTCTCCTGAAAACTTTCGGTACGACGATAGAGTAGAGGCTTCAGGAATCGCTGTCCAGCAGCAGTTTGCGTCGTTTACTTCAATCCTTCGCGTGCTGGCTTCCGTGCGGCAGTAGCGTCGGCAGTGGCGTGCTATGCTTTTCTGAGAATGTTGCCGGCCAAGTCCAACCCGGAGATCCTCTTCTACGACGGCCACTGCGCGTTGTGCCATGGCGCGGTCAAGTTTGTGCTGAAGCACGATCGTTCGGGCAAGGCGTTTCGTTTTGCTCCGCTACAGGGGGCGACATTTCAATCGCGGATTTCCGCCGGCGCGCGCGCGGACCTGCCAGACAGCATAGTCGTGCTGACCGAGGACGGAACGCTGCTGACGCGTTCGAATGCCTTCGTTCACATTCTGCGGCGTCTGGGCGGTGGCTGGAAGATTCTTGGTGGCGTGCTCGCGGTGGTTCCGCGGCCGCTGCGCGACGTGGTCTATCATTTTGTTGCGCGGACTCGATATCGCGTATTCGGCACGCGCGACGAATTGTGCCCGCTCGTGCCGCCCGATTTGCGTGCCCGATTCAATCCGTAAAACCAACAGGAGGAATCATGGAACGGAACAACATTTCATCCGGCGCGCCGTGGGAGCCCATTATTGGCTATTCGCGAGCGGTGCGTGTTGGTCCACACATTTTCGTATCGGGCACGACCGCGACGGGCGACGAGGGGCAGATCGTCGGCGTGGGCGATCCCTACGCGCAAACCATTCAGGCACTGCGAAACATCGAATCGGCGCTCGAAAAGGCCGGCGCCAAGTTAACCGACGTGGTGCGCACGCGCCTGTTCGTCACGCGCATCGCCGACTGGGAAAAAATAGGCCGTGCGCATGGCGAGGTCTTCGGCACGATTCGCCCGGCAACCGCGATGGTAGAGGTTAGCCGCCTGATCGCCCCGAATATGCTCGTCGAGATTGAGGCAGACGCGATCGTTTCCGGAGGGTAGGGCGCCTCCGATGGGTGCGAATTCCGTGCGCGCCCCTGCAAAATTTACTCTGCGCTTCAAAAGGACCCCCGACTAAGAGCCACAAAATCAATCTGCTGTAGCTTTGCGGTTTGGAATCTCGATTGCCCTACTTGTTACGTGCATTAATTCCTCGATACGTGCGGGACCCGACCACCCCCTAATACACGCACGGGTCCCGCACGCCCACCTCTCCAGACCAATAATTGCGCGGGAACCTTAGGACGAAGCGTCCACGCTGGCGCGGATTTCCTGCCAGCGCTTGGGGCGTTTCTTGGCGTCGAGAACTTTCTTGCGGAGGCGGATAGATTTAGGGGTGACTTCAACGTATTCGTCGTCGGCGATAAATTCGATGGCTTTCTCGAGAGTCATCTCGCGCGGCGGAATTATGCGGATGGCTTCGTCGGCGGAAGACGAGCGCATGTTGGTCTGCTTCTTTTCCTTGGTGATGTTCACGTTCATGTCGTCTTCGCGCGCATTTTCTCCGACGACCATTCCTTCGTAGACCTCGATGCCGGGACCGACGAACATTTCGCCGCGCTCCTGGATTCCCCAGATCGCGTAGGCCACCGAAACGCCTGCACGGTCGCAGACCAGCGCGCCCGTGGGGCGCATGGCCATGTCTCCGGCATAGTCCGTCCAACCTTCGAGCAGGGAATGAATCAGCGCTGTACCGCGCGTGTCCGTCATCAACTGGCTGCGCAGGCCGATCAACCCGCGCGAAGGAATGCTGAACTCCATGCGCACGCGGCCGGAATGATGGTTCACCATCTTTTTCATTTCGCCGCGGCGGCTGCCGAGCAATTCCATCACAATGCCGATGAACGATTCCGGGCAATCCACGATGAGCAATTCGAGCGGCTCGGTGCGACGGCCGTTTTCGTTGCGCACCACAATTTCCGGTTTGCCGACCATCAGCTCGTAGCCTTCGCGTCGCATCGTCTCGATCAGAATCGCGAGCTGCAATTCGCCGCGGCCGAGGACGCGAAACGCATCGGTGGTTCCGGTGTCCTCTACGCGCAGAGACACGTTGGTCAGCAGTTCTTTTTCGAGGCGCGCGCGCAGATCGCGCGAGGTCACGTATTGTCCCTCGCGGCCGGCAAATGGGGAGGTATTGATCGTGAAAACCATCGTGAGCGTGGGTTCGTCAATCAGAAGAGGCTCGAGCGGCATTGGGTTCGCGAGATCGGTGATGCTCTCGCCGATCTGAATTCCTTCGACTCCCGCAATAGCTACGATGTCTCCGGCTTCGACCTGCTCGGCTTCGTCGCGGTCGAGGCCGCGAAACGTGAACAGCTTCGTAATCTTCGTGGGCTGAATCGTTCCATCCAGCTTCGAAATCGCCACTTCCGTTCCGCGCTTCAAAGTTCCCTGAAACACGCGCGCGATCGCAAGGCGCCCGAGAAAATCGCTGTAATCAAGGTTGGTGACCTGAATCTGCAAAACCGCTGCGGGATCGCCCGCCGGAGGAGGAATCGAGGTGACGATCTGCTCGAAGAGCGGTTGCAGCGTGGTCGAGTCGTCGCCGACCTTGCGGTGAGCCACACCGGTCTTCGCATTCGTATAGAGGACCGGAAAGTCGAGCTGGTCTTCGGTCGCGTCGAGATCAATGAAGAGGTCGTAGATCTCATCGAGGACTGCTGCCGGACGGGCGTCGGGCCGGTCAATTTTATTCAGCACCATGATCGGCTGAAGCTTGGCGGCGAGCGCCTTCTGCAGGACGTAGCGCGTCTGCGGCAGCGGGCCTTCGCTCGCATCCACAAGGACTAGCACGCCATCCACCATGCGCAGCGCGCGTTCGACTTCGCCGCCGAAGTCGCTGTGGCCGGGCGTGTCCACGATATTAATCTTGGTGTCGCGATAGGTGATTGCGGTATTTTTCGCCAGAATCGTGATGCCGCGTTCGCGTTCGAGATCGTTCGAATCCATCACGCGCGTGACGAGTTCCTGGTTCTCGCGGAAAATCCCGCTCTGGCGCAGCATGGCGTCCACGAGCGTCGTCTTCCCATGGTCCACATGGGCGATGATGGCGATATTGCGAACCGGTGTCGTCATAATGAGTTTTACGGCATCCCTGCGGCCAAACGGAACGGGCAGCACGTGCGGTCTTGCGGCCCCAGTGAACTCCAAAGAAGGATTTGCGGGAGCAACAAACGCATAAACATTCTATCATGCGTCGGCGGAAGGCTGCTAGATCGGGCTTGGCGCAACGCCCAACGTGGCAACACCGAGACAACAAAAAAAGCGGCCCTCCCCGTCGCCGGGAAGGGCCGCTTTTGGCTGTCTCGTCCAGCGCTGGACTGGCGTCTAGAAGAGGTACTTCAAACCGAACTGCATCACGCGCGGCGTCACCGAAGTCGAGGTGATCTGGCCGAAAGTGGACGGCGTGTTGATGTCATTGCCGTGCGGCGGGTTGAATTGCGCGTGGTTGAAGATGTTAAACGCATCCACGTGGAATTCCAACGTGCCGTGCTCCCAGATCTTCGTGGACTTGATGATGGACATGTCGAAGTTAAACTGTCCCGGTCCAGTAATCGATCCGATTGCCGAGTTGCCGTAGCCGGTTCCGGCACCGCAAACGTTGCTCCATCCAAATCGGAGCACTGGGGGTCTGAACGGATCCGGGCAGGCACCGCACGGGGCGTCGATTGCCGCCTGGGTTTGCCGTGCCTCCAATGCAGTATGCCGAGCTCGCCGGGAGTAGGAAACGGCAGACCCGAGGCCATTTGGTGTGGCGTACGGATCGGGGAAAGAGCAATAAACGCAGTCGGGGTTGACCCAAGGTAGGGGTTGCCAAGGTCGAATTGGCGCGAGAGTAGGTGCTTCCGGACGTGGCGATCGGAATCCCGGATTGCAGTTTCCATTTTTCGGGTTGCAGTCTACTGGATCTGCGAGCGAGGCTCTCGAGCCTCCTACTCCGCCGTAAATCGAGCCTCCTCCGCCATCTATAAGCCAGAATGGGAGACCGTTCTGGATCGTCGTGACTCCAGTGATACTCCATCCGCTCAAGAGCTTGCCGCTTAGGCCCTCGGTCCTATGAGAAGGAATACTATAGACATAACTGATCACCGCCCGCTGCGACCGGTTGAATGACGCGAGCCCATACTGCTGCCCCACATCAAGCGGGTTATTGCTATTGGCGGCGCCGTAAATGACTTGCCCAGGCGGCTGAATGCCACTGCCGGCTGCTGACGTGTTGATGTTTGTAAGTTCCTTGCTCCAGGTATAGGCAACCTGCAGGAGCAAGCCGTGACCGAACTGATGCTTGAGTTGGGCCTGCAGGCTGTTGTAGGTCGAATCGCCAATCGTATCGGTCTCCGCGAGACCACCCGGCGCGAACCCGAGGTAGCTCACACGCTCGTTCAGGTTCGACATGGTCGGTCGTACCGAGCGTGTTTGACGTGATTGGATCCGGATTAGCAGGATCGTTGTAAGGCAACGAGGAAGCGATCATTTTCACGTTCTGAGTCCCCGATGCCGCGGTCGGGTTGTTTGGAGCTCCCGCGACGAGTTGCGCGACGTTGACGTTCCTGGACCAGTCGTAAAGGTGAATTCCGTGGCTTCCAACGTAGCCTACGTCCACAACCCACCCCTTCGCAAACTCGTACTGCAGGTCGAGGTTGTACTGCTGGATGAGCGGTAGACGGTCGGCCAGCCGAGGCGCATCTGACGTGTATCCGAAACCGGACGAGCAGATGCCGGCCGGGCAAACTGCGCCCGTTACGAGGTCCGTCGCTCCAGGATACATGTAGCGCGGTGTCCACCCCAGCGGCCCCACGCCGGCCGCCCATGGTGTATGAAGGACGTTGGAGTTGCTCGCCGGTGACGGTCCTGACCCCGCTCCGGAGTAAGGAGGCAGATTCAGCTGGTTGTCAATCAGCAGGTTGCCGTAGATCGTATCGAAGAACCAGCCGTAACCGGCACGAACTACAAAGTTATGTCCCAACGGCTGCCACGCTACTCCCAGACGGGGAGCGAAGTCATTCGTGGGGGTCCCGGGTACCAGGGTCTTGTTGCCGTTCACATGCACACCCGTTGCGCCACCCGATGAAGTTAAGCCATAGGTCGGGTCGTAGTTGGAAGGAACGACAAATCCCTGTAAGAGTGCCGACTTCCCCCAATGCAGCGAGAGCAGAGCCGGTATTGAGTTGCGAAACCAGTGTGCCCCAATCGTTCGAGAACTGGCCGCTCTTGTCATCCGGGAAGCCCGCAAACTCCCAGCGCACGCCGACGTTGACCGTAAGCTTCGAATTCACTTTGATGTCGTCCTGAACATACCAGGTGAACTGATTGACGCGGTTATAGTGTGTCAGCGCGCCCTTCAGGCCGAACCCAAGCACGATACCGCCAGTTGGGGTAAGGGGAGTGCCGTCAATCGCCGGTCCCGCGCTGCTGGTCAGGAAGTCGCCGCTGGACCACATGAGCAGTTCGCCGCGGCCGGAAGCCGGAATCGTATTGTTGTACAACACTCGGTCAAATTCGAAACCTGCCCGGAGAGTGTGAATCCCATGGCTCCATGAGATTTGGTCGCTCCCCTGATAGGTATTTATGTAGTTGGTGGAGATCATGGAGAAGTTTCCTCCCTGGCTCCAAGGCAAGCCACCAACTCCCAGGATGTCCAGCATTGGAGGAACGAGCATCTCCGGGAACCGCGTGGCAAGCTCGTTCGGGGGCGCGCTGCAAGGTGCACCGTTGTTCACGAGCGGAATGATGGAGTTCCCGTTGGGAAGGTCGCAGGCATTCAGATTACCGTTCGGGTCGGTGTTTTTCTCGACGTCACGGTGATACGAAACGCGCGCCTGATTGATGAAGTTGGGGGTTAGAACCGATTGCCAACTCAAGCGATGCCACATTATTGTCGTAAAGAGCGTCAACCGGAGCGCCAGGATTACAATTGCCGGGGAGAATAAAGCAATTGAACGGTTGGTATTGTGGATCTTTCTGGTACATGTAACGCTCGAACAACGTGTGCTTCGGGGTGATCAGGTACTGGCTGTTGATGAGGTACTGATCTTCCCGGGCATAAACGGGATCCGAGATGGCGACGGCCGGGCACACCCCGGCGCTTCCTGCGGGTACCGCGGGGTTCCCACCCGTGGCCGGTATACCGACGCCGCAGAGGCTGTCCGGACCGGTGCTGGGAAAATAGAATCCATTGTTATAGCCACCCTTGACCGCTCCGGGTAGCTGCAACATCGCGACGGCGGTATTGGTGATGTTGGTGCTGTTGCAGGTGGGATCGGTGCACGGCAAAATGGGTGTGAATGTGCCGTCAAAACCCGCGAAAGGAATGAACCCTGACTGGCCGACAAATGCTTTTGCGAGATAGGCCTTGTAGGCGGGCACGTTGTTCGTGCAACGCAGGTCGCTGCATGTGCCGTTCGCGACATCCGCGTAGTCATTATAAGGCAGAAGGCGGACGTTTGACTGATAACCCGACGCGAAACCGCTCGTGCCGATTCCATTGAGCTGGCGGAGGCCCTGGTACGAACCAAAAAAGAATATTTTGTCTTTCTTGATGGGCCCGCCAATCGTAAATCCGTAGGTATTCTGTTTCAGGGTTTGTGGCGTGTTGGCAGTACCCTGCTCAGCTTCGCTCCTCTTGTAGAAGAAATCATTCCCGTTGAAAAAGTTGTTGCGATTGAACTCCCAGATGGCTCCGTGATACTGGTTGGTTCCGGTCTTGGTTACCACATCCACATTGGCGCCCGGGTTCCGGCCCGAACTCGCGTCGTATTGGGACGTCTGTACCTTGAACTCCTGAATCGCATCCGGGTTGGGAATGGCGATCCCGGGGAAACTGCCCGTCTGGCCGGCCATGCCGCTGACGTAGTTGACGACCGAAGCCCCGTCCATCGAATAGTTGTTCTGGTTGGCTTTCATGCCGTTCGCGCTCACGTCCACGGTTCCGTTTCCGATGCCCGACGCAGTGGAGGCGTTGGCTACCACACCCGGCTGGAGGCTGACGATTTGGGTGTAATTTCGCGAGACGAGAGGCAACTGAAGTGATTTCTTCCCCCGAAACCAGCCCGCCATTCGCCGCGTTCTGGGTTTGAATGGCCTCGGTGGTGGATTCGACGGTCACCTGGATGGACTGGCCGCCGACCTCGAGCTTCTGGTCCAGCACGGATGTATCCGTGACACCGACAGCCACCGATGGCACCGTGGAGGTCTTGAATCCGTTCGCCGTAAACTTTACGGAATAGCTGCCGGGATTCAGCAGCGAGAATTTGTACGTGCCGGAGCTATCAGTCGTCGACAGTGCGCGACTGGCCCGTGCCGTTATTCGTAGCGGTAACGGTAGCGCCGCCGACGACGCCGCCGGACGGGTCGGTGACAGTACCCGTCAAAGCGCCGGTGCTGGGCGTTTGCGCGATGAGAAGCAGGCGCGAAAGCGAAAAGCACTACGAGGCAAATCACTAGATCGCAAACACAAACTTAATCGCAGACAAATCGTGAATTCATTGGTTGCTCCCCCACTAGCCCGATTTCACTCCACCCATGCGCGACTCGTCGCGCTTTTGTTTCCAAACTGCATATAAAGCCCGCCATGAAATCCGGCGGCACATTTTTTCGTGGTGTTCCTGCCGCTGCCACCCGTTGCCGATCCCCTTCATCATGTTGCGATTACGCGAAGATCGTGAATCTACTGTGCTGCTTCTACTATCTGCTCCCGATGGTTGTCAAGAACAAATTGCATACATAACTTCATCCTGTGTATACATATCCTCGTAAATTGCAATTCCAACCACATCGGCGCCGCCAGATGGATCGGTTACGGTTCCCGTGGCCGCGCCCGTGCCGGATGACTGCGCCATAGGCGCAGAGTTGAAAGCAATCTGCGCCAGCAAGCGGGAGAGAAATCCAGTCGCAATAATTCTCATAGACGATTGCGTGTTCACTGCCGGGCGCCCAAATTGCTCGATTTTATTTCCCCACCCGGGTGCGGAAATCCGCGCGCTACCCCCAAAAACGTCGGGGAATTCGCGCGGCGGTAAGATGCGCACAGTTCTTCGTAACAATATTCAGGAACCGATCCCGCCCGCGTGTTTTTTACTATTGGCTCCCGGCCATGTCAAGGCAAATGCGCATATGTAATCTCATTTATAGGCATATATCCCCTCAGCCTGAAAATGCCGTGCACGTGCAACTGTTGTCAACAAACAAAGGTTTCGTTGGTCAGACTTCCGATATAAAGTATCCGCAGATCAGGAGAGCCCGAAGCTGGCGGCCGGACGCATCTCGCTGGTTGGATCCGACTGGCGAAATCGCACGCTCTCAACTCTTGGGATGAAAGGCCGCCTCCCGCGCGTTCTAGTAGGCACATCCATCTATAGGCAGCGGTAGCGTACCGCAAGGAGAGCGAAGAAATGGCGACTGCGCGAACCCCGGGGCAGCGAGGAAATGCGAGACAAGAGCTGAATTCCTACGCGTGGGCTGCGAGAAAGCGTTCGGCTGGAAACGATCGGGCTGCGAAGAAATACAAGCTCAGCAGTCCGCTCTATCAAAGACCAGGTTACCTGCTGTGGCGCGCCCGGCACATTGCCGACTCCATCTTTACCTATGAGTGCCGCGAATTCGGCGTCACGGCCTCTCAATACGTGGTGCTGTCGGTGGTCAAGGACACTCCGGGATCCGACCAGGTCAGCATTTCACGAATCGCGGGCCTCGACCGGTTTACGACGGCTCTGGTCTTGTCCAACTTGATCAAACGCAAACTGATCGTCCGCGAGCGAAGCTCGAGCGACCGGCGGCGCTACAGTCTCAGTCTCAGCACGGAAGGATTTGAAATACTGAAGCGCATTCTCCCCGGCGCTGCACGCGCGCGTGCGCGGCTGCTATCGCCTCTGACGAGGCAGGATCAAGAGATCTTCATTCGCACGCTGCAGCAACTAGTCACATCGCTGAACGACGACGCGCGAGCGCCCGTGGACGACGATGCGCTGCCGCACATGCGGCGCAAAGCGGACCGCACCGCAAAGAAGAAATAGGTCCGCCTAATTTCCCGACGGGCCGAATGAGACGCGATGCGCTTCCGGCCCCGCCGCGATGACCATTGCACCCGCCACGAACGCAATGGCCGCCACCATCCCCATGGCTTCGGCATAGGTGAAATGGCGGGTCATCAGCGCCTCGAAGTTTGAAGCTCCAGCGGCAATAAGGACGCCGAGTTGGTATGCAAACCCGGGGAAGAATCCGCGCAGCGGTCCCGGCGAAAGCTCGTTGAGGTGCACCGGAACCACTCCCCACGCTCCCTGCACCATGAACTGCATCAGAAATGCGCCGGTGGCAATGAGTACCATGCCGGGCGCGAAAGCCCACAGGGGTACGAGTAGCAGCCCCAGCAAAGCGGCTATCGTCATCGCGCGGCGCCTGCCGAAGCGGTCCGAAAATAGCCCCACCAGAATTCCGCCCACAATTGCGCCGATCATCGAAATCACGCTGACGATGGCGGTCGCGCGCGTGCTGAAGTGATGCTGTTTCTGCAGGAGCGTAGGGTACAAATCCTGCGTTCCATGCGACATGAAATTCATGATCGCGATCAGGACGACGAGATAGACGAAGCGCTTCCAGTTTGAGGCTACCGCGCGAAAATACTCGCCCCAACTCTTCCGGGCCGCCGCTTGCGCTTTCCACGCTTCGCTCTCTTTTACCTTGGCGCGGATGAAGAGCGTCAGCAGCGCGGGCAGGCCGCCGATAAAGAACATTGGCCGCCAGCCCCAGTGCGGAAACACGGTCCAGAACGCGAGCGCCGCCAGCAGATTGCCAAGCGCGTAGCCCTCCTGCAGCACGCCAGATAAAATCCCGCGCCACTTTACCGGGACGGATTCCATCGCGAGAGACGCCCCCACGCCCCATTCGCCGCCCATGCCGATGCCGTACAGCAGCCGCAGAATCAGGAACACGCGATAGCTGGGCGCAAATCCGGAAAGTACTTCGACGACCGAATAAAAGATCACGTCAACCATCAGCGGAATGCGGCGGCCATAGCGGTCCGCCATCAAGCCGAAGAGAATCGCACCCACGGGGCGCATCACGAGGCTGGCGGTGATCGTCAGCGTCATTTCCGCAACGGATTTGTGGAACTCGGCTGCGATTTGCGTGAGGACGTAGGTGAGGATGAAGAAATCGAAGGCGTCGAGCGTCCAGCCGAGAAAGCCGGCGATCAATGCATTACGCGAATTGGCGCGGTCGGCACGCGACATCGCAGGCAAGGGCGTGGCGCTCATTTCGTTCCGCTTCGCCCTCTGCCCGATTCAATGGTCGCAGGACGCAGTACTGCGTCAATCACACGCACGGCCTGCGACATTTCGGCGACGTCGTGGACGCGAACGATGTGCGCGCCTCCGAGGATGCTTGCGGCGACCGCGGCCGCCGTGCCCCAGGCTCGTTCGCCTTCTCGGACTCCGCCAAGCGCCTTGCCGATAAATCCTTTTCGAGACGCCCCGACCAGCAGCGGAAATCCAAGCCGCGCGAGCTCCGGCAGCTTTTGCAGGAGCTCAAAATTTTGCGCCGCGCTCTTGCCAAATCCGATTCCCGGATCGAGCACGATCTGCGATTTTGGGACGCCCGCGCGGCGCGCCGTAGCTACTGCGTGGCGAAGGCCGCTGACGACATCAAGCAGCACGTCGCGCGCGAACGGTTTTTTCTGCATCGTGCGCGGTTCGCCTCGCATGTGCATCAGAATCAGCGGGAGCTTGTACTGGCGCGCGACTTCCGCGAGGCGTGGATCGGCGCGAAGAGTCGTTACGTCGTTGAGGATTTGAGCGCCCTGATACGCGGCGGCTTCGGCGACTTCCGCTTTGCTCGTGTCCACCGAGATCGGAATTTTGAGCCGTCCGCGCAGCTTTTCAAGGACGGGGAGAATTCGCCGCATTTCTTCCGACGCGGAAATACCCTCCGAGCCGGGGCGCGTGGATTCGCCGCCGATATCGAGAATGTCCGCCCCGGCGGCTTCGATTTCGAGGGCGCGCGCGACCGCCGCATCGGCGTCAAGATAGATCCCGCCATCGGAGAAGCTGTCCGGCGTAACGTTCAGCACGCCCATTATCAGCGTGTGCTCACCGAGCACGAGCGTCCGTGACGGCAGCCCCGCCACGGCGGGCAGGCGCAGCCGGAATCTTTTCCGCTGGAACATGGCCCGCTATTGAATCACGGTTTCGGCGAAACGAGGAGCAGATCGAAGTGCGAATAGCGGCTCAGCTTGGGGAGTGTCAATCGCTCGCTTGGCAGATTGAGTGTTGTCGGGTGTGCTTTTGCAGACAGTTTCGCTCATCCGGAAGCCGTAAACTCCTGAACGTGAGGTAGTGACGTGAGCGAAGAGACTTTCGATATTTTCTCAGGAGCGCCGGAGGAATACGGCTCGTGGGTTGAGGCCATCGAAGGCCTCTCGAGCGCGCAACAGCGAATGGAACAGATTGCAGCGGAGAAACCCGGCAAGTACTTCCTGTTCTCGAGCGCTGACCAGTCCATTCTCACGCAGGTGGACACGCGTTTCCGAACGATGGTCGCGCGGTAAGGCGAATCCATGCGCACTCTACTTCTGCGTCTCACCAAACTGCGCCAGCAGTACCTCGCGCTCAAGCGTAAGTGGGAACACGACAGAGCAATAAAGCGCACGCGCAGCCGTTGGGAATACGCTATCAAGCATCCAGTAGCCCCGCCCGAAAAGCCGCAAGAATAAACTCTTACTGCACCATCGCCTGCGATTCCACTGCCGTGGTGCCAGTTGCCAAAGGTGGATTTTTGAAACTGCGCAAGTAGAGAGGCGCGCAGCGTTCTTACTTTGTGGCCGGAACGTAATACGCGGCGCGGTGGGAGACTTGCGCGCCGGGGTCACCCGGGACTTCGACGCGCAGCGAATGCCAGCCGGGCCGGGCGTTTTCACCATCCGCGCCCGCAGCCGGATAAAACCCCAAGGTGTATTCCGCGCGAATCTTTTCCGCAATTTTCCGGAAGGTATCGGCCATCGTGGCGGATTCCCGAAGAAAGTAAAGCTGCCCACCAGCCCGGCGAACGAGCTCGGCGAGATAGAGCGTGTACGCCGGAATTTCCAGAACGCGCGCGTTCGGCGAGAGGAGCGTCGCGACCTGGTGCTCCTCGAGCCATTCCTGCGTCATCACCTTTGGCCGGGTTTCGGTCGAAACGGCGAACAGCTGAATATCCTGCGCCGCGAGCGTCCGCGCAACGTCATCGAAAGTCAGCCGGTCTGCGGGCCGTCCCGGTTGCGGCGCGGCGCTGGCCGGATCGTACGTCAGTCCCAGGCCGCTGTCCTGCCCGTCGGTGAGGAGAAGAATCGCTTTGCGGCCGGTGCGGCCCGGGAACAACTCCTTCGCGGCGAGATAAACCGCCTCATAAATATTCGAGCCACCGACATCGCCGAAAAGCTCCCGCACATCCACGCGCGCGACTGCGCGGCGAGCCTGCTCGCGCACATCGGAGAACGGAAGCTGCAAATACGTGTGCGCGGAGAAATCCACGACCGCCGCCTGATCGAGCGGTGCCAGCGCGGAGATCAAAGCATCGGCCGCTTGCTTCATTTCGTCCGAATCGCGCAGCACGCTCGGGCTCGCGTCAATCACGAGCGCCACGCTCGCTGGCGCCGTCGAGGCGTCGAAATAGGCAATCGGCTGCGCGACTCCGTCCTCGTAAATGCGAAAGTCCTCGCGCCGCAGCCCCGGCACAGCGGAGCCGTCCGCCGCGGAGACGATGCACGTGACGGGCACCATCTGCGTGAGCACCTGCATCGCGTGTACGGCGGGTGGCGCGCCGCCCGGCGATTTGTTTGGCGATAGGCGTCGCCGGCGTCGCGCGAAGCTCGCCCGTAACCGGATCGCGCGTCCACACGATGCCCTTATCGAGTTGGCGCGGCGGCGGGAGCTTCGGGATTTTTTGCGCCTGCTTATCTTGAGGGAGGGGACCAGCGATCGTCGCAGTGCCCGCGACGAATGTGAGAAGCGCCGCGAGGGCTGCCGTGAGCAGGGCTCGCATGGGGAAGTTCAGTCGAGATCGAAATCGCGAATGGGCTTTTCGATGGGCGCGTCCTTGGCCTTCTTCAAGCCTTCGGCAAATTTGCGCGCAAGCACGTCTTCCTTGTTGCGCTCCGCTTCCACCGACGCGCGGAATTTCGCTTCCACGGAATCATCGTGGTCGCGCAGCAGCTTGGCGGTGTCGTCGAGGTCCACCGACGGCGGCCTCACCGGCGCGACATGCGCGAGGACCACGCCGAGCGCCGGTCCACGGTCAATTTCGCGTGGCAGCAGGGGCAATCGAGCTCGAACGTGTCATGGGTTTGCTTCGCCATGCCGGTATTCTACGCCAATTTTCCCGCTGTCAAGAAGCTCGTGTCCGTAAGGAGCCGCACAGGCTTCGCCCCCGGCGGCCTAAAGATTCGCCGGGAGCGGCCGATAACTTCATAGAGCGACATCCGGCGTGTGCGGCGGTCGCTGCCCTGGTTTTCTGGCACGTACCACCGGCCTCCAATCCCATTACAACGGCCCAGTCTGGAGCAAACCTTGATAACTTCAAAATCCCTGACATCTGTTCATTCATCTTCGCCCGCGAAACATCCGATTGGCACGGGCGCCGATAGGCGCAGGCGTTGCCGAGCGAAGGTAGTGGGTCGGGTACACGCGCGCGGCGGAGTAGGGACGCTCGATCTTTTCGAGGACGTCGGCAAAAGCATTGACGTCTCGCTCGACGGGATTCTCTGGTCCACTTCGCGGGGCGGTTACTGGGTTGGCCAATTCCTCGAAGTCACGTTTCCGTATTGGACGTCGCCCACGGCCATCAATCAGGCACGCAGGGCGCGGGTCGTGCGCAATCTCCTTCTCCCGGACTTCAGTTATGCAGTGGCCGTTGAGTTCGATAAGGGAGCGTTGCTCGCAAATGGAATTCCCCTGACGACCGCGCGGCCCCCAGACCGAGTCCGCGTGCTCGGAGTGGAAGCCGATCCGTCAATCGCCAACGCGCTGCGCCTGCTTTTCGAGCAGGACGGATACCAGGTAGTCCTCGTCTCCACGGGCCAGCAGGCGCTGGACATTCTGGAAAACGACACCCCGGATGTTTTGATTGCGGAAGCGGAGGGGAATGGCGTCACCGGGCGGGAACTCTGCGCCATCGCCAAGAAAAATGTGCGGCTGCGGCATATTCCCGTGATCTTACTCACAAACTCGGCGATGCCGTCCGATTACTCGGCGAGTTACCGGGCGGGCGCGGTCGTCTGCATGATGAGGCCGTGCGAACCGCAGCGGCTGCGCAACGCCGTGCATATGGTGGCGCCGCCGCCGGGGCAGCGCTCCACGTATAGCGCGGCCTTCAACATGTCTGCGTTCGTAAGAACTTCGTAGCGCGGGTTTTCGCCGGCGATTTTGACTAGGCCGGAGCGGGCTTCTCGCCCTTGGCCATGCCCGGAATCGGCCGAGGCTCGGGACGCAGCGTCATCTGAGGTTCTCTGCTCGCCACGGGCGGCGCGGACGGAGGCGGTATCTTATCCGGCAGCGTCTTGCCTTCCATAAGCATCTTCAATTCAATCGCGTCGAGCACTTCGCGATCGAGGAGCGCGCGCGCCACGCGTTCGAGCGCCTCGCTGTTCGTTTCCAGAATCTGCCGGGCGCGCGAATATCCCATGTTGACGATCCCGCGAACTTCCACGTCAATCTTGATCGCCGTGTCTTCGGAGTAGTCGCGGTGCTGCGCGATTTCCCGGCCGAGGAAAATCGCTTCTTCCTTCCTGCCGAAAGTAAGCGGTCCGAGCGAGCTCATGCCCCACTCGCACACCATCTGCCGCGCGATTTCCGTGGCGCGTTCGATGTCGTTCCCGGCGCCGGTGGTGATGTGGTTCAGGAAAATCTCCTCGGCAGCGCGCCCGCCCATCAGCACGGCCAGCTGCGATTCGAGGAATTCCTTCGTGTACGTATGCTTGTCGTCTATGGGCAGCTGCATGGTGACGCCCAGCGCCATGCCGCGCGGTATGATCGTGACCTTGTGCAACGGGTCCGCACCCGGCGTCTTTGCCGCGACGAGCGCGTGGCCCGCCTCGTGGTACGCCGTGTTCTTCTTCTCGTCGTCCGACAAAATCATGGACCTGCGCTCGGCCCCCATCAGGACTTTGTCCTTCGACATTTCAAAGTCCACCATCGCGACGAATTTCCGATTCATCCGGGCTGCCCACAGCGCAGCCTCGTTCACCAGATTCGCCACATCGGCTCCGGAGAATCCCGGTGTGCCGCGCGCGATCACGGAGAGATCCACATCTTCCGAAAGAGGAACTTTGCGCGTATGGACGCGCAGGATTTCTTCACGGCCTCTCACATCAGGCCGCGGAACCACGACGCGGCGGTCGAATCGGCCCGGGCGAAGCAGCGCCGGGTCGAGTACATCCGGCCGGTTGGTGGCCGCAATCAGGATCACGCCTTCGTTCGATTCAAAGCCGTCCATTTCGACTAGAAGGGCGTTCAGCGTCTGCTCGCGCTCGTCGTGCCCGCCGCCCAGGCCTGCTCCGCGATGGCGGCCGACCGCGTCAATTTCATCAATGAAGATGATGCAGGGCGCATTCTTCTTGCCCTGCTCGAAAAGGTCGCGGACGCGGCTCGCGCCGACGCCGACGAACATCTCGACGAAATCCGAACCCGAGATCGAAAAGAAGGGAACGTTGGCTTCGCCGGCAATCGCGCGGGCCAGCAAAGTCTTGCCCGTGCCTGGAGGCCCGACGAGCAGCACGCCCTTCGGAATGCGTCCGCCTAGTTTCTGAAACTTCTGCGGGTCCTTCAGGAAATCGATGATTTCGTAGAGTTCTTCTTTGGCTTCGTCAATTCCGGCAACATCTTTAAAGGTAGCTTTCTTCTGCTGCGCAGTCAGAAGACGCGCACGGGATTTTCCGAAGCTGAGTGCTTTATTACCGCCGGCCTGCATCTGCCGCATCATGAAGATCCAGATGGCCACGATGATCAGAATCGGCGAGAGGTTGATCAGCAAACTGAGCCAGTTCGCTTCCTTCACTTCCTTGTAGTTGTAAAGGACACCCTTGTCCTGCAGGACTTTGGTGACGTCCGTAATCGCGGTGTTGGCGACGGTCACTCCGCGGAACTTGGTGCCGTCCCGGTATTCGCCCTGTAGTTCGGCGCTGTTCGGCGAGAGCTGGATAGAGACGTCCTTGACGTTGCCGCTGTCCACCTTCGCGAGGAAGTTCGAATAGCTGGGCTCATCCTCTTTCGCGCTCGGGCTCGTTTTGGAAGCCATCTCCCACAACACGAACGCCAGCGCGATCATCATTGCCCAGAATAAAACCGTGCGTACTGTTGAGTTCACCGGATTACCTCACCCTCTGGATACTTTCCTGCGAGCGCTCGCCCGCCGTGTCCTGGCGCCCGCGCGCGCGCCTCTCGACGCGACGTAAGGCAAATTCCGAAACAATCCGCCTTCGCCGCTCAATCCATATCCTACCCACTCTTTAGATGCAGCCGCGAAGCCGGTGTATTCAGCTTTTAGATTAACCCTTCGGGAGGCAGGCTTGTCAAACAGCACCGCCAGGCGAAGCGTGCGGGGCCGGCCTTCTTCGAGACGCTTCAGCAGGAAATCCTGCGTGACACCGGTGTTGAGCACCGCATCCACCACCAGTACGTCGCGGCCGCGAAGCGCTGGCGCTGCGCTGAAAAAAATCTCGCGATATTCCTGTCCACCGAATCGAATTTCGCGCGTTTCCGAGCGCACGAAGTGGCAGGAGACGGGACGGGAAATCTCGCGCACCAGATCGGCGGCGAATAGAAACGAATTCTCGAGGACCACCACTACGTCAACCGTCCGCCCGGCGTAGTCCTTCGAGATGGCGCGGCCCAGCTGGCCCACCCTCGTCGCAAGACGCTGTCGAGTAAACGCGACTTTCATCGTTCCCTCAAAGTTGCACTTCTTCGATCACCACGCCGGCTCGGGTGCCTTCCCGTACGCAAAAGTCGTCCGCCGGAGGAAGCCCGCGCGCCCAAGCCACCCGCCCGCCGCTTTCCAGCACAGGCCAGGAAGCGCGCTCGCGGCTTGGAACCCTGCCCGCGAGGAACATCTCCTTCAGTTTCTTCGGCTGACGGCGCCCCTGCGGCCGATACGCATCTCCCGGCCGCCAGTTCCGCAAAACCAATGGCTCGCGAAGCAAATTCGCGTCGAGAACCGCGCTATCCCTTTTAGTGTCGCGCTCTGAGACAGACCAGTCAATCACTTTCAGGCAGAAGCGGCTGTTCAGTTCTGGAACTGTAACGGTCGCAACGCCGTGCGCCGGAAGACTCACAACATATAGATACGCATTTTCACGCGATGCGGGTTCCCGCGCGCGTGAAGAACGCCCAGCGCGGGGGGCGCCTGAGAAGATCAGCTCATCGAAATTGCGCTCAACCAGAACTCCGCCGGGAAGTTCGGCGCGGCTCCCGCTCGAGGATGCAGCGGCAAGATGGATCACCTGCTCGACGTGCACAGCAGTGAGCCCTCCGAGGCCGCCGCGCAGCTCCTGATAGAGGCGGCGAATCAGGCGCTCAGTCAAACTCCGGAGCGCGGCGGGTTCTGCGGCAGATCCCAAATCCAGCGGCGCGAGCAGTTCGTGAACGCGAATCCCTAGTTTTCCTTGACCGGCTCGGACGAGCGCCCGGAAGCGATCCTCCACCAGCGCGCTCCAGAAAACCTCCTCCTCGCGAGCCAGCGAGGCCAGCCCGGCCAGGTGATTCACCGCGCGCGGTGAAAAATCGCGTTCTAGCAATGGCAGCAGCTGCTCGCGAATCCGCGCGCGCTGCTTGCTCAGATCGCGATTCGTTGAATCTTCGCGCCAGTCCTGTCCGAGTTGGCGCAAATACTCTCGCAAGTCTTCGCGGCGCTCACCAAGCAGCGGCCGCACCACCGAACCTACCGCGGGATAGATTCCCGCAAGGCCCGTCGGACCCGTCCCGCGAAGGATGTGCGCCAGAACCGTCTCGGCCTGATCGTCTGCCGTATGCGCCACGACCACGCGCGTCGCCCGGCCTTCCGCGATCGTGCGCTCGAAGAACGCGTACCGGAGGCGCCGCGCGGCATCCTCCAGATTCCACTTGTTGGCTGCCGCCGCTGCCGCAACGTCTTCGCATCCGCCGATACACTCAAGCCCCCGCGTGCGCGCCAGCGCCTCGACAAAGCGAGCATCCGCGTCTGATTCCGATTCGCGAAGCTTGTGATTGAAATGAACAACAATGAGGGTGATGCCCAGTCGGTCGCGCAGACTTTCGAGCATCCGCAGAAGCGCGACCGAATCAGCGCCTCCTGAAACAGCCACGCCCGCACGATCTCCGGGCACGAGCACTCGTCCCCGGCGGATCGTTTCAAGTACGCGATTTTCGAGTGATTTCACGGACCGCATATATGGGCCGGAAATTCCGGCCTATATCCATGTTAGCAGCCGGCTGGGGCAGGGTCGAGCGACGGCCGAATAAGCTAGTGGCTCAGATTTCGACAGTCCCCTTTTCTCAGAACTTGGCGGGGCTCAATCCAGAATTGGCGGTTTCTCGAGCTCTTTCCGCTGCTCCGCTTCATCCACTTTCATCCATGTGGCAATTGAGGTGAGGTCGGCCTGCGTAGCTTTCCTTCCGAGGTCTTTCTGAATTCTAAGGCGCATCCGAAGTCCCGCTATCCACGCCCGTACAGCATTGATGATGAGGGAGCCGACCGCTATTTCGGCGTCCACACTGCGGCTGGTCACATCGACGGGCGTACCCCCACGCATTTCATACCCGGAAAGGACCGGAGCATCGCCTGCGCTGCTCGGCCCCAATTCACGTTCTAACAAGTTCTCGTTGTCGGAATTCGGCCCCAACAGAGTCATCCTTCCGTCCCGATGCGAATTGTTGCCGGAGTATATCACCGGCGGCGCTGGCCCCAAGTCCTGAAGAGTCGGTTAGTTGGAAACTGACGCACTTCCCGGAATTACAAGTGGTCGCTAACCCGCTGGCTGAAGAGGCTGCGGCTGGATGAGATGCATCGGTCGAGCACGACGGCGGCAAAGTGCGAACAGCGCTTGCTCTCTTCGTCTATCCAAACAGTCGCGTCCGGATTGAACCTGCCGACTACTCGGCGGAGCATCTGCAGCAGACGGAAATAAGACCCCACGGCGCGGATTCCCGCCTGATCGGCGTGTTGTTCGGGACAGAGGCGCACAAGTTGCAGCACCCGGCTAAAGTCGTCGGCTGCGAGGCTCTCGCCTTGCATGCCGGCAAGCACGACCACGCGCGGCGACAATTCCACTTTTCTGGCTGAGGCCAGAACCGACCGGCAATAGGAGACAAAGATCTGGACGAGTGCGGCCAGCGAAACAGCGGCGATGAGTGTTGCCATCATTCAGAGGTTACTGACCGATTTCATAAGATTTCGCCCCGCGTGCCAAACAGGAGCGTCCCTACGCCATAGCCGCCCGCGATCCGCGCACACCGAAGCCGCCATTCGCCCGCATATTGCCTGGCCGGACCTCCGCCGAATCGCCAAACCTAAAGTAGTCTCTCGCTCCGTTGTGGGTCAATGTTACCGAGGTACCAGTCGCCAAAACCGGCTCAGCGGGGCGCGGCGGGCTCGATCGCTTTAATCGAGGTACTTCACGAAAACAACTTCGTTCTGCGCCTCGTTATAGAGGAGTTCATCAACCTTCGCTTGCACCAGCACCAATCCAAACCCACCCGGGCGCAGTCCCTTCCGTTCGCGGATCAACCCGTGTTCGATGGGCTCGCCGCCGTGCGTGATGGCCGCGTGGTCCAGATCCGCGAATTTGAATCCCGGGCCAGGATCGGAGATTCGGTAAAGCAACATCCTTTTGGCGCGCAGGCAGGAGATACGCACCCTGCGCTTGGGATCGAGTTTGCCGCCCCATTCGATCGCATTCATCAAAAGCTCGTGGAACGCCTGCGCCACGGCGACGCGCAGATCATCGGGCAGCCCCGTATCGAGTTTTTCCATGAACGCTTCCAGCCGGGTGCCCGCCTCGAGCGAACAGGGCACCGATAGCTCGACCCATTCAGGCCGTGCGGAAATTACCTCGATCGGGGGCAAGTGTGCCTTCTTGTCCAGAGACTCGCGCACCAGCGTGATCAGCGCCTCTCGTTCGATGGGTTTCGCGATGTAATGATAAGCCTGCTCGCGCACCGCGGCCAGAAGTGTGCCGGGCGTATCGTCGGAAGTGATGACGATAACCTTTGGCCGCGCTTTTTTTCCGCGCATGGCCGCCAGCACATCGAGGCCGTTCATCTTCGGCATCCAGACGTCCAGCAGGATCAGGTCGAACTTTGTCCTTTGGATTTTTTTCCAGGCGGCGCGGCCATCGGCCACCGTCGTGACCGCGAATTTCTCGGCGCGGAGGATTTGTGAAATCCACTGCCGCGTCGTCAGATCGTCGTCCGCCACTAAAATGCGCTTCAAGTTTCCTCTCACCGAGAAAGAACGAACGGCTGATCCGGCCGCTGCAATCAGTGTACCCCGCGGCGGAGCGGGTATCGGGCTCTACGACGTCGAGTGACGCGCAGTTGTAAGGGGTGTGTTGCCATCGTTCCCGCGTCGCGGGACAATGGCCTGCTTCACGGAACGGTGATCGCGTGTCCAACTGCGGCGCGACGGGCGGAGGGTCAGTGAATCGGCGAAGGCAATTGGTTTTGGCTGTACTTTCGATTGCGTCTATCAGCGCGTGTCCGATTTTCTCCCGGGCGCAGTCCGTTGCAAAGGCGCCCGCACCTGCCGCGAAGTTGAAGACCGGCGACTGGGTGTTCGCCGTCTCGGGCGATTCCCGCAACTGCGGCGATGTGGTGATGCCGGCGATCGCGCAGGGCGTGAAAAGAAGCGGCGCAGCATTCTACTGGCACCTCGGCGACCTCCGGCGGATTAGCGGCATTGATGAAGACATCCTCCACCAGCCCGAATACGTCTCGAAGCCCCTGACGAAGGCCGAATACCTCGACATGGCCTGGAACGATTTCACCCAGAATCAGATCGTGCCGTTCGGCGATATTCCTTTTTATCTGGGAATCGGTAATCACGAGACGGTCCGCCCAAAAGATCATGCGGCATTCGTTGCGCAGTTCTCGACTCAGCTCGATTTGCCCAATCTGCGCGCGCAGCGCCTGCTCGACGATCCCGCCGATCTTCAGCCGAAGTCGTATTATCACTGGATTGACCGCGGCGTGGATTTCATCAATCTCGACAACGCGACACGGGATCAGTTCGACGCGGACCAGCTTGCCTGGTTCGAAAAAATTCTGCGCTCCGATTCGGCGAACGCGCAGATTCGCACGATCGTTGCGGGAATGCACGAGGCGCTGCCGGAAAGCATTTCAAAGGACCACAGCATGGACCAGTCCAAGGGTGGGACTGAAACCGGTCTTCGCGTCTACGCTGATCTTTTGAAGGCTCAGAATGAAGATCACAAACGTGTGTATGTGCTCGCCAGCCACTCGCACTATTTTATGAACGGCACCTTCAATACCGAATACTGGCGCAAGCACGGCGGCATCCTGCCGGGATGGATTGTCGGGACGGCCGGCGCCGTGCGCTACCCGCTGCCACCGGAAGCGAGCGCCGCAAAGGAAGCCGTGACCAACGTGTACGGATTTCTCCTCGGCACGGTGGGCGGCAAGGGTCGAATTCGATTTGTATTCCATCCGCTCGACGAAGCTGACGTGCCCGCGGCGATCAGCGCGCGCTACACTCCGGAATTCGTTCACTGGTGTTTCGCCCAGAATTCACAAGCGAACTGACGCACGATCGCACCGCAGATAAAGGGGACACACATGGCCACGCCAACGGGCGCCGCAAGACCGAGTCCAACTCTTGTGTACCAGACGCTGAACGCCTACCAAAACACCGCCGCCCTGCGAGCGGCGATTGATCTCGACATATTCACGGCCATCGGGGAAGGAGTTGACACGGCTGCGGCGCTTGCGAAGCGCTGCAAGGCCGCCGAACGCGGCGTTCGCATTCTGTGCGATTACCTGACCATCCTCGGATTTCTCACCAAGCAGGATCACCGATATGCGCTGACGCCAGATTCCGCGATGTTTCTCGACCGGCGTTCGCCCGATTGTGTCGCATCCACCGCGGGCTTCCTCACTTTGCCCGGGGTCGTGACCGCGTTCATGAGCCTCGCCGATGCGATTCGTGCCGGACGCCCGGCGCTGGAGGGTGACGGTTCCATCTCACCGGAAAATCCCGTCTGGGTCGAATTCGCGCGGTCCATGGCGCCGATGATGCGGCCCATCGCGGAAGAAATGACGCAGGTTCTCGATGCCGGCGCCGGGCGCCAGTGCAGAGTTCTGGATATTGCCGCCGGACATGGTGTCTTTGGCGTCGCGCTCGCGAAGCACAATCCGAAAGCGGAAATTTACGCCCAGGATTGGGCGCCTGTGTTGGAGGTCGCCATGGAAAACGCGCGCGCTGCGGGCGTGGAATCGCGCATGCATCGCCTGCCGGGCAGCGCCTTCGATATTGATTTCGGCGACGGTTATGACATCGCGTTGCTGACGAACTTCCTGCATCACTTCGATCCGCCCACGAACGAGACCCTGCTGCGCAAAATGCGCGCCTCGCTCGCGCCCAACGGCATGGTCGTGACGCTCGAATGGGTGCCCAACGACGACCGCGTCACGCCGCAACGCGCGGCCGCTTTCGCCATGACCATGCTGGGCATGACTCCGTCAGGCGACGCCTACACCTTCGCGGAATATCAGAGGATGTTTCAGAACGCGGGCTTTTCGTCGAACGAGCTGCGATCCGTGGCGGTCAGCGGCCACGGCCTGATCTTGTCGAGAGTCTGAGGGAAAATCGCGGAGTGCGCGCGGCTTACTTCCCGAAGGCGAGAGCGAGCAGCGTCTTCTGCTCCATCTCGTGAGCCTTATGCGAGCCGGTCGCCGGGCTGGCGCTCGCGGAGCGATTCACGGACAGCACCGCGCGGCCGCGGGCCAGCCGCTCCAGCTCCGGAATCATGAATTCGTGCGCTCCCATATTGCGCGGTTCTTCCTGCACCCATACAAATTCCCGCGCGTTCGCATGGCGGTCCATCTCCGCGGAAATTTCCGCCTCGGGGAAGGGATATAGCTGCTCCACAAAAATAATCGCCGGAGCATTCTCCGGATGCCGTTTTCGTTCGGCGGCGAGCTCGTGTCCGATTTTCCCGGTGCACAGCAGCACGCGCTCCGCGGAGCCGTCGCCCATATCCGGAATCACGGTTTGAAATCGCCCGCCAGTGAGTTCAGCGAGCGGCGACGAAGCCGCCGGATTCCGTAGCATGCTCTTCGGCGTAAACACGATCAGAGGCTTCCGCCACGTGCGCAGCGCTTGTCGCCGCAGCAGGTGAAAATACTGCGCGGCAGTTGAGGGCTGGCAAATCTGCATGTTGTCGCGCGCCGCGAGTTCCAGAAAGCGTTCGATGCGCGCGCTGGAATGTTCCGGCCCCTGACCCTCGTAGCCGTGGGGAAGCAGCATCACGATCCCGGACAGCAGATTCCACTTGTCCTCGCTCGCGGCGATAAATTGATCAATGATGATTTGCGCGCCGTTCGCGAAATCGCCGAATTGCGCCTCCCAAAGGACGAGCGCTTCGGGATAGTCGCGGCTGAAACCGTATTCAAAGCCCAGCACGGAAGCTTCGGAAAGCGGCGAATTGTAAATCTCGCACCACGCCGGATCCTGCGCCAGATGTTCGAGCGGGACGTACTCTTCCTCGGTTTCGATATCAATCAACGCCGCGTGCCGCTGATTGAAAGTGCCGCGCCTGCTGTCCTGCCCGGTAAGTCTGACCGGAACGCCCTCCGCCAGCAGCGAGCCAAACGCCAGCGCCTCGGCCATTCCGAAATCAATCGCGCGCTTGCCTCGCGCCATTTCCAGCCGCTGCTCGAGAAGCTTTTTCACCTTGGCATGGACGTGGAATCCCTGCGGATAGCTGACCAGCGCCTCGCCCACCGGAGTCAGTACGTCCTCGGCAACGGCCGTCGGCACTTCGAAAGACGCCTCGTATCGTCCGCCCTGGAACGCGCCCCAGTAGCGCGGCAGTCGCCGCATCGGCGGGCTTTTTTCGATTTCCTGCGCTTCGTGTTGCGCGGCGTCCAATTCCTCGCGCACGCGCGCCACAATCGGCTGCGCATCCGCGCCGATTTTCTCCGCGTAGATTTGCCACAACTGCGGATGCGCCTCGATCTTGCGATAGCGCACCGGCTGCGTGATCGTGGGATCGTCCACTTCGCTATGGCCGTGGCGGCGATAGCCAATCAGATCAATGAACACCGGCGTCCCGAACTCGTAGCGGTAATCGAGCGCGATCCGGCCCACGCGCGCAACCGCGTCCGGATCCTCCGCATTCACGTGGAAGATCGGAACGGGCAACCGCTTCGCCAGATCGGACGAGTAGCGCGAAGAGCCGCCCTCTTTCGGCGGAGTCGTGAATCCGATCAGATTGTTCACGATGATGTGGATTGACCCGCCCACCGCAAATCCCTCGACGCCCGCCATATTCAGAGTTTCGGCGCAGATTCCCTGCCCTGCGAACGCGGCGTCTCCGTGCATGGTGATGGGCACCACCAGGCGACGGCCGTTCTCGCCGCGCCGCATCTGCTTTGCGCGCGTGCGACCAATAACAACCGGATCGGCGGCTTCCAGATGGCTGGGGTTCGACACCAGGTGAATTCCCACTTCGCGGCCGTTCGGCGAACGAAATGTCCCCGTCGCCCCCATGTGATATTTCACGTCCCCGCCGCCCAGTATGCTTCGCGGGTCCACGTCTTCAAATCGCGCGAACACGTCCGCCGCCGCGCGCCCCACAATCTGGACCATTACGTTCAGCCGCCCGCGATGGCTCATCGCCAACATGGCCTTCTCAGCGCCCTGTTCGGCGGCCGCGCTCAGGATCGAATCGAGCAGCGGGATCAGCGCGGATTCGCCCTCCAGCGAGTAGCGTTTGGTGCCGAGATAGCGCGTTTGCAGCACTTGCTCGAAAATGTCCGCGCGTATCAGCAGATCCAGGATTCGCGCGCGATCGGGTTCCGCGGCTTCCGCCTCCATCCGCTCCTGTACCCACTGGCGCCGCTCGCGATCCGCGATGTGCATGAATTCAACGCCAATGCTGCCGCAATAGACGCGCCGAGCCGCATCGGCCTCTGGCCCCGCGACATCGAGCTCGGGCATCGCCATGGGTTCGAGGTCGCCCAGCGGATCGAGATTTGCCTGCAGGTATCCCCAGCGGCGAAATGATTCCCAGACGCGCTCCTGCGCGTCCTTCGAAGCTGCGGATTCCACGATCGCTTGTTCCCGGCTCATTTCGTACGTGCCCCTTGGACCCTTTTCTGCCTCACCGTCATTGTATCAATTTTAAGATGCTTGGTTTCGCGCTTGCGGTTCGAAGTGCGGCTCAGTTTTCCGACCAGCAACCCAGCAGCCGGCGGACGAGGACGAGCTGGCCCAGGTGGTAGGCGTTGTGGTCGGCGATCAATAGGACCTCGCGCAAAATCGTCTGGCCCGAACCGTGCAGGATCGGTGCCAGCAGGTCCGTCTTCGGATTGGTCACCAGTTTTCCCATCTCCTCCAGATCTCGCTCGAGTTCCTGGACGCTTTTCTCCCACGCTCCGGCATTCGGGGGCGCAGCTTTTTTCGGCCAATATCCCGAGGGCCAGTCCGGCGATG
Organism: uncultured Acidobacteriota bacterium; assembly: GCA_963814855.1. Taxonomy (GTDB): domain Bacteria; phylum Acidobacteriota; class Terriglobia; order Acidiferrales; family UBA7541; genus Palsa-295. The sequence goes on from CAWFEL010000002.1 coordinate 173,694, forward strand.
CATGCTTTCCGTCGCGGCAAAATTCCAGGATGTCCCATGTCGCGATGCGCATATGCTCGAGCAATTCCCACGGCGAATGGTCGCCGCCCTTCGGCCGCATGCCGCGCTTCTTCTCCGGAATCCCGGCGACCGCTTTCTTCCAGTCCACATGTGACTCGTGCCAGTTCAATGTCCGCCGCAAATAATCGCGCAAAACCTTCTCATCCATTAAAGCTAGACCTCCTCAACCTAAATGATTTTAGGACGCCGCACGCGCACGGTCAATGAAGGGAACTACTGCGTCGAATTTAAGTGAGAGGGTCCGGGGCTACGGAGGGAGTTTGGCCGAGGGGATTCATCATGATTTGAAGATCGAACGCTTCCTTCCGCACCCGCAGGTCGTAATAGAAGACGGCGGTGGCGATCGTCAGAAATGGTGCTACCAGAATCGTAGCTAGAAAGTTTCCCACTTGGCTCGCAGCAAGCAACAGGTGCGCTGTTTCAGCGTCCTTCGCAGCGAATTGAGCCGCGATGGTAAATGGAACTTCAAATAAACTCACGGCCACAATCGCCAATAGAAAGTAGAGCAGGTAAATAATGAACGCGCGACCGGCTTCGTTTTTGGTCAGGGTAAAGCTGCGCGAGAGTGCATCTCCCGGCCCGAGGTCCTCGAGCAGGGCCACGGGAACACAAGTGATCAGACGGCAGGCCACATAGATACCAGGGATTATTAGCAGGATCGCCGCCGCCCCCGACGCAAGGCCACTTAGAATTGTCACTCCGAATAGTTTCAAGAAATGACCGCGCATCCGGCGGAGCGAGGCGCCGATAGTGGTTACGCGTCCCAAATAGAGTTCGGAAACGGCGTAAACCGTTCCACCTTACGCCAGGAGATAAACCACCAGAAAAATAAGGAGGGCGACGAACGCTCCGATGAGAGTGGCGGGCGACACGACGCCTGGCGCGATTCTTGGCTGTCCAGTCGTAGTTGGTGTCCTTACACCCGGAAACGTCCCGACGATCAGGTTATAAGCCAGAATTAACAGTTGAGGAATCGCGGTAATACCAACGAAGAGTGAGAAATGGCCGCGATATAGTGAGAAAGTTCGATCGAGGACTTCTCCCAACGACAACGGACGCAGGTCCAAATCCGCCATGCAGAACTCCCGTCGCAGAGAAGTGCGATTACTGTTTCCGATTTAACGCGCCGCCCGCCTGAGGCGAAGCTAAGCCGTCGCGCTTGGTGCGCTGGCCGTCCGCCGATGCTGGAAGCACTCGCGGCAATATACCGGACGCCCCTGCGTCGGCTTGAACGGAACGGTGGTCTCTTTCCCGCACTGCGAGCACACCGTTTTCGTCTCTACCCGCTGGACGCTTCCCGAACCCGTTTCATTCCCCTGTGCGCGATTTGCTTTGCAGGCCTTGCAACGCTTGGGCTCGTTCTTGAATCCCTTGTCCGCGAAAAACATCTGCTCGCCGGCGGTGAAAACGAATTCCGCTCCACAGTCGGCGCACTTCAGGACCTTGTCATGGTATTCCATACGCTGCTCCGGGGGCCGGGTTCGCTCGGGGCAGACAGCAACGGCACAGTCCGCAGCCAGCGGTCGAATAAGTTTCCGCAAGAAATCGCGGCCTTGATTCGCCCGCTGGCCCGAAGCTGTTTGGAAAGACTGATGTGATGCGATTGCCTAGTCTTGCTCACGCCGTTGCTTCTTACGGAGACGCTTACGCGAGAGGGCCTGCTTTGCTCGACGCTTTTCCCCCGGCTTCATGTAGTAGCTGTGCTTCTTGATTTCCTTGATGATGTCTTCCGACTGCACCTTCCGTTTGAAGCGCCGGAGAGCGTTTTCCAAAGACTCACCCTCTTGAATTACAACTTCTGCCACGCGTATTCACCCCCGTCCCTTTGTCTTGACTTGGACTATCGGATTCCAGCAAGTTTAACCGGTATCAACGCGAACCGGCTATTGCCCACTTCTTCTATCGGAGGCTATCCTCCAAGTCAAGGCTTAAATTGCTTATTAAGCCGAAACGAATTTTGCTTAACTCTTCAGTAAATAATTCTTTTGGCCCTAAGGCTCCGGCTCAATCCATGGCGCGTTTTGGCGGCCCGGTGCGCCGGGACTGCGGCGCGAGCAACATGCTGTTAGAATAGTCCGCGACCGAAGGCGGCGGTCGTTCCATCCCGGGACCCATGCCGATCATGCGCAACGCGATTGGAGTTCTCCTGGCGGGCGGCCAGGGCGAGCGGCTTTGGCCCCTCACGCGCGACCGCGCGAAACCTGCCGTTCCGTTCGGCGGCGTTTACCGCATCATTGATCTCACGCTTTCCAACTGCCTGAATAGCGACCTCCGCCGCGTCTTTGTCCTCACGCAATACAAGGCGCTCAGCCTCAACCGTCACGTGCGTCGCGGCTGGTCCTCGCTGATGGGCCACGGCGACTTTATGGAAGTTCTGCCTCCCCAGATGCGCGTCTCGCAGCACTGGTATCAGGGCACTGCCGACGCGGTGTATCAAAATATCTATTCGATCGGCAGCGAGCAGTCGAACTATGTCTTCATCCTCTCCGGCGATCACATTTACAAAATGAATTACCAGAAGATGCTGGAGCAGCACGTTGCCGCTGGAGCTGACGTCACCGTCGCGACCATCGAAATGGATCTCGCCGACGCGGCCGGCAAATTCGGCGTTCTGGAAACGGACAAGGACTGGCGCATCACCGGATTCGAAGAGAAGCCCGCCAATCCCAAAGCGTCCGGCGTTCGCGCCGAAAAGTGCAACGCCTCGATGGGCGTCTATCTTTTCAATACGCAGCTCCTCGTGCCCATCCTGATTGACGACGCCGAAAACCCGGCGTCCTCGCATGACTTCGGCAAGGACATTCTCCCGCGCATCATCGGAAAATATCGCGTCTTCGCCTACAATTTCCGCGACGAAAATAAGAAGGAAACTTCCTACTGGCGCGACGTAGGAACGATTGACGCCTATCACGAAGCGAACATGGACCTGGTATCGGTGACGCCCGTTTTTAACCTCTACGACGCGAGCTGGCCGCTGCACAGCTGGCAGCGACAGTACCCCCCGGTGAAAACCGTCTTCGCCGATCCGGACCGCATGGGCGTGGCTCTCGATTCCATCGTGGCCGGCGGCTCGATTCTTTCCGGCGGGCGCGTGAAGAAATCAGTTCTCGGCTACGACGTCCGCGTCAACAGCTATAGCGAAGTGGAAGAGTCCATCATCTTTAACCATGTCTCGATCGGACGCCACTGCCGCATCCGCCGCGCCATTATTGACCGCCACGTCGAGCTGCCCGAAGGCACCGTCATCGGCCACGATCTCGAAGCCGACCGCGCCCGCTATGCCGTTTCCGAAAATGGCGTCGTCATCGTGGTCCGCCCGGAATCCATGATCGAGGAACCGGAATGATCCGATTTTCCGGTGAAAGCGCGGGGCTTAAGCCCAACGAAACCGGTCTGCACAGGTTCCGGCGCTTTAGCCCGGGCAGGTTATTGCATCCGCATTGTGGGTCGCGGCTTTAGCCGCGACATAAAGACCTGGCGCGAAGCGCCATCCATTGCGCCGTCTCTCTCGCGGCATGTAGTTGCTGTCGCTCTTGAACTCCGATTGCACGCTGCTTCTTATTAAGGGGAAATAATGTCCACGAAAATCATCGTTGTTCATGGCCGCGAAATTCTCGATTCGCGCGGCAATCCTACTGTGGAGGCCGACGTCCGTCTCGAAGGAGGAATCGTCGGCCGCGCCGCCGTTCCCTCCGGCGCTTCCACCGGAGAACACGAAGCCATCGAGCTTCGCGACGGCGACAAATCGCACTACCTCGGCAAAGGCGTGCTGCAAGCCGTCGGGCATATCAATGGTGACATCGCGAAAGCCGTCGCCGGCATGGACGCCGCCGACCAGCGCGCGCTCGATCGCCGCATGATCGAAGCGGACGGCACCCCGAACAAATCGAAATTCGGCGCCAATGCCATCCTCGCAGTCTCGATGGCCGCCGCGCGCGCCGCTGCTGCTGCCGCGGGCCAGCCGCTTTACAAATATCTCGCGAAGTATTCCAGCGACGCCTCCGCCAACTTGCTCCCCGTCCCGATGATGAACATCCTGAACGGCGGCGCGCACGCCGATAATTCGGTGGACCCCCAGGAATTCATGGTCATGCCCGTCGGCGCGCCGAGTTTTCACGAAGGCCTGCGCTGGGGTGTCGAGATTTTCCACGCCCTGAAGGCCGTGCTGAAGAAAAACGGCTACTCGACTGCCGTCGGCGACGAAGGCGGCTTCGCGCCCAACCTGAAATCAAATGAGGAGGCAGTCAATCGTGTTCTCGAAGCGATCACCGCCGCGGGCTACAAGCCTGGCGAGCAGATCGCTATTGCCCTCGACCCCGCCGCGAGCGAATTCTACGACGCCCCCAGCAAGAAATACGTCTTCAAGAAATCGGACAAGTCCGCGCGTACCTCCGAACAAATGGTCGCGTTCTGGTCCGATTGGGTGCGCCAGTACCCGATCATTTCCATCGAAGACGGCCTCGCCGAAAACGATTGGGACGGCTGGAAACTCATCACCAAGGAGCTGGGAAAGAAAATCCAGCTTGTCGGAGACGACCTCTTCGTCACCAACCCGAAGATTTTCTCGCGTGGCATCTCCGAAGGCGTCGCCAACGCCATTCTAATCAAGCTCAATCAAATCGGCAGCGTCAGCGAGACCATCGAAGCCATCGAAATGGCGCGCAAAGCAAAATACGCCGCGATCATCTCGCACCGCTCCGGCGAGACCGAAGATGCCTTCATAGCCGATTTCGCCGTCGCCATGGGCGCAGGGCAGATCAAGACCGGCTCTGCCTCCCGCACCGACCGCATCGCCAAATACAATCAGCTCCTTCGCATCGAGGAAGAACTAGGCTCGGCCGCCCGCTTCCCGGGTCGCGCCGCTCTCGCGGTGCACTGAAGCGACGCCGTCGCTCACGCATTCGTCTTTGGCTCAGGAAGGGATACGCGACATGAATGACGCGATTTCAGTTCCGGCCCCGACCCAAGACGAGAAGACGATGGCGATGTTGGCTCACATCCTCCAGATTTTTACCTGGTGGATCGGCCCCCTCGTGATTTTTCTAGTCAAACAGGATTCGAAGTTCGTTCGCTTCCATGCCTTGCAGGCGCTGCTCTGGCAAATTACGCTCATGGTGCTGGGGATGATCGGTGTACTTCTGTGGTTTGCGGTCATACTCTCGACCGTGTTCTCCAGTGCTGGAAGGGCGGCTGCGAATCAAGCGCCTCCGGTTGCCCTGTTCATCGGGATGGGTTTCGTCTGGCTGGGACTCGCCGCGATTTATTTTTCGAATATCGTGCTTGGCATTGTGTTTGGCATCAAAGCGGGACACGGCGAATGGGCGTCCTATCCCTTGCTCGGCAAATGGGCCCGCCACATCGTCAAAGCTTGATTCGCGCAATTCCGGTCTATAATCCGCAGGGCGGGCAAGATAGTTTCCCGCTTCTGCCGAATCACAGGGAGAAACCGCGATGAAACGTAACGCCATCATGATGCTGGTTCTAGTAGGATTTCTATCTTCGCCGCTTCTTGCCCAGGCCCCGGCTGCAGCGCCTGCCGCGGCCCCCAGCATCACCGACGCAATTCGGCAGATGTACAACACGGTGAAAAACAATTTACTGAAGGCTGCTGACAAGATGCCGGACGAGGGCTACGCCTACCAGCCCACTCCTGAGGAGCGCACTTTCGGCGGATGGATCGCGCACGTAGCCGACGCGCAGACCGGCGGTTGTTCGCGCGCGCTGGGCACGCCGAAGACTCCGAGCGCCGGCTCGAAAACCACCAAGGCTGATCTTGTCGCGGCGCTCAAGGATTCCTTCGACACCTGCGATGCCGCCTACGCCGCGCTCACCAACGCCAACGCCAACGATCCGATTCAAAGCTTCCGCGGACCAACTCCGCGTCTCGCCGCGCTCGCCGGCAACGTCGCGCATGACAACGAATGCTACGGCGCCATCGCCGTCTATCTGCGCCTCAAGGGCATCGTCCCGCCCTCAAGCGAGCCGCGCAGATAGGAACGATCTACGTCACCCGACCGCGATGATCGGCCCCGGGACGCACCTCTGCCATGTCCGATTCTGCCGGTTGCATCCGGCGCAAGTGAGGGTCTGCCCTACGGAACTTGCTACGAGGAGTCTTACCTTCTGCCGCCCGACGGTGCGGTTCGTTCTGGCCTGAACGACTGCCACTCGCGGATCTGTTCGGATATGTCAGCCTTCTCGCGCTCGGTTGTCGCAAGTTCCCACCGGCGCCGTAGCTCGTCGAGCCGCCCCTCCACGAATCCCGCTCGTCCCTTTTTCTTCTCTGGTTTGTCGCGATTACCGAAACCCATGTTCAGGTTGCTCCTCTTTTGAATTGAGAATCCTGCTGCTGCTACAACAGCGTCGTTCCCTCCATTATACTCGATTGCAGCGTCAAGTTTAGAGCCGAGACAAAGTCTCTCTCTCTTCGTGTCCGTAAGATGCACTTTCGCACTAACTCCTCTAAAATGCTGACGTTATCGGGGATTTGCGGGTAGTAAACGGACTGAACCCACGCGATGAATCACCAATTGGGCCGATCTTTGTGGAATCTCATTGGAATGTGACGCGGCTTCTCTTGCTGCCATCCGTGTTCGGGGCCTTCCAGTCGCTGCGGGAATTTCTTCGCGCCAGGGACAGGCTTCGCTACCAGCGCTGCTCCGCACTTCGGGCACTTCATAATTGGAGTCTCTTTAGAGTGATCGTTCTCCGGCATAATCAGCGGACTATATTAGTCGGATTCAGCCTTTCCTGCGGAACAAGCGCGAAATTGGCGCCGAAGGCTTCTCGGCTTTTCCGGTGTACGCAGCGCGAATCATTCGCGCGATCCACAGCGGTGCGTTGACAATCTTGCGCCGCGCGCAGCAAAACCAACCTTTCCTTCCCCTCGGTTTTGGTAGCCTGTCTTTAGGCCATCTTTCGTTCCCGTTGGCTAGGATTCAAACCGCTCACATTAAGCGAGGCATCGGGCTTTGACGCAGGATCTGAAATCTCCGTCCAACGTATCCGCGCCGCCATTGCCGACGAGTCCCGCCGCGTCGGCTGCGACCGCCAAGCCCGACAAACACGACGAACTCCGCTTGCTCGTGAATTCGCGCCATCCGCTCATCACCGTGGAGACTCCTGAAGAAGAGCGCCTCGAGCAGATGTTGCTCGAAGTGGCGACGGAATTAAGCGTCCCCCTCTACGAATGGAGCGTCACCGCGGGCCTCGCGAAATTTCGCGGCGCGCCGATTTACAACACGGAACAGCCGGAGCAGGCGCTCGCAAATATCCCGTTGCTTCAGGGTGACGCCATTTTTCTCCTTAAAGATTTCGCGCGCTACTGCGACAACGACAAAATCAGCCGCCGACTTCGTGACCTTGCGGAAAAATTCCGGACAATGCGCCGAGCGATTGTGATTTCCGCCGCGTCGCTGCAATTGCCGGCGGAGCTTGCCTCCGAAGCCGTGCCGTATCAACTGGGCTTGCCTACGTCTGAAGATTTGTTGCCGGGAGTGAAGGGCGTGCTCGCTGGAATGAATCGAGAGCAGCGCATACCCGTGGCGCTGGACGTCGCGGGGATGGCGCAACTCGCGCACAACCTCGCCGGGCTTTCCGAAGAAGACGCCATGCGCACGCTGCGGATGTGCATCCTTTCGCGGGGAAGCGCCGACGCCGGATTACTCGATGACGTGCTGGACGCCAAGCGTCAGGCGTTGCGCAGCGAAGGACTGATCGAAAGTGTGCGGCGCGACGCGTCATTTGCGGACGTGGCCGGGCTGAAGAATTTGCGCGAATGGATCGCCAAACGTAAAAGCGCGTTGACGCCCGAAGGTCAGCGATTTGGCCTGGTGCCGCCTAAGGGAATATTGATCACGGGCGTGCAGGGCTGCGGAAAGAGTCTGGCAGCGCGCGCGGTCGCCGGCGAGTGGGGATTCGAGCTGGCGCGCCTGGATGCCGGAGCGCTCTACGACAAGTTTGTCGGCGAGAGCGAGAAAAATCTGCACAAGGCGCTGGAATTGGCGCAGAAACTCGCGCCGATGGTGCTGTGGATTGACGAGATCGAGAAAGCATTCGCCTCCGCGGGCTCCAGCGGCGACGCCGACGCCGGATTATCGCAGCGTCTCCTGGCGACCCTGTTGACCTGGATGCAGGACCGTGAAGGCGGCGTCTTTTTGGCGGCGACTTCGAACAACATTACCGTTCTGCCGCCGGAGATGGTGCGCAAGGGCCGCTTCGACGAGATTTTCTTCGTGGATTTGCCCAGCGCGGAAGTTCGCGTGGCGCTATTCCAGCTTCATTTGAAAAAGCGCGGGCGCGACGCGGCCACGTTTAACTTGCTAAAACTCGCCGTGGCAAGTGAGGGTTTTTCCGGAGCGGAAATCGAGCAGGCAATCCTTGCGGGGCTTTATACGGCGTTCGCGCAGAAGCAACAATTGACCACCGACGTTCTCCTGGCGGAGATTCTTTCGACGCAACCACTCAGCGTCACTCGCGCCGAAGAAGTGGAATCAATCCGGCAATGGGCCAAAACGCGAGCTGTACCGGCCGACTAACCCGCCAACCGGGTACGTGCGCCGAATCGCGATTCACTCGGCGCAGTGCGTCAGGTTAAACCTGCCTGTAGTTCTTCAACCTCTTAGTGGTGCGAATTGGCGGCGTCTGCGGAGAGCCTGATTTCCTCGCTCGCCTGAGTCAGAAGATCCTTCGCCCTCCCCGCATGGCCGCCCAGATTGTAATTATTATCCTGCTGCGCCGCGTCAACTTTTTCCCAGGCTTGCTGGATGAGCTGTTGCGCAGCGCGCATGTTTCCGTGTCTTTCACCGACGTTTACGGGTGGCCGTTGCGCGAATACGACTGCGCCCAGCGCAAATGCCACGCAGATCGCGATGCTCACCATCAAAATTCTCTTGATCATGGATTTGTTCCTCCTCGTTTGGCCCAATGGCTCGAACCCGGGCGTACCCGTGAAATAATACGCAACTCTGATTCTACGTGCCAGCAGAAATGTCGCGCGCTAAACTGGGAATTTTCGGCGCGGCTTCTCCCGAGTCCCAATTCGTAGATAATCGGCGGCAAAAAACACGCACTCGGCATAAACTGGGCAGGAGCAGTCTGGAAGTTCGAGAGGTCCCAACCATGCAATACATGGTCGTCGGCATTTTTGGAAGTTATGCAGACACAGAGGCGGCGGTCCACGACTTGGAGTTGGCAGGCATCGTCGGCGAACAAGTGGAAGTGATCAGCGATCTCGCGCAGGACGCGCGAACCGCAAACACTTCGGGCGAGCCGTCCACCAGGCCGCACGAATCGTTTCACAGCCGCCTCGCGCACCTATTCGGCGCCAGCGGTCCGCTCGAAAAACCCGAAGTAACCGCGCTCTCCGGCGAGCAGCCGAACTACATAGGCGAGCAGGAATTTTATGCCAGCCATCTGAAACAAGGCGGCGCTCTACTAATCGTCCGAACCCCCACCGAGCTACCCGCCACTCGCGCCGCAACAATATTGCACGACCACGGCGCCCGCACCCCAGGCCAGAAAGACGGGCCCGCCGTCCGCCGCATTGGCTAATGCTGCGCTTAGGCTTCGTTTCCGGAATCCTCGTTCCGCATTCTTTACACCAACAACTCCCTTGCAACGTTTCGCCCTCGTGCTAACGTAATTCGTGATGATGGAACACTCTGAATTCGCAGGAAGACGCCGGCCGACGGCGGAAGGCCGAAGCTATAACTCCGCCTCCGGGGCTTCCTCATCCGACAATCCGATCAGGTTTGTCATCCCGAGCGAGGCCACCTTCTGGCCGACGAGGGACCTCTCCCGCGCTTCCGCTACGTCATTCGGATCTTGCGCATCCTCAACCTCAACCGCTCACGAACTCCCGGTTCCGACAACAAACCGGGGCTCCGGAAAACGCCAAATTACTCGACACACCATGCCGAGTAATTTTGTGCGTAACTCATTCAAAACAAAGGATTGGTGTACCAATTACTCGACACACAAACGCGGTCTTGGCGTCCCGGTCGCTTCTGCGGGACGGGGAGGCCCGCGCGCGGCATTCTTGCCGATTTATCGCGTGACCAGCCATGCCTAAACGACCGCGACCAATCGTCCTCACCGTCCTCGACGGCTGGGGCTACCGCGCCGAAACCAAGGGCAACGCCATCGCCCTCGCGCGCAAGCCCAACTACGACCGCCTGCTCAAGGATTTTCCGAACACGCTGATTCACACCTCCGGTCCCTCCGTCGGTTTGCCCGACGGGCAAATGGGCAATAGCGAAGTCGGCCATTTGAATATCGGCGCGGGCCGCATCGTGCAGATGGACATCACGCGCGTGGATCAGTTGATCGCCAGCGGCGATTTTTTCCGTCAGCCGCTGCTCCTCGAAGCGATGGAACGCGGCCGCGCACGTCAGTTGCATCTGATGGGTCTGGTCAGCGACGGCGGGGTTCATTCCCAGCTGCAGCACCTGTTCGCGCTGCTCCGCATGGCGCGCGAAAATAAAGTCTCGAATGTTTTCGTCCACTGCTTCATGGACGGCCGAGATACGCCGCCGGAAAGCGGCATTGAGTTCCTTGGTCAGCTGCAGCAGAAGATGCGCGAATACGGTGTCGGCCAGATCGCGAGCGTAAGCGGCCGCTACTATGCAATGGACCGCGACAATCGCTGGGAGCGCGTAGAAAAAGCGTATCGCGCCATGGTCCATGGCGATTCGGACGCGAAATTCACCGATCCCATTGCCGCGATGCGCGCGAGTTACGAAAAGGGTGTCACCGATGAATTCGTGATTCCCGCCGTGATCGTGACCGAAGCTGCGCCCGGCAAGCCGTCAGTTCCTCGTGGCGTGATTCGCGACGATGACGCAGTGATCTTCTTCAATTTCCGCGCCGACCGCGCCCGGCAGATAACTCGCGCGCTCGTCGAGCCGGGCTTCAAGGAATTTTCCGATCCCGCGCGCCCGAAAAACCTCGCCTTCGTCGGCATGACCCAGTATGAAAAGACCTGGCCGTGGCTGCGCTACCTGCTCGCGCCCGAAAAACTCGAACACATCCTCGCCAACGTCTTCGCCGAGCTGCAATACAAGAATCTGCGCGTTGCCGAGACGGAGAAATACGCGCACGTCACCTATTTCTTCAACGGTGGAGTCGAAAAGCCCTTTTTCGGTGAAGAGCGGATTGTCGTCCCTTCGCAGAAAGTTCCCACCTACGATTTGAAACCCGAGATGTCCGCCGCGGGCGTCGCCGACGCGGTGATTCACGCCGTCGAGAAGGGCGATTTCGACGCCATCATCATGAATTTCGCCAACGCCGACATGGTCGGACATTCCGGCAAGCTCGAAGCGACCGTGAAAGCCGTCGAAACGGTGGACGAAAACCTCGGCAGGATTTATCAGGCTCTGCGTCCCCGGGGTGGCGCGTGGATCATCACCGCCGACCACGGCAACGCCGAAACCATGATTGATCCGGTAACCGGTGGACCGCACACGTATCACACCACAAATCCCGTGCCCTTCATCCTCGCGAGCGACGACAGCCGAGTGCAGTTGCAGTCCGGCGGCTCGCTGAGGGACATTGCTCCCACCATGCTCGGCGTCCTTGGCCTTCCCGAGCCGGGCGAAATGACCGGCCGCGATTTGCGCAAAAACCAAAAATAAGTTACAGAGTGCTGACACTAAAGCACGGAGGCTTACATGGCTTCGCAGGTCACTGGCGAATTGAATGTGTTCGAGTCGGCCGAAGCGCGATTTGAAACGGCTGCCAAGAAGTTGGGACTGGAGCAGGGCGTTTACCGGTTCATGAAATGTCCTGAAAGGGAAATCACGGTTTACATCCCGGTCGCGCTCGATACCGGCCGCCTGGAAGTTTTCACCGGGTACCGCGTTCTGCACTCAACCGTCCGCGGGCCGGGCAAGGGCGGCATTCGCTTCGCGCCCGACGTGTCGCTTGACGAAGTGCGCGCGCTCGCGGCGTGGATGACGTGGAAATGCGCGGTCGTCAACATTCCCTTCGGCGGAGCGAAGGGCGGCGTCATCTGTGACCCATCGAAACTTTCGAAGGCCGAGCTGGAACGCGTTACTCGCCGCTACACAGCCTCTCTATCCGACTGGCTGGGACCGGAGCGCGATATTCCCGCTCCCGATATCGGCACGAACGAACAAACCATGGCGTGGGTAATGGACACCTACTCGATGCACGCGCGGCAGGCGATGACGGCCGTTGTCACCGGCAAACCACTCGAACTTGGCGGCTCGCAGGGACGCAAGGAAGCCACCGGGCGCGGGGTGATGATGTGCTGCGACAAAGCCCTCGCGAAACTGAAGATGAAGCGCGAAGGCTGCCGCGTAATCATTCAGGGTTTCGGCAACGTGGGTTCGCAAGGTGCGCTCCTGATGCACGCCGCTGGGTACAAAGTCATCGGCGCCGCCGACGTCAATGGCGGCCTCTACAATGAAAACGGAATTGATATCCCCAAACTCTATGATTGGGTTTACAGGCAGCAAAAACCCTTGCCGGAATTCGTCGGCGGCGGAGAAAAAATGACGGCGCAGGAAGTTCTCTTTCGCCCCACCGACATTCTCGTGCCCGCGGCCACCGAGAACCAGATTACGTCGCAGAATGCCGGTCGCGTGGAGTGCCGCATTCTCTGCGAGGGCGCCAACGGCCCCACCACCTCTCATGCCGACGCGATCATCGAGAAAAAAGAAATCTTCATCATCCCGGATATTCTCGGAAATGCCGGCGGCGTCACGGTCAGCTATTTCGAATGGGTGCAGGATCGCCAGGGATTTTTCTGGCGCGAAAGCGAAGTGAACGAACGCCTGCAGGACGTGATGGACCACAGCTTCGATCAGGTGGTGCGCTACGCGGAAATGCACGGTGTGAACAATCGCATAGCCGCCTATATCGTGGCCATAGATCGCGTCGCACGAGCCTTGAAATTAAGAGGGTTTTATGCTTAAACTACGCCCCGCTTAGGCGGATTGCGGAGGCAGGCATGCAACCGGATTCAATCACTCACGGGGCCGTAAAGACGGAAGCGGAACACCGGCGCGACATTTGTGCCGTGGGCCGCTGGATTCACGATCGCGGCTACGTTGCCTCCACCGACGGAAACATATCCGTGCGGCTCGGCCCGGACCGCATCCTCATGACGCCCACTTCGATGAGCAAGGCCATGATGAATCCAGACGATCTGGTCATCATTGATCTCGAAGGCCAGCGTGTGAGCGGCTTGCGAAAACCTTCTTCCGAGTTGGGCATGCATCTTTTGATCTACCGGCTCCGGCCCGATATCAACGCGGTCTGCCATGCGCATCCGCCGACCGCAACGGGCTACGCTGCCGCGGGAATCCCGCTCGACAAGCCCATTCTCTGCGAACTGGTGATTGGATTGGGATCCATACCGGTTGCGCGTTATGGCACTCCGGGAACGTCGGAGCTAGGCGCGTCAATCGAGCCGTATGTGCAGGGCCACGACGCGATCCTGATGGCGAATCATGGAGTGGTTACCTACGGGCCCGATTTGCTCACTTCATTTATGCGGATGGAAACCACGGAGCATTTCGCGCAGGTGTCGCTGGTGACGGAACGCCTCGGGAGAAAAGTTTTGTTGTCGGGATCGGATGTGGAGAAGTTGGTTGCCGCGCGCGCTCGCTACTCCGCCGGCGCACAGCCGGATCTTCCGCCAGCCCGAGAAAACACCGCGATTGCGGATAATTCCGAAACGGCAAGTGTGACGCTAAGCCGGCGTGAACTTGAAAATCTGATTGACGAAGCGGTCCGCAGAGATCGCTCGATCCGGACCAACGCGGCGGGCGCCTGACACAGCCAGCCGCCCGCCGGCCACCCCCGCATTTGCTACCCCGAAATTGCGACGTAACGCATCTTGCCGTTGAAATGAATTTCCTTCACTTGATCGTCAGTCGTTACAATGTTGGAATACCTTGGCTTGGTGGTTTCATCCTTCCACTCTACCGGCGCTTCGGCTACTACTTTACCGCCGAGCGACACCGTCACTTTTGAGTCATCGGCTGTGACACGGTAGCTCCCGGGCTTGAGCTGTTTGCCGGCCAGCGTGACAGTGGTCAGAATGTCCACTTCGCCGGTGGTTGCTTTATCGTTTTTTCCGGTGTCGCGCGCCGCGAGCGGCATGGCGACAAGCAGAGCAACAAGAATTGGTATTGCTAAATTCCATCCACGACGTGCCATTTGTTTTTCCTCCACGATTGAATTCACCGCTTGCACGTGCTTAGACGTGAAGCGGCTCGCGAGGAAAGCAATTCGCCGCGACATTCGCGAATTTATTTGGTGGGCCAATTTGGATTTCAATCGCGGAGTAAAAATGCAACCGCATACGAAAATTCGTATGTGCGCGCGAAAATCTGCGGCGACGCAATCCGGCGCGCGCCATTTGCATTGCGCGCCGCTGCGTTGACACACTCGTAGCCCTAACCGATAATCGCTCGACATGATTGGCTCGCTCCGCGGCAAGCTCACTGACAAACGTCCGAACCAGGTTCTGCTCGACGTGGGCGGAGTGGGCTACCAGGTGCAGATTCCGCTTTCCACGTTTGCCGCTCTCGGCGCGCTTCACGACGAAACGACGCTACTGATACATACGCATGTGCGCGAGGATCAGTTCAATCTATTTGGATTTTTTACCGCGCGCGAAAAACACTGCTTCGAGCTGCTGATTTCCGCTTCGGGCGTAGGGCCGTCTCTGGCGCTGAAGATTCTCTCCGGAATGGGCATTGAGGAACTTGTGCCCGCGATCCGCAAGGGCGATCTCGCGCAGCTGGTGCGCATTCCGGGCGTGGGCAGGAAAACTGCCGAGCGCATGGTCGTGGAACTGCGCGACAAGCTCGCCGCCGTGGATGTTCGCGACACAGGCAAGCCGGCGAGCCGCTCGCAACTGGAATCCGATGTTGCCTCCGCGCTTGTGAATCTCGGCTACGACGAGCGCTCCGTTGAACGCGCGATCGAAAAAGCGCGAGCGCCCGGCGATGCCGATTTTGAGACTTTATTGCGCACGTCGCTGCACCTTCTTGGAAGTTCGGCCATGCACAAAAGCGCGCGCGCCGGCCATGGTGAATAATCCAATGAGAAGGGAGACGGAAATTATGGTTCGTATCGTTTGGGAATTTATGGCACGCGCGGACAAAATAAAGGAATTTGAAAGCTACTTCGCAGACTCCGGCCCCTGGACAGCGCTGTTTCGAAAGAACTCCGGCTATCACGGCACGGTGCTCTTGCGCGATCTGCAAATCCCGCGCCGCTATCTCACAATTGACCGCTGGGAGAGCGCCGCGATGCACCGCACGATGCGCGAGCGGTGCAAGTTGGAGTTCGAGGAGCTGGACCGCGCCGGTGAAGCATTCACAGAAAGTGAAAAGCACACAGGCGTATTCGAAGAGGCTCACGCGGCGTGAAAGATAGATGCCCAACGAAATGACTGAAGCTCGAAATCGAATTGTTTCCGGGAAGGCGTCCGATGAAGACGCGCGCATCGAGGCCAGCGTCCGCCCGGCGAGTTTCGGGGATTACATCGGGCAGGAGCGCGTGAAGGAAAATCTGCAAATCGCCGTGGAGGCGGCACGTGCGCGGGGCGAAGCGCTCGACCACGTGCTGCTCTACGGTCCGCCGGGCCTCGGCAAGACCACGCTCGCGCAGATCCTGGCGAACGAGATGGGTTCATCCATCAAGATCAGCTCGGGGCCGCTGCTGGAAAAGAAGGGCGACCTGACCGCGGTGCTTACGTCGCTCGATCCCGGGCGATTTTCTTTTCCTCGACGAGATTCATCGCCTGCAGCCCGCGCTCGAGGAAATTCTCTATCCCGCGATGGAGGATTTTCGCGTGGACCTGATCATCGGGCAGGGTCCCGGCGCGAGAGTGCATCCCTATCAACTGAACCGGTTCACGCTGATCGGCGCGACCACGCGCGCGGGGCTGATCATGGCGCCGCTGCGTTCGCGATTCGGGATCGTGCACCGGCTGGAATTTTACACGCCCGAGGATCTGCAGCGGATCGTGGTGCGCTCGGCGAAGATTCTGGGCATCACCATGGACGAAGCGGGCGGCGCCGAAATCGCCCGGCGCAGCCGCGGCACTCCGCGCGTGGCGAATCGGCTGCTGCGGCGCGTGCGCGACTACGCCGAGGTCCGCGCGAAGGGGCACATCACGCTGGATGTGGCGCGCGACGCGCTGGCGATGCTCCGCGTGGACGAGCACGGCCTCGATGAAGTGGACCGCAACCTGATGCTCACCATCATGGAGAAATATAACGGCGGGCCAGTGGGGTTGAATACGATTGCCGCTTCGCTGAGCGAAGAAGAAGACGCCATCGAGGAAATGTATGAACCCTACCTGATGCAACTGGGCCTGCTCGACCGCACGCAGCGCGGCCGCGTGGCCACAGCGCTCGCGTACAAACATTTCGGCAAGCCCGAGCCGAAGCGTCAGCCGGGACTATTCTGACGGTTTGTCGGTAGCTGAGAATTGAGAGCGTAGAGTTGACCGCGTCCAAGCCCAAAAAGGCCGGGAGTTCCCAGCAGCAGCTCGATTCATTCCTTGCGAAATTCACGCCGGAGATGGCGAAGTTCGCGCGGCGGGCGCTCATCAAGATGCGGAAGCGTCTGCCGAACGCAATCGAGATGGTCTACGACAATTACCAGGCGCTGGTGATCGGTTTCGTGCCGAACGAACGGCCCTCGGACGCCATTTTTTCGGTTGTCGTGTTTCCGCGCAAGATTGCTTTGTGTTTTCTGCAGGGCGCGAAGCTTCCCGATCCGCACAAGCGACTGCGCGGAAGCGGCAATGTCGTGCGCAACGTGAGAGTTGAAGACATAAGCGTCCTCGATGATCCGCACGTTGTCACTCTGATGGACGAGGCTTTGCACCGCGCGAAGGTTCGGATGGATCCGAAGCAGAAGCGGAAACTGATTATCCGGTCCATATCGGCGAAGCAGCGCCCTCGGCGCCCCGAAGTATAGCTCGAAAAGTGGATCTAGCCTTTGCGTGGTTGAAGCTGCACTTCCAACGTAATTCGGGAGCCGGGGGATAAATGAATGATTCTTCCTCTCCTGCGACCGCCCTGCCATTCACGGTATCCGTCGCACACTACCCGGACGAGGATGTCTGTGTCGGATGGAATCGGGAACGTGATAATTGGGTTTCCTCCTCTCCTACCAATAGGTCCAATCCAATGCGACTTGGGCTCTTCAGGCAGCGTCAGCCTAACAGTCTCACTCGAGATTTCGGCTCCCGTATTTCGGTTAATTGCGTGAACAATTAGCAAAGCTGGCTTGGGCGGGAGATTAATGTCAAATTCAGCGTCTGAGTGTTCAGTCCCGAGAAAAACCCCTGGGACCTGACTGTTGCCGCTTAGATGAGCGGACACGTAAGGGTTGATGTACGGGTACCCTGCATCTTCATCGTCGGGAAAGACGTTGAACGTGCCGGAGCAGACGGTCTCAAACTTGTACTGGCCAGCGCTGTCCGAGGCAGTTTTGGGAAGTACATAGCCCAAATCGACGCCCAAAGGATACAGAGTCAGTTCCATCCCGCTCGCAGGCTGGCCCTCGTGGTTTAACACGACTCCGTGTATTACGCCGGTGCACGAACCACCAGTGATATTGGCTCCGCCGGCAAACGAGCAGGATCCGAGCATGAGAACAACGAAAATTAGGGCGCGCTTCATCGCTGATTTCCACGAGCATAGCATGGCGATTAGCCGGCGGACATCTCGCAGAGCTTGGTGACGGTATTCCAATTGCGCGTGGTGGTTCTTTGCCCGAGTACTTTGTCGAGCATGTAGAGTTTGGAATCGGCGAATCCGTCGGGGCAGTGGAGGTAGATTTCTTTCCCGGCGCAATGAAATCGCTCCGAGCCGATTTTCAGCGCGGAGAGCGCCGCAAGCGCGGGTTTGGCCGGAGCGTGTTGCAGGAACGCGACGGCCAGCCGCGCTGTGTCTATTCCTTTTTCTTTCAGGAATGGATTACCTCCGAGGACGGCGGACATTTCTGCCGCGGTTCTAACCATTACGGAGACGGGCAGCCGCGACTCGCCCGCGAGCTTTTTCTCGAGCTTCGCTGTCCACTCGGACGCCGATCCAGCCGCTTCGAAGACGAGGTTGCCGCTCTGCACGTAGGTGCGCGGGTTCTTCGCGCCGAGCTTCGCGCACAATTCGCGCAGGCGGTCCATCTTGAGAATATTTCCGCCGACATTTATGCCGCGGAGCAGAGCAACTAAGGTAGCCATGGCTTTGCGATTCGCCTTCCCATCAAGCCGGCGCCGGCTCGGATTCGGGCCATACGGCGGTGAGGATCAATCCTACCGCGATTCCCACGGAGATCTCGCAGAAGCGATGGATGGCGATAATCCATGCGGGCTGCGTGCGCGCGATCAGCATGACGACGACCAGCGTGATCCCGGCATACCGGTATGCACCTCGATCAATGCGCAGTATGGCGCACAGCACTCCCAGCGCGAAAACGCCCGCGCCGAACACACCCACGTTTTGCCCTGCATAGGTTCCGAGCAACGCACCCGCGCTGGCGCCGAGCGCAGTTCCAGCCAGGCGTTCCTTGGAAATGGTCCAGGCGGCGCCAAGCGTGGATTGCATCACGATCATCGTGGCGATGGCGGCCCAGTATGCCTCCGGCAATCTAAACAGGCGGGCAATCAGCAGGGAAGCCACGGCGGCAACCGCTGTGCGAACGGCGTTGACGAATTCCTTCTGTTCCATGCGTAGCCACTTCAGTATTTTCGATTCCGCCATGAGCGCCTCCCGGATGCTGCATTCTAGCCTGAATGCGAGCGCACGAAAGGCGAGGGTTGCAGGGGCCACACACGTTAGAATGTTCACTCGCCGATGAGCACTGTGTATCTATCGCTGGGATCAAACATGGGAGACCGCGCGCAGAATATCGCGCGAGCGATCAAGGCGCTTGGCGCACGCGGCGTGCGCGTGACGCGGCAATCGTCGCTTTACGAGACGGAACCGGTGGACGTTCGCGGTGGCGGATGGTTTCTGAATGGCGTGATTGAGGCGGAAACGAACATGCTGCCGCGGCAATTGATGCAGACGCTGCTGATCATCGAACGATCGTTGGGGCGAAGACGCCGGGCGATTTCGGACGGACCCAAGGAGTCGCGGACGATTGATATGGATGTGCTGCTATTCGGCTCGACCGTTGCGAGCGAACCTGAGCTGGAGGTTCCTCATCCGCGGATGGCGGCACGTAAATTTGTGCTCGTGCCGTTTGCGGAGATCGCGGGCGGAGTGGAACATCCGGTCGTCAAGAAGACGATTGCTGTGCTGCTTGCCGAAACGCCGGATCGCAGCGAAGTAAGATTGTGGCACCCACCGTCGAGCTAGCTGCGCTGGCTCGAGTGCGATCCTTTGGCGGGCTGGACGAACCCGCCTCCGGATGACCACGTTCGCCAGACTCGCGCAATGAAATTTAGTACACGATTCCGACCGAATCGTTGCCATGGAGAACACGGAGCCAGTGCAGCGTGAGCGGTTTGGGCGCGAGCGCGTCCAACTGGATTTCGGCGAGCCGTCCTTCGGACTGTTTGCGCCAGCGGTAGATTCCAGGCTCGGATTCTTCTTCGATGTGGCCGGTCGCGGGACGGAGGAAATCGCGCGCGTCGTCAAGCGTGGCGACGCGGCGGATGCCGGGCCGCGTCATCGCCTCGACCACGTAGCTGCGGAGCAGCTTCGGCCAGTAGGAATCGAAAAGCTCGGACGACGCGAAGATATCGCTCCAGGCGACTTCCCGCCCGAATGCCACCACCACGCCAACGACGTGCTCGCCCTTCAGGCCGCGGTTCTGCTGCTCGAAACGGCGCTCGATTTCCTGCGCGAAAGTTTCCACTGAGTTTCCAATCGGCGACGACTTGTAGATTCGCTGGTACGACTGCGTGCCGGAGGCGTCTATTGCGCCCGCAACCGCGCTGCGGGAAATTTCCGGAGCAGCCGTCCCCGTTTCCACAGTGACGGACTCGGAGGTGCTCCCGACCGCATCGCCTTCACCGCGCACGGCGGCCCAGACCTGCTTCTGGTCCTGCTCGACCGCGGCTTTTTCGCGCACGCTTGGATGGACCATCAACTGCGCTGCGGAGAATTGTTCCGCGCCGGGCGTCCACCGGCCGTGTTCGACACAGAAGACATCAAGGGGCAGCGGCGCCGCGCCTACGGGAACGATTCGGTCTTTGCCAATTACGCGGTCTTGCTTGCCACCTGAGACGACTTCGCCAGCGAGGAGAATGAGGGGGCGCTTGCCGCGATTGATAAGCACAAGCTGATTCACCTGCGGACCGATGGAGTAGTTCGGCGCGACGCTGCCGTCGCGCATACGGCGCATGGAAGCGCCCTGCTCGGTGACAAGCGCGTCGCCCGAAGCCAGCGCTTCGTCGAGCGTTGCAAATTCGCTGGTGTTGGGATCATCGGCCGTGACGACGGGGAAAATCGTGAGGTTGTCATAGGTGATTGGTTGGGCGAGCCGCCAAGCCGGTTGAGCGAGCGTCTGATCGCTTTTGGGCACGTCTCCGTTGGAGCACAGCTTCGCCGCAGCCATGGTTGCTGCCAGTGAGATCACAATGGCCGCAATTACAATTCCGACAACTTTTCGTGGGCTGGTACGCATGGTGCCTCCTCGATGGTTCGCATGGAATTTCGACGCCCGGTTTCGCGGGCTTCATTCCTGAGAACGATGGAGGTGCGATTCCTTGCAGGGATTCGGGGGGAAATTTTCAGAGCGGGGCCGGGCGAAAGTGAGGCGGGATGACGATCCTTATCGGATTGTCAGGAATGGCCGCCGCGGTCTTTCATGTCGTGCAGCTCTTTTTCGCGCTTCTTGCGGCCTTCTTCTTCGTCGCGCTCGTATTCGGCCATTTCTTCGTCGGTTATCTGGTAATCCTCGCGCGAGGCGAACATTGTTCCGCGGCGCGTGTCGCGCGAGAAATGGGGATTTCGCTTCTTCCGTTTGCCCGCGCCGAAGCCACCGATGCTGCGGATCGGCTCGGCAATGGCGCCAGCCTCGACGAGAAGCTCGCTGACCTTCTCGAGGAAATCGTGGAGGTGGTACGGCTTGAGAGAGTAGGGAAGCCCTTCGCGTTCCAGGATGGGCTGCGTGTCCTTCGCTCGAGCTACCGGAACCAGGAAAAGCGCGCGGATGCGTTTCGGTTGCGGCTCCCCCTCGGTTGTCGGCGGGGCTGGCTCGGCTTCGGCGAGCTCCTTGAGTATGGCGAAGAGAGGTCCGCGAACGTCGGCCAGCGCGATATTGACGATGGCGAGATTCCACGTTCCCGTGGCCAGTTCGGCCAGGGCGTGAGCCACCAGGGGGACGATGCGGACGCGCCAGCCCTCGGAATCGAGGACGTTTTTCAGCGCACGCTGGCTGGCGATATCGTCGTCAACAATCAGGATTCCAACATCAGGCACGGCTGGGTCTCCACGGGGTCGCCTATCAAGTATATCGGCGCCAGGGAACGCGGAAATGAGGGCTTGGTGCGGGATTTCCAGGGGCGATCTTGTACGATTGAACAGGCGAAATAAAAGCGAAAGATAGTTCTTGACATAGCGAACAAAAGGCGAATATAGTGTGCCCCGTGCGGCGAGGCTGCCAATGGCCACTTTTCCCATACTTCGACCGAGTCAGGGGACGCTTCGGCGTCGCTCAACAGGTGCGAAGCAAACCAGTCTCACCTTATTCCCTCAAGCCGCTCGCCACGGCAATTGTGAGTCGCCAAGCGGTGCTTCCGCGCCCCCTCCGGTGCCAGACCGGAGAACGAAGCCCGCGACGGAACTGGTCGGCATTGCGCGCCTCGCCGCATCCTCCCCTCGCGCCGAAGCCAAGCGCGGGACGGAGTATTTTCTCCTCCCGGTAAAGTCAATTTTGAACGAGTGCCATTCCGAGCGAGTGCCGTTTCGCTGGACGGTCAACCCCTATCGCGGCTGCGAATTTGGCTGCAAATACTGCTACGCGCGCTACACGCATGGCTACATGGAGCTGGAAGCGTCGGATTTCGAATCGAAGATTTATGTAAAGCAGGACGCGGGCCCGCTCGCCGAGCGCGATCTGAACCAAAAAGACATATGGGGCGAACACATCGCCATCGGGGCGGCAACCGACCCATATCAGCCGGCGGAGCGCGAGTTCGGCGCCACGCGGGCCATTCTGAAGAGAATCGCGGAACGGGAAGGGCTGAGCGTTTCAATCACGACGAAATCGGATCAGGTGGTGCGCGACATTGATTTGCTGCGGCGGATTTCGGCACGGTCGTCGCTCACCGTGAATCTGAGCATTACGACGCTGCGAACTCAGCTGGCGCGCCTGCTGGAGCCGCGAGCGCCGCGGCCGGACCTGCGCTTGGCGGCGGTGCGAAGGCTACGGGAAGAGGGAATTTCTGCCGGGGTGTTTGCGATGCCGATCGTGCCCTGGTTAACCGACCGCGAAGCAGACCTCGATGCGCTGGCCTGCGGGGCTCGCGACGCGAATGCCGAATGGCTGGGCGCGCGAGTGCTCTACCTGATGCCGGACTCGCGGAGGACGTTCATGGCTTTCCTCGAACAGAAATTTCCTAGGCTGGTGGCGCGATATCGCGATTGGTACGGCAAGAACGTGGACGCACCCGAAAGTTATCGCAAAGAGATGGCCGCACGAGTCGAGAAGTTGCGGCAAAAGTACGGACTCAGCTCGCGGCCGATGACGCCATCGGCTGGGTCATGGCGCTCACCGCAGATGCAACTCGCACTTGATCAAGGAGAAAACGTATGCCGAACGTAAGAGCACGACGAAAGCGGCCGCGCCGCCAGCAAGCGAGATTGGCGATGGCGGCGCCTGCGCCGGTCGAAGAAAAGCCTGTCCGGGGCGTGAAGTTGAAGACCGTGTCCACATGGACGCTGGTCTTCGCGCTGCTATGTGTGGCAGCATTCGCAGCGGGACGCCCGTCCGCGTCCGCGGCGGGTACTACCGCCGTTCATAGCGCGAAGGGAGCCGCTCATGTTTCTCGGACTACGAACCGCCGCGTATCAAGTGAAAGATCTCGACAAGGCCAAAGCCTGGTACAGCAACGTCCTGGGTACGCAGCCATATTTTGATCAGCCATTCTATGTGGGCTTCAACGTCGGCGGATATGAATTGGGATTGGTGCCGGATCCGCACTGCGCGCCAACGCGAGCAGCGTCGGGAATTGCATATTGGGGCGTCGAAGACGCGCAAAAGGAGTACAAGCGCCTGATCGAAATGGGAGCGTCCGGGCAAGATCCCATTCAGGACGTAGGCGAAGGAATTCTGATTGGATCTGTGAATGACCCGTTCGGGAACACGCTGGGAATCATCGAAAACCCGAACTTCAAGATCACCGCAGAATAAGCGAAGCAGCGGTCCTCACGGAATGATGATATGTGGCGCGTCTTGCGCCGCTCCCGCCGGAAGAGGGAAGCGCGCCTGCAGGAAACTGAGAAACGCGAGCGAGCGAGAACGACCGTTGGTTTCCTGCCTGGCGACGCGCAGCAGAAAAACAAGCAGATGGAAGACGTCAGTGTCCTTTAGCGGGGGAATCCCGGCGGTTTCGGTCTTCCTAAATTCCTGCAGGAATTCCGCGATTCGGCCGTAGAGGGCGCGCGCGATGGGCGCATCGGGCGGCCGCTCGTAGTAAATTCCACCCACCAGGGTGCGCAGAGTTTCGGCCAGCGCTTCGATTGCAGCGCAAACCGCGCCATCGTTGAGGTCCTTGTGCTGGACTTGGAAATTCAGGATGGTCCCCGCAAGGCCCGTGATCACCGGCCAGTGTTGGTAGACGAAATCCTCGCGCACGGAAATTTCACGATAGGGGTACTCCTCGGCGGTGAGGTTTTTTCGGTGTTCCGCTTCGTAGCGATGCGCTGCCATGAGATGCGGGCAATCGGTTGGGCAATCAATCGTGACTTCGCGTTCGCGGCCGCAGCAGATCGCGCAGATTTTTTCGCCCTTGGCGGGGCAGTATCGTTTTGGCGGCCGCTTTTCGCAGATCGCGCAGCTCATCCAGACTCCTGGCGATTGATTCGTTGAGCAGAGATTCAGACGAACAGACT
The DNA here is from genome assembly GCA_963814855.1 of uncultured Acidobacteriota bacterium. Lineage (GTDB taxonomy): Bacteria > Acidobacteriota > Terriglobia > Acidiferrales > UBA7541 > Palsa-295. The sequence continues at coordinate 197,813 of CAWFEL010000002.1, forward strand.
ACGGGAAGACCCAGCAGGGGACAAGCAGCCGAAGCAAGATTGCGTCAGCCGCTCGCAGTCAATTTCCGCGTGTGGATCAAGACGCTACGGATTGCTGGGCAGAAGGCGCGGACGGAATCCGCTGTTTCTCGAATAACGCGATGCTGTTGAGAATTGTTTCGACCGCGGCCGCTTCGCCGATCGTGGAATTCAGCATCAGGTTGAAGCGGTGCCGGTCCGGCCATTCGACGCCGAAATATTGCTTGATGAAAGCGGCGCGATCGCGGTCCACGGTGTCGGCAAGCTGCACCGCTTCCTTCTCGCTCTTGCCGCCGGCCCGCAAACGCCGGACCTTTTCATCGAACGGGGCGTAGATGAAGACATGGAAGGCATCGCTCCGATCCTGCAAATAGTACGCGGAGCCGCGTCCGACGAGCACGCATCCCCCGCACTGCGCTGCATCCTTCACGACCTGCTCGGTAACCTCCCGGATGCACTCGGCGTCGGCGATCTTCAGCCGCGGAGCGTTCAAGCTTCCTTCATGGCTGCCGCGCATAAAAGCCATCATCAGCCGGTGGAAGAGAGGGTCCCGCTTTTCTTCGCGCTCCTCGACGACGCGGCAATCGCATTCCATCAGCCGAGCGATCTCGTTGGTCAGCGCCTGATCCCAGAGCTTCCAGCCCAGCTTCTGCGCCGCTGCGGCCGCGATTTCGCCGCCGCCACTGCCATATTCACGCTCAATTGTAAGCACCCGGATCATACGCCGCGCTCCCGCCGCCCTCAGGTCGCGCCAAAGATGGCCGACGGCGGAAGCCTATCACAGGCCCGGCGCGGGTGGCTACTCAGCCACGATTCGCCGGACGCCCGGCTGGTTTTTCCTCAGGGCGAAGGCCAGGAAAAACATGATCCCGGACGCCACGGCCAAATACAGGAAAGTGTCGAGGTACGCCAGCGTGGTGGCCTGCGCAATCACGTTGCGAAAGATGATGGCGTGGGCCTGCGCCGCGGCCCTTTCCACATTCATACCGGCAGCTGTCAGCCGCGCCGTCAGGCCGGAAACCTGATTGAGAAGCTCCGGCCGGCCGCGGGTCACGTTGGCGACCAGATAGACTTGATGGACCTGCGCGCGGCGCTCCAGCAGAGTCGTCACCAGCGAGGTGCCTACGCTGCTGCCCATGTTGCGCATGAAATTCACCAGCCCGGCGACGCTGCCGCTTTTGTTCGCGGGCATGCCCACGTAGGAAGCCAGATTGATGGGCACGAAAAGGAACGGCAGCCCTAAGACCTGCAGCAAGCGCAGGAGACTGGCCGAGCGAAAGCTCACGTCCAGGTCCAAACGCTGACTGGATACGTACATACCGATCGCCAGCGCGAGCCAGCCGAATGCCACCAGGTAGCGCGCTTGCACTTTCGAAGAAAGAACTCCCACGACCGGCATCAGCAGTAGCAGCAGCACACCTCCGCCGGAAAGCACCAGCCCCGCCGATTCTGCCGTGTAGCCCAATAGTGATTGCAGAAACAGCGGCATCATCACAAGGCTCGCGAAATACATGAGGCCCAGTATGAACATCATTGCGTTCGCACCGAGAAAATTAAGATTTTTGAAAAGTTTAACTTCGATGATCGGGCTCTTGTAAAACCACTCCCAGATCACAAGCGAGATCAGTCCGACGGCTGCGAGAATCGCAAGCGTCACAATGAATCGCGAGCCGAACCAGTCGTCTTCCTGTCCTTTGTCGAGCATGATCTGCAGAGCGCCGACTCCGAGTGCGAGCAGCGAAATTCCAATGTAGTCTATCTTTATCCCAGCACCCTTCACACGCTTCGCCCATGGCGGATCGTCAACAAGCCGATAGACGAGCAGCAGCGCCAGAATTCCGACCGGCAGATTGATGAAGAAAATCCAGCGCCAGGTATAGTTGTCCGTGATCCAGCCGCCCAGCGTCGGCCCGATCGTCGGTGCAACTACAGCGGTGACGCCGTAGAGCGCGAAAGCCAGCCCGCGCTTTTCAGGAGGGAAAACGTCCGCCAGAATTGCCTGCGCCATGGGCTGTAGGCCGCCGCCGCCGATTCCCTGGAGGACGCGAAAGAAAATGATCGCGCCGAGGCTCGGCGCGATCCCGCAAAGAAGAGAGCTCACCGTAAACGAGGCGAGGCACATCATGAAGAACCGCTTGCGGCCGAACACTCCCGCGAGCCATCCGCTGATCGGCAGCACGATGGCGTTGGACACCAGATAAGAAGTCAGCACCCACGTGCTTTGGTCGTTGCTCGCTCCCAGGCTGCCAGCCATGTAGGGCAAAGCGACGTTGGCGATGCTCGTATCGAGCACCTCCATGAACGCGGCCATCGCGACCACGACCGCAATCAACCACGGATTGAACCTGGGACGCCAGATAGCAGGCGTCGGTACGGCGCCAACCGCTGGCGGGCCAACTGAAGCTGAAGAGCTTGCGGCCATTATGAGTAGATGACTGGAAACGGCGAAGGATTCCCGCCGGCAGCAATGTTTGGAAGGCGCTCGCTGGCGCTTACTTCAAAAACACTTTGGGTTCGACTGACATACCGATACGAAGAGAGTGATCGGAATTCTCTCCCGGATCGAGGACGATTTTAACGGGAACGCGCTGCACGACCTTTACGTAGTTTCCGGTAGCGTTTTCCGGCGGGAGCAAACTGAGCCGGGCGCCACTCGATCCAGCGACGCTGTCCACGTGCGCCTTATAGACGCGGCCGTTCGAGTCGGCTTTGATTTCCGCACGCTGGCCGGGATGCATATTTTTCAACTGCGTTTCCTTGAAATTCGCGGTAATCCAGACGTCGTCAAGTGGAATCAGAGTAGCCAGCTGCTGGCCCGGCTGGACATTCATGCCCACTTCGACATTCTTCGCGACCACGCCGTTTGCCGGGGCGATGATCTTCGTGTACTGAAGATTCAGCTGTGCTTGATCGAGGGCGGCTTGTTTTCCCTGGGCGATTGCTTCGGCAGAATTGGCGCGGGCTTGCACGGATTTGACCTGACTTGGGCCAGTTTGCGACGATCGCAAACTCGCCTGGGCCGAAATCAGGCGGCTACGCGCTTGTGTCACTTGCTGCGACGCAGCCGCGGCCGAGGCTTTCGCTCCGGCGACTCCCGCGGCACTTGCAGCAGCCGCAGCAACGGCCTGATCGTACTGCTGCTGAGAGATTTCCTGCTTGTCAACGAGCTGTTTGTAACGCACCAGGTCGTTCTGTGCTTTTACGTCGTTCGCTTGCGCCTGCAGCAGCTGAGCCTCGGCTGCGTCGAGTTGTTGTTGCGCGGCCGAAATTCCGGCCTGAGCATTGGCGACATCCGCTTCAGACGACGAGACGTCGCTCGATGTGTTGACGGAAGCGACCGGGACGTTGATATTCAGAGACTGGGCAGTGGCCTGCGCGTCGGCGACATTCGCGCGAGCCTGATCCACGGCAACCTGGTAGTCGCGCGGGTCAATTTCGACGAGAACATCGCCGGCATGGACGGCCTGGTTGTCGTCCACATTAACTTTCGCGACGTAGCCCGAGATTCGAGCACTGACGGGCATCACGTGGCCGTCAACCTCCGCGTCGTCGGTTGATTCATAGCTTGAAAAATAGCGCCAGGCGAAGAAAGCGGCAACGAGCAAGACGATCACCGCGACGACTATGAAGGTGCGGGCGTGCGGGCGTTCGCGCAGGTATTCGGACGCGCGACCTGCCGGAGGCGGCGCCGGGTTCGTTTGCGGGGCGGCCGCGCTTTCCGCCGGAGCAGCGGGCGAGGCGTCGAGTTCGATTTTCTCAGCCATAGGTTAGTTTCCTTTAAAGTACTCTTTGACGCCCTCTTCGGCCGCGCCGAGGGCGCGGGCCAGCGAGATCTTGGCGTAATTGTCCTGATACAGACTCGAAATGTAATTTTCGTGCGCGCTGGCGACGGACTCCTGCGCTTGCACCACTTCCACGGTATCTGTGACGCCGGCGCGGAAGCGGTCGCGGGATTGCGTGAGTGTTTGCTCCGCGAGATCAATGTTGCTCCGCGCCACGGCGACTTGCTCCTCGCCGGATTCGACGTTGAGCAGCGCGGTGCGAACGTCCGTGTCAATCTGGGCGCGCAGATTCTCAAGTTGCTGGCGGCTCTGCGTGAGGCGCGCGTCGGCTTCGAGTACATCGCCATGGACGCGGCCGCCCTGAAAAATTGGAATGGTCAGCGTGCCGCGCGCATCGAAGACGCCGTGCGTGTTTATGTTTGGAAGCGTTCCCGCCAAACCGTAGTCCCCGCTAACTGCAATCGAAGGTAGATAGCCCGCAGAAGCGGCCTTGCGTGAATATTCGGCGGAGCGAACCTCTGAAAGCGCCGCCTGGAAATCGGACCGCGATTCGTAGGCACGCTTGAGCGCTTCCTCAACGGTCATGCCGGGGAACGGCTCGTATGGCGATTTATCAGCCAGCTCGAATTGTTGTCCGGGAGCGAGTCCAATCACGCGACTGAGCGTGAGTTTCTCGATCGCGAAATCGTTCTTGGCCTGGATCAGCTGCTGCTGGCGCGTTTTGAGTTCTACCTGCGCTCGCAATCCATCAATGGCCGGTGAGGTTCCGGCGGTGACCTGATCGGATGCCTGATCGTACAGAGACTGCGCGGTTTTCACTTGCGCATCCACGGTCTCGACGCGGGCTTCGTCAGCGATCGCCTGCAAATAAGTGTAGCCGACGGAGAGAATGACCAGGTCGCGGGCGTCCTTGTACGTCGCCTGAGACGATTTCACATTTTCCGCGGCCGCGTGCGCGTTGTTGATTGCCTTCCAATCGAAGACGGATTGCGTCAGATAGACGCGCGAATCGAAATATCCAAAAGGCCCGACAACCGCAGGAATGGTGAACGCGGGGCTCTTAAACGTGAATCCGAACTCGGCGAGATCTATCTGGGAACCATTGGCGTACGAAGATGTGGTCAAGTTCGGCAAGAGCGAGCTCAAGACTTGCCAGCGCGTCCCGCGGGCCGCGCGGACGTCCTCGTTTGAAAGGAGCACGCCCAGATTCTGCTTGAGGCCGCGAGCAAACGCGTCTTTCAGCGAGAGTTGCAAAACGCCGGGTTCCAGCTTGGACGGCACGCTACCTGAAAAGGAATTCTGCGAAACCGCCGGACCAGGTTGAGCGGAGACGGGGGCTTGCGCGGCGGGAGCGCCGGATGGAACCACCTGCGCACGGACAGGCCGCGTCGCCAGCCCAAACAGAGCGACGAAGACAAAATATGCAAACGCCAATCGGCGTGTCACTGAAACTCCTTCTCTGGGCCGTCTAGGTTTGGATGATGCTGTAACCGCAAAAGACGCAGCGATCTTGCTCGAAATCACTTCAGAAATGCGAGGGTGGTTCATGCTCGCGCGCTCCGGCGACTTTTTGCGCCCCTGCGTTTCGTATCGGCAAGAAGACTGGGCAAGAACAGGTCCCACGCTTCCTGCGAGGTACTGCGCAACGATGAGTCGGGATGAAGCGACCATGCGAGTGTGATACCCAACAACACGATTTGAGCGAGACGTGCCAATTCCGCGGCCGGTATGTCGCGCCGCAATTCGCCGCGCTGTTGCGCAACAGTGAAAAGCTCGGCCATAAGCCGGCGGCCGATCTGAAGCCGTTTGTGGAGCTCCGCGCGGACCGGCGGGCAAGATGCGTGAGCGGAATAAATCGCGCGGAGCAGGGCAGCGTTTTCTGTGGAGTGTCCTGTCAGGTCTACCGCCAAATCTCGCAATACGGGCAGCACGGGCCCTTTTTTTGCGCGCTCAATCGCGCGTTCGATGGCCGCCAGGCGTTCGGCGCCGAAAGTGGCCAGCACATGTTCCTTGGTCCGAAAATAATTGAAGAAGGTGCCTTTGCCGACGTCAGCGGCTTCGGTGATGTCCTCGACCGTGGTTTCCAGGAATCCGCGCTCGGCAAAAAGACGCAGCGCGGAGCGAAACAGGCGTTCGCGGATCTCGGTGCGATGGCGCTCGCGACGACCGGCTTGTGGCAGGATGACGTGGCGCGTGGCCGCTGTGAAAGATGCCATGAAACGACTCCTGACCTGACCAATACCCGAATTCGACTATAGGTCATGTTTGGGTGAAGGTCAACATCCCTGGTGTCGAAGTGTATAAGGAACGGCCCGCGAAATTGCGCGCCCACGCCGGAGGACTGCCCCTCCGGCGTAGATCGTGACGAAGTCTGCTACTTCGAAAGATTCTTGGGGGTGCGCTGGTTCAGCGTTGACGTAAGAGGTATAGCCGCCGGCGGAACGGGGACAGCTCCGTGGAGGGCAATATCTTTCGATGGAAGCTTCTTGCCGTAAATTCGCTCATTCGCGTCGTCGTCGGGCCGGAGAGTGGAGCCTTCGAGCGAGATGCCGGCGAATAGGCCGCGCGCGCGAGAATAGGTGAGAACTTGAGCGCGCATGGCAATGTCGGTATCGGCCTCCGCGTCCCGGCCGATGGGCCCGGCAGCAGCGGATGCATCGGCTCCCAATTTCACTTTGCTGCTGAGAATGGAGCTCGCACCGTCCTTATTCATTATCAGCAGAACAAAATCGGTAGCTTGAGCGCCGATCTGGAATCCGAAGCTGCCACCCTCGAGGGCCATCATGGTTGGAGCGCCCCAGGGACCTTCAAAATCGTCGCCGCTCCGGCAGGTCATGGCGCCGCGGCCGTAACTGCCGCCGACGATAAACGCCGCCTTCAAAACGGTCGGGATGATGACGACGCAGTCGGCCTTGTCAATGAGGCCCTGCGGGATATCATCCGGAATATTCAGAATTTCTTTCAGGACCTGCCCGGCGTTTCGCAGGCGATCCTCGTCCTTTTCTTTATCGTCCGCACGGACGGGGCTGCACATGAACACTAAGCCGAACAGGACCGTGGCGAGCATCAACGAGATCAATTTTCTTGTCATGATTGCATCCTCCAATGGGCGGGCATCCATGATATGTGTTTCGGGCGGGACAGCGCAACCCCAGCGGTTTTGCACTAAAGGCAGCAGCGTCGCGCGCGACCTTGCCATATAATTGGGAGCTTTGACGGGGATCGCACCTCGAATGAATCCATTCACTACTGTTCAACGCACCAGCGTCCCGAACGGCGTGCTGTTGGCCGCCTCGGCGCTATGGACCTCGGCTGTATTTGCTACTGCACTGGGCATGGTGCTGTTTTCCGCGCAAGCCAGGGCGCAAAGCGCTTCGCGCAAGAGCGAAACGGATGCGACGGAGCACGCGACGGGGCGCCCGGATGTGGCTCGGTTTCGCGCGCGCGTGGATGCCGCACTCGGACAGGGCAACGCGGCAAAGCTCAACTGGGGGATTGAAGTCGCCGATCGGGACACTGGCGAGACTCTCTATGAACTGAACGGCGATCATTTTTTCACGCCGGCGTCGAACGCGAAGATCGTCACGACCGCGCTCGCACTGGCGACACTTGGCAGGCGACTACCGATTTCACACCACGCTCGAAGCAAAATCCGCGATTGGCACCGACGGGCGACTCGCCGGCGATTTGATACTCGTCGGACGCGGGGACCCCGATCTTTCGAATCGCCGGTTCCCATACTCCGGCAGGGGAGACCGCGCGGGGCCGATCGAAAAGGTTTTGGCCGAGATGGCGGATGAAGCCGTTGCAAAAGGGCTTCGCGAAGTGGATGGCGACATCGTCGCCGACGACAGTTACTTTCCCTACGATCCTTATCCAGTGGGATGGAGTTCCGGCGATTTGTTCTTCGCGTTCGGCGCGCCAGTCAGCGCCATCGCGTTCAACGACAACACGATTTCGGTCGAAATCGGGCCCGGCGCCCATGTTGGCGATCCGGCGGTGATTCGAACCGAGCCTGCGTCCGCGCTCGGCGCGTTTACCGAAGAAATTACGACCGGTGCGCCGGACACGCCATCAGATTTCGCGGTTGTCCGCCAGCCCGGATTGAATTTCATCCTGTTGCGCGGCACGATCGCGGTCGGTCGCACGCCCACACGAGTTGAAATCGCCATGACCGCGCCCGCCGAAACAGCGGCGCTCGCGCTTAGGCAATTGCTCGAAGCCCGAGGCGTGCACATAATTGGAACAACTCGCGCGCAGCACGCGCCTCCGCCTTTCTCCAACGCCGCGGGGGAGCCGATCATACCGGAGACTTCTGCACCGCTGCCGGAGCCGAATCCCGTCACGCTTGCCGAGCACATTTCCGAGCCGCTTCTGGAGACCATCCGACTGACGAACAAGATGAGCCACAACCTGCATGCGGAGCTATTGCTGCGCGCCGTTGGCCACCAGAAATTGGGTGTGGGCTCGACCGCCGCAGGGCTGAAAGCGGAGCGCGAATTTCTGAAGACAGCTGGAGTCGCGGACGGCGACATTTTGCTCTCGGACGGTTCCGGATTGGGGCGCGACGATCTGGTGACGCCGCGCGGAATCGTGACGCTGCTGCGCTACGCCGCGCGGCAACCGTGGGGGAAAGATTTTCTCTCGACGCTGCCGGTGGCCGGAGTGGACGGCACGCTCGAGGGACGCATGACCGGAACCGCGGCGTCAGGCATGATCGAGGCGAAAACGGGCGAGATCGAACACGTCCGCGCGCTTTCCGGCTACGCCACCACGCTGCGCGGTGAATCTCTCGTATTCGCTATTTTCTACAACAATAATCCGCAGCATGGCCCCGGCACCACCGCCCCGGTTGACGCCATCGCCACCGCTCTGGTCGAGTTGCTGGGAACTGCCCCTCATTCCGCGAAAAAATGAAGCGGCCGGCCATCTCGCCGAATATTTTCAATTGCACCCATAGTCGGGCTGATCGAAGCTCGCTGATTTGGCATAGCCAACCGGGCTACAATCCACATTGAGGTTTCCGTGTCTCGCCCCGCAGAAGAGGTTCTCGAATTCGACCGGTTGAAGGAAATCGTCAGCCGCTCGACCACGTGTGTGCCCGGCCGGCGCGCCATCGAAGCGCTGGAGCCGAGCCAGGATGTAGCCGCGCTTGAAATCGAATTTGAACTGATACGCGAGGCCATCGCCTATTTGCGCGTGGGCTCGGAGCTTGGGTTCGGCTCGCTGGCCGATCCGGACGCGTGGCTCGCGCGAATGGCTGTGCCCGGGTCGGTGCTCGTGCCGGCGGAGCTCCTGAATGTTGCTTCGCTCGCGGAAAATGCGGACGCGGTGCGGCAGACATTCAAGGCCGACGCTTCCAAATATCCTCGCCTCGCGGAGCGCGCTGCGGCTTTCGCCGATTTCCGTTCGCTCCTGACCGCGATTCGTCGCGCCGTGATGCCCAACGGCGAAATCAGCGATGATGCTTCGCCGCAACTGAAACGGATCCGCGCGAGCAAAATCCAGGCGCGCGCCACAATTCAACATTCACTCGAAAAGATCATGCGCGCGCGCGGCGAACCAGCAGGCGAGGATTACGTCACGCTCAGGAACGATCGTTTTGTGATTCCCGTGCGCGCCGGGGATCGCCGCGGCGTTCCGGGAGTGGTTCACGCGGCCAGCGCCACGGGGCAAACGGTATTTGTCGAGCCGCTCGAAGCGATTGATTTGAATAATCGCCTGGTGCAATTGGGCGAGGATGAGACGTCGGAAATTGCGCGCATCCTCGAAGAACTTACCGAGCGCGTGCGCGGACAGCGTGGTCCGCTGGAAGCGGCGGCCGCGGCGATCGCGCATCTCGATTCCGTTTTCGCGCGCGCCCGGTTCGCGCGGGAGTTCGATTGCGTTGTGCCGGGGTTCACGGCGGGAAATTCTTTGCGGCTGGAGGCGGCTCGCAATCCGGTGCTCGAAGCGACGCTGCGGCCGCAGGGGCGCAAAAGTGTTGCCATGAGCATCGCGCTGGGTGGCGACGAAACGGTGATGGTTGTCAGCGGGCCGAACACGGGAGGCAAAACGGTTTCGCTGAAAACCGTGGGACTCGCGGCGCTTTCCGCGCAGTCGGGAATTCCGGTGGCGGCCGAACGCGCTGAAATGCCGATGTTCGATCGTGTGCTCGCGGATATCGGCGACGAGCAGTCCATTGCCGCGGACCTTTCGACATTTTCGGCGCACATGCTGAATTTGAAGTCCATGCTGGAAGTCGCCACGGAGCGCTCGCTAATTCTGGTGGACGAAATGGGAACGGGCACCGCGCCGGAAGAGGGCGCCGCGCTCGCGGTGGCATTGCTCGAGGAGTTCCGCGCGCGGCACGCGCTTACGCTGGCTACAACGCACCACGACCGCCTGAAGGCCTACGCCTCCACGACGCCCGGGATCGTCAACGCCGCGATGGAATTTGATCAGGTGAATCTGCGGCCCACGTACCGGCTGCTCTTTGGCGTGCCGGGAACGTCGAGCGGCATTGAAATCGCGCGGCGACTCGGGCTGCCAGCACGCGTGGTGGATCATGCCAACGCGAGCTTGTCGCCGCAATCGCGCGAGGCGCGCGACCTGATCGCATATCTCCATCGCAGCCGCGACGAAATGGAGGAAGTGACGCGGCAGGGGCGCGAGGAATTGGCGCGGCTCGAGGCTGCTCGTCGCGAGCTGCAGACGGAGTGGGTCGAGCGGCAGAAAAAACGCATCGCCGATCTCGAGAAAAGTTTTCTCGCGACGCAGAAGCGGCTGGAGGGCGAAGTCGCAAGTCTCGCCGCCGATATCAAAGATCGTGCGCTGCGCGCGCAAACCGAAAAACAGGCCGGGCGTCGGATGGGAAAGTTGGGCTCGGACGCTCGCGCGGAAGCCGACGCTGCGGTTGTTGATACGCTTTCTGCATCGCAACAGGATCTGGGCGTGGGCGTCGAAGCGCCTGCAAAACCCGTGGCGCCCGAGCAACTCTCGGCGGGTGTGCGCGTGCACGTGAAGGGTTTCAAGCAGGCCGTCGTGTTTCGCCGCCACGATGGCCGGATTGCGGAAGTCGAGGCCGGTCCGCTGCGCATGAAGATTCCGCTTGCGGATATTTTGAACATCGAGGGCGAGACGGCTGCTGCGAAACCAAAAGTCGCAGCGACAGATCGCACGCGAGGAATCACGGTTCGCACGCAGCCGAGCGATGAGCCCGGCGGCGAAGAAATCAACGTGATCGGGTGCACGGTTGAGGAAGCGACGAGCCGTGTGGACAAGTTCATCGACGAAGCGGCCCTTCGCGATCTTCTGCGAATCCGGATTATCCACGGTTATGGAACAGGTGCTCTGAGGAGGGGGCTGGCAGAGTTCCTGTCCTCGCACCCTCTAGTGGAAAGAATTCATGCTGAAGCCACAGATCGCGGTGGAGAGGCCATCACGGTCGCGGAGCTGCGAGGTTAGGGAACCTTCAACGGCGGATCGGTGTCATTTGGGTCAAATGACTACACTCAATCGAGCAACCTCCGCAATTTTGACCGTCGTTCTGACCTTTGCGATCGCGTGGGACATCCTCGTTGCACTCGGGTTGCTCGGGCATTTACTGAGCGGGGGATTGCGTGGGGTGGACGTTTGGATCATGCATATCGGCACGGGAGGCAGAATAGAGATGGCGGAAGTTGCGCCGGGTGCAGTCACCGTGGAGTTTCCTTCCAAAGCGAACGTGTACCCGCGCTTTGTTATTGCTTGCGTCCTGATGATCGTGGCAACGACAGCATCGTGGTGGGCTCGTCGGCGCTTGTCTCGAAGGGCCAAAGCTTCGCTCGAGCCATGAGCCGTGTCGGTGCCTGTAAAATACTTCCGTTGGGGACTATGATTGGCTAGCAAAGATGGCTGAGGCGGGATCATTCGCGGAGAAGGTGAAGCAGCAAGCGGACATCGTCCGCGTGATCGGCGAATACGTCCGTCTGAAAAAGACCGGGCAGAATTTCACCGGGCTGTGCCCGTTCCACCAGGAAAAGTCTCCGTCGTTTGCCGTGCATCCGGTGCGGCAGATTTATCACTGCTTCGGCTGCGGCGCGGGCGGGGACGTCTTCAAATTCGTGATGGAAATGGACAAGTGCCCGTTTCCCGAGGCGATACGAATCGTCGCCGAGAAATGCGGCATTCCGGTGCCGAGGCCGCGCGAGCGTTCACCGGAAGAGCATCGCGAGAATCAACAGCGCAGCGCGCTGGTGGAGATGCACCGCGAGGCGGCGGCATTTTTCGCGCGGCAGCTGAATGACGCCCACGAAGGCAAGGTTGCGGCGGGTTATCTCGAAGATCGCGGCCTGAATCGCGAGGCGATCACGCGCTTTGGTCTGGGATGGGCGCCATCGTCCGGCGACGCGCTGCTGCGCCAGTTGAAATCGAAATATCAGGAAAAGTTGCTCGAAGCCTCGGGGCTCTTCTCGCGCAACGAAAGCGGACGCCTTTACGATCGCTTCCGCAAGCCGAATCATGTTCCCGATCTCGAACGAAGCCGGAAAAGTGATCGCGTTCGGCGGGCGCGCGATGGGCGACGACATGCCGAAGTACATGAACTCGCCCGAGACGCCGATCTATACCAAAAGCAACGTGCTCTACCATCTGGATCGCGCGAAAGAGGAGCTGCGAAAAAGCGATTTCGGGATTCTCGTCGAAGGCTATATGGACGCCATCGCCGTGGCGCGCGCGGGAATCACGAACGTTGTCGCGAGCTGCGGAACCAGCCTGGCCGAGCCGCAAATCAAATTGCTGGCCCGGTTCACGCACCGCGTGGTGGTGAATTACGATCCGGATACGGCGGGTCAGGTGGCGACCGAGCGATCACTGACGCTGCTGCTCGAAAAGGAATTCGATGTGCGCGTCCTCGCGCTGCCGGGCGGTGCCGATCCCGACAAATTCCTGAAGGAGCAGGGCGCCGAGGCATATCGCAAATTGCTCACGCAGGCGCCGCCGTATCTCGATTACCTGATCGGACGCGCGCGGCGGATGGACCGTACGACGGCCGCGGGAAAAGTTGCCGCGCTGAATTTCCTGATGCCCTACGTGCAGCGGCTCCCGAACCGGCTGCTGCGTTCGGAATGGGCCACGCGGATTTCCTCGGAATTGCGCGTGGACGAACCTGTGCTGCGCGAGGCGCTGCGCAAAGCCGCCAACGAGCGCCGCAGCGAGGTGAAGCCGAAAGTCGAGTTGCTGGCTCCGGTGGTGAAGCCCGCCGAGCGGCAATTGATCCGCATGCTCATCGAAGCCGAGGGATTCCGCGAGAAACTCGCGCACGAAATTATCTCGAGCGCGCTGCATCGCGGGTTAGAGAGCGAAAAAATCCTGGACCTGCTAATCTCCAAGGTGGGCGAAGCGCCGGATCCAACCGCGTTGGGCGCGGCACTCGAAGAGAAAGACCGGCGGCTGCTGTTCGAGATCCTTTTCGAAACTTCCGGCGAAGCGACGTGGGAATCTGCGGAAAGTTGTCTGAGCGTTCTGCGAGGCCGCCGGGACGAACTGGAGCTCGCCGCGTTGCAGCAGAAGATTGAATCCAAAGCTTCCCCCAGCGAATTGAATCGCTTGCTCACCCAGCGTCTGGAACTGCAGAAGAAATTAGCGCAACGCTAGAACGAACAAAATGACCTCGAAGATCCCGTCCATCGTGATCGTCGGACGCCCCAATGTGGGGAAGTCCACGCTATTCAACCGCCTGACCGGCACGCGACGATCCATCGTCACGAACGAGCCGGGAATCACGCGCGACCGCATCTACGGCATCTCTCATTGGGAAGGGCGCGCGTTCGAGGTGGTGGATACGGGCGGAATCGTGCCGGAGGACAAGGCCGGAATTCCCGGCGAAATTCTGCGGCAGGCGCGCGTGGCGATTGAGAATGCGTCGTGCGTCGTGCAGGTGGTGGACGGACGCGAAGGCCCCGTGCCGCTCGATGCGGAGCTGGCGCAATTGTTGCGCCGCGCCGGCAAGCCGCCCGTGCTCGCCGTGAACAAAGTGGATTCGCCGAAGCAGACGGAACTAGCCGCGCAGTTCTACGAGCTGGGCGACCAGATATTTCCGATTTCAGCGGAGCACGGCTTCGGGGTGGACGTCCTCCTCGATGCGCTGACGAAAGATTTTCCGCTGGGCGATGCGGTCGAGTCCAGGCCGGACATCAACATCGCGATTATCGGGCGGCCGAACGTGGGGAAATCCACGCTTCTGAATCAACTGGTGGGCGCGGAACGATCCATCGTGTCGGCGGAGCCGGGCACCACGCGGGACGCCGTGGACACGGTGGTCGAGCGCCACGGCAAAACCTATCGCTTTCTCGATACCGCCGGAATTCGGCGCAAGGGCAAGACCAAACTCATCGCCGAAAAATTGAGCGTGATCATGGCGCGGCAGCACCTGGAGCGCGCGGACATCGCGGTGATCGTGGTGGACGGGTCTGTGGGCGTCACGTCGCACGACGCGACCATCGCGAGCTACGCGGAACAGTCCGGCCGATCGGTGATCATCGCGATGAACAAATGGGACCTGGCGCTCGAGGCCGCGCAGGAAAAAGCCGCGAAGGAGAAAAAGCACGGCGGCAAAGGCTCCGGCGGAAATCCCAGCAAGCTGCTGGCGGATTACGAGCCAATCGTCCGCGAGAAATTCAAATTTCTTCCTTTCGCGCCCATCGTGTTTCTTTCGGCGTTGACCGGCGAGCGCGTTGAGAAGCTTTACACGGTGATTGATCGTGTCGCGGAGGCGCGTTATCGCCGGATTTCAACTGGCGAGCTGAACCGCTGGCTCGCGGGTGTGGACCTCGACCGGGGCACGTCACCGGCGAGCCGCAAGGTGAAAATTTACTACCTCACGCAGGCGACCACCGGGCCGCCCACGTTCGTGCTGTTCACGAATCAGACCAAGCCGCTGCACTTCAGCTATCAGCGATTCCTCGAGAATCGCCTGCGCGAGGCTTTCGATTTCACCGGCACCCCGCTCCGCTTCACCCAGCGCCTGAAGAAAGGCGCGACGCGTGAGGACCCGAATCGAGAGCCCCGCCGCCTCACGAAGCACGTGCCCCGCCACAGCGACAAGCGCAAGTGGCACCCCGAGAAGAAGAAGCGCGACCGCACCTGAAAAAAGTACAGGCGCGATTTCTTGAACTAAAGTTGAACGAAAGGTCAGTTGGCGCCCGCCCCGCAATCTGCCACCGTGGTACCGACGAGACATAATTTCGAACGAGCCCTCCGGGCGAGGGCCGAAACGTTCTTTGACAATTGAATACGCGTTCCTATTTGGTTCCATCGTGAAAGCGTGGGCCTTTAGGCCCGCGAAGAACCCTCGGTGAAATTCATGGCTTCAGCCACGGTCCGCACGTCGAGCCACGCCAGGAATCTGATTGCTCGCGCTCGTGGCCGAATTAAGTGTCACACCATGCAAAGTAATTTTCAGTGTAAGTTACTGAAAACAAAGAAAAGCGGCATCCACGAAGTGACACACAAAATGGATGTCGTGCGATGAGGCAGATGGTGTGATCGTGCCAAGGATCATCGCCCGGCGTAGTCCGCCGTGGCGGACTGCACCCCTACCAGAGGAAAAACGGCGGCGCCCGGAGCGAGGGGTTGACACGCCGCGAAATCGGCCTAGGATACTGACAAGCCATGGCGAGTGCGGCCCAAGCTGCCCAAGAACTTCCGGAAAAGAGCCTTTTCCGCATCGGAGAAGTGAGCCGTCTGACGGCGACGAAGACATTCGTTCTGCGCTATTGGGAATCCGAATTTCCTGCGCTACAGCCCGTGAAAAGCCCCAGCGGTCACCGCCTCTATCGGCGTGAAGATATCGAGACCGTCTTCGAAATCAAGCGGCTGCTTTACGAAGAAGGCTTTACCATCGCGGGTGCTCGAAGGCATTTCGCCGATCAAAATAGCGGCAACGGAGCGGCTGGCACGCGCAGCCAAGTAACCAGCGATGTACCCCGCGAAGCGGCGCGCTCCTTGGATGCTCCCGCGAAGCACGGGCCCGCATCTCGCGCGCACCGAAAATTCCTGCTCGATCTTCATGAAGAACTGCTCGCCGTCTTGACCCTTCTCGAACGCGAGTGATACGCTCCTTAGCGGCCCACTAAAGTGCGATGTGGCGCCGATTCGGTCGGGACGTAGCGCAGCCTGGTAGCGCGCACGCTTGGGGTGCGTGAGGTCGCTGGTTCAAATCCAGTCGTCCCGACCATTATTTACTTTCTCGCTCTCTGATTTTTCCTGTTCGGAAGACCTTCCAAACTACCTTGAATCCAGCCTAAGAGGATGAGGTGGGGGACTCCTCAGGGACGGTGGAGGGAACGGAAATCGGCAGGGTGACTTCAACAAGAGTGCCGGTTTCGTCCGACTCGATCTCGAGTTGGCCCATCTGCTCTCTGATCCGTTCGCGCATTCCGGCGAGTCCAACTCCAGTATCCGAACCGGTTTTCAGGAAGTTTTCCAACGTGCGGCGCGGAATCCCTTTTCCATAGTCCCGGACCTGCAGAATGACCTTGTCGCCCGCCGTGCGCAACGTCACTTCCACTTTGGGACTCTTGGAATGCTTGTGAACATTCGTGAGAGATTCCTGAAGAACGCGAAACAAAACAAGCTCCGTCGGCTGCGGCAGCCGGCCGAAATCCTCAACAATATTGATGGAAATCTTGATGCCGCTGCGTTGTCCAAATCCCTCCAGATACCATTTGATGGCGGAAGAGATTCCCAAGTCATCCAGAAGAGGTGGGTGCAGTAAATACGACACCGTACGGGTTTCAGTGACGGCTTCATCCAGCAGAGCGTCGGTTTCCGCGACGACCTTGTCGGCCGGGTTGGCCTTCAGCAAGACGGAAAGATTCATTTTGGCGAGAGCCAAAATCTGGCCTACGCTGTCATGCAATTCCCTTGAAAATTTGCGGCGCTCTTCATCCTGCACTTTCATGAGACGGGCGCTCAAACGGCGGGTGTTGCTCTCCATTTGATCCCGGTTCATGAGTTCCGTCCTCAGGAGCCGGTAGTGAATCCAGAAGAGCAAGGCGGAGAGGGCGAAGACTCCAAAAAGAATGCAGAGTACGACGACGAAAAGGTCGCCAGAAACCGCCCGGCGCATTCCGAGGAGTTTCTGTTCTTCGCCCTGCATTTGTTGCACGATGTTCGCCACGTCCGCAGAAGCGTCCACGCCCTCCAGCGTGAAGCGATCCTGAGCGCCCTGATCAGCGTGACCTGATTTCTGAAGCGCCACCGAGGCGTCCAGGAGCGAAATTCGTCGAGACACGGCCTCATCCAGGCGGTCGCAAATGAGCAGCTGAGATGGATTGTCGCGCGTTAAGTGACGGACTTTCTGCAATTCAGCCCGGACTTCGTCCTTGGATGCTTCGTACTGCGGCAGAAACGCTTCATCGCCGGAATGAACGTATCCGAATCGTGCGCGCGCGAGGGAAGAGAGCGAGGTGTTAACGTCGCCCAGCGCCGCCCTCACCTCATAGCTATGAGCCGTCCAATGAGTGCTGCTGACGAGCTGTTGGATGGTGACCGAAACGGCGATTCCGCCGAGCAACAGGAGAGCCAGAGCCAACGTGAAGGCGAGCCGAGCTCTCTTGGCGGGAGACATATGAAAATTTATAGCGGAAAACGCCGTCTGAGCACACAACAATTGAGACGCTTACTCGCAGGCAAGGTTTCACTCGGGATTTCACGAGATTGTCCCGGACTCATCGGTGCCTTGGTTGGTTAGCGGCATTGCTGCTAAAGTGTTCGCTCCGGCGTAGAGCTAGTTTCTGAGGACGATGCTTTGCCGGCGCCGGAAATCCGCATGCCGAACATTCTGATCACAAATGACGATGGGATTCATGCCCCGGGGCTGCGCGCGCTGGTAGATGCGCTGGCGAGCCAGGCGACAATCTCTGTGGTGGCTCCATCGGCAGAGAGGAGCGCGGCGGCGCAGTCGCTAACATTGCGGTCGCCAATTTATTGCGATCAATTGGCGGAGCGTGAGTGGGCGGTGGAGGGCACGCCTGCGGACGCGATGATCCTGGCATTGCACACGCTGCTCCCGGAAAAACCGGACCTCGTCGTCTCCGGGATCAATCCCGGCGCGAACCTTGGAGAAAATATCTATTACTCCGGTACGGTGGGCGCAGCGATGGAGGCAGCGATCAACCGGGTGCCGGCTATAGCGCTTTCGCTGGCCTACAAATCGAGGAAAATGGATTTCTCTCCGGCGGCGCATTTTATCCAGCATTTGGCGCCGTTGATTTTGCGGGAGGGTTTGCCGGCGGGCGTGATGCTCAACGTCAATGTTCCCCAGGATTGGGGCGGCGAGGTGCGATTCACCAGGCAATCGTCTAAAATTACGCGCAACGTGCTGAAGCCGGGGACCGATCCGCGCGGGCGCCGCTATTTCTGGCTGAGCGAGCAGCGGTTCACCGAAGGAATCGAACCTGACACCGACCACGCGGCGATTCGGGATGGAGCCATTTCGATCACGCCGCTGGAAATAGACCACACGCATATGGCGTCGCTCGAGCATCTTTCGCACTGGGCGAAGAGCCTCGAGGAATCCTCGCGGCGCTGACGCGCGATCTTTCTTCCGGGCGATATGCTATTTTACTTTTCCGTCCCTCAGCGGCTAAAGCCGCCTTAGTTTGTAGCGATTACGGCACGACTGAAGCCGTGCCCTGACGAAGCCCATGCCGAAAAAAGCCGCCACAGCCAAGGCCGAGGAAATTACCGTCGAAGGGATTTTTGGTCCCGGTGGACTTCTTGAGAAACGCCATCCGGGGTACGAATTCCGGCCGTCTCAACTCGCCATGGCGCAGCTCGCCGATGACGCGTTTGCAAAACACCAGCATGTGGTCATCGAAGCGGGCACGGGCACCGGCAAGACGCTCGCCTATCTGATTCCCGCGATTCGCAGCGGGCGCCGCGTGGTCATTTCGACGGCGACCAAATCGCTCCAGGAGCAGCTGTTCCAGAAAGATGTGCCCTTCCTGCAAAAGCACTTCGCGCCGAATCTGAAGGCCGCGCTGATGAAGGGTCGCGCCAACTTTCTCTGTCGGCAAAAAGTGCACCAAATGGAGGGCCAGCCCGTCCTGAAGGGAATTGACGAAGTTGACTGGTTTTCGCAGATCCGCGATTGGGAAAAGCTGACCGAGACCGGCGACCGCAGCGAGCTGACGTTTCTCCCCGACGACGCGGAGCTTTGGAATCGCATTGACGCGCGCAGCGATCTTTGCACCGGCAAGAAGTGTCCCGAATACCAGAATTGTTTTATCACCGCGATGCACCAGCGGGCGCAGGAAGCGGACCTCATCATCGTCAATCACCATCTTTTTTTCGCGGATCTCGCCCTTCGCGAGGATGATTTCGGTTCGATCCTGCCGGAATATTCGGCGGTGGTCTTCGACGAAGCTCACGAAATCGAGGATGTCGCGAGCGATTATTTTGGCCGCCAGCTTTCGAGCTACCGCTTCGAGGAGCTTGGGCGCGACGCCGAAAACATGCTGCGCGTGCTGCAGATTGACGCGGCGCCGCTCAGGCGCCAGCTGGCGCGCATGCGCGAACGCGCCCGCGGTTTCTTCGAGCGTTTTCCGGAGCGCGAAGGGCGCTACTCCTTCGGTCCCGCGGAACGAGGCGCGTTTCTCGATCAGAATCGCGAGGAGTATGACGAAGTCGCATCGGCGGTGAAGCGAATCGAAACGGAGCTCTCGGCGCTCAGTCCCAAACCAGAAGAGGTGGTCGCCATGGCGAGGCGCGCCGCCGAAATGCGCCGTGAGCTGACGTTTTTGCTCGAAAGCGACGAAAAGGGCTACGTCTATTGGTACGAACGCCGCGGCCGCGGAGTTTTTCTCGCGGCGACGCCGATTGATGTGAGCGAGATCCTCCGTGAGAAATTGTTCGACCAGTTTGACACGGTCATCCTTACTTCGGCGACGCTCGCGGTCGGCGGGAAGTTCGATTATCTGAAGCAGCGTCTCGGTGTGCTGCCAGCGAACGAGAATGTGCTGCCTCAGGAGTTCGACTACCCCACACAGGCGTTGCTTTATTTGCCCCCCGCGCTGCCAGACGTTCGACAGCCGTCGTTTGCGTCGAGCGCCGCCGATGAAATCACGCGCCTGCTCGAAATTTCACAGGGCCGCGCGTTCTGCCTTTTCACCAGCTACGCGCAGATGAGAGATCTTTTCGAACGGGTCTCGGGAAGATTGAAGTTTCCTTTTCTCCTCCAAGGGTCTGCCCCGCGGTCCATTCTGCTCGACCGGTTTCGCACGACTCCGAATGCGGTGCTTTTCGCCACGTCGAGCTTCTGGCAGGGCGTGGATGTGCCGGGAGCCCAGCTTTCCTGCGTCATCATTGATAAATTGCCCTTCGCGGTGCCGAGCGATCCTATCGTCGCAGCTCGCGTGCGGGCGCTTGAAGAGGACGGCCGTAACGCGTTCGCCGAGTATCAGATTCCCGAAGCGGTCCTTGCGCTCAAGCAGGGCTTCGGCCGGCTGATTCGGTCGAAGACCGACCGCGGCATCCTCTCAATCCTCGATAACCGCATCCGGCGGATGCACTATGGTAAAATTTTCCTCGAGTCCCTGCCCGAATACACAACCACGCAGGATCTCGCTGAAGTCGCGCGCTTTATGGAAGGGCGTCCGGAATAGCATCGTTTCGGGTGAGGAAGCGATGCGGATAACGGAATTAAAGGAAACCTCATGTACGAGATCAGCGTTGACGAGACATTTGCCGCGGCCCATAACCTGCGCAATTACCACGGGAAGTGCGAGGATTTGCATGGGCACAACTACAAAGTACGCGTGATTCTGGCGGGCAAGGAGCTCGACTCCACCGGACTGCTCTATGATTTCGTGCACCTCAAGCGCGTGATTCAACAAGTAATTGCGTCGCTCGATCACAAGTATCTCAATGAGCTTCCACCGTTCGACACATTGAACCCGTCGGCGGAAAATATCGCGCGGCACATCTACGACCGGACAGCAATGCAGCTTCCACAGGCTGCGAACGCCGCGGGCATTGCCAGCGTCACAGTTTGGGAGACGGATACCAGCGCAGCAACCTACCGGGCATAGGCAGTCGCGCCACCGGCCTCCGAAGAGAATCACACCATGGTGATCACCGAAATATTCAAATCCATTCAGGGAGAAGGCACCCGCGCGGGACTGCCCTGCATATTCGTGCGCCTTACGGGATGCAATCTTCGCTGCACGTGGTGCGACACGGCCTACGCGTTTCACGGAGGGACGAAGCGCAGCGTCGAGGAAATCCTTGCTCAAGTCAGCGCGCTTGCCGGAAGCGGCGCCGGGCGTGTCCCGCTTGTCGAGATCACTGGAGGGGAACCGCTGCTCCAGCCGGAAACGCCGGCTCTTGCCGAAAAGCTTCTCGCCGCGGGCTACACCGTAATGATCGAGACGAGTGGCGAGCGATTCGTCGGCGTGCTGCCTCGCGAGGTCATCAAGATTGTGGACGTGAAGTGTCCCGACTCCGGTGAGCCTGAAACCTTCGACGCGACCAATCTCGAAGCCGTGAGCAGCAACGACGAAATCAAGTTTGTGATTGCGAGCCGCCGGGATTATGATTTCGCGCGCGAATTCACGCTGCGCCATCGGTTGGCCGAGCGCGTTCATCAGGTGCTGTTTTCCCCGGTGTTCGCGGACCCGGCGGGAAGCTGGCCGGGACTGGAAGCTCGCGAACTCGTCGAATGGATCCTGGCGGATGGACTGCCGGTTCGGCTCGGAATGCAGTTGCACAAGTTCATTTGGCACCCGGCGATGAAGGGGGTTTAGGCTCAGGCGATGGCGGAAAAACCCAAGGCGGTGGTGCTGTTGAGCGGAGGAATGGATTCGTGCGTCTCGACCGCCATCGCGAATCAGACTCACCATTTGGCGCTGCTGCACGCCAGTTACGGCCAACGGACAGAGCGGCGCGAGCGCAGGGCATTCGACGAAATAGCGGATTTCTACGATGCGCGCGAAAGGCTCGTGGTCAGGTTCGATGCGTTCGCCCAAATCGGCGGCTCTGCACTTACCGACGAGCGTATCGTTGTGCCTGAATCGGGCGCAGCGCTTGCGCCGGAGGCCGGGATTCCCATCACGTACGTTCCCTTCCGTAACGCGCATTTTCTTTCGGCTGCCGTCAGCTGGGCGGAGGTGATCGGCGCGACGTCCATTGTTGTAGGCGCCGTGTCAGAAGACAGCTCGGGCTATCCCGATTGCCGTCCGGCGTATTATCGGGCGTTCGAGGCAGTGATCCGCGAGGGTACGCGCCCGGAAACGCACATCGAGATCGCGACGCCGGTGATCGGTATGAAGAAAAGCGAGATCGTTCGCCGCGGGACAGAACTGGGCGCTCCGCTGGAGCGCACCTGGTCGTGCTATCAATTTGATGACGAAGCGTGCGGTACGTGCGATAGTTGCCGGCTGCGGGTTCGGGCATTTGACGAGGCTGGGTTGCGCGACCCTATCGCCTATCGGACCCGAATTGCGCGATAATGGGTTTTCGGGGGGATGCCGCATTTCTCTTCTTGGGGGATAAACAGATGAACCGATTCACTCGTTCCTTGCTAGCGCTGGTTGTGGTCCTCGCGTGCGCTTCAATCGCCGCGGCGCAGAACGCGCGCGTCAGCGGCCAGGTATTCGATCGCGACGGTAAACCGTGGGCGGGCATCACCGTCGTTGTCAAAAGTGACAGCGGACGCGCCTACACTCTTAAGACGGACAAAGATGGGAAATTCGCCCAGATTGGGATGACCATCGGTTTGTACACGTTCACTATCACCATCCAAGATCCCCCTGTGAATTATTCGGAGCAACATCAGCTGTCCGCCGATCAAGACAACAACATCACGATCAACTTCAAAGAACTTATGGCGAAGCAGGCTGCGGCAAATCCGGACCAGCAGAAAGCGGTTCAGGATCAGGCCAATAAGTTCAAGGATATGCAGACTCATTTCAACGCGGGACGGGCGGCCCTCGATGACTGGGAAGTGGTTCACAAGCAATTAAACGCCGCTCCGGCCGATCAGAAGGCATCTCTCCAGGATAAGCTGACGGCCGATAGCAAGACGGCCATCTCGGAATTGCAGTTGGCGGAGCAGGGAGTCCAGGCGAAGGATGTGAAGAACCATGCGGTTGTGTGGTCGAACCTGGGACAAGCCTACGACCGCGCCGGCCAGGAACAAGAAGCAGTGGATGCGTATCAGAAGGCCATTGATTTGCAGCCCACCGCGGGCACATACGGCAGTCAGAGTACGGCGCTGGCGATTCTCGCCGTCGCGCAGACCGATCCCGCGGTTGCTCAACAGAAACTCGCCGAAGCGGGCACCGATTGCGACAAGGCCGCCGCGCTCGATCCGACTCCCGGGGCGGCGAAGGCGTGCTGGAAGAATATCGGCATCGTTCTCAGCAACAAGGGAGACCTGAAGGACGCGATTCCGCCGCTCCAAAAAGCGACGCTAGCGGATCCGAAGGACGCGCAGACCTGGTTTCTACTCGGAAGTGCGTACACGGGCACGATCGATTCGAAGCAAGAGGGCGATAAGATGACCTACATCATCCCTCCGGGAACGAGCGATGCTTATCAGAAATGCGTTGACGCGGATCCGAACGGGCCCTACGCAGCCCAGTGCAAGGCCATGATTGATACCCTCACCACGATGGCGGGTGGCGATTCTACGAGCGTTAACGTAAGGAAAAAGAAAAAGTCGTAAGACACTACGGCAAAGCGCCGAGGTGGATCTACGAGCGCTGTTTTTTGAAGCGCGAGCACTCAGAATTTTTTGAGCATTTTGCCCGGGCCTCGTCACCTCTCGACCCGAGCGCACGAGAGTGCTATTCTCTCGCACGTAACTCCGAGGATTTTGGTGCACGACGTGGATTCCAATCAAGCCAATATTCAGCGCCGGCGCAGTGAACGTGTCTCGAAGTCCGTCCCGCTGATCGTGCGCGGAATTGACCTGCTGGGACAGCCGTTCGAGGAGCGTACTTCCACGGTAGCGCTGAACCTCAATGGATGCCGGTATTCTTCGAAGCATCACCTGCCGAAAAACACCTGGGTTACGCTCGAGCTTGTTCAGGGTCCACAACGCCGCAACCTGCGGGCGCGAGTTGCCTGGATTCAGCGGCCGCATTCAGTTCGGGAGTTTTTCCAAATCGCGGTGGAGCTCGAAAGCCCCGCGAACGTCTGGGGCATCGAAGCTGCGCCGGCCGATTGGAACGTGTTCGAAGCATCCCATGTTCCGCCTGTGGAGCTTCCGGGCCAACTGAACGCTCCGTTCGCCGAAGTCGCCGAGAGTGCAGTTCGGGAAATGATCGAAACCCATGAGGAAAGAGTGCCGGCCGATATGACGAACCCATTTTTCGAGTCCGCGTCAGTTTCTCAATTTTCGCCGGCGTCATCGATGGGGCAGGAGACGGTAGGCGCGGCGGAAAGTCCGCTGCTGCGCGAATGGAACGCGGAAATCGAGCGGCAGGCCGGCCGCGCGGCAGACGCGGCCATTGCGCGCGCCGGGGAACAAATTCGCCAAAGCCTGGAGAGGTTTGAGGAGACGCGTGAAGCGGCGCGAGGGAGCTTCACTTCGGAGATGGCTGCGAAGCAGGAGGAAATCCTCAGTGGGCTGAAATCGCAATTCGAGAATGGCCTCCAGCAGGCGCGCGAAATAATCCACGATCTGGACCGCAAGGCCCAGGCGCTCCACGCCGAAGGCGAAGCTGCGCTGGAGTCCGCGAGCCGATTGGCGCAGGCGCGCCTTCAGATGGAAGCCGCCGAGGCCGCCCGATCGCAGCAGCAGTCCGCGGATGTTTCTAGGGAGCATGTCGCTTCGACCGAAAGCGCCACATCAGAATGGCGGCAGCGCCTGGAGTCAGAAATGGCGCTGGCGCAGGCGCAATGGAATGAACTGCTGCAGTCATCGCTTGATGGCAATATCGAGCGCCTGGTGGAGCAACTCTCCGGGCGTTCGCAAGAGGTTCTTCGCGGCGCGGAACATAGGATGTCCGAGCGTTTTGCGGAGCTTCGGCAGCCGCTAGGGCAGATGTACTCCGAGGCGCGTGACACGCTGTCGGGCGTGAAGACCGCGCTCGAACGCGAAGTGGGGCGCGCGCGGTCATCTCTTTCGGAAATCGAACATGCCGCAAGCCGGATGAAGGAATACTCCGCGCAGTTGGAGGCCGCGAGCCACGATACCCTCAACGAATTGCATCGGCGGCTTGAAAACATCCTCGAGGCGCAAACCGATGAGATGAACCGGCGGGCGGAGCTCGCAGCGGCAGGCGTGCCCGAGCGTCTCTCACCCACGCTCGATTTTCTCGGCAATCAATTCGTCGAGCGCACGATGGCGGAAGTGGAATCGAAGCTCGCGCCTCGCGTGGAACGCGTGCCGGAATTACTTCGCGAACTCGCCAACCGCGAGATGGAGGTCGAGGACAGTTTGCGACTGCATCGCGAGCGCCTCCGGCAAGTCTCCGAGAACAGCCAGCGCGACGTGGCCGCTCAGATCGCGGCTACCATCGCAAACCTTCGCAATGATTTTGAAGGCGCCCGGAAGGAAGCGCTTGCGAAGTGGAATGAGGAACTAGATGCAAGTGGGGTCCGCGCTTCTCATGCGGCTGCCGAGCACATCGAAAAATCGTCGGAATGGTTTCAGCAGGAAGCGCGAGCGCGTTTGCAGGTGTTGATCGAGCAGGCGCTCGTTACGGTAGGAAGCGGCTTCGAGGAAAGGACCTCGGAGGCCTCGCGCCAGTTCGAAGCGCGGCTCGAAGAGCAATCCACCGGACGTCTCGCTCAAATTCATCAGCAACTCGATGGGGTGGCTGACGAAATTTCCGGCCGCACGCGCTCGCAGCTCGATGAGGCCGCCGAGACAGCTGCGGCATCGTTCGGCCAGGTTCTCCGCAGTATTTCCGACGACGAAGTCGGGCATTTTGCCAGCCGCAGTCAGAGTGCGGTTGAGGAACGCAAGCAGGAGTTGCAGGGCTTCACCGATCAGATTGTTCGCAATCTCGACGTGAGCGCCAGGGACCTAGCGGATCGTTTCCAGGCGCAAATGATTTCGCAGCGCGATGCCAGCGTGGCCGAGGGTCGCAGCGCGCTGGCCGCCGAATTCGCTTCCGCACTCGAAGGATACCAGGCCGAGCGCGACGCCCACGACCGAGTTTGGGCCGAGAACCTGGATCGCGTGAGCTCTGAAGCGGCTGCAAAATACCAAGACCGCCTGGACGCTGCCTGCGACTCTTGGATCGTTTCGTCCGTGCGCCGGCTCAATGAGCACGGACAGAACGTGATTGAATCCCTAATGCGTTCTGCCGATCAGGCTCTGCGTGATTCTTGTTCCAAGGTTTTCGACGGGCTTTCCGAGATGATGAGGGAACGCTCGACTAATGCGGCTGGAGTTGCAGGGTTTGCGCCTCCCCCGAATCGCGACTCCGGAGAGAATCCCGCGCCGCACAATTCAGCGTCTTCCAAGGGCGCGAACGCCTGAGCTGCGTCGCTAGCCAGCAGTCAGTTGATTGGAATCAATTAGTGGATTGAATCAGCTGGCTGCAGCCTGTTTTTCTCCCGCCGCTTCTCGCACCGAATTCGCCACGAACGCAACCTGCTCGGCAGTCAACCGCGGATGCACGGGCAGGCTGAGCACGCGGTCGCAGGCGCGTTCCGCGCGCGGAAACGTTCCGGGGGGGAGGCCGAGAGAAGAATACGCCGGCTGGAGATGCACGGGTTTCGGATAGTGCACGACCGTTTCGATCTCGCGGGCGGAAAGCTGCGCGACCATTGAACTGCGGTTGCTGACGTAGATGACGAACTGATGGTAGACGCACTCGTCGCGCGGATCGTCCACCGGAATTTCCAGACGCGTGCCGGCGAGCACGCGGCGGTACTCGCGCGCGATTTCCTGCCGGCGGCTGGTCCAGGCGTAGAGGCGGCGCAGCTTGATACGCAGCACGGCCCCCTGAAATCCCTGCATGCGAGAGTTATAACCGACGAACTCGTGTTCATATCGCGCGGTTTGGCCGTGGTTACGCGCCGCACGGACATACTTCGCGATCTGGTCGTCATCGGTCGTCAGCGCGCCGCCTTCTCCATACGCGCCGAGGTTCTTCGTGGGATAAAAACTGAATGCCGCCGCGTGACCGAGCCCGCCGACCCGGCGGCCGCGATAACGCGCTCCGTGCGCCTGGGCCGCGTCCTCGAGAATTCGTATGTTGTGGCGGGCGCCGATTTCACGAATCGCGTCCATATCCGCGGGACGTCCATAGAGATGAATCGGCAGGATGGCCCGGGTACGCGGCGTGATAGCACGTTCGATGAGATTGGGGTCAAGGTTGGCGGTGGCCGGGTCTATGTCCACGAAAACCGGTATGGCGCCGCAGTAAGAGATCGCTTCGGCCGTGGCTAGGAACGTGTTCGGGCTGGTGATCACTTCGTCGTCCGCCTGCACGCCGAGCGCGAGCAGGCCCAGATGAAGCGCAGCCGTTCCCGTGCTGAGAGCGACGCAGTGTTTCGTTCCGCAGAAATCCGCGAACTCGCGCTCGAATGCCTCGACTTCTTCGCCCAGAACGAACGAAGAATTCTGGCAGACGCGATCGAGCGCTGGTAGGATTTCCTCCCGAAGTTCCGCGTACTCCGCCTTTAGATCCAGAACAGGAACCTTCATTTCTGGTCGCCTCGCTACCCTCTCAACGGTCTAGTGTACACGATGAGGCGCGACCAGAGACGCCACGGAAGTGCGGCCGCGAGCGATCCCAGCCGTGGCCAATGTGCTCTCTTTTCAACGCGTCCGCGAAATCATCTTCAAGCTGGTTGGTGCGGTTGGTATGATGGGAGGAACGGAATCGGTCGTAGCGGCAATGAAACAGGATGATTTTACCTCTTAGTTTCATTACAGATTGTTAATCTCCGGGAGTACCGCGTCCGATGACGAAAGAACGAACGAAGGCCGACCGGCGGCATCAGCGCATCGCGACGCCAAAGGGCGTTTGGGTCGCTTGGCAGGACGGCAAACAACAGAACGTATCGCGCGTCCGCGACCTGAATGTGGGAGGTCTTTTTATTGCTACGCCCACGCCGTTGGTGGTGGGAAGCGCGGTCACCGTGTTGCTGTCTGTCCCGGAGGGTGAAATCCGCAGCCGCGCCACCGTCAGGAACATCATTCCCGGAGAGGGAATGGGCGTCCAATTCACCGAAATAAGCGCCGAAAATCAGGTCCGTCTTGACAAACTAGTCGCGCGCCTTCTGTTTGCGGAATCCAACCTCCCGCGCTAGTCTGACGGTTTTCAGCTTTCGATTGCGCATTGCGTAGTGAGGAAACCTTCTCCGGCCGAAATACTGTTGCCCGGGACCTTTCCTCCAGTTAGAATCCGCGAATCAGACGGTCAAAAGGAGTTCCTCAATGAGCGACGATTTTGTTCCCGGGCAGCGCGTAGGCGACTACGAAGTCCTTGGAGTGCTCGGCGCCGGAGGAATGGGAAAGGTTTACAAGGTCCGGAACGTAATCTCGGACCGCGTCGAAGCGATGAAGGTTCTTCTCGCGAATCTGGCTCTCCAAAAGGAGCTGGCCGATCGCTTTCTGCGTGAGATCAAGCTCCTCGCCAGTCTGGATCATCCGAATATCGCAGCGTTGAACACCGCGCTGACGCTCGACAATCAACTCGTGATGATGATGGAGTTCGTGGACGGCGTTACGCTGTCCTCGCGCCTGCAGGAAGGAGCGATTCCTCCCGCAAATGCGGTGAACTACTCCGAACAGTTGCTGAGTGCGCTGGCCTACGCGCACAAATTGAACGTGATCCACCGCGACGTCAAGCCCGCCAATATGATGCTGACCCCTAAGGGTGTGGTGAAGCTGATGGATTTCGGCATCGCGCGTCCAAATAACGAGGCCGGCATGACGGTTACCGGCACTACGCTGGGCTCTTTGAACTACATGTCGCCCGAACAGGTCAGGGGCGAGCCGGTTGATCAGCGTTCGGATTTGTATTCCATGGGCGTCTCGCTGTACGAAATGGTGACCGGACAATTGCCGTTCCGAGGTCACAGCAACTACACGGTGATGTCAGCGCACTTGCAAGAGGCGCCACAACCCCCCATCGTTCTGCGCCCTGATCTGCCCAAGGGGCTGAGCGACATAATATTGATGGCGATGGCAAAGGATCCGAAGGATCGGTTTCAATCCGCCGAGGCCTTTTCAAACGCTTTGAAGAGCGCGCTGACGGGTAGCACCGCCGGAGCGGGGTTTGTCAGTTCAGTTCCCGGGACCGTGCGTGCTCCACAGCCCATACCTTCGGCTTCAGGAGTCCCCGTTCAGGCGACCGTGCCGGTTTCGGTGGTCGCGGCGTCGCAGGCCCCGCCTACGAGTCGCCGGGGCGTTTACATGGCGTTGGGCGCGATCTTAGCCCTGGCCATTCTTTTCGCTGGGGGATACTACCTGCCCCGCATTATCAAGACCCATGCCAGTAGTTCAGGCTCAACTGCCAATCAGCCCGGCACACAGCCTGCCGCGCAGCCTGCAGACGCACCTGTGGACATCTCGGCTCCTCCACCCGACGCCGTGACCGTAACCGCCCCCCCTGCGGCGACTGCAGCTCCGCCACCCGCGCCGGCTGTGCAGGTGCATCAAGAGGATCCGGCTGTCGCGAAGGCTCGTATGGAGGAGGAGCAGAAAGCGCGAGCGGAAGCCGCGCGGAAGGCGGCTCTGCTGAAGGAAGCGGAGGATCAAACCGATCAGCTGCAAGCCCGGTCGGCCGCGATCACGCAAGGCTTGGATAATCTGCGGCGCGCGCAGCAGTCCCAGGGATATGGACTGCGCGGAGATATCGTTCAGACCGAGCAGATGATGCAGATCAATCTTTCGAGGGCACAATCCGCGCTGCAAGCCGGGAATGTTGACCAGGCGAAGGAGTACCTGGATAAAGCGGAAACTCAGGCAATGACTCTCGAGAGGTTCCTGGGCAGGTAGCCAGATTCGTCAGATGTGGGTCAGCGTGCCGGTGATTTTGGTTCGGCGCAGCGCCCAACCGAACGCGGCAAACGAAAGCGGAATCAGGACTGCTGCGAATGCCAGCAGCGCCACTAGCGACCCCCGAAGCTGACCCCAGCCTGCTCCGGCAAGTAACGCGGCGCGCATCCCATCGAGCGAATACGTAACCGGAATCATCCGCGCGAGAATCTGCAGCGGTCTTGGCAGCACCGATACCGGATACATCATTCCGCTCACCAGACTCGACACGCCCAGAACGAGCCACTTCGCCGGATTTCCGCGCTTGAACAGAATCTGGTAGCTCGCCGAAAGTATCCCCAATCCTGCGAACGCGAGAATTGACGCCAGCAAAATCGCCAGCGCTCCGAACCAGTTTGCTCCGCGCGGCGCGAAGCCGAAGAAAATCGCGCCAAGCCCTAGATAGACGCACGTGCGCAGCGCGAGCGCCACGAATGGGTAGATCGCTGAGCCTGCGAGTATCACCGGTACCGGCGTTTGAGTGACCAGCAGCGCCTCCAGCGTGCGGTTCTGCCGCGCTTCTTCGAGGCTGGAGTCGAAAGCGGTCATTGAAACGCTCAGGTAATCGAAAAACGCGAACCCGACGAGCGCGAATGTGAAATAACTTTGCCCGGCTGGAAGGGCGCGCTGCAGCTGCGGGCTATCCACGAAACGCGAAAGGTAGAAAAAAGTCGCCACGCCGAAGAGTTCTTCCACTGTTTGCGCAATCAACGCGAGGCGATAGCCGCGCGCGATCAGGAAGTCGCGCCAGCAAAAGGCTGCAATTTTACGCAGCGTGAGAGCTGCATTCATTGCGCACGCTCTTCAATCGTTCCCGGGCGCAGGATGCGTTCAATAGCTGCTTCCAGCTTTGCGGCGCCGGTCGCCGCGCGCAGCCGGGACGGGGAATCGCACGCGATTATTTTTCCATGGTCCAGCAGGACCACGCGGTCGGCAATTTCCTCGACCTCCGCGAGCGTGTGCGACGCGAACAGCAGCGTGGTGCCACGCCGGCGCACAATATCTTCCTTTAGCATCCGGCGGAAATCCGCCGCGGCGAGCGGATCGAGGCTGCGCGTCGGTTCGTCGAGCAGCAAGACCGCCGGTCCGTGGAGCAGCGCGCGGGCCAGACCCAGGCTGTGGCGCATCCCGGTGGAATACGTGCGCACCTGGCGATCGAGATCGGCGGAAAGCCCCATGCTTTCCGCGGAGGATGCAATTCTCGTGCGCGCTTCGGCGCCGGTCAGATTATTCATCGTCGCGAAGAACGACAAGTTTTCGCGCCCGCTCAGCCGGCCGTAGAATCCTTCGTCTCCGCCCGTGTGGTAACCGAGCTGTTGGCGCGCCCGTTCCGCATCGCGCGCGATATCGAAGCCGCCAAGCATTGCGCGGCCGCGCGTCGGCAGGACCAGAGTCGCGAGAATGCGCATCAGAGTTGTTTTCCCCGCGCCGTTGTGGCCTACAAGCGCCATGGCCTCTCCGTGTTCGAGCGTGAACGAGACGCTGGCGAGCGCGCACGCCGTGGCCGGAGCAAAAGGCTGTATCAGGGAACGCCAACCGGAAAGCGCAGGAGGAAAATACTTTTCGAGGTGTTCGACGACGATCGCGGGCATCCTACGGAGTTATAACCGAATTCACAGTTGCGAATCCAGTTCCAACGCGGCGATCAAAACGGAGGCTGGGACGACGGCGTGGCGGAGGGCGTCTCGAGAAGGAAAATAGCGTACCGATAGACAGCGAGCCGCGTCGCTTCGCTGATTTGATACGGGCCAATCACGTCGCCGAAAGCGCGGTGCAGTTCGTGCATCTTGTCGTCGGGCAGAACTTCGAGAAGCTTTCCGAAACGATTCTTGGCCTGCGTCACCGGATCGGCATCGCTGCGCGCACGTTCTTGTGCTGTAGCTACGCTTCCTGCGGCCGATGGGGACGCGGGACCGGACGCGGAGGGAGGCGCTGCTGTCGGCGCGGCCGCGGGCACAGGAGGCTTCCCTGCGGCCACTGTAGGCTTAGCAAGTTTGGCGGTTCTCGCTTCGTACTCCAAATAGAACTCGTAGCGAAATTGCTTTTCGTAGAGCGCCGCCAATGCCTTTTTCTTTTCGTCAGCCGGAACCGTAGCATCCGCGAGCGCCTTGGCGGCGAAGTCTTTCAGCGCGGCCTCGAAATCGCGAAAATCGCCTCGAGCTCCCATCAACGGGCCTTTGCCGCTTTTCGCCAAGGCCGAAGACAGGGCGTCTGTTCGCGCGTCGTAGCATTTTCCGTACACTGCAGTCGCTCGTGTGAGGCCGGTCGAGGCATCCGGCGCCCCGATGTGCGCTTTGTCGTTGAAGTATGCAATCCATTCGGTAGAGGACATATTCAGGATTTGCGCGCACGTCATGCCGAAGCGGTCCGGTACCGGTTTCTGCGGAGGGCGGGATGACGATTGGGATTGCGCGAAAGTTAGCCAGGGACCTGCGACGAGCATCAACAGAGATAGGGTGGCGCGTCGCATCGGTGAAATCCTACTTGAGCGGGACGACGCGCCGCAAGGAGCGATCTACTGGCCCGAGGTGCCGCTAGATATTCCGGCGGGTGCACCCAAGAGCAACGCGGACGCCCGCGGCGCGATTGTGTTCGCGGCGGGGCGGGGAAGTCAAGGAAGCAGGCTAGTGGGTGGTGTTTTGGGTTCGGAAGCAACGACGAGAAAGCGTGTCACTTTGTGGGTGCTGCTCTCCTTTGTTTTCAAGGAGTTACGTGGCAAATTACTTTGCACGGTGTGTCACTTCTTTCGTGATTTGTAAGCGGGGGCACGACGTAATGTCCCATGGCTGAAGCCATGACTACGTGGAGTGCGTTTCGTGGGCCTGAAGGCCCACGCTTTCACCGAAACCGCAAAGGCAGAATGTGTCGCGCCTACGGCGCTCGGGATTCGACGACCCTGTTACCCCGCCCTACCGGGCGGGGCTACCTTCTTCCGCGCCTATGGCGCTCCGATAGACGAGTCCCGATTCCTACACGGACTCTTACGGCTCACGCATTCACCGGAACGCACGGAGAGATCCCTCGGCTCCTCCGCCGTGGCGTACTCGGGAAGCCGGTTGATCTCCCGAGCGCGGTCGGTCTCCCAGGCTCGACGATCTCCCGGGCTCGACTAACCGTCGACCCGGGAGCCCTGTCCTGCGTGGAGACTGGGAGCCCTGTTAGCGTGGCCTCGGGAGCCGTGTCCTGCGTCGACCTGGGAGCCCTTTTGATCGGATCGTCAGTTGTCAAAGAGCAATACGGCGCTCGTCGAGAGAGCCGGGGCGCACGGAGCGTCCGATAGCGAGGCCCAAAAATGGCCCTACTCACGCTAATTCATTTTGGGATCGGGGTCTATTGTGGAAAATACGCATGCCGGTAGGGAACAGAGCACGCGAGGGTTAGAGCGGCGCAGGGGATCCGAGGCATTTCTCTCAGGGCTGAGGTCCGCTGCTCTTGCTGGGTGTTAAGTCGGAGCCGAGGTTCCGAGCCCCCCCAAAAAGCGCAAATGTTGCGAATCCGATTCGAAACCAGGAGACTACCGGCTAGCGCCGGGGGCGGAGAAGAGCGCGTTCGAGTAGGTGATCTATGGCACGGTCGAGGTGCTTGCGTCGCGTCTCCGGCCGTTTCCCCGAGGCACACCACATCAGGAATTGCCGGCGATGTCCGGGAGGCATCTTTTCAAATGCTTTCCGGGCTTTCGGATGCTCCGCGAGCGCTTCTCGCAAATCGGCGGGGACGGGGACCGCGCGCGACGCGAGATCAATTCGAAGTTCGACGCTCACCAGGTCTCCTGCGTCCACTCCGGCTGACTTACGCTGGACCGTGTTGATCTGCATGCGGTAATGTTTGCCGCCTGCGGGCACCAGCGTCGTCCGCGTGCTCTTGCACCCCACGATTGCGACGACGGGAATATATTTCGGTTTTGGGGGCTTGCCGGCGGGGCGGCCTTTTACCATCTGTTTCGCCAAGGCATGCACGATCTCATCCGGCACATCCACGTGCCGCATCATCCAGATCTTGTAGATCGTGGCCATGAACCGTGCCGGTTTGGATTTCGTGGCCATGATGTCTTCTCGAGAAGATCACCCATGTTCCGGGGCGGAATACCGAGCTTCGGTCAAATCGAGTTCGCGTTCGAGCTTTCGCATAACTTCGTCGTTAATCTTGTTCTCATTTCGCAGATGAAGGACGGTAGCGCGTTGGATCGCACTCACGTGCCGCGAGAGTTCTCGCCACCGTTGGTAGTCCTCCGGTCCCGAACCGTTGTCCACCGAACTGTCGCTATCGAGCGAGTTCAAACGGCGGCGCTGAAGCGTGATCAGCTCGTCGTGCATAGCCTCGAATTGTCCCGAAGCGTCCTCGCGGGTTTG
Organism: uncultured Acidobacteriota bacterium; assembly: GCA_963814855.1. GTDB lineage: Bacteria > Acidobacteriota > Terriglobia > Acidiferrales > UBA7541 > Palsa-295. The sequence continues at coordinate 231,934 of CAWFEL010000002.1, forward strand.
TTGCAAATATGCGAGCGCCGCCTCGGCCATGGCGCGCCGCGCTTCGATTTCCTCTGTGTTGCGTCCGGCCAAGCCCGCCAGCCCCAGCCACCGAATCAATGGAGGCAGAGTGAGTCCCTGGAGGACGAGGGTGACGAGAATCACGCAAAACGTCAGGTAAAGCATCATGTCGCGTTGAGGGAAGGGATCTCCGCTGTCCAACATCACGGGCAGCGAAATGGCAGCCGCAAGCGCGACGACGCCGCGCATGCCTGTCCAGCCAATGACAAAGAGGACCTTATGATTTGGCAACTTCTCCTGCTGATGAAACAACCGGCGACGGATGAAGTACGAGACCGCTGCGCCCGGATAAATCCAGATGAGACGTATCAGGATCACCACGCCACTGAACAAAAGGCCGAGAAGGACAAGCTCTCCCATGCGATGAGTGCGAATGCCGGTAAGTATGAAGGGCAGCTGAAAGCCGATGAGCAGAAACACGAACCCGTTGAGGACAAATGTGAGTGTGTCCCAGACGGCCTGTCCGGTGAGGCGCGCGCCTCGTGAGAGATAAAAAGAACTCTTGTGGCCAAGGTACAGGCCGCACGCCACGGTCGAAAGCACACCCGACGCATGGATGCTCTCCGCAGCAAGATAGGCGAAGTAGGGCGCAATCAGACTGAGCGTGATTTCGATCGGCGCGTCAATGATTTTCAACCCGGCCAGGTAAATGAGCTTGCCCACCAACAGCCCGATTACGATGCTCGCGAAGACGAGGTAGAAAAGCCTCCCAATGCCGGCGGCGAGCGACGGCGTATGCCCTGTGACAAGCAGCGCCAAAGTGAATTCCAGGGCCAGCAAGCCGCTCGCATCGTTGACCAGGCTCTCGCCTTCAATAACATCGGTGATGCGCTTCGGCAGGCCCAGCCGCTCGGCAATAGTCGTCGCGGCGATCGCGTCCGTAGTTGAAACCACAGCGCCGAGAACAAGCCCCATCCTCCAATCAAAACCTGGCAGCATCCAACGCGACGCCAAGGCCACCACGAACACCGTAAAGCCCACGAGGCCGAACGCCAGCATCGAAATACTGACAAGGTTGTAACGAAAATCGCGCCACGATGTGACGTACGCGGCCGCAAACAGAAGTGGCGGAAGGATGACGAGGAAAACCAGCTCGGGATTGAGTTCGATGTGCGGGCCGTGCGGGAAGAAACTGAGAATCAGGCCGCCGACAACGAGGACGATCGGATAGGGAACCTTCAGGCGTCTAGCGGCGGCCGCGAGCGCCACCACAAGAATCATGAGCAGCAGAACGACGTGCTCGATGCTGTTAATTCCCATGGCTTGAGTTTCGGCCTCGCCGCTCAAAGATAACGCAGGCAAGTGGAAATAATCGCGAGCAAAAACAAAAAGGCCGCACTCGCTTGCGGCGAATGCGGCCTTTAGATTTTAATCCTGGCGGTGACCTACGTTCCCGCGCCGTTACCAGCGCAGTATCATCGGCCCAGCGAGGCTTAACTTCCGTGTTCGGGATGGGAACGGGTGTGACCCTCGCGGTAAGACCACCAGAAACTGGAAATCGAAACTCGAGATGAAGCGCGAGTTTCGATGAGCAACTGAATGAAGTAGGGTTAAACCGCAAATTCCGCTAGAGAGTAGCATTTCGCGGAAAAGCTTCATTCCGTAAACCGTGCGGCCCTTGGTTGCCCCGACGAATCGGAACTACTTGGGGTACCGCCCGTGTTAGGAAAGTTTTATGGTTAAGCCGAACGGCCGATTAGTACGGGTCAGCTACACGCATTGCTGCGCTTCCACCTCCCGCCTATCAAAGTCGTAGTCTACGACTGGCCTTCATAGGGGACCGCAGCCCCCTTGGGAAACCTTATCTCGAGGCGAGCTTCTCGCTTAGATGCATTCAGCGATTATCTCTTCCGGACTTCGCTACCGAGCTATGCCACTGGCGTGACAACTCGATCACAAGAGGTCCGTCCATCCCGGTCCTCTCGTACTAGGGACAGCTCCTCTCAAGTTTCCTGCGCCCACACCAGATAGGGACCGAACTGTCTCGCGACGTTCTGAACCCAGCTCACGTACCGCTTTAATAGGCGAACAGCCTAACCCTTGGGACCTTCTACAGCCCCAGGATGCGATGAGCCGACATCGAGGTGCCAAACCTAAGCGTCGATGTGAACTCTTGGCTTAGATCAGCCTGTTATCCCCGGCGTACCTTTTATCCGTTGAGCGATGGCCCTTCCACGCAGAACCACCGGATCACTAGATCCTACTTTCGTACCTGCTCGACCTGTGTGTCTCGCAGTCAACCTGGCTTATGCTCTTGCACTCCACGGCGGGTTTCCAATCCGCCTGAGCCAAGCTTTGAGCGCCTCCGTTACAATTTGGGAGGCGACCGCCCCAGTCAAACTACCCGTCTGGCCGTGTCCTCCAACCCGTCTAGGGTTGTAAGTTAGAACGACAGAACTATCAGGGTGGTATTTCACCGTTGCCTCCCCCCCAGCCGAGACCAGGGGTTCACAGGCTCCCACCTATCCTACGCAGGCAGTACCGTTAATCATGACCAGAGTGCAGTAAAGGTGCACGGGGTCTTTCCGTCTAGATGCGGGCATCCGGCGTCTTCACCGGAACCACAAATTCGCCGAGCCGTTCGCCAAGACAGTCGTTCGATCGGTACGCCATTCGTGCAGGTCGGAACTTACCCGACAAGGAATTTCGCTACCTTAGGACCGTTATAGTTACGGCCGCCGTTCACCGGGGCTTCAGATCAAGCCTTCGAGCCTTGCGGCTCTAAGCCCTCCCTTTAACCTTCCGGCACTGGGCAGGCGTCACCCCCTATACGTCGTATTCGACTTAGCAGAGAGCTGTGTTTTTGTTAAACAGTCGCCGAACGCATTTCACTGCGGCCCCCTCGGGCTATAAACCCTAGCGGGGCACCCCTTCTCCCGAAGTTACGGGGCTAATGTGCCTAGTTCCTGAGCGAGCGTTCTCTCGAGCGCCTGTGGATATTCACCTTGTCTACCTGTGTCGGTTTGAGGTACGGGCACCATACGAACTCCTTAGGGGGTTTTCCCGGCAGCGTGAAATCAGGGACTTTGCGGCCGTGTGGCCTCGTCACCAGTCTCACCGTTGAATGACCCTGTGGATTTGCCTGCAGGATCCGGCTTACACTGGCCAATCGGGACATCCATCACCCGACTCCCATATCCTTCTGCGTCACCCCATCGTCAAACGTTCGCATGGCGGGGCAGGAATGTTGACCTGCTATCCATCAGTTACGCCTCTCGGCCTCACCTTAGGACCCGCCTAACCCTGAGCGGATTAACCTTCCTCAGGAAACCTTAGACTTTCGGCGACACGAGTTCTCATCGTGTTTATCGCTACTTATGCCGGCAGAGTCTCTTCCGTGGCGTTCAGTAGTGCTCTCGCTCTACCTTTGCCACCACAGAATGCTCCCCTACCAAATGATGGAATCCGAAGAAACCATCAATTTCGCAGCTTCGGTCATAGACTTGAGCCCCGTTGGATTGTCGGTGCGTGAACACTTGACCAGTGAGCTGTTACGCTTTCTTTAAAGGATGGCTGCTTCTAAGCCAACCTCCTGGCTGTCTGTGCGCTCACACGTCCTTTCCCACTTAGTCTATAGTTTGGGACCTTAGCTGGCGATCTGGGTTCTTTCCCTCTCGACCACGGAGCTTATCCCCCGTAGTCTCACTCCTGTACTGTTGTCCACGGCATTCGGAGTTTGATTGGATTCGGTATCCTGGATGGGACCCTAGTCCATTCAGTGCTCTACCACCGTGGCAAATCGTACAAGGCTGCCCCTAAAGGCATTTCGGGGAGAACGAGCTATCACGGAATTTGATTAGCCTTTCACCCCTACCCTCAGCTCATCCGAGCGATTTTCAACTCACAACGGTTCGGTCCTCCAGTCGCGGTTAAGCGACCTTCAACCTGGCCAAGGGTAGATCATCCCGCTTCGCGTCTATTCCCACAGACTGAACGCCCTATTCGGACTCGCTTTCGCTACGGCTCGCTTACGCTTAACCTTGCCTGTGAGAATAACTAGCCGGCTCATTAAGCAAGAGGCACGCCATCAGGCATTCCGTATCCGAAGACACGGCATAGCCCTCTGACTGCTTGTAGGCATACGGTTTCAGGTTCTATTTCACTCCCCTAGCAGGGGTGCTTTTCGCCTTTCCCTCACGGTACTAGTTCACTATCGGTCGCCAACGAGTATTTAGCCTTGGAGAGTGGTCTCCCCAGATTCCCACTGGGTTTCTCGTGCCCCGTGGTACTCAGGATACCGCTTCGAGTCCGATAAGCTTTCGGCTACATGGCTATCACATTCTATGGCCCCGCTTTCCAGCGGGTTCGCCTAGCTTTCGGATTGGTAACTCTACTTATGCGGTCCTACAACCCCGGAGTGTAAACACCCCGGTTTGGGCTGTTCCGATTTCGCTCGCCGCTACTATCGGAATCTCGTTTGATTTATTTTCCTCCAGGTACTGAGATGGTTCACTTCCCTGGGTTTGCTCGTACCCGCCTATATATTCAGCGGGCCGTTACCTGGTTTTACCAGATAGGGTTTCCCCATTCGGAAATCCCCGGATCAAAGCCTGTTTGCGGCTCCCCGGGGCTTATCGCAGCTTACCGCGTCCTTCATCGCCTGTTGGCGCCAAGGCATCCACCGTACGCCCTTAGTAGCTTAACCATAAAACTTACCCAACACGTCCCGAACCCGTAAAGGATCAGGAACCTCGGAACTTCGTGATGACGGGTCTTGCATCCCGTCTTCGTCCATTCTGGGGGTGTTATGCACTTGATTTAGGCCATTTTCAGGCCCATTTCGCACACATAAGCGGCGTGAACAGGCAAGTTCGCCTTTCCACAAAACGCTACTCTCGAGCAAAACTTGCGGTTTACCACGCTATACGGACCTTGAAATCCGCATAACGTGATGCCTACTTCATTCAGTTGTCAAAGATCGTTCGTTCCGCTCATCAACTTCCGATCGGAACGTCTCCGCTCCCGGCGGAGCGCAAAATCGGTTTGGGGCCGAATCTGCGATACTGCGAACTCAAAAAAAAACCCGGCGCGAGCGCCGGGCGAATCCGCCGATCACATAAGGCGCTAGGTTCGCGCGCCTCTTGGGCGGATGTGCTCGAAGCTCGATTTCTTTCTATCCGGTATTCGTAACCAACCTCACCTCTGGATGAGTCGGCAGGCCCGGTCCGTCAGTAGTCAATCCCCCGAATCAGGGCTCCACCAACTTCCCGCCAGTATAGCAAAATCCAAAATTCCGTCAAGTTGCATTCACAATTCTTTTGGATCTTTTTTTGGACCCTGTCTGTGGATTTCACGACCTAATGTGGAAAACTGCCCGGCTCGGAAGTTCCAAACTGCGAATTAGAAAATGGGGGTGCCAAGATACAATCTTCGCTCCATCCGAATCCCGGGCGGATACATCGAATAATCCTGAAAGCAACCACTTGATACGAGAGGCTCCTGCCCTTGTCCACAACACTGTTCTCATCGTTCACGTTAAACGGACTCACCCTACCGAATCGAATTGTGATGGCGCCGATGACGCGGAATTTTTCGCCGCGCGGCGTGCCCGGGCCGGACGTCGCTGCGTATTATCGCCGGCGCGCTGAAGGAGGAGTCGGCCTGATTCTGACCGAGGGCACGTCGCCGAACCATCCGCAGGCTGCGAACATGCCGCAGATCCCACACTTATATGGAGCGGCGGAGCTGGCGGGTTGGGCTCGGGTTGTCGAAGAAGTGCACGCTGCCGGAGGTCGAATCTTTTCGCAGATTTGGCATGTGGGAGCGGTGCAGGGGCAGACCGAGCCGAAGCTTCCCGTGGCGCCGATCAGCCCATCAGGTTTGCTGAAGCCCGGCGCCAAGATCGGCGAGCCGATGACGCTGGCCGAAATCGAAGCGATGATCAACGCCTACGCGCAGGCGGCGGTGGACGCCCAGCACGTCGGCTTCGATGGAATTGAACTTCACGGCGCTCACGGATACCTGATTGACCAGTTTTTCTGGGAAGGCACGAATCAGCGGACGGACATATACGGCGGCGACTTGGTAGGCCGCACGCGGTTCGCCGTCGAAGTGATTCAGGAGTGCCGCCGCCGGACGGGCGCGAATTTTCCGATTCAGTTGCGTTTCTCGCAGTGGAAGCTGCAGGACTACGCGGCGAAGCTCGTTACCACGCCGGACGAGCTATCGCGGTTCCTTGCGCCGCTGGCCGCGGCCGGGCTCGATGCATTTCATTGCTCGACGCGCCGTTTCTGGGACCCGGAATTCGAGGGCAGCGACTTGAATCTGGCGGGTTGGACAAAGAAACTCACCGGCAAGCCGACGATCACAGTCGGATCGGTTTCACTCGACGTTGATTTCATCGTCTCGCTGGGCAGAATACCAAAGCCGGCATCGCCGGTGCCGGGTGGAACTGAAGAGAGCCGTGAGGCAGAGATGGATCATCTGACTAAAATGCTCGCGCGCGGTGATTTCGATCTTGTGGCCGTGGGCCGCGCGATGCTGGCCGATTCCAGTTGGGCCACGAAAGTTCGCGACGGCCGGTTCGGCGAGCTCAGCGCATTTTCTCCCGAGGTCCTGAAAACGCTGGCCTAAGGAGCTATTCATGGCTTATTTCGCATTAATCTATGATTTCGTTGACGATTACATGGCGCGCCGCGGAGCCTTCCGTGAGGAGCACCTGCGGTCCGCACAGGAATCGAACGCCCGAGGCGAGTTGATGCTCGGCGGTGCATTCGCCGATCCGCCCGATAAGGCTCTGCTGGTGTTTCGTGCGGAAGATCGCAGCGTCCCGGAGTCCTTCGCGCGCAATGACACCTATGTGATCAACGGCCTGGTGACGCACTGGGAAGTGCGCCCGTGGACCGTGGTCATAGGGAACGCCTGACAGTCCGACCTTCCACCGCCGGACCTTTGGGGTGCGCGTTAACGCACTCACAATTCACACAAAACCCATGCACCTTAGACCCGCTTGTGGCATCTTAATGTCCATGAACGTTACTACCCCAAATCCGAGTATCACTCCTCGAGAGGTCCTGGCCGCCTGGGGCAGGATCCTTACCGGCAACGTTCCCATGCTTTCGATCGAAATCACGCGGGAATGCCCGCTCAGCTGTCCGGGATGCTACGCCTACGGTGATTCGCATCTGGGCGGTGGCGTCACTCTGAGCCAGCTGAACGATTCTCGCGGCGACGCGCTCGTTGAAGGCGTGGTAGACCTCGTACGCAAACACAAGCCGATGCATGTCTCGCTGGTCGGCGGCGAGCCGATGATTCGACATCGCGAGCTGAGCCAGATTCTCCCGAGGCTGAGCGAAATGGGAACGTTCACGCTGGTGGTCACGAGCGGCGTGATTCCCGTGCCTCCGGAGTGGATGAGCATCCCGCGCATGCGCGTTGCGATTTCAGTGGATGGCTTGCCGGAGCACCACGATATCCGGCGGAAGCCGGCGACGTATGAGCGCATTCTCAAGAACATCGAAGGGTGCGAGGTGAATATCCATTGGGTGATCACGCGTCCCATGATGGAGCGGCCCGGCTATCTCGAGGAATACGTCGCATTCTGGAGCAAGCGGCCGGAAGTGAACCGCATCTGGCTGAGCGTGTACACACCGCAAATCGGCGAGCAGAGCGACGAAATGCTTTCAAGCGAGCACCGCGTTGAGCTGGCGAAGCAGCTGCCCGCGCTCGCCAAGAGCTATCCGAAGCTTTTGTTCAACGAAGGCCTCGCGAAGGCGTTTCTGCGGCCGCCGCAAAATCCGGACGATTGCGTGTTTGCAAAGATGTCCGCGAACTATTCAGCGGATCTCGAAAGCCGAGTGGAGCCTTGTGTTTTCGGCGGGACGCCGGACTGCTCGCAATGCGGCTGCGCGGCGAGTGTCGGTCTGCATTGGATAAGGAGCCGTCCGGTCGCCGCCGGACTGAAGGTAGGCCATTTCATCGGCGCGTCCGTGAAGATCGGGCTGCTGGTGAATCGCCTGAAATCGCGTCCGGCCAGACCACCGCGCTGGACACCCGGCGCTCCGCGCCCAAGCGGCGACGATGCCGCGCTGGTGCAAATCCAGCCTTAGCGCGGTCCACTAGCCCTTTTTGTGTTTGAAGAATTCGACCTGACGCAGACGCTTCGCGGCCTCTTCTTTCGTTTTGTACGGACCACCCATGTTTCGTCCCTTCGACGACAAGACTCTGTAGCCGCCCTTTACCTTCTTAATCATGGTCCCTCCTCCTGATTCGATTTTAGGCAGCGCCGGTTTTGGATCAATACCGCATCCGCTGTAATCGCTCTTCGCAGCTGCGGACTTGCGGCAGTCTACGAATCAATTCGAGAACTCGCTACCCAACATCCAATTGCCGCTACTTGACGGTTCTGTTAGCTTGCTCCCCAGGGATGCGTTGAGCGTGGGTTGCGCTCGAAGTCTGAGGTCTTGCTCCTTACCGGGGTGGAGAAAACATGAAATCGAGAATGGCATCGGCGCTTCAATGTACCTGCTTGGCTCTCGCAATTCTGTTGGCGATCCCTGCCGCGGCGCATGCGCAGGCTCCCGCGCAGTCGCAGGCGGCCGACTTACTAAAGACGATGAATCAGCCGATTCCACCATTCCATATCATCGGCAACATCTATTACGTTGGTGCCTCTGACATAGGCTCGTATCTTATCGTCACGCCCGCCGGCGACATTCTGCTCGACGGCGGATTTGTTGAAACTGCGCCGCAGATTGAAGCCAACATTCAATCGCTCGGTTTCAAGCTGAAGGACGTGAAATTCATTCTGAACAGCCACGCGCATCTGGATCATGCCGGAGGCATCCCGGAGATGAAGCACTCCACCGGCGCAAAGTTTGTGGCGATGGAGCAGGACGTACCAGCGCTTACGGCCGGAAAGGCATTTCCCGCAGCCGTGCCCGATCGCGTAATCCACGACGGCGATACGGTGACGCTCGGCCTCGTCACGATGACGGCTCATCTGACGCCCGGACATACGCGCGGCTGCACAACCTGGACGACGGTGGCGCGAGACGGCGCGGAGCGGTACAACGTCGTTTTCGTCGGCAGCGCGACGGTCCTCCCCAATTACAAGCTGATTGATCTCCCCAACGCTCCCGCGACGTATCCGGGGATCAAGGACGATTACGAGCAAACCTTTCGCGTGTTGCGGTCGCTCCCGTGCGATGTTTTCCTCGCGTCGCATGGATCGTTTTACTCGATGACGGACAAGCGAGAGGTGATGGCGAAGAAGCCGGCACAGAACCCGTTTATTGATCCCTGGGGATATCAAGCGTACATCCTGCGCGCCGAAGCGGTCTTTCAGAAGGAACTGCAAACCGAGCAGGCGACGGCAAAATAAGGAGGAGGGCGTGATGTTCTGTTCAAAATGCGGAGCGACGGCGGCCGAAGGCACTTCGTTTTGCGGCTCTTGCGGCCAACCGATCGTAGGTTACAGCATTGCTCAGTCAGCGGCCGGGCCATATGCCGGGGGTGTGGGTGGAGTTGCGCCAGCTGTAGCTGCGGCAGGCGGGCGTACCTACGCGGGATTCTGGCTCCGCTTTGTTGCGTATCTGATTGACAGTTTACTTTCCCTCTTCGTGTTTGGGATCGTCATTGCGATGGCGGTTGGCTTTCTTGGAGTCGAGACACTTCGCTCACAGTTCGAAGAAATGGGCCGAGGAATGAATGGGCCCAATCCCGTTTTCCCCACGATGCTTGTCGTGACGTTCCTGACGTTTCTTACTTTTGGGATCGTCGTATCGTGGCTCTATTTTGCTGGAATGGAGAGTTCCGAACATCAGGGGACGCTTGGTAAAATGGCACTGGGATTGGTGGTGACCGACTTGACCGGGCAGCGTATCAGCTTTGCCCGCGCCTCGGGGCGATTTTTCTCGAAGATCATCACCGGGCTCGTTCCTCTGTATATCGGTTACATCATGGCCGGATTCACGGAGAAAAAGCAGGCGCTCCACGATATGATTGCGAGTTGTCTGGTGTTGCGGAAGGCGTAACGGCGCTTCTAACTTCCCCACAAGTGAGACCGAAGTGATCTGCCCAAAGTGCGGAGTTGACGTGACAGGTGGAGTGCCGTCGTGTCCCTCTTGCGGCGAAACGATTCCCGATCCGTCGTCCAACACCGGCCACACACCTGCAGCCAGGTTTGCGGTCGTGCGGGTGGCCTATGCTGGATTCTGGCTTCGCGCAGTCGCCTACGCAATCGATTTGCTTCTGCTCGCGATGGTCGCGGGCGAAGCGATTTTAAGGCCCATGATGGAACATGCTGGAATACCCATAGACAGCTCGCTGGCGTTTCTGACGAACAACAGCCGGCAAGTGATCGCCCTTAAACTCGCCGTCTTGGCGGCTGGTTGGCTTTATTGGGCGCTATTGGAAAGTTCAGCCTGGCAGGCAACGATTGGCAAGAAAATATTGGGGCTCAAAGTGACAGATCTCGAAGGCCGGCGTATCGGTTTTGCCCGAGCGTCAGGCCGCTATTTTGCAAAGCTCATATCGCAACTACTGCTTATGTTCGGATTCGTAATGGCCGGTTTCACGGCGAAGAAACAAGCCTTGCACGATCTGATCGCGCAGTGCCTGGTTGTGAGGAACACCTAGTTGCTTACCGGGAGCGTTTAGGACAAGGTTGGGAGTGCCGTACGCGCTAGGCGCCCGAGCTGCGCTGGGCGTGTTGAACGGGTGCAGCCTGCAATTCGCTGCGGATTTTCGCAGTAAATTCCGAGCCACCGACCACGCGGCTGCCGGGTTCTGCAATGTCTACAGTGCGATATCCCTTTTCGAGCGTTCGATCGATTGCATCCTCAATCCGTTGCGATTCGGCATGCAAGCCGAACGATTCCCTCAACATCAACGTGGCCGACAAGACCGCGCCGAGCGGACAGGCCACGTCCTTGCCTGCAAGCGTGGGTGCCGAGCCATGGATGGGTTCATAGAGCGCGGGCTGGTCCACGCGGCCGCGGCTTAAAGACGGAATCAGGCCGATCGAGCCTGCCAGCGCCGCCGCTTCGTCGCTCAGAATATCTCCGAACATGTTGCCGGTCAGGATCACGTCAAATTGCGCAGGCTTGAGCATGATTTGCATCGCGGCGTTGTCCACGTAAAGGTGGTCAACCGTGACGCCCGGGTATTCGAGCGCGAGCGCGGTGACGGTGTCGCGCCACAGCGTTGAGCTGGCCAGCACGTTGGCTTTATCAACGCTGGTCAAATGGCGATTGCGGGCGGCGGCGCGCTCGAAGGAATAACGAGCCACGCGCTCGATCTCGAAAACGGAATACTCCGCGAGGTCGCTGGCCTTTTCCTTTGTTATCTTGTGCTCGCCGAAGTAAATATCTCCGGCCAGCTCGCGCACGATTTCGAAGTCGCAGTCGCCGAGCCGTTCCGGACGCAGCGGAGAGATCGAGCGAAGAGCTGGGCGCAGGCGAATGGGGCGCAGGTTGATGTAAAGGCCCAGTTCCTTTCGGATGCCGAGCAGGCCAGCTTCGGGACGCGTGCCGAACGGAAGAGACTCCCACTTTGGCCCGCCGATGGCGCCGAGGAGGACTGCGTCTGACGCGCGGCATCCGGCCAGCGTTTCAGGAGGTAGGGGCACGCCGAAATTGTCTATTGCGTTGCCTCCGAAAGCGAATTCGCGGAATTCAAAGTGGTGGCCGAATGCCGATGCGCAATCCTTAAGCAGCTGTACAGCGGCGTTTGTTACTTCCGGGCCGATGCCATCCCCCGGCAAAAGAGCGATCGTCTTCCGCAATGCTGTCATCGAAGGACTCCCGTGCGTTCTAACGTACGTTTGCGGTCGTGGCGCCCGGTCCTGCGGGGGCCGACGAGGGATTACGGCGAACCTTGTGGATTATGCTGACCAAATCGCGGTCAGTGATTTCCTTTTCAGCATCAGCTATCGCAATCGCCAGGCGGTAGCACTCGGCAAGCTCGGCGTCCGTGGTCTCATATCCTAGTTCCGCCAGTCGCGAGCGATACGCGTTGCGACCGGAGTGTTTTCCCAGCACCAAACGGCGGGCCGGCACTCCGACCAACTCCGGAACGATTATTTCGTACGTCAGCGGATTCTTCAGGATGCCGTCCTGGTGGATGCCGGCTTCGTGTGCGAAAGCGTTTGCGCCTACGACAGCCTTGTTCGGCGGCACGGTGACATTCGTGATCTTTGAGAGCATGCGGCTCGTCGGGTACAACATTTCCAGCTTCAAATTCGTGGTCACGGCGTAGCGATCCTGGCGCACGTGGAGCGCTACGGCCAGTTCCTCGAGGGATGCGTTTCCGGCGCGCTCGCCGATGCCGTTGATCGTGCATTCAATCTGGCGAACCCCCGCATCAATCGCCGCGAGCGAGTTCGGCAGCGCGAGGCCCAGATCGTCGTGGCAGTGCGCGCTCAGAACTACGTTTGGGTGCGCGCCCAGACGCGCGCGAACCTTGCGGAACATCTCGCCGTAATCGTCCGGAGTCGAGTAGCCAACCGTGTCGGGAAGGTTGATGATCATCGCGCCGGACTCGACCGCAGCCAGAACCACCTGGCAAAGATATTCGATGTCCGATCGGCTTGCATCTTCGGCGGAGAACTCCACTTCTTCGCAATTCTGCCGTCCAAACCGCACCATTTTCGCGATCTGTTCGAGCGCCTGTTCACGCGTGGTCCGCAATTTGTATTTCAGATGCAGGTCTGAAGTGGCAAGAAAAACATGCAGGCGGGGTTTGGCGGCAGGCTCGAGTCCGCGCAGGGCGGCTTCTACGTCGTCCTGTTTCGCGCGGGCGAGGGCCGCTACGCGGCAATGCTTGATTTCGGAGGCAACGGCCCGCGTTGCGTCCAGGTCTCCGGGTGATGCGATGGGGAAGCCCGCTTCGATGACGTCCACACCGAGCTGTTCGATTTGCCTGGCGAGTTGAAGCTTCTCCTCGCGGTTCATCGAAAAACCGGGAGACTGTTCGCCGTCGCGCAGCGTGGTGTCGAAAATCTGCACGTTATCCATGGCAACTCCTTTGATAGTGCCAGTGAACCGCGAATGGCGCAAGGAGTCCAATTTATAATGGTTGCAACCCGGATAAATCTCTCTTATATAGAGGAAATCGCTTTTTCGAGGGGGAACCGTGGATCTGGCGTCGTTGCAGGTATTTCAGGCTGTGGTTCGAGAGCAAAGCTTTTCGCGCGCGGCTGAAAAACTTTATCGGACACAACCCGCGGTGAGCATCTCCATCCGGAAGCTCGAGGAGTGGGTGGGGCAGCCTCTGTTCGTTCGTGGCTCGGGTACGCAGACGCTGACGGACGCCGGATTGCTGCTCGTGGAATATGCGGACCGGATGCTGAATCTGCGCGAGGAAATTGGCAAGGGCATGAAGGAATTGCGAGGGCTGGAGCGGGGCCAAGTGTCGCTCGGCGTGAACGAAAGCTCGATCCACGCGCTGCTGCCGGCGCTCGCGCGGTTTCGGCAGCTTCATTCTGGAATTCACGTGAAGGTGCATCGAGTATTTTCGCGCGACGTGCCGCGCGAGGTGATGAACCATCATCTCGATATCGGCGTGATTTCCTATCTTCCGGAGGAACGCGACCTAGAGACCGTGGAATGTTATCGCGATTCGCTGGTGCTGGTCGTATGGCCTGGCCACCGGCTGGCGAAACGCCGGGAAGTGGACATCAGCGATCTAAGACAAGAAACGTTCGTCGCGCATATTGTCGAGTCCCCCTATCGGCAGCGCGTGGTGCAGATGTTTGCGCGTCACCGCGTGCCCCTGTTGATGGATGTGGAGCTGCCGACGATCGAGAGCATCAAGCTTTTTGTGGAAATGAAGCAGGGCGTGGCCATCGTGCCGCGAATGTGCGTGGAGCGGGAAGTGGCGAGCGGCGATCTGCGCGAGCTGAGAATCCACCAGATGCGTGTGACGCGGAAGCTCTATCTCGTGTACAGACGGGATCGCCCGCTAAGTGCCGCCGCACAGGAAATGCTCGAGGTGATCCGGCAACGACCCTCACGCGCGCCGCGCCCGCGCCGCCCGCGCAATCCCAGGAACTCCTAGAAATTTGTCGTCAGCCGGAGAGAATAGCTTCGCGGGGGACCGATGGCGTTGCCGGAGAACAGGCCGCCGAAATCAATCACCCACAGGACGTTATTGAGGTTCTGTCCATCAACCTGCAACTGCATGTTGAGGCGCTCGGATTTGTAAAGGGTCGCTCCTGCGGAGACATTCACCTGGAATGAAGGATAGATGCGGCCACGGTTGAAATTAATGCGGTTCACGACCGCCTGACCGTATGTGGCGACTTCCCCGGCAATGCACTGTTCCTGAGTTTCGTCGTCCGGGCATTCAAACTCGAACGGCAGGCCCGTGTCATACTGAACTCCGAACGCGACCCAGAAGCGCGGCGTGACCTGATAGCGAACGCGTCCACGAACCGTATTGCGCTGATCCTGCGAATCCGGGAAATGGCCGGTCAACTGAGTTTCCGCGTCCGTGGCATCGTCGCCGAAGAACAGGCCGCCGGTTACGGGGAACCAGGCATTGCCGACTTCCCAAGAATAACTCGCGAAACCTGAAAAACCGTGCCAGTCGGGAACCTCGATCTTCGTTTCCGCGCCGTAAATGACGGATTTTCGGAATGCGATCGGGAAGCTAATGCTGGTATTGTCAATTTGATCGTCATCCGCATAGTTAGCTACGAGCCGGCGAAAGTAGTTGGCGTCCAGCCTCATTTTGTTGGAGAAAACTTTCGTTACTCCCGCTTCGTAGTAATCCCCTTCGGAAGGTTCCACGGGCAGGCGGAGAAAGTTCTCAGGATCAATGGACTCCACCTCCGGCGAACTGGAGAGCAGAAGGTTTTCAAACGAAGGTGTTTGAAAGACGCGGTCGTAGGAAAAATGCAGCACGACGTTGGCGGAGGGAAAGTAGCGCGAGATGGCGAAGCGCGGATCAACGGCCTGGCGATTCAGGACCAACTGATAGTGATCCCACCGTAGACCGGCGTTGATCGTCCAATTCCCCAAGTGGATGAGGTCCTGTACGAACGCAGACTGTTCTAGATCCGGACGATTGGCTAAGAAACTGAAGGTGCACGCCGTGCCGCCGGCCGGCGCGCCAAGCGGATGTACTGCGAACATGGGTCGGAAACCCCCAAAGGCGTCATCGCCAGTGCCGCAGTCATCGGGATCGGTAATGTTATAGGCTGTGTTTTCGTTCAGGTACGTATTGTCGGATTCAACCCCCACCTTGATCTCGTGGCGACCGTGATTGATCGTCATGCTGCCCTTGAAATAACCCTCGCGAAACCAATTGTGCTGAAAAACCTCGATCGGCGTGGACTCCGGGTTGGAATAAAAGTCGTTCGAATTGTTCCGGACCATGCCACGAAGGTCGGCGACCATATTGGATGAGAATGTGTGCTCGTAGGAGACGATCCCCATCGTTTCGAAGTTGTCAGCGGTCTGAAGCTGCCCGGCAGCCTGCTGTACCTGCTCGTTCGGCAACTCGTAGCGGGAAAGCTCGTGTCGCACGCTTAGATTCAAGCGATCCTTCGGCGTCAGATCCCGTGAATATTGGACGGAGAAATCGCCGAGAGTGCCGCTGTTTGTAAAATTTTGCGGAACAACCGGGTTGAGATAGTGATCGGTCATGCTGCCGCTGGCGGTTCCAGCGAGTGTGTTCTTGCCCCAAACATACTGACCCTGCGCAAAAGCCCCGGCGGAATCGAAGCTGCCGCCTGAGAGAACTACCTGGCCGCGGAATCCTGGTTGGGAATCCTCTATCGTATTGACTTCCACCACTCCGCCCATTTTTCGGCCGTATTCGGCAGGGATTCCCGCAGTGTAAATGCTCATTGATTGTACGTCGTCAGCATCCATCGCAGGTCCGAAGCTGGGCGAGCGGTTATCCGTGAGAGGGATGCCATCCACCACGAATTGCGTTTGATACTCAGACCCGCGAGGATGCAACACAGCATTACCCTCGTACAGCCAGCCGGGCTGAGAATTCACGAGATCCTGGATGGAGCGGCCCGGAACTGAGCTAAGCCGGGTTTGCATGAAGGACGAGCCAATCTGATTGACGGACCCGGCCTGATCGGGATCGATCAAAGTATTCGACGCACTCACGTTGACCGATTGGCTCACCGATGAGATTTTGAGCTGAATTGTGTAATCCGTCGGAATTGTCGAACGAATGTCAATGGTCTGGGAGGCCTCGGCGAACCCGGTCTGATTGATTTCAAGTTGGTAGGTACCGAATGGCAGGCGTTGAAGGTCCAAGTTGCCCTGATCGTTGGTCGTAAGGGTATTTCGATACTCGTTGGCTTGACTGACGACCTTAACCGTTGCTTTCACGCCGAGGCCGGATGGGTCGGTTACTTTCAGACGCAATTCGCCGTTGTTGCCTTGGGCGCATAGCACCCCGACGAACAGTAAGAAAAGCATGAGGATTCTGGTCACGCTCGTCATGGATGGAGGGCCCTTGGTCCTGATGTCCTACATTTGATTATTCCCCGTGGAGTGCTCTTGTTCAGTGTTTATTTTGGAAAAGTGTGCGTCCCACGAGCAGTACATAGCAGCGGGCAAAACCAATGCGAAAAGATGTAAAATGGCCACGCAATCTGAGAGAAAGAGATGCGGGCCCTCATACCAGATTCAACGATCGAGCTGCCGTATTCGAGCGCTACCGAAGTCCCGCTTTCGGCGGCTGCGCCGGGAATAGCGATCGAAGAAGAAGTGATGCTCCTCTTCGATCAGATGCGCAACCGGCTCCTGCGATACGTCCTCTCCCTCGGTGTGTATGCGCACGATGCCGAGGACATCATTCAGGAAGTGTTTCTGTCCTTATTCAGGCATCTGCAGCTGGGCAGATCCCGTGCGAATCTTCGAGGCTGGGTTTTTCGAGTCGCGCACAACCTCGCGTTGAAGCACCGCAACGGGAAGAAGAAGCAACAGGCAAGATTGGATCCGGACAGCAGCCTCGTGGAATTTCATCTCGATCCGGCCACAAATCCCGAAGAACAACTTGCGGATATCCAGCGACAGGCGCGATTGCTCGCGATCGTTCACGCGCTTCCTGAGCGGGATCAGTGGTGCATTTACCTGCGCGCCGAAGGGCTGCGGTATCGCGAAATCGCCAGCGCACTCGAGATGTCGCTCGGTGCGGTATCAAATTCGCTCGCTCGCTCAATTGGTCGGCTCGAGCGGGCGGGCTGAGGGTAAGAGTATGCGACACGAGAATCGCCACCTGTCGGACGAGCTACTGCTTCGCGCGGGGGACCTGGAGCTCCCGCCACGGCGTGAGGCGCAAGTCCTCGCCCATTTAGCCGCCTGTGCGGCATGTCGCGAGCGCAGCGACAAGCTCCAGTCGATGATTTCCGACTTTGATCGCGCACACCACGAAGAAATCACCCCGGAAGTGCAGTCCGCCGCCGAATCTCGCGTGGCCCTGCGGGCGAAGTTGGCGGCAGCGCCAGGCGGATTACGGCGCTCCGTGTGGCGGCATCAATTGGCGAGCCTATTCGTAGGAAATCGGTGGGCGTATGTGGCGGCGGTATTCCTGGTTGCGGCGCTCGGTCTTCGGCTGATCTCCCTAGACATGTTCCGGCGCGATTCGCGACCCCTCATGGCCTCGGCTGACTCTGGTCCGCTGCTCCCTCAACCAAACCTGACTCCCGGCGCGACGCGCCCGATCAACACAAGCCAGGTTTGCACGCCAGGGCCGTCCGACCAGATGGCCACGATCCCCATGACCGTCCGCCAGGCCGTATTTCATGAATATGGAATGGACCGATCCCAGCCCCGCGAGTTCGAAGTGGATCACCTGATTACGCCGGAGCTCGGAGGCACGGACGACATTCGAAATCTCTGGCCCGAGCCGTACGCCACTACGGAGTGGAACGCTCATGTGAAGGACGAGCTGGAGAATCACCTCCGCCAGCTCGTGTGCGACGGGAAGCTGGACTTGCCGACGGCCCAGCGCGACATCGCTACCAATTGGATTTCCGCTTACCAGAAATACTTCCATACGGACAAGCCGCTCTCGGATGTCTCGAGCGTACGTTGGGCGCAGGAACGCAAGCCCGTTGACGACGTATGGGTGCAATACGCATTGCTCGCGCCGATGATGCTTCGCTGATCTGAGGATACTTCGACTAGTGGAAGCGCGCTGAGCTGCGGCGCTGTTCTGCGAGGGCTTCCAGGAATTTCTCCGAATCCGGCCGCGATTCAGCGGGCACGTTCAACCGCTCACCGAGGCGCCCGGCAATCTGGCGCGCCATGGACCGGCGCACCTCCGGATCAAGACTCGCGCGGCGCTCGAAGAATGTCTCCACAAGCTGCAGTTCATCCATGCTGAGCTGCGCCGACGAAATCGCCGGCGGTACCTGGCTCGGGGCCGCCGCTACGCTCCAGATCGAGCCGACGCCGAGCAGCGGCTTCTCGTGTACCACCACGGTGCCCGCTGCGTAATCACCTACTCGCTTGTTTTCCGGGCTGATCAGCATGGTGACCACTCCGATCGCGTAAAGACTCGGTAGGGAATCTACAATCCGCAGCAAGTTTCGAAGGATCGCGTCATAGGCGTTAATCGGGCGGCCGGAATCCTGAATCACACGCAAGTGCGTCCAGCGCTTGCCGGGCGTTTGCCCATTCCAAAAAGTTTCGAACGTCGCAAAGTAACCGAATTGAACCGTGAAGGCGATGAATATCAGGATCGCGACGCCCCATTGGTTCCCCAGGTTTCCGGTGACGCCCAACGACGCCACGAGCACTGCGATCAAGCCCAGGAGCAGATAAACCGCAATTTGCAGCAACGTATCGAGCGCGACCGCCAGAAAGCGGCTGCCGATTCCGGCAAGTGGAAACTCGAGCGAAGTCTGCTCCGGGGTTTCGATGGTAAGCTTGTCTGCCGAGGACATCGGTGATCTCCACCAGCTGGCTTCAGAAGCGGCGCCCCTATTGGGCGCGAATCGACGAGCTCCTTACGCGCTCGGGCCGGAGCGGTGTGCGCGCCCTCACCCACACTGAGCTGCAGGAATTGGCTTTATTATATCGTCAGACTGCTTCCGACCTCGCAACGATCCGTGAAGACGCTTCTAGTCGCAACTTGGCCCACTATCTGAATCAACTGCTCGGACGCGCGCATAACCTCATTTATATGGGGCGCCGCTCGCGGCCCCTCGGAATCATTAAATTTTACCGTGAGACGTTTCCGCAAATATTCCACGACACTCTGCCGTACACGCTCCTCGCGACAGCCATCTTTTTTGCCACGGCTGCGGCGGGCCTGATGGTCGCCATCGCCGATCCCGGATTTCAGCGGTACATCCTGGGTCCCGCAATGATGGACACGATCGAGAAGCAGCAGATGTGGACTCATTCGATCGTTACCGTGAAGCCTTTGGCATCCAGCGCCATTATGACGAACAATCTGGCCGTCTCGCTCACCATCTTCGCGCTTGGAATCACAGCCGGAATCGGAACGCTCTATATGCTTGCGTTCAATGGATTGCTCTTCGGCGTGATTTCCGGAGCGTGCTGGCGGGCCGGGATGCTGGGGCAGCTCATGAGTTTCGTCGCGCCGCACGGCGTGCTCGAGTTGCCGGCGATTTTCATCTCGGGCGGAGCGGGACTTCTGATGGCGAAAGGACTTCTGTTTCCCGGAACCTTGCCGCGGCGCGCCTCGATAGCTCACGAAGGAGCGCGCGCAGTGCGTTTGGTGCTAGGGATAATTCCCATGCTCATTGTCGCGGGGACTGTTGAGGGGTTTGTTTCGCCGTCCGAAATTGCGGTCAAATGGAAGTACACTCTCGCGGCCGGATTGTTCGGCTTGCTTCTACTCTACCTGATGCGAAAAAGTCCCAAAGTTTCTCCTACCGACCTGCCGGCGCTCAGCGAAATCGCGCCCTCTGAAAATGCCCTTCGCGAAATCGCGAACGACGCGGCCGCATCCGTCTAGAGCAGGCTGCGTTCCTTCACCTCAAGGTACCGATTAACGAGCGCGGTGGACATTCGCGAGGCGTCAACTTCCAAAGTCAGCGCCCCTTGCTGGCGCAATCTCCGGAGCAGGAGTTCGCGCCGTTGCACCACTTCCAGCGCGGCGGTGTAACGATACATGCCGCTCGCATCTTCGGGGCCCGCCGCAACCAGTCGGCGCATTTCAGGCTGCCCTATGATTCCCAGCAGCACCAGATGCCGCGTGGCCATCTTCGCGGCGCACTCGATCACCTCCGGCGTTGCCGCGGTTTCCGCCAGGTCCGTCAGCCATACAATCAAGCTCCGGCGGCTCTGCTGCGATAGCAGGCTTTCCGCTGCCAGCAGATGATCGGCCTCAAACGCTTCCGCTCGCACCTGAGCCATGCTTTCCATCAGCACGCGCAGGTGAGGGACGCCTCGGCCCGGGCCCACCCGCTGTTGCGGCTTGCGGCCGTACGCGAGCAGTGCAACTCGGTCGCCGGAGTAAAATGCCACCTGCGCGAGGCTCAGCGCGGCGCTGATGGTGTAGTCGAGCTTGGTCAGGCGATCCACCCGCGCTCGCAGCAACCTGCCGGCGTCGAGCACCAGCCAGATCGTCTGGCTACGCTCGATCTGATGTACTTTGGTGATCAACTTTCCGCGGCGCGCCGTTACACTCCAGCAGATGTCGCGGAATTCATCGCCTTCGCGATAGTCGCGCAGGCTTTCGAACTCACGCCCATGCCCACGCTGCCGCTTCAATCGCTTTTCGAGCTCGATTTGACGGCTGCGGATCAGGTAGATGCGCATGCGCTGCGCTTCTTCGATGTTGGGATAGACGCGGACGGTCTGCGGCAACTGCACTCGCGCCCATCGTTCGGCCAAGCCCACTGGACTCTGGTAGCGTAGCCATACATTGCCGAAGCGCACATCGCCGCGAGAGCGAGGCTCGATTGGATACGAAGCGCTCCGCGCGCCGTTCGCGGGGGCGATGATGTCGACGCTAGGTAGATCGCGGCAGAATGTTTCCGGCGTTTCGTCGGTGACCTTGGCGGAGATCACACCGCCGGAGAAATTTCGCAACTCTAGCGTGACCGGCATCCGTTTCGTGAGGCCCAGAGGCTCGCCCCACACGCGCGTCACCTCAAGCTGTTCCGGTCGCGCCATGCGACTCAGGTCCAAAGCCCATAGCGCGAAAACCACCACGTCCCAGAGCGCAAGCGCGTAGAGGAAGCGCGGCTCCCGCCACGCGGGTGCAATCCACACCAGCCCCACAAATAGAAGGAGAAAGAATCGCCGCCCGAACGCGAACGGGAAACGTCCGGCGCGCTCGGCTCGCGCAGTCACATTTGGAGGGGCGAGTCGGTTCACGGGGTTATTTAGGGACTGCAATGCCCGCTAAAACTTCGGCGATCACCTGATCGGGTGTGACGCCTTCGAGATCCGCCTCCGGCTTCAGCATCATGCGATGGCGCAGGATGGAAGGTGCCGCGGACTTCACGTCGTCTGGAATCAGGAAGTCGCGGCCTTGCGTGGCGGCAATCGCTTTCGAGGCGAGCATCATCGCCACCGCGGCGCGCGGACTTGCTCCCAGACTGACCGCCGCGGAATCCCGCGTAGCGCGAACGATCGCGACGATGTAATCGAAGAGTTTGGGCTCCACTCGAACGCGCGCGGATTCCTCCCTCGCGGCTTGCAGCGCTTCCTTCGTGAGCCGCTCGAGTCCCGCGCGATCCAAGTCCCTCGCTTCGAATCCGCCCTGATAGCGCGAAAGGATTTCGGATTCCTGCGAGGCCTCTGGATAGCGGATGCGAATCTTCATCAGAAAACGGTCGAGCTGCGCTTCGGGCAGAGGATATGTGCCTTCGAATTCGACCGGATTCTGCGTGGCGAACACCGCAAACGACCGCGACAGCGGATAACTGACGCCGTCAAGCGTCACCTGGAACTCTTCCATAGATTCCAGCAGCGCGGATTGCGTGCGGGGCGGCATGCGGTTGATCTCATCCACGAGCAGCAAATCGGTGAATACCGGACCGCGATTCATGCGAAATGTTCCGTCCGCGGGTTGAAATATATTGCCGCCCAGAATATCCGCGGGAATCAGATCGGGAGTGCATTGCACCCGCTGGAACTGCAAATTAAAGATATGCGCGAGACATTTCACTGCGAGCGTTTTTGCCAGTCCCGGGACGCCCTCGATCAGCGCGTGCCCTCCCGTCAGGACCACGATAAACATTTGGTCCACGGCGTCGGTCTGGCCCACGATGATCTTCGAAAACTCTTTGCGGACGTGCGAAGCCAACGCCGCAGCGCTCATCTCCATGCGGGGTTCTCCTGTTCGGCCCGGCCCTTGGGCTCCAGGCGCGCCGAATAATCGTGAAGCTGGCGCACCAGATAGAGCGCCTCTTTCTCGTCAAGGTTGATATTGCGCATCGCTCGTTCAGAGCGGGCGAGTGTATCCAGAAGCGCGTCTTCCGGCCAGCCGAATCGGCTGGAGGCGGCGCGGCAAAGCTCCGGAAGCTTTACTTTAGAGGAGGTGGCAAGTTTGCGTGAGAGCGCCAGCCGAAAGCGCCGGTACGCCACGGACACGGCCGGTGGAGAAGCGTGCGCAGATTGATAAAGGTCGCCCAGCGTTTCGACGAATTCCAGCGGCGAGAGCCGCGATTCGACGGCAGGCATGCGCATGGCCCCCGCTCGCCGCGAAAATGTGAACAGGACGGCGATAAACGCGATGCAGACTTGCAATCCAGCCCACGGCACCGGACCGTTCGCAAAATAGGAAATCATGGACGCGCGGGCCCCGTGAAAATATTCATCCCAGTACACGCTGGTGGCGCCGGGCGCGCCGATGCAATTCAGAAAAAATGCCAGATTGTTTTTCTCGCGGATGGAGCCGTTCGTTAACGGCGTTGCCGATGCCCACCAGATAACCTCACCCTTCCCCACTCGATAAGAAATGACCGCAATCTCATCGTCATGCCCGTAAAGCGCGAGCCATGGATGCGTGCTCGAAGTAAAGGTATCCGGTGCGACCATCGAAATCTCAGGGGCCTCGCGCGTGACGGCCGAAGGCAACAACGCTGAATAAGTTTTCGGCTCCGGTTTCCACTCCTCCGCGGCCGAGGCATTGAGATCGGGGACCAGGTCCGCCGCGCTCGCGCCTATCGCCAGCACGCGTCCGCCGCCGGAGACGAATCTGCGAATTGCGGCCAGCTCGCTCGCCGAAGCGCCTTGGGACGGTTCGGCTAACACGAGCAACGCGGCACCAGGGTTACCGGGGAGATCTTCCGGAGATTTTTCCCAGCGCTCTACCTGATATCCCTCGTCCTGCAACAGCAGAAATGCAGCCTTGGCCCCTGCCCATTCGGATGTGTAGCTCGAAGGGTATCCGAGCGATTGCTGTGCCGGCGCGGGGCCCACCGCGAAGGTAACTCCGAGCAGCACAACCAGGACGACTCCCGCTCCGATCAGGAACCGGAGATCGCGGCTGTCGAGGAACGCAGGCATCCAAGTGTCTCCAATTGCCGCATTGCATCGCTCCAATCCGCGTCGGTCGCGGACCGGTAGCCGTACCACACCAGCTCAAATCGCTGCGTCAGTCGCAGAAGCGGCGCGTAATCAGCGCTCTCTTGTCGGATCAATCTCAGGGATTCTCGAGGGGTTCGTGAGCGATCCTCCGGGAGCGCATTCGTTTCTTCCATCCGCACGATGGCCGCCCAGTATGCCGCGTGAATTGCCGCGCGGTAGTCGCCCTGTCCGGCGGCAGTTCGTGCGTCGCGCAGCCAGCGATGCCAGTCGCGGTTCACTGGAGTCGCGCCGCTCAAATTCATTTCCGCCCGCGATCCGGCACGCAGCAAAAATCGCACCATCCAAATCAGCAGAATTAGACACGCCAGTGTGATCACCGTCCACGCGACAATATTTCCGATCGTTTTCGAGCCGCCCAGCCGTCCAAAAATCCGTTCGAGCTGCCGCACGATCCACGACCACACCCGCGCCTTGAGCGCGTCCAGCCAGGTCGGTCCTCGTTGCCCGCGGAATTCTCGAGCGCTCAGGATGGAATTCAGGCGCGTGCGCGATTGCGCCAGATTCTGCGATGCTGCCGTAGATTGCATGGCCTGCGCTTCTTCGCGGTAGGCCTTGATCCTGGCCCGAATCTGCGCGAGACCATCGCTGTTCGCGACCGGATTCTTTTCGATTCCCGCAAGCGCGCCGGTCAGCCAGTCTGTTGAAACTGTGTAGTGGGTCTCACCGGCTGTTACCGTCCAGCTCACAGGCAGCGTCGTGCGTAGCTCATGTATTGCCGCTGGATCGGCGGGCGAGGCGTTCAGAATTGCGGAATAGCGGTCGAGCTCGGTAATGTACTCCTGCAAAGTGAGTGATTGCTGTGATGGGGCCGAACTCGCCGATTGACACAAGCTATTCGCCGGCCAGACGGCGAGAATTGCCAGCAGAGCAATCAGGCAGCGCGCCACGTTCCAGATTCCCGCACGCCGGGATTTCGTCTGTCGGGGGCGTTTCACGCCGAAGGCACCGTGCCTGCCGCGGGCGAAGGGCGATCGAGCGACGCCATCATGAATTGCAGATCAAAGGCTTCCTTGCGAATCCGCGTATCGTAGTAGCAGAGCACCAGAACGATCATGGAGATTGAGCCCGTCACCGTTCCGCCAAGCGCTCCGAAAACGGACGTCGAGAGGGCCAGCCATGTCGGCAGATGGTGATTGCGCATCAACGTAACCATCGTCGCGATCGTAAAGGGCGCCTGGAACACGATAAATCCCACATATCCAATGATCGCGGCCAGCAGGAATGCGATGAAAATATGTCCCCGGCGCCCGCGCGTGAGTTGCACGCTGCGACGAATCGTGGCCAGGACGCCGAGGTTTTCCAACATCAACGCTGGAATCGAAACGGCATAGCGCAGCGCAAGATAGACGAACGCGACGGCGCCGAAGAGGTATACGAACAACACCAGAAGCACGGTGATCGCCGCCACAACCGCCTGGCCCCTGGCAGCAGCACTAGCGGCGATGAGCACCCCGCCGACGCCCGCGATGACCACAAACACCAGCACCATGATTCCGAGCAGGCGAATGCCGATATTCAGGATGACGCCCATCAGCCTCCAGAATTTCCCCCGGATGCTCCCATAGGACTCGCGAATGGTTGACCTGCGCCCCAGGTACGCTTCGGATACGGCATGAGTGACGGCCGCGAGCGCAATGGAGTGCACGAGTATCAGAAGAATTCCAAATGCAAAGAAACCACCAACGAAACCCAGAATCAATCCAGGAGACGGAACTAGCGGGGTTCTCCCGGCAGACAGCGCATTACCCTGGAGCGCGAGGATCAGATAATTCACGGGAATCCCGAAGGAAGCTGGTACCGCCATGATGCCCACGAACACCCAAAAATGATTGCGGTAGAGAGTAAACGTGCGGTCCAGGAGTTCTCCCAGACTCAGAGGCCGGAGTTCGGCGGTCTCCACGGGTTCCTCGATTCAAACACACGATTCAAGCGAGAATTTTTGTATCTAACCACACAGTAACACCGGACGCAACAACGCACGGCTGACCTGTTTCCGCGCCGTTTGCGGCCGCCCACGAAATCTCATATCATTCCTCCGAACGCGCTTCCACGCCGGGAGGACATCATGAGCGGATTCCTCAGTCGCGAAGAACTCAAGAAGCTGAAGCCCGCCGAGACCTCGTCTTTCCCATCGCCAATCCCCACGCAGATCGTCTCGAGCGATGAGTATTACCCGCAGCGGCAGAACAAGCAGCAGCGCAAGGTCGAGGCGGAGTTGAAGGACATGGGCAACAAGCTCGCCCGCAAGCAGGGCATCAGCCGTAGATCATTTTTCACTACGGCCGCCGGCATGGCTACAGCATTTCTTGCGATGAATAAGGTTTACGGCGCCCTTTTCGACGTCACCGCCGCCGAGGCCGCCACTCCGGAGCTGGCCGACGAGCGCGCGAGCCTGCTGCAGGATCAATTCATCTTCGATGGACACACTCATTTTCTGCGCGACGATACGCGGCTCACCGGGTTCGTCATGATGCGCCAGGCGGTTGGAGACTCTGGCTGGAATCCGGAGTTGAAGGGCAAGAAGCAGACCATCGAAGATTTGAAGTACAACAATTATTTCAAGGAGATTTTTCTCGATAGCGATACGAAGGTTGCCATTATATCGAGCGCACCCTCCGATATTCCTCAGGACTGGTTCCTGACCAACGAGATGATGGCGGAATCCCGCGCGAAGGTGAACAAAGCCGCCGGTTCCAAGCGCCTGATGAGCCACGCAATCTTCACTCCCGGCAAGCCGGGCTGGCTCGAAGATCTCGATCGCGGCCTGGCGCTCAAGCCCGATTCAGTGAAGGGCTATACCATCGGCGACAACACGCACAAAGACCTCGCGCGCTACCCCTGGCGCATGGACGATGAAAAAGTGACTTACCTCGGCTACGAAAAAATGCAGAAGGCGGGCATCAAGAACGTTTGCGTTCACAAAGGTCTCTTCCCTCCATCTTTGGACAGCCAGTATCCGCGGCTGCGGCCTTACGCGGATGTGAGTGACGTCGGTAAAGCGGCAAAGGACTGGCCGCAGCTGAACTTCATCATTTATCACTCCGGCTTTCGCAACGTGGGCGGCGGAGGCTCCGACGCAGCCGAAGCTTGGGCCACCGTTGAAAAGACCGGCCGCAACGAATGGGTCAGCGATCTCGCCGAGATTCCTGCGAAGTTCGGCGTCACCAATGTCTACGGCGATCTCGGACAGGTTTTTGCGTTGAGCACGGTCGCGCAGCCGAAGCTTGCCGCGTTCATTGTGGGCACGCTGGTGAAGGGCCTCGGCGCCGATCACGTCGTGTGGGGCACCGACGCGCTCTGGACCGGCTCGCCGCAATGGCAGATCGAAGGTCTGCGTCGCCTCGAAATTCCGGAAGACATGCAGCAGAAATTCGCGTTGCATCCTCTCGGCGCGGCCGATGGACCGGTCAAAACGGCAATCTTTAGTGGGAATTCCGCGCGTCTCTATGATTACAAAGCGCCCGCAAAATGGGGAAAGATGGATCGCTTCGCGGCGCTAAAGGAGGATTACATCAAGTCCGGCGCGCACCGTACCAATCTGCGATACGGCTACATCGCGGTCTAGCGGAGTGTTGCGGCCGGCTACTCCCAGCCCGTTGGCGCCTTATAGGGTTGTGTGACGATGACGGCCGAGATTTCCTTGATCTTGCGGTCCTGTATTTTGAAAAGTTCGGCGATTTCCGTGCTGTTCGGCCACTGCGAATAGCGCCCCATGGTCATCATGCCGTGGCCTGCCACCTCGACCGTCTGAGACGTGGCGGGATGGTTGAAGCGCACGATCGCCAGCACCAGTCCTCGTTCGTCATCCACAATCGGAAATCTGCGCGGACTGATCGTGTGGATGTACGTGAAGATTTTGGTGCTGAGTTGCGCCCCGCAGCTTAGCGCTCCGAGCGGCGAAGTCGCAGACCCCGGGCAAGTCTGAATTCCGTTCTCGATTCGTATCGCGTCCTTGTCGAAGGGCACAATATCGCCATTCCCCTGCTCGATTCCGTCGAAGTATTTACCTACCATCGAGACCATTTCCGCACGTGACGGCCGATCGGTCGCAGGAACCGATTCGAGAAAAATGGGCCGAGGCTCCGTTAGGTTTTCGACGCCAAAAAGAGACGTCGTTTCCTTGCGCGCGACCAGAGTCTCGATCTCCGTGATCTTTTGGTTCACCACCTTCAGGCGCACGTGCAATATCGCCGGCTTCCCATTCTCCTGAACCAGGGCAAACACGCCCGCGCCGCCCATCGCCGGCTCGTCGAAGTAAACTTTGTAATTAGTCAGGCCGGATGCTGTTGCCCACAGGCCATCGCCCAGCTCGAGCGGCACGCCATCCTCTGTAAATTTCACCGTCTTCGCGAGCGGCAAATGCGACGGATCGTGCGCCACCATTGCCGCGAGATATTGGTCCATGATGCCATTGAGGCACGCGCGGTCGCAAGAATTGGAAGCGGGTGGGCTCGCCGGAGCAGCCGACACTCGAACCTCGTTCGATAGTAAGACCAAGGCACCAAGGATCAGGACGCCAGCCGCACCCGCGATGAGCCATTTTCCGCGCACGATTCCTCCGCTAATGGGTGAATCTCCGATCGCTACCACTGTGGTTGATCTGATCTCGAATTCTCCCAGCTGCTCCACCCCGAACCTTGCCCGTACGTCCCCTGAGTCAGCACAGCTTCGATTTCGTGCAACTGATTTTTCCGAACCTTAAATATCTCCGCGATCTCCCATGTGAAGGGCGTCGTGGGCCCGGCGGTAACAGGGCGGCCATCAGGCGTTTCGAAGTTGCGGGTGTTTCCAGCCTGGTGATCGAAGAATACGAAGCTGAAAACGATTCCGCGTTCCTGATCGACGACGAGATAGCGCCTGTCCCGAATCAGCGACACAAAATGGAGCAATCCGGATTGAAACTGGTCCCGGCAAGACCATCCTGCGGAGTAGGTCGTCGGCTTCAACGCTGGATCGTACTTCGGAGAAGGAGCGGGGCGCGGCGTGCCCGCCGCGGTCAAGCCCGGCATCGGATTGAGATTATTGGTGGTCTGCATTCCGTTTTCCAGGCGGTTACAGTCATCGGCAAAGAACGAATAATCGTGTTTCCCATCGTCCTGCTGCATTCCGGAAAAGTACTTGTTGGCCGTCTTGATCAGTTCGAGTCGTGTCGTGCGCTCACCGGCCGGAATCTCTTCGAGAAACGCAGCGCGTGGGCTGCCGAGTTTCTCCAGGTTCGCGGCGCCGCCTTGCGCAAACTGGCCGCGCGACACAATCGTTTCGATCTCGGAAATTTTCTGATTCTCGATCTTCAATCGCACGGCGACAATCACCGCCTGGCCCGCCTCCTGCATCGTACCCTCGAATCCCACTTGGCCCGCCTGTGGATCGTCCACGTAGAATTTGTATGTCCCCTTGGCCGTGGCCGTTCTCCAGAAGCCATCGCCCAGCTCGAGTTTCTGGCCGTTCTCCGTGAATTTGACGAACTTCGTCACGGGCAACCGCGAAGGATCGTGCGCCACCACGGCGTCGAGATACTGATCCACAAAATTGTTCAAGCAGGTGCGGTCGCAAGCGCTCGAATCCGATGCGCTCTGCGGACCGCCCGAAAACGCGTGAAGCAAGTTGGGCCGACCAAGAATGGCGCCAACGACCAAAATTCCAAACGCACAAACAAACAGATGTTTTCCGCGCACGTGATCCCCCTTAGCCCTCTAGCTGCGCGGACTGTATATCAGAAGCCGCGCAGAGTCTGCAACCCGGCTCTTCCGCTGCCGCCGCTTCTCGTGCCCGAGAATCGTTCCCTCCTGAAGCTCGTTGAATGCGGCGCGTAATTGTTTCGGGACGAGTGTCAGCTATTCCCAAAAACGGGCACGGCAGCTCCATGAATTACTTTCGCATCGTCGCTGCACAGAAACAGGATAACGCGCGCGATATCTTCCGCCTTCGGCCACTTCGCGAAATCAGCCGTGGGCATCGCTTTCCGGTTGGCTTCGGTATCAATGATGCTGGGGAGAACCGAATTCGCGCGCACCCCGCTGCCTTTCAGATCTTCAGCGAGAGAGTCCATCATCGCCACCGCGGCCGCTTTTGACGCCGCATAGGCAGAGGCGCCGGCGCTGTGATCAATAGCCGCCTTGGCCGCCACGTTCACAATCGCCCCGCTGCCTTGCTTCAGCATCACCCGTACCGCAGCGCGTGATAGCGCGTAGCCCGACCGCAGGTTCAGCGCCAGCATTTGATCGAAGACCTTGGTATCCAGCTCCCACAATTTCACGCCACCCGCATAACCGCCTACGGTGTTAACCAATGCATCGAGTCGCCCGTGTCGCCCGATAATTCCATCAATGAGCTTGCTGACCTCCGCTTCGTCCGTGACATCAACATTGTATCCTTCGATCTGAGAAGCTTTATCGGCCGCCAGCATCATCAGCGCGTTCAGCTCATCCCGATTTCGATAGGTGACAGTAACGCGGGCATCCTCCTTCAGGAATGCCAGTGTTACCGCGCGTCCGAGCCCACCCGTACCTCCGGCCACCAGCACCACTCCCGCTGTTGATGTCATGTTTGGCTCCATATCTCCGCGACGCCGGCGAGGAACGCCAGTCACGACGATAGTAAATTGGTTGGTCCCAAATTCGCAGAAGCAAAACAGCACGAGGGCGGACCTGATGGGGAACGAACCGACGTCCTCCTCGCTTCAGCGAGAAGGACGTCAGGAAAGAGCTGTTTCAGTAGGCGACTTTCTGTGGCCGGTACGAGACGCGCGCTACTTCAGAGTAAGGTACGGGGCTTACAACAGCTCGAATGGGAGTTTGCACATGGCGTTCCACCGTGGGCTTCGAGGACCCACCTCCTTCTTCCCCCCACACGAACGTGACTTCTGTGCCTGGCTCGCTGTGTTCGTTATCAATCATGGCGAGCGTCAGCATCCTGCCTTCGTTGGCGCTATATCCACACCACGTTGATATTCCGACCATCTTGCCGTCTCTCAAAACTTTGTCGTATGGCAACGTCGAATAGACCGCAGATGGAAAGTCGAAATATTTCGCGCGGTTTTCTTTCTGGAACATGGTCCCCAGAGCCTTTGTCACGTCTTCGCTGTCCAGGGCAAGCGTCACTTTCGTCCGCTTCGGGCTGGCTGCCATTTTCTGAAGACTCTCTTTGCCGATGAACTCGTGGTCGAATTTGACGATGGACCCATATCCAAGATCATACGGCGAGAGGTAGTAGTCGGTGATGTTGTCGGAATAAAAGCTGCCACCGAGGGAAGCGATGGCCTCATAGCAATTGGCAGGCAACCACTGCCGGTAGGCCTTCATCTTTTCGCCGCTATAGACCGCAGGCATCGGCGACGGTATCCAGCCCGATTCGAGAGTGTTGGATGAATACGCCCTCGCACCAACCTGCCGAAGCCCGAATTCCTGACCGGCTTCAACGATGGCCGCCTTGACTACATCGCCATCCGCCCAGGGACCAAACAGCTCGAGTCCAGGTTGTCCGGCCATGCCATGACGCAACGCGCGGACTTCCCGCCCGGCGATTGTCACCCTGGACATATTGAAGAACTTGATGTCGGGGGCTGGCTTGCCCGTGACCTTCTCGATGACTTTCATGGCATTCGGGCCCTGAACCTGGAATCTGTAGACCTTGCGAACGATTGGTCCCAGTCTGGCGGCAGCTCGTTCGTCCCGCTCCACCTTCGCGTTATAGCCGCCGGTTTCGCAGTGATACTGAACCCAATTGTGTATCGAAGGACGTCCGACGAGATTAAACAGATTCGTATCGAGGCAGAAGAGAACTACGTCTCCGATCACGTAACCATCATAATTACACGCTACAAATTGTTTGGCTTTGTCAGGCACGAAGCCCTTGAAACTGTTTACGCCAAGATCGGACAGCAACTTCAGCGCGTCCGGACCCTCAACATACATGTCCGTCATGTGATACGACTGGTTGAAGAGAACGCAGGTCTGTTGCCACGCGCGCTGTTCATCTCTCCAGTTCGAGAACTCGCTGGGCACAACCGGATAGACATATGGACCAGTTTGCGAATTGCGCAGCAGCTTCACCGGATTCCCGGTGGCTTGCAACAGGTCCTCTAAACTCTTATGGCCCACTGGCATATCTCCTTTTGGCGATTAGCGGGAAATCAGCGGCAACACGTGTGCGTTGGGAAACGCTGGACGAGGACGGAAGCCCACCGCTTCAGTCCTCAATCACCTGACACTCTTACGGCGACAAAGAGTATACGCTCAGGTCCCAAATGTGTACAAGCGTATACAACAAGTCGTCGTCTTGGTGTCGGCGATAATCAAGGGGGACATAGCTCGAATCAGTTGGCCGCCTGGCGGGACCCCTCGGCTCGCACTTCGGTAGCAATGAATTCATCGAATACTTAACCGAAAGATTCATAGCCCACCGCACTGCAATCGCAGGGCGCTGCCATCCCTTTAGAGAATCGCTCCGAAATTGCGATCGGCCATCCGATCTCTCATTCGGTGTGAACCACCGTGTTGAAATGCTTCCTCCGCAACTCGTTCATTTGTGAGGTTCGCTACCGGGCCCTGAGTCGGCAGTTCTCGGCGCGTCACCATCGGTGTCTGATCGCCAGGATTTCCGCTCCATATTGATGCTGGCTTTTGTTGTAACCGCATGCTCAAACATCAGAGCCGCGACGCGTTCGCCTTCGCCAGTTTCGAGCGACTGAACGATCGCATGATGTTGATGGTGGGCATACCACAGCATGTCAAACATCCGATGCAGGTCCACTTTGTCAAAGGCGATTGCGTGGGCCGCTGCGAAAGGGATGCGGCCATTGCGCTCGAGCGCTTCGGCAATGACCTTGCTGCCGGCCCCCTGGACGATCAGCGCATGAAATTGTTTGTTCATGTCGCCGTAGCGGTCCTCGTCTGATTCGATCAGGTGCCGTTTGGCAAAGATCTCGTCGCCTTCGTGGAGGCAATCATGCAGGGATTGCATCAGCCGTCGCGAGGGTCCCTGTTCGGCAAGTGTGCGCGCCGCCAGTCCTTCCAGCACGCCGCGAACGTCAATAGCATCCATTATTTCCCTGCGAGTAAATTCACGTACCACGAATCCGCGCGTATCCAGCTGGATCAGGATCCCTTCTTGCGCGAGCATGGGCAAAGCTTCGCGGACGGGAGTTCGCGAAACTCCGAGGCTGCTGGCCAGCTCCACCTCTCTCACCCGCTGGCCGGGCTGGAGTTCGCCATGCAAAATCATTTCGCGAATTCTTACGATTACTCGTGAATTCTTACCGGCCATTTGCACGCCAATCTTGTCGAGTCTGTGCTGAATCCGGGGATCCGCCCGCGGCCGCGCGCAAGCTCGGCCTCCAGGCGCCCCCCAATCACGCGGATGTTACCAACTCCGCACGGCGCAAGCAATCGCAGAGCGTCGCGAGATCGCCCGCGAGTGTTCGGTGGTGTCGTAATTTCGGTAGCCACGAAAAAGTGTGTCACTTTGTGGATGGCGCTTTCCTTTGTCTTCAAGGAGTTACGCGAGAAATTACTTTGCATGGTGTGTCACTTAATTTCGCGCAGTTTGATTCGCCGGTGCCGAGCGGCGGGACAACAGACTAGCTACAATCCGGCAGGGAAATCGTCCCGGGCGCGCAACAATAGCTAGCAAGGAGACGCTCGTAGGAGCACAGACAGGGGCGTCTGTGCCACGAAAAACCACTAAATTGTCAAAGAGCAATACGGCGCTCGTCGAGAGAGCCGGGGCGCACCGAACGTCCGATTGATCTCCCAGACTCGACTCGCCGTCGGCACTGGGAGCCCTGTCATCGGGGCCAAAAACCGCCCCGACTCACGCTAAAGTATTTTGGGAACTCTGTCTATTGTGGAAAGTACGCATACCGGTAGGGAACAGAGCACGCGAGAGTTACAGCGGCGCAGGGGATCGGAGGCATTTCCCTCAGGGTCGAGGCCCCTCTTACTGGCTTTTTATATCGGAGATCCCTTGGCTGCGCTCGGGACAGGTTCAGCTCCGAGTCACTAGAAAGCGCGGAGTTGAGAAGCGCGACTCGAAATTAGGACACTGCGCAGCGTCCCAATGGCTCGATGCGAATGAGTTTTTCGTGTGAATGGCGACAGCGGGAATACCTCGCGTCAAGTGCGTGCGCATTCAAATTTCGACGTGGAATACAGGCCGTGAAGATGAACGCTGCCCGGGCAGGGGGGGTGGCCTCTACCCGGGCGGCAGCCAAGCGCTCTTAAAAATCTAGGGGAGCGCGAAGTTAGAGATTGTATACACTACGATAGTTACTGCATGCAACAGAAAACTCGGGCGGGAGGGCGCCACCGAGCTAGCCGGGAGAGGAGGCAAGTAAAGAGCGAGTGCCCTGCCGGGGCGTGGTCCCGTCCGTTGCTACTGACTCTTGGAATTCTTCGGAAGCGCCGGCGGGATTTTCATATTCTTCAGCTTGAGCATGTATTCCGGGTACATCGTTTCCGCTCCGCCCCGGGCCGCGTCTAGCGGAACTCCGTATCTCCTTCCGAATTCGTCGAGAAAAGGGTTCGTCCCCGGCAAATGATGCGGCACAACTCCCGCGGGGCGATCTACCTCATCAACGGATTCACAAGGCCACGGAGCCATCTGCTGTTGGGCGTTGTAAACGAAATCCACCGTCCGAATTAGCGGCTCGGTTAGATAGACCGGGTCGTAGGTGATCGCAGCAACCGTCAGATAATTGCCGTGCCTCATCAGGTGCGCGGTAGCTGTGGCCATGTCGCTGCGAGGAACGCCATTTAGCCCCAGCCAATTTTCTTTCAGGTGCGTTGTCGTCACCACCAGGATGTCGCCTTCCCATTTTCCCGTCGAGAATCCCGCCCAGGTGTGCGGCGCGTAATCGGGTGGATGCGGACGCCCGTCCATCCATATGGTTTGCTCCGCGCCGTACGCGGAAAGGTGGGTGTGGTACGCGATCACTTTCTGCGTTGCCTTATCCACCTCCTTCCAG
Organism: uncultured Acidobacteriota bacterium; assembly: GCA_963814855.1. Classification (GTDB taxonomy): domain Bacteria; phylum Acidobacteriota; class Terriglobia; order Acidiferrales; family UBA7541; genus Palsa-295. The sequence goes on from CAWFEL010000002.1 coordinate 266,443, forward strand.
ATGCTCAGGCCCGACGGGCCCCGCCAGCCGTAATCCGATCCGTGCTGGCGACATTGATTCTCCGGCAATTCCATCAGCGTCGCGTCCCAGCTATCGGCGCGTTGGCGCGCAGCCTGATTGATCGGCAGCCCAAGGTAATCGCCAATTTCAGCGCCGGCCAGCCGCTCCTGACGGTCCTCATCAAATCGAGGAGACCATTCCCCGGACGGATCCTGTTGCGCAATCGCGGGACGGGCCAAAATCATCGCCAGCATAAGTAAAAGGATCGCGAAAGCTGCCATTTTGTATCGTTGGGTGAGGGTCATCTCGAATTTCCCGCGAAAGAGTCTCACACTACGGGGCGATCCGCAATAACGCGACTGGCGACAGAAACTCAATAATCCACCGCAGCGTCACAGACAGTGTATGCATATAGCGGCCGCAAATGAATCTATCTCCATATATACCGTCGCTGAATGTGGAACTGAATTCCGTCTTGCATACAATCCCGTATTGACAGCGACAGATAGCTCGTAGTAAGTACCCGCTGCATCTACTAGGCGGAGCCGGACGATACCTTCGGCTCGCCCGGAACGATGTTGAGTCTGCGCAACGCGCGGGTTCGCCAAGAGCGGCCCCGCAGGATTCCGAGACTGCGAACCGAACTCGTTCTGCAATGAGGTCCCAATGAACTACCCTGCCACTGGATATCACCACATTACTGCGTGTGCCGGCGCAGCGCAGGAAGACGTCAACTTTTTTACAGGAATCGTCGGCCAGCGGCTGGCCAAGCAAACGATTCTGATGGACGGAAAGGCTCCGCACTACCATTTGTACTACTCGAACGCGAATATCGAGCCGGGCTCGATCATGACCACGTTTCCCTACAGCAATCTTGTGGGGAAGCGCGGCTCCGGACAGGTGCAGTCAATCACCTACACCGTTTCGAAAGGCTCGCTGCCTTTCTGGCAGGATCATTTCAAGAAGCATAAGGTCGATCACAGCGAAATCAAGGAACGGTTCGGGCAGCGCTTGATTCGATTCACCCATCCGGCTGGGCTCAGTTTCGAGGTTATGGAAGACAAGGACGACACGCGCGAAGGCTGGACCACGAAAGAAATTGCGCAGTCCGAATCAATCCATGGCTTTCACGGCACGGTGCTCTCGGTCCGCGACGTGACCGAGCAGGAAAAGTTTCTTACCGAAGCGATCGGCTTCCGGAAGACGGGCGTTGACGGCGCGTACCATCGGTTCGAGATCGGCAGCGGCGGGGCGAACAAAACTCTCACACTCCTCCACGAGCCGGATCGCGCACCCGGAAGTTGGACGTTTGGCTCTGGAACGGTTCACCACTTGGCGCTATGGGTCGCCGACGACGAAGCGATGGCGGCGCAGAAGGCAATCTACGAGGAGCTCGGCTACACGGACGCATCGGAAATCAAAGATCGCTTCTATTTTCACTCGATGTATGTCCGATCGCCGGGCGGTATTCTCGTTGAGTGCTGCTGCAATGTGCCCGGAGGATTCGAAAAAGACGAAAAGGCCAGCGAGTTGGGCACAAAGCTCCATTTGCCCCCCTGGTTCGAAGATCGTCGAAAGGAAATTTTGGCTACGCTCGAGCCCATCACCGCTCCGGCGGGATCCACATCTCGAAATTGAGTCGGAGCTGATTTACCAGCAACGATCACCAGCACCAGGGAAGGCCACGAAATGAAACGAAGCGAAAACCGAATTTTGACCACGCACGTCGGCAGCATTGTTCGTCCACAGCACCTGCGGGATCTCGCCGCGACTGCCGGTGAGTCGGCCGAGAATATGCAGCGTTTCGAACAGGCTTTGCGCGAGTCGGTCGCAGAAGTCGTGAAGCTTCAGGCCAAGGCCGGCATTGATATCGTCAACGACGGCGAATTCGGCAAATCCAGTTGGGCGAATTACATTCTCGAACGCATCACCGGATTCGAGCATCGCCCTGAACAATTGCGTCCCGTTTACTGGCTGGGGCGCGACCGCGACCGCTTTCCCGAAGTGATGGCGGCGGAATTTCCGTGGATGTCGAAGGGAGTGCCGACCGAAGCCTGCGTCGGGCCGATCAAATATGGCGATCACGCGAGTATTGATCGTGACATCGCGAATCTGAAGGCGGCGCTGCGCGCGGTAAACGTGGAGGAAGCGTTTCTGCCGGTCGTCGCGCCAGCAAGCTCGGCATATGACGGCGTTAACGAATATTATCCGACTGAAAAAGAATACGTGTACGCCATCGCGGACGCCTTGCGCGAGGAGTATCGCGCGATTTACGAATCGGGCCTGCTCGTGCAGATAGACGACGCGGTTCTCGCCAATATGTACGATCACTACGTCGAGCAGAGCCCGGAAAAATATCGGCAGTGGGCCGGGCTGCGGATCGAAGCGCTGAACCACGCGCTTCAGGGCATCCCCGAAGATCGCGTGCGCTACCACGTTTGTTTCGGCAGCTGGCACGTGCCGCATCTCGCGGACGCGCCGCTTGAGGAAATTCTCGGTTTCATCCTGAGCGTTCGCGCCGGTGCGTATTTGATTGAGGCCGCGAATCCGCGGCACGAGCATGAGTGGCGCGTTTGGGAAACCACGAAGTTGCCGGAAGGCAAGATTTTGATTCCCGGCGTGATCACGCATCACACGATCACCGTGGAGCATCCGCGGCTCGTCGCCGATCGGATCGTGCGCTTTGCGCGGCTCGTGGGACGCGAGAATCTGATTGCCGGCACGGACTGCGGCTTTGCCCAGGCACAATTTATTCAACGTGCAGCGCCGTCCGTGATGTGGGCGAAATTCGAAGCGTTGGTGGAAGGCGCGCGGATCGCTAGCGCGGAGCTTTGGCAGAAACGCGCAATCGCGTAGGATATACACTGAATTTTCCCGGGGGGGGGGTAAAAAGTGAAAACTGCATTTAGATTAGTCGCGATTTTGCTGGTCGTAGTTGGGCTGCTCGCTTCGGCGCGGATTTCGCAGACGCAGGCTCCGCAGTGCGATCGCGCTTGTCTGATCATGACCACCAATATCTATTTGGCTGGGCTGGTCGCCCACGATCCTTCGATCGTGAAGTTTTCACCGGACGTAAAGTTCGTAGAAAACACTGTGCCGATGAAACCCGGCGATGGACTTTGGAAAACCGCCTCCGCCATACCGACTACCTTTAAGATCTATGTGCCAGATATCGTTGCTCAGCAGATTGGATTCTTGGGCATCATGCAGGAGAACAATCGGCCGATCGAGTTCGCTCTTCGTCTGAAGATCGTTAACGGCCAGATCGTAGAAGCTGAGCACTTAATCGCACGCAATCTGGGCGCAACCACGCTGGTGAATCTGGTGGTGCCGCGTCCGGCCTTGCTCGCCACGGTTCCGTCTGACCAGCGAGTTCCCCGGGAACAGATGCTGACAATCGGTGCTTCCTACTACGAGGCGCTCGTCACTGCCGACGCCAACGACGCGCCGTTTGCGGATGATTGTGTCCGCCGCGAAAACGGCATGCAGACCACGAGCAATCCTCCGCCCGCCGCGCCGGGAAGGGGAACTATCGGCGCCATGGGTTGCGCGGCCCAACTGCATACGCACACCTTCGACTACATTAAACGCATCGAACCTCGCCGCGTCTGGATTGCCGATCCCGAAACGGGTTTGGTCTTCGGGCTCTCGCAGTTCCGCCACCCCATGGAGGAGAAGTCTCTGAAGATCGTCGGCGTGCCCGGTGTCGATAGCGTGCCCATGAATTTCAATCCGTTCGATCTCCCCGCCGCGCACATCTTTAAGGTCAGCGGCGGCAAGATGCACGAAATCGAAGCCATGGGTTTCACGATGCCGTACAACTCAAAAACAGGCTGGGAGTAAGCGCGCGCTGCCCTGTCTTCCTCGGACCCGTAACTTCAGAACCCGGGCGGCCGCTCTGCGGCGACGCCAAACGCGCGCTCGAGCGCAATCCCGACGCTCCCGAGTGTGCCTTCTTCAAAAAGCCGCCCGATCAACGTCACGCCGTGGGGCACGCGGCGCGCCGGTGAGAATTTCGGCAGCGGATTCTTGGGGTCCGGCGCCCAGTCGCTGCGCGCCTCGGAAACTTCCACAAAGCCCGCGCGCAGCGTGAGCGATGGATGACCGGTGTTATTTGTAATCGTGAGCATCTCGTCCCGCAGTGAAGGCACCAGCAGCACGTCAACCTGAGCAAAGATTCGGGCCATTTCTACGGCGACCTTGCGGCGCAGCCGGTCGGCTTGGACGAAGTCCACGGCTGAAAGAAATCGCGCTTGTCTGAAAAGATTAGGCCACCCGTCGAGCGTCTGAACCTTGAGCTCGTCCAGGCCGCCGCTCAACGTCAGCTCTTCAAATGCAGCCGCGCCTTCCGCGAAAAGAATCAGGTCAAGCGAATCGTACGGCCATTCGGGGATGCTTACTTCCACCGGAACCATGCCAACCTTCTTGACCGTCTCCAGCGCTGCGCGGTCCACGGCGGTCGCGGGATCTTGATTCATCCAGCTCGGAAAGTAACCTACGCGCAGCCCCTGCACGTTCGTTCCCGCATCGAAGTCGAGCTTGCTGGGAACACTCGATAAATCACCGGCGTCAGGCCCGGAGATTGCATGCAGGACCAGCATTGTGTCTTCCACGCGTCGTGCCATGGGACCGAGCTTGTCGAGCGACCAGCAAAGTGTCATCGCGCCGGTGCGGGGCACGCGGCCGTACGTGGGACGCAGTCCCGTAACTCCGCAACGCATGGAGGGCGATACGATGCTGCCTCCCGTTTCACTCCCCATCGCAAAACCCACCAACCCAGCCGCCGTAGCGGCGCCGGGCCCTGCGCTCGAACCCGACGAACCTTCCTCCAGCAGCCACGGATTCATTGTCTGGCCGCCGAACCAAATGTCGTTGAGCGCCAGCGCGCCGAGGCTCAGCTTGGCGATGAGCACCGCGCCCGCGTCGTCGAGACGCCTGACCACCGCTGCATCCTTCTCGGGCACACGGTTGCGGAAAGGTTCGGCTCCGTACGTAGTCGCGATGGCGGCTGTGTCGAGCAGATCCTTTGCGCCCCAGGGAATTCCATGGAGCGGCCCGCGGTACTTGCCCGCGGAAATTTCTGCGTCGGCTTTTTTCGCCTGTGCGAGTGCGTGTTCGCGGGTGACGGTAATTACGCAGCGCAGCTGGGGATTGAATTTCTCGATGCGCGCCAGATATATATTCGTCAGCCGCTCCGAGCTGATCTTTCGTCCCTCGATCCAGCGCGAAAGCTGCGCGACCGGCGCAAACGCGATGTCTTCGTCGCTCGCGGGCAAGGGGCCTGCGTCAATCGCGCCCCTGATAAATCGATCGCTCTCGGGGCCAGCTTTCTGGCCCGGCAGCACCGGATTCCAGCGTGAGTAGGGCGCCAGCGTGGATTCAAGCGCCACCTTGTGCGGACCTGTGCGACGTTCGTAGAGCGGAGCCATGGATTCGCGCCAGCTGCCGGCAGCCTCTGCACGATGTCCGGCAGTGTTTTCCACCCGTACGAGTTTCTCCGCTTCAGCGAAAGTGGATGGCGAGACCTCTGGTCCAACCGGCGGAGCGGTGCCGAATGCGGGTGGTGCCCCGGGCGGCAACTCGCTCTTCTGATCTTGCAGGTGGCCGACAGCGGCCACTCCCAATAATCCCAGAGATGTATCGGTCAAGAATTCCCTGCGCGACTTTGCCATGTGCCCTCCGCCGTTCCGGCGCGCAATTCAAGGATGGGATTTGATATTGGAACTATCCCCCTCTACGATGCTACTTTATATTCGTCGAAATCGAGGCGCGGATTTCGGCGATATCGTTTGCCGCCTCGAAAAACCGGAAGGAGTAAACCATGTCAGCCGAAGCGAAGTGCCCGTTCCCTCATGGCGGCAGCCCCAGCAGAACGAATCGTGACTGGTGGCCGAACCACTTGGATTTGAGTCTGCTGCATCAGCACTCATCGCTGTCCGATCCTATGGAGAAAAATTTCAACTACGCGCAGGAGTTCAAGAGCCTCGACTACAACGCACTAAAGAAGGATCTTGCGGCCTTGATGACCGACTCGCAGGACTGGTGGCCTGCCGATTTCGGCCACTACGGTCCGCTGTTCATTCGCATGGCCTGGCACAGCGCCGGTACTTATCGCACTTTTGACGGTCGCGGTGGCGGCGGCAGAGGTCAGCAGCGTTTCGCTCCACTCAACAGCTGGCCCGACAACGTCAACCTGGATAGAGCGCGTCGTCTCCTTTGGCCGATCAAACAGAAATACGGCAAGAAGATTTCGTGGGCCGATCTGATGATCCTCGCGGGCAATGTCGCCCTCGAAACCATGGGCTTCAAGACGTTTGGTTTCGCCGGCGGACGTGCCGACGTTTGGGAACCCGACCTTGACGTCAATTGGGGGCATGAGATGGCTTGGAAGGGAACTGACAAGCGCTATTCGGGCGAGCGCGATCTCGCGCGTCCATTCGGCGCCACCACCATGGGCCTCATTTACGTCAACCCGGAAGGTCCGGAAGGTGTTCCTGATCCAGTGAAGGCGGCTCGGGATATTCGCGAGACGTTTGCCCGGATGGCCATGAACGATGAAGAAACCGTCGCTTTGATCGCGGGCGGCCACTCGTTCGGCAAGACCCACGGCGCCGGTCCCGACGTTCACATGGGGAAAGAGCCCGAAGGCGCTCCCATTGAGGAGCAGGGCCTCGGATGGTCCAACGCCTACGCTACCGGCATCGCCGGTGACGCAATCACGAGCGGTCTCGAAGTCACTTGGACCAGCACGCCGACAAAATGGAGTAACAACTTTTTCGAGCACCTGTTCAAATACGAATGGGAACTGACGAAGAGCCCGGGCGGCGCACACCAGTGGAAGCCGAAAGGTAACGCAGGGGCGGATTCGGTGCCGGACGCCCACAATCCTTCAAAGCGTCACGCTCCCGCGATGCTCACCACAGATCTCTCTTTGCGGTTCGATCCTGTCTACGAAAAGATCTCGAGACGCTTCTACGAGAACCCTCAAGAGCTTGCCGACGCTTTTGCCCGCGCATGGTTCAAGCTGACCCATCGCGACATGGGCCCCCGCGCGCGCTACCTCGGTCCTGAGGTTCCGAAGGAAGAACTGCTCTGGCAGGACCCCATCCCACCCGTAAATCATGTATTGGTGAATGACAAGGACGTCGCGGCCCTGAAAGCAAAAATTATTGCCTCTGGGCTGACGGTCTCTCAGCTGGTCACGACCGCTTGGGCGTCGGCGTCCACTTTCCGTGGGTCCGACAAACGAGGCGGCGCGAATGGCGCGCGCATCCGCCTTGCTCCACAAAAGGACTGGAAGGTCAATCAACCCGAGCAGCTTCAGAAAGTCCTGAAGGCGCTCGAAAAGATTCAGAGCGAGTTCAACGCCTCGCAGTCCGGAGGTAAGAAGATCTCGCTGGCCGACTTAATTGTCCTGGCAGGTTGCGCAGGCGTCGAGCAGGCCGCGAAGAATGCGGGCATCGCGGTGACCGTGCCCTTCACCCCGGGTCGTATGGACGCTTCGCAGGAGCAGACCGACGTGCAATCTGTCGCGGTGCTCGAGCCGGCTTCGGACGGTTTCCGCTCGTACTCCAGCGGAAACGCTGAGGCCACAGCGGAAGTTGAACTGCTCGATAAGGCGCAGCTGCTCTCGCTGACTGCGCCCGAACTGACCGTGCTCGTTGGCGGCATGCGGATGCTGAACACCAACTTTGGGCAGACCAAGTTCGGAGTCTTCACCAAGAGGCCGGAGGCGTTGACCAACGACTTCTTCGTCAACCTGCTTGATATGCGTACCGTGTGGAAGGCGACCTCAGATGCGAACGATGTGTTTGAGGGGCGGGATCGCAAGACCGGCGAAGTCCGATGGACGGCGACACGAGCCGATCTGGTTTTCGGTTCAAACGCCCAACTCAGGGCGCTGTCGGAGGTCTACGGAAGTTCGGACGCGCACAAAAAGTTCGTCCAGGACTTCGTTGCGGCCTGGACCAAAGTGATGAACCTCGATCGCTTTGACCTGGCGCCATCCGGAACCGCTGCCGCTGCCTAGCAAATCGCCTGGACGAGAAGTGCCAACGTCTCGTTGGCGCTCATGCGCGTCGCTGCGCCAGCGACGCGCATCACAACCGAGTAACCTCGCGATTTCGATCCCGAAAATGCCTAGATCAACGAAGGCGCTACGCGGCAATTAGATAGCAGGGTCGCTCTCTCGACTGGGGCGAACGAAGATATGGTGGACGTGACCGGGATCGAACCGGTGACCCCCTGCTTGCAAAGCAGGTGCTCTCCCAGCTGAGCTACACGCCCACATTCCGGGCAGCTTCAATTCTAAAGTATTTCCGCGCAGGCCGAAATCCATTCCTTCGTATTGTGCTTCTAGTTCGCAGGCGTTATTTTGCGCGCGTCCAGAAACGAATTAAGCGCAGCGACGCTGGCGTCGGGACTAGCGAGCGCCACGTAGCCGTCCGGTCGCACAAGATAGAGGGCATAGCGCCGCAGGCCGGTTTGACTCATCTCCGGACGCCACGGAAAAACGTGCAGCGGTAATTTTCGCACATCGCACACCGCCCGAAGCTCCGACGCGGCATCGCCGTACACATGCGCCTGCCAATCCATTGAATTCAGTGGCGCGAAGTTGTCCGATTCCACGCCGTTCAAATTCATTTGCACCCATGGCAAGCGGTCACCGCCCCGCACCGCCCCGGCTCGCCCCTCGCTCAGGCTGCTTCCGCGATAGTTCACGCCCGTCTGCGAGACGGTGCGGAACATCAAGCGCCGCATCGCCCTAAGCTTTAGGAGCGGCGGGATCAATAGCGGCACGATGCGCAGCCGCAATAGCCGCGCCATCGCTCCGGAGTTTGTCGCAACCGTGAACGCCCGATCCGTCGTCGCCACCAATCGTTGCGCGAACGCGATTCGTTCCGGCTCGTAGCTGTCCAGCAGCGAGGCACTCGCACGCTCGTGCACCACAGCCGCGAGTTTCCATGAAAGGTTCACCGCGTCGCCGATGCCGGTGTTCATGCCTTGTCCACCGACGGGGCTGTGGATGTGCGCGGCGTCGCCGAGCAGAAACGCACGACCCTTGCGAAAATGATTGGCGACCCGGTGGTGCACGCGGTAGGTCGAGAACCAGTTCACGCGCTGAACGTCAATGTGTATCCACTCGATCACGCGCTTGCTGACGTCATTCCACGACAAGTTCTCGTGCTTGTCCTCGCCCTCATCGCGTATCGTGCCGACGAGTCGCGCACGCCCTTCGCCCTTGAGCGGAAACATCGCTAGGAATTCAGCCGTGTCCAGCCCGATATGGAGTTCGCCATTCAAGGTGGGTCCGCTTGCCCGGATATCGGCGACGTAGAAAAGGCGATTGTAGGTTCCGCCCGCAAAACCGATCTGCAGCCTCTCACGCACCGCGGACCGCGCCCCGTCGCACCCGGCGATGTAGGCCGCCTCGCAAGTTTCCTCGGTTCCATCCGGCAGCTTCAGCCGCGCGATCACCCGGCCGTTCGCTTCCTCGAATCCCAGAAGTTCCTTTTCGCGCTCGACCTGAACTCCAGCATCGCCCAGGCGCTCGATCAACAGGCGCTCGTGCTCGTCCTGAGGAAATACCAGCGGGAAGGGAAACGGGCTGAGACCCTCGCCTATGTCGCCAAAAACTGCGCGGGCCTTCTTGTTGCCGGCCACCCAAAAATTTGCAGCGATGACTTTTCGTCCGCGCTCGATCACCGCCTCGGCGAAGCCCATCTGGCTGTAAAACTCGAGCGTGCGTGACTGCACCGCCAGTGCGCGCGACGTCGTCCCGGCTTCCGCTGTCTTGTCAACGATCCGCACCCGCACGCCAAGACGCGTCAGCCAAAGCGCGAGCACCAGACCCGTCGGTCCTGCGCCGATGATGAGGACGTCCGAGTAGCGATTCGAGGATGCGTTCATGCGAGAGGTGGCCCTTCCACTGTCCGATGGTTTACCTAGTGGTTTGCTTCGAAAACGTTGTACCGTCGCTCCAGTTCCCACTGCTGCCGCGCCCGCTCGCTCGATTGCAGAAACCCCGCGCATTTCGACGACGGTTTTTCCGCGCCCAGCGGCTCGCCGAAGCAATCGTCCACTGTTCGCGTGAAGTTATCCCGCTCCCGCCACAAACTCGCGCCCGGCAGAAAACTGTGCTCGATGCTCGTCCGCACGATTTGCTTCAAATCCCCGTAGCTCAGCGCGAATGTCTCAACCGCACGCTCATACTCGTGCGTTAGATCAATGCGCGATACGCCTTCGTCATCCGTCGAGAGTGCGATCGGGACTTTGTATTTGCGGTACATCCGAAAAGGATGGTCGTAGCCCGTAATTCCGAGAATTACGTCGTTGCTTGTTAGATTGATTTCAACCATCACGTGGTTCGCGGCCATTTCCTGCAGCAACTCGTACGGCCTGTCCTCAAACATCACGTCCACGCCGTGCCCGATCCGCTCGGCGTGCGCCACTTCCACCGCCATTCGAATGTGAAAGCGCAACCCATCAGGCGGCACCATTCCCGGCGCAAGTTCACCCGCGTGCAAACTGATGTGCGTCTTCGGATATATGCTGTGCAGGTACCCGATCTGCTTCATCTGCAGCTCGTAATTCGCCATTGCCGTGTGATCGTCCTCCGGCTGCACGTAATTGATTCCCACGACGCGCGGATCGGTCGCAGCCGCCTCAAATCCCAGCAGCGTTTGCGCGAACACCTGTTCCGGCGAAAACGCTCGCAGCACTTGGTAGATGTAGCGAATCTCGACGCGGCAGGCTGCCGCTTCGTTCGCCTCGCCACAGCGCTCCAGTTTCCGGCGGTCTGATTCGGCCTGATCCAGATACGTCTTCGTGGTTGCAACCTCGTCTCGCAGCCCTTTGGCCAAAAGTTGATCGCGAAACGCGGCGAATCCCGCGTCCGGGTGCCAGCCGATTTCGTGCGCGATCGTCGCGGCGTGGCCGAACGGCGGCGTCACCATCAGCTCCATATACTGTTCGTTCTGCGCCGCCGCACGCGTCGCGGCCTCATCGAGCCATTCTCCGGTATGCCGGGAGTCAATTGAGCTGAATCGATCGAACGTATTAAAAAACTGATCGTGGCCCGTCACGCCCGGCGTCGGCACGAACCCGCGCATCGAGAACGCATCCACCAGTTCGTCATACAGGTGTTGATCCTGAAAAGCCTGCTCTGCCGGCACGCTGTCCTTCGCGCAAGTCTTCGATGTTGTTTTCACCAACGATCTCGACGCCAAGTCCACGCACATATGATCTTCGGCCCCATCGCGGATGAAGGTCTCCGCATAGATGCCTCCAAAGAGGTGATAATGCAGCTCGCCGCCCTTCGGCATGTCCACCAGAAATGCTCTCAGCGCGAGCGGATTACCTCGCGCGGTGTTGTAGGCAGACTCGGTGCGCTCCTCCGCTCGTTTCGCGTGCGATCCGCCGCCGCAACCGGCAAACAACACCGCGACGGAACAGCAGAGGGCGAATGCAAACGCACGCCGAAGCCTTAAAGCACGAATCATTTTCAGTCCTTTGAACGCGCGGTAGCGCCAATTAATGAGCGCTATTCTACCGCCGCCGGCCATAAACTCAATTTCCCATTTGCCGCGCTGATGTAGAATCTTCTCGCTGTCTTCACCGTCTGATCTGATTCCGAGGGACGAATTATCGTGACTCGATTTGTCGCTCAACTCTGGGTGCTGCTCATAGCGACCGCCGCGTGCGCCGCTTCGCTTTTTGCCCAGGCCGCGCCGCCCGCGAAGCCAATCGAAGTGAAAGTTGTCGTCATCACCATGTTCGAACGCGGTGAGGACACCGGGGACGCTCCCGGCGAGTATCAGCTGTGGGTCGAGCGCGAGCATCTCGACCGCGTGATTTCCGTGCCCGCCGGATATCATCACGTGCGCATGAATGGCGACGGAGTGCTCGGCATGCTGACGGGCGTGGGCACAGCGCGTGCAGCCGCATCCGTGATGGCGCTCGGTCTCGACCCGCGCTTCGATTTCTCGAAAGCGTACTGGATCGTCGCGGGCATCGGCGGCGGCGATCCCGCGGACGTTTCTCTCGGCTCCGCCGTCTGGGCCGATCGCGTGATTGATAGCGACCTGGCGTATGAAATTGACGCGCGCGAAATCCCCAAGGACTGGCCGACCGGCTACGTTCCCTTGAGCCGCGCGACGCCGTACGAACAGCCCGCTCGCAGCGGACTGGACGGAGAAATGTACACGCTGAATCCGCAGCTCGTCGGCTGGGCGTTCCAGCTTACGAAGGACACGCTGCTCGCCGATTCCGATACCATGAGCAACTTCCGGGCGCATTACACCGGATTCCCCAACGCGATGAAGCCGCCGTTTGTCGCGCGCGGCGACGCGATGTCCGGCAGCACGTTCTGGCATGGCGCGCTGATGGACGAATGGGCCAACGCCTGGGACGCTTACTTCACCGGCGGTAAAGGAAATTTCATGGTCTCCGGCATGGAGGACACCGGCACGATGCAGGCTCTCACGTTTTTGAGCCAGGCCGGCCGCGTGGATATCAAACGCGTGCTCGTGCTGCGCACCGTGAGCAATTTCGATCGCGAAGCGCCGGGCGTGACTCCCGCCGACAGCCTGAAGCAAATGGCCACGGGAAATTATCCTGCTTTCATGCCGTCGGTCGAAGCCGCGGAAACGGTGGGCGATAAAGTTGTGCGCGATATCGTCCAGCACTGGGCCGAGCGCGAATCCACAATTCCCGGAACTCCATGAGGGCCCTGCAGAATGAAATCTGAACCCGACTACGCGCGAATGCTTTCGGTGGCGCTCGATGAAGCTCGCAAAGGATTCGCCGAAGGCGGCATCCCGGTCGGCGCCGCGATTTTCAATGCGAGCGGCCAGCTCGTGGGCGCGGGACGCAATCGCCGCGTGCAAAATGGCGATCCTTCGATGCATGGCGAGACGGACGCATTTCGCAATGCCGGCCGCCAGCGCAGCTACCGAGATTTGATTATGGTGACCACGCTCGCACCGTGCTGGTATTGCAGCGGGCTCGTCCGTCAATTTGGTTTTGGCACGCTGGTGGTCGGCGAAAGCCGCAATTTTCCGGGAGGCCTCGACTGGCTCCGCTCGCTCGGTATCCGCGTGATTGATCTCGATTCCGACGAATGCGCGTCGTTGATGGCGGAATTCATTCGCCTTCATCCCGAAATCTGGAGTGAGGATATCGGCGAAGTTTAAGGGCGGGGAACTGGCGTGGCGGAAACGAAACCGCATTTCGAACGCATCGTCTGGATCGTCCTCGATAGCGTAGGCATCGGCGAACTTCCGGACGCGGCCGACTATGGCGACGTGGGGCGCGACACCATCGGCCACGTGGCACGCTCGCGTCCTCTGCATCTTCCAACTCTCGTTCGGCTGGGCCTCGCGAATATCAAGCCGCTCGCGAATCTTGCGCCGCCTGCGCATCCGATCGGCGCGTACGGAAAAGGGGCAACCGTGTCGCCGGGAAAGGACACCACAACGGGCCACTGGGAAATGGCGGGCATCTGGCTCGATCAGGCTTTTCCGGTTTATCCCCACGGTTTTCCGCCCGCGCTGATTCAGGAGTTCGAGCGCCGCATCGGACGGCGCACGCTGGGCAACAAGCCCGCCTCCGGCACGGAAATCATCAAGGAACTCGGCGACGAGCACGTGCGCACGGGTTTTCCCATCGTCTACACGTCGGGCGACAGCGTTTTCCAGATCGCGGCCCACGAGGACGTGATTCCGATCGCCGAGCTTTATCGCATGTGCGAAATCGCCCGCGCGCTGCTCGATGGACCGAACCGCGTCGGCCGCGTGATCGCGCGTCCGTTTACCGGCGCGTCCGGAAATTTCCGCCGCACCGAGCGCCGGCACGACTACGCCGTAGAACCGCCGCGGCCGATGCTTCTCGACGTGCTCGCGGACCGCAAGATTCCGGTCTTCGGCGTTGGCAAGATCCACGATATCTACAACGGCCGCGGCGTGAACGATTACGTGACCACGAAGAACAACGCCGACGGCATGGCCAAGCTTACAGAAACTCTCTCGCGGCAATCGCGCGGCTTGATCTTCGCGAACCTGGTTGATTTCGACATGCTCTACGGCCATCGCAAGGACGTGGAAGGATTCGCGCGTTCGCTCGAGGAATTCGACGCGCTCCTCGGTCCATTTCTGGATGTGCTCCACCCGTCCGATCTTCTCCTGATCACCGCCGATCACGGCTGCGATCCCGACCCCGTAAATCCAACCACGGACCATTCGCGTGAGTACGTTCCGATTCTCGCGTACAGCCCCGGCTTGCCCGGCGGCGTGAATCTCGGCATCCGCTCCACGCTTGCCGACATGGGCCAAACCATCGCTGACGATTTCGGCGGCGCGATTCCGCACGGCACGAGTTTCCTGCCATTGCTTTCCTAGGGTTACCCCGTTGCACTCTTGGCAGATGCGTCGTTTGCTACTATTGCTTTACGTAACGCACTGAGCTATAGCTGTCTTCGCACCTTCCAGATGAGCACTAAATAAAAGTAGCGAGCACCGCACTTTGCAACACGAGCCACTTTTCTCAGGGGAGCCCATGAGCCAACCTGAAAAACCGCGCCCGACCGAGCGTAAACCCAATTTGTCACTCGCTGCCCGAACGCTTCCGCGCAGCAGGCGACTTCCTATTTTCCATGCAGCCATCCTCTCGGTGCTGTGCCTGGTTTTCGCGGCTCAGCTGCGCGCCGACACGATTTCCGGCACGGTCAAGGATCCGTCCGGCGCAGTCGTCGTCGGTGCGCGCATCGAAATCACAGGTGGTAATTTGCCCCAGCCGCTCGTCCTCGCGTCCGATGAATCCGGCAAGTTCGCCGCGCCCAATTTGGATCCTGGAAAATACACCGTCCGTGTCATCAAAGACGGATTCGATGACGCTGTCACAGCAGTCGAGCTGAGCGGAACTGCCGACCTGACGCTCAAACTGACAATTTCCTCGCAGCAGGCCCGCGTCACCGTGACCGAGAAAAATGCGGCCTTCGCGAACTCAGACGCTGTCTACCGCCAGTTACGCAGCCTCGACCTGGGCGACACGTACCGCGTCGAGAGTTTCACGCTGCCAATGGACGTCGGAACCTTCGAGTTGAGGTCCGGAACAATCACTGTCCTGAATCTGGTCAACAATGTCGAAACCGGCGCTGTCTTCGTAGGCCAGGGGCACTTTACTCTGAAGCCCCTCGTTGGAGTGGATGTGCGCGAGATGAGCCGGCGCACCGGCGACCCGACTGCCGAGGAAGACTTCACCACTGTCGTCTTTCGCTTCACCCGCGGCGAGTACCAACAGTTGTCCGCGGCGTTTGGCTCGAAGACGGACACGCCGCCCGAAGCCACCATCGCATTTGAGGAGTGGAAAAACAGAGTTCGCCATCGCCACGAATTTCCCGAAGGTCTGACGCAGGCGATTCTTGAGGACGATACGATTGACAATGTGGACGCCGACGTTCTCGCCGCGGTTTACAATCCGAAACATCCTCCATTCTTCAACGCTTACATGCACGGCACGCCACACAAGGACCTGCGCTTTTTCATCCGCGCGCGCGTGGGCGCGATTCCGCAAATGGATTCTCCCGAGGAGGTGGCGCTGATCAATTGCAACGGAGCAGGAATGGACGACGGAGTCTGGTACTCCCAGCATCTGGTCTCCGAGCTGAACGCGCGCACGGCGAATTCGCGCGAAGACAAGCGACTCTTCGCCACGCGCCGCTACGTGATCGAAACTGTAATAGCCAAAAACGATCATCTCTATAGCCGCGCCACAATCACGTTCGAACCGCTCGTCCCCGGAGAACGCGTGATGAAGTTCGGACTTCTGCCCACTCTGCGTGTTGCGCGAGTAACCGATCAGAATGGACAGGACCTGCACTACATTCAGGAGGATAAAAAGCAAGACGGTTCGTTCTACGCCGTCCTCGATGAAGCTCCGGCGATGGGCCAGGAACATTCGATCTCGGTCGAGTACGTAGGCGACAAGGTTCTCGCCGACGCGGGCAACGGAAGCTACTACGTCGGAGCGCGCGAATCCTGGTACCCGAATCTCAACGGCTTCGGCGAAAAAGCGCTCTACGATCTCACCTTCAAAGTCCCGCCCCGTAACGTAGTGATCAGCGTTGGCAACCTCGAGGGGCAATCTGCGGAGGACGGTTTCGCCGTGTCCCACTGGGTGACGCCTGTTCCGGTGGCCGTCGCCGGGTTCAATTACGGCGCATACAAGAAAATCGATTTCCCGGACACGAAATATCACTACATCATCTCCGGCTACTATTTGGAGGACTTGCCCGACAGCCTGAAGCCGTATCAAAGCGGCCCGATCATGAACGGCGGGACTCCGTTGGGCCAGTTGTCGCCCCTCAGCGGCATGGCGCCCGCTTCGATGACGAAATACGCCCTCGACCAGACTCGCGCGCAATTGCAGCTCTGTACGTTTTATTTCGGCAAGATCCCCTACGACCATGTGGACATCACCGAGCAGCCGAACTTCAGTTTCGGCCAGTCGTGGCCCAACCTGGTGTATCTGCCGATTTCGGCCTACATAGACTCGACGCAGCGCTGGTTGCTTTTCGGCCACATTGATACGCAGTTCACCGGCTTCGTCCAGGAAGTTACGCCGCATGAGGTGGCTCATCAGTGGTTTGGCCACGGCGTCGGCTGGGCCTCCTATCACGATCAATGGCTTTCCGAAGGCTTTGCGGAATTTGCCGCGGGGTTGTTTCTGCAGGAAGCCATGGGCGAGAAGTGGCAGAAAGACTACATTGATTTCTGGGAGCGTCAGCGCAAGCGCATCCTCGATAAAAACACTTTCGGAGTATCGCCCAACGACGCCGGGCCGCTGTGGCTGGGCGAGCGGCTCGAATCTCCGAAAACCACAAACGCGTATCAGAGCGTCACCTATTCCAAAGGCGCCTACGTGTTGCTCATGCTGCGGTCGCTGATGTACGCAGACCATGCTCCCAACGGCAATCACGATCAGGCGTTTATTGACATGATGCACGATTACATTGAGACCTACCGCGATTCGCCCGCCTCCACCGAATCGTTCAAGGCCATCGCCGAAAAGCACATGACCAAGCAGATGGACATTCAGCAGACCGGGCGCCTTGATTGGTTCTTCAACGAGTGGGTCTACGGAACGCAGGTGCCGCGCTATCAGTTCAAATATGACGTGCAGCCCGCCGAAGGAGGCCTTTTCAAAGCGCACGTCGAAATCACGGAAAGCGAAGTTGACGACCATTTCGCGATGTTCGTTCCCGTCTTCGCTGATTTTGGAAACGGCATGGTGCGGCTCGGTCAGGTGCCGATCGTCGGAAATTCCACGCGAACAGTTGTGTTCGATCTGGATCGCCGGCCTAAAAAAGTGGAGCTGAACGCATACAAAGATATTCTCGAGCGGTGACGCGTGAGGGTGGAGCGAGCGTCTGGCGCGCTGGAAGATCATTTTTCGGGCTGAAAATCCCTCGACTACGTGTACGGAGGCCCCCGCATTTGTGTGTCGAGTAATTGGTACACCGATCGTTTGTTTTGAATGAGTTAGGGCGAAAATTACTCGGCACGGTGTGTCGAGTAATCGCGCCATTCGGCGGCGCGAAATTGAATATTTCAACGCCTCTGGAGTGGCGAGCCTGGCGGATCGGTTCGGCCATGCGGCGCCTGATCCCTCAGGCTCGACTAGCCGTGGACCGCAAGCTCTCAGCAACTGGCGCAGACGCGGCAGGCGCAAAAGCCTGGCTGGTCTGACCTGTCGCCGGCCCAGCAGGCTCTTGTCGCAGGCGGTGAAAAGGCATGGAAGGCTCTATCCAATGAACAGGGAGCAAATTTTGCAGCCATCACCCACGCCCTTGAGGTGACCAAATTAACGAACGGAAAGACTGCGCTCTCAGAAATCAAAGATGTCCGCTCAATTGGCACTCGGGATATTGCTGTAGATTGGGAGAGTGGATCAGAAAAAGCGTTCGAGAACTCTGGATTTAGCTCGAGACCAGGATTGGGACATTCCGGTGAATCAGGCCTGATTGGGATGCCAACGGCCGACGGGAAGATAGAGGGAAGCTTCTTTCAAGCTCAGGGAATTCATGTTCTGTTCAACGACGCTAACAAGGGCGCCACGGGAAACGTACACATTGATTACCGCGGGATCCTGTCGGGTCATTACGGCGATGCAAATGATGACGTGAGGCAGAACTATGCAACCTACAAGCAATGGTTTGGCCCGGTTCCTGGTTACATTCCATAGAGAGGGGGAACACTCCCGTGGCAATTAGAGCGCTTTGTATTGTCCTCTTCGGTATCTTATTGGTGCCCATCAGACTTCCTCAAGTGAGCGGCATGGTGAATGGGATGGTGACCGAAGATCAAGCATTGTCAACGCTTCGCTCCCGGAGCGCTCCCGATGTGGGATTCCTAGTGGTCGTGAAGATGCAGCCGACTTCGGAGGCCGGGCGTATCTCCCAAGAGTCGTTGGTCGAAGCCCGGTCGAAGCACCTCAACCTCTATGAGGATGGGGTGTTCGTCAATCTGATGAGGGCGGGAGGCTACCTCATACTTGAATTCGACAAGAAGACTGACTCTGCCACAAAGCTACATTTAGTCACTTCGGACGCGGCAGGTAGGATTGTTGTTCAGCCCGGCGATGTGCACGGCGACCTGAAGCGCGAGGAGGCACTGACGATTATCGATAAAAGCGCCGGTTTCTCTGAGGCCTTCTTCAGCTCGCCCGAGTCACGGATGGATGAACTCCTGACTAAATTCGGCGGTCCAGGGGCGGCCTTTGGCATTCCCGATGGTCAAGGCTATCTCGCCCTTCCAGAAACTGTAAAGGGACTCACTACACGACCAGGTGAGTTGCTGGAGTTAACTGGCTTGTCCAATGGCATAGCGTTATGGACTATTCGTCACGCGCTGGCGATGCCAGTTTACGCTGCAAATCCAATTGCGGCTGTCCAGGATACCAATCATGAGTTGTCTAGCCTTGTGCGGGAATTTCGGCCCGCGATTGGACAAAACGATAGTCTCGATTTCATTGATCATTTAATCGATTTGCACTCGATCCGCACGCGCGACGAACTGGAAATTCGACTCGCCTCGCTAAGAGAGCTTAGCTCCTTCTTAGACGAGCGCTCACCTCTGCCTGTACAGTCGCTAACATATAAGGCCAATGTTTCCATTTCCACAATTCCATTGAACGTCCTCGTGAAGCTGGGCACTGCTCGATTCTTTGGCGCGACGACGGCGCCTGGCCTTATCAGCGTTTGGGACTACGGAACAAATGGAGGAGTAATCCTGAAGGGCGTTTCAGTAGCTGAATAGGCCAAATCAGAACAAGACCCAGTAGGATCAAACACAATCTCGATCTGGGCTGTCCCTTGTCCCTCGCCAAAACTCTATCCGCGCATGAATCGGTCGGGTCGTGAGGCCTGCGAACAGAATCGAAACAACCGTGCGCCCTGTTACGTGTTGATTCCGTGTTGCGTTATTGATTAGGCGCGAGCGGTTTGGCACAGAGGTATATATAAGGATGCAGCTCGAGGAGGTTGAAAGGCCGCTGCTAAGCAGCCCGATCGTAACGGTGATGCAAACCGGCGAGTCTCGCAAAAGACACGACGCGGCCCGAGCCTCGGGAAGGAATCCGGTTCTCCGGCGTTCCTTTACCGAGTCCCAGATAAGTGCGGTCGTTATGGTAGTAGCGCACGCATTCCGCGAGCAGCCTCTTCAGATGCCGTTCATTCACCACAATGATGTGATCCAACAGGTCGCGCTGGCGGATCGGTTCGGCCATGCGGCGCCTGATCCCTCAGGCTCGACTAGCCGTCGACCTGAGAACACTGTAGAGACAGCCTGCGGCAGCAACGTATGCGCTGCTGGCGCGGCTTGAGTGCCGAATGCTTGCCTGCACTGACGCCCCGCCAGTCGGCGGGAACGAATGCGTCCATCTCTCTTCCTCGTGGGCGTAATGGTGCCCAGATTCACGCTAACAGGGAGGAGACTCAGAGTTGTCAAGCGGCGCCTGTGGACTTTTTGATGAGAGGCGAGCCGCGTACGTTCGCTGAAGCGCGCCCCGCAAGAGCATTCGGGATGCGCAAAGCGCGCTTCGACGCGCCAAGTGGGCGGGAAAAATCCCCACGCTTCGTTGCGCAAAGGACGGGTAACCTGAAAACTCAAACGCTAAAGCGTGGGCCACCCATCTAACCGTCGATAATCGCCTTGACCCGACATGTGCGTACCAGTGGCCGGTTGTCCGGTAATCCGTGCCGGTTCAGACGGTCGATGCAACACCATCTGGTATAAAGCTGTTTTCAAAGGTGGTGTTTATGAAACAAG
This sequence comes from uncultured Acidobacteriota bacterium, assembly GCA_963814855.1. Lineage (GTDB taxonomy): Bacteria > Acidobacteriota > Terriglobia > Acidiferrales > UBA7541 > Palsa-295. The sequence continues at coordinate 286,767 of CAWFEL010000002.1, forward strand.
GAAGGCGGTTTGGGCTTTCAGCGGAGCAGAAGAGCGACGTGTGGAGTCGTTGGAAGGCAGGGCAGACGTTGCATGAGATCGGGCGTGCTTTTGGGAAAGAACATTCCTCTATTCGTTGTTTGGTGTCGCGTCACGGTGGGATTGCTCCGGGGGTGCGGCGGCGTGCGCTCCTGGCGCTCACGCAGCGTGAGCGCGAGGAAATCTCCCGCGGGCTGGCCTCCGGTTCCTCAATCCGTGAGATTGCCCAATGTTTAGAGCGAGCGGTATCGACCGTGAGCCGGGAGGTCGCACGGCACGGCGGCCGTCCTGCGTATCGAGCCAGTCAAGCCGACGGCGAAGCTTGGCAGTCGGCCTTGCGGCCCAAGCGCTGCCTTCTTTCCATCCACGTGAAGTTGCGGAACATCGTTGCGAGTAAACTGATTCTGGACTGGTCGCCGAGGCAGATTTCCGGCTGGCTGAAAACCCAGTATCCCGATGATGAGAGCCTGCGTGTGTCCCACGAAACCATTTACCGAAGCCTGTTCATCCAAGCGCGTGGAGTGCTGAAAAAAGAGCTTATTGCGCACCTGCGGACCAAGCGCCACATACGCCGGTCGCGGCACTCTCGTATTTTTAAAGACGGGCGCGGTCAAATCCCCGAGGCCATCTCCATCAGGGAAAGGCCCGCGGAAGTGGAGGACCGCGCCATTCCAGGTCACTGGGAGGGCGATCTCCTGCGCGGCTCAGGGAACAGTCACATCGCCACCTTGGTGGAACGCCATTCGCGCTTTGTCATGCTGATCAAGGTGCCGAGCAAAGAAACGGAAGCTGTGGTTGCTGCCTTGAGTCAACACGTTCGTAAACTTCCCGTAACCCTGCGGCGCTCGCTGACCTGGGACCGCGGACTGGAGATGGCCAAACACAAGGACTTTACGGTGGCCACGGATGTGAAAGTCTACTTCTGTGATCCGCAGAGTCCCTGGCAACGTGGCTCGAACGAAAACACCAACGGGCTCTTACGACAATATTTCCCGAAGAAAACCGACCTGTCCGACTATACCCAGTCGGATCTGGACAAAGTGGCGCTGCGCTTAAATCAACGCCCACGAGAGACTTTAGGTTTTCAGACTCCTGCGAGTAAACTTCAAGAAAGTGTTGCGTCGACCCATTGAGACCACCCGACTAGTCGGGCACCGAAAGCTACACCCCCGCGAGGTATACAACGAACAGGATCGCCAAGATTCCATCCATAATTCCGATGGCTGTCGTGGCGATCGTGCGTTTCAGAGGCCCAAAAAAGATTAACGCAACGATGACGATCTTTTCGATGATGGAAGCCGTCAAGATTGGCACGCGAGTCACCGGGAAGTGCGCGCTGTAAACGGTGAGTGCGCAGACTACACCGAGCAGTGCTCCCCAATGCCGGACAAAGAATATTGTTAGCCCGTCGTTACTCTTAGCTCCGAAAAGCAACTGCAAAACCAGATGAGGAAAAAGACACGCTGCAAATCCACCTGCCGCCGTCGCAACGCCTGAGAGGATAAGTATCCATCCGATGGACGATGCCAACATGTACCCTCCAATTATTCATCGAGAAATTGAAGCGCCCTACCCCGACATTTCGGAGAGCCTCCGAAATAGCGGGGGCGCTTCCGGTGGATCAAATCTTGAAATCCATAAGTCGCTGTGCTGTAGCTAGCTTAGAATCGCAAAAAACTCGCGTATCTGGAAGTCGGACTCCATCAAGCAGTTCAGTTACCTAACTGAAGGGGTGTGACATGCCAACCGGGCAACCGAACATTCTCATCATCGTGACTGATCAGCTGCGATACCCGCCAGTTTACGAGCCTGACGAACTGCGTCGTTTCCGTCGCGAAGTATGTACCGCCGAAGAGAGTCTGCGGAATTCGGGCGTTTCGTTCGAGTGCCATTACGTCATGTCGGCCGCCTGTACCCCGAGCCGTGCGTCGTTCTTGACTGGGCAGTACCCATCGCTGCACGGCGTCACGCAGACCGATGGCCTTGCGAAGAGCGCCGATGGTAACGAAATGTTTTGGCTCTCGCCCGACACAGTTCCAACGATCGGCGATTGGTTCCTGGCCGGCGGCTACAGGACCTTCTACAAAGGCAAATGGCAGGCGTCCCACGCACACCTCGACGCACCTGGCGGCAAGGGCTATCTCCAGACGTTGGAAGAGGATGGCAAAGCGATCCCGGAAAACGTCGCTGCGTATCTCAAGGCGAACCTGCTCGATGGCTACGGCTTCTCAGAGTGGGTCGGTCCGGAAGCGCACGGGCTGGGCAAGCAAAACACGGGGACAGCGAGAGATCCCTTTGCCGCGGACGAGACCATCGCTCTTCTGAAGCGGCTCGATCAGGAGAAGAGCAAGGAGCCGTGGCTGACCGTGTGTTCGTTCCTCAACCCGCACGACATTGCGATGTTCGGTGTAATCGCTTTAGCCCAAGGGCTTCGCTACGACACCGGATCGATACCCAACATTCCCGAGCCACCGACGCAAGGCGAGGACCTGTCTACCAAGCCCGGGTGTCAGCACAGCTACGTCGAGGCGTGGGGAAAGATGCTCGCGCGGCAGCCATTGATCGAGACGCACCGGTAATTCTACTATCAGCTGCAACGGACAGTCGACGAACAGATCGGACGCGTGCTCAATGCTCTCCGAGCGACCGGCGCCTACCAGAACACGATCGTGATCTTCACCTCTGATCACGGCGACATGCTTGGCGGACACGGCGGGATGCACGAGAAGTGGCACAACGCCTATGAGGAGACCATCCACGTCCCGTTCGTCGTATCAAGCCCGTTGTTTCAGGGCGGTCGCCGCGAGGGGGACATTCCCACGAGTCACGCGGATATTCTGCCGACGTTGCTCGGTCTCGCAGGCATCGATGGCAACGCGGCGCTCGAGCGTGTTGCTGCCAATCACACCGAAACACGTCCTCCGGCGGGACGCGACCTCTCAAATCTCATCCGCGGCACTGGACGCCCACCATCTGAGCCCGTCTTCTTTGTTACCGACGACGAGATCAGCGAGGGAAGCGCCAAGCCGGGTAGCCCGGTCCAGCGCTGGGCGCGCAAGTTAGGGACGTACGAAACCGTCATCCAGCCCAACCACATCGAGACCATCATCGCGAAGGTTGACGTTGACGGCGAGCAACATCTCGTCAAACTGTCGCGCTATCACGACAACGAGCAGTTCTGGACCGTGCCGGGCGAACATGACGAACGACTCTATCGCGGGAAAAGGTCGTCACGTTCACCGAGCCGTCCCCGGACGAGTACGAGCTGTATGACCTCACTCTAGATCCGCTTGAGCAGCGTAACCTGGCGCACCCAAGTAATGCCGATGATCGCTCTCGCAAACTACAACAGCGGATGCGCCAGCTATTGCTCGGACAGATCGCAGCGAAACGACTTTTGCCAACCTCGGGCGTAATTCCGGGCTACCGTCCGCCGACCTAGACCGCTCTAACTCCTGATTAACGCCCTAACCGGCAAAGTCGGTCCTAGAACCCAGATGTCCGGTTATCCGGTTGGTCTCAATGGTTCGATGCAACATCAGTTCGAAGCCTATTTGGCGGAGTTTAAGAGGCCAATTCCGTTCGCCGGTGTCGATTCAAAGAAAAACCCCGTCCTCATTAGGTCTAATTGAGTGCCGCCCGGAAGATCAGTCTTTTCCGAAAAGTACGATCGGAAGCACCAAGTAGAGGGTGTTGCGTCGACCGTCTGAATCGGCACGACTAATCAGGGGTCGGCTCGGCGTTACGACGTCCGATTGCTCGTTACGAAATGATTTCCCAACATCCGCTCAATCGCAGGAACCATCGTCTACGAACTGGCCACTCGCCGCCATGGATGTCAGTGAGTGCCCGCAGGCAACGAGCCGTTGATCCGAACTGTCGTTCCGCAGCGCATCCGGCGAAATGTAGGTCATGTTGGCGCGCATGGCGACATATTTGTCGGCTAATTTCCCCATGTTCTGGAAGAGGTTGTTCAACAACCGATACGCACTCCGATCCGAATCGGTTGAAACAGCGACCGAGGCCAAACGCAGATTGGTAGTCGCTTGAGCGCGATACGGAGCAAGCATATCGGCCGTCAACGGGTATCCGTTCTGAATTGCACTAGCCAGGGCCGTGTGCCATTCCCTGAGGGTCGCCGCTTGCTCTATCCCGGCGTTCAAGAATCCCCTAGAAAATCCGGGATACGATGCAGGAGCGGGTGCCGCCGCCGGCGGTGGAGCGGGGGCCGAGGCTGCCGGGGTTGCAGAGCCGAAATTTACGCTCAATGCGATTTGGTTTCCGGCAAAGCTGAGCGAACCATTCGCGGCGCTCGCCAGCGCCGCGAGGTCAACGTAGGAGCGGCCGTTCACCTGGATTACCGACACCTGCGTGGACTGACCGTTGATGATAAGCGTTTGGTTCTGATTCGTCCCCTGTGACAGCGAGATCCCAGGCATCACAAGGAATAGTGTCGCCAGCAGGCATGCAAATGAAATTCTTGCGCTCATAACTCCGCTCCTGGAATTCGGAATGTGCGAATCGATCATAGGGAAAGGAATAGTTCTCGATCGGTTGATTCTCAACCCATGGCCCGCCAGAAAGTGTACAACACTCCGCATCCGGCGATTGTTTATCGCCCGGCCTTTCGAGTGAATTCAGGCGAGCGGCTTTCCGCAAGGCCCTGATGAACGCGCTAACCGGACCGGTTGGTCCCAGCACGAACTCGTCCGGTTATCCGCCCGTTCGCCATTGTGCGTTTGCGAACAGCACGGCGAAGTACCATTGCCGGCAAGTTCGATACCGGCGAGCCTTGGAATGCGGAGAATTATTGGCCGCTCTTCGGAGCGGCAGAAGTAGTGGGTTACTTTGGCGTTTTCATTCGAGGAGCACTGAGATGGCACGCTTCTGCACAGCTTGCGGAGCTTCCCTAGGGGACGAGACTGCCCGGTTTTGCGCAAAATGCGGAGCGGCTGTTGGCGCGCCCCAGAGCCCCGTTGTTGCCTTACCCGCTGCGAGCGTTTCGGGATCCGTGGCAAGCAGTGGAAACGACAAGACACTTCCTGCCAGCGGCCTCAATACCAAGGCGCCTGTCGCCGTGCCACCCAAGTTCCTCCGTCGCCTTTCCATCGGCGTTGCGGGAAGGAAAGGGAGAGTTCTGCTCGTAGTCGGAGCGCTCATGTTCGTCACGGTCGCGGGAGCTGTCGTCGCGTCTAAGAAACGGTTATCGGTATCAGAGTATGAACCTGCGGGCGTTGGTTCGGCGTTTTTTAGTGTGGTGACAAGCGACCTCAATCATAAGGGTACCGGAGCGCAAGCTGTATTACTCGAAGTTGTCTACAACACGCTCGATGAAAGCGCAGGTCATCCGGCCGGGCATTTCTTTGTGGTGTACAACCCGAAGGTAGAAGACCGTCCAGACTCGAAAGGCGGGCAGGGCTGCGACCTGAGTCGGATGGTGTTCGACCCGTCAGGTGGCTCGTACGAGCAGCTTAACGTTTGGGCTAACGGCGAAGGTCCAATTGGAGGATACGTTTATCAACAGAGTAGCAGGTACGCCGGACAATTCCCGGCGGATGGATGTAGGTTTGTCCTGTTCGGCGTGCGCTCTGATGGTACCCACATCCCCGACGATGCTTGGAGCAAAGGCGCACAGCTCGCTGCGAATTCGGCGCCTGCGTCTGGTCCCCACGTCGCAGATGCTCAGCCTCCGAGTGTCGAAGCGCCTGCTATAAATCCTCCACAGCAGTCGAATTCTGACGATTCTTCCGACGGCACTTCGGATTCGATCAGCGGCGAAGACGATAGCAAGGAATAGGTCTTGCCGGATGGCACCAAAGTGTATGGGGAACGCCCGCTGCGAGACGGAACCAAGAAGGCAGAACGCATGGAATTCGCCGATGGGAAAAAGCAGCACAAAGTGACCTCCCTCCCGAACGGCGCCGCAACGATTGGGCGTATTGAGTTGCCAAGTGGGGAAACGCGCTTTGACGTAACCCGACTTGCCGACGGCACGCAGATTGTGGGGCGCGTCACGAAACCGGACGGCCCGGCGACCGCTCGGTAGCTGTTGGGCTGGTTTCTCCGCAGCTCCAGCGATCTGCCGTTGGTACTCGTCCATCCGCCTCGGAGCAAATACCACAAGCGTATGGCAATGTGAAACGCTCGTGGTCCTGCGAGAATTATCAGAGTTGTGAATTTGCGATGAAGAACGTCCAATGGAATGCCCTTCGATTCGGTAGTGCCTGATTAACGCTGCCAGCTCAACCGGACAAGTGAAGTACCAGTAGGGAATCTGCTCGGATGCTGAATCCGTTGTGTCGAGCGCGAGGCAGGCGTACGATTCGTGGATGAGAGGACCATGTCGGATATTTCGGCGAGATATGGCCAACGTCAAATTTTCGGCAGAGGAAGCGATGAAATGAGCCGACAAGAATTCCCTGGGACCAAGACGCTGCTTGCAGGTCTCGTAGCGCTCATACTCTGTTCGGTTGTGGTGGCGCAGAACCAGGTGCTGGGTGAAGTGGCGATTCAGGGAAAAACGAAAGTGGACAAGACATCCGGTGTCTGGGTGGATGGGCAATACGTTGGCTACGTCGAGGAATTAACCGGTGATAAGAAACTCCTGCTCCTGCCCGGCGCGCACGAAATTGAGATCCGGCAGGCCGGCTATATCGAGCAAGGGCAAACGATCACTGTAGAGCCCGGCAAGAAGACGACGATTAACTTCCAGATGCAAAGGGACCCCAAGGCACAATTCCCGAGCGGAGCGACTTCCGAGATCAAATTGGAAGTGACGCCGGACAGAGCGGCTGTCTTCGTGGACGAAGGATATGTGGGAACACCAAAGGAATTCGGCGGCGTTGGGCGGGCGATGGTAATCGCACCGGGCAAGCACCACCTTAGAATTGCGCTTGCCGGGTATCAGGACTTCACGACCGAAATTAACTTGCGGCCCAAGCAAAAAATTACGATCAAGACGGACCTCATTCCCGGAAGCATCACCCAGGCCGGACCCGCGATTAAGAACAACTAAGACCGCCCGTGCCGGCACCGCTAATCACGCACTATGGCATTCCGCATCAAACGATTATTCTGAAGTGTGACTGAAAATCCAGATACAGCGCCGAAGACCCCGCATCGGAAAGTTACTCTCCGATCCTTCGTTCGATGGTTTCTCGTCGGAGTGGCGCTGCTTTGGGCGCTTGCGGTGCTAGTCCTTGTAGCTGCCCGGTGGGTCAACCCACCGACCACGGCGGTGCACATGGAGCGTCGCTTGCATGCCTGGATTCACCACACGCCGTATCACGAACGATACGAATTCGTTCCGCTGAGCCAGATCTCGCCCGATTTACAGCATGCCGTGATCGCCGCGGAAGACGCGCGCTTCTACCAGCATCATGGATTCGATTGGCACGCGATGGAAATCGCTGCTGAAGACGATATGGAAGGCGGCCGAATTCGCGGAGGGTCCACCCTTACGCAGCAACTGGTGAAAAATCTATTCTTCGGAACCGGCCGCTCGATTCTCCGCAAGGGCGCCGAGTTCACGCTTGTCCCGGTAGCTGAATTGGTCCTCGGCAAGAAGCGCATTCTGGAGCTCTACCTTAACGTGGTCGAATGGGGCCCTGGCGTTTATGGTGCGGAGTCGGCGTGCCTCTACTACTACCAGACCTCGGCACGGAATATTGACCGGCAACAGTCGGCGCAGCTCGCTGCGATTCTGCCGTTGCCCCTGAAGCGACGGCCCGACCACATGCAACACTACAGTGGACTCATCCTGGAGCGGATGCGCGAAGTGGGTTGGTGATCGGCCAGGGTAAACCCGCTCGAACTCGCCACAGGCGAATCCTCAGCGTGAAAAAAAGTGAGGGCGCGACACGCCGTTAAGCATGTCGCGCCCTCTAAATCGAGCCGTAAAGTTTCAGGCTTTTCGTCCCCAGGCTCGACTTGCGTCGAACTGGAGGCCCCGCTGTTCAATCCGGCGACTCAACAGCCTTGCGGCGTGCCGCGTCTTCCAAACTGATGCGTACAGCCTTGCGAGCTTTTCGATTCAGCTGGGCGCCACAAAAGCCGTTAAGCTCCTGCGACATCCAAACCAAACCTCAAAGCCCCGGAGATCCAGTATGCGGCGCAGTGTTGCATTGGCCGTGAAGCCATTGCAACCTCTGAACCGACACGCCACTCCCCGAGCCTCGCGAGCCAGCCTCGCGTCGCAATCGCCGTGAGGCTTTTGCGACCTCTAGGCTGAATCGCGAAGTCTTTCGACTTCTCGGCTCTTCCCTGGTGCGCGTTAGCGGTTAGACTTTCGCGGCACCCGAGACGAACCGTAAAGTCTCTAAGCTTCCCGGTTCAATCTGGGCGCAAGATAAATCCATCGCGGATTTGTGTCAATCACACGAACGAAAATAATCTGTGGAAACGTGTGGATGCTGTGGAAAACGGATTAGCCGCGTACGTTCGCTGAAGCGAACCAGGGCGCGCCCAGTAGGCGAGTGAAGTTACGTGCCGCATGGCGCTGCCGCAGGATTACCGTTCACGATTGCGAGGTCCTCTCCTCCGTCTCGTAGGGGGCCGTACACCTTTCACGGCAACCTTCTACGTGCTTAGCCCGATGGTGCGCCCCTGACGAAAAGCGTCTATTGAAGTTGGACGCTGCGCCCGCTTCCAGTGGTGGGGACAAGTCGAAAAAACGAGAAATCGGACACTACCGGGAGATCCAATGAAATCAAATCGCTTGAAGCACCTTTACGTCGAGGAGTTGAAGGACCTCTATAGCGCTGAAAACCAGCTGGTGAAGGCGATTCCCAAGATAGCCAAGGCTTCGACTTCCCCGGACTTGCGCGCAGGCTTCGAAGAACACCTGGGCCAGACGAAGGAGCACGTCGCGCGACTTGAAAGGATTTTCAAGGCTCTCGGAGAAACACCGACGGGCAAGAAATGCAAAGGCATGGAGGGCCTGATCAAGGAAGGCGCGGAGATGATCGAAGAGGATAAAGCGCCCGAGGAATTGGACGCGGGCCTGATCTCTGCGGCACAGCGCGTGGAGCATTACGAGATGGCCGGGTACGGCTGTGTTGCGACGTACGCCAAGCTGCTCGGAGAAGACGAGGCGGAATCGCTTCTAAGAGAGACGCTCGAAGAAGAGCGAGCCACGGACATGAAGCTGACTCAGCTGTCGGGCGATATCAACGTCGAAGCCGCCAATTCCACTGAACCGGTACCGGCTGCAGGCGGTCGCGCGAAAAGGGCTGCTGCGGGCCGATAGGATTTTCCCCAGTCAATTTGTGCAAAAGGAGGAACAGATAATGAATCGAAGTTTTCTGAAATCACCACGTATGCTTCTGGCTCTGGGCACGGCAGCTCTTTCCGTGTCGCTGCTTGCTACGCCGATGCTGGCTCAGGATTCCCAGCAGGCGCCCGCAGACAACACCAAACAAAACAAGGATCAGACGTCCCCTACCGCGGATCAGCAGAAGATGAATCCCGCTGACCGCGCCATCACGCAGAAAATTCGAAAGGCGATTCACGACGACGCGAACCTTTCGATGTACGCGCACAACATCAAAATCATCACGCAGGACGGCAAGGTGACTCTCCGCGGTCCAGTGCGGACCGAGGACGAAAAGAACAGTCTGGAAGCGAAGGCGGTCAGCGTAGCGGGAAAAGATAACGTGACCGATTTGCTGGCAGTTGCGCCTTCGAATTAACGGGGCGGCAATCGAAATTAAATTAAACGCAAAGGAGAAACACTTATGTCAGGCAAAAAAGTCGGCGTATTTGGAATCTATTCAACACTCGCAGGTGTGGAGCACGCTACAGATTTGCTCGCTCATGCGGGTTTCCCAACGTCAGATATTTCCGTGCTGATGCCGGAGAGCCTGGGCGGCCCCAGGGACATGGGAACGGAAAAGGCCACGAAGGCGCCCGAAGGCGCGGCAGCGGGCGTGACGGCTGGCGGAGTGATCGGCGGCACACTCGGCGTGCTGGCTGGCGTCGGGCTGCTGGCGATACCAGGCCTTGGTCCATTCATCGCTGCGGGGCCGATTATGGCGGGGCTGGCGGGACTGGGCGTGGGAGGAGCGGTGGGCGGCGTCACCGGGGCATTTGTAGGAATGGGAATCCCCGAATTCGAGGCCAAGCGATACGAAGGCCGCCTGCAGAAGGGCGGAATTCTCCTTTCCGTGCATTGCGATACTTCGGAGGACATCAAGCGCTCGAAGGAAATTTTGAGAGCCACGGGCGCGGAAGATGTTTCGTCCACCGGAGAATCCGCGGTTGACACGAATGCGACCGATCGAGACGCTGCTCGAGTGGCACGGACAGGCCGTTAGGCTGGGCGGAGGAAGCCGGAAATCGGCTTCCTCTTTTTTTCTTGGCGCAATACCACCGCACAAATGTGCGGTTTCATTTCAAATCGGATGCGACATCGGCGGCGATCTGCGGAATCACGGCGCGGAGCAGAGAGATGAAGTCGCCTTTCACGCGCTCGCCGGTTTCCATTACTTCGGCGTGGGTCAGCGGCTGATCCAGGATTCCGGCGGCCATGTTAGTGGCGCAGGAGATGCCGAGGACGCGAATTCCCATGTGCCGCGCGACGATTACCTCGAATGCCGTGGACATGCCCACGAGATCGGCGCCAATCGTTTTCAGGTAGCGAATCTCCGCGGGCGTTTCAAAGCTGGGACCGCAAAGCGCCGCATACACTCCTTCGTGAACTTGAATCCTGAGGCGCTCCGCCTCGCGGTGCGCGATTTCGCGATAGGCTTTCCAGTACGCTTGCGTCATGTCCGGGAAGCGCGGGCCGAAGCGGTCGTCGTTCGGTCCGATCAGGGGATTGGTGCCCTGAAGATTGATGTGGTCGCGAATCACCACCAGCGCGCCCTGGCTGTAATCGAGATTGATCGCGCCGGCTGCGTTCGTCAGGATCGCGGCGCGGATGCCGAGGCGGCCGAGCACGCGCATCGGAAAGGTAACTTCCTTTGCCGAATATCCCTCGTAAAGGTGGACGCGTCCCTGCATCACCGCAATCGGGACGCCGGCTACTTGACCGATCACCAGCTGTCCGCTGTGGCCCTCGGCGGTCGAGCGCGGGAAGCCAGGAATTTTGCCGTACGAGATGCGCTTCGCGCCGGAGAGTTTTTCCGCGAATGCGCCGAGGCCGGAGCCGAGTATCAAGGCGATTCGCGGGCGAAGTTTTGTGCGCGATTGGATGAATTTTGCGGCGCGAGTGGCGCGGGAGAATTCGTCACCAGACGCCGCCTTTTTCGCGCGCGCGGGACTCATCGCAGCATGATTCCTACGAGCGAGGCGGACATCAGGTTGGCCATGGTCCCGGCGAGCATGGCGCGGATGCCGAGGCGCGCGAGGTCGCCGCGCTTGTTGGGCGCGAGCGCGCCAATACCGCCTATTTGTATGCCGATGGAGCTGAAATTGGCAAAACCGCACAGCGCGAACGTGGCGATCGTAAACGAGCGCGGATCGAGAGTCCCCTGCATGGGGCCGAGCCGCTGAAAGGCGACCAACTCGTTGGTCACCATGCGCAAGCCCAGCAGATTGCCGACCGTGGAGCAGTCGTGCCAGGGAATTCCCGCGAGCCACGCGATCGGCGCGAAGACCCAGCCAAAAATTTGCTCCAGACTCGACGGAAACCAGGCCACATGATGCGCGGCAAGTACGTTGTGCACTCCGCCGAAGCACGCGTCCACCAGATAGATGAGCGCGATAAACGAGATCAACATCGCGGCAACGTTAAGCGCGAGGTGGAGGCCATCCACGGTGCCGCGGGCGAGGGCGCCGAGAGCGTTTGGATCCTTTTCGAGTTCCGCCATTTCGACGCGGCCGGCGGTCAATGGTTGTTGCGTTTCAGGCACGATCATTTTGGCGATCAGGATTGTGCCAGGCGCGGTCATGATGACGGCGGCGAGCAAGTGCTCGGCTTTAATTCCGTAGGCCATGTAGGCGCCCATCAGGCTGCCGGAAACGTGCGCCATGCCGCTGGTCATGATGGTCATCAATTCGGATTGCGTGACTTCGGGAAGAAACGGGCGAATTGTGAGGGGCGCTTCCGTCTGGCCCATGAAAATGCTGGCGGCGACGTTGAGCGATTCCGCGCCGCTCGCGCCCATCAGGCGAGTCATCACTTTGGCAGCTGCTTTCACGATGACCTGCATCACGCCGTAGTAATAGAGGAGAGCGAAGAACGCGGCGATGAAAATGATGATGGGAAGCGCCTGAAACGCGAAGATGAAGCCGCGGGGCGAATCTTTTTGTCCCAGCTCGCCAAAAACAAATGACGAGCCGAAGTAGGAGAAATCAAGAAGCCACGTGGCGCCGGCGCCGAGCTTGCTGAACGCCCATTGGCCCCACGTCCAGCGCATCACCAGAAAGGCCAGCGCGATTTGCAGGCCGAGTCCCCAGGCGACGGTCTTATAACGGATCGCGCGGCGGTTGTTGGACATCAAGAACGCCACGGCGAGGACAAAAAGTATGCCTAGAATTCCGACGAATCGGTGCATTCCGGCTCCATTTGCAGCGGAAAATAGCCGGTAGTATAGCGCTATCGGGCGCTGCGGCTTAGCAGAGAAACAGCACTGCGCCCAGGGCTTACCGGAGAATGCACCGGTCGTCGGAGATTGGCTCGATTCCAGCGCTATTTTTGCTCCGGAACTTTGAATTCCGAGCGGATGAATTGCTTGACGCCTTCGGCGCCGGTTAGCCCCAGGCACACCAGCGTGCCCTGTTTTTCAAGATCGATGTGGAAATTGAAAAAAGGGCAGCACTTTTCCTCGGCGACGACCCACTGAGCCACGTCGGCGACGGAAATATCCGCCGGACTGAACTGAAATTCGTAGCCTTTTGGCAGTTCTACCACTGCAGTTCGCGCGGCGATCAGCTTTTCCGTCAGGCGCTGGTGATAGGCGCGCTCGGAGGGGTTTAGAGCGGCCGTATTGCAGAAGAATCCAGAGGGGGTTGTCTGCTCGCTGGCGGCGGCCGGCTCTGTTTGCGCATGAGCGGGTCCGACGCCGCCGACCGTCGTAATTAAAAGAGCTGCTGCTCCTGCCGCACCGAGCTTTCTGAGTGCCGTGAGAGTCATGAGGTTCATTGTTTTTCTCCTTTTGTGGTTTACCTGCTACAGGCAAGATGCTAAAAGTTAAAGTTGACTTTAAGTCAAGCAGATTGTGGCGGCGTGCCTGGAGGGCGTATGAAGATCGGGGTGTTGGCAAGGCGGACCGGCCTGAATGCGTCGGCTATTCGCTACTACGAACGGGTGGGGCTGTTGGGGAATCCGCACCGGGTTGGCGGCCAAAGGCGCTATCCGGACGATGCGGTTTACACTGTGCTGCTGATCCGCTTTGCAGTAACGATGGGATTCACGCTGGCGGAAACTTGCATTTTCCTAAATGGGCTGCGCGACGATGTGCCGGTAGGCCCGCGCTGGAGAAAACTCGCCGGGCGGAAACTGGAAGAGGTCGAGAGGAGCATCGAGCGGTCGCTGAAGTTGAGGACGCTGCTCCAGCATTTGCTTCGGTGCCGCTGCGCGTCGCTGAAGATTTGCGTGGAAAAGCTGAACCTGAGTCCGAGGCTCAGGCAGATCAGCTAGACCGGCGGCGATTCGATGAGCGAGGCCGCAACCTTGCGCTGATATTCGTGGGCTTTCGCGAGGATGGCGGGCTTGTCCATGGTCATCATCACGCGAACTTCCATCACGATTTTGCCAGCGATCACCACGGTGAGCACGTCGTGCGCATTCAGGGCGTAGACCAGCTGCGAATAGACGTTGTACATCGGCGTCGAATGGGTTGCGCCGGTGCCGATCAGCACGACGTCCGCTTGCTTCCCGACTTCGAGCGAGCCGATTTGTTTATCGAGGTGCAGCGCGCGGGCGCCGCCGATGGTAGCCATCTCGACGACCTGCCGGGCGGGGAGCGCTCGCGGGTCCATGCGCGTGACTTTCTGCAATTTTGCCGCGACGTTCATTTCCTGAAACAAGTCCTGGTTGTTGTTGCTCGCCGCGCTATCGGTCGCGAGTCCTACAGGCACGCCCGCCGTCAGCAAATCCACAACGGGCATTACGCCCGACGCCAGCTTCATATTGCTCGAGGGATTGTGCACGGTGCCGACGCCGCGGCGGAGAAGCGTGGCGATGTCCGTGGCGTCCACCCAGACGCAGTGCGCGCCCACGACGTCTGCGCCGAGCAATCCGATGCGTTCGAGGTAATGCACGGGCGAACCGCCGTGCTGCGCGCGGCTCCGCTCGCTTTCGAAAGGCGCCTCGGCGATGTGCATCAGGATCGGCACGCCATTGGCGCGCGCCAGCTCCGCGGCCTTCTTCAAAGTGTCGGTTGAGAGCGTGTAAATCGAATGCGGCGCGATGGCGGGCGTGATCAGCGGATCGCCCTTCCAGCGCTCGATGTATTTTTGCGTGTACGCCAGCGCCGCGGCGGGCGTCTTGTGATCGGGCGCGGGGAAATCCAGAATCGTTTCGCCGAGCACGCCGCGCATGCCAGCTTCTTTGGTGACACGCGCGACCACGTCCTCGAAGTAATACATGTCCGCGTAGGTGGTGACTCCGCCGCGCAGCATTTCCAGCACGCCGAGCCGCGTGCCCCAGAAAACGAAATCTTCGGTGACGTTGCGCGCTTCGGCGGGGAAGATGTAGCGCTGCAGCCAGTCGTCGAGCGAATGGTCCTCGGCGACGCCGCGGAACAGGCTCATGGCCGCGTGCGCGTGGCCGTTGATCATGCCGGGCAGCACCAGCGTGCCGCGGGCGTCAATCGTCTTCTTCGCGCCGCGGGATTTCGGTTCGAGATCGGCGCGCTTGCCAACCTCGGTGATGACGTCGCCTTCGATTGCGACGCCACCGTCCTCGATCACGCGGAACTCCGCGTCCATGGTGACTACCGTGCCGCCGCTGATGAACAGATCCAAGTTGCCCCTCGCGGACCTTTACTTCGACCCCAGAAACTGCAAAGTGTACGCCGTACCGGGATCAAACGGTTTACCGATTACTTTCAAGTCCAGCAGCTGCGAGTACATGGTATTCCAGCGCGCGGAATCCATCTGGCCTAGTTGCGAGCCGCTTGGATCATCGCCGGCGACAAAGTGTCCATCGCGCAGGGCGCGCCAGGTGAAATCCATCCATTCAGGATTCAGCGCGGGATTGAGAGTGGCGATCATGGCGTGTGCGGCCTTGGGATCCGCCAGATAGTCTCGCCAACCCTTCAGGGATGCACGCACAAATTTTGCGACGGTGTCCGGATGCTGGGCCAGAAAGTCCCGGGTCGTAAATATCACGCGGTAGGGACTGTATCCCGCGTCGCTGGTGAGGAGAACGCGCGTCTCGATACCTGCCTGCTTGGCGAAAAAAGGTTCGGATGTGGCGAAGGCCTGCTGCACATAATTCGGATCGGCCACGAAGTTGGCGACGTTCATCATTGCGGGCACTTCGCGGACGTTGTTGAGCTGATAGCGCTTGGCAATATACTCCCACCACGTGGAGCCGGTCTTGATCGCGACGGTATGTCCATTGAGGTCGGCGAAGGAATGGATCGGGGAGTCCTTGCGCACCATGACGCCCTGCGGATCGCGCTGCATGGTCGCGACCACGGCGACGAGCGGCTGTCCATCGGCGATGGATTCGAGCGTATGGTCCGACGATCCCATCCCAAATTGCGCCGCCCCGGCCGATACCTGCTGTTCCGGGGTTACATATGGCCCGCCGGGCTGGATGGTTACGTCGAGACCTTCATCACGGTAGTAGCCTTTTGCCAGCGCGGTATAGAAGCCGCCATGTTCGGGTTGCGGATACCAGTCGGCTTGAAGCGTTATTTTGGCGGCGCCATTCCCGCTGGACGAACGGTGGCAGCCTGCGGCGAACAATGTGACAAGGATTGCGAAGAAACAGCGGGTGGCTGGAGGAACGAGCCTGCGCATGCAGCAGAATAGCACGCTCGCCATCGCCCGGGTAGCCCTCCAAACCTCTATCTGACGCCATTTTCAGGCTGTTATCCCTCTCCGCCGGCGTGCTACGATTCGCCATGGCGCGCCCCAAAACGACGCCTAAATTCTCACTTTCCGACGAAACGCGGATGCGCGATATCGTCCGCTTTACCGCTCGGACGCTGGGCACGGCCCGTCCCTCTCCCTTCGGCGCGTTGATTGTGAGCACGCGAACGGGCAAGCCTCTGATGCGCGCCGTCAACGCGGTGGCGCCAGAATACGACGCTTCGTCTCATGCGGAATTGCGCGCCGTGCGGTTGGCGGGCAAAAAACTCAAGCGGCCATCGCTCGCGGGATACACGATGTATTCCACATGCGAGCCGTGCCCGATGTGCATGGCGAATGCGTTGTGGGCGCGGCTCGACCGGGTGGTTTACGGCGCGACGATTGAAGACGCCAATCGCCATTGCCTGCAGATTCACATTCCCGCAACGGAAGTTGCGAGCCGCGCCGATATGGAATGTATCGTCGAGGGTCCCTTCCTGCGGGAGATGTGCAACGTGCTATTCGACGATCCGAGAATGCAGAAGGCTTTTAAGACCTGGAGCACTTCCAGGAGCAAACGTAAGAAATCGTAATCGCAGACACGAATCATGAGTACGGACCCGCGCCACGCCGCCGCGATTGCTTCTCTCCTGGGCGATGAGGCGCGCGTGATCACGCATCCTCAGACGGTCGAGCAACTCTCGCGGGACTTTTACTGGTACTCGCCGGTTCTGCGGAAGCAGCTCGATGGCAAGGTCGGCGACCTGGTGGTTCAACCGGTGAACGCGAAGGAAATTGTGAGCGTACTGCGATATTGCCACGTGAACGACTTGGCTGTGACCGCTCGCGGCGCGGGGACAGGGAACTACGGGCAGGCCGTTCCGTTGCATGGCGGAGTGGTGCTCGATCTTGCGCGCATGGACCGCATCGAGGAAATTCTGCGGGAGGGCGTGGCTGTCTGCGAACCGGGCGTGCGACTGGGCGCGCTCGAAAACGAAGCGCGCAAAGTCGGATGGGAGCTGCGTTGCTATCCCTCGACGATTGTGAAGGCGTCGCTCGGCGGATTCCTCGGCGGGGGATCGGGAGGAATCGGCTCCGTCGCGCATGGGAATCTGCGCGATTTTCAGACTGTGCGCGCGATCGAAGCGGTGACGATGGAAGCGGAGCCGCGCGTGGTGCTGCATCAGGACGAAGCCGTCCACGATATTCTCCACGCCTGGGGCACGAACGGGATTGCGACGCGCATCTGGCTCGCGCTGACGCCGGCGGTAGAGTGGTCGCAGTGCGCAATTGCGTTCGACAGCTTCGAAGCCGCTTTCGATTTCAGCGAGCGGATTGCGAACGACCCGAGCTGGACCAAGCGCCTCGTCACCACGTTTGAGTGGCCGATCCCTTCTTTTTTCGCTCCGGTGAAGCAATGCACGCGGGAGGGCAAGGCACTGATCTTTTTGATGATTGCAACTGCGCAATGCACGTCGCTCGAAGCTGCGTCGCGTGAGAGCGGCGGAGACGTCACTTACTCCGGACCGTATCTCGGGCTGCGCGCGCGGCCGCTGCTCTCCGACTACACATGGAACCACACGACCCTTTGGGCGATCGGCGCGGATGAGGCGTACACATATCTGCAATGCGCGTTCGATCCCGCGACGGTGCGCGAGCAAATGCGACAGCTGAAGGATCGCTTCGGGAGCGAAATTCTCTTCCACATGGAATTCTGGAAGGCCGCGGACGGGCGGGTGATCCCCGGCGCGATTCCGCTGGTGTATTACACGACTGAGGAGCGGCTGAATGAGATGATTTCCTACTGTCGCGAAATCGGCGTCTTCGTTGCCAATCCGCACGTGAACAACGTGGAAGGCGGCGGACGCTATCGCGCGGACAACGTGCAACTGCTCGCGAAGCAGCGCTACGACCCGAAAGGATTGCTGAATCCCGGGAAAATGATCACTTTCAGACGGGAAACGCTCACACAATGAAAACCTGGATCCCGGACGCCCGCAATTTCGCTTATCTGAACTGGAAGCAGGTGGACGCGCTGCCGCGCGACACGACGCTGCTGGTGCTGCCTACCGCCGCGATCGAACAGCACGGGCATCACCTGCCGCTGGCTACCGATACGCTCATCAATAATTTATTGCTGGGGCATGCGCTCGCAAAACTTCCAGCCGACGCGCCCGTTTACGCGCTGCCGCCTGTGCATTACGGCAAAAGCAACGAGCACATTGGATTTCCGGGAACGCTTTCGGTCAGCTCGACAACGTTCATGGCGGTGTTGCGCGATCTCGGGGCGAGCATTTCGAGCGCCGGCTTTCGGAAACTTGTGCTCTACAACACGCATGGCGGCAACACGGCGCTGATTGACGTGATGGCGCGGGACCTGCGCGCCGAAATCAAATTGCGGACGTTCGCGCTCCACGGCTCGGGTGGAATCAAATTTGAGGGACTCAACCCGCAGGAGCGCGCTTACGGATTCCATGCAGGAGAAGTAGAGACGGCTTTTCTTTTGGCCTCGATACCGGAGCTTGTGGATCGTTCCGCGTATACCGCGAACTACATCGCGGATATCGCCAAGCCGGAGATGCTGCTGCCGGAAAATGCTCCGGCGACGTTCGCGTGGCTCACTCGCGACATTTCGCCGAGCGGCGTGATGGGCGATCCGCGTCCGGCCACGGCAGAAAACGGGGCGCGCTGGCTGGATGAGGCCGCGACCCGGTTGGCCGCCGCGCTGGAAGCGATGATGCGTTTCCCGGACACGCCTAAACCATGAATCAAACTCAGCTGGTGGATTGCGGCAATGGCGTGCGACTCGAACGTGGTGTGCGCTGCCGCATGTCCGATGGAGTCTCGCTGGTTTCCGATCATTACTATCCGCCGCAATCCGGACCGCACCCTACGCTCCTGATGCGCCAGCCGTATGGCCGCGATATCGCTTCTACCGTCGCTTATGCGCACCCGGCATGGTTCGCGCGGCACGGCTATAACGTTGTAATCCAGGATGTGCGCGGCCGCGGCGATTCCGGCGGGGACTTTTATCCTTTCCGGCACGAGGGCCGCGATGGGGCGGAAACCATCGCGTGGCTGAGTATCCGGCCGGAATGCGGCGGAAGCATCGGGATGTACGGCTTTTCGTATCAGGGGATGACCCAGTTTCTCGCCGCGGCGGAACAACCAGAGGGTTTGATCTGCATCGCGCCGGGAATGACGGCGCACGATCTTTATCACGGCTGGTTCTACCACGGAGGCGCGCTGCGGTTGGCGTCGTCGCTCGGCTGGGGACTGCAAATGTTAAAGGCAGATGCGCGCCGCCGCAGGTTGCGCGAGGCGAGCGATCGTCTCGAACAGGCATGGTCGAACCTTGGCGCGCAGACCGGCGTGCTGCCGTTTCGCGATCATCCGGCGCTGCACGGCGAAGGTCTGCCGCGGTACGTGCTCGATTGGTTCGACCATCCGGAGTTCGGCGAATACTGGTCGTCACTCGACATCAGCCAATCGCTGGAGCGTATCCGCGTCCCTGCGCTCCATGTTTCCGGCTGGTACGACACATATCTCAAGGGAAGCATTGATGGTTTTCGCGCACTGACCGCGCACGCGGGCAGCGCCGCGGCGCGCGACAACCAATTCCTGATCGCCGGTCCGTGGGTCCACATTCCATGGGGCGATCGCGTCGGGGCCGCGGATTTCGGCTCCGAGGCGTTGCTCGACACCGACGAGATTCTGCTTCGCTGGTTCAATCATTGGCTGAAGGGAACGGGCGAGTTTGCGAAAGAGCCTCGAATCCGGCATTTTGTTCTCGGCGAAAACCGCTGGCGGGACGCGGCAGCTTTTCCGGCAGAGCCCGGCTATACGATCTATCTGCACAGCGCGGGTCGCGCGAACTCACGCAAAGGCGATGGGATATTGTCTGCTTCGCCGCCTGCGAACGGCGAACCCGCCGATATTTTCGTGCACGATCCTGAGGTGCCTGTTCTCGCGCCGGGAGGACCCGCGGCGCCGAGCGGACAATTCGACCAATGCTCGCTCGAACTCGGCAACAACGTGCTGGTCTATACGAGCGCGCCGCTGGCTGCGCCGCTCCGTATTCTTGGCGCGCCGCGGGTCTCGCTGCACTGCGCCACTTCGGCGGCTCACGCTGACTTCACCGCGAAGCTCGTGCGCGTCCGTGCCGGCGCTGCTGCGGAATTTATTTGTATTGGCATCGCGCGGTCGAGTTGGCTCTTTGCAACGAGCGGATACGCTGCGGATAAAGTTCATCATTGGCGATTCGATCTCGAGCCCACGTCGTGTCTTTTTGCCGCAGGAGACCGCATCCGGCTGGAAATCGCCAGCAGCGCTCTCCCACTTTACGACCGCAATCCGGGCAGTGAAGTGCCGTCGGCTCATGCCACTTCGTGGGAGTGGGTGCGATCCACGCAGATTCTTCATCACACCAAAGACTTGCCGTCGGCGCTGCATTTGCCTGTGATCGAGGCGGCTGGATGAGCGCAGGGCCGGCTGTCGCGCAGGTTGAATTCGAATCCGTTACCAAGAGCTACGGCACGGGACGGCTGGTGCTGAGCGGGATTGACTTGAATATTCAGAAGGGCGAGTTCGTAACGGTCATTGGCCCTTCCGGTTGCGGAAAATCCACGGTGCTGAAATTGATCTCGGGGCTCACGCCGCCGACCGCCGGGACGATTCGCATTGAGGGCATGACGCCCAAGGACGCGCGGGTGGCGATTTCATTCATTTTTCAGGACGCGACGCTGTTGCCATGGCGCACGGTGCGCGGCAATGTTGGCCTGGGTCTGGAACTGGAACGAGCCGCGAGCGATCGCCGCAAGAAAACGACGGCGACAGTGCTCGAGCTTGTCGGACTCGAAGACGTTGCGGAGGCTTACCCGCGCGAGCTTTCCGGCGGTATGAAAATGCGCGCGTCCATCGCACGCGCGCTGGCGACGAATCCGCGGCTGCTTCTGATGGACGAGCCATTCGCTGCGCTCGATGAGATGAGCCGCGACCGGCTGAACGAAGAATTGCTCCGGCTTCGCGAGGAGCAGCAGTGGACCGCAGTTTTCGTGACGCATTCGGTGGCCGAGGCGGTGTTTCTTTCGACGCGCATCATTGTGCTGGCGCCGAAACCGGGACGCGTGCACGCCGTGCTGCCGATTGAGCTGCCATATCCGCGGACGGCGGCGCTGCGCGAGCGTCCTGAGTTTGAGGCGCTGGTGGCCCGGACGTCGCACGTGCTGAGGGAGGCGCTCTTGCAATGAGGCAGCGCCTGATCACGATTGCGAATGCAGTGGCTGTGTTTGCGGCGCTGCTTGTGATCTGGCAGCTGGTGCTGTGGATTTTCAAAGTGCCGCCCTTCATGCTGCCGTCGCCATGGGCCGTGGCACGCGCGGTGGTCGCGCGATTTCCGTCGCTGCTGAACTCGCTCGCTATCACGGCGGAGGAATCGGCGGGCGGACTGATCGCCAGCATCATCGTTGGCGTGCTGGTCGCGCTGTTTTTTGCGCAGTCGCGCTGGGTGCGGCGCATGCTTTACCCGTACACGATTTTGCTGCAGACGGTACCCATCATCGCCATAGCGCCTTTGATTTTGATGTGGGTCGGCGCAGGCACGGCGGCGGTCGCGCTGATCGCGTTCATCATCTCGCTGGCGCCGGTGATCGCGAATACCACACAGGGGCTCGTGAGCGTGGACGAGAATCTGGTAAATCTTTTCCTGATGCACAACGCTTCACCCGCGCAGATCCTTTTCAAGCTGCGGCTGCCGCATGCGGTTCCTTCGCTGTTTGTGGGGATACGCATCGCCAGCGGGATTGCGGTGATCGGCGCTGTGACGGGCGAGCTTTACGCGGGTTCGAGCAGCGTGGGGCAAGGCGGGCTGGGCTATTCGATTTTGTATTCTTCATCACAGCTGCAGACGGATTATTTGTTCGCGCTCGTTCTGGCGGCAACGGTGCTGGGATTCAGTTTTTTCTTCGTGGTGATGTTTTTGGAGTGGTACTTTCTGCATCGCTGGCACGAATCGGCGCGGGCGCCCGAAACGGAATGAATTCGCGCACGTAGGGAGGGGGCTGAAAATGTTGCGGCTGGAAACGGAATCGGGATGGTGGCTGGTAACGCATCCCGACCACGCGCGGCTGGCCGGAGCATTTGCCGAACGCTGGGGCAACGAGAATTTTCTGCCACCCGAACCGCGTGCCTACGTGCTGAAGGGAATCGCCCGCCACGACGACGGCTGGACTGCGCGCGATGGCGCGCCGCAAATCACGCGCCAGGGAAAGCCGAGTGCGTTCTCCGTTGAGCTCGTCGGCAAATATTCGGCGTTCGAGGAGATTGATCTCGCGGACTACCTGGCGGTGCGGGATCGCGCCGTGCGCCTGATCGCGGAAAAAGATGCCTACGCGGCGGTGCTGATCTCGATGCACACGTACAGTCTGCTGACGGACCACGCCGATCGCTCAACTATCGCTCCGGCGGAACTGCCGCTTCTCGATGATTTCCTCGATCAGCAGAAAGCTTTTCAGCGATCTTTAATGAAGAGAATTTCCGACGACGCCAGATTTATTCCCGAGCAGAAAACCGAAGCTGCGATCCTCGACCACTTTCGCCTGCTGCAGGCCACGGACAATCTATCGCTGCTCACGTGCGTGGACTTTCGCCAGCCGGCGCATCTGCTGCATCCGCTGCCATTACGCGCCGGCGGCTACGCGCGCGTGGAGGTTAAGTCGATCGGCTCGCGATACTTCGCGCTGGCCCCATACCCTTTCTTGGAATCGCCGCTGAACTTTCGATTTCCGGCGCGGCATGTGGCCGGGAAGGTGTTCTCGTCAGCGACGGAACTGCAGAAGAGGTTCAACGCCGCCCCGGTGGAAACGCTGTCGGTGACGGTGAGTGCGGGCTGAGCGCTTTCGCTGGTGGTGTCCCAGGTTCGGAAGCAACCACGAGAAAGTGTGTCACTTTGTGGGTGCTGCTTTCCTTTGTTTTCAGGGAGTTACGTCGCAAATTACTTTGCAAGGTGTGTCACTTCTTTCGTGATTTGTGAGCGGCGGCAGGACGCAGAGTCCCATGGCTGAAGCCATGATTAGTTGGGGTGTGTTTCGTGGGCCTAAAGGCCCACGCTTTCACCGGAACTGCGTACTCGACTTCACCGTAACTGCGAATTAACTTTCGGCGGGACGGAGAGATCCCTCGGTTCCTCCGCCCTGGCGGACTCGGGAAGCTGATTGATCTCCCAGGCTCGACTCACCGTTGACCTGGGAGCCCTTTTGATCGGATCGTCAGTTGTCAAAGAGCAATACGGCGCTCGTCGAGAGAGCCGGGACGCACGGAGCGTCCGATCGATCTCAGAGACTCGACTGATCTCCCGAGCGCCTGACCGTGGCCTCGGGAGCCCTGTCCAGGTCGACACTGGGAGCCCTGTTATCGGGGCCAAAAACTGCCCCGACTGACGCTAATTCATTTTGGGATCGCTGTCTATTGTGGAAAATACGCATACCGGTAGGAAACAGAGCGGGCGAGAGTTACGGCCGCGCAGGGGATCCGAGGCATTTTCCTCAGGGCTGAGGTCCGCCGCTCCCACTGGCTATCGAGCCGGAGCCGAGGCTCCGATCCCCTAAGAAGCGTAGATGTTGCGAAGCGCGATTAGAAATTAGGGCACTACCCTCTCGTTGGTTCGCTGGCAAATTCCAAGAAAAAGGGGACGGCGGTTTTCGGCCGTCCCCTGATTTTTTCACACGCACGATTTAGCTTAACGCACAAATCAGAACCGCACGCTGAGCGACATCTGAATCTGACGCGAACTGCCGATGGTTTTGTTGGTATTTCCCAGGCCGCTCGCCTGTGGGCAGGAGTAAAAGCTCGGGTTGGTTGGATTCGGGCACGAATTGGGCAAGGCGTCCGGAGTCTGGGAAGGATCCGGGAATCCGTTGAAAAAGAGATTCTGGTCGATGTTGTCAACCGGGATGTCGAAGCTCGGCGTATTGAATAAATTGAACACGTCGAAGCTGTACTTCACCGAGACGCGCTCGGTAATCTGCGTAATCTTTACGATGGAAATGTCCGCGCGCTTCTGCCACGACTGACGGAAGATGTTGCGCTGGCCGCTGGAGACGAAGTTGGTTTCGTAAGGATCGCTGGCAGGAATGGCATTGGCGATGCCGTTGGCAGAGCCGCCGGCGTCAAGGATGGGAACGGTGAAGCACGCGGAATTGAGCGCGGGCTCTCCGCCGGCGAAAGTGAACGCTCCGGAAGAGCCGGTCACCGCATCCTTCGGCGTGCAACCGGGGGCCAGCGGGACGATCGGGTTGGTAATGCCGTTGGACACGCCGTAGAAAACGCTGCCGACCGCGCCGGAGTAGTCAATGACGCTGAAAGGCTGGCCGCTTTGAATCACGGCGAGACCCGCGATGGCCCAACCGTCAATCAAGCGTCCCTTCCAGGTGTTGTCCCCGGCAAACGAGGGCAATTGATAGTTGTAGGTGAAATTGATGACGTGGGTGCGGTCGAAGTCGGAGTTGCCGTATGCGGAGTGTACATTCTCAGGGTTGTTGCCGTTGTAAAACAGACCCAGTCCGCTTTGCTCATCGAGCGCATGGGAATAGGTATAGGAGAAGCCAGCCTGCAGACCGTGGCTCAGGCGCTTTTCGACATGGACTTGAAGGGCGTTATAGGCCGAGACTCCCACTGCGTTGTAAGACTCGACTTCGGACGAGTAGCCAATGTAAGGAACGCGAAGGTCGACGTTGCCGCCCTCGGCGTTTGTCTGGTAGGGAACTCCGCCGTCCAAGGTTGCACCGACGACGTTGTAGCCGTAGCTGAAAGACTGCGGATACAACCCGCCGGCCGGGCAGACCGGCTGGACTCCGGCGCTGTTGACGCCGCCGCCGCAAAGTTGATGACCGGGACCCGCGATGCCCGCCTGGTTGAAGGGAATGGGGATCACCTCGTGGCGGCCCAGGTTCCCGACGTAGCCGATGTCAATGGCGAGGTCATTGCGCGGCTGCCACTGGACATCGAGGGTTTCGTTCATGGTGTAGGGGAGTTTGTTCTTTCGATTGTATACCCCGAAAATAAAAGGCTGCTCTCCATCCATGATGCCAGCTGCGATTCCCTGGCCCGGCACACCTGAGTTGGGAATGAATTCGTTCACGTCAGCGGGGTTGCCGCTCGGCGCAGTAGGGGTAACCGTGGTCCAGGGATTGTAGAAGTCGCCACCGCCCGGAAGGGACGAAGGTTGGCACTCGGGGATGAAGAACTCGTAGAGGTTACTAAAATCAACATTGGTGCAGACCTGGGAGGAGACGAACGGCGGAATCTGGTTGACGCCGAAGGGGCCTCCGGGAATGACGCCGATGGCGAAGCCGGGGGAGAGGTAGCTATAGAGTTCGCCGCGGTCGTAGTACATGCCCCAGCCCGCGCGGACAACCACCTTGTTGCTAAACTTTTTCGGACTCCAGGCGACGCCGAGGCGAGGCGCAAATCCCCACTGCCTTCCGGTGAGAGTGGAAGGCGTTACGCCCTTGGTAGGGAATTCCTTGTTGTTGCCGGCGATGATGATGCCGTTGGAATTGAGGACGTCGGTCGTCGGGTCATAATCATACAGGGCGGGATCAAAATTGAAAATCTCGCCGTGCTTTTCGGTGAGGCCGCCGTTGTAGTCCCAGCGCAAGCCGAACGTCACGCTGAGATTCGAGCGAAGTTGGAACTTGTCCTGGATATACTCGCCGGTTTCGTTGGCGCGATAGTAGCGGTTGGCGTCGCCACTCAAGTATGCGGTGGTCACGAACCCGTTGACGCTATATGGAGTGACGATGCCCTCGAGAAATTGCGAGAAGTCGGGGAAAGCGATAATGCCCTGGTCCGTTCTCCGGTCGCGAGTATTGAGCTGGGTATAGGACCAGGAACCGCCAAATGTGATGGTGTGCCGGCCTTTGGTCCATATGGCATTGGCCGACGGCATGAAGCGGTTCTGAAAGACGCCCGTAAAGGCTCCCTGCGAAGCAGCGCCCTGACCGATGGTGAGGGGCACCGAGGGACCAATCGAGTTCGCACCCAACTCGTCGGCGATACTGATTCCGGGGAATATGCTGGAGCCGAACGTATTGATTTCCGGCGTATCCGTTTGTTCGGCGAACTCCGCTGGTGTAAATGGCTGGGCCAAGGTGCTGTAGGTTTTCTCGCGGATGAAGCCAAAGACTTCGGCGATGCTGAAGTTGGGCGTCAGGGTCTGGGTGTTGGTGATGGTGGCGACCTGAGAGCCATCGTCCAGATGCTGAGTGAAACCGGCCACGCTCGAGTAGGCGTAGGGAGCGATGGTCGGGTCCTGCTGATAAAAGTACTTGAGGGACAGCGTATCTTTAGGGGTGGCGATCCAGTCCACGTCGCCCACTGCCTGATTGGCGAGGAAGTAGGCGGTGCCGGGAATGAGCGCGTTTTCCTGAAAATCGAGCGACGGCGTGCTGGCGGGGTTCGCGTAAGGAATCAGGTACTGGCCGTTGGGCAGTTTGTATTGAAGAAGGGCCAGGGAGATGGGATTGAGATTGCCGCCGGGGCCGGGATCGAGCGGCACGGCGCTCGGAAATTCATTCTCCACAAGATTCTGCAAGCAAGGCAGGAAGAGTGGGGAGGTCGCGCGATCCGCTCCGCAGTTGGCCTGCGTGAACCCAAGGGGCATGGTGGCTCGCGAGATGCCGATTTCCTGGTCGGAGGAGTGGACGTGCTGGTAGGCCAGGAAGCCGAAAAGCTTGTTTTTGAAGATGGGGAAGCCCACGTCGCCTCCCGGGATCACGCGATGCAATTGCGGATTCTTCAGGTCCTGGGGAAGATTGGGATCGTACTTCAGAAAGAACGGTTCGGCGTTGAGATCGTTGGTTCCGCGGTGGACGTAAGCCTGGCCGTGAATGTTGTTGGTACCGGAAGCGGTGCTTATATCAATGTGGGCGCCGCTGGTGGAACCTTGCTGGGCGTCGTACATCGAGGTGTTCACGCGGAATTCCTCGATGGACTCAGGGGCCGGGGAGGGCAAAGCGTTCCCGATGGCGAGATAGGGCGACGCGCTGGACTGAACGGGTGCCGACCCGAACTGAGCGGCGCCGCTGACGCCGGTGTTGTTTACCACGCGGGCGGAGGCAACCTGGCTGGTGCTCTTGCCATTGAAAAGGTTCTTGGCGTCCACGCCGTTCAGAAGAAAGGTATTGCTGGTGTCACGATTCCCGTTGGCCCAGATCGGCTGATTGCCGAGTCCCGCGTTCGAGCCGGTGCCGGCGGGAAGCTCGGCGTTGACTCCAGGCGCCAGAATGGCGAGGCCGGTGAAACTGCCGGTGGGCAGAGGCACGGATTCCATCTGGACTTTATCGAGAACGTATCCGTTCGTGGTGTCCACGGAGTTAATCAGCGGAGTTTCCTCGACGGTGACGGTCGTACTTACGGCGCCTACTTTCAGGGACACGTTCACCGTGACGGTGCGATTTGCCTGAACGGCGATCGAAGGAATTTTCTGCGCCTCGAAGGAGTCGTGTTTGAAGGTTATCGTATAGGTTCCGATGGGCAGGTTGACGAAGAGGTAGACGCCGCTCGCATCGGAAGTCTGTGTGCGAGTCATGCCGGTTTGATCGCCAACAATCGAAACGCTCGTGTCCGGCACCGCCGCGCCAGTAGGATCGGTTACAGCGCCCGTGATGCCGCCCAAGGTTTGCTGGGCTTGCGCCGGCATCAGGGATGTCAAAAAAAACGCGAAGGCCGCGATTGTGAAAAGGGCGGTGAGTTTATTTCTCTTCATCATTCCAACGCCTCCAAAGAGGAATTTTCCAATGTCAAGAAACGGTGCTGCCTTGCCGCGGCGACGGTAGCCCGGCTTGAACCTGAGCTTGAATTGCAGATTATGCGGGGCAATTTATGCCAGTCTTACGCGAAAGGGAAGCGGAACTTTGTGATTACTTAGATCAAATATTTCGATGCGAGCGTGTGCTGCGATCAGTTCTGCGGACCTGTGGAAATGTAATAAGGATTTCGTTAAGAAATGCGGATTGCGGCGCGGTTTGCGCGGCCCAAACCGTTTTGGACCGCAAAGTTACGAACGTGGAGGGCGAAAATCCCCGGTAGCTATTTACTTCCTGCTCAGAAGAGTTTTTTCGCGGGGAGAACGTGTTTCGGCACGGCGGCGCTGACGGTGAACATCGGTTCGTTCACGACCTGGCTGAACCTCAGATTCATCGCCACGCTACAGAGAATATACGCGTGGACGTGAGCGAAGCCCCAGCGGGCGACGAGCAGGTCAATCATGCGCGAAGTGGCCGCACGGGCGGCGGCGACGGCGTCCGTGCCCGATTCGACCACGATCCAAGCCTCGCGTTCATGGGTTTCGTTGTGTGTCGCCGATTCAATTAGCGGCCCTGCCAATGTTTGGCCCCTATGAAGTTGAAACCGCAACGTCACGTCCGACGGGCATTCGATGCCGTTGATGCAAACCTCTCCATCGCCCTGAGCGGCGTGGGCGTCGCCTGCGGAAAATAGCGCGCCACGATTCAACACCGGGAGGTAGAGTGTGGCGCCGCTGCAAAGCTCGCGGACGTCCATGTTGCCGCCAAATATACCGGGAGGCCGCGTGCGGAATTCACCGGGCTCGGCAGGAGCTACGCCCATAACGCCGCAGAACGGACGAAGCGGCACGATGGCTGGCGCGAGCGAACGGCTGAGCTCGGCTTCCAGCTTCCAGTGAAAAAGAAACGGCTCGGCGAAGCGTTCCTTCAGAAAGCCAAGCCCAGCGATCACGCTGGACCATCCCCAGCCCTTGTGGGCCACATCGAGCACTTTGATTTCAAGGACGTCGCCGGGCTCGGCGCCTTCGACAAAGATCGGTCCGGTGAGCGCGTGGATGCGGTCGCGGTCAATCTTCAAGTATTCGGCAACCGTCATTCCGGGACGAACTTGGGCGCCGCTGGCGTCCTGGCATTCGAGGTGCACCGTGTCACCGGGCGCGATGACGAGGCGCGGTTTCAGATCGCGATTCCAGCGGGAGTGAGTGGGCGCGGCGGAGAGTGAGTGTTCCGGCATGGCGGACTCAGGCTTCCAGCTCGACCGTCATTTGCAGCTCGACGAGCGCGTTGCGCGGCAGAGCCGAAACGCCGATGGCGGCGCGAACGTGGCGACCCGCTTCACCGAACAGCTCGACGAAGAGATCGGACGCGCCGTTGATAACCTTGGGAGAATCGTCGAAGCCTTGAACGGCATTCACGTAACCATTCACGGTGACGATTTGTTTGACCGCGTCGAACGACCCGAGGTGCTGCTTCAGCACCGCCAGCTGCGTCAGCCCGCAAGCGCGGGCGGCTGCGTATGCTTCGTCCACGGTGCGATCCAGGCCGACGGTTCCGGTGACGACGGCTCCGTCAATCGTGGAAATGACGCCCGCCAGATAGACGATGCGGCCGACGGTTTTCGCCGGGACGTAATTCCCGCCGGCCTTCGGCGGCTCGGGCAGAACCCAGCCCAGTTTTGTGAATCGCGCGTGCATCTCGGGAGCCATATTCTTGCGCGACCTCCGTTGATTTTGCTGCCGACAGAACGCAACTTTAGCACATGTAGCTCACATCGATTCGTTGGGGTGGCCACTACGCGGGAGAACGGCGTTGAGTTACCATGTGCGCGATGCGATGGCCCCGGAATTTTGCGTGCGAGTGCGCGATTTTCATGCTGGCAGCGGCCGCGATCTGCGCGGTCTACGCGGCCTCCATGCAAGCAGACGCCAGATCGCTTGCAACGAAATTGCATGTATCGAGAACTTCGCCGAGCGATCTGGAAGTGAGCGGCGATCTCGCTGGAGTTGCTTCTGGCGAAACACGCTTTCTCACGCGCGAAGATTTGCTGGTAGTTTCGCGGGCAATGACTATCGGGCCCGGCGACGGGAACTATACTGTGCCGGCACAGGTGAAGGCCGTGCCGCTGGAGGATTTGACCAGCGCGCTGGGCGTGCCGGCGGGTGATATGGTGATCGCAATCTGCAGGGATAAGTATCGGGCGCACTACTCTCGCGCTTATCTGGCCGCGCATCATCCTGCACTGGTGGTTGAGTTGGATGGCCGGGCGCTTTCCGATTGGCCCAAGGATAACGAAGGGAATGATCCGGGGCCGTATGAAATTGCACATGAGAATTTCAAGCCTGCATTCAAGATTCTGGCTGCCGGCGATGAACCGCAGATTCCTTGGGGCGTCGTGCGGCTGGAATTCCGCGACGAGAAGTCGGTTTTTGGCGGGATTGCGCCGCTCGGTGCGCGCGCTAGCGACGGGGGCGTGCAGGACGGATACAAGATCGCGCAGCAGAATTGTTTTCGCTGTCACAACAATGGCGCCGAGGGCGGCTTGAAATCCGGAGTGACGTGGACGATGCTCGGTGCAATGGCCGCGAACTCGCCGGATTTTTTCACCGAGTACGTGCGCGATCCCCAAGCGAAGAATCCGAAAACGCAGATGGCGGCGAGCCCGAAATACGATGACGCCACGATGCAGGCGCTGATCGGCTACTTCCGGACATTCGCGCCAACGGAGGCACACTGATGCTGCGAGGCGCGAAAATCGCTCTCGTTTTTGGCGTCGCCATCTTCTACACGTTCGTTGTGTTCAACAATCTGACGGACTACAACTCGAATTATCAATTTGTGCGCCACACGCTGATGATGGACACCACGTTTCCGGGGAATCACGGGATGTGGCGCGCAATTGATTCTCCGGCGCTGCACACCGTGTTCTATGTTTCCATCATCGCGTGGGAAGCGTTGACGATGGCGCTGTGTTGGTGGGGAGGATGCCGTCTGCTGAAGGCGCGTCGCGGAGCAGCCGCGGAATTTGAGCGGGCGAAGAGCGTCGCGGTCGCGGGGCTGACGATGAGCCTGCTGATGTGGCTCGTCGCGTTTCTGGCTGTTGGCGGCGAATGGTTCCTGATGTGGCAGTCAGCGAACTGGAATGGGCAGGCAGCGGCATTCCGAATGTTTACGGTCGTGGGGATTGTGTTGCTGCTGCTGGCGCAGCCCGAGAGCGACGGGCGCGGCTAGTTTTTCGTGCTCTGATATTTCTGGCTGCGGTTGGCGAACGCGAACCAGAGCAAGCCCGCGGCGAGGTACACGAGATAGATGTAGGGAAGCTGGGAGGGAAAATGAAATTTCCGCGTATGCGTTTGGCTCTGATTTTCTCGGCGGCATGCGTCGTCGCTTCGCTCGCCGGCTGCAGTTCCTGGTCGAATCAGGAGAAGGCGGAAGAAGCTCCGGCGCGACCGACGATCGTTTTCATGACTGATTTCGGAACGGCCAACGACGCGGTTGCAATCTGCAAAGCGGTGATTCTGGGGATCTCGCCGGACGTGCGGATCATGGACATCACGCATCAGGTGACACCCTTTTCGATCGAAGAAGCCTCCAGATTTCTCGCGGGCGTGACGCCCTACTACCCCTCGGGCACGGTATTTCTTGTGGTCGTTGATCCGGGTGTGGGGACTTCGCGAAAAGCGGTGATTCTGAAATCGAAGAAGGGGCAATTTTTTGTGGTGCCCGACAATGGCCTGATCACGCCGGTCACGGACCGCGACGGACTCGATGGCGCGCACGAAATCACCAACCCCGCTTGGATGATCGGCGACAAGATCTCTTCCACATTTCACGGCCGCGATATTTTTTCTCCCGCCGCCGCGCATCTGGCTACCGGAGAAGATTGGACGCTTGCTGGACCGGAGGTGAGCGACCTCGTACGGCTAAGCGCGCGCACCGCGACGATTGAGGCAAACGGAATTACAGGCGCCGTGATCGGTCTCGACGATCCCTTCGGGAGCCTGATCACCGACATCGAGGGCGAAGATTTCAAGAAGCTGGGATACGGATTCGGCGACAACGTCACGCTCAAGGTTGACAAGAAGCAGTACACATTTCCGTTCGAGAAGACTTTTATGGGCGTGCCGATTGGGCAGCCGCTGGTCTACATAGATTCGCGCGGACGCGTGGGAATCGCCGTGAATCAGGGGGATTTCTCGAAGAAGTATCACGTGTCGCCGCCGGTGCCGGTGTTCATTCCGCGCAAGGGGAAATAAGCGCGGACGTAAACACGTCTCCATTGCTTGGGCGCAACTCTTGGTTCCTAGCGGGACTGCACCATTAGCGTGCGACAATGGCGCGCGATCTGTTTTTCTTCCTGAGCGCGGACGACCTGAATTTTGTCCGCGGTGAGGCCGAGAAATTCGAGGCCGTTCGTAATCGCGGATCGAACGTATTCGCTGTGCTCGCCGATGCCTCCCGTAAACACGAGAAGATCCACGCCACCGAGGAGCGCAGCGTACCCGCCGATTACTTTGCGCGCCGAAATTGCGAAGATATCCAGCGCGAGAATGGCCTTTGGTTCGCGAGACTGCGCGCGCGCCACCAACGCTTTCACATCGCTTTCGCCCAGGGAAAGAGCGAAGAGGCCGCTCCGGTGGTTCAGCAAATCCTCCAAATCGTCGGCGCCGAGTTTTTCATTTCGCAGGAGATAAAGAATGACGCCCGGGTCAAGATCGCCGGATCGCGTACCCATGGGAATGCCGCCGGTGGGAGTGAGCCCCATCGTGGTATCAACCGACATTTTATTGCGAACGGCGCAGAGGCTTGCTCCATTGCCGAGGTGCGCGAATATGGCTCGGTCGGGAAGTTTTTTGCCGAAATGATGGACGAGCGATTCGTAAGAAAGACCGTGAAAACCGTAGCGCCGAATGCCTGCGTCGAAGTAGCGCTGCGGGATCGGCAGATGCGACGCCACCTCCGGCATAGTCTGGTGAAACACGGTATCGAAGCAGGCGAATTGCGGGGCGGATGGAAAGATTGTTTGCGCGGATGCGATCAGCGACAGCGCCTGCGGTATGTGCAGGGGCGCGAAATGCGTAGCCGCGCGAAGTTCGTCCAGCACTTGCGGCGTGATCAATTGGTGCGAACGAAGGTTGGGACCGCCATGTACGACGCGATGGCCCACGGCTACGGGAGTTTTCTGAATATGCTCGCGAATCGCCGCGGCGACAGTAGACAACGCATCGCTTTGCGACTCGAGGACGCTTTCGCGCTGCACGGGAGACTTCCGGTCGGAAAATCGAATGTTTAGCGTGCCGTTACTGCTCCCGATGCGATCGGCGCTGCCCGTCAGAAGCGGTTCTTCGTTCGCCGGATCGCGCTGGTAGACGCCGAACTTCAGCGAGGACGAACCGCTGTTCAACACAAGAATCAGATCGTCTTTAGCGCGCTCGTCCACGATGCTTACCCGGGCCATTTCCAGGATCGAATCTCCGGCTTATCAATACCTTCCGTGTGAGCGTAATGGATGCTTTCGATGATCTGTCCCTTCAGAGCTTCTTTCACGTGAGCGCCAACGGAGCGAAGGCGCGGAACGCGGTCAATGACGTCAATGGCCAGATCGAAACGATCTATCTGGTTCAAGATGGCGAGCTCGAGTGGGGTGTTGATGCTGCCCTTTTCCTTGTATCCGCGCACATGCATGTTGTCGTGATTCGCGCGGCGATAGCTGAGCTTGTGAACGAGCGAAGCGTACGAGTGAAAATTGAAGATGACGGGTTTGTCCGCGGTGAACAGGGAATCGAAGTCGCGATCGGAAAGCCCGTGCGGATGTTCGGATTCCGGCATCAGCCGGAACAAATCCACCACGTTGACGAAGCGAATTTTCAGATCGGGGAAGTGCTCCTTCAGAATCGCGACGGCTGCGAGCGACTCCATGGTCGCGATGTCGCCCGCACAGGCCATTACGACATCGGTCTCCTGGCCATCATCCGTGGACGCCCAATCCCAAATACCGATGCCCTTGGTGCAATGGGTAACCGCTTCCTCCATGGTCAGGTACTGGAGGTGTTCCTGCTTGTCCGCGACAATAACATTGACGTAATCGCGCGAACGCAGGCAATGATCCGCCACGCTGAGCAGGCAGTTCGCGTCGGGCGGCAAATAAATGCGGACCACATCGGGGCTTTTGTTCGTGACCACGTCAAGAAATCCCGGATCCTGATGCGTGAAGCCGTTGTGATCCTGCCGCCAGACCAGAGAAGTGATCAGAAGATTGATGGACGGCACGGGCGCGCGCCAGTCGAGTTCTTTCTTCGACTTCTCAAGCCACTTAGCGTGCTGGTTGAACATGGAATCAATCACGTGCACGAAGGCTTCGTACGTGGAGAAGAGGCCATGACGGCCGGTGAGAACGTAACCTTCGAACCAGCCCTCCAGCGTGTGCTCGCTGAGCATTTCCATGACGCGCCCGGAGACGTCGAGTTCTCCGCCGTCGGCGTCTTCCGGTTTGTATTCGGCGAGCCATATCTTTTTAGAAGCCTCGTAGATGGCTGTGAGCCGGTTGGACGCAGTCTCGTCCGGTCCAAAGACGCGGAAGGAATTCATATTGCGGCGCATCACTTCCGCAAGGAAGTGCGCCAGCACGTCGGTTGGCGGCGCGTACATAGCGCCCGGTTTTTCGATCTTTACGGCATAGTCCCGAAAATCCGGCAGTTCGAGATCTTTGCGCAGCAGGCCGCCGTTCGCGTGCGGATTCGCAGAGATGCGGCGCGCGCCGGAGGGCGACAATTCCTGCAGCTCGGCGATGAGAGTTCCTTTGGCGTCAAATAGCTCTTCGGGTTTGTAGCTGCGCATCCAGTTTTCGACGATTTTCAGGCTCGTTTTGTTGGTAACCGGATCGAGCACCGGCACTTGATGCGCGCGCCAGAAATCTTCGACCTTATGGCCGTCAACTTCTTTTGGTCCGGTCCATCCCTTCGGAGAACGAAGCACAATCATGGGCCAGCGCGGACGCGTGGTATAGCCAGTGGTCCGGGCGTGCTGCTGCAGCGCGCGAATCTCAAGGACGCATTGTTCCAAAGTGGAAGCCATCATCTGATGCATCGTGCTTGGGTCGTTGCCCTCGACGAAGAAAGGTTTGTGTCCATACCCGATCAGGAGCGCTTCCAATTCTTCGTGCGGGATGCGCGCGAGTATCGTGGGATTCGCGATCTTGTAGCCATTGAGGTGCAACACGGGAAGGACGGCGCCGTCGCGAATCGGATTGAGAAATTTGTTGGAATGCCACGAAGTCGCCAGCGGGCCGGTCTCCGCCTCGCCGTCTCCCACTGCAACTGTGACAATCAGATCGGGATTATCGAATGCGGCGCCGTACGCGTGCGAGATGGAGTAGCCCAGCTCGCCGCCTTCGTGAATCGAACCGGGCGTTTCGGGCGTGCAGTGCGAGCCGATTCCTCCGGGAAACGAAAATTGTTGGAAGAATTTGAGCATGCCCGCTTCGTCGCGGCTCTTATCGGGATAAATTTCCGAGTAGTAGCCCTCGAGATAGCAGTTCGCGAGCGTTGCCGGAGCGCCGTGGCCGGGACCCGCGACGTACATCACGTTCAAATCGTATTTCCGGATTAGCCGGTTCAGGTGGACCCAAATAAAGGATTGGCCAGGATCCGAGCCCCAGTGGCCGAGCAGTCGATTCTTGATGTGCTGCGGTTCCAGCGGCACGCGGAGCAGGGGATTCGCGCGAAGATAGATCATCGCCGCGGACAGGTAGTTGCAGGCGCGCCAGTAGGCGTCCATTTTTCGCAGCTCATCGGGCGGAAGGGGCGCGAGGACTTCGGGTGTGGCAGGCATCGGCGTTCTCCGGGGAAGGTCGCGCTCGGGCTGGGAGGCGCCCCTCCTCTAGAGCCTAAACTTTTCTGACGCGGAAGAAAACATCGTTGGAAGAAGTTATCGCTAATTTTCTGTTAAGGGAGCGGCTGGTACAATGGCGCATGCGTCCCAGGAAAGTCGTGAAAGCGTGGGTTGAGGCGTTCAATCGGGCGGATGTCGCAGCGCTGGCGAATTTCTATCGTGTGGACGCGATCAATCATCAGGTTGCGGAACAGCCTGTCGAAGGGCGCGATGCGATTCGCGAGATGTTCGCGGCAGGATTTGCCGCGGCGAATATGGTGTGCATCGTCGAACACATTTTCGAAGACGGCGAATGGGCCATTCTTGAATGGCGCGATCCCAAAGGCCTCCGAGGCTACGGATTCTTCCACATCGTCGCCGATAAGATCGTGTTCCAACGTGGATACTGGGACAAACTGACTTTTCTCCGGCTCTACGGTCTTCCTTTGCCGGCATCTACGAACTGATCGACCGCATTCTGTTTCTTTCATTGACGCCGCAGCGACACGCACCCTATAGTTGCTCACTTTTCGCAGGGGAGATTTTGGATTGCTCGATCGCGTCTTTCATCTTCGGGAACACGAAACCACGGTCCGCCGGGAGCTTCTAGCAGGGCTGACGACGTTCATGACCATGGCGTACGTGGTCGTGGTAAACCCGCGAATTCTGTCCGAAGCGGGGATGCCCGTCGAGGGAGTGCTTTTCGCCACGTGCATTTCGGCCGCACTCGCGACGCTGGTAATGGGAATCTGGGCCAATTACCCGATCGCGCTCGCGCCCGGGATGTCGCTGAACGCGTATTTCACGTATTCGATCGTGATCGGACGCGGCGTGCCGTGGCAGACCGCGCTGGGCGTCGTTTTTCTTTCAGGCATGTTGTTCCTGATCCTGACGCTCACGAATGTTCGCGAACAGATCGTCAACGGCATTCCTGATTGCCTGAAACACGGCACAGCCGCCGGCATCGGTCTTTTCATCGCATTCGTGGGATTCCGCAACGCGAACATCATCGTGGCGAATCCGTCAACGTTCGTCGCGTTCGGGAAAGCTTCGAATCCCCAGGTTTTTCTCGCGGCGGTGGGAATTCTGGTGATCGCGATTCTGATGGTGAAGCGCGTCGGCAGCGCGATCCTGATAGGCATCGTTGCAATCACGCTGTTGGGCATTCCCTTCGGAGTCAGCCACTGGCCGGCGCACATTTTTTCGCTGCCACATCCGTCGGGGACATTTTTGAAGCTCGACCTGCGCTCGGCTACGAAGCTCGGGCTCGGCGAGCTTGTTTTTGTGTTCTTCTTCGTGGATCTCTTCGACAACGTGGGGACACTCGTCGGCGTCTGCGAGCAGGGCGGATTTCTTCGGGACGGCAAACTGCCGCGCGCGAGCCGCGCTCTGCTGGCGGACGCCTTCGGCACGATCGTTGGCGCGCTGACGGGCACGTCCACGGTTACAAGCTATATCGAAAGCGCGGCGGGCGTTGCGGCGGGAGCGCGCACGGGGCTGGGAAATCTGGTGATCGCGGGATTATTCGGCGCGGCGATGTTCTGCGCACCGCTCGTGGCGGCGATTCCTTCGTATGCCACGGCGCCGGCGCTGATCCTGGTCGGCGCGCTGATGTGCGGTTCCGTGGCCGTAGTGAAGTGGGACGAC
The DNA here is from genome assembly GCA_963814855.1 of uncultured Acidobacteriota bacterium. Taxonomy (GTDB): domain Bacteria; phylum Acidobacteriota; class Terriglobia; order Acidiferrales; family UBA7541; genus Palsa-295. Next base: position 324,068 of record CAWFEL010000002.1, read on the forward strand.
TACACCGATTCCGTGCCGGCGTTTTTGACGCTGATCGCCACGCCGCTCACGTTCAGCATCGCGACCGGCCTGAGCCTCGGGCTACTGTCGTTCACCTTCCTGAAACTTTTCACCGGACGCCGCAAAGAGATCAGCCCGCTGATTTGGGTGCTCAGCGTCTTGTTCATGTTGCGGTATATATTCCTCAGCGGGGCGCAGTAGACATTCTGCAGTGCAGGCTTGAGCGACGTGCACGGCATCCGGCGCGCATTCGGCGTCAATAGCGGGTTTTGTTGGCCTCTTTTACCCAGGCGCGAAAAGCTTCGATGGCTTCGTCGTGCATCATCTGCGTCATCGGAATTTTCCGTTCGGAATGAGCCTTCGGAATTTCGTCGTAGATGTGGGAATCGTCGAACCCAGCGTCCGCAGCGTCAGCAGCGGTATTGCCAAAGTAGACGCGGTCCGGCCTAGCCCAATAAATCGCTCCCAGGCACATCGGGCAGGGCTCGCAGGACGTATAAATCTCGCAGCCGATGAGTTCGAATGCGCGGAGCTTCTTGCACGCTTCGCGGATGGCGATGATTTCCGCGTGCGCGGTGGGATCGTTGGTTGCGGTCACGCAATTCGCGCCCTCGGCGATGATTTCGCCGCTCTTGACGATCACCGCGCCAAAGGGTCCGCCGCGGCCCGCGCGCACGTTTTCGATCGAGAGCTGAATGGCGCGCGCCATGAAGCGGTTGCTCATCGGAAAAGTATAAGCTGGATTGGAAAGCGGCCCATTATCAAAGATGCGGACGTGTTGAAAGACTGAAACTCGTAAGATAGGCTGCAGCAGGAGCGCCATTGATCATGCGTGTGCGACGATTGATCCAATGACGGCACAAGGCTTTCTCTCGCGACGTGTGGTGACCCCGGAAGGCGTGCGAGCGGCGGCTGTGCTCGTCGAGGGCCATATAATTCAAGACGTTGTGCCCATCGAACAGGTGCCCGCTGGCGCGCAGACTCAGGATTTCGGCGAAGCCGCGATTCTGCCGGGGCTTGTGGATTCGCACGTGCACATCAACGAACCCGGCCGCGCGGAGTGGGAGGGGTTCGAGACGGCGACGCGCGCGGCGGCGGCGGGCGGTTACACCTTGCTCGTGGACATGCCGCTGAACTGCATTCCATCAACGAGCAGTGTAGCGGCGCTCGAGGCCAAGCGCGCGGCGGCGCGCGGGAAATGCCGAGTGGACTGGGCGGCATGGGGCAGTGTGGTTGCCGACAATCAGGAGCATGTAGCGGCGCTCGCCGGCGCAGGCGTGCTGGGATTCAAATGCTTCCTGATTCATCCGGGCACCGACGAGTTCACGATGGTGACGGAGAAGGAGCTGCGCGCAGCGCTGCCGCACGTGGTTCGCACGGGCCTGCCGCTGCTGGTGCATGCGGAGCTTGCCGGACCAATCGAGGCGGCCACGGCGACGCTGCGCGACGCGAAGTGGAAATCGTATGCGACGTACCTTCGCTCGCGTCCCGATGAAGCGGAGCTGGCGGCGATTCGGCTGCTTCTGACGCTATGCCGCGAATTTCGATTTCGGTTGCACATCGTGCATTTGGCGACGCACCTGGCGCTCGATGAGTTGCGCGCGGCGCGTGCCGAGGGGCTCCCGGTGACGGTCGAGACGTGCCCGCATTATTTGCATTTCGCGTCTGAAACGATTGCCGATGGCGCGACGCTGCGAAAATGCGCGCCTCCGATTCGCAGCCGTGAAAACCGCGAGAAATTGTGGCAGGGGCTGCGCGATGGAGTGATTGACTTAGTCGCGACGGACCATTCGCCATGCCCGCCGTCCATGAAGCAGCTGGAAACGGGAAATTTCCAGACCGCCTGGGGAGGAATTGCGAGCCTCTCCGTGGCGCTGCCGGTGATGTGGACCGAGGCTCGCAGCCGCGGATTCACACTGCGAGATATCGCGAAGTGGATGGCCGAAGGTCCGGCGCAATTAGCAGGATGCGGCACGCGCAAAGGTCGTATCGCGGCGGGATTCGACGCGGATATGGTCGTGTTCGAGCCAGAGGCGGAGTTCACGGTCACACCGGAACGCCTGCGTTATCGGCATCTCGTTTCGGCCTACATGGGCGAGAAACTTCGCGGCGTGGTGAAGGCCACCTACCTAAGAGGGACGCCTGTCTTCGCTGAAGGCACGTTCCCAGGCGATCCAATAGGCCGGGAATATCAGCCGTAGCAGCGCCGCCGGCGGAAATCAGATATACAAATCCTTCCAGTTTTCGTTCACAATATTGTCGGTTGGAAAAAATCTTTCGGGCCAAACTTCAATCTTTCCCATATGTTTGTGCCGAGTTTGACGTGAAGGACGATCGCATCGTCGGCTTGTCCGCGCCGCGAAAAGAAGGGCGCGACAAAGTCACGGGACGAGCACGGTACATTGATGACATCTCGCTGCCGGGCATGCTCTACGGCGCGACGGTGCGCAGCAGCATTCCTCGCGGCAAAATCAAGCAGATAACCTTCGGCGCCGGAGTCAGCTGGGACGAGTTCGTCGTAGTCACCGCGAAAGATATACCCGGGAAAAATTACATCGCGCTGATTGAGAACGATCAGCCGTGCCTTGCGGATGGCGCGATCAATCATCCGGAAGAGCCGATCCTGTTGCTGGCGCATCCCGACCGCCACGCGCTGCCGAAAGCGGTCGCCGCGGTTTCCATCGAGTACGAATCTTTGCCGCCAGTTTTCTCCATCGAAGAAAGCGAACGGCAAACTGAAATCATCTGGGGCGCGGACAACACGTTCAAGACGTTCTTGGTTCAAAAAGGGAATGTGGACAGCGTTTGGGAGAATGCCGACTACATCGTCGAAGGCGAATACACCACCGGCGCGCAGGAACAGCTCTATATCGAAACGAACGGGATGATTGCGGCGTTTGATGCGGATCGCGGCGTCAACGTGTGGGGTTCGCTGCAGTGCCCTTACTACGTCCACAAGGCGCTGATGGCGCTTTTCGATCTGCCGGAAACCAAAATCCGCGTGGTGCAAACGGAAACGGGCGGCGCGTTCGGCGGCAAGGAAGAATACCCCTCCATGCTCGCGGCACACGCGGCGTTGCTGGCGATGAAGTCCGGGCGCCCGGTGAAAATCATCTACGACCGCGCCGAGGACATGGTTGCGACAACAAAGCGGCATCCTTCGCGGACGCGGCATCGTACTGCCGTTCGCAAGGACGGCAAGATTCTCGGCGGCGAAATCGAGCTAACGATTGATGGCGGCGCGTACTTGACGCTTTCTCCCGTCGTTTTGTCGCGCGCCACAATACATGCGGGTGGCCCCTACGAATGGCCCGCGATTCGCGTGCGGGCGAAGGCAGTGGCGACGAGCGCGCCGCCGCACGGAGCGTTTCGCGGATTCGGCGCGCCGCAAAGCCTCTTTGCAATGGAGCGGCACATGGACCGCATCGCGCGCACCGTGAATTTGTCGCCCGTCGAAATCCGTCGCATTAATTTTCTGAAGCCAGGGCAGACCACAATCACGGAACAAACCATCAATGAGGCGATTGACCTGGGCGGCATGCTCGACCGGGCCCTCGAACATTCATCATATCGAGGGAAGAAGCAGAATTTTGCGCGCGAGAATGAATCGCGCACGACGAAGAAAGGAATCGGAATCGCGGCTTTTCTGCACGGCGCCGGATTTACAGGATCGGGCGAGCGTTATCTGAGCTCCGTTGTCGGCGTCGAAGGAACAGCCGAGGGCCGGGTCCGCGTGCTCGTCTCGAGCACCGAATTCGGCCAGGGTACGAACACCGTTCTTTCGCAAATTGCGGCTGAAACTCTCGGCCTGCCGTACGAGGATGTCGAGGTTGCGCAGCCCGACACCGGCGATGTGCCCAACAGCGGCCCCACCGTCGCGTCCCGCACGGCCATGGTCGTCGGAAAACTGGTGGCCTCCGCCGCAAAAGGGCTGGAACAGACGTTGACCGCTTCCGGCATGCTCGGCGCCAAGCATACTGCGGAGGAATTTCGCGGCGCATGCCGCGCGTACGTCGCCGCGCACGGCCAATTTCGGTCGCTCGCGCGCTACGATCAGCCTGCCAATATTTTCTGGGACGACAAGAATTATCGCGGCGAGGCGTACTCGGCATTTGCGTGGGCAGTCTATGTAGCGGAAGTCACCGTTGATCTGACGACCTACAGTGTCACAGTGGACGACTTCGTCGCGCTGCAGGAAATTGGCAGAGTTTTGAATCCAGTTTTGGCGCGCGGGCAAATCATCGGCGGCGTCGCGCAGGGGATCGGATTCGCGCTGTACGAAAAAGTGGAATGGCGCTACGGCCGCATGCAGAATGGCCAGATGACGAACTACATCATGCCGACTTCGGCGGACATTCCTCCCATCCGAGTCTTCTTTGAAGAGCTGGGCAACACGCACGGCGCATACGGAGCGAAGGGCATCGGCGAGCTTCCAATGGACGGTCCCGCGCCCGCGATTGTGAATGCCATCGAAGATGCGCTCGGAATTCCCATGGATTCGATCCCGCTGCTGCCCGAGGATATTTTCGACGCGATTGCTGCTGCTTCGAAGCGCGAAAGCGACGCTCATTCTCCGGCTGGGGTGCGATGACGAAAACTGGCGGCGCCAAGAGAGAAATTTCCCTGACTGTGAATGGCGAACCGAAGACCGTGCGGGCGTATCCGATGGAGCGATTGCTAGATGTGCTGCGGCAACAACTCGGATTGACGGGCACAAAAGAAGGATGCGGAGAAGGCGAGTGCGGCGCATGTTCGGTGATGATGGATGGCGCGCTCGTTGATAGCTGCCTCGTTCCGGTCTTGGAGGCGCGGGGCGCGAAGGTCGTCACGATCGAAGGACTCGGCCAGGACCCGCGAGCCTGCGCGCTGCAGGAGGCATTTCTGGAATTTGGCGGCGCGCAATGCGGCATCTGCACGCCGGGAATGATTCTCGCGGCCGTTCACCTGTTGCGCGAAAAACCCGAGCCGACCATAGATGACATCCGGCAGGGACTTGCGGGCAATCTTTGCCGCTGCACCGGGTACGTGCAGATTTTCGAGGCGGTGGCCGCAGCCGCGCGGCGCGGTGATGCACGGTGAGGTCCGATCCCGCGGAGTACAATTTGGTTGCGCCCGCAAGCCTGCAAGCTGCGGTGTCGCTGCTGGCGAGCGGAGCCGACCGTTGGCTGCCGATTGCCGGCGGCACGGATTTGATGGTGCAGTTCGCATCAGGAGTGCTGCGCGCTCGCAAACTGGTAAGCATTTCGCGCATCCCAGAGCTGCGGCAGATTGAAATACTCACGGAAGAGATTCAGATTGGCGCGGGATGCACCTATATGGACATTCGCAAACACGATTCCGTTAAGCGCGAATTTCCGATGCTCGTAACGGCGGCGAGCTGGACCGGCGGAATCGCGAACCAGAATCGAGGTACGCTCGGCGGCAACATCGTCAACGCGTCACCTGCGGCGGATTCGCTGCCCGCGCTGCTGGCGTACGACGCGGAGCTGATTCTTGTTTCCGTCCGCGGCGAGCGGCGAGTGCCGTATTCGACTTTTCACACGGGCTACAAGAAAATGGCGCTGGCGGGTGACGAGCTGATCCGCGCGGTATGCGTGCCAAGGCGATTTGACGCATATATTTCGCATGCGCGAAAGGTCGGAACGCGCAACGCGCAAGCTGTCTCGAAGGTGTGCATGGCGGCGCTGGCACGCGTGGAAGATGGAATGATCTGCGATGCGAGAATTGCGCTCGGCAGCGTCGCGCCAGTCCCGATTCGTTTGGCGCAAACGGAACGCGTGCTGGAAGCGAAGCTGCTCGATGGATCGCTCGTGGAGTTGGTGAGGGGGACAGCGGCGGCCGAAGTGGCGCCGGTTGACGATATTCGATCCACCGCAAGATACCGGTCGGCCGTGGTCGCGAATTTGGTCGGAGAGTTTCTCGAAAAGCTTGGCGGAGCAAAACCGGCGACGAGCGCAGCGCTCGTGCGCTGGAATTGCTTGCCGGCGGACGAGGCGGAAAATGAAATCTTGCCGTGTTGCGGCTCGCGGGCGTGGGCTCGCGGCATGGCCGCCCGGAGGCCGTATCAGGACGAAGCATCCGTGCTCGCTGGGTCCGACGAAACTTGGCGGAATCTGTCCGAGACGGATTGGATGGAAGCTTTCGCGAGTCACCCCCGAATCGGCGAATCGCGAGCGCCGCAATCTGCGACTGCTCGTTCTACGGCGTGGTCGTCACAAGAGCAACGCGATGCGGCCGCCGCGGATGACAGCGTCAGGACCGCCTTGCGCGAAGCGAACGGCGATTACGAGCGGCGATTCGGGCGTATTTTTATTGTTTGCGCTGCCGGCAAGAGCGGCTCCGAAATTCTGCAGATTTTGCGTCATCGGCTGCAGAATGATGACCGGACGGAAGTCCGCGAGGCGGCGGAGCAGCAGCGGCAGATCAGTCAAATTCGCCTGGGAAAGTGGTTGCGGGGATGAGCGGAAAAATTTCAACGCACGTGCTCGACACATCCAAGGGCAAGCCCGCAAGTGATGTGCCGGTGCGCCTCGAGCGGCAAGAGGCCGCGGAACACTGGCGGCTGCTAGCTTCGGCGCTCACCGATCAGGACGGCCGGTGCGGCCAGTTGCTGCCGGAAAACGAGGGTTTACGAGCGGGAAATTACCGTTTGAGTTTCGAGGTCGGGGATTACTTCGCCGCGCAGAAAATCGTGGGATTGTATCCCCTGGTACAGATCGTATTTTCCGTGAAGGAAGGCGAGGCGCAATTTCACATTCCCTTGCTGCTGGGTCCATTCGGGTACACGACGTACCGCGGGAGCTGATCCGATGATTGGGTTGGGCGAAAATCGTTACGGCAAATCGCGCATCCGCTTGGTGCGCGTGAAACGGCATCGCGAGCGGCACGACTTTCGCGAATGGACTCTGGAAATATTGCTTCAGGGGGATTTCGAGAGTTGCTTCACGGATGGCGACAACAGCAAAATCCTTGCCACCGATACGATGAAGAATACGGTGTATTCGCTGGCGCGCGATTCATCGGCCGAGTGCATGGAGGAGTTCGGCAAGGAACTCGTTGATTTCCTGTTGCGCCGGAATCCACAGATTTCGCACGCGGAAGTCTCAATATCGGAAAAGGCGTGGGAGCATCTCGTCACAATCGGAAAGCTGCATCCGACCGCGTTTGTTCAATCGGGTGGCGAGCGGCAGACCACCAAGCTGGCCCGCGTGTCCGGCGGCAAATGCGCGGTCATTTCCGGACTCGAAGACCTGGTGATCATGAAGACGGCGGATTCGGGCTTCGAAGGCTATATAAAGGATTCGCTCACAACCCTTCCGCCGACCGCGGATCGCCTGTTCGGCACGGCGCTTCGCGCCAATTGGAACTACAACGCGGATGATCTGGCATTCGCCGCGTTGCGAACCAAGATCCGCGACCTGCTGCTCGCGGTGTTCGCCGCGCATGAAAGCAAGTCCGTTCAGCACACGCTCTATGCGATGGGTGAGGCTGTCCTAACGGGTGTCGCCGAGGTTGAAGAAATCGAATTGACGATGCCGAACATGCATTGCCTGCTGGTAGACCTCTCGCGCTTCGGGCAGGACAACCCGAACGAAATATTCGTGCCCACCGATGAACCTCATGGCTATATCGAAGCTCGCATTCGGCGGAACGGATGAATTTCTGGAACTCATGAGCGACGAGAGCAGAGCGCGAACCGCGATTGAGCGTTGCCGGAAGCTGGCGAGTTTCAGCCAGGATCACGGCAGTACCCGCCGCACATTTCTTTCGCCGCCCATGCGCGATTGCCATCGCGAAATCACTGCGTGGTTAAAACCTTTGGGAGCCGAAGTAAAAATTGATGCCGCCGGTAATCTGCGTGGGTACTACTCCGCTGCGGAGTCAGACGCGCCGCGATTGTTAATTGGATCGCATCTCGATACAGTGCCCAATGCTGGCGCGTTCGATGGCGTTCTTGGCGTGGTTCTTGGCGTGGCTTTGCTCGAAGCGCTCGAAGGAAAGCGGCTTCCATTTGGGATCGAGGTGATCGGCTTTTCCGAGGAAGAAGGTCAGCGCTTCGGCACGCCGTTCATCGGCAGCCGCGCGCTGGTGGGTCGTCTCGATGACGAGCTGCTGAGCCGGAAGGACGAAAATGGCGTTTGCGTCCGGCAGGCGATTCAGGGTTTTGGCCTAGATCCGCGCGAAATTTTCGAAGCCGTTCTGAAAAACAAAACGCTCGGTTACGTGGAATTTCACATCGAGCAGGGGCCGATTCTGGACGGCCTCGATCGCCCGCTCGGGGTAGTCGAAGCGATCGCGGGCCAAAGCAGGCTCGAATTTGTCTTTACCGGCAGCGTGAATCACGCCGGAACCACGCCGATGAATCAGCGCCATGACGCGATCGCCGCCGCCGCGGAATGGATCACAGCCGTTGAGCGCGAAGCCCAAAGCGTGGAGGGCCTTGTGGCAACAGTCGGCTGCATTACCGCGAAGCCGGGAGCGCCAAACGTGATTGCCGGCGAAACTCGTCTGACTCTGGACGTGCGCCATGGCTCGGACGATAGCCGGGACCGTGCAGTCGAGGCTCTGGTGCGATTGGCGGAAGCAATCGCGGCACGGCGCGGGCTTTCGGTGCATCACAAAACCCTTTTGACGCAGCCCTCTGTGGCGATGGACGGACCGCTTGCGCGTCAGATTGGAGAAGCGATCCGGCGGGCTGGGTGCGAACCGCACATAATGGTAAGCGGCGCAGGTCACGACGCGATGATCCTTGCCGAGAGAGTTCCCGCGGCAATGATTTTCTTGCGAACGCCGCGCGGTATTAGCCACGATCCGGCGGAGAGCGTGCGAGTGGAGGATGTCGCGAAGGCTATCTCTGCAGGCTCGCATTTGCTCGCCCTGCTTGCCGCGTCACCCGCGATTCAAAGGAGAACGCACCTTGCATAATCTCGGCCGCACGCGAAGCTCGCAACAACCGAATCACCTCCTGCTTACTCCCGACACGTTCGTGCGCGCCGCGCTTCCGGGCATGAAGAAATGCCAGGCGGTTGTGCACGTGGGCTCGGCCCTGGGCGCGGCGTTCACGCAATACACGGCCGAATTCGAAAGCGCCGGGGAATTGGGGAGCACAGACGCGCAGCGTTTCCTCTACGTCCTCGAAGGCAGCGTAAAAGTAGAAGCGGAAGGGAAGTCACACCAGCTCGCCGCGCGCGGTTACGCCTATTTCCATGAAGGCGAGGGCCATCGTGTGGTGGCGACGCAAACGAGCCGCGTCGCGGTGATCGAAAAAACATACCAGCCGCTCGATGCGGTGAAGCGGCCGTCTGCAATCGTGTCGAGCGAAGATAAAATCGAATCGCATGCGCTTGGCGACGATCCGGACCTGCAAGTGAAGTGCCTGCTTCCGGACACGACGAGCTTCGATTTTGCCGTCAACACAATGGTCTATCGGCCCGGCGCCGCGCTCAGCATGGTCGAAATGCATGTGATGGAGCACGGCCTGCTGATGCTCGAGGGCGGTGGAATTTACAGGCTCGGCGATTCCTGGTATCCGGTCACGGCCGGTGATTTCATCTGGATGGGGCCGTGGTGCCCGCAATGGTTTGGCGCGATCGGCAAGGCGCCAGCAAAATACCTGATCTACAAGGATTGGAACCGGCATCCGCTGCCACCAAAGCAACGATGACCCTCGCAATTGATTCCGCGCGCCTTTCTTCCGAAATCGAAGCGCTCGCCGCCATCTCGGATGCGGTACCTCCCGCGGTAACGAGAATTGTTTTCACGCCGGCGGACATGAAAGCTCGCGCGTGGCTGATGGCACGCTGCAAAGAAGCCGGGCTCATCGTACGGCAGGACGCCATCGGAAACACGTTCGCGTGTTGGAGGGGCTCCGACCCGGCAGCGCCGGTTGTTGGCACCGGCTCGCATATTGACGCGATTCCCAATGCCGGAAAATACGACGGCGTTGTAGGAGTCCTCGGAGGGCTTGAGGCCATCCGCGCGTTGCAGCGCGACGGATTTCATCCGAGAAATTCAATCGAGCTGCTGCTGCTGACTTCGGAGGAGCCCACACGCTTCGGAATCGGCTGCATCGGTAGCCGCTTGCTTTCGGGCACTCTTTCGGCGGAATCCGCGCGAAAGCTCATGGACTCCGAAGGAAAATTCATTGACGAAGTTCGCCGCGCCGCGGGGCTGGGCGGCGAGCTTGAAGAAGTGAAATTGCCGCGGGGCTATTACAAAGCATGGGTGGAATTGCATATCGAGCAGGGGCCTGTGCTCGAACGGGAGAAAATCCCGCTTGGAATCGTCACGAAAATTGCCGCGCCGGCAAGTGCGCGCATTTTAATCGAGGGTGCTGGCGGCCACGCCGGAGGCGTCCTGATGCCTGATCGGCGAGATGCACTTTGCGCCGCCTCGGAGCTCATTCTCGCCGTCGAAAACGCAGCGAAAACCAGTGGATCCGCGGATACGGTGGCAACAGTGGGAATGTGCGACGTGTTTCCGGGCGCGGTGAACAGCATTCCGGGCCGCGTGAAACTAAGTCTTGATGTCCGCGATACCGACCTCGCCCGGCGGGACGCTCTTATGGACGCAATCGAGCGCGCCTCCGAGGAAATCTCTGTGAAGCGGGGGGTTTCGATTCGGAGCGAATTGCTGAACGCAGACGCGCCTGCCGATTGCGCGGCCCTGGTTGTCGAGGCGCTCTCGCGCGCTTGCGAAAAGCATCGGCTGATCTCCCGGCGAATGATCAGCCGCGCGTATCATGATTCACTTTTTATTTCGCGCATCGCCCCGGTCGCGATGCTTTTCATTCCCTGCCGCAACGGTTACAGCCATCGCCCCGATGAGTACGCCTCTCCCGAGGACATCGCCCGCGGTGCGCTGGTGCTCGCCGAAACATTGGCGAGCTTGTCCGCCTGATTTGTCGAGACGGTCTCTTCAACTTCCCTGGATGGCAGGAATAATTCGATGAATGAGTTTTCTCGGAGCAGGAGCCGCATCTGTGATCTCGTAGCTTTGTTCCATCAGTATTTTCGCCCGGCCTGCGCGAGCCTCGGAGTTATACATCAACGTGCAAAGAGCCTCGCCCGCTCCGACTCGATCGTGGACCTTCTTATGTAGGATGATTCCGACCGCCGCATCCACAGAGTCTTCCTTCTTCTCGCGGCCGCCGCCGAGTGTTACGCAAGCCGTGCCCACGTCCTCGCACCTGATCGCGCCCACGTAACCGCTCTTCGGACTTCTGATGTTCAGCGAATGTTTAGCGCGCGGCAAGAGCGAGGGGTCATCAACGATGCGGGCATCGCCGCCCTGTAACTCGACCATTTCGCGAAATTTCCTCAGCGCCTTCCCGGACTGAATTAATTCTCCCGCAAGTGTCTTTGCGTCGGCAATCGCAGTGGCGCGACCGCCGAGACAAAGCATCCACGCGGCCAGTTCCATGCAGAGTTCGCGCAGATCTTCCGGACCGCCGCCGCGCAGCACTTCGAGCACTTCCTCGACCTCGAGCGCATTGCCCACGCGCGAGCCAAGCGGCTGGTCCATATCGGTAATGAGCGCCACCATCTTCTTCCCCATCCGCTGTCCTGTTTCGACCATCAGCTCCGCGAGGAATGCTGCTTCTTCGTCCGTTTTCATAAACGCGCCCGAGCCCGTCTTCACGTCCAGCACCAGCCCGTCAATGCCTTCGGCCAATTTCTTGCTCATGATGGATGCGCAAATCAGGAAGGGGCTTTCGACGGTGCCGGTTACGTCCCGCAGGGAATAGAACAGCCGGTCGGCCGGAGCAATTTCTGCCGTCTGGCCGATCATTGCGCAGCCGCACGTCCGCAACACCTCTCGAAATCGGCTAACGGAAAGATTTACGTCGAAGCCCGGGATGGATTCGAGTTTATCGAGCGTGCCGCCGGTGTGACCCAGGCCGCGACCGCTAATCATCGGGACGATCAACCCGCCTGCGGCGGCGAGTGGCGCTAATACAAGAGACGTTTTGTCGCCCACGCCGCCGGTCGAGTGCTTATCAATCTTCGCTGCCGAAAATTCGGAGAGGTCGAGAACCTCACCCGAATGCAACATGGCGTCCGTGAGATTCGCGGTTTCCGCACGGCTCAGTCCTTTCAGCAGCGCGGCCATCAGCCATGCGGATATCTGGTAATCCGGAATTTGTCCGAGCGTGTATCCGCGGACGAGGTAATCAATTTCGGCGCGGGAAAGTTGGTGGCCGTCGCGTTTCTGGCGGATTATGTCAATGGCGCGGATCCCGCTGGTGCCAGAAGCTTCGCCGGCGTCGCTCACTGGAGGCGGAATCCCTCCGGCAGCAGGTCTGCGATCGGCATCTCTGTCCAGCCGGAAGAGCCGAGAAAGTAAACGACTGCCTCAGGGCCAAACTGAAAAATCACCTGGCGGCAGGCCCCACAGGGGGAGCAAGGCGCGTTCTGGTTGTTTACGACTGCAATCGCTCGAATTTTCGTTTCCGGTCCGAGTTGGGCCACTGCGGAAAAGATTGCGGTGCGTTCGGCGCAATTCGTCATGCCATACGACGCATTTTCGATGTTGCAGCCGAGGAATATTTTGCCCGTCGTGGTCAGCAGCGCCGCGCCAACCTTGAATTTGGAATAGGGCGCGTAAGCGTTTTTCATCGCCCGCCGGGCCGCTGCCAGCAGCCGCTTCCGCACATAGCTCTTGGATTTAGCTGGTAGCATAAAAGAAGCAGCTAGCGTAGTAACATCTATTGCCTATGTCGAGCCGAAATTCAGACGCGGATAAGAAAACGATCTTACACAGCTGGCAAGACCTCGCCAAGATCATTGACCACACCAATCTGCGCCCCGAAGCTACCGCGGATCAGATCGTGCGTCTCTGCGCGGAAGCGCGCGAATTTGGGCTTGGCGCGGTGATGATAAATTCCTGCCAAGTCGCGCTCGCTTCTTCGAAGCTGCAGGGCAGTGACGTGAAAGTCGGCGCCGTCGTCGGGTTCCCGCTGGGAGCGATGCTGACTAGCGTCAAGGTATTCGAGGCTGTCGAAGCGATGAAACTGGGCGCGCGCGAAGTAGACATGGTCATGAATATCGGCGCGCTCAAATCCGGCGATCGCGAACTCGTCCTGGCGGACATCCGCGCCGTCGCCGACGCCGTTCACGCGCAAAATGCACTGCTGAAAGTCATCCTGGAGATGGGCCTGCTCACAGAGAATGAAAAGCTCGCCGCTTCCGAGATCAGTGAAAAAGCCGGCGCTGATTTCGTGAAGACTTCCACCGGATTTCTCGGAGGCGTTGCGACCGTGGAAGATGTGGCACTGATGCGCGGCGCCGTCGCGATCGGAGTGAAAGCCTCCGGCGGCATTCGAACTGCGAGCGACGCGCGCAAGATGATCGAGGCGGGCGCGAACCGCCTCGGCACGAGCAGCGGCGTCAACATCATCCGCGAATGGCGCGCCGTGACGGACGGGAATTCACCAGCCCGTTAGTTTCCGTCAGACCTTTCCGCAACGCGCGAGTCGGCCGGGACGGCCGAACGCTCAGAACGCACATCGGTCGCGCCCGTAGTCAAGAGATGCTAGGAACGTGATCCTGTGGCTGCTCCGGCAGCCGCGGTGCGAACCATATAGTGCTGTTCCGGAACTGCGAATCCCGCTGTAGTAAACGAATCCTTAATCAGAGTGTTGGTGTCGAAATACACCTGCCAGTAGTCCTTGTTGTTGCAGAACGGACGCACTGCCAACACGGGACCGGCCAGCGTAAACGTCAGGATCTCGACGCTCGGCGCCGGATCGGCCAATACGTTCGGAATTTTCGCAAGCCCACTCTTGAGGATAGCGACAGCCTGATGCGGATCCACCCCGTGAGAAAGTTGCGCCGTCAAATCAACGCGGCGAAACGCGTTGGTCGAAAAGTTTTGGATGACGTCACCAAAGATCTTTCCGTTTCCGACGATGTTCCGGATGTTGTCGAGGGTATCGATGGAGGTCACGAACAGTCCAATTTCTATCACCGTGCCCATCACTCCGCCAGCCACTACGAAATCTCCCACCTTGAAGGGCTGCAGAATAATCAGGAACACTCCTGCGGCGAAATTGCTCAGTAACCCGCTCCATGCCATGCCGATGGCTACGCCGGCAGCGGCGAGCAGCGCAGCAAAGCTCGTAGTCTCGACCCCGAAAAAGCCCAGGATCGCAACCACAAGCACGATGTTCAGGATGGCGGCGACAGTGTTATTGATGTAGCGAATCAGGGTGGGATCGATCTTCTGCCGCGTCATCGCGCGGTCTATCAGGCGGATGGAGAATCCGATGAGCCAGCGGCCCACGATCCACAGCGCCAGCGCTTCCAGTATCTTGATTCCGAGCGCAATCACCAGCCCATACCCTTGCTGTGCCAGGTGACCCATATAGGTTGTGTCCATATTCTTACGCTCTCCTTTTTCACAAGCCGGTTAGCCAGGCTCCTCGCCTCGACCCCGAACGCCCAGGTCCCCAGGGCATTGGCCAGCCGAACGCACTTCTACCGACAGGTTTGTGCAATCCCCGCACCACAATCAAGTATCCCTGTGGCTTGCCTCGCGAACTGAAAACGCTGCCATTACGGGCACCTATAATCTTGATAAACGCGAACGTACCCGACATCTCGGAGCCCCTCCGAAATATCGGGTGAGATGAGACCTCCAGTTGCATTCTCGAATCGTTCAGCGCTTTGCAGTCTAGCGCAGAGCAACGTTCGATTAGAAACAGGAAGCGACACGCCAGGCTCAGACCAGCGCGAACTCGACCTTGGCCATCTCCCACGCGCCGAAGGCCTTCAGATATTCGACTTTGAGCACGCGACGCTCTGTTCGTTGGATGAAGCCGCCGCCTTGCGCGTGCGCCATCTGTGCTAGCGTGCAGTCCTGCGCGATCGCAGCTCCGATCTCCACCACGCAATGGAAACACCCGGCAGCGCTTTCGCGGTCCGCGGCAAGTACGATCGTGTCCGGTTGCCCGCTATGATCCGCCGCGATGCCGTGAACAGCTTGGTCGAATCCGGCGCCTCTAGGATTCGCGTACAGCGACGCCGCGGCATCGTCCGCTCCCGTGAGGTCGTCTGCCCTAGTATTGATCCGCCGCAGCCAAGTCTGATGCAGATCTCGGATCGCGGCTTCGTCCTCGAGCCGCGCCAGGCGCGCCTTCAGCCCGTCGTCCGCCATGACCGCTGCAGGCAACGTGACAGCCAGTGGCGCGGCCAGCACTGCGCCACTCTTCAGAAACGAACGGCGCGTGGAGCTCGTGTCCTTGGTCATGCCGCACCTCCTGACGACTTCACCTGATAGAAGCGCCTGATGTCAAACTGGCCGGCAAGCCGCTCGTGTGCGCCCAGCGCGTTCATGTTCAGGCCGTTCTCGCCGCAGTTATAGCCGATCCCGACATCGCGCATCGTATGCAAATTGACCAGAATGGTCCCGAGCGTGCCGTTGCAGGCCTCCTCCAGCCAGTACATGAAAAAAAGCCCGTCGCGGATCTTCACGTAGGACGCCGGGCCGCTCCACTCCAACCCGCCAGCGTCAGAATTGGTAAAGATGATCCACGAAAGAGAATGCGGCGTCGTGTACAGGTGCATGGACGTCAGGCCCGGTGCATAGTTCTGGCTGACCGCGCGGCCGACCACCTCATCGGTTAGCCCGTGGCGGCGATACTTTGGCGGAATTAGGCCTTCCATCTCGATTACGCCGAAGTGAATCTTCACCCCTGCCTCATTAGCGAAATAGGGAGTGTTCAAATAACCGTTGAAGCACGTTGCGAGGCCCTGGTGGAAATCCGCGACCACGCAATGTCCATCATGATTCGGCTCGCCCTCGAGCAAGTGGCCAAACAGGATCACTCCTGGCGAAGATTCGAAGGCCTGATAACGTGCCTTGGTCCAGTCTCGGCCTTCCTTGCGCCAGTTCAGGTTTTCGGCATCGTCGAAGCGGTATTCCATGGCGGGCGCGTGGTCGTAGCGCAGCGTAAACGACTTGCCGGCCAGCCAGTTGGTGCTCGGTCCAAGATTGCCGGCCATGGACGCGACGGGCGCATTGGCACCGGGCGAGATGGCTCGCGGTGCAAAGGCTGACGTATGTTTTGCGCAAACAGCATCAACTTGCGCCGGCGTCATTTTCGCCATCGTCAGCAGCGGCCTGTAGACGCGCCGCGCGCCTTTCGCCGGAGCCTGTCCGGCGGCAGCGGCTGGAACCGGCGAGCCGCTCTCGTCGCCGAATTTTTCGAACTGGGCGAGCTGCCCCAGCCACTCGCCCTTGCCGCGGAAGACGTAATATTCCAGCAGGTCGTTCGCGTCGAAGCCCAGCCGCAGCCCGATCTGCTCGATGCGGTTCAGGTCCATCACGTACGCCGTAAAAGTCCCAGAAAATTCGCATTCGGTGCGCGTGTAGATATATCGGTCTTCGTTGATCTTGATGTAGTCGGATGGCGCGCAGAACCCGAGCTCGCCGCCCAGCCGCGACAGTTCGACGAAGTTCGAGTATGCCGCCGACGGATAGAACTCGAGAGTCTCCGCCCCGTTGTCCTGCTTCCAGTAGAACCCCTTGCCCTCGACGCGGTTCGTCGTGACGTGGCGAGCTTTCGGGGCTTCCTCGCCGGGCTGCTCGACATAGCCGTAATAAATCTCGCGCTGCACTTCTCGATTATCTTGATAACCGCTGAACCACAGTTCGAATACTGTCGCCAGGCTCGTGTCCTGGTCAATCGCCACGGCGTAGCCGCGCTGGGTGCCCGGAATCATGTGCGAGAAGAACGCGACGCTGCTCAGAGTCAACGCGCCATATCCTGCCTCCACTGCGCCGCCACCGTTCTCAGTGACCGAAAGGCGGTTGCTCCGGCCGAACGTGTACGCCAGCGCCGGGCCATTATCGGTTACGATTCGGATTGATTTGCCGGCGAAAACGTCGGACAACGGCGAAACACTCGTCGGCCCGCTGAGAGCGACTTTGCTCAGCTTGTCCGCAATCTGTGATTCCGAAAGTTTGGTATAGGCGATGCGATGCATCTGCTCTTTCGGATACGGCGTTCCCGGCATGCATTCCTCCCCGTCGCGCACATATTCTTGCCGATCGTGCGGCGTGATGCTATCTCTGAACGGGATCGTTTTCAACCAAACCTATTGAACCTGGTTGAACTTTGAGGCTTTGGCGGCTACGATCTGACCGCTGATCAGAGCTTTGGAGACTGACAGATGAACTGTTGACCTCGGCGCACTCTTGGGTAAATAAGGCGCGCCACTGGAGACTTTGATGAAGAGAATTTACGCAGCCGTAATCGCCGTAACCTTAGGGTTGCTGCTCGCAAGCGTCGCACATGCGCAGGTGAAGCTGGACTCGGTACGAGTCGGCGCGCAAGACACTGCCGCACTGGCCAAGTTCTACGAGACCGCGTTCGGCATGTTCGAGGTCAACCGGATCAATGTGCCCGGAGGAGCGGAAATCTTCGTGAACTTCGGTGCGACGGTTGACGCCGCAAAGGCCAACAAGAGCGAGCCGATCGTGATCACGCATCGCGATTCCGATGACCTGAAGGACCCGATTGCGCACGTGATTGTGGACGTGAAGGATATGACAGCGACCGTCGCGGCAGTCAAGGCGGCTGGCGGCTCGATGGCTGGCGATCCGCGCCCGTTCGGAAATAGCGGCATCGTTATCGGCATCGCGATTGATCCGGTAGGAAATCGCATCGAGATGATTCAACGCCCATGAATTAGCGGCGGTGCTTGTGTTTCGCTCGATCCGCGCGAGAATTCCATATGCGGCGTGAGATTCGAGTTTAAGCGGCCAAGAAACAGGCGCGCGTGCACTCAAAGCCTGGGACGGGCGTGCGGAGATCTTTTCGGACTGGGCTCCTCCTAATCCGCTGAGAAAGCCTGCTGAATCTCGTCGTCCGCAAAATCGCTAGCGGCGATGTGGATGATAGCAATGGCAGAGCATGCCCGTTTAACGCACTTGCCGAAAACCCAGATAATGGAATGAGCTTACCCGCTGATCTGACTAATCAGGAAATGTCTTTCAACGCGATGCAATGCGTAGACCTATTGAGGCGCTAGGGCGTAGAAGCCTTGGTGGTGCCTTCGGGGACCAGGTCCAAAACAGTTTCTTTAACCAGATTGGCCTCGGCGGTTATCGAGCCGGCGGAACCGTCGTACGTGAGAGTGGCCGAGCGGACTTCGTCGGCTGGTATGCTCACATCCTTGCCGGGCCCGACAATCTTGCAGACGCTGCGTCCAGACGGGATCGTCAAAAGGATCGAGATGTCTTTGGTGGAAGTGCCGGCGACCGACGAGACAGTGAGGTGACCCGCGATGTCCTGATCGCTCGTATTCTTAAAGCAGTAGGACTGTTCGGGGGATTGAATCTGCTGAGCAGTTTGAACCTCAAAGAGTTTGAAATTGCTGAAGCTGTGGCGACGATAGTAGCGATGCCCATGGCGCTCCCAGTAGACCTCAGCGTCGAGCGGTAGCCAGAGTTGCCGGTTGTGCGTCTGAAACTGTACCGGCCCGTAATCAATGGCCATATACTCTTGCGTCAGATCGATCTCCTTGACTGGCTTCATCAACTCCGACTCCCAGCGCAGAACCTGATATGTACCCGCGTCGATCCATGCGCGCCCTTTCAACGGAACAGGAAAATGTTCCTGCCCGACGACGTACTCGCGAGTTCGATTTGGCCGGTCGGAGCGCTGGGTGAAGTGAACCTGCCAGGCGGGGCGTCCGTTCCATTGTCCGAGTCCTTCACACGTAAGGTTGAAACCGGAAACCTGGCTTGGGTGAAAGATGAGGGCCATAGATGCCAGGCCGGTCGTGGCAATCTGAGCGGGAAACTGTGTGTTATCAATGCGGCCGTTGCGATATTCGTCGAGAAGGAAAACTCCGGCATCCGAAAGAGTGATGATTACGAGGTAGTCGAACGTACGTGTCTCCGGATAGCTGCGCGAACCGGCGGCATCCACATTGAAATGCTCGATCTGCTCCGTGGCGTCAAATTTCTGCAAGTTTTCAACCAACTCTTTCATCCGGCGGCCGGCGCCGCTGACCACTTGCGCGAGAGGACATGTAGCTCCCGGTTGTACACCTGGCACGGCGCTATCAATGCCCGGTGGAATCCAAGACACTCGACTTGAATCGCCTGCAACCATCGGCGCGAGAGGAGATGCAGACAGCTGCGCATCGGTCTCGGGCAGCGGCACCGGCTTCATGATCAGAAACAGCGTATGGAGGCGACTACGTGCCTCGATGTCTGTCTGCTCTTGCACTGCGAGGAAGCCGGGCGCGTTTGCCTCGACCATATATGTTCCGGGTAGCAAATTAGCGAAGATCGTCTCGCCATCCGCGCCCGAGGGAGTACCCACGACCTGATAGCCACCGGCAGGCATCACGCGAATACTGGCCAGGCCGACAAACGGCGCGTTGTCCGGCATCCGCAGGCTCACTTTCAACGCGCCCAGTCCCGTCTGGGTTGATGAACTTGCCTGAGATTGCGGCGCGGGCTGTGATTGCGAATCGGGAGTCGGAAGCGTCTTTCCCGCGTCAGCCGCGGACTTTTCGACATCTTCCAAGCGCTTCCGAATCTGACTGGCAAATTCGCCTTGCGGCGCTACCCTGAGGTAAGCCTTCATCTCTTCCGCCGCGTTCGAATAATCCTTCTTTTGAATCAGGATATCGGCAAGAAGTACATGCAGCTGCGGGATATTTTCATGTGGCGCATTTTCGGCGTCTCGTGCGCTTTTTTCGGCGGCGTCCAGCCGGTTCAGCCTGAAATTTGCCACCGCCTCAAGGAAGCTTGCGGCCGCCATTCCGGGGGACAAACTCAGTGCTTTCGCCGCTGCCTCGATGGCAGCTTCATATTGTCCGCTCTGTAGTTCCAATTGTGCCAGACCCATGCAAGGCGGGATGTAATGAGGGTCGGCCGTCATCGCTTTCGTGAAGGCTTGGCGCGCGTCGTCCGTGCGATGGTTTATTGCATAAATTCGCCCTAACTCATTCCAGGCAACGGCGTACGTTCCGTATTCTGCTACAGCCTTTTCAAAATGTTGAATTGCCGAATCGAGATGTTTGTCCCGCGCGTCCTTTTCACCCTTTTCGAATTCCTGGCGGGACTTCTTGGG
Source organism: uncultured Acidobacteriota bacterium (assembly GCA_963814855.1). Taxonomy (GTDB): domain Bacteria; phylum Acidobacteriota; class Terriglobia; order Acidiferrales; family UBA7541; genus Palsa-295. The sequence goes on from CAWFEL010000002.1 coordinate 344,160, forward strand.
GGCTGACAGAGACGTCATGCTGATGGCGGCACCCTGCATGCCTGCGATACGCGTGAGAACCAAAGTCCCGATATTGATCCCGCCTACGTTCGCGGATTCGGAGATGGTTTTAGACAGCGGTTGGTAGCCGGCAACCGACACGTGTACTTCACAACCGAACATCTGATGGGGGGAAACGTTGAGGCCGGCAGTTCCCGCGGGCGCATCCACGGGAGCATCGCGCATCGCCAGGGGAGTGTCCTGGCTGGCGCTGGTCTCTGTACTATTGCCCTCGTGGGCTTCTCCCAGGTTGAATTGGAAATTCCCCTTCAGATCGGTATGAATCGCCTGCATCAGCTCTATGCCGCATTCCAGCTCCACAGACACGGGTTCCGGGACGGGTTGACCATCCTCCATAAGAACTCGCCCGTACACCATCATGGGCGTTGGGCTGGCAATGTTTTCGGGTTGAGCTGGAATGGGTGCCGACGCTGGGGGACCTGTACTCTGGGCCCAGGATGGCCAAGCAATCAGCAGCATCAGTAATCCTGCGACGCAATAGCGGCTGAGCCGGCCGTTCACGGGGCACCTCGCACGACGGAAACTTCGGTGTAGCGCAGTATAATATGTGTCACTGTGGTAAGGCAATGAAGTCGCAATACCAATGCGCCGGGGTGTCTTATCATCGCGCTAACTGGACAATGCAACACGAGAGCCACATTCGGCGGCGGCCAGAAGGCGGCCCGATGACTTATACGAAGTCGTAGCGAAAAAGAGAGTTACTTAGGAGCGGGCGATTGACCGGCCGGAGCGTTGTTCGGCGGTGTTGCCGACGGCGGTGGGGCGAGCGTGAACCGGCCGTTGACCACCGGATTCCGTTCTTCGCCCTCGCAGTCCTCGTAAACCATGCGGTTGATATGTGCCACCCGCTGGTAGGTGCGACTCAGGTGCCAGGGCGCCGTGAAACTTGTGGGATCAATCACGGTCATTTGGTCCTCCAGATGATCCTTGTCCAGCATCCGGAACCTCTCGATGAAGTGCGCCTGCGAACTCAAAATGGTGATCGTCTGCATGCCCTCGACATCCCCAAATGCCAGGACTGCGATACCTTCCGACTCCGAAGAAGCAAAAGGAGATTTGACGGCGATCGTGTCAATGACGAGAGTCTGTCCTTCCCAGTGGCCGATCGAGTCGCCCCAGGGCGTTGCCCACAGTTCGTCCTTCGGCGTGTGCGGCCTTCCATCCGTGTAAACGTGGCGAATTTCGCGGCTCGAGAAAATCAGAGTCGTTTCTTTGGGCGTCGGGAGAATTTCGAACATCAGCGGCGAATCGAGCATCAGCAACGGATATCCAAACGTGCAGGCCTTTACGTCCACGCCGCCCGGATCTTCTCCTCGGCTGATGGCCTCTAATCTTTTGCGCTCTCCCGCGACCATCTTGTCCACTCTGGCCTGCAACTCGGGTCTGTTCGGTGGGCCCCACTGCATATTTTTCAGTACATCATCGAGCGACTGATTGAATCCTCCCGATGCATCGGGAGTCCCGCCGACGTTTTCCCACTGGCCGCTCCAATCCGGCATCCCTGCCTGCGCGTACGTGCTTGCCGCGCAGCCCAGCAGGATCGTGGCCGCTAGCGCGAGTCTCCGCAGGGTCATTTGCCTTCGCCGCCCGGCGTTGGTGAGCCGGCGAACGGGCCATCCGGTCCGGACCCCGAGAGATACTGGCCGCCTGTGCTCCCGTCGCGCATCGGATGGATCACCAGGGTCACCTTGTCACCCGGCTTCATGGCTCCGGGCTTCCACCCGACTCTCGCCAGATGCTCGGGGCTCGTCATCTCGATGCTCCACTCATCTTCGCCGCCGGCATCGTTCTTGACCAGCAACTGGATGAAGACGTGTGGGTTGGTCCAGCGGAAATCCTTAACGGTGCCCTGCACCGTGACCGATTTCGACTGGTCAAACATTGCAAACGAATGGTGCGCAAGCGCCGAATGTGCCGTCAGTAAAGCGGCGATGGCGATGAGCGAATATTTCAGCGCCCTACTCACTTGTTCCTCCTCGGGTCCGGAATTCCATGTCTTCCTCTCTAAGTAGGCGCAGCGTGTTGGTGTGTCGCGCGAAGCCGTGTTTTTGAAGCCATTGTGCGAATGCCCGTGCAAACGTCATTCGCGGCAGAATTATACCCCCAGAACTATCAACGAAATCTGTTACTTAGTGTCGCTGCCGCGGTGAAGTCGCCCAGGCTAGGCGTTTGGAGTAGTATGGCCGGGCGATTATGGCTGTGCGGTAGGGCTCGCTGGTCAGCGACGGGATCCATTACGAGGTCTTCGGAGGAAAGGAAAATGCGATTTTCGGTGCTGATGTTCCTGGCCGTGCTGGCGACGGCAGTTCCCGCGGCAGCCCAGGACGCCTGCTCCTGGTCACGCGACCTGCGCCTCATCAACGGCAAAATTCACACGTTGGATCCGCAGGATCGCGTCGTCAGCGAGGTGACAATTCAGGAGGGACGCTTCGCGTATTTCGGTCCGCTGGGAAATCGCAAGGTGAATCCATGCACGAAAGTGATTGATCTTCACGGGCGTGCGGTCGTCCCGGGTCTAATAGACAATCACAACCATTTCGTGCTGTTCAGCCAGCGGCCCGGCTATAACGTGATGGTTGAGACCGCCACCAACATTCCGCAGGCCATGGGGCTACTCACAGAGCGCGCGCGAACCGTCCCCGCCGGCGCCTGGGTAACCGCGATTGGCGATTGGACTCCCCGCCTCTTCGCGGAAAACCGGATGCCGACGCTGGCGGAATTGGATCAAGCGGTGCCGGATCATCCCGTATTTTTCGCCACGTTCGGTCCCGCAGTGACCAACACCCTCGGGCGGAAGTTTTTCGAGAACAAGGGCATTGCCGCTGATCCCACCACGGGCGCCCTCGAAGGTCCGGCTGCGTCGGCCGCGCTGGGCATACTGCGCCAGATGCAAACACCCGTGGACAAGATTCGCAGCGCTGAGGACGCACAGGCATACGTGCTGCGTTACGGTCTTACCACCAGCGTGGATATGGGAGTCTTCGTTGAACCCGACAGCCCGGATGTGCAGGACAGCTTCACGTTCCCCGGCATTGCGAGCGCCAATCCCTGGACCGTGTATGACCAGATCCTCGCGCTCGATCACCAGCGCAAGCTCGACGAGCGCGTTCGGCTTTTCATGATCTCGATGGATAAGACAATGGCGCTGCCGCTCTTGACCGAGCGCCTGCTCAATGTTTTCCCAGACTTTGGCGACGGCATGCTGCGGGTTTCGGGGATTGGAGAATTTGCGTCGCCCTGGTTTTCGAATTTCGCTGGCGGGCAGCATCCTGAAAACTACGAAACGGCGCTGCAGTTGGTCGCCAAGCACGGCTGGACCTATCAGCAACACACGTTGTCTCTAGCGGAAGTGCAGTTCACCGCCCAAACCTATGAAAAGGTCAATGCTGTCACGCCGGTTGCCGACTTGCACTGGTCAATCGCGCATGTCCCCTCGATTGACCCGGAGACACTCCAGTCCATGAAAGCGATTGGGGTAGGTATGGCACTCCACGGCTGGAAATATCTTCAAGGTGGCCAGGGCACGCCTGCGGGACAGCCGGCGGGTCCGCCCTATCGCAGCATCCTCGAGAGCGGAATACACGTTGGAGCAGGTTCGGACGCGGGTGACATTTCCGTGCTCGATCCCTGGTACGAAATCTATTACATGGTCACAGGCAAAGATTGCACCGGTGCTCTCATCAATTCGGGCGAGCAGGTCACGCGCGAACAAGCCCTCCGCATGTACACAGCCGACAACGGCTGGTTCTTCCACGAAGAGAATGAGCTGGGTTCGATGGAGACGGGCAAACTCGGCGATCTGTCCGTCCTGAACGATGATTATTTCGATCGCGAGGCAGTTTCGGATGAAGGGATCAAGCAGCTACATTCCGCGCTGACAGTGGTCGGCGGTCGCATCGTATACAGCGAGCTTCGCTAGCAGCCGAATAGACGAAGTGTTCAGTCAGACTCAGCCGAAGATCAGTTCGAGTTCCTTTTCAGCTCTGCGCAACATATTGCCCACCGCGCCTGCGACCCAGCGGATCAGAACGACGACGACCAGAACAAGTACCAAAGCAATCGTCGCCGCCGAATAAGGATGCTTCGTGGCAAGCCAGGTGAGGAACACTGCCAGCACGTCCTCCCCCAGGCTCAGCGCCACATTGGAGAAGGGTTCCGGATACGGAGTCACCGCCGCACGGACTGCAGTCTTCCCGCCGTGGGCCGCCAGCGCGATCACTCCTCCCAGCAGCGTGGCAATCAATTGCCATCCCGATGAGAGCTGAGCCGTGGCGCCGTAGGCAAGCAGTGCAGCGACTGGAACCCGCACGAACGTTTGTAGGGCGTTCCATAGCAGATCGAAAACTGGAATTTTGTCGGCGAAGAACTCGATCAGAAACAAGATACCGGCGCACGCAATCACATACCAACTGGAGAGTAGTCGCAAATCCGGCGGCAATGGGAGAACGCCCGTGTGCGCCAACAGACCGAGCGTGGCCACGGTTGCGTACACGTTCAGTCCCGCGGCGAAGCTGATTGCGATCAGTACCGCGAAAAGTTCGTTTGACGGAATTCGCACGGCGTCGAGTACCTCGCGTTAGCTTGAGACCCACCCTGCAAATCGTCAAGCGAAAGCGGTTTTTCCCCGCGGTAGTTCCCGTAGAGGGGTACTCGCGAGCCAAACGTTTGGTAATCCAATGATCAGGCGATTGGTCGGTTAGAGCTCAGGTGTGGAGTTCGGTTCAGATGAAATCGTTTGACCCATGGATTCTACGATCAGTTTTTCAGCCCGCTCGAGTAACGACTGCAGTTCTTCAAAACTCGGTTTAGGTAAGTCCCTTAGGCCCCGCGCAACCGCCATGAGCAGGCGTAACCTGGTAAGGAAGGTCGGTAACAATGAGGTCCCAAATGCACGTCCAGCCGTTGCCATCAAAACTCCTAACAAAATGGGGTGAAATGCAATTGTCACCTGTAAATTGTATACGAAAGTCGTTTCAGGATTATGACAACTGCAAGTCGGTCCGTCGAACGCCCTCTGTCGTGTCGAACGTCCCGTGAGCTATCCGTGGTGTGCGACAAAAAGCAGCAAGACGAAGATGATGATCGGGATGAGCGCGAGAGCGAAGTAGGACCAGCGAAGTCTCGGCTTCAAGTCTGGCTTTTGATCCTCGGATCTTCGTTCCACGAGGTAGCCGACGTCTACGTGATCTGGATGTTCCAAATCCCAGGCAAAATCGCGGGCCGTCACATATCTGTCGCGTGGATCGCGCTCCAGCGCGCGATAGATGGTTTCCCGCAATTCCGGCGTTACGGCGGACTCGATTTCGCGCGGTAGCACGGCTTTGTTGAGCAAACGCTGATTCATCGCCACAACCGGGTTCGGTCCGCCGAACGGCACCTCCCCGCTGATCATCTCGAAGAGCATCACTCCCAGGGAATAAATATCGCTGCGTGGGTCGCCGCGCTTTCCTTTCACCTGCTCGGGCGAGACATAATCGGGCGTGCCCATGGATTTCGTAAGTCTGCCGAACGTGAGGCGCCGTGCTCCCACTTCGCTGGCGATGCCGAAGTCCAGGAGTTTGACCTCGTTGTTCGCGCCGATCAGGATGTTGTCCGGTTTCAGATCGCGGTGTACGACTCCATGAGCGTGAATGTAATCCAGCGCCTCACAAATCTGAATGGCAATTCGCAGGGCCACTTCTCGCGGGATCTTTCCCTGCCGGTCAATAAGTTCGCGCAGTCGCGTTCCTTCGACCCATTCCATGATCATGCATACGCGGCCCGTATCTTCGTCGGGCAGAACCTTCACAACGCCGTGATGATCTAGCCTCCGGCCGATGTCCGCCTCGCGGTGGAAGCGATCGAAGAAGAGCACGTCGGCCTCCAGCTCGGGATGGGGAATCTTTATCGCCACGGGAGTTCCGTTAACGAGATCTACTCCACGGAAGATGGACGCCATGCCCCCGCGGGCCACGAGTTCGTCCACACGATAACGGCCAATCCGGTCGCCTTTTTGCGGTGGGCTAATCATCGGCGTGCCTCATTGGTCGCCGTTCTTTCTGCTGCACGGTGCGGTCAGGCTTGGTGCATAGGATGATCATGTGACGTTTGAGTGGCGGAATCTCGGTCATTACTCTAGTTGCCGGCGCCTAAATTAGGCATAAACAACGCATAAAGAATTTGTATGGCAGGGAACAAACAGCGGGAGTCAGGACGGAACGGTTATACTACGGCCTCCCGCGGCGGGCTCCTTCGGTCACTTGAGAAAGCCCTGGACCGCCCAATGACTCTTACCTCAAACGGAATTGCATACCTCCGGGAAATCCGGCGCTGGTTCAGGCGCCGTGTGCTCCAACAACGATCTTGGATGGATGGTAGTCCGTATTCGCATGAGAAGGCGCTCCTGGACAAGATCCGTTGTGATGCTTACCAGAAAGCGATTCAGCGAACCGTGAAACCCGGGGACGTGGTGGTGGATCTCGGCGCGGGCACCGGGCTGCTTTCTTTTTTCGCGGTACAAGCCGGGGCGCGCCGCGTCTATTCGATTGAGTCGAGCGGCATCGCCGACGTGGCCGCTGAACTGATTGAGACCAACGGATTCCGAGACCGCATCATATTGATCCGCAAGAATTCGAGAAAAGTCCGCCTTCCGGAGCGTTGCGATGTGCTCGTTACGGAAACTCTTAGCTCCTTTTGCTTTGACGAAGAGAACATCATCGAGTCTGTCGCCGACGCGCGCGAACGCTTCCTGAAGCTGGGAGGCCGCATCATTCCTGAGTCAGCCGACACATTTCTCTTGCCGTTTTCGTCGGATTCATTCGGTGTTGGGCGGTTCGTTGCGACCGATCCAGCAAATGGGCGGAGATTCTATGACCTCGATTACCGTCTCTTGGCTAAGAGACTTTCGAATGAATGTCGCCTGGTGCGCGCTTCGGGCAAAACACTTTTGGCTCTCAGTCAACCTGCACTGTGCCATCACATCGATTTTCAGACGGAGACCCGAAATCCGGGAAGGACCCTGGTCCCGTTCCGCATCAGCGCCGACGGACGCCTCGACGGTTTCCTTGGATGGTTTGAAGCTCGCCTCTGCGAAGGCGTTTCGCTCAGCAATTCACCGTATTTGCCGCTCACCCACTGGTGGCAACTCTTTTTCCCCGCAACTGGGCAGACGCAGTTCCACGCTGGACAAACGATTCTTCTCGACCTTAATCCCAATATGGTTGCTGGCGAGGCTGAATGGCGCTACAACGTCCATGTCACGTCGTAACTCCACGTTTGAGTCATAACTCCTGTTTAACGCGCCGACCGGACAGCGCCTGTGACCAGCAACCCCGCGCGCTTGACAATCCTTCTCCCGAAAACCTAAAATCATCTAGGCGAAGAAAAAGCGAAAACTGAAGTCCCCTTCTTTTCGCCCTTCGCGTTCGCCCATGAGCTCAAAAGCTGCTGCTTTGCGTTTGCACGTCGCATCCGCGCTCGCTGCGCGTGTCGCGAGTCCCTTTGAATATCGCGACCGCCCGCTCGTGGAAACTGTTCCGGCCGGCATCGGCCCTGTGGATTTTCTTACCGGCGGATTTCCTCGCGGCAGTTTGACGGAAATTTATGGCCCGCCCTGTTCCGGCAGAACCAGTCTGCTGATTTCTGCGCTGGCGTCGCGAACATCGGCGTCGGAGGTGTGCGCTCTCGTTGACGCGCGCGATTCCTTCGATCCCACTTCCGCGGAAGCTGCCGGCGTGAAATTGAAACATCTGCTCTGGGTGCGCTGCCGCAATGTTGATCAGGCCCTGCGCTCGACCGATCTGCTGATACAGGGCGGCGGCTTCGGCTTGATTGCCCTCGATTTCGGCGACACGCCCGCACAGGTTGTCCGCTACGTTCCCCTTCAGGTGTGGTTTCGTTTCCGCCGGGCCGTGGAATCCACCCCCACGATTCTTGTCGTGCTGGAGCAGGAATCGAACGCCAAGACGTGCGCCTCTCTGGTTCTTCAACTTCGCATGCAGGAAGCGCGATGGTCGCAGGCAGCATCCGGAACAGCGGAAGAAGTCCTTTCGCCGCATTCGCAGGGGCATCTGCTCGAAGGCTCGAAGAGCCACGCGGAAATGATTCGTTCCCGGGCGAAGCGGGAAGGGGACCGCCTGATTCAGCAGGAAGTTTTCATGCACGGTGGCGGGAACGGCGTCGAATTTGAAACAGAAGCCATGGAGACTTATTCCCGCGCATTACAGGGCATGGACAGCTCGGGAGGAGGGTCCGGAAAAAGGTGAGGAATTTTTCCAGTCCCTTAGCCCCTCCGCCGGAATTCAATGACATTCGCTTCCATTTTTATTCCCAATTTCATGCTGCAGGCGGTTGTCCGCGCGGAACCTGCCCTGCGCGAGCGCGCCATTGCCCTGATAGACGGAAACCCGCCGCTATGCAGCGTGGTAGCCATCAACGAAAAAGCCGCCCAAACGGGAATCGAACTCGGGATGACGAAAATGAACGCGGCGCAATTCGCCGGGTTGGAAATGCGTCCCCGCTCCCGGCCGCAGGAAAAAATAGCTCACGCAGTAATGCTTGATATCGGCTGGTCGGTTTCCCCGCGAATCGAAGACACCGCGCAGGACACCATCGTTCTGGATCTCTCCGGCCTCACGCACTTATTCGGCGCGGAAAAAGATATCGGCGCGCACCTCGCGCAGCGTTCCTGCGAATGCGGCTTGCTGCCGAATGTCGCCATTGCCTCGAACGTGGATACAACCCTGATCGCTGCACGTGGTTTTCAGGGGATCACGGTGATTCCGCCCGGGCAGGAATCGAAATGTCTGGGCGATTTGCCCGTCAGCGTCCTTTCGCCATCCGCGGAGACCGCCGAAACCTTGAGCCGCTGGGGCGTGCGCACCTGCGCTGTCCTTGCCGGTCTGCCGGTTTTGCAGCTTTCCGAACGCCTCGGACAGGAAGGAGTTCGCCTGCATGCCCTCGCGCGCGGTGCCATCTCGCGCTCTCTCGCAATCGCGGAGCCGGGCCATTCATTCGAGGAAGAAATGGAGCTGGACGATCCCGTCGAGGAACTCGATCCGCTTTCATTTCTACTGGGCCGATTGCTCGATCAGCTCTGCGCGCGTTTGGCGGCGCGTTCGCTGGCGGCTGCCTCTCTTCGCGTGCGCTTTGAACTGCAGCCCTCTTTTGAAAATGCGCTGGACGATCGTAAAGAGATGTTTCGCCGCATCAATCCGCCCGGCGTGTATGAAAAAGAGCTGCAGCTTCCCGTTCCGGCGCGCGATTCAAAAATGCTTTTGAAATTGTTGCGCCTGCGTTTGCAATCGAATCCGCCCGCCGCTCCCATTCGGAAAATCGTGCTCGGAGCGGAATCCGCCCGCCCGCGCGCGATGCAAGGCGGCTTATTTCTTCCCAGCTTTCCCGATCCCGAAAAACTGGAACTCACCATCGCGCGCATTGCCAACGTGGTCGGCGAAGGAAATATCGGTTCGCCCGCACTGGTGGATACCTGGCGCCCGGGAGAATTTCAGATGCGGCGTTTTCTGGCTCCTCTGGAAGCCGTGGGAACGGGCCACAATCATGGTGATGCTGCTCATCCCGGAAAGCCGCACAAAAGCTTCCAAGCCTCCATGAGCTTTCGAATCTTTCGTCCACCTGTTCCTGCGACGCTCGAATTGCATGCAGGCCGTCCCACCCGCGTTTTTTTTCAAGGGCTGCGCGGACAAGTGCTGGCCGCTTCCGGCCCGTGGCGCACATCCGGCGACTGGTGGCGCGAAGATCCGTGGCAGCAGGACGAATGGGATCTGGAGATTCATTTCCATGCTCCCTCGGGCAGCCGCGACGCAGCGGCGGCAGCGCGTCCCGATTGCGGCCTCTATCGTTTTTACTTCGACGCGCTGCGCGGCCGTTGGTTCGTGCGGGGAGTCTACGATTGATGTACGTCGAGCTGCACGCGCGATCCGCATTCAGTTTTCTCGAAGGTACTTCCTCGCCTGAAGACTTGGCCCGCGTGTGCAGGGAACTCAATATGTCCGCCATGGCGCTGCTCGATCGCGACGGCGTCTATGGCTCGCCCCGTTTTCACTTGGCGGGGGAAAAGCATTCCATCCGCGCGCATATCGGCGCGGAGGTCACGTCCGCTGCGGGCTGGCGCTATCCCTTGCTCGTCGAATCGCGCAAGGGTTACCAGAATTTGTGCCGCCTGATCACGCGGATGAAGCTCCGCGCGCGCAAAGGGGAGGGGAGCGTCCAGCATGGGGAAATCGCCGCGATGGGCGGCGGCCTGATCTGCCTGACGGGAGGCGACGAAGGCCCGCTCGCACATGCTTTGTCGCATGGCGGGATGGACGCCGCCATCGAATGCGTGCAGCAGCTTTGCCGGGCGTTCGGCCGGGAAAATGTGTACGTCGAATTGCAGCGCCATCTCTGCCGCGAGGAGGAAGCGCGCAACCATGCCGCGGTGGCCATTGCGCGAAAGCTAAAATTGCCGCTGCTCGCGACCAATGGCGTCTCGCACACGCTGCCCGAGCAACGCGAGCTGCTGGATGTGTTCACCTGCATTCGCCATCACCGCGTACTCGCCACTGCTGGCCGCTTGCTCAGCCGCAATTCCGAGCGTCATTTCAAGACGCCCGCGGAAATGGCGGCGCTCTTTTCCGATCTCCCCGAGGCCATCGCCGCCACGGAGGCTCTTTCCTCGCGCCTGCAATTCAGCCTGAACGACCTCGGCTATGAATTTCCGGCCTATCCCGTTCCCGACGGCGGCTCGCAGATGGAATTTCTTCGCCAGCGCTCGCACGACGGCATGATTGCCCGCTACGGCTCGGGCGACGAACGCGCGCGCCGTCAAATTGACCGCGAGCTCGCTCTCATCGAAAAGCTACATCTCCCCGGCTACTTTTTAATCGTCTGGGACATCGTCCGCTTCTGCCGCGAAAAAAATATTCTGGTGCAGGGACGCGGCTCAGCGGCCAATAGCGCCGTTTGCTACGCGCTCGGCATCACCGCGGTGGACCCCGTGGGAATGGATCTTCTCTTCGAACGGTTTTTGTCTGAAGAGCGCGGCGAGTGGCCGGATATTGATCTCGATCTCCCCAGCGGCAATCAGCGCGAGCGCGCCATTCAATATGTCTACGAACGCTACGGAAAATTGGGCGCGGCCATGACCGCGAACGTCATCAGCTACCGCGGGCGCTCGGCCGCGCGCGAAATCGGCAAAGCTCTCTCGTTCGATCCGGAAACGCTCGATCGCCTGTCCGCCCTTGTGGGCGCGTGGGAATACAGGGACCCCGGCGACACGCTCGCTCGTCAATTCCGCGACGCCGGTCTCGATCTCCAGAATCGGCGCATTCGTAAATTTTTCGAGCTTTGCAAAGCCGTGCAGGATTTGCCGCGTCATCTCGGGCAACATTCCGGAGGAATGGTGGTCTGCCAGGGACAGCTCGATTCCGTGGTTCCTCTCGAACCGGCCACGATGCCCGGCCGCGTGGTCGTGCAATGGGACAAGGAAGATTGCGCCGACATGGGCATCGTGAAAGTGGATCTCCTCGGCCTGGGAATGATGGCTGTGCTCGAAGACTCGCTCAAAATTATTCACGAGCATCATAAAGAAGAAGTTGATCTCGGCCATCTGCCGATGGATGACCGTGCCGTCTATGACGCGCTGCAAAAGGCGGATACCGTCGGGATGTTTCAAGTGGAAAGCCGCGCGCAGATGTCCTGCCTGCCTCGCCTTCACCCGGTATGTTTCTACGATATCGTCGTGCAGGTCGCGATCATTCGTCCCGGGCCCATCGTCGGGAAAATGGTTAATCCATATTTAAAGCGCCGCCAGAAGCGGGAGCCGCCCGAATATTTTCATCCCGCTCTCGAGCCCGCCCTGAAGCGCACTCTCGGCGTGCCTCTTTTTCAGGAGCAGTTGTTGCGCATGGCCATGGTCGCCGCGGGATTCACCGGCGGCGAAGCTGAGGAATTGCGGCGCGCGATGGGATTCAAGCGTTCCGAGCAGCGCATGAAAGAAATCGAAATAAAACTCCGTCGCGGAATGCAGGCCAATGGAATCACCGGCGAAACGCAGGACAAAGTCGTCCAGTCCATCACCTCTTTCGCTCTCTACGGGTTTCCCGAATCGCACGCAGCCAGTTTTGCGCTGCTCGCGTATGCCAGCGCCTATTTGAAATGCCATTACCTCGCGGCGTTTACAGCCGCGATGCTGAATAACCAGCCCATGGGCTTCTATCGCCCGGCAACTCTTGTGAAAGACGCGCAGCGCCACGGATTGAAATGCAAGCCCATTGACCTCACGCGCTCCGATTGGAATTGCACGCTCGAAAAAATCCCCGAAGGTTTCGCGGTGCGCCTGGGAATGCGCTACGTCAAAGGCCTGCGCCAGGAAATCGCACTCGAAATCATGAGCCAGCGCGAACTCCGCGCCTTCGCATCCGTGGACGATTTGAAGCTACGTATTCATGACATACAGAAATCCGAGCTGACCACGCTCGCCGCGGTCGGCGCCTTGAATTTTATTTCCGGCCGGCACGGCTTCCATCGCCGCGACGCTCTCTGGCAAGTCGAGCGCGCCGCCCGACGTCCCGGCCCGCTTCTGGAGACGCAGGAAGAAGCCTCGTCGGACGAGCGCGAGTCCGCCGCCATTCCGGATTCGCCGCTTTCGCGCATGACCGACGAAGAAAGATTGGTCGCCGACTTCCGCGGTACAGGCCTGACAGTCGGCCCTCACCCGATGACCTATCGCCGCGCGGAATTAAAGAAAAGCGGAGTTCGCGCCGCCATCGAGCTTGCAAAGCTTTCCGACGGAACGCACGTGCGAGTCGCCGGAGCGGTGATCGCCCGCCAGCGCCCCGGCACGGCGAAGGGTTTTGTGTTTCTCAGCCTCGAAGATGAAACGGGAATCGCGAACGCTATCATCACGCCGCAGTTATTCGAGCGCGACCACACCGTGGTCGTCCATCATCCTTTTTTGCTGATCGAAGGCACACTTCAAAATCTGGACAATGTAGTGTCGGTGAAGGCGGAGCGCGTCCTGCCTCTGGATATATCGCGCGCGGAAGTCACCTCGCACGATTTTCACTGAAGAATTTTACTTCTTGCTCGCCGGCAGATCGTCCTTCCAGCTCAGGATCGCCTCCGAAGTATCCCGCGTAGCCCCCAGCCGTTCGCGAGCCAGCGCCCAGCGATCTCGAATCAGCCGCGAAACCGGCGCGTCAAGCTTCACCGCCTCGCCCAGATCGGCAGCGATCTTCACGTCCTTGGCCATCAAGCCGAGCGCGAAGCCCGTGGCGAATTTTCCGCCCAGCACCTGCTCTTTGATCATCACCTCGGTCGTGAAGTTGCGACCCGTGGACACATTCAGAATATCCACCATCGTTCCCTGATCCAGGCCGAATCGCTCTCCGATCAGCAGCGACTCGACAACCGCCGTATATCCCGCCGCAGCGATATAGTTGTTCAGCGCCTTCATCGCGTGACCGGTCCCAAGCGGTCCCGTTTCGAAAATCTGCTTGCCCATCGCCATAAGCAGAGGCTTCGCGCGCTCGATCGCCGCCTTGTCATCGCCGCCGATCATAATCGCGAGCGTCCCGGCTTTCGCCCGCGGCACTGCGCCCGATACCGGCGCGTCAATCAGCACCGCTCCGCGCTTCGCGATTTCCACTCCCAGCTCGCGTGTACCGACCGGCTCGGACGAGCTCATATCAATGACCAGCGCGCCCGGCTTCAAAGCCTTCGCAAACGCGCCGCCTTGATCCTCCAGCAGCGCCTCGCGCACGATTTTTCCCGTCGGCAACATGGTGACGGTAATTTCGTTGGCTGCTACTTCCGCCAGACTCGCGGCGGCCTTGCATTTGAACTCCTGAGCAAACCGGGCGCTTTTCGCCGCGTCCGTGTCGAATACGGTCAGCTCGTGCCCGGCCTCCGCAATATGGCTGGCCATCGGCCAGCCCATGTTTCCGATACCGATAAATCCTACGCGCATGATTTTGGCCGCCCCTTTACTCGAGTCCCATTTCCTTTAGCACGTCAATCGCATGATTGAAGCTGTCCACGCCCGCAGGCACTCCCGCATAAATCATGGCGTGCAGCAGCACTTCGCGAATCTCGTCCTTGGTCACGCCGTTTTTCACCGCGCCCCGGACATGCCCCTTCAGTTGATTGGGCCGGTTCAGCGCGACAAGCAGCGCCATCGTCAGCATGCTTCGCGTCCGGCGATCGAGTTGCGGCCGCACCCAGACTTCGCCGAAGCAATAGCTCGTCACCAGTTCCTGCAGCGTCCGATTGAAATCCGTCGCCGTTTCGAGCACCTTGTCGGAGTTTGCCGGGCCGAACATGTCGCGCCTGATCTGCATTCCCGCGTTAAACGTATCGGATTTCGCGCCATTCGTGCTCTGCGGAGTCGTCTGTTCGTCGAAGTGCACGATTGTCACTCCGCCAGTCGCGTAGTTCGGCACGTCTGCGGCCACTTTCTTGCCTATGGGAGACTCCATCGCCGCGCCCATCGCCGCCGCATCGGCAAACGCGCCTTCCCAAATGCAGAAGTACGGTGAAGGAGCGCCCACGCCCTCGATCGTGAAGCTGTGCCGGCTCGAAATCAGTCCCGGCATCTGCTGCGCCAGCGGAAGATGAGTCCCCTCGTAGTATTTCTTGAAATGTGCCGGATCTTTCGGAGCAGGGTAGAGCGCGAGAACTTTGTGCATGGTAGTCGGTGTCCTTTCGTTGATTCTTGCTTGGCCTTCAGAGTGCATGTGACAACTCGAGAGTCTTTGTGGGTCGTGGCTTCAGCCACGACGTAATCGTCCCAAAATCAGGGCGGCTTCAGCCGCTGAAGTTCCCTCAGACTTTACAGTCGAAACAGCTTCCGCGCATTTTCGCCCAGAATATTGCGCTTGGCCTGCTCGTCCAGAAACGGCAGCCCCGCGATGCGCGCCGGCACATCGAAATCCCAATGAGGCCAGTCGGAGGAATACATCAGCTGCGTATCCGCATGCACGGCCTTGAACGTCGCTTCGAGCATGTGCGGCATAGTCACTTCCAGCGGCTGCGAAGTAAAAAACATCTCCGCTATGTATTCACTCGGCAATCTCTTCAGTAGCGGAGCATCCGACTGCCGCATCAGGTATTCGTGATCGAGCCGTTGCATCATGAACGGAACCCATGCCAGCCCGCTTTCGATCCAGATCACTTTCAGCTTCGGAAAACGCTCCGGAAGCCCGTTCACGATCCAGTTCGTCATGTGCATCATGTTGCAGGTCACGAACGACATCGAGTGCACCGATAGAAACCTGTTCATCGTGGACGTCATCGTGTCGCCCCAGGTCGGCCCGGCGTGGAACGCCAGCGGCAGGCCGCGCTCCTCAAGCTCGCGATAAATCCGCATGAACATATTCTTGTGGACGCCCGCGTGGCGTTGGCTGGTGATCATGAACCCGACCACGCCCGGCGTTTCGCCAAATTCCTTGATCATCTTCAAGCTCGCCTCGGGATCGTGAAACGGTAGGCAGAGCAAAGTCTTCACACGCTTCTCGCGCGGCAGAATTGTCCTCGTGAACCAGCGGTTGTAGGCGAATGTCATCGCCGTCACGATGTCCGGTTCCGGATGCAGTCCCATCTCCAGCATCGGCTGCGGAAACACAACCTGCATCATGATTCCCATCGAATCCATCGCGCGCCGCACCAGAGTTAGATCGCGATGCTCGTCAGTTTTCTCCACATGCTCGCCGAGTTCCGCCTGGTGCGGGATGCGCCCAAACACATCCTGAAACGTCAGCCCGACTGGATGATTGCTGAACGCCAGTTGTTTCGCGTTCGGCCAATTCTGCGTCATGGATATGGCGTTGTGCCGCAGCACTGGATTCTCAAGGTGATTCAGAATTTCGGACCAGGAATCGAATTCGACGTGATGCGCGTCCACATCCACGATGAAATAGTCGTCGAGATGAAGGCGGGCGATATCGCGGTGCGCGTTGGCGAGGATTTCGCGCGAATCGGTGCGCGTCGTGATCTGCTGAACCTTGTGCTCGGTCGCGCTGCTCACGCCATTCACAACTTCTACTTTACTCATCGTCGTGTCCTTGTCCGCTCACAATGCCTTCGGCGCCGTCCGCGAAAACCACAGCGCCAGATCAAAAGCGTTCATGTGCTGCGCTCGCAGCAGCGCGCATGCAACTACCATCGCCTCAGTGGTTGAAACCGTGGAGTCAATCGCGGGAACCTCGCTCTCGAGTTCCTCCGCGAACGCCGCATAAAGCTTCACCGCTTCGGTCACCAGATTCGTCACGTCATCTCGGGGCACAGCGGCCAGTTCTCCCGCCTGCCTGATCCGCTCGATCTGCTCGCGTAACTCGGCGAGAAGACTGGACAGTTTCGCAGCTTCATCAGACGGTGACATAAATCCCGTCAGCCGCTTCTTCCACCGGCACCGAAATCAACCCCGCCGAGCGCCGCCCGGGATGCACGCCCGTCTTGATGTCGTATTCGAAGCCGTGCCATGGGCAGACGATATGAAGGTGCGCCTCATCGAAAGCGAATCCGTGACTTTCGCCGCCCGCGTCAATCACTTCGTTCACTCGCGGGATAATTTTCCCTTGGCACACCGGTCCGCCCTGATGCGCGCACTTATTAAGGTAGGCGTAGAGGTTTCCGCCCACGCGGAAAATGCCGATGGTGGTTTCGCCGACGTCCACGACCAGGCGTCCGCCTTCCGGCACCCGCTCGCTCGCGCCTACGAATACTTTTTGCGATGTGGCTGGCATGTTCCCCCGCTCGCTGCCATTCTTATGTAGCCGATGGGGCGTATTGTATGTTGAGAAACACTGCTTATCAACTTACTAGCCTGCCCGCAAATGTGTTATACTGGCTTTGCGCTTAATACCGCGGTTGTGTGGTGTGGTTGCTCTCGTCGAATAACTGCTGAGAATACCCCGCCGTCAGTTCCTTCCAAAGTCTTTTGCGTAATTAAAAAAAGGACTGGATATGCAGGTTGTCGTGCCCGCTTGAGAACCATTCAGCGCGCCGACCACCGCATCTACCAGATAAGAAAACACTTAGAACATGCAGAATTTTTCAGAACTATCAATTTCAGATTACACAAAGGAGCGGCTCTCGACAGCTGGTTTCTCGATCCCGACTCCTGTGCAGGCTGCCGCGATTCCCACGGCGCTTGCAGGCAAGGACGTGCTCGCGACCGCGCAAACAGGCACCGGCAAAACGCTGGCGTTCCTGATCCCGATCATCGAGCGGCTGCTCCAGGACAATACTCCCGGAATCGCAGCGCTCGTTCTCGTTCCTACGCGCGAGCTGGCCATGCAGGTCGTCGAGCAGTACAACGATTTGAGGGGCAAGCAATTGTCGCCAGCGGCTCTTGTCGTCGGCGGCTTGGCCGAGGGGAGCCAGCTGAACGCATTGCGTAAGGGAGCTCGTCTCGTCGTGGCCACACCCGGACGTCTCGAGGATTTTCTCGATCGCAGGCTCGTAACCTTCAAGTCTCTGCGCGTGCTCGTCCTCGACGAAGCCGATCGCATGCTGGACATGGGATTTCTTCCCGCGATTCGCAGGATTGTTTCCATTCTCCCGAAGGATCGCCAGACTCTCTGCTTCTCGGCCACTCTCGAAGCCTCGGTTGCGCATTTGGTTCACGACTACATGCGGCATCCGGTTCGCGTCGAGCTTGGCTCGGTGCTGAGGGCTTCCGAAAATGTTCGCGTGCAGGCTTTCGAAGTTTCCACCGATCGCAAACTCGATGTGCTGTGCCGTTTGCTGGCTCAGGATAAGGGCCGAGTTCTCGTCTTCGCGCGCACCAAGCGCGGATGCGAACGCCTCGCTCTCAGCTTGAACCGCGAAGGCTTCGCTGCGTCCATGATTCACGGCGGGCGTTCGCAATCGCAGCGCACCGCGGCTCTCACCGGATTCCAGCAAGGGCGTGTCCGCATTCTCGTCGCGACTGATTTGGCCGCGCGCGGGATTCACGTGGACGACATCGCTCAGGTCATCAACTACGATCTGCCGGAAATCGCCGAGAACTTCATTCATCGCGTCGGGCGATCCGGACGAGCAGGTGCGCAGGGTCTCGCCTCAACACTTTTCGGAATAGACCAGCGTGGTGAGTTGCTCGCACTCGAGCGCACACTCGGGATCAAGATGGAGAGGATGAAAGCGGCGGATCTTCCGGAACGAAAAGACCGGAAGCCTGCCTCGCATCATGCTCTCGCGCCTGCGACCTCCAGAATCAGCCGGCTTCCCGGCGAGTTTCTGCAGGCCCAGACGATGTCCTAACCTTTTCCCCATCCGCAGGGCCGGCGGCAAGTGCTGCCAACAAAGGCCCGGCCGATTCTTCGGCCGGGCCTTTGCATTTATATGGAAACAAATCCCAGTTGACAGCGCCGACTCGAATATGAGGTATAGACGGATATTCGGTGCCGATTCACCGTTCTGAATCGAAAATCAACTATCGAGAGGTCAAGCCGCGATGTTTGAGCAGACTCTCAATCCTACGGGACATCTCTGGCTGACAATCCTCGTCGCGCTGGTTCCTCTCGCGGCGCTGATCCTGATGCTCGCCGTTTTTCGCGTCACCGCCTGGCTGGCCAGCATTCTCGCGGGCATTGTCACGGTGCCCGTCGCCGTTTTCGTCTGGCACGCGCCCCTCTCCAATGTATTGAAATCGTATCTGTATGGCGGCCTCACGGGTGTCTGGAACATAGACTGGATCACCTTCTGGGGCCTGATCATTTTCAACACGCTTGTGCTCACCGGAAATTTCGGACGATTCAAGACCTGGATGGTCCATCACGCCACTGCGGACATTCGCATTCAAACCATCATGCTGGCGTGGGCTTTCGGCGCGTTGCTGGAGGGTCTCGTCGGATTCGGTTACCCGTGGGCGGTCGTCGTACCGATTCTGGTGGGCCTCGGCATCGCCGATCTCGACGCGATTCGCGTTGCCGCGCTCGCGAACAACGCGCCGGTATCCTACGGCGCGCTCGGCGCACCAATCATCGGGCTGGCTGCGGTCACCGGCCTGCCGCTGCTCGCTCTTTCCGCTTCCATCGGCAACATTGTCGCGGTTCTCGCGCTGCTTCCGCCGTGGGTTCTGATTTATCTCGTCAGCGGATGGGAAGGCGTCGCCGAGGCATGGCCTCTCGCGATCGTCGGCTCGCTTTCCTATATCGCCGGACAGTGGCCCGTCGCACATTTCCTCGGCCCATATCTCCCCGACCTCAGCGGTGCGCTAGTTTCGTTCTGGATTCTTTTCCTGTTCGTCAAAATTTGGCGCCCGAAAACAATTCGCGGATTCGGCGGCGCACCGCTCGGTCCCGCCGCGGCGCCCTCGAATCTGATCGAGCTAGGTTCGGCGCGCGAGGCGTTTATCTCCTGGGTGCCGTACATCGTGCTGATCCTCGTCGTCGTTGCGTGGACGGGCCCCTGGTCCGCGCTTCCCGCGAAAAGCCTGTTCAAGCTTTCGATCGCCGCCAAGTCCTCGATCACCCAAAAAGCGCTCACGTCCGTCTTCAACTTCACGCCACTCAACGGAGGCACCGCGATTCTCGCGTCGTGGCTTGTGATTCTGGCGATCCTGCGGCCCAGCGGCCAGATCATCCGGCAGGTATTCTCGAAGACTTTCAAGCAGATGTGGGGCGCCCTGCTCGTCGCATTTTTCGTTTTCGCGCTGGCTTATGTTTTCGTCTACGCAGGAATGGCAAACTCGCTGGCGTACGGACTCTCGAAGATCGGCGTTTTCTTCGTGGTGTTGGCGCCGATTCTCGGCTGGATCGGCGTCGCGCTCTCCGGCAGCAACACGTCCACGAACGCGATGTTCGGCCCGGTGCAGGCCGTGACCGGCCGCCTGCTGAATTTACCCGTGCTCCTGCTCCCGACGCTGAATTCCGTCGGCGCGGAAGTCGGTAAGCCGATCGCGCCGCAGACGGCCAGCGTCGGCGTTTCCACCAGCAAATTCGTCCGCAGCGAGGGCCAGGTCATCCGCCACAATATGGGCTGGACTCTGATCGTCCTCGCGTACCTGATCCTGATCGCTCTGCTGTTTTACTACGTGTTCCCCAACTCGATGGTGCTCTAGCGGCGCGCGGAAGTCGTTCTCCCGATTGCGGGCCCGCGCGAATTCGTAATCCCACCGCAGGTCACCCAGGATTCGACCGCACCTCTAGTGCAACGCGCCAGTCTGATAATCAAGCGCCGATAGCTGAGCCTCGTAATCGTACTTCGCGCTCGCCTGCGCGATTTGGGCTTGCGTCTGATTTAACTGCGCCTGGCTCAGCTCCACAATTGAACTCAGCCCCAGCTTGTAACGAGACTGCGCGAGATCAACAGCCAAATTAGCTTGGGCGAGCAGTTGTTGAGTCACGGAAAGACGCTGGAATCCGGAATTGGCGCTGAGCCATGCCACGCGGACGTCGCGGACGATCCGGTTCTGGAGACCTCGCAGGTATTGATCCTGCGCTTCCGCTTGTTCTTTCGCTTCGGTGTGAAGAGCCCCGAAAAGGTGGCCATTGAAGAGCGGGATGTTGACGTTAAAGCCCGCTGCGGCGTACCGCGGCGAAAGAGCGTCCTGGCGGAACGGGATTAGTCCAGCCGTTCCGACCGCGGATATCGTTGGTAACCAAAGATCGCGTTCCGCCGTGGCATAGCTGTGAGCCGCTGTCGCGTCGAATCGCTGGCCGATTAGTTCGGGGCGATCCCGCAAGGCTTGCTGAATAATTTCGGGGAGAGCCGCAGGCGGGACGGAGGGCGCGGGTTCTTCGGCCAGAACAAACGTCCTCGCGTCGGAATAGCCCAGAGCGTCGGATAACTGTGCGAACGAAGCGTCCACATCATTTTCGGCCTGTATCAGGAGAAGTTGGGCCTCGGCAAGATCAACATTTGCGAAGCTGACATCGAGTCCCGATTTTATTTTGTTCTTCTCCAACTCTGTGACTTGGTCGGACACAAGCTGTCTCGCCTTCACCGTTTGCTGGGCCACGGCAAGCACGGCCTGTGCCTTCAGAACGGCAAAATACGATTGGTCAACCTGGAGCAACACATCGGCGCGCGTGGTCACAACATTCTCCTGCTGAGCCTTCGCATGCAGGTTTGAACTCTTGACGATCTCGTGCGTGCGCCCGAAGTCTGTGACCAGTTGGCCCGCCGTAACCCCCTCTGCAAAACGGTCATAGATCACGGGATTATTCAGCGCACCGGCGCCGATTCGGCTTTCATTTTCCGCGTAAGCTCCCGTAACACTGCCGTAGACCGTCGGATAATAGGCCGCACGAGCCTGCGTCACTTGCGCCTCTGACGCTGCGGCCATGTTGACGGCTGCCTGGATCTGCGGATGATTCTGAAGCGCGATCTGTTCGGCTTGGCGCAGAGTTAGAGTCTCGGTCGTTTGAGCCGCGGCTGACGCGGATAGCAGTGCCGCGGCTAGCCAGGTAAGTAGTAGACGTTGCGATCTCATCGGACTACCTCCGTCGCCGCAAGCGGCGCGGACGCCGCACGGCCTTCGTAAACCCACAAATACGCCGCAGGGACCACGAATATCGTCAGCGCGACCGAAGCAATCAGGCCGCCGATGATGACTCGTGCGAGTGGCGCGTAGGCTTCGCTTCCTGATTCGAGCTTGAATGCCATCGGTAGCAGTCCAACGATGGTCGCTAGCGAAGTCATTAGGATTGGGCGCAGTCGAATCCGGCAGGAGCGCGCCACGGACTCTCGTACCCCTCGACCTTCCGCGCGCAGACGATTTGCAAAATCAACAATCAAGATGCTGTTTGATACTGCCATTCCCGTCAGCATCACGATTCCCATCAGCGACTGAATGTTGAGCGTGGTATCCGTGAATGCGAGCGTCAGCATCACACCCACAAGCCCCGTGGGGACAGCCAGAATGATCAAGAGCGGATCAACGAAAGAAGAAAACTGCGCAACGAGGACCAGGTAAACCAGCAGAATCGAAAGCACCAGGCCGAAGCTGAAGCTCCGAAAGGAAGCCTGCATGGTTGTAACCAGTCCGCGCACGTTCACGCGAATGTTCGGTGGCAGCTGCGTGTCTGCCACGATCCTCTGAATTTCTTTTGCGGGTTTCGCGAGATCCTCGGCCCTGGGCGCAACGTACACGTCTATCGTTCTCTGCAGTTGGTAGTGATCTACCTCGGTCGGCGTAAGGATCGGAGTGATGTCAGCTACTTGGTTCAAATATGTCGGCGATTTCAGATTCGGCGCGCGCAGCGGCATTGCCTTCAGATCTTCCAGCGAACGCACCTGATTTTCCGGATACTGCACGGTCACGAAATAGTTGTTGCCGCTCTTGGGATCAACCCAGTAGCTCGGAGCAATCATCGCGTCTGATGTGAGTGCGGTAATTAAATTGTCAACAATCTCCTTTGGATCCAGGCCCAGCTCGCTTGCGCGTTCCCGATTCACGTTCAATTCCAGCGATGGATAATCCATATCCTGCGGCACATACACTTCCGGCGCGTTTGGAAGAGCTTCGAATTTCGACGCCAGTCCCAAAGCGATGCGGTTGGCAGCCTGCAGATCACTTCCGCTTACTTGCACGTCAATCGGCGCGGGCATTCCCTGATTCAGTACCGAGTCCACCAACCCGCCGGATTGGAAGTACGTCCGCAGCTGCGGCAACTGACTCGCGATTTGATTTCGCACTTCACTCATGTAGGTGTAGCTGCCGGTGTGATGGTCCTCTTGCAGTCCAACCTGAATGAACGCCGTGTGCATCGCGGAATTTGGAGTGGTCAAAGCGGAGAGATCGGGATTCAAACCGATGTTCGAAACGATAGCCTTTAGATCAGACGGCTTTACGGCCTGACGAACTATCTCTTCCACTTTCTTGACGTAGTCCTCGGTTACTTCCAACCTGGTGCCGGTGGGAGCTTTCACGTTAATGACGAATTGCCCCGGGTCGGTGCGCGGGAAAAACGACATTCCAACGAGTGGATAGAGCGCGAAGCTGACGATAAAGATCCCAAGAAACCCAACCACAGTCTCCTTGGGTCTCTCCAAAACCTTCTGAACCCAGCGATCGTACCCGGCCAGCACGCGCTCGAACCGCACATTGAACCTCTCGTGAAATTTCGCCATCCACGATCTCTTCGCGTCGCTGGTCTCCTCCAATTCGCGGTCCGCATGCATGCTGCGCAGGAAAGTAGCGCAATAGAGAGGCACCACCGATACCGCAACGAAATACGACGCAAATAAAGAGAACACCACGGCGAGCGCGAGAGCCGTGAATAGATACTTGCTTACTCCGAAAAGCAATGTGACTGGAAAGAATACGACCACGGTGACGATGGTTATCGCCAAAACCGCCAGTCCCACTTCATTCGCGCCTCGTTCGGCTGCTACCGCGGGAGTCTCGCCCAGTTCGATATGTCGAAAAACGTTTTCCAGCACGACCACGGAATTATCAATCAGTCGCGAAAACGCGAGCGCCAGTCCGCTGAGCACCATGCTGTTTATCGTTCCGTTCCCCAGATGAATCAGGAAGAGAGCGGCCATCACCGAGAGCGGTACCGACAGGAAAACGGCCGCCGTCGCTCGGGCGCTGCCAAGAAATATAAGGATGAGCACCGCCGTCAACACCAACCCGACCCCGCCTTCATGAAGCACGGTGGAAATAGCCTGCTTGACGAACAACGACTGATCGAAAACCACGTGCGTCTTCAGTTCTGAGGGAATATCCCGCAGGCTCTTGATCGCGCTCTTGATTCCATCCACCACCGCGATCGTATTCGTGTCACCTCCTTGCTTCAGGATGGGAACATATGCCGATCTCTGCCCGTTCACCCGCACGATGTTGTATTGCAAAGCAGAGCCGTCCACGGCCTTCCCGACGTCGGAAACAAAGACGGACTTATCGCCTTCGGTTTTCAGCGGAATGTCGTTGAGGTCCTTTGGGCTCAAGACTTGAGCATTCGTGTACAGGTTGTAGTCCATCGGACCGATGCGAACGTCTCCCGCGGGCAGGATCAAGTTCGATTCATCCGTCGCGCGCACCACATCCATGGGACTCAGCTCATGCGCCTGCAACTTCAGCGGATCCACGTACACCATGATCTGCCGGTACTTGCCTCCATACGGCGGCGGGACCGTCGCGCCCGGCACTCCCGCGATCTGATTCCGTATCGCAAACTGCAGATAGTCGTGGAGCTGCGTTTCATTTAGTCCCTGGCCTTCCGCCGTGAGCAGGCAAACCGGCAGGCTGGACGCATCCATGCTCATCACGACGGGAGGCAGCGTGCCCTGCGGAAGCCTCCTCAGGTCCGCCATCGCCAGGTTGGAAATCTGCGTCACATCCGCATTGGCGTCCGTGCCGGGTTGAAAGAACACCTTGATCAAGCTGACACCCGCCATGGACCGAGATTCCATGTGTTCGATTCCGCTGCCAAGAGTGAAAAAGCGCTCGAAAGTATCTGTAATATCGGCTTCGATCTGCTGCGGAGGCATGCCGCCATAAAACGTGGCGACCATCACCACCGGAATATTGATTGGCGGAAACATATCCACCGGCATTTGAAGCAGACTGGTGAGCCCTAATACGCATACGAAAAGACATATGACGACGATGAAGTAAGGATGCCGCAATGAAAACGACGACATGATGAACTCCTATTCCTTTTGCATTTCCGCCGGTTGTACGATCTGCGGCCGCACCAGCTCGCCTGCCGCATACTGGGACTGCTCGCCGTACACCACCATCTCGCCTTCCTTTAATCCCTTCACAATTTCAGCATCCGTAGCCGTTTGGAGTCCGATAATAACGTCGCGTTTTTCGATCTTGTTGTTGGCGTCCACCACTAGAACCGCGCCTCGATCCTCGCCCGAGGTCTGTACCGCTTGGACCGGCACGGTCAAGACGTTCTGAACTGCGTGCAGGGGAATCTGAACAGTGGCGTACATTCCAGCGACCAGTGCGTACGTCGGGTTGGGCACGTCAATTTCGGTATGCATCGTGCGTGTTGCGGTATCTATTTGATCGGAGAATCGCACGATCTTTCCGTCAAACTTCTGATTTGTGGTGGAAACGACTACCGCAACGGTGTCGCCAACATGCACATCCGCGACAGCCCTTTCCGGAAGCGGAATCACCAGGCGCAGCAGATCGTTCTGCGACAGCCGGCATAGCGCCTGGTCGCCCTTGTTCGAAGAAGTTCCTGCCGGCAACAATGCGCCTGTGTAGGCGTCGATTTCAGTAACCACCCCGGTGAATGGCGCGGTGATATTCGCGTAGGCATACATCGCCTTGTCTTTCTCGAGTGCCGCCTTGGATTCCAGCAACGCCTGCTCGGAAGCAGAAACTCCGTCTTTCGCTCCCGAGACTCCGGCGCTCGCTTCCAGATCCTTGCCCTGCGCGATATCAACCTCTTCCTGCGCGACAAGCTCCGGCCGCGCTTTCTGAACTTCCGCCAGTCTCGTGTAACTGAGGTGCGCGACGTTGTAGTTTGATTCTGCGCGGCTGAGTTCTTCCTTGAACCGCGCCAGGTCTTGCTCACTGCGATGAACTCCCGCTTCGTCCACCTGAATCTGCTGCTGCAACTCTGGAATTTCCAGTTCCGCCAGAAGCTGCCCTTGCGTCACGTGCGTTCCCCAGTTCACGTGAAGCTTTCGGATGTAACCGGAAACCTTGGCGTAAACGTTGATTTCTTGATATGGCTGAAACTCGCTCGCGATCTCCAGCTTGTCGGTAAGATTTCCTCGCGCTACTTTTACGACCGGAGCATGCGGAGCGTTGTCCATGCTGTTGGCTTTGCTCCCCGATCCGCAGCCCGCCAGTAGTGCCACTACCAGCACGATCACGCACGCTGGTAGAATCGCGGATCTCCAACACTTGTTTGGTTTCACTCGTTGTCGTGCGGTGCTTTTCATGATTTTAACTCCGGCTCCTCAATCACGCTGCGAAGTACCTCGAGAGAAAAGCTTGCAGATCGGAACAGCCCAACGACATGCTGTTGTTCCCGCATGATCTTATTTGTCACGCAGCTCCTGCAGCCCGCAATTGGAAAAATGGACCGGGCCGAGAACCAATTTGTACCGCCGAAGATTGGAATGGAACAAAGTGGACGTCTTAGGCGAGCGAAGGAGGAGGGGAACGGTGCTGCATTGAAACGGTTACACTAATTTCTTGCACTGGCGTCGCTTCAAATTGCTCCAAGCGGGTTATTCGAACGGCCGAGCGAGGTGGCGCAACCCTCGCAACCGGCTCCAGCTTGTCGCCTAAAATCACAATCGGCGCATGGGCCACATTCATTTTTATGGAAAGCGAAACATGCCGGACCGGATTGGTCCTGGGATAGTACTGGCCGTTTTTCGCGAGCGTGGAAAGGCCTACTACAGCGACGAGGAGCAGCAAAACCAGAGCGGTTCTACCGAATACGCCCGGCGCGAATTTCCGGTTCACTGACTCACAGCGAGGATGTGTTTCGTTCTTCACGTCTTCCAAAGCCGAGCACCTGTTTAGATGCTCTGTTCCATCCTACACTCAAATGATACGGTTAGTAGGATTCGCAAAGCAAGGAATCGGATGCATTCCAGCCTACGCTGTGGAAACGGCTCTGCAAGAGCGAGCGAATTTGGCTCCCCGGGCTAGATTCGAACTAGCAACATTTCGGTTAACAGCCGAACGCTCTACCGTTGAGCTACCGGGGAGTAGCCTGCAATCGCAACAGCGGCGATGAAGCTCAGAAAGTCTAGACGAGCGGCACAGCGGAGTCAACGCGGCGAAAAAATTTCAGGCGAGGTAAGCGATCAGATCCGAGCGGCGGCTTCTCGACTACTGCAGTCTTTGTTTCGCGGAATCGTGCACGATCAAGTTCTCGAAAATCGCCAGGACGTGCTGGCGATACTGCACCACGCGCTCCAGCAGCGGCCGCAGCGTCGGCTCGCGGACAGTTTCCTTGTCCCACTTCGCCAGCACCGGCGCGGGGACGGCGATGTCGCGCCGCAGCTCCTCGGCCGAATGGCCGCGCAGAAACAGGCCGTAGAAAAATGCGGCCTCTCGCTGCGGGAACTGAAAATCCTGCTGCGCGTCTTCCAACGGGTTTGGCATCGTTGCCATGTCGAAAGCGCAGTTTACACATTCCACCGCAGCCGTCAAGAGTTCGCGGCGCGTAAAGCAAAATAGGTGCTTCCATAGCACGTATTTTGCCAATGTCGCGCCGCGTGTTGCCTGACACGCCGCCAGCCTCGCAGCAAGTTTTGCGGCGCAACTTTTCGCATCTTCCCGTGTTTCATCATCATGGCTGGCACATCGCGCGCGGGACACGCGCCCTGTCGCCCGGCCCGGCAGTAATCCGGACGTACCCCAAGCGGAGGCCCGGCCACCCGGGCCTCCCTCCGACATCCGGCCAGGATCCGGCATCCGAGCGAGTGCTGTCGTTTCCGACGAGGGGCCATGCTCCGCGCTCTCTGTCGCTTTCTCTGCGCGTCTGCGGTGGCCGTTATTGACGTTTCGCGCATCGCCGCTTTCGCGCTGAAATATTTTCGCTGCGCTTCGCGTAATCTAGTTAGAGAGGCAGCAATGAGCGCACGCATCAATATACGTACCCGCGCAGCCATACTTTTCGCCGCCGCGGCCCTGGCGCTTTTCGGCTCGACCACCGCCGCGCGCGCGCAGCAATCGCAGAAACCGCGCTGACTCCGCGCCGCAAAATTCCAATTCCATGCCCGGCATGGACATGAACGACATGCAGCACGACGGCGACCAGTATCCCGAAGCCGCGCGCGCCGCGAACGACGCCATGTCCGGCCACGACATGGACATGGGCGGCACCGACATGAGCCTGCACATGTTCATGACCGAGCTGCAGCCCAAGCAGCCGGGCGACGATCGCCGCGCCGAGGAGATCGTCGAAATCCTCGGAAAATCCATCAGCAAGTACAAGGACTACCGCGTCGCCCTCGGGGACGGCTACCGGATCTTTCTGCCCAACGTCCCGCAGAAGATTTATCACTTCACGAATTACCGCAACGCGTTCGTCGCCGGATTCTCGTTCAATCCCGCGCATCCCACTTCGCTGCTCTATTCGAAAACGAAGGACGGCTACGAGCTCGTCGGCGCGATGTTCACCGCTCCGAAAAATGCCACCGAGCAGCAATTGAACGAACGCGTTCCGCTCAGCGTCGCCCGCTGGCACGAGCACGTCAATTTCTGCATGCCGCCCCGGGGCGTGCCCCTGCAGCAGGTGAACTGGAAAGAGTTTGGCGCCGGCTCCATCGCCACCGAGGACGCCTGCGCGAAAGCCAACGGCCGCTGGGTCAAGCAGATCTTCGGCTGGATGGTCCACGTCTACCCCTTCGAGTCCGACCCCGATAAAGTCTGGGCGCATTAAATTCGTGAGTGCTGCCCCCGGAATCTCGCGCGGGTGAAGCTGCGCGATAGGTAGAGACGCGACCAAGCCCTTTTCGGCGGGGTTGAAACCCCGCCCCACAAGGCGCCGCCTGATCTCCCAGACTCGCTTGATCTCCCGAGCTCCACTGACCGTGGCCTCGGGAGCCCTGTCCTGCGTCGACACTGGGATCCCTATTCTGAATTTGTGTGTCACTTCTTTGGGTACGCCATCGTTTGTTTTCAAGGATTTAGCCCCTTAATTACTTTGCATGGTGTGTCACTTCTTTTGGCCGCCGGGAGAGCCGCGACGGACGCGAGATCGCGCTGCGGAGCGCCCCCTGTCCCGGAGAAACGACCGGGATGCACACCCCGCGCCCCGGAGAAGCGACCGGGATGCACACCCCGCATTCCAGTGACGGGTAGCGATGGTCGCGGTCGTGTGTTTTCAATCATTTAAGTCCCTTTCTACTTGGCACGCTGTGACGGGTAGAAAACCTTGATTCGTGACTGGTGATTCGTGATTCGTGAAACCCCGCCTGATCTGCCGAGCGCGCTCGATCTCCCAGACTCGGCTGATCTCCCAGGCTCGATTCACCATCGACCTGGGAGCCCTGTCCTGCGTGGAAACTGGGAGCCCTGTTTGCGTGGCCTCGGGAGCCCTGTCGTGCATGGACACTGGGAGCCCTGTCCTGTCTGATCATGATGCGTAGCTCCTTTGGGGCCGCGAGAGCTGGTGCTGGCCCTGATTGGAAGCTAGCAGGACGTCAAGGGGGATGGTGGATGTGCGCCTGTGGACTTTTGATGAGGGGGAGGGATTGAGTGCGCGCGGGAAAACTCCCGCCCTTTGCCACGCAAAGGATTGGGCAGCCGTAGAATCTAACGCTGAAGCCTGGGCCGCCCACCAGAATCGTTCTTACTCGCCAATAATCGGAACTTCTGTATAGATTCGGCTCAATAAACCGAGCCCCCACCCGAGCGTATAGAGAAAGTACGTCGCCAAGTTAAAGTACGCGTATAGGCGCTGGTAGAAGTTTCTAGCTCGTTCCGCATAATTTACGACTTCGCTCGCTGCTTGGTCCATCTCGTCCGAAGTCTGCGCCAGACTCTTGCCGATTCGATCAAATGCCGCTGTAACACGGGCGATAATATCGTCCATCGCTTGCTTAGTGGCGCGGTCCGGCTCGCGGGGGGCTGAAAGCATCAGGGTTAGTTCGTCTGCGTCCTTGTCTATTTCGTCCGCATTATTGAGTTCGCTGGCGATATCGGTCCGCATCGTCTGAAACATCTTAATCTCACCGGAAGAATCGATGGGCAATTTGTAGAGAAGCCTTTCAAGATTGTCGACTGTGATCGCGAGGGATAGAACCCTCTGGCGGAACAATTGTGCCGTTTGCTTCATGATCTCGGGTCGTGGCATGGATCGGTTGCGTGGTTTTGGCTGGTTCGTGCGAACAACATCATTCAATTCGTTTAAGCTGATTTGAAGGCTGGTCAAGCCTTGGACGATTACGCGGCTGTCGCTCCGAATTAGAAACACGCTTTCTGCCATGTCGGTAGAGTCCCCGAGATCTTTGAGCCGATCCCGCAACCCCTCACGGGTAATAAAAGTTAGGAACACGATGAGGGCGCCTGTAAACGTTAGCAGTCGACTGTGCGATCGAAAAAACGCCGCGACCCGCCCGTGCCTGACGGAACGAGAGCTCGCCCCTTTCATCGACGCCTCGCGGTCGTCAGTTCTTGAATCAGCGGCCGCTTATAGTGCATCTACGATTGGGAGGATTCCGGCTAGGTAGGCGTAGTACCCTTCTTCGATATCAGAATTCTTCAGGGTGTCGAATACGGACTCTTTAATGCTTTCAATAGATCTATCGGCCTCTTGCCGTGGGACTCCTGCGCCGGTCAGCCATTGTTTCAGCGCGTTGATCTTGCCGCCTTGATTATTGAGGTTGTCTGCCTGAAATGGCCCAATGTGGTGCTTCTGGGCTATTTCTTCGATTGCGGTCTGAAACGCCGATTCCTTAACGAAGTCTTCGCCGGTGACGGCGGCTGTGCCGTCGAGGATCTCGTCATACCGCTTCCATACCCCGTAGCCCTTGT
Source organism: uncultured Acidobacteriota bacterium (assembly GCA_963814855.1). Taxonomy (GTDB): domain Bacteria; phylum Acidobacteriota; class Terriglobia; order Acidiferrales; family UBA7541; genus Palsa-295. The sequence continues at coordinate 374,617 of CAWFEL010000002.1, forward strand.
TGTCTTGGTATCTTTTTTGCTGTTCTCTGGCCGTCGCGTCGTTATCGCTTAAAATTAGGCACTTTCTCTTCCCCGCTTCAAACAGTGGGGTTGAACACGACACCTGTTTGACGCCTTGGACAAAGCATCGGCCGAGGTTTTCAAGTCCCCTCACAACTTCGTAGTTTTGGGGGATGTTCATCAACGCGGTTTCAAAGAGCTTCTTATCTCTCCAGCCTTCGAAAATGAGATTTCTTTCTTTCAGATTCGAAAAAATGGAATACCCAAGCGCCCTGTAAATGACCTCTTCGTCTTGAATGTTCGACTCCGAGACCTGTTCAGCCTCGGTTATTTCGTTCTTCTTTTTTATGATCAGGTGCCGTTCGATAATCTTGCTGTCCACCATGAAGATCGAATGAGTGCTAAAGACGACATAGTTATTTCTTGAAATGTCTATCAGCTCGTCCATGAGGTACCGCGCTCCCGAAGGATGCAGGCCGGTCTCGGGTTCGTCGATCAGAAGAAGAGTGTCTTTTAAGAGATTGCTTTCCTCTTCCGCAGAAACCATAAGCAGAAACGTTACGAAGCGCTTAAAGCCGTCGCTTCTCTGCGCGAGCTCATATCGATTCGACACGTCAGCAATGCCAGCTTCGAGGTCTGGTCCGTTCATGGCGAGCGAAAACTTTATTCCCTCATACTCGCGCCACGTATCATGGAAATGTTTGGACGTTCGCTCCGCTACGCGGCGCAGTAGATTATTCAAGCCGTTCGCGCTCGCTGCCTTCGCGAGGTCTACCGCTGCCTTGATGTCGGAAGTCTTGTGCAACTGAAACATTCTCTTGAGTGGTAAGCAGATGTCCGGATTGGCGCAGAACTGGTCGAGATTTACCCTCGGTGGAAGCAGGTTTTTCTCTTCGTAGTCCCAGAACAATACCTTCAAAAGACTGGATTCTACCTTCTGGGTGATTAGCGGGTTCGCGACGCCCCGCAGGTCATCGGGTTTCGCCTCCTCCAGATATTCCGTAGGTATGTCTGTAAACTCAGATGTGTCCACGAGCGAGAATTTCTTAAGGGTGACGGTTCCCAAAGCCTTAGAGGGCACGGCGTAGTCGGCCGGGCACGCTGGTCCGATCTTTTTCCATTTGTTGATGATCTCGGCTTTCCCCAGTGCCCAAGTCGACGTCTGTTTTGCATTCGTCTTTAGGTCGGCTATGTACAGTCCCTCGCGGGTTTCGCAGAATCTATCTAAGGTATGGTCAGTGCCTTCGATTCTTACAATTGGAGAGTCGTACGTCTCTGACAGCACCTTTGCTCTCAGTTTTTTCTTTAATTCGGAAAGCTCTTCTCGAGTAAATCTGAAGATGAACCTGACGTAAGCTTCGGTGATTGAATCTTCTCGGAGGCCTGGTTCTCTCAGGTCACGCTGCGTTGTGAGCTGCTTGGGATCAAGGAGATTTAGTGCGTCGAGAATGTTCGTTTTGCCGGATTCATTGATGCCGACCAGGATCCTACACTTCGGCTCGAACGTGATTTCCAGTTGCCTAATAGAGCGGTAGTTCTTAATAGCAGCGTGATGTAGCAACATGGCCGATAAAAGTATCTCATTTTAGTTACGTTGTCGATGGACTGAGTGTCCAAGTTCACGGGCGGGTGTGCTAGATGACTTTCCTTTGCTGCATTCCCAGAATTTGCCTGATGCGGTACCTGGCCGAGACTTCGCGCGGGCTGCCGCCTTCCCTGGCGAGCCATCTGTTGAAGTCGTTGAACGTCACGCAGTGCTCGATGGGGACGTTGGTGACGGAGACGCGGGCGACGTTTAGTCCATCCGCGATGCCGGAAACCCATTCCTCGCCGGCGAGAGATTTGAGGCCGAGCGCGATGGCGCTCGATCTCCCAGACTCCACTTGCCGTGGACACTGGGAGCCCTAGCATATCCCTGCATATCCTGGATGGTCACGCATTGTCTGCCACGGCGGACAAAGGATGGGGCGCTCGGAGAATCAAATGCTAAGGGCTAGGCCACCGGCCTTCATGAGGACGCGGATCGAAAGGACCTGGACGCTAGGCGCGCCGCAACGTGTATCTCGCGCCAAGGAGGGCTATTAAACCGGTTCCCAACAGGAGCAGGGAGGATGGTTCTGGGGCCGGGGTGGTAGCAGATGTTCCCGAGACATCAATGACCGCAGAGTACGAGTCGGTTACCGAGCCTCCCGAAGCCACCGTCGCCAGGAACTGCTGAAACGATTCGGGGAACTGGGACGTGAAGATACCGTACCAAGTCTCCGAGCCATCAGCCGACACCCCCGCGACTACCCAAGACGCCGATGATGCACCTAGAGCTGGGGGAGTGTTTGTCAAACTGAGAAGCGAGAGAAAATTAAGCGAAGTGGGGGTGCATGTCTGTCCGACGGAAGGGGTCTCGGTACAACCCGCAGATGAATCGACACCTGTGAAGATAAAGTTGATCAGCAGCGGTGACAGAGCAGGATTGGCATCAAAGGAGAGAAAGGGCTGGGCAGTAAATGGAGTCGCGACCGGATCAGTTAAATAGCTCAGGTCGCCGATCGTCGCGGTCGTGCCCCCCAAGGCCGAAAAGATCCCAGTCGCGCCAGGTCCAATCAGCGTCTCATCCGGCAAAAATGGCGATGTGTTGCCAGTCCACGTAATCGTATTTAACGAGATCGTTGCGGTGCCGCTGATGTTGAAGGAGTCCGCAAGCGCCTTTGGTGCGGCGGTCGCGCCGAGTAGTACGGTAAGGAATATCCACTTGGCTATTCGCATTTTCAAGCTCCCGCGGCCACCGCGATCCAATGGAAGGCGGCGACACCATACCTATCTCGTCAAGTTACCAAAGGCATGACAGGGGCCAATCGCGTCATGCTGAGGCGAAATGACTTGGCGACGCCAGTTAGCGCAGATACTGCAAATAATTGCAGCATTAGACCGCGTAGGTGTCTTGTTTTTGCGCACGTGGCGCGAGCGATCAAGGCGGTTAGTGTAATGGTAAATAAGCCAAGCGAAAATACACATGGACTCTCGAAACCGAGGCGAGCGCTAATGGGCGGCAGCGGCTGCGGGGGTGGCCAGCTGCTGCATGAGGGCCAACTGGTCCCAATTGTCCCAGCCCTGGACGATCTTGCCGTTGGCGATGCGCGCGATGGTGATACCCGTGATGCGAACGGATTTGTTGGTTGGCGGGATGCCGAGCTGATCGCCAGTGTGAGTCATCACGGCGGACCAGCGGACTGTGACTTTGTCGTCCGCGCCGAAGACGTCTTCGATCGTGACCTTGATATCGGGAAATGCGCCGTGTAGGCGATTGAAGAGCCGCACGAAATCAGCGGGCCCGTGAATCTCGACGCCGGGGGAATCCTGTCCGATGCCGATGCCATTTTCGTCGAGCAGATCGTAAATCGTTTGAACGCGCCCTTCGTTCCAAACTTCTTTGAACCAGCGCCTCATCAAAACAATGTTTTCTTCTACGGACATGCGGCACCTCCTTGCGAGAATGGCAAGAGTTATACATCAGTAATGATTAGGGGCGGATGAATATTTTTGGTGCGGGCGTCCCGGTCGTTTCTGCGGGACAGCGGCAACGAGGAAAAGGCTGCCCGCCTGAAGGCGTGCGCTACGGAGTCAACGGCGGAAGGCAAAGGCAGGGCACGCGGCGCTCAGGATCTGGTGTCGGTACGCGCTTCGTCCGTGCTTAACATTTGAAGCGCGTGTAGCGCATCCTGGATTTCGTGATACTCCTCGGTTTCGAGCTTCCGAGGCCCATCGAGTCGTTCCTCGATTTCCTTCAGCGCCACGTCAATTCGTTCGTAGAGCCGAGCAAAATCCGTCTCGAAGGCAGCGGCGATATACGCCGGAAACCATGAATATGGAGAACGAAGGCTCATTTGGATTCTCGCTCGACGGGGCCGGCCCAACTAAAACCGAGGATACCGCGATCTCGCTTTGTGGTCTAGCGGGCGGCGAGGGTAGAGGGCAAAGGCAGGGCAAGCAGCGAGAAAAATTTCGGGGGCCAGGGCCGGACGTTCCGGCGACTGGCCCCCGAAGGTGCGCTTCATCGAAACCCGTGGTCGGCCGTTACCGCTTTACTGCGTATACCGGAACGTTTTCCAGGTTCATCGCTTCCTCGGTTCCCTGCCGGCTGGCTAGCGTGCGGTCGAAAATGAAGGTCTCACCAAGTTCCGCGACTCGGAATGAATGTACGACCGGCTGGGTTCCGCGGTGGCCGATCAGCAGGGCGCTCTTCTCGCCGTTTGCTTTAAAGGTGTCCGCGCTCACGCACGTCTCGAGGGCGGCCAACCTGCCGCTCTTCGCGTACGTGATCCGGGCAATCAGTGGTGCGCTGCCGTTCGAGTTGTTGACTTGGACGATGTAATTGCCGGCGCCGAGCACGGTTTTTCCCCAGCGCGCGGAGTGGTCCAGAGTGAACGTGCCCTGAAACGTGGATTGCGCGTTTGCGCCGCTGGTGAAAATCAAAACGGCCACCAGGACGGCCGCGAACAACGTGACTCTCCTGGCATTTACCTGGATATTGGATTTCATGGTCGTCGTCCTCCTTATATAGGCCGGTGCGTTTTTCGAGCTTTTCTGACTTCGCATCGTGCCTTCACTATCTAGAGCGCGAACGGCCGGGAAACTGGCTCAGGAAATTCGAAGTTTTTTCGGGCCTTCCGGCAAATGGGCAAAGTGCTTTACTTCCAACGTGGTGCGGGGTACCTTCTCGACGAACCTCTGGTAGCAACTCAGTTAATACGGGAGCGAGAGCGTGTGCCCGGAACCCGGCGCGGAGATCAGCCAGCTGCTGGTCAACTGGGGCCTCGGAGATCAGCAGGCGCGCGACGCGCTGATTCCGCTGATCTACGGTGAGCTGCGCCGCGTCGCCCGGCGACACCTCGGGCACGAGCGCCGCGACCACACGCTGCAAAGCGCCGCGCTGGTGAACGAGGCCTACCTTCGCATGGTCCGGCAGGAACCTCCGCACTGGCAGAACCGCGCGCACTTCTTCGGCGTCGCGGCGCAGATGATGCGCCACATCCTGGTGGATCACGCGCGAAACCGCGTCGCCGCAAAGCGCGGAGGCGCCGCGCCGCGGTTGAGCATCGATCCTGATGCCGGCGTCACGCCGGCGCAGAAGCAGGAACTCGATGTCGTCGCGCTCGATAGCGCGCTGAACAAACTCACCGCGTTGGATGCGGAGCAGGGGCGTCTGATCGAGCTGCGATTCTTCGGCGGGCTTTCGATCGAGGATACGGCTGTGGTGATGGGGATTTCTCCAGCGACGGTGAAGCGCGAGTGGACGACGGCGCGAGCGTGGTTGAAGCGCGAGTTGAATCGGGACGCGAAGGGCAGTGAGAGTTAGGAGCCCCACCCTTTGCTGCGCAAAGGATGGGGCACCCGGAGAATCAGATGAGGCCGCGCGCGCTATTTCTTCGCGGCGGCGTAGTTGTCGGCGGCTTGCGCCCAGTTGACGACGTTCCACCAGGCTTCGATGTAGTCGGGGCGCTTGTTCTGATACTTCAAATAATAAGCGTGCTCCCAGACGTCGAGACCGAGGACGCCTTTGCCGCCGTCCATGATCGGATTGTCCTGATTCGGGGTTGATTCGATGGCGAGCTTGCCGTCCTTGAGGAGCAGCCAGGCCCAGCCGGAGCCGAAGCGCGTGGTCGCGGCCGCAGCGAACTTGGTTTTGAAATCGGCGAAGCTGCCGAAAGCGCTGGTGATCGCGCTTCCAAGATCGCCGGTGGGTTCGCCACCGCCGCCCTTCTTCATCAACTTCCAGAACATGGAGTGGTTCAGGTGGCCGCCGCCATTGTTGCGCACGGCGGTGCGAATATTTTCAGGAACTTTGCCGAGCTGCGCGCAGAGCTCTTCGATCGAGAGCTTGCCGAGGTCGGGAGCGGATTCGAGAGCTTTGTTGAGATTGGTGACGTAGGCGTTGTGATGCTTGTCGTGATGGATCTCCATCGTCTTGGCGTCAATGTAAGGTTCGAGTGCGTCGAAAGAATATGGGAGAGGCGGAAGTGTAAAGCTCATATGCGGAGCGGCTCCTTGTGCCGAAGTGGCGGTCATAATGTACCTCGTGATTTCCGGTTCCTGCGCCATAATTATACGCGCCTTTGCCGGGAAGCGTGGAATACAGGAAATTCCCAAGGCTACCGGGGCTGAGGAGGACTTCATGCCGTCCGTCGAGCACGTGGAAAAGCATTTCACGGCCACCGCGGCCGTGCGCGATATCGTGATTGGAATGGCGGATGGACTCACGGTCCCGTTCGCGCTGGCGGCGGGGCTGACGACTGCAGCGGCCGCGTTGACCCGGGGCACGGGAATTATCGTGACGGCGGGCTTCGCTGAAATCGCCGGAGGCTCGATCGCCATGGGACTGGGCGGATATCTGGCGGCGAAAACGGATACGGAGCACTATGCATCGGAACTCGAACGCGAGTATCGCGAAACGGTGGAGCTACCGGAAATCGAAACGGAGGAAGTGGCGAAAGTCTTCCGCGAGTACGGGCTTACGGAAGCGCAGATGCAGCCTATCGTAACGGCGATAACGGCCGATCAGAAAAAGTGGGTTGATTTCATGATGCGCTTCGAGCTGGGACTTGAGCCGCCGGATCCGGCGCGCGCCGCACGCAGCGCCGGGACGATTGCTGCGTCATATATCGTCGGTGGATTGATTCCGCTCGCGCCGTATATTCTGATACATCAGATTTTGCCGGCGCTTTGGGTTTCCATCGGCGTGACGCTGCTGGCGCTTTTCGTTTTTGGCTCAATCAAAGGACACTTCACGGGCGTGAAGCCATGGCGGGCGGGAGCGCAGACCGTGCTCGTTGCAGGCCTTGCGGCGGCCGCAGCATTCCTGCTTGCGCGATTGATCAGCTGAAGTAGATCCGCTGACAAACGTGCGCTCACATCTGCAAGTGGGCAAAGCGCTTAACTGTCTCGGGAAATTAGTCAAGTAGCCGTAGACCTTTCACGCCTCTTTTGCATCTATCACTAGGTAGGTTTATAGTGGGATTTGTCCGCCTCTGCGCGGCGCGGAAATTCCCGGCGGCGCGGAGTGAGGTACGAATCGCCGGGAGCTTCGTCTAACGCATTCATAAACCCCTGGTAGCTCTGACGAGCACCGGGGTCGAAAAAGGAGACAGCCATGAAGAGCAGTGACTTACACATACCCCGCTGGGTCGCCACGGTGGTAGTTCTGGCGGCGCTGGTCGGCGGAGGAGTTCTTACTATCGGACTCAGAAATTGGTCGGGCCATGAAGTTTTCGGAGCGTCAAATCTCGCGCTGACAATGGCGCGAAATTCGTCGCCCATATCGCTGGGAAGTTTCAGCAACGGATTTGCGTCCGTGCTGAAACCCGCGCTTCCCGCGGTCGTGAACATCCATACGTCAAAGGTCGTGAAGTCGAGAGCTTCGCAGATGATGCCGTTCTTCAATGATCCGGCATTCCGGCAATTTTTCGGCGATCAGGGTCCCCAGGGCCAGCAAGGGCCGCAGACGGAGCGAGAACAGAGCCTGGGTTCGGGCGTGATCATTACTTCCGACGGAATGATTGTGACGAACAATCATGTGATCGAAGGCGCGACGGACATCAAGGTGGACTTGAGCGACAAGAGAGAATTCCAAGCCAAGCTCATCGGCACGGATGCGAAGACGGATATCGCCGTGCTGAAAATCGAAGCATCGGGTCTGCCGACGCTGGCGATCGGTGATTCTTCGAAACTGCAAGTCGGCGACATGATCTTCGCGATCGGCGAACCTTTCGGACTGGAAGGCACGGCCACGATGGGAATCGTCAGCGCGACGGGACGAGGAAATCTGGGAATCGAGAATTACGAGGACTTTATCCAGACCGACGCTCCGATCAACCCGGGCAATTCCGGCGGCGCCATGATTGATTTGCGCGGCGACCTGATCGGAATCAACACGGCAATTCTGAGCGGCGGAAGCGGCGGCAATCAGGGCGTCGGTTTCGCTATCCCGATCAACCAGGCACGAGCGGTGATGGACCAGATCGTGAGCCACGGCAAAGTAGTGCGCGGCTATCTGGGCCTGTTTCCGCAAGACGTGACGCCTGCGCTCGCGAAGCAATTCGGGCTGAGCAAGCCCGGCGGCGCGCTGGTTAGCGGATTGAAACCGGATGCTCCAGCGGCCAAGGCCGGAATCAAGAACGGCGACGTGATTCTCGAACTCAACGGCCAGCCAGTCGAATCGGCAAACGATCTGCGCTTGCGCATTTCGCAAACTGCGCCGGGGTCGAGCGTGAAGCTCGAAGTCTCGCGCGACGGCAAGACGCAGAACATGGACGTTACGCTCGGTGAACTTCCGCAAGATAACAGCGCGGAAGAAAAACCGAGCGATAACAGCGGCGGCGGGCTCGAGGGCGTCAATGTGCAAGAGTTGACTCCGGAAGCGATGGAGCAGCTGCAATTGGCTCCGGGAACTCGCGGCGTGGTGGTGGAGTCGGTTGATCCATCGAGCGCGGCTGCGGAAGTCGGACTACAACGCGGGCAAGTGATCCAGGAAGTGAACCACAAACCCGTCCATAACATCGCTGAATACAAGCAGGCGATAGCTGCAGTAGGCAGCCAGCCGGTGCTTCTGCTGGTGAATCAGGGCGGCGTGACGCAATACGTGGTGATCGAGTCGCACTAAGCGCGGCTCGTGAATTAGACGATGCAGCAGAGCACGGCGCTCCCAGCCCCGTGCTCTGCTGCGTTGGCATTAATCGTGCACGGACCACCGCAGGCTCGGTTGGAGCGTTCGCGCACGTAGAGGGAATGCCGGTGCACATCTTTTTTTCAGATGGCATCGCAACCGAGGATTCTGCGCCGTGTTAGTTCGATTGTCATGGTGCGAACCAGGCAACTCGGAAATCCAATGTTGATCAAGGGTGAAGCTATGGCCCGTATAATGAGTCGGGTTATCGCTTTCGGCACGACCGGGGGTAGAATAGTACCCGAGTCCTATTCACCTCAGCCCTTGGTTCTAGTACTTAAGTAGTGTGCGGGGAGTTGTGTCGCCACGCAACACACTGCCTATTAGGGCATTCGGGGTGAAAGTTATGGCACCGGTAAAGAACCGACCTGTATTCAAGGAAGCCCTGCTCCCGGAGGGCAAACAGCGCTGGGGTTCATTCAGCGCTGGTCTGGGACTGGAGTGCTGCGCCCTTGTGGCGGTGATTGTGCTGCCACTGCTGATTCCGCAGAAGTTCGAGGCGGCGCAGCACTACTGGGTCACGCCGATTGAGGCGCCGGTCATTCAACCGTGGAAACCGCAACCACCGCCTCCGAAACCTGTCGCTATTAAGCGCGAAGTGGTGAAGGAAGTCATCAAGCCTGTGGTTGTCGAGGTGCCCAAACCAAAGATTTATAATCCAGTGATCAGCACGCCCATCGTGAAGCAGGTGGTGACGAAGAAGGTTCAGGCGCCGGACATGGTGGAGGTCGCGAAGGATTTTCCGAATCCATCGTTGGGAAGTTCGGCCATCCCGACTTTGAGGAAGCCGCGCGAGCAGGTTCAGACGGGCGGCTTTGGCGATCCGAATGGAGTTCCGACAAACGGGAAGACGGATCGCAACGTGAATATCGCGTCAGCGGGCAGCTTTGATATGCCGACTGGCGCAGGCGTTGGAAATGGCACGGGTGGAGCAAAGGGAGCCAAGGGCGTCGTAGCCAGCACCGGATTTGGCAACGGTGTTGCAGTGGGTGGTAACGGTGGAGGAAACCGCGGCACCGTGCAGCAGGGAACGTTCGATGTGAAGGCGGCCGATACTCCGAAGGTGAAGCAGACGGCGGCAGTTTCGAACACGAAGCCAGTCGAAATTCTTTCCAAGCCGAACCCGGTTTACACGGAAGAGGGCCGGGCCAAGCGAATTGAAGGGGATGTGCTGGTCCAGGTTATCTTTACCGCGACGGGCGAAGTGAAGGTCGAGCGGGTGGTTCGTGGCCTGGGATACGGCCTGGACGAGGCTGCCGAGACGGCGGCGCGTCAGATTCGTTTCAAGCCGGCGATGCAGGACGGGCAGCCGGTTGATTTTCCGGCGGTCGCACATATCACATTTGAACTGGCGTACTGATTGGCGTACTGAAAGGGGAAGTTAATGCGCACGTCGAAAAAATTCTCGCTATCCATAATCCTTTTGGGCGCACTCGCCGGCTTCGCCGGCGCACAGACGCAACAGACGGCAGACCAGACCCAGCCGCAGCCGGGGAATTCAACGGACAGCTCGGTTACGACGGTGAACCAGGCGATTGACCGAATGATCGCGCGCGAACACGATGAAAACGCCACCATTCGCCGCTACAACCCGATCATTGAGACGTACATTCAGGATATGAAGCCCGACGCGAACCTGGGCTCCATTCCCGTGAAGGATCACTATTTTCTTGGCCAGGCGAACCTTTCGAAGGGCGTCGTGGACACCTCGATGCTCGATAAGAAGAAGAGCAAGATGGAGGAGTTGAATCCTCTGTCGCACGTCTCGGACTATTTTACTTCTCAGTATGTTCCCGAGGGCTTTCTTCAGATGATCTATCTGGACACGGCCTATTTTGACCGGCAGCACTATCAGTTTGATTATGTGGGCAGGGAATTCCTGGGCGAAGTCCGATGCCTTGTATTTGACGTGACGCCGCTGCCGAAGTCGGGCCGAGGGCGCTTCAAGGGCCGCGTTTGGGCTGAAGACCAAGGATTCGCGATCGTCCGCTTCAACGGAGTGTACACGCCGCTGGCGGGAATAAACGCATTCAACCTGCACTTCGATAGCTGGCGCTTGAATGTCCAACCGGGACTCTGGCTGCCGGCTTTCGTGTTCAGCCAGGAATCGCAACTGAAGGACTTCGTCGGCAACAACGTGCGCTTCAAGTCACAGACACGTCTGTGGGGCTACGATCTGAAAAACACCGGCCGCGAAGAAGAATTCAGCCAGCTGACGATTGAAGCTGCGACGGCCATCACGGATCAGTCCACCCAGGCGCAGGACCGCTCTCCCATCGAGGCGGAACGCGAATGGCAGCATCAGGCCGAGATCAACGTGCTGCAGCGCTTGCAGCGCACCGGTTTGCTCGCGGCTCCGGGCGAAGTGGATAAAGTGCTCGAGACGGTGGTCAACAACATCGAAGTGACGAACAACCTCGACATTCAGCCCGAAATTCACTGCCGCGTGATGCTGACCGGGACGCTGGAATCGTTCTCCATCGGCCACACGATCGTGCTGAGCCGCGGGCTGATTGACGTGCTTCCTGACGAAGCCAGCCTCGCCACGATGCTTGCGCAGCAACTGGCGCAAATCATCGTTACGAAGCCCTCGACCGATCAGTGGGGCTTCAACGACACCACGAACGTCTCAACCGTCGAAGCGCTGAACCATTTTTCATTCCGGGACACACCAGCGGACATTGCAGCGGCGAACGCGAAAGCGGTCGAGCTGCTGAAGAACTCGCCTTACAAGGACAAGCTCGGCCCAGCCACTCTGTTCCTGAAACAGCTCGAAGCGGAATCGAAGGAACTTCCCGCGCTGATCAATCCTCATCTCGGAAACGGCGTGACTCTGGGCACGGCTTTGTCGGGCACCGGTCCAGCGCTGGATCCGAGCAAGGTTGATCAGATCGCGGCGCTGCCGATTGGCGCGCGCGTCAAGCTCGATCCATGGAGCGACCGCGTGGAACTGCTGAAGTCCAAGCCCGTTGCACTGCTTTCAGCGCGAGAGAAAATGCCATTCGAGGTGACGCCGTTTATGCCGTACCTGACCCGCTATCAGAAGCCGAGTTCCGGCATCTCAGCCGATCCTGCCAAGGCTGATCTGGCGAAGAAGGATCAGCCGCAGCCACAGCAACAATAACGGCCCAGAAATAATCCGTTCGATTTCGACAGGCCCGGCGGGAATCATTCTCCCGCCGGGTTTTTGTTTTTGTGTCTTGTTGATTTCCTCGCCATAGGCAGCGCATTCGGCGAGCACGTTCGCCCAAAGCTATTTCCAATCGGCATGCGGATGAGCGAAACTCGGGGAGCCATGCCGCGCCAATCCCTGCTCGACTACTTTCGAAACGATTCGCGTCCGCCGGGTGAGGCGGCGGTGGTTTGGCGGCGCGGGTATCGCACGGTCCGGTGGACGTACGCGGATTTGCTGAGGGCCGCGACGCAATTCGCTTTGGAGCTGGGAGCACTGGGAATCGAGAAGGGTGACCGGGTTCTCCTGTGGGGCGAGAATTCGGGAGAATGGATTGCGGCGTTTCTCGGATGCATTTTTTGCGGCGCCGTGTCGGTTCCGATGGACGCGACGGCCGACAGGGAATTTGCAGGGCGGGTCGCGAAGCAAGCGGGCGTGCGGCTGGCGGTTATTGGCCGAGGTCTCTCGTTGCCTGCTGAAAGCGGCGTCGCTGTGGTTAGTATGGAGGATTTCTTCGAGGCCGCGGGCGGCGCGGCTGTGGGGGTCTTTTCGCCAGTGGCGGCAGGGCGCGGCGACGCCGTCGAGATCGTGTTTACATCGGGGACGACAGCTGAGCCGCGGGGCGTGGTGCTGACGCACGGGAACTTGCTGGCGAATCTCGAGCCGATCGAGAAAGAGATTGAGCGCTACCGGCGATACGAGCGTATTTTTCATCCGCTGAAATTTCTCGACCTGTTGCCGCTCAGCCATGTGTTCGGCCAACTGCTTGGCATCTTTATTCCGGCGGTTCTCGGCGCGACGGTCGTGTTTCTGGACACGCTGAATCCCGCAGAAGTCAGCCGCGCGATTCGGGCGGAGCGCGTCTCCTTGCTGGTGACGGTTCCGCGGCTGATTGAATCGCTGCGCGATCATTTGGAGCGCGATCTGGAGGCACACGGACGCCGCGAGAAATTTGTGCGGGACGTTCGCGACTCGCAGGGCGAGCATTTTCTGAAGCGATGGTGGAGGTTCCGCGCGATCCGCAGAAAATTCGGCTGGCGATTTTGGGCAATCGTGTCGGGAGGCGCGGCGCTGCCGGCCGCCGCCGAACAATTCTGGGACCGGCTCGGATACGCGGTGATTCAGGGCTACGGGCTTACGGAAACAACTTCGCTGGTCAGCTTGAATCATCCATTTCGGCTGGGGAAGGGGTCAATCGGCAAAACGCTGCCGGGGTTGGAAGTGCAGCTTTCGGCCGAAGGCGAAATTCTGGTGCGCGGCGAAAATGTCGCGTCGGGATATTGGAAGGATGCGGGAGTGGCGTCGGTGCTCGATGCGGACGGATGGTTTCACACAGGCGATCTGGGTGAGCGCGACGCGAATGGGAATCTTTATTTCAAGGGCCGGCAGAAAAACGTGATCGTCACGCCGGAAGGTTTGAATGTGTACCCGGCGGATTTGGAGGCGGAGCTGCGCAAGGAGCCGGGCGTGCGCGATTGCGTTGTGGTGGGGCTGGCGCGCGACGGGAACGCGGAACCGTGCGCGGTGCTGCTGTTGCGCGAGGCGCAATCGGAGGAGGGCGCAGCGGAGATTGTCCAGCGCGCGAACCAACGCCTGGCGCCGTTTCAGCAGATGCGCCGATGGCTTGTGTGGCGCGACAAGGATTTTCCGCGCACGCCGACGCAGAAACCGGTGCTGAGCCGCATTCGCGAAGCTGCGGAGGCGGAGCGGGGCGGCGGCAGGGCTGTGACTGCGACAGCGGCGGGGCCGTCAGGCCCGCTGGCAGATTTATTCGCGCGTGTTTCGCACGGACGTGCGCTGCCGGATGACGGGACCGCGCTGCAACTCAGCTCGGTTGAGCGCGTGGAACTGCTCAGCGCGCTCGAAGACCGCTATCAGGTGGACTTGAGCGAAACGGAATTTGCTGCGGCTGATAGCGTGCGGGAGCTCGAGCGGCTGGTTGAGGCGCCGTCGTCGCGCGCGGGGGCATTTCCCTATCCGCGGTGGGCGCAGGGATGGCCGGCGCGAATTTTTCGGTTCGCGGTGCTGAATCTCGTGGCTCGGCCCGCGATGCTGATTCTCGCGTGGCCGCGCGTTCGCGGGCGGGAAAATCTTCGCGACGTCAGCGGCCCGGTGCTGGTTGTGTCGAACCACGTGACGTATCTCGATCCGGCGTACGTGCTGGAGGCTTTGCCGGGGCGGCTGCGGCGGCGATTGGCCGTGGCGATGGACGGCGAGGTGCTCGCGGCGATGCGGAACCCTGCGCCGGGCACAGGATTTTTTGCGGGATCGCTTGGCCGCGTGAAATATTTTCTGGTCACTTCGATTTTCAATGTGTTTCCATTGCCAAGGCTTTCAGGCTTTCGCAAAAGCTTCGCGTTCATCGGCGATTTGGTTGATCGCGGCTGGAGCGTGCTGGTTTTTCCGGAAGGCGAATTGACGCGCGACGGCCGCATCGCTCCGTTTCGGGCGGGTATTGGATTGCTGGCCGCGCGGCTGAAGGTGCCCGTGGTTCCAATCCGGCTGGACGGGCTTTACGACCGCAGGGAAGCGGACAAAAGCTGGGCGCCGCCGGGGCACGTTCGGGTTGCGATTGGCGCGCCGGTGCGATTCGGCGAGACGGATGCGGCTGAACAAATCGCGCGGGACCTTGAGGGCCGCGTTGGGGCGCTCGGCGCCGCGGAATGAACTGTTCGGTGATAGGACACGCCGGAGTGGTGCACGCATTTTCTACGATACAATGATGCGGGGGACGGAATGATCCATCGCGTTGTATTTCATAACGGCCGTATGATGCCCGTCGAAGAAGTGCGGCTTTCGCCGGGACAATCGGGACTGATGAGCGGGTGGGGGCTTTTCACCACGATGCGCGTGATCGAAGGAATTCCGTTCGCGTTTGAGAGGCATTGGAAGCGATTGACGCGCGATGCCGAGAAGACGCACTGCCCATTTCCTTTTTTGGAGGACACCGTTCACGGCCAGTTGAACGAGGTGCTGCGCGCGAATCATCTGCGGGAGGGATGCGCGCGAATCTACGTGATCCAGAACCAGATCGGCTTCTGGCGCAGCGACGAGGAACTGCCCACGGCGGATTTGCTGATCTGCTCGGCCGATTTGCCGCCGCTCAAAGAGCCCGTGCGGCTGGCTCTGCGCGAACATGGACGGCACGCGGCTTCGCCGCTGGCCGGCGTGAAGGTCACTTCGTGGCTCAATAACGTGTGGAGTCTCTACGAGGCGCATCAGGGCGGATACGACGAAGTTGTGCTGCTCAACGAACGCGGGGAGGTGGCGGAATGCACGGCTGCGAATATCTTCTGCGTGCGCGAGGGCCGCGTGCTGACGCCGCCGCTTTCGTCCGGATGCCTCGAGGGCGTGACGCGCGGCGTGGTGCTGGAGATCGGCGCGGCGGCGGGCGTTCAGGTGGAAGAGCGGACGCTGCGGCCTGAGGACCTTTACTCAGCGGAGGGCGTGTTCATCTCGTCCACCAACCGGAATATCATCGCGGCGAGCGAAATCAACGGACACAAGATCGCGACGGCGGCGCTGCCGGTAATGCAGAAGCTGGAAAAGGCTTTCTCGGCTTATGTAAGGCAGTACATCGCTGAGCGCGTAGCCTCCTCGGCGAGGATCTAGGCTTGAGGCACATTGCGGTCCTTCGAAAAATGAGGGGATCTAGGCTCAGAACGACGCTCGTGCTGACGCTCATCTGCGTCGGATCCGTTTCCACCTTTGCAGCAGCTCCGCAATACCAGCTAATCACCGTCGAGAAACCATATCAGAGCCATTCTCTCTCTGGAATAGTTTCAGACCCGTCCGGTGCCGGGAGGTTGGGCGTGCTCGTTCAAGAGTGTGACGATAGCTGGAAGAACTGTTTTGCGCAAACTCAGACCGATCACAATGGGCATTTTTCCTTGAAGCACGCGAAGAAGGGCAAACATTATCTGCGGTTGAGCTTGGACGGCTTCGATCCTACCCAGATAACGGTCATCGTCGACAAGAGTTCGAAGGCAGATATACGCTTCGAACTTATTATCGCGACCTAGATTGAATTCGAAAGTTCCGTATGCTAGTGAACCAGGAATCCGGCGGCGCCGATGGCTACGCCGAGAAGGCCCAGTACGAGTCCCATTGCCCAGAAAATGCGTTTGCGCGTGAGCAGCGTGATCGAACAGATCACGAGCGCGGCTTCGAGCATCACTTCGCCCAGGTCGAAACGATCGGCGCGGCGGCCCTCCAGTTTTACATCGTCCTCGGCTTTTTTCGCGTCCGCCTCGATGTCCTTCTGTTCGTCGCCGTAACGCGCGACTTCCTTGGCATACTTCTCTTTGAGTTTTTCGACGGCATCGGAATTTTGCAGCGTGAAGACGGAAAGCTCGTCGAGGAAAAGCTCGTAGGTGTGGCGGCGAATATCCTTGGCCTGATAGTAGGCCCATTTGTCGGTGGCCTCGGTCTGGTGCAGAAGCTCTTCGGTGTGAGCGCGATGGCCGAGTAGCGAAACCGCCGCGACCAGGACGGCGAGAATTGCCATCGTTACAGTGACGGGCGCGAGGCTTTCGTGCTCGGAGCCCGCTTCCGCGTGCTCCTGCAACTCCTGGAGTTCATCCGGCATGTTCGATCCTCCATCAGGGAATCAATGCGATCGTGCGGGCAAGAGAATAGCAGAATTCGTT
Organism: uncultured Acidobacteriota bacterium; assembly: GCA_963814855.1. Taxonomy (GTDB): domain Bacteria; phylum Acidobacteriota; class Terriglobia; order Acidiferrales; family UBA7541; genus Palsa-295. The sequence continues at coordinate 391,151 of CAWFEL010000002.1, forward strand.
AGGCGCAGACCATTTCAGGGTCGTGAAAATGGGACGGCGCGGCTACCGCCATTCTGCGTGTTCCGGTACAATCCCGGTGGGGAATGATTCGAGGAGGTCCAATTCCATGAGCGATCTTGCGAGCAAGAATTGCGTCCCGTGCCGCGGAGGGGTGCCGCCGCTGGCGGGCAAAGAGCTGGAAGCGCTGGCGCAGCAGGTGCCGCAGTGGAAGGTGGTGGATGGGCATCACCTGACGCGCGCGTTCAAATTTCCGGACTTTCTGCAAGCGCTCGCGTTTACCAACAAAGTGGGAACGCTTGCCGAAGGGCAGGGGCATCATCCGGATATTCTGCTTTCGTGGGGTAAAGCGGAAGTAACCACGTGGACGCACAGCATTAACGGGCTGACGGAGAGCGATTTTATTCTGGCGGCCAAGATAGACAAGCTCTGAAGAAGCTGGAGTTCGGCGGCGAACGGGCGAATTCGAAAACGACTTGCGGTAATCGGGGGAACGACACATGGGGAAAGTTTCAGGCGGAGAGCTGGTTGTACGGACGTTGATGAAGGCGGGCGTCAAGAACGTGTTCGGGCTGCACGGGGCGCATCTCGAGTCCATTTTTCAATCGTGCCTGGATCATCACATTCCGATTACGGATACGCGGCATGAAGTGGCTGCCGGGCACGCGGCCGAAGGCTACGCGCGCGCCACGCGCGGGCTGGGCGTGGCCATGGTCACGGCCGGACCGGGATTCACGAATGTGATCACTTCGATTGCGAACGCATACCTCGATCGCACGCCGGTACTTTTCATCACCGGGTCGAGCGGGCTGGGCGACGCGGAGACCAACACGCTGCAATCCGGGCTCGATCAGGTCGCGGTAGCGACGCCGATCACGAAGTGGGCGCACCGCATCACGGTGACGCAGCAGATTCCGCGTCTTGTGTCGCAGGCGATCCGCATGGCGACGTCTGCCCCGATGGGGCCCGTGCTGCTGGACATACCTGCTGACGTGCTGGGCGCGCAGATTGAGGAAGATTCGGCGCCGATTCCGGAGCGGGTGCTGGTGGATTCGCCCGCGGCGCCGCAAGCGCGCGCGATTGACGAAGCGATCCAGCTGCTCAAGAACGCCAAGCGTCCGGTGATCATGGTTGGCGTCGGCGCTTATTTTTCGGGTGCCGAAGAAGACTTGCGAACGTTCGCTGAGGTTACGGGGATTCCCGTGTACTCGGATTTTCAGGCGCACGGATTGCTCGCGAGCAGTCACCCGCTTTATGGCGGCACGTATCATAAGATGGCTGATCTGTCCGCCGAGGGGCAGCGGCCCGATCTAGTGCTGGCGCTGGGAGTCCGCTTCGGACTTTTCACGCTGGGCATGAGCGATCTGGTGGTGCCGCTCGCGGCGAAGATTATTCATGTCGAGACCGACGCCAAGGAAATCGGCAGGCTGCGGCAAGTGGCTGTGGGGATTGTCGCTGACCCGCGCGAAACCTTGCACGCTCTGAACGCACGGGCGAAATCGGAAAAGTGGCCGGACCGAAGCGCGTGGCAACGGACGGTGAGCAACGCCAAAGTAGAACGCTGCAAGCGCGCGCAAGCCGATCTGAACCGGCCGGGAACGCCCATTCATCCGATGCAGGCGGTTTCGGCGATTGTGGACAATATCGCGGAGGATACGATCGTCATCGGCGACGGCGCCGAGGCATACCACTGGTTGAACGAGGTGATTCGACAGAATCATCCCGGCAGCTACATCACGCACGGATTTCTGGGGTCGGTGGGATTCGGGCTGGGGCTTTCGCTGGGCGCGCAAGTGGCGCATCCGAAGCGGCCGGTGCTGCTGCTGGTGGGAGATGGTGCCATCGGATTCACGATCGCGGAATTCGACACGATGGTGCGACACAAGCTGCCGATTGTGGCTGTGGTGATGAACAATCACAGTTGGGCGGCATCGCAACATTTTCAGGAAATTGTGTCCGGCAAAGATCGTTTGCTGGGAACCGAGCTGCGCGACGCGAATTATCACGAAGTGGCCGCGGCGTTTGGGTGCCACGCGCAGCGAGTGACGGAGATCAAGGATCTCGGTCCCGCGATCAAGACTGCGTTTGCGAGCGGCAAGCCCGCGTGCATCAACGTGTCCATTGACGTGGCGCCGCTGCCGCCGGAGCTTCATTTGCTGATGGCGAGACATTAGAGCTCGCGCGCGGAGATACCCAGGGCTAAAGCCCATTTAGAGCAGATCGCGCTTTCGTGGGGCTGAAAGCCCCACGCTTCCACCGGAAAAACATGATTCTGGGCTTACGCCCGACGCTTCGGCCGCTTAAGCTCGATGGTTCCATCGCTTAAGCCACACGCTTCCACCGGAGGGAAATGACTTATGAGTTCATCAATGCGAATGCGGCGATTGGGAAAAGACGGGCCGGAGGTTTCGGCGATTGGGCTGGGCTGCATGGGCATGTCGGGGATGTACGGACCGGCGAGCGAGCAGGAAAGCATCGCGACGATTCATGCCGCCCTGGATGCGGGGATCAATCTTTTCGATACCGGCGATTTCTACGGCATGGGTCATAACGAAATGCTGCTTCACAAGGCCCTCACCGGCATGCCGCGCGACCGCTATTTCATTGGCGTGAAATTCGGCGGGATGCGCGCACCGAATGGCGCGTTCATCGGTATCGACGCGCGGCCCGTAGCGGTGAAAAATTTCCTGGCGTACACGCTGAAGCGGCTGGGAACGGATTACGTGGATCTTTATCAGCCGGCGAGGGTCGATCCCTCCGTGCCGATCGAGGACACGATTGGCGCGATCGCGGAAATGGTGAAGGCCGGATACGTGCGTCACATCGGGCTGTCAGAAGCATCGTCGGCGACGATCCGCCGCGCGTTTGCGGTGCATCCGATTTCGGCGTTGCAGATTGAATACTCGCTCGTGTCGCGCAGCATCGAGGCGGATATTCTTCCTACGGTTCGAGAACTCGGAATCAGCGTCGCGGCGTACGGCGTGTTTTCGCGGGGGCTGCTGACGGGAAGCGTTCCGAGCGGCGAGAGCGCCGCGCGCGGCGATATTCGCGGGCATTTCCCCAGGTTTCAGGGCGAGAATCTGGCGGCGAATCAGCGGATGATCGCGAAATTGCAGACCATCGCGCGAGAGAAAGGCGTCAGTGTGGCGCAATTGGCGCTGGGATGGATTTTGACAAAAGGCAGCGACATTATCCCGCTGGTGGGGGCGCGAACGCAGGCGCAACTGAATGAGGCGATCGACACGATGAAGCTTTCGTTTTCCGCGGATGAAATCGCCGCGATGGAGAGTGCCGTACCCGAGGGATCCGTGGCGGGCGATCGCTACGCCTCGGAGCAGATGTTAGTGCTCGATAGCGAGCGCAAGACCAGCGCTTCGAAATCAGCCCACTAGTGAATGGCGGCGGATGAGGCGCTATCGGCGCTTGCGTCATTCAGCAGCTTGACTGCGTCGGGGCTGAGCTTCAGCGTGGTTGAGCCGAGCAAGTCCTTGAATTGATCGAGGCTGGTTGCGCTGGCAATTGGAGCGGTGACGCCGCGGGCCATCAGCCAGGCCAGCGAAATCTGGGCGAGCGTGGCGCCGAGATCGGCCGAGACGGTGTCGAGCGCTTTCAAAATGCGCAGGCCGCGCTCGTTGAGCATGCCTTTCACGCGATAGCCACGCGCCTTGCCTTCGACGTCTTTTTCGGCGCGATATTTGCCGGTCAGGAATCCGCTGGCGAGGCCGAAATAGGGAATTACGCCGATATTTTCGCGCTGGCAGAGATTCGCGAGATCGCCTTCGTAGTCGAAACGATCATACAGGTTGTACCAGGGTTGCAGGCTCTCGTATCTGGGAAAGCCATGGGCCGCGCTGACGCGCAAAGATTCCGCGAGACGGTCGGCCTTGAAGTTCGATGCACCGATCGCACGCACTTTTCCCGCGCGAATCAATCCCCCGAAAGCTTCCAGCGTTTCTTCCATCGGAGTTGCGTCGTCATCTCGATGCGCTTGATAGAGATCAATATAGTCGGTCTGCAGGCGCTTGAGCGAGCGTTCGACGGCCCTGGTGATATAAGCTTTGGAAAGACCCGTTTCGCCGGGAGCCATTTCCACGCCGAGCTTGGTTGCGATCAGAACTTTTTCGCGGCCGCCGCGCTTGGCGAGCCAGTTGCCGATGATCGTTTCGGATTCGCCACCCACGTGCCCGGGGATCCATTTCGAATAGACATCCGCGGTATCAATCATGTTGAGCCCCGACGCGACGAACGCGTCGAGCAGCTTGAACGATGTGGGCTCGTCCGCTGTCCATCCGAAGATGTTTCCGCCGAATACTAGAGGTCCAATTTCCAGGCTGGAATTTCCGAGTCTGCGCTTGATCACTTTGATGCTCCTATTTTTGGCTGGCCTTGAATCCTGTGCTGCGCGTGCCGCGCAGGAATGTTAGACGAGAGGCTGGCTTCCCGCAACTGCCGGGCGGGCTATAAGCGTTAGGACGTCTTACGGTAGTGGTTCGATTCCCGAGGTATTGATCCACCATTTGAGCGCGCGGCGCTCATCGGAAAGTGGAGTACCAGCGAGCGCCAAATCCAAATCCGCAACCGATGGCTGTGGTATAAGAACGCTCTCAACGAGCCCGGAACGGAGTCCCGGCTCGGTCAATCTGGCCTGAGAAAGGAGTTCGACATCCATGTGGAAAAAAGTGATGGCGACAAGCTGCGCGGGAATGCTCGCGCTGGTAATCGTGCAGGGACAACAGAAAGCTGCCACCTCTTCAAGCAAAGTGATGGCACTTACAGCTTTGGACTACATCGAGATTCAACAGCTGGCAGCCCGCTACGGGTATGCGATAGACAAGTGCACCAATAGCGGCTACGACTACGCCGACTTGTACACGCCTGATGGCGTCTTCAGCGTGGCAGATGAAAACGGCGTGCCCGCCACGGTCAGGTTTGAGGGACGCGATCGGTTGGCCGAAGCTGACGGAGGAGGGAAGGCCGGTTGCGTTGATCCAAAAACGGCGCCGGATCGGTACAGCATGAGTCACATCGTCGCCAACCTGGTAATCACCCCGGCGCCCGGAGGCGCCACAGGGAAAAGCAATCTGCTGGTTGTCGGCTTTGGAGATCCGACGGCGAAAGAAGCCGCGCCTGTCAAAGCGTATTCCTGGGGCCATTACGACGATTTCTATGTCAAGACGCCAAACGGTTGGCGATTCAAGTCGCGCGTGCATGTATGGCCCGGCATGCCGGATTCTCTCCGCAAACACTAAAAGCGATCTGGCGAGTGGCTGGAAGAGAACGCCTTTTGACTCCACCGTGGCAAGCCCTTACACTCAAATATCGTGGGCTCCTTCTCACGCGGCTACGGCTACCGCTTCGATATCGGCGGATATTTTCCGCGCGCGATCAAGACGATTTGCATTGCCTGCGTCAGCGTTTTTGTCCTGCAGGAACTTTCCCAGCTAATCTATGGCGCGGCCGGAAGAGAATTCTGGCTGACGTGGTTTGGTCTGGTCCCCTACGCGGTGATTCACGGAATCCGGCTGTGGCAGCCATTCACCTACCTGTTTCTTCACGACGGAATTTGGCACATTCTGATCAATCTGCTTTTCCTCGCCATGTTCGGCGCCGATCTCGAACACACATGGGGGACGCGAAAGTTCTACATCTACTACTTTCTGTGCGGAGTGGGAGCGGGAGTAATCAACGTCGCAGTAAAACTGATCCTGGACCCCCACGGGCATGGGAGCGCTTGGGTTCCGACAATCGGCGCGTCGGGAGCGATCTACGGGGTGCTGCTGGCGAATGCGGTGGTGCTGCCGGATCGGCGCGTATGGATGTTTCCGCTACCCGTGACAGTCTCGATGCGGATTTTCGTGGTCATCATGGGAGCGATCGAATTTTTCGGCACGATCGGCTCATCCGGCGACAACGTGAGCCACATCTGCCACCTCGGTGGGATGCTCGTTGGATACATTTATTTGCGGAGGGGGTCGTTCCTATATTCGCCGCGGAATTTTTTCTCGGATTGGAAGCGGCGCCGGATGCGGAAGAAGTTTGAAGTGTACCAGCGCGACCACCGCGACAAGCCGCCCTCACGGCCTGATAATTGGCTCAATTAGTCTCCGCTTAGCCCTTTGAGGCGCGGAGCAGAACCAAAGATTCACCACAGAGGACACCGAGAAGGCACAGAGGGTACGGACAACCCTCAGCGCCGATAGGCAGCATCGCGCCAGGCATGTTCGCCGGGCGCAGCATGCTGCGCCCCTACGAAGTAATCTCGTTGGCTCGTGGTTGCAGCACATCCCGGCGAGCCGGGACGGTAGACAGCGGCGGCAAGCCGCCGCACTCCACGTGGTTTCGTGCCTGTGTGTACTCCTGCCCCACTGGCAGCGATCTGGTAGGCTGAAATTACGGCTACTTTGCGACGGCGAAATCGCTTACTACGTTGTAGAGGAATTCGACTCCCTTGCGGAATGAGTCTACGGGAATGCGTTCGTTGTCGGCGTGCATGCGGGCTACGTCTTCGTCTGTGAGCGGGAAGGGCAGCATACCGTAGGCCTGAACGTTACGCATGCGCAGCGGCCAGGAATCGGTGGTGTAGGTGGACATGTATGGGAGAACCGGCGCGCCGGGAAACGTTTTACCCGCGGTGTGGATGATCGCCGTGTACAAGTCCGAGGTGAGCGACGAGGATGGCGCGGACTCGCCGCCTGCGGTTTCCGTTTCGAAGCGGACCTGCGGATCGTTCACGAGTTGCTGCAGCTTGGCGAGCAGAGGATCGAGCTGATTTCCCGGGAGCAGGCGAATGTTCAGGACGCCGCGCGCTTCCGAGGGAATTACATTCTGGCGAATTCCGGCTTGAAGCATGGTGGGAGAAATCGTGTCGCGCAGCATGGCGTTCCAGGTCGGATTCGCGTCGGAAATCCAACGGGCCGCGTGGTCGCCGCGATCGGCAGATCCCAGCGCGCGCATCCATTTGCCGGTGTCTTCGTCTTCGGTGGGAGCGAGGCCGTCAAAGAACGCGCGCGTCACGGAATTAAACTGCACGGGCGCTTCGTAAGTGGCGATTTTTGAAATCGCAGTCGCGAGATGCGCGACGGGATTGTCCTTCCGCGGAACCGAGGCGTGTCCGGAAGTTCCGGTGACGATTACATCCACGTTCTGCATCACTTTTTCGCTGGCTTGAACGCCAACGTACTGGATCTTGCCGTTCTTCAGAGCGACCTGGCCGCCTTCGTTGAGCGCGAAACCTGCGGCGATTTTGTCCCAGTGTTTTTCGACTGCGAATTTCATGCCTGCGGTGCCGCCGGCCTCTTCGTCGCCTTCGGCGAACAAAATCACGTCGCGATTCAATCGCGCGCCGGAGCGTTTCAAGGCTACGAATACCGCCAGGTTAGCGGCGAGCATGCCTTTGTCGTCAATCGCGCCGCGGCCGTAGAGGTTACCGTCCTGAATGACGGCGCCGAAGGGATCTGTGGTCCACTTCGTTTTGTCCACTCCGACGACGTCGAGGTGGGCCATCAGGAGCAAGGCACGCGAGGGATCCGGCATGGAGTTCGCGGAAAGACGCGCCACCAGGAAGCCGCGGCCGGGCGTGCTTTCGAATGTCTCGGAGTGGATGCCTTCCTTGTCGAGGATGCCCGCCAAATATTTCGCGGCTACGAGTTCGTTTCCGGGAGGATTGGAGGTGTTGATTCGCATCAGGGTTTGCAGCCAGCCGAGCGCTTCGGTTTCGATTTGAGAGATGTCCGCGCTTGGTGCGGGGGCGGCCTGCGACCCGGTGGACTGGGTCGACGATGCCTGGCCCAGAATGTGTGTTGCGGGCTGGGAGTGGTATTGAGCAGGATTTTGCGCGTGCGCGGGCGACGCCGAAACCAGCGTAAGAACCGTTCGAATCACAACTCGCCGAAGGGTTCGCGCCATCCTTTTTGCCTCCCGGGGAATCTGAAAGTACATCGCCAAGTGGATACCATTGATACTATCATTCCGGCGGAAAGGGCTTGGGAGGCACGGCGTGACGGGTTTTCTGGATTGCAACGGACCATCCGCCGCAGGGCCTGGCGGCATCCAATTCGAGTGAGGAATTCATGCGAATGAGATCGTGGTTTGACCTAATCCTGATGGGCGCTCTGATCATCGGACTTGGAATCCCGTCCGATGCCTGGACGGCGATCGCGCAACAGGAAGGTCCAACGTCACCGTCGCCTAACCGGGAGCCCGCCCAGCCTGCACCTCCGGCGCCCGGACAGTCGCAGGGTAAGGCGCCCGCGGCGCAAGCGCCGCCTCCGCCGCAGGTTGCGATCTCGGTGCAGTCGAACATCGTCAATGTGGACGCGGTGGTGACCGATCACGATGGCAACATCGTGACCGGCCTGAAGAAGGAAAACTTTCGCATTCTTGACGAAGGTCAGCGGCAGCAAGTCACGAACTTCTCGCCCAGTGATGCGCCGATTACGATCGTGTTGCTGATGGAGTTCAGCAAAAGGTATGGCGGGTACTTCGGATACAAAGCGAAGAACTGGTCGGAGTCGTTCCTAACCCAACTGAAACCGCAGGATTGGGTGGCGCTGAAAACCTTCGATTTGAAGACCACTCTCGTGGAGGATTTCACTCAGGACAAGCAGCAAGTGGAGCGCGATATTGAATCGCTTTTTTTCCCCAGCTTCAGCGAGGCGAATCTCTTCGATGCAGTACTCGAAACAATCGGCCAGCTCCGCGACGTGAGAGGCAAGAAAGCCATTCTGGTGCTGGCCACGGGCTTCGACACGTTCAGCAAGTTCAACCTTGATGAGACGCTGCGACGGCTGAAGGAAACCGACGTCACGATCTTTTGCGTGGGCGTAGGAGAGGATCTCGACCTGTATTCTCCGACCGGTGGCAGCATCGGCTACTTGCAGGCCAAGAACCAGCTCAGCACCTTCGCTCGACTGACCGGCGGTTATGCCTGGTTCCCGCGCTTCCAAGGCGAGATGCCCGGCATCTTCAATTCCGTGGCGCAGTTCCTGCGCAACCAATATACGCTGGCGTTTTCGCCGTCCACCGCGCAGGACGGGCGATACCACAAGCTCATCGTGCAAGTCGTGGACAATGACGGGAATCCGCTGGAGCTGGCGGACAAAAAAGGCAAGAAGAAGGCCGCAGTGGTGATCGCCCGCGAAGGGTACACCGCTCCGAACGCGCCCGCCGGCGGGAACTAGAACTTCAGCGGACGAGCACGCGCTTCACGAATGCATTCAGGAGAAGGCGCGTGAGACGCTTCTGGTCGTGCCGGACAACGCCTTCCTGCTGTGCAATATCGCCCGTTACGTATTTCAGGCCCATCTTATCGAGTTCCCCCAGCGACGGATTCACCGGCTCGGCGCCCTCCGCCGCATAGCGACGCAGGATACGTGGCGATACAGGCGTGCGATTAATGACGACGACATCGAAAATGCCGGGGCGCGTGTGTTCATAAATGGCGCGGACGTGGTCGGCGACCGAGTAGTGCTGGGTTTCGCCGGGCTGGGTCATCACGTTGGCGATATAGACGCGCGTTGCATGAGAATTGGCAATCACCTCGGTCATTTGTTCCACGAGCAGGTTGGGCAAGATGCTCGTGTAGAGCGAGCCGGGACCGACGAGGATGAGGTCCGCTTCGCGAATGGCCGCGAGCACCTCGGGCAGCGGGCGGACGCGGCGCGGCACCAAACGCACACGTGCAATACGTTTGCGCGAGCGCGAAATATTCGTCTCGCCCGCGACGATTTTGCCGTTTTCCAGCTCGGCCTGAAGCGTAACGTTCTGCGCTGTGGACGGGAAAATTCTCCCGCGAATCGCCAGGACCTGGGCGGATACCTGAACGGCCTTCGAAAAATCTCCGGTGACATTCGTAAGCGCGGTCAGGAACAGATTGCCAAAACTGTGGCCCGCGAGTCCGTACCCCGCCGGAAACCGGTACTGGAAGAGATCTCCAAGAAGGTGTTCGTCCCGGGAAAGAGCGACCATGCAATTGCGGATGTCGCCGGGCGGGAGCACGCGATATTCGCGGCGCAGGCGGCCTGAGCTGCCACCGTCATCCGTGACGGTCACAACGGCGGTGAGGTCCGCGATGCTCTGTTTCGGCCGGCGCTTCCCGCGCTCGGCGATGTGCTCCTTCAGACCGCGCAGCACGGCGGAAAGTCCGGTGCCGCCTCCGAGCGCAACGACCCGGACGGAAGGCCAACGGCGGTCCACAAATTTTTTCATGGGGAGAACGGTAAATCAGCCGGCTGAACCGTCTCGCTCCGGATAGAGCAATTCGGTAAAGCGCGGATCTTCCTGCAGGAAAGCAAAATCCTCATCATTTCGGGCGTGGTAGCGGTTTTCGGGACGCAGCTGAATGGCGACTTTGAGATTCAGCATGGCGGAATCGGCTTCGCCGGTCAGGCAATCGAGCGCAGCCATGGCGTAAACGATGTGGTCGGCTTTGGGAGCCGCCTTGCGGGCTCGATCCAGGTGTTCCCGCGCCTCGTCCCAGCGGCCCAGATTCATCAGGGTCACGCCCTGCGTATAGTGGTCCTCCGCCGATTTAGCGGTGGGTGCCGGAAGGCGGGAAATCCTTTGCTCGCAGATGCGCAGGTGGACCTTGGCGCGGTCGCTGAGTTCCTTGCTGGGTCCTTCCAGAACGCGTTCAAGCACCTCGTGGGCGCGTTGGAATTTCTGCTGCTGGAAGTGCTTCAGCGCCTCTTCGTAGAGCTTTAGTTGCTGCTGCTTGGCCGGGGCATCCGGATCGGGGGGCATCACCCGGGCCTTCGATGAAGCTAATCCCTTCTTATTCAGTGGCTTGCGGCTTCCGTTCGAGGATGGCTTACTTCGGACCACGCGACGCGTCAAAGTTTCGCTCCAAGGCCAAGTGAAGAAGGAACATAGCAGAATCAGAAAAGCCCGTCAATGCGAGCCTCTCACCGAAAAGGCCAGCAAACACGCGGAGAATCCAAACCCGGTGTCAAGGCGGTGTCAGTGATCACCAAATACGGACGCTGGTACGCGGACTGGTTCGACAGCGGCGGCAGGCGAAAGCGGAAGTCATTCCGCAGCAAAGCAGCGGCAGAAAAACACCAGGGCAAAATGCGCCGGAAATTCGGCCACCACGAAAACCCTCCCTCTCCGCGCACGCCATCGCGCAAACGTGGGCGGACGCGGCAACCAAGCGCGGCTCGCTGAAGCTCGCGGCAACCGAACTCGCCGAACACCTGCAGGGCACGCGCGGGCGCGTGCCCGAAATCGCCATCGTCGGATTGCTGGCCAGCTGGAAAACCCGTTTCAGCCCGTGGACCTACCTCAACCGGAAAATATCGCTGGCCCGAATTCTCCGCTCGATAGACGCGCAAACCGGAAGCAAACTCGCCAGCACAATCCCGCACGAGCACAAGCCGCCCGCGCGGCTCCAACTCGCCACACAGCAGGAAATCGCCGCGTTGCTCGCCCACGCCGCGCCGTTCATGCGGCTTTTTCTGTTGCTCACCTGCGCGATGGCCCTGCGCTTCGCCGAGGCGGCGAGCGCAGGGCCGGACGACTACGACGCCGAAAAACAAACACTCACACTCACCACGAAAGGAGGACAGCGCCGCGAATTCCCCGTGCCGAAAGCAATCGCCGATCTCATCTCCGTGTTGCCCACCGAGGGCCACGGAACATTCATCGAGCGAATGCGCGGCCAGAAAATCGGCTACGCCGGAATCCGCAAACACTGGAACAAGCTCAAAAAGAAATCCGGTGTCAGGGAAGAGCTGCACGTCCACGACCTGCGCCGAACCGCCGCCGTCGAACTCTACAAGGAAACCCGCGATGTCATGGCCGCGAAAGCGCTGCTCGGCCACGACTCGCTCAGTTCCACGGCCTACTACCTCAGCGCCCACGAACCCGCAGCGATGCGGCAAATCAGCCAGCGCCTCCGCGACTGGACACCACCAAAAGGAGAACCAACACAGTGATAAACGGAAGAACGATTCCCGCAGCGATGTGGGAGGAAATGGCCACGATAGACGAAGGAACCAGCGTAGGAATCGCGCTCACCCTCGCCGAGCACCGCGCCCGAATCATCGCCCTCGGAAGGCGTCACGGATTCAGCGAAGCCGAACTCCTCCAAGCCGGGCTAATCCCGCAGCGCGTCGAACGCACGAAAAAAGCGGGCGACCTGAAGGGCGGGAAAAGTGGGAGCCGATGACACCGCAACACACCCACGCACAGGAGATCGGAATCGCGGTCACCATCAGCTGGATAGCAATCTGGCTGCTGATAGCCCGAGCCGAGAGAAAGCGCCAGCGCCGCGCCGCGAATTCCTTCAGGGAATCCGCGAGGCGGCAATTCTCGCAGCAACAGCAGCGCGAGAAACCGCCCGACGAAGCGGCGTGAGCGCAAGCCGCATCCTCGACGACATCCACATCGAGGCCTCGGCAATCCTGATGCGCTCACGCTGGAAACCGCCGATGTGGGGACCCCCAGAGCAAACGCCAAAATTGCGCGAAACCACACCCCCACCCACCGAAAAAATCTCACCACCGGGCATGCCCGGAGAAAGCGACTGACACCGTGAGTAAAAGAAGAAGGCCGCAGCCGCCAGTCAACGAGGCGCGAACAATCAGCGTCCTCAATCGCGTCATCGAAAGCGCGACCAACACGCAGCCACCAACAAAAGGAATCGAGAGCAGCGCCGAGAGGCTCGGCGCTGCCCTCGACAGCCTCCACGCCGGAACCCTTGTGTACATGGAAAGCGGCGCAAGACAAATCGGAGAGAAATTCCACCTGCAAACCAGCGACGTGCTCAATTTCCTCTGGGCAAAACTCCGGGTGAAAACGTGAACGCGAAACGGATCGGTGTGAAGCAGCTGCGCCGCGAACTCAAATCCTTCATCGAAGGCAGCGAAGCGGTGTCAATCGGCGACTACTACCACATCCGGGCAATCCTCGTGCCCGTGCCGAAGCACGGGTACGGAGACGCGGAGAAAACAAAAGCAATCCGCGCGGCGAAGAAACTCTTCGCCGCGCTCATCGCACGCGAGGACCCGAAATCCGGAAGCCTGCTGCGCGGCTGAAATCAGGCGGCGCCGCAGCCGCGGCCGCCCAGGTGTACACCGCCCCGGATTTGCGCGGCTGTTTTCAGCCGCGCCAGGAGGCGGTGTACACCCGCCGCCGGCAGACCAAGCAACATAATCCCCGCCGCGCGATCGCACGGGTGTACACCACGCTCGAGCCGAAATCCCCTCGACGCCATCAGCTGACAGCCCGGCGTATCGCGCACGCGGGAATTCGCCGCGTGGCGCGTCGCCGTGAGCAGCGGTGCCAGGGCGACAGCTGGAAGAATCGGCTGCGTCCGCAGCCGCCAAAGCGCGAAGCACGGCCAGCTGCGGCCTCGAAAATCGGCCGCAAAACGCTGGCCGCAACAAAAGCGGTAAGCGGCTGCGCCGCATCGTCGGCAGCCGCGAAAAAGCGTCGCGTCAGCCGCCGTGCTGCTTCGCCGCGTCGGTCCTGTGCGGGCGTGGGCAGCGCGGTGCCGTCGCTCGCCAGTCCCGCGCTCGCCGCGTTCCCGCGCTTCGCGCGCGCGGCTCGCTCGCTCGCCTCCGCGCCCTGCGCAAATCGCTCCCTTCGGTCGCGTGCGCGGCGCTCCGGCTCGCTCGTCTGGCCGCGCTCGCGGCTCTGCCGGTGTCAGTCCGCGTGCGCGGCCTGCTGCGGCAGAATCACCACCGCCGCGCCACAGGCGCGGCAGCACCACCAGCAACAGCCGCCCCGCGCAGCCTGGTCGGCTGCGCGGGCCGAGCGCGAGCGCACGCACGACGGCCACCAGCGCAACCGCTTCGCGCGTGGCCTGCGCGTGCAAGCCCGCGCGGAACGCGAGCTCACGGTGTACACCGAGGATCCACTTTTCGCGGCGGCGGAGATCCGCGCGGGCCGCTCGCCAGTGTCGTAGGGCGCCGCCCTACAACCCGAAAAGGAGAAAAGCGAAAATGCGAAGCGACACGAAGCACGGAGACGAACGCAACCAAACGCCCGAAGGGAATCACACCCGGAAAATCGGCACGCCGAAGGGCCGCGCGAATCTCGCGCGGCAAGGCCTACGCAGAGTTGCGGGGCGTCCCGGCCAGCTGGCCAGGTCGGCGCGGCGCCGGCTGCTAAAGCAGCTGATGGAAACCGCAACAGCTTGCGGCGGGAAAAATTCCGCGCACAATATATAGTGGGCGCGGCGGGCTGACCCCCACCAGCGCCCAGTGCGGCGGGCCGAACCACGGTCGGAAGCCTCTGATCACGGCCCGCCGCCACCAACTGAAAGGCCCGAACGATGCGCCGAAAACAGCCACGCCCGAAAAACAAAAACCAAAACACCAGCGTCCTCGACGCCGAAATCGTCCGCGAACTCAGCGCCGCCCTGGACCCCAACCTCAGCAAAGAAGAACTCCCGAAAATCCCCGCGCCGCGCGTCGTCCTCGTTCATTGCGTCGAGCGCCCAGAAAGACCCGGATGGCCCACACCACAAGCAAACACCAGGTACGAACCCTCCGCGAAATCCGGCTTGAATTAGCGACCGCCGAACTCCGCGCCGCCGAATCGCAAGCAACCGCGCGGCGGCAAATAACCGCGATCGCGCGAGACCTTCTTCCGAAGGCCGCGAGCTACGCGCGAAAAGGCCGACCGCGATTGCTGGCCGTGTGTGCGCGGATCATCGCCGCGCCCACGCTGCAAGCAAACCTGAAAGCCGCGCGACTGCTGTAGCGGCGCACCAGCCCGTGCCGCTGCTGCAAGAAATGCTCGAAGCCGCCTATTACGCGAGCGGCGGCGAAAAAATCGGCCCGTTCGCATTCACATGGCCGACGCCGGAGAAGCTCGCCAAGATCGAGCACGCGCGGCAGGCGCAACGCGCCCGCCGCGCGGCCCGGACCGACGCGCGGCGCCGCTACGCCCGCGAGTGGAAACGCAAAAACGCGAAACACGCAAACCGCCTCGAACGAATCCGCTATCACGCCTCCAAAGAAACGCGCGACAGAAAAGCAAACGCGCAGCGCGAGCGCCGGAAAAACGCCACCACGCGGGCGCTCGACAGCGAGCGCCTCAGCCGCCGCCAGGACAAACAGCACGCCAGCGAAAAATCCCGCCGCGAGCTAAAGCACCTTGAAAACATTCGCGGCCTCTCGCTCGCGGAAATCGAGAGGCCGACCTACCGCGTCGAGACGCCGCGCGGCGCAACCTACCTCGAAATCTGGCCCGCCGACGACGAAGCCGCACGCCTGATCGAGTTCGCCGAAACCTTCGAGACCGCCCTCACCGCGACGGTGTCAGCACACCTGACACCGTCGCCGCACGGTGTCACGAATCGCATTGACACCGCCAGCGCCAGCGCGTACAGTCACCCACCATGCAGACAGCCGGACAGACCCAACCACAACAGGAAGGGTTAAAACTCCCCGTCAATGCGAGCCTCGGGACCGAAAATTGCGAGTTTCGAGCCGCTATTTCGGCTCGCAGCCTTTGGTTAGATCTGAGAATACGCCGCCGGCGCCAAAACCGAGTTGTTGACGTTGGAAACGAGGTCCTCGAATGTGTATTTTGGTTGGGCGAACAGGACTTTCGTTTCCGGCGCCGACCGGAAGGCGTCCCAGGCCTTGTCGCGTTCGGCAAGGTTCGCAAAACCAATCATGTAGGTCAGGTTGGGCATCTGCGGACCGATGAGAGTGTCGCCGAAAAAGACGGGCCAAAATCCGGCCTTGAGGAATATGGGTATTTCGCCTTCGTTTACCTGTGCCACCTTCGCCTTGTGGTCCTGATCGGTGGAACTTTCGTAGGTGCGCAGCTCGAATAGCCTCGGCGAATGTTGCGCCGTCGCCGCCGGGACCGTTAGTTTCGGTGCGCCGGCGAGCGCCTGCATCAGAGAGCTTTCCATGCGCACAAAAGCGGGCGACTTTGCGGGAGCGTTCAGAAAATCCGCGGCCGCTTTCACGTATTCAGCGTCCTGATTCAGGCGTGCGTCAGCTGTGACCAGCGTCTCGACCGAGGTGCTGGGAATCAGCACGTACATCGAGGGACCTTGGATGCCTATCGACACGCTAAAGACACCGACCGTCGAAATCCCGAGACGGTTTAGCCCCGGCACCAGGGCATTGCGGAAATAGTCGTCGGCAAGCTTCCGCTGTGGCGTGAGCAGATGATAGCGGCGCAGCTCGTAATATTCGCGGCCGCTTTGAGCGCCAGCATCCTGAGATCCTTCTGCAAGGCTAAGCGGCGCGGCGGCTACCGCTGCGGACGCCAGCGACGCAGCCAGGAAACTTCGTCTGTCCATGGTAATTCCCTCCGGATGTGGCGCGACATCGTCACACAAATGCGTTCGCGCGTCCACCGTGTTTGCGCCGCGTTTAGGGCGCGGCGTGTCGCGCACCGATTATTGGAGCCGGGGACGCAGTTCGTCGGCGAATTTCTCGACGCGATTGAGCGGCACCATGGATATGCGCTGCTCCTCGAGCAGGCGCGCGATGAACTGGTGGCGCGGATTTTCGCGCGCGGGCTCAACCTCGGTGATGGCGGTGAACTCCGAATTCGCGGCGCGCGCGCGGATGCACTCGGCGGTGTAGGCGAGGACTTTCGCCTGCGAAGGGTCGCGGCCCAGCGCGACAGTATGAATGTAGCCGCGCGTTCCGTTGTAGCGGTAGGCGTAATCGAGATGAAGAGGGTCGCCCGGCTGTGTGAATTCCTCGACGCGGACGCTGCGCTCGAGTTTCCCCAGTATCCGGTGCCGCCGGAAAACGTCGTTGAGACGAGCTCGAATCCACGCCCGCGTGTTTTCGACGATTCCGCCGCGCACGGACGGAGGCGGCGCCACGTGATCGTGGAAGAGACGCTCGAGCTCCGTGTCGAAATCATCCGCGAGGAGTCCCCGTTGCGGACTCAGTTGCAGGACGTTGGAAAGCGTCTGGTCGAGTTTTTCGAGATACGTCCTGACCTCAGGTTCGGGAGCGCGCAGGCGCGCGTCGAATTCAGAAGGCAGCGCGCGCAGCAGGCTTTCATCTGCGGCGGGGTGCAGCCGACGGACGCGGGCGATCTCGGAGGCGTCCTCAATCAGGCGCATGGCGCGCCGCGGGCCATTCACTTCCTCGAGCAGCACGCCCACGTTGACCCATTCATCGCGAATGAGATTCGGCGTATAGCGCAGTACGCGAAAGCGAAGCATGTGTCCCGGTTCGTCAGTCATGTGTCACTTCCAGTTGGTAAAGGGTTGTGCCGATGATTTCCAGGCCGAAACGACCAGCTCGCGGACGAGCTTGCGCCGCCGCAAAAGTTGCTCGAGCATCCGTTCGAGGGCCTCTGTTTCGAAACCGTACCACTCGCCGGGGATCTCCTTGTAAATTTCGTCGAAAACCGTTTCCGTCATTTTTCCTTCGATGCGCGCGAGCCACGGTTCGAAGGCCTGCAACCCGCGCGCGGATTCGTACACGCGATGGCGCGCGTACAGCCCGCGCAAGGGAGCGTCGGGGAAGTTCCATTCCACGGCGTTGAAACAAAACCCCTGGTCAATCATCCACGCTTGGTAGCGCGATTCGGTTTGCGCGCGAAAGAAGACTGCCTGACGGCCGTTCGTGTTGCAGGTCCATTTGTCGAAGACGAGCATTCCGCAAAAATCCGCCAGGTTCACGACGTCGCGGAGCTGCTCGTCCGGCAGAAAATCGTACACCACGGTATCGGCGGGAGAGCCGGGATAGCGCGAGCCGAATTGCAATCCCGCGCGACAGCGTGTACGCCCTCGCCCGAGTTGGATCACCAGGTCGTCGGTATGCTCGATCAGGTTTTCACGCACCTCGACCACCGCCGCTACCGGTGTTGGTAGTCCCATTCGCGCCGCCAGTCTTGTGCCAAGCAATTCGTTCGCCAGTATTCGCGTGCCCTGCGGATTATTCTGGAATTTTACGACGTAGTAGCCGCCGTCTTCGCAGCGCATCAAATGCGACTGCGCTCCTCCGCGCATTCTACGGACCTGCTGCACCGCGAGCGGCATCGAGCGCGTATGCTAGCGGCCCAAAGAGGTGTACTTCAAGAGAAACATTTCATATCGGGAAACATGACGACAGGGGCCTGGGGGATCTCCGGAGGGCCCGCCGCGCAACACCCAAAAAGAAATTACGCGAGGCCGCGTGGAATCATTTCACCACGCAGCCCCGCGTATCACCTGTACCAAAAGCGGACATCGAGCGAAGCGCTAGCGCTTCTTGCGTTTCTTCGGACGACGCTTCTTCGCACGTGCTTTTTTCGCGGCCTTCTTCGGCTCGCCCTTGGACTTTTTCTTCTTCGGGCTTGCCTTCTTCGCCTTGCGCGCCGGCGCCACCTTGCGGGGAGCTGGCGCGGCCGGGGCTTCTTCTTCCGGCTCTTCTTCGACGACGATTTCTTCCACTTCTTCTACGACATCCAGCGGCTGCTCCTGACCCTCTTCCTCGTCATCGAAGGCGGGCAGTTCGTCGTCTTCCTCATCGTTCATTTTGGCGTGAAACATTCGATCCTCCGTGGGGTCGCGGCTTTGCCGGACGGCCTCACTCCTCGGCCCGCATATAATCGGACTGCCGGAACTTTGTCAAGGCGCAATGAATCGAAAAAACAGAGAGGACGCCCACGGTTTCATCTATCGGCGTTCCCAGGGCGTGGGGCATCGGGACTTACCGATGTATCTGACAGAAACTATGAAGCTTAGACAGTGGGGTGCGAGTTAGCGCTGGATGGTGAGTACGTCGCCGGCACGGAGAGGACGGTCTGCAAGGAAGGGATTCGACTGCCGGATAGCTGAAACCGATGTCTGATAATCGTGGGCAATCGAATAAAGCGTCTCGCCGGGCTTCACGCGGTGTTCGAGACTGTCGGGTTTTTCGGACTTGCCCGTGGACACGTTCTCGAGACCCTGGTGACTCTCGACTTGCGCGGACTTACTCTTCGCGGACGGTGCGCCGGTCGTCTGACTGCCGGCGTAGATTCGCAGCCGCACTCCGCGCGACACGTGACCGCCCGCAATGTGATTCCAATGCTTGAGCTGCTCTACCGTCACGTCATAACGTTCGGCGATTCCCTCGAGCGTGTCGCCGCGCTGCACACGGTAGCTCACCAGTCGTATAACGGGAGGCTGTGTCGGCACATTCAGAACGAATCCGGCGGGCACGGTTGCATGAGGCTCCAGGTGATTTGCCACTTCGATCGCGGAGACGGTCACGCGGTAATGGCGCGCAACGTCGGAAAGCGTTTCGCCCTGCTCGGCGGGATGCAGCCGCCAGCTGGTCCACTTATCTTGCGGGACCTGCTGGATGTTTTCTTCAAACGGTTTCGCTGCGCCGACGGGCAGCTTCAGCTGAAATCCCGGATCGGGCGGCGTGACGTTGCGCAACAACTGCGGGTTCAGCAGCCGCAGATCGTCGAGGTCCGCGCCGGTGGCGTCCGCCACCAATTGTAGGCCGATCGAGTGGTCCAGGCTCACGGCCTCCATCTGCATCGGCTTGTCCGGACTGACCTGGACGCCGTAGCTTGCCGGGTCCTTGGCCACCAATGCCATCGCCAGGATGATGGGCACATAGTTTTGGGTCTGTTTCGGAAGCGCTTTGCGCTTCTGCAGCTCCCAGAAATCAGCGTAGCCGGTGCGCTGAATAGCGCGCGCGACATTCAGTGGACCTGAGTTATATGCCGCCATGACCAGATACCAGTCGCCAAACATG
The DNA here is from genome assembly GCA_963814855.1 of uncultured Acidobacteriota bacterium. Classification (GTDB taxonomy): domain Bacteria; phylum Acidobacteriota; class Terriglobia; order Acidiferrales; family UBA7541; genus Palsa-295. The sequence continues at coordinate 410,815 of CAWFEL010000002.1, forward strand.
CCATAGAGATCGCGCATGTGGCGGGCTGCGGCGCGAGTCGCCTTTTCCGGGTCGCTGCGATCGTCCACCCAGTAGGTGCGCTCGAGATCGTACTCCTCGCCGCGATAGGGCATGAACTGCCATATGCCGCGAGCCCCGGCTCGCGAAACAGCCTGTGGCTGGAAGGCGCTTTCAGCCTGCGCCAGATAGATCAGATCCTGCGGAACTCCTTCTTCCTTTAGAACGCGACGGATCATCACGTCGTAGCGCCCGGCGCGGTCCAGCCCGTGCGTCACAATTGCGCGGCCGCGCGTGGTCGTAAAGTAACTCAGGTACTGCAGGACGGAGTCGTTTACGGTAAGCGGCAAATCGTGGCGGACTCCGATCAGTTCTTTTTCGGCTTTGAGCGCCAGTCGCGGATCTCCAGCCGGCAGCGTCAGATCAGCAATCTCGTCAATGGGCGCAGGCTCGGCCGGTGTGTCGGATTCCGTCTGACCGTCGCTGGTATTCACCGCGTCCAGATCGCCGGACTGCGAGGCCTCGCCAATTTGATCGGACAGTTTCGCAAGCTGGGGATTGAAATCGGCGGGGAAACCGCTCTTCAAAATCAGGTCTGCGGCGAGATCGAAACTCGCCTGGGCCTTATCTAGGTGGTTTGCCTTGAGTTCCCGCTGCCCGGCGTCGTAGGCGGCCTGGACTTTTTCAACCAAGATATCTATCGCAGGACGCTGCTCGGGGGGCAACGAAATCGCGGCAATCGCGTGCTCCGGGAAAGGAAGCGGCTGGATGGCGTACTCCGGCGTGGGCGCCGGCGTCGCCGCCGGAGGCCGGACTTGTACCGGGTTCTTCGCGGAATCGTCGCAGCTGGCCAGGAAGCAGGTACCAGCCGCCAGAACGACCCAGATTGCTGCTCGAGAATTCATCATTCGCCCTTGCCGACTCATGCTAACGAAAATAGTACGAGGTACTTACGACTCCGGTCAATGGGACTCGGGCGCTACAGGTTGACCAAAACAGGACACAGAGTACTAGTGGTCTTGAATCGCACAGGCAGGCTTATACCACCGTAGGAGAGGGAATTGCCAGCGTTCCCGGATGATTTGGGGCACTCCGTTGGCGCCTCTTAGGCGAGGGCTTGGCGGAGATCCTCGATCAGGTCTTCGGGGTCTTCGAGGCCGACCGATACACGTACGGTACCCGGCTCAACACTTGCGGCACGCAGCTCCGCAAGCGACATCTTGTAGTGTGAGGTGTAGATCGGAAGGATCGCCAGAGACTCCACTCCACCCAGGCTTGCCGCCAACAGGAACACGCGAATGCGATCGCCGAAGCGGCGTGCGCCGGCGAGGCCGCCTTTATGATCGAAGGCCAGCATGGCGCCGAACCCAGTCATCTGACGCCTGGCAAGTTTGTGATCGGGATGCGAAGGCAACCCCGGATAATGCACGCGGGCGACTTTCGGATGTTTTTCCAGAAACTTGGCGACGGCCATCGCCGTACGGCACTGGCGCTCGATGCGAATTTCGAGAGTCTTCATTCCCCGGATCAGCAGGAACGCGGCCTCGGGGTCCATGGAGCCGCCGATCTGAATGATATTGGCGCGCACTTTATCAATCAGCACTTTGCTGCCTGCGGCAGCACCAGCAATCACGTCGGAATGCCCCGCGAGGTACTTCGACGCGCTGTGGACCACGATGTTGAATCCCATCGAAAGTGGTTTCTGCAGCACAGGGCTGGCGAAGGTGTTGTCCACGATCGAAACCAGTCCCCATTCCTGGGCGAAGGCGGCCGCTTTTTTCAGGTCCACTAGCCGCAGGGTAGGATTCGTGGGAGTCTCGATGTAGAGCGCCTTGGTGCGCGCGCTGGCCAGTTTCTCGATTCCGGCGAGATCGGCTTCCACATGGCGCACGCCGATCCCGAAACGAGGAAAAATATCGCGCAGCAGGCGATAGCTGCCTCCATACAGCTGGCGCGTGGCGATCACTTCGTCGCCGGCGTGCAGCACGGAGAGCAGCGCGGCTGAAATCGCGGCCGTCCCGGAGGCCGCCACCACTGCGGATTCGGCGCCTTCGAGCGCCGCGATCTTCTGTTCGGCGATCGTAAGCGTGGGGTTCCCGTAGCGCGTGTAGATGTACGCGGGGCTTTTTCCTTCCGCCCACCGCTTCATTTCTTCGGTGCTCGCGAAGGTGAAATTCGCCGTCCGGGCGATGGATGTTCCCACGGACGTGCCGATGCGGAATTTGTCCTCGCCCGCGTGAATCGCGAGCGTGGCGTCGCCCAAGCGTTTTGCCTTCGAGGATTTTTTCATGATGGGGGGAGCTTGACGCATCTCGCCGCGGAATCGCAAGCGCCAATTTGGCTAGGACCTTTGACGAGAGGCCACTTCACACCGAGCATTCCCGTTTCACTCCTTCCGTAAACCGATGATGTCAATGAGTTTGAAGCCTGGACGTTTGAATCGTTAGCCCGACTGGCTTCGCCTTCCATTCTCTATTGGCTTTGTAGATGAACTTAATCTAATACGGAGAACATCCGGTGGGTAATGTGCCAAAATATTAGCAAGCAGTCCTAAGCCGTTTCGCGCTCCAGCTGCGCGTCCGAAAGGGGCAAACGATGAGGAAGTTCGGGAGTCTCCTGGTACTGTGTGCGGTCACGGTCGGCTTATCGGGTTGCGCGTGGAGAGATTTGGGCCCCTGCTACGGTGCCGGCTGTCCGACATTTATGATGAGTAAGAGCACACCGCCCCCGAGCGGAACGGTTGCGAACGTCGCACCGGCGAAATCAAAACACAGCAAGAACGCGCAGGCGGCGAACGTGAAGGCCGCGCAGACTCCGACGACTCCTGGCCAGTAGTTTCGCCTGTCGGCGTGCGGCTATCTAGGCCGATGCCGCGGCTGCGGCTTCCTCCTCGCCACCGTGATGCAGCTTGTGCGCCGCAATCACTTTCTCCGCAATTTCCGCCGGAACGAAGTCGTAGTGCGAGAACTCCATCGAGTAGCTTCCGCGCCCCTGGGTCATGGAAATCAGCTCGTTGGCGTAACTCAGCATTTCGGAAAAAGGCACCAGCGCCTTGACGACCACGCTGCCGGCCCGCGATTCACTTCCGCTGATTTTTCCGCGCCGCCCGCTCAGATGGCCCATCAAGTCACCCGAATATTGATCGGGCGCGTAAACCTCGACGTGCATGATCGGCTCGAGCAGTGCTGGCTTCGCCTGCTTCATGGCTTCCTTAAATGCGAGAGAGCCCGCGATCTTGAACGCCATGTCGCTGGAATCCACATCGTGGTACTTGCCGTCGTAGAGGCTGGCACGGAAATCTACGACCGGAAATCCGGCAAGATATCCGCGCTCGGCGGAATCGCGGATTCCTTTTTCAACCGACGGAATCCAATTCTTGGGGATTGCGCCGCCGAAGACGTCGTCCACGAACTCGATTCCCTTGCCGCGCGGCAGCGGCTCGAGTTTGATCCGGCATAGCCCGAACTGCCCGTGGCCGCCGGTTTGCTTTTTGTGTTTGCCCTCGGCGTCTGCTTTACCACGAATCGTTTCGCGATAGGCGACCTTGGGAGGCTTCAGCGTCATTTCGACGTGATAGCGCTTGCGCAATTTCGCGACCACGACTTCGATGTGCTGCTGTCCGGCGCCGGAGAGCAGGAATTCCTTCGTTTGCGGGTCGCGCCCGAAGCGCAACGCAAGATCTTCCTCGAGGATTCTGTGAATGGCCACGCCGATGCGGTCTTCGTCGGCGCGCGTTTTCGGCTCGACGGCGAAGGTGATGGACGGTTCGGGGATGCGCGCGGGCGGATAGAAGATCGGAGCACTTTTGTCGCCGAGCGTGTCGCCCGTGGTGGTTTCCTTCAGCTTTGCAATTGCGCCCAGGTCACCGGCATGCAGATCGTTCACGGCGACAGCCGTCTTGCCCTGCATAACCTGCAAATGTTGGAAGCGCTCCTGCGTGCCACGGCTGAAATTGTTGACGATTGCGTCGTTTTTCACCACGCCGGACAGTACTTTGAAATACGTGATCCGCCCGGCGAACGGGTCGGCGACTGTTTTGAACGCGAAGAGGGAAGCGGGCTCGGACTCGGAAACCTTTCGCTCTACAGTTTCTCCCTTGTGGTCAGGTGTAGCGTGGCCCAATGCGTTTCCGCGAAACGCGGGTGACGGGAAAATCTCGACCATAAAATTCAGAATCGCGTCACTACCAACGTTGTGAAGTGCGGAGCTGAGCAGGACGGGGAAGATTTTCTTGTCGCGGACTTCCTCGTGCAGCCCTTTTTTCAGGTCCTCGACCGGAAGCGTGCCCTTGTCGAAGAATTCCTGCATCAATTCGTCGTCGCCTTCGGCGACCATCTCTACCAGCCGTTCATGCGCTTCTTTGGCTCGCTCGGCGAGAGCCGCGGGGATTTCCTCGATTTTGGCTTTTCCGGCTCCATCGGGCGTGTAGATCAGCGCCTTCATCGTCACCAGATCCACCACGCCACGAAAGCCCCTTTCGGCGCCGATGGGCAGCTGAATCGGGACAACGCCGCGCCCGAACACCTGCTCGAGCGACCCCATTGCGCGGTCGAAGCTCGCGAGATCGCGGTCCATCCAGTTCAGCAGGAACGCGCGCGCCTGATCGTATTCCGTGGCGTAATCCCACACTTTTTCGGTGACCACCTGCACGCCGGCGGCTGCATCCACCACGATCAGCGCAGCGTCGGCGGCGATCAGCGATGATTTCGTTTCATTGATGAAGGTGGAGTAGCCGGGCGTGTCGAGCAGGTTTACTTTTGACTTTTCCGGCTGGCCCGGCGCCTGCCATTCGGCGTGCGCGACGCCCGTATTGATCGAGATCTTTCGCGCGATTTCTTCTTCGTCCCAGTCGGTCGTGGTTGAGCCGTCGGCAACCTTGCCGAGACGCGGCGTCATCCCCGCTGTGAAAAGCAACGACGACACGAGCTGGGTTTTCCCCGTATCGCCGTGGCCGACAATGCCCACGTTGCGTATCCAGTCGGTTGTGTAGGATTTCATGGATCACCTCGTTGAATGTGGCATTCGAAATTCGAAAATCGAGACTCTCTTGCGCCGTGAAAACTGCGCTCGATGGGCAGGCTCGCGCCGTGGAGCGCGTTGGAACAGGCATTTCGCGTGGGAAACGTGCGGACAGCAAACTTCGTGATTTGATTTGGGATCAGCATCACGAACCCGCCCCCGGCGGTTACGCGCGATGAACCCCGCGGCCCTTTATCCGCGGGGAGCGGACTCAGGGCTAGAAAGCCGGGATGCTAGCACAGGCATCCGTTCGCATTCAATCCCTCGAGCCGGCTGGCCACCCGGTGGTTCGGCCGATTCAAAACACGAATCCGCGCGCGCCGAAGTATGCATCGTGCAGTCGAGGAACCGCTGCAATCTTCGTGCTATATTCTGCGGTTTCAATCGCTGCCTCGGGTCCGCCGAGCGAGAAGCAGAGTTTACCCGGCTACCATGATTGACGATCCAGTCCTGCTCAACGATTGGCACGCCGTGGCTTGGGCGTCCGAGGTGAGGGACACCGAGCCCACAGCGATCCGCCTGCTCGAACACGAACTCGTCCTATGGCGCAATCGCGACGGCTTGCATGCGTGGCGCGACCTCTGTGTTCATCGCGGTTCGAGGCTTTCGGCTGGGCGCGTGACCAACAACTGCCTAGCGTGTCCCTATCACGGCTGGGAGTACGACTCGACGGGCCGTTGCGTGCGCATCCCCGCCCATCCCGAACAGCCGCCGCCGGCGCGCGCACGCGCGAACCTCTATGCGGTGAAGGAAAAATACGATCTCGTATGGGTTTGTCTCGGGGATCCGCAGCGGGACATTCCGGCATTTCCCGAATGGGACGATTCTTCGTTTGAGAAAATCATGGCCGGACCGTATCTCTACCGCGCCCATGGCCCGCGCGTGATCGAAAACTTTCTCGACGTCACGCACTTTCCCTTTGTCCACGCGGGCTATCTGGGCGATCCGTCGCAAGCGCAGATCGGGGATTACGAGGCCGAGGAATTCGATGGCGGCATCATCGCCAGGGACATTCCCGTGTGGCAGCCCGACCCGGACGGAACGGGACGGCCTGCGAAAGTGTTCTACACCTTTCACGTGCAGCGTCCCCTTACGGCGTCGTTCATGAAAGTCCACGGAGAAAATCGCTTTGCGATGTTTGCCTCCGTGGCGCCCGTCGGCGAACGCGAAAGCCTTGCATGGCTGATCATCGCGCTGAATTATGCGCACGACACGCCCGCGGAAGAACTGCTGCGGTTCCAGGACATCGTCACGCGGCAGGACATACCGGTGGTCGAGGCGCAGCGGCCGGAACTTCTTCCTCTCGATTTGCAGGCGGAGCTGCATCTGCGTTCGGATCGGACCGCAATCGCCTACCGCCAGTGGTTGAAAAAACTCGGTCTTCGCTACGGGACGGCCTGAGCGGACATGGCCGAGGCGATCGCAAATCCTCAAGGCCGCGCCCGGTGGTTCGTGCCGGGCGACTGGGACGGATTCTTCGCGCTGTTCTTCAGCGGATTTCCCGACCTGCTGCTCATCGCCGGGCTAGCACCTCTCTGCGGTTTTTCCGCCGGCATGGTGACGACGCGGATACTGCCCGGTGTCGCGCTTTCGATCTTCGCGGGAAACATCTTCTATGCCTGGCAGGCGCACCGGTTGGCGGAGCGCACTGGCCGAAGCGACGTGACCGCCATTCCGTTTGGCGTGAACGCTCCCACCATTTTCGTTTACGTCGCGTTGATCATGCAGCCGGTGTACGAGCGCACGCACGATCCAAATCTAGCGTGGCAGGCCGGAGTCTTCGCGTCCTTTCTCAGCGGTGTCATCCAAACCGCGGGGGCGTTCTGCACGGACTGGCTTCGCCGAACCACACCGCGCGCTGCTCTGCTGAGTCCGCTCGCTGGAACGGCGATGGCGTTCCTGTGTCTGGATTTCGTCCTGCGCGTATTTCAAACGCCGGAGCTGGGATTGATTCCGGCCATCATCGTCCTGACGATTTTTTCTTCGCGAATTCGCCTGCCCTTTCGAATTCCAGGCGGTCTTGTCTGCCTGGTCGTGGGAGCTTTGCTGGCAGCGCTCCTGAAGTGGACGCATCTGTATCATTTGCCAATGTCGCAGGTCTCGATGAAGCCGGGGATTTATCTTCCGCACCCGTTGAACCTGATCTCGTTTGTGATTCACGGCGAAGGCTGGAAGTTTCTTTCTGTGATTCTTCCCATGAGCGTGCTCGACACGATCGTTTCGTTGCAGGTTCTGGAAAGCGTCCAGGTCGCGGGAGACGACTACCCGACGCGGCCGTCGCTGCTCGTCAACGGACTTGCGACTCTGGCTGCGGCACTTTTCGGCAGCCCGTTTCCGACGGCGCTTTATTTTGGGCATATGGCGCACAAGGAGCTGGGCGCCCGCTCGGGCTATTCGATCTTGAGCGGCACGGCGACGATGCTGGTGTGCCTCACAGGGCTGGTGGTGCCGGTACTTCGCGTGGTTCCCCTCGAAGTTGTGGCGATGATCGTGGTGTGGTTCGGGCTGGTGATGGTCGCGCAGGCGTTCACCGAGATTCCGAAATCGCACGCGATTGCCGTTGCGTTCGGATTGATTCCGATGATCGCATCATGGGCCGTGGGACTAATTGACGTCGCTCTGCGCACGGCGGGATCGAGCTTCCTGCAGAGCGCGCCTCTGTTCGGCGATCAGCTATACATCTATGGATTGATCGCACTGAGCCAGGGCGCTCTGCTGGTTTCGATGATCTGGGCCGCAGTGATCGCCTACCTGTTGGACCGGCGCTTCCTTCATGCTGCCGCGTGGCTCGTCGGGGCCGCGGCGCTATCCTGTACGGGATTTATTCATGCGTTTCGGATCACGGGCCTCGGCGTCGAAACCGTGATCGGCTTTTTCGCGGCCCCTGCTTTTGCTCTAAGCTATCTGGCCGCCGCAATTTTCCTGGTGGGGTTTCATTTCTATGCGACGCGCCGAGCGGCCTTGGATCCGCCGGCGCAGAGCCTGTGAGCAGGTGCGCTTGCGCGCCGCGGTCTTCGGCGTAGAATATGCTCGCATCTGTGTCGGCGGCGCGTTTAGCGGTAGGCGATTTCAGCGAGAGGGAGTCTGATATGTCACCGGAACCAACAACATCCTCGACAGCCGGCTTCATGATGCGAACCGATACGCGGCAGGACGCAATCGTCATCTTTTGTATCGGCCGGCTGACGAGCGAACATTCCGATTCGCTGAAGAAGCATGTCAGAGGACACCTCCCTCATACCAAACGGATCGTCCTGGATCTCAACGAGCTGATTCGCATGGATAGCTCGGGGCTCGGCGCAATCGTGGGGCTATACGTATCGGCGAAGAAGGAGCATTGCGAGCTGCTGCTGATCAATTACAACAAATCAATTAGAGATCTTCTGGGGCTCACGAATCTGCTGTCCATGTTTGAGGACTGCGCGCGTACCGGCATGCGAATGCCGTAAGCCGCGATTCCCCGCGCCTACCGCTTCATCAGGCACCCTGGCTTCCACGGTGGCGTAAAATACGCTTCGCACACGAATCAGAAAGGCACCCGATGAAATTTGGCGGCATACATTTAATGGGGCTTCCGCGCCCCTGGACGAGCGAATCCGAGCGCACGCTTCTGAACAACGCGCTGGATATCGCGGAGCTCTCCGACCAGTGCGGCTTCGATTATGTTTGGGCGACAGAGCACCATTTTCTCGAGGAATACTCGCACGCGTCGGCTCCCGAGATTTTTCTGGCTGCGTGCAGCCAGCGGACGAAAAACATCCGGCTGGCGCATGGAATCATTCAGACGCCGCCGCAGATCAATCACCCGGCGCGCGTCGCGGAGCGCATTGCCGCGCTCGACCTGATTAGCAATGGCCGCTGCGAATTCGGCATGGGATCCGGCGCGACGACGACCGAGCTGGGCGGATTCCTGGTGCCGCAGGCAGAGAAAAAAGCGATGCAGCTGGAGGGAATGCGCGTCGCGGTGCGAATGCTGGTGGAGGATCCCTTTACGGGATTCGAGGGCAAGTATGTGAAGGTGCCGCCGCGGAACCTGGTACCGAAGCCTCTGCAGAAACCGCATCCGCCGCTTTGGATGGCGTGTTCGCGGCGCGAATCAATCATTGACGCAGCGAGGCTGGGCCTGGGCGCGCTGACGTTTTCCTTCGTCACCGCGGCTGAGGCGCGCCAGTGGGTGAAGGATTACTACACGACGATGGAAAACGAATGCGAGCCGCTCGGGTACGCCGTGAATCCCAATTTCGCGATCGCGACGCCTTTTCTCTGCGACAAGGACCAGAAGCGCGCCGAAGCAGCCGCCATCGAAAACTACGGCTTCTTCGTATATGGGTTGGGGCACTACAGTTTTTTCGGCGAACATCATCCCGGCAAGACCGACATCTGGAAGGAATACACGACGAATCCCAAGGAGCCTGTTTCGCCCGAATTTATCGCGCAGGCCTGCGTCGGCACGCCCCAGAAGCTACGCCAGACCCTGCGGGAGTATGAGGACGCGGGTATTGACCAGGTGATCGCGGTGCGGCAAGTTGGCCGGCTTACGCTCGATCAGCAATGCGATTCGCTTCGACTCTTCTCGCAAGAGGTGATGCCGGAATTCAAGGATCGCGATACGAAGAATGCACAGGCTCGATCCGAACGCCGTGCGCGAATTTCCGAGAAAGCGATGCCGCGCAAGTCGAAGATTCAGGTGTCGTGGGGTGACGCGGTAATTCCTTCAGCCGGGCGCCATTAGCAACAAGCGCTCATCGCGCGAGTTATTCAGGATGGGATGCAAGCCACGCGTTGGCTTGTTTTACTTGTGGCAGGTCGCTATCGGCGTGCGGCCAGGCGGCGAGAAAATCCCGGTACGCAGCGGTGGCGTGGATTGCATCGCCAGCCATCGCGTAGGACTGAGCAATTCCATAAAGGGCGTGGCCGCTCCTGGGACGTTGCTTCAGCGCTTCATTGAATGCATCGCGGGCTTTCTCCCACTGCTTTGATTTGAGGTATGCGTAACCGATGCTCTCCTGTTCGGGACGAAAGTACCGAGGCGGCTCCGAATAGCCGAGGCTTTTTTCTTTATCCGCAGCTTGTTCCAGCAGCTTGATTCCTGCGGGGACGTCTCCCTGAGCGGCCGTAAGCCTGCCGCGAAGGTCGAGCGACATCGTTCCCATTAGGTTCAGGATTTCCGACGGGTCGTCCTCGGAATGGTCGTTCGAGTGATCATCCATCGCGTCGGCGTCCATTTTTTTCGGCTTCGTGGCTTGCAATCGCCAGAGCGATGCGTCGAGTGCGTCGGCTTGTTTCGATGCATCGGCCAAATCTCCACGGTCGAGGGCCGCCATGCCTCTCGAGTAGGTGTTTAATCCGTCCGAATAGGCTTTCGCCGCCACGCTGGCCGAAGCGGCGTCGGTGCCGAACGATATCGGATTTTGTGGTACGGCTTGCCAATCGCCGAAGCGGATATTGACCCGCGCCACGCTGGCACCCGCCCAAGTTACGAATCGAGCGGAAGTCGTTCCGAGCGGCATGGGCATGTCCCGGAGCCTCTTCGCCCATTCGAGGCCCTCGCGGTAGCGGCCAGATTCGGCACACGCCGCGATCAGGTACGCCAGGTTGTGCGCGTAATTCCAGTCTTCTTCGGGTTTGATACCCTGTGCCGCCATGTACGCTTCGTCCACGCGCACCGAATCCACGAACGATTGCCGTGACCTTTCGTAATCCCCGACGCGCCAATAGATGTGGCCCGGCATGTGAACCATGTGCCCGGAATTGGGCGCCATGCTTGCGAGGACATCGGCGCTGTGAAGCGCAAGCTCCGGTCGCGAACTATCTTCCATTGCGTGTATCCAATAATGATTGGCAGCGGCGTTTCCTGGGTGAGCAGCCAAAAGATTGCGCAAGATTGCCTGCGAGTAGAGTTGACCTTCGCGCGGCCGGCCATCGGTGTCGTAACCGGACATCACCGCGAGCGCGAGCAGCGCCTGGGCGTCCACGTCATCCGGATACCGATCAATGAGAGTCTCCATTTCACGCCGGTATGCCGCCTTCTCGTCGGGTTTGTCTTCGTGGACTTGATGTTCCGCTGCGCGGATGTAAAGGCGTTCATGCTCAGAAACCTTGTCCTCGAGCGATTTCGCCTTTTGCAGCGCAGCCGATCCATTGTCATTCTGCGGCCCGCCCGTGTTCAGAGCCTCAAACTCGCCCCAATACGCCATCGCTGCGGAGGGATCGAGGCGGGCAGTCTCTTTGAACGCACGGTAGGATTCGAAATACCAAAAGTCGTGCAACAAACGAAGGCCTTGGTTGAAGTAGGCCTGGGCAGCGTCAGAGTTCGTGGTGATTTTCAGACTGGCGTCGCCGATTCCCTGCATCAGCGGAGGCGGGGGCAGATCGCGGTAGCTGACCTGCGGCTGATGATCGTGGCGGCTCATGACCGGGTTCTGAGACCACACATCGGTGCAAATCAGCCCAACCAAGCCGAGGCAGAGAAGCGATCGTGACATTTGTTGAAAAGCTGCTTTCACGAATCGAAATCGGGATTCGCCAACGGACGGCTCTGAAAATGGAGCCGGCCGATTCGTCCAGAGCAGCAGGGACGAACCGGCCGCCACAATATCATTTCGCGGATTATCCGTGAATGCGTTACATCCGACCTTCATCGCCGGACGGGCCGTAGATCGAAGGGACGGGCACCTGATTCATCCGCAGGTAAACCGAAAGCTGGCCGCGATGATGGATCACGTGGTTGAGAATCATTCCCCGTAGGACGGCGATGCGCGGCATCGAGAAAAACGTCTTCCCGCCGTTCATCAGCGTCCAGGTTTTCTGCAGATCTTCGTCACTTGCCTTCGAGATCGCGGCGCGCGCGGCGGTGACGTTCTTGTCGAAGATTTCGAGCAACTGCTTGCGCGAAGTCATGACCGTTGGCTGCATGGGGGGCGCTCCCGGCGGCGCGAAATCGAAGGAATCACCGTTAAATGTGGCGGCGGCAAACCCGGCCATCTCAGCGATGTGGCCGGCCAAGCGGCCCATGGCCATGGATGTATCGTGCGGTTTCCATGTCGTTTTGTCTTCGGGGACGCGTTCGAGCGTCTTCCGCGTGGTTTCCATTTCGTGTTCGAATTCAGGCAGGAACGAATCGCGAATTGCCATATGTGCCTCCATTGGAATGGTGCGTGTCGTCTGCGCGATTTTACCCCAACTGTGTGAATGGACGGTAATCAGATGCCCGAGGGGCCGGGCTAGATGCGTCCGCGTCCTGCAGTGCGGGTCAACAAAGGCGCTGCGTCGCGGGCTGGTGTGGCGCTGCCGCTCTGGATGGGCATCGTAACCGGGTGAAGATCGCGGCCACGCGTCTGCTTCCAAGTGTGCAGGATGCGGTGAATCACGGTGATATTGGGGCCGATCGCTAAGAGCCAAAGCGCCACGTCAATGCGATTGGTAAGCGCGCCAAGAATCATCAATACAAGGCGCTCGGGCCGCTCCCAGAATCCGATTTCCGCGGTCGGCACCAGCGATTCGGCGCGCGCCTTCGCGTAGCTGACCATCACTGATCCGGCCATGGCCGCGCCGGCGAGAACCGCGTAACGGAAGCGGTTCACTTGCGCGTAGTAGACCAGCAAGCCAAGAAACAGCATCAGGTCAGCGTAACGGTCGAGAATGGAATCGAGGAAACCGCCAAAGAGCGAAACCCGATTCTGAAGACGCGCCACCGGCCCATCCAGCAGGTCGCACAGGCCCGCGAGGATTATTACCCCGCCGGCAGCCGCAAAGCGTCCCCGGGCAAACAGCATTCCAGCCCAGAGATTCGCGACCAGCGCGCACCATGTGATGACGTTCGGAGGGATTCCCGTGGGAGCCAGAAGGGCGGCGAGTCGGTCAACGGGCCAGGAAAGATACCGGCCGATGGCGCGGGTCAACATGAAGTCCAGATCACTCCACTATTCCTGGTCATAGATCGTGGTCAGCCGCATGACTTCATATTCTTTAATGCCTGCAGGCGTCGTGACCGTCACTTCGTCGCCCACTTTTTTTCCGAGCAGCGCGCGTCCAATCGGAGAGGTCGTCGAGATTAATCCCTTGGTCGCGTCGGCTTCTTCGACCGTTACGAGTTTGTACTCGATTTTGGTGGCCTTCGCAACGTCTCGTACCACCAGAGTTGAGCCATAGGCCGCGCGGTCCTTCGGTAAATTGTTCAAGTTGAGCATCGAGATGTCGGCCATGCGCTGGTGAAGCTGGCCCAGGCGCGCCGAAACGTACGCCTGGCGCTCCTTGGCATACTTGTACTCGGCATTCTCGGAAAGATCGCCATGCGCGCGAGCGACCTTGATTTCCTTGGGAAGCTCGTCGTGCAGTTCGTGCTCGAGGAGTGCGATTTCATCCTTGAGCTTCTTTTTGATTTTCTCGGTCAGATCAATCATTAGGCGCTTGAGGCATCCGGGAGGGCTCTGCATGGGCCGCACACCCGGGCTTACTTGGCTACACGAGGAGTATAGAGGATTTACGCGGCGCGCCGCAAATACAGGGATCGTTGCCACGCCTCGAAAATCGGCCAGCCAAGAAGGCTGGCCTGGGCCGCCCTCCGGGTTGCCTCAAGGGCGGCGCTGGTGTCCGGCCGAACGCCTTAAGCGCTGGCCTTCAGGGGCTGCAGATTCGATTTGTAGGAGCCCGGGACGACCTGGAATGCGATGCTCAGGCGGTTCCAGCTGTTGATCGTGGCAATAGCGAGGGTCAGGTTCGCAAGCTCCGCCTCGCTGAACTGCTTCGCCACTCTTTCGTACACGTCGTCGGAAGCATGGTGCCCCGCGATGAGCGTGATCGCTTCGGTCCACTCGAGCGCGGCTCGCTCGCGCTCGGAATAGAACGGGGATTCCCGCCATGCATTCAGGAGATAAAGGCGCTGCTCGGTTTCTCCGAGTGCGCGAGCGTTTTTGCTGTGCATGTCGAGGCAGTAGGCGCAGCCGTTGATCTGCGAGGCGCGCATCTTCACGAGTTCCAGCAACGGCCGTTCGAGGCCGCAGGAAGTGACGAAGTTTTCGAGAGCCGCGATCGCTTGATAGCCGTTTGGCGAGGCTTTGAAGGGGTTCAGACGATGTTCCATTTTCTGTCTCCTTACTTGGGGATACTAAAATTATAGCGCCCCCGGGCGGGAAGGGGTCAGCCGGGCACGCCCGCGGTCGCGGCCGCCCGTTCCGCTGTACAATTACGTGAAGCACAGCGGTCGGAAAGGGAATCCGGGACGCGCTAGTGAATATCGAGCTCAACGAAGAACAAAAACTGCTGCAACGCAGCGTGCGCGAGTTTGCCGAAGTCGAGGTGAAGCCCGTCGCCAAGGAACTCGACGAGACGGGCCGTTTCCCGCTCGAGATTTTTCGCAAGGCCGGGGAGCTGGGGCTGACCGGCGTTTGCATCTCGGAAAAATACGGCGGCGCGGGAATGGATCACATCTGCTATTCGATTGTGATCGAGGAAATCGCGCGCGCCTGCGCTTCGACCGCCGTGATCCTTTCGGTACAGAATTCTCTCTACTGCGCCACGATCGAGCACTTCGGTACGGAAGAGCAGAAGCAGAAATTCCTCGTACCGTATGCACGCGGCGAAAAGATCGGGTGCTACGCGCTCACCGAGCCGCAGGCTGGTTCCAACGCAGCTGCGCTTTCAACGAAGGCGGTCCGCAAAGGCGACCGGTACGTCGTGAACGGCGCAAAGGCATGGATCACCAACGGTGGCGTGGCTGACGCGGGAATCATCTACGTGAATACGCAGCCTGAAAAGGGCGAGAAGGGAATCACAGCGCTTGTCGTCGAGAAGGGTACGCCGGGGTTCACGGTCGGCAAAGAAGAAAAGAAACTCGGCATTCACGCCACCGCATGCACGGCGCTTTCCTTCGACGACTGCGAAGTCCCCGCCGCGAATCGCATCGGAGACGAAGGGCAGGGCTACAAAATCGCGCTCTCCATGCTTGACGGTGGACGCATCGGCATCGCCTCGCAGGCCACCGGAATCGCGCAGGGCGCGTTCGAAGCGGCGCTCGCCTACGCGCGCGAGCGGCAGGCATTTGGCCATCCAATCGCGGAATTTCAGGCCATCCAGTTCATGCTCGCGGACATGGCCACTGAAATTGACGCGGCGCGATTGCTGGTGCGGCGGGCAGCCTGGAAACAGGATTCAGGCTCCCGCTTTTCGATGGAGGCGGCGACGGCGAAGCTTTTTGCCAGCGAAATGGCCACGCGCGTGGCGCACAAAGCGATCCAGATTCATGGCGGCAACGGTTACAGCCGCGAATATCCCGTCGAACGCAACTACCGCGACGCGCGAATCACTGAAATCTATGAGGGGACGAGCGAGATACAGAGGCTCGTGATCGCCTCCTGGGTGCTGAAATCCATCGGAGCTTGAGCGCCCCGTATCGCGCGTGACATTATTTCCACACTAGCGAGGCAACACTCGGCGTCATGGAGACCTTTTCCCAAGCGGCTCTCTTCTTCGTTCTCTTGTTTTACGGCATAGTTTTGATCCTCGGTCCCATCGTGCTGCGCATTCAGTTTCGATATCGGGCGAAGGTTGAGCCCCGCGTCGTTCCGTTCGAAGAACTGCCCGCGGAAGTGCGCGAATTCATAGAGCCGCGCGTGGCGACATTTGCGCTTTGGAACTTTGACGTGGTTGCCTACCTGAATCTCGGCAGCATCGCCGCGCGGACGGAATCGTTCATGGCGCTGCTGAGCAATCCACATACGGCTGAGTGGGCGGGCGTTGTCTTCATAATATCCCGTGCTAAGAAAGTACGCTTCATGGAATTCATGACGCGCTGTTCGGAAGAAATGCAGATTGATACGAGCACTGATTCCACCGCGCCGGTGCTTTTCCCGTTGCCGCAGCACCACGTGTTTCGTTTCCCGCAAATTCAGGATGTCTACACGCTGTATCGCGTCCATCGGATGCTGGTCAATGAGATCACGCACGGTGCGCTGCCGGTGCTGCCGCCTCCGGGCCAGGAATTAGCGGAGCTGAAGCGGCGTCTCGATCGCTACGGTCCCTGGCAGCAGGAGCACGGATACATGTACCTGGACGCGAAGGGCGAAAATTATCGGCTGACCTGGAAGGGGGCCATTCTTGGAGCGTGGCGCGCGGTTTGGCCGGTGCCGCTGGTCCGCGGCTGGCGGATGCAAAAGGAAAATCAGACCGTCCTCAACAGAATCGGTGTCGCCACGTAGAGCCTGCCCGTAGCCTGCGACTCACCCTGCAGCGCGATTTTGATCTCAGTGTATGCTGGCATCATGCTGGAGCTTGATTTCAGCCACGAATTTGATCTCACGCGCGATGAAGCTTTCTTTGCGGCTGTGCCCGAACGCGCCGGAATTCTGCTGATCGAGATGCGCGAGCCGCAAGCGCATCCGCATCTGGTGCGGACCGCGGATCTGCGTCGCGCCGCCGAGCGCCTGCTTCGCTCTCCCGAGCCTGGCGCGAAACGGCTCAATCTGCGCGACGTTGCTGCGCGGATTCGCTGTCGGCTCACCGGTTCGAAATTCGAACAGACTCTCGCGCTCTATCAACATGCGCGAGCGACCTTTCCGGACCGCTACCGCGATCTGCTTCGGCTGCGTCCGCCTGCGCTGCTGAAAGTGAATCTGCGAAATGAGTATCCGCGGTGCTATGTCACGCGGAGGCTCGCCGGCGATCAGGGATTCTATTTCGGCCCCTTCGCATCGCGCCGCGCGGCGGATACTTTCTCCGAGGGTTTCCTCGATCTATTCAAGATTCGGCGCTGCCAGATCAAAATTCGGCGCGATCCGAGTTTTCCCGGCTGCATCTATTCGGAGATGAAAATGTGCCTCGCGCCGTGTTTCGCTGGATGCACCAAGCAGGAATACGACGTGGAAGTCGGCCGTGTGCTTGAGACTCTCGATACGACCGGCGCCGCGCTGACAGCGAAATTCGAGCGGGAAAGGGAAGCGGCCAGCGAAGCGCTCGATTTCGAGCGCGCCGCCGCGCTGCACAAGCGCCTGGAAAAAGTGTCGGATGCGCTACGCGGGTTGCCGGAGCTTGCGAGGCGAATCGAAGACCTCGATGCAGTGATCTTGCAGCGAGCCGTCGAGGAAAAAACCGTCGCGGTGTTTCCACTTCGCGGCGGAGTTCTCGGCGAGCCGTTCTTCCTTGATTTCGCGGAACTATCAAGCCAGCCGCGCTCCGTCGAGGCGATCCTGCGAGAAAGGCTCGAGCCACAGTTCAACACAGATAAACACGGATCAACCGCGCGCAAAGACTTCGAATCAAGCGTGCCCGAGCCGGCCAATCACGCAGTTGCCCCGGCAGACTATCGCGCGCGATACGGGCTGCGCACGGCGCATCCGGAGCTGGCCGAGCACCTGTCACTTGTGACCCGCTGGTTCTATTCCAAGCCGCGCGAAGGCGAGATTCTGTTTCGCGAAGAAGAATGGCCCTATCGCCGAATCCTGCGAGCATGCGGAAGGTTGCTCGCTCCCCCAGCTCCGACATCGAGCGAAGCGCCCAAGCCGACCGCCTGAAGAAATCCCCGCCCCAATCGCCGGGAGCGTCGCGCCCGATTGCATCGTACAATTGACTGAACAATGTCAGAGACGGTCACCGCACGATCCACGCAAACTGCGCCGGCAAAACATTCGCGGTTTCGCGACACAGTTCGCTCGCTGAAACATCGCAATTTTCAGCTCTTCTTCAGCGGCCAGATGATCTCGCTCGTCGGCACGTGGATGGATACGGTCGCCGAGGCGTGGCTCGTTTATCGGCTCACCGGATCATCGCTGTTGCTTGGCACGGTGACCTTCGCGGGCCAGATTCCCGTATTCCTGCTGGCACCGCTGAGCGGGATGGTGGCGGATCGTTTTAATCGCCGCAAGATCGTAATTGCTACGCAGACCGCGTCCATGATTCTTGCAGGCATTCTGGCGGCGTTAACGCTGAGCAAGCGCGTCACCGTGATGCAGGTGATCGTGCTGGCTGCGCTTATGGGAGCGGTGAACGCGTTCGATATTCCCGCGCGCCAATCATTTCTGGTCGAAATGGTCGGGCGCGAGGATTTGATGAATGCGATCGCGCTCAACTCCTCGATGTTCAACGGCGCGCGCATCATCGGACCGGCGATTGCGGGAATATTGGTCGCGAGCATTGGCGAAGGCTGGTGTTTCTTCGCGAATTCCGTCAGTTACATCGCCGTGATCGCCGGGCTGCTGCTGATGCGCATCCCGCCCAAGGCGCCGGCGGTCTTCGCCTCTCCGCTCGAGCACATTGCCGAAGGGTTCCGTTTCGTGCGCGATACCGCGCCGATTCGCGCACTACTTCTGCTCATCGGCGTCGTGAGCCTGGTGGCTATGCCCTATTCGGTTCTAATGCCAGTCTTCGCCGCAAAAATTCTTCACGGCAACGCCCGAACGCTCGGCATTTTGATGGGCGCGACCGGTGTCGGCGCGATGAGCGGCGCGCTTTTGATCGCGTCCCGCCGCGGAGTCGGTGGACTCGGGCGCTGGGTGTTCATCGCCTGCGGCGGCTTCGGCATCACGCTGATCCTGTTCTCTTTTTCGCGTTGGACTTTGCTCTCGACGCTGCTGCTCGTCGGCGTTGGATTCTCGATGATGACGCAGATGTCGTGTTCGAACACACTGGTGCAGGCCATGGTGCCCGATCGCTTGCGCGGCCGGACCATGGCGGTCTATTCGATGATGTTCATGGGCATGGCGCCGTTCGGGGCGCTGATGTCGGGGGCGGCGGCGGATCGTATCGGTGCTCCGCGGACTGTCGCCATCGGCGGCGTGCTGGCTATTGCGGGCGCGATTGCGTTCGCGCGTTACCTGCCGAAGATCCGCGTCGAGGCGCGTTCGTTGATCGCCGCGCAAATGCTGGCCGAGAATCCGGCCGAGGAAATCACGGCGCGCATCGGGCCTTGATGTCGGAGCGCCGTCCGCTCGCATCAAACTGTTCTGATATACTTCGCCGGCTCTGCACTTTTCGCCGCGAAACGAGGCTTGATGTCCTCTGCTGCAAAATCTGACGACAAACGCTTGCCCGGCTGCGCCTCAGCGAAGGGCACTCTGCGCTACGCGGCACGATTTCAAGGACGCGCGGCCGCGGGACATTTTCGCGACGTGCAGGCCGGGCTGGTTCTCTCGTCCATCGGCATCGGGACGTATCTCGGAGAGCCGGACAAGGTCACCGACGAGGGGTATACGGCAGCCGTGGTCGCTGCCGTCGAAGGCGGCATCAACGTGGTGGATTCGGCGATCAATTATCGCCTGCAGCGCAGCGAGCGCTCCGTGGGCGCCGCGCTCAGGCAGCTCGTCGCCAAAGGTTTTCCCCGTGACGAAATTGTCATTTGCACCAAGGCAGGCTTTCTCACCCCGGACGGCGAGATGCCGGACGACGCCAACGAATATTTCGCGCGCGAGTACATCGAGCCGGGAATTTTCCGTCCGGATGACATCGCCGCGGGCTGCCACTGCATGACGCCGCGCTATCTGGCCGACCAGCTCGATCGCAGCCGCCGCAATCTGGGCGTGGATTGCGTGGACGTTTTCTACCTGCACAATCCGGAAACGCAATTGAGCGATGTGCCGCCGGAAGAATTTCGCCGTCGGATTGGCGAGGCGTTCACGTTCTTGGAAACGGCGGTCGCTGCTGGAAAAATCGGCGCGTACGGACTCGCCACCTGGAACGCTTTCCGCGACGAATCGAAATTGCAGGGCTATCTTTCGCTGGCCGCCATGGAGGGAATCGCCCGGGACGTCGGCGGCGCGGAGCACCACTTCCGCTTCGTGCAGTTGCCGTTGAATCTCGCCATGCCCGAGGCGCTTCTGCGCCCGAACCAGATCGTCGAAGGCAAGACGATGGCGATGGTGCAGGCGGCTCGCGCTCTGAAAATTACTCTGATATCGAGCGCGGCGCTGCTGCAGGGCCAGCTCACGCGGAATCTGCCGCCCTATATCGCAGCGGCGCTCGGCACGAAGAAAGACTCGGTAAGCGCGCTTCAATTCGCAAGATCGGTTCCCGGCGTTACCACGGCGCTCGCGGGAATGAGCCACGCCGAGCACGTCCAAGCCAATCTCGAAGTGATCGGCATCGAGCCAGCGCCCCGAGATCAGTTCCTCAAATTGTTTGAGCCGCGCGTTTAGGGTTTCGATTCTCGGGTCTAGAACTTTTCCGCGTCAAGCCACGCATCAATCGCCGGTCCGACTTCGTCGAGCTGCCCCGTGAAAAAATGGTCCGCGCCTTCTACGATTACCAGCCGCTTAGGCTCGGGGAGCGTCGCGAAGAGCGCCTCGATACTGGCGCGTGCCCCGAACTGATCGTTCCCTCCTTGGATCAGCAACTTTGGCTTCTCGCACGCGCGCAGAAAGCTCATGTCCAGGTTATCCACGGGTAATCCTAGGCCGATCACTTGTGCCACGCGCCTGTCGCCGCAGCCCACTCGTAAACCCACCGATGAGCCGAAGCTGAATCCCGCAACCAGAATCGGCCGCCCCGAAAATTCGTTCGCGAGATAGTCAATCGCCGAGCGAACATCGTCCTGTTCGCCCTGGCCGCGGTCGTGCACCCCCTCGCTTTGTTCCACGCCGCGAAAATTGAATCGCAGCACCGCGGCTCCATGTTGATGAAGCGCCTTCGCGGTCTGAAACACAACTTTGTTGTGCATCGTGCCGCCGAATAGAGGATGTGGATGGCAGACCACCGCGACGAACTTGGGATCGGGGACAGAAGAAGTCCAGAGCAGAGCTTCGAGCCGCCCCGCAGGGCCAGCCAGGAAAAGACTGCGATGAAAGACGTCTGCCATCAAGATCTGCGCGAGGGGGTTTTTCGGAAAGTCATCGCATGAGAGCCTTCGTTCAAAAGGAGTGCGCGGTTCAGGATGTCGCCGTCCTCATCCATTCCACCGCGACGGACGTGATCATCGCGCTTCTGCCGGCCTCGGGGTTGGCGACCGGCGCCGGTCCCGGCGCGTCCTCCATCGTTTCGACACGCACCACGCGCCCGGCCACTTCGCCCGTCCTTGACCATTCGCCCCAGGGTATTTTGGCCAGTATTTTGTCGCCCGGGACGTAGATATGCGAGGTTTCAAACCGCGCGCCGTGCTGTGAAATATCCTGAGTCATGAATTCTTCGGGCCAGGGAGTTCCAGCGAGTCGAACGAAAATCGGCAGTGCGAAGGGAATTCGTTCCGACTCCCGGCGCTCTCGGCCGGAGGGCACCTTCGCCGTTCGCGCCGTTGATTCGAAGCGCAGCGCGACCCAGTAGCCTCCTTCTGCATCGGGTTCCACACGCACGATCCGCG
The DNA here is from genome assembly GCA_963814855.1 of uncultured Acidobacteriota bacterium. GTDB lineage: Bacteria > Acidobacteriota > Terriglobia > Acidiferrales > UBA7541 > Palsa-295. The sequence goes on from CAWFEL010000002.1 coordinate 432,110, forward strand.
CCGGTGTCTCCGGCTGCGTGGCCGCGCCTTGGGCGGGATCGAACGGGAATGCGACCCAGACGCGCGCGAGCCTGTCGCAGGGTTCGCCCCGATGAAATAACATCCCCTCGCGGGAGACATCCACCGTTTGAGTTGGTTCGAGCCGCATGCCAATGGGGCCGTGCCAGCGGATACGCGCGGGCAGCTTGAGCTGCGCCCGCGGGTGTTTCCGGAGTTCGACCGACGTGACGGGCTCCGACATGGCCCCATCGTAGCGGCACGGCTCGCGCACGTCAAACATACATACTCGTTAAAGGCCGCGAGGGAGTCACGGGGGTTCGTCTCGGTGCACGTGGCGAAGTTTCTACGCGGTGCACGGCAGATGTTTCGCTCGGCTCTCCGAGCAGCGCCTGAAAATCCGTTGCGCCCCACAGGGAGCGATAGTATCTTTGCTGAGTCCCGAGGTACGGAGGGCTCATGGAGAACGGTGTGGAGCGTCGCGCCGCCCGGCGCTTTTCAATGATGCTTCCCCTGAGAGTCCGATTCTCGGCAGGCGATGGGGTCGCGGAGAAACCCGGAGAAACCCGCGACGTGAGTTTTCGCGGCCTTTACTTCCTGATCGAAGCAAACTTGGAATCCGGCAGTTCCATCGAATTCGTTCTCACGCTTCCTCAGCAGATCACTCTCGCGGGTGACGTGCACATTCGTTGCTATGCCCGCGTCCTCCGCGTTGATTCGCATAACGGCCGCCGCGGCGTGGCGGCCCAGATCGAACGGTACGAATTTCTTCCCGCCCTCGCCTGACGAAGATTTCGCGCCCGGCGCTTGCCGCAACGCATCGCCATCCTGAGAATCCACGTAGTGTCCTAATCTCGAATTGCGCTTCGCAACTTTGCGCCTTTTATGGGGTGGGACCCGAACTTGTCCCGCCTGCCCTGACGAAGGAAGGGAGCGCAGCCGAGGGAGCTCCGACATATGGGCCAGAAAGAGTGGGGGCCTCAGCCCAGAGGAAAATGCCTCCAGCCCCCCGCGCCGCTGTAACTCTCGCGTGCTCTGCTCCCTGCGGGTATGCGTAGTTTCCACAATAGACAGCGATCCCAAAATACATTAGCGTCAGTAGGGGCAGTTTTCGGCCCTGATGACAGGGCTCCCAGTGTCGACGGCGAGTCGAGTCTGGGAGACCGGACGCTCCGTCCGCCCCGGCTCTCTCGACGAGCGCCGTATTGCTCTTTGACAATTGAATGGCCTTTCGTGGTACAGACACTCCTGTCTGTGCTCCTACGAGCTTCTCCCTGCTAGATATTGTTGCGCGCCCGGAAGATCAATCGCAGTCCCGCCTACCCTGACGCAGGAAGGGAGCGAGTCGCAGTAGCTAAGAGCCGAGGGATCTCTCCGTGCGTTGCGGTAAGAGTGACGCCCGTAAGAGTCCGTGTGAGAATCGGGGCCCGCGTCTTTCGAAGCGCCGTAGGCGCGGCAGAAGAAAGCCCCGCCCTGCCGGGCGGGGTTACACGGTCGTCTATTCCCGAGCGCCGTAGGCGCGACACATTCTGCCTTTGCAGTTCCGGTGAAAGCGTGGGCCTTCAGGCCCACGAAACACACCCTCGTTAATCATGGCTTTAGCCATGGGACGTTTGGCCGCACAACCGCTCTCTGGACGAGAGCCGGATGCTCTTTGGCAACTAAATGCGCAGCCCCGGTGATTCGCAGTTCCGGTGAAAGCGTGGGCCTTTAGGCCCACGAAACACACCCGCATTAATCATGGCTTCAGCCATGGGACTTTGCGTCGCGCCACCGCTGGAATTGTCTCTGCAGTTCCGGTGAAAGCGTGGGCCTTCAGGCCAACGAAGCACACCCCACATAGGATGGCTTTAGCCATGGGACCTTTGGGCGCACAACCGCACACAAATCACCAAAAGAAGTGACACACCCTGCAAAGTAATTCGCGACGTAACTCCTTGAAAACAAAGGAAAGCGGTACCCAAGAAGTGACACACTTTTTCGTGCTTACTTCCGCACTTAGGACACCACCAGAATTCACTTCTCTTATCATTTCTGCTGGCGCAAGATTTGGATTCGGGGATACAGCATGGCACGCCACACCCTTCTCATTGACGCCGACGATACCCTCTGGGAAAACAACATCTTCTTTGAGAAGACCATAGATGACTTCATCACGCGGCTCGAACATCTTGGCTACACGCGCGAATATATCCGCCACATCCTGAACGAAACCGAGCGCCGAAATATTCGCCAGCATGGCTACGGTGTGCGCAGCTTCCGGCGATCTTTGGAGGATACGTACCTGAAGCTCGCCGGGAATTCAGCGCGTCGGGAGATGGTGAAAGATATCGAGCAAATGGCCCACGAGCTTGAAAGCACGCCGCCGCACATTCTCGATGGCGTTCCCGAGACGCTCGCCTACCTCGCCAAGCACCACCGGTTGATCCTTCTGACCAAGGGCGAGCCTGCGGAGCAGGCGGCCAAAGTCGAGCGCTCCGGCCTGCAGCCCCATTTCGACGCGATCGAGATCGTGCTCGAAAAGGATCCCGGTACTTACGGACGGATGATCGAGCAATTCAAAATCGTGAAATCGCACGGCTGGATGGTGGGCAATAGTCCGCGCAGCGACATTAATCCGGCGCTGCAGTCCGGTCTGAACGCCGTTTTCATTCCGCATTCGGCTACGTGGGAGCTGGAAAAATCGGAACTTGAGAGCGGCACGGGCAAATTGCTGATTCTTTCGGCGTTTCGTGAATTGCGCGCACATTTCTGATCGCGACCTTTTTTTTCAACTTCGAGAAGCTTTAGCGAAAAGCGACCGCAGTCCAATTTGTCCGCGCAGCGAGCCCCGTCGGCCCTTCCTGGCGTTCTTTTTCGCGAATACACTTGATTCTTGAATGGAGGTACGGACATTGGTCACGGACTATCGCAGTCACTTCGCAGATTTTGAAGGAGTGGCATATCTGAATGCGGCGTTGCAGGGGCCGCTGCCCCTGGCCGCGGTGCGTGAAGCGCACGCAGCGCTGGAGTGGAAGAAGCGTCCCGATCGTCTTGGGGACACCGTCTACTTCGATCTTCCCGATCGAATCCGCGAAAAAATCTCGTGCATCATTGGCGCACGTCCGGATGAAATCGCCGTGACGAGTGGCGCGAGCGCAGGCCTCGCGTCCGTAGCAGCGGGAATTGACTGGAAGCCCGGCGATGAAGTCCTCGTCGGCCGCGGTGAGTTTCCAGCGCACTTCTCCACGTGGCTGCGATACGAAAAAGCGGGGAAGCTGCGCGTGCGCGTGGTCGAGCCGCGCGGCCGCTTCATCTCTGCCGACGATTACATCGCGCAGATCGGGCCGCAGACACGCGTCGTATCCGCAAGCTTCGTGCGATTCGACAACGGCGCGAGGCTTGATTCGGCACCCGTTGGCGAGGCATGCCGGAAAGTGGGCGCAGCGCTGGTGCTCGACATCACCCAGTGCGCCGGCTCGATGCCCATGAACATCCGCGAAACGGGCGCCACCATGGCCGTTGCCAGCGGATATAAATGGCTGCTCGGTCCCTATGGCGCGGGCTTTTTCTGGATCGCGAACGAGTGGATCGAGAGGCTGCCGCTGGGCGCGGTTTACTTCATGGCTCTGGAAGGAGCGCGAGAGTTTCACGCCATGCCGTCCGATAAGTTTCAACCCGTGCCCGGGGCACGGCGGTGGGATTCGCCGGAGACGGCCAATTTCACCAATCTGGCGGCGTTCGAATCCTCGCTCGATATGCTGCTGCGGATCGGACTGGACTCGGTCGCGCGGCACGTGGACGGCCTCGTCGGCGAGCTGATCGAGCGCCTTCCGCGGAATCGCTGCATGCTCGCTTCGCCCGAGGAACGGTGTAAACGCGGCCCATACGTTTGCGTTTCCGCGCTGAAGCGCGAGGAGACTCCGGCGCTTTACGAAAGGGTTCGCGCGGCGCAAATCCACGTCAGCCTGCGCGATAATGCGCTTCGCATCGCGCCGTATCTCTACAATACGTCCGAGCAGATATCACGCCTGATTGAGGTATTGTCGGCCTGAGGATCGTCGCGGAAAAGATCTACTCTCTCGGGTTTACGTAGCTGAATGGGACGTAGATGACGCTCTCGAAATCCGCGGGAGCGCCCGCGCGTGTGCCCGGGCGAAATTTCCACCGCTCCAAAGCCTCGATCGCGTTGTGATCCAGCTGCGGATCAAGACCTCGCACGATTTGAATGCTGTCCACTGATCCATCCTTGCGGACGATCGCGTAGAGTATCACCTGACCCTTTACGTGCTCCTTGATCAGCTCAGGCGGATATTTTGGATCCGCCTTTTCCACGGGTACCGGGCACGCAACCAACTCTTTATGCAGTTTGGGAGGGCCGTCCTGTTCATCCAGCTCGGCAAAATCCATAATCCAGCTGCCGCTCGCGCTGGTCAGGTTCGGCAGGTTGACGTGCAGCGTGTAAACCTCTTTGCCCGAGAGGATTTTTTCGGGCGGCAGGCTCGGATCGAGTTTGGTCACGTCCACGGGACCCCTGCGCGTGCTGCTCGAAGGCTCGTACGCCGTCATCGGTTTCAGATTCAGCGCGCCCGCGCGATTCCCGGAGGGCGTGATCCCGCCGGCATTTCCTCCATTGCCTGGGTGCACCGGCGCGCCACTGATGCTGACGGCTGCCGGTAGTGAACCACCGCTCGCTCCGCCCGCTGAGTTCGCAACTCCGGCAGCCGTTGAAGCGCCGCCACCATTCTCACCAGAAGTCGCTGCTCCGTGCGCCGAGGCGCCGGGCGTGCCCGGTTTTCCTCCCTCGGGCGAAATCGAAATCCGCGCCGCGAGATTTCCCTCAGGGACATTGACCTCGGGCGCCGGCGGCGCGGGTGTAGCCGAAAGCGCGATGATCCGTCGCAGACCGGCATCGCCCGCTTCCGCTGCGGCTCCTACCTCGGGCGCAGGGCCTGCGTCTGCGTGAGTTGCGTGCCTCTGTGCGACCGCCGTAGACATCGCATCCAGCGCGATCTTTGGCCGCGCGATTGTTACCGGCGATGGCGCAACATCAATCGGGCCCGGATTCTTCTCGGTTTTGGCGACGTCGGGCGCGACGGCATCCGCAACAGTGTGATGCCGCAAGCGAGGCGTCGAAGCGGTGGGCGCCAATTCAAGGTGCGGCCGCTGCAGATTGGCGTTCGACCACTGCACGATGTTCGGCAGCGGCGTCACGATTTTCGGCGGTGCAGGCGGCGCGTCCGGACGAATCAGCGTTTGCCGCGGATGCGTCACCTTGACGGGTATCGAAATAATTGTCTGCCGTGGATGAAACGCGTCCGCCCCTTGTTGAGGCGGTTGCTTGGCCGGGTCATCTGGTTTCTTGGTCGGCTTCGGCGTGTTTGCGGGGAGCTTGATCGTCGGCAGATCCGTTGGGTCGTAAACCGTCATTTCGACTTCGAGCGGCGGGAGCGTTTGTTTCACTTGCGGCAAGAATCCCCAGATCGGCAGAATCAGCAGACAAATGACGACCACGTGCCAGAGCACGGCAGCGAGAAACGAGCGGCCCGGCAATTTCCCTTCAACCCAGTCCACCCGCAGGACTTGAACCTTCTTGAGTTCCCAATCCTTGGGCGCGGGCGGACCAGTCAGCACACCTTCCAGGCTGGTGCGAAACACCTCTCCGGATGACTCCCACTCGATTCCCAAATCCAGGCGGGGCAGGCGCGCGTGCGGCGGGAGTTCCTCGAGATGGCTCTCGATAGGGCGCAATTCGAGTGGCGAAGGGGGCGGCATAGGTTCGGCGATAGTATACCCGAAGGGTGTGATGCGCCTGGGTTACGCCGCGGCTGCCAGCTGGTAAAAACTCAGCATGGACTCGCCCTGCTCGATTTCGCGCGTGCGTTCCAGCCGGTCGAGCCGCTCGGGCAATTTCACTCGCCAATGGTGCTCCACGATCACCAGTCCTCGAGGCGCAATCAAGTGCGAAGCATCGAGATATTCGAGCACGCCGGTGTGTTCAGGAGTTTTGGCGTAGGGAGGATCGAGGAAAATAAAATCCGCGAGCAGATGCCGCGCGGCGATCTTTTCCAAACCGGCTAATGCGTCAGCCATCATCAATTCCGCGCCGGCCTGGATTCCAAGTTCCGCCAGATTCTCACGAACCAGCCGCGCTGCCTTGGCGTTCGACTCGACAAGAATAACCTGCTGGGCTCCGCGACTGAATGCCTCGATGCCGATCGCTCCTGTGCCGGCGTACAGATCAACGAACAGCGAATCCTCGATTGCAGGCGCCAGGATATTGAAAAGCGTTTCGCGCAGGCGGTCGCTCGTAGGCCGCAAAGGCAGCAGCCCGGGCCCTTTGAGCTTTCTTCTGCCGAATTTTCCCGCAATCACGCGCACGGTTTCTGTCCACTCTCTATCCGACCGACGCCAGATGATACCGTTTCCGCCACGCCGGACTGACTGATTCCAGTCGCGCGACCAGCTCGTCCGCGCGCGCTGGATTTTCGGCCAGCGCGAACGCTTCTCGCCGCGCGAATTCGAGCAGTTCGTGATCGCGCAGCGGTTGCGCGAACGCAAACGCCGCGTCTCCGTGCTGCCGCGTCCCGAAAAACTCGCCCGGGCCGCGCAGTTTCAGGTCCCGCTCGGCGATTTCGAATCCGTTCGATGTGGCGACCATGGTTTCGATGCGTTCCCGCGCCTCTCCCGTGATTGTCTTTGGGGCGACCAGTATGCATTGCGATTTTTCCTTGCCTCGCCCGATTCGCCCGCGGAGCTGATGAAGCTGCGCAAGCCCGAATCGCTCGGCGTGTTCGATCACCAACACGGTTGCGTTCGGCACGTCCACGCCGACTTCGATCACCGTCGTTGCCACCAGAATATCCAGCTCGGCACGGCGAAAGCGATCCATGACAGCGTCTTTTTCTTCGTTCTTCAGTCGGCCATGTAGCAGCCCGACGCGCAGTTTCGGAAACACGATTTTCGCGAGGCGCACGTACTCGGCGGTTGCCGCTTTCAACTCCTGTTTCGATTCCTCGATCACCGGATAGAGCACGAATCCCTGCCGCCCGCTTGCGACTTCGCGGCGCAGAAATTCCCACACGCCCGTAAGCTGCGCTTCTGAGGCCCAGCGCGTTTCAATCGGCGTGCGTCCTGGCGGCAGTTCGTCAATCACGGAGAGATCGAGGTCGCCGTACAGAGTCAGCGCGAGAGTGCGCGGAATAGGAGTCGCGGTCATTACCAAGACGTGCGGCGAAGCGCCTTTCTCGATCAGCCGCTTTCGCTGCAGGACTCCGAAGCGATGCTGCTCGTCCACGATCGCCAGTCCCAGCTTTGAAAACTTTACCGGATCCTCGATCAACGCGTGCGTACCAACCAGCAACTTCGTTTCGCCGCTTTCGACACGCGCGAGCACCGCTTCCCGTTCCGCGCGTTTGCGGCCGCTCACGATCAAATCCACTCCGTACCCGGCGGGTTCGAAAATGCGACGCGCCGAAAGGAAATGCTGCGCGGCCAGAATTTCGGTCGGCGCCATCAGCGCCACCTGATAGCCGTTCTCGATCACGATGGTAGCCGCTTCCAGCGCCACGATCGTCTTGCCGCTTCCCACGTCGCCCTCGAGCAGCCGGTGCATCGGGTAGGGCCGCTCGAGATCGGCGGCGATTTCCGCCAGGACTTTTTTCTGCGCCGCCGTCGGCTTGAACGGCAGAATGCGCTTTAGCGCCTCGCGCACTTTTTCCTCGCGGACGCGCATGGCGATCCCTTGCTCGCGATGCTCGCGCAGGCGGCGAAGCGCCAGCGCGAGTTGATAGTAGAAAAACTCTTCGAAGATCAGGCGCGTCTGCGCAGGACTTCGAAACGTGTTGAGCAGCTCGATATTTTCATCTTTCGGCGGGAAATGGGTGTAGAGCAGCGCCTCGCGCCGAGTAGGGAAGCGGTAGCGCTGGCGAATTTCGTCGGGAAGCACGTCGGGCACGTCGCCATCGAAATCGCGCAGCACGCCGTAGATAATTCGCCGCAGCATTCGCGAGCTGATGCTGCCAATCGCTTCGTAGATCGGGACGATGCGTCCGACTTCGGTCGAATCGCCGGGCCCCTCGTCGCTCGCGTTCACAATTTCGATCTGCGGATTAACCATCTCGATGCGGCCGGGCCGGTACGCGTCCACGTCGGCCTTGCCATGCATCACCAGCCGCTGGCCTTCCTTCAGCCGGCCTTCGAGATACGCGCCGTGAAAGAAACGTGCGTGCAGCGAACCTGAATCGTCTCGCACCGTCACATGAAACACCCCGGCGCGCCCGCGCCGGAAGCGCACGGTGCTTCCTCCGCCGCTGGTCACTTCGGCCAGAATGGTGTGCACCTGTCCGGGAATGATCTCGGCGATGGGTGTGAAGCGGATTCGGTCTTCGTAGCGGAACGGCAGATACCCGAGCAGGTCGCCGACGGTTGTGAGGCCGCGCTCCTCGAGCGTCGCGGCGCGCTGCGGGCCAACGCCGCGCAGATACTTCACCGAATTGTTCAGTGCGATGGTCACGCTATTGACGATGGGCGCGCGGCGGGGAAGCGGGGTTACTTGCCGTCCACCGAAAACGCCAGCAGCACATTTCCAGCGGTGCTGCCCTGAAAGAAGTATCCCGAATTCACGTACAGCACGCCGCCGACAATCACGGGTCCGGATTCGTCGAGCGAGCCGCCGTTGGCCTTCACGCCGTTGACGGTTTTGTATTCGCGCTCGGTGTCCACGTCCCAGATAATCCGGCCGTTCTTGGCTGAGTAGGCCCGCAGATGTCCATCCACACCGCCGGAAAAAACCACTCCTGGAATCGCGCTGACAGCTGCCGATTGCGCGGGGCTGCATCCGGGTTTCACACATGGCGGATGCGGTGTTTGCCACGCGAAATCGCCGCTCTCAACCTTTAGTGCAAATAGGCCGCCGCCGACCTTCGGGTCCAACTCATAGGGCACGCCATAGACGGAATCTTGCCCGGCGGCTGATCCCGGCGTAGCAGCCCGGCGCAATTCGTCCGAGACCGCTACGTACACACTGTTCGCGTCGGCAGCTGAGCCCCACTGCACGCCACCGAGGGTCCCGCCCTGTCCCACGCGTTTCTGCCAGAGCAGCTTTCCGCGAGCATCGGGATCAACGGCATAGACGACTCCCGATTTCGCTCCGGCGATCAAAGCACGGTGGCCGTTCGGCAGGCTGACCAGAATGGCGGACGATCCGAAATCGAAATCAGGACCTTTCGATTGCGGGCAATTGACCTGTTTGTTTCCCGGTATGTCGCAGTCAATGTTGTAAGCGTCGCCCTTGGCCATCTGGCTCGACCACGCGAGTTTTCCGGTCTCCAGATCAAACGCCATGAATGCATCGGAAGTGTTGGTCGCGGGATCGGAGTAATTGTCGCCCGTGGTCACGTAGACCATGCGACTCTGCAGGTCCACAGTTGGCGATGACCAGATGCCCGCGCCGGAGGGCCCCCAGAGTTGCACGCCCTGCGCGTTCTTGCGCACCGGCTGTGGCTCCGCAGAGATCGTGTAGCTCTTCCAGATCACTTTTCCCGTGGCGGCGTCGAGCGAGGATACGCTTCCGCGAAATTTGCAGCATTCATCCTTGGCGTCGGCGCCGCTAACTTCTTCAAGCGACGACACGCCCACGTAGAGCCTGCCGTCAGCGAGCGTCGGAGCGCCGGTCACGTGCACGTCCGGATGCGGATCGAGGCTCGTCTTCCAAAGCACTTTGCCGGTCAATGCATCCACGGCGTAAACGTTTCCGTGCTGGTCGCCGAAGTACGCGGCCCAGCCGTTACCGTTCGCGCCCACGCTGATCGCGGTCCGCACCGCGAAATCCGTATCAATGATCCAGTAGATGCATCCGCTTTTCGCATCGAGCGAGTAAACCTTTCGCGCGACGCTTCCGACAAAAATTCGGCCGCCCACAATCGCAGGCTGCGCGTACGCCTGATTCGCGCTCGCATACCCGAACGCCCACTTCAATTTCAGCTTAGGGATCTGATCCGCGCGCAGACCGGCCATCTGGGCAGGCTGGAATCGGCGCTGTGTCGCATCCACGCCCCATCCATTCCAGTGAGGCTGGTCCGCGGTCGGATTAAATGCCGCGCCACCCTGCGGGCAAAGATTCGTGTCCGTGGGACCTTGCGCTTTCAATTCATCCAGTTTCGAAAGATAGCCGGCGAGCGCGTCCACTTGCGCCGCGGTCAAAGTCGCGCCTTGCGAGCTCATACTCCCCTTGGTCAGCGCGAAGCGTATGTTTTCAACGGACATTTGTTCGAGCGCCGCGCGGCTGGGCGCGCGGCTGGCGCCGCCGTCATGACAGCTGCCGCAATGTTCGCGATAAAGAGCCTGACCTGGATTGGTCGCCGTATTTTCGCTCTGCGCCAGGGCGGTCGTTCCCGCGCACAACCCGATGAAGAACACGACGGCGCTCGATACGAACAGCTTTTGCGCGCCCCCAATTTTGATCTGCCTGCGAGTGCTGACGATTCGCGTATCGTTCATTGCTGCGATTCCTCGAGCAGCTGTTTCAGATATCCCTGCCACACCTCGGCGTACGTGTGCGTTCCGTGGCCGTAGGTCTCCAGCGACGCGGGCACCAGAATGAATCGCCCCTTCTTCAGCCGCTTCACTTCGGTTTGTGCCATCGTGAGCTCCGGCGGATTGATAAAGTCATCCGCGGAGTTAATCCACATGACCGGCACGAGGATTTTTTCAAGCTGTGCCGACGGGTTGTAATTGCGCGACGCGCTGACGGCGTACAGGAAATTGTTGGCATCGAATGTTTTCGCGTTGTTGGCGCGGTAGGTTTCCAGATACGTGTCCGCGGCATCGCGAGTGGGAAAGTTCTTCTGCATCTGCAGCGGGGCGCTGCCGGCGATCAGCAGCATGTCGGTGGAAATCTCCATCGCCGCGCGTGGTTCAGTCGCATACTCCCCGCCCTTCCATTCGGGATCGTTGCGAATGCCGTCAATCACCATTTTTCGCCAGATACGATTGCGTCCGGCAACTTCGACGGCTTGGCACGCCAGCGGCATCAGCGCGTCCATGAAATCTGGATACGTCTCACCCCACACAAACGAGTGCATGCAGCCCATGGAAGTGCCCAGAATCAGCCGCAGATGGTTGACGCCGAGGCCCTTCTCGACTAGTTCGTGCTGCGCCGCGACCATGTCGTCGTAATCATATTGAGGAAAGTGCGCATGCATGCCGTCGCTCGGCTTGCTTGATTTGCCGTGCCCGATGCCATCGGGAAGAATGATGAAGTAGCGGCTCGCATCGAGAAGCTGCCCCGGCCCGAACAGCACGCCAGCGAAGATGGGAGTTAGGAACCCGCTGCCGCTGCCGCCGGTGCCATGCAAAATCAGGACTGCGTTCGTCGTGCGGCCTTTCGCGTCGCGGGCAGGCGTGCCAAGGGTCGTGTAGTGCAGTCGCAACTCAGCCAGCGTCTCGCCGGATTTGAAATGAAAATCGTGCGCGACATAATCGCCCTCGTGTGGCGCGAGCGCAGCTGCCACTTGCTGCTGAGTCTGCTGTGCCTGTGACGCTGTCGCCGCAGCCGCCAGCGCCACCATGCACGCCAGCGTCAATGCCCGCACGTTCTGTCGCATCATTCACCTCTCCGCGGTGAACTCTATCACGAGCCGGGCGCCCCGATTTACATGTAGCGTCTGTTGTCCTATATTAAGGGCGTTCGCCTTCCTCTCGGGCGAGTGACCCATGGCGACAGCGCGGCAATTCCTCGGCGCGACTCCCCGGCGATGGTTTGAATACTTGGTCTCCATTCTTCTCGGCAACGCGATCTATTATTTCTCCCTGTCCCCCCATCTGCCGCCGGTGCTCCGCCATCCTGGTACGAGCTTGGACTGGGGCGTACTTATGGATTTTGCCGTCTGCGCCGCCGTCTATGGCTTGATTCGCCTAGGCATGAGCCTGCACCAGCGCTAGTTCACCGATCACTGCCTAACTGCCCTCCATTTAGACTGAGGCCAATTTGACCGGAACAATCGGATATCGGCCCGCGTATTAAGTTGGTACAAGCCGAGGGTCAGCGTGAGACTGGTTTTGAGCAGCCCTATGAGCCTTATTCCAAGCGACGAGCCAGAGCCCCGATGCGGCGAGACCCCCTTGGCCGGTACCCCGGGGAGTGCCAAAATGGCCTCCGAGGGTGCTAACGAAGGTCCCTCAGAGGCGTCTATCCCTATGGAAGCAGCGGAGCGGCTCCAGGCGAGGGCCAAATCCAGCTCGGTAATGGACACGGTGGGCGCGATGGGAATGGCCGTCGCACTTGAGTCAGATGCGCGACAGGCAGCTGCGGTGAAGCTCGCGGACGAGCAGGCTCTTGTCCGTAAGGCTCAGGCAGGCGACCGTCTGGCGTTTGACGACCTGGTGAGGCGTTACGACCGCGACGTCCTGCGGCTGGCGCTGAATCTGGTTCATCGCCCCGAAGACGCTCGCGACATATACCAAGAGAGCTTTCTGCGGGTCTACCGGAATCTGCACCGTTTCAGGTTCGAGTGCAGTTTCTACACTTGGCTCTATCGAATTGTTACCAACGTGGCGCTCGACCATCTGCGCCGCCGAACCAGCCGTCGCGAGGACCAGGCGCCGGTGCCCGAGGACGCCGAAAGCGGCACGCGAGATTTCTTCGATCGCCAGCCGGAAGTGAGAGCCGCGGCTAATCCCGAGAAGCGACTCCTCGGCGAGGAACTCGGCGAGCAAATTCAGGAAGCGATGAAGCGGCTGTCGCCTCGCGAGCGCATGGTTTTTGAAATGAAGCACTACCAGGGCTTGCGTTTGCGCGCCATCGGCGATCTACTCGGCACCTCGGAAGAGACGGCAAAGAATTCGCTGTTTCGGGCCACGCGAAAATTGCGCGCGAGCCTCGAGGCTTTTCGATAGCTGGGCCCGCGGAGAATATAGCGTCACATGACGAATCACGACACGAATCCCGATACGGGCAAAGACGCGGCCGACCAGGCCTGCGGTGAGTGGCAGCCGCTGCTGATGCTTTCGGCGGCCGGCGGCGAACTCGAGCCCGCTGAGCAAGCCCGGCTTACGGCACATGTTGCCGGCTGCGCCTCTTGCTCAATCGCACTTGAGCGCGAAAGGGAAGTACTCGCGGTTCTGGTAGCGCATCGCAGCGAGCCCGACGCAAACCTGCTTGCGAGCTGCCGTTTGAACCTGGATGACGCGCTCGATCGCGAAGAAGAGCACGGTTGGCTGCGCCGCTTCTTCGGCATGCGACTTCCCTTGAATTGGCTCGCGCCGCGCCCGGCTTGGAGCGCCGCCGTCCTCTTAATCGTAGGATTCGCAGTGGGAACCGCCGCTCCCCGCCTTCTTCGCCATACAGTCACACCCGCGACAACAAACACTTCCGCTGCTTCAGACATGTCTTCTGGGATCACGCCGTCCAGCGGCCTTGGCGCTACATCGCCATCCTTTACCTCAATCGATCTACATTCCGCTGACGTCGCTGGAATCAGCCTGTTCCCCTCGGAGGGTGCTGGCCCTGATCGCGTGCAGCTGCAGATGAAATCGCAGCAGCCGGTGACCGTCGAAGGCACAGTGGACGACGACAACGTGAAGAGTGTCCTCCTAAATGTTCTCGGCGGTGGCGAGCGATTCTGCCCCGACATTCGGCTCGATGCAGTTGAATGCCTTCGCACGCGCAGCAATGATCCCCAAGTTCGTGCCGCCCTGTGCCAAGCAGTTCGCAAGGATCGAAACGCGGCCGTCCGCCTGAAGGCTCTTGAAGCGCTCGATGGCGCGGGCTCTCAGGAAATGGTTCGCCAGACGCTGCTCGACGCTCTTGTGGAGGACCAGAATCCCGGCGTCCGGATCGAGGCCGTCAACGCGCTGCGCGATATGGCTGCCAAGGGCCAGATGGATTCCGACGGCCACACGGCGGACGTGCTGCGCGAGCGGATGCAGAAAGATCCCAACACGTACATTCGACTGCAGAGCGCAGCGGCTATCCGCGATATTGGTCCGCGCGAAAAATTCTGAGCAAGCAGCGATGCGAGGCAAATTGACGGCTCGATTCACGCGGCGCGATTTTCGAAAGTCTTCCGGCGGAATCCTCGCCGCGTCCCTCGCCGCCGTTGTTCTGCTCGCTGCCGCGAGCGCCTCGGCACGCCGTAAGCCTATTGATCCGAACGCCACGCATCCCGATAATCGCCTCACCTCGGATTTGACGGGTTCGGTCCCCACTCATGATGGCGACCATATACGGGTCAGAACCGACCTCGGCAGCATCAACATTCACACACAAGACTCCGACAAATCCGGCACAGTCGAATACCACGTCCACCTCGAAACCGACGGCTCGCAAAAAGGCGCCCAGGAACTGCTGAAGAGTTTCACGATCTCGGCGCGCACAACGCCGGAAGGCGTCCTCTTGAAAGCAGAGGGGCCCGAACGGCACGGTGCGGGCCGCATCTGGGTGACTCTGGATCTGCAAATCCCGAAAAATTCGAGCCTGGATGTCTCCACCGGCGGCGGCAACATAGACTCCAGTGAGATCGAAGGCCGAGTGACCCTCTCGACTGCTGGTGGCAACATCACGGCCGGAGATATTGGTGGCGCCGCGCACCTGGAAACGGGCGGCGGAAACATTATCGCCAAGAATGTTGCGGGCGAGTTGTCCGCGAATACGGCGGGCGGCCATATCACCATCGGATCGGTCGCCGGCAATGCCACGCTGCACACCGGCGGCGGTCACATCCGCGTTGCTTCGGTGCAGGGAACCGCCCATTTCGATACCGGCGGCGGCAATATTACCCTCGAGCATTCCGGAGCCGAGCTCACAGCAGAAACAGGCGGCGGCGAAATTGAAGTCGGCGAAGCTGCGGGTCTGGTTCGTGCGAGAACATCCGGCGGCGGCATCCGGGTGGTCCGCACTTTCGGCCCCACCGATCTTGAGACGTCCGGCGGCAGCATCTATCTGACGCAGGTGGATAGCGCAGTGAAAGCCTCGACTAGCGATGGCGGAATTACCGCCTGGTTCGTCACGCCGACGAAGTCCTCCGGAGCCTGCGAACTCCAATCCGCGTCTGGGGACATCACTGTGCATCTGCCGCGCGAGTTGCATGTAACGATTGACGCGTTGGTTATGAAGGGTGACGACCATCGCGTCATCGTGGATCCCGCTTTCCCGCTCAAGGTTAGCTATGACGACTCCTCGAAAGGCGCGCATATTGTCCGTGCCGAGGGCGACCTCAATGGCGGCGGAGAGATTCTCAAGCTGCGCACCGTCGCCGGAAATATCCGCTTCGTTCTGAGCGATCCGAGCGCGCAATCGGAAATGTCGAGGCAACAAATGTTGCAGCTCCAGCAACAAATGGAACATTCGCAGCAAAACCGGCAGCAGCGGATGGACCAGCAATCGCAACCGCCGGGCGGCGATTCTGAAGACTCGCACTAGGGAACTGCACGCGAGTTTCATGCGTATATATGAACGTGGTTGATCCGGATGCGGATCGGTCGCGAAACATCGAGAGGGCCTGGTAAGTTTTTGAGACTTGCACGATAGGGGGCGTTTTGTGCAAAAGAAAACTCTAGGAACTTCGCTTCAATTCTGTGGGACGCGCGCGCTGGTACTTGTGGCCGGCGTTCTGTGCCTCTGTTTGCCAGGCTTCGCGAATACCGATCAGGTATTCAATCAAACCTATAAGCTGCCCGCTGGCGGGCACTTCCAGCTGGATAACGTCAACGGCTCCGTGCAGGTTGAGGGATGGGACCGCGACGAGGTTGAAGTTCGCGCGGTAAAGACCTCTCAGACTGACTCGCACGATCTCGATCAAGTGAAAATCGAAGTCGAAAGCCGTCCCGGTGAAGTGGACGTTCACACACGATATCCCACAGGCGAGGGTGCCGAGGTCGCTGTCGAATATCACATCCGCGTTCCGAATCGCGTCCTTCTCGGCTGCATTCAGACGGTCAATGGAAGCCTGCGTGTCCGCGGCGTGAACGGCGGCGGGGAACTCCGCTCGGTAAATGGCAATGTGGAAGTCACCGAAAGCTCGGGCCGCTTCAGCGCCAAGACCACGAATGGAGATCTGCGCCTCGAGCTGCGCCATTTGATTGACGGCGCGCCGATGAATCTTGAAACCGTGAACGGCTCCGTCGTTCTCGGGCTGCCCTCGAACGCCAGCGCCGACTTGAAGGTCCACAACATGAATGGCGACCTCTACTCGGACATTCCGGTCACCTCAACCGAGGCGCTTCCGGGCGCTCGCTCCTTCCATGGCAAACTGGGCCATGGTGGCGGCGGCGCAATTTCCGTGCGCACCGTCAATGGCGGCATCCATCTCTTGCTCGAACACCCGGGCGTCTAACGCGCCGGAGCAAACCGCGGCACGGCTATAATAGAACTGTAACTTCCCAGCCATCAGCCATATACGGCAGTGCGGGAAACTTCGCGCGGTGCGCCGAGAATCCGACAAAAAGTCCTTTGCAGGGACTTAACGGAGTGTACAATCCGCAGCCGCAACGCCCCCCGCCCGTCGAAAGTTATAGGAGGTCCTATGAAACGCGCAAGTTCCAGCAAACCCACGGAAATGATCGCCATCCCCGGCAGCAATCGGCTCGCAGTCCCACAAGCCAAACTGATCAAGAAATCCGACCCGAAACTGCAGATCAAAGTGAGTATTTACGCGCGCCAAAATCCGGCTGTGCCCGGGAAGAATAAATCGTCGCTCGATGCGTTGAGCATCAGCCTACCGCGCGATCGAAAATATCTAAGCGACGAAGAATTCAACTCCACCTTCGGCGCGGATCCAGCGGACCTCGCCAAGATTGCCGCCTGGGCTCGAACCAGCAAGCTGAAAGTGTTGGGCAGCAGTGTGCCCATGCGTCGCGTCCTGGTGCGGGGTTCAATTCGCGATATCAGCAAGGCTTTCGGCGTGGAGCTCAACGATTACCAACATCCGCAGACGGGCCGATTCCGCGGTCGCGTGGGGCAGATTCATGTCCCCGCTGATTTGTCTGGCGTCGTGCAAGGCGTTTTCGGTCTCGACACACGCAACGTTGGCCACCCGCGCATTCGCCGCGGCAACTTTCGACCTGTAGATATTGAGGCGCTTGGCGTTGCCAGCAAGAAAAAGGGTGGGGCAGCAGCTCCCGCTGCGAATCCGTTTCCCGGCGCTTTTTTCCCCATTGAAGTCGCGGAGTTGTACGCCTACCCCACCCAGTTGAATGGATCGGGCCAAAATGTGGCCATCTTTGCTTTCAACGGAACCTCGCCCGATCCGCGCGGCGGCTATAAGCTTCCAGCGCTTCAAAATTACTTCGAAAAGGTTCTCGGTGGAAACACTCCCACGATCAAAGACGTTGTCGTGCAAGGTCCGGGCAACGATCCCGGCCCGGATACGACAGCCTCTTCCAACCGCGGGGATTCCACCGGCGAAGTCATGCTGGATATGTGCGTAGTCGGTTCGGTCGCGCCGGACGCGAAGATTTTCATGTACTTCACCGAATTCACCAGCCAGGGCTGGGTGGATGCGTTGAACCAGGCCATTACCGACGACAACCAAATTTCCGTGATCTCGATCAGTTACGGGAACCCGGAAGATGATCCGGAGGGCGCGTGGACATCCATGGGCGTGCAAAACGTAAATCTGGCAGTTCAAGCCGCCGTGGCGAAGGGTATTACGATCTGTTGCGCCTCGGGCGATGATGGCTCAAGCGACGGCGCCACCAATCTGACCGGAGCGCACGTTGATTTTCCTGCCTCCAGCCCGTTCGTTCTCGGAGTCGGCGGCACAAACCTCGTGGCTACCAGCAGTACACCTCCGACGATTCAATCCGAAACTGTCTGGAACGAAATTCTTCAAAACGAAGGCGCGACCGGTGGCGGCGTGAGTGATGTTTTCACCAAGCCCACGTATCAGGATTCCGTAAGCGTGCCGCCGTCCGCCAATCCTCCACACAATCTCGGCCGGGGCGTGCCGGACGTCGCGGCTGTCGCCGATCCCGTGACCGGCGTCGTCGTGATGCACATTGACGGCAAGCATCTGGAACAGATTGGAGGCACCAGCGCCTCGACACCCCTCTGGGCATCCCTGATCGCCCGGCTCAATCAAGGGCTCAACGCGCGCTGTGGCTTCCTCAACCCGCTCCTCTACGGAAAATTCTCGAGTGGTGTCCTGCGCGATATCAAGGTTGGTAACAACGGCGCTTACCCGGCCGGTCCTGGTTGGGACGCCTGCACCGGTCTGGGCAGCCCGAACGGAGATCAGCTATTCCAGGCGCTTTCCGGCGCGGACACGCAGACGCATGCCAGAGCAGCGCGCGGCTGATAGCGCATCTAGAGCCGCCAATAGCTCGGGACATCAGGAGAGGCGAGTTCTTTTCTGGCGAATGCGCCAAGCGGCAGGTATACAATGCCGCTCGTCTCGCGAGCGATCGCGTCCGCTCGGCGCACGAGGAGATTCTTCGAGCATGACTCGCAACTCAATCCGATTTTTCCTTGCGGGTGCTGTCGTACTGACTCTTGCATTCGCAGTCCCATCGTCTTCTCATGGCACACCACCGCCGCGCTCTCTGCGGCTGTACGTGTTCGATTGCGGCACTCTTCATGTTGACGACATGGCGCGTTTCCAGCTGAAAAAAGAAGAAGTCTCGACCACCGATCTTTCCGTCGCTTGTTTTCTGATCGTTCATCCCAAGGGCACTTTGATGTGGGACACGGGTGCGGTCCCCGACTCTGCCTGGACGCCAACCGGAAGTCCGATCACTCAGCATCTCGTTCTGTTCGATGGACAAACGCGCGATGTCACCATGCGCAAGTCTCTGCGATCACAACTGGCGGAGATCGGTTACGCTCCCTCCGCAATCACTTATCTTGCGCTGTCGCATTACCATTACGACCACACTGCCAACGCGAACGAGTTCGCGAACGCGACATGGCTCGTGCGTCAAGTCGAACGCGACATCATGTTTTCCGCAAAACCTGCCGGCGCTGTTCAGCCCTCGACCTATTCGGCTCTTCGCAACAGCAAGACCGTCATCATCGCGACGGAAGACTACGACGTTTTCGGCGACGGCACCGTCATCATCAAGTCCGCGCCCGGACACACGCCGGGCCATCAGGTTCTGTACGTCAAGTTGGCGAAGACGGGAGGGGTCGTGCTTTCAGGCGATCTCTATCATTTTCCGGAAGAGCGCGCCTTGGGACGTGTGCCGGCGATTGATTTCAATCAGGACCAGACACGCGCGAGCCGCACCGCAATCGAAGCCTTCCTGAAGCAGACAAATTCGCAGCTCTGGATTCAGCACGATTTCGTGGGCAACGCCAAGCTCAAGAAATCTCCCGGCTTCTACGACTGACTCTGCTTCCACCCTTACCGCCCGGTGGAGTTGGCAACCACTGCTGGGCTGTCGTGTCGCAGTGCTTGGCCATTCCGTACCGGCCGCCGCAGAATTCCCTCGAGAGGTTTCAGGTTTCCGTCAATGGGCCCGATCTCGAGGCCCAGAATTCGTGCGATGAGCGGATACAAATCCACATTCTCGAACGGCGGCACTTTCGCTCCTGGCCGAATGTCGGGACCAACGGCGTAGAAAATCGCGCG
Source organism: uncultured Acidobacteriota bacterium (assembly GCA_963814855.1). Lineage (GTDB taxonomy): Bacteria > Acidobacteriota > Terriglobia > Acidiferrales > UBA7541 > Palsa-295. Next base: position 451,654 of record CAWFEL010000002.1, read on the forward strand.
CATGGATTTCATCTGGCGTGGATCGTAGCCGTGTTCGCCCTTCAGATCCGGCTGCGTGATCTCGGGATTCTCGGTGGCGTGCGCGCGGATCACGTATGGTCCTGTTGGAATGACGACCGGGTCGCCGATGCGAGGATTGTTGTTGTAGTGCAGATGCGCCGGCACGTCGGCCCGCCGGTACACAACGAACTTGTCGCTCGCCCCTTTTAGTTGCTGGTACGCGCGCGCCGCGGCCGCTTCGTCGTTCGGGTACAACAGCGCACCGTCGGTTTGGAATTGCGAAAGGTCCGCGTAGCGATCGAGATCAATCCAATTGCCTTCCACGGTAGCCATGCCGTGGTCGGACACCACAATCACGTCCACGGGCAGGTCAATCGTTTTCAGGTCAGCGAGAAGCGTGCCTACGAGAGCGTCCACGTGATGAACCGCATCGGCTGTTTGCGGAGTGTCAGGCCCGAACTTGTGCCCGGAATGATCCGGCTCGGAGTAGTAAAGCGTGATGAAGTGGGGCCGCTGTTCCGAAGGCAGCTTGAGCCACGCGATGACCTGCTCAATGCGCTGCTCATCGGGAATTGTTCCATCGTAGTGCAAATAAAATGTCGGCCGCATTCCATCAATTTCAGCATCCGACGTCGGCCAGAAAAAGCAGGCACTGCGCATCCCTTGTTTTTCGGCGAGGACCCAGAGCGGCACTCCGGTGTACCAGCTTCCATCCGTAACCGCCTGGACGTTCTTGATCGCGTAGCTTTCCTTGCGGGCCGGATCGTAGAAACTATTTTCGACTATGCCGTGATGTTCCGGATAAAGCCCGGTGACGATGGAAAAGTGGTTCGGAAATGTGACTGAGGGAAATGACGGAATCATCCCCTCCGGTGCGCTCGCACCTTCGGTAGCGATGCGTGCCAAAGTGATTGCGCGAGTATTGCGACGCATAGCTATAGCGGAATCCGTCGAGCGAAACCAGAATCACGTACGGTTTCGTCAGTTGGGCCGCCGCATTCGGCCCGTGCTCGACATGAATGACCTGCGCTGCAAGCGGCGGTCGCAGCGCAAACAGCAGGAACGCTAATACTGCCGCTCGAGCGAAAGCCCCAGGCATACTCCAGCCGCGCGCGCCTCCGCGTTCGGGACGCCGCGCGCGGCAATTAATCGCCCCTTCTTTCGGCGGCACTGCCTAGAACGTCAGGTGCAGCGACATCTGCAGGAATCGGTTAGCTCCAACCGTCTCTGAAATAACGCCGTAACCCAGGGTGGGGTCGGGTGGGTTGGAATAACACGGGTTGGGATTGAAGCACGGGTTCAGTGTGAAGTTCGTGTTCGGCGTATCGAAGCTCGGGTGATTGAACAGGTTAAACGCGTCAAACTCATACTTCAGGTTGAAGCGTTCGTTGATCTTGAAGTTCTTGAAGATCGAGAAATTGAACACCGTCTGGAACGGGGCCCGGAAGACATTGCGCCCCGTCGTGCCGAAACCGGTTTCCACATCGTCCCCTGCCGGTATTCCATTTTCGGCGCTGGGCACGAGCGTCGGAACGGTAAACACATTGGGGTTCACGAATCCCTGCGACAATTCGGAGTTCGGGTGCACCTTAAAGCCGCCCTGACCACCCATTATAACCGCCTTCGATTGCGCCTGTTTCGGGCCAACTCCGGCAGCGAGTGGAAGAAGGGGGTTCGTCACGAAGTCATCAGCGCTGAAATACTGGCTGCCCGCACTGCCGGAGAAGTCAATGATGCTGAATGGCTCTCCGCTCTGAGCGACCGTGCTTCCCGAAATGCCCCAGCCATTCGCCAGGATGTTAACGATGCCCGTAGCGTCCTTGATCGTCGGAATATTGTAGAGGTAGGTGATGATAAACACATGCGTGCGGTCGAAATCAGCCGAAGCGTATGACTGGCGGAGATCGAGTGGATTGTTGCCGTTAAAGAAAAGGCCCGCGCCGAGTCCGCTTCCTTCATCGAGTGTGTGTGAATAGGTATAAGAAGCGTTGAGCTGCAATCCGTGTGACATATTCTTGACGACACTGACTTGCAAGGCGTCGTAATTCGAAATACCAGCCCCAGTCCACAAGTCCGCGTTCGGATTGATGCCAATGAACGGTGTGCGCAGGGCCGTATTCCCGTCCGAGAAAGAAAATTCGCCAATCTGGGTCTGTACCTCCTCCGGCGCCACCCCGTCAACTTGGTAGCCAAAGGAATAGATTTGATTGTTAATTGCGTTCGTCGGCGTGGCAATTCCCGGCTGGTTGAAAGGAATCGGCAGTACCTGATGCACGCCGTGGTTCCCGAGGTAGCCCAATGTCATCACGAGATCGTTTCGGGGCTGCCACTGCAGGTCCAGGCTCCAGTTCTCCGAGTACGGCAGTTTATTCTTCGGATTGTAACCGCCAAACAAGAAAGGGAAAGCAGTCGTGCCCTCGTCGCTGACGGTACACCATGGCTCGTTGGGCTGTTCCAAACCCGGAACGGGGCCCGCAACGCAATCGGCCATCGCCCGCATGTTAGGCACGAGCTCCGCCATCCCTGCGAGGCTATCCGGCGGGAGGGGCAAAACCGTCCCAAATGGACCGGCGGACAGGCAATTCAGCGAGCCGCCTGCGCAATGGGCGGTAACTGGGATTGTGAAGGGTTCCTGCGTTGTAACGCTGAACGGTCCGCTGATCCCTAGTCCCGCGCTGGCTGACAACTCCGCGAAGAACTCGCCGCGGTCGTAGTACATCCCGTATCCTGCTCGCACGACCAGGTTCTTCTTCGGGCTCCAGGCAATGCCGATCCGTGGTGCAAAGCCCCATTGGCGTGCCGTCAGCGTGGAAGGGCTCACACCCTTGACCCCGAAAGTCTTGTTGATAGCGGGAACCACAATTCCGATCCCCGGCGTTCCGTTCACTTCATTAAAGCTGTCCGTCGCCAGGTCATATCCGAAGTCCTGTGGATAGAAGTTCGTCATCAGCCCGTTCTTCTCGTAGAGCGGCCCGTCCCAGTCCCATCGCAGGCCGTAGGTCACCGTCAGATTGGGCAGAATCCTGAAGCCATCCTGCGCGTAAAGACCAGCCTGCTTCGACCGGAAGTGGCGATTCGTCTCGCCGGAAAGAAGAGTGCCACTGCTTTTGTCCGTACCAATCGTTCCGGTGAGGAAGTCTTCCATATCACGGAAGGTCAGAATCGCCACATCATTCTCGCGGTTATCAACGTTGAACTGCGCGTAGTCGTAGGTGGCACCGAACGACAGCGTATGGTGCCCGAGCACCCAGTTGTATTTGGTCGAGCCTTCGAATTGATTTTGGAACACGCCCGCGTTGGCGAAGTTCGTGGAAGGCCCAATGTGCATCGTGTTTCCCTCAAGTGGCGCGTTGACTCCTCCACCCTCCGTCGCGGCCCCCACGTCGGCGTTGTCAATAACGATGCCGGGAAATAGATCGCCCGAGGTTGGCAGGCTCAGATCAACAGCACTCGGGCCGAAGGGCTGGCTGGTCGAGGCATTCGCAAACTGACGAATAAAACCGAACCGCTGTTCCCACGTTGCGTTAGGAGACACCACCGTGGTGTTCTCGAGCGAAAATACCTGGCTCCCCGCTTCAAGGGCCTGTGGAAAACCGTCAGTCTGGCTTACTGCGAAAGGAGCCGAGGTGGGATCGCTTTGATAGTAGTACTTGGCCGCGAGACGATCGCTGGAGCTGAAGTTGTAATCCACGTTGCCGTTGACCTGATTCGCCTTGAACGTGGCGACCGGTCCCCTGATCAGGGAGTTGAACTCCTGGGTCGGCCCTTCGGGGCCGGTTGCGCCGGCTTCCGAAGGGATAATGAATTGACCAGACTTGGCTTTCGCGCTGAAGAGATTTAAAGCGACCGGATCTACCTCGCCTGCAGTTATGCAAGCGACGTGAGGGATTGGCGTACAAGGTCCTCCGAGAACGCCTCCTGTCAAGCCAGCGTTGAAATTAACGAGGTCAACAAGAGCCTCTGGCGAAGTCCGATCGGCATCGGTGAGGCCGGCAAGCGTGGGCACGCCGCTGGCACCGCCGCTCAGAGCATCGCTCACGTTCTGGCGCTGGTAGGACGCAAAGAAAAAGAGCTTGTCCTTCACGATTGGACCGCCAAACGTGCCGCCCCAAACCGCCCTGTGCAGAGGCGGCGCGTTGCCGTGGAAGAGATTCTCGACGCTCGTCGAGAGAAACGTAGACTTCGCGTCGAGACCACTGTTCTGCAGGTAGCCGTACACTTGTCCGTGGTACTGATTGGTTCCGGATATGGTGGTCAGCTCGATATGGGCCCCCGCATTTTGGCCCATGGACGCGTCGAACATGGAAGTTGTGACCTGAAGCTCCTGAATCGTTTCCGTCGGCGGTGTCGGCAGAGCCTCGCCAATCGCATCGTACACGGAGGTGTTCGTTTGCACCTGTCCGCTGCTACCGAAAATCTCGCCTGTGTTCAGTGTGAATCGGCTGTCGGCGATGTTACTCGTCGAGTTGCCGTTAAAAAGGTTGTTCGCGTTAACCGAGTTGAAAGTAAAGCTGTTGCTGGTATCACGTTGCCCGTTCGCGACGATTCCCTGATTGCCGAGTCCTTCATTGGTTCCCGAGCCGGAGAGGAAATCCGCGCTCGTGCCGGGCGCCAAAATCGCGAGTTGCGTGAAGCTGCCCGTTCCGAGCGGAACGGACTGAATGACGTCCCTGCCCAAGGTATACCCATTGGAAGCATCCGTTTGGTTCAGCAAAGGCGTTGAATCCACAGTTACCTTGGTCTCGACCGTGCCGGCTTGCAGGCTGGCATTCACTGTGCTTGTGTGATTTCCCTGGACGAGAATGGACGAGTGGATCTCGGTCTTGAATCCGTCCTTTGAAAACGTCACTTCATAATTGCCGATTGGCAAATCGGCCGCGCTGAACGATCCGTCGTCCTTCGACTGAGTGGCCACGGCCAGGTTCGTCGCCGTATTGCGGATAGTGATGCTGGCCTTCTGGACGACTGCACCGGTCGCATCCGTCACGGTGCCGTTGATTGACCCTAGAGTCTGCTGCGCGAGAGCGCCAGCCGGAACAGTGAGAACGACTAAGGCCAGCAAAACAGAGACATATAATGATTTCATAAATTTCGGCACGGGATCCCCCTTCTCGTAAAATCTCGCAGGCGTTTTACTGCCTGCAGCGACCTCTGTCAAGATGCACTTGTGGATATCTTCGATAAACGAAACGAACAACGACCTTTTGTAATTGGTTCGTGTGAAAGGGGGAATACTCAAATCTTAATGCGATGTGAATAGCGCCCGCAGGTTGGTTGTTCAGCAGCAAATTTGTTCTTGGCTACAAGTTCTGATCGTCAATTTTCGCAACCGCGGTTAGCTGCCCGCGATGGCCGATTCCGAACGCGTTAGCCGGTCATTGCCGGACGATTTCAGCGTTGGTGCTGGGGGCGACGATGCGCTCGAGCCGCGCACCGTCGAGAAAGAGGTCTACCTCGAGGTCTTCGGTTTTCACTACCAGCTCTTCGAGTTTTTTTCCGCCGTTGCTGTTCTGCTCGCCCAGAGATTCGACGGTCACGCTTCCGGGCGTGAGTTCCTGCGGGACCAGAACCGAGAATGTTTGCACGCCCTTCTTCTCGCGGTCGTAGAGACGCGCCAGAACTCCGTACTGATAATAGAGATTGTTGTCGAGCACGGCGATCTGGGGAGATTCGAACGTGAACTGCTGCGTAAACGGGCGTCGGCCCTCGAGGCGCAGATCAATCGTTGCCGTGGGGCCGCTGAAACCGATGGTGGCCGAAGCCTTCTTCGCGCCCTGGGTGGACCATTCGTAACTCACCGGCGTCCCGTCCGCGTGAAGCTGCAGCGTGCCGGTAACGTGCGTCATTCCGTCGGTCGTTTGAACCTCGGATGTTCCCTTTGCTACCCAATCGCCTCCGCTCGGGCTGATTTCAAAATCTTCTTTTCCCATCTGCTGGCCGTTCACGAGAATTTTGAAGTTACCTTTGTCAGCCGTGAAAAGAGAAAGCGACTTTGCGGCTCCCGTCGTCGCCACCGCCAACACCGAAGCAGCTGCGCCAAGCATCGCGACGAATACGAAAACAGCCAGAATCTTTCTTTGCATCATGCTGTTACCCTCGGGAATATTCCGAGCGCCAGAATTTGTTCGACCACGCGCGAGGGTTCATGCTGGCTTTCCACCCGATAATCGGAAAGTTCATAGGCCGGCAGACGTTCCTCGTAGAGCCGGCGGAAGCTGGCTTCGTCGCGGAACAGCGGCCGGTCGGTAATGTGCGCGCAGCGGTGCAACAGCTCCTCGATGGGGCAGTGCAGCCAGATCAGTGCCGCGCCGGCCTCGCGAAGCAGCGCGAGATTTTGAGGCTGCATAATCGTTCCTCCGCCGAGAGATACGATGCGCGGCTTCTGCGTCGCTACGGTTTCGGACACCACGCGCGCGAGTTGTTCGTGTTCGAGCCGGCGGAATTCCGCTTCGCCCATGCGCCCAAAAATGTCGGGGATCGTCAGCTGGGTCGCTTCAGTAATGCGCTTATCAAGATCGGTATTCAGCCATCCGAGCTGGCTGGCCAGTATTCGCGCGGTGGTGGATTTGCCACTGCCCATGAATCCGGTGAGGCACACGAGTTTGCGAAGGCGAATTTCGTTGGTCATCAAGTTCGAAGCGTTCTGCGCTGCCTGCCGGCGCAATCAATTCCGCTTGAGGATGTTGATTGTACCATCGAAGGAGTTCAACTCGACGCGGGCGCGCCCGGAGTTGTAACTCCCAAATAGCGCATTGCCGAATCTTGGAACGAAGTGGTGGTGGGAGGAAGGCGTCAGATTCGCTTCGTTGTGCACTTTGCCTTTCAGCGAAGTGGCGCTCAAATCAAACGAGTCGCCCGGCGAGAAACGAACCTCGATCGCGCCGCTGTAGTTTTTCAGCACGTACGTGGCGTTCGGCAGAAACGAGCCGTTGAACAGGATATTTCCTTCAGAGGTTTGCGCGCGGACGTAGACGCTTTTCAGGTCAATAAGTTTGAAATTCCCGCTGATCGAGGTCACTTCGAGCCGTCCGGCGCAGCGCAGGCATTGGAACGCGCCGCCGACGGTCTTGACGGTCAGATATCCGGCGGTGTCTTCCAAATCCACGCCCGCCGCAATGGTCTCCACATTCATGTCGCCGAGCACGTTCGAGACGTTGACGCCGCCCGAATCGTTGTGAATTTGCAGTTCGGCGTCCTCGGGAACGCTGATTTCAAAATCGGTCCGCAGATCGTCCGGTGAAGCGGTGTCGGCGACCTGGCGAGTTTGAACGTCCACTCGATTTCCGGTCTGCTCGGCGTCCACTTCCACTTCGGTTGTGGCGCGCTTGGCGACCACCATCACGTCGGATTTCGTCCACGCGCGCACGGTCACGGTACCGTTCGGATTGTGAATCGTGATGACGGGATGAGCTTCCACCTTGAAATGCCGCTCGAGGCGGTCGGCCGAAGCGGCGCTGCAAAGAAGCAGGCCGGGAATCAATAGCCCGGCTGCCTTCCAATGACTATGATTCCGAAGAGTGGCTAGGTTGCTCATCGGCCGTTGACTCCGCGTTCGGTCATCTGCGCGAGCAGGTCTGCTTTTTGCTCGTACGCATCGTACAGATAATCGCGCGCGATTTCGCTTTCGGGTTCTTCTCGCACGCTCTTTTCACACAAAGCGATGTAGTTGTCAACAATGGCAAGATTGTCGTGGAGGGAAGCGGTTACGACTGGATCGGATTCAGCCATTGCGGAAACACTGTCCCGCTCCGCGGTTTGCAACTGCGCGTCCAGATTTCCTGTGGAATCCTGCGTCCCGCTGATCCAGCGGCTTTCGTTGAGCTGCTTCGCCGAAGGTCCCGTCAGCGCAACAGAGACGGCAATCAGCGCCAGCAGGTAAGCGCCGGCAAGCGCTGGCCGCGGCACGGCTGTGAAAATTCCAGCGAACCAGCCTCTCGGACTTTCCGCCCGGCTCGGCTCGACTTCAGGCACTTCGTGGCGGATCAATCCTTCTTGTTCGAGCTGCGCTCGCAGCGAAACCCAGACGCGCGCCGGGGGATCAGCTTCTTCAGCCGCCCATGCGCCGGCAGTCTGTCGAATGGCGTCCATGTCCTCGATCAGGCTGCGGCAGTGCGCGCATTCGCGGACGTGCGCACGAGCCTCGGAACTGCGTTCGCCTTCCATCCACGCATCGAGTTGTTTTCGAAATTCGTTACATCCCATCGTGCTCATCTGTTTCAGCCCTCGCTACCGGAAGCACTTCCCGCAGCCCGGCGATCTTCGCGCGCCTTCGAACGCATGGCTTCTTGAAGCAAGTCGCGCAGACGCATGCGCGCTTTATGAAGTTGCGACTTGGAGTTGCCGATTGAACAACCCATCATTTCCGCAATCTCATTGTGCTCGTACCCCTGCACGTCATGCAGCATGAACACCGATTTATACCCGGGCGGCAACTGCTCCACCGCCCTTTGGAGGTTGACGCGGTCAATCGAACCGCTCAACACCAGATCGGGCGCACCGAAATCCCGCCGCGGCGTTCCGGACTCTTCATCGGGCTCCGTGACCTGTTCCAGCGAGGTCTCCTTGCCCGACTTCTTGCGAAGCTTCATGAGAACGACGTTCACGGCAAGGCGGTGAAGCCAGGTGGAAAACGCCGACTCGCCACGGAACGTGGCGATTTTTCGGAAGAGCTGCAGGAACGCTTCCTGCGTCAGATCCTCGGCTTCGGCCGTATTCCCCACCATCCGGAGACATAACGAATACACACGGCGGCTGTGTAGCGCGTACAGGCGCTCAAACGCCGCTGCATCACCTTGCTGGGCGCGCCGGATCGATTCAGCTTCCGGTACTTCCCCAGTTTCGATTCGTCTCGTTCGGGCCACGCTACCCGTCGGGACGCATCCCTCAATGCGATGCGTCGGCCGCATCAGAAGTTGTACTTCTTGTTCTTTCCGCGCAACGTTACCTGCATCCTGGCTGGGGAAGCACGAGGACGTCCGCGGGTCGCCCCCATGTGATGCAGGGCATTGCTGATAAGTCTTGTTTATTTTCGTCGGAATTGCCCGATACGTCCAGCGACGTTCCGGATTCCATCTGTCACTGGCAATCGCAACTGGGTTGACGGCGTAGCGTTAGGCCGAAGCGGACGCACCGGAAAGGCGAGGCTTCACGCGAGCCGCCTTCGGCAGCGGCGGGGCGTCGAGCTCTCGCGCCAGGGCAGGTAGTTGGTCCTCGGGCAGCATGCGCAGGAAGGCCTTCAGCACGACTTCCGATTCACGCAGGCACGTATTGAAATCGTAGTGAATGTTATCGAGCCTTTGCCAGGAATCGCTGGGCTGAACAGACATGCCTTTCGCTATGTCACTGGCCGCTTCTTCGAATTCGTTTTCGAGCAGCGTGAGTGTATGGGAAAGGATGCGGAGCTTGTGAAAGAAGCGTGACCGGGCGCTGAAGAGCACGTGGTGAAGGATTCCGTTCCAGGAGGCCGCGCTCTGGCCCGTGTCGCCACGAAAAAACTCGGCGTTCATCGGCTCCACAACCGGAAACTTTGAAACATACTGGCCGTTGCCGGACAACGTGTCGCACAGCGAAATTAACGAAGGAGCTAATCGGCCCAGCAGACCCGCCGCGATAGAAACCTGTTGGCGGGCGCAGACCAGCTCTCCGGAGGCACGGAGCGAAAGCGCCTCGTCCAGGGCCACGCTCATCATGGCGTACGAACATTCCCATCGTCGCACCACAACCTGATACACCTGGCTCTTTTCGCGCGGCAATGCGGCGACCCAGTCGTCCAGGACTTTCCGCTGCTCCACACGAACAGACTTGCGCCTAGAGAACACACTGACCCCCAACACGCTCGACGATTATACATCGGTTTTCGACGAAGCAGTTTCCCGGCGTTTCCTGTTATATACTTTCGCGGAATCTTCGAAAGGCCTCGCACTTGAAAGGATTGTCCCGTTGGAATTTGAACCGCTCGATCAGTTTCTGCAGCGCCGCAAAAAGCTGAGCGAAATCAAGTCACTCGGCCATGCGGCCTACCCGCATAAATTCGATCATACGCACACGCCCAGGCAGATCGCCGAGCAGTATGCCAATCGCACGGCGGAGGAGCTTACGGCGGAGCACCCGAGCGTGCGCCTGGCAGGTCGAATCGTGGCGCTGCGTCCGCACGGGAAAGCCGCTTTCGCGCATCTCGCGGGCGATGGCGGGCGATTGCAGATTTACATCCGGCTGGACGTGGTGGGCGAGCAGGCGTTCAAGCTATTCCAGCTCCTGGACTTAGGCGACATTATCGGAGTTTCCGGCGATCTCTTTCGCACAAAAACCGCCGAATTGACCGTAAAGGTAGCGCAGCTCGAACTGCTGACCAAGGCGCTGCTGCCGTTGCCGGAGAAATGGCACGGGCTCGCGGATGTGGAAATGCGCTACCGCCGCCGGTACCTGGATCTGATCGTAAACGAGCGCGCGCGGGAGATCTTTCTGCGGCGCGCGCAAATCGTGCGCGAATTGCGCCGATTCTTCGACGAGCGCGGCTACGCGGAAGTCGAGACGCCGATGATGCATCCGATTCTGGGGGGCGCTACGGCGCGGCCTTTCGTCACGCATCACAATACATTTGACATGGATTTGTATTTGCGGATCGCCCCTGAACTTTATTTGAAAAGGCTGGTCGTGGGCGGGCTCGACCGCGTGTATGAAATCAATCGGAATTTTCGCAACGAAGGAATTGACGCGATCCACCAGCCCGAGTTTACGATGCTCGAGTTTTACCAGGCGTACAGCAATTCACTCGATCTCATGGATCTGACCGAGGAGCTGTTCCGCGGGCTGGCGGAGAAGGTGTGCGGCAGCGCGAAAGTTAAGTACGGCGAAGATGAGCTCGACTTCAGCAATTTCACCCGGTTTTCGATGCGCGATGCGATCTGCAAATTCTGGCCCGCCGCCGCCGGCGTAGCGCCGAGCACGGCTGAGATGGCGCAGAATGGCGGTCCGCGCGGCGTGGCCGAGCGCTACAACGCGTATGCGCGTTCTTCGAGCGCCGAGCCGATAACCGCTGTTGAGAAGCTCTCCGATGGCGAGCTGACCGGGGAGCTCTTCGAGATGATCGCCGAAGGACACCTGACGCAGCCGACATTCATATATGACTTCCCGACGGAGATATCGCCACTTTCGAAACAGAAGCCGGACGACCCGTCACTTACCGAACGCTTCGAACTGTTCATCGCGGGCATGGAAATTGCCAACGGCTTCTCCGAGCTGAATGATCCCGCAGATCAGGAGCGCCGTTTCCGCGCGCAGGTGGAAAAGGGCGGGCAGGAGATGCCGAAAGAAGTGGACATTGACTATATACGCGCGCTGAGCCATGGCCTGCCGCCTACGGCTGGCGAAGGAATCGGAATTGACCGGCTCGTCATGTTGTTGACGGACTCGCACGCGATCCGCGAAGTGATTCTGTTCCCTCTCTTGCGGGGCGGCGGCGCGGATAGCCCGGACGCAGCCTCTCCTGATGCTGGCGAAGGACCGAAATGACGTTTGAATGGCTGGTGGCGCTGCGGTATCTACGCTCGCCGAATCGGCCAGCCGTGCTGCGGCTCGTGACGCTACTCGCTGTGATCGGCGTAGCGGCTGGCGTGACGACGCTGGTGATCGCGCTCTCTATGAACACGGGTTTTCGGCAGGCCATTCGCGACCGCTTACTCAGTGTTACCGCTCACGTGAATCTTAAACCGATCGGCCCCGATGGAATCCACGATTATCGCGAGCGCATGGCGCAATTGAGCGGCGCGCCCGGAGTCCGTTCGATTGAGCCGGCGATCTATAACACCGTGTTGCTTTCGTGCGGCGGACGCGCGCGCGGCGTAGTGCTCAAAGGTGTAGACCCGGACCTTGAACGAAAGGCCAGCGGGGCGTTGCGCAACATCGTCGCCGGAGCGGACAATTTTGCCCCGGACGCGGACGGCATTCCCGCATTGCTGGTGGGTCGCATACTTGCCGATGAATTGAAAATTGCCGCCGGCGACTACGTCTCACTAACCAGCCCGCAAGGAAATCTGACGCCGTTTGGAATGCTGCCGCGCTCGCGGCGATTCCGAGTTGCCGGCATCTACGATTCTGGTTTCTACGACTACGACGCGAACTGGGCGTTTGTGACTCTCGAATCGGCTCAGGGCCTGGCGGGAGTGGGAGACGTGGTCAGTTTGCTTGAAGTGCGCGTTGCAAAATTAGACGACGCGAGCGCCGTGGCGGACGACCTGGTGCGGCGCGCGGGACCCGGATTCACGGCCACGACCTGGATGGACGAAAACCGCGCATTGTTCCGCGCGCTCAGCCTGGAAAAATTGGTGACCGCCCTTTTCATCGGACTGATTACGTTCGTTGCCGGGCTGAATATTCTGGTGGTGCTGACGATGACTGTGACCGAGCGGGCGCGCGACATCGCTGTGCTGATGGCCCTGGGCACTCGTCGGCGTCAGATTCGCCGGATTTTTGTTTTGCAGGGACTGGCCGTGAGCATCGCTGGAACCGCGGCAGGTTTGGCGGCCGGCTACGGCCTCGCCTGGATCGCGGACCGATGGCGGTTAATTCCCCTGAATCCGGAGATCTACGCGATTCCCTACGTCCCGTTCCACGGCAATGGTTTGGACGCGATATGGATCGCGGCGGCGGCCCTGGCGATCAGCGTCGCAGCGACAATAGTTCCCGCGCGCGCCGCGGCGCGCATTCTACCGGTTGAAATTCTGCGCTTTGAATAGCTGAGCAAGACAATGTGTCGCGCCTACGGCTCTCGGCCGCGTGATCTATTGCAGCCCCCAAGCGCTCCCCCGCTGGGCTAGTTTCTGAAGCGCCTGCGGCGCTTGACTTAGTTCGATCAGCGCGTTCCCGCAGTCTAGAGCGGTCATCGATTCCCGCGTCGCGTTATTCGATCCGGAAGCTGACGTTTCGCCACATCGTTGAACCGCCTAATGAATCCGTCGCTTGGAGTTCGAGGCGATACGAACCCCTCGTCAGACCGCCGATATCAACTCCGCCGCCGACCGGAATTACGGGATTGCCGGGCTTCCTGTAGGGAACGGTGCTAAGCGGGCGAAGCTCCCTAACGACTAGTCCCGATTCCTCATCCGTAATGCGCATGTGCAGTTGAACCGTTTGATCTTGTGAGGCTGGCTGAACGGGAGAATAGACCTCGACGTAGAAGGTGAGGAACTCGGCCTGTTTGAAAGTCAAATCCGCCGTCGGGATGATTTCCCAACCTTTGCTGACCAGAGGCACATAGCGTCCCTGGGAAACAGCCAGGTTGTCCCGCGCTCCGTCCGGCACCTGGCGGTAATTCCTACCCAGAACCACCGTACTCATCGCCAATTGAGTTTGATCGGGCTGGACAACGGCAATCGGTATTTCAATTCTGCCGACCTGATCTCCATCCCGGATGACTGCTCGAAGTTTGAATTCGCCGGAAGGCAAATCAACCCGCGCATGAAGGATACGCGCTCCGGTAATTGTGCAGGAAGTCTTGCTCGGAAGCGGTGAGAACCACGATTGGCCGTGCTGGCTCAAATCTCCCAGTGTCAGGCCGCTAAAGCGCGCGGCGACATTTCCGTCGGGCGTGTACACCAACCCCAGGACGCCGATTTCCGGCAGCGTCTCACAATCGGCGATGCGCCGGGGTTTTTCCGGAGCTTCGAGCACGATGTCGGTGTAAGTCGTTGCCGCCGCATAGAACGAAGAAAAGGTCGTTGCCAGGAATGTCAATCGCACTTCTCTGGTGGAACCAAGATCGTCCAGCAGTTGATTGCCGAGCTTCGTTCCATTAAGTGAATCGTTCGGTGCATGCGTTGTGTTGCAATACTCGGAGCGCGAATAGACTACCGAATCAGGCCGATCCACTGTGATCCTGACCTTGTGACAGCTCCCGTCCAGCGACGGCGGTTGCGAATATGCGAGCAGGTACGCCGGCCAAACCGGAGCACGAACGACACTTTCAAGAGCAGAAGTGTATCCGTGACTAGATTCGTACACGGGTCCAATACCGGGCGCGGAGTCGTCGCCAAACATGGCCACTTCTTTCGATGTAACGCGCTCGACCTGTTGTTCTTTGCCGTCCTCGAAAACGTGAAAATGGTCAGCCGAAAGCCCTGTAACGGCGAGATCAACCAGGAAGTGAGAATTCGGGGCTTCCACCAAGCTTGTGTAGCTCCGTACGTCCATCCGATGGACCGCTTCGAGGCGCTTTTTGTCCACTACCAGAACGGGAACCAGCACCTCATGCGATTCGACGCGGATTGGCGGTGCACCTTGCGTTTGTGCCTGCGCGCCCGGAACCGTGCAACTCATCGTCATCATGCGCAGGAGGAGTGCGACGAGCAGCATGCGACTCCGTCGAGCGGCAAATCGAAACAAATGAGCGCGACTCATGAGCGATTCGTCCCGACCGTTTCCTTAGGACGTGTAAAATGCATTTATACCACGCCGATCATTCCTCGCCCCACACGCGTCCACAGTCGTGGCGAGCAATCGTTCCGAGGCGAATCAATTCGATTCAAATTTCGAGCAGTGATTGCGTTCGTCTCCGGGGCGGCTCGCATGCTAAGATCAAAAAGTACCAGGGGCATAGTCATAAATTGGCACTCCTACTGGACGCGGGAGGGAAGAGCAAGGGATAAGTGTGGAACGACTTGGGCCAAAAGCCCCTTCCCGGTGAACTAGCTTCATGTAAAGCAAGGACATACCGATGGCGTAGTTCGGCATCTAAAGTGTGATGAGGTATGGCAGGGATGAATAGGCAGGCAGCCACGGGTGTTGCACTGGACGACTCGCCGTTCGGGGCCGTCGCAAACTCCAGCCAGATCCTGCGCACGGAAAACCTTCGCAAAATCTTCTACTCGGGCACTCAGGAAATTGCGCCGCTCGATGGAATTACCTTTTCGATCGAGCGCGGCGAGATGATCGCGATCGTGGGACCTTCTGGAGCAGGGAAGAGCACGCTCTTGCATTTGCTGGCGGCGCTGGACACTCCAACGAACGGTGCAGTATACTTCGGCGCGAAATTGCTTCGTTCGCTTGAAGAGGTGGAACTGGCTGAGTATCGCAACCGTGCCGTGGGTTTCGTCTGGCAGCGTCATCACCTGCTGCCGGATTTCACGGCTGCGGAAAATGTGGCGATGCCGTTGCTGGTTCAAGGCCAGGCGCTGGGTCTGGCGCTTCGCGCAGCTGGTGATTGGCTCGGTGAAGTTGGATTGGCCGATCGCGCTGGGCAGCGTGCGGGAGAACTTTCAGGTGGCGAACAACAGCGCGTGGCAATCGCGCGGGCTTTGGTGAACCAGCCCGTGCTGCTTCTGGCGGATGAACCGACAGGGGATCTGGACGAGCGGAACGCGGCGGGGGTTTTTGATCTGATCGAGCGTCTTCACCGGACCCATCATCTGACTTCGATTCTGGCTACACATAATTTGACTTTGGCGCAGCGCACGGATCGTGTTCTTGCCCTGGAACACGGGAAACTGGCTCCGAGCGCAGAAGTGCTTGCAGGTGCCGCGGGTCATGCGGCGCGACCGGTGAGCACTGGGGTACGGACCCCGGGAGAGCGTGGGTAACCCTTGTTCGAACGCTATACTGAGAAGGCACGGCGGGTAATATTTTTCGCGCGATACGAGGCGAGCCAGTACGGAAGCCCCTACATCGAGACGGAGCACCTGCTGCTTGGATTGCTGCGCGAAGATAAAGCGCTGGCAAACCGATTTCTACGCACGCACGGCTCGATCGAATCCATACGCAAGGAAATAGAATCGCGCATCACCGTGCGCGAGCGCATTTCAACCTCGGTGGAAGTCCCACTGAGTCAGGAATGCAAACGCATCCTCAACTACGCCGCGGAAGAAGCTGAACGGCTCGGGCACAAACACGTCGGAACGGAACATCTGCTATTGGGGGTGTTGCGTGAAGAAAAATCCTTTGGCGCCGAAATCCTGCTGGAACGGGGATTGCGGCTTTCCACTGTGCGCGAGGAAATGGCTCGCAGCGCGGGAGAGAAGGTGCCTGTGAACCGGCCAAAAGAAGCGTCGTTGCTCGCTGAATTCAGCCGCGATTTGACCCAAGCGGCGATGGAAGGACAACTCGACCCGCTCGTGGGCCGGGATCGCGAGCTGGAACGCGCGATTCAGATCCTCTGCCGCCGTACGAAGAACAATCCCGTCCTCATAGGCGAACCAGGCGTGGGCAAGACGGCGATCGTCGAAGGCCTCGCGCAGCGCATCGCCGACGGCGACGTCCCACCTTTTCTCGCGGACAAGCGCATCCTATCGCTCGATCTTTCGCTGATCGTAGCCGGCACAAAATATCGCGGACAATTCGAAGAGCGGCTGAAGACCATCATGAAGGAATTGATGGAGAGCCAGAACGCCATCGTCTTCATTGACGAGCTGCACACGCTGGTGGGAGCGGGCTCCGCCGAAGGATCGCTCGACGCGGCCAACATCCTGAAGCCTGCCCTGAGCCGCGGGGAAATTCAGTGCATCGGCGCGACGACGCCCGGCGAATACCGCAAGTCAGTGGAAAAAGACAGGTCGCTCGAGCGACGCTTTCAGGCCGTGAAGGTATCAGCGCCGAACGAAGACGAAACGATTCGCGTGCTGCAAGGCGTGCGCGACCGCTACGAAAAATTCCATGCGGTCAGCTACACCGAAGAGGCCATCCGCTACGCCGTGTATCTCTCGAACCGGTATATCCCGGATCGCTTCCTGCCGGACAAGGCTATCGATCTGCTCGACGAAGCCGGCTCGCGCGTGAAGCTGCGTCAGGCGATGCTTCCCGACGAAGTTTCCGAGGTGCAGAAGCGCGTGAAGTTCATCACGCACCGGATGGAAACCGCCATCGCGAACCATGAGTTTGAAAAAGCGCGGTTCTACTCAGAGGAAGAGCGCAAAGAAAAGGAACATCTGCGCGTGCTGCGCGAGAAGCTGAAGATTGACGATTCTTCAACGGGCGTGGTCACACGCGAAGACATTGAAGAAGTCGTCGCGCGCTGGACCGGTGTTACCGTGACTTCGATCAAGGAAGATGAGCAGCAGAAACTCCTGCGAATCGAAGAAGAATTGCACCGCCGGATCATCAGTCAGGAAAAGGCCATTACCTCACTGGCGCGGGCCATTCGGCGCAGTCGCGCGGGCCTGAAGGCACCGGGCCGCCCGGTTGGCTGCTTCCTGTTTTTGGGTCCCACCGGCGTCGGCAAGACGGAAGTGGCCCGTCGCCTGGGCGAGTTCCTGTTCGGCAGCGAGAAATCGCTGATTCGTTTCGATATGTCCGAATACATGGAGAAGCACTCCGTATCGAAATTGATCGGCGCGCCTCCGGGATATGTGGGTTACGAAGAGGGCGGCCAACTGACCGAGCGCGTGCGCCGCACGCCGTATTCGGTCATCCTGCTCGACGAAATCGAGAAGGCTCATCCCGATGTGTACAACATTCTCTTGCAGGTTTTCGAAGATGGCCAGCTGACCGATGGGCTGGGCAACACGGTTGATTTCCGCAACACCATCATCATCCTCACGTCCAATTTGGGCGCTCGGCAATTGCAAAAACAGTCCGGCCTCGGCTTTCAGTCGTCGGACGAAGTGGCCGCGGCGAAGAGCCAGGACGACATGGTGATGAGCGAGGTCAAGCGTGTGTTCAATCCGGAGTTTCTGAACCGGTTGGACGAAGTAATCCTGTTCGATTCGCTGACGGATGAGGATCTGTTGCTGATTATTGACCTCCTCGTCGGACAGATCAACGAGACTCTGGTGCATCGTCAGGTGCAGATTGCCATGACACCCGAGGCGCGCCAATGGATTCTTGAGAAGACCTGCGGCGATCGGAATTACGGCGCGCGGCCGCTCCGGCGCGCGTTGCAGAAATACGTCGAAGACCCATTGTCGGAAGCTCTCATTCAGGGCGGATTGCAGATGCCGGCCACGCTGGAAGTTTTTCTCACCAGCGAGGGCCTGGCGTTCCGTCCCGTCGTGGAAGCAACCCCGGTGGCCCACTAGGAATCCTACACGCGCGAGCTGGATTAAAACACGTCCGGCGGGGGAGCAAAAAATCTTGGGCGGGGTACCGCGGCCTTGACCAGAACCTTGGCCGCAAGCAGGAAACTTTCTCTGTACGCATGTGGAATGCTGGTCGTTGTGTGTTTGCTACCCCTCGCAATCTGCCAATCCCTTTGGGCTCAGCAGTCGCAGGAACCCGGTGGACCGCAATACATCATTACTCGCATTGAATTTGACGGGAATCGTCGAGTCCAGCGCGACACGCTCAAGGCGCGCATTTTTTCGCGCGAAGGCGATGCCTATACCCCCGAAGCGCTCCACCGCGATTTCCAGGCGTTATGGAACACTCAATTTTTCGAAGACATTACGCTGGAGGTGGAAGATGACCCGAATCAGGCCAACGGGAAAATCATTATTTTCCATGTGAAGGAGCGGCCGATCATTCGTCGCATCGAGTACAAAGGAAACAAATCAATCACGGAGTCCGATATCCTGGATGCCTTCAAGGAGAAGAAGGTCGGGCTCAGCGTGGAAAGCCAGTTCGATCCAACGAAGATCAAGCGCGCCGAAGTTGTGCTCAAAAGCCTGCTCGCGGCGCATGGCCACCAATTCGCGACTGTAAAGCCTACGTACGAACGCATTGCCGCCTCCAACGCCGTCAAGCTGGTCTTCAATATTGACGAGGGCCCAAAGGTTAAAGTCGGAACGATCACCGTGGTTGGCAACAAGGCATTCTCGACCGCGAAAATCGTGCGCACGATGAAGAATGACCGGCCGTACGGTATCCCGCTCGGCTTCACTTACATTCCGGTGATGGGCAAGACGTTCGACCGGCCCAAGCTGGACGAAGATCTGGAAGTGGGCGTCCGGGGACTCTACCAGGATCACGGCTATTTCAAGGTCGTCGTGGACGCGAAAGAATTGAAGACGGTGGACGTTAACGGTGGACTCCCGCTGATCGGCAACCGGCACGGGAAACAAACCAACATCATCATTTCCGTCGAGGAGGGCGACCAATTCCATATGGGCAAACTCGCCTTCCGCAGTTCCGATCCCGACCAGGGACTGATTTTCAAGTCGGAGATTCTGGCGCGAGCATTTCCGCTGAAGGAAGGAGACGTATTCGACGCTGACAAAGTCCGCAAATCGCTTGAGAGCTTTACGAAGCTATATGGCCAATACGGCTACATAGACTTTTCGGCCGAGCCTGATTTCGACGTTAACGACGTAAAGAAAGTCGTGAACCTCACACTCGTCTTCGATCAACAGAAACAGTTTTTCGTGAGGCGCATCGAATTTTCCGGAAATACGACCACGCGCGACAAGGTTATCCGCCGCCAGCTGTTGTTGGACGAGGGACAAGTCTTCAACAACCGCTACTGGGAATTGAGCCTGCTCCGATTGAACCAGCTCGGATATTTCGAGCCGATCAAGCCCGAAAACGCGGAGCTGAAGAAGAACGTGAAAGCCGGCACCGTGGATATCAAGCTAAAGGTCAAGGAGAAGGGCAAGCAGTCAATCAGTTTCTCGGGTGGCGTCAGCGGTCTCCAGGGCGCCTTCGTCGGATTTTCGTATCAGACGAACAATTTCCTTGGTCTGGGCGAGACTCTGACTCTTTCGGCGCAGGTCGGCGATATTCAGCGCAGTCTCAACTTCGGATTCACGGAGCCGTATCTATTCGACCGTCCAATCTCCACGGGATTCACGATTTTCGCGCAGAAGTATGACTACAACACCGCGCGACAGGAAGGAATTCTCGTAGGACAGCAGGTGGCGATCGATCCAGCGCTCCAGGAAAACTACAACACGGATTCCAAGGGCTTCACAATTTTCGCAAGCTACCCGCTGCGCAAACTGTCCTTCACGCGCCTGGGCGTCAGTTACGGCTGGTCCACAACGAATATCACGCCGTTCAGCCAGTCCGCAACACTGCTATTCGAATACACCAAGTACACCAGCCTGGCCGGGCCGTCCGCGCTCAATGGCATTCGCCAGAGCCAGATTTCTCCGACGCTCACGTACAACACAGTGGATAGCCCGGTCAATCCAACCCACGGCAAGAGCTTCTCATGGGGGTCGAGCTTGGTGGGCGGCCCGCTGGGCGGGAACGTCAACACCTACAGCAACGTATTCGACATGTCGTATTTTCACCCGACGTATCACCACCGGAACACCATTGCCCTTCACTTTCTGGGCAGCGTGATCACGGGCTATGGCGGAAAGGAAGTGCCTCCGAATACCCGGTACTATGCCGGCGGCGAGCAGGACGTCCGCGGCTTCGATTTTTATACGATTTCGCCTTTCGTTTTCATTCCGTTTTCAACGACCACCAGCGTCAGCTTCGTCAATCCGCACAATTTAAATTCGCAGGGAGTTCCGATTCAGGAGACGATCCCGGTCAACGTTTTGGAGTTTGTTCCGACCCGTCCAGGCGGCGATCTCAAGGGTATCGCGAACGTGGAGTACCGAATTCCTATTGTTGGCTCCTACGTGAGCCTGGCTCTATTTAACGATTTCGGCATCAACGGAATTTTGCGAGATTCGCAACTCCAGCTTGATCCGGGAGCGCTCGCTTCGTTGCGGCAACAGTACCCGAATCCGGATTTTCCGTGCCAACCGCTCGGCGCTCCGTGCGTGAACATACCGAACAATTTGCCCATCGCGCCGGGTACCAACTTCCACCCGCACACCTCAGCGGGAATCGAGATTGATATTCAGATTCCGATCATCCAGGCGCCGTTCCGCATATATTACGCGTACAATTACCTCCGCCTGGATCAGACGATTACGCCGCCGCTCGGAGCTTTCTATGTCCCGCCGGCTGAGAGACTTAGTTTGCAGCAATTGGGCGTCTACGACACGCAGATCGTGCCGTCGTTGCAGAGTTTCCTGGACCAGGTACGGTCCTCGCAAACAATTCCGCCGGGTCTGTTCGAGCCGAGGACAACGCTGCGGTTCGCAGTGAGTCGGACATTCTAATGAAGCGACAGGAAACACGAGCTAGGCTTCGAAGAGGCCGCAGTTGCGCCGTGGGCGCGGAGAATCGAGCGAAGATGGCTGGAGGAAAGCACATGAGAGGGTGGGGACTGGGAGCGGTGATGCTCCTGACGATATTATTGGTAACGGGTTGCGGCGGTAACTCCACAACGGTCGGGATCAGGATCATTGGCCCCGCGCTCCAACCGCTGACGATCATCGTTAACCAACCGGCGCAGTTTTCCGCCGTCGTAACAGGCGTTTCGACTACCACGGTCTTCTGGCAAATTTGCGAGGCGCCCGCGACTTCCTCAACCACCATTCCGCCGAGCGAATGCACGGCAGGCCAGGGACCGAACGGATGCGCAATCCCAAACGTTGCTGCCCCAATCACCGGATTCGGGACCATCACCCTGAATGGACTGTACACTGCGCCTCCCAAGGTTCCCCAGCCCGCTTCGTTCCTGATCGTGGCCACGAGCTGCATCAAATCGAATGCGTTTACCACTTTTGCGGTCACGATTAGCTCTGGGATTAACGTCCAGATTTTCCCGGCAGCCGCTTCGATCGGTCCGGGAGAGAACTTTCAGTTCACCGCGACGGTTGGCGGCACGAACGACACTTCAATCGTCTGGCTGGTGAATTCGATTCCCGGAGGAAATGCCACCATTGGTTTCGTCTGCCCTAGTCCCGGCGCTCCATGCGGGAATCCAGGGCAGTATTTCGCTCCGAATCAGTCACCCGGGGGTGTTGTTGTCACGGCGCAATCGGGCGCCGACCCAACTCAATCGGCCTCAGCCTCAGTCACAGTCGGGAGCGGCGGCCCACCGGCCTTCGGCGCCACCAGTCCGCTGGATCCAAGCGTAGCCGCCGAAGGATCCGTTCAGCAGGACGTATATCTGACCGGCACGAACTTACTATCAACGACCAAAGTGCTGGTGGGCGGCGTCGCGATCCCAGCGGCGAATGTATTCCTCCTCAGCGGAACGTTGATGCGCGCTACGATTCCGGCGGCTCGATTGACCCAACCCGGAAACATTGGGATCAGCCTGCAGTCGCAAAGCGGTGCGTTGAATTCGGGAACGGTCAACCTTTACGTTAATCCCGTGCGCCCGGGACTAATTGCTTCGACGCCTGATAGCGTGCAGGACAACAATGGCGGCGCCAGTCTCACCGTCAGTCTAACTGGCGGCTATTTTGTGCCGAACAAGACGACAGCCACATTCAACGGACTCGGATGCGGCGGCGGCGGACAAGTCTGCACCACTTTTGTGGACAGCAGGCACCTGACCGTTTCCATTCAGGATGCTAGCCTCCAGACACCCGGTCTCTACCAGCTCATCGTCCAGAACGCTGACGCAGCCACCGCCGACGTGCCCTCGATTTCCGGGCTGAATCTGGCGGTCGCTCCGGACCCCACCACGATTGCAGGAGCGCCGACCCCGACAATCACTGTCGGTGCGGGTCCCTCGGCGGTGGCGATTGATGAAGCCGACGGCATTGCGGTCGTAACAAACGAGGCTAGCAACAACGTGTCGCTCGTGTCGCTTGTGGGCGTTTCCAGGAACACGGTGATTGGGACGGTCGCGGTGGGCTTGGCGCCCACAGGAGTGGCAGTGGACGATATGCTGCCGCACCATCTCGCCTACGTCGTGAATAGCGGGAGCAACAGCATTTCCGTGATTGATTTGAGTCTGGCGACTCCCGCGGTCACGCAAACCCTCTCCCTGGCCAGCTACGCGCCTGGAATTATTCCAATTGGCACCGTGCCCATTGCTATCGGAGCCAATCCGCTGACACATCGCGCTTTCGTGGTCAATCAAGCTACCAACCTTGGCACTGTTCTCGATCTGGCGAACGCAAATACGAGCCTCACTCCCCCGTGCGCTGCTCCCCCGTGCCCGGTGACGACCGTTACGAGCGGAGCGACTTTCTACGGCACCGGAGCGAGTCCCAACGTTGCGATCGATCCGCGATTGAATTGGGCCATTGTGACGCCGGGCGGTACGGGCACAACGGCTATGGTAGATCTCGGCCGCGAGGCGAGTGCCGGCGACGTCGGCCGTTTGCCGGAGCTCATTGGAAGCGTGCAGATCTCTTCCACCGCTCAGGGTGTGGGTGTAAACACGGAAACGCATGAGGTGCTGCTGGCCGATCCGTCCGCGCGCACCTTGACCGAATTCAGCCTTCTAAACAACGCCGTCACTCCTGTGAATTTCACGGTTGCTGGGGCGCCTCTGGACACACTGAACTATGTCGCCTCCGCCGTGAATACGCTCGAAAATGTCGGCGTTGCGATTCAGGGTTCGACGACAGGCGCGACGGCAGTCGTGGCCGATCTCGAGAACGGCGTCGTGCTAAAGGGAGTCAGCGGTCTTGGCGGAAAACCCACAGCAGTCGCGGTGGATCCCGCGAACAATGAAGCCGTCATCGCGAACGGAGGAGACGGCACCGTTTCAATTCTTTCGCTCGGACCGGTGCCGGCTTCACCGCAAATTCTGGAGGCCAGCCCGGCGAACACCCTGACATCCGCCGTGCCCCTTCAACTGACAATCACGGGTGCCAACTTCTCGCCCGGGTCAGTAGTGCGGCTCGATACGGCGACGCCGCCTCTCACGGCGCTTCCGGTCACGGTCGTACCCAGCTCGTGCACGACGACCTGCCGCCAATTGACCGTTACGATCCCCGCTAACTTGCTGAGCTCCGCGCGCCGCTATCTGATTGACGTGCAGAACCCCGATCTTTCGGTTTCTAACGTCACGGATCTGGCAGTCATCCAGGCGGTTGGCGTCGGATCTTCTCCGGTGGCCGTGACAGTAGATACGGATCGCGATTTGGCGATTGTCACAAACTCTTTGGACAATACCGCGTCGTTGGTTTCGCTCACTCCGGTTTCCACAACTTTTTCGCCTCAGTCTCTCGGGCCCGTCGGCGTGATAGGGGCGCCGGTTCCCGTTGGCGCAGCACCGGAAGGCGTCGCGGTGATCCCGCGGCTCGGCATTGCGGTAGTCGCCAATAACGACAGTAATGACGTAACCCCGATTGACTTGACCACAACTCCGTCCGCTACACCGGTGCCGGCATTGCAGCTATGCGGCTCGAGCTGCCTGAATCCAACCAGCGTTGCGTTCAACCAGGACACGGCGGTCGCGGCGGTAACCAATACGAATTCAGGTAATTTGTTCAGCACGGGCAGCGTCAGCTTTGTCTCAGTCGAGCGAACCACCACGGCGGGGGTTACCCAGATCTCCGCAGCCCTTGGAGGCAGTCCCGCGGTGGATCAGAACCCAGTCGCGGTGGCGGTGGACCCGACGCTGAATTTCGCTGCAGTGGCCACGGCTTCTTCGACAAGCAGCCTGGACATCATCAACATTGGGACCGAGTCCATTAGTGGACGTGTGAGCAACCTCGATAATCCCAGCGGAGTGGTGTTGGATCCGGTTAACCAGGTGTTCTTGACCGTGAATAGTTTGCTCAACAATATAGACATTACGGATCCATCCACCTTGATCACCTCGACGGTGAGCGTGGGAATTGCTCCGACCTCCGTTGATTACAATTTCCAGACGAGTTCGCTCGTCACCGTCAACTCGGGAAGCCATACGATGTCGGTACTCGATTACACATGTCCGCCGAGCGTCGCCCTGCCCGCCTGCGTAAATCCGCAGGTGCGCGCGGTTATCGGACTGGGCGGGGCACAGACTTCAACGTTCGTCCTCGGTCCGAACGCTGTGGCGATCGATCCGAAGCTGAATCTGGCTGTCTTGGTTGACCCGGACAATAATCGCGTGTTGCTCGTTCCGCTGCCGCACTAAGGCGGCTTGGAAAGCATGCGTCCAACCGGACCGGCAGCCGCCGCATCGGAGTTGAGGGGACACTGCGGCACGAAGGAGCTTCTCGAATTGTTATTCGTGAAGGATTCAAGCCGCGACTCTGCGGGCGCCACGGTCTGAATCCAATTGACCGTGTTCTCGATTCGAAGGTATAATCCGCAGTTTGCGATTATCAAAATTCACTGAAGATACTTGAATGAGGAGTGAGAATGAAGATTCGAGCGGTAGTTCCGGTTTTAGCAGCACTCTTAATGACGCCCGCGGTATGGGCGCAGGCCGCCGCGCCGGCGGGCACCAAAGTAGGCGTTATCAACGTTCAGGCCGCAATCGCCAGCACGGCGGAAGGCAAGCAGGCAGCGGCCGAATTGCAGTCGCAGTTTGCTCCGAGGACCACCGAGCTTCAAAACCTGCAGAAACAGATCGAAGATCTTCGCAACCGTCTGCAGACGGGCCAGTCAACCTTGAGCGATGAAGAGAAGGCCCGGCTCCAGCGCGAGGGAGATCAGTTGACCCGCGCGTTTCAGCGGAAGCAGCAGGAATTTCAGGATGACACGAATGATGCCCAGCAGGACGTCGTAAACCGAATCGGGCGGAAGCTCGTGGATGTCCTCAATAAGTACGCGAAGGACAATTCGTACTCGATCATCCTGGACGATTCCTCGCAGCAGACTCCAGTCCTTTTCGCCGCGAATCCGATTGACGTCACCCAGGATATCATTCGCCTTTACGATCAAAGCTATCCCGTGAAGACGGGCGCCACAGCGGCTCCTAGGCCTGCTCCGCGGCCGGCTCCAGCCACGGCAGCTCCGAAACCGTAGTCGCAACCATCCGTTCCAGTTGTAAGATTCTCGATAGGTCTTGCCGGCGCAAACCGGCAAGGCCTTTTTTTTGGAAGTAGGATTCGAGTTCAAACAGCCACGCGGTGATTCAGATCAAAAGGGTGCCCATTCGAAAGGAAACATCTTGCCCGCCTCAGCAGGATCGAGCTTTATGCCCGCTAGCTCCGCCGCGCGAGCGAGCACTGGGTCGCGCCCATTGGCGAGATCCTGTGCCGTAGGCAGCACGGTTTCGTCTGGAGTAACACCTGCGTGTTCCAGGCTCTTGCCGTCTTTCATGATCAGGTCGGCGTCTGTAATCGAAAATCCGTAAAAGATTTTCGTCTCTAGGCCCTGCGAATAAGAGTATCGCAGTGCTTCCATGACGAGCCCCGAGGTGCGGTCTCCGATTACGGTCCCGCGCTTCTCAAGCTGGATTACGCGGGCAAAAAGCTCAGCAGCTGACGCGGACATGCTGTCCACCAGTACGATCATCTTGCCGGCAAACGCACGATCGCCGACGGTCTTGGCGAGTTGCGGCTTCTTTTCTTTTCTTCCCACTCGGTCCGAGATTTTCACATCGTGATCGAAGGAATTGGCCACCATGCGTTCTAATGTGGTAATGAGTCCACCTCGATTCGAGCGCAAATCCAGAATCAGCGTCTGATGCTTGCGCGCGATACTGAAGAGACGGTCCACTTCAGCATCGTTGAGTTCAAACTCTGGCATCTTCCAGAGCATCACGTCGCCCGACTCGATATATCGCTGGCGAACGATATGGTCTTCGGTTTCCGACTCACGGATCAGTTGATATATGTCGTTGGAGTCGCCTTCTGTCGTAAGGTCCATCACTTTCTTTCCCTGTTGCATCTTGGAATTAACCACGATTCGGCGGGAAGACCCGGCCGGATCGGTGAGATCAAGTTGAGTTGAGGGTTGAGGGGAAAGAGCATCGAGGTAGTACGAAAGTTCCTCGAAATCCGTCCGATTCACTGAATACGTATTGATCGCCTCCACGCGGTCGCCCGGGTGGACTTTGGACTCAGCATCCGTGCCGGGGCGAACGCGCGTAATAAATGCCTCATTTCCGAACAATTGATACCGATATCCGTAGTCGAGGCGATATGGCCGCTGAGGCGTGAGAAATCGTGTGTGGCTGTCCTTCAGGCCGTCCAGGAAGGCTGCGACCATTCGCATGCCTTCATTCAATCCGTGCGCGCTCTTGATTTTCTCATCGTAGTCACGATAGCGCGCATCCAGATCAAGGCCATGGAAGCTTGGGTCGTAGTAGTACTTTTTCACCGCTTCATGTGCGTCGCGCAGCATGGTGCGAGCCTCGTCCAAAGCAAAGCTATCCATTTTCTGAGCGCGTGACGGCACGGCGAAGTTCTGGAAGGCGGTGAAAAGAGCCAGCAGCAAGGCAACGCGGACAATTCGACCCCTGCGCATCGTGATCCCCCCAAGTAGGAACGTCATTTACTGGTCGCAAGATATACAACAGGCTAAAACCATAAGCAAATGAAGCAATACCCAAGTGTCAATATGCCGCCGGAAGGTCCGGCCAGGGGCCGGGGAGCAATCGTCTCGGCCGCGCCGCACCGCCGCTGCGGGGCATTTGTTCGTCGCGCCGGCTTCGGCTATCATGAGTGGCCGAAGCGAACCGATCGAATATTCTGAAATTTTCTCGCGAGAGCGAACCAGGAGGATGGGCATGGCAATTTCCGTGGGAGCTGCGGCTCCGGATTTTTCGTTGAAGGACCAGAATCAGAAGGACGTGAAGCTCTCGGATTTCCAGGGCAAGAAAAATGTCGTCATCGTGTTTTATCCGCTCGATTGGAGCCCCGTCTGCACGAACGAACACATCTGCTTCGTCAACGACATGAAGCGCTTCGATGAGCTCGATGCCGCCGTGCTCGGTCTCAGCGTGGATAGCGTCTGGTCGCACAAGGCCTTCGCCGAGAAAATGGGCATCCACTATTCGCTGCTCGCGGATTTCCAACCCCGCGGAGCGGTCGCTGATAAATTCGGAGTCTATCTTGCGGATAAGGGGATCACCGGACGCGCGATCGCCATCGTGGACCGCGCTGGCAAGATCGCCTGGTTCAAGAACTACGACATCCCGACGGTGCCGGACATGAAGGAAGTTTCCGAGGCGCTTGCAAAACTAAAGTAAGGGAAGCGGCGAGGGCCGCGACGGACTATTTGTTCGCGAACGTACGGATGTAGTCAACCAGCTGCCAGCGCTCCTGGTCGCTCAGTTTGTCCTCGAAGGAGGGCATCGGCAGTCGCCCGCGGGTGATTTGCCAGAAAAGCTCCCCGTCGGTTCGCCGGGCCATTCCCGGCGCATCGGTGAAGTCGCCGGGCGCGACGGAAAGCTCGGCGGCCTTTTCGCCTTTGCCGTCGCCTTTCTCTCCGTGGCAGTTCCGGCAGTGCTCGCCGTACGCCTGCTTCCCCGCGGCGATTGCGTCCGCAGTCGGCGGGACTGGGTTCTTCAGCCGCTTGGCCGCTGCCGTGGTTCTCCAATTGGTTGAGAGATTGATTGCGGTCAGCACAACGACTGCCAGAACCACAATCAGAACAAGTACTCCCAGGGGGCGCAGTTTTCTATTGGGTTCGCCAGGTTGCACGAATTATTCCGCTTCGCTCCGTTGTCGCGCGGGCGATACGTAGCTCCTGCGAAATTTTCCCATAGCCAGTTTGGATTTCCCAGTGAAGTTCCCGCACAATTTCATGACGCAAAGCCCGGCGCAGCCGGTGAGTCCAGCAAATGAACAGCTCAGTGCATCGGATGAATTGCGCGAAGCACTGAAACCACCACCAGCACCAGCATCGCTACCACGTAGATACGCAATCCCCACAGCAGCAGCCGCACCCCCAGCGACAAATTCCGCCGCCCGAAACGTGTCTTCTCTTTGGCAGCTACCACCTGATCCGTTTCCAGCAGCGATAGGACAACGTGCGGATCCTTCAGATCGGGCTTCGCCGCGATTTCAGGGATGGGACCATCTCCACGCGGTATTCCCGCAAACTTGCCGTCGCTGTCGTCTGACTTCATGCGAATGATCCTCCGAAATTCAAATCTAGCCTCCGAGCAGACTCGGGAAAACGGTCGCGAGACCGAATCCGATTCCGACGCAAACCAGCAGCACTGTGACCGCGATTCCCGCTACGTTTGCCCAGAATCCGTTCACATGCTCGCCCATCACGTCCCGATCGTTCACCAGCAATATCAGAAAGGCCAGAGCGGGAGGCATCGCCAGCACGGCGATCACGTTCACCGTCAGGACAACAAATTCCAGCGGAAAGTGGGGGATGAGTACCAGTCCTGCGGCGGCGCAGGCCGAGCCGAGCAGCGTTGAATAGAACGGCCAAGCGTCGCGCATCGGCCGGTTAAGGCTGTGCCCTGTCTGCAGCACTTCGCCAAACGCGTAGGCCGAGGACGTGGAAATTGCGATTGCGGCCACGATCCCGGCCTCGAAAATCCCGAGCGCGAAAAGCGCGGCGCCCACATGCCCGATCAAGGGCTCTAGCGCCTCTGCAAACTGGGCGCCCTGGAATTGAGACGCATCAATACCGTGATGGAATAGCGGAACCGTGGCGAGAATCGCGGCGATTGCAAACACAGTGGCCAGCAGCGCGCCGAGCAAGGTATCGAAACGCCCGGCTTTGATGTCGCGCGGCTGCATGCCCTTATCCACCACCGCGCTCTGCTGGAAAAATATCATCCACGGAGTTACGGTCGCGCCGATGTCCGCCAGAATTAGGAGCAGGATCTCGGAGCTGTGTCCCGTCGGCAGTGGTGTCCACGTCAGCATGGCGTGCCCTACGGCGAACCAATCCGGACGCGCCAGGATGGCAGCGGGAACAAAAAGGCCGTTGAAGATGGCCAAGCCCAGCGTGATGCGTTCCCATGTCCAATACCGCCCCGTCGTCATCGCGGCGACCACGACAATGAGCCCCACGCCAACAGCAACCACTGGGCGAATCCCAAAGAAACCCAGTCCGGCGCGAATGCCGATGAACTCGGTGATCAGCGTCAGAAAATTTCCGAGCACGAGGTCGCCCATGGAGAAAAATCCCCAGAACTTTCCGAATCTATCGAAAATTAATTCCGCGTGCCCGCGGTGGGTGACGGCGCCCAGCCGGACAGTCATCTCCTGCACGATAAGGCCCATCACAAACGTGAGCACAACGAAGGGAATGAAAAATCCGATGCCGAAACGGGCACCCGTGGCCGAATAAGAAAGCATGCTCGGCGCGTCGTTCTCACCGAGAAAGACCAGGACGCCGGGCCCAACCAGAAGCCACAACACGCGAAGGCCGCCAAACCTTTTCGCTCCCCGGCCCTTCCAGCGCGCCCGCGTGACGCGCCATCGGTCCCGGGCGCGATCCAGATCCTCATGAGTCAGCAGGCCGATCAGATCGCGAGCGACCGGAGACGCGGCAGCGATCTCGGTGGTCGGGCGCGCCGACCCGAATGACGATGCCTCTGAATCTTTTTTTAGGCTGGACATGGGTTAACTGAGTTGAACTTCACATATAAACTACGCTTAACCCCCGCCATCGTCAATCGCCCCGCGTGCGGACGCTGCGGAAAAAGCATCCGGTGCCAATTTGCGGCTCTGCTATAGTGAAGGGATTCCGCCGGAGAATCGCAATTCAGCGGACTGCAATAGGAGGAGAACGCGATGGCCGAAGCGCCAAAACAGCAGCAGGCTCAGATCAAGGCCGATGAGAAGGAATTGCTAGGCCAATATTCGAATCTCGTCGTCGTTCATCACAACGCCGAAGAGTTCACGCTCAATTTCGTGTATATGTTTCCCACCGTGGCGCAGGGAAAGCTGGTCGCGAGCTTGATATTAAATCCCCGGCACGCAAAACGGCTGCTTCGCGCGTTGGAGGAAAACGTGTCGCGTTACGAGGCTCAATTCGGCAAACTACCCGAAGCTCCCGCGCCGGACGCAGAGCCTAAAGTTGGATTCGTGCAGTAAATCAGAGCGGAGAAGCCATCGCGGATTCGAAGCGCAAGACGATCAACGCCTGATCGGATCGCCCAGCACCCAGCCTTCGCCTGGCTCGACGAACTCCAGGCCCACAGCGAAGCCGACCTGCGGCACCGTGTGGCAATACGCCACCCGCGCGATTGACTGGAAAGATCCCGCCAGCGTCGAGACAATCAGCCGGTCGTTAATCCTCCACTTTCGAATGCTGACTACGCGCGCCCCGCGCGCGCTTACATTTTCCGTAAAAGTGGTTTCCGTGCCCGGATGCGCGCTGTGACCGCTGATATGCACTCCGACTTCCATCGGAACTCGTGTTTCGCAACGAATAGCGTTGAACGACTTGGGTCCGCCTATCCCAAGTGCCATATCCTGTGCCCCCTTTTTCTCGTCACAAGCACGCTGCCAAATGCCGCAGGTGAAACTTCCCCGCACCCCGTCGTTTCATCTTGTAGAGCGCCGAGTCTGCCGCGCCCAGAAGCTGTTCAATAGATGTCCCGTCCGCCGGATAGACCGCCTGACCCACGCTGACGGAGACGAACGGTTCCTCGCCATCGAGCGCGAGTTGCTCGCATATGCGCGATGCGGCCTGTTCGGCTTCGTGTCCGCCCGCTTCAGGAAGCACCAGAGCAAACTCATCGCCGCCGAATCGCGCCGGCGTGTCAATCGTTCGGCTGCTGTTGCGCAGCACGTTTCCCAGGCGCTTGATCGCGCGGCTCCCCGTGAGGTGGCCGTACTTGTCGTTGATCTTTTTCAGGCCGTCCAGATCGAATAGAAGTACCGCAAATTCGCGGCCGGTGCGGCGGGACCGCTGGATCTCGTTGTCCATCGCCTCGAGCAGGCGACGGTGATTCGCAAGGCCCGTGAGTGAATCCGACGCGGCCAGGCGGCTGACCTGATCGAATAGCTGGGCGTTATCAAGCAGCGTTCCGCAAAGCACGACCACGTAGCTCAAAACCATCAGCCCGTGCGCGAACGTGTAAGGCGCGTCGAGCATCCGCTGCGACTGGCTCATCGTGATATGGCAAACCACGTTGAGTCCGGCTGCGATGAAGAGCGCCCGGTCCAGTGCTGCGCTTGTCCGCCGCAGTCGCCAGCCGTAGCCCACCGTTGCAGCCACGTAGATCGCAGCCGGCAGCAGGTCCCATCCTCGCGGTATCAAAACTCCCGGATGTACCTTCGGGGCCCGCGGCAGCATGAAATAGAATACGCTGGTCAGGTATGCGACTGCCCCGACGATCAGCGTCACGCCCGCGATTTCTTTTCCGGGGTCGCGCGATACCGGAATCCGCCTCTCGACGATCAATGCGGCGAGCAGAAGCACGCCCAGCAGCGTCCGCCCGGCCAGCCACCCCAGAGAGATTTGCGCCCCGCCGGAGGGCGGCACGAGCATCCCGTGATAGAAAGACATGCTGCTTCCGGCCTCGATCAGCCCCGCCAAGACAAATCCGAAAGCCAGAATCAGCGAAATCCGGTCATGGGTTCCGCGGAATCGCACCATGGCGTTCGCGGCAAACGTGAACGCAATCAGGCTGCCCGCCATCTCCAGGTAGGCATCGAAGAGCGGGTCAGAGACGTAGTGGGACTTGCGAAGGAACCACAGGAATGCGCAGAATCCCGCGAAGGCCATTGTCCCGAGCAGGACAACGCCAATACGGTAACGCCCCCAGCTTTTCCCCAGACGCCCCACACTTCCCCCAGTAAACGAACAGCTCCCCAGCCGTGAAACAGCAACTTATATGCCGTTTTGGTCCGGCTAAAGCTGCCCTCTAACTATACTGTTTTCCATGGAGTTCGCCCGGCAAGTGCCGGACGACGTCGCAAAAGGATACACAGGCAGTCTCAGGCTGGGTGGGAATGTGACCGATCCGAGAGATTCTTACCTAGCAGGCGTGCGTTAGGTTTTGGGAAGCGGGGCCGGAGGGACCGGGGGAAGATCGAACGCCTGAATGGTGCTCTGGAAGTTCGCGTTCTTATGGGCGCCATCGCAGAACGGCTTGTTTGCGGAGTGCCCGCAGCGGCATAGCCCTATCTTGTTGCGTCCGGCGAGGCCGAACACCTTGCCGTCCTGGTCCACCACCTCGAAATCCCCCTCGACTCGTATGGAACCATCGGTGCGGACCGTAATCTTCGTCGCTGCCATTCATTCCTCCGGTAAACTTTGGGTAATCGTCGCCAAAACGCGCTCAATCAGCCGTCAGTACTTCGGCACGCTCGGGTCCACTTGATCGGACCAGGCGAGAATACCACCTTTTAAGCTCGATACCTTTTTGAAGCCCGCTCCGCGCAGGAATTCCACCGCTTCCGCGGAGCGCTTTCCGCTCTTGCAGTGCGCGACGATCTCGCGCGAGCTGTCGAGCTCGTGCACTCGCCGGGAAAGCTCTCCCAGCGGGATCAAATGCCCGTTGATGTTGCAGATCTGAAACTCGTGCGGCTCGCGCACATCGAGCACATAAATGTCGTCGCCGCGGTCGAGTCGCGTCTTCAGCTCCGTCGGAGTGATTTCCGGTACGTTGGTCACTATCGTTGGACCCTCCTCGCCGCGAACTCCGCAAAACTCGGCGTAATCAATCAGCTTAGTCTGTGTCGGATGCCCGCCGCAGACAGGGCATTCCGGGTTCTTCCGCAGCTTCAGCTCGCGGAATTTCATCGCCAGCGCATCGAACAGCAGCAGGCGCCCGATGAGCGGCTCGCCCTTGCCGATGATGAGCTTCAGCGTCTCGGCCGCCTGGATCGTGCCGACGATTCCCGGCAACACGCCCAGCACTCCGCCCTCGGCGCACGAAGGCACCAATCCCGGCGGAGGCGGCTCGGGATAGAGGCAACGGTAGCAAGGTCCGCCCGGGTATCCGAACACGGTGATCTGTCCCTCGAATCGGAAAATCGAGCCATACACGTTCGGCTTGCCCATAATCACGCATGCGTCGTTCACTAGATAGCGCGTGGGGAAATTGTCCGTTCCGTCCACGATAATGTCGTAGTCCTTAAACAATTCAAGCGCGTTCGCGCTAGTCAGCTGCGTTCTCGAACGTATCAATCTGGATGTCCGGATTCAGATTCCGCAAGCGCTCAGCCGCGGCTTCAGTCTTCGGCCGGCCCACATCGCTCGTTCCAAATAGAACCTGGCGCTGCAGGTTCGTGGTATCCACCACATCAAAATCCACCAGCCCAATCCGGCCCACGCCGGCTGCGGCCAAATAAAGCCCCAGCGGCGCGCCCAATCCGCCCGTGCCGATGCAAAGCACCTTAGCTTGCTTGATCTTGAGCTGCCCCTCCATGCCCACCTCGGGCATGATCAAGTGGCGGCTGTAGCGCATCACTTCTTCTTTTGAGAGTGTGACAGCTGCTTTAGTCGTCGCCGTGCCCACTGGAATTTCAGTTTTCGTCGCCATTGTAAAACTCTCCCGTTTCAACTCTTGCTCAGTCGCAGTAGATATCCACCAGATTAGATGCGCGAGCGATTCGCGCCGCCCGCAATCGAGGGCACGATGCTGATCGTGTCGCCTTCGCGCACAGCCGTCTGGTCCTTCTGGAGATAGCGGATGTCTTCGTCGTTCACGTACACGTTCACGAAGCTGCGCAGGCGCCCGTCATCGGAATAGAGGTGCTTCTTGAGCTCCGCAAACTTGCCCGTCAACGCGGCGAGCGCCTCGCCCACCGTCGCCGCCTGCACCTCGACGCTTTCCTGCTTGCCCGCATACGCGCGCAGCGGCGTCGGAATGATCACCTTGACTGCCATTCGCTTCCTCCTCGTATCCCAGCTATTAGATGCCCGCCGCAGTCGAATTGACTTCGGCTCGTTGAATTGACCTAGGAACGACCCACAATTTCGATCGCTTCCGGGTCATACGCGGCGCGATCGTCGTGCAAACGCCACGACGTGGTATCTCGCGGCTCGCCCTTCTGAACGCTTACGATGATGTAGCTGTACCACGGCCACGCGTGCTCGCGGTCGAATTCGCTCGGCCGCGCCGGATGATCGGGATGCGAATGATACCACCCGATCAGCTCGAGCTTCTTCTCCCGCGCCGTTTTTTCCGCCAGCCGGACATCATCCGCCGTCACCTCAAACCGGTTCCGCGGCGAATCGTCCCGCCGATTCGCGAGCGGCAGCAGATCAATCACCTCGCGCGATCCTTCGCCATCGCTTCCCAGCAGCGCGCCGCAGCATTCGTGCGGATAGGTCTCCACGCCGTGCGCGTGGATTCGGCGAACCATATCTTCTCGTACTTTCAGCGCCGGCACGCTCACTCTTCGCTCCAGAATCGCTCGCTTAAATACTTTTCGCCGGAGTCGGGGAACACCGTCGCGATCACCGCTCGTTCATCGCGCTTGAGCCGCCGCGCGATTTCCATGCACGCCCAAAGCGCCGCTCCCGCGCTGACGCCCACGAGCAGCCCTTCCTCGCGCGCCAAACGCTTCGCGATTCGTTGCGCATCTTCGGTGAGCACTTCCATATTTTCGTCCGCGAGGCTGGCGTCATAAATCGGCGGCACAATCGCCGTGGCCATGTGCTTCAACCCTTCCAGGCCGTGGAAGCTCGAATCCGGCTGAAAGCTGATGCAGCGAATCTTCGGATTCAATTCCTTCAGCCGCCGCGTCGTGCCGACAAAAGTTCCGCTGGTGCCCAGCCCCGCCACGAAGTGCGTGATCTGTCCGTGCGTCTGTTCCCAGATTTCCGGCGCCGTTGTGGCATAGTGCGCCGCGGGATTCGCCGGATTCCCATACTGATCGGGATAGAAATATTTCTCGCGGTCCGCCTCGTAAATTTCACGAACCCGCCGGATCGCGCCGTCCGTTCCCTCGTCACCCGGAGTGGATACAATCTCGACTCCGTACGCAGCCAGAATCGCTTTCCGTTCCGGCGACGCGCTCGATGGCAGGCAAAGCTTCACGCGATAGCCCAGCGCCGCGCCGATCATCGCGTAGGCGATGCCCGTGTTTCCGCTCGTCGCGTCCAGAATCACTTTGCCCGGGCGCAGATCGCCGCGCCGTTCGCCCTCGCGAATCATGGAATAGGCCGCGCGATCCTTCACCGAGCCGCCCGGATTGAACCACTCCGCCTTCGCGCAAATTGTCGCGTTCGGGAATTCCGCCGCCGTCCGCTCGATCCTGATGAGCGGAGTATTGCCGATGCGCTCCAGCAGGCGCTGGCCCACTGGGGCGGCTGCGGGTTTGTCCGCCGATACCGAAGGTTCGTTCGCCGTCGTCACTCTTGTCGTCCTGTACTGGGAGAGCCTCTGTAGCGCGCTAATTCGGAACAGTTTAGCAGATCAGAGGATGGGTCTACAGCGACACTCGCACAGCGCGGGAGCGCGGAGGTCTAGGAAGATGCGGCTCGTGGAGAGCATTACTTTCATGCCCAATATGATGCTTGATGGCAGATCGAGGAAGCAAGCAAGTTAGTGTGTGCCTCCAACAGCCGCTCCCGGAAGCTCGAACGCCAGAACCACATTTCCCCCCATTCCGGCGGTCACGGTGAAGCCGGAAGCCACGAACACCATATTGCCTGAGACGACAGGACCGCCGCCGCTCATCGAGCCGCCGTGCGCAGAGACGCCATTGACGGTCGGGAAATCCGGCTCCGTATCGAAATCCCAGAGTATCTTGCCGTCCGCGGCCGAGTACGCCCGCAAGTGCCCGTCCATCGCGCCGGAAAACACCACGCCGGGAACCGCGGTTACTGCGGCGAGCTGGCCTCCGCTGCATCCCGCCTTGCCTTCGCAAGGAGTTTTCGGCGGCATCGTCTTCCAGAGAAGTTTTCCCGCGCGAATATCAATCGCCGCAAGTCCACCGGGCGGCGGGGGAGCCGCGTCCGACGACGTAAGCGTCGAAATGTCGGAGTTCGCAGCGTAAACATTCGCCCCGTCAGTCGCCGAGCCCCACTCGATTCCTCCCAGCCCGCTGCCGCGCCCGATGCGAACCTGCCAGAGTTCTTTTCCGCCGTCATCGGGATCGAGCCCGTACATCACGCCAGTCTTTTGCCCTGCCAGCAACACACGATGCCCGTTTCCCAAATCCACCAGGATCGGCGAAGAGCCGAAATCCACGTCGGGCCGGGACGCGCGGGGCAGTTAAGATGGCGCGGATCAATGACATCCGAAATTGAAAACGTCGTTCGGAGTCTTCTGCTGCACCCAGAGCCGCTTTCCAGTCGCCAGATCGAACGCCACGATCGCATCCGTGCCGTCTGCTGCCGGGTCCACGTACGCATCGCCCGTACCCACGTAGAGCACGCCAAGCTTCGCGTCAATCGTCACCGCATCCCAGATTGCCGCGCCCGCCGGATTGAATTTCGCGTGGCTCGTCGCCCGGTTTCGTCGGCCCGGGCTCCTCGGTAATCGCATAGCCTCGCCAGATCAGCTTGCCGGTCAGCGCGTCCACCGCGATCACGTTCCCTCGAAACGTGCAGCAGGGATAATTCGGATCGCCGCCGCTCAAGCTCCTCATTCGACGCGATGCCGACATAAATCCGCCCGCGATAGAGCTGCGGCGCTGCCGTAATCCGCGCCGCTCGGTGCGAATCAATCTTGACCTTCCAGACGAGCTTTCCGTTTTCCGCGTTCACTGCGTACAGATTCGCTTCGCCATCTCCGAAATAGGCGAGGGTGCGATTCTTGCCGGCCGCGGCTACTGTGATCGCGGTACGCACGGTTGTCTCCGCACGAAATACCCAGACAGTACATCCCGTCGCCGCATCGAGCGCGTAGACCCTGCCATCGCCCGAGCCGAAAAATAGCCGCCCGGCCACGATTGTCGGCTGGCCATACGCCGTGCTCGCATCGGGAATCCCAAACGCCCATTTCAGTTTCAAACCCGCCACATTGTCGGCGCTGATGGATGTGTGCGCCTGGTAGCGTGAGTTCACTACATCAACGCCCCAACCATTCCAGTTCTCAAGATTCGCGACGCTGGCCGCGAGTGATCGTTTTTCGGGTCGTGCACGGATTCATGAAAGCGACGGCTGCGCTTAGTGCCTCGACGTCTGTATTTGAAGAGAGAAATGCCGCGACAGCGCGTCTCTCCGCTTCCACCATCCGATTGCCGTAAATCACCATCGGCCCAGATTCGAGCGCGCGCAGAATCTCCTCCTGCGACTTCTGCGCCAGCACCTCGGTCGCGGGAGCTTGACTGCCTTTCGCACCGCCGCTGACGTGGCACATCGAGCAGTGCTCCTTGAACAGCGCCGCTCCATCCGGCTTGGCCTGCGCCTCTTGCGCTGCCGCACTCACCGCGCAAATTCCGGTCGCAAGTAGAGCCGCTATGATCGCCGTCGCGCGCACAATCGTCATCCCGCCTCCGCTTTTCGTACCGCCGGCGTCTCGCCGCCGAATTTCGGCCCTCGGTGCTCGTAGGGGCGTAGCACTGCTACGCCCGGCAATATTCCTTGGCTTTACCAACGCTATTCGCCTCGACGTCGCCCGCCCCTGGGTCTTCGTAGGGGCGCTGCTTGCTGCGCCCGGCAATATTCCTTGGCTTGAGCACTGCCATCCGCCTCGCCCTGCCTTGCTCGGTGTTCGTAGGGGCGCAGCATGCTGCGCCCGGCAATGTTCCTTGGCTTGAGCATTGCCATCCACCTCGCCCTGCCTTGCTCGGTGTTCGTAGGGGCGCAGCATGCTGCGCCCGGCAATGTTCCTTGGCTTGCCCAATACCATCTACCTCGATCTGCCTCACTCGACGGCTCCGTAGGGGCATGGCATGCCATGCCCGGCGCACGAACTTGGCTTCCCTCCGCCCATTCGCGATGTCTTTTCGCGGTTCGCCGCAACACGTTATATCGGCTTTGAATCGAAAGAGCAATCAGCGGTACGGGTGCCCGGGACAACTAATGGAGTCGTTCACGCATGGGTACCATCGGGTGAGTGTCAGAGCGTGAAATGTGGAGTCGGCCATCCTTACGAGACACTCGTTCATTCCGAAGGTGTTTCAACCATCACCACGGCTTTATAAACTTGGGGTGAACGTAGATAAAATGAATAGTATCTTCGCTATCTGTAAATTCAAGTTCTGCCCTTCCGCCGCGGTCATATTCGTTCAAGACTATCGGTTTGCCGACCACGGCCAATATGGCTCGTTGATCCTCCTCGGGCAGACCTTCAATGAGCCCCGGCGGCAGCGCCTTGAGTACGACTTTCCGACCTGGCTTCAGCTTCTTTTTCTGTTTTTTCTTCTTGTCGGCCATCGCCTCGAGCCCTTTGGCTGTCTTTTTACCTTTACAGACCGGCAGTAGAATCCCTATCCTAAGCGTCCATGTGGTACGTAGACAAGCTCTTCACTCAGCCTCAGGTCGAATCCCTTGCCGCAAAGGGGTTTCTGGTTCGCAGCTCAGGCGGCGTTGTCCGCATCGAGAAATACAATTGCGGCGCCGAGCTTCGCAAGGAACCGCAGAACGGTTTTCGCATGACCATCATTCCCTCGATCATGTTCCAGGGCCAGTTCACGCGCCTCTGGGATGCCGGCTACCAGAAGTTTCTGCTCACCAACGAAGGCCAGAAGGTACCGATTCGCGTCATGCAGCTCGGTGATCTCCGCCGCTTCAACGAGGAACTTCGCACCGCGCTCGGCGTTTCCACGTATTACAACGAAGCGCTGGGTTCAACCTGCCACTACAGCGTGTACGACCGCGTCAAAGGACGCACCGGAGACGTGCCCGACGAAACCGTCGGCGCGCACGAAACCCCCGAGCACTAGAAGTTCGCTGAGAATTACGCTGCGCCGGCCAGTATCGCCGCATTGCACGATTTCTGTACTTTCGTACAGCCTGCATTTTCCTCCTCGCGGTGCTATGGTTGGACCGCAGTCTGAATTTCCCTCATTTGCCCCGAAAAAAGTCCCCAGTCAAACTCAAGACGCAAGAAGCCAAAGCCAATAAACAGACAAGAACGAAGGACCGAAACGATGGCAGCACGGCGAGGACGTCGGCAAGATACCAACGCTGCCACTGCGTCCAACCTTCCGCGCCTCGCAATTTTCGATCGTCCTGCCGTCCACGTGGCCTCTTCAATTCGCCTTTTTTCTTCCGAATTACTCGACACACCATGCCGAGTAATTTCCTTCGTAACTCACACAAAACAAACGATCGGCACCCATATTACTCGACACACTATTGAGGGGTACCGGCAGCGCGCATCCGCCTCCCTTTTCGACGAAATCCAAGCGCCGAATCCCGTGCGCCCACGCAGCATTGACAAACACCTTGGCAGGCGACTAGCATTCCTCGACGGATCGAAGATTCGATCTAA
Organism: uncultured Acidobacteriota bacterium; assembly: GCA_963814855.1. GTDB lineage: Bacteria > Acidobacteriota > Terriglobia > Acidiferrales > UBA7541 > Palsa-295. The sequence goes on from CAWFEL010000002.1 coordinate 491,522, forward strand.
CCGAACTGGGCGCAGCGAGGAGTTCAACATGGGCAGCATCTATCTGGAAGAATTGTCGGCCGTAGGCGCGGTACGTTTCCCGGATATTTCCCTCTACCAGGGTTTTGGCGCGCCAAGCCGCCTCGAGGCGGACCTGCATGATTGCGAGGTCACCTACGGGGAAGTGCCCAAGGATCTCAACGGCATTCTTTATCGCTGCGGCCCGGATCGCCAGTATCCGCCGATGGGAGGCGACGATATCTTCATTGACGGCGAGGGCATGGTCGTCATGTTCCGCTTCGACAACGGCCACGTTGACTTTCGCAGCCGCTACGTCCGCACCGAGCGATACCTGATGCAGGAAAAACACCGCCGAACGCTCTTCGGCCGTTACCGCAATCGTTACACGCGCGATCCCCTCGCCAAGAATTGCAATCCCGGCGCTGCGAACACCAACGTCGTCTGGCACGCCGGCAAGCTGCTCGCCCTCAAAGAGGACGACATGCCGTACGAGCTTGATCCCTACACGCTCCAGACCATCGGCCGCTACGATTACAACGGCGCCGTGAAATCCGTCTGGATGTCGGCGCACCCGCATCTCGACCAGACCACCAACGAGCTTCTGACCTTCGCCTATCAAGCCAAAGGCGACGGCACCACCGACGTCGCGTATTTCGTGATCGGTCCCGACGGAAAAATTAAACACGAGGTCTGGTTCAACGCGCCGTGGCCCGGCATGGTCCACGATTTCGCCATTTCCGATAAGTACGTAATCTTTCCGTTTTTCCCGCTGCTCACTGACGTGGACGTGTTGAAGAAGGGCGGCCCCTTCTACACCTGGCATCGTGACCGGCCGACCGTGGTCGCCGTCGTTCCACGCTACGGCAAGGCGGAGGAAGTCCGCTGGTTCCGCGGTCCCACGAGTTTTGCCGGACACATGATGAATGGCTCAACGGATGGCACGAAGGTCAGCCTCGACGTGTGCCTATCGCAGGGCAGTTCATTTTTCTTCTTCCCGAATCATGACGGCTCGGCGCCCGATCCTTCGCAAGCGATCCCCCACCTCACTCGATTGACTTTTGATCTGGCGGGCAACACGGAAGAATACAAGACGGAGCAGCTTTACGAGCACATGTGCGAAATGCCCCGCGCCGATGACCGTTACTACGGCAATGGGACCTACCGCAAAGGCTACGTCATTTGCCGCGATCCCAACATGCCCGGGTCAGGGAACATCGGATTCGGCGCCGTCGGCCAGTTCGATCACAAGACGGGCAGCTCGAAGGTCTGGAATCCAGGAGAGAATTCCGGCGTGCAGGAGCCGCTGTTCGCTCCGCGCAAGCCGAATTCACCGGAAGGTGACGGCTACCTGATCATGCTGGTCAACCGCATGGCGGAAAATCGCAGCGATCTCGCTATCCTCGACGCGCAAAATGTGGACGCCGGGCCGGTGGCGATCGTGAAGCTTCCGCATCGCGTGCGCACCACCTTCCACGGTATGTGGGTTTCCGAGGAAGCGCTCAAATCCGGCCGCTACTCCGCCGTCCGATCCACGTAGCATTTTTCTTCGTCGGGGGCGCTGCTTGCTGCGCCCGATTTGTATTTCGAATTTGTCAGGTGGAAGCGTGGGACTTCAGTCCCACGTATAGATCTGGCAGCGCGAAGCGCCTTCCTATGCGCTGGTTCTATCGCAGCAAGTAGTTCCCGCGCAGATCGTCCGGCGCGATAAGCTGAAAATAAGGAGCCGAACGCGATGGCCCGGGTCGTGGCCTTGATTGACGACATTTTTTTTCAGGCGAAGCTGCTCGAAACGGCGAAGCAGGTCGGCGTGGAAGTCCGCACCTGCACCACGGCCGATGCGCTCGAAGCCGAAATCGCGAAGGTCGTGCCGAACCTCGTCGTCGTGGATTTGAATGCTCACTCCGGCCCGTTCGAGGCCCTTGAGCGACTGCAAGCGAGCGGCGGAAAAATTCCGCTCATCGCATTTCTTTCGCACGTGCAGGTTGATCTGGCCGAGCGCGCGCGAGCGGCAGGATGCAGCGACGTGATGCCGCGGTCAAAATTCACGCAGAATCTGGCAACCATCCTCGCGCGAACGAAATCCGATACTTAATGAAAGCTGCTACGATTTTATCGGCCGTGATTTTGGCGGTCATGTCGCTTGTCTTGCCGGCGACTCTGTCCGCGCAGGATGGCCACGAGACCGATCCCGCCGCGGCGCTCTCTGCGGCGATCATGGCCGCGTGCCGCGCCAACGAAACGCAGTTCGCAAACTATTTGACCGCGGACAATGCCGCGGCCTTCCGAAATCTGCCGGCTGATCAGCGAGCGGCGTTTCTGCAGCGCTTCTCGCTCACGGACCAGACCGGCAAACCTCTGATTTCTGCCGACGCACAGAATCACACCGTGCTGCGATGCATCGCCCCGGCGGGCACCGCGGAATTCCGATTCGGCGATGTGCGGCTGCACGAAAACCTGGCGTTCATTGCAGTTACGGCTGTCAATTCGCAGCCGACTGATTTTGGACTGATTCGAGAAAACGGCGGCTGGAGGCTACTGTCACTTGGGCTCGTGCTTCTGGACATCCCGCAGCTTTCGAAGCAATGGGCCGAGGGCGATTTGACCGCGCGCGAAGACACCGCGATCTTGAATCTGCGCGGCATCGCCGATGCGGTCCATACGTATCGCAACGCGTGGGGCAAGTTGCCGGAATCGCTCGCGCAAATGGGTCCTGCGCCGAAAGATGAAGTCTCGCCCGAACTCGCGTCGCTCGTGAACGAACACCTAGCTGCCGGCAGCGCCGGCGGCTACCGGTTCCGCTACCGCATCGTTCCCGCCGGGCAGGATGGCGAGGAGTCCTTCGAGCTCGCGGCGATGCCGGAAACCTACGGCAAGACCGGCCGGCGCTCGTTCCTGCTCGATTCCTCCGGAAAAATTCACGCCGCGGACCGGCACGGCGATGTCGCCACGCTGGAAGACACCTTGATACCTCCGTCGCCAGACGACAGCCAGCCCTAGCCGCTTAGTCGAAAGCCCGCGGCAGGTTTGGCGGCGTCAGGTATAATGCCGCTGGAGATTTCATTCGGTCTCCGAAGTAACGGCCTTGCGGTTCCGAGTTCCCGGTCATTTTCTCGTCGCCATGTCCACTCCGCTCGCACGCGAAAAACCGACGCCCGAAGAAGAAGCGGTTCGCGCCGCTAATCAGCGTTTCTACGCCGCATTTGAGTCTTTGAAACTAGCGGAGATGGAAGCGATCTGGGCGCACGACAATCGCGTCGAATGCGTGCAGCCGGGATGGGAACTGCTGCTCGGCTGGGACGAAGTGCGCGAGCGGTGGGCGCGGATTTTCAAGAATACCAAGCGCGTCCGCATCGCGCTCAGCGGCCTTTGGGTTCGGGTTGAAGGCGACGTCGGCTGGGTCGCCTGCACTGCCCGCGTCACCACCGCGTTCTCCGAAGGTTTCGACGAGGCCATCGTGCAGGCCACGAACATTTTTGTCCGTCGCGAAGGCCAATGGCTTCTTGCGGCTCACCATGCATCCCCACTCCCCACAGCTCCCCGAACCACTGTTCAATAAGTAGCGCCATTCGCGACGGAGTGGAAATCTACGAAGCGCTTGATTTGCGTGTGATGATTCGAATGTACGAGCGCGTCACATGAAGTTCTTGGTGTGATAGGAAGACATCTGTGACGCGGCCGTTGATTCGAATCCCAGCGACTCGAGCCGTTCGCGCCGGGTGCGGTCCATCTCGCGCTGCAGTTCGGCAACGTAGCGCGCTCCGCTGCGAATTTGCTCGACGGAAATTCCGCCTCCAGCGTAAACGACCAGCGCGTCATGGACGTAAGGGCTAAGTCCGGAGACAGACGCCAGCATCTGACTGCGACGCTCGACCGCAGACGCCATCGAAACGCGGAGTTCAGGCTCGCGTTCAAAAACGTAGCGCATGTGTTCGACGCCGAATGCGACGTGGCGTGCTTCATCGCGATGCGCGAGACGAGCCAGAGCGGCGGTGACGGGATCGGGGGCGCGTTCGCCGAGGAATTTGAGAAGAGTGAGAAACGTCCCTTCACCCATCACGCAGAGAAGGAACGCGGCGGTGGTGAAGTCCGGTTCTTCGAGCAGCGTTTTCAGCGATAGCTGGCTGCTCGCGGCCGTGGTGCCGAGTTCGGCGCCACCGGCTACGGCGCGGCGCGTGAAGGCTTCGGCGTGGCGCGCCTCGTCAACGACCTGCATGGCCAGTACCTCGACGACCTCGCGATAGTGCGGATGAATTCGCGGAATGAATCGCGCGGGAACGTAGAGCGCTGCGAATTCGTTTTCGGTGAGGAACGTCATGATCTGCGCAATCGCGACTTCGATTTCAGTGGAGAGTTTGGGAAGGTCGCTCCACGGAATATCGCGCGAAGCGGACCATTGGTTTGCGCCAGCCTGCGTATAAATCGCGTTGAGTTCGCGCGCCCAAACGTCGCGCTTCTGGCGAAGCGTAAAGCCGAATTCGGGGCCGCCGGTTTCGACGCGCGCGCCGCGAGGAGACAGCCCCCAGCTAGGATCGGCCGTCTCAGCAATCTGCGCGCGAGAGGTGGCGACCGATGGTGTTGGGCCGATCGCCTGCACGCGGCAAAGCCCGGCAGCTCCTTGCGTTCGCTCGCAGACAAGCCCTTCTTTGCGGCACCAAACAGCGAGTTGATCGGTGAGTTCATTGGAGTCACTGCGCACCTCGAGCCACTCGCCCGGACGCAGTTGAGCGAGGGCGCGGCGCATGAGGACCGTAGCGCCTTCGTGAAGGCCGAGATCTTCAATGTCGAGATACTGCTTGGGAGTTGAATCGGGCATAGCGGAACAAGCTTGAAATTAGGTCCCTCAGTTTCCTGCCGTGGAAGTAGCCGAGCCGTAGAAATTAAATCGCTGAACGGCTTTTTCGAGTTGCGCGTAGCCCGTCGTACGCCCCGGCATCCAGCGTTTGAGGCCCTCGAGTTCCATGAAAACGCGAACGCTCGAATCCTGGAACGACATGGCGAGCAGCGTGTCGAGGAACGGTTTGGTGCGCTCCTCCGAAACCGTGGAGGGCACGGTAAAGTTGCAGTGATCGAACGGCGGCGTAGTGGCCAATACGCGCGTAGTGCCGGGATCGAGCGTGCCTTCGTTGACGAACATCGGGTAGTTGGAGTCGAGGACGCAGGCTGCGTCGGCGGTTCCGGCCGCGAGTGCCTTCGCGGCGTCGCGCTCACCGCCAACGTGGTCGCCATGCTTGCCGACCATCACTTCGTGATACAGCACGCGGCAGTCCCTGCGCGGGTCAATGCCCGAATCAGCAATCAGGCTGAGGGGAATGAGCGTGGCCTGAGGAGAATCGGATGCGCCGACAGCGATGACCTTGCCGTGCAGGTCGGCGAGCGTCGAAAAAGTTGAATTGCTGCGGACAATGACCTTGGTGGTGAGGTCGCGGTCCGAATCGCGCATGGCGATAGCCCGGCATTTGCCGCTACTCAGGATTTGGCTTTTCACCCAGGCGAGAGGGGAATTCCAGGCTACGTCCACCTCGCCGGAAAGATTTGCATCCACCTGAGCGTCGTAAGTTGAATAGAGGACGTAGTCAATCTCCACTCGGCGACTGGCGAAATAGGGTTTGAAACCTTCCCAGATGGTCACGACCTTCGGGTCATACGCCACGGCACCAATGCGAAGCGCGCGACTTCCAGATCCAAGCGGCATGGTTTCTCCTTTCGCCTCCGATCAGAATAAAGGCAAGCCGAGGCAGGCCTTTCCGATGAATTCCTTGAGCACGTCGCTTGCGGGCGCCATTACGGCGGCGGCCTGCGCGTCGCGGAACATCCGCTCGAGGCCACCGCGGCGTCCGAACGCCCAGCCGCCGCCGAGCGTCATGGCGCGTGAAACAACATTCAGACATGCGTCCGCAGCTTTCACTTTTACGCCCAGGACGTAAAGCATCGCCGCGGGATCGCCGCCGAGAGCCTTGCGAATCGTTTCACCGAGATAGGCGCGCGCCGAATCTCCCTCGACCGCCATCTCGGCGACGAGAAACTGCACGCGCGGTATAGAGGATAGCGCGGTGCCGCCGGTGTGTTCGTATTTTCTGGCTCCTACGCGAGCGGCAATCGCCTGAAATGCAGCGGTTGCAATGCCGGCCGAAACCGATGCGACGCCGATTTGGAAGTGGGGAAGAACAACTTCCATCATGGTTTGAAATCCGGTTCCTTCGGGGCCGAGGCGTGTTTTGTCGTCAATCGTGACCTCCGCGAGCATCATTGGAGCGCTCGCGTTCCCGGCAAGCCCCAGGCCCTCGAAGCGTCCTTGCGCCGTGAATCCGCCGGCGCCTTTCGCGATCAGGTAAAGATTGGATTCTGTCGGACCGGCGGCTCCGGCTTTGCGGGCCGAGACGACGTAGCTATCCGCTTCGCCTGCGCTGGTGACAAAGCTCTTCTGCGCGCTCAGTTTTTCTTGCGAGCCGCTCTTGTGGATTTCGCTTACCGGTGCGTAAAAGTGGCCACCCGAGCCCGCCTCACTGAAGGCCAGCGTGCTTATGTGTTCGCCGCGCGCGACCGCGGGCAAGATTTCCTTTTTTAGGGCTTCGCTCGCTTTGGCCGCGATCACGGCCGTGGCGCAAAAGTGCATGAGCGTGACCATGGCGGTCGAGGCGCAATTCTGCGCTTGCGTGTCAACTACCTGCGACATTTCAGCTATGCCGGCGGCCGCACCGCCGAATTGCGTTGGCACCAGCAGGCCGAGCACACCCGACTTGCCTAGAGCCATTAGATTTTCACGCGGGAATTGTCGCGCCTGATCAATCCGATCGGCATTTGCGCGAAGCATTTCCCGGGACAACTTTTCATTTGCTGCTAAAAGAGCCGCGATTTCCGACATATTTCCTCCCCTTGCCTGATGGAATCACTCGTAGATGAATCTCCCCGAGAAGAGATCTGAACTCGATTCAAACGCTTTGATTGAGGCGGTGAATTTGAGGCGTCCGCCGGGCGCCAGATTAGGCGGACACTCAAGTGAAGCCAGATGAGCAGAGAACGAAGGAGCGATTCGTTTCGAGGTGACCGAGGACGGCCATAGGAAACGTAACTTAGCACCAAAGTCGGAAAGTGGCGCCAGTTTTTTGTTCGGCGCGAGAATGCTGGTGCTCGGTAGTGTCTCAGTTTGGAATTAGGTGGCGTCTGAATTCGAGTTTTCCGGGGTGGCCTGCGCGAAGTGCCACAGAACCCCCGATGGATCGAATACGTAGGCTACGGTGAGGCCCCAAGGCTCGACCCGGGGTGGTACTGAAGGCGGTACATCGAATTGACGGGACAGGGCCAGCGATTCGATATGTCGCCACCACGCGTCGACATCCTCGACGAGGACATGCATCACCATGTTTTCGGCCCATTCCTTGACGTAGTAGCTTTGGAGCAGGAAGGCGTGAGTCCCAAGACTAAGTTCCGCGAGAGTCTCCCCGAGCGGATAGGCTTCGAAACCAATCGTCTTATAAAAGCGCAGGCTCGTCCCGAATTCCTTTGCGGGAAGGAAGGGGCGAAACGCACGAATTTCTGCAACAAGACCGGTGACGTCATTCATCCGGGGCTCCTTTCGATTGCGTCAGTATACAGAAACCCGGATTAGGCCGTCACCGAGCCGGGTTTGAGCGCGAGACGCAGTAGATTTTCGAACCGAGACGTTACCGGGCGCTCCCGTTCGTTGACACTCCGCGGAGCGGCTGCTAAATTCATTTGTTAGTGCATGCAACTCGACCCAAACGGAAGCTCCAGCGATTTCTCCCGGTAGTATTGGCGGCTTTTGTGGCCTGGTTTTCGGCGGGCTGCGCAGCGAGCCACACGACAGTCGTCAAGCCCTCCGGACCTCCTGCCCAGCTACAGACCGCGACGAAGCCGGACCTGATCGCGCGCTACAACCAACAGGCAGAGGCAGTCACGTCCATGAACGCCGCCGTTACGATTACGCTTACGGCTGGGTCGGCGTATACGGGTGTGATCAAGCAATATCACGAGGTGAAGGGATTCATCCTCGCGCAGAAACCTTCGAGCATTCGCGTGATCGGCCAGGCGCCGGTGGTGGGGACGAATATCTTCGACATGGTGAGCGATGGAGAGACCTTCAACATCTCCATCCCTTCACAGAACAAATTTCTGACTGGGCCGGCAAATCTGGAGCGCCCGTCCGCGAAGCCGATCGAAAATCTACGGCCGCAGCATTTGACCGGCGCGATTTTCTGGGAGGCCATTCCGGCGAATTCGCCGGTTCTCATGGAAGAAGCGAGTGACGCGGCATCGCCGTACTACGTCCTGACGATCATTCGGCGGGTGGCCAAGTCCGGTCCGGATGCGGCGGAAGCAGATTGGGAGATTGCGCAGAAAATCTGGTTTAACCGCGCCGATTTGAGCATCGTTCACCTGCAATCTTATGAACCCGGCGGGAAGCTCGCGTCCGACGTTACTTATGGAGGCTGGGATACTTTTGGAGCCATCCGATATCCCCGGCAGATTGCACTTACGCGACCGGGCAACGATTACAAGCTACAGATCGGTATCACCAAAGCGGCGTTCAATGAGACGATATCTGCAGATCGTTTTGTGCTGCATCAGCCGCCCGGAGCGGAGCTTGTCAACGTTGGCGAGGAGCCTCAACAGGTGAAACCCGCGGAGCCGAAAACGGAGCCCAAGAATTGATCGGGCACATGATCCTGCAGAACGCCCGGCACCGGCCCGTGCGCACGGTGATCACAATCATTGCGGTGGCAGTGGAGGTCACGCTGGTTATTATTGTGGTGGGGCTGACGAGCGGGCTGCTGCTTGAATCCGCGAAGCGCACCGAAGGAGTGGGCGCGGACATCATGGTGCAGCCACCCTCGGCGTCGGTCTTCATGGCATTCAGCGGCGCTCCCATGCCGATCGCGATTGGCGACAAATTGCAGGAGCTGGAATACGTGCAAGCGGTTGCGCCCGTGCTCGTGCAGTTCAATTCCGTCAACGGACTTGACATCGTGTACGGCATCCAGCCCGATTCGTTCCGCGCGGTATCCGGTGGGTTCGTCGTGCACGAAGGAACTGAACTCCAGGACTCGAACGACATTCTGGTGGACGATGTTTACGCACGGGCCAAGAAGGTCAAGGTCGGCCAAAACCTGCACATCCTGGAGCACGATTTTCATGTTGCCGGAATCGTCGAGCACGGCAAAGGCGCGCGGTTGTTCGTGCTGATGCCCACGCTGCAGGAAATGTCCGGCGCGCACGACAAAGCTTCGGTGTTCTTCATCAAGTGCGACCGGACCGACCACACGCCCGCTGTGTCGGACGAAGTTCGCGGACTGCTGCCGCATTACGAGGTGCGCCCGCTGAAGGATTACATTTCGTTGATGACGTCTTCGAATTTGCCGGGGCTCGGCGCGTTTATCAACGTGATGATCGGGATCGCGGTTGCGATCGGATTTCTGGTGACGTTTCTTTCGATGTACACGACGATCATCGAGCGCACGCGCGAGATCGGCGTGCTTAAATCGCTCGGAGCCTCGAAGACATACATCGTAGAAATCATTCTCAGTGAAACCACGCTGCTGTGCCTGGCGGGTGTTGTGGCTGGGGTGGGCCTCAGCTTTCTGCTACGCGCGGTTTTCCTTAGGATGTTCCCCTCATTGACGATCCTGATCAGCCTGAAATGGATTCTTCTTGCCGGCATGATCGCCGTCGTGGGCGGTTTGCTGGGCGCGTCGTATCCCGCATGGCTCGCCAGCAGCAAAGATCCGGTCGAAGCACTCGCCTACGATTAAATTCCTGAAATGAACTCCCGCAGCGCGCGAGACTATGCAGAAATGCATATCGCGGCTAGACTAATTGTATCCTGATAGGCATGATCGCTCGCGGGGGAGCAGGCGTTGGAGCCGATACTTAAGACTGAAAACCTGTGGAAAATGTATCGGATGGGCCGGGTAGAAGTTCCGGCGCTGCGCGGCGTGAGCATTTCCATTCTTCCCGGCGAATTCGTTTCGATTATGGGGCCTTCCGGCTGCGGAAAATCCACGCTGCTGCACGTGATTGGGGGCTTGGCGCAGGCCACGAGCGGGCGGGTGCTGCTCGACGGGAATGACCTGACGGAAATGAGCGACGCCGCGCGAACTCTGCTGCGCCGCCACAAGGTCGGCTTTGTATTCCAGCGATTTAATCTGTTCCCGACGCTCGATACGTATCACAACATTGCGCTCGCGCAGCATATCCATGGAAACGGTTTCGATCCGCACCGCTTCGAAGCGGTTGCCGGGCTGCTCGGCCTGAAAGAGCGGCTGCACCACAAACCTTCGGAACTTTCGGGCGGCGAACAGCAGCGAGTGGCTCTGGCGCGCGCCATTATCAGCGAGCCGAAAATTGTCCTCGCGGACGAGCCCACGGGAAATCTCGACTCGAAAAGTTCCGAAGCCGTGCTCGCGCTGCTGCGTCAACTTAATAAGGATCTCGGCCAGACGATCGTGATGATCACGCACAATCCCGAAGCGGCGACTTACGGCGATCGCGTGCTGCACATGCGCGACGGCATGGTCGTGAACGGGTCGGCCGCCCACTCCTGAGATGCGATCCTTCTGGCGAGGCATTGTCCGCGTGTTTTTCTGGTCCTACGATCGCGGGAGCTGGCCCTACGACGTACTCGTCGTGGCCATCGTTATTTTTGTGCTGGCGACTCCACGAAGCTGGTTTCACGACCGGCCGCAATCCGGCGCAGGCGCCAGCGCAAGCGTGCAGTTTGTTTCTGAGGACTCCGACAGCGACACGCGTCTGTATCGTCTGGACGCCGCCGCACTTTCGCCGCCGAAGCGCGCGATCCGGCCAACGCCCGAACTGGAACGCGAGACGCATGACATTCTGGGCCGCAACGTTGACGACCTGAAGCACCGTACGTTTCAGGTGGTGCGCATAGACCCCGTGCTTGACGGCAACGGCGCGGTCCTGCACTACGACGTGACGATTCGCCCATAGGGAAGGGAGGCGCGCATGGCAAGCGCAGATTTGGCTCAGCCTGTCCATGACCGAATGCAGGCAGCGATCCACGATTTGAAATCGTTGCTCGACCAGCGCGTCACAACGGCGGAGGTGGTCCGCGAACACCACAGCCATGGCGAGTCGTACCATCCGGCCGCGCTGCCGGACGCCGTCTGCTTTCCGACGTCGATCGCAGAAGTCAGCGAGATCATGAAGATCAGCGCGAAGCATCAAGTGCCCGTGATCCCGTTCGGCGCGGGCACGTCTATGGAAGCGCAGGTGAATGCGATTCACGGCGGCATCACCATAGACATGCGCGAGATGAACAAAGTGGTGCGGATCAGCGCGGAGGACCTGCAGGCTACGGTGGAGGCGGGAATACCGCGGAAACAACTGGTGAAGGCGCTGGCCAACACCGGCTTTACATTTTTCATTGATCCGGGCGCCGATGCGACGATTGGCGGAATGACTTCCACGCGCGCTTCCGGCACCACGGCGGTGCGCTACGGCACGATGCGCGAGAATGTGATGGGCCTGACCGTGGTTCTGGCTGACGGCCGGATCATCAAAACGGGTTCGCGGGCGCGCAAGTCCGCGGCGGGTTACGACCTGACGCATCTTTTCGTCGGCGCGGAGGGCACGCTCGGCGTGATCGTGGAAATTACGCTGCGGCTGCATCCGCTGCCGGAAGCCGTAGGCGCGGCGAGCTGCACATTCGAAAGCATCCGAAGCGCTGTCGAGACGGCCATCGAAACGATCCAGCTCGGCGTGCCGGTGGCGCGCATGGAGCTGATGGACGAAGCTCAAGTGGACGCGTGCAACAAATATTCGAAAACGAAGTTTCCGGTGGCGCCGACGCTGTTCTTTGAATTCCACGGCGACAGCGAGCGAAGCGTCAACGATCAGGCGGAGACCGTGCGGCAAATCGCGGAAGAGCATACAGGGCGAGGGTTTCGATCGTTTACGTCACCTGAGGAGCGAGAGGCGCTCTGGAAAATGCGGCACGAGGCCTATTTTGCGAATGTCGCGATTCGGCGCGGCGGGAAGATGTTCACTACCGACATCTGCGTTCCCATTTCACGGCTTGCGGATTGCATCGTGGAATCGAAGAAGGACGTGGCCAGCGCGCCTTTTCCGGCGCCGGTGGTGGGACACGTGGGCGACGGCAATTTTCACATGTCCTTCATCCTCGATCCTGAGAATCCCGCGGAGCTTGCCGAGGCGAAAGTAGTCGAGGAAAAGATTATTCGCCGCGCACTCGAGATGGGCGGCACATGCACCGGCGAGCATGGGATCGGCACTGGCCGGATAAAGTACCTCCGCGAGGAGCACGGCGCAGGACTCGATGCGATGCGCGCGATCAAGCAAGCCTTCGATCCCGACAACCGCATGAACCCGGGCAAAATGGTTGAGCCGCGGGTGCTATTTCCACAAACGTGATTGCGTCGGCGCTGTACATGCCGATGACTTTCGCTTGGGCGCAACGTGACTATGGGCGAGCTTCGATAGGCAGCGAAGCCCAACTCGCGGGAACATCCACGTAGGACCGATTCAATTCGGTAACCGATTCGCAGCCGAGTAGCGCCATCGTACGCACCAGGTCCGTCCGTAGAATTTCGATGGCTCTCGTCACGCCTGCTTCGCCCGCAGCGCCCAGACCATAGGCGTAGGCGCGTCCGATTAAAACCGCGCGTGCCCCAAGGCAGATTGCTTTCGCGATGTCGCTTCCGCGGCGGATGCCTCCGTCCATCAGGACCTCGGCTCGGCCGCCCACGGCCTTCACGATTTCCGGCAAAGCGTGCAGCGAAGCCGCAACGCCATCGAGCTGCCTGCCGCCATGATTGGACACGACTACGCCCGCGGCGCCTTCGTCGAGCGCACGCCTGGCGTCGTCGCCGATCAGCACGCCCTTGACGATGATCGGGCCGGGCCATGCCTTGCGCAGCCATTTCAAGTCGTCCCACGTGACGACCGAGCGCGCGAGACTGGCTTGCGTTTCAGCTAGAGGCATGGGGCCGCGCCCCGGAACGATCACGTTCGGAAGCTGAAGCATTCCTCCATCGCCTAGAAAACCGGCGAGCCATCCGGGATGCGCAAGCAAGTCCGGCAGGAACCGAATCTTCGCCAATTGATTGCGCCCCATCAGAACACCCGCGCCGTTGCGAACATCTCTCTCGCGCATTCCGAATGTGCCGGTGTCAATCGTGATCGCCAGCACGGTGAAGCCCGCTTTCTTAGCGCGTTCGAGCGCCGCCTCGGCGCATTCACGTCCGCCCACGAGATAGAGCTGATACCAACGCGGGCCCGGAGAAGCGGCCGCGACCTGCTCAAGCGGGCTTCCGGAAATCGTGGTTAGGGTGAATCCGATATTCGACTTTCCAGCGGCGCGCGCCGCGGTGATTTCGCCCTGAGGATACAGCATGCGGCTGAATCCGATCGGCGCGAGAAGCACGGGCATTGAAAGCTCCGCGCCGAGAACTTTCGTGCGAAGGTCGCAGCCGCTGACGGCCACGGCGTTACGCGGACGAAAGGTGACCTCTTCAAACGCGCGCGTATTTTCGCGCAGCGTGATTTCGCCATCGGCTCCGCCGTCCACGTAGTCGAAGACTGCGCGCGGCAGACGGCGTTCGGCCTCGCGACGTAAATCCCCGATATTGACGACGCGCGGGGAAGTAACTCTGCGTTCCTGTCGAGTCATCGGCTGAAATTCCCGGGCAAGACGCAACCCGCGTGGACCTGCGCGTGAAATATCAACGAATTGCCTTTCTCGGCGGCCATTCTGCCGGGTATCCTCACACGCTTGCCGGCAAGTTGATGCGCCGCAGAGCGTGCGACGGGATTATACGCGCCGCGCGAATCGAGTATATAGTTTCTCCGGGAGCCATTCATGAAAGTTGGCGAAGCGATCGCCGAGATTCTGAAGCGCGAGGGCGTGGAGATCATTTTCGGTTATCCGGTGAATCATGTGCTCGAAGCGGCGGCCTGCGCCGGCATACGGCCGGTGATCGTGCGTCAGGAACGCGTGGGGCTGCACATGGCGGACGCGATGTCTCGCGTCACGAGCGGGCGCAAGCTCGGCGTCTTCGCGATGCAGCACGGCCCCGGTTCGGAAAACGCTTTCGGCGGCGTCGCGCAAGCCTACAGCGAGTCGGTTCCGATCCTCGTGATGCCCATGGGTTACGCGCGGCGGCTCGCGCACATTGATCCGAATTTCAATTCCACGGCGAGCATGCGCTCTGTGACGAAATCGGCGGAGCCGATCACGTCGCCTGCCGAGATCGCGAACATTTTCAGGCGTGCATTTTCGCGCCTGCGCAATGGACGCGGCGGGCCCGCGCTGGTCGAGATTCCGGTTGACCTCTTCGCGGAGGAGATTCCCGGGCCGCTCGTGTACGAACCGGTGATTTCTGCGCGCTACGGGCCTGATATCGCGGATGTGCGCCGGGCGGCTGCTGCGCTGGTCGAAGCGAAACAACCTGTGATCTACGCGGGGCAGGGAATTCACTACGCGCGGGCGTGGGAGCCGCTCAGGCGGCTCGCGGAATTGCTGGACGCTCCCGTCGCCACCAGCCTGCAGGGCAAGAGCGCTTTTCCGGAGAATCATCCTTTGTCGCTCGGATCCGCAGGCCTGGCGTTCCCGCGCGCTGTGCCATATTTCCTCGAAAAAGCGGATTGGATTTTTGGCGCAGGCTGCAGCTTTACGGAGACTGCGTTCGGCATCGCCATGCCTGTTGGGAAGAAGTTCATTCACGCGACGCTCGATCCGAACCATCTCAACAAGGACGTTCGCGCGGAAATCGGCCTGATCGGCGACGCGCAATTGACTCTCGACGCGCTGTGCGCCGAGGTCGAGCGATTGATCCAGAAACCGCGAGCTTCAACGGTGGCCGCGGAAATAGCGGCGGTCCGCAAAGCTTGGCTCGACGAATGGATGCCGAAGCTTACTTCGGGCGAATCGCCGATTTCGCCCTACCGCGTGCTATGGGATTTGCAGCACACCGTGGACGTGGCGAATACGATCATCACTCACGATGCAGGAAGCCCGCGCGATCAGCTCGCTCCGTTCTGGGTGACGACGCAGCCGCTCGGCTATCTAGGCTGGGGCAAGACGACGCAGCTCGGATACGGACTGGGCCTCGCCATGGGAGCAAAACTCGCGCGTCCTGAAAAGCTATGCATCAACGTATGGGGTGACGCGGCAATCGGATTCACCGGCATGGATTTCGAAACCGCCGTGCGCGAGCGCATTCCCATCCTCTCGATCCTTCTCAATAATTTCAGCATGGCGATGGAATTGCCGATCATGCCCGTATCCACGGAGCGATACCGCTCAACCGATATCTCGGGAGACTACGCCGCGATGGCCCGCGCCTTCGGCGGATATGGTGAGCGCGTCACCGATCCCGGTGAGGTAGTTCCTGCGATCCGACGCGGGATCGAGCAAACGAAAAAGGGCGTGCCCGCGCTGCTTGAATTCATTACCTCGCAGGAATTGACCGTCTCCAAGCAATATTACGGGAAGAAGTAACGCCGCGTGGGCGGCTGTGCGAATGGCGGAAGAAGTCCGAATGCACTATGATCTGCGCCGTGCACGAGGTTGACGGCATTGCGGAGGTTTTTGGAATGAATCGAAGAATTTATTTCGGTGCGTTATGGATCGCTTGCGTGGCTATCCTACTTTCCGCGGGAGCGCCATCGTCCCATGCACAGAGCAAGTCGCCGTTGCCGACATCTCCCGGCCAGACGCTGTTCGACCAGAACTGCGCTTCGTGCCACGTCGGCCCTCCGGTGGCGGAGCGCGCGCCCGATCTGAAAGCTCTGATGCAGCTCACGCCGGAATCCGTTCTCGCGGCGATGACCACGGGGGTCATGGTCGAGCCTGCTCTAGGGCTGAGCGATGATGAAAAGCGAGCGATCGCCGAATATCTAGGCGGCCGGCCACTCGATCCCAAGAACACGGGCGACGCGGCGTCTATGGCGAATCACTGCCCGAACAACCCGCCACTGGTCGAATCGGGAAACGGAGCGGTATGGAACGGTTGGAGCGTCAGCCGTGGGAATACCCGCTTCGCGAGAGCGCCGGGTACCGGCCTGACGCCGGCAAGGGTGCCCCAATTGAAATTGAAGTGGGCCTTCGGTTTTCCGAATGGCGACACTGCCTATGGCCAACCAACCGTCGTGGGCGGGCGAATCTACGTTGGGAGCGATATCGGTTATGTCTATTCGCTCGACGCAGCGACCGGATGTCTCTATTGGTCATTCCACGCGAAATCAGGCGTGCGCACTGCTCCGAGCGTTGTGCCCTTCAAACTCAAGGGTGTAACGAAGTACGCAGTCTATTTCGGAGACATGCGCGCTAATGCCTATGCGGTGGATGCGGCCACGGGCGATCAAATTTGGACGCAGAATCTCTCCGATCACTACACGGCGCGCATCACCGGCGCGCCTTCGGTGTACGCGGGCCGTGTGTATGTGCCCATCGCGGCGACGGAGGAAGCGTTCAGCGCGGCTCCGTCCTATCCTTGCTGCACATTTCGCGGCAGCGTTGTCGCACTTGATGCCGTCACCGGCCAGCAAGTCTGGCGAACGTACGTGATTCCCGAAAATCCTCAGCCGGTGCGGAAGAATTCCGCCGGAACGCAGCTGTTTGCGCCGGCCGGAGGCGCGGTGTGGAACTCCCCGACGATTGATCCGAAGCAGCATGCACTCTACGTCGGAACGGGCGATGCGTACACAGAGCCGGCCGCGAAAAACTCCGACGCGGTCGTCGCGATGGATCTGGAAACGGGGAATATTTTGTGGTCCTTCCAGGCCGTGAAAGACGATTCCTGGATGGTCGGATGCGTTCCCGTTCCGTCAGACAATTGCCCGAAGGATTTGGGAGTGGATTACGATTTCGGTTCATCACCGATACTGGTCACACGCCCGAATGGCGGGCGACTGTTGCTTGCCACGCCAAAAAGCGGAGACGTAATAGCGCTCGATCCGGATCGCAAGGGAGCGGTTGTCTGGCGATTGAATGTTTCCGAAAAGCCCGCGCCGAACAATGGTGAAATTGCGTTCGGCGGCAGTAGCGATTCCAAGAAGCTCTATCTGGCGCTCGAGGACGGCAGATTCGTTTCCATTGACCTCACCACAGGAAAACTCGCGTGGGACGCGCGGCTTGAATCGCTCGACAATCTCGGTCCGCCGACGATCAATGGTGAGAACAGGACCAAGGCAGGCTTGCGATTCGGACAGTCCGCGGCCGTCACTGGAATCCCAGGCGCTGTGTTTACGGGCGGCTGGGACGGCATCTTGCGCGCCCTCTCAAGCGACGATGGCAAAATAATCTGGCAGTTCAATACCGCGCAGGAATTCACGACCGTGAACGGATTCGCCGCCAAGGGCGGCTCGATGGGCGGGCCGGGGCCGGTGGTTGCCAACGGAATGCTCTACGTCGGATCGGGATATGCGAACGTGGGCGGCGGAATGCCGGGCAACGTGCTACTCGCGTTTTCAGCCGAGTAGCAAGAGACGCCAGGCGCGCGCCCGTTGGCGAAGCTTATTTATTGGGCCTTCGCCGGAGCTTTCTTCGTAATCATAATATTCTTCAGCGCGTCGGGGTCGTTCTTCAGTTCTTCTTTTCCGCTGGGGAATTTATTGTATTGAACGATATAAGAGATCACGTCGAGAGCTTGTTCCGGCGTCAGGCTTCCGGGCTTGTCCTGCGGCATCGTTCCCTCAACCAGGCCGAACAGATCCGCCATCGTCTGCCCCTCCCAAACATCCGTGAACGCATCGCCGGCCAGAGGCAATGCCTGCCCGCTGCCGCTCAAGTCGTCCATGTGGCAACTGCTGCAGCTCGTGGTGTACTGGGCCTTTCCGCGCGCGGCCTGGTCATCTGTATAGACGCCATCCCATACGTTCTTAGCCGGCGCCGGGCTGGCAGCCTTCGCTGACCGAATCGCCCCTCCTAAGCAAGCGCACATCGCCACAATCAGTCCCGCGACAATCCACATGCGTCCCTGCGTGAATATTTTACTGATGTTCTGAGAATTCCCGTTGCCGATCGAGTTCATATGATTTGACGTCCCCTTAGGTTAGACGCAGCCCCACCCGCGGCGTTTCGTGAGTATCGTTCCGCGAATAATGATAGCAAACGTGCGGCAGGATTTAATGCGCGATCGAAAATTTGAGGGTTTGGCTCGTGGCTTCAGCCAGTTCAGTGCGCGGGGAGCGCCCAAGCGTACACCACGCTATCCGCCTGAATAATCACGTATTGGCGGCCATCCAACTCGTACGTCATGGGCGCGGTTGTGGACCCACCTCCGCCGTACGCGTGCCACAGCGTCTTGCCCGTGGCAGGATCCAGCGCCATAAGCATTCCGGAATCGTCGGCCGTAAATACCAGGTGGCCGGCCGTCGCCAGCGATCCGGCGAAACCGCCCCGGCTGCCGCTCATGTCGCGCGTCCAGCGAACGTTCCCGGTTTGATAATCAATCGCATACAGCACGGATTTCGAGTGGAGAATAAAATCCCGCCCGCCCCAACCTTCGGCGTTCTTGCCGGGCATGGTCACATAGTAGACGCCGACGCTATCCCGCGCCTGCGCAAAGAATAGTCCGGTGGTTGGATCGAAGCTCGTTGGATTCCAGTTCGTCCCACCCGCCGCGCCGGGTCTTGCCAGAGCGCCATCGAGTTGGGGCTCCGTCTCTTTCCTCGGGATCGGTTCGCCTCGATCATTGAGACCGCTCATCCAGTCAATGTTGAGATACGGCTTGGCGACCAGCTCTTTCCCGGTAGCGCGATCGAGCACGGCGAAGAGCCCGTTGCGGCTCACCTGCGCGAGCATCTTGCGCGGCTTCCCCTGAAAATCCGCGTCAAACAAAATGGGCGTCTGAATCGCATCCCAGTCGTGGGTGTCGTGCGGAGAAATCTGGTAATACCACACAAGCTTTCCGGTGTCCGCGTTCAGCGCCACGATGGCGCAGGTGTAAAGATTCGATCCTGGCCGCGCGTCGCCCGCTTCCACCGGATGAGGATTGCCGGTGCCCCAGTAAACCAAATTCAGTTCAGGATCGTAGGTCCCGGTCAGCCACGTCATTCCGCCGCCGCGCGTGATCACGTCCGTGTCATGCGGCCACGTTTCCCAGCCGGGCTCGCCTTCCTTTGGCTCGCTGTCCCAATGCCATTGAAGCTTTCCGGTTTCCGGATCGCGCGATTCAATCCACCCGGGCAGGTCCGCGATGTCGCCCGAGATTCCGAGGATCAGGTGATCTCCCACCACCAGCGGTGGCGCGCTCCCGAATGCTTTCAACGCCGGATCAGCCATCTGAATCTGCCAGATTATTTTTCCGTTGCGCGCGTCGAGGCAAATCAATTGCGCGTCGGGCGAAGCGAAGTAAAGCTTGTCCTTATACATCGCGAATCCGCGATGCCCGGCTCCGGGCAGCCCGCCCTGTGCGGGACGATTGATGTGCCAGATTTGGCGGCCGGTGCGCGCGTCAACTGCGAACAGGTCGTTGGGGAGCGTGAAATAAAGAATTCCGTTCACTTCCAGCGGCGTCGAATAGACGGCATTTTGCGCGTGCGTCTGGAAAGCCCACGCCAGCGTCAGCGACTTTACATTTTCCTGATTGATTTGCGTGAGCGGACTGTAGCGCCGTCCCGAATAATCGCCGTTGTACATCGGCCAAGTATCCGCCGGCTGCGTCAGTAGCTTCGATTGATCGAGTTCCTGGGCGGATAGACACGCCGCAAACGCGAGAAGGATTACGAATTTCTTCACTTACGTGCCCCCGGTCTGGTCCCACTTCACGCTCGGCTGCGACGACGTGAGCTCGCGCCCTCCGCGCCTTTTTGTGCTTCCCCTTTTTTTTGCGGCGACGAATGATACCACGAAGGTTCAGCGACGACGCTTGGGCCGCCGTGATCTGCGATGTATCATCATAAGAGAACGTGCGGGCGACTCTTGACAAGCTGTGGATGCGAACCTAATGTAGTCGGGCTTTCAATGAGTCGCGGACAGCAGGGAACTGGCAGCGCTCGCATCCGACAAGTTGTGACGCGGAATCCACAGGAATCAGCGGCGAACCGGATCTGAATTTAGAGAGGATTTCTCAAAGATGATGTACCTTTACGAGTTTTGCAAATGGCTTCAGCACACGTCCGTCGGCGTGGAAGTATCGGAGTCGCTGTGGCTGTTTCCTTTAATTGAGACAATACATATCTGGGGCATTATCCTGCTTGTGGGGACCACGGGTGTGCTGGACCTTCGCCTGCTCGGACTCATCCTCACCAATCAGCGTGTCTCTGAGTTGCACCACAAGCTGATTCGGTGGACCTGGACCGGTTTCGCGGTGATGTTTATTTCCGGAAGCTTCATGTTCGCATCGGAAGCCACGAAGATGTACGAAAACGGCGCCTTCCGGGTGAAGATGCTTCTGATCGTGCTCGCGGGATTGAACGCGCTGATCTTCGAGAACACGGCGTTTCGGAATATCGCGAAGTGGGACGACGCACCGCGCGCGCCGATCGGCGCGAAGGTAGCGGCCTTCATCTCACTCATCGCTTGGGTAGGCGTGATCGCCGCCGGCCGCTGGATCGCATACTGGTAGGCGCCGTTTCACCGGCGCCGCATTGGCGACGCTGTGCCTTTTGCAGCGCCAGCTTTTCGGCGGATATTCGTTCCATCTGCGCCTTGTAAATTAGTTCACACCCTCAGATCTTCTTTTTCGCGTCGCGCACTTCCGTGATTGACACCGCTAAATAGTTTTGCTATAGCCTCGCTCAATAACTCGGCCAAAACAGGTAAAGCAATAGGAGAACCGTTATCTCAGGGGGGGCACATGAGATTCAAGGCGATCCTCAGTCTTTCCTTTTTCCTTTTCTCCACAGTTCTCGCGGCGCAAACCATATCTACCTCTCGGATTCGCGGAACGATTCAAGACCCCAGCGGAGGAGCTGTCGCTGGCGCCGAGGTCAAGCTGACGCAATCCGCGACGGGTGCCGTGCGGACGGCGACGAGCGGGGCGGACGGGGACTACACGCTCACTGATCTATCCGTGGGCACATACCAGCTGGAAGTCGCGAAGACCGGCTTCACCAAGTTCCTGCAGACCGGCATCGTGCTACAGGTCGGTTCCAATCCGACAATCAACATCGCCTTGACGGTCGGAGCCGTCACGCAGGAAGTCACCGTCGCCGCCGAGGCGGTGATGGTGGACACGCAAAGTACCGGTGTCGGCCAAGTGACCGCGCCGCAGGAAGTGGAGAATCTTCCGCTCAATGGACGCGAGATTACCGATTTGTTGAATCTCTCAGGTGCAGTCGGTCAAGGCCGGGCTTTCCGCGCATCTTATCCCACCTCAGCCGTAATTTCTGTCGCCGGAGGCACGCAGGGCAGCGTCTCCTACTGGCTTGACGGCGGAACGCACAACGACCCCTTGAGCAATCAAAATCTCCCGCTCCCGTTTCCGGACACCATCGAGGAATTTAAGGTTGAGACTAGCTCTTTGCCCGCTCAATACGGTGTACACCCAGCGGGCGCGGTCAACGCGGTTTCTAAGTCAGGCACCAACCAGTTTCACGGGGACGCTTTCGAATACGTCCGGAATTACATGTTCGATTCCAAGAATACGGCCTACGACAACCAGGGCTTTCCATACTTTCGGGATAACCTGAAGCGCAATCAATTTGGCGGCACAATCGGCGGACCAATCCTGAAGGACAAACTCTTTTTCTTTGCGGGTTGGCAGGACACCATTCAGCGCTCCACCGATCCGGCCCAGACGACTCTGCCGACTCAGGCTATGCTCGATGGAGACTTCTCCCAGTGCCTTGGTTCAACAACCGAGATGCTTGGCGCACCCTTCGGCCCGGCATCCGGCTTCGGTATTAACCAGACCGATCCCGCCAACTTCAGTCCCATCATAAAAGCGCTTGAGAGCCATCTTCCGGTCACCCCCGTGACGCCCGGTAATTCGAGTGCGTGCGGCACGGCTATCTACCAGTCACCTGTGAATTTCACCGAGAATCAGGGGCTGGCGAGGATTGATTATCACTTCAGCAACAAGAACACTTTCTTTGGACGCTATTTCATCACGGACTGGCAACAGCAGCCAGGCAATCCAGACTTGTCCGGCGCGGATGGTGGCCTTCTGATCGCTGCTATTGATGGCGCTTCTAACCGGGTTCAGAGCCTGACTCTCGGCGACACCTATCTGATTACTTCGAATATGGTCAACAGCCTTCACCTGACCGGAACTCGAAGCCGTAACCTTACCGTTCAGAACTCAACTCTTGACCTAGCAGGCTTGTTTGCCGAGGCCGGTGTGCCCGCTGACGAAATCGGCAATATCTACCAACTGGGCCCGAACGTGAGCAAGTTTTTCCCAAATTATATGACCGGATTCGCCGTGACTCCTGGATTCGGCGGCCTGTTCAATTCGACTCCATCTATTCAGCCCTACGACACCCTCGAGGCTGCGGACGATCTGTCGCTCACTCATGGGCCTCATCAGCTCTCTTTTGGCGTGGACTACATCAACTTGCGAGCCTTCGCCACGAACTACCTGTTCAATCAGGGGCAGTACACCTTTGACGGCAACCGCACTGATTTGGAGCCGTTTCCTCTTAATAGCCAGGGCCTCTCCGACTTTTTGCTGGGTTGGACGAACACCGCTACCGGTTTCAGCCAGGACGCTCCGATTCCATCCAAGCAGCGCCAGAATGTCTTTTCTCTTTATGCGCAGGACGCCTGGAAAATCACGAGGAAACTCACGCTCACCGCCGGGATTCGCTGGGATCCGTTTTTCGGGCACACCGATCCGGCCGGGCACGTTGTTAATATCTCGCTCGCAAATATCATTAACGACGTTCATAGCGTGAAGTTCCCGACTGCGCCAGCCGGCTATCTATTTCAGGGTGATCCCGGTGGCCCGACGAACAATAAGCTTTCGCCAAACGCGCTCAACAAGTGGAGTCCGCGCTTCGGGCTCGCCTGGGATCCGAAGGGCGACGGCCGTATGGTTGTAAGGGCCGGGGTCGGTCTTTTTTGGGATTTCCCCAATTTCTCGTACGACCAGTTTGGATTTGAAGAACCGTGGGGCGGCGCTGTTAACAACCCAGCTATCGGCACTGGTCTCCCGTGCACGACGACCTGCATCACCGATCCGTGGGGAACGCTGGCGGGGTCGCCAAATCCCTTCTCGTTCATAGACCAAAACCAGGACAATACGCCTTATAACGGCGTGAATCCCTTCCCGCAATTCGTGGGACAGGGCCCGACGAAATCCGCGTACCTGCCCGGCGCCCTAGTGTTTAGCTATCCACCCTTCGGGCAGGGCACGAAGCCAACTTCGATCCTGCAATACAACCTCACTGTCGAAAAGCAGGTGGGCAAGACGTGGGTGTTTTCGGTGGGTTACATAGGCAGTCAGCAACGGCACCTGTGGGGAAACAACGAAGCGAATCCGGGCATGCAGGGGCCATGCCCTCCCGGGTATCCATTTCCGACCGGCGTTGCATGCACATCCGCCGGTGGCAATGTCCCGAACGGCCCGTGCCCCCCCACCTTTTTCGGTTCGCCGCTTCCGCCGTTCGTTTGTCCGGCGATCTTCGGGCCCGGCGCATCATTGGAAAACAACCGCATGTTGCAGCACTACGGTACGCTGTGCTCGGCGACGATATCCTGCTACGGCGAAACCCTTCTCCTGGACCAGGATCTGACCGGGAACTACAACGGTTTGCTCCTCTCCGCCCGGCATCCGTTTGCCCAACACTTCACGTCGACGACGAACTTCACATGGTCACACTGTATTTCGGACAACTACACGACCACGCTCGGCTTCTTCCTGGCCTCGATGGCGATGCCATATAATCAACACTATGATCGCGGCAATTGCCCCAACGCCGACACGCACCTCATCTTCAACGAGTCGTTGGTGGCCGAGACTCCCAATTTCTCCAACCACGTCGAAGAGCTTCTTCTGGGACATTGGAGGTTCTCTTTCTCGCTGATCGTGCAATCCGGCACGGATATTTCTGCCATCACGGTTGTTGATTACTCGGGCAGCGGCAATGGACTCACGGCGCGTCCGAATCTGGTTCCGGGCGTTGACCCCTATTGCCAGCACAAAGGGCGAAACTGCTGGCTCAACCCGGCGGCCTTTGCTGCTCCCGACCCGTATGTATTCGGTAACCTGAAAAACAACAGCCTGTTCGGCCCCGGTTCGATCCTCGCCAATACGGCGCTGTCGAGGCTTTTCCCTATCGGGGAGCGCCAGAGTGTTGAGTTTCGCTGGGAAGTATTCAACGTGCCCAATCACGCGAACCTGTACGCGCCGTCGGATGGGTTAGTCGCCCCGTCCTTCGGCCAGCCGACTCCCGCCAGCACAGCGGGCTTGGGCGCCTTGAACCAGACAACCAACGATCCGCGAATCATGCAGTTCGCGCTGAAGTACAGCTTTTAGCCAAACGATGCCGCTTTTGAACTAATGACCCGCGTCTTGCGGCGCGATCGTTCGAAAATAATTTTCGCCGGGCGTAAGGCTCGTGGCATGATGCCCCGGTTGCGCCGATGTGGGCGTGGCCGGGGCTTGTCATTTTTGGTTTTTGTGAGTGGGCGTGGTCGCCGCAGTAAAATGGATGGGGCGAAATTTAAGAATCGCGTGATGCGGAATTGCGCAATGAGATCGAGTCCCGCCGCCCTGGTCGCGTGTCTCCTGTTTCTGTTCGCCACTCCAGCGCGCGCGCATCATTCCGGCGCCATGTTCGATATGGCCCACCTGATCACCGTTACCGGCGTGGTCACGAAAGTGGAGTGGACCAATCCTCACACGTTCATGTACGCCAACGTAAAAAACGACAAAGGCGTAGTCGAGGAATGGGCCATCGAGATCAATAGCCCCAATTTTCTCCGGCATAATGGTTGGACCAGCACCACGGTGAATCCTGGCGACACGATTATCTGTACTGGAGCGCCTGCCAAGAGCGGCTCGAAATTCATGCACGGTATGACTATTCAGCTATCGAATGGCGTCCAGCTTAGGTCGTAGAATATCTAAGTCAGGCAACGGTAAAATGCCAAAGGGTGGGGGGTAAGCAGCATGGGAGTTGTGAACCGAGCTTGGATTGTGATTGTAATGACCGCGGCGATTGTTTCGTGCGTGGCAGGGCAGCAAGCGGCGCCCGCTCAAGCGCCCGCGCCGGCGCCTGAACCGGGCCGCCCCGTGGTGGGCGGATTCCCGATTGGGCCTCCGGGGAAAATTCTCGAGCTCAGCGCGAACCCGAGCTCAATCCAGCCGGGGCAGGCATCCACGTTGCACTGGCATGCCGTGAACGCGGATGACACGTACTTCGATAATTGCCTGGGCATCGTGGCCACGCTCGGCAGCCGCGAGGTTTCTCCGAAGGTGACGACCACCTATACGTTTACTGTCAGGGGGCGCGCTGGCACCGACACGAAGTCCGTCACCGTTACCGTCGCCGGCACCACGCCCGCGGGACCCGAGGCTGCAGCTGCCTGCGGCGATCCGCACAACCAGCCGATTCCACAGGCCGCGGATGGCCATCCCGATCTTTCCGGAGTTTATATCGCCGGTTTCAGCCTCAGGCCTGTGGACAGCATCAAGGTAAAGCCCGGTGCGGAGAAATACAAAGTTGTCCCCGACCCGAATGACCTTGGCCAGGGCGTGACCTGCGTGCCGCCCGGCGTCCCCGCGGCGACGATGCAGCCGTATCCGCTGCAAATAATCCAGAAGCCCGGTCTCGTCGTCATACTCTATGAGGCGTATCACATATTTCGCGTAATCCCCACCGACGGCACCACTCATCCGGACGATCTTGACCCAACGTACATGGGGAACTCCGTTGGTCACTGGGACGGCGACACGCTCGTGGTCGACGTAGTCGGCTTCAACGACAAGACCTTCGTCGGCGCCTACAAGCACACCACGGACTATCACGTCGTCGAGCGCTACCATCGCGTCTCTTACGAAGAATTGGATTACGAAGCTACGATTGATGACCCCAACGTTTTCGCCGCTCC
The DNA here is from genome assembly GCA_963814855.1 of uncultured Acidobacteriota bacterium. GTDB lineage: Bacteria > Acidobacteriota > Terriglobia > Acidiferrales > UBA7541 > Palsa-295. The sequence continues at coordinate 517,521 of CAWFEL010000002.1, forward strand.
GTGGAAGCAGGCCAGCCGCATGAGGCTGCATCCGGAGTGGCAAATCCAGGAATACGTTTGCGAAGACAACAACAAGGACTACAAAGATCTGCTTCAGACCAAATGATCCGGGCGTTTCGTCCGGCTTGGCAGGCACAAGAAATAGTCAACAAATGAGCGCGGCACGTCCGCGATCGAAGTGCAATCAGGAGGCCCATCGAAATGAGAATTAATGCTGCTGTCTGGATCGCGGGGATGATGCTTTTGTTCGTGGCACCGGCGGTGAGCGCGCATCACTCGACGTCCATGTACGACATGGAGCACCCTAGTACGTACAAAGGCACCGTAGCGAGAGTCGAGTGGACGAATCCCCATGGCTATATCTATCTCGATGTGAAAAACGACAAGGGCGGCGTTGACGAGTGGGCCATGGAAATTAACAGCCCCAATTTCCTGCGCCACAATGGATGGACGAGCTCGATCGTGAAACCCGGCGACGTGATCACGATCACGGGCGGAGCAGCCAAGAGCGGCGCCAAGACAATGCGCTGCACCTCCGTCGTCCTCGCCGATGGCACAGTTTTGAGATCCTAGAACGGCGCTTCCCGCGAAACCCGATTGACTTCGGCGGTTGCGGATGTACTATCACGCGGGGGAATGCAGGACATGCTTCATTTTTGCGAATGGCTGGAACACAATTCGTGGATAATTGCGCTCGATAGCAACGTTCCGCTGTCGCTTTTCTTCGAAATCATGCACTACTCCGGCTTTTTCCTCCTTGTCGGCACCACGGTTATCGTGGATTTGCGCGTGATGGGCCTCGCAGGCCGCAACGAACAGCCGTCCGGTCTTGCCGACCAGCTTCGGCCGTGGATGTGGACGGGATTTTGTATGGCGGCTTTCTCGGGATTTTTCATGTTTGCGGCGGATGCCGCCGATTTCTATCTGGCGGACTGGTTTCGCTACAAAATCATCGTCGTGGTCGTCGCGATCATTATCGGAGCGCTGATGTTCCGCAAGGTGCGGCGAAGCGGAGAGGCGCAGAGTTTTCCGGCCGCAGTGAAACTTGCCGCGTTCGTCTCGCTTGCTCTCTGGATTGGCGCGATTCTGGTTTCCGTCGAGGTTCCGGCGATCTCGGGCGTCGGATAAAATTCAGCTGAATTGACATCGGGGTCCGCATAAATGCTTAGCTTCTTCATGGCCATCGCAAAGTGGCTGCAGAGTACGTGGTGGGCGCTCGATATCAGCGGTTCCACGTGGGCCTACCCATTCGTTCAAGCAACGCACTTTTCCGGATTGTCATTGTGGATCGGCACGAATCTGGCTCTCGATTTGCGCCTAATGGGCATCGGCAAGAAACGGCGCACGGCAGCGGAACTTTCCGAGGCGCTTTTCTGGTGGAACTGGCTCGGACTCTTGGTCGCGATCACCGGCGGGTTCATGCTCTTCTCAAGCGCTGCGACCAAGTACATCCCCAATCCCGCGTTCGAGATCAAACTGGGCATCTTCGTTCCGCTTGGCATCATCGTACATATCATCAATCAGCAAATGGCGAAGTCCTGGGGAGCGACGTCTGAAACTCCCGCGCTTGCCAAGGTTATGGGACTGTTCGAGCTGCTTATCTGGTTTACAGTGATTACGTGCGCCGTCTCCATCCCGAATTTCGACACGCATTGATCCGCATCCGCATGAAACATCGCCTCGGATTCGCCGTAATCGCAGCAGTTTTGGCTTTCGCGATTTCTGGCTGCGGCGGTCACGGAAACGGCGAATCAATGTCTCCCGCGTCTGCCGTGGATGCGACGACCGCCGGCTCCATCACCGGCACGGTCACTCTCAATGGCGCGCCTCCTGTATCGAAGCCAATTGATATGAGCGCGTCGCCTGCCTGCGTGCAGGCGAATTCCTGGCCGGTTGTCCCGCCGATTGTTGTGACCGGTGAAAATGGCGCTTTCGCCAATGTCGTCATTTACGTGAAGGACGGTCTGGGACACTATCGGTACGATACGCCCCTGGAAACCGCGGTCTTGGCGCAGAAGAATTGCATGTACGTGCCGCATGTCGTGGCGTTGATGACGGACCAGCCGTTCGAAATTCAAAACAACGATCCGACGATGCACAACGTTCATCCCATGCCGAAACACAATCGCCAGTGGAGCACGTCCCAACCTGTCGGCTCGGCCGCGCTCAAATCAACGTTCTCGCGCCCGGAATTTGCGATGGCCGTGCTATGCAACGTGCATCCGTGGATGCGCGCCGTCGTATTCGTGTTCGATCATCCGTACTTCGCCGTCACGTCCACGGCCGGAACATTCGAGCTGAAAAACCTCCCGCCGGGCACCTATACGATTGAGGCCTGGCAGGAGGCTTATCGCGCGCAGGACCAGACGGTAACGATCGGTCCGAAGGAGTCGAAGGCCATTTCGTTTACGTTTAAGCCGTCCGATGCTTTGGGCGACGGACACCTTTGAGGGCATCGCCTTTTTGGAGCAGCATAGCTCGCACGATCTAATTGCGGGAATGCTGCGTGTTGGAGCATAATCTGGCGGGGTGGACCTCGGCAGCTCAGATAAAATTAGCGAGAGGTAAGTCAAATGTCATCTTTCGGAAGTCACAAGTTGAAGTTTCTACGGCTTGCGTGCGCATCCACGATTCTGCTCGCCCTTGCGGGCACGGCATTCGCGCACCACTCCGGTGCGATGTTCGAACGCGACAAGCAAGTGGAACTGGTCGGCACCGTCGTCACGTTTAGCTGGACCAATCCCCACAGCTGGATCGAAATTGACGTGCCGAACTCGTCCGGCGGCTCGGACAAGTGGGGCGTGGAGTGCAATAGTCCGAACAACTTGGCTCGGCAGGGCTGGAGGTCCACCACGCTTAAGCCCGGCGATCAGGTGACCATCACGGTCCATCCCCTACGGAGCGGCGAAAAGGGAGGCCGGTTCATGTCCGTAAAACTGGCCGACGGCACGGTGATGACCGACTCGGTTGGTTATCCCGTACCGGCGAAACCCTGAGCTTCGTACGAAGGCGGTTACAGTCCGGCAGCGCCAATCGGCGCGCCACCTGAAAAGGATCCCAAATGACCAAGTTGAGAACGAAGTTTGCATTGGGCGCAGCGGTTGTCGCGCTCGGTCTGGCGTTGATGGCTACGGGCGCGCGCGCGCAGGCGAAGAAGCAGCAGAGTACTCCTGACGTGTTTCCCGAAGGCGCGCTGGCGCCGGACAATCTCAATAAACCCCGTCCGAAGGCGCCGTTCAACCTGACCGGAACATGGATGGTTGATCTGAGCTCCGGATTCAGCTCGTTCATGTTCGGACCGAACTACCCGAAGTTCAAACCCGCGGAGCAGACCATTTTCGACGAAGGCAAGAAGGTCAGCGCGGAAGGTCGGGCCTTCCATGACGACATCGGCCAGTGCTTTCCCGCGGGCATGCCGATGATCATGACGCGTGTGTGGCCCATCGCGATGATTCAAACTTCGACGGTGATCTACATGGTCAGTGGTTTTGAGAACGCGCTGCGGCTGATCTACATTGACGGCCGCAAGCACACAGATCCCGACGTGGTGGTCCGCACCTACAACGGCGATTCCGTGGGACATTGGGAGGGCGATACGCTTGTCGTGGACACCACCAGCATGATCCCCGAGCACCACTGGATTGATACTGGTGTGGCCGTGAGCGACGATTTTCATATCATCGAGCGCATACGCCTGCTAAATGACGGAAAGGTCCTCGAAATCAAGTACACGCTGCTCGATCCTCAAAACTGGGAAGGGGAATGGACCAGCACGAAACACTGGATTCGAATGGACGACACCGATATCACGGAAGTCGAATGTCTGCCCAACCTCAACGAGCATCTGCCGAGCACTCAGTCCAAGTGGAACGTGAACTAGCGCCGCTCAATTGTCGCGCGACGTCACCGGAAGTCTCTCAGAATGACTGTGTCGGCAGGTCTCCCGCGCGCGCCAGCAGAGCCGGCAATTCTTTTTGTGACGTAGCGGCCTTGCTCCCCATGCGGCTTTCGACTTGGCGGCGGATCGTCTTCACCGTTTCAAGATCCGCGCCTCCCGCGCTCCCGAGCAATTGCTCGGCATGCAGCAAACACGCGTAGATCAATTCGTCGGGCTTATTATGGCGGCGCAGAAATTGTCCGTAGTTGAACCAATCGAGGGCATCGGCGTGCGGATCGGTTGATTTGGCGTCGAGTGCCAACCCGCGCTGATAGGAATCGGCGGCGGATTTCACGTCCCCAGTTTTTTCCTGCAGGTCCGCAAGATGCGCGAACGCCAGGCTTTCGAGTTTCGTGTCGCCCGCCCGTTCCGCCAGCGCGATTGCGTTACGATATTCAGCAAATGATGCATCGTTCCGCTTGACGCGCGATTGATCGTCCGCCAATTGAATCGCCGCAGTGATTTGCTGCTCGATTCCCGCAGCGGGGTCATCTGGATACGCCGCCGCATAGCGTAGGAACGCTTCCCAATGACGGGCCGCGGCGGCTGGCTCACCTCTTTGATCGTAGGCGGCTGCGAGATAGAGTTGGGCGTTCGGCTGATTGGGGTCCACGGTCACGGCTTTTTCCCACGCATCCGTGGCCATTTCGGGATGGCCGAACCGCGCGGCGAGAATTCCGTAATTCACCAGGGCATTCGGATCGCGCGGGAACAGTTCGAGCATTTTCCCGTAGCGGTCGTACGCGTCCTCGTATCTGCCGTCCTCCAGCAGCGCTAGGCCCAGGGCTTGTTGCGCACGCACGTCATACGGGTTGACGTCCACCGCGCGCTCTAGCGCTTCAATGGCCCCGCTGCGGTCTCCAGCCTTCGTCTGCGCGGAAGCGATGCGAGCCTGCACCACGCTATCGTACGGATTCATGCGCGCCGCGCTAACGAGTGCGGAAAGATTTGTTTCGTGGGTACCCAGCGCGAAGCGAACTTGATCCATCCCACCCCAAAGAAAAAGCAGCGCGACCAGCGACACGCGAAACGCCGGCGACGAAAAGACCCGGCTCCCCATCCCACGCGCGGCGGCCGGCGACGGCGCGGTCTTTTTCCGGATTTCCTGAGACTTCGCGCCGCGGTCAATCAGCATCGCCGAAATACGCGAATCGCGGAGCTTCCAAAGCGCGCCATCCAGGATGAAATGATGGATGTTCACGACGGCCGTGAAAATCAGGAAGCTCGTCGTGAAATCGAAATGGAGGACGCGACTGACAATCCACGGTCCCGGAATGAATAGCGCGATCCCGCCGGCGACAAGCGTCAGGAAGTAGCGCGTCATTCGCCAGCCCGCATTGCCCGCGGCGCGCGCCTCGCGCTGCTGATAATAGCTGGTGATCCATATGTATTGCGCGGAGTGCAGAACCGCCAGGATTCCGCTGCTGTATCGCGTTTGGGGGATCTGATATTGCGCGTGCAGCTCCAGTAGCGTGGGCACGACGAACCAAATGAATTGCGTGAGCGCCAGCGTCAGCGGTGCTGCAAGCGCTCGCATGCCGCTGCGCTGAATCAGCCGCCGGAAACCCAAAAACAGAAATAATGCGAACGCCGCGGCCAGCACCACTCTCGCCGGCAAGGTGTACTTTGCGGCGACACCGAGTGAAAGGATCAGCGGATCGGTCGAGCCGCCCGTTTCGAAGCTCGCGAGCAGCATCAAATACGACGCCACGAACGCCGCGCGAATCGAACGCCGCTCGCCTGACGTGGCTTCGGCTCCGCTGCGGCGCGCGAACATCATCAGCAGTCCGTAATTTTGGCCAGTGTAATGCCACGGGCTCCAGAGAATGTAGAGCGTGAACACCCAGGGAAAAAGCCGGTAGGACGCATGCAACAGCACGCCGGTCAACACCAGCAGCAGTGTGATGTGCAGCGTGAATATCTTGTACTTTTCGAAGTCGGCACGCGTGTGATACGCGCGGTAAACCGTCGCCATGAAATGCGGATAGTTGAACGCGAGAGCCAGAAGGTAGAAGGCCACGACCCACGCGTGTGCGTGCGAGCGTGTCAGCCATAAAGCCGCGCCCAGCAGGGGTGCGGACCACGCGCCGCAGCCCACGATCAGATCGAGCCACGGCCCGTAAATCCATGGCCCATTCGGACGCGCAGCGGAGATGTTTCCAGCCTGCGTGCTCATGATTCAGCCAAATTCCTCACGACAGCCTGCGCGGCGTTCCTAAAATTACCGCGCGCAACCTCGAGCGGCAGTCTACATCGGCGGTGATGGCTATCGGGGATACGCTCTGGAGCGCATGTTGAAAGCGTAACGGAGGTGGTTCCTGGCCTATCGACAGAGCGTCTCAAGGCGATTGATTGGTCTGGGTCTTACTGACCGGACTCCTGCAATCCGCGGTCTTTCATCATTGGCTCGACGCTCGGGTCTTTGCCGCGCCACGCCGCATACATTTTTGCCAAATCCTCGGTATTGCCGCGAGACAACACCATCTGTCGGAAGCGGTCGCCGTTGGCCCGTGTCAGGCCGCCATTGTCTTCGAACCACTGGAAAGCGTCGTCGTCGAGCATCTCCGCCCATAAGGTAGGCGTAATAGCCCGCGTCATATTCATTGCTCCAGATGTGGCGGAAATAGGAGGAGCGGTAGCGGGGCGGCACGGCGCTGAGCAATAGATGGGTCTTTTGGAGCGCCTGCGTTTCGAACTCATCCGGCTGTTGCAGTGGCGCGCTCGCCGGAAGAGTGTGCCACTGCATATCGAGCTCAGCCGCAGCGACCAACTCAGTCAGCTCGTATCCCTGATTAAACGTCGCAGATTTCCTGATCTTGGCCACCAACTCGGCGGGCATGGGGTCGCCCGTCTTGTAATGTTTGGCGTAATTGTTGAGGACAGCGGGATAGAGAGCCCAGTGCTCGTTGAATTGTGAGGGAAACTCCACGAAGTCTCGCGCGGTGGAAGTGCCCGACAGACTTGGGTACTCGGTGTTTCCAAACATGCCGTGCAGCGCGTGACCGAACTCGTGGAACACGGTAGTCACGTCGTCATAACTGAGCAGCGCCGGTTCGCCTGGCAGGGGCTTCTGAAAATTTGCAACGTTATAGACAACTGGAAGCATACCCAGGAGCTTCGATTGATCCACGAAGTTGTCCATCCATGCCCCGCCGTCCTTGTTATCGCGCTTGAAGTAGTCGCAATAAAATAGCGCGAGTGGCTTGCCGTCCGAATCCGTGACTTCGAAGACGCGGACATCGGGTTGGTAAACGGGGATGTCCTTCCGTTCCTTGAAGCTGATCCCGTAGAGCTGATTGGCCGCATAGAAGACGCCGTTTTCGAGCACATTGTTCAGTTCGAAATACGGCCTGACCTCCGCGTCGTTCAGATCGTATTTCGCCTTGCGCACCTGGTCGGAGTAGAAGTCCCAGTCCCAGGGCTGGAGAGTGAATCCGCCTTTCTGGGCGTCGATCACACCCTGTATATTCTTACCCTCGCTCATCGCCTTGTCTGTCGCGCTGGGCACCAGCGCGTCCATGAATTCCAAGGCGGCCTCGGGTGTTTTCGCCATCTGATCCTTCAGAATCCACGCCGCGTGGTTGGGATATCCCAGGAGTTGAGCGCGCTGTGCCCGCAGTTGCGCCAGGCGCGAGATGATTTCGCGCGTATCGTTGGCATCGCCGAGCTCGGCACGGTTCCATGATTTCTCGAAGATGGCTTCGCGAGTCGCGCGAACGCTGAGCGAGGCGAGCTCCGGCTGCTGCGTCGTGTTCTGCATGGGCAGCAAGTAGCCCTTCTGTTTGCGGGTCTGCGCGTCATGTGAGGCTGCGGCGATCTGCGAGTCGCTCAATCCGGCAAGCGCGCTCTTGTCCGTCGTCGCGAAGGCTCCGTCTTTCGTGGCCGCGAGAAGTTTTGTCGAAAAATCGCTCGAGAGCGTCGAGATTTCCTCGTTCATCTTTCTTAGCTTGGATTTGTCAGCGTCCGAAAGGTTCGCGCCCGCGCGGACGAAATCGTCGTGGGTTACCGTGAGCAGCCTCAACGACTCCGGATCGAGGTTAAGCGAATCGCGCTGTTTGTAGACTGCGTCCACCCGTGCAAAGAGTCTTGCATTCAGATAGATGGCATCGTGATGCGCTGCCAGTTTTGGCGCTTCGTTCTCTCGAACTTTCTGCAGGACGGGATTGGTATTCGCCTCGGATACCGCGGTGAACGCAGCCCTCGCCCGTTCAAAGAGCTGCCCGCTCTTCTCCTTTGCCACGAGAGTATTCTCAAACGTCGGCGCCACCGGATTGTCTGCGATTGCCCGGATCTCGGAGATCTGCTCGGCCATGCCTGCCTCAATGGCCGGCTGGTAATCCTCATCCTTGATCTTGTCGAAGGGCGGCGCGTGAAATGGTAGGTTACTCGGCGCGTAAAACGGATTCGACGGGCCGAACTTCGCATCGGTGGCCATGGCAGGAGCGAAAAAGGACCCAAATCCGACAGCGCCAGACAAAATCAGAACAGTCATGTATTTGCGCATAACCTTCCCCGTGTGCGATGTTTCGGCGTGGGTCCAAACTGGAAGCCAACCCGCTTCAATTGTATGGGAATTCACCCATCTGCCGAAGTAATTCGCAGGTCGAGATTTGAACAGCGTGGCACCGGTCGCAGCGGAACGGGCGACCTAATCGTTGGAAGCCCTCGATTCAGCCTCAGCTTCTAAGTGCGGCCGTAATCTGATTTACGTCGGATACGCTCTCGAGCAATTTCACAAGCTGAATTACTGACTCGGCTTTCGACGCGGGCCACCGCGCGAAGTTAGCATTGCCTCTGAATTTGTCCGCGACTTCGTCATATGTCATGGGGTTTTCCGGACTTCCCTTCGCAGGTTGGGTGCGGCCCGAAATGACCGTGCCGTCCTTCATGTGGATTTTGATGATGCCGCCCTCCACCAACACTGCCTGAAAAGTCCCGCCCTTGCTCGCCTGCTTGTCGAATTCCGGGTCCGCGTAAAAGCTGACGCGCTGGATCATGTCCTGTACGTCCGGGCGCTGCACGACGGCATCGGTAAATTGGCTCAATTCCGCCTTTCCCTCCACCAGAAGAATGCTCATGGCGAATTCCATGCTGAACTTCGCTTCGAGGCCGGTGGTCGGATGGTGCCGAAAGAGCGTAGTCAAGTTGCCGTGGTTCCCTCCGACTTCGACCCTCTCGACATCCTTGGCCGTGACGTTGTGATCGTGAATCAGGCGCAGCATCTCGTCCATGAACGCCTGTTGTATCGTTCCGCAGGGAAACCGCTTGATCAAATCCCCGGGCGAAGCAAACATCCACGGATTGCCAAGACGATTCACGATCGCGCTGGGATCAAAACCGCCTCCGGCGGCCTGGAAAAACCCAAGCGGCGCCTCCAGAATATCGTCAGCCGCTGTCCAACCGATGGCCGCCAGGTCCGCAGCGACGATTCCATTCTCGGCGGCGTGCCCGGCGTGAAATGGCTTCGTCATCGAGCCAAAGTTATCCCGCAGACCGCTGGCCTCGGACGCTGCAACCCCCAAAGCATAGGCCGTCTGCTTCGCGCTCAGGCCGCGAAGCTTTGCGCACGCCGCGGCGCTACCGAATGAACCGCAAGTTCCCGTGGTGTGGAATCCATCGCCATTGTGTCGGGGCGAAATGGCGTCGCCGATCTTGCTCGCGACCTCGACGCCCGCATGAAACGCAAGCATCAGCTCTTTGCCGCTGCGGCGCCCCAACTCGCAGAGCGCGAATGCCGCCGGAAGCATCGGAGCGGCGACATGGAGAGCCGAGCCGGTATCGTCGTAATCATCGGCGTGAATCGAAATCCCATTGGTGAGCGCCGCGAATCGCGCTGGCGCTTTCATGCTCGTCCCGATGACGCTGGTCTCGCCCTCCGAACATCCAAGCGTCTCGACATAGCGCCGGATGATGGGACCGATGCTCGAACCCGATCCCGCCAGCGCCAGACCGAACCCGTCCAGAATTGTTTTCTTACCCAGCGCGATCACATTCTCTGGAACATCCTCGTACTTCAAATTCACGATAAATTCCGAGACGTACTTGGTAAGGCCCGGCGCCGCCGGTAATTCACCCATAGCGGCGGCCGAAGCATATGGCTTCGATAATCGCCAGCCACTCATAGCAGCGGCCGTCGCAACCAGCGAGTTCCGGAAAAAATCGCGCCGTATCATCGGGATGTCACCTCCGCGAATGGGCCGTCAACAGCTGCAACGAGGTGCTCAAATCGCGCGCATTGCCCGAGCGAGACCTCTAGTCCTTGAAGTGTCGGCCGGGATAATACCCCCCGCGTGATGACCGAGCAAGCTTCCTCCGCTCGGCCCCAGCTTTTCAGAGAAAACTTGCCACCGGCTCGCGATGAACTGTGTTATAGGACGGGGAGAATCCGGCTGTAGGCCACTGCCTACGATATCTCAGAGCGGCTCCAAAATATCGGGGACGATCCTATTTGCAGAGATCGCCGAGGCCCGTAAGGGGCTGACCTGGCAATGTCTTACAGGATCTTCGGAGGCTGAAGGATTGGTCAGCCGTTTGCACATAGCACAAACCGGAACGGGACAGTGCTTCGGCCACGTCATGGCCGCAGCCACGATCCGCTTCGATAGGGGACTGGAAAACTCTCAAATCAAGAGCTGCAGTCACGATTAAGTAAAAGCCATCAACGTCCGTCTGTGGATATAATCGGCGACTGAACTGGCCCACCACGTCGCATGCGAGGGCTCATTTGAAATTTGGACTGCACGGTTAATGAGCCGCGGTCAACCCTAAATTTCGATGGAGGATAAGAGATGAAGAAACAAACAGCAGCTTGGATCATGGTTTTGACGTTGCTGGCGTTTGTTCCGGTCGCGTCGGCCCAAGACAAGACGCCGCCAGCTAAAGCCGCGCCGGCGAGCGCGTCGCCAAGCGCGGATGCCCAGAAGAAAAATATCCAGGCATACATCGAGCTGCTGCGCTCCGACGTGAGTCAACAGAAAGCCGAAATGATGGGCTCGGTCATGCAGTTGAGCGCGGCTGACGCAGCGAAGTTCTGGCCCATCTATAGCGAGTACGACGCGGAGTTGAAAAAAGTGAATGACCTGAGGGTGGCAAATATTCAGGAGTACGCGCGTAGTTACTCGCAGATGACCGATGAGAAGGCTGACGAGCTGATTCAGAATGCGTTCACATATGAAAAGCAGCGATCCGAGCTCCTCGCGAAATATTATGACCGCGTCAAGCAGGCGGTCGGGGCCACCACGGCGGCACGCTTTGTTCAAGTCGAACACCAGCTGCTCCTGATCATTGATCTCAAACTCGCTGCTTCATTGCCGATTGTTGGGTCAGGCGAATAAATCCCGGTAAGAGGAGACACGAAATGCGAAATGCAATTATTTGGGCCATGACAATCCTGGCCGGGGTGGCGACTGTATATCAGGGTTCAGCCACAAGCTCTTCAGCCAGTACGCTGCTCGAAACCCCCATGGCAGCGGCCGCGGCGGCGCAAAAAGCAAAAACAATCACTGTCCCGGCCGGAACGCGAGTACTGATACGAATGGTTGATGCCATAGATTCAAGCAAGCAGAAAGCCGGATTTAAGTTCACCGCGACCCTCGAGACAAATCTGCAGGCGGTTGACGTGGTTGTGGCCCCGAGAGGGACGACGGTCTACGGCCAACTCGCTTCAGCTTCCTCCGCCGGCAGAATGTCTGGCAGTTCCGAACTCACGCTGGAACTTACCGACATTGTGATTAGCGGTACAGCGTATCCGCTTCTATCCAACACGTACGAGATCAAGGGGAGCGGAGAAGGTTCGAAAACCGCGAAAAAAGTTATTGGTGGCGCGGGCCTGGGTGCTCTCATCGGCGGGATCGCAGGAGGAGGAAAGGGGGCTGGGATAGGTGTCCTCGCCGGTGCGGCTGGTGGAACGGCCATCGCCGCATCCAAGAAAGGACAACAGCTCTCGATACCCAGTGAGTCTCTGCTCGAGTTCCGCCTGCAGCAGCCCGCCATCTTGCCGGCTCCAAGGTAAGAATGACATACCGACTCTTTGGAGTCGGTTTTTTCAGAAGTAAACTCATCGGAAACACTATTCCGTGATCAACGATCTCCCTGAGATTGCCAACTGCTTTTCCCAAGCATCATTCAAGATGAGGATCTCGCAGTGGACTGACCCCCGCCAGCTCCTCGCGGGATACCAGCCGAATCTGATTCTGAAGTGCAGCGCGAATCTCGGGCTCCTCCGGCGCATACTTCAGCGCTTCGGAATATGAGCGGACACATTCCTCGCGAGATCCGCGCTTCAAGTAGATATTCGCTAATTCAATGTGAACGAAATACGCCGTAGGGTCGAGCTCCACCGAGTGACGAAATGCCGTCTCCGCCTCGTCATCGTCAGTTTTCCCGCCATAAATCTGGTCGATTCCACGCCAATAGAAGTCGGAGGCCGCTTCTCCGGGCAGATAAAAGGTACCCTGAAAAATGAATAGATTCCCCAATCGCTTGGCGGGTTTGGCTTCCCGCAGAGCAGCATCGTCCCAATAGCTACGTCGAATAAAATCGGATGGCCCGGCAAAGATGGTTCCTGACCTTTCCGGGAGTTCAATTAACGCAGCGTCGTGCTTCTCGTCGCTGCCAAAACAGTCGATGCCTCTCGCCGCCTTTTCTTCGTCCCAAACCCAATAGAGGCAGACAGGCCGCTGGCCGTTTGGCTTCAGATCTCGTTTGTAGTATTCCGCGAGTTCCTTCGACCTCTGTCCCAGGTTCACCCCTTCATCGCTGAAAGACTTATATGCGTTCGTAGTGCCACCCACGAATTCATTAAAATATTCCCAAGGTCGCATTTGCGGTAGTGCTGACACTGCCGCAGCCACAAATGCCAGCCCTACCAGAATTTTAAGTTGCCAATTCTTGGACGACAGCCCCATTTCCAGGCCCACGCCCGCAAAAGTGGCAAGGAGAACAACCACAGGCAAAGCATGACGGATTCCTGCATAGGTCGCGCCTGTCGAAAGAACGAGTAAAAAAAGGACCGAGACGGCAAGCACCACTCCACAAGGCAATATCCAGTGCGGCGGAATGCGGCGGGTAAAAAAGTGACACAGACCGAGAAGCATCAATGCAATCAGACCGATGGGTACTTTGATAGCAATCATCGCGGGGAAAAAGTATCGTGGACCTCTGGTGTGGTACACCCTGCCAAGAAACAGCTGAAGACTTTCCCTGCCCTCCAGCCCTGCACGGATGGTGTCTGCAAAACCCCACAGGTAGGCGCGTGGCACCACGCGAGTCTCAGCCATGGCCGCTAGCACCGCCCGATAGCGGTGCGAGGATACGTCGTTGATTTTTTCTGCCAAGGGACGGTTGAACGACTCCACCCCAGAGGGAGACTCGGAATAGCGGAACAGGTAGGAAGCCCAAAGGATGAACATTGCTCCGCCTAGAACCGCACAAAGTTTGACACCTTTAAGCCATCCGGAGTGCTCCGGCAATTCAAGCCGTTGAACGATCGCAAGCCCGGCGCCAACGAAGGCTAAGCCCAACATCACCACGGGTGCAGAATGTTTCGCGGTCAGCGCAAGGCCGAGAAATGCTGAGCAAGCGGCGAGGTCGGCCCATCTCCACTCGCGAAAGGCTCTTGCGGCGAGGACAACAGCCGTTGCCGAGAGTAGCGCCACCGGGAGATCGGTCATGACGACGGGCAGATGCGCTGCGACCGTGGGGTCAATCGCGAGGAATAGAAGAGTGCCGAGAGAAACACCCGCGCTAAAAACACGTTCCAGCGCAAACGCCAGAGCGAGCAACAGGAGGCCGTTCAACCCGTACATTGCCACTCTGGCGCGCCGCTGGACAGAGTCGGGGTCGTTCTGTCGGAAAACGGCAAGGTTGGCGTAGTCGCGCTCTCCGGGCTTGTCGTTGAATTGGCGGAGTGAATCCAGTCGAAATCCGGTCGCCGCCATGACGCTGCCCACCCAAAGCTTTACGAGAGGCGGATGTTCGGGATTAATTCTAAAATCGTGATACTTCACGTAAGAAACACCAGCGGCGATGTGATAGGGCTCATCAATGGTGAAACCGTCGAGGCGGGTCGTCAGCGCCGAACGCAGGATTGCCAACAGAATCAATAGAAATGCGAGACTTATGAACAAATTGCGCTTGATATTAAATAACTTGGCCCGGGTGGAAACAGCACCTCCCAACTCGGATATATGATTTGCCATCTCGGCAGCCGACTTCAGGATGGGCTCCTTGGAATGAGCGTTTATAGCATCAGCTGACCGAGGAATGATAGAGATGCAGACCACCAAATCGGAGTCACAACTTGATTGAAACGGGCGAGTGCAATCTCGCGAGAACCGCACGCCAGCTTGGAAATTAAGATCCTGCCCAAGGACCGTACTTAAGCGTATCTGGGCCGCATAATTCGGACGGTTGCAGGGTTCGCGGAAGTCTCTGACAGAAACGAAATTTTGGTTGCGGGGGTCGGATTTGAACCGACGACCTCCGGCCTCGGCCGATGGAATCGGCCGGCAGAAAAACGAAAGCCCGACTCGCGGGGCTCATGGACCTTGAGGATTAAGCGGAAGGGGAAGAAATGGTTGCGGGGGGCGGATTTGAAGCGACGACCTCCGGCCCGGCCGATGAAATCTGCCAACAGGAAAACTACAGCCCGACTTTCGGGGCTCGTGGATTTCGAGAATTAAGTAGGAAGGGAAGAAGTGGTTGCGGGGGTCGGATTTGAACCGACGACCTCCGGCCCTGGCCGATGGAATCGGCCGACAGGAAAACGAAAGCCCGACTTCCGGGGCTCATGGAGATTGAGAATTAGTTGGAAAGGGAAGAAATGGTTGCGGGGGTCGGATTTGAACCGACGACCTCCGGGTTATGAGCCCGACGAGCTACCAGGCTGCTCCACCCCGCGAATTCATCATAGCGGATGCACGGAGGGGGGTCAAACGAATCCCGGGCATTTCGGCATCGAATCGCTTTTAATTCCGCGCCCAGGACCGCAATTCAATCAATACGAGCTGTACGATTTCCCATCGAAGGGCGAGACCGCATCCGAAGCGGAATGCACGTCGCAAATGCCGCCAGCAACCTGGTCAGGGCTCAGCACGTCGTCGCAGGTCGCCGTGTTCCAATCTTTTTCACGGGTGATCGGGTCGGTCGGAATTTCCCCGATGTAGCCGGAAGTATGGAGATCGTCAAGCGACGTGGGAGCGGCTTCTTTGTCGAGCGTATAATTATTGATCGCCTGGCGCATCACCATCAAATCCTGATGGAGCGCCGCTTCGTGCGCGCGCACGACGGACTGCTCGTAGCGCACCGCGCTCATCGTGGCGAGGATCACGATGATTGTGATCACAATCATCAGCTCGAGGATCGTGAAACCACGCGCCTCGCGGTCCACGCGATTGATCTCAACGCTTGATTGATCGAATCCTGCCATTGTTTTGCCCAATCGGGCTGAAAGCGCGCTACCAGTCCGAGTATTTCGTTCCATCGAGCGCCGTTCCCGTCGCCTTGCTGTAAACATCGAAGACGTCCTGACCGCCCCAGGATGTCGAATCCGCGTCGTCCTGCACCGAACGCAAGCCCCAGTCGCTGTTTCCCGTCATCGGATCAACCGGAAGCTCGCGAAGGAATCGCATGTGGACATTCTGCGTTCCCGTCAACTGCACTCCCATTACGAGCGTGTCGAGATCGGGCGGATAATTCTCCGTACCGGCCTGTACCTGAAACATGCCCTTATCCGCAGCGTCGCGATAGCGATCAATCGCGTCGCGCATTTGACGCAAATCGTAGCGGAGCAATTGTTCGCGTTGGCGAATCACCGTCACGCGCGTCAGCGGCAGCGCCACAGTCGCCAGCACGAGAAGTATCGAACACGCGATCATCAATTCGAGGAGGGTCATTCCTGCGTTGGTCGCGCGCGTAGTTCGACGACGAAACAACACAGGCGTAAGTAAAGACGGGCGCCGACGTGTCGCGCGAATGCCAGGGATGCGGCGATTCGTGGACATGTTCGTCACTGCACCCGAATTGTGGCTTCCTGGGAAACCATTGGGACTGTCCGCTGTGCGGAGTCGCGGGCGTTGACCTGAAGAATCTGAAGCGCAGACGTGCCCGGAGCCACCGCGCGGATCACGATCCCCAGCAGCGTGCCGGACCCGTTCACGCCGGGTGTATTTGGTTGGCGCGTCGCGGAGACTACGACATCGCCCTTTTGCTGGTCAATCCGCTGCACGATCGCAATTTCCTGCGTGCCCGTTCCGGAAAGGAATCCGCCGTTGCGCACTTCCTCAACCTGGATTACTGCAGGGTTGAAGTGGATCAATAGCGGAATCGAGTAGAGATCGCTCACGTTTGCGACAGCCAGGCCAAGCGTCGTCGTATCTCCGGGTTTCAGCGCGGCGTTCGCGGGTTCGAAATGAAGCTGGGCGACCCCTGGTGGCGCGCCTGCGGGCGGTGCCCCCTGCGAATTAGCGAACGGGGAAGCTGGCTGCGGCACAGCGGTGGTCGGTTTATCTACGTCTTGGCGGGACACGTGCGGATTCGAATCCGTTCCGGAAGCTACCGTTTGCAGGTTACCCGCGACGATCGAGGGGAAACGTATGATGTGCGGCGTTACAACGATGAGTACTTCGTCTTCCTTGACCTCGTTGCTGTTGTCCGAGAATAGGTAGCGGAACAGCGGAAGGTCAGCGAGGCCGGGAATCCCGTTGACGTTCTTCGTTTCCGTGCGCTCGATTAAACCTCCCAGCACGCTTGCCTCTCCGTCCTTCAATCGGACGTCATGTTCGATTTTGCGCTGGCTGATCACCGGCTGGTTGATTCCGCCGATATTGCTCGTCCCGGTGATCTGGGATACCTCAATCGAAAGCTTCATGCTCACGTCGCCATCCGGATGCACGCGCGGCGTCACGTCAATGTTCACGCCGACGTCAATGTACTGGAACTGTGTGTTGACCAGCGGATTGACCACGCCTGCGCCTGTGCCGACACCCACGCCCACTCCTGCCTGAAAGCTGCCCGTCGCCACCGGAACGCGATCTCCGATCTTGAGCGTCGCTTTTTCGCCGTCACTGACGCGAACCTCGGGATCCTGGATGATCCTCGTTTTGTTGTCGGTAAGAATTGCGTTCGCCGTCGCACCCGGCAATGTGGCGCTGTAATCCGCACCCGAAAGATTTTTCAGGTTGTCCAGCGTGATTTGGGTCGCGGTGACCACTGAAGTAGAGGTGCTCGTCGTGGTGCCCGAGCCCGTCGGCGTGCCGCTATTCGGCTGCAGCGCGGTGCGCGGCGTAAAAGCGATCGAGACGCTCTGTCCCGGAAGAATTCCGAGGTCGCGCAAGCGGTCCACGCTCGCGGTCACCACCTGCACGTGGATTAAAACCTCGGGCTTGGCCTTATCAATGTCCCGGATGATCTTCGCGGCCAACGCCAGCTTGTCGGGAGTATCGCGGATCACGATGGCGTTCTGCGCGTTTACTTGCTGCACCCTTCGGAGATCGAGGAGTGATCGCAGTCCTGTAACGACCTCGGTCAGATCCTGAGGCGTGAGCGTGTTGGACAGATAAAAAGTCCGCACGACTTCATCTTCCACGTCCTTGCGCTTTTGTGGCGTATCCGGCGCCACGAATATCACCGTGGGTGTCAGCGGCTTCCAGAACGCTTTGCTCTCGAGTGCGACGGCGTCGAGCGCCTGCTCGAGAGTGACGTTCGGCAATTCAACCGGAATGCGCCGCGAGGTGAAGTCCGGATCGAAAATCACGCTCAGGCCCGCAAGCTTCGCAATGGTTTCAAACGCGACGCGGGCGTCGTTCGTCATCTTCAAGTTGATCGGTTCGAGCGAAAACGGCTTCAGCTGGGGAGGCCCCGGCAGCAGGTCTGTGTCGTCAGCGGCATTGGGGTCAATTGCCCGGGGAACCGCGGGAGCCGTCGCGGCCGATAACAGTTGCAAGGTGTGTTTGATCTCCTGGTCGGCTGCGGTATTTGAGGGATCTACCGCCTGGGCCTTCTGGAACTCTGTCAGTGCAGATTGCAGATCGCCCTTTTTTAGGGCCTTCTCGCCCTGTTCCAGGTGGAATTGACCATCCGCATAGCGCGCGTGCATGGCGCGCAGCTTGTATTCCGCGTTTATTGGATCAATCCGGAGGGCGCTTTCATAATGGACTAGGGCGGTATCGTAGTCCTGTATGGCTTCAGCCTTTCGGCCGGCGCTGTAATCCGCACTTGCTTGATTAGCTTTGGGGCAGCCGGCAAGAAAAATCGCGGCGAACGCCAATAGCGGGAAATACGCTTTACGGTGCAACCAGACCCTCCGAAGGGGTGAGCTCGATGCTATGGGAGTCTAACACCCGGGGTATGATGCGGCAAGGAACCGCCCCCGTTGCCGCCGCTAATTGAATATAAGTCCTTTTATACACACGGGTCACGGGCATATGAATAGTTAAACCCGCAATCGGGTGGAAATATGCGGGTTACCTCGACTTGCAGCGGGTCACACGCGGCGGCTATGATAGCGACCCCATGAAAGCGGCGGCACGAAAGGCGGAGCAGGAGAACAACAAGATCGTTGCCCAGAACCGCGCCGCGTCCTATAACTACGAGTTGCTCGACAAGTTCGAGGCAGGACTGGTACTGGTAGGTACAGAGGTCAAAACTCTCCGCGAAGGCAAGGCTTCGATCCGTGAGGCCTACGCTGAGATTCGCACCGGAGAGGCCTGGTTGGTACACTGCCATATACCGGAGTACCGGCCCGGGGGACCGCGAAACCACGACCCCCTCCGGAAGCGCAAGCTGCTGCTGAACCGCCGGGAGATCGAAAAGTTGGACGCCTCCATTCAGCAAAAGGGCATGACCGTGGTGCCGCTAAAGATTTATTTCCGGGATGGTCTGGCGAAATGCGAACTGGCGCTGGGGAAGGGCAAGAAATTCCACGACCGCCGCGAATCTGAGAAACGAAAAGAAGCCAAACGTGAAGCGGACGAAGCAATATCCCGTTCGCGACGCCGATAAAATTGAAAGGGAGACATGCAGATCCAACTCGAGACCCAGCCGTATGCTTCGATAGATTCCGACGCCCTCGTAACTTACGTCTTCGATAAGAACGACAAATTCGACGGAGTTCTCGGCGACATTGATCGCGCGATGAACGGCCGCCTCGCCTCACTGGCCGCCAGCGGAGAGATCACTGGGAAACCGCTCGAACTACTTCTGCTCCACTTTCCCGAGGGGCTTGCGGCGAAAAAGCTGCTGCTGGTGGGAGCAGGGAAGCCCGAGAAGTTCGCCATCTCCGATCTGCGGAAAATCGCTGGGACGGCGCTGCGCCAACTGAAATCTCGCGGCGTGAAGAAATTCGTTTTCCTTACGCGCGAAGGCGAACGGGGACCCGCTGCGGCGCAGGCAGCTGTCGAAGGCCTGATCGTCGCCGATTTCGAATCGAATAAATACCACACCGAGAAGAAGGAACGCGAGATTCAGTCCGTCGCGCTCGCGGGATTTGACGCTGGTCTCTGGCCGAATCTCACAGCCGCCATTGACCATGGTCGCATTCTTGGCGAAGCGCAGAATTTTGCTCGCGATTTGATCAACGAGCCTTCGAACAAACTCACGCCGCGCCTGCTCGCCGCGAAGGCCGAGGCCATGGCCAAAGAAGCGGGCCTGGGAATCGAAATCCTCGACGAGCGCAAAATCGCCGAGCTGAAAATGGGCGCGCTGATCGGCGTGGCGCAGGGAAGCGTCGAGCCGCCGCGAATGATCGTGGTGCGTTACACGCCCGAAAATCCCAAGCCGGGCGGTCCGGTGCTGGGACTCGTCGGCAAAGCCGTCACATTCGATACCGGTGGCATCTCGATCAAGCCCGCGAACAATATGGAGAAGATGAAGTACGACATGGGCGGCGGCGCCACGATGCTTGGCGCGATGCGCGCGATCGCCGCGCTGAAGCCTTCCATCTCTGTGATCGCCGTGATTCCGGCAACGGAAAACATGCCCGGCGGCCGGGCGCAAAAGCCCGGCGACGTGCAGGTCGCGATGTCCGGCAAGACGATCGAGGTGATCAACACGGACGCCGAAGGCCGAATGGTGCTGGCCGACGGAGTCTTCTACGCGCGCAAGCTTGGCGCCACGCATTTGATTGACGCGGCTACGCTGACGGGCGCGATCGAAGTGGCGCTGGCGAACGTGCACGTCGGCGCGTTCGGCACGCCTCGCGAATATCTCGACACGTTCCTTGAAAGCGCGAAGGCCGCGGGCGAAAAAATGTGGCCCATGCCGATGGACGAGGAATATCAGCAGATGATCAAGAGCGACATCGCGGACATTCGCAATACGGGCAGCGGCAAGGGCGGCGGCGCGAGCACCGGCGCGTGGTTTATCAAGGAATTCGCGGAGGATACGCCGTGGATCCATCTCGACATTGCTTCCACGTGCTGGGTGGACGAAGGGCGTCCGTGGCTAGCGAAGGGACCGACGGGAATCGCCATCCGCTCGATCGTGGATTTCGCGCTGAAGATGTAACCGACGCTCATCACATTTTCTCCGGGGCGCTGATTCCCAGAAGGCCCAGCGCGGTGACGAGCTGCTCCCTCACGAGAGAAGAGAGACGCAGCAGGAACGCGCGCTTTTCGGCGTCCTCTTCCGAGAGAATGTGGTGCTTGTGGTAGAAATTGTTGTACGACTGAGCCAGTTCGAACGCGAAGCGCGCGAGGAACGCCGGCTCTTGCGCGCCCACGGCCGCATCCACACGCGCATCGAGCGATCCCGCCAGAAGTATCAGCTCCCATAGATCGTCGCCCGCAGGAGTGGCCAGAAATCTCGCCACGCTGATTTCTCCGGATTCGATTCGCTTGATGTTCGCGGCATTTGCGGTGCCGAAATTGGGATCCGCTTCCGTACCTTTTCGCACAATTCCGTTCACGCGCACGACGGCGTATTGCACGTAGGGTCCGGTTTCGCCCTCGAAGCTGAGAGCGTCCTTGAAGTCAAACGCGATGATGGTCGAGCGCGTGAAGCGCAGCAGGAAATAGCGCAGCGCGCCGATGGCGATCGCGTTGGCGATGGCCGCGCGCTCCTGCTCGGGCGATTCGGCGTGGCGCTCATCAACTTCCTTCCGCGCGCTGGCCTGAAGGCGGTCGAGCAGGTCGTCGGCTTTCACGCCCTGGCCCTTTCGGCCGCTGACTTCGACGTAAGGCTTCTTCGCGTCCTCCGCGGGAATTTCGTAGCCAAGCTCCTGGGCGCAGCGTGGCGTGAGCGCGACGACGTTGTACGCGAAATGCTTCAGATTGTCAGCCTGCTCCGTGTGGCCGAGCGCGCGAAGGCCGGCGACGACGACCTGCTGGGGATATGCCTGCCGCGAGTCAATGACGTTGAACACCTGATTCGCGTGGCCGAACGCAGGCGCGCCCGTGTCTGCTGACCCGCCGGGTTCACTCGACGTGATCCACGCCTCGTGGCCATCGGGATGGGTGTGGAAGCGGCGGTAGTAGAAATCGCGGCCGAGCAGGCCGAACTTCCATAAGTGATAGGCGATGTCTTTCCCAACATAGGTGACCGTGCCGCTTGAGCGGACGATAATTTTCGCATCCGCCATTTCGGCTGGCTCTTCATCGCCTTCGGGAGTCGCCGCATCGGAGGGAAGCGCCATCACCCAGCATCCGGCGTTTTTCCCGGAGGTCGAAAGCTGGATCGCGCCACTTTTTTTGAGAAGATCGAATGCGGCCTCCCAGAATTTGAGGTGCAGAATTTCGCTTTCGCGCGACAGGAGATCGTAGTCAATTCCGAGGCGGTCGAGCGTACGCAGATGGCAATGAACGATCGCGGTGGAAACAATTTCCGCCATCTTCGCCGAGTCGCCGTGGCCTTCTTCGATGTCCTTCAGAGTTTGCGAACGCAATTCGAGGTGGGCTTTGTCTTCCGCGAGATATTGCGTGACGCGCGCGTAGAGATCCCAACAGAGATAATCGAATTTCGGCGCAGCGGCGAGTTTTTCAACTTCCGGGAGGGACTTGGGTTCGAGGTGCGTGAAGCCGAGGACAACGTCCGCGACCTGGACGCCGGTGTTGTCTATGTAGTTCTGCACCTCGACGCGCCGGCCGGTGTAGCGAAGCAGGCGGCCGAACGTGTCGCCAAGAACGGCGTTGCGCAGATGGCCGATGTGCGCCGCTTTATTGGGATTGATGCTGGTGTGCTCGACCATGACCTTGGGTGCGTCCGGCTTGGCGACGGCAACGCCTTCGTGGCCGGCCTCTTTGCACGCGGCGAGGAAAAATGCGGCGCGGTCGAAAAACAGATTCAAGTATCCGCCGCCGGCGACTTCGATCCGCGCGACTCCTTCCGGAAGCTTCAGGGAATTCGCGATTTCCTGCGCGAGCGCACGCGGCGGTTTTTTCAGGCGCTTGGCCAGCTCGAAGCAGAGCGGGGAAGCGACCTCGCCCATGGCGAGCTTCGGAGGGCGCTCGGTGACCACGGGCACATCGGTCTTATAGCGCTCGTGGATGTGATGGCGCAGCGCCTTGCGAATGCGGTCGTCAACGGCCTTATACACGTGGCTCCTTATCTGAAATCGGCTCAGAGATTATACGGAAAGCGCTGTGGCTGGGCCATGAAATGGCGCGCGGGTGGCGCGAAATAGTGTGACACTTCTTTGGGGTGCCGATCGTTTGTTTTCTATGACTTACGTGGGAAATTACTTTGCACGGTGTGTCACTTTGTTGCGGGGAAAATCGTGATTGGTGAACGGTGATTAGTGATTCGTGGTTCCCGCACGGAAGCTGTGCCGAGGGTCGGTTGCGCGTTGTTATGACATCGGTGAAGTCGCCGAGGCGAGCCTCGGCGACAGACAGCGGCGGCAAGCCGCCGCACTCCACATAGGCGCTCAGCGGCTCGGGCGCCATCATCATTCGTGTTGCGCATAATATTTGCATCGCCGGTCAGGTTAACAGGAAGCATGCGCGTTGCAAGAAGTAAGGCCTGTGGACTTTTGCGAGGGACAAACTCGGCCGTTGGGCACTTTCCGGTTACGGCGTTAACCAGGAGTTAGGGTGGGTGCAGCGGCTCGAATCCAATGTTGAATCGTGCCTAATGGGCGTATAAGAACGGACTGAAATGTTCGTCGGACAGTCTGGCGGGATCCGCCTGGCCAGTTAATAACTCGTCCCCGATGATGGCGGCTCTTCGATGGAGTTCCGCCATATAGTCCTTGTTCGAGAAAATCTCGGCCGGCCTTGGTTCAACCAGCATCAAGTCGCCGGGGCCGAGATAGAGATATGCATCGACCATTTCGGAGAAGTATGTCTTGTCCACATCTCCCAGCCAGGTGCCTTGGATGTGCTGTACGAGGGATGGAAACGGCCAAGAAGCCATTCGCGTTTCCCATTCGTCATTGGCCGGCGGGGCCGAATCGGTAAAGATAAGAAGGTCGCCGATCACTAGGGTCACACCGGGATAGTCTCTTTCATAGCGTCGCACCGCTGATCCCAATCCTCTCGGCCCGCTCTTGTTGCTGTGAAAAAGATGGAATTCCCCAAAGAGCATGAGCGCCTTGCGGTGTTTCGAAAGGACTTCCTTTTCCATCACCGAGGCAATGTTCGCGTCCCGGTCCCACATGACTTCGGATTGGACTGTGACCTTACTCCAATCAAGAGGAGGATCGCCCGCGAGCACGCGAAGTCTCTTCTCCGGCGGAAGCTTCTGGTTAATTCTGCGTACCACGGGGAAAAGCATCTCGTAAAATCCCGAAACGCTACACATCGGCTGAGTCGTGTCGCGCCAAACGGGCCGAACCTCGGAGAGCGGGACATCACCGCCTGCGATGTATCGGTCCAGGATAGGTTGAAATAACGAATTACCGCACTCGACGACCACATCGTTCACTTTGTCGGGAAAGGCGGGATCGCGGATGAGACGAAGAATGAAATCGTCAAGGTCCTTGTTTCCATGTGCTGCGCTCATACCCACAACCTCGTATTTATCAAAAGCGGCTAGGACGGCCTTGATGGCATCCTCGGGTTTTGGAGCCCTGGTCGCAGGTATCGTTGGCTGAACCTTGCCAGTCCCGGTTGCACCTTGGCCGGTCGCCTGAGCCCTGCCTTCCGCAGTCCACGTGCAAAACGTCATGCAACATATCAGTGCCAAGACAAGCATCCTCCGCATGTCCGTCACTCCTTCCGACGCAAGAAAACCACGGAGCCAGCGCGAACGTATTTGGTGACCCATTCTAGGAACCTAGAAACGGAAACGTTATGTGCTTTCAAAGATCAATGTCAAATATTCCTGATAACAACATTCGAGAGCAGGTGGCCAAGTCCAGATAAGTCGGATAACCGATAACCTAGGTACGAGATCTGACTTTACCGGTAAGAGCGTTGATCAAGAGTTGGGCGGCGTTTTCCTCAGAACTAAGTACATCGGCACGTGAAGGGAAGATTACTTGCGATTCGTTGCGACCATGAATGGTTCAAGAGTCAGAGGCAACTCGAATGGAATCGTCTCTGGCGCCTCGCAGACGGTGTCGCTGCATTGCTGAAAACTGACGCGACCAGCCAGTACGATCTTTCCATCATCGAGCGGAAACTTCAGCAGCAGTGATCCTAAACCTTGGAATGAGCCGCTGTGCAAGGGGACCGTTTCCCCAAGGAAGCTCGTCTGCACAGGTGCGGCCGACGGAAGCTCGAATGATTGACGGACAATTGCTGGACCGTCGAACGTCACCGACGTGGTCGTGCAACCCTGGGGCAGCGGAGTGCCATAAATATGCCATCCGGTCTCCAGCGCGAACTTTGCAAAGAAGCCGATTTCCTGGCCCGCGAACGCTCTTGGTGTAGAAAGTCCCACGACCGCCGTAAGCGCGCCGCTCCGCAGAGTAACGGCAGAAGCGCTCTCACCTGCAGCTCCGAATTCTCTAAGAGCGACGGAGGAGGCTGCGACCCGGTGCTGGTAATTCGGCACGAAATACTTGCGCAGGACCAGCCCGCTCGGGGCGATCAGATACTCCACGGGATGTGGAACGCCGTGCGAGCGCAGGCCGGGAGCAATGTTGGTGTTCAAAATGCCAAAGCTCCGGATCACGGCGCTATCGGGATCGGATAGCAGGGGAATCTGTATCTGGTAGCTCTTGGCGAAACTCCGGAGCGTTTCCTGCGAGTCGTAGCTGACCGCCGCGATGCGGAGACCGTTCCTTTCGATCATCGCGCGGGATTGTTCCAACTCGACCAGTTGGGATCGGCAGTACCGTCACCAATCGGCACTTCGGTAAAAGACAAGGAGCAGGCCGCGGGGACCAGCGAGATTTGCGACAGATCGCAGAGCGCCTTCCTGGTCGGGAAGGGAGAAATCGGGTACGTGTTCGCCGGGCTCCGGACCCGTGGAGTAGCGATCGTTGGTGGCGTTGACGTGCCTGGTCTGCAACTCGTCCGGAACTGGCTGTCCCGCGGCACGAAGACGTCCGAACTCTCGCATGATCGCGGCCTTTTCCTGGAGATCGCCGGGAATCTCGTTCGCCATCGCCAAGCCTCAACGGCAACTATACCATCTGTCAAAAAGTCATGGTTAGGGTCACACGCACGCTCGTCAAAGGTTGCGGCTAATCACACTCCGGCGCGGCGGAACGGCGTGTCGCCGGTCAGGCATCCAGCCGGACATGTGCGGTCACGGGTTCTGAGCCGCTGGAGGCGACAAGCGCCATTTCAGGCGCGTGTAGGCGATGCGAAAACCCTGGCGCTCGGCGTTGCGCTGGGAGTTGCTGCCGGCCTCGGCGACCATCATGGCTAAGTCGCAGCCCTGGTCGAAGGCGTATCGCATGCGCTCTTGCAGGAGAGCCGCTTGCAGCCCTCGACGGCGCATCTCGGGAATCGTGGCGGCGCCGGCGAACAGAGCTACGCCGTCTTCGATGCAAAGCGCGCCCGCAGCGCCGATTTGGCCATCTAGCTCCGCGAGGAAAGACGGGCTGTTCTCGCGCGCCGCGAAAACGGCGGCGGTCTGCAGAAAGAAATCGAGAAACTCGGGACGCTCGTATGTCCAGCCCTTTGCGCTTACATCGGCCCAGAGCTGAGCTTCGTCCGGCCCTGTAACGTGCACTCGGATGTCCGTGCGATTCTCGGCAGTGGGCTTTTCAACTGTGCGATACATGACGTTGCTGATCTCGATTGGCCGGTACTGGCGTGCGCAGAGCAAGTCCAGCGCGGCAAGACCCACGAGCGGACTCACTTCATGAATCGCCGGCGAGCCACGGTCGAAAAAGAAGCGCTCCATCACATCCAACGAAGCCGCGCTCAGCTCCTCGAAAATGCCGAGGCCGAAGGTCTGAGTGATGGGAGAGCCGATGCCGTCGAAAATCGCGTACGAGCCCGCGTGT
Source organism: uncultured Acidobacteriota bacterium (assembly GCA_963814855.1). GTDB lineage: Bacteria > Acidobacteriota > Terriglobia > Acidiferrales > UBA7541 > Palsa-295. The sequence goes on from CAWFEL010000002.1 coordinate 543,794, forward strand.
TCGATCCACTCTGCGCCGCTGTCGGGAGAAACGCGACGCCGGGCCATCGCGAACTGAACGCATGAGCGCCCCTCGGCGCGCTCCAAACGTCTCGAAAGTGCGAGGTCGGCAAACATTGTGGTTGGGTATGTTAACCGCGTCGCGGGTTGGGGGCAACGCCAGGCGTGCCTTACACGGGCGGGAATCGCGGTTGATCGGCTCGAATTCAGGTCAATTGACAGGCATCGCACGCCAGACTAGTATCGTTTTCTGCAGTTCTGTAGCAGAAAAACAAACATTTCATGAGTCAACCGACCGCGCCGAACGACAAGCCCAAGTTCTATCTGACGACGCCGATTTACTACGCGAATTCGCGGCCACACGTGGGGTCGGCGTACACGACGATCGTGTGCGACGTGATCGCGCGTTACAAGCGCATGTGCGGATTTGATGTGGCTTATCTGACGGGCACGGACGAGCACGGAGTGAACATCGAGCGCGCGGCGGAAAAGCAGGGAATTACACCGCAGCAGCTGGTGGACAAAAACGAAGCGATTTTTCGCGATTTGTGGAAGCTGCTGGGAATCACGCACACGGATTTCATTCGGACGACGTCGGCGGAGCACGCGCGGGCGGTCGAGAAGCTCGTTCGCCGCACGATGGAGCGCGATGAGAAGCTGCCGCCCGAAAAGCGCTCGATTTATAAGGCGAAATACGAGGGACGGTACTGCATCTACGACAATTTGTACGTGAGCGACACGCCGGAGCCGGCGGATTGCCCCACGTGCGGGCGTCCCGCGGAATTAATTTCCGAGGAGAACTATTTTTTCAGGCTTTCGGCGTATCAGGGGAAGCTTTTGCAGCTGTACAACGACAACCCGCAATTCGTGCAACCGGATTTTCGGCGGAACGAAGTGAAGAGCTTCGTCGAGAGCGGGCTGAAGGATGTTTCGATCAGCCGGAAGACGATCAAATGGGGCATTCCGTGGCCGGGCGATCCCGAGCATGTCTTCTACGTGTGGTACGACGCGCTGACGAGTTACATGAGCGGGATCGGGTACGCGAGCGAGAACAAGAAGAGGCAGGATGAGTTTGCGAAGTTCTGGCCGGCCGATTTACACATGATCGGCAAGGAAATTATCCGGTTTCACGCCGTCTATTGGCCGGCGTTTCTGATGGCGGCGGAACTCCCGCTGCCGAAGCAGATTTTCGCGCACGGCTGGTTGCTCTTCGAGCAGGAGAAGATGAGCAAGTCGAGGGGGAATGTGGCGTATCCCGAGCCGATTGTGAAGGTGCTGGGGAACGATGCGCTGCGATATTACCTGTTGCGAGAGGTGGTTTTCGGGCAGGACGGCAATTTTTCGCGCGATGCGCTGGTCACGCGATACAACGCAGATTTGGCGAATGGGTTGGGGAATCTGGCGAGCCGGACGATCGCGATGATTGAGAAGTATTTCGATGGCGACGTGCCCGCGATACCCGACGGATTTCATCAGAAGGTTGAAGTGCAGCAGGTTGCCAGTGCAGCCAAGAAGTCAGTCGAGCAGCACATGGCGGCTTACAATTTTTCCGGAGCCGTGCAGGCGATCTGGCAGCTCGTTGGCGCGATAGATCAGTACATCGCGGAAGCGAAGCCGTGGAAACTCGCGGAATCGAGCGATCCCGGGGACAGAAAGAAGCTTGGCGCGGTACTTTGGACGGCTGGACAGGCGCTGCGATTTGTGGCCGTTCTGGCGCATCCGTTCATTCCGGAATCGACGCAGAAATTATGGGAGCGGTTGGGTCAGTCCGGGCGCGTGTCGGAACAGCGAATCGATTCACTGGGTTGGGGAATGCTCGAGTCGGAAGTAAAGCTGGGAAAAGCGGAGGCGCTATTTCCGCGGGCGGAAATTAAAGAGGTATCGGAAAGGATCGAAGCGATGGAAGACGAGATACGGAATCCAGGGAGCACGCCGTCCGCTGCACCAACAGCGACAGCAGCAGTTTCAACGACACCAGCAATTGCGGCCAGCAGCGCGGCACCAGCTGCTGCTCCGGCGAGCACAAAAATCACGATTGACGATTTCGCCAAGGTCGAGCTGCGCGTGGGCGTGGTGAAATCGGCGGAGCGCATTCAGGGCGCGGACAAGTTGCTGAAGCTGATGGTGGACATCGGCGATGAGGTTCGTCAGGTGCTGGCGGGAATTGCGTTGGGGTACACACCGGAGGAACTTGTGGGGCGCAAGGTCGTGGTCGTTGTGAACCTGGCGCCGCGGAAAATGCGCGGACTGGAATCGAACGGGATGCTGCTGGCGGCGTCGGCTGGCGCGGATGGAAAGCCGGTGCTGTGCACGTTTGCCGAGGATATTCCGGTCGGCTCAAAGGTGAAATGACGATCCGACCGCGATATGTCATTTGATGCAGGAGCCGGTCGCTCCGGCCATGCGGCCTACGCGACAGCCTGCGGCAGCGAGGTGCGCGCTTCGCGCGGATTTTATTGTGAAAACTTGCCGCGAGAGAAGCAGCGCATAGGTGGGCGCTTCGCGCCGTTTTGATGTGTGTCGCGGCTTAAGCCGCGACACACAAGGCGTCGAACCGAAGCAAGAACTTGCTGCGAGAGAAGCAGCGCATTGGAACGCGCTTCGCGCGGTTTGATTTTGGCACCGCTGAAGCCGTGCCCTGACGTTGCATGTTTTGCCAGCGGCGCGAGTGGAGAACGAGTTCGCGCATGGTAAGGAGATTCGTGCCCGGCTTTTATCTCGGAGCTCCCTCGAGTGCGCTTGGGACGAGTTCAGCTCCGACCCCCTAAGGCGCCCCGCCTCAAGGCGGCCGCTACGAAGGCCACGCAAGTCCGGGACATCAGCCACATGGAAATTATTGACTCACACGCGCACCTGGAGATGACGCAGTTCGACGACGATCGCGCGGCGATGCTCGAGCGCGCGCGCGCGGCGGGCGTGAGGACGCTGCTCGCGATCGGGAGCGGCAGCGCGCCAACCGATCGCATGGACGCCGCGATTTCGTTCGCCGAACAGCACGATTGGATCTACGCGACCGTGGGGATTCATCCGCACGACGCCAACGTGGCGACGGAGGAACATTTCGCGCGGCTTGACGAACTGGCGCGCAATCCACGAGTGATCGGCTGGGGCGAAATGGGCCTCGATTACTACTATGAGCATTCGCCGCGCGACGTGCAGCAGCACGTGTTTCGACGGCAAATCGGCCAGGCCCGCGACGCGAAGCTCCCGATTGTGATTCATTGCCGCGACGCGTGGGACGATTGCCTCGCGATTTTGGAGCAGGATTGGGCGCCGACGGGGCTGGGCGGAATTTTTCATTGCTTCACGGCGACGATTGCCGAAGCGCGGCGCGGGATGGACATGGGATTCCTGATTTCGTTCGCGGGCAACGTGACGTATCCGAAAATGCAGCATTTGCGGGACGTGGCGCGGGAAATTCCGCTGGATAGATTGCTTACGGAGACGGATTCGCCGTTCTTGCCTCCTCAGGGACGCCGCGGCAAGCGCAATGAGCCTGCATTTGTCGTTGAGGTGGCGCAGGCGTTGGCGAATGTGAGAGACTTAGCGCCAGAAGAGGTCGCGGCCACGACGGCCGCAAATTTTCGCCGGTTTTTCAAGCTGGATGCACGGGAAGCTCCGGGAAAGACGCGGTAAACTCCCGGTAAAGGGCGACAAAAACCATCCAAATGGCCTTCGCCGTACAAATCGCCAAAGGGATTTTCGATCTCGTTCGCGACGATCTGGCGCTCGTGGAGCAGGAAATTGCGGCGCAAAATGGCGCGGCGATCGAGCCAGTCGCTGAGATTGCAAGCTATCTGCGCGAGGGCGGCGGGAAGCGTCTGCGGCCGGCGCTGCTGCTGCTGACGGCGGGCGCAGCCGGATATCGCGGGACGAGCGCGGTGCGGATGGGCGCGGTGGTGGAGATGATCCACAGCGCGACGCTGGTTCACGACGACGTGATTGACGGAGCGCAGACGCGTCGCGGACGTCCGAGCACGAACGCGCGCTGGGGAAATCACATGAGCGTGCTCGCGGGCGACTGGCTGTACATGCAGTCGTTTGAGATGGCGCTGCGCGAGCGGAATTTTGCGATCCTCGATATTTTGATCGGACTGACGCAGAACATGGTCGAGGGCGAGCTGCTGCAGCTGACGCGGCTCGGGCGGATGGATTTGACCGAAGCGGACGCTACGGAACTCGCGTACCGAAAGACGGCGTGCCTTTTCAGCGGATGTGCGCGGCTGGGCGCTGTGCTCGGCAAGCAGTCGAAAGAGATTGAGGAAGCGCTGGCGGGATACGGGCGCAACGCGGGGCTCGCGTTTCAGCTGGTGGACGATTTGCTGGATTTTACTGCGTCGCCGGAAGAACTCGGGAAGCCGGTGCTGAGCGATCTGAAGGAAGGCAAAGTCACCCTGCCGCTTATTTTTGCGCTCGAGGCAGAGGCCAATGCAAACGGACATTCTCCGGCGGAAGGCAGGAAACTGGTCGCGAAAGTTCTGGAAGAGCGCGGGTTCCTGAGCGTGCAGCCGGAACAAATTACGAAGCTGGTTAAAGAAACCGGCGCATTGACGCGCGCTTCCAATCTGGCGCGGGATTACGTGAGCCGCGCGAAGGCGTGTCTGGAAGAATTGCCGGAAACGGAATACCGCAGAGCGCTGCTGGCTGTCCCCGATTTCATCCTCGATCGAAAGAACTAGCTTCCAGCGGTAACTAATAGTCCCCCAGACTTCGAACCAGAAGCACGACTTGCTGCGGAAGACACAGCGCAAAGGAAGGCGCTGCGCGAGGCTTTTTTTGTCGTGGCTAAAGCCACGACCCACAAAGACCCTTCATCTCTTACGCGAATCTCGAGATCGAACGTGCTGGGAGTTAACTAGACACCGTCTCATAATTCACTCTGCCGCGCACGGCGGGTCCCTCAGGGCTTAAAACCCCTGAATTACGAGGCGCTTTTCGGCACGGCTGAAGCCGTGCCCTGACGGAGGCCGCTTGAGAGATGGCTTCTAGCCTCGGACCGAAGTGCATCCGCGTTTGTGGTCATATCGCGAGCGGAATGTCTGCCGTGAGAAATGTTCAGGCGGTAGGGATGCTGGCGGAGTTGTGCGGGCCGGCGTTTCGCTGATTGGTTTGCTGCAGAGCTTGCGAGGCGTCCGTGATTAGATCGGCGGGTGCCCAATTGTTGTCCTGATACCACTTGTAAACCGTGCCGTCCGGCGAGATGACGGTCGTGCTCATCGAATGGACGATCTGATCGCCCTGCACGCTGAAATACAAACCGAAAAAGTTCGCGACGTTGACCAATTCTTTCGGCGGCACGACGGCGAATTGCCAGCGCGCAAAGGGACTGCCTCCCGTGGTCGCGCGAAACGTGTCTGCATATTGGCGAAGCACCGCGGGGGTATCGTGATCTGGATCGAAGCTGACGCTCAGCAGGCGGATCTTGGGGCCGAGTGACGGGTCCTTCCGGAGAGACGCATAAATCTTTGAGAAATTCCTGGAGACGAGCGGGCAGTAGTCGGGAAACGGGCAGCGCGTGTAGATGAACGTGACGAGCAAAACATCGCCCTGATAGTCGCGGAAATGGATTCGCTTGCCGTCCTGATTGACGATGGCGAAATCGGGAACTGTGTCACCGGCCTTCGGCGGATTCGAGGTGCCCGTGGGATCTTTCCCGTCGCCCTTCTTGGTGACGACGATATTTTCGAGGTACGCGCCGTTGTCATCTACCACGATATCGGCGGTGATTTCGTCGCCGGGGCCGAGCGGCGTGAGCAGTTTCGTGTCGCGCACCGAATACGGCATGGTCATCGCGGCCATGAAGCCGACGATTTCCCGGCCGTCAACCATGATGGAGGCCTGGTCGTGGTCAATCGAGACGATTTTGCCGACTAGGTGGTAGCGCTTCACCTGCCCCTCGGGCGGCGGCGCTGACTTGTTGCAGGCGGCAGCGACCGACGCGACGACCGCGAGGAAAATTGCGAAGAACGTTCGAACCCAGCGACGTTCGCGAGCCGGATCGCTTCTGAATTCCTGCATCTGCTCTCCTTCTAGACATCCTTATTGTACGCCCGCCTAAAAGCGCGGCGCATGGGCAATTCAAAGCAAAAGCGAGGCTGGAGCGCACAATGCGAGATTGAGAGAACGTCGCGCGTCAGATGCCGGCGATTATTGTGCAGGCTTGGGCGCAGTCGGTTTGGCCGCCGCGGGCGCGAATTCCACGGTGTCGGCGACGAGCGTGCCTTCCGTGGGTTCCTTGGCGTGAATGACGACGCGATCACCGACGGCCAGGTCCGCCAGCTTGGCGGCCGCTTTGGTTTTCGAATTGGTAAAAGTCGTTTCCGTGACCACGCCCACGGTCACCATCGCATTCGCCGTTGTCTTTACGGTGATGGAGTCGGCCGTGATCGTGGCGACTGTGCCAATTACATGGGTCTCGCCTCCGTGAGCGAGCGCGGCCGACGCGGCGAGTAAAGCGAATGTGAACAGCAATGCCATTCGATTTTTCAAGAATGATCTCCCTTAGTTTCTTTCGGTCTTCCCAGAAAACTATCCCGGCCGCCGGAGGTTCACCTCATCGGTGGGGCGCGGGGCCGTTCAAGAAACCCTGTTCCTGTTTCTCCTCTTCGCGGTCCGCATCGGTCCTGGGATTCGAGCGTTTCATATCTTCCAACTCGTCCGGCGTGATTTGCGGCAGGTGGCGGATGAATACAACGAGGTGCCAGCTTTCGTCGTCACGTTTGAACGCCGGATTGCCCCACGCCGGCATGCCGGTCAGGCGTACGCCATTGCGGATGATGAAATACAGCTCGCCATCGCTAAGGTTCTGGGTGGCGGCTTGGCGCATGTCCGGAGCCGGGGGATAAAGGTTCGCGCCGATCAGTGTGTTTCCACTGCCATCGTTGCCGTGGCATGTGGCGCAATGGTCGGCCCAGTGGGCGCGTCCGGCGCCAAGCACCTCCGGCGTGGCCTTCCACGGGTTTCGCAGCTCCCGGGCGCTGCGGGGAGTAGCCATGTGGCGCATGAAGCGCGCAAGAAGGGTTTCCAATTGCGATGGCGGCGTTCGCGCGCTCCAGCCGCGGCGGGCCACGCTGAAGGCATATCCGCCGACGGCAAGCAGCGCCACGATCACCGCCACCAGTAACAGTCTTGCTTTCGTCATCCCTATTCGATGGTGCCGCGAATCTCTCCGTCCGGATGAGCTTTCGTGTGCACGTTGACGTAGGTTTTCCCGGTGCGAATCGCTTCCACGAGATCCTGGATCGATTTTCCCTTGAACGAACCCACGAGTTGGCTCGCAGTAATCGTGCCCTGAGCGATGCAGGTCATTCCCGTCCCCATTGCCATCTTATTATCCGAGGCTCCGGCACTTTTGTCAGAGGACATGGAGGACATCTTTTCCGGATAGAGCGGCGCAACGGGCTTGCCGGCCTGACCAGGTTCGCCGAGATGGATGTGTGCCATGGTTACGTCCGCGGCGTCGTTCACCGAAAGCGAGTATTTTAGGCTTTTGCCGTCCGGACTTAATTCAAACGATGCCGTGCCCTGCGCGGAAGTTTCCACCGCCGGGGTCTCGTTCTTGCCGGCAAGGTTGGCCTCGAATTTAGTTTTTTGAGCATTCGCCATGGGCGCCAACATGAATGCGGAGCCGAGGGCGGCTATCAAGAGCAATCGCGCTACATTCTTCATATCTATACTCCTCTCTTTCTGGATTTGACAAACAAAAGCGTTTCACCGGATGACGTTTGAATTTCCGCGAGGGGCCGGCTCTGCATTTCGCCGTAAGCGGCCCATCGCTCGTGTCCTTTCGGGCGCTTTACGCTGGCGCCGAAGTATCGCGCATCAGTAATGGAAACGATAGCGGAACTCCGCATAGACCTCTAGCGGATCGTTAAAGTGAAATCCGCCGAAGGTAAGGCTGTTGTCAAGTAATACGCGGCGATTCGCGACGTTGAGAATGGTCAATCCCAAGCTGTATTTCTCGTGGAACGACTTTCCAGCCGAGAGATCGAACGTGGTGTGTTGGGGCAGATAGTTCCCGGGATATTGCGCGTCCGGCAACCCGTTGGTGAACCCTGAGCCGTAGTACACGTTTGTTGAGGCGAAGGAATTCCAGGGAAGGGTGGCATTGAATCCTACGTTCAAGGTGTTTCTCTGATCGTGGTCCACCGGTTCATAAGTCGAGGGCGGTTCGCATCCCGGGGGCGCGGGGGTGGGGCAGATCAAACCTCCGGTGAAAGGACCGGCTGACTTTGCAATTTGATTTGCATAAGCCAGATGAAACTGACCGCGGTTCCAGAGACGCGGAGACCGCAGCGTGAGTTCCCACCCCTGAATCAAGGCTCGATTCCAGGTCAGCGGCCAGAAGAGATTTGATTCTCCGATATTGCTGTGATCCAGCCAATTCCGGGCATAAGTCTGAAAATTGTCTGCATCGAGGGCCCAACCGCGAAAAGGAATCGTAACGCCGATTTGATATTCTTCGTCGCGCTCGCCATGGAGCGGCGCAAAAGTTAAATTCTGGCTGTTCGCGAGATCGAGCAGCGGACCGGTAGCGGTCAAGAGCGGCGGAGCCTGATAATAATCGCCGTAGAAGGCGCGAAAGACCCAGTTCAGGCGCGGGACTTTGACGGCAATGCCAAAGCGAGGGTCCACGTAGTTCTCGATGATGTCCGCTGTAAAGTGCGATTGCCGAAAGCCCGCGATCAAGGTCAACCACGACGTGACTTTGAATTTATCGCTGACGAAGATTTCCTCGAGTCCCCCGGTTGTGGCAGCTGAAGAGGGGCCGAAATTCTGACAACTCGTACCGCAATCGGTAAAGACGTTGTTGAAGTATTCGCTCTGGTGCTCGCCGAATCCGTACACGCCCACTTCAATTTCGTTTCTCCAGATGTGGGCGTTGAGGGAAGCTTGCAAGCCGCCATAGTTGGAGGTCTGGTTCACGTTGGTGATTACCGGAACGTCTTTGGGCGAGGCGTTGTAGCTGGCTTGGTTGTAATGATAGAAGGGTGAAACAGTCAGCAGCAGGTTTGGATTAAATGTATGGACCCATGAAAAGGCGACGTAGGCGTCGGGTTCAGTTTCACTGTCCCTAAGGCCGGCGCTGGGGTAAACCTGATTTCCGGGCGAGTTGGGGTCGGGGTCAATGGGAATCTGGTAAAAATCCTGGCGCAGCGAGGTCACCAGCCGGAACTGGTTTTCGGGACTGGGGTTGAATATGAAGGACGCAAACCCTCCAAAGCCGTTTTCGGCATCGTGAACGACATCTGCGATGGGTGCCTGCAGGCCGTAGTTGCTGCGATTTCCGTTGACACTCGCGTAATACGCGAAGCGCTCGGTGTGCCCGCCGAAATTGAGCTGGTCGTTGGTCTGATACCAGTTTCCGAAGCTGGTGACCAGTTCCGCCTCGTTGTCGCGCTCGAAGCCGTTGCGGGGAACGACGTTGAATATTCCATAGGTGCGATCTCCGTACTCCGCCTCGTAGCTGCCTCGCTGAACTTCGAGATAATCAATGTCTTTGGGGTCAATCTGCGGGCCCAGATTCGTGGCGATATTGGTGTTGGGTATGGGCACGCCGTCAACTAGCCAGTCCACTTGATGGCCCCCACGCATGTGCAACATGTCGTGGGTCACATAGGCGGCGGGGGTGAAGTCGGTGATCATCGCCATACTGTTGGTGCGGTCCGCGCCCGGGGTTTGCACGATGTCCTGGCGGTCCACGAGCGTAGTGGGCGTGACGGAATCTACATTGGCCACGTCTGCGTGGCCGACGACTACGGCAGTTTGATTGACAGCTGCGATCTCCAGTGCAAAGTGAAGAATGGGTGATGAGCTGGAGGCGACCGTCAGAGATTGCTGGGTGGTCTGAAATCCAGTTTGCGAAACGGTCACACCGTAGTCGCCAAGGGGCACCGCGGAGAACGTGAACTCACCGTCCTGGTCGGTCTGCGTGGTTTGAGACCAGTCCGACGACGATGACTTCAGGGCGACTGATGCGTTCGCGATGGGCCGGTGCTGCGGATCGTGAACGATACCACGGATATTTCCAAAAATAGTCGCTCGTGCGGACACGGCCGACAAAAGAATCACCGCAGCGAGCAATAGATAAACGAATTTCCGCATCATATGCTCCATTCCAGATTGGATTTTTTAGTGCTGTGGAATGAAGCTAGGCTCGCGGAGGTTGAAACGGAGCGGCGAGGAATCCCGATGCGATAGATTGCGAGAAAGCGACGAGAACGCAGCGAGCGTCTTCAGGCGGGTTGATTCGTACGAGTGCCGCCAGAGTCACCGGAGGAATCGGGGCGATCAATCCAACATCCGGGAGATGTTTTCCGGATTTGCCGGAGCAGTGGCACATCATCGGCTTGGCCGGCTGCGAATGGGAGCTTTGCGGAAGGCAGCACATCATGGGAGGGGACGACGCTTCGCAGGCCATGCCCCAAGCGATCGGAGCGAGCGGAACAGCCAGGAGAGCTACGATGGCGAAGATGGCGTTGGTGCGGCGCATCGCGAAAAGATTACCACAGCGAGACTCTCGACTGTCAATCGGATCATGGAGCACACATCGAAAAACTCCAGACTTACCACAGATGGCACAGAGATGGCACAGAGTACACCGAGAATGCTTGAGACCCACCGCGCCCATTTCCAGGAATCGGGCGGGGAAGAATACCCCCGCAGAGTCTAGAGGTTTCCCCAGAAGGCGAAGGTGACGGCACCGACGAGAAAGAGAAACGAAACTGCGTGGTTCCACCTGACGTGTTCACCTAGATACAGCCACGCGAAGACCACAAACACGCAAAGCGTGACCACCTCCTGAATCACCTTCAATTGAAACGCCGTGAACTCGCCGTAGCCGATGCGATTCGCGGGAACCTGAAAACAGTATTCGGCGAAGGCGATCAGCCAGCTGACGACAATGGCGGCGAAAAGCGGAGCCTTGCGATATTTCAGATGGCCGTACCAGGCGATGGTCATGAATATATTCGAGCAAAGAAGCAGCAGGATTGTTTTCATAGCGGCTAAATCCTATCACGCGCGAAATCCCGCAAGACACGGTTTGTGTTTGGAAAAGCTTCGCGATAGGCTCGGAAAATCTTGCTGCCATTCAAGCTCATCTACCACGAAGGCTACGATCTGAATCTGGGCGCGCACGTATTTCCGTCGCAGAAATACAGGCTGATCCACGACCGGCTACTGGCGGATGGAGTTGCCGCGCCCGAAGATTTTCTGGCGCCCGAGCCCGCGGTGGAAGGGGATGTGCGGCGAGTTCACTCGCAGGACTACGTGCACAAGCTGAAGACAGGCACGTTAAGCCGCGACGAAGAGGCGCGGCTCGAAGTCCCTTACTCGAAGGAGCTGATCAGAGCAGTCTGGCTCGCCGCGGGCGGATCCATACTGGCCGGGCGGCGCGCTCTGGCGGACGGATGGGCGGCGAACATCGGCGGCGGATTCCATCACGCTTCTCCGGGTCACGGCGAAGGATTCTGCGTGATCCACGATGTCGCGATCGCCATTCGCCGGCTCCAGTCTGAAGGCGAGATCGAGCGTGCCATGGTCGTGGATACCGACGTGCATCAAGGGAATGGCACGGCGGCGATTTTCGCGGGAGACGCGAGTGTATTCACGCTTTCGATTCATCAGGAGCACAACTATCCACACCCGAAGCCGCCCTCGACTGTGGATATTAATTTAGCCGATGGGACCGGCGATGACGAATATCTTGCGATTCTGGAGAAGAATTTGAAGCAGGCCTTTCGCGATTTCACGCCGCAGCTTCTTTTCTACGTCGCGGGAGCCGATCCGTACCGCGAGGATCAATTGGGAGGACTGGCGCTCACGATGGAGGGGCTGGCGCAGCGCGATGCGCTGGTTTTCGATTACGCGCGGCGAAACGCAGCTCCGGTGGCAATTGCTTTGGCGGGCGGCTACGCGCGGCGCGTGGCCGACACTGTAAGCATTCACGTGGGCACGATTCTAGCGGCGCGAGACGCTGCTCAGGAACTCTCAGGACACGCAGCGTCGCCGTCGCGCTAATTCTCCGTTTCTATTTGCTTTAGGTAAGACGCAGAGGAGAGACGCCGATTCTCGCGGAGCTCCCCGTCGAATTGTACTTTCCCGCGATCCGGAGATGTTCGATGCGAGGGTAGTTTGGGGGCGGGGATGGTTTGCGCGTAAACGCGGGGACGAAGAGCGCAACCCAGACCGCAGAGCCGATAGGCACAGCAAGACTTCCAAGGACTAGAGCCGTCGATCCGTTCGAACCGTAGCGCAGATCAATAGCGAGACTCAAAACGATCAAACTCATAGGTAGGGCGACAAGGACAGGCAGGGCCACCGGCATAAAGTAGCGTCTTGGAGTTACGTTGATCTTATTCATGTACCGGCTCCTTCGATCCAATCCGACCGACAGCTATTTAAGCCAATAATAGACCCTTTCTCGCTTATGGGAAACAATCTACTGGTGAACAGCGGGAAGCGCTGCTTGAATCGCGGCCGTAAGGGAATCCGCAAATCCATTGCGCGGGAAACCGCCGGCGCGATACACAATCTCACCGCTGCGGCCAAGGACCACGACAGTCGGCAAAGTTTCGGCTTTCATGAACACGTCGAGGCCGTCGGAATAAATTACGGGAACGTCCCATTTTTCGTGGGCGACAAATCCCGGGACCTGAGCTTCGTCCTCGTCCACATCAACCGCAAAAAAAGCCACATCGGGATTTCTTCCGTAGGTGCGAGCCACAGTGTTGAAGATCGGCTCAAGCTCCCGGCACGGCGCGCACCAGGTCGCCCAGAAACTCAGGACCGCGATTTTTCCCTTTAGTGAATCGAGCGTTACTGCCGATCCGTCGAGTCGCCGCACGGTGAATGAGAAAACGTCCTTCGCGTCTTTATTGCTGGCTGTCGCTGCGGTCGCCGACGGCGGTGCTGTCGGCCCTCCAGGGGGTGAAGGCAATGCGACGCGGCCGTACGCCGAAAGAATCGCATCGCCCAAACCCTGCTCGCTGCCGTGCACCTGCCGCCAAGTGTTTGTGAGCTCCCGGAGGACGTCGCGCCGGTTCACGGTTCCGGCCGGGCCGCTTTCCGGCAGCGTGAATGCCTGAATATATTCGTCAATCGCGGCAGGGAAGTCGCCGCGGATCTCGGCCACTTCGCCGAGCGTTTTTGCTGCGAGCGCATTAGGGCGGATGGAATTGCTCATCTGCACGTCTTTGACAGCCGCATCGAAGTTGCGCTGGGAGATTTCGACTTGACCGCGGACGTAGTAGAGCGCGGCGCGCAACTGGGCCTGGCCGTCCTGCCATTCGGCGACAGATTCGCGAGCGGGGCGTTCCTCCGGCGAGGCTTTTTCCAAGCGATCGAGAATGCGCGTGACGTAGCCGGCGGCGCGCGTGAGGCTGGCATCATCTCCGCGTTGCTGCAGGAGATTCACGGCGACCAACATCATCTGCGAGTCGTCCGGGCGCGTGACGATCAGGCGTTCGGCGTAATCCAAAGCGCAGGCGGTGTCGTGAGTCTGCTCGCAGGCCTCGACCAGCGCGCGGTAAACGGCCGCTTTTCGCGGGGCGTCGGGAAATTTCTGGAGATACTCTTTCAGACTCTTGATCATCGCGGAGCTGTCGTTGCCCGCATTCGCGAGGGCCTTTTGGAGTTCCGCTTCGGGGTCGGGAGTCTTCGCTGCGGAGGAATCCGTTGATTTTTTCGAAGGCGGCAGGGCGGAGTTCGGCTCCTGAGCTACAGCAGCGAAGCTGAACGCCAGAAGAATGCCGGCGCACAGCATGAAGCGGGTTGAGCGCATCGGGGACTCATTCTATCGCGGGAGACCGGCGGCGCTGCGGTGATTCGGGTGGCGTCAGCCCTAGTGCACGGAGATAGTGCCAGAAGAGGTTTCGATCTCGACGCGGGCTTTGCCGTCGCCGATGCGCGTTTGAAAATCGTGCTTTCCCTGGGATTGTTCGCTGGCCGAAGGAGCTGTGACGTTGATATCGCCCGAGCTGCTGCGGGCGTAAAACCTGAAACTGGCGCTGGATGGGACGTGCAGCTCCACATCGCCTGAACTGGCGCGGATGTCCCAGAAACTCGAAGGAGCCGGATTGCCTTCGATGTTGATTTCGCCCGAGCCAGTGTGCAGGCGGACGTCCGCCGTTGCGCCCCGCAATTCGATGTCGCCGCTGCCCGCCTCCGCCACGACATTGCCAGCGGGTTGTTCGATGCGAATGTCGCCGGAACCCGCGCGAGCGCGAACTTCGTCTTTTGCGCCGCGAACCACCAAGTTGCCGGAGCCGCTGGTAACGTCAACGCGTCCTTTGGTATCCGTGAGAGTCACGTCGCCGCTGCCCACTACCGCGTGAGTGTCGTTCGCGATGGCCGTCGCCGAGATATTTCCGGAGCCCACAGTGAAATTGGCCGGGCCGGCGATTCCGTTTACGTCGAGATTTCCGGAGCCAGCCATACCTTTCATCTGCGTGTCAGGGGGGACGGTTACGGAGTAGTCAGCAGAAACCATGTTCATGTCCCAACCCGAATGGCCGATGCGAATCAGGCTGTCCTCCTGCGAGAAGGGAGGATTGGCAACGAGATTTTTCAGGGTGCGGTCCGGATCGTCCCAGGGCCACGCGTGGACGCGGAATTCAGCGTGGACGCGAACTTCGCCGGGTGCGCCAACCGTGACGCGGGAATCGCCGCTGCCGTTTTCCAGCTCCAGGCGGACGGGGCCGCTGACAGTGAACGTCCGGTCGGCGGTACCGACGGCGCTCGCTTCCGGACCGCAGCCTGCAAGATATGCGGCCGCGAGGAGAGTTGCGGCCGCCAGCGTTGCCAGCGTGAATCGTCGTTTCGATTGCGCCATGGTTCCTCGCGCGGGGAGCGGCTGAGATTGCGCGCACTCTTCCTATCATATTGATACGAGGTTATGCGAAGGAAAGTTCCGCAGCGGAGGAAGCGTAAGGATGCGGAGAACCTCTACTGAAAATCCAGTAAGACGTCTACCGTGCCGTTCTGGGAGTCTTCCTGAAGGAAACGTCCGACCTTGTCGTAGTGAAAAGGCAACCCTGTGAACGCCTGCTTAATTCCCGAGTCGGCGAACGTTTCGTAGATTTCTTTGTTGAAGACCGCGCCCGCGGCAATTCCCCATGCCGCGCGGATTCGGCGTTCGCCTTCAATTGAAAGTCCCGTGAGGATAAGTTTGCCCATGCGGTACAACGGGCCCTCGGTGATGGAAACGGCGTAGGTGACGCGCTTCAGGCTGTCGTCAAATTGCGGCGCGACGATGAGGTTCACGTCGAGGTAGCCGCGGCGGGCGTATTCTGCGCGTACGGCGTCCCACATGGCTTCGAGCCTCATTCCGTTCGCAGGGTCGCCGGGCTTGAGGGCGATGATTCCGTTGAGTATGGCCGACGAGACGCTTGAGTTTCCGGCCCATTGAACCCCGTTCCACAGGTACGCGGGGCCGGGTTCGATGGGCGCTTCGACGGTGACTCGGGCACCGCCGCCGCTGCCGCTGATTTTCGCGACGGGCGGCCCGAATCGCACGCGGAGAAAAGCGTTCGAAAGATAGACCGGACGAACCTGTTCGAATTCGAAGAGTTCGACGAGCGTGCGGGAATATTGTTGCCCGACGACGTCGCCGAGACGCTGTTGAACGCCGCGGTCGCCCTGCGCGAGCGGGTCACTGAATTCTACGCTGGCGATGTTCACTCCCGCGTGCTCGACATGAAACTGCATGACACGGGCGTCCGTGACCGGAGCGGTGGTGAAGGCGCTTGAGACGCTGGAGTTTACGCCACGCGTTTGGAGGAGCAATTCGAGCGCGCTCGACATTTCATTGAGCAGGCTCCCTTTCTCGGGAGCGGTGCCGTCGAAGAGAGGAACATCGTGTTTCAGCGCGGCGGTCAGTTCCTCGTCGGTGAACCAGGGAAAATTGTCGAACCAGACAGGCACGGTCGGCGCGTCAGTCACTTGATATTCGGCGCGCACGCCGGCGTCTTCGGTGGCGAAGCGGTATTGCACGGTGGCGAATAGGCCGAGTTGCGCTAGGCGGTCCGCGCCGCGCTGCAGGTCACCCTTCGTGACTGTGGTTCCGGGAGAAAGTCCGGTTTCGGACGCGATCTGCTCGGAACGATATTTTGTCGAGCCGGTAATCTTGACGGAGGCGAGTTTTCCATTGCCGTCTGTATCGGGGGTTTGCGCAATCGCCGGCAGAAACAGAAACGAAACGGCGAGCAAAATGGCCGCGAGGCGAACGAGAACATGCCGATCGGCGAAACGGGCCTGCATGGGCAGTATTTTATATGCGCGGCGGCGGATTGAGTAGGCTATTCGACAGTGACGGATTTCGCGAGATTGCGCGGCTGGTCCACGTCGCAGCCACGGCGGACTGCGATGTGGTACGCCAGCATCTGCAGCGGAACGATTTCGAGAATCGGCGCGATCAATTCCGGCGCCATGGGAATTTCGATGACGTGATCGGCGGCAGCGCGCGCGAGCTGGTCGCCCTCGGTAACAACGGCAATTACGATACCGTCGCGAGCCTTTACTTCCTGCAGGTTGGAGACGGTTTTCTCGTAGCGCATCATCGAGGCGGGATCGGACTCATCGCGCGTGGCGATCATCACCACCGGCAGATTTTCGTCAATCAGCGCATTGGGGCCGTGTTTCATCTCGCCTGCGGGATAACCCTCGGCGTGTATGTAGGAAATTTCCTTGAGTTTGAGCGCGCCTTCGAGGGCGATGGGGTAGTGGATTCCGCGGCCGAGATATAGAAAATCGGTATAACGGAAGAACTGCCGGGCGAGCTCTTCGATGGCCGCGTCGCGCTTGAGGATGGCCTCGATCTTGTGCGGGATGCGCGTGAGCTCCTGCATCAATGCTTTGGATTGTGCTGCGGCGAGTTTTCCGCGTACCTGACCGAGGTGGAGCGCTGTGAGCAGGAGTGCCGTCAGCTGGCCGGTAAAGGCCTTCGTGGAGGCGACGCCGATTTCCGGACCCGCGTGCGTATAGATCGTGCCGCTGGATTCGCGCGTCAACATCGAGCCGACCACATTGCAAATGGAGAGAACCTTCGCGCCTTTTTGCCGGGCCTCGCGCTCGGCGGCGAGTGTATCAGCCGTCTCACCGGACTGGCTAATGGCGATGATCAGGCTGTGTTTGTCGAGAATCGGGTCGCGATAGCGGAATTCGCTGCCGTAGTCCACTTCGACCGGCACGTGCGCCAGCCGCTCGATCATGAATTTTCCCGCCAGGCCCGCGTGCCAGCTGGTGCCGCAGGCCACGATTTTCACATCGCGGAAGTTGCGAAACTCCTCCTCGGAGATGTCCATTTCGTCGAGGAAGACCTTGCCCGTTTCCTGCGAAATCCTTCCGAGAAGCGTATCGCGGACGGCGCGCGGCTGCTCGAAGATTTCTTTCTGCATGAAATGCTTGAAGCCGCCCTTCTCGGCCATGATCGGATCCCAGGTGATGTGCTGCGCGGGGCGGCTGATGGGGCGGCTTTCGAAATCGAATAACTTCACTCCCTGCGGCGTGAGAACGGCCATTTCGCCGTCACCGAGGAAGAAAACGCTGCGCGTGTGCGCGAGAATCGCCGGAATGTCGCTGGCGACGAAGAATTCCTTGTCTCCGAGGCCGATCACAATCGGCGGCCCCAGGCGCGCGGCGACAATTTTGTTGGGATCCTTGGTCGAGAGGGCCACCAGCGCATAAGCGCCGGTCATGGCTTTGACGGCCCGAAGCACTGCTTCCTCGAGAGGAGCGTCCTTCGAGAATTTCTCTATCAGATGGGCGATGATTTCCGTGTCGGTTTCGGTGATGAATTTGTGGCCTTCGGCGACAAGCTGTCTCTTCAGCTCGATATAGTTCTCAATGATTCCGTTGTGCACGACGACGATTTCGCCGTTGCAATCGCGATGCGGATGGGCATTTTCCTCGGTGGGGCGACCGTGCGTGGCCCAGCGCGTGTGGCCGATGCCGTAGACGCCGTCCAACGGAGTGACGCGGATGGATTCCTCGAGATTGCGCAGCTTCCCGGGGGCGCGGCGAATATCGAGCTTGCCGTTGTCGCAGACGACGGCGATCCCCGCCGAGTCATAGCCGCGGTATTCGAGCCGCCGCAGGCCATCAAGAATCAGGGGAACAACGCGTTTGGCGCCGATATAACCGACAATTCCGCACATGAGCGTCTATCTCCGGGATTGCCCGGCGGAGGGGTCCGCGGGAGGCAACACAATTATGCTAGCACACGGGAGTCGCTCTTCGTCTAGTTCCAGCCGGTGGGCGTTCCGTAGGGTTCGTTCGGGAGCATGAACGCCTGGATCAGCTGGATCTGGCCGTGGTCCACCTTGAATAGCTCATTGAGGATGTTGTTACGCGGGTTGGCGACAGCGGGCGGAGCCGGGATTTCCTTGCCGTCCCTGATCCAGGTTTTGCTGCCGGGAATATCGAAGACGACCTGGGCGACGACCAGGCCGCGAGCCTGGTCAACCACAGGGAACCGCCGGTATTTCACGTGGGGGACATAGGTGAAAAGCTTCGCCTGGAACTGTTCCTGGCATCCCAGCGGAGGCAGTCCTTCGGAGTTGGTGGGATTGTTTGTGGTCAGCTGGCCGTTTTCGATGCGGTTGCATCCGGGCGCAAAGGGAACGTTGCCCGGCTGGTGCTCAATGCCGTCGAAATAGGAGTTGGCCGCGGCGATAAGCTGGGCCCGCGAGGCGCGCTTAGAGACTTCGTTCTCCAGAAACGGTTTGATCGCCGCGAGAAGCTGCAGGTCTGGCATCACTTCGAAACCGGTCCGCGGCGCATCAGGTGCCGAGCCGTGCGCGACAATCGTCTCCACTTCCACAATCTTGCCGCTGACGATTTTCAGGCGAAGCATCAGCAGAGATACGTGATCTTCCTGAATTGCTCCCCAGTAGGTGACTTGCCCGGTGTTGGCATCGGAGACGGTCTCGCCTCGAAACTTGATGAACTTGAGCGTCTTCCATAGGCCCTCGCCGAGGGTCGTCGGTTTAGTGTTCTCCGTCATTTTTGCATCCGCGGCTACGGGCAGGCCTGAGGGATCGTGAATCAGCAACGCGGCGAGATATTGATCCACGAATTTGCTCAAACAGGCTTGGTCGCAGGTGTCTCTTGCGGGACTCGCTGCTTCCACCGCGGGCGAATGGGCGGTAAACGTGGCTGAAATCAAGAATGCTCCGGTCATCGCGACGATGGCGAACAGGCTTCTGCGCATGGACCCCCCAGGTGGCTCAGTGAGTGCGCCGCATCTATACCAGAACGGGCGAGAAGTCTGCAACCCGTTCCCGCGGAGGACGGATGCGAATCAGTCGAGGACTTCGAAGCGGAATTCTTCGATGACGGGATTGGTGAGCACGTCTTTCGCGATGCGTTCGACTTCGCTCTGCGCTTCGGCGCGGCTGAGACCATCGAGTTCGAGAACGAAGAACTTTCCCTGGCGCACGCCTTGCACCTTCGCGTGGCCGAGCGACGACAGCGCGCGTTGAATGGTTTGACCCTGCGGATCGAGGACCGTGGACTTCAGCATGACCCAGACGTGTGCTTTCATTTTCCTTCCCGTGTATCGCCGGCGATTATAACAGGCCCGCCGATTTTGCGGCCGCGCGAAAATCCTCCAGCAGCTGGCGCTTCTCGATGGGCGGCAAAAAAGAGGCGCTGAAACTTTGCTCGGCAAGTTGCAGGAGCTGGCTATTGGACAAGCCGAGCGCAGAGGCGTGCGAGTATTCGGTCAATAAATCCGTATGAAACATCGCGGGATCGTCGGTGGATACCGTAACGAGCACTCCCTGCGCCATGAGCTTTGCGAGAGGGTGGTCCGCGAGCGTCGCATTTGGATTGCCGGTCTGTTTCGCCAAAGCTCCCGTGCACAAATTGCTGGACGGGCAATTTTCGAGCACGACGTGACGCGTCGCCAGCGACTCAGCGAGCGCGGGATCGTTCATCACGGCGATTCCGTGGCCGACGCGCTCAGCGCCGAGTATTTCGACCGCTTCGCGAACCGATTCGGGGCCGCCGATTTCGCCCGCGTGGCAAACGACGCGGAATCCTTCGCTGCGCGCCAGATCGAAAGCCGGACGGAAGTTCACGGCCGGGAAGGCAAGTTCATCGCCGCCCATTCCGAATGCGATCACACCCGAGTGGTGCAGCTTGGCTGCGCAGCGCGCCACTTCCATGGCGGCCTCGGGGCCGAACTGCCGCGCGGCATCCACAATCCAACCGGTCCGCAGGCGTCTGAAAGGGACGCTTTCAGCGGTTTCGCGGATGGCTGTGAAATTCGCCTCCACATTTTGCATGCGCCGCAGCATCACGCCGGCCGAGATCGTGATTTCGGCGTAAACGACATTTTGGCGGACCAATTCTTCCGCGAGCCTTCGGGTGATGAGGGCGTAATCTTCCGGGTCGCGCAGAAAGGACGTGACCCACTTAAAGGCCTCAATGAATCCAGCGAAGCTTGAATAGTTATAGCGCGCGGCCACTTCTTCCGCTGTGAGCTTTACGCCGTGGCGCCCCGCAAGCTCCACCGCGGTTTCGGGGCGGATCGAACCTTCTAGGTGCAGGTGGAGTTCCGCCTTGGGGAGAGCGTCGAGGATTGTTGGTTGCCGCGTTGTTTGCGTGGTCACGTGAATTTAATTGCCCGGTAATTGCGGCCGACCGGCGTTGATCCACGCGGTCATCCAATAGGATCCGAGATCGGTGGAAGCATCCGAGAGCTGGCGGATCAAAACCGCTCCAGCCTGGGCGTAAAAGCGGTCGTAATACTCGCTCGTATAGCCGGTCAACCCCTCGCGAGACCGGCGGTCGGCC
This sequence comes from uncultured Acidobacteriota bacterium, assembly GCA_963814855.1. Lineage (GTDB taxonomy): Bacteria > Acidobacteriota > Terriglobia > Acidiferrales > UBA7541 > Palsa-295. The sequence continues at coordinate 564,592 of CAWFEL010000002.1, forward strand.
AGAAGAACGTTTTCGAGCCATGAATGCGCGTCGAGCGTCGTCTCAAACGCGTGATCGGTGGGATCGCGGATGAAAGCGGCTTCGTTCGGCTTCATGAAGAAGAATCGCTGATAGCGGTCCACCAGCCCAGTGCCGAAGCGTTCATTGACGCCCAGTTGATGCATGAGCAATCCATCGCTATCCACGGTGGTTTTGAATGGATCGTGGGCGGCGGCGACGAAGTGGCCGAGAAAAGCAGCGGAAATCCTGGCATCGTCCCAGTTGTGTGCGCGAAAGGCATCGGTCAATTTCTTGCTGTAGAGCCCGATCTGCCAGGGAAGCACGCCGTGTGCGTCGAGCGAACGACGTCCGTATTTCGCGACGGCGGCAGTGTACGAACGCGGCAGCTCCGTGAACGGGAACGGCCCGTAGTGATCCAGCGCGATGAAACCTTTGGGCTGGTCGGCGGGAGTCCGCGCCTCGGATTGCAGGGGATCGGTCACATGCTGGACCAGAAACGTGCGATTGGCCTGGAAGAACGGCAGCATCTCATCCGGCAGCGTGTCCACTGCCTTGTCCACGATTATTCGCTCGGCGTTTTCTCCCCAGCCGAATGAAGAAGGCAGCGCCAGAAACAGAATCGCAAGTAGAAGCGCGGGCGCCGTGCGAAGGCCCAAGTGTGTGAGCCGACGCATCAGCGGGGACCTCCCTTCGCGGCTGCCGCCAGATTCGCGTTCGAAAGCTGGCTGTGTTTGCGGCTATAGAAATAATACACACACAGTCCGATTGCCAGCCAGACGAAGAAGCGAATCCAGTTCGTCACCGTGAGTCCCATCATCAGCAATATGCACGAAAGAATTGTCACAATCGGCGCCAGCGCGCCTCCGGGTGCACGGAAAGGCCGCGGGCGATTCGGCTGGCGATAACGGAGTATCAGCACGCCGCCGGCAACCAGCGCGAAGGCAAAGAGAGTTCCAATATTCGAAAGATCGGCGAGCGTGCCGATGTCCAGCAGTCCCGCGGGAATGCCGACGACGAATCCCGCGACCCAGGTGGAAAAATCCGGCGTGCGGAAGATCGGATGGACCCGGCTGAAAATTTTGGGCAGCAAGCCATCGCGCGACATGGCGAACCACACGCGGGCCTGCCCCAACTGAAATACGAGCAGCGAAGAGATCATGCCCATCAGCGCGCCGATCAGCACTACCAGGCGGATATTGCCAAAATGCAGCCGCTTCATTGTGTTGACCACGGGCGCGGCATCATCCACCAAGGTTTGCCACGGCACGATCCCGGTGAGAACCACCACGACGCCGATGTATAAGGCCGTGCAAATCACGAGCGTGGCAATGATTCCGATCGGCAAGTCGCGCTGAGGATTCTTGCATTCCTCGGCGGCGGTAGAAACCGAATCGAAACCAATGTAAGTGAAGAAGATAATCGAGCCGCCCGTGAGGACACCCGGCCAGCCGTTGGGCGCGTAGGGATGCCAGTTCGCGGGATGAATGAAGCGCGCCGCGAATCCGATGAAGATCAGGATGGCGGCAATTTTCATCAGCACCATAATGTTGTTCGTGCGCGCCGATTCCTTGATTCCGCGTACCAGAACGACCGTGAGCAGCATGACGATGACGAACGCAGGCCAGTTGAATCCGAAGTGCCATCCGGGACCGTACAGCATGTTGCCCTGGAGATCAGGGAGACCAGAAGGCAGATAGGCGGGCGTTATCCAGCGCAAATTCGGATGCCAACCGAACCAATCGAACAGGTCCACCATGTGCGCGGAGAATCCGACGCTGACCGCCATATTCGAGACGGCGTATTCCAGGATCAAATCCCAGCCGATAATCCAGGCAATGAGTTCGCCCATTGTCGCGTAGGTGTACGTGTAGGCGCTGCCCGCGATGGGAATCATGGCCGCCAGCTCCGCGTAGCAGAGGGCGGCGAAACAGCATACGACGCCGACGAGAGCGAACGAGAGAGCGATGGCGGGCCCCGCTCCGGGCCTGCCGAAGGACGCGGATCGGTAGATTACGTACTCAATTACGGTGGAGTTGAAGATCGAGCTGAACTGCATCTTCTCGCCGGCGATTGCTGTGCCGACCACCGTGAAGATTCCGGACCCGATCACAGCGCCGATGCCGAGCGACGTCAGGCTCAGCCAGCCGAGCGACTTCTTCAGACGCATTTCGGGTCTGTCGGCGTCGGAAATAAGCTGATCGATGTTCTTCGTGCGGAACAGCTGTGGGTCCAATCGCCACCTTCCCGGTGCGACCGAAGAAAACTCTACCTTGGCAGACCTTTACGCGCAACCTGTCCGTAGGGACATGCGCGGGTATCAACAAATTCAGGCAAGCTGCAAATTCGCGTAGCGCTCCAGCAGTTTCTTGGGGCCGAAATCCTGAAAGCTGACGGTGATTTTGCGGTCCTCGCCGTCACCCTCGACTTCGATGATCGTGCCGACGCCAAACTTCAGGTGCCGAACCCGGGTGCCGATGAGCGGATCTTTGGAGGCGCGTGCCTTTGGCGCCGGACGTCCGTACGGCGTGCGCGTGCGGCTGTAGGAGTGACCCTCCGAAAACTCCGGATCGGCCTCGTAGCGGCGTGTTTCGCCCGGCTCGGATTGCGAACCGGCAGCGGCTTCGATCAGGTCGCGCGGAATTTCGGAAAGGAAACGAGAGGGCAGGGAAGCGCGCAGGCGTTCCTCGCCGTAGGTGCGGCGATAGATGGCGCGAGAGAGCACGAGTGACCGCTTCGCACGCGTCATTCCGACGTAAAAAAGGCGACGCTCCTCTTCGACCTCGCCGGGGGTATCGAGCGAGCGGCCGTGAGGCAGCACACCTTCCTCGAGTCCCGCGAGAAACACGGCGTCGAACTCGAGACCTTTGGCGCTGTGCAGCGTCATCAGCGAAACGGCAACGTCTTCTTCGTACTGATCGGAGTCGCTGACGAGCGCTGCGTGATCGAGCAAGTCTTCGAGTGTTTGGCCCTGTTCGGTTGCCTCCGCCATGGCGTTGGAAAGCTCGCGCAGGTTTTCGGCGCGCGACGTGTGCTCAACATTGTCCTGTTGCTCGACCCAGTTGAGAAGGCCGGTGCGGTCCAACACGCACTCAATCAATGACGCGGGCGGCATCTCGCGGCATTCCTCCTGCAGCTTTTCGATCAATTCGCGGAAATAGTTCAGTGCGCCCGCGATTTTCTTGCCGGTCGTGAATTCGCCCGCGCGAATCGTCTCCCAGAGCGACTTGCCGGTTTCTTTTGCGCTCGCCTCGAGAACGGCAACTGTGGTGGCGCCGATACCGCGCGGCGGCACGTTCAAGACACGGAGTAGCGCGACATCGTCTTCGGGATGGAAAATCAGGCGCACATAGGCCAGCGCGTTGCGAACTTCGGCGCGCTCATAAAAGCTGAATCCGCCGACCACGCGGTAGCGGATGCCCAATCGCCGCAGGACCTCTTCAAACGATCGGGATTGAGCGCCCGCACGATAGAGGACGGCGACGCGGGCGTCTGAGTCGTTGCGCACGACGGCGGAAAGCTCCTCGCAGATGAATTCCGCTTCCGCCACGGAGTCCGGCGCTTCGAAGAAGCGCAGCCGGTCGCCCGCGCCGAGTGTCGCCTGAAGAGTTTTTCCCAGCCTGTCCGAATTGTTTTTCACTACAGCCGCGGCGGCGTCGAGAATCGTCTGGGTCGAGCGGTAGTTTTCCTCGAGGCGAATGATCTTCGCGCCGGTGAAATCCTCCGTAAAGCGTTTCAGGTTTCCCGCGCGGGCGCCTCGCCATCCGTAGATGGATTGATCTTCGTCGCCGACCACGCATACATTTTTCCGCGCGCCCGCGAGCAGGCGCACCAGCTCTTCCTGCGCGCGATTCGTATCCTGGAACTCATCCACCATCAGATATTGGAATTGCGCGCTCCATCGCGCGCGCACGTCGGCATGGTCGCGCAGCAATTCGACCGCGCGCAGGAGCAGGTCGTCGAAATCGAGCGCCGCGGCTTTGCGCAGGATTTCGCTGTAGGCGCGAAATACTTTGGCAGCGTCCTGGCGTCCCGGATCGCGCATCTGCGCAGCCTGGGATTCCATCTCGTCCGCGGTGATGCCGTGGTTTTTCGCGTGACTGATCTGCGAGCGAATGCTCCGCGGCGGGTAATCCTCCGTGGGCAAGCCAAGCTGTGCGAGGGAGCGCTTTACGGCCGCGGTCTGGTCGTCGTCATCGTAGATCGCGAAATCGCGCGGAAGCCCGAGGTGTTGCGATTCACGCCGTAGCAGGCGCGCGCAAAAGGAATGAAAGGTGGAGACCCAAATGTCGAACGCGCTGCGGCCGCTGGCGCGCAGAAGTTCGGTGATGCGCTCCTTCATCACGCCGGCTGCTTTGTTCGTGAACGTGACTGCGAGGATCGAACCCGGCGGCACGCCCTGTTCGATCAGATGCGCGACGCGATAGGTAATCACGCGCGTCTTGCCGGTTCCGGCGCCCGCGAGGACGAGCAGCGGGCCTTCGGTCGTCAGCACCGCTTCGCTCTGGCGTTCGTTGAGGCCGGCGAGGAGCGGCACTCTCTGTGGGGAATTGCTCAAGCACGAATTCTATCCGACCGGGTGAGATTGAGCAATTTAGCGGCGCGTGCGTTCCGGGGCGACGGAACAAACTCTGTTACAATCGGCCGGTTTCATCGAGGAATCGCCGCGAAATGCAACAGATCAAGCTGCCTCTTTGGCTGGCCGCGCTTGTCGCTTCGATGGGCGGCGCGGGATTGTTTGTCGCGACCTTCCTCGACTCCTCGGTGCTGACGCTTCCGTTTATCGCGGATGCTCTTGTAATTGATCTCTCAATTCAGCGGCCGGCGCGGATGCCCTATTACTGCGCCATGGCGGCGCTCGGCTCGCTCGCCGGTTGCATCTGGATTTACCTGATCGCAAAAAAGGGCGGCGAAGTCTATTTTCACCGGCACAGAGGTGCGCATAGAGTGAAGGGTTGGGTGCAGCGTAACGCTTTCCTTAGCGTGTTTATTCCGGGCATTTTGCCGCCGCCATTCCCATTCAAGGTTTTCGTTCTTGCGGAAGGCGTTTTCCAGGTGCCGCTGAAGACGTTTGTTCTCGCGCTGCTATTGGGCCGCGGGCTGCGGTATTTCCTGGAAGGTATTCTGGCGGTGCGGTACGGAAACGCCGTGCTGCCATTCCTGATGGCGCACCGAATTGGCTTCGCGTTCGGGGTGCTCGGCGTGCTGCTCATTTTGTATGTCGCAAGCCGTGTGATGTTTCGTGGCTCGCCTACCGCGAGTTGAACCGGCCGGCGTGCGGAGATTGCGCCTCCGTATCGCGTCGGCTATGATCTCGGCACCCGTGTCTGCGGGATCACAAGGGGAATAACATCCACTTTCCTCTTTACGTTCACTTGGGCCGGATTTCAATCCAGGCTCATCTGCTCCTCGAAACTCTGGGCTACACCTTTGGTTTTTTGGTCTTTCGCAGGCTCAGAAAAAAGTACGGCGACGCGGTCTCGGACGCGACCCGATGGTCGGTGATCACCGCGGGTGTCGCCGGCGCCGCAATCGGTAGTCGCATGCTTTTCTGGTTCGAGGATCCGAGGCTCACCTTCGCGCACTGGCACGATGCTGTCTATTTGATGTCCGGAAAGACGATCGTGGGAGGTTTGATCGGCGGCTTATTTGCCGTCGAATGGGTGAAGCGGCAAATCAGTGAAAAGAGTTCGACAGGAGATCTTTTCGCCGCTCCGATCGCCCTGGGCCTTGCGATTGGCCGCATCGGATGTTTTCTCGGCGGACTGCCGGACGGCACCTATGGCACCCCAACCTCTCTGCCGTGGGGAGTTGATTTCGGCGACGGCATCCCGCGGCACCCGACGCAGCTTTACGAGTCCATCTTTGCGATTGGGCTTTTTCTTTTCCTGCTGCGAATGATGAAGCGTCCGCATCGCAACGGCGACATTTTCAAGGTGTTCATGGTGGTATACATGAGCTGGCGGCTCGCGATTGATTTCTGGAAGCCCGAAGATCGCATCGCAGGATTGTCGGGCATCCAGTGGGCCTGCCTCACGATGCTCGCCTACTACGGCGGAGATATTCGGAGATGGATTCGTGAGCTACGGGCGACAGGATCGCTGTCGGGGAGCACGGCAACGGAGAAAGTGGTACTCACTAGCGCGCGAGTAGGCTAGCGCGTCAGCGAAAACATCTGCTTTTGCGTTAGAAGAAGGGAACTGATGGCTGGCGGAACAGGACAGAGGTTTCCGAGATGGTGGCAGGGCCTGATCATCCTGATAAGTGGAATTGTGATTGGTTTCTCTTCGTGCGTCGGATTTCTGAACGGCCTGAATTTTGGAGGAGGCAGTAACAACAATCAAGGCCTGGCTTCGATTTTCGCCATTGGCTTCTTCGCGGGCCTGGCGATGGCGTTGGTCGGCTTCATCCTGATGCTCATCGGCATCGCCCGCGCCGTCGTAGGTTCCTTCAAGCCTCCGCCCGTGCCTTCACTTGCTGCGCCTCCGGCGCGAGTCCTCAGTCCGGGAGGTAGAAGTTTCGAAGAGGACCCCGAGCAGCGAGTTTTGAGGCAGTTCCAGATGGTTCTCGTGGTATTCATGCTGCTCCCGGCGGCCAGCATTGCCACGAGCGTGATCGCTATGATGGCCAGGCCGAACTCCTGGCACATTCTGGTGCTGATGGCGGTCTCGTACGTGTTTTCCCAAGCGCCTTACGGCATCGCCCTGGCAAGGACTCGCCAAGGCCTTGACCGGCTGGGGATCGCGATTGCGTTTGCGGCAAGCTGCGTTATGGTCGTCGAGGGCTTCCTGCCCTTCGTACATGTTTCGGCTATGTTCGCCGTGCGCCAGGGCATCTTCGGGTGGCCCTCTCTATTATTGATTGGCCATGTGGTCGTGGCCGTTTTCGCGTGGCGTGCGGGGCAACTGGCGCCGGCGGAGGGCGACGACATGGTTTTGATTGCCGGAAGTTTCGTGGGAGTGGTGGCCTATTTGGTCGTCGTCCGTTTTCTGGAAATGAATTTTCTGCCGTTCTTCCTGCGATGAGGTCTCTGCGTTTGCTTATCTACGCGGGATTGGAGGTCTTCGATGACGGATCGAGTGAGGCCGTATCTTTTCTACGATGTGGCAGTCTCGATCTGTTCGAAGTGTTATCGGAAAGTCGAAGGGAAAATCGTATTCGAGGGCGGCAACGTTTTTCTTTTGAAGCACTGCCCGCAGCATGGCAACGAGAAAATCCTAATGGCAGACGACATTGATTATTATCGCCGCTGCCGCGAAGTATTCATCAAGCCGCCGGAGATGCCGCTCGCGTTCAACACTCCCGTCAAGTGGAGCTGTCCTTACGACTGTGGGTTGTGCACCGATCACCAGCAGCATTCCTGCCTTTCCCTGATCGAGATTTGCGACTACTGCAATCTCACCTGCCCCGTTTGCTACGCGGAAAGCGGTCCCGACAGGCAGCAATTTCGCTCGCTCGCGCAAATCGAGCGAATGCTCGATGCCGTCGTGCGCAACGAAGGCGAGCCGGACGTGGTCCAGATTTCCGGGGGGGAGCCCACGCTGCATCCCGGCTTCTTCGAGATTTTGGAGTTGGCCAAGGCGCGCCCCATCCGGCATTTGATGATCAATACGAACGGAGTCCGAATAGCGCAGGAAGAGGATTTTGCAAAGCGGCTCGCCGATACCTTGCCGGACGGAGAGGTGTACCTCCAATTCGATTCATTCCAGCGGGATGCTCTGATGGAATTGCGTGGCGCTGACTTGCGCCGCGTGCGCGAGCAGGCGCTCGAGCGATTGAACCGCCTGGGAATTTCGACGACGCTCGTGGTGACGCTCAAGAAGGGCCTCAACGACGACGAGGTCGGACGCATTATTGACTTCGCTCTCACGCAGGATTGCGTTCGCGGTGTCACATTTCAGCCGATCCAGGCCGCCGGGCGGCTGGAGCACTTTAATCCTGCGACTGATCGCCTCACGCTGACCGAAGTGCGCCGGCGAATTCTCGAGCAGACGTCCGTCTTCCGGGCGGAGGACGTGATTCCCGTTCCGTGCCATCCGGATAGTCTTGCGATGGCATACGCGCTGAAGCTCGATGGCAAGATTGTTCCATTGACGGGCATGATCGAGCCGGACGTGCTGATCAATGGAGGCCGCAATACGATTCTGTACGAGCAGGATCAAGCCGTGCGCGATGGCGTATTCAAGCTGTTTGCGACGAACCACTCACCTGAATCCGGCGCGCAGAGCCTGCGCGATCTGCTCTGCTGCCTGCCGCGAATCGCGGCATCGCCCGACCTGACATACAAAAATATCTTTCGTGTGCTGATCGTGCAGTTTATTGACGCATATTCGTTCGACGTGCGCTCCGTGAAGAAGACCTGCATTCACATCGTGCATCCGGATGGGCGACTGATTCCGTTCGATACCTACAATTTGTTTTATCGCGACGGTTTGCAACAAACGCGGCTGGAGCCGCTGCGGCAATGGGCCGCGGGGCTGACGACACCCATTTCTCTATGGGAAGCGAGTGGCGACGCTTAGAGGCAAAGCTGCGGGATTATTCGTTCGGCGATGAAGCGAAGTGAAACCCTTCGTGGGTAATCTGCATGTTGCTGTTGAAATCCACGCGCACGAATATATTCGCCAGCTCGTCGTCATCTTCTGCGAAACGCAGGTCGCGTACTTCCACGCGAAATCCTGCTTCGAGTGGCTGAACTCTCGCGAACGGAACCTTTGCGTACTGCAGGAATTTCCTCGCTGATGCTGATTTCTCTCCGGCGGTAAGCGCGGGGGAATCCTCCGGCTTGAACAGGGTCACGCTGCGCTCGGAATCGAATTCATCGCCCGGGCCCAGCGGAACGTCCACTAGTTCCATGGTGTTGTCTGTCTCGGCGATGCCGCGCCACGAAAACGGCGCCGACGACTGGGGAAACGCTGCGGCCGAAAGCGCGATTCTGCCGTGGTATTCGCGTGAAAGGACCAGGTCAATCGCCCGGCTGTGCAGGTTTGCGCGGGCGCCAAAATAGGCCGCGAGCAGAACGAGCGTAGCGATCGCCGCGCGGCTTCCGCCCGGTCCCTTCTTGCGGACGCCAACTTCTTCGTTCACCAAGGCGAACAGCAGAGGGAGCAGAAGCCCCACCACGAGCAGAAGCAGAGTCCACAGATCGAGATCGTTGATCACATTCCATGAGGACCAATGCGCGCGAAAGGGCCACAGCAGCTGCACTCCTACGCCGCTTGCGAGGTCGAGCAGCATGTGCCCAACGACGCCGACGGCGCACATTGCGAATGCAGCGCCGAACGCGAGCGGCGCGATCGTTTTCGTCGGATTCTTTTTCGGAGGCATCCTGCGGTCCAGGGCACAGAAAGCGCCGGCGATGGCGCAGGCCATTACCGCCGAGCCGGCCACGGAATGCAACGCCGTGCGATGGAATCGCATGAACGCGCCCGCGCCGCCGAAATAGCTGGCGAAATCGAGATCAGGCGCGACGCCGGAAACTACCATCATGGCCGTGCCGAAGCGCGGCAGGCGTCTTCCTCCGGCGCGAGCAAGCGCGAGCGATGTGAACGCATGTGTGAACGGTTCCACGATTTTAGCGTACGGAAAAAATCGATCTATTGCGCCGCCGGCGTCACAATCGAAAGCGCATCCGGCACGATCTGGAATGATATCGGCAGGGCTCCGACCGGCTCGCCATCCACCTGAGCGTACACCGGTTCACTGCCACTCGATTCGCAAATCACCTCAGTCGCCTTCCAGGTCTCGATGCCGTCCTTTTTGCGCAGCGTTCCCATCCACAAAGCCGGCAAGCACGCGAGGTAGCCCAGGCGGCTGCGATTGGAATTCGTCAGGAACTCGAACGAATCCTCGAAGAGGCTCGCCCCCGTCGTGATTTTAAATGGGCCACCATAATGCGCGGTCCGTCCGACGACGATGATCGTCGCCTTTCGTAGTTGCCCTCCCGAATGAACCTGCATCTCCGGAAAGCCGTAACTGAAAAGCTGCCGGACGCCCTCGACCCAATAAGCGAACACTCCCGCGCTTTTCTTAAGTCCCTGGTGAACGCAGTTGACGATCGCGCCATCGGGACCCGCGCCCGCGACCGAAAGAAAGTAACGGCCGTCGCGCGGAATCGCGGCGGAATGATTTCCGTTTGTTGACGAGGCCATGCCGAGAGCGATTCGCCGGATGCACGCGCCCGGGATCAGCCGCGCGGCGTGGGGAATGTCCCACGGAATGCCCAGCTCTTTGGCGAGGATGTTCGCAGTGCCCGCCGGCAGCAGCGCCATGGGAATCTGGCTGCATGCGAGACCGTTGACGATTTCGTTGATCGTGCCGTCGCCTCCGCAAGCGATCACCATGCCGCGGCGCTGGTCAACTGCCTGTCGCGCGATCTTGCTTGCGGTGCCGGGACCAGTGGTGGCCGCGAGCTCTACGGTAATGCCTAATTCCTTCAGGATGCGCGTCGCGTGCTCGATTTCCCCGAAGCGGCTGTGGCGTTTGCGTCCGCTGGTGGGATTGTAGATCAGCAACGCGTCTTTGATTTCATGCGGCATCGGTTTGTCCCCGGGGATTCGGGGCAAGCGCGCATTGTATAATACCGCCGACTTTTGACCGACTGCATACGGCTGAGGTTTCCATGTCCAAAAGCAGCAAGGCTGCAAAAGAGATCGAGGCGCTGCGCGAGAAAATTCGCCGCCACGAATACCTCTACTACGTCGCCGACGATCCCGAAATTTCCGACGCCGCTTTCGACCGGCTGATGAATCAGCTGAAGGAGCTGGAGGCCGCGCGTCCCGAACTGATCACGCCCGATTCGCCCACGCAGCGCGTGGGTGGCAAGCCGCGCGAAGGCTTTCAGCAAATCCGCCACAAAATCCCGATGGGAAGCCTCGACAACGCCTTTTCGTTCGAGGCGCTTGGCGAATTCGACCGGCGCGTGCGCGAACTGACGGGTCGCGACAAAGTGGATTACGTCGCCGAGCACAAATTCGATGGGTTAAGCCTTTCGCTCACATACGAGAAGGGAATGCTCGTTCGCGGCGTCACGCGCGGCGACGGCACCACAGGCGAGGACGTAACACCCAACGTGAAAACGATTCGCTCGATTCCGCTCACAATCGCGCCCGCGCTCCTGAAGAAGGCCGGCTTGTCCGGTAACTTCGAAGTGCGCGGCGAAGTGATCATGACGCACAAGTCCTTTCAGCAATTGAATCTGCAGCAGGCCGAAACCGGTGGAAAGATTTTCGCAAGCCCTCGCAATGCGGCTGCGGGCGGCGTGCGCGTGCTCGATCCGAAAATCACGGCGTCGCGGCGGCTGGATTTTTTCGCGTATTACATTCTGGTGGATGGCAAAGCTGCGAAGAAGCGCCTGTCGGAAGTGCTGGAAACGCTCGCGGTGCTGCAATTCAAGGCCAGTGACGACTGGAAGCTCTGCCATTCGCTCGGCGAAGTCGAGCGTTATATCGAAAGCTGGGACGCGCGGCGGGAAAAACTCGCCTACGAAATTGACGGCATCGTCGTGAAGGTGGACGAAATCGCGCTGCAGAATGAGCTGGGCTTCACGTCGAAGGCGCCCCGCTGGGCCATCGCTTACAAATATCCCGCGCATCAGGAAACCACGCTGCTGAAGGAAATACTGGTAAGCGTCGGGCGGACGGGAGTACTCACTCCGTTCGCTGTTTTTGAGCCGGTGCAAATCGGCGGCGTCACCGTGAGCCGTTCGACGCTGCACAATCTCGACGAAGTTCGCAGGCTCAATGTCCACGCGGGAGACACAGTTCTTGTCGAACGCGCGGGAGAAGTGATTCCGCATGTCCTGAAGGTGGTGAAGCACGGCACTGAAGAGAAAGAGTTCGAAATGCCCGCGAAGTGCCCGGAGTGCGGCACGCGCATTCACAAAGCCGAAGAGGAAGTGGCATATCGCTGCGTGAATGTTTCCTGCCCCGCACGGCGCAAGGAATCGTTTCTGCACTTCGCGGGACGCCACGCCATGAATATTGACGGCCTGGGCGACAAGATCGTGGATCAGCTTGTGGACAAGGGGATCGTGAAGGATTACGCCGATCTCTACACCCTCAAGCTCGAGAAAGTCTCCGACCTCGAGCGCATGGCGGAAAAATCAGCTCAAAACCTGCTCGATGAATTCGCCGCGAGCAAAAAAAACAGCCTGTCGCGGCTGATCTACGCGCTCGGAATCCGTTTTGTCGGCGAACGCACGGCGCAACTGCTCGCGGCGCATTTCGGTTCTATGGATAAGATCGCGAATGCCAGCGAGGAGGAATTAACGGGGGTGACCGAAGTCGGTCCGAAAGTAGCGGAAGGCATCCGCGAGTTCTTCTCAGAGCGAGCAAACCTCAATCTAGTTAGACGCCTCAGTGCCTTGGGTCTAAATATGAAAGAGGAGCGCCGGACGGCAAAAAGCGCGAAGTTTGCTGGCATGACATTTGTGTTCACAGGCACCCTCGGTAAGCTCTCGCGCCAAGAGTCCGAGGAGCTCATCGCCGCCCACGGCGGCAAAGCCGGCTCATCAGTCAGCAAGAAGACCAACTATGTCGTCGTCGGGGCTGATCCGGGCTCGAAATACCAGGTGGCGAAGGTACTCGGTGTGAAACTTTTGACCGAGGCCGAATTTGAGAGATTGGTCAATTCTGCGCCCGTCTCGACCCAAAAAATGAAAGGCGCGACACAAAGGTCGCAAAAATCGAGTCGGAAGGTCAAGAAGGTCACAAAGACTGAAACTCCCGTTTCTCGCGCCAAGAAACCAGTAAAGAAGGTCAAAGTCGCGAGCGAGAGAAGGACTTCGAGGTCGAAGGCCGAGCCGAAATTCAAGTCAGAAGCTGTAGGCAAGTTGATGAAGACTGACGGGCCGAAAAAGAACCCAAGGAATCCGAAGGCGGCTACCGTGAAACAGCTCCCCCTGTTTGAATCCTAACCGATATTTTTGGCGTATAATCGTGTTTAGCGGGTGAGTCGGGTGATCGCCGGTTTGCCCCGCGCAAGCGGGACGAACGGGAGGAAAGTCCGGACTCCGGCCGTGGTGAACTCGCAAGAGCCGGCCACGGTAGGGCGACGCGCCTGGTAACGCCAGGGGGTTGCGTCCTCGGATGAGCGAAAGCGCATTCGAATGGCGCGGCTACGGAAAGTGCCACAGAAAATAAACCGCCGGTGATGCTTGCACCTCGGCGGCAGGCTTTCGGAAAAACCGGAAGCCCGCCTGTTTCGGTCGAGCGCATTTGGTAAGGGTGAAAAGGTGGGGTAAGAGCCCACCGCCCGGATGGCGACATCCGGGGCACGGAAAACCCCGCGTGGAGCAAGGCCAAATAGGAGGGGAGGGCTGGCCCAGCCCGTATGCGTCGCGCTCGCAAGAGCGGGCGCTGCGACCCTCGGGTAGGCTGCTTGAGTCCCGGAGCGATCCGGGACCTAGAGGAATGATCGCCGCGTTGCGTGCGCCTCAAGCATCTTGATGCAAATCGGGATGCCGGTCACGCGGCGGACAGAATCCGGCTTACAGACTCACCCGCTACTTTTTATTCAGGACGCTCGTCCGGCCACCGACATTTTTTGAAGCTGTTTTTCGCGCTGGCCGTGCCTGCCGAGGACCACAAACTCGACCACGCTGATCGCAGCGATTGCCGCCATCATGTACCATCCCGCGGCGAATCGGCCGGTCCAGTCGCGCAAGGCTCCCAGCATCTGCGGCCCCAGGTATCCGCAAACGCCGGCTCCCAGACTTACAATTCCCATCACGTTGCCGGTCTGCCGTCCGCGGAGAACATCCGCGGCGATTCCATAGATCTGGTTTGTCGCGGTAAAACCGATGCCCAGAATCGCCGCCGCGCCGATTCGGAATACAAGCAGGCGAGTCGTCGTCATCGCCAGGCACGATGGAATAAGCAGCGTCATCAGGGTGCCCATGATGATCCACTTGTTGAACCGGTCCATGAGAAACCCAACGAGCAGATTCAGAAATATCGCGACAACGTACCCGCTGCTGATGATCCACGAAGCGGCGATTGCATCCAGCTTAAATATGGATGCAGCGGCGGAGGGAACGAAAAAAGTGATGCTGAACGAGGGCATGCCGACGAGTCCGAAAAGCAGCGCCAGCGCCCAGACGATCGGCATGCGGAACGCGCTGGGCGCGCCTGCGACGGTGGGGCGAGCCTCACCGATGGAATGTGGTTCCAGACGTTCCGCGCCAGCCGAAAAATTCTTGTAGAAGATCGCAACGACCACGGCGCCCAATACTGCCGCGAGTCCGAACGCGCGAATACCGTCCCGCCATCCGAACGCCTCCCCGATAGAACTTCCGAACGGCGCTCCAATCACCGACGCGAGAGACGACATTGCGCCGAGAATTCCCATGGATCGTCCCCGCAGCGACGGCGGACACGTCAGCCCGATGGCCGTTAGTACGCAGACGAATGCGAAGCGATAGCCCGTGATCCAGAGCCCGCGTCCCAGGAATGCCTGAGTAAAACTACCGGCTAGGCTTAGCGCGCCCAACCCAAGCGCCACGACGACCAGGCCCGCGATCAGGACACGTTTTTCTCCGAAATGTTTTGCCGCGATTCCGGCCGGCACGCTTAGAACAATCGCCAGCAGCCCGTACATTCCCGTGAACAGGCCGACCTGCGAGTACGACATTCCAAACGCTTGCTGTATATGCGGCAGCAGCGGCGCAAATCCAAGGCTCGAAATCTGGAGCGCCATCATGCCGAAAAGCGTGGCCGCAAATGGTATGACCCATTGCCTGTTCGTCGTTCGCGCTTCCCTCACAAGCGCTCCTCGATGAATCGGCCCACGCGCTCGATCATTTCCGCGGCATTCCAGTTTCGGGGATCAACCATGTCCGTGAAAACGGGGAGCACAGGGATGCCCGCCCGTTCCAGCGCGCGCTCGATGAAGCGATTTCCCGCAGCCGAAGGCTTCGTGCCGAGTGGCGTTAGCACCAGCGCGCCGTCAATCCGATGTCGTTTCGCCTGATCCACGATCCATTCGTTCGCCCACGGCGGATGATGAAGCTGCTCGTTCATGCTCACGGTCCTGCTCGCCAGGGTTGCCAACGGGTCTTCGAGTCCGTAGCGGATGTAACCATCGGGCCCGAATGCCAGATACATGGACCACACGAAAACGGCGCCGTACTTCTGTTCGAACGCTGTGTAGAAATCGGTGTCGTGCCACAGGCCCGCGCCGACCCACATGAGCCGCCGGCGTTCCCCCGGATACGCCGCAATGCCTGCTTCCACGCGAGACTTCACTTCATCCCGGAAATTCTTCGCGTGCTGAATCGCCCAGTCGCTGCCGCGGAGCCATTGCGCCGCCATCACGTTGGTGATCTGTTCGTTCATGCGCACGGGAGTTTTCGGGGCATTGCAGATCAGCTCGCGAACTTCTTCGAAATACTCCTCCTGGCGGTTCACGCCTTCCATCAGAGTGCGTAGAGCTGCGGGATCGAACGTACGTCCAGTGATGCGTTCGAGCACGCCGATCAGAGCGCGAAACTGTGCGACCGTGAGATCGAGCCGGTGCTTTTCGAATAATTCGCGCCAGCGATGGCGGCTGAGTTCCCACCAGCGCGGTGGCAGTTCCGTGGCGCCGGGATTATCCAATGCGAAGAATTCCGTTCCGAGCGCTTCCGCCCAAATCGAGAAGACTCGCTGGATGCAATCGCACGTAAGGCGCGCGGCCAGCAACGCGGGCTTCGGCAAACCACCCCACGGCGCCTCGCTGGGATTAGCGGCCAGCGTGCAGGCCATGGACAGGCTGCAATACCGGCAAAGTCCATCGTGGAATCCCATCGCGTTCATCGCATCCAGATATTTTGGCGCCAGCCGCTTCGCGGCGATCACCGCGGACCACCATTGATTGCTCACCGCCGGCAGGCCCATCACCTGAAAAAGCTCGAACGGCATGTCCGCCTGGAGAATTGCGTAGGGACGACGGCTTTCGAAAACATCGCGGCGCAGTTGCGCGAACCATTCCTTTTGGTATGCGCCCGCCGCCACAGTAGTCTGTAATTGTTTCTCGGACATTGGTCCCTAGCGTTTCCGCGCGATTCCTTTCACAAAACGCTCGATATTCTGATGCGACTGCGCACTCAGTTCTCCGGCGGCCGGATCCTCACGCACGACGATGCTGGGGATTCCGAGGCTATCGAGAAACACTTGTTGCCGCGGGTAATCCCAACCCAAGACACAATCTTCCGGCGGAAGATAGAAGACCACGCCATCAATTCCGTCGCGCACGCGAGAATCAAACCAATGATCCGCAGCGTCTTGGGGAAACACGCGCGGACTCGGCGCATCCAAATAGTAG
This sequence comes from uncultured Acidobacteriota bacterium, assembly GCA_963814855.1. Classification (GTDB taxonomy): domain Bacteria; phylum Acidobacteriota; class Terriglobia; order Acidiferrales; family UBA7541; genus Palsa-295. The sequence continues at coordinate 580,891 of CAWFEL010000002.1, forward strand.
TGCTCAAAAATCGCCTTCAGGGCGTCGCTGTCCGTCATTGATATCGCCTCCGACGCTTCGCGCGCCCCACCAATCGTCTTCAGCGACCACAATCGCTCCATGCGATTCGAGAGCCGCGTGCAGCCGAGTATGATCGAGCGAAGCGCCTTTTAAGATCAGCCGCACGCCGGGCGAAGGCTCCCTTCGCTCGAGGATCTCGGCAGCTTCAGTCGCCAGTTTCGCGTATTCCGCGCGAGCCATGAACCAATACGCGCCAATCAGCGGAAGCGCTTCCGTACCGCTCAGTCGCGGAGCGCTTTTCCGCAACTCCAATAACCTGCGAACTCCCGCGCGCGCCTCGTTTGATTCAGCGATTGCCTCTGCCGTGTCCTGCGCCGTAATCGCGTGATTGGCGATTTCTTCCAGTTGCCGCTTTAATTCCTCGGTTCGGGAAATTCCGTAGGCGCGGGTTTCCGCGGACCGTGAATGCAACAGGCCATAGAGATAGACTGGTGGCATTCCGTCGCGCGAGCCTTCGCGAGCGACCTCGCGCAGATAGAGGAAAAGTTTGTACTCCTGCTCGGACGTGCGCGAAAGGATGATGGCACGGAGGAAACTCCACTCGCCGCTGACGGCGCTCTCGAATATTTGCCGGATTCGCTCCGGAAAAACATTCGTCTCCATGAATTCATCGGCCAACGGAGTGGGGCTTCGCGCGGGACGCAGCATGACCGGGAAGAATCCTGCCGCACGGATCAGTTCCCAGGGAACGGTGTTGGAAGTGAGGCCCACGACGGGGATGCCGGCGCGATGGGCTTCCAACGCCTGGGCCATCGGATTTTCGTAACGCCAAGCCAGTTGGCTGGCCGCGCTATTCGACTCGGGCATCGTGAAGGGGTCAGATCACTTTTCGCGAGCGCAACGCCTCGATCTTTTCGCGTGAATATCCCAGCACTTGGCCGTAGATTTCTTCATTGTGCTCGCCCATCGCGGGCGCCGGCCGGTCGAATTCCGCGGTCGAGCCGGAAAAGCGAATCGGCATTCCCATCCCGTACACGTCTCCCACGTCTCCATATTTCGGGTGCACCAGCGGCACAGTCTCCCGCCTTGCGACGACCTGGGGATCGCGCATGGCGGCGTCCGGATGCCGCACTTCGGCGGACGGCACGCCGGCCGAATCCAGCTTTGCGATTGCCTCCGCCGTGGTCATCGAGCGCGTAAATGCCTGCACCAACTCGTTGAGTTCGTCGGAGTGTTTCACGCGACCGTCGCGCGTCGCATATCGCACATCGCTTGCCATTTCCTGCCGCCCCATCGCCGCGTACAGCGAACGCGCGAACGCATCCGTGGGCGCGCACAGCGCGATGAATCCGTCCCGCGTGGGATACACGCCAAATGGCGCCAGCCGCGGTACGGTTTGCCCCGTGCGCAGAGGCACACCGCACCGTTCCAGAATGTCGTAGGATTCGCACGCCACCATCGTGGTCATCGCGCCGAGCATGGAAATATCCACGTGCTGCCCCGCACCGGTGCGGCGCGCCTGGTGCAGAGCCGCGAGCACTCCAATCACTCCGAAGAGCGGCGCGGAAAGATCGGCGAATGGAACTCCGACGCGCACCGGCGGATCGTCGGGACTTCCCGACGCAAACATTACGCCGCTCAACGCCTGAATAATCGCGTCCATCGCCTTGCCCGATCCCGGATCGCCCGCGCTGCCGAAACCGGTGATCGAGCAATAAACGATCCGCGGATTGATCTCGCGCCCGAAGGCGTAGTCCACTCCCAATCGTTCAAGGACTCCGCGGCTGAAATTCTCCACCACGACGTCCGCGTTTTTCAGCAGGTCCGCGAAAACATCGCGAGCTTCGGGAGACTTCAGATTGAGCGTAATGGCGAGTTTGTTTCGCAGCCGGTTGAGCGCGGAAACGGAAATGTCGTCGTCATTTTCGCGCGTTAATGTTGCGCCGTTTCTGCCCAAGTAGGGGGCGTTGCTTCGGCACGTGTCTCCTGCGGTGGGATTTTCGATCTTGATTACGCGTGCTCCGAGTCCGGCCAGCAGGAGGGTAGCAAACGGCCCGGCCAGCGCCACGGTCATGTCGAGCACCGTGACGCCTTCGAGCGGGCGCGGAAGGCTATTCGGTGCCGCAGGTTTGTCCATAATTGAGGTCACGCTAATGTGCCATTTTGTCCCGGCGAATGGGTGAGTCTACATCAGCGGCGGAGGTTGTGCAGTCGGATTTGAATTTATCGACGGACTGGGAATCGCGGCTAGCTCGATTTCTAACGTTCGCCGTCTTGCGTGAGATGGCTCTCTGGAGGTGCGTGAAATAGTGTGTCACTTTGTGAGGGGTGCTTTTCTTTGTTTTCAAGGAGTTACGTGGCAAATTACTTTGCAGGGTGTGTCACTTCTTTTGTGATTTGTGAACGGTGGCGCGACGTAAAATCCCATGGCTAAAGCCATCGTTATGTGGGGTGTGTTTCGTAGGCCTAAAGGCCCACGCTTTTGCCGGAACTGCACATACAACGTCAGCGGTGCCAGAACCTAACGTCACGTGGCTGAGGCCGTGATTTCCGGGGGCGTGTTTCGTGGACCTTAAGGCCCGCGCTTTCACCGGAACTGCGAGTTCATTTCACGGAAGCAGAGAGATCCCTCGGCTCGTCCGCCGTGGCGGACTCGGGATGCCAGTTGATCTCCCAGGCTCAACTCACCGTCGAGCCGGGAGCCCTTTCGATCGGATCGTCAATTGTCAAAGAACTGTCCGGCTCTCGCTCGGAGAGCGGTTCGCCTACAGCGACGCCGGCGAAAAGCGTTGATGCTTCAGACTGCGCGACCACGCTAGCAGAAAGGAAAGCGGCGCGCGACTGGTCGAAGGTTTAACAAAAGGACAGGAGCGCGCGTCTGTACTTTTTGGACGTGGGACGCAGGTTTGCGCGTCGAGCGACTGACGAAAGACATGGGACCAAAAAGTCCCACGTTGACAAACTGAGCATGGGTCGCGCGCAAAGGCGTCACTCCGCGGTGACGGGCTGCACATAGATCTCATACGCGCGGTGACAGGCGCGAAGCCTGGGCCACCAGCCGTCGAGTTAGTTCGGTGGCGTGAGGAGCCAGGGCTAAAGCCCTGGTGAATCTCAAGCTGCTTTTCGTGCGCCTGAAGGCCCACGCTTTCACCTGGCCATCCAACACCTCCCGTTGCGGGAGGGTGAAAATCGAGGCGCACTGCGGCGACGCCTTCAATTGGCCAGTGATTTGCAGCGTTTATGGGCATCGGGCAGGCGAGGGTAGGTTGAAAGATTCAATAATTGCCGCAAGTCATTGATCTATAGTATCGTTCGCGGATGGCACGGCCAGCGCGGCGCGGAAGTAGTGTCTCCAAACTGGGCAAAACTCATAAGAAGAGAGGCAAGAAAATGGCATCCCCAGCGAAATCCCATTCGAACAATACCCCTGAGGTTGAGGGGCACGAAGGCGCAAATGTAGACAAGATACGCGACATTCTGTTCGGCTCGCAGATGCGCGACTACGACAAGCGCTTTGGGAGGCTGGAAGACCGCCTGATCAAGGACGCCGAATCCCTGCGCGACGAAATGAAAAAGCGCTTCGAGACGCTTGAGGCGTTCGTGCAGAAAGAGCTTGAATCGCTGGGAGTGCGACTGAAGACCGAAAAGGCCGAGCGCGCCGAGTCCGACAAGGAATTGGGCGTGCAGCATCGAGACGCAGCGAAGGCGTTTGACAAGCGCCTGGGAAGCCTGGACGACCAGCTCACCGGAGACACCGCCGAGCTGCGCGCGCGAATACTGGAGCAATCGAAAGCGCTGACTTCCGAAATCGCCGAAAAGTCTCGCGACGCGAAGCGATTGCTCGATCAGGAAGTAGAGACGCTGCGCACAGAAAAAGCGGATCGCGAAGGCCTCGGCGACCTTTTCACCGAATTTGGCTTGCGCTTGAAGAACGAGTTTAATCTTCCCGAGAAATAGGCTCCCGCCCCGCTCGCCCGATCCCCGTGCGAGTAGCGTCTCGAGCCCACATGCGCCATGGCCGCCCCTCACATGAGCGAAAAGCCTCCTGACGGCGCTGATCGCCCAACTGCTGGCGGCGAGCCGCAGGACGACGAAAAAGCCCTCCAGGAACTCCGTTCGCTTCTTCTCAGCGAAGAACAACACGAGATCGTTGCTTTGCGCGAGCGGCTGGACAGCACCGAGCAGCGCACGCTCGACGTGAGCGCCGTCGTCGCCGAAGCGATCGATCTGCGGCGCGCACAAGGCGGCAATCAGGCGCTGAGCGCAGCTCTCACCCCGACCGTAGAAGAAGCGGTGCGCGAATCAGTCCGCAAGGATTCGCACGTCCTGGTCGAGGCGCTCTTTCCCGTGATGGGTCCGGCAATTCGCCGGTCCGTCGCCGAAGTTTTCCGTTCGACGGTGCAATCGTTCAATCAGGTGCTGGAGAGCACATTCTCCATTCGAGGCCTCCAGTGGCGGTTCGAAGCCCTTCGCATGGGGCGGCCGTACGCCGAAGTGGCTCTGCTGCGCAGTCTGGTATATCGCGTCGAGCAGGTCTTCCTGATTCACCTGAAAACCAGCCTTGTCCTGCAGCACGTGGTGGATCCCGCCGTGGTCACTCAGGACGCGGACATGGTTTCAAGCATGCTTTCGGCGATTCGAGATTTCGTGCGGGATTCGTTCAGCACGCAGCAGAGCGATTCGCTCGACAGTCTGCAAATGGGGCAGGTTCAGGTATGGATCGAGCAGGGACCGCAGGCAATTATCGCCGCCGTGATTCGGGGGCAGGCTCCTCAGGAGCTGCGGCTTTCGCTCAAGGAAAAATTGGAAGAGGTCCATCAGCGCTATTCCCGCGAGCTTGAGGACTTTGATGGAAATGCGGCGCCGTTCGAAGCTTTCCGTCCCGAGCTTGTCGCGTGTTTGACAGCTTCCTATCGGCATGAGAAATCCGCGAAGTCGAGGCCTTACGTTTCGGTTTGCGCGATTGCTCTGGCCGTGTTGCTGGCGGGCTGGTACGGATACACGGCGATCCAGAATCGTAAGTGGGCGCAGTACGTTGAGAGCTTGAGGCAGCAGCCGGGGATTGTAGTCACGTCATTTCAAAAAGCGAATGGCCGCTACCGCATTCAAGGCCTGCGCGATCCGCTGGCGGTGAACCCGGCGTCGCTTCTTGGCGGGCGGGATCTCGATCCCAGCAGGGCGGAGTTTCATTGGAGTGCCTTCTACGCTTTGGACGACTCTCTTGTCCTGAAACGCGCCATCGCGTTACTGCAGCCGCCCTCGGATGTAACTCTCTCCGTGCAGAACGGGGTTCTGCACGCCGCCGGCGATTCTTCGGCCGACTGGAAGAAAAACATGGAGGCGCGCGCGCCCTTGGTCGCTGGAATCACCGCTGTGGACGATAGGGATCTGAATGACGAGAACAGCCCCAGGCGGTTGAAGGCAGCGCTGGAATCCAAAGTAATCCTGTTCGATTTGGCTCAGGCGGAAATCAATCCGCGGCAAAGGCAGAATCTCGCGGCTGCGGCGCAGACAATTCAGAAACTGCTGCAAACGGCTCGGTCGTCGGGCGGAGACGCGGTCGTCGAATTAATTGGCCGTGCCGATAGCTCCGGGCCGGAAGCCACCAACGTGCTGCTCAGCCAGGAAAGGGCCGACAACACGATGCAGGCTCTCGTGCGCCTCGGCGTTTCCGCACAATATCTTCGCGCGACCGGCGTCGGCTTGTCCTCTCCTCTCCGTCCGGAGACGGATGAGGAGAATCGCCAGTACAATCGCAGCGTCACGTTTCGAGTGGTCGGTCCGGAAGCCCCACAGAGCCGGTGAGGTTCGTCCTCAGATGCTGCAAAAGAAAATCTGCATGCTCGGATCCTTCTCTGTAGGTAAGACCAGCCTGATTCTGCGGTTCGTCGAAAGTATTTTTTCGGATCGCTACCTCACTACGGTGGGTGTGAAAATAAGTAAGAAAGTAGTCGCCGTGGACGGCCAGGATGTCACGGTGATGCTCTGGGATCTTTACGGAGAGGACGAGTATCAGAAGATTCGTATGTCCTATTTGCGCGGCGCTTCGGGATATCTGCTCGTCGCCGACGGTACGCGCCCCGCGACCCTGGACAAGACGCTGGCGATCAAAGACGAAGCGGAGAAAAACTTCGGCCCGACGCCCTTCGTCGTCGCCCTGAACAAATGCGATCTAACTAACGATTGGGAAATCACTCGCGAAAAGGAAGCCGAACTGGCCAGCCGCGCGTGGAAATTGGTACGGACGAGCGCCAAGACGGGCGAAGGCGTCGAGTTCGCGTTCGAGTCGTTGATCAAAGCGATGCTCGCAACGTGACGAATGCAGCCTCAAAGTTTCCGCCCCAGGACATGAGCAGCGAATCCATCGCGAACGCGCTTCTTGAATCGGAAGGGTATGCCGCGTTCGAATATCTGGGAGACGCGGCTTTTCAAACCATCGGCACGCCATCCAAATTCTGCCGCGAACTGGTGGGCGAACCGATTACGTCCGGTGCTTCCATTCGCCTCACGGACCGCATGCCTTTTCTCGAGAGCTTTCTTCCCGATGCGGAGGAGTGCTGGGAATCGGGCGGGGAAGGACGCGTGGATTCAGGTTCCTGGATCGAGCGCGGCGCGAACGGCCGCGAATTGGCCCTGGAAGCGTTCGCGTTTCGACTCGTCGGGAAGCGCATCATGCTCATCCGGAATCTCCAGAAACAATTCGCGGACGACGTGCAGCTTCTGCAGAAGGCCAGGGAGTCGGCGATTGCGCACGAGCGGCTGCTGCATGAGATACAGAAAAAGGAAATTCTCGTCCACTTCGTGATTCACGATCTTTCTCAGCCACTCTCGGCTATGCGGGGCTGCTTTTCGCTGCTGGCGGCGGAGAAGCTCTCTCCGAAACTTCGCGGGCTGATCGAAATCGGCCAGCGGCAGTCGCAGATTCAGGAGGAGATGATCCGAGGCATTCTGCGGGCATTTTCGGATGAATTGGCGGCGCAGGTAGCGGCCCCCCGAGACGGGACGAGCGCGCCGGACCTGGCCAAATGCGCTCAGGAAATAGCCAAGGACTTCTCCGCAGTATTCGCGGCGCGCGGCGCGCGAATCGAATTCGAATCTCCCGTTGACCCCACCCGCGATTGGAAAGTTGTGGGCGACGAATCCCGCCTCCGCAGGATATACACGAATCTCGTCGAAAATGCGCTTCGGTATAGTCCCTCGGGCACGACCGTCACGCTCGGCGTGGTCGCCGAAGGAAATTTTCTGCGCGCTTACGTAGATGATGAGGGTCCGGGACTGCCAGCCGGCGAGTCCGCGGCCCGTTTGTTCGGGCTCTTTTCAAAGGGCAAGGATGGTGGCGGAAAGGCTGGCCTGGGACTCTATTTCTGCAAGATCACCGTCGAACGCTGGGGCGGAGCGATCGGGTGCGAGAACCGGCCGGGTCGCGGCACGCGATTCTGGTTTCGCCTCCCGCGAGCGGAGGAACAGACCGGCGAAGCTGCCGTCGCAGCTACTCATTCCGCAGCAGATTCATCGGCGCAGACCGTGGGCGCGAAAAAGAGCGCCAAGCGGCTGCGACTTCTCCTGGCCGAGGATTCGCCCGTCAATCGGCAGATCACCGCACTCTTGCTCGAAAAACGCGGGCACGAGGTCGTCGCCGTCGAGGACGGCAAGGAAGCACTTTCGCGCATCGAAAAAGAAAAGTTTGATGCAGTGATACTGGACGAGGAGATGCCGCAGATGGGCGGTATCGAGGCCGCGCGCGCTATTCGCAGAATGGAAGTCTCAACGGGTAGCCACATTCCAATCGTTCTAGTCACGGGCAATGGTTCGGAGGCCGCGCGCCAGCGGTCTCGCGAAGCTGGATTGGACGCTCACATCGCCAAGCCCTTCCGGGACGAGGAATTGTTTCGCACCGTCGAAAATCTTTGCGGCGCTGGTGACGGTAGCGCGGAGGATTCCGCTCTGGAAGCGACCGCCGCTGTTGCCGCAGCATTCAGTGCCCAGGACCTGTTGAAACGCGTGGGCGGAAACCCCAAGGTTCTTAGAGATGTGGCCAAAATATTTCTGGCAGACACCCCCAAGCGAAGGTCCGCCATTCGCCAGGCAATCGCGGCTCAAGATGGCGAGGCCCTGGCGCGCGCGGCCCATGCTTTGCGAGGATCGGTGGCGATGCTTGGCGCGAGTGAGATTGCCGAAGACGCCCGCACGATCGAGGCAATGGGACGTAGCGGAAGAATTGCGGAAGCTAATAGGATTCTCGCGCCGTTTGAGGGTAAACTCTCGGGTTTCCAAAGGTTAATTGCCGAAATTGCGGCCGGTCCGGATAAAGCGAAGAAGCGTGGTCGAAAGACCGGTCCCCCACGAGCGCGAAGGAGAAGATGATGAAGAAGATTTTGGTTGCGGATGACGACCGCGCGACCCGCCATATGTTGAAGAGTGTGCTCGGGGAGGCTGGATACGAAGTCTCCGTCGCCGTGGACGGCAATGCCGCCCTGAAAAAAGTGCGCGCCGGCGGGTTCGATCTGCTTTTGACGGACGTGTGGATGCCGGGCATGAATGGCCTGGAACTGCTCGCCCGCCTGCGTGAGGAGCCGAATCGTCCCCGCACGATCGTGATGACGTCGGACGATACATCAGAAGTGATGCTGCGCGCGATTCGCGAGCAGGCGTATCACTACTTCAGAAAGCCAGTAGATCCCACAGCGGTTGTGGAACTCGTCAAGGACGCGCTTTCCGCGAAGCCAACCTCCTCGCCTATCGAAGTCGTCTCCGCCGTGCCACATTGGATTGAATTGCTCGTTCCGTGCGAACTCGAAGCCGTCGCCCGCATCGTCGGGTTCATGTCTCAAATCAAATCCGAACTGTCCGAAGAAGACCGCGAGCACGTCGGATTCGCATTCAGGGAGCTGCTTACCAACGCAATCGAATGGGGAGGAAAGCTCGATCCGAATGAAAAGGTGCGCATCTCCTACCTGAAAACCAAACGCATGGTTCAGTACCGGATCGCGGACCCCGGCATGGGTTTTCGTATCGAGGATTTGAGCCACGCAGCCGTCAGCAATCCTGAGGACGATCCCATGCTCCACAGCGAAATTCGCAAGCAAAAAGGGCTGCGCCCCGGCGGCTACGGTCTTTTTATGGTGCGCGATCTGGTGGACGAGCTGCTTTACAACGAAGTGCACAACGAAGTCGTTCTCGTGAAGTATCTGACTCCCGCTTCCTGAGCCAACGGCCCCGATCGGAGTAAAGCATGCAAGCGAAGTCGTTTTACGGCTGGAAGCTTCTGTGCGTTTTCTGGGTCATCATCGTTTTCAATTTCACCTTTCCGACCTTTGGCACCAGCGTGGTGAACACCTACATGGCCAAGGCCATGCACCTGAACGGCAAACAACACGGACTCGCATTCACTGTGTTCAGCCTGATGGCGGGGTTGCCGGGGCCGCTTGTGGCAATTTCCATCAGGAAGTATGGAATTCGGCCGACGCTCGTGATCGGGACGCTGATCACGTCCCTAGGCGCTTTCCTGATGGCGACGCGAGTGAACACGCTGTTGCAAGCGGTTATCGTTTTCGGAATTATCGTCGGCGCGGGCGTGGCCCTGGCGGGCACCATCGGGCCACAGGTCGGGATCGCACGCTGGTTCTACAAGAAACGCGGACGCGCGATGTCGTTGATGTTGACCTCGTCCGGCATCGGAGGATTCATTGCCGTGCCGACACTGAATCGCGTGATCGCGCGAGCAGGTGGAGATTGGCGAGCGGCATGGTGGCTGATGGCTTGCATGTCGCTGGTCGCGGCGTTAATTGCCGCGATTTTCGTGCGTGACAGTCCCGCGCAGTTGGGGCAGCTGCCGGATGGAGACATGATGACGGATGCTGCCAGTTCGCCAGATGCCGGTGTATCGCGCGCGAGAAAAGGCGTCTATAAAACCACCGAAAACTGGACGCTCGGCGAAGCGTTCCGCACGCGTACGCTCTGGCTGCTGATATTCACGTATCTGGGATTTTTCATGGGTTTCTTCATCTATATCGCCCACGGGATGCGGCATCTCGAAGGTCTTGGCTACGCTCCCGGAAAAGCGGCGGAATCAATTTCCATCGTCTTGATTTCTTCGATGATTGGGCAGGCGACGGTGGCGGCGATCGGCGATCGTATCGAACCGCGGTTGATTTCGGCTGCGGCTGTTTGCCTGTACGGCGCCGGCACGTTGCTGGCGATTCACGCGGAAACTCCGGCGATGATGTATTCCTACGCGATCCTGATGGGCTGGGGATTCAGTATGGCGTTCACCTGCATGGCCACGATTTTGAGCAACTATTACGGACTGAAAGTTTACCCCGCCCTGCTGGGCATCACCACGCCCCTGGGAACGATTCTGGGCGCGATTGGACCGGTGACGGCTGGGTATTTTTACGACCGCTATGGCTCCTACCGACAGATTTTCTCGATTGTCGCCGCGATATGTTTCGCCAGCGCAATCCTCTACCTCCTGGCCAAGCCGCCGGTCCGAAGATTGCCCAGCGCCACTGTCGCGCCCGCGTAAGCTGCCTAACCTTATCGGCTTGCGCGCGATTTACCTTTATCTCAATTTCTGATGGCATCCACTCCGAATTTGAATTTGCGTGTTTTGCGTGGCGTTCCTAAAGTGGAGTATGAATGGATACGCTGCGCGCGAACAACATTTGGATATTGACGTCCTGCACGAGATAGGCGAGCGCATTGCCGCCGCCGATCCGCTCTCCACGGTACTGAAGCTTGTGGTCGAGTTCGTTTCGACCGTCGTGAAATGCGACTCGTGTTTTCTGTACGTGCTCGAAGGAAATGAACTCATCCTGCGAGCCTCCCAGAATCCCCATGCCGAGGTCGTGAACCGGCTGACGCTGCGAATGGGCCAGGGCATCACCGGTTGGGTCGCCGAAAACAAAAAGCCCGTGGCGATTGCGAGCCGTGCATCGTCTGATCCGCGCTTTCAATCGTTCCATGAATTGCCCGAGGATCGCTATGAGGCGTTCCTATCCGTTCCCATTCTTTGCCGCGACAAGCTGGTCGGCGTCATCAATCTGCAGCATCGCGATTCGCACGTTCACAGTCAGCACGAAATTCGCCTCGTCTCGACCATCGGCTTCCTTGTGGGCCCGGAAATCGAGTTGGTGCGCCTCGAGGCCGAGGATTCAAAGCTTTCTGAACTATCAGAGGCGCGGCGGCTGGTCAAAGCAGCGCAGGAAATTCTGCAGCGCGATCTGCGGATCGCCGAGGAGGATGCTTTTCTCGTGCTGCAAAGGGAAAGTCGCGAACGCCGAAAGTCCATGAAGGAAATCGCGGAGGCCATCCTGATCGCCGACGAAATCGCATCCAGGCGAAACCCGTCGCGGCCTTCCTAATAGAGGCTTAGAAATCGAATAACGCGTTTTTCGTATTCTCCGGGCTCGTGGCCGAGAGCCGATGCATGTTCCGCCCCCTCGACAATCCACAATTCCTTGGGTCCTATTGCCGCTCGGTAGATTCGCTCCGCATGGCGGCAGGGAATTGTGTGATCTCGCGTGCCGCAAATCAGCAGTGTGGCGAACGGACGCGCCGCAACGGCTTTTTCCGGAGACACTTCGCCGGGGTCAAAACCTCCTGCTTTTGCCAGGGCTTTCATTCCAAAGATCGTCGCGGGACGAAGCAGCGTCTTACCAAGTAGAGGACTGAAATGCAGCCCGCCGTAGTCGTAGCTTACTTCGCGCAGGTCCGCGAACGGGTCTTCTGCGATTACGCCTTCGATGCGCGGCTCGACGGCCGCCGATTGCAGCGCAATCGCGGCGCCCATGGAAACTCCGAGCGCGTAAAGGTGACGCACACTTTCGGTGGAGTACAGAGCGTCGGTAATCGCGACGGTGTCATATCGTTCTTTCCAGCCGTAGGACGCCATTTCGCCGCCGCTCGCGCCGTGTGCGCGGGAATCCATCATCACGACGCTGTATCCATGGCGCAGCAGAAATTCGGCGTAGCCCAAGGTCCCGCAGCGATTGTCGGACACGCCGTGGAACAGCAGCACCCAATCGCCGCTCGGCGCAGGCGCGTGCACCTTCCATCCGCGCAGTTCGACGCCATCCGATGTCTGAACCGCGAAATCCTCTTTGGAGGCCCCCGCGTGGGCGAGCATCTGGGAAGTTTGCTCCAGGCGCTCGGGATTCAAGCGGATCGGATGGAGCATTCCGGGCCCGATGGCTTTGCCGGCGAGCCCAGCACCGATCGGGGCAAGTACAAGCAAGGCGATGAAGACGTACGCGATCCGGCGCATCCGTCCCTCTAGAGTTAGTACGTAATTACGAGGTTCGGTGTTTCGTCCGCAGGAGGAAAGATTCGCGTGGCTCGGAAGTGCTGGCGGAAGTTAGGGCTTTGTGTGCTCGCGAATCATGCGAATCGGCTTCACAATCATATCTTTCGGCGCATTCACCTGATGATCGAGAACGGGAGTCAACTCCCCTTCGTCTGCGGACTTCGGCAGGAATTTCCATTCCGTGGAGGGAGCGTACTGATCCTTTTGCATCACCACGAACAGTAGCGCCCCGGACCGGAAGCGCGCATTTAACAGCGGAGCGTCGCCCTGGTCCTTGTGCGTGGGATCAATCAGGTTTCCTTCCTTATCAACGCTGATATCGAAGTTGTTTAGCGTGCCGCTGAGCGCGCCGCCCTGTTCCTTGAGGACGAGGATCGCAAGGACCTCTCCGTTGAAAGTCGCTTTCCATGTGCCAACGAATGTTTTTAGGTCCGGCGCAGTCTCCTTCGCCTGATCCGTGTTTTGTCTCGCTGAGTTTGGCGACCGAGGCGTCGAGAGGCTCGGCGCAGCGAAAAACAGCAGGCATCCACTGACTACGAGTAGAGTTCCGGCCGCGTATCCCCCGCGACTGACTTCGAAAAAGCTCACCGTGAGCTCCTGTGCAAAGTGTCCGAATCCTCGATATCGAAGCTCGGACACCGGTTGATGGTACGAGAACAGCGGCTGTTCGGCAATGCTCCGGCCGTGAACTGGGACGACACGCTATCTCAATCGGGCACAATCGGCATCATAGATGGAGTGAATTGTGAGGGGAAAGCGCCACAGGATGCCCTTCGCGGCAACCAACGGGTGTTTGCGTAGTCAACCGCGGAAGGGGTCTGTTACAATTTTGTGACTCACGGGGCAGGCCGCGCGCATATACGGTCCATCATGGCTGAAAACAGCAAACGCAAACCGATAACCTGGATAGTGGTCGCGGTGCTTGCCATCGCGGTCCTGGCCGTACTCGCCCTTCGGCGCCAGCCGCCGATGGTGGCGGTTGTCAGCGTCGCCCGCGAGGATTTGAGCGCCACAATCACCAGCAACGGCAAGGTCGAGCCGATTGCTCCGACCGTGGCTCGCGCCGAGTTCCCGACGTTCGTGGACAAGGTGATGGCGACGGAGGGTCAGGCGGTGCGCCGCGGGCAGGTGATCTTGACCCTTAATGACGCGGACGAGCGGTCGCAGCTTGCTCAGGCCCGTGCCGATCTACTTTCCGTACAGAATGACCTTCGCAACGCTCGCGCCGGCGGTCCTCCGGATCAAGTGGCGCAGCTTGACGGCGATTTGCAGGCCGCACAGGTGCAAGTAAAGAATCTCGAGAACAACGAAATAGCTCTCGAGGGACTGGTGGCGAAACAGGCCGCCACGCAGGACGAACTCGCCCAGACGCAGACGAGCCTGGCCAAAGCGCGCGGAAATCTCCAGGCGCTTCAGGCGAAAAAGCAGGATTTGACTCATCGAGCGTCGGCGATCGTGCAAGGCGCGGACCTGCGCGTAACGCAGTCGCAGGAACTCGTGCAGTCTCTCGAGGAAAAAGTGCGGTCGGCGACCGTCACCGTGCCCGCGGATGGGACGCTTTATTCGCTCCCTGTCAACGTGGGTGACTTTGTCAAAGTCGGAGACACGCTTGCCGAGATGGCCGATCTGCGGCACGTGCGTGTGCGCGCATTCGTGGACGAGCCGGACCTGGGCTCGCTCGAACCGAACCAGAATGTCGCGGTCACGTGGGACGCGAAGCCGGGCCGCACCTGGAACGGCCACACCGAGGAAGTTCCGAAACAGGTGGTTGCGCGCGGGATGCGTAGCGTGGGCGAAGTCCTATGCTCGGTTGACAACGATCATCTCGACTTGCTTCCGAATACCAATGTCCAGGTCCTGATCATGGTGCGCGAACGACATGGAGCTTTGGTGGTCCCACGCTCGGCCGTTCTCGGTGATAACACTCAGCACTATGTCTTCGTGTTTGCAGACGACAAACTACGCCGCCGCGACATCTCAGTAGGTGTGGCCAGCGCATCGAAGTATGAAGTCGTGTCGGGCTTGACTAGCAACGACCGCGTGGCGCTGCCCGGCGAAAAAGAATTGCACGATGGAATGGAAGTTCGAGCCGAGGAGGCTAATTGAGGACTTCACACGGGTATTTCGCGGCGATCCTGTCGGGAATTCTATTTTGGGGGTTCTTGTTCTCAGCGCCTGCACTGCGGGCGGACGCTTCCTCCGCGATTCAGTCGGCGCAGCACCAGATCACTGCCGGAAATTACACGGGAGCGATCTCCACGCTACAGGCGGCCGTGCCGGGAAACCCTTCGAGCGGTGATCTTTTTTACTGGCTAGGTCGCGTTTATTACGAAACGCGCGACTGGAACAACGCCGTAGCGCAACTCGAAAAGGCAGTCTCGCTCGACGCGAAGAGCTCGCTGTACCACCAGTGGCTCGGCCGCTCCTATGGCGGCCAGGCGGACCGCGACCGGAGTTTTTCCGACGCGAAAAAAGTGAAATCGGAGTTCAAGCTGGCGGTCAGCCTCGATCCCTCGAATATCGCCGCGCGCCGTGACCTTGAAGAGTATTGCCTCGATGCTCCCTGGATCGCAGGCGGTAGCAAGGATGAAGCGCTCGAACAGGTGAACGCCATCGCCGCGATTGACCCTGTCGCGGGCCACCTCGCGCGCGCCCTCTACGATAAAGAAGGCCTGAAGAATCCGGACGACGCCGAGAACGAACTTCGCCAGGTTCTGGCGGCCAAGCCCAAATCCGTCGAACCATATTTCGAAGTTGCCGATTTTTACAGGCAGCTGAATAAACCCGCCGATATGGAAACCGCCATCGCAGCCGCCGCGCAGGTAACTCCCAACGATCCGCGCCTTGCGTTTTACCGCGGCGTTGCAGCGGTACTCGCGAACGCAAATCTTCCGAGCGGTGAACGCGATTTGAAATCCTATCTCGCCAGCACGCCGGATCGCAGCGACTGGCCTGCGCATGCCGCCGCGCGCGAATGGCTCGGGCGCCTTTATGAAGAGCAGGGAAAGCGAGCTGATGCCGCGGAGCAGTACCGCGAGGCCCTCCAGCTCGAACCCAAGCGCAAGGAAGCTAAGCAGCGTCTCGAAAAGCTCGAGAAATCTCAGTAACAGCGCGTCGCCGGCGCTCGCGAGTCAAATTCCGCATGGCAACCACGCAAAACACAGCGGCCTTCTGGAGCGAGACATGGTCCCTCGCCATGCAGGCATTGCGCGCCAATAAAATGCGCGCCATGCTCACGATGCTCGGCGTGATCATCGGCAGCGGTTCCATCGTTCTGGTGGTCACGGTCGCTCTCGGCGGTCAGCGGTACGTCCTCTCGCAGATCGAAGGGATCGGCGCAAACCTCGTTTCCGCTCGTGTGGTCAGCTCGGGCGATGCGGGCTCATTGACGATCGAGGATCAGATTACTCCCGCGGACCTCGATGCCGTGAAGCAGGCCATGCCGCAGCTCATTTCCGAGGCAGCGGGCAGCAACGCGCTCCCGATGACGGTGATCGTCGGCGGTCAGGAGCGTCCAATCACTCTCGTCGGCGTCACGCAGGGCTTCAATCGGATTCGTAATCTCGCGATTTTGCGCGGGCGATACTTCGATTCCGACGATATGGACTCGCGCAGCAAGGTGTGCTTGTTGACCGAAGCTCTCGCCCGCCGCGTTTTTCCGTATGACGATCCGAATGGTAAAGAAATCCAAGTCGGCGAACTGCACTTCACGGTGATCGGCGTGTTCAAGGAACGCGCGGCCACCTTTGGCTCCACGGAGATCAGCCAGGAATCCATGATCGTCCCCTTTTCCCTGTTGCAGTACTACACCGGGACGCCGTATTTCAGGAATCTGTATGTCCTGGCGAACCGCTCCGATGACATTCCGGTCGTCACGCGCGAATTGGGGGAAATTCTTCAGTCTCGCCACCGCGGAGGCGCGAAGTATCGCGTCCAGAATTCTGCGGGGATTTTGGAGACGGCGCGGCAGATTGCGGTCGCGCTGATGGTGGTCCTTATTTTGATCGCGCTGATAGCACTGGTGATCAGCGGCGTCGGGATTATGAACATCATGCTGGTCACCGTGACCGAACGTACGCGCGAAATCGGCGTCCGGAAGGCTATCGGCGCGACACGGGACGCCATCCGCTATCAGTTTCTGATGGAAGCGATGGCCATCAGTGGGACAGGCGCTCTTGCTGGAGTCGCAATCGGCGTGGCGATCCCGGTTCTCCTGAATTTCCTGATCGGCTTTTTTCCGCAGGCTGCGGGTATTACCGTTCCCGTGTCGTGGGTCTCAGTCGTGCTGGCGTTCGTAGTATCCTGCTCGACGGGCCTGATCTTCGGCTACCTGCCCGCCAACCGGGCGGCGAGCCTGCAACCAACGGAATCGCTTCGCCATGAATAGCCACGTGATACAAATCGGCCAAAGTCGCCACCGCATTCTCGCGCTTGCCGGAATCGTCGCATTTTGTGCGATTCTCGCCGCGATTCCCGCGCGCGCGCAGGATTCGGACAAGCTGACGCTGCATCAGGCTGTGACGCTGGCTCTTCAGAATAGCCGCGACGTGAAACTTGCCCAGGTGCAATACAACGTCGCGCTGGGCGAAGTCGGCGTGGACCGCGCCGCTTTCAGGCCGAACCTCTATACCGGCGCTGGCTTGGCTTACACGTACGGCTTTCCATCATTGCCCGGCGGCGAGGCGCCCTCCGTCTTTCAATTGGACTATACCCAGGCGCTTTTCAATCCGCTCCTCAAGGGCACGCAGCATGCCGCCGAGGATCGCGCGAAGAATCAGAAACTCGAGCTTGACCGCGTGCGTGACGACGTCATCGTGCGAACCGCGACGGCCTATCTCGAATTGGCCAAAGTCCGCCATTCGATGGAGCTGATGCTCGGCGAGCAGGCGAGCGGCGCGAAGATTCTGGAAGCCATTCGTGAACGCGTCGCCGCGAATCAGGAGCTTCCCATCGAGGTGACGCGCACGCAATTGACGCTGGCTCGCATCGCCGAGCGGGTTGTGAAGTCCGAAGACCGCGAGGCTTTTCTCGAGGCTCAAATCCGCGACCTGACAGGTGTTCCCGATGCGCAATCGGTTGAGGTCGAGCCGGAGGACGCGTCTTTTGCGGCCCAGCTCGCGTCCGCACAATCGGAAGCCGAAATCGAGAGCATGGCCATTCAGAGCGACCGCGGCGTTGCGGAAGCGGAAAACGAGCGCGCGGCGCGAGAGCAGATCCTGAAAGGCGCGCGCTGGAGCTATTTTCCGACCGTGAATCTCGTCGGCCAGTACAGCATCTTGAGTAAGTTCAACGACTATAATGAGTTCTATAAGAACTTCCAGCGGAACAACTTGAACGTGGGGGTGCAGATTACGATCCCAATATTCGCCGCCAAGACCTCGGCGAATGTCTCGCTGGCAAGAAGCCAGTTGAGCGAAGCCGAGTTGCTGCTCGGCAACAAACGCCAGCAGGTTCGGTTCGATGTCCAGCAGAAGGCGCGCAGCGTGCGCGAGCTGGAGGCCAGCAGGGAAGTGGCCCGCCTCGATCTCCAGCTGGCGCAGGAAACGCTTCAGTCGGAACAGGCCAAGTTCGACCAAAATCGCATCACGTTGCAGGAAATCGAGCAAGCCCGCCTGGACGAAAACGACAAGTGGGTGGCCTTTCTCGACGCCGATTTCGCCCGCCAGCAGGCGCAGTTGACCCTGCTCCAGGCGACCGGCCAGCTGGCTAAGGTTTTCCAGTAGAACGAATCCAAAAAGCCGCGCTTGGGATGACCGGCGAGATGCAGTAGAATGAGTATTCTGGCTGGGATTGTGCGAAGTTCTGAGGGGGATACCGTACATGCCGTCTGTAATGAAGACTCTGCTCCTGAATCCGCCAAGTTTTGAGAAATTTGATGGTGGCGCGGGCTCACGCTGGCCTGCCACGCGCGAGATTGAGTCGTACTGGTATCCGGTCTGGCTGTCCTATCCGGCCGGTATGCTGCCCGGCAGCCGCCTGCTCGACGGTCCCCCGCACCATATCAAGCCCGCTGAAGTTGTCCAGATCGCGCGGGACTACGAATTCGTCGTCGTGTTCACTTCGACCGTCGGTTTCTTGAGCGATTTGCGCATGGCTCGAGGGATGAAGGAACAGAAGCCCGATACGAAGATTTGTTTCGTCGGTCCGCAGGTGCAAATTAAGCCTGCCGAAAGCCTGCTGGCGAGCTCCGACATTGATTTCGTAGTGCGCGGTGAATTTGACCACGCCGTCGTCGAGTACGCTCAGGGCAAGCCGCTTTCAGAGATCGCAAACGCCAGCTACGTGAAGGACGGCAAAGTCGTCCACAACCCGTCGCGGCCTTTGATGCAGACGGCCGAGTTGGATGAGCTGCCCTTCGCCACGGACGTATATCAGAAGGACGTTGAAATCGAAAAGTACAACGTGCCGTTCCTTCTTCATCCTTTCGTTTCCTTCTATACGGCGCGTGGATGTCCGGCCCTATGCACTTTCTGCCTGTGGCCCCAGACGTTGTCCGGCCACGCATGGCGCACGCGCTCAGTTGAGAGCGTCGCTCGGGAGTTCCGCCAGGCTCACAAGATGTTTCCCCAAGCCAAGGAATTCTTCTTTGACGACGACACGTTCAACATTCGCAAGGATCGCGTCCTCGCGCTCTGCAAGGAATTCAAGCCCGTTGGCTTCCAGTGGTCCTGCACGGCCCGCGTCCACGGAGATTACGAGACGCTGAAGGCTATGGCGGATTCCGGCTGCCGACTGTTGATCGTGGGCTTCGAATCGGGCGACGCGCAGATCCTGAAGAACATTAAGAAGGGCCAGACGCTCGATATGGGCCGCAACTTCGTCAAGAACTGCAAGAAGGTCGGCATTCACGTTCACGGCGACTTCATCATCGGTCTCCCGGGCGAGACCAAGGAAACCATCGAGAAGACCATCAACTTCGCGAAGGAACTCGACTGCGAGACAATTCAAGTTTCGATGGCGCACGCCTATCCCGGCACCGAGCTTTACGATCAGGGCGTTCGCGAAGGCTTCCTCGCCGGCGAAGCGATCACCGACGACGGCGGCCATCAGCTCCCTCACCTCGAGTATCCCGGCCTCTCCAAGGAATACATGGTCGAGTCCGTCAACCGTTTCTACGATAGCTACTATTTCCGTCCCAAGGTCGCATGGCGCATCGTTCGTGACTCGCTCTGGGATTCGCACGAGCGCAAGCGCCTCTATCATGAGGCCGTGGACTTCATGAAGCTCCGCGCCGATCGCCGCCGGGTCTCCAAGAAGCGCAAGGGCGTTGACCAGAAAGCGATTGTTGCCGTGCCGCCGATGAACCCGCGTTCCGGGATCGGCGAGTCTCAAGGAGCATGACGGCGCCGCAAGGCCTGCACCTAAAAACGTTCGCGCTGATTTTGGTCATCGTTTGCGTGGCCCCGCTCGGAGATATGTTTCTCGGCAAGGGCATGAAGCGCATTCCCCCGATGGTCAGTTGGTCGCCCGCCGACGTATTTCACTTTTTCTTCCGCGCGTTCACCTCCGGAACTATTTGGCTCGGCATCGGCCTGCTGCTCACTTTCTTCGTCGCATATTTGCTCGTGCTTTCCTGGGCGGACTACAGCTATGTGCTGCCGGCTTCGTCCATTTGCAGCCTGATTATCGCCCTGCTGGCGAAATACGTACTGCACGAGACCATCACGGCCACCCGCTGGGCTGGTGTCGCGCTCATCTGCGTGGGCGTATTCGTCGTTGGACTAACGCCGCCGCGAACCACGGAGCAGGGATAGTGCTGACCAAGGTTATCTTCTACTTCTTAATCGTCGTTCCCGGTACCTGCGGCGAGATCTGCATGTCGCACACGATGAAGACTGTCGGCGAGGTTACGGACTTCCGCCCGCGAGCCATCATCCACACGCTCGGCCGCGCGTTGCGCGTGCCATGGTTCTGGATCGGCATCACCATGATGGCGGCGGGGTTCTTCTCCTTGCTGGCCCTGCTGTCATTGGCCAACGTCAGCTTTGTCTTTCCGGCCACGGCGATCAGCTACGCCGTGGGGACGCTCGGCGGTAAGATTTTTCTCGGCGAGCGCGTGACTCCCCAGCGCTGGGCCGGCGTGCTTCTCGTCTGCGTCGGCGTCGTGCTCGTATTCCTCGGCAAGCAGTAGGCGACAGTGCCTTGCTTGGCGGGGCTCCAGAAAATGCGCAAGAATTCGAGAATCTTTGTAGGGGCATGGCTCTGCCGCGGCGGAACCGGCGAAGCATCGCCTTGCTCGGCCTGTCCTATCCTGCAATCGTTGGGGTGGGCGTTACTGCGAATGGACTTCAGCGCATGGATCCGGATCGGGTCGGCCCGATCTGCTAGCCGCTGCTCCGCATTTGTGAGATTGTCTGTGAGATCATGACGCCCTGGACGTTGATTCGCGACGCGCTATTGCTGGTGTCCCTTGCGCCTTTCGCGTACTACATTCTCGCAATCATCGCAGCGGGCAGGTTTTTTAGCCAGCCTTTGGCTTCCGATTTCAGCCCGCCCGTCAGCATCCTAAAACCGATTCATGGTCTCGACCGCGAAGCCTACGAAAACTACGCCAGCTTCTGCCGCCAGGATTACCCCGAGTTCGAAATCCTTTTCTGCGTCACCGACGACCAGGACCCAGCCATCCCGGTCATCCGGAAATTGATTGCCGATTTTCCCGAGCGCTCGATCCGCCTTCTGATCGGCTCTGACCCGCTAGGCGCCAGCGACAAGGTCAACAAGCTGTGCCGCATGGTCCGCGAAGCGCGCAACGAAATTGTCATCGTCAGCGATAGCGACGTGCGCATCGAGCCGGGTTTTCTCCGCGCGGTGGCCGGGCCGTTCTCGGATTCATCTGTCGGCGGTGTCACGTGTCTTTACCGTGGGATTACGGACGGCGGGTTCGCCGCCGATCTCGAAGCCCTGGGCAATAGCGCGGATTTCGCGCCGGGCGTCCTTGTCGCGTGGCTGCTGGGCGGCGTCAATTTCATGCTTGGCGCCGTGATGGCGACCACGAAAAAGCATCTCGCCGAAATCGGCGGCTTCGAATCGCTCGTGGATTATTTCTGCGACGACTACGAACTCGGCAATCGCATCGCCGCGCGCCGCCATCGCGTCGAGCTGAGCCGCTTTCCGGTGGATGTCGTCTATCCCGAGGAAACGCTCGGCGATGCTTTTCGCCATCAGCTTCGCTGGAATCTCAGCATCCGCTATTCGCGGCCGTGGGGGCACCTCGGCCTGATTTTCACGCAGGGCCTCGTTTGGTCCATTGTTGGTATGTGTCTCGCGCACTCCTGGCCCGGTGTCTTCGTATTCACCGCCGGCTACTGCCTGTTGCGCTATGAAGTAGCGCTGGGCACGGGAGCTCGCGGGATGCAGGATCAGCTCATTCGCCAGAAATTGTGGATGCTGCCGTTGCGCGACGCTTTCGCGTTCGTCGTCTGGCTCGCCAGCTTCTTTCCGCAGCGCATTCATTGGCGCGACCGCGAATTCTACGTTCGCGATAAACGCCTTGTTCCCATCTCACCGCGCCACCCGTAGGGGCACAGTATGCTGTGCCCGGCGCCGATTCGGCATTGCGCTCGCCACGAAATCTCCTCAGATTTTTCTTCGTAGGGGCACGATATATCGTGCCCGGCACACCTGCTTGGCAACCAGCATTCCATTGACTGACGCCGGTATTTTCTGTGGGCGCGAAGAAATTATTCGATCTCGCCGCCAATCGCCCGGTTGACGAATGGTTCTTCCGCCGTTAAAGTAGATCAGGTCGCTTTGGCGGCCTTTTTTGTTGTCTCCCCATCGGCTGGGAGGTCGTACAATTGGCAGTACATCAGATTCTGGATCTGATTATCCTGGTTCGAGTCCAGGCCTCCCAGCCAAACTTCTCCTGAAAAAAACTTGTTGTCACGTGGCGTTGCCGCAGGAGTATGATTGCGCCCCTAGCGCTGCATAACGCGCCCCGCTCGAACGCCTTTCCCCGGAGGCTGACATGAAAAAACTCCTGAAGATCGTTGGAATCGTCATCGTCGTTCTGTTCTTGATCGGTATCGGTCTCCGCTTGTTCTTTGACGTCAACCAATTCAAGCCGACGATCGAAACCGAAGCGTCAAGCGCGCTCGGCCGCAAGGTCCAAATCGGCAACATCACGCTCGCCATCCTCCGCGGCGGCGTCTCCGTGGACAACGTCGTGGTTGCGGATGACGCCGCCTTCAGCCACACGCCCTTCCTCCAGGCGAAGAAGGTGACGGTGGGCGTGGCGATACTTCCCATGATTTTTTCCAAGAGGCTTGAGGTGAGCTCGCTCACCGTGATTGATCCGGATGTTTCGCTGCTGCGTTCTCCCTCCGGCGCATGGAATTTTTCGTCCCTGGGCGCGGGCGGTGCCAAACCGAAAGCCAAGGATTCCTCCGCCCCCGCGAATTTCGACGTGGAGAAACTGAAGATCTCCAACGGCACGATCGTCATGGGCACGGGCGGCGCGCACCCGAAAACGCAGACTTACTCCGAAGTGAATCTCGAGGCTTCCGACCTTTCCTACACCTCGCAATTTCCGTTCAAATTGTCCCTGAAGGCTCCGGGCGGCGGCACCGTAAAGCTCGATGGCAAGGCCGGCCCCATTGATGCAGCCGACGCTTCGCTCACGCCGCTGGACGCCAAAGTTGACGTCGAGCATTTCGACATCGCCGCGAGCGGCGTCGTTGATCCGGCGCTGGGTCTGGCCGGCGTGATTGATTTCACCGGCAACGTCGCATCCGATGGACACCAGGCGAATTCGAAGGGCACCGTAAAGGCCAACAAGATTAAGCTGAAGGCCGCAGGATCTCCGGCGACGGTGCCGGTGGACGTTGACTACGACACGACCTACGATTTGAAGCGCCAGACGGGCACACTGAAGCAGGGCGACGTGCACATCGGCAAGGCGCTCGCGCACCTTACCGGCAGCTACGATATCGCTGGCGCCTCGCCAACGCTCAACATGAAAATGAACGGGAAGGGAATGCCGATTCAGGATCTCGAGGGCATGCTTCCGGCCGCCGCGATCAACCTTCCTCCTGGAGCTTCTCTGAAAAGCGGCAGCCTCGATCTTGACCTCGCCCTGAGCGGTCCTGCGGACAAACTGGTCATCAGCGGACCAGTCCATCTTACGGACGGCAAGATTGGCGGCTTGAACATGAAGTCCAAGCTCGCGTCGTTTCCGGGGCTTGGGGGCGGGGGCGGCGGAAATGGATCGGACACCGAAATTCAGACGCTTAGCACCGACGTGCACGTGGACCCTGCGGAAACGCAGCTGAGCAACCTCGATGTTGTCGTTCCAACGCTCGCAACTGTCACAGGAAACGGAACCATCAGCGCGGCAGGTCAGCTCAATTTCAAAATGTCCGCGAAGCCTGCGGGTGCAATGGGCTCGATGACGTCCGTGATGTCACTTGGCGGCGGGAAGAATTCGAATAGTGGCGGCATCCCGTTCACCATTACCGGCACGACGTCGAATCCTGTGTTCCTACCCGACATGGCCGGAGTGGCCGGCAACGCGGTCAAAGGCGTGGCCGGCGCACCGGTCGGCGCAGCTAAAGCGGCCACGGGCTCGCTCGGCGGCCTCTTCGGCAAAAAGAAACAGAACTAGCAGCTTTGCGTAGTTCCGGCCCTCGGCGAATAGCGCGGCGATCCGAGCGCCGCCATGTTGTGCGGCGGCTTAGAGCATTTGGCGGAGGACGTACTGCAGGATGCCGCCGTGCCGGTAGTAGGAAACCTCGAAGGGCGTGTCCACCCGCGCGATGGCGGTGAACTGGCGCACGACCTGGCCGTCCGCGTCGCGCGCCGTCACCTGTATTTTCTTGCGTGGCTCGAAATCCTGCGAGAGACCTTCGAAATCGTAGATTTCGAGACCGGTGAGGCCGAGCGATTTCGGGCTTTCGCCGGGCATGAACTCCAGCGGCAGAACGCCCATTCCCACGAGATTGCTGCGGTGAATGCGTTCGAAGCTTTCGGCCAGGACCACGCGGACGCCGAGCAGGATCGTGCCTTTCGCGGCCCAGTCGCGCGATGATCCGGAGCCGTATTCTTTTCCCGCGATGATGAGAAGCGGCACTTTCTCGTCGCGGTACTGCATCGCTGCGCTGTAGATGGACATTTTTTCGCCGCTCGGCTGATGGATCGTCCATCCACCCTCGGTGCCGGGCGCGAGCTGGTTGCGCAGTCGAATATTCGCGAAAGTCCCGCGCATCATCACTTCGTGATTTCCGCGGCGCGCGCCGTAAGAATTGAAATCCTTCGGCTGGACGCCGTGCGCGATCAGATATTTACCAGCCGGACCGTCGGCCTGAATCGAGCCTGCCGGCGAGATGTGGTCGGTGGTGATGCTGTCTCCTAGAACGGCGAGAGTGCGCAATCCGCACAAATCCGCGATGGCGCTTGGCCTGACCTGCATACCCTCAAAATATGGCGGGTTCTTGATGTAGGTGGATTTATCGTCCCAGGCGTAGAGATCGCCTTCGGGAATCGGCAGGGCGCGCCAGTGCTCGTCGCCGGTAAACACGTCGGCATATTCCTTGGAAAACATTTCGCTGGTCACCGAACTGCGCATCGTTGATTCCACTTCCTGCGGCGACGGCCAAATATCCCGCAGATAGACGGGCCTTCCGGACTGGTCGTTTGCGAGGGGCTCGTTGACGATATCGAAATCCATGCGGCCGGCGAGCGCGTAGGCCACGACGAGCGGCGGCGAAGCGAGATAGTTCGCGCGGCACAGAGGATTGATGCGGCCCTCAAAATTGCGATTGCCGCTGAGCACGGAGACGGCGACGAGATTGTGATCTTTGATCGCTTTGCCGATAGGCTCGGAAAGCGGGCCGCTATTGCCGATGCAGGTGGTGCAGCCGTAGCCGACTAGATTGAAACCCAGCGAATTGAGCGCGGGCCACAAGCCGGCCTTTTCGATGTAATCGGTGACCACTTTCGAGCCGGGCGCGAAGCTGGTCTTCACCCAAGGCTTCGAGGTGAGGCCGCGCTCGACGGCTTTCTTCGCGAGCAGTCCCGCGCCGAGCATCAACGAGGGATTCGAGGTGTTCGTGCAGCTGGTGATCGCGGCGATCACTACGGAGCCATCGGCGAGATCGAATCTGTCGCCGTTGTTCTGCACGCTCGTGTGCTTGATCGCTTCGGTGAGCGATTTTTCGAATGCAGTCTTGGCCTCCGTGAGCGGCACGCTATCCTGCGGACGCTTGGGGCCGGCCATGGTGGGGACGACCGTTGCGAGATCCAGCTCGAGGCGATCGGAAAAAATCGGATCGGGCGTCTGATCGGTGCGGAACAGGCCCTGTTCCTTTGTGTAGGCTTCGACGAGGCGAACCTGATCTTCGGCGCGAGCGGTAAAGCGCAGATAGGCGAGCGCCTCGGAATCCACAGGGAAGAAGCCCATGGTCGCGCCATACTCGGGTGCCATGTTGGCGATCGTGGCGCGGTCGGGAAGGGTGAGGCTCGAAAGCCCCGTGCCGTAGAACTCGACGAATTTTCCTACGACGCCTTTCTTGCGCAGCATTTGCGTGACGGTGAGGACGAGGTCGGTAGCCGTGGCGCCTTCCGGAAGGCGTCCGTGGAGCTTGAATCCAACGACAGCGGGAATCAGCATCGAGAGCGGCTGGCCGAGCATGGCGGCTTCTGCTTCAATGCCGCCGACGCCCCATCCGAACACGCCGAGGCCGTTGACCATCGTTGTGTGCGAATCGGTGCCGACGAGCGAATCGGGGAACGCGATCCACGAGCTGCCCTGCTTTTCACGGAAGACCACGCGCGCGAGATATTCGAGGTTCACCTGATGGCAAATGCCCGTATCCGGTGGAACAACCTTGAAATTCTCAAAACCCTTCTGGCCCCAGCGCAGGAATGCATAGCGCTCGATATTGCGCTCCATTTCAAGACCAGCGTTGAATGCGAAGGCGTCCGCGCCTCCGAATTTGTCCACCTGCACGGAATGGTCAATCACCAATTCCGCCGGAAGCAGCGGATTAATTTTTTTCGGGTCGCCACCGAGCTTGCGAATGGCGTCACGCATCGCCGCGAGATCCACAACGGCGGGCACGCCGGTGAAATCCTGCAGCAAAACGCGCGCGGGCATGAAGGAGACTTCGCGTTCGGTGGCGCCCCCGGCGTCGGAGGGATCCCAGCCCGCGAGCGCGGGAATATCTTCCGTGCGGACGAAGCGTTCGTCCTCGTGGCGCAGAAGATTTTCGAGCAGCACCTTGAGCGAGAAGGGAAGCCGCGCCACGTTGCCGACGCCAGCGCGCTCAAGCGCGTCCAGGCGATAGATATCAAATGAGTCGCTGCCGACGCGAAGTGTCGCGCGAGTCGAGAACGAGTTTTTCGAAGGTAGGCTCATGCGAGAAGGAGTCTCTCCTGTAGTGGGAAGCAGCTTATTTTAGCGCATGGGCGGCGGAGCGCTGGCGAAATTCTCGGGTTCTGAGTGTCTGGCCAGGCTCGAATTGTGTGACACCTAATGAGGGTCCCCATCCTTTGTTTTGTTCGAGTTAGCTCGAAAATTACTCGGCAGGGTGTGTCGAGTATGTGCGGCATCGCAATCGCGTGAAGACGCGCCGCGGAAGCCACAGGCCGTACCCGCGCGACAGCGGACTCGCCGGGGCGAGAATCGGCCGTTGGCGTCCCGCGAACCGCTGCGGGGCGGTGACTTCGCGTCTCGATATCGGCACACAATCTCACTATATCCATGTTAGGCGCGGGGAAGTCGTTGTCAAGCGTGAGGTGGTGTGGAGATTGCGGAATCGGTGGCGGGACAAAGAATCAGTTAGGCTATTTACGCAAATATAAATCTTTCTGGAACCTCCGCGAGGGCTTTTCCGTCACAGAGGCAGGACCCCATTTCCAGATGGAGGTTTCCGATGAAGATTGATCGGCGATTCCCGGCAGCGCTTCTGGTTCTTGCTGTATTACTCGCAGTCACCTCAACAACAACCTGGGCCGCGGACGTTCCTCCAAGCGAGACGCAACTCGTGCGCCTGCTCTACGTCGAGGGTGACGTTCGCTTCAATCGGGGGGACACCAAGGGTCCCAATCTGCAGAAGCCGTGGGAGACTGCCGAGGCCAATCTACCGATCGAGCAAGGCTACGCGCTAGCAACCGGAGCGGGACGCGCAGAAGTGGAATTCGAAAGCGGGGCGATGGTGTATTTGGCACCGAACTCCGTTCTGCTCTTCACAGAACTTACCTCTACAAGCGGGCACATCGAAACTCGAATTGAACTTGTCACCGGCACGCTGACGACAAACATCCAGGCTAATCCGCAGGAAGACTTTGTGATTCGATTGCCCAGCGGTCAGATCGAAATCAATTATCCAGAGAGTTCCTACATCCGGATCGACAGTTATCTAGACGGCATGGCCATTACGCCGCAGGCCGACGCCGGATCAAGCATGCTCCCGAACGGAAATTCGAAACTCGAACTGAAGAAAGGCCAGACGGTGGTGTTCAAGGGAGACAAACCGATGCAGATCGAGGGCGCGGGGCAGTCGCCGGGATCGTCCGATTGGGACACCTGGGTGGCTGCTCAGGTGGCCGAACGAAACGCTGCGACGGAAGCAGGACTGAAGGCTTCGGGGCTTAGCAGTCCGATACCGGGGCTCGCGGACCTGTATACGGAAGGAGAGTTTTACGCGTGCGCGCCTTATGGAACGTGCTGGCAACCGAAAGAGTCACCATCAAATACGCAGGGAACCGCTTCTGTGCCTCAGAAGGCAACCGCGGCGGCTGGCGCGAGCGCAGCGGTGCCTGCGCAAGTATCGCATGCCGGCGGTGCCGCGACGTCAACGGTAGCGTCCGCATCGCAGTTGCCCGGCCAGAATACCAGCGGCGCGCCGGCGTTCGTGCCTCGCGAGTTACCCTTTTTGTTGTCATATGCTCAGTGCCCTTATCCGACTGAGACGGTGACCTCCGCCAAGGCGACGACTCAGGAGGAATACGACAAGCTGGTCGCGCTCTATAACGAGAGGTCGGAATTCGCGCAGGAGGTGTTGTCGGGTTGGACGGTGTGTCACTTCGGCAAATACTTTGAGCGCGGTGGCAACTATCACGTAGTAATCCTGCACAAAAAGCATCGCCACCCGGTTCGCTGGGTGAAGCAGGGGAAGCAAGTGGGGTTCGTGTTGCCGCACCCGCGCGACGAGCAGGGCAAGCCGCCGGTAAACTTGAGGCACGGGATTTTTCTTGCGCCCGCGAAACCCGGAGGCGAGGTAGTGCTCGCCGCTTACAATCCGAAGGCCAAAACCGAAACTCAATCCACGCCGCCGAAGGAATTTCGCGCCGCGTCGTTCCCGGAAATGGCGAAGGCAACGCCGCCGGAGATCCAGGCGCGGCGGGTAGAAGACCCATCGTATGACGCGAAAAAGGGCGAACCGGCAGGCGGCCGGCCGAAGATTACCTATGATTACGATTCGAAGAAGTTTGTCGAGCAGAGTGTAACAGTTGATGGTCACACCGAGAAGCCAGTTGTCGTCGCGGAGTTAAATTCCAGCGGCGAAACGAAGTCTTCGTCGCGCGTCTCCAAGACAGTTTTTGGAGAGCACTCGAACCAGGAGATAAATCAGGGCGGCAGATCGTCATCCGGTGGCGTCTCGGGCGGGCGCGGCGGCGGAAGCGCGGGAAAATCGGGAAACGGATCAGGTGGAAATGCTACCGCGCGTTCGAGTGGCGGAGGATCGGGTGGAGGAGGTTACTCCGGGGGCGGAGGGCGTTCGAGCAGCGGAGGATATAGCGGTGGCGGCGAGTCTCGCGGCGGCGGCTCCGGCGGTGGGTATTCAGGCGGAGGCGGAGCCAGCGGCGGCAACAGTGGCGGCGGTAGCGGTGGCGGCGGAGAGAGTGGAGGACGAAAATAGGGCGTTGGCCTGTCGTTGGTCTATCGCGCGTGCAGGTAGGCGAGGAGATCGTCGAGCTGCTGCTGAGTGAATGAGCTGCCAACGGCCGGCATCATGTTGCGGCCGGTGAGGATAGTTTGCCGAACGAATCTGTCGTTGGCGGGCAACCCGCTAGGCAGGAATGGTTTTTTGAGGATCCCTTTCAGGCTGGGACCGTTTTGTCCGGGAACCGAATGCGCGTCATGGCAGGCAGCGCAATTCTGCTGATACAAATGGCGCCCTGAGGACTGTTGCGCGTTCAATCCAAGTTCGGCATCGGATTTCGCGGAATTGTCGTCGCCGCAACCGGCTAGGAAAGCTAGAACTACGGTTCCGAGGAAAAGCGACGTTCGCATTAAGCGGCAATCATACAAGACTCATCGCACCCTTCGCCAAGGCGCTCGGCGCAGCGAACGCAGATAACGTACTGAGAGAGGATTAAGACTTACCACAGTGGAGGCGGAGAAGGCACAGAGACCACAGAGAAGGCTTAAGATTCGTCGCGCCCATCGCGCTCTCCGGCAGTAGTTGGTTTCGGGCTCAGGCTCGCGTATATTTCGCGCACGATGGCCGGGGACGCCAAATACGAGCGCGAGCGGCGGCGATTGGCCGAGCGGTACGCGAGCATGGCCGATGGCGAGCTGGAGAAGGTCGCCGCCGAGGCAGGTTCGCTTTCCGACGCTGCAAGGGAAGCGTTGGAATTTGAAATCTCGCGCAGAGGGTCCGCAATAGCCTCGCCGATGAGCCCAGCTCCTTCTCAGACTGAGGCGGACGAGGAGCCACCTGGGCCCGTGATACTTCGCAGGTTCAGGGACCTGCCAGACGCGCTATTGGCAAAGAGCATTCTCGATTCAGCGAGTATTGAATGTGTCCTGATTGATGAGAACACTATTCGGATGGACTGGTTGTGGTCGAACCTGCTTGGTGGAATCAAACTTTGGGTCCGGCCAGAGGATGCCGATGCGGGGGAACTGCTAGATCAGGACTATATCGAGTCGTTCGAGGTGGAGGGTGTTGGAGAGTACAAGCAGCCGCGCTGCCCAAATTGCGAGTCGTTCGACATCTCGTTCCGCGGGCTGATGATGCGCCTCGCGTACGGCACACTGCTGGTCGGTTTTCCGATCCCGGTCAGGCACGTCGCGTGGAAGTGTCGTTCCTGCGGACACGCTTGGGAATGGACAGACGAATCGCCAGAACACGCCCCATGAACGTTCTCGCATTCAGCTACTCGTGCGCCCACGGTTTGATCGAGTGACAGTGCTTTCATCGGAGACCTGGTTGGATTCCGGCTCAGGCTCGCGTATATTTTTGGCGGGATGACGATACCTGACCTGGACAAGGAACGCTGGCGCCTATCGCGGCTGTACGGAAGCATGACCGAGGGCGAGGTCGAGAAGCTGGCCGCGGATGCGGGTTCGCTTTCCGACGCCGCGAAGTGGGCGCTGAAAATGGACTTGTCGCGGCGAGGGCTCAAGACCAAGCTTGAAGAAGCGGAACCGCCACCGGAGTCTGCAAAGCTCTCGAAGTTGGTGATTATCCGCCAGCATATGACGCTGCCGGAAGCGCTGGTGGCGAAGAGCGTTCTCGACTCGGCGGGCATCGAGTCGTTTCTGGGCGATCAGAACATCATTCGGATGGATTGGCTTTTGTCGAATGCGCTGGGCGGGGTCAAATTGCGCGTTCGTGAAGAGGATGTGGGGGCCGCTACTGCTTTGTTGAGTCAGAGCGGATCAGATGAGCCCGATTTCAAAGCGGCGGCGGAATAGGCAACTGTGTGCCCCCTTTCCATGAATGGCACATATCTTGCCAAGAATGTTTGCCGGGCGTAGCGGTGCTACGCCCCTACGAAGACGTCTCACGGAAGCTACCGCGTCGGCGTTAGCGGCGTTTTTCGCGTGCTGATTTATCCGGGGAAGGATCCCAGGCGTCGGCGACGGTTTTGTGCTCGCGGAACAGGTTGCTGGGTACGCGAATCTGGCCGCCGCGCACGAAGCGTTCGTGATTCTCCTCGAGTTCATCGGGCAGGTAACGATAGTTGACCGTCACGCCGTACGACGCTTCCATTCCATAGGGCCGCAAGTTTCCGAAAACATTGATCCGCTCGAGACGCGCGCCATTGGAAAGATGGAATGTGGCGACCGGGTCGTAGAGTTTTGTGCCGCGTCGTGCACGAGTGAGATAGGCGAGGGCGAGTCGCTCGAGCGGTTCGGCAAGAACCCTGCGATGCAGCAGAGGCTGCTCGAGCAGCTTGAAGAGAGCGTCCACGGGATCGCGGAGCCTGCCGGATGAGGTCAGCTCGCCGGAATATTCGGCCAGCAATCGCGACAAGCGAGCGGGAGTGAAGCCAAGTTCGTTCTCCGTGTCCTGGAGCGCGCGGGAGAAAAGCGGCAGAGGCGAAAGCGTACTGTAAGTTCGAATGTTCGGAAATTCAGCGGCAAGCTCCGACACCACCTGCTTGATCAGAAAATTTCCGAAGGGAACATTACGCAGGCCCTGCAGGCAATTGTTGATGGAGTAAAAGATCGCGGTATCGGCTTTGTCGGTCGGCAGAACCGGAGCGTTGACGTCGAGCAGCGGCTCGAGATCGCCGACGAGACCCTTCGACAGAGCTACTTCCACGAAGATGATCGGCTCGTCCGCGAGCGCCGGATGAAAAAAAGCGAAGCAGCGGCGGTCGGATTCCAGGCGGCGGCGCAGGTCGGGCCAGCCGTTGATTTCATGCACGGACTCGTAGCGGATAAGCTTTTCGAGGATGCGAGCCGAAGTCTGCCAACTGATTCGTTCGAGGCGGAGGAATCCGCGATTGAACCAGGAGCGGAAAAGGTGCCTGAGGTCGGAATCGAGCGCGTCGAAGTTCGAGCCGTTGGAGTGCAGCGACAGCAGATGTTCCCGCAGCGTGACCAGGGTTTCGGTTCCGCCCGGCGCCGTATTGATGCGGCGAATCAGTTCCTGGCGCGGCGCTTCGACGGCTTCGGAAAGCGCGGCCAAAGTGGTCGTGCTGGGCGCGCCTTCGTAGGCGGCCGCGGCGCGGCGGACGTCGGCTTCGTCGGGCGAAAATTCGCGGGTCAGGATTTCGAAGAATGCCGGCCGCTGGTCCGGCTTCATTGTGTTGTAGGCGGCGATGATTTCCTGCGCGATCGCGGTTTGGGAGGCCTCGCCGCGCTCGGACAGCAGGCGGTGGCAAAGAAAACGCATGTCCCTGCGGCGTCCGTGGAGCGACTGCAGGAGATTGGAAAGGAACCCGGGCATCGAAATAAAATTATAACTCATGCACGCGACCGCGTGTGTTACAGGCGGGAGAATGTTGCTATCGGAACAAGTTCAGCGCGCGGGCAAATGCGTGCGGGCTAGATCGCGGTTCGCCTGGGCCGATTTATTCGAAGGGTCGAGCGCGAGGGCCTGGTCGAATTGCTCGATGGCTTCGGCGGGCTTGTCCATGCGCAGGAGCAACTCGCCGAAGTCGTTGTGCACTTGCGCGTCGGCGGGATCGGCGGCTGCGAGGGCGGAGAAGTTTTGCGCGGCTTCATCGAGCTGGCCGGATTTTGCGAGCGCGCGAGCGAGATTGAAGCGAGCGTTGGCGTAATCGGACTGGAGCGCGAGCGCCGTGCGGAATTGTTCGATGGATTCGCGCGTGCGGCCCAGAGAGCCGAGCGCCAAGCCGAGCCAGTTGTGTCCCTCCGGCTGCTTCGGGTCGAGGTGCACGGCCTGTTCGAGCGTCGCTTCGGCGCCGCCCGGATCGAACCGGGAAAGCATCAGCACGCCGAGCCAGAGACGCGCCCAGAAATCACGCGGATTTTTCTCCACGTCGTGCCGCATCACTGCTTCTTGTAGTTCGCGGCGGCGGTCGCCCGGACCGCGCGGCAAGATTTGAAGCCAGAGATGGGCCATCTCGTCGGTGGATTGATTGCCGCCGACGACGCGCAGCGGGGGACGATGTGGGTTGCGCGGATTGTTTTCGGAATTGTCGAAGTGCCAGCGCATCGAAACGACGGTGCCCTTCGGGAGAAATACCGGAGCGCGATAGTGATAGACGGCCTGCCAGTTGGGATCCCAGTCCGGAATCTTGATCAGCCACTTGCGCTGGCCATTGGGAAGCGTGGCGTAGGCTTCGAGCTGATGTCCCAAATAATGCGCGTGCGGGTAGATGGCGAGCACGTCCACATCGAGCGGAAGACGGAAATCATCCGCGACGGCGAAATCGCGGGCTCCGGCGGGAATGTCGAGCTGGTTATCGCGTTCGAGTTCGATCAGGAGCGGAAATTGGTCGGGCGGCTTGTCCGTGAAGTAGAGGCCGAGGGCAGGCTTCACTTGCATGGGCATGCCCATAGTCATGATGTGGGCGTTGAGAATGAGATCGGTGCCGGGATCGAGTGCCCAGGCGAGGCCGTCCGGCTCGACCCACGGCGTGCTGCCCGGCTTCCAAAACAGGAAGTGGCTGTCGAAATCAAAAACGCTGTGCTGCACGCTGAGATCCATGCCGGGGAAGCCCGAGCCCGGCTCGGCCTCCTGGCGGCGAGCGGATCGCGCGCGATCCACGAGCACGTTCGCATGATGCACGCCGTGCGGAATGCCGGGGCGGACTTCAATCGCGCGCACGTAGCGCCGAGTGGTGAGCTGAGGCGAGAAAATAAAATTCCAGAAAACGTCGGGTCCGGAGACGGGCACGCAGTAGGCGCGCGTGGCGTCGAGAATCATGTCGGGAGGGCCGAGCTGCCAGCCCGCGGTGAAATTCGGCGGAGGCGGCGTCTCGGACGGCGGACCTTGAGGCGCGCCATTTTTCACCCATTCGACGATGAGGCGGATTTCGTCTTCGGTGAGGCGGGTTTCGTTGGCGAAGTCGCCGTAGCCGTGCTCGGGCAGCCAGGGCGGCATCGAGCGAGCGCGGACGGCCGCGGCGATCTGCGGCGCGTACTGTTTCGCGTCATCGAAGCTTAACAAGGAAAACGGGCCGGATTCGCCGGGGCGATGGCAGGTCGCGCAAGAACGGTACAGAATCGGGGCGACATCGTGGGCGTATGCCGGCGGAGATGCGGACGGCGGATGCTGCGCCGCGAGAGGCGCGGCGAGCACGAGCGCGAGGAAAGCTCGTGCTGCCGCGCACTTCACGTAGCGCATTGAAAACCTACTTCGAAATGACGCCGCAGGCGACTCGGTCGCCGGAATTTCCGGAAGGGTCGCTCATCAAGTCGTCGGCCTTCGCGTGGATCACGAGCGAAGTGCCGCCATCATGGAAAAGGGAATTGGCGCCGTCGCCGAGCGTGACACCTTTGTCCACGAAAGTGAGGCTGCCCTTGCCGTTCGATGCGACGGTAAGATTCGGCAAATCACCGGCGTGGGGATGAGGGTCCATGGTGTTGTTCACGCCGTGGTGAGCTGTTGTCGGATTGAAATGGCCGCCGGCCGTCTTGAAATCGGGGCCATCGCATTTGCCGACCGTATGGATGTGGATACCGTGATCGCCGACGGTCATGCCGGTAACTTTCACGGAAATCTGGACGCCGCCGCTGACGGCTTTGAGCTTGGCGGTGCCGATCATTGCTCCCGTCACGTCCAAGATGTTCGCGTGCGCGGATTTCGGGGCCGTATTGGCCAAAGCGGTGGCCGCGCAAATGGAAAGCAACGCGGGAACCAAAAGCAAGTTACGAATGTGCATCGGTGTATCCTCCCTCAGAGGCGTAGGCGGTAATCCTGACAAGCGGGATTCTAACACAGGGCGCGAATTCGCGAGCGGATGCGAGAGCTGGCGCCACGCGCCGGCCCTGAACAGAGCCTAATGCTAGCTAGTGTTTGGGAACGACGAAGCCTTCGGGAGGTTTGGAGCCGTCGCCGAAGAAGAATTGCTCCATCTGCTCTTCCATTATTTTCTGCGAGTTGGGGTCCATCGGGTTCAGGCGGAATTCGTTGAGCAGCATTTTGGAGTGGTCCACCCACATTTTCCAGGCGTCCTTGGAGACGCTGTCGTAAACGCGCTTGCCAATTTCGCCTTTCCACGGGATGCGATCGAGCCCGGGAAGCTCTTTGCCGAGTTTCACGCACTTCACCATGCGAACGTTTTGCGCTTCATCGGCCATTGTGGGAAAGCCTCCGTTGAGATGCGTCAACCATCTTAAGCGCGGACGCATGGTGGCGCAACCCGTCGCGGCGGTTGGCACGTCGCGGGCGGCTTGACATTGTCTCGACGCACCAACAGAATCCTTGTCTTTTCGATACGGCGCGGCATTCACTTTGCGCAAGGGGGACTGCTTGCAACACGTTCGGCTT
Organism: uncultured Acidobacteriota bacterium; assembly: GCA_963814855.1. GTDB lineage: Bacteria > Acidobacteriota > Terriglobia > Acidiferrales > UBA7541 > Palsa-295. The sequence continues at coordinate 616,333 of CAWFEL010000002.1, forward strand.
GGCTCAACGGGATTAAAGGTTTCGAGGCTTTGCCTGGGCACGATGACGTTCGGCTACCAGTGCGACGAGGCGACGTCGTTCGCGATCATGGACCGAGCGTCGGCTGGCGGCATTACTTTTCTGGATAGCTCCGACGTGTATCCACTGGGCGGCGGGCTTGAGCGCGCCGGGCGCACGGAGGAAATCATCGGGCGCTGGATCAAGGGAAAACGGCACGACTGGGTGATCGCCACAAAATGTTTCGGCGCGACGGGACCGCAGCCTTTTCATTTGGGGAACAACCGCAGGCACATTATGGATGCGGTAGACGCATCGCTGCGGCGGCTGGGCACTGACTTCATTGACGTATATCAGCTGCACGGCTACGACCCAAATGTGACGGTGGACGAAACTCTCGGCGCCCTCGACGATCTGGTGCATGCGGGCAAAGTCCGGTACATCGGTTGTTCGAATCACCTGGCATATCAGGTGGCACGTGCGCTGGGGCGCAGCGACATGCACGGATGGGCTCGGTTCGTCTCAGTGCAGCCGCGTTACAATCTGCTTTTTCGCGAGATCGAACTAGAGTTGCTGCCGCTGTGCGCGGAGGAAGGCGTGGGCGTGATTCCATTTAATCCGATCGCGGGAGGAATGCTTTCGGGCAAATACGATTTCACGAAGCCGCCAACTGAGGGAACACGGTTCGCTTACACCGGGCGAATCGGGGATTTATACAGGGAACGCTACTGGCAGGAAAAGATTTTCAAGGCCGTAGGGGATTTGCAGGGCATCGCTGGAAGAGCTGGAATTCCGCTGGCAACGCTGGCGACAGCGTGGACGCTAGTCCATCCGGCGATCACCAGTCCGATCATCGGCGCCAGCAAGCCGGAGCAGCTCGATGCGACGCTGGCGGCGCTCGATGTGACGCTCAGCGCGGATCTGCTGGCGGAACTGGACAAGGCGACAATTCAGTTTCGGTAGAGTGGCGCGGAATTCGAAGCTGCCGAATACTTGCGGCGATAGGTACAGCGCAGAGGAAGGCGCTTCGCGCCGTCCTATTCGGCACCGCTAAAGCCGTGCACTGACGTACAGCATGCGCTTTCATCGCGCGAGCGCTCTGGGTTTCGCTGCCGACTGTGCCCCCAACAAAACCGTTGGAGGCGCGGTCAGGGTTTCGATGTGGCTTGGCTGCGGCGCCAGGCGTAGTAGCCGTCCAACACCTTAAGCTTCTCGAGGTTGGGGACGGGGATCGCCTTCGACGGATCGTTGAGATTCATCACCTGCTGATTGGTGTCGGTGAACGCGGGCCACGCGGGCAGTGCAGACGCGTTCGGATCTCCTCTCTTGGCGAAATTCGCCCAGTATGAAGAAACCTCGTCCGACACAGATTTGTCGGCGTCACTCGCGGGCATAGCGGTGGAGAAATTCCCGAATACAAATGCGATCTCGGAGCCGTGTGCGGCGCCCCAGCTTTTGAACTGCGGAGCATCGGGATACTGCGGGCGATGGCTGAAGTAATACACGTAGGTCTTTCCCTTGCCGGTTTTTGATTGCAGACGCGCCCAGGACCACGTGCTCCAGGCGAAGAGGGAGTCTCGCTGAAGATCGCGGGAAGAGCGCAACGCCTCGGCGTTCGATCCGGCCGGATACGCCGCCAGAATCTTGTCGGCATAGTCGCCATATCCGGCGCGAACATTGGCCTCGTATGCCGCGGCGGTGATGGACGGAACAAAAAGCGCGCCTTCGTCCGCGTTGGTGCCGACTAGGATCGGAGTGTCGTTGTAGCGGCCCGCCTCATAGAGCTTGTACTGATCACCGAGGAGCACATAGCCGTCGAAATTGGGCCATGAACCGCCCAGGCCCGGACTCGAACTCTTCAATATTTCGTCGGTGGATTTTTTCCGAGCATCGGCGATCGAGGACGCGCCGAGTTTGGCGAGAAACGCCGCGCCATTGCGCTCCGCGACGGCAAGCGGAGGCACATTTTCGCCGCCTTCGTTCGCGAGACGGGCCGGTGCGAACGATCCGCCGCTTTCTGAAATGGCTCCGGTAAAGAGTCCTTTAGCAAGCGGCGAAGCGGCGAGCATGCTGACGGCAATTCCTCCAGCCGATTCGCCGAAGATCGTTACGCGGCTAGGATCGCCGCCGAATGCCGCGATGTTCTTCCTCACCCACTGCAGCCCTGCGATCTGATCCAACAGTCCGTAATTGCCGGAGTGCCCTCCCTGCTCTGCGCTCAGCTCGGGACTAGCGAGGAAACCGAGCGCGCCCAGCCGATACGCGATGCTGACGAGAATCACGCCCTTCTTGGCGAAGTTCCGGCCGTCGTACTGGGCCAGGGAAGTGCCGCCGATCGTAAATCCGCCGCCGTAAATCCAGACCATCACGGCGAGCTTGTCTTTCGGCGTTTTCGCGGGAGTCCAGACGTTGAGGTAGAGGCAATCCTCGCTCACGGTCAGGGCATCGAGTCCGAGCGCGGGCATCACGACCGGCACTTGCAAGCAGGCAGGCGCGAATTTGTCGGCCTGCAAAACATTCTTCCAGGGCGCGGGAGGCTTCGGCGCGCGCCAGCGCAAATCTTCCAATGGCGGCGCGGCGAACGGAATACCTTTGTAAATCGTGATTCCGTTCTCGAGGGTTCCCTGAACCGGACCCGCATCCGTGCGGACTGGCTTCGCCTCCTGACCGGAGAGCGAAGAAGCGAACGCCAGTACGGAGACGAGAAAAAGCGTCGTGTAACCGAACATACGAGTTTTCATTCTGATTGTCCTTCTCGGGTGGCCTATCTCATGCTGGTGCGGCACATCCCATCCCCCGAAACACGCGGCATTCTACATCCAATATCTTCGACGCCGTCCGAGAAATCAGGAAATTCTACGGGCGCTTGACGACAAGCTCGGGCGGGCGTTTGCGCGGAACTCTTTTTCCGCGGCCGGGAAATCGCGCGAGCACTTCGCCATCCCAGAGTCGAATGATTCGCTCGGTAAATAGCCACCGACCGGCGATTTTCGCAAGCTGATCATCCCAATAGCCCGCGAAGCGGATGAGGTAGGGCGGCTCGCCCTGACATTCGGTTACGAGCGCGAACGATCGCACCGAACATCGTTCGCTATCTCCCTTCACGATGGACTGCGTGAGGTGATGCTGGCGACCAGGAAAATTGGGAACGTTGCGGAAGTGTTCGGCGAAGCGGCGAATATTTTCGTGTCCTTCCCAGCGATCGGGATCCTCGAAGACTTCTTCGATGACGACGGCATCGGGCGTAAAGCAGGCGACGAGTGCGTCCACGTCGCCGGTGTCGAGCGCCCAGGCGTATGCGGCGAGCAGGTCGTTGATGGCGATGCGGTCTTCGGTTGTGAGAGGGGCGGCGGTTGGCATGGACGAGTTATTCGATCAATATCCGACCGTGATGCGCTCGCGGTGGTGCTGCGGGCGTTCGAGTTCGTCGAGGAGCGCGACGGAATAATCTTCGAGCGAAATCTTGCTTACGCCGTTCGCGTCGTAGAGAACGTGGTCCTTGCCGAGCCGGAATTTGCCCGTGCGCTCGCCGGGCGCAATCGTCACAGAAGGCGCGACAAACACCCAGTCGAGCTCGGGTTCTTGCTTCAGCAAATAATAAAGCTCGCGCGTGCCGCGAATGCCGGGCTTAAAGGCTTCGTAAGCGGCGGGAAAGTCGGGCGAGTCAATCAGTTCCACTCCGGCGGGCGTCTTCAGGCTGGCCGCGCCGCCGACGCCCAGGAATCGCTTGACGCCGGATTTCTTGGTGGCGGCAATGATGGCTTTGTGTCCCGCAACGTGCTTGTCGAAAACTTCCGGACCGGCCACGCCGCGGGCGGGATTGAACGAGCTGATGATGACGTCATGACCGGCGAGGATGCGGGCCAGCTCGTCAACCTGCAGGACGTCGGCTTTTTTCGCGGTGACGTTTTTATGGGACTCAAGCTTTTCGGGATTGCGAACGATGGCCGTGACCTGATGCCCACGTTGCAGTGCCTCGGCGAGAACTTTGGAGCCGACAAACCCGCTGGCCCCGATGAGTGCGATTTTCATTGCCAACCTCCCTGGGAACTGAGATGAACTGCGACCGATAGCGGCCAATTCGCACCGCGCGCGATGATTGACAGGCTGCAAGAACCGGGGGATTGTATCACTTCGCAATCCGGAGGTGAGGTTTCTGATGACCGATACGGGACCATTTGGCTCGGCGCGTTCGACGCTGCAAGAACTGAAGCTGGAGTTCGCATTTGAGGTTCGGCTGCGCTTCACGCGCGTGCAGAATATCGAGAAGATGCCGACGGGCGCGGGCCGAGGCGCCGTGTATGTGGACAGCGGCGAATTTTCAGGGCCGCACCTGAGCGGCAAGGCCGTGCCCAATAGCGGCGGCGACTATTCGCTATTTCGTCCGGACGACGTGCTGGCGTTCGATGCACGCTACATGCTGCAGGAGAATGACGGCACGCTGATTCTGGTCCGCAACAACGGATATCTCTGGGGACGCAACGCGGATACGATGGATCGGTTGCGGAAGATGGCGTTTTCCGGCGGCCCGACGGTTGATCCCTCGGAGTATTACCTTCGCGCGTTCCCCACATTTGAAGTCAACGTGGGCAAGCACGACTGGCTGATGCGGTACGTCTTCGTGGGCGTCGGGGAACGCAAGGCGGACGGCAATTTGATTCGCTACTTCGCGCTGTTGTAAGCGACTCTCGCGCTATTTCACAAATGCTTCACCCTGCCGGCCTCAGGCCTTAAAACCCCTGATGTTCCTGCCTTGACCGGGCCCTGACGGGGATTATTTGTGAGAAGGTGCCCCTGGTCTCTGTCAGATTGTGGCGGAGTGGGTGATGCCGGGCGGACGCTGGAATCGTTCATGTGAACGTGACAAGTAGCGGCGCAGATTATGGTAGGCTGTTGGCTCGCGGAGCGAGTTGAGTCAGGGAAGGTGCTTCCGAGCCGCTTCCTTCGGCCGAGCTTTCCGCAACAACCCCTACGGAGAACGCCGATGAGTACCCGCCCCACTGAAGTCGCCGATGCACCGCGAGGCGATTCCTACTACTGCGAGATTCCCAACGATCCGTGCGCCATCGTGATGTTCGGCGCGTCGGGGGACCTGGCGCGGCGAAAGCTTCTGCCGGCGCTCTACGATCTGGCGCTTCATTCCTGTCTCGCACCGCGATTTAAGCTGCTTGGATTCGCGCGCACGGAGATGGACGACGACGCGTTCCGGCGCGGGGCCGGCGAATTTCTGCCGAAGGGCGATAAACCCGGAGCCGATAGCGCGAAACAGCAGGAATTCCTGCAGCACCTCTACTACTTCCACGGGAATTATGACGATCCCGAGTCGTACAAAAAGCTAGCGCAGCGCCTGGACGAACTTGATGCCGAGGGCCAGCTCGGGGGCAATCGGCTGTTTTATCTCGCTACGCCGCCGGAAGTTTACGAGCATGCCATCGAGCAGCTGGGGCGCTCCGGCCTGGCGAAGTCGAAAAACGGAGAGTCGTGGACGCGCGTGATCATCGAGAAACCGTTTGGCCACGACGGCGCGTCGGCGCGCGAGCTGAATTCGAAAGTTCTGAAAGTGTTCGCGGAGCAGCAGGTCTATCGCATTGACCATTATCTCGGCAAGGAGACGGTGCAGAACCTGCTGGTCTTTCGCTTCGGCAACGGCATCTTCGAGCCGCTGTGGAACCGAAACTTTATTGATCACGTGCAGATCACGGCCGCGGAATCCCTGGGCGTCGAGCGGCGCGCGGCGTTTTACGAATCGGCGGGCGCGATGCGCGACATGATCCAGAGCCACGTGCTGCAGCTCACGTCGCTGGTCGGGATGGAAGCGCCCGCGCGATTCGACGCCACCTCGGTCCGCAACGAGAAAATCAAAATTTTGCAATCCATCCGGCCGTTTAATTCCGAGACCGTGTGGAAGTCCGTAATTCGCGGCCAGTACGGACCGGGAACCGTGAACGGCGTGGCCGTACCCGGTTATCGCCAGGAGCCTGGGGTGAAGCCGCAGTCCGCAACGGAAACTTTCGTCGCGCTGAAGCTGCTGGTGGACAATTGGCGGTGGAGCGGCGTGCCTTTCTATCTGCGTTCAGGAAAGCGGCTGTCGCGACCCATCACGCAGATCGCTATTCGATTCAAGAAGGCGCCGCACATGGTGTTTCAGGGCGAAAGCGTGGAACCGAATTCGCTGGTTCTGAATATTCAGCCCGACGAAGGGATTTCACTTTCTTTCGGGGCGAAATCGCCCGGGTCGCAGATGCACATCAGTCCAGTGACCATGGATTTTCGCTACAAGCAGGCGTTCGGCGGCGGAACACGCGAGGCGTACGCCACCCTGATCAACGACTGCATCCGCGGTGACGCCACGCTGTTCGATCGTGCCGATAGCGTAGAAGCGGCGTGGGGCCTGGTGGACCCGATCCTCGAGGCGTGGCAAAACGCGTCCGCGCCGCCATTCCCAAACTATCCGGCGGGGAGCGAGGGGCCACGGGCGGCGGATGATCTGACGGTTTCCGACGGCCGACGCTGGCGACCGATCTAAGTCTACTTTTCATGCTCGGCGATTCTGAGGAATTCTGACCGCACAGTTCGGAGGGGCGCGTGATTCTTGCGGGCGACATTGGGGGAACGAAGACCAATCTCGGCTTATTCGATGTGCAGCAGGGAAAGCTGAATCGCGTTGCGGAAAAGCGCTACCCGAGCCGCGAACATAAGGGATTGGAAGAAATCGTCGCGGATTTCGTGAGCGTCACCGGGGCGAAGCCCACGGCGGCCGGCTTCGGAATCGCGGGACCTGTGGTGGACAATCGCGTGCGCACCGGGAATCTGCCGTGGCTTGTGGACGGTGCGATTATGGCGAAGCAGCTGGGGCTTGAGCGGGTCCGCCTGATGAACGACCTCGAAGCCGCCGCATTCGGAGTCGGCGTCATGGGACCGAGCGACCTGGAAATGCTTCAGGCAGGGGTCGCTGCGCCGGAAGCGCCGCGGGTGGTCATCGCCGCCGGCACCGGACTCGGCGAAGCCATCCTGTTCTGGGACGGAACGAAGCACATTCCCACTGCAACTGAGGGCGGCCACGCCGATTTCGCACCGCATACCGATCAGCAGGCCGATTTGTGGAAATTCATCAAGACTCGCGGCGAATTCGTGAGCGCAGAGCTGATCCTTTCTGGAAGGGGATTCAAAACGCTGCATGAATTTCTGAATCCCGGTCTGCGGCATCCGGGTTTCGACGACCCGTCCGTTGATCCCGCGCCGGCGATCACGCGCATGGGGCTGTCCAAAGAGTGTCCGGTATGTGCCGCTGCGCTGGATTTGTTTGTCGAGATTTATGGCTCAGAAGCGGGGAATCTCGTAGTACGGACGGTCGCGCGCGGCGGCGTGTATGTGACCGGCGGAATCGCGGTCAAGATTTTGCCGCTGCTGAAAACCGGGCGTTTCACGGCCGCATTCCAGCACAAAGAAAAGATGACGGATTTCCTGGCGAAGGTGCCGATTCACGTGGTGCTGGACGAGGAGTGCCCACTGAAGGGTGCAGCGTATGCCGTGTGGAAGGGACTCTAGTAAGCGATAGCGCAGTTCGTCATGCGAGAATTCGAAAGACCCCGATTTACGCTGAAGCTCGATCCGTATGGCGTCCATTTCCTGGCAGTCATGGCCCAGTCCCATTAGTTCTGGTACGAGGTCTTCCGTCGCGGCTCCAAGGATTTTCACACAAGTGGGTGCGAATTCCGTATCCCTTCTGCAGGCCCTAATTCTCGCGTACGAAGGTTCCCGGTAAATCATTCAATTTGCTGCGTATGAGCCGAAGGGCGCATCTGGCAGGGCAATTGCCAAGTACGCATGTGCCACCGGCTGGGCCGGCGGGTTACAGGGGGTCTTTCGTGAAGATATTTTTTGGGGTCTCGGCATTCGTTCTGCTGTGCTCGATTCCCGCTCACGCTCAAGTGAGGGGCGCGGGGCAGAGCGCCACGCCTACGTCGAGTTTCAACGGCGGCGGCGGTGGCACCGGCGGCGGCAGTATCGGCGGCGCCAATGTCGCTCGCATTCCATCTTACCCGCGCGCGACCTTTGACATGAGCGAGGTCAGCGGCGGGGATCCTTCCTTCGCTCCCTCGACGTTCCTCTCGTTCGACAGGGCAGTTGCCGAGGGCAAGGCAATCCTGGCGGAGGACCAGAAATCGCTCGGGCAGATTGCCGCCGAGAACAGCACCAAGCCAAAAGCCACGGCGAAGTTTACATTCGTGCAGGACGCGAACGGCAATGTAGTCTCGGCAGCGCGGCGATAGGCACACGGCGGTTCGAAGTGCAGCCAGAGTGTCGAGGCCGCATCCTCACTAATTTGGCTTGGAAATGGAAAGGCCGCCCGGCGGGGGATGCAATGCCGGGCGGCCGTTTCCGTGCACAAATGCGGCTCCGTGGAGATGGAGACGGAGCCGCGGTAGTCAGATCTACTTCAGGTTTGCGCTGCTAAATGTATAGACGAAGCTAAGCGTTGCCGTATTCTGCGTCTTCACCACCTCGCCGTTGGAGAGGCTTTTCGGGAATATCGGCTGGTTCGCAAAGTCGTACCGGTATTCCCCACGAATCAGCAAAGCGCTCGTGAGGTTGTAGGAGTACGTTCCAGTGACTTCTTGAGCCCAGCCGGGTGTACCAAATAGCAAACCGGTGTAGCCCTGGGGATCACTGTAATACTCGTAACGAACGGCAAAGTTAGTCTTGGGACTCCACGTGTACTTCGCGTACCCCGCGACGCCCCACCAGTCGACTGCCGGGCTTGCCTCGCAACCCTCGATGATTCCTTCGGGTTTCGGACCAGTTGACGTCGTGGCTTCATCGCAGTCCTGGTCATAGAACCTGGGCCCGAATCCGTAGTCGCCGTTGAGCATGAACGCCCACTTAGCGTTTGGCGTGTAGGAAATTACGGTGTCGGAGATCTGCTTCCAGTCGTTTTGAGTGGTGCCGTCAAATCCGTACGCGTCGGTTACGGGACCGGCGAAGTAGTTTTCGGTGAAAGACCACTTCATGTTCGGCGTATAGACGACGCTTGCGCCATACGTCAGCCCTGAGCTCGCGCCGAAACTCCCGAAGCCGAAATCAGACGAATTGTGGTTGATGATCGTGTTGTTCCAGCCGTTGACGAGATAACCGGTGGCGGCCCACTTGGAGTTGAACGTGTACTTCGCGCTCGCTCCGAAGTGGAAGAATGGAATCGCGTAATCGAAGAGAAGGCCGCGCGAATAATTCCAGTTCGCGTTGCTCTCGATCACTTCCGCGCCCATTGGAGTAACGAACTTGCCGACCGTGATCGTCAATCCTTTGCCGAGCGGAGCGAGATAGGAAACGTATGCTTCCTTCACGAAGAAGTTGGCGCCATAGCCGGGAGTAGAGCTGAACCCCGTGTTGTCGGTGCCATCGATAACCCTCGCAGCGTAGCCGTAGCCAGCGGAGACGTGATATCCGATTCGGCTTTCAGCGGATGTCGCGTCGGCGGCCTTGTCGAGGATCAACTCGGCCATGTTGAAGTTGAACCCGTTCGTCGGCGCCTCAAAAGAGCGCAGACCGGCCATGTTGTCGAACGGGTGATTGTAGTCATACCCGTAGTACACGTCGCCGAATCCACTCAACGTGATGGGGCCCAAAAGGCTCGCGATGCTGATTTTCGCCGGCGCATCTTCCCCAGCCGGCGTCGGATTGAACGAGCCGCCTCCCGCTTCTGGCTCCGTAAGCGCCGCCGTCTTTAGGCCCGGCGTCGAGTCGGTCTTCAGCGCGGCGATCTCCTCTTGAAGGAGCGTCACCTGCTTTTCGAGCTCCTCCAATCGCTGATCCGAGCTAGGCTGAGCCGCCGCTGCAGGTTGCGGAGTCGCCGCGGGCTGCGCCGTAGCCGCCGGCTGCGCTGTCGCAGCTGCTGGCTGGGTCGCGGCCGGCTGGTCCTCTGCTGCTCGTGACGCAGGCGACCAGACGATCGCCACGGTCACCGCCAACATCATTGCGGCCCATGTTGTAATGCACCTCTTAGTGCGTTTCATGTGGTTTCCTCTCCCTCCCTGTCGCGCTCATATTTCTGCCTAATGAGTTCGCGACCTATGCATAGAAAAAGATTCGGTAAGACAAAATACAGACCAGCATTCGAATGGTCCAACTCATTAAATCTATGGATTGAATAAACAGATCGTAAAACCACACTTATGAAATCTTTATGCCAGCGAGGCGCTTCGGTTGGTCGCTGCAACCTTATGACCTCACCGCAATCGTCCACTGGTAGCGAGGCGCAGGGGCGTATAGGCGACCCATTAACTCGTCACCGCCGTAAAGAGCCCACGCATTCGAAATGGAGCTTCAGAGACGCACTCGGGGTCAAGAATGGGCACGACAAATGGGTTCTGGCGGACTCAGAGCACAGGGAGGAGCCTGCTCGCGAGGTTCAACGCCTCGCGAAGTAGAACATTGCCCCGAAAATGACGATGGGAATCAACGCCAGCATTATGTAGAAGAGGAGCCTACGTATCCACGGCGTGCGCCGGGTCTTCCAGTCGCGCAACTCCGGACGCTCCGCAGCCCCCACTTTCTCGGGATGCTGGAGGTCCAGGGCCATTTCGTGGGCTGAGGCGTAACGATTCTTGGGGTCGCGCTCGATCGCGCGGTAAATGATCTCCTGCAGCTCGGGCGAGATCGTAGGGTCAATTTCGCGGGGCGGAATGGGATTATTGAGCAGGCGGTCGTTCATGATGGCGAACGGATTGGGCCCCTGAAACGGGGCCTTGCCTGTAAGCATCTCGTAGAGCATGACTCCCAGCGCGTAGACATCGCTGCGCGCGTCGCCTCTCTTGCCCTTCACCTGCTCGGGAGAAATGTATTCGGGAGTTCCCATTACCTGCGAAAGCTTGGCAAATGTGAGCCTTCGCGCGCCGGCCTGGCCGGCGATACCGAAATCAATGAGTTTGACGTGATCATCGGGATCTACCATGATGTTTTCAGGCTTCAAGTCGCGATGCACGATTCCGTGGGCGTGAATGTAGTCGAGGGCATCGCAGACGCCGAGGGTGATCTTTATGGCGCGTTCGGGAGGAAGTTTTCTCTTCTCGTCGAGGATTTTGCGGAGTAGCCGGCCCTCGACCCATTCCATGACCATGTAGAGCTGGCTGCGGTCATCGTCCGTATAGACCTTCATCACGGATGGGTGATCCAGGACCTTGCCGATTTCCATCTCGCGATGGAAGCGGTCGAAGAGCACCGGGTCCATTTCCATCTCTGGATGGGGAACCTTGATCGCGACGTGGCGGCCGTTCCGAACGTCTGTTCCGCGAAAGATGGAAGCCATTCCGCTGCGGGCCGCAACGCTGTCAATGCGGTAGTGATCGAGTTGGTCGCCGGGGTGGACTGGAATCCTCGAGAGTGCAGGCCTGGCAGAAGACCGTCGGCAAGTCGGGCGTTACGGAAGCCTGTAGGGTCGCCCGCGGTACATGCCTACGCGCTCAACGCTGCGAACGCGGATCAATTGCAGGCTGATATTATCACTACCGTCCCGCTGGTTGGCAATTTCCACCAGCCGCTTTGCTGCTGCGGATAGGTCGCCATCGCGGCCGGCTACAGCCGCCATTTCCGAAGCTTCCACGGAGCCGTGCAACCCGTCTGAGCAAAGCAACAACACGTCCCCCGCAAAAACCTGATGTTCGTTGACATCAACGTTGACGGCCAGATCGTTTCCGAGCGAACGGCTGAGCACGTGGCGAGTCTCGGCATGGGCTGCATCCTCTTTCGAAAGCAGCTTCAGCCGGACGTGTTCGTTTGCGATGGTATGGTCGCGGGTGAGAAGATTCGGCTGGCCCCGGCGGATCAGGTAACAGCGCGAATCACCTACGTGGGCAACGGTCACGCGATCGTAGCGCAGGGCGCAGGCCACGATCGTCGTTGCCATTGAGATGCCACCGGACTTCGCCGCGTGGCCGGCATCAATGACGCGGGTGTTCGCTTCTCGCACCAAGCGCGTCAATAGTCCGGGGTGCGGCTCCCCAGGCGTCGCATTGCGGAAACCGGCGAGTAGGCCTTCAATCGCTGTGTGAGAGGCCACCTCTCCGAGGTCGTGCCCGCCCACTCCGTCAGCGAGCGCAAAAAGCCAGCCGCGCGCGCGGACGTCTTCCTGTTCCGCAGGGGCCGCGTGCCCGAGATAGTCCTCATTGCCCTTGCGAACTCGCCCGACGTCAGAAAGTTCCGCGAACTCGACATCCATAGGATTGTTTTGAACCGGGCGGTACACGCGGGCAATTCCGCCGCCAACCGCCGCCGCTGCCAATTGAAGGCCTCTGTACATTAGACCTCATCTTTGCCTGCAAAAAAAACAGGGCGGGCTCGCGCCCGCCCCGATTGTTTACTGGTTTGCTCGCGAATCAGGCACGCGTGGTAACCAGTGTTGTCTTTCCTTGTTTCTTGCTGTTGAGCGTGAAATAGATGGCTCCGTAGATGCCCCATACTGCGGCAATGCCCAAGGCAAGAAATGGTTCCATCTTTGTGCCGTAACCCATGAATGGGAGAACGATGTAGGCTCCCATGCATATCAGGTTCGCGACGATACCAAAGATGGGGATGACCATGTGCTTAAGGAAGCTGAAGTTCGGGTGCCCGCTGTAGCAGTAGATGCAAGTGATACAACTGAGCATGTAGAGCATGAACGTCCCGAAGTTCGAGGCTAATGTGACGGTGAGCAGGGTGTTGGGCAGAGCCGCCATCTTGTCGTGCGACATGTATCCGACGCTCGACCAAAAGCCGTGCGGCAGTGCCGCGATAGTGGCATCCGACATGGCGCCTGCATCACCGAACAGCACCAGCAGAGCGACAACGCCGGTGACCGCAGAGATGATCGCCAATGCCCAGATCGCGCGGTGGGGGCTCAGGTTCTTATCGTGCAGAAGGCCGAAGTTTTCCGGCACTTCGTTGTCCTTGCCCATGGCGTAGGTGACGCGCGCCCCGGTGTTGATGCAGGACAACGTGGTTCCGATCAACGCCAGGAATACCGTGACGGCTTCAATCAACATGAAGGTGCGACCGTGACCCGCGCCAAAAAGAGCGTCGCCCACCATTACCATCAGGTCACCGATAGGGGCGGATGATCCCGCCGCACTCTGTGCAGAGTAACCGTTACTTAAGACGTAGTTTGCCGCGAAGTACTCGAACAGGTAGCAGAACGCCCCTTGTACGAGGAGCGAAGTGATGACGGCGATGGGCACGTCCCGCTTGGCATTCTTTGCCTCGCCGCCCATCGAAGTGACCGATTCAAATCCGACTAGAATTAGAATCGCGACTGTCGCCTGCACGAACATCCATTGAAATTTATGGAGACTGATAACCGAGCCAGCCGTCGGATGAGCCAGGAAGTTCCCGCTGGAGTCGTTCATGGTGTAGTCAACGTGAAAGGGCACTGGTTTTCCGGATGCATCCACCTTGCAAACGGGGTTCATGTTTGCATCGCGGGTGACTACATCGGTCGCCGTCCCGCTCACCATTTGGCTGGTCGTGGCGAACTCGCAATCAAAAGACGCGCTGGTCGTCGAATCCCACTGGCGGGCAACGCTGCCGGGCGCGTGATTCATGCGGTAGCCGATGGCCATCACGGAGAAAACAATCAGCGCCGAGATTTGAATGACGTTGATGGCGATGCTGACGGCCGTCGAGCCGTTCACGCCCCGATGAGCGATGTACGCGACGGCGAAAGAAAACACAATCGCGACAGCCATCATAAACATCGGACCGGGGTTCGACGCGCTCATAAAGTTGGGCCACAGCGTGCCGGTGATGTAGCCGCAGAACACTCCGGTAACCGCAACCATCACTCCCGGATAAATCCAGTAGTAAAGGTGGGAACCCCAACCGACGATAAACTTCATGAGGCGCGCGTACTTCCACGCTTTGTCATGATTCAAGAAGGCCTGCTCGGCGAAATAATACGAACTTCCGGTGCCGGGATACAGCTTTGCCATTTCCGCGTAACAGACCGCGGTAGCAAGACAAAGCAACAGCGCGAACACGATGCCAATCCACATGGATGGCGCCGTTGCCCCCTCCGTCATCTGGGGCGCAAAAGTGAGCCATAAGAAAGCGCCGGGTGCGATCAACGCCATCGCGTTCATCGTCAGCCCGGTCAAGCCTAACGTTGCTTGCATTTCTCCAGTTGTCTTCTCGGCCATTAGGTACTCTCCTCTTGGAAAGTAAGAACCTGAGGGCCGGACACTATACGTAAGTATCGTTTACGTAAAATGCAACGTTTCGATGGAGGGGATAGATGTTTCAAATGGCTGCAAAAGGACCATAAGACGCGCCGAATCATTGCACTACGAGCGGATGCGTGCGGACTTTTGAACATCTTTCGAGCTCGCGAGTTGCTTTCTTGTCAGCATATCGGAGATTTCGAAATTGTTTTGGAGACGAATATGCCTTTCATACTTCGCGGAGAAACATGAGGCACCGCCGCGAAAAAAATGTCGAGGCGCGGTTGGCGCCCAAAGTCAGCTGCGTTTCGTCTGGGTGATTCCCTTGCATCAGTGGATGCGCCTGTTAGTATGTTCCGATGACTTTTGTTCGTTGACGTTACTCGGAAATGACTGAAAAAAGACAATTCAGAGCCATTAAAGGCACGCGAGATATCCTTCCGCCTGATTCTTCGCTTTGGAATTGGTTCGAGCGGGCTGCGCGTGAGGTTTTTGAGTCCTACGATTTTCGGGAAATCCGGCTGCCGATTTTCGAAGAGACCGATCTATTCGCGAGGTCCATCGGCGCGGATACAGATGTCGTAGGCAAGGAGATGTACACCTTCGAGGATCGCGACGAGTCCTCGATCAGCCTGCGGCCGGAGGCGACGGCAAGCGTTGTCAGGGCATACATCGAGCATGGGATGCACACGCTTCCGGGGAACGTGAAACTCTACTACGTCGGCCCGATGTTCCGTCGGGAACGGCCGCAGAAGGGACGCTACCGGCAGTTCTACCAGATCGGCGCGGAGGTGCTGGGCCAATCGGACGCGCCGGCGATTGACGCGGAAGTTCTGGAAATGCTGATGGTGCTGTTCAAGCGCGCGGGGCTGGCGCTGATTACGCTCTCGGTCAATTCGATTGGCTGTAAGGAGTGCCGGCCGAAATATGTCGAGGTGCTGCGGCAGGAGCTGCTGAAGGTGAAGGACAAGCTTGGCGCGGATAGCCAGCGGCGAATCGAGACGAATCCGCTGCGAGTCCTCGATTCGAAGCTCCCTGAGGAACAGCCGATCATCGAAACGCTGCCGCGCATTCCGGATCATCTATGCGCCGCTTGCCGCCAACATTTCTCGGAATTGAAGGACGAATTGAATCTGCGCGGGATCGCTTACGAGGAGACCTGGCGCCTCGTGCGCGGGCTCGACTATTACACTCGCACAACTTTCGAGGTCACCGCAGAGGGGCTTGGCTCGCAGAACGCGGTCTGCGGCGGCGGGCGTTACGATGGCCTGGTCGAACTTCTCGGCGGCCATGCGACGAAGGGCATTGGATTTGCGATTGGGAGTGATCGGGCGATTTTGTCCATACAGGAGGGTGGCCAGGCGCCCAAACTGCCGGGCCTAGGCGTTTTTATTGCCTGGATGAGCCCTGCTACGTATCCCGCGGCGGTCCGAATCGCGAGAAAGCTGCGCGAATGCGGCGTGGCCGTCGAGCTGCCACTCGAGGCCATGAAATTCAAGAAGTCGCTGGGGCTTGCGGATAAACTCGGCGCGCGCTACGCGCTGATTATCGGCGAAGAAGAAGTGGCGTCGGGTACGTACACGCTGAAGCGCCTTGCGGACGCCGAGCAGAAGAAACTCAACGAAAACGATCTACTCGAATACCTTGAATCAGAGCGGAGAGGCACAGTTGCTTGACACACTCGGGAATCTGAAACGGACAAAATATTGCGGCGACCTGCGCATATTGGATGCGGATACGGACGTCGTTTTGATGGGCTGGGTCCACCGACGGCGCGATCTCGGGCAGCTGATCTTCATTGATTTGCGCGACCGCGCCGGAATCGCGCAAATTGTGTTCAATCAGGAACAAAATCCCGAAGCGCACGCTAAGGCCGAAGAGCTGCGCTCGGAGTTCGTAGTGGCCGTCGAGGGCCGCGTGATTCGGCGGCAGAAATCGAATCCCGAGATCGCGACGGGCGAGGTCGAGGTGGTCGCCACGCGGCTGCACATTTTGAACACGTCGAAAACGCCGCCGTTCCAGATCGAGGACGAGGCGACTGCGAGCGAGGAAACGCGCCTGCGATACCGCTATCTCGATCTCCGCCGCCCGCGCCTGCATGGGAACATCGAGCTGCGGCATCGCATCGTTTTCGAAATTCGCAAAACGCTGGACGAACTGGGCTTCTTTGAGATCGAGACGCCGCTGCTGACGCGCTCGACGCCGGAAGGCGCGCGGGATTGTCTGGTACCGAGCCGCATTCATCACGGACAGTTCTACGCACTGCCGCAGTCGCCGCAGATTTTCAAGCAGATCCTGATGATTTCCGGCATGGACCGCTACTTTCAAATCTGCAAGTGCATTCGCGACGAGGATTTTCGGGCCGATCGCCAGCTCGAATTCACGCAGCTGGATCTGGAGATGTCGTTTCCGCGGCAGCAGGACGTCTTCGACGCGATCGAGCGCGTGATGGAGCGCGTCTGCGCCGTCGTCGGCATCAAGGTGCCGCGGCCGTTCCGCCACATGGCGTATAAGGAAGCGTTGCGCATCTATGGCTCGGACAAGCCGGACCTGCGCTTTGGCATGGAATTGCACAACGTGACCGAGTTCTTCGAGCCGGCGCGCTCCGTGCTGCATTTTGAAGGCAACGTGCAGGCTGTGGTCGCGCCGGGAGCGGCTTCGTGGTCGCGCAAGCAGCTCGACGAGCTTGCTGAATTCGCGAAATCGGCCGGGGCTCGGGGTGTTTACACGGCGAAAGTGACGGCGGAGGGAATTTCGTCGCAGCTCGAAAAGAATCTCGGCGCGGACGGGCTGAAGAAACTCGCGGAAACCTTGGGCGCGAAGGCGGGCGACTTGATCGTTGCCGCCGCCGCGAAAGAACAGATTCCGCACACGGACACTTCACTTCACGTCGCGGGACAGATTCGGCTCCATCTGGGCGATAAGCTCAATCTGATTGATCGTACCAAATGGGAATTCACCTGGATCACCGGCTTCGCGCTCTTTGAATGGAGCGAGCGCGACAAGCGCTGGGTGAGCGCGCAGCATCCGTTCACCGGGATCTTCGAGGAGGATATCGAAAAGCTTGAATCCGCGCCGTGGGAATGCCGGTCGAAGGGCTACGATCTGGTGCTCAATGGCAATGAGCTTGGCTCCGGCAGCATTCGAATTCATCGGCAGGACGTGCAAGCGCGGATGTTCAAAGCGCTAGGGCTGAGCGACGAGCAGGCACGGCACCGCTTCGGATTTTTTCTCGATGCACTGACGTACGGCACGCCGCCACACGGCGGAATCGCGCTGGGAATTGACCGCATCGCGATGTTGCTGGCGGGAGAAAAATCGCTGCGCGACGTGATCGCGTTTCCGAAGACGACCGCGGCGGTGGACTTGATGGCCGAGTCGCCCTCGACGGTGGATCAGGATCAGCTCGACGAATTGGGGATTTCCGTAAAGAAGCAAAGCGAGTAATCAATGTCGCGAATACGCATACTGGCGGAAAACGTCGCGAACAAGATTGCGGCGGGCGAGGTGGTGGAGCGGCCCGCGTCGGTGGTGAAGGAGTTGCTCGAAAACGCGCTGGACGCCGGAGCGCGTTCGATTCGCATCGAGGTCGAATCGGGCGGCAAGCGCATGATCCGCGTAATTGACGACGGCAGCGGAATGAACCACGACGACGCGCTGCTCGCATTCGAGCGCCACGCAACGTCAAAACTGCGAACGGCGGACGATCTGCTCTCGATTGCGACCTTGGGGTTCCGTGGCGAGGCGCTGCCTTCGATCGCGGCAATTTCGCGCCTGCTTCTGGAAACGCGTACGCCGGAGGAAGAGCAGGGAACTCGCATCGAGTTCGCGGGCGGGAAGCTTATCAGCGTGAAGCCTGCCGGCATTCCTGCAGGGACTTCCATCAGCGTCGCCGACATTTTCTACTCCGTGCCCGCGCGGCGAAAATTCCTGAAATCCGAGACGACGGAGCTGGGCCATATCGCGTCGCTCGTTACGCACTATGCGCTCGCCCATCCGGAGACACATTTTGTGCTCAAGACACCTTCGCAGCTGATTCTCGATTGCGCGCCGGTGGAGAAACTCTCCGAGCGCGTCTATCAGCTTTTCGGGCGGCAGGCGCTCGATGAATTGATGGAGATTCCGCCGAACGAGGGCCCGGTTCGGTCCGCGATCACCGAACCGCAGCTCGAAGCGGACGAGCAGGCGGCGACGCTGGGCATCAGCGGGTTCGCGTCGCGCCCGGAGATACAGCGATCGAACCGCAACGGAATCTACATTTTCGTCAACCGGCGGCTGGTGCGCGACCGCCTGCTGCTGCACGCGATTCACGAGGCGTATCGAAACGTCACGCCGCCTGGAGTTTTTCCCGTGGTGCTGCTGTTTCTCGAGCTGCCGTACCAGGAAGTGGACGTGAACGTGCACCCCGCGAAAATTGAGGTGCGCTTTCGCCATCCGCAATTCGTCCACGATTTCACGCGCGATGCGCTACGCCACGCGCTTTCGATCGCGCGGCCGATTCCGGGATTTCCGGCAGCGCGCGCAGCCGCTGCGGGCGCCGGACCCGGGACGCCTGCTTCAATGGCTGGCGGACCGCCTGCGAGTTATGCCGCAGCGGGCGCGGTCGCACTGCCGCCGGGACCGCCGCGCGCCGAGATTCCGATGACGCTTGCGTCAGGCGCCGCTACGGCCGAAGCGTTCGAATTAAGCGTTGGGCCCGACCGGCCATTTGCGCAGCGGCTCGGTTTTGATTCGAACTCCGCGATGAATTTTCCGATGCCTACGCCGGAGCCTGCGGTGGGCACGATTGCCTATGCGTCTGGGAGCGATCATGGGACGGCCGCGCTGCCGCGCGCCGAAGAAATTACGGATTTGAAGCCGCTCGGGCAGGTGAACTCGAGCTTCATCATTGCGGTGAATGGCGAGGGCCTTTGGATCATTGACCAGCACGTGGCGCACGAGCGCGTGCTTTTCGAGCAGCATCTGCGCGCACGGCGCGAGGGCGAATTGGGCGGGCAGAGAATGCTCCTGCCCGTAATGGTGGAGCTTAATCCGCGGCAACTGGTGACGTTCGAGCAGATCGGCGAAGAATTGCGCGCCAACGGATTTGAAGCCGAGATGATGGGCGCGCGGAGCGTCGCAATTCAGGCCGCCCCCGCAGGCATTGCCGGCGGTGACGCCGAAAAGCTGCTGTTTGAAATCCTGGATGGAATCGCCCGCGAGAACCAGTCCATCTCGATTGATTCCCTCCAATCGAAAATCGCGGCTTCCACTTCCTGTCACGCGGCCATCAAGGTGAACACGCCGCTCGACACCACGAAAATGGAGTGGCTGCTCGGCGAGCTTGCGAAAACCGAGTATCCCATGAGCTGCCCGCACGGCCGCCCGGTGGTGCTGCGCTATTCGGTGCGCGAAATCGAGCGCGCGTTCAAGCGGATTTGATGCCGAAGCTCATCATCGCAATTGACGGGCCAGTCGGTTCGGGGAAGAGCACTCTTGCGCGCCGCGTAGCGGCGCTGCTGGGCTACACCTACCTTGACACGGGCGCGATGTACCGGTCAGTGGCGCTGAAGGCGCAGCGGCGCGGCGTGTCGCTTGATGCCAGCGATCAGCTCGCAGCGATCGCGGGCGAGACGCGGATCGATTTACGCCAACTCGATGGCGCGACAGATGGCGCACAGCAGGTCCTGCTCGATGGCGAGGACGTGACGGCGATGATTCGCACGCCCGAGGTGGCGCAGGCGGCTTCGAAAGTGGCAATGGTTCCCGGCGTCCGCAAAGTGCTGGTGGCCGAGCAGCGCCGTGCGGGCGAGCAGGGCGGGGTGGTGATGGAGGGCCGCGACATCGGCAGCGTCGTATTCCCAGATGCGCAGCTGAAGATTTTTCTCACCGCGTCGCCCGAGGTCAGGGCAGAGCGTCGCTGGCGTGAACACCAGCAAAAAGGCGACGCGATTGACCTGGCGCGCACGCTTGAGGAGATCAAGGAGCGCGACCAGCGCGATCTCAAGCGTGCCACGTCGCCGCTCGTTCGCGCAAAGGATGCCGTGGTGGTGGACAGCACGGCGATGGAATCGGAGGAAGTCGCGCGGCTCGTGGTGATGCTGGCGAAAGAGCAAGCGCGGGTCGATAACTCTCGCAGAGTTAGCGTAGATTAACATCTGCGTGTAAGCAACTGAACCGGCGTTCTTTCGCAGAGTAGCGTATCCTTTTCAGTATGATTTGGTCGAAGGCGCTTTTGTTATTGTCCCTGGTCGGTATCAGCCTAGCGTCCATTCTCGTTGCTGGATGTGGCGACCGTCAGGAGTCGTTCTACGCGTCGCTTGCAGACGCGGACAAAGCAGGAGCAATCACTCGGGCTGGATACCCGATGATTTGCTCCCCAGCCATTCCCATGTCCATCCACGAGATTCAGGTGAACCTTTCGCCATCAACGGAATGGTGTGCTTTTGAGTTTCCGTCATCCGACTCGGAAGGCCTTCGAAAGAACCTAAAGATCGTTGATGTCCTACCGCCGTCGTTGAAGCGGGTGCCCTCCGGGCGTGCCATGGTGGCCAGCCGTGCTTCAGGGGAATCTCGATGTGGCGAAGATTCGCAACCTGGGTTTTGAACTGTACGTGGTTGAAAAACCCGCAAATTCGGTGATGACGGATATCCTGCTGTTCGCGATTGACTGGCAGAAGGGGCGTGCCTTCTTCTTCCAAACTGGCGAACCGAATTCCACCAAATAGCAGGACAGCTGGACCTTGGTTGCGGTTCCATGCCAACCGGCTGAAAAGAGGAATACCTTACGCCGGGCTGGACATGGACGACAGGAATTCGCCGTTGGTCTTCGTCTTCGAGAGGCGGCCCAGCAGAAGCTCCATTGCTTCGACTGTCGAGAGCGGGCTAAGCACCTTGCGCAGCACCCAGATGCGGTTCAGCTCGTCAGCCGGAAGCAGTAGCTCATCCTTTCGCGTTCCCGAGCGGTTGATGTCAATCGTCGGGAAAACGCGTTTATCCACGAGCCGGCGATCGAGGTTGATTTCCATGTTGCCGGTGCCCTTGAACTCCTCAAAGATGACGTCGTCCATGCGGCTGCCGGTATCAATCAGGGCCGTGGCCATGATCGTGAGCGAGCCACCCTCTTCGATGTGCCGCGCGGCCGCGAAAAAGCGGCGAGGACGCTGCAAGGCATTGGCATCAATACCGCCCGAGAGAACCTTTCCGGATGGCGGCGTGACGGCGTTGTACGCGCGTCCGAGACGCGTGAGCGAATCGAGCAGGATCACGACGTCGCGCTTGTGTTCGACCAGGCGCTTGGCTTTTTCGAGCACCATTTCCGCCACTTGAATGTGACGCTGCGGCGGTTCGTCGAAGGTCGAGCTGATCACTTCGCCCTTCACGGTGCGCTGCATATCCGTGACTTCTTCCGGCCGTTCGTCAATCAGCAGGACGATCAACGCGATTTCCGGATGGTTCGTGGTGATTGAATTGGCGATGGATTGCAGCATCATCGTCTTGCCGGTGCGCGGAGGCGCGACGATCAATCCGCGCTGGCCCTTGCCGACAGGGCAGAGCATGTCCAGAACTCGGCCAGTAAGATTTTCCTTGGTGGTTTCGAGGCGAATGCGCTCGGATGGATAGAGTGGCGTCAGATTGTCGAAGAAAATCTTGTTCCGCGTGACTTCCGGATCCTCGAAGTTGACTGCTTCGACCTTGATCAGTGCGAAATAGCGCTCGCCATCCTTCGGCGGGCGGACTTGTCCGGAGACAGTGTCGCCGGTGCGCAGGTCGAATTTGCGGATCTGCGACGGCGAGACGTAGATATCGTCCGGGCCCGGCAGATAGTTGTACTCGGGCGCGCGGAGGAATCCGAAGCCGTCCGGCAGGCATTCCAGAACGCCCTCGGAGAAAATGAGGCCGTTCTTTTCCGTCTGCGCGCGGAGTATCTGGAAAATCAACTCCTGCTTGCGCATGCCGGAGGAGCCGGGAATGTTGAGCTCCTTGGCGATTTTCGCCAGGTCAGTGATGTTCTTGTCTTTCAGTTCTGCAAGGCTAATGCTCATCGATTTCTTTCCTTCTCAAGCCTGTGAATCAGGCGCGATTGTTGTTTGGTTTCGATCCGGGGCGGGCGCGTTCGATTGAGGCACTCAATCCCAGATTACAAATTGGGTTTATGTAATGAAAATCCTTACGCTTCGGTCGCGGGCCGAACCTGCCGGGGAGCAGATGTGGGAGGACCGAAGGCCTTAATTGGTTAATTCATTGTCCTGCGTGACATCCGCGCCAAACTTGGGTTCCACTCCGGCTACAGGGGGGTGCCCAGCAATGGGCAGCGGCTTTTCGAGCGCAAATTCCAGCACCTGGTCCATGGACTCGACGAAATGGATGGACATCTGCGCCAGAATCTCCGGCGGAATATCCGCCAGGTCTTTTTCATTGTCTTTCGGGAGAATGATGGTGCGCAGGCCCAGTCGGTGCGCCGCGAGCAGCTTTTCCTTGACGCCGCCGATCGGCAGGACTTTGCCGCGCAGCGTGATCTCGCCCGTCATGGCGATATCGCAGCGGACCGGAATCCGCGTGAGCGCACTTACGATCGAAGTGCAGAGCGTGATGCCGGCGGAAGGGCCGTCTTTGGGGATGGCGCCTTCGGGCACGTGGATGTGGATATCCAGGTGGCGATAAAAATCCTGGGGCAGGCCGAATAGATGGCTGCGCGAGCGGACATAGCTCATACCCGCCTGCGCCGATTCCTGCATCACGTCGCCAAGCTTGCCGGTCAAAGTGAGTCGGCCCTTGCCCTGCATCAGCGTAGCCTCGGTTGAAAGCACCTCGCCTCCAACTTCGGTCCAAGCAAGACCCGTGGTCAAGCCGATTTCATTCTTCTTCTCAGCGAGAAAATCGCGGTATTTCAGAATGCCTAGATAGTTGTTTACGTTCGCCGGCGTGACCTCGGCCGAAAAAGTCTTGCCCTCCCCGACGACCTTGCGCGCCACTTTGCGGCACACGTTGGCAATTTCGCGATCCAGGTTGCGCACACCCGCTTCGTGCGTGTAGTGCCGGATGATATGCGTGATGGATTCGTCGGTGAACTTCAGGTTGTCCTTGGTTAGCCCGGTGGCCTCAAGCTCGCGCGCGACCAGGAAGCGCTGCGCGATCTGATGTTTTTCCTGCTCGGTATAGCCGGGCAGCCGCAGAACTTCCATGCGGTCCTGCAAGGGCTGCGGAATCGTGTGCAGCACGTTGGCCGTGCAGATAAACATCACCTTCGAGAGATCATATTCCACGTCGAGATAGTGGTCCGTGAACGAGTGGTTCAGTTCCGGATCGAGCACTTCCATTAGCGCCGCCGAAGGATCGCCGCGGAAGTCCATGGACATCTTGTCCACTTCGTCGAGCACGAAGACTGGATTGGTGGTGCCCGCCTTGCGCATCATCTGGATGATCTGGCCAGGCAGGGCGCCGATGTAGGTGCGCCGGTGACCGCGGATTTCCGCTTCGTCGCGCACGCCGCCGAGCGACACGCGCACGAATTTCCGGCCGGTCGCGCGTCCGATGGACGTGGCAAGTGATGTTTTGCCCACGCCCGGAGGCCCAAGGAAACAGAGAATTGAACCTTTCGGATTCTTCACGAGCTGCCGGACCGCAAGGTATTCCAGAATGCGCTCTTTGATCTTTTCCAGGCCGTAGTGATCTTCGCTGAGAATCGTCTCCGCGCGCTTGATGTCGCGGATTTCCTTCGAGCGTTTCTTCCACGGCACGGCCAGCAGCCAATCGAGATAGTTGCGCGACACGGTGGATTCAGCCGACATCGGCGGCATCATTTCCAGCCGCTTCAGCTCCTGCATGGCCTT
Organism: uncultured Acidobacteriota bacterium; assembly: GCA_963814855.1. Taxonomy (GTDB): domain Bacteria; phylum Acidobacteriota; class Terriglobia; order Acidiferrales; family UBA7541; genus Palsa-295. The sequence continues at coordinate 640,328 of CAWFEL010000002.1, forward strand.
TTCCATCGGGCCTTCGGGCATGCCGGAAGTTTCGACCTTCTTTTTCAGTTGCTCGATTTCGTTCGCTTCGCCGCGGCCCAGTTCCTTTTGAATAGCCTTGAGCTTTTCGTTGAGGTAATACTCTTTCTGGGCGCGTTCCATCTGGCGCTTCACGCGCGTGTTGATCGAGCGATCCACGTTGAGCTTCTCGATCTCGACTTCCAGAATGTCCGCGATGCGATTCAGGCGCTCGGCTGGCTCGAAAATCTCCAGCAATTCCTGCTTTTCCTCGACGGGAATCTGCAAGTTGGCGGCGATGGCGTCGGAAAGCTTTCCGGGGTCCTCGACGCGCACGGCGGCGATCATCGTGTCGTAGTTCAGGCTCTGCGAGAGCTTGACGTACTGCTCGAAAAGCGTGGTGACCCGCGCGGAAGCCTGCTCGATCTGCGGGCCGGGCTCGGCCTTCACGGGAACCAGGCGAACAGAAGCTCGGAAGAAGCCCTCGTCGCTCGTCACTTGGACGATCTTGGCGCGCTCTGTGCCTTCGACCAAGACTTTGATATTGCCGTCCGGCAGCTTCACGCTCTGCACGATATTGGCGAGCGTTCCGACCGTGTAAATTTCTTCGGGTTTGGGATCGTCCACCGAGGCGTCGTGCTGCGTGACCAGGAAAATTTTCTTGTCGCCTGCCAGCGCGTCTTCGAGCGCGCGCACGGACGCTTCGCGGCCCACGATGAACGGGTGCATCATCTCCGGGAAGATCACCATATCCCGCACCGGCATCATCGGTACGCGCTTTACGTCGGCTTTTTCCTTGCTGAACATTGAAATTACTTTGACCTCAAGACCCTAGATTCTTACAACGAAAAAAGTTCGTCGCGGATACCTGGAGGAACTAGCCTGCCTTTTCCAGCAGGCTCCAGTTGATTTCGCGGCCCTTGACCATATCCGCGGTGACGACAAAATCCCGAAGCTTACGCTGCGCCGGCAGGTGATACATCATCTCGAGCATCAAATCCTCGAGAATCATGCGCAGGCCGCGCGCTCCCACTTTGCGCTGCAGCGCGAGTTCCGCAACTGTTTCCAGGGCGTCGTCGGTGAATCGCAGGCGGACGTTCTCAAATTCGAAGAGTCTCTGGTATTGACGCACCAGCGCATTTTTCGGTTCCGTCAGAATGCGCACCAACGCGCTCTTGTCCAGATCGCTCAACACGCCCAGCACCGGCAACCGGCCGACAAATTCCGGGATCAGGCCGTAACGAATCAAGTCCGTGGGCTGCGCCTGCTCGAGCATCTCGATATTGCGGCGCGTCGCCGTGGTCGGCTGGGCGTCCGCATGAAAGCCGAGCGACTTCTGTCCCACGCGGCGCTCGATGATCTTTTCCATCCCGACGAAAGCGCCGCCGCAGATGAACAGGATGTTCGTCGTGTCCACCGGCGTGAATTCCTGATGCGGATGCTTGCGCCCACCCTGTGGCGGAACGTTCGCGACCGTGCCTTCGAGAATCTTTAGCAGCGCCTGCTGCACACCCTCGCCCGAGACGTCGCGGGTAATGGAGGGGTTCTCGTCCTTCTTCGAAATCTTGTCAATCTCGTCTATATATATGATGCCCTGCTGGGCTTTTTGGACGTCCCCATCCGCTGCCTGCAGCAACTTCAAGATGATGTTTTCAACGTCTTCGCCGACGTAGCCTGCTTCTGTCAGCGTGGTCGCGTCAACGATCGCGAACGGCACCTCGAGCATGCGCGATAGAGTCTGCGCCAGAAGCGTCTTGCCGGTGCCGGTGGGCCCGATCAGCAGAATGTTCGACTTTGTCAGCTCGACATCGCCCGGCGTGCGGTTCAGGAAAATCCGCTTGTAATGGTTATAGACCGCGACGGCCAGCTTCTTTTTCGTCTTGTCCTGCCCGATTACGTAGCCGTCGAGAAACGCCTTGATCTCCGGCGGCCGTGGCAACCGGCGATTCGCCGGCGTTGCTTGTTCGCGCTTCTCATCCTCGAGAATCTGCTGGCAGACGCCCACGCACTCGTTGCAAATATAGGAGCGCGGATACTCCGATGGAGAGCTGATGAGCTTCTCCACTTGCTCCTGCGTCTTATGGCAGAAGGAACAACGCAACGGCTCTTCTGGGGTGAACCGCTTCACGATTGACGGCCCCTCTCGTCGAAACCACACCCGCGACGAATCTGAACCCTATTGTAAAACGGAAGACTCACGTCTTACCCGCACTCATCGCTTTCACTACTAACCGTTAGGAACGCCACCCGTTCGGTTCCACACGGCCCAACTCCATCCACCCGTTCGACTCAACATCCAGCTACTTTCCCCATCATACGGGAACGCAACTACCGATGCTTGGTGATAATTTCATCCACGATGCCGTAGGCCTTGGCCTGATCCGCAGTCATGATGAAATCGCGCTCCACGTCGCGTTCGATTTTTTCCACCGGCTGGCCGGTGTGGCCCGCGAGCAATTGATTTAGCGATGCGCGGGTACGAATAATTTCCTTGGCATGGATATCAATGTCAGTCGCTTGCCCCGAAAGCCCGGACATCCACGGCTGATGGATCAGCACGCGGGAGTTGGGCAGGGCATAGCGCTTCTTGGGCGTGCCCGAAGCCAGCAACACCGCGGCAATCGAAGCCGATTGGCCGATGCAGTAGGTGACCACATCGGGGCGGACGAACTGCATCGTGTCGTAGATCGCCATTCCCGCAGAAATCGAGCCGCCCGGCGAGTTGATGTAGATGGAAATGTCCTTCTCGGGGTCTTCGGATTCGAGAAAGAGCAGTTGGGCCGTCACCAGGTTGGCCACATGATCGTCAATCGGCGTGCCGATGAAGATGATGTGGTCCTTCAGCAGCCGGGAATAGATATCGTAAGCGCGTTCACCGCGGTTTGTCTGCTCGACAACCATGGGAACCAGCGTTGTGGCACGCGGAATCGCGTCGTCATTTTTTATCATTTGGAATATTTCGCGCTGAGGAAACCCGAACCAGACTTACTTTTCACTTTTGGCTGTCTTCTCGATCCGGGCGTTGCTGTAGAGCCAATCAATTGTTTTGTTGCTACGCAACTTCGATTTCATCGTATCGAGCGCACCTTGCTTTGTCAAGCGAGCGCGCATCGCCGTTGCCGATTCGCCACCGTGTTCGGCGAGATGGGCAATCTCTTTTTCAACTTCTTCCTCGGTCGCGTCAATCTTTTCGGCAGTGGCGATGCGGTCGAGAAGCAACTCGGCCTTCACGTCGGTGACCGAACGGTCGCGCTGCTGGCTCCGGAGCGCGGCCCAATCCACATTCATGCCGCGCGGGTCCACACCCTGCGACGCGAGCGAGCGCACCATGCGCTCCAGTCGCGTGTCCATCTGGCCTTCGATCAGCGCTTCCGGCACGGGGAAGTCGTGCTTGCTGACAAGCTGCTCAAGAATTCTGTCGCGAGCTTGAGATCCTTGCTGCTGTTCCTTCGACGCTTCCAGATTTTCGCGGATTTTCTTCCGGAGCTCGTCGAGCGTGGTCACCTCGGACTTTTCGCCGGTAACTTCCTTCACGAATTCGTCATTCAACTCGGGCAGCTTCTTTTCCTTGACTCCCTGAACCTCCGCGGTGAAGTCATAGGTTTTTCCAGCGAGCTTTTGGTCGGGATAATCGTCCGGATAGCGCGCTTCGAATTTCTTGGTTTCGCCCGCGGACGCGCCACGCAGATTTTCGGTAAAGCTGGCGAGAGTTTCCTCTGCGCCCAGCGGAACAAGGATATTGTCAGCCTCAACCGGCTCGCCGCCGTCGGTCGGAACGCCATTCAGTTTAATGAGGGCCGAATCGCCATCCTTGGCAGCGCGGCCTTCGACGGGAACAAACGTCGCGGCGCGCTCACGCATTTGCTCGATTGACTTTTCCACTTCCGCGTCGCCCGCCTCGATCTCGTCCACTTCCACCTGTATATTCTTGTAATCACCCAGCTCGAATTCGGGAAGGACCTCGAAGATGGCGCGGAACTTGAGCGGCTCGCCCTCTTTGAATTCGACCTTATCCACTTCGGGGCGCGTGACTGGGACGAGTTTCTTCTCGTCGAGCGCTTTTTCAAGGTATTCGGGAACGAGCGATTGCACCACTTCGCCCTGAATATCGTCGGCAAACCGCCGCCGCACCAGCGTAATCGGCGCTTTGCCCGGGCGAAATCCCGGAATGCGGGCGATGCGCACGATATCGCGCGCCACTTTTTCCGCCGCCTTGCTGACTTTGTCGGCCGGAATTTCGAGTTCGATTTCGCGTCTGCAGGTCGCTTCGGTCATGTGATTGTTTTCCAGGCAGCGTCGTTCGGCAAAACCCCGTCTCAATCCGCCTTTCGCTTTTCGGAATCTCAGAAGGAGGAGTGCAGGGAAGTGCGGCTAACCCCGCGCCGCAACAGAAAATTCAGTATAGGGAATCCACCCGCGCGCGTCAACCGCACCGCAGGCGATCTCGCGCCCGCTACTTCAGCAGATAAAATGGATTCGGGAGCTTGAAGACTCGCTCCGAGCAACATCCGGCAAGGTCGCTCGCCTGATCGCCGATATTCAGGACAATCCGATATCCCTTTTCCGCGATAGCCTGCCGGTCCTTGGGTTTGAATATGCCCGCCGGAAGTTTGTTTCCATCTGGCTGCATGATCAAGTCGGCCCAGCCCGAATATCCCACTTCGTTCAGGTTCTTGATCGTTATCGCGCGTTCGGCTTCCTGTCTTCCGGTCACAAAGAAGAGCGCCACTCCCTTTGCCTTCGCAAAATTAAAGAGCTGGAGCACGGGAGCGATCGCCGGATCGTGGTCCTCGGAGTAGAGTTTTCTCTCAACGGTATAAGAGCAGAATCCGCAGCCGGCCATCGCATCCCAGTTCGAAAGGGAGGTCTCGTCAATATCGAACACGGCCGCAAGCTTGTCTTGTGGGGGCGCCGATTTGATCACGCCATCCAGGTATTCCCGCGCGGAATCCGCTACATTCTGAATTTCGCGATCGTACTCTCCATAGTCGTGATAGCGCATCAGGCGCTCGACCACGAGAGTGTGATTCTCAGGCTCCTGAGAGATGCTCTGCGCAAGAAGAGAAACGCTGCTCAGGGCCGCGATGAACAACAGTTGAGCGATTCGCTTCATGTTCGTTGCCTTATCCAATTTATTGAATGATATCCCGTCACGGGAATGGCAAGGAATTGTGCGTATGAAGGAGCGAGCGCGTCCTGCGCGTACCGACAAACACGCCGAATTCTATTTTCAATCCCTCGGCTCACGTCGCTCGCTCGGGACAACATTTCCTGGTCGGAAATGTTGGTGCGGAAGAAGGGACTCGAACCCCTACGGCCTTTCGGCCACCAGCTCCTAAGGCTGGCGCGTCTGCCAATTCCGCCACTTCCGCTTGCGCCAAGTATATCATCGCCCCAACGCCGGATTGCGCTTGCCCGCGCGGCGCCGTTTTGCTAGTCTCCGCCGCCAGTGGGTGTTTCCAAGGGGGAATAAATCATGGCACATTGCACAAAGTGCGGTGCAGCGTTGGCGGACGGTGCGGCCTTTTGCCCGTCTTGTGGCTCGGCGCAGGCGGCGCCTGGCGCAGTTCAGAGCGCGCCACCTCCAGCCGTGCAGGCCGCGTCGCAAATGGATGAAAAAGTTGCCGGCTTGCTTTGTTACGTGCTCGGCTGGATCACCGGCTTGATCTTCTACTTTATTGACAAGCGCCCGTACGTCCGCTTTCACGCGGCGCAGTCCATCGTGGTATTTGCCGGCCTGCATGTGATCAGCATCGTCCTGGCAATGTTCTTCGGCTTCAGTTTGATCGCCGGCGGATTGAGTGGTTTTTCGCTCGGCTATGCCCTCTATGGACTGGTGGATCTCGCTGGATTAATTCTGTGGATTCTGCTGATGGTCAAGGCGTACCAGGGTGAACGATTTCGCGTGCCGATCGCCGCGGATATCGCGGAAAAACTCTTCGGCACGGCGTAGTTTCATTCGCGGATTTCCATGTTGCGGGGCGGGCGTATGCTTCGCTCCGCAACTTCCTCTCGCACGACTCCTCTTTGACGGTCTGTTCGCGATTCCTCGTCGCCTATAAGCCGGCCGCTGCTCTTGCCTTCAGCCACCGCGCAGCGTAGGATTGGATTTTGGTTTTGCCGCATCAGCCCTCCTGTAACGTTTCATGTGTCAGCCGGAGCGGGCAAGGTGCGACTCGTGTGGTTGTGGAGCGGCAGCGTTGGCGGACAGAGCTCGGACGAAGGCGATTGCGGTTGTCGGCGCCCAATGGGGCGACGAGGGGAAAGGCAAAGTCGTTGATTGCCTCGCTCTCTCGTTTGATTACACCGCACGCTACGCTGGCGGACACAACGCTGGCCACACCGTCATCTTCAACGGCCACCGCTTCGTGTTGCAGCTGGTTCCCAGCGGCATCCTGCGCCCGGAAAAGAAGGCCGTCATCGGCCCCGGCGCGGTAGTAGACCCGGCCGCGCTCGTGGCCGAAATCGAAAATCTCCGCAAGTCCGGGGTTGAAGTCCGAGGACGCCTTTTCCTCAGCAACCGCGCGCACCTGATCTTTCCCTATCATCGCGAAATGGATAAAGCCGCGGAATCCGCGCGTGGCGAGGCGAAAATCGGCACGACCTCGCGTGGCATCGGCCCGGCCTACGAAGACAAAATGGCGCGCCGCGGAATCCGCGTGTGCGATCTGCTGGAGCCGGAATGTTTCCGCCTCAAGCTCGAGCGGGTGATTGCCGAAAAAAATCTGATCAGCAAGGCATCCTACGGCCATGCGCTCGAAACCGCCGGGCTGCTGGAACAATCTCTTGAGATCGCCGCGCACATTCGCGGGCTAGTGGCCGATACGGCCGTGCTGCTCAACGATGCGCTCGACCGCGGCGAATCCGTGCTCTTCGAGGGCGCGCAGGGCACGATGCTGGATATTGATCACGGGACGTATCCTTTCGTAACGTCTTCGAACGCGATTTCCGGTGGCGCGGCGACGGGGCTCGGCGTGGGCCCCACGCGCATCACGGGCGTCGTCGGCGTGACCAAGGCTTACACCACGCGCGTCGGCAGCGGTCCATTTCCTACGGAGATGCCCGACCTCGACGCCGGCGCAATTCGCGCGCGTGGAAACGAATTCGGCGCGGTGACTGGACGGCCGCGGCGCTGCGGTTGGCTCGATCTTGTGGTGCTGCGCTACGCGAAAATGCTCAACGGAATCGACTCACTCGTGGTGACGAAGCTCGACGTCTTCGACGAGCAGCCCGAAATCAAGGTCTGCACCGGCTATCGCTATAAGGGCCAGCCGATCACGGAAATGCCGCCCGATGTGGAAACGCTGGCGCAGATCGAGCCGGAATACCGCACGCTGCCGGGCTGGAAGAAATCCACGCCGGGGATTCGCGACGTCCTCGATCTGCCCACAGCGGCGCGCGATTATCTGAATTTCATTTCGGATGAGCTCCAGCTTGAAATCGGCATGATCTCTACGGGCCCCGAACGCGACGCCACCATCGTCCCCCGCGGGACGAAACTCGCTTCGTGGCTTTAACCTGCGATGATTTCCTTCGAAGCTGCGCGCGCCAAGGTAATCGAGATTCTGACCGCTCGCGTTTGCACGCCTGAACACGAGACTCTCGATCTCAGCGTTGCGCCGGCCGCTCCGCTCGGCCGCATTCTGGCTGAAAAAATTATTGCCGACCGCAACTATCCCCCCTTCAACCGCTCGATTCGAGACGGATTTGCACTTCGCTCCGCTGATATAGCCGAGCCGGGCGCGAAATTGCGCCTGATCGCGGAAAGCCGCGCAGGAGTGGCGTTCAGCGGCACGGTCGGCGCGGGCGAATGCGTGCGAATCCTTACCGGCGCGCCCGTACCCCGCGGCGCGAACGCCGTGGTGATGCACGAATACACCCAAGAAGAAGGCGATTTCGTGGTCTTCGAGCAAACTGCGCGCACGGGGCAGTATTACGTCCTCGCAGGCGCCGAAGCGCGCATCGGTGAAACCGTGGTTCCCCGCGGCGCGCGGCTCGGTTACGCCGAGCTTGCCGTGGCAGCGGAAGTCGGTCACTTCCGGATCGAAGTCAGTCGCCGCCCGCGCGTAGCAATTATTTCCACCGGCGACGAGATTGTGCCTGTAGATCAGGCGCCGGGTCCCTACCAGATTCGCAACAGCAACAACATCTCTCTGGCCGCTCAGGTCGCGCTTGCGGGCGGCGAACCCATCGCAGCTGGATCCGCGAAGGACGAAGTCGCCGAGCTTCGCGCGCGAATTGAGAAGGGGCTCGAAGCGGATATGCTCCTGCTGAGCGGTGGAGTGTCCGCCGGTAAATACGATCTCGTCGAACAGGTGTTGAAGGATCTCGGCGCAGAAATCTTTTTCGAGTCAGTCGCGATTCGCCCCGGCAAGCCCGTGGTTTTCGGCTGGTGTCGCGGGAAACCAGTCTTCGGGCTACCCGGGAATCCTGTTTCTACGATGGTGACGTTCGAGCTCTTCGTTGTTCCCGCGATCGAGGCGCTCAGCGGATGTTCGCCGCATCCGTTGCCGGTATTCAAAGCGAAGCTGGCGCATCCCGTGGACGAAAAGCCGGGCGTCGCGCACATTCTCCCCGCGCGAATGAGTTGGCCAAAGGGCGAAGCAGACGCTGCTCCCAAAGTGGAAGTACTCCTGTGGGAAGGCTCGGGTGATATCGGCGCGGTCGTGCGCGGAAATTGTTTTCTCGTCGTGCACGCTTCGAGGCTCCACTTGCAAGCCGGCGATTGGGTGGATGTTTTGCCGCGCCACGGGTCATTCTGATAGCCCGCGCCGCGACTACGATCATTCCATTTGCATCATTGTGAAGGTAAAGGAGGGAATTATGCTTGATGCTTTGATTTCTCGGCGTTATTGGCTATTCGCCGCTGCGATGGGATTGATTGCATCGCTTGGCTTGGCCACTTCACTGGGTTCAGCTGAACCGCGACCGCCCGCCAAACCCGCCGATATTGATCCGACCGCCGTCACCTACAAGCTGCCGAGCCAGATCACCTGGACCGGGCGGCCCGGTGCAGCGGAGACCGCAGTTGTGCTCGGCGACCCCTCCAAGCCGGGTCTCTACATCGAACTCGTAAAGTGGTACCCGCACAATATGAGCCGCCCGCACTTTCATCCCAACGACCGCTACATCACCGTTCTGTCGGGGACATGGTGGGTTGGCACAGGCACGAAATACGATCCCGATTCGACCGTGGCGATGCCGCCCGGTAGTTACGTGGTGGACCTTGCCAAGCAGGTGCACTACGACGGCGCGAAAGACGAAATAGCCGAAATCGAAATTGTCGGCGAGGGCCCCGCAACGATCACTCCAGCCGAAGTGAAGTAGTCGGCGGAGTTTGTCTCGGTCCCAAGCGTCCTACACGTCCCGCCCGACAGCTCTTCTGAGAGGTACGCTGAGAGCGAGAATTGCGGCGCCCGCCGCGACGCCAAGTGCCATAAGCATGGAGAAGAACGCTTCCCTCGACATCTTCTCGTAGAAAGTTCCGAGATATCCCGCTAAATAGTTTCCAGCAAAGTTCGCAAGGAACCACATTCCCATGAGCATGCTGGCCAGTCGCGCAGGCGCGACCTTCGACACCAGAGAGTAGCCCACCGGCGCGAGATACAATTCGCCAACGGTGTAGATGAAGGCGCAGCTCGCCAGCCACAGCAAATTGACTCTCTGATCGTCGCGAAGCCCGTGCGCAATGAAGATCAGCGGAAGAAACGACAGCCCCATCAACGCGCAACCCATCGTCATCTTGATCACGCTCCCGGGTTCTTTTCCCCGTCTGGATTGCCAACCCCAGAAAATGTTCAACAGAGGCGTCAGCATAAAGATGAACATCGGACCCACGGACTGAAACCAGGTAGAGGGCAATTGCTTTCCGAACACGTGCCAATCAACATTGCGATCCGCGAAGAGCTGCATCGTGTTCCCCTGCTGCTCGTACACACCCCAAAAGACGACGTTGAGTGCGCACAGCGCTATGAGGCCCGCGATCACTTTCCATTCCGCCGCGCTGAGCGGCGATTTCGTTGTTTCGGCTTGAGCGGCCTTCGCGCGCGTCAGTTGGTCCGCGGGCAGGTAAGGCTGGCCCACGAGATACAGCGCCAGCCCGATTACCATGCCGACGCCCGCTGCCCCGAATCCGTACTGCCAGCCATATACCTGCCCGAGAGTTCCGCAAACCAGCGGCGAAAGGAACGCGCCCAGATTTACCCCAGCGTAGTAGATCGTATACGCGCGGTCGCGCCGCGGATCGCCGATAGGGTAAAGACTCCCGATTTGCGTTGCCAGATTCGGCTTGAAGCAGCCGTTTCCCAGGATCAGGACAAGCAGTGCCAGCAAAAACATGGATTCCGCCGCCATCAGAAAATGTCCGATGGCCATCAGAATCGCCCCGAGTATCACCGTCTTGCGCTGCCCGAGCACGCGATCGGCGAGCATTCCCCCGAAAATCGGCGTCAGGTACACCAACGCGGTATAGATCCCGTAGATTTGCGAAGCCAGCGGCTGGACGGCCAGCGGGCCGAACATGGACTCCAGCCCGTGCTGGAGCGCCGCGAATCCGAATACGTGCGAAGTCCCGGACTGCGCGCCCTTGATCAAGTAGCTGACCATATAGAGCACGAGCAGCGCGCGCATTCCGTAGTACGAAAAGCGCTCCCACATCTCGGTGAAAAACAGGAAGTACAGCCCGGCGGGGTGCCCGAGGAAGTTTCTTTGCTTGCGGACCGTCTCTAACGCGGAAGGTGGTGCTCCGGTGTTCGGTCCCGGGCCGGGCGCACCTACATCGCTCACGCGCGTCTCCAGAACTCGCGGGCCCGTTCAACGATCCCCACGATCGTCAGGAGGCCGCTTTCTTGCGGTTTGCAATGATGAACACAACGATGCCCGCCACGAACGCTATCCCGCCGTAGATAGACCACTTCGTTTGGCCGTTCATGAAGCTGTTGCCCGGGAATTCGTTGATCCCCTGTAGAAACCATACGCCGCCGAAAAGCACCAGGATGAATCCCACGATATTTAACACGATCTTCATATCCCCCCCTCAAATCGAATCGCCGAGACGATTCGTCTGCCAAATCGCGGCGGCGAATCGCGCCCTTCTCCATTGGCGCGGAGCGTACTTCGCCTCCTGTGTGAAGTCAATGGAAGCAAGTTGAAGGTTACGTTTGTGCGGCCACCAAGCCAGACGGGTTAGCGATATCTCAGGGTACTTGACATCAACTCCGCGTTGGTTGTATCTACCACCCATGAAAACACGCCTGAGTTTGTTCGTTGCACTAGCACTGCTGTTTGCCTGTGTCCCCGCGATTGCCCAAGAGCCGGTTATCGGTGTCACCGGCGCCGAGGCCGACGCTCTATTCACCAGCAAGAACCCCGCGCTGAACATCAACAAACAGGCCGCCTATCACATCATGAAGGACCTGTTGGAGGCGAATCACTGGGATCTGGCTCAGAACTGGCTGACGCCCGCATATCACCAACACAATCCCAACGTGGCCTCCGGTCGCGACGGCGTCGTGAAGTTCTTCAGCTCGTTCCGCAAGCCGACCGATATTCCGGAGCATCTGACAAAGACCAAGATCGTCGCGGTCGTCGCGGAAGGCGATCTGGTTATCGTTGTCACGCCGCGCGAATTCAAGGACCCGAGAGATCCGTCGAAGACTTACACGACCTCGTGGTTCGATATGTGGCGTTTCGTTGACGGCAAGGCCGACGAACATTGGGACGGCGCGATCATCAATCCTCCTCCACCGCCTGCGCCGCCCAAGACGAACTAGAGGCGTTTCGCACTCTCCGAGAAACTCTCCGAATTGTCATCCGGGGCCCGCGAAAGCGGGCTCAGGATGGCAGGCACTAAATTGCTTGACGTATCCCTTCCACGACGTCCGCAGGCACTCCTACTTGCACCTCAACTTTCCTTGTGCCACCTTGGGTATTGGAGCGTGAGCCATCCGTTGTTGGCATCTCGCTTCTAAAGGATGGCGCTGCAACGGCCCTGACCGATATTCCGTTCTAATCGCAAATTTTCGCGAGCTACGATGAAAAAGCTCTCGCACTACGACAACGCCGGCCGCGTACGCATGGTGGACGTCACGGCCAAGCCCGCGACATCGCGAACCGCCGTCGCGCACGCGTTCGTGCGCATGCAGCGGTCCACGGTTGCAAGCCTCAAGCGCCTGAAATCGCCGAAAGGTAACCCGCTTGAGGTCGCCCGTATCGCCGGAATCACCGCGGCAAAGCGTACTTCGGAGTTGATTCCGCTTTGTCACCCCCTCTCGTTGACGCACGTGGATGTGCGCGCGAAGCTATGCCAGAATGGAATTGAGATCACGTCGGAAGCGACGGTCACCGGGCCAACCGGAGTGGAGATGGAAGCGCTCACAGGCGCGGCGGTTGCGGCGTTGACCATCTATGACATGTGTAAGGCCTTGGAACGCGGCATGGAGATCACCGAGTTGCATCTCGTGAAAAAATCGGGAGGGCGCAGCGGAACCTATATGCGCCCGGCTGGGCGTTCCCGGAAGAGCGGGAAGCGATGACGCCTATCAAGGACGTCAAAGTTCTGGTCGTGGACGATAACGCCCTGATTCTCGACCTGCTGATGAAGGGTCTCGCGCCTCACTGCGAGGCATCCGCCGCGGCGGACGGTGCCGACGCGCTTCTGAAAATCGTGGACGATCCGCCGGACCTGATACTCTGCGACTATCGCATGACGGGTCTCGACGGCCGCCAGCTCTATGAAAAGCTGCGCGGACGCCAGCAGACCAAGCAGATTCCTTTTATCTTTCTGGCCAGCCGCGCCGACGTGGAAGAGAAGCTCCGGCCGATGGTCGAAGGCGTGGAAGAATTCGTCGTGAAGCCTTTCTTCCTGAAGGATCTGATCCGCCGGACCAAGAAAGTGATTGACCGGCTGGCGCTCGAAAAATTGCAGAGTCGCGCCGTGCGCCCGGGAGTGATTCAAGGTCGCCTCGAGGAAATGAGCATTCTCGATTTGATGCAGTCGCTCGAAATGGGCCAGAAATCCTGCCGGCTCACGATTCGCAACGCCGGCGAAACGTGCCAGCTATTTTTCTCCGCGGGCCAATGCGCGGACGCGAAGCTCGGTTCCACAGAAGGCGAGGCTGCCGTTTTTCAAGTGGTTCGCTGGCCGGCTGGTGAATTCGAAATTGATTTCAACTCCGCTCCTGAACGCACCACGATTTCCCGCACGACCACCGGCTTGCTGATGGAGGCCTTGCGCCTGGTGGATGAAGGCCAGCGCGACGGCGACACGGCGAACGTCGAGGCCGCCGAGGGCTAGTCAGCCCAGGCGATTTCATGCGCGTATCCATCCTGACGATCAGCGATTCGGTGGCCGCCGGCACATCCGAGGACCGTTCCGGCCCGTCGGTGATTGATCGTTGCCGCGAACTCGGATGGAGAATCGTCTCTTCCGCTGTTCGCGCCGATGATCGCGCCGCCATCGAACTTTTTCTCAAAGAGTCTGCCGACTCCAACGACGCGGACTTGATCCTGACCACCGGCGGCACTGGCCTCGGCCCGCGAGACATTACGCCGGAGGCGACCGCCGCGGTCGTCGAACGGATGATTCCCGGATTCTCCGAGCAGATGCGGGCAGCCGGCGCCGAGAAGACTCCACGCGCAGTGCTATCCCGCGGCGCCGCGGGAATTCGCGGGAAAACCATCATCATCAATCTTCCGGGCAGCCCGAAGGGCGCCGTGGAATCGCTCAACGTCATCGCTGATCTGCTTCCTCATGCCGTCTCGGTCGTTCACGGCGCCCGCCATTAGGTCGAAGTGCGGGCTTTCATCGGAAGCGCATGGTTTCGGTAAAAGCGTGGGGTTTTAACCCCACGATAATCGTTGCAAGGAATTAGGGGCTTTAGCCCTGGAAGCCTCTAATTCGGATCTCCGCCCCGCGTGCAAAACCGACTCTTTCTGCGCTACACTCCGTTCTCGTTTGGGGCAATCATCATCACCGCTAGCAACACCCAATTATTCCAGAGCGAGGAGAAATCCGAATGAGTCCGAAGCACAAGGCCCGCGCGAGCAAGCCGAAAGCGAAGCGGAAGCACTACCGGCGCATCGCGACCGAAGAGGCGTTCTCGATACCCGAGCAGATGGATGCGCAGCGCGAACTGGTGGCTGCGGCGCAGGAATACGATCCGGATCTGTTTCTGTGGAAGATCCAGACTGATCCCACAGGGCCGGTCTATCACAAGCTACTCGATCTATTCGATCAGCGCCTGCGAACCATGGACGAGTACGACGTGGACATGCACCTGCTCGCGCTGACCTCCACGGGCGTGCAAATGATGAGCCCGGACAAGGGCAACGCCGTTGCCGCCGTCGGAAATGACCGCCTGCACGATGCGATCCAGCGGCACCCGGACCGTTTCGCGGGGCTTGCAACCATCGCGCCGCAGGACCCCGCCGGCGCCGTGAAGGAAATTGATCGTGCGATCACGAAGCTGAAGCTCAGCGGCATCATGATCAATTCGCATACCAATGGCGAGTACTTGAGCGAGCAAAAATACTGGCCGATTCTGGAAGCCATCGCCGCGCTGAAGGTGCCGCTTTATATTCATCCTCGCGCGCCGATTCCTCTGATGGCCAAGGCCTACCGGACGGACCACCTGGAGCACGCGATCTGGGGCTATCAGGCCGAAACCGGATTGCATGGGCTGCGAATCATCACCAGCGGCGTTCTCGACCATTTTCCAGGTCTGCAAATCGTCCTCGGTCACATGGGTGAGGGCATTCCTTACTGGCTCTACCGCCTCGACTTCATGCACGGCCGCGTCCGCATTCCCTTCGATCGACCGAAGCTGAAGCTGACGCCGAGTGAATACTTCAAGCGGAATTTCTACATCACCACCAGCGGAATGAACTGGGAGCCGACGCTGAAGTTTTGCATCGAGGCCGTGGGCGCGGACCGGATCATGTGGGCGGTTGACTATCCGTATCAGGATCACCCCGACGCCGTGGATTTCCTGGATGCCGCGCGAATACCCGAGAAGGACAAGCAGAAGATTTATCACGAGAACGCCGAGCGCCTCTTCAAGCTCAAGAAGAAGCGATAGCGGTATGCCTTTGCCGTTGAGTTCGTAGCGGTCACCTTTCACGGTGTGCGTGCCCCGCCGCTTAGCGTCGGGAGGATCGGCGCCGTTAAGGTGAAAGCGTGGGCCTTGAGGCCCACGAAAAGAGCGCAAAGCTTCAGCGGGCTTTAGCCTTGGCTCGCCAGCTCATTCATTCTCGATTGAGCATTACAATAAAGACAGCACGGCCACCAAGGAGCGCTCGTGGACTTGCAGGATCCCAGTCCGAAACAAAATTCCGGCGGCGCTTTCAAACAGGCGGCGCTTGCCATGGAACTTCCAATTCTGCTGGTCGGACCCGCCGTTCTCGGCGGGGTCATCGGATTTTTTTTGGATCGCTGGCTGCACACCAAACCGTGGCTGTTGATTGTGCTCGGATTCTGTGGAGTCGGCATCGGTCTTTTTGACGCGTTAAGGATTGCGAGTGCCGGAGACAAAAAGAATGGATGACGCGGAGTATGCGGCGATTGAGCGCCGCGTTGAACGCTTTCTGGTCGTCCTGGGCGCGGCGATGACTTTGGCGGCCGGGATTGGATGGGGAACGCGCGCGGCCGCAGGAGCTGCTGTGGGAACGGCGCTCTGCTGGCTGAATTTCCGGTGGCTGCGGCTCGGCGCCGCGGCGCTGATTCGCCTTGGCCAGGCGCAGGCCACGCTGGAAAATCCACGCGTTCCCCCGCTGGTGCATCTGAAGTTCTTCGGCCGGCTGTTATTGCTGCTCGTAGTGGCCTATGCTATTCTCGCTTGGCTGCGATTGCCTGCCATTGCTTTTCTGTGCGGGCTGGTAGCGGTGGTGCCGGCCATCGTGCTTGAGCTTGGCTACGAACTTGTACACGGCCATCACCGCTTGAACGCTCAGTAGGTCCGATTCACACGAAAATATATACGCGGTACCTTTCACGGGAGATTCATGGGCGAAGAGCAGATTCTGGGCGTCACAAAAGTGGTGAACGCCCTGCTGGGAAAGCCGGTGGCCGCGCTGCTCGCGCTTCTGCATATCACTCCAGATAATCCCCAGTATCCGATCACAAACTCCTTCTCGATGGAGCTGCTTGTTGTTCTGCTGGCTGTTCTTTTCTTCCTGTGGCTCAAGCCGCGGATTTCCGTGGATCATCCCGGCCCCACGCAGCAGACCATGGAACTTGTGATCACGAATTCGATGGGGATCGGCGTGAAAGACCTGGTGGACGATATCGTCGGGCACGGCGCGGACCGCCACATTCCGATTGTTGCCACGATCGGAATTTTCATTTTGTTCAGCAACATGATTTCCCTCGTGCCGGGATTTGCTTCGCCTACGGCCACAATCACGGTCCCGCTCGGTTTGGCCGTAATCGTTTTCTTGTATTACAACGCTGTTGGCATTGGGAAGCACGGCGGCCTCCACTATGCCAGGACGCTGCTGGGTCCCATGCCCAAGCTTTTCCCAATCAACGTCATCATGCTCGTCGTAGAGACCGTCAGCCATTTCGCGCGACTGCTATCGCTTTCCGTCCGGCTTTGGGCCAACATGATGGTCAGCGAACTGCTGTACGTTTCGTTTTTGGCGCTTTCACTTTCCGTCTTCGCATTTGCGAGCCATCTGAATCCTGCCGGGTACGCCACCGGCGTTGTGCCGGTCGCGATTCCACTGATTCTGGCTTTATTGCACGTTTTCGTGGCTTTCCTGCAGGCGTTCATTTTCAGCATCTTGGCGATTGTTTATCTCGGACTCGCGTCCGCGGAAGAGCACTAATCCGGCATAAAATGCTGTCAGCGTGAGGCCCGTCACCTCCCAAGGATTCGGGCAACCACCTCCTGGCCGTAAATTCATAACGAGGAGAAGACATGAGCAAGAAAGTAGCTTTGGTTTTGCTGGTCGCTGTATTGGCGCTGATGGTGGCGCCGGTTACGTTTGCGCAAGCGGCCGCGACAGCGCCGGCGGCGACGAACTGGGTTGGCGTGGCGGCGGCAATCGCGCTCGGTATTGCGGCGGCGGGTTGCGGCATCGGTCAGGGACTCGCGACGGCGGCGGCTTGCGAAGGTACGGCGCGCAATCCGGGAGCCGGTGGCGCGGTCCGAATCGCGTTCATCATCGGCGTGGCGCTGATTGAATCGCTCACGCTGTACGCGCTGGTCATTGTTCTGATCAAGTAGCAGCCGTTCACGGTTGAGTTTCGCGCCCCGGTGTTCGCCACAAGCGAGCGCCGGGGCGTTTTTGTTTTTCGTCGTTCGTAAGGGCATCCGCCACCGCGCATGTCCGGCGCCAATTCTTGATCCATTCCGGCTATCGCCTTTGGTTGATCGAAATTCGGTTTAAGTCCCAGCTTTCCCGAAAAAAGTTCAGGTTTGCGGCTCTGTACTACAACTAGACTTTCGACCGGGTGCGCAACCCGATTTACTCTGCTAGCGTATTTCTGCGGTCGAAAACCGTGAACGTCTTTCGCCGGCGTTCTCGCAGGCGAACCGCTCTCCTGGCGAGAGCCGGACTGCTCTTTGAAAATTGACGATCCGATTAAAAGGGCTCCATCTCGACGGTGAGTCGAGCCTGGGAGATCAACCGGCATCCCGAGTCCCTCCCAGCGGAACAGCCGAGAGATCTCGCCGTGCGTCCCGGTGAAAGCGGGGGCCTTCAGGCCCACGAAACACACTCCACGTAGTCATGGCTTTAGCCATGGCCTTTACGTTGTGCCACCGCTGAAGTTGTATGTGCGGTTCCGGTGAAAGCGTGGGCCTTTAGGCCCACGAAACACACCCTAGATAATCATGGCTTCAGCCATGGGCCTTTACGTCGTGCCGCCCCTCACAAATCACCAAAAGAAGTGACACACCATGCAAAGTAATTTCTTGGCTATCTCATTGAAAACAAAGGAAAGCAGCACCCACAAAGTGTCACACTTTTTTTGGCCCGTTCCCCGCTCGCCGCAAGAGGAATCGAGGCGCGGCGTTAGTGCGGGAAGAGAGATGCGGCGGCGACCTGCGCGAGATCCCAAACGCGAGACGGCAGGATACCCAGATAGAGAGTGCCTGCCGCGGCGATAAAGAGGGCGATTCCGACCGCGGGTGCGACGGGCGCCGGCGTGTAGTCCCGGGACGGAGCCTGGAAATACATGGTGATGATCACGCGCAAATAATAGTAAGCGCCGATCACGCTGTTGATGGCCGCGATGACCACAAGCAGCGCCAGCGCCCGGCGGCCAATGCCCAGCGCGGCCTGGAACGCGAAGAATTTCCCGAGAAAACCGCCCGTCGCCGGCAAACCGAGTAGCGAAAGCAGAAACAGCGAGAAGCACGCGGCCACTACCGGCTGCTTCGAGGCCAGACCGGAATAATCCTGAATTGAAAGCCGCTTTTCATCTTGCTGCCCAAGGTGCGTGACAATGAGGAACGCGCCGACCTTCATGAACACGTACGCCGCGAGATAAAACAGAACTGCGGCAACGCCCAGCACGCTCGATGCGGCGAATGCGACAAGAATGTAACCGGCATGCGCGATCGAAGAGTACGCGAGCATGCGCTTGACGTTGGTCTGCACGATCGCCGCGAAATTGCCGATGCACATCGTGAGCACCGCGCAAATGCAAATCGCCCAGAACCACAATCCCTGGGCGGAGGCGAATGACACGTAGAAGATCCGGACCATCAGAGCAAACGTTGCAGCCTTGGGCGCGCTAGCCAGAAGCGCCGTGACAGGAGTGGGCGCGCCTTCATAAACATCGGGCGCGTAAACCTGGAAGGGCGAAACCACAACCTTGAATCCCAGGCCGACGAAAATCAATCCGAGGCCCAGCACGGCAAGTCGGGGGAAGGGCGTGTTCGCCGTCAAAAGACTTGCGAGTACGGATTGAACAGAGTCAATTCGCGTGGTGCCCGTCGCGCCGTACACCATCGCAATCCCGTATAGAAAAAAAGCCGTGGCGAACGATCCGAGCAAGAAATACTTAAGCGACGCCTCGTTGGAGGCAGCGGAGCGGCGGCGGAATCCGACGAGAACGTAGCTGGCGATCGAGCTGATTTCGAGGCCTACGAATGCGGTGACGAGTTCATTCGCGCCCGCGAGTATGCCCATGCCGACTGCCGCGAACAAAACGAGCGCGTAATATTCGCCGCGCTGGATATTTTCCTGATCGAGATAATCGAACGAGCCAAGGATGGCGAGCACCACAGCCACGAGAACGATTACGTGAACAAATACGCTGAACGCGTCCGTACTGATCAGATTGTCGTAGGCCATGCCACGAAAATGATAGGCAATATGGACCGACGCGAGCGCCAGGACCGCGCCAACCAGCGCGACCCAGCCGAGCACACGCTTTCGCCCAGCCGCGACAAACGGATCGGCGATCATGACGATGATGCCGAACACGGACAGCACCACTTCCGGCATGAGCCGCTGCAGATTCATGAGCTGGCTGCCGGCAAGCGGAATCACGGCCGCACCTGCCCTTCTGCCACGGTTGTTGCAAGAGCCGGCCGCGCCGGCGGGACTGCAACGTAGGGTGCGTGCTGCGGGACTGCGTGGTGCGACGCGTCGCGCGCCCCGGAGGTCTGCTCGATCACGTTATTTACCGAAGCTTCCATGCGTCGCGTGAAGAGCGGGGAAGCGATGCCCATGAACAGAATCGCGATGGCCATGGTCACCAGAATGATGCGCTCGCGCGTGGAGGCGTCCGGCAACGTCTTATTCTTTTCGACGGTCACTTCGCCCAGCGCCACGCGCTGATAAGCCCATAAAAGATAGATTGCCGAAAGTACCGCGCCGCTCGCAGCCCAGGATGCCCACGCGTGATGACTCTGGAACGTGCCAATGAGTATCAGGAACTCGCCAATGAAGCCGTTGAGTGGCGGCAGCGCGAGCGACGAGAGCGAGATAAACAGAAAGAACGCCATCAGCACGGGCATCGGCGTCGCGAGCCCGCCGTACTGCTTGATTTCGTGCGTGTGGCGGCGGTCGTAGAGCATGCCAACGCCGAGGAAAAGCGCGCCGGTGGAAACGCCGTGGCTGAGCATCTGGAAGACCGCGCCCTGAATCGAGACCGTGTTGAACGCGAAAATGCCCAGCACTACAAATCCGAGGTGACTCACGGAGGTATAGGCCACCAGGCGCTTCAAATCGGTTTGCACCGTGGCGACCAGCGCTCCATAGACGATGCCGATAATCGCGAGAACCGCAATCGGCTGCGCCATGCGGTGCGCGGCCTCAGGAAACAACGGCAGGCAGAACCGCAGAATACCGTAGGTGCCAAGCTTCAACATTACTCCCGCCAGAATCACCGAGCCGGCCGTGGGCGCTTCGGTGTGCGCGTCGGGCAGCCACGTGTGCAGAGGGAAGAGCGGAACCTTGATCGCAAACGCAATGAAAAACGCGCCGAAGAGCAGCAGCTCCGTGTGAGGCGGGAAGGAAAGCTGTCCCGACTGCATCATCGAAAGAATATCGGGCAGATCAAACGTGCCGGCCTTGCCATAGAGCCACAGAATTGCGACCAGCATCAGAATCGAGCCGAACATCGTGTACAGAATGAATTTTATTGCCGCATAGATGCGCCGATCGTGGCCCCACATTCCGATCATGAAATACATGGGGATCAGCGTGAGCTCCCAGAAAACAAAAAAGAGGAAAAGATCGAGCGAAACGAAAACGCCGATCATCGCCGTCTCAATGACTAGCAGCGCAACGAAGAAGCCCTTCACGTTCTCGCGAATGGATTCCCACGAGCAGAGAATCGCAATGGGCGTGAGAAACGTAGTCAGCAGGACGAGAAACAAGCTGATGCCGTCCACGCCGAGGTGATAGTGAATCGAGTCGCCAATCCAGCCGTGGAATTCGCGGAACTGGTAATCCGGATTCGATGAATCGAACCCGCGCAGCAAAAGCAGCGAAACCGCGAATTCGGCGAGCGATGCTGCCAGGGCGATCCGCCGAATCCAGCCGTGGTCTTCGGAGCGCAGCATGAGCAGCGCTGCCACGCTCAGAAGCGGCAGAAACGTGATGACCGTGAGCAAGTAGCCCTGTGTTCCCACGTTAGTGCGCCACCCCCAGAATCCCGAACAGCAGTGCGGTAAAGCCCACAGCACCCAGAATTACCCACGCGGCATAGCTGCGCGTGTTACCCGACTGCAGCTTGCGCGCCTGGCCGCCCGATTCGCGCGCGACGGTCGCCGTGCCGTTCACGGTGCCGTCAATCAAGCCCTCGTCCACGACGTGCCAGAGGATGTTCGTTGAAATCCAGAGCAACGGACGAACGATCAGCGCGGCATAGATTTCGTCCACGTAATATTTATTGAGCAGAAGCAGATAGAGCCCGTGCGCGCTCTGCGCCATCTTTTTCGGGATGTCGGGGCGCTTGATGTAGAACCACCAGGCAACGAGAAGTCCGGCGATGCCAAAAAGCACAGGCCAGCCCGTCAACGCGTGCAGCAAATCCATCGCAGGACTTGCAGCGGCATCGGTAGCGGCCGCGGACGACGCGTCGGATGCGGGCGCCGACGCCGCGAAAACCGGCGAGAGGAATTTTTCAAAGTAGTCAGCTCCGCCGATGAGCCTGGGCGCGGCAAACCATCCGCCAAAGATCGAAAGAAACGCCAGAACGATCAGCGGGATGGTCATGTTCTTCGGCGATTCATGCACATGCACTTTGTGCTCGTCGAATCGCGGCTGGCCAAAGAATGTGAGGAAGACGAGCCGGAACATGTAGAACGAAGTGAGGCCCGCTCCGACAAGAGCCATCAGAAAGAGAATTACATGATGATACCGGCCGGCTTCTGCGGCTTCGAGAATTTCGTCCTTGCTGAAGAAGCCGGCGAAGCCGGGAATGCCGGAAATGGCGAGGGTGCCGACGAACATCGTCCAATAGGTGACCGGAATTTTCTTGCGCAGGCCGCCCATTTTCATCATGTCCTGCTCGCCGCCCATGGCATGGATCACGCTGCCGGCGGCAAGAAAAAGCAGTCCCTTGAAAAACGCGTG
Source organism: uncultured Acidobacteriota bacterium (assembly GCA_963814855.1). Lineage (GTDB taxonomy): Bacteria > Acidobacteriota > Terriglobia > Acidiferrales > UBA7541 > Palsa-295. Next base: position 662,360 of record CAWFEL010000002.1, read on the forward strand.
CGTCATCAAGTGGAAGATCCCAGCGGTATAGGCGCCCACGCCGCAGGCCAGGAACATATAGCCGAGCTGCGAAACGGTTGAGTACGCGAGAACTTTCTTGATGTCCGTTTGCACCAGGCCGATAGTGGCGGAATAAAGCGCCGTGATTGCGCCCACGATCGCGACGACCAGCATGGCAACCGGCGCGCGCGAGAAAAGCGGATTCATGCGCGCGACCATGTAGACACCGGCGGTGACCATCGTCGCGGCATGAATCAGCGCGCTGACCGGCGTGGGGCCTTCCATCGCGTCCGGCAGCCAGACGTAAAGCGGCAGCTGCGCGGATTTGCCGATCGCTCCGGCGAAGAGCAGCAGGCAGATCGTGGTCAGCACGCCCTCGGAGACTGGATTTCTCGCGGCGCTGTCGAAGATTTCGCCGAAAGCAACGGTGCCGAACGTGGCGAACACAAGCAGGATGCCAACGGTGAATCCGAAATCGCCGATGCGCGTGACGATGAACGCCTTTTTCCCTGCATCCGCTGCGGACTTCTTCAGGAACCAGAAGCCGATCAGCAGGTAGCTGCACAGGCCGACGCCCTCCCACCCAACAAACATCACGATGAGATTCGCGGCCATCACCAGCGTCAACATGAAAAACATGAAGAGATTGAGATAGGAGAAGAAGCGGTAATAGCCGCCTTCGTGCGCCATGTATCCGGTGGAGTAAATGTGGATCAACATGCCGACGAAGGTGACGACCATCAACATGACCACGGTCAGCTGGTCAACCTGCAGCGCGAACTCCACGCGGAAAGGATGCGGCGTCGCTTCGCCCCCAACCATCCAGAGGAAGTAGTTTCCAATCACGGTGGCTTGGCCAGCGGCGCAGAATTCACGCACCGTTTCGGCGGCAGCCAGAAACGACAGGACCACGGAACCGACGGCCACCGAATTCACGGCCGATTGCGGCCAGCGCTTGCCCAATAGGCCATTGATCGCAGCGCCCGCAAGCGGGAGCGCGAGTACGATCCAGAGATGGTTGAGTAGGAACATTAGTTAGAGCTTGAGCAAATTCACACGCTCGACGTTGAGCGACTGGCGGTTCTGCGCGAGCATGATCACGATTGCCAGACCCACGGCTGCTTCCGCCGCCGCGACCACAATTACGAAGAAAACGAAAACCAGGCCGTCCAAATTGGGAGCTCCGCCAGGCTGCGAGTGCGCGCGCGAAAAAGCCACGAACGCCAGATTCACGGCGTTGAGCATCAGCTCGATGGACATGAAAATCGTGATGATATTGCGCTTGAACACAAACGCGATAACGCCCAGTCCGAAAAGAATCGCGCTCAGCACTAGATAGAAGGAGATCGGAACGGCGCTCATGATTCCTTCCTCGCCAGTACCAACGCGCCCAGAATCGCGATCAGAATCAGGACTGAGGTTGCCTCAAACGGGAAAAGATACTGCCGGAAAAGCATCTCGGAAAGAGTTGCCGTGTCGGCGGCTTCGTTGGCGGAGCCCGCGCCGTTTGCGATCGCGGTGCCAACGGGAGAGTGAAACATCCAGTGGGCAATTCCCAGCAGCAACAGGAAGCCCAGAGGAACGCCTCCGAACTTCGCGATCCTGCTGAAGTCGGTGCGCTCTTCCACGCCCGCATTCAGCAGCATGATGACGAAAACGAAAAGGACCATGATGGCCCCGGCGTACACGATGATCTGCACCGCGGCGATGAATGGCGCGCCCAGAAGCAGGTAGAGAACGGCGAGCGCCATCATCACAAGGACAAGCGCAAGCGCGCTGTGAATCGGCTCTCTCGCCAGAATCAGCAATACCGCGCCGCCAACGGCGAGCAGTGCGCACACGAAGAACATGATGATCGCTATGTTCATCCGTGCCTCATCGATGCCATCAACTGCGGCCAGACAATCACGAAAGCCGTAATCACCAGATTTGCGAGAGAAACCGGCAGCAGCAGCTTCCAGCCGAACGACATCAACTGGTCGTATCGGAAGCGCGGCAGAGTCGCGCGCATCCAGATGTAGAAAAATAGAATCGCCAGAATTTTCGCGGTGAACCAGAAGGGCCCCTGTATTCCCACTGCTATCGGATGGTAGAGGCAGATCAACCCGCCGCCGCCCGCGAGCAGCGTGACCACGCCGAGCTGAAGCCGCGCGAACCCGCGCATTTCGGAGACAGTGTTCCAGGCACAATATACAGCGAGGATCAGCAGGCCCGCACCGGGCAGCCTGAGCTGCCACGTCCAGCTCGCAGGGAAGGGCGAGAGCCATCCGCCCAGAAAAAGAATGGTCGCGAGGCACGACACCGTGATCATGTTCGCGTATTCCGCCATGAAGAACATGGCGAATTTGAATGCCGAGTATTCGGTGTGGAATCCGGCCACGAGCTCGGTTTCAGCCTCGGGCAGATCGAACGGGACACGGTTCGTTTCCGCGATTGCTGCGGTGAGGTAGCATAGAAATCCCACGAACTGCGGAATGATGTTCCACTTGGGAATAACGTGCAGCCAGTAGCCGGTCTGGCCATGTTCTCCGCCGATAAGCTCGTTGAAATTCAGAGTTCCGGCGAGAAGGATCACCCCGACCACTGAAATCGTGAGCGAGACTTCGTAGCTGATCATCTGCGCTGAGCTGCGCAGGCCGCCGAGCAACGCGTATTTGCTGTTGGAGGACCATCCAGCGAGCGCAATGCCGTACACGCCCATGGACGTGATGGCAAACAGGAAAAGCAATCCGATGTTGAGATCAACGACCGAAAAAATCTGCTGCCCATTCGGGAAAAGAACCGTCGGTGGGCCAAATGGAATGAGCGCAATCGTCGAAAGGCCGAGCGCCAGCGCCAGGAACGGCGCGAGCGTGTAGATGAAACGATCCGCCATCGGCGGAGTGACATCTTCCTTGAAAAGGAACTTGATGCCATCAGCCAATGGCTGCAGCAATCCGTGGGCGCCGACGTTGTAAGGGCCCCAACGCGATTGAATATGCGCGATGACCTTGCGTTCAAGCCAGGTGAGGTACGCCAAGGCCGTCATGACAATAAACAGCAGGACGGCGATCTTGACTACCGCTGCCACCAGGATTGGGTGCTGGGAGATGAAACCCACGGCGTCTGTTTTGCCTCGTTCGTCGAAGTGAGCCTGGAACAGTAACGGCCCAGGGTGCCGCTCGTAAACAAATAGTCCTGTGAAGAAAAAATCGCGCTGACGGGAACGTCGTACGCCGCCTCGGGCGCCTTGCTGGTTGCGGTGGCGTGCTCGGAACCGCCTGCGAGCAGCGCCGCGGGTGAAAGATCGTATCCCGCCACATTCTGCCGGATTTCATCGAACGCCGCTTCGGCGGTGCGCAACCGGATCGGCGTGCCCACTCCAAGCATGCTCAGTTGATGCGAAAGAATGCGAAGCAGATCGAAATCGCTGCGCGGCCCCTGCGGATCAATCGAGCGATGCGTCATTTGCACTTCACCCGCCGTGTTCGTGAGTGAACCGTCTTTTTCGTACGTGGATGCAGCCGGCAGGACCACGTCTGCGCGCAGCGCGGTTTCAGTCAGGAACATGTCGTGCACGACCAGCAACTCGAGGCCGGCCAGCCGGTCGGGCTGTGCTACGCCGAAGGTCTTCAACGGATTCGCGCCGACGACGTAAAGAGCTTTCAATTTACCTGCGACCGCCCCTTCCATCATCGCGCGGGCGGTGAGGCCGGGCGTGGCGGAAATCTCGCCGCCCCAAAGTTTGCCGAATCGTGCGCGCTCGGCTGAATCCGATAAATGAGCGTAACCTGGCAGGCGGTCCGGCAGGATTCCCATGTCGGCAGCGCCGCGGGAATTTGCGTAGTCGCCGAGCGCCATGAATTTCGTCTTCCCGCCGAATCGCGCGGTGAGCGAAACGAGATCGCGGATCGCCGCGCCTTGAATATCCGCGCCAAAGAGAACGACAACGTCTTTTTCCGCTTCGAGCCCCGCTTTGAGCTGGACGAGGGCTTCGACAGTCTTCGCGTCGAATTGGCCTTTCTCGGTCGAGAGCCAGTGCAGCGCTTCGTGCTCTTTGCCCTTGGCGACTTCGACTGCAACCTTGGCCTGGCGGTGAATTTTGCTCGGCAGGCTGTTGATCGCGTAAAGCTTCAGGCCGTGGTGGCGGACGCCGGTGCGAATCTGCCAGGCGACCAGGGGATTCTGCTGGGTGACGTCATTCGCGATGAGCAGCACAGCGGGCGCGTTGTAAACATCGGCCATGGTCGCCATCGAATCCGTGGCTCGCGCTCCGAGCGCGGCCGCCAGACCCGCGTAGTCCGCGGTGCGGTGATGATCAATGTTATTGGTGCCGAGCGTGACCCGCGCGAAGCGGTTCAGCAGATAATTTTCTTCGTTCGTCGTGTGATTCGAGCCGATCACGCCGATGGCCGCGGGCCCGTGCGTCGCGTGCGCCTGCTTCAGCCTGCGCGCCACTTCCTCGAGCGCGTCTTCCCAGCTCGCAGGCTCGAGCTTTCCATTGCGACGAATCAGCGGCTGGCGGATGCGCTCGGGATTCGACGTGAAATCGTAACCAAAGCGCCCCTTGGCGCAGAGGAACTCGCCGTTGATGCCGGAGTGATCGCGGTTATTGGCGCGCAAAATTTCGTTGTTGCGCACGCTCAATGTGGTCTTGCAGCCGTTGGAACAGTGCGCGCAGGGGTTTCCGACGTACGTCATCTCCCACGGGCGCGTCTGGTAGCGATACGTGCCACTGGTAAGCGCGCCGACCGGGCATATGTCAATGCACATGCCGCACTCTTCGCAGGCCAGCTCGTCCGGTTTGTTGGGCAGAATCACGGAGAGCACGCCGCGCGATCCGACGCCCAGCGCCTTCACGTCCATACCTTCGTCGCAGACGCGCACGCAGCGGAAGCAGAGAATGCAGCGCGGCGCGTCGTAATAGACAAGTGGCGACCACTTCTGCTCGGGCGTGTGAAGCTTTTCCTCGATGAAGCGCGTCTTATCGAGGCCGTAGCGGAATGTCATGTCCTGCAATTCGCACTCGCCGCCCTTGTCGCACACCGGGCAATCAAGCGGATGATTCGAGAGCAGGAACTCGATCATGTCCTTGCGCGCTTTGTGGACTTGTTCGGTGGTGGTCTTCACGACCATGCCGTCGGTTGCCACAAGCGTGCACGCGGTCTGCAGTTTCGGCATCTTTTCCACTTCCACCAGGCACATGCGGCAGGCAGCCTGAAGAGAAAGCCCCGGGTAGTAGCAGAACGACGGAACCTCGATGCCCTGCGTCTTGGCCGCCTCGATCACCAAGGTGCCCGCCGTCGTGGTGACCGGCTGGCCGTCAATTGTGAACGCGACTTGTTTTTGGTCTGGCATGGCCGCCTTAGTGCGCTCCGGCAATCAGCTCCTCGGCAGCGTTGTACGCGCATTTGCCGTGGAGATGATCCTCGAATTCGTTCCGCCACTTCTTCACGATGCTCATTGTCGGCAGTGCCGCGGCGTCACCGAGCGGGCAGAAGCTGCGCCCCAGAATGTTCTGCGAAAGCTCGCTGATCAGCGGGATATCTTCTTCGCGGCCGCCGCCTTCGTGGAAACGGTCGAGCATCTTTTTCAGCCAGGCGGTGCCTTCGCGGCAGGGAATGCACCAGCCGCACGATTCGTGCGCGTAAAAATGCATGATTCGGCGCGCGACGTCCACCATGCACGTATCTTCGTCCATGATCACCGTGCCGCCGGAGCCGAGCATCGAGCCGATTTTCGCGACGGAGTCGAAATCCATGGCGACGTCAATCTCGTCGGCAGAGAGCAGCGGGCAGGAGCTGCCGCCGGGGATTACGGCTTTGAGTTTCTTGCCGCCGCGGATGCCACCGGCAACTTCTTCGATCATCTTGCGGAGAGGAAATCCGAGCGGGAGCTCGTAAATGCCGGGGCGATTAACGTGGCCTGAAATCGAATACAGGCGCGTGCCGCCGTTTTTCGGCGTGCCCAGGCCGGCATACCATTCGCCGCCCTTCAAGATGATCGCGGGAATGGTGCTGAGGGACTCGGCGTTGTTGATCACCGTGGGACAGCCGTAGAGGCCGACGACAGCGGGAAACGGAGGCTTGATGCGCGGGTAGCCGCGCTTGCCCTCGAGCGATTCCATCAGCGCCGATTCCTCGCCGCATTCGTAGGCGCCCGCCCCCGTGTGCGTGACCAGCTCAAAATCGAATCCGCTGCCCTGAATGTTCTTGCCGAGATAGCCCTTGGCGTAGGCTTCGCCAATCGCGGTGTCCATGATGTCAATGATGTAGCGATATTCGCCGCGTATATAGATGTAGCCCTGATGAGAGCCGACCGCGCGGCCGGCAATGACCATGCCTTCGATCAACTGGTGCGGGTCCATTTCCATCAGCGGACGGTCCTTGCAGGTTCCCGGCTCGCTTTCGTCCGCGTTCGCCAGAATGTATTTCGGCTTCGACGTATCCTTGGGAACAAAGCTCCACTTCATGCCGACAGGGAAGCCTGCGCCACCGCGTCCGCGCAGATTCGATTTCTTCACTTCGTCAATGATCTGATCGGGCGTCATCTTCAGAGCTTTTTCGAGCGCCTGATAACCTTCGTGCTTGCGATAGACATCAATCTTCGTGGAGTTCGCCACGCCGAAGAGCTTGCTGATCACGGGCACTTCACCAGGCGCGCGATCGTGCAAGGCCCCGGCGGTAACCGCGGACGGCTTCGGCTTCTTGCCGTCCTGGAGCTGCTCGAAAATTGCGTCCACTTTGTCCGCGTCGAGGTCTTCGTAGAAGTCGTAGTTGACCTGCATGGCCGGCGCGCCGGCGCAGGCGCCGATGCATTCCACTTCCTCGAGAGAAAACGTGCCGCTCGCCGAGACTTCCTTGTTGCCAATGCCGAGCCGCTTCTGGACGTGCTTGTAAAGTTCGTTGCCGCCGCGCAGCATGCAGGAAATATTGGTGCAGACTTGAATATGATTGCGCCCGGCGGGCTTGCGCCGGAGCATCGAATAATACGAGAGCGTTTCCTCGACCTGGATGATGTTCAGGTCCAGGCGCTTCGCGATTTCCTGAAGAATTTCATCGCCCAGCGAGCCAAACTGGTCCTGGGCATAGAGCATCATGGGAATCAGCGCCGAGCGCTTGACCGGGTAGCGACCGGCAAGCTCGTTGAACTTTGTTTCCAGCGGTAGTGGCAGTTGCATGATCCGGTTTTCGGTCGCGAAAGCTAGCGGTCCACTTCTCCCAGAACAATGTCGGTTGTGCCGATGCATGCGACCACATCGGCGATCAGACGCCCTTCACACAGCTTCGGCAACGATTGCAGATTCACAAACGACGGCGTGCGGAATTTCACGCGATACGGCTTCGCAGATCCGTCGCTGGCCATGAACACGCCCAATTCGCCGCGCGGCGATTCGATGCATTGATAGACCTCTCCCGGCGGCGGTGCGAATCCCTCGGTGAAAATCTTGAAGTGATAGATCAGGCCCTCGATGGAAGTCTTCATCTCCTCGCGCGACGGCGGGATGATGCCCGGCGCTTCGGCGCGGAAAGGTCCCTCGGGAGTAATTTTGTCCATTGCCTGGCGGACGATCTTGATGCTCTCGCGAATTTCGGCCACGCGCACCTGGTATCGCGCGTAGCAATCGCCTGCTGTTTGCGTCTGAACGTTGAAATCAAACTCGTCGTAGCTGGAATACGGGAAAGCCTTGCGGATGTCGTAGGCCACGCCGCTGGCTCGCAGCAGCGGACCGGAAACGCCGAGTCGGATCGCGTCCTCCGCGCTCAGATTACCCACGCCCTTCGTGCGCGCCATCCAGATCCGGTTTTGCGTCAGCAAAGTTTCATATTCGTCAATGTGTGCGGGCAACGCATCTATCACGCGCCGCACGCGATCCAGCCAATCCGGCGGCGGTTCGAGCGCGAGCCCGCCGATGCGGAAATAGCTGGTCATCATCCGCTGGCCGGAGACGTACTCGTAAATCTTCATGATCTCTTCGCGTTCGCGGAAGCTGTAGAGGAAAACCGTCATCGCGCCGAGGTCAATGGCATGCGTTCCGAGCCAGACGAGGTGCGAGGTGATGCGCGTCAGCTCCGTGAGCAGCACGCGGATGTACTGCGCGCGCTTGGGCACTTCGATCCCGATCAGCTTTTCGGCGGCCAGGCAGAAACCCAGGTTGTTCGAGAGCGGCGCAAGGTAATCAATTCGGTCGGTTAGCGTGATGCACTGCGAGTATGTTTTCGATTCGCACGATTTCTCGATGCCCGTATGCAGGTAGCCGATCTCCGGCCTTGCCGTGAGGACGATTTCGCCATTGAGCTCCAGCACTACGCGCAGAACCCCGTGCGTGGACGGGTGTTGCGGTCCCATATTAAGGACCATCGGCTGGGCGGGGCCGGCTGGCGTCTCGATGATTGTGGTCTTCGTGGTCATTAGATTAGCCTTCGCCCGGCGACTCTAGCGGAACCCCTCCACGGGATAATCCTTACGGAGCGGATATCCCTCCCAATCGTCCGGCATCAAGATGCGCCGGAGGTCGGGATGTCCCTGAAACCGAATGCCGAAAAGATCGAAACTCTCTCGCTCGTGCCAATTGGCCGTCGGCCAGATGGACGTCACAGTTGGTATGGATGGCTCCCCACCTGCCAATCGAACCCGCAGGCGCAAACGCAGCCCGCGCTCGATCGAGAGCAGGTGGTAATTCAGCTCGAATCGCGGCTCCATCGGGAACCGGTCAACCGTCGTCAGGTCGGAAAGGAATGTGAACCGCAGGGACGGCTCGGCGACAAGATATTCGGCCGCGCGCACGAGGTGTTGCGGAGGGACGACAACGGTCGTTTCGCCTCTGAATTCAATCACTTCGGCGACGGCCTGCTTGTCCCAGTCCCTTAGCTTCTGTAAGGCGGCGTTTTTGCCGATTTCTTGCGATTCCACAATGAATCCGATCCCGGACGGGCGACTAGCTATCCCAGTTAAGCGCGCCCTTCTTCCAGAGGAATATGTAACCGACCAGCAGGATGACAATGTAGAGCAACATCTCCACAAAGCCAAACACATTCAACTTGTGGTAAACGAGCGCCCACGGATAGAGAAAGATAGCCTCGATATCGAACAGGATGAAAACCAGCGCCACCATGTAGAAATGAACAGAAAAGGGCTGCCGCGCGTCGCCCGTGGGGGCAATTCCGCATTCGTAGGGCTGATCTTTTTCGCGCGAACGCTTGTGCTTGCCGACCACCGTGGAAAGGGTGATCAGCAGGGCGGCGAGTCCGGCCGCCAGTATAAACATGAGCAAAAGTGGGCCGTAGCTATCGAGGTAGTTGCTGTCCATTTTAAAGGCGCTGCTATAATAGCGTTCGAGAGTACACCGGTCAAATGAACTCCCCAAGAATTTATTTGCCCTCGCGGCTCACCGCGCGCGGTCAGGAGGGAATTGGCAGGCGATGAGTTCCGGATTCAACACCGATGTCCACGTGGGTGATCATGTATTCCACGTGCAGACCGAGGACCGGGGTCCCAGCCACCCTGTGATTGATACCGCCGTGTATCAGCACGGCCGAATTCTTGCACCGGTTAGCCTCGAGCTACGAGGAATTCGCGGCATCATCCGGTTTCAGCGCGGACGCGCTGCGCGAGCGGGTCCATGAGCAGCATAAAACCGTAATCGAAGACCTGCGCGCGGGGGCATACGCCGCGGAAATCGCCGCGGCGCTGGAGCTTGCGGTGCGCACCGGTGGAATTCAAGTGCAGCTCCTGAACCCAACCTCGTGGCTGACGGCAGGGAACGTGTCGCTGGACGTGGAAATCGTGCGCCGGGCGGATCGGCAGCCGCAGCCTGGCGCTCAGGTCGAAGCCGCGATCGAGGGCGCTTCCGTCGCGTCTCACCATGCGGGCACCAGCGACGATCAGGGCCGCGTGCGAATTGAATTTCCGCTGCCGCCGCTGGGAAAGGGCGATCTTGCGCTCGTCATTCACGCGCGAGTGGACGGCGGCAAGGACGAAATTCGGTTTGCCATGCGCTCGCGCGCAAAAGGATGACCGTCACCATCAACGGCGAACGCCGCGAGATTCCCGACGGGCTGAACGTTGCCGCGCTGCTCAATCACCTTGGTATGTCAACCGGCCGGGTCGCAGTGGAGCGCAATCTGGATATTCTTCCCCGCGCTCGCTGGCAGGAAACCACGGTTCAATCGAACGACAGCTTCGAAATCGTGCACTTCGTCGGCGGCGGCTAGAACCCATCTCGACGTACCAATCCTGTCGTTCCGAGCGGAGTCGCGCGTTTTAGTTGTCCCACCGCGCAGCGGTGGCGCGCGACGCAGTCGAGGAATTTCTCTTCAGTGCTGATCGCTAGCGCCGCTTCGATTTCGCGGCGATGTACTTCTTCCACGGCTTCCAATAGTAATTCGGCCAGCCGTTCGTCACACCCTTGTGGTCTTGCGGCGGCACGTTCACGTGAACCAGATCAACCTGTCCGCCTCCCGGCGCTCTGCTGAACTCCAGGATTAGAATCGAATCGGCGTCACCCGGTTTGAAATTCACGCTGCGCCAGGTCTGCACGATCAGCTTGTTGCGGACGATCGCCAGATTGCGCCCACGCAGCATCTTGTTCCAAGCCGTGAACGCTCCGCCGACTTTTCGGCTCAGCTTGGCTTTTCCGCCGGTCGCCGCCGAATGCTTCTTTGAATCGAGATACATTTCAAATAGCGTCGCAGGCGATGCGGCAAATCGCGCCGATTGCTGAATGGTTTTCGTCATAATTCCTCCGCGCTCGCCGCTAAATTCCTGGCAGCAGATGGCCCATCTTGTTTTGCTTCGTTCGCAGGTAAGCCCGCGAATGATGATTGATGCGCGGCCGGCAGGGAATTCGCTCGACCACGCGGATGCCCGCGCGCTCGAGCTGCTCGATTTTGTCGGGATTATTCGAAAGCAAACGCACCGAACGGACGCCGAGCGCTTTCAGCGCCTCGGCCGCGAAATCGTAATCGCGCGAATCTGCTGCGAACCCGAGCTTGCGATTTGCTTCCACGGTATCGAGGCCTTCGTCCTGCAGCTCGTAGGCTTTCACCTTGTTGATCAGGCCGATACCGCGGCCTTCTTGCGGAAGATAGAGGACGATACCGGACGGCGACTTGGCGATCTTGCGGAGTGAAAGCTCGAGTTGCGCGCGGCAATCGCAGCGCTCGGAAGTGAACACGTCTCCGGTCAGGCACTGCGAATGAATCCGCACCACCGGCGCCTTCCCGGCCTTCAGCTTGCCATGTTGGATCGCCACGGCCTCTTCTTCGGGTCCGCGCCCTTTGATGCCGGCGATTGTAAATCGCCCGAAGCGGGTGGGCAGATTCGCAGTCGCCACCACTCGCACTTTCCTGGTTTGCTTTTTATGTTTCATGGAAGCCCATCATTATAGCAGGCTGAGGGGAATCATCGCCGGGCGCCCAATCGCGCCACCGCTCGATTTGACGTTGAGGTCGAACGCCTTGTGGCGTACGCTTCAAAAATTAATCGGTCGCGAGGACGAGCCAATTGACGCCTCAGGAATGGCAAAACGTGAAGGCGATTCTTGCTTCGGCCCTTGAGCAGCCGCCGGAGCAGCGAAAAGCCTTCCTCGATCAATCGTGCAGCGACCCTGCCACGCGCCGCGAGGTGGAATCCTTGATCGCGGCGTACGACAGGGAGACGCTGCCCTCAACTGCGCATCCAACAGCAAAGGACGACGACGTACTGAAGACCGGCTCGAACGTCGGCCCCTACGAGATCGTCTCGCCGCTCGGCTCCGGCGGCATGGGCGTGGTGTATAAGGCGCGCGATACGAAGCTTGGCCGTTTCGTCGCGCTCAAATTTCTTCGCGGAGACGAGCGTGACGGTAGCGCAGCACGCGCTCGACTGCTGCGCGAAGCGAAAAACGCCTCTTCGCTGAATCATCCTCATATCGCGACGATCTACGAGGTGGGTGAGAGCGGCGGGCGAGCCTACATCGCCATGGAGTTTGTCGAAGGGCGCTCGCTCAGCGACGTAATCCGGCGCGATTCTCTCGCGCCAGAGACCGCGACTCGCTACGGACTCGAGATTTCCGCCGCTCTCGCTCACGCGCACGAGCGTGGCATCGTCCACCGCGACCTGAAACCCGCCAACGTGATGATCACGGCCGCAGGCATCGTGAAAGTTCTCGACTTCGGTCTCGCGAAACGTCTGCCGGAAGCCGATTTATCGGGCGCGACCCTTTCGCAGGAATTGCTCTCTCAGCCGGGTGCCGTGGCCGGCACTCTTCTTTATATGGCGCCGGAAGCTTTGCGCGGCGAGCCCGCCGATGCACGCACCGATTTGTGGGGGCTGGGCGCGGTGCTATACGAAATGCTGGTCGGCCGGGCGCCGTTTGATGGGCGCACCGGCTACGAGATTTCGTCGGCAATCCTGCGCGAGCCTCCGAAATCCATTCCGCCGAATGTGCCGCTGCGATTGCAGGCGGTTGTCCAGCGCTGCCTGTCGAAGGAACGCGAGCACCGCTATCAACGCGCGAGCGAGGTCCACGCCGCGCTCGAAACGATTGGCGCGGACGTGCTCACGCCGCCGGTGCCGCAATCCGGTACGAGTTCAGCAGCCGCCACGCCACCGGTTCGGCGCCGCGGTCTGAAGATACTTGCGTTTGCCGGCGTCGCGGTCGTCCTCGTCGCCGCCGCGTGGGGAGTCTACGAGCGGTTTGGTACGAAATCGGCGTCGCACGCGCCCGCGTCATCCGACCAATGGACTCAGATTACAGACTTTGCCGATTCCGCCACTTCGCCCGCGCTTTCAGCCGACGGGAAAATGCTCACGTTCATCCACGGTCCGAGCACCTTTTTCGGGCAGGGAGAAATCAATGCCAAGGTCCTGCCCAACGGCGACCCGGTCGAGCTGACCCATGATGGCAGCATTAAGATGAGTCCGCAATTTTCGCCGGACAGTTCGACGATTGCCTACACGGTCTACTCAGCGGGAAACTGGGACACCTGGACGGTTCCTGTTCTTGGCGGTGACGTCCGGAAAACATTCACCAACGCGGAGGGCCTGCATTGGATCGAACCGAATCGTTTGCTTTTTTCCGAGATCATTAGCGGCACGCATATGTCCGCCGTCACTTCGGGCCCGAACGGCGAACCTCGCCGCGACGTTTACGTGCCCCCGCGCGAGAGGGGCATGGCGCACCGTTCCGCAATATCTCCCGATCACAAATCGGTGCTGGTCGCGGAAATGGACAATGGAGGCTGGCTGCCGTGCCGCCTCGTTCCCTTTGACGGTTCCTCCGCTGGAAAATCCCTGGGGCCGCCGGATGCCGCCTGCACCTACATTGCGTGGTCGCCGGACGGAAACTGGATGTATATGAATTCGGAATCCGGCGGTCGGTTCCATGTGTGGCGGCAGCGCTATCCTGACGGCCAGCCGGAGCAGCTGACTTCGGGCGCCACGGAAGAAGAGGGAATCGCGGTCGCGCCTGACGGCGGCTCGTTCATCACCTCGGTAGGCCAGCGCGAGAGCACCATCTGGATTCGAGATGCCAAGGGCGACCATCAGGTCTCCTCACAGGGCTTTGCCGAACGTCCGCAGTTTTCGCGCGATGGAAAGAAACTTTACTATCTGGTTCGGCGACACGGAATCTCCGGCCAGTTTACCAGCGGCGAGCTATGGGTCGCGGACCTGACGAACAATCGCAGTGAGCGCGCGCTGCCGGGTTATGAGGTCGCTGGCTACGACGTGTCGCTTGACGGCAGGAAAGTGATCTTTGCCGCGACGGACGAGAACGGCGTTCCCGGCCTCTGGCTGGCGTCTCTCGACCTGGAGTTTTCTCCTCGGCAGTTCGTATCGCCAGCCGTTGAGGACCAACCCTTTTTTGATTCCGCGGGAAATATCTATTTCCGCGCGAGCGAAGGAAATCAAAACTTCATCTACACGATGAAAGTGGATGGCACCGATCGCAGGAAGGCGTATCCGAATCCAATTCTCGAACTTCAGGGCATCTCGCCGGACGGAAATTGGGCGTCAGTTTGGGCCGCGACGTCCGGCACGGAGGCGCAAAACTTAGTAGTGCCCCTTACTGGGCGGGGGAAACCCGTAACGATTTGCGCCGGGTACTGCGGTGGACAGTGGAGCGTTGACGGAAAAACATTCTCCATTCGTCTCCTCGGCACGGATGGGGGGCACACCCTGATTTCCAGTGTTCCGCCCAGCGGCTTGCCCCCACTGCCGACCGACGGCGTGCGAAATCGCGCAGATATGGAGCGGGTGAGTGGAGCGAAAGTCCTCGAAGGTGGTCTCATTCCAGGTCCGCTGCCCGGCCTTTTCGCCGAACAGCGCGAAGAAGTTCACCGCAACCTCTACCGCATTCCGCTTCCCTAGCACTTTCGCTTTCGTTTCGCGCAGTTGTATGTCGAACACTCGCTCCGCACGGAATATTGATGCATCCCATCAATACTTTCCGTAGAACCGCGCACATCAACTATTGATAGAGTTACCCCATGGGAGCCGCTCCGGCGCATATGGTGAACCCTGGTCTGTTTGAGGGTTACGAGACGGGGAGCTTTTATGACGAGATGTTCTCGTCCCCCGGGCACCCTCGCCCCCAATACACCAAGCTCTTCCAGAAGCTTGCCTCCATGGCGCCGACGCAGTTCGAGGAGCGCCGGAAACTCGCCGACCTCTCGTTTCTGATTCAAGGGATTACATTTACCGTCTATAGCGACGGCCGCGGCACGGAGCGCTTGTTCCCATTCGATCTGATTCCCCGTATCCTCCCGCATTCCGAATGGGAACACATTGACAAGGGCCTCTCGCAGCGCGTGATGGCGCTGAATCTTTTCCTGCAGGATGTGTACGGCAAGCAATCCATCATCAAAGACAAGAAAATTCCGCGGTGGCTGATCTACTCCTGCCCGAATTTCCGGCGTGAAGTGATCGGCGTCGGGGTTTCGCGCGGCATCTATACGCACATCTGCGGCATTGACTTGGTTCGCGATTCCAAGAGTGGCGATTTCTACGTGCTCGAAGACAACGTTCGCACGCCGAGCGGAATTTCCTACGTCCTCGAAAACCGACTGGTGATGACGCGCACATTGCCCGACGCATTTCAGGCCGGCGAGGTTCTTCCCGTCCATCATTACCCGGCGGAGCTTTCCAGGATTCTGCGCAGCATTTCGCCGCGCGGCGAGGCCGAAGCACAGATCGTTTTGCTGACGCCCGGCATCCACAACAGTGCATATTTCGAGCACAGCTTTCTAGCGCAGCAGATGGGAGTGGAACTCGTCGAAGGTCGCGACCTGATCGTGGACGGCGGAATCGTTTACATGAAAACGATCCGCGGGCTGCAGCGCGTGGACGTGATCTACCGCCGTGTGGACGACGAATTTCTTGACCCTCTTACGTTCCGTTCCGATTCCGTGCTTGGCGTGCCCGGCCTCATGGGCGCATACCGCGCCGGCAACGTGGCGCTCGCGAATGCCGTCGGCAACGGCATCGCGGACGACAAGGCAATCTACGCCTACGTGCCGGAGTTTATTCGCTACTACCTTGGCGAAGAGCCGATCCTGAAAACGGTGGAGACTTTTCTCTGCGCGAATCCCAAAGAGCTTGCCTACGTGCTGGAGCATCTTCCGCAGCTGGTGGTGAAGGCCGTCGGCGAATCCGGAGGTTACGGAATGCTGATGGGACCGGCGGCTGACCGCGCGAAACTAGTGGACTTCGCCGATCGCCTTCGCGCGAATCCGCGAAACTACATCGCGCAACCTGTCGTGGGTCTCTCTCGCGTGCCTTCCTACGATCCTTCAACGGGCAGCGTGGCTGGCCGCCACGTTGATCTGCGTCCGTATTGTCTTTACGACGGCGAGAAAGTAACGATCGTGCCCGGCGGATTGACTCGCGTCGCGCTGCAGCCGAATTCTTTGATTGTCAATTCCTCGCAAGGCGGCGGCAGCAAAGATACGTGGGTTTTGCGGGGAGAGGACTAAGATGCTTTCGCGGATCGCTGAATCGCTCTTCTGGCTGGCGCGCTATATCGAGCGCGCCGAGGATACCGCGCGCATTTTGGATGTGAATTACCACATGCTTCTCGAACAATCGCAGCAGTCCTACCGCTTGCGGTGGGAACCGCTCATCATCATGGCGGGCGAAGAAAAATTGTTTCGCAAGCTCTACGATGAAGTAAACGCCGAAAACGTATTTGAGTTCCTGGCCTTCAGCGAGGAAAATCCAAGCTCGATCGTCCACTGCATTTCAAAAGCCCGCGAAAATGCGCGCACCATTCGCGACCGAATTTCCCGGGAGATGTGGGAAGACATCAACGGCTTGTACTACACCGTGACGCGATTTCATCCGCGCGAGGAGATCGAGGCCGGCCCGCACCGCTTCTGCGACAAAATCAAGTTTGGCGCGCATCGCTTTCACGGCGTGACGGATGCGACTCTGCCACACGACGAAGGCTGGGAGTTTCTGCGGATCGGCTGGTCGCTCGAGCGCGCGGAGATGACCGCGCGGCTGGTAGACGTGCAGTACCACAATCTGCTCGACGCGCTGCCTTCGGTGGGCGCGCCGGATAACCATCAGTGGATGGCGGTGTTGAGATCCGTGGGAGCGTATGAGGCCTATCACCGCGAATATCACTCGGCGATCGAGCCGGAGAAAGTGGCCGAAATGCTGATCCTGCACCATCAACATCCGCGCTCGATCCGGTTCAGCGCTTCCGAAGTACAAGCCGGATTGCGAGCCGTCAGCGGCAGTGGGCCCGGAGCGTATGGCAACGAAGCGGAACGGCTCGCAGGCAGGGTAGTCGAGCGGCTGCGATACGACAGGGTGAGTGAAATTTTCAAGCAGGGTTTGCACAGTTATCTGGATGAATTGTTACGGATGTGCGGAGCGATTGGAGAAGACATTGCCCGAACCTATTTCTATTACGCGGTGGTCGCATGAATAGATATCGCCTGGTGCATACGACTGACTTTGTTTACGACGGGCCCGTCTCGGAGAGTTACAACGAAGTCCGTCTGCGGCCGATTCACGACGAGCGGCAGAGCTGCCTCTCGTTCCGCCTCACCACGACTCCCGCTTCGCGCGGCACCGCTTACCGCGACGCCAACGGGAATTGGGTGCATCAATTCAATGTGCTCACCGAACACCGGCGGCTGAGGGTTGAGGCGGAGTCCGTGGTTCTGGCGCATGGATCTTCGGAGGCAACTGCCGACGCGACGACGCTTGCGGAATTCGATTCGCACAGCGACCAGCTGGACGAAGAACACTTCGACTTCATGGCGCCGACGGCATACGTGCCCCATCTCGCGCAACTGCGCGAAATTTCAGAAGCGGCCCAGAAAGCGTGCGATGGCACGGTGGCTGGATTTGCGCAGACGGCGTCGGATTTAATCCACGAGCGCTTCCGCTACGTGAAGGGCGCGACACACGTGCACTCCTCGATCGAAGATTCGATCAAGCTGGGCGCGGGCGTCTGCCAGGATTTTGCTCACGTGCTTCTTGGCGTGGTGCGGATGCGCGGAATTCCCGGGCGATACGTTTCAGGTTACCTGGTCCCCGGCAGCACGGCCGCGCCGGAAGCAAAGCAAGAAGACGTGATCGGAGGGCAAGCCTCGCACGCGTGGGCGGAAGTCCTGATGCCCGAGGCGGGCTGGACGGGCTTTGATCCCACGCTTGGCAATCCAGTCGGCTTGCGGCATGTCCGCATTGCATATGGCCGGGACTACGGAGATGTGGCTCCCGTGCGCGGCGTATATAAGGGACACGCCGGGCAGAGCCTGTCGGTGGATGTGCGCGTTCGCCCGGCGATTGATGATTCCGGCACCGAGCAGCTCAGCAAGATCACGGTTGGAGCGGTTGCGCCACCCTCGGTCCTCGAGCGGCCTCAGCAACCTGCCCAGCAGCAACAGCAACAACAGCAGCAATAGCATGTGACTCGTGACTCGTAACTTGTGATTCGTGAATCGTAACCACTTCGCCCCCGCCCTGCATGACGAAGACCCTCGAAATTGTGTGTCACTTCTTTAGTCCCACTTTTCTTTGTTTTGAGTGAGTTACGAGGGAAATTACTTTGCAGGGTGTGTCACTTTGTCCGTGACTTGTGAGCGGCGCCGCGCCCAAACTGCAAAAATGTGCCGCACCTACGGCGCTTGGGATTCGACGGCATTGTTTCCCAGCCCTGCCGGGCTGGGCTAACTTCTGCCGCGCCTACGGCGCTCGGGGCAGTTTACTGAGAATCATGTCGCGGCCACGGCGCTCATAATATGCGCGTTAATTCCGGTTCGCGCATGGACCTGTAGAACCCGCGCATCTACCGGGACGGAGAGATCCGTCGGCTCCCGTTGGTCGCTCGGGATGCCGATGCTGGTCGCCGACTGATCTCCCAGGTTCGACTCGCCGTCGACACTGGGAGCCCTAGTTATCGTTGTCAAAGAGCATCCGGCCCTCGTCGAGAGGGCGGTCACCATGTCCGGTATCCGGCGGGGCTAAAGACTGCCCCGACTGACGCTAGGCGAAATTGGGGTCGGTTGTCTAGTGTGGAAAATACGTAGACAAATATGCGGATGAGGGCGTTGGAGGTAAGCGGCTCAGTTCGCGAGATCCCGATCACTTAATTGCGGGCCGATTCGCCCAGCCTTCCAAATCGAATCGGAATATCGGCTGGGTGGTAGCTCGGAAGGACGTGCCTCCACATTTCGCTTAGGCGATCGGCTTCAGGAAACGTCGTCGCCCTTGCGGAATCGGCACTGGCGCTCGTAGCCCAATTTTTCCGAGCCGGACTGGGAACATTGGAGATGATTTCACGAGATGCAATACCCTGGCTCCGTTCAGCGTCCGTCTTTTGGCGAGATTTGCACGTGAAAGCCATCGGGATCGAGGAGATTGACCGTGGACACCCCGTCATTCGCCTGAAAAGCAGCTCTCGCTTTCGCATCCGGCAACTCGCTGTTAATTTTGTCCGCCAGGACCTTTGATGAATCTTGATCTATATGATCTATGGACACGGAGAAATGCGTGATCACTCCCTTTTTTTCGGGCACTGAATCAACGCTGATGTATCCGACAGGGAAATCCAAGTGAATACCTGGACCGGTGCTCGTAGCCGGCCAGCCTTTGGTGACCCCGAATAATTTCTGATAAAAAGCGAAGGACCGCTCAACATCGCTAACTGTGAGCCCGATGTGGTTGACGCCCAGGCCGCGAACAATCGGAGCGGGAGCCGGGGCAGCATCCTGCGCCAGGAGCGTCGCCGGCAAGACCAATGCGGCCAGCGCCTGGACAAGATGCCGACGTGTCATACCGCCGCGTTCATACTGATCGAACAACGAATCAATCATCGAAGCCATTGGCGTTTCCTCTTTCGCAGCGAGCCAGAAATTCCGTTTCGACCACCCGGATGGGCACCCTTGTACACCTGACGCCCTTCCGAATACAGCAAATTGCTTTCGTCACACCCGGGAAGCGTCGGGATCATCAGCTCACCTTAGGCCGTGTCCGCTTGTAGCGCAGCCCGACCGACCCATCCGCGTAGGACTTGCATTCCGTCAATTTGAAATCGCGCTGCGGGAACTTAGCCGGGAAGCCGGGTATGCCGTCGCCCAACAGCACGGCCCCAACGCCGATGAAAAGCTCGTCCACTAAATCTTCCCGCAGGAAGCTGCGGGCCAGTTCGCCACCTCCGCCGAAATAGATATTTTTCCCCGGGCGGCGTTTCAGTTTCTTCACGAATGCTGTCAGCGATCCGTTCACGACCTCGAATCCGTCGCGTTTGCCGGGTTTCCAACGTCGAGAAACTACGTAGTAGGACATGCCCGGCATCTCGGGCATTTCTCCGCTCTTGCGCATCTTCACCATGCCTACGGCGGTCTTGCGGCCCATGATGGTGGTGTCTATGTTGGCAAAGAACTCCGCCATCACCGACTCACCTTCTTTGTCTATGACGAGAAAATCCATCGCGCCGTTTCGTCGTGCAATGTAACCGTCGAGGCTGATTCCGAATCCGAGGATCACTCTTCGCGGCATGGCGCAAATGTAAGAGGACGTTTGCTTACGGTCAATAGAAAACGAACGGGACCAGGACAAACCAGGCGAGGGAGGATTCTCTCAGCGATCTGATGCGGAGGAAGTGTTCAGGGCCACGGCGGCGAGAGTTTTTTCCCGCTCACAGACCGGTCATTTTCTCGAGGCGTTCCGGATATCGAGCCCCTTCTACTTTGATCATCGAGGCAGCGCTATCAATGTCGAGAAGGTCTTCGGGCGACAGTTCGACTGCGTCGGCTCCGATGTTCTCTTCGAGGCGGTTCAACTTCGTCGTGCCCGGAATCGGAACCATCCACGGCTTTTGAGCGAGCAGCCAAGCAAGCGCGATCTGAGCAGGAGATGCTTTCTTCCGCAGCGCGATGCTGCCGAGCAGATCAATCAGCGCCTGGTTTGCCTTGAGAGCGTCTGGCGTAAAACGAGGGAGGGTGCTGCGGAAGTCGGAGCTTTCGAATGTGGCGTTTTCTTTGATCGCACCCGTCAGAAAACCCTTGCCGAGAGGACTGTAGGGCACGAAACCAATTCCGAGTTCCTCGACTGTCGGTATCACTTCTTTCTCGGGGGTTCTTGTCCACAGCGAGTATTCGCTCTGGAGAGCGGTGATCGGCTGGACGGCGTGTGCGCGACGAATCGTCTTTGCGCCTGCTTCCGAAAGTCCGAAGTGCTTGACCTTGCCTGCTTGAATCAGATCCTTCACGGCGCCGGCGACGTCTTCGATCGGCACGTCCGGGTCAACCCGGTGCTGATAGAGCAGGTCAATGGTCTCTATCCTGAGCCGCTTGAGCGAACCTTCGACGGCTTCCTTAATGTGCTCGGGCCGACTATTCAGACCTGCGACTCCGGGCCGATGATCGCTGCCACTGAGGTCGAAACCAAATTTGGTGGCGATCACCACTTGCTTGCGGAACGGAGCGAGGGCTTCACCCACAAGCTCTTCGTTCAAGTACGGGCCGTAAACTTCCGCGGTGTCAAAGAAGGTGATGCCGCGTTCCACGGCGGCGCGGAGAAGGGAGGCCATTTCCTGTTTGTCTTTGGGAGGGCCGTAGGAAAAGCTCATGCCCATGCAGCCGAATCCGATGGCCGAGACTTCCAGATTGCTTTTTCCGAGTTTGCGCTTGTGCATGGATTCTCCTTCGTGGGTCGCCGAGCTCAAAAATTATACACTCCGCCGAACGCGAGGCAATTCGATACACGGCGTGCCGCGTCGCTTTACATCGCCGCCCGCATTGGCTAACTTAGCCTCAGGATTTCCACAGGGCGGCTGGCGAGCGAAATGGGCAGACTCTTAGAGGGAAGCGACCTGCTGTTCACGCTGGTCCTGAAAGTGGGCTGGGCGGCGGCGCTGGCGGCGCTGCTGGTTCGATTCCGCTCGTTCCGCAAGCTGGTCTTTACCGAGAATCGCGATTCCGACCAGAAAGTAATGTTGCTGCTTTTCCTGGTGCCGCCGCTGGCGATCGGCGCGATGCTGCGCCTTGTTGCGGGTTATAAGTTCTTCGATCTGACGCTGGAAGGATCGTTTCTGATGGGTCTAATTGGCGGCAGGATCGTCGGTCTGCTGGGCGGATCGCTGATCAGCTTGCTACCTTTTGGATTTCACGAATGGCTGGCCGCGCCCATGGCCGCGCTCGTGGGATTGCTGGCCGGGGTGATCCGCCAGGCCATGCCTGAAAAAGAAGACGTGTGGCATTTCGGGCCGTTTATATTTTTAAACATTCCACAGTGGCTGGTGAGACTGATACGGGACCGAAAGGGCGATTGGGCGATGCTGCCGTTATTTTGCTGCGCGGCGCTCGAAGTCGGCCTGATCACGTTGGGCGATTTTGTGCCGTCGCGCTGGCTATTCTCGATTCATCCGGCGAATTGGGGTTACGGGACGCTCGTGGTGCTCTCTTCGGTGATGTGCGTGGCCATTGCCGTAAAGATATGGAACAACACGCGCATAGAAATGAACCTCGAGCAGAACCAGCAGCACCTGCTGAAGGCGCGCATGGACGCGTTGACGAGCCAGATCAATCCCCATTTTCTGTTCAATACGCTTAACACGGTTTCCTCGTTGATTCGCTTCGACCCGGACATGGCCCGCGGTGTGGTGCTGAAGCTTTCGAACATCCTGCGACGGTTGCTGCGGAAGCACGAGACGTTCGTGCCGCTGCGCGAGGAGCTGGATTTCATTGACGACTATCTCGACATCGAGGTGATTCGCTTCGGGCGCGACAAACTGCAAATATTCAAGGAGATTGACGAGGAGACGCTCGATGCATTCGTGCCGAGCATGTTGCTGCAGCCGATCGTCGAAAATGCGATCAAACATGGCCTGGCGCCGCGGCTTGCGGGGGGCCAAATCCATATCCGGACGCGACGCCGCGACGGTAGGCTGGCGATCGAGATAGACGACAACGGAATGGGCATGACGCCCGAGCGGCTGCTGGAGGTTTACGGCGGAGGCATCGGGATCAGCAACGTCCACGAACGATTGCGGCTTCTTTATGGGGATCAATTTGAAATGGATATTCGCAGCCAGGAAGGCGAGGGCACGCAGATCCGGATCGAAATCCCCGAGCTCGCCACCGTGGAACCTGCCATTATCTAAATACCCGCACGGTGACGCCGCAAACTGCATCCCAGTTTGAGAGCGATTTCGCGTCACATCAGGAGGATTTTTTGGCGGCTTCGGAGATCCGTTGGTCCGAGACATGGCATCTGGCGATTGAGGCGCTGCGAGCCAATCGCGTGCGCGCCGGGCTCACGATGTTGGGCGTTGTAATCGGCAGCGGGTGCATGGTGCTCGTGGTGACCGTGGGGCTGACGGGCCGCACATACGTTCGCCACAGAATCGAGGCCACGGGATCGAATATCGTGTTTGCTTCGCTGGCGCAGACGAGCGCTTCGCAAACTATCGCGTTGGGCGACCAGATCTCGCTGGCCGACCTCGACGCCGTGCGCCAGGAAATACCGCAGGCGGTTCATGCGGCCGGGACCAACGATATTCAATCGTCGGTCTTGGCCGGCGGGCAGACATGGCCCGTGATCCTGGTCGGGGTGACGCCCGAGTACCAGCAGATTCGGAATCTGATCATCCCGCGCGGCCGGTATTTTGATGATGGCGACTTTTCGAGCGTCAGCAAGGTGTGCGTGGTTTCGCAGCAACTTGCGGAGATCGTACTGCCGGGGCAGGACCCCGTTGGGCAGAGCATCCGAGTGGGTGAGCTGACGTTTACCATCATCGGAGTTTTTCGCGAGCGAATTGACACGTTTGGCCAATCGGAGATTCACGGCGATTCACTCCTTGTCCCGTTTCCGCTGATCCGCTACTACACGGGCGATATTTCCCTGGAATCCATTTACGTACAGGCGAACCGGCCGGAGAATGTACAGCTGCTCACTGACAGAGTCAGTCAGTTGTTGAAGAGCCGCCATCGGCCCGAAGCGGAGTACGACGTCCAGAATCTGTCGTCCATTCTGGACACTTCGCGCCGCATTTCCCTGGCGCTGACGATTGTTCTCCTGCTGGTCGCGCTGCTTGCGCTGGTGATCAGCGGCATAGGCATCATGAACATCATGCTCGTCACGGTGACGGAGCGAACGCGCGAGATCGGGATTCGGAAAGCAATTGGCGCGCGCCCGCAGGAAATTCTCTACCAGTTTCTGTTCGAAGCGATACTGATCAGCGGGGTCGGCGCGATCGTCGGCATCATTCTGGCCCTGGCGATCCCGTTTTCGGTTTACATCCTCTCGAAATTCCTGCCACTGCCCGATGGGCTCTCGATCCCCGTCTCGTGGCTGTCCGTGGTGTTGGCTTTTGTGGTGTCCTGCGCAACCGGCGTGGTGTTCGGATACTTGCCGGCGAGGACGGCTGCTCAGCTGCAACCCGTGGAATCTCTGCGCTTCGAATGAACCTCACATCTAAATCAGGCTCAAGCTTCTGTTGACGAACCATCCGTTGACTTCTTCCGCGCGGCTCAAGAGTCCCGCTTTCTCGGAATCCGAATGATGTACTACAATGCTGCGCATGAGCACTGAGGCTCATCCAGTCACATATTCCGTTGTTGTCCCTCTCTATAACGAGCAGGAGAGCGTTCCGCAGCTCTACGTCAAGATTATTGACGTGATGGACGCCATCGGTGATCCATTCGAGATCGTGTTTGTGGACGACGGCAGCCGCGACGGCACGCTCCGCCAGCTTTCTGAGATTGCACGGGACGACGGTCGAGTCCTTGTGGTGTGCCTCCGCCGGAATTTTGGACAGACGGCCGCGCTGAAGGCCGGCTTCGATCATTGCCAGGGCGAAATCATTATTTCGATGGACGGGGATTTGCAGCACGATCCGGCGGAGATTCCGAAGTTCATCGAGAAAATCAAGGAAGGTTACGACATCGTCAGCGGCTGGCGCGTGGCGCGCACCGATGCGTGGCTCACCCGGCGATTGCCCAGCCGCGTGGCCAACGGCATCATGGCCAAGCTTTCGCGGGTCGAGTTGCACGATTTCGGCACCACGTTCAAAGCGTATCGGCGCGAGATCATCTCGGAAATAAATCTATATGGGGAACTGCACCGGTTCATTCCTGCGCTGGCGAGTTGGGCGGGGGCTTCCATCGCCGAAGTTCCCATCACGAACGTACCGCGCAAGAGCGGGAAATCGAATTACGGCATATCGCGCACGATTCGCGTGCTGCTCGATTTGATCAGCGTGAAATTCCTGCTGGACTACTCGACGCGGCCGCTGCAATTGTTCGGCCTGGCAGGTCTGATAGGACTTGTCGGCGGCGGAGGGATTGAGCTGTGGGCCTTCATCCGTAAGGTTTTCTACCACGAGAGTTTGATGGTGGACCACGGGCCGCTACTTCTGCTGGGAATGGCGCTGGTAATCGGGGGCGTGCAATTCATCGCCATGGGCCTGATCGGCGAACTTCTGGCACGTACTTATTACGAAGCGCAGAATAAGCCGATTTATTCTGTGCGCGAGCTCGTGGGCCGCCGAGGCGGGAACGCGAGACGCAGCGAGCCTCCTCGAGCAGCCGGCGCGGCCGGCCGTTAGCATGCCGCCCGAAGGCCCCTCCGTGGACGGGCCCCGCGAACCCGCCGTAGAAACTTTGCCTCCCGCACGACCTGCCGGGAAAATTTTTTGGGTTCTGGTGCGAGTGGCGATTGCCGGCGTCCTGCTGGCCTACCTCGCCAAATCCGGAATGATTGACGCGCGGGCGTTGTCGCGGCCGTTCACGGCGTGGCCCATCGCGCTTGTCGCCGTCGCTTTAATTTTGATTGATGTGTCGCTGATGGCGCTGCGCTTTTCGTTGCTCTTCCGGCCGGTCGGCCTCGCAATTCCCCTGGCGAAGTCGTTTCAACTTACGCTGATTAGTTTCTTTTTCGCGCAATTTCTTCCCGGAGCGGCCGGTGGAGATCTGGCAAAGCTTTTCTACGCGGCGAAGGACCACAAGGGGCGCCGTTCGGAAATCGTCACCGTATCGCTTTTTGATCGCGCAATTGGGATGTTTTCGTTGCTGGTCATGCCACTGCTATTTGCACCCGCGTTCTCGCGATTGATCGCCGCGACGCCAGCGCTACGCGCCCTGCTCGTAACGGCTGCGGCTCTGGCGGCGATCATCCTGGCGGGCTTTCTGGCTTGCATCTTTTTTCAATCGCTAACTGAACGGATCGCGCTGGCGGTTTTCGGATTTCTGCCGTGGAAGGAGTGGCCCGGACAGGTAATTCGGACCGTCGCGTCGTATCGTCATAATCTCGGGACGGTGGTTGCGGCGTTTGTCGTCTCGGTCGTGGCCAATTCGTTGCTGCTTATTGTGATGGTGCTGGCGGTTTACGTTTTGAATCCGGCGGGGCTGGATTCGAAGATGATTCTCATCGTCCCGCTGGGTTTCGTTGCCAATAGCCTGCCATTTACTCCGGGCGGGCTGGGAGTCGGCGAGGCGGCGTTCAACGCGCTGTTCAGCGTGGCGGGGCTTACGGGAGGCGCGGAAGCGCTGCTGTGCTGGCGGGTTTGGACGGCGCTGGTGCGGCTGCTCGGGTTGGTTTTCTATCTGCGGGGAATCGAGCGGGTCTTCGGCCATCACGCCGCAGGCGCGAATCATGCGGCTCCTCTTACTCGACCTTAAGCTCTCGATTACGTTCCGCGATTGGTTGGATTCAATAATCACGCGATAGCACCAACCAGAGAAAAGATGCTTGCGAGCCTTCCGCGCAAGAGAGTAAAACGATACAATTGGATGGTTTGAATTAGAACGTCGCGGCTCCAGTTAATAACGCGCGACAATAGGCGCAGTAAGACGATTGAGCCGACTGCTCATTTGATTGCTCCGGCTGCACTCGTCGGAGCGGAAAAGAGAGAACACTCTTGCAGAGAGACATCAACCACTCGCGCCGCGGTTTGACCGTCTGGCTGACCGGCTTGCCGTCCGCCGGCAAAACCACCCTGGGACGAAATGTGGCGAAACAGTTGCTGGATGATGGCGAGGCCGTCGAGCTGCTCGATGGCGATCTGCTTCGAGCAAAAATTTGCCAGGATCTGGGCTTTTCCCGTAAAGATCGCGAGGACAATCTGCGCCGGATCAGCTTCGTCGCCGATCTGCTGACGCGCAACGGAGTGATCGTTGTGGTGGCCGCGATTTCGCCGTACCGCGAGCTGCGGAGCGAGATCCGCGAACAACTTTCCCCGTTCCTCGAAGTCTTTGTCAATGCACCGCTCGCTGTCTGCGAGAAGCGCGACGTCAAAGGGCTATACAAGCGCTGTAGAAACCACGAAATCACAGGGCTCACCGGCGTGGACGATATCTACGAGCCGCCGCCTTCACCGGAAGTCGAGTGCCGGACGGATCTGGAAACAGTCGAAGAGAGCGTCGCCAAGATATTGGCGGCCGTGCGTCTCCAACGAGGGCGCGCCCTGGCGGAATCGAAATCCACATACCGGACTCGCGCTTCGATCAAAGATTGAAATACCTGCATCCGTCGAGTTCCTCCTGACATCAATTGGAGTCGGAGTCCGGGCACGTCGTCTGCCCGCCTTAGATCCTAACAACCATGTTATATTGGCGCGTTTGATTTTTGCCTTGGGGGCGGGAGGCCGAACGCTTGCCACGAAAAAGATTCGATGGTTTTGACATCAACTAGTCATTTCTTGCGGGGGATCGCAGCGATTCGTTCGAGCAGTCCCCGCGCCCTTCACACATCCTGGCAGTTCTGTCGCCGGATATCCAAGAGGCTTATCCAGTGATACTTTCCATTCACGTTCCCAAAGCGGGCGGGAATTCGTTCCGCGAGTTGCTGATGAATGATTTCGGCGAGCGGATGATGAAGGATTACGGCGATTGGTCGGGGTTCCAGGTTCCCGAGGCGATCGAGCGCTGCAGACTGCGCACACTGGCGATGCGCAGCCGCCGCGACGAGCTTCTGGAGAAGTACGACATCATTCATGGCCACTTCGCGCCGGACAAGTATTTGGGATTGTTTCCCGCGGAAGATTTCGTCGCATTTTTCCGGGATCCGTACCAGCAGACCTATTCGCATTATTGCTTTCTCTTGCGGAACCCACAGCGGGAGCATCTGGAAGAGAAGATGTTTCACGAAGCCAAGATGAGCTTGAACGATTACCTCGAGTGGGATGCCTTTCACAATCAGCAAACACAATATCTCGGTAGTCTTTCCATTGACGATCTCGCGATGGTGGGAATTGCCGAGGAGTTCTACCGGGGCGTGGACCTGTTCAATTGCATGTTCGGCCGCAATCTGCATGGCGAGAGCTTTCTCAACGTCAATCCGGACCATAACGGAAACGGTTACACGCTCGATGATGACTTTCGGAAGGCGGTGGATAAATATCGGGGAGCCGATGTGGAGCTCTACCGGCGGGCGAAAGAAATCTACGCGCGGCAGACCGCCAAGGCAGGTGTATAGCTATTTCGCAAGTCCCTCGCGCCCTTTGCTAAGAAACCACTGCCAGGTCGTCCTGAGCCCGTCTTCCAGTTTAGTTTTCGGATCGTAGCCCAACACTCGCCGCGCCTTGTCCACGCTTGCGTAATTGCGAATGATTTCTCCGGCACGCGCCGGTTCATGGCGGATGTCGAATTTTGCGTCCGGACACACTTCCTGCATAGTCTTCAGCAGCGTCAGGATCGAGGTCTCGCGTCCCGAGGCGATCTGGAGATACTCTCCTGGCGCGTTCACTTCGTCCGACAACAAGATGGCCTGGACTAGATCCTCCACGTATACGAAATCCCGCGTCTGCTTGCCGTCACCGTAGATTACGATCGGCTCCCTCTGAATCAGATTCCTGAAGAATTCGGCGACCGCGCTGCCTTTGTGATACGAATACGGGCCATAGACATTCGAAAAACGGAGCGCGACGGTGTTCAGCCCGTATGATCCGCAGTACGCGGAGCAGTAGGCCTCTCCGGCAAGCTTGCTCGCGCCGTATGCAGACAGCGGACGCGGCACCATGCCCTCATTTACCGGCGGAATTTGTTCGCCGAGAATAGCGCCACCGGTCGAAGCGAAAATCATTTTCTTGACGCCGGCGGCGCGGCACGCTTCGAGTACGTTTAACGTTCCAATCGCATTGATCTCGAAATTCAGCCGAGGGTTTTCGACCGATTCGATCACTCTTGTGTGCGCGGCCAGAGTGCACTACCACATCCACTCCCTGACATGCTTTCGCAACCGCCGCGACGTCCCGAATGTCACCTACCTGCAGTTCGACTTTGAATCGTTCGATGTCTTCCCGTTTGCCCAGACTCAGGTTGTCCAGAACACGCACGCGATCGCCGCGCGCGGTGAGTTGGGTAAGCAGGTTGACGCCGATAAAACCGCAACCACCCGTAACGAGGTACTGTTTCATTCGAGATTCCCGGTGTCCTCTCTGTTTTCGATTGCGGCTAAACTCCGGCGGCGTTTCGCGTCTTAACGGCGGTACTTTTCGAAGCGCTGGAGTCAGCTGCGACCAGCCTGCCATCCCGCAGGCGGTAATTCACGCCGCGCCAGCGAATCGCCCGGCGCGTGAAACTAACCAGCCAAAATCCAAAGGCCATCGCATCCCACAGAGGGATCAGCGGAAAGCGTTTCCAGATTCCGGGCTGCTTCATGGTGCGAATTCCGACCAGCCAAGCGATGATGATTCGCATCGCGAGGTAGCCGCCCAGATATGCGAGAGCGATCGGAATCGTCGGATGGACTGCGACCGCGAGCAGCGCCCAGGGCAGGCCCCATGTGAAGACCAGTCCTGCGTGGCCCCAGGGCCGCATGAAGCGCATCCCCGTCATCCATCGGACTCTCTTGTGGAGGAATTCGGAGAGCGACCTAAAATCCGCGACCGACTCCACGACGTAGGGAAGAAGCTTCGTCTCGAAACCGTTTTCGGCGGCCAGGCGGCCGACCTGCATATCGTCCACGGGACGGTCCTCAAGATATGGATAGCCGCCGAAACTCTGGATGGCCGCGCGAGTGGTGAGGATGGATTGCGCGAGCGTGAATTTCACTCCGTCGAGTTTCCAGGCGACCAAAATCCCAGCGAAGAAATCGGAGGCCATCGAAATTGATTGAATGCTTTCCAGAAACGTCCGTTCCTCGGTGGCCCTGTACAAGCAGGTGGCTGCGCCCAGCTTGGGATTCCGGAAGGGCGAGACGACCGCGCGCAAATAATCGGGCCTGACCCTCACATCGCCATCGGTGATGATGAAAATGTCGTATTTCGCTTCGGTGGTCAGGCGCGTGAGCCGGGCGACTTTGTCGTTCACGGCCTCGCGGCCCGAGCCAAAGAGGACGCGAATATCCTGCTCGGGAAAATCATGGACCAGCTGTTCGATGACCTCCAGAGCGGGGTCGCCAGGATCAATGCAGAAGACGATTTCGTACTCCGGATAGTCCTGCTGGCAGAAGCTCGCGTAATTGTCGTAGGCGTCTATGTCCAGGCCTTTGATCGGTTTCAGGCAGCTGACCGGGGGAGTGAAGTCGTCGTTTCTTTGGTTGTCTAGTTTGGAGGCTTGGAGGAATCGCGTCGTGCTGTAAATCACCAGAAGATAATAGATGAAGGGAATCGCAGCAAAGCCGAGCAGCGTGTATTGAACGAATGGCAAAGTCTTTGGAACTCACTCTAGGTCGAATTGAGTGCACAGATTCGCTTCGCGTGAAAGTGTAACACGAAAATAATTCTTTCAAGTTTGCGCGTGTCACTCATGACACATCGCCGATGGCGAGACGCCGCGTCTTTCTCGTTCATGCCTGCTCAGGGCGCTTGCGCGCCGGCGGCGTAGGTCAGCGGTTGATTGGTCAGCAAAATTTTTCCGCCGCTCGTCGCAACTGCATTGAGCGAAGCGGGCTTGAGCATCTGCTGGTAGCGCGGCAAGTCAGCCTGATACGTGAACAGATAGCAGCGCTCGGGCGCCTGCCAGTATTGTTGGAACTCTTTGTCATTAATGAAGACGGTTGGAGCGCCCGGCGCGTACGAACCGTACTCGAGATTCACCCGGCGGTCGGTCAGCAAAAGCCCCGTGAGATTCGTATAGAAGAAAACAGACGAGAATTCGGAGTAGTGAGCTTGTACGATCAGCGTTCCCTGGGGCGCTTGTAACAATGCTATTGCCAGCGGCCGCGATGATAGATAGGGGTCGAACACCACCATCGCCAGGCGCGCGGCGTGAAAGAACAAAACCATCATGAGGGCCGCGGCCAGGAATACGCGTCGGCTGTTTGCCCAGAGCGTTCCTAACGTACCGATCAAGAACGCGACTCCGGCAATCGCGAGAGGAAGGCGAAGATACGCGAACGAGTCGAGAGTCAGATCCTGCATATGGCCCAGCGAGAGTTTGTAGCCGCCGGGATGGTGGCTGAGCGCGGAGGAGATGTCTCCTGGCGTGGGAACGCCTCGCACGTGAATCAAAATCGCAAATACGGCGATGGCAGCGCAGGCCGACACGATGCAAAGCACTCGAGTTCCTCGCCGCACCCAGTCGCCGCCGGCCGCCATCGCGGACGCTAGCAACAGGGCTAGCGCGGGGTAACAAGGCATTGAGTAATATTCCTGCGTCGTGGAGAACGTAAAGAAAATCAGCACAAATCCAACCCAGCAGAGCGCCAGTAAACGGGTGCGCCCGGCGCGGTCAACCGGCTTGAAGGAAAGCTTTGCGACCGCGGGGAAGTACACGCTCCACGGAAATAACCAAACCAGGTGGAGCAGCCAGAACCAGAGACGGGGAACGGTACTGTAATCGCGCGGGTAACGGCGGTTCAGAAAGCGCAGAACTTGCTCGTTGATGAAGTAATGCCAGAGAAAGCCATGATACTCACCGGGTCCGGAGTGAAAAACCCACGCGAAATACGGCGGGTTTCGCAGAGTGGCCAGTATGTGCCAGGGGGCCGCGATCGCAAGCGCTATCAGCGCCGCTGTGAAAGGATGAAGGCGTTTCCAAGTACGCGCGGAAAACAATTGGCGGGTTACAGCGAGGTAGATAAGCCCCGCGGCGATCGGAAATGCGGCGCCGATCACGCTCTTGACCAGCAGTCCGACCCCAAGGCTCGCGGCCAGTACCATGGCCCACAATCTGGGCCGATGTTCCTCTTCATCCAGCGCACGCAGCAGCGCCCAGAGTGACAGTCCTATCGTTAACGTGAGAAGGGCGTCCGGTATCAGGATCCGCGTGAACAGAAACAGGCCCGTGCACGTGGCCATCACGAGACCGGCGTAGAAGCCGGCGCGCTTGCCGAAGGCCCAAATGCCGAAGGCCGCAGTCAACACGCAAAGACCGATTGCGGAAAGTGCCACCGGAATCCGGGCGGCCCAATCGTGAACGCCGAATATTTTGTAGGAGCTCGCGATCAACCAATAGATCGCCGGGGCTTTATCGAGGTAGGGGAGGCCGTCTATGTGCGCCGTTACCCAGTCACCGGAGGCAATCATGTTGCGCGCAATCTGAGCCTGCCCGGCGTCCACGTCGTCCATTAGCGATGGCGGAGAGAGGACGCAACCCAGATAGACGGCGCTGGCAATCAGCAGTACGGCGAGATAGGTTCGCCAGTTGCCGCTCGCGACGGACGACTGGGGACCGGAGCCGGTGTTGTCTGAACTTGCCATTCTTTCAACCTCAAAAATGGGTAGTCGGAGCTTTATTGCGCGACTGTATGCGTGGCGCTCGGAGCGGCGGGCGCACTCATTTCCTTGCGACGAGACGGGAGGAGGGTAACACCACTATCATCGCCTCGCGCCCGGAAGGATCGAACGGCTCCGGATCGGAATAATCTCTGAATACGGGGTACCGCGACCGCCATGCCCGGAAAATTGTAGCATGAGTCGAAACTTGCTCTCGGTGTCATGGCGTCGTTGCGACCCTCACGGTGGACTTATTTTGTTTTCGACTCTTGTTTCGCATGGCCCCGAAAAGAATGTACGATATCCGCGATGATTCGACGCGCCTTTGTAGCTTTCCTGTTGCTGATCCCGCTTTCGTCGCTTTCTTCGCAAGCCTGTACCTGCTCGAATGAGCCGCCCGGACAGTGCCCGGGGTTGCAGAAGGATGACGTCGTATTCCTCGGCACCGTGACGGTTGTCGAAGACATCGCCTACGCCGCGCAGCCACCGCCAGATTCGGCCGGCGCGACGCCTAATACCTCGGCCAAAGACGGCGCTCCCGTAGATATCGTCGCTGCGCGCCTCACGCATTATCGTTTCCACGTGGACGAGAGCTTTGCTACGCCCGATGCGCCTCAATTCGCCGCTGAATTAGATGTGTTTTCCGGCGGGGATGACGGCGACTGCGGCTATCGCTTCCGTCAGGGCCAGCAGTATGTAGTCTTCACGCACCAGGGAACCGACAATCGTCTGTTCGCAACCATCTGCAGCGGCACGCGACCGGCCGGCGAAGCGCGTGCGCTTCTTCCGCAGCTGCGCGCGATGCGCACGGGCCAGCGCGTGGCTTCTGTTTTTGGAGTGCTGAGGCGATCCGAGCCTCCCTTCCTTTCGTTGCCCGACGATCCTGATGAGCCGCTCTCCAATATTTCCCTGAGGCTTCGTTCGCGCGACGATCGCTTCGAGACAAGCTCCAATTCAGAAGGTGTCTATTCTTTCTACGATGTGCATGCGGGTGAATACAGCTTCACAGCGCGCCTGCCGGTCCGGATGGAATTGACGCGGAAGTCGCTCACCGGCGGGCTGCCACCATTCAAGATTCCGAATGGCGCATGTTACGAATATGACGTGGACGCGCTGCCGACCGGTCATATCCGTGGCAGCGTTCTCGGTCCAGACGGCAAACCGCTATCGCTGGCTTCGGTGGAACTCTATCGCGCCGGGGCGTACGACGATGCGCGGCCCGGCTTGTGGGCGTTTCAGGGCGCCGAGGGCGTATTCAATCTGGACCACATCGGGCCGGGCGAATACATCCTGGTCTTCAACCGCGCGAACCGGATGGATCCAAACGCGCCCTTTCCGCGGGCGTTTTATCCCGGTGTGGCCGACGCGAGCGAAGCGGTCCCGATCAAGCTCAAGGACGGCCAGCAACTTCTGAAAGTAAATATGCAGCTCAGCGGCGGCTATCCATCCCGACTTGTCCGCGTCCAAGTGAAATGGCAGGGCGCCCGTCCTCCCGGAACTGTGACCGTGATGGCGAAAGCGGATCAGGGCGAGAACCCATCCGCGCAGAAGGTCGGCGACGATCTCTATCAGTTCACGCTGCTGGAATCCGCGAGCTATGCGATTTCAGCCTGGGAAGACCTGACTCCGCGGCGTGCAGCGCCAAAACGTGGCGATACGGATTGCTCACCGCCGGATCGCATCGAGGCAGCGCCGGTCACGGTATCCGGCTCGGACGACGACGCAAGATATATTACGCTGACGCTTATCAGTCCTGAGTGTGGTAAAGAAACGCAATAATTGGAGAGGACCGATGAAAGAGTTTCGGGGTAAGTGCCTTGGTTTGGGCGCGATCGCGCTCCTTTTGATTTTCAGCCAGGCCGTACGAACTGCCGCGCAGGAGCCTGCGAAGGATGCGAAGCCTGCGGACGCCAAGCCGACAGAAGCAAAAGCCACGCCGGATGCTCCGCCCAAGGAAGAATCGTCCATTACCGATCACACAATTCGTATCGGCGAGCAGGCTATCAACTACAAGGCCACGGCCTCGACCACGCTTCTGAAGGACGACAAGGGCGAGCCGACCGCGCTGATGTATTCGACGGCGTACACACGGACCGACGTAAAAGACTTTAGCCAGCGCCCAATCGCTTTCATCTATAACGGTGGACCCGGATCGGCTTCCGTCTGGTTGCATATGGGAGCGTTCGGGCCGCGGCGCGTGGTTACCGAGAATGCCATGGCGACTGCTCCAGCTCCGTATAAGGTGGTGGACAATAACGAGTCACTGCTCGACAAGGCGGATCTGGTGTTTATTGATCCCGTCGGCACGGGGTTCAGCGTCGCGGTCGGGAAAGCCCAGGGCAAAGACTTCTGGAGCGTGGATTCGGACGTGCGATCTCTCGCGCAATTCATCACCACCTACGTGAGCCGCAATAACCGCTGGAATTCGCCGAAGTTTCTAATCGGTGAAAGCTACGGAACGTTCCGCTCGGTGGCGCTTGGAAACTATCTGCAATCAACCGACGGGATGTATATCAATGGCATCGTTTTGATCTCAAGCGTTCTCGACGTCGGCACTCTTTCCTTCAGTCCGGGCGACGAACGGCCCTACATGTTCTATCTTCCAACGTTCGCGGCGACGGCCTGGTATTACAAGCTTCTGAAAAATCGCCCCGACGATCTGGTCGCTTTTGTCGCCAGCGCGCGCCAGTTCGCTTCCACCGAGTATGCAGCCGCGCTGATGAAAGGCTCGAAGCTCACCGTCGCGGAGCAGGCGGACATCGCCAAGAAGCTCTCTGATTTCACCGGTCTCAGCGAGGAATATTTGATCAAGGCCGATCTGCGCGTGTCGCTTCCTCAGTTCAACGCGGAAATTCTGCGAAGCCGTGGGCTGACGATTGGCCGCTATGATGCGCGCTACTCCGGGCCGACGTACGATCTGCTCACGGAGAATGCGGAATTCGACCCGTCCTTCACGGCGGTTGTTGGAGCGTTCACGGCGGCATTCAATGGCTACGTTCGAGAGGATCTGAAATTTGGGCAGGACAAGAACTATAAAGTCCTACCCAACGAACCGAGCCAGAACTGGGATTGGAAGCACAACTCGGCTGGGGGGAATTTTTTCCCCGGCGCTCCTACCGTCGAGGGTGATCTGATCCGCGAACTCATAGACAATCCGCGCCTGCAAATCCAGGTCGAGAACGGATATTTCGATATGGCCACTCCTTTTTTCGCCACGGAATACACGATGGATCACGCATTGTTGCCCCTGAATGTTCAGGATCGAGTCCAGCTGAAGTATTACAACTCCGGCCACATGATCTATCTGCACGACGACGATCGAGTGAAGCTGAAGAACAATATCGGCAGTTTCATAGACAGCGCCTCGAAGCAGTAGGTTCGAGCTTTTCGGGTTTCGCGCTCCGTGCTAGCCTGATTGCGTGACGCCTCCTGCGATCGAGTCCCCGAAGCCCGTCGCGCTGCGGCCGCATCCCCATTTGTACGAGATCAACACCTGGACGTGGCTGGAAAAGCTATCCGTACGGCTCGGCCGTCCGATCGGCCTCGCAGAGGTCCCCGATTCGGAGTGGGATTCATTCGCGCGTCTGGGCTTCGACATCGTCTGGCTCATGGGAGTTTGGCGGCGCAGTCCGGAATCACGCCGGATCGCGCTCGCGAGATCTGCGAATATCGCCCAGTACAATTGCGCTCTGCCGGGATGGAA
The DNA here is from genome assembly GCA_963814855.1 of uncultured Acidobacteriota bacterium. Lineage (GTDB taxonomy): Bacteria > Acidobacteriota > Terriglobia > Acidiferrales > UBA7541 > Palsa-295. The sequence continues at coordinate 698,137 of CAWFEL010000002.1, forward strand.
GCCTGATGACGTGATCGGCTCGCCTTATGCCGTCGCGCAATACGTTCCGGACCCGCGCATCGGGACATGGGAGTCGCTCGATGCTGTTCGCACAAAGCTGCATGCGCGAGGAATCGCGCTATTTCTCGATTTCGTTGGGAACCACACGGCGCTCGACCATCCGTGGACGCGGGAGCACCCCGAATTCTACGTCCAGGGCACGACAGAGGATTTCCAGCGTGACGCATCCAGCTTTTGCCGCATCGAGACGCCTCGCGGCGTTTTTTTTCTGGCGCTCGCGCGCGATCCCTACTTTCCTCCGTGGGACGACGTCGCGCAGTTGAACCATTTCTCGCCGCAGATGCGCGCGGCGCAGCTTGCGGATCTGCGCACAATCGCGAGCCATTGCGACGGCGTGCGCTGCGACATGGCCATGCTCCACCTGAACGACATCTTCGAGAGAACCTGGAGTTATCTGTTGGGCGGCGCGAAAGCGCCCGAGCAGGAGTTCTGGGCCAAGGCGCATGCGGCCGTACCCGGCCTTGTCCTGCTGGCCGAAGCCTACTGGGGAACTGAATCGCGGCTGCTCGATCTGGGATTTTCATTCGCGTACGATAAAGGTTTGTACGACGCCGTCCGCGATATTCAGATGCAGGACTTGCACAACCGCCTGACGGCCCCGGTTGCGTATCAGAGTCATCTCGCACGCTTTCTCGAAAATCACGACGAGGATTGCGCTTCGTCGGTATTCGGCAAAGAACGGCGGCTCTCCGTCGGCACTCTGATGGGCACTCTGCCGGGCATGCGTTTCTACCATCAGGGTGAACTCGAAGGCTGCGGCATGCGGCTGCCGATCACGCTGCGAATCAGCGCCGACGAGCCGCCTGATCCGGCGAGCAAGGCGTTCTTCGCGAAAATCCTGCGAATCACAAAGGAAAGCGTCTTCCACGGCGGCGAGTGGAATCTGCTGCCGGTCGCGGCCGAAGGAGACGACACGGCAGGCAATTTGGTGGTTTACGAATGGCGGTCGGAAAAGGCGTGGAAGGTGATTTCGGTGAATCTCGCGGGCTCCGCGTCGCAGGGACGAGTGAATTTCGGCGATCGTCCGCTGGCCGCAAAGGAATACGTTTTCTACGACGAGTTAAACGACGTTCGCTACATTCGCACGGCCGATGAACTCCACAGCCCCGGGCTTTTCGTGCGCCGGGAGGGTTTCGACGCGCACCTGTTCAATGTTTCTCCTGCTTGAAAGCCTCGTGCGTACCAAGATCCACCTATCCGCACGAGCCGAGGCATACCTAGATCGAAGACACGCTGCGTTACTCGTCGCTTCATGCCGCGACATTTCTGATATCCTTTGCGCCGTGCGGAATTCCCTTTTCGTAGCGAGTCTCATCGTGGCGGCGGCCGTATTAGCGTCGCAGCCGCTTTCGGCCACAGCGCAAACGTCTCCTGTATCTGCGCCGGAAACTCCACAGTCACCAGCTCCGGCGGGTCCGGTCATCGTCCTGGATCCAGCGCATGGCGGCACGGATACTGGCGCGCGTGGAGAAGCGGTGGTTGAAAAGGATGTCGCGCTGCAAATCGCGCGAACGGTTCGCGCCGGACTCGAGCGCCAGGGTTATCGCGTCGTGATGACGCGTAACGACGACTCGAATCCGTCTTACGACGATCGTGCCGCGGTTGCCAACGCGTATCGCGAGGTCATTTTCATCAGCTTGCACGTTGCTTCCACTGGCGCACCGGGTACGGTGCGCGCGTATTACACGCAATTCGCTGCGCCCGTTGCATCCGAGGCTGTTACGGGCGCCGCAAGCCCGAAGGCTCCCAATCCTCCGGCCTCTCGATTATTGAATTGGGAGGAAGCGCAGCGGCCATATCTCGATGCGAGCCATCGTCTCGCAGATTTGATTCAGGGAGAGCTTGCGCAGGCCTTCTCGGGTTCGCCTCCGGTTTCCACGGGAGTTCCGGTGCGCGTTTTGCGCTCCGTTACGGCGCCGGCCGTTGCGGTTGAGATTTCGAGCGTATCCACGCCGACGCCGGATCTGCTGACGGCATCGGCTGCGCCGCTCGCGGACGCGATTGCGCGGGCCATTGCGGCGTCCCGCCCTGCAAACTCCGGAGTGTCGCGATAATGCCGCGCGCGATGAAGATCGTGATCGGCGTGTTGATTGTGGCTGTGCTGATCGGGCTGATCAGTTTCCGCAGCTTGCACCGGCGCATGCGGCGGCTGGCCGAATTGCAAACCGCCGACGAAAAGGCGCGACACGAGCTTCTTGCAGTGCCGATTTCCACGCCGTCCGACGTGACCGTAAGCGCGAAAATCTTCTGGGCGGCGGGCTCCGACAAAATCGCGCCGGTTCAGATTCAATTGCCGCTTTCCGCCGATCCGGTCGAACGATCCAGACAATTGCTCCACGAGCTGACGGCGAATCCACCGACACCGGGCCAGCGCACGATTCCCGCCGATACGGTGCTCCTGGGTTTCTACATTCTTCCCGATGGCACGGCCATCGCCGACTTTTCCGACGCCCTCTCCTCCGAAATGCCCTCGGGAATACTGAGCGAGGAGATGGCTGTGAACTCAATCGCACGCACGCTCGAGAGCAACGTACCGATCCTTCGCCGGCTCAAGATTGTAATTCACGGTCAGGAAGTGGATACGCTAGCGGGCAATGTGGATTTGACTGGTTTCTTTGATTTGAGTCCGCCCTCGACGGGAGCCCCGGCGACGGCGGTGAAATCCGCGCATTAGTGCCTTCCAGGGCTAAAGCCCGCGCGCGCAGGAGCGATTTTTCGTGGGGTTGAAACCCCACGCTTTCACCATTCGACCGTTGGCCGGAACGGTTGACACCTCCCGCCGCAGTCGTCAAACTGATTTCTCTAACGAACCGAGTGACTAGCCCAAGGAGAAGGTTTTGCGAGCAGACGGACGCGCGGCGAACGAGTTGCGGACGGTGAAGATGACTCCGGATTTCATCCCCAGCGCGGAGGGGAGTGTGCTGATCGAGGCGGGCCGCACGCGCGTGATCGTAACGGCCACGGTGAACGATGGCGTGCCTTCGTTTCTGAAAGGCACGGGAAAAGGCTGGGTGACGGGCGAGTATGGAATGCTTCCGCGCGCAACGGAAGAGCGGACTCCGCGCGAGTCCACTCGCGGGCGCCAATCCGGGCGGACTTTGGAAATTCAGAGGATGATCGGACGCACGCTTCGAGCCGCGACCGACCTGAAGGCGCTAGGCGAGCGAACCGTTTGGGTTGATTGCGACGTCATCGAGGCCGATGGCGGCACGCGAACGGCGTCGGTCACTGGAGCGTTCGTCGCGCTCGCGCTTGCGCTCGAGCGCATGGTAGCGGCGGGAATGCTTCGCTCTGTGCCGCTTCTCGATTCTGTGGCGGCGACAAGCGTTGGGATTGTGGACGACGAGCCACGGCTCGACCTCGCGTATGAAGAAGATTCGCGCGCGCAGGTGGATATGAATGTGGTGATGACCGGCGACGGCCGGTTCGTAGAAGTGCAGGCGAGCGCCGAGGGGCGTCCTTACACGAACGAGGAACTTCAGGAGCTTCTCGATCTCGCCTCCGGCGGCATCCGACAGCTCAGCAAGTTGCAGCAGGATCTGGTGCGCGTGAAGTTTCGCGGCCATTCGCGATAGCGGTACCGAAGGCGTGCCCGTGCGGATACTGCTTGCGACTTCAAATCCCGGCAAGCTGCGCGAGTATCGCGAGCTTGCGGCAGGCACCACGCTCGAAATCGAACTGCTTCCAAGTTTTCGTGAGCTTCCCGCGTTTGACGAATCCGCGCCGACGTTCGCAGAAAATAGCGCAGGTAAGGCGCTGCACTACAGCCGATTTACCTCCGAGATCGTTCTTGCGGATGACTCGGGCCTGGTGGTGCCTGCGCTCGGCGGCGCACCCGGAGTTCATTCCGCGCGCTACGCCGGGCCGAACGCAACAAGCGCCGATCGCGTGCGCAAGTTACTCGCCGAAATGGCGGGAAAAACAGGAGACGAGCGCGGCGCCCGGTTCGTTTGCGTCATTACGATCGCACGGCAGGGCCGCGCGTTAGCAATCGTCTCCGATTGTGCCGAAGGTTTCATCGCCAGCGAGTCGCACGGAGCCGGCGGTTTTGGCTACGACCCTATTTTCTGCTTTCCGAACGGCGTTCGTACATACGCAGAAGCTTCCGCGGACGAGAAGAACCTCGCGAGCCATCGCGGCAGGGCATTCCGCCGGCTGACGGAACTGCTGATTCCGTTGAATTAAACGACACCTTCCTACAGGGTCTTGCATCCAATGTTGGGTAACAATATTCCTTGCCCGGGGCGACCCCCGAGGAGTACAAAGGAAGCCCTGCCTCCGAGGTGATAAATGGCGACGTCCCGGTTAGCGCCGCAGCTTCACCCGACCCTGTTCTCCCGCATGGAGGAGGCTCGCGCACGCACGGATGCACTGTTTCAGATGCTGCCGCCGAATTCCTACTACGATCGTCCGGTTCCGGAACGCCATCGCCTCATTTTCTATCTCGGTCACTTGGAGGCGTTTGACTGGAACCTGTTCGCGCCGGTGCTGGGTTTGAAATCGCAGGATCCTGAGTACGATCAGCTTTTCGCTTTCGGTATAGATCCGGTCGGTGAAGGGCTGCCGACGGATATGCCTGCGGATTGGCCCAGCATCGGCCGAGTGGAACGATATAACCAGCGAGTGCGAGCGGCGCTGGATGGAGCGCTGCACGCCGCCGAAGAGACAGGATCGTCCGTTCGAGAGATCGCCGACGGAACGCTGTTGCAGGTTGCGATCGAGCATCGCCTGATGCACGCGGAGACGTTGGGGTATTTGCTGCACAATCTGCCGCTCGAAAGAAAGATTCCCCAAGCTGAAATCTTCGCCGACCTGCGACCTGCGCCAAGCCCCGAAGAGGTGGTGATTCCCGCAGGGATGGCGACGCTCGGCCAATCGCGTGATCTGTCGCGCGCATTTGGCTGGGACAACGAATTCGGGTCGCAGCAAGTTCATGTGCCTGGATTCTTGATTGATGCGTTCCCGGTGACGAATGACGAGTATCTGAAATTCGTGCGCGCCGGCGGTTACAACGATCCGAGCTACTGGAAACCCGCTGACTGGGAATGGAAGCAGCGAAGTCGGCTTTCGCATCCGCACTTCTGGATGCCGAAATCGGGCTCGCTTCCCACGGGCCCCGAAACGCAGTGGGAATACAGAGCCATGTTTGGATCGATTCCGCTGCCGCCGTCGTGGCCCGTTTATGTCACACACGCCGAAGCGTCAGCCTTCGCGCGGTGGTCCGGGAAAAAACTTCCGACTGAGGCGCAATGGGACCGCGCTGCATACGGAACAGAGGATGGAACCGAGAGCGCGTATCCATGGGGCGAAGCTGCGCCCGATCCTACGCGCGGGAATTTCCATCACGAACGATGGGATCCGACCCCGGTTGACGCGCATCCGGCGGGTGCGAGCGCATTCGGCGTGTTCGATCTGGTCGGCAATGGATGGGAATGGACCTCGACGGAGTTCGGCCCCTTGCCGGGCTTCGAAGCATTTTCTTTTTATCCAGGCTACTCGGCCAATTTTTTCGACGGAAAACACTTTGTTATGAAGGGCGGGTCGCCGCGCACGGATGCATGCATGTTGCGCCGATCCTTCCGGAACTGGTTCCAGCCGCACTACCCGCACGTGTACGCGACATTCCGCTGCGTGGAGGAATAGCTCATGGCGTCAGCTCCGCGAATGGCAACCGTAAGTTCCGCGACCCGAATTTTGTCCGAATTCTGCTCAGACGTAGTGGTTGGACTGAGCCAGCCAGGACAGAAGGAACTCCCTTCGAAGTATCTCTACGATGAAGTGGGCTCCGCGCTTTTCGATGTCATTTGTCTTTTGCCGGAGTATGGCTTGAGCCGCGCGGGAATGCGCATGCTCGAGCGATACTCCGGCGAAATCGTGAACCGCGTGCCGGGCCCGGTGGTGGTCGCCGAACTCGGCAGCGGAAGCGGCCAGCAGACGCGTTGGGTGCTCGAAGCTCTGGCGCGGCGGCAGCGCGTAAACTACTACCCGATTGATATCTCCGGCAGCGCGCTATTCCGGTGTCAGCAGGAGCTCGGACAAATAGACATGGTCAGCATCGTCGGTTTCGAGCGCGCATATCTGGACGGCTTGCAGGAAGTGGCCGCGAGGCGACAAGACGGAGAGAGATTGTTTGTCCTGTTCCTGGGCAGTACGATCGGAAATTTCGACCGTCCGGCAGGGGATCAATTCCTGCGCGAAGTCCGGTCAATTTTGCGGGAAGGCGATGCGCTGCTGCTCGCGACCGATCTCGAAAAGCCTGTTTCGACTTTGACTCTGGCGTACGATGATCCTGCAGGCGTTACCGCGGCGTTCAACAAGAACCTGCTGGCGCGCATCAACCGGGATCTCGACGCGGATTTCGATCTGAAACGCTTTGAGCACGTGGTGCGGTGGGACGAAGCCGAACGGCGGATTGAAATGCACTTGCGTTCGACTATCTGGCAGCGCGTGAGCATTCGCAAGGCCGGGTTCCGGGTCTATCTTCGCGAGGGCGAGACGATCTGGACCGAGAGTTCGCACAAATACGATCCGAAAGCAGTTTTGCAGATGGGCGAACGCTCCGGCTATCGCTGCGCTGGGCAGTGGTTCGATACGCAGTGGCCGCTGGCTCAAAATCTTTTCTTCGCAATCTAGTCGAAACAAAAGGATGAAAGTGGCCAGAGCTTCATGGAACGGCGCGGTTCTCGCCGAAAGCAATCGCACCGTGGTTGTGGAAGGGAACCAGTATTTTCCGCCGGACTCTGTACGCGTCGAATATTTTCGTTCGAGCGACACTCAAACCGTCTGCCCCTGGAAGGGAACTGCCAGCTATCGCAACGTGGAAGTGAACGGCGAAACCAACGCCGACGCCGCATGGTATTACCCCGATCCCAAGCCCGCCGCCGCGCAAATCAAGGATTACGTCGCATTCTGGAAGGGCGTGCGCGTCGAGCTGTAGTCTCAGCTGTGCTATATTTTTCGCTCCATGAGTCCCAAGAAAAAGAAAAACGCGCCATCGCTCGGGCGGAAGTCCGCGCGCAAATCAAAGGGCACTCGTTCGCCGAAGGCCGGAGATCGCGGCTCGGCGGCGGGGCGGGGAACCAGCTCAGCGCGTGTGCGGGCAATCCTCGACGGCCTTGATGCGGCCTACCCGGACGCCACTTGCGCGTTGGTCCATAAGAATCCCTTCCAATTGCTGATTGCGACGATTTTGTCCGCGCAGTGCACGGATGCGGTGGTAAACATCGTCACGGGGACGCTCTTCGCCAAGTATCCGACGCCGAAGGACCTCGCTTACGCGAATCCGCTGGAACTCGAGCAGGACATTCGTCCCACGGGCTTTTTCCGCAACAAGACGAAATCGGTTATGGGCGCGAGCAGGAAAACCATTGAGGAGTTTGGCGGCGAAGTGCCGAGAACGATGGAGGAGCTTCTGACGTTGCCGGGAGTCGCGCGGAAAACGGGTAACGTTGTTCTCGGGACAGGGTTCGGCATAGCGTCCGGAGTGGTTGTTGATACCCACGTGATGCGGCTTGCGGGGCGCCTCGATCTGACGAAAAATACCGACCCAAAGAAAATCGAGCAGGATTTGATCAAGATCATTCCGCGGGACCGCTGGATTCTCTTTTCCCACCAACTAATCTGGCACGGCCGCCGGGTCTGCCAGGCGCGCAAGCCGAAATGCCTCGAATGCAACCTCGAACGGATCTGCTACTCGAAGGACAAGACGGTCTGAGCCGCGCGGGTTGCGTGTGCTAACATTTCTGTTATCGGGGCGTAGCGCAGCCTGGTAGCGCGCC
>CAWFEL010000003.1:0-254395 GCA_963814855.1 uncultured Acidobacteriota bacterium
GCCGGTGCAAACCGACCTGCGCGGCCGAACCTTTTACGGTGTGCATCGCGCGGAACAGGCGATTGATGTCGTCCGCGTTGGGATGCCCCTCAAGCGCGAGCAGGCATTCGGTCACCGCCTGCAAATGTTCCTCGGCCTCGGGAATAAAGAACTCAAGAACTTCGTCCGGAACTTCGCCATCCTGCGGCAGGCGGTCAACGAACGAGACGCCCGGGAAAACGGCCGGAATGGGTTCGCCCGTGCCCAGCGATTCGGCGGACAGATCGGATTCCGTTTCCGGCGGCGGAGCGGTGGGGAACGCGAACGCGTAGCGCTGCTTGAATGCCGCGATGTCCGCGGACGTTTCCGCGCCCGTCGAGCTGATTTGCAGCAGGTCGAACTCCAGCACCGAGATCGCATCGGAAAGAAATTCCGTGAGCGGGCCGTGCATGTCGGGAGTGAGCGTGGCATTCATCGCGTAATGAAAAATGTGCGCCATCTTCGCGGCCACTTCGGAAAATTCAGGAAAGCCGTAGCTCGCCGACGTGCCCGCAAGCGTGTGCGAAGCGATGTAAAGCTTTTCGAGGTCCTCCGGTTTCGTCTGCGACTCCTGCAAAAGCCCGGAGTACTCCCGCAGATACTGGAGGTTCTCGGAAGCCTCCTGGAGGAACAGCTCGATGGATTCTTGATTCGGCCCGTTCACAGCGCTCCCTCCACGAGAGCTGGCGCGCGACGCGCCTCAACCGCACCCGGCTTGCGATAAATCCGGCAATCGCCGAGGACCACCGGCTCGAATTTCACGGGTATGTTCGTAAGCGTCTCCGCGTGGCCCAGCAGGAAATAGCCGCCGGGCTCGAGCGCGTCATAAAATCGGCGCAGGATCGCCAGGCGGCGCTCCTCCGAAAAATACATCAGCACGTTCATGCAGAAGATGCAGTCAATCTTGCCGACGTACACCGATTCCACCAAATTCATCTGCACGAAAGAAATCATCCGCCGGATGCGCGGCTTCACCTGAAACCCATGCTTCGTGGCGGTGAAATAATTGTCCACTTGCCCGAGCGAAACCTCCTGCAAGCTGCGCTTGGGGTACGCGCCGCGTTCGGCATGGCGCAGCGCGCGTCGGCTGATGTCGGTCGCCAGAATTTCGATCTCCCAGGCCTCCGCGAATTTCAGCGCTTCGCACACCGTGATCGCGATCGAGTACGGTTCCTCGCCGGTCGAGCAGCCCGCGCTCCAGATACGCAGCGTCCGCGGCGTCTCCCAGAACTTGCGCTCCTGCACTTCCGGCAGAATTTTCGCTTCCAGCGCTTCGTACACCGCCGGATACCGAAAGAACGACGTCTCCTGCGTCAGCAGGCGTTCGAGCAGCGCCTCGTACTCAATGCTCGACCCGCGCACCAGGCCCATCAATTCGCTGCCGCTCCCGAGGCCTTTTTCCTCGATGTATTCGCGCACATGCGTCGAGAAAAAACGCTCGCGCGAAGAATCGAAAAGAATCGCCGAGCGATTCTCGATCAGCGTTCGAATCTGATCGAGCTCTGGCTCGGTGAGCCGTGCGGCCGTGACTGGATGCTGTTTCATGTTCGGCGTTCAGCGACGGCGCCCGTTTGCATCGGGCGCCGGATCGCGGAGTTTGCCGTTACCGGTTCGCTCCCACTGGTTCTTTCGAGCGCGTCTCTTCCTTTGCAGAAGCCGTGTCGCTGGCGCGCGCCGATTGCGAGCGGAACTGCGCGAGAGCTTCGTTCAGCTGTTCCGACAGCTTCACCATGTTTCCGACCGTTCCGGCGGTTTGCTTCGCGCCCTGCGTCGTCTGCCGGGTAATGCCGGAAATAATCTGCATGGCGTTTGCGACGCCTTCCGTGCCTCGCACCTGCTGCTTCGATGCCAGTGAAATTTCCTGCACGAGCTCCGCGGACTGCCTCACCACGCTCGAAATTGCTTCGAGCGCCTTACCGGCTTGGTCCGCGAGTCCCGCTCCCACTTCCACTTCGCGCGTTCCTTCTTCCATCACGACGACCGCTTCGTTCGTCTCGGCCTGAATGGCCTTGATGAGCGCCGCGATATCCTTCGTGGCGCTGCGGGAGTGCTCGGCCAGCTTGCGAACTTCGTCTGCGACGACCGCGAATCCGCGGCCGGCTTCGCCCGCGCGGGCCGCTTCGATGGCGGCGTTGAGCGCGAGCAGGTTGGTCTGTTCGGTGATGTCGTTAATCACGTTGATGATTTCGGAAATTTCCAGCGAGCGGTCACCGAGCGACTTGATCTTCTTCGCGGTGGCCTGCACCGAGGCGCGAATTCGCTGCATTCCTTCCAGCGTATCGCTCACGGCGCGGTTGCCCTGTTCGGCGGCGTCGAGCGCGCGGCGGGCCGCTTCGGCGCTGGCTTCCGCGTTGTTCGACACCTGTTTCATCGAAACCGTAAGCTCTTCCACGGCGGATGAAGTGTTGGTGATTTCCTGGTCCTGCTGCGTCGCGCCGGCGGTCATGTCGTCCGCCGCTTCCAGGATCTGATTGGCGCTGGTGCTGACGTCAATCGCGGCCTTGCGGACGCGCTCGAGAACCTTCGTGAAGTTGTCGAGCATGAAGTTCACGGAGTCCACGACGTTGCCCAGCGCATCGTTGGTGACTTTGCCGCGGATGGTCAGGTCGCCGCGCGCCACTTGATTGATCGTGTTCAGCAGGTCGGTGATGCTCCGCTGGAGCGAATCCTGCGCCTGTTGATTGGTCACCGCGTGCGCGACTTTTGCGGCGCTGCGATTCAAATTCTCCGCGATCTCGCCGAACTCGTCGTTGCTGTCGAATTCCGCGCGCGCGCGTGCGTCACCGGCCACGAGCCGCTCGGAAAACTTCGCGAGCTCGCTCACCGGTGTGATCACGCGCTTGCTCAGCACGAACATCACGAGCAGAGCGGCGGCCACGGCCAGGACGACGGCAGCAAGCAGAGCTCCGCTGGCGCTTCCCGGCAGCGAAGGCGCATCGAGCAGGGATAGCCCTCCCGATTCCTTGCCCGCGTGGTACGCGAGGCCGAGAACTCCAAACAACGCCACGGCAGTCCCGAAGACCAGCAACCAGATTGTCGAACTCAAACGAGCTTTCATGACTTCCTCCCAGAAACTTGTGCGCTCATCAAACCAGGGCGAAACTTGGAAATATTGGGGCCGATTTCATCGAGCATAAAATTGCAACCGAGCCGCTTCATATCACCGGCACCGGAAACACATCCGTCAGGCGCCTCAAATCCACAACCAGCGCCAGCCGGTCTTCGTGCCGCAGCATTCCGCGGCAATGCGGCACTTCCGCAGGAGCCTGGTCGAGCATGGCGTCCTCCGCTGCCGAAAATGTTCCGATCACTTCATCCGCGGCGATGCCGAGCCGCAGATCCTCGTGCTGCCCGTCGCCCTTGATCGCCGCCACCACCACATGCTTCGGCAGCAATCCCGGACGCCGGCCCTCCGTGAACGCGATATCCATCAGCGGCACAATGGTCCCGCGCAAATTGAAGACGCCCATCAGGAACGAAGGCGCCAGAGGAATCCGCGTCACGATCGGCCAGTCCACAACTTCCTCAACCTCGAGCACGTTCAGGCAAAATCGCTCGCGGCCGGCGCGAAACACGCAGTATTGCCGTTCCGGCCGGCGCTCCTCAGGCGAGGACTCGCTTTCCAGGAACTCGCCATTGTCGAGCCCCACGCCCAGTACGGCGTTTTCCGGGTCCATCGCCATTATTCAAACCTCTTCACGGCGCTGATCAATTCATCCGCGGTAAACGGCTTCGCGACGTAACCGTTGGCGCCCTGCTGCTCGCCCCAGTAGCGGTCGCTTGGCGCTGTCTTCGAGGTCACCAGAATCACGGGAATCTTCGCGTACGACTCCTGGCTCTTGAGGTCGCGGCAAACCTGAAAGCCATTGCGCAGCGGCATCACCACATCGAGCAGAATCACGTTGGGCCGCTCTTCCTCGATTTTTTCCTCGACCTTGGTCGGATCGGATATCGCCACCGAATGAAAACCAGCTTGCTGTAATACAGATTGCAGCAGGCGAATTTCCGCCTGCGAGTCATCCACTACCAGGACCTTCATCACCACTTGCACACCTCCACGCTCAAATCCCCCAAGAAAGAATTGCAACTCCCTAGCCACCTGTCGCACCGTGTTTCAGGCATGCGTCGGGTTTGCAACCAGTTGCTTTTCGTGCAGCTTACGAGTGCGGCGCGGCTCGTCATGACCGCGTCACCAGGCGATGAGACAGCGCTGCCGTCTCACTTTGAGATTCCTTCTCACCCGCCCTCATCTCCGTCGCAAGCGATGAGAATCTCTGCATGATTTCGTTCAACCGCAGCGCCATCGTGTGGATGGTCTGAATCTGCTCGCGGCTCTCGCCCGCAGCTTGGCCGGGTTCCAGTAGAAGCAGATCGGCATTGCCCATCACGGAGGTGAGCGCGTCGTTCACGCCCGGGCGCATTTCCAGCATGTAGCGCCCCAGCGTTGCGTGGTTCTGCGACGCCAGCGCCAACCCCTCGGCGCGCTGCGCCCGCCGGACGGCCTCGACGCGCCGCAGCGCTTCGATCGAAACAAGAATTATCGTGCCCGCCCATCCGTCCTGCCGGGGAACGACAAGCAAATGCGGATGCTCGGCGTGGAGCGGCGCAATTTGTTTTTCTTCTTCCGCGAAAACAATCGTGGCTGTTCGAGGCGAAGCGCTGATCGCGGCGAGAATCGCAGCGGGACTTCCGTTGCGTATCGGTCCGACGATGGCGAGATCGTAGTTCGAAGCGCTCGCGGGATGCCAGACGCTGCTGGTAACGAGCGTGATTTCCGGGACGTGCCGCTCCGACTGCCAGCGCGCCGTAAGCGTGCGCGCGAAATCCGGGTCGTCCGAAACGATCAGGACGCTCGAGGCAGTCAAGGTACTCACAACTCCTTTGCGCGGCTTAGGACTGAAGTGTTTCCGCTTCTTCCATGCACGAAAGCAGGCGCTTCGTGCTGATGCCAAGATTTACCGCGGCTTCCGTATCCTTCGCTTTTTTGGCCTGTTCGACCCGTCCCTGGAAATAGGAAACTTCCGTGCGCGCCAGCACCAGAGCGGACGCAAGCGCGCTTTCTTCTCCCGATCGCTTCCGCTTGCTGGTCGCGAGCGCAAGCAGCGCGCGCGCCACCACAGCCCGCCGCAGATCTTCCGATTCCTGGCTGCCCTTTTCGACGAACGCCGCCACTTCCCACGATGAGAGCAGCACCTTCGTATCCTGCAAAACCACGGTGGACATCGAACGGCCGCGCGAAGGCGGCGCAGCGATCAACTGTTCCCAGATCGCTTCGAGACATTTCTCCGCTTCCGCGGCGGCTGTGGGGGCTGCGGGAACTTCCGCGGCAGGTTTTGCCGGTTGCTGAGCGTCGAAGCCGATGCGGCCTGCGGTTTCTCCTCGACCCAGGGCTCGAATGCTGGTTCTTCCTTTTTCGCCGCGGGAGGAGGAACGGCAGGAGCGTTGCGCATGTCGGTGGGAGTCGTATTCATCATCGTCAGCATTTCGTCTTCGCGATGCTCGGCCGGCTCGGTCGCCTGCTTTCGCGCCGGACTGTTTGCTCCCGACTGCCTCTTCCAGATCGGCGCGCAGCGCCAGCAGCTGCTCGAATGCATGGCGCACGGAGTTTTCCGTGTAGTCCTTCTGAAATGGCTGGCGCCAGTTTTCGCAGAAGTATCGAAGCTGCATCGTCGTTTCCGCTGCGGAAAAGCCCGCGCGGCGGCAATCAACCGTCTTGACGCCCTTGGATTCGAGCGATTCAACCGCATTTCGCATGGCGCTCAAATCCGCGTGCAGCATCCGGATGAAAGCGCGCCGCAGCAGGAAATTGAACCGGCAGAAAGCCACAAGCGCGGCCGGATCGTAGAACATCGGGCCCGCCGCATCCTTCAGCATCCGGCCCTGTTCCAGAAGACCCTCTTCCATCATGTCGCGGAGGCTGTGGCAGTGTTTCGTCTTCTCGATAATTTTGTCGAGCGGCTCGCACCATTCCAGCGGAGTCGCGTCCGCCTCGACCAGTACCGGCGTCAGAACTCGCACCACATCGCCGAGCGCGACTTCCTTATGAAGCAGATCAACTGCCGCGCACATCACGAAATATTGCACCAGCAGCAGATCAATTTTGTCGCGGTCTGCGTTCGTCTTGTCCGCCTTTCGCAACTGGCGGTGGATCAGCGCGCGCAAGCTCGCTTCGCTGCCGTTGAGGATCTGCGATGGAAGCTGGCGGATTTGATACGCGAGCACTTTCTGGTCGAGCGCGGCGAGCCACTTCAGATCGCCATCGAAGGCTTCGCGCGAGGGCTTTTCAGGCGGAAGTTCGCCCGGACGCGTAGGGCAGCGGCGCGAGATCGAATTGCGTGGCGAGCGCCGCGTAGATCGGGTACACCAGCCGCGCCTCCTGCCATTGCGCCGTCAAATCCGCGGGACTGCGCTCGTTCATGCTCTCCGAGGAAAACGGAGGATTCATCGTCGTATTGGTTGTTTTTGGGGTCATGGTTTGATGATCCAGTTTCCGACTTCGCCCACAAAGCGCACAGCAACGGCTTTGCCGCCGCCGTGATATCGCACGGCGACCACTGTGGCGCGGGCGTCGAGCGAGCCATCTGAATTTACCAGCCTCACTTGATCCTCGAATTCGAGCGGCAACGTGGAAGCGAACAGGACTTCGTGCGCCGTGCCGAATTCGATCACCGTCTGCTCCTGCAGCCGCCGGCGTCCGGTGACCACGGTTGTCACGCTCACGGGAATTCGAACTGGCGAAACGCTGGGGAAAAGCTGCGCCAGTTTCTCAACGCACGTCTGATCGGCTACAACCGCTGCGATTTCGGCTTCGATCGGCAAGAGTCTGTTCCCCCGCGCCTTCGGATCGGTCCCTGTCGCGCCTCGTGCAGCCCAAACGAATGGCGCTGCATCGAGACGGACAGATATATGGCTCTTGCACGATTGCACGAGGGCAGCCAAAGATTTTTCGGCGGAGGGAAATCTAAGTCATTCGCTTGCTTGCGTTTGTGGCAGGGGCGCGGCGCGGCGCTGGTGAAATTGTCTCAGGCTGACACAGATTCGTCTCACCTCAGAGCGCGGCAATCAGTAAATTGGCGAGACGAGTTGGAATCGCCGGCACGTCTCACGAAACGCTATGAGACGGCTTCGACCAGTTCCTTCTGCGCGGAGCGCAGCGGAATGTTGTAGCGCTTGAGTTTGCGATAAAGGGTCGCGCGGCTGATGCCGAGCATCTTGCCGGCGAGCACTTTGTCACCTCCCGCCTGTTCGAACACGCGCAGGATGGTGATGCGCTCCAGATCGGCAAGCGCGGTGGTGGAAAGATCAGCCGCATCCTCGCGCGACAAATCCGAATCCTCGGCGCCGCGAATTCCGGGCGGCAGATCGTTCACGTCAATATGTGCGATGGTCGCCGAGCGCAACCGCGCGGGCGATGCAGTTTTCGAGCTCGCGCACGTTTCCCGGCCATTCGTATTGCAGGAAGCTTTTCATCACGCCGGGAGCAACCTGAATGTTTTCTCCGGGCGCATAGCGATCGAGAAAGCAGTGCACCAGCTGCGGAATATCCGACCGGCGCTCGCGCAGGCTCGGGAAGATGAACCGTCACCACGTTCAGGCGGAAATAAAGATCCTTGCGGAATGTTCCGGCGCGGTAAGCGGCTTCGAGTTCGCGGTTCGTCGCCGCGATCACGCGAACGTCCACGGCAACCTTGTCGTTGCTTCCGACCGGCCGAATTTCCTTCTCCTGCAGCACGCGCAAAAGCTTCGCCTGCAGTTCCAGCGGCAGCTCGCCGATTTCATCCAGGAAAATCGTCCCGCCGTTCGCCGCGTGAAAAAGCCCGGCCTTCGATTTCAGCGCGCCGGTGAACGCGCCCTTCTCATGCCCAAATAACTCGCTTTCCATCAGGGTGGGCACCAGCGAACCGCAGTCCACGGCAATGAATGGCATCGGCGCCAGAGGTCCGCGAAAATGAATCGCGCGCGCCACAAGCTCTTTGCCCGTGCCGCTTTCGCCGGTGATCAGGACTGGCGTGCGAATGTCCTTGAGCCGCGAAACCATCCGCATCACGTCCTGAATTTTCGCCGACGTTCCGGTAATCCCATCGAGCTGGGTTCCCGCATCCACGCGTTCGCGCAGGAATTGATTTTCGGTGACCAGGCGCACCTTCTCCGCCATCCGCTGCAGCAATTGCCGCAATTTCTCCACGCGAAACGGCTTCTCGATGTAGTCGTACGCGCCCTGCCGCATCGCCTCCACGGCCGATTCGATCGAGCCGTGCCCGGTCATGATGGCAACCTCAGTGCGCGGCAGCATCTCTTTGATTTTTCGCAGCAGGTCCGTGCCGGAAAGGCTCGGCAGCTTCAGATCGCTGACCACGATATCGGGCGGCGCCGTTTCAGCCAATGCGACGCGCCACCTCGGCCGACTCCGCTTCCGTACAAATAAAATTCAAACCTTGGCCGACCGTCATGCACAGGCGGCGGATGCTCTGCTCGTCGTCCACAATCAGAAAGCGAAGGCGCGGCTCTTCTTTCATGGTTTTCCTATGGTTTTCTCAACCGCCGCCAGCAGCTCGTGGACGCGGAAGGGTTTTTCAACGCACGGTGTTCCGTCTTGCGCGAGCAGCGCGATGGTTTCCGCGCTGGCCGTATCGCCGGTGATAAATACAATTCGCGACGCCAGTTCCGGCCGGTGGCGGCGAACCCAATCGTGCAGATCCGCGCCGTTGATTCCGCCCGGAGTGCGGAAGTCGGAAACCACGCCGCGAAACTCATTTGTCGCCAGCAATCGCAATCCTTCTGCTGCCGATGGCGAAGGCACCACGTCGTATCCGCGCCTCTCGAGCGCCGTGCGCATAAACGCCGCGACGGACGGCTCATCTTCGATCACCAGGATTCGCGGCCTGATTTGCACCGCCGCGCCGTTCGGAGCCGTCATGGCGCGCTCTCCGTGACCAGCAATTCCGCGCCTTGCGCCGCAACCGGCAGCCGCACCACAAACGTGCAGCCAATGCCGTCCGCATTATTCCGCGCGACGATTTCGCCCTGATGCGCGTGGATGATGCCGTAGCAGATGCTCAGCCCCAGACCCGTGCCCTTGCCGACTTCCTTCGTCGTGAAAAATGGATCGAAGATCCGCTCCGGATGCGAAATTCCCGGCCCGTTGTCGCGAAACGCGATTTCCACCTGTCCATCGCGATGCGACGTAGTGATCTCCATCTTTCCGGGACGCCGCACTTCCTGAATCGCGTCGTAGGCGTTATTCAAAATGTTGAGAAACACCTGCTGCAGCTGGTGCGTATCCCCGATCGTGAGCGGCAGATCGTCGTCGTAGCGTTCCGTCGTTATGACCCCGTGGTTCGAGAAATCGTAGGCGCGAAGCTGCAGCGTCTGCCGCACCACGGAATTCACGCGCACCGGTTCGCGCTGCGCCGGCATGTGCCGCGCAAAGCTCAGCAGATTCTGCACGATCACCCGCGTGCGCTGCGCTTCCTGCAGGATCACGCGCAATTCTTCCTTCGCTTCGTCGGGAACCGCCGGATTCTCGAGCAGCAGATCGGTGAATCCCACAATCGCCGCCAGAGGATTGTTCACTTCGTGCGCGACGCCGGAAACAAGCTGGCCCAGCGCCGCCATTTTTTCCGTGTGCATCAATTTCGCTTGCAGGTCGGCGGCATCGGTGATGTCCGCCATCACCACGACAACGCTGTTGATGTCGCCCTGTTCGTCGCGCATGGGGCTCAGGCTGATCGAAAAATGTCCGGCCGTGCCGTTGCCGCGAAAAATCGGAAGCTCCAGATTTTCAACCGCTTTGCCTTCGAGCGTTCGCCCGAGCGCTTCGGCCAGCATGGGGCGCCGCGCCTGCGGAACCATTTCCACCAGCGGGCGGCCCAGCAGATCCGGCTCGCGATATCCCGCCTCGAAGCAGCGCCGGTTCGCGTAGCTGACCAGTCCCACGGTGTCGAGCACCAGAATCATGCTCTGCGTGTTGTTCAAAATATTGCGATTGAAATCGCGCTCGCGGCGATAGCGGCGCTCCGCCTCTCGCCGGTCGGTGATGTCTTTGAGCACGTGAATCGTGCGGCCTTCGTCTTCTTCGCCGGCGTGAATGCGCGACGTGGAAACCAGATAGGTGCGCTCGCCCGCCGGGTGAACGAATTCTTCCAGCGCCGCTCGCGAGTTGCGGCAGAAAGGGCATCGCCCCGGCTGCGCTGGCGACGCGAGAAGCTCCATCTTGCCGATATCCCGGCCAATCGCAGCCGTCGGCGGCATTTTCAGGAGATCCGCGAGCGCGCGGTTCAGGCGCAGTACGCGCCCATCATGGTCGTGCACCACAATGAAATCCGTGATGGCGTCGAAATCCTCGACCCACTGCTTTCGCGATCGCTCGATTCGAGAGAACAAGCGCACGTTCTCGAGCGCCACCGACGCGTGGCTCGCCAGCGCTTCAAGCAGCTGGCTCTCGATCGCCGAAAGTTCCCGCCCGAGGTCCACCAGGCACAGAACACCGAGCAACTCGCCTTCGCTCTCCGTCAAGCGCACCAGAATTAAATCGCGCCATCCCAGCGATTCCGCGAGTTCGCGGCCAAGCATCATCGTGCCCGTTCCAAATCGCAGTGCAGACGACGGAACGCCCGCCTGTTCTCCAAGCGCCGCGGCCAGCCGGTGCTGAACCATTTGTTCCCAGCGCTGCGCGGGACCGCTCAGTGCCGCAACTTCCCATTCGGAGCCGCGTCCAAGCACCAGGACAACCGCGCGCGCCCCGAGCATTTCGGCAGCGCGTGTCGTAAGCCGCCGCGCAAATTCGGCCGTGCCAAGCGACGGATTCAGCTCTAGAGTCGTAGCGGAAAACTGGGCCAACAGGCTCTCAAACGAGCCATCGAGACGAGACGGGACTTCGCGGATTCTCTTCAGTGCACGCATCGGGGCTATAGGGGGGCGTGTGCGCGCTTCGCCTATACAACAAAGACGTTACGGCGTTATCTCATTTTGAGTCAACCAACCCGCGGTCGCAGTTGTTCTAACCGACAATCCGGTCCCCGTCGCAACCTGAGACCCTCCTGCGTCTGGCCCCTGCCCTTTGAGACGCCTCCGCTGCATTTCGCGCCCTCTAGAAATCTCCCGTAGCATTCTATCTGTTTTATAATCAATATGTTACGAGGGACATTACCCTATTGCGGACCACCTCAGAATGCCGCCTGCTCATGGCATTACCCGTGCATTTTCCGACGCTGGGGTTCTGGGTCTTGGGAGGGGTATACCGGTGATATACCGAAAAATCGTCGTATCCGTGGGCCTGGCGCTGCTTCTCGGAGGATCGGCGGTTCTGCCGCCAAAGGCGTCGGCGCAGGACAACGCATCCGAGGCCGGCAAGCGCAAGGTCCGCACCAAGGTCGCGCCTGAATATCCGGCTCTGGCGAAACAGATGAACGTGACCGGCAAGGTCAAGCTCGAGGCCACCGTCGCGGCAGATGGCCATGTCACGAACACAAAAGTCGTTGGGGGAAGTCCGCTGCTGGTCAATGCGGCGCTCAACGCTCTAAAGCAATGGCGTTTTGAACCGGCTGCAAAAGAAACCATGGAAGTCGTTGAGTTTACGTTCAGCGGACAGGATTAGCGCCCTCAGCGCATTGGCGCACAGAAGGGGTCCCCAAGTCCCCGATTAGGGGAGCTTGGGGATCGACGGTTGCAGGGGGAGCGGAGGCTTTTCAAAATGACGATTGGCAAGAAGCTGTACTGGGCGTTCGGCATCATCCTGGGAGTCATCTCCCTTCTATTTCTGATCAACGTCTTCACCGTGTTCCGGCAGTACTCCACTCGGTCGGCAGTCGCCGCCACGCTCGCTGATGTGCAAACGATCGAAGGCATCCGCTACAAAATGATCGAGAACCGTCTCTCCCTCGGCAACTATCTCCTCAGCGGCGACCTGCGCGATGAGGACAAGACGAACAAGGGCGTCGCTGAATTGCAGGATCTGCTGAAGCAAGGTGAAGCCAAGGCCAACGACGCGGGCCTCCGTTCCGCGCTTTCTCAGGTTGAAGACAACGAACGCGGCTGGGCCGACAACTTCGCGAAGGAAATGATCGCTAAGCGGCATTCCGTGGATTCGGGAGACACCACCGTCTCCGACTTGCAGATTTTCTATTTGCAGCACGATCCGGTTTCTTGGATTAACCGTTCGACCACGATTCTCGACGGAGCCAGCCAGGCCGTACACAAGGCGCAAGACGAATCAAACGCTTCGTCCGCCTCCACGCTGATGGTCTGCAGCATCGTGATGACTGTTTGCACGCTGGCAGGCCTCGTACTCGGCGCCTTCGTCGCATTCAAGACTGCGAAATCCATCACCGAGCCTCTGAATCACCTGATCGAAGTGGCGCATAAGATCGGCACCTCGGGCGACCTTGATCAGACGATTGACGTCCATCGAGGCGACGAGGTCGGACTTCTCGCCGAGAATTTCAACACCATGATCGTCCACCTCAAGGAAATGGCGGGCGTATCAGCGGCGATCGCGGAAGGCCAGCTGTTCGTGAGCGTGCAGCCACGGTCGGCGCAGGACACCATGGCCAAGGCCTTCTCGCGCATGACGCAGGGCCTTCGCGAATTGGTTCGCCAGGTGCGCGACAGCGCCTCGCAAGTGGCGAGCGGCGCGGGTCAGATGGCCAGCGCTTCCGACGAATCGGCCAAAGTCAGCGTGCAGGCCGCATCCGCGATTGATGAAGTCACCAGCACGATGCACGAAATGAGCGTCAACGTGCAGAACGTGGTGAAGAATACGCAGGTTCAAGCCTCCAGCGTCGCCGAGACTTCTTCTTCCATAGATCAGATGGTCACGTCCATCCAGCGCGTGGCGGACACTGCCAAGATGCTGGTGGATATCTCCCATCGCTCCCGCGAAGAGGCAAGGACCGGAATGGCCACGATGGACAAGGCCACCGAAGGGCTCAACCGCACCAGCCACGCGATCCAGGCTTCGGCTGAAATCATTGACGTTCTTGGCCGCCGCGCAGACGACATCGGCAAGATCATCGAAGTGATTGACGATCTGGCCGAACAGACCAACCTGCTCGCTTTGAACGCCGCAATCGAAGCCGCCCGCGCCGGCGAGCACGGCCTTGGCTTCGCCGTCGTTGCCGAGGAAGTGCGAAAACTCGCGGAGAAATCCACGCAGTCAACCAAGGAAATTTCCGAGCTGATCCAGGGAATCCAGAAGGAAGCGCGCGAGGCCGTCGAGAACATGGACAAGAGCACGTCCATGGTTCAGGAAGGTCTCGTGCTCAATAAAGACCTCAGTCTCGCGCTCGACAAGATTTCCGACGTGGTATCGGAAGTCTACAAGTTCTCCCAGGAAATTGGCGCCGCCACCATGGAGCAATCCAGCGGTTCGGCTCAAATCGCCAAGGCCACCAACCGCCTCACCGAAATCACGCAGGAAATTAATTCGTCGGTCGAAGAGCAAGCCTCGGGCGCGCAAGCAGTCGTGCGCTCGATGGAGCGGATGCGCGAGCTGGTGCAGCAATCCACGTCCAGTTCCACCGAGCTGGCCGCCGCTGCGGAACAAATGTCCAAGCTCTCTCGCAATTTGCTCGACTCCATGGACCGATTTGCCCTGGAAGAGACCTACTCCGACCACAAGCACTCCGGCGGGCGCCGATTGGGCTCTGATCGCCATGCCGCGCCGGAATATGCGGAAATGGTCCGATCCTGAAAACTCACAAATCCACTATGGACAAGGATCTCCAGATCGTCGGCTTTCGGATGGCCGGGAAACCTTCGGATTGCCGATTGCGATGGTGCGGGAAATCGTTCGCGTCCCGGAGATCACGTCCGTCCCCAACGCCCCTGACTACATCGAGGGCGTCATCAATCTGCGCGGACGGATTATTCCCGTCGTGGACTTGCGGAAGCGTTTCGGAGAAAAAAACTTCGAGCCGGACAAGAAGAATCGAATTGTCGTCGTCGAGATGGAGACGCGCAGGATCGGCCTGCTGGTGAATTCCGCGTCCGAGGTTTTGCGGATTCCTCCCTCGGATATCGAAGAGCCGCACAACGTGTTCAAAGAAGGCGAACTGAACTACATCACCGGGGTCGGCAAGCTGAAGGGGCGGCTCGTCATTCTGCTCGATTTGAACCGGATTCTGCAGCGGGGAGAGCTTCAGCGCCTCGAAGACGTCGCGGAGTCCGCTGCCGCCGTCCCGTGGGTAGCGCCGAACGAAATTTCTAGGCCGGACCAGGATCATTACCGAGGAACGAATGTCCACACGACACTGACGACGCAGGTCCCGCTAACCGAACCCGAATTGAAACTCCTTCAGACGCTGGTTTATCAGGAATGCGGCATGTATTTCGACAAGCGCCGCACGCATTTCCTCCGCGATCGCCTGCAGCGCCGCCTGAAAGCCTGCCAGATTGATTCGTTTTACAGTTACTACCGTCTGCTGACCAGCCGCGAAGGCAAAAAAGAACTGACCGCGCTCCTTGAGAATTTGACGGTCAACGAAACCAGTTTCTTCCGCATCCGCCCGCAGCTCGATCTATTCCAGAAAGTCGTCCTCGAGGAAATCCTGAAGCGCAAACAGGAGCGCCGCGATTGGTCGCTGCGCATCTGGAGCGCCGGCTGCTCGACCGGTCAGGAACCTTACACGCTCGCGATTATGGTTTGCGACACGCTGGCCTATTACTACTGCGCAATCCGCTCCCCTTCGACATGCCGACCCCAAGCCGCTGATCCCGCCTCCGTGGAAGGTGGAAATCATCGCTTCGGACATCAGCTATTCCGCGCTGCTCACCGCTCAGCAGGGCGTGTACAGCGAAAATCAAATGGATACCGTGGACTACACCACGCGCCTCCGCTATTTCGATAAAGTCGCCGACAAGTACGCCATCAAGCCGGCGCTGAAAAGTCTCGTGCAATTCGATTTTCACAATCTGAAAACCGAATATCTGCCGCAGCACAACGACGCCATTTTCTGCCGCAACGTGATGATCTATTTCGACGAAGCCGAACAGAAGCGCTTGATCGAAAAGTTTCACCGCTGCCTGAACCAGGAAGGCTATCTATTCGTCGGCCACGCGGAGAGCCTTTTCGGCCTGACGAAAAAGTTCCACATGATTCACGAGAACAACGCGACCGTCTACCAGCGGCTCGAGGGGGCGCGTGCGTTTCCGTCCGACGAACAGGCCTCCGAGCTTCGCGACCTTTTCTTCGAGAGCGCCCAGGAAATTCTCCAGGGCATGAACGAAGCGGGTCTCGCGCTCGAAGATCGTCCCGGCGACCTCGAACAGCTTCGCCATGTTCGCCGCGCGGTGCATACGCTCAAGGGCGATTCGGCGGCCTGCGGCTATCGCGAACTCAGCGAGCTCGCCCACGATTTGGAAGACGTGCTCACGCCGGAGCTCGCCCAGCAGAACGCGGGCCTGATCGCTGAAGTGATCCTCACTGCCGCCGATACGTTCCACGAAATGTTGGCCGCTTATAGGAACAACCTCCAGCCGCCCGCCGGCGGCGCGCTGCACGAATACATCGCCGGCTCCTGAACAAGCCCGCGGCACAAGCGCAAAATGAGCCCGCCGAAACGACATTCGAATGGACGGAATACGAGCGCCTGATGATCGTCGAGGCGCTTCGCCGCGGCGAAAACATTTACAACATCTCGCTGCAACTGGATCCGGAAGCGCTGCTTCCCGCTGCCGCTTTCGAGCTAGCGCGAAAGTCGCTCGAGGGCTGCGGCAGAGTTTTGGCGAGCGTCCGGAAAGTGGCGCGCCCGTGGACGATTGCAAATCCATCCAGGCCGCGCTTTCCACCACAAAACCAGCGGAGTGGATCCGAAAGCGTTGCCACGTGCCGTCCGTGGTCACGAATATTTCCGTCGAGCGCACACCGGTGCTGCAATCCGCGCCGCGCGATTGCTGGAAATCCTGATCGAATCGGAAGCCGCCGCGGTGTCCGCAGGCGTGAAAGCGGAAGTGCCCGCGCTCGCCCAGGTAGAGGACGATGAAGCGCCCGAAGCCGCGGCGCCGGCGGCCTTGCCCATGCCGCATCGGAAAACATGCTTCGCGTGGATGCGGCGCGAATCGACACCGTGATGAATCTCGTCGGCGAAATGATCATCGGCAAATCCATGCTCCAGCGCGCCATGGCCGAATTCGAAAAACGCCACACCAAGGATCCCCTTCGCGGAAAATTTGCCGACGCACTCGCATTTCAGTCCCGTGTGCTTGGCGAGCTGCAGAAGTCGGTGATGAAGATCCGCATGGTCCCGGTCGAGCAGCTTTTCCGCCGCTTTCCGCGAGTCGTGCGCGACGTCGCCCGACTGCGCGACAAAGAGATATCGCTCGAAATCGCCGGCCAGAACACCGATCTCGATAAGAGGATTCTCGATGCGCTCGCAGATCCCCTGGCCCACCTGGTCCGCAACGCCGCCGATCACGGCATCGAAACCTCCGCCGAGCGCGACGCCGCCGGCAAGCCTACGCGCGGCACCATTCGCCTGAACGCCTACCACGAAGGCAATCAGGTGGTCATCGAAGTCTCCGACGACGGCCACGGCCTCGATCGCGAAAAAATCGTCCGCCGCGCCATCGAGAACGGAATCATCTCCGCCGAAGAGGCCGGGCGTTTGAACGAAGCGGAAGGGCTGCAGCTGGTTTTCACACCCGGCCTGAGCACGGCCGATGAAGTGACGGAAATTTCCGGCCGCGGCGTGGGGCTGGACATCGTGAAGTCGTCGCTCGAAGGCTGAAGGGCTCGGTCGAACTCGAAAGCAGCCCGGAAAGGCACGAAGTTCCTTCTGATGGTGCCGTTGACCCTCGCAAGCATTCAGGCGCTGATGTTCCGCGTACACGGGCGGCTCTACGCCGTACCGCTCGCTTCCGTCGCGGAAATCACGCGCATCCCCGAATCGGAAATACACCATTGTCGACCGCGAAGTTTTCAGCTGCGCGATCAAGTGCTGGCGCTCGTTCGACTGGAGCGACTCGGTCCGAGGCGGTCGCCAAGGCGCCAAGCGCCTCTTCATGATCGTCATATCCGCTGGCGGCCGCAAGTTCGGCCTGGCCGTGGATAGTCTGATGGGTGAAGAAGAATTGGTCATCAAGGCGCTCGAAGATCGCTGGTCACGTCTCCGATTGTCAGCGGCGCTTCGATCCTCGGTGACGGAACGGTGGTGCTGATTCTCAACGTTCCCGCGGTCGTGTCGCATCTTCCCGCAATCCCGCGGTCGGAGCCATCGCATGAGCGAAAAAATGCGCGTGCTCGTGGTAGATGATTCCGCGCTGATGCGGAAGCTGATTCCGCAGACTCTCCTAAGTGATCCCTCGATCGAAGTCGTCGGCACGGCAATGGACGGCTTGTTCGGCTTGCGCAAGATCAGGAGCTGCGTCCGCACGTGGTCACGCTCGATCTCGAGATGCCGCGCATGGACGGGATCGAGATGCTGCGCGAGATCACGCGAAAGCATCACGTTCCCGTGATCGTGGTCAGCGCGCACACCGAGGAAGGCGCCGCCCTCACTTTGAAAGCTCTGGCGCTCGGCGCGTTCGATTTCGTCACCAAGCCGCGCGACGCGGCTTCCGGCCGTATTAAGCAGATCGCCTCCGAGCTGGCGCTCAAGATCAAGGTGGCCGCTTCCTCCGGCGCGCCGAAAATGATTCTCACGGTGCCCGCCGACGAAGCGCAAGAGGCGCGAATTTTCCGGCGCAGCCGCGCTGGCCCTCGCGTGTTGTCGCCATCGGGTTTCCACCGGCGGCCCCAACGCGCTGCAATATTTGTTCTCGCAGCTTCCGGAGGATTTTCCCGGATGCCTGCTGGTGGTGCAGCACATGCCGGAGGGATTCACCGAAATGTTCGCGCGGCGGCTGGACGAATCTTCGGCTCTCGAAGTGAAGGAAGCGCAGTCGGGCGATTTGTTGCTGGCCGGGCGCGCGCTGATTTGCCCGGGCAATCGCCACATGAAGGTTTGCCACATGGAGCACGGCGACGTCGCGATCCTCGTGGATCAGCCGCGCGTCAACGGCCATCGTCCGTCCGTGGACGTGCTGTTCCATTCCGTGGCCAGCACGTTCGGCAGCAAAGCCGTCGCCGTGCTGATGACCGGCATGGGCGAGGACGGCGCAGCGGGCATGGGCGCGATACAAGCCGCCGGCGGCGTCACGCTCGCGCAAAGTCCGGACACGTGCGTGGTTGACAGCATGCCTCGATCGGCAATTTCGCGCGGATTTGTCGGCCGCGTGGTTTCGCTTTCAGCTCTTGCAGGCACTCTGCAGGCCAAATGTCTTCCCGACCGGCAGCAGCAAGCCGAGCCGGCGGCTGTTCCGAGCGGTGTGGCCGCCGGGGATACAGGTTCCGAAGGAGATCGTCATGAAACAGTTTGAAGCTTTGACCCGAAAAGATCGCCAGCCCGTTCGCTACCTCATCGTGGACGACTCGGTGTTCGCGAGGAAGAGCCTCGCGAAGATGGTCGAGTCGTTCGGCGGACGCCTGGCGGGTGAAGCCGGCGACGGCTGCACGGCGATCACGGAGTACGCCCGCACGAAGCCGGATATCGTCCTGATGGACATCACCATGCCGCAGATGGAGGGCATCGAGGCGGTCGAGCGCATCGTCCAGGAACATCCCGAGGCGCGCGTCGTGATGGTGTCGTCCGTCGGCTACCAGGACAACATTCTGGCCGCGCTGCAGAAGGGCGCGCGCCATTCGTGCAGAAGCCGGTAAAGCCCGACGCGCTGTACGAAATCATCCGCTACGTGCTCAACGACGACGGCGTAACCGCGCCGCCCGCCATCACGTAGAGGAAGGGAAAATCGATGAAGATGGATCTGATCCAGCCGTTTATCGGCTCGCTCGATACCGTGCTCGCTGAAATGATGCGGGAGCCCGCGAAGATCGCCGACCTCGCGATGGAAGAGGACGGCTATCGAAAGAAAGGGCTCGCTGCCGAGGTCATGTTCAAGGGACAGATCGAAGGGCGCATCGTTCTCGATATGGAGCCGCAGGCCGCCGCGAAGGTCGCGAGCTATCTCGCGGGAACGGAAGTGGATCCCGGAGAGTCCATCGTCCCGGAAGCCGTCTGCGAACTGGCGAACATGGTGATCGGCAACGCGGTCACGCAGCTCAACGATCGCGGATTCCAGTTCAAAGTTTATCCGCCCGAATTGCTGACGCAGGAGCAGTGCGATAAGGCCGGACAGGATTCCGAAGCGACAATCCTGTGCTTCGAAACTCCCCGCGGAAACGTTTACCTCAATATCGCCATGCACTACCACGCGCGCCGCAGCCGCGAACGGGCCCCGATGGCCGTCTGATAGCCCTTCTTTCGTCGCATTAGAAGTGCGTCGCCATCGTTTGTTTTGGAGCGCCGGTCTTCGACCGGCAGTGTCGGTTGTGCGGTGTTGAACGCTGGCGTCTCTCCGGCTCTGTGCTTCTGCCAACGTAGCGGGACCTTTCAGGTGCCCATCATTCCATTCTCGTCTCATACGTGTCCAGCTGGCATCTCCCTTCTCTCGAAATGCGCGGCGGTGGCGTAAGCGCCTGCCACTCTCCTAACCGCAGCAAACCACACCGCAGCGCTACGGGCCACCCACAACATTCAGCGGGTGCCGCACTCTTCGTTTCTCAAAGGGTGCGACTTCTGTTTCGTGCGCCTTCACGCTTCCCGCCCGGCTTCCAGTCCGGGTTCGGCGGGCACGAGTTACGCCTTCCCTGTCGAGATAGAATCCGTAGCTGCTCCAAAGCCAGTCCTTGGGATGTTTCACGAGCTCGCGCTTCACCGGATTAAAATGCATGTAGTTTATTTTCTCGTTCCTCTTCTTTCTGGTCCAGACGTTGAAGTCGTAAAAGCGCCGCTGCCAGAACGGCCGATGCTTCGCCGCGGGCGCTTCGTCCCACAAGCGCACCTGTCCCGGCGGCGCACGCTTCCGCCGCCGTCGCCCGTGCATCGCCCGGGAAACGCGTTGCTTGAGAACCTGCATTACCGTCGTCGGAGTTCCCACCCGGGCTCGCTGATCAGAAGATGAATGTGCTCCGGCATCACGACGTAGCCCAGCAACGCGAAATCCCAACGGTCCCGAACCTCGTTCAGAATCACGAGAAACAGATTGCGCGCCTTTCCGTCCCCAGCAGCGGCCTGCGCCGGTAACAACTGCACGTGATGAAGTGCAGGTGGCCCATTCCATAGCGCCGTTCCAGACGGCTCTTCACTCGACAACTCCGGCGAATGACGCATTCCCAAGTTTCATTTGCATCCTGTCAATCTCGCCCGTCTATCAACTGCTCACACCCGCGTTCATACAGGCTCGGAAATCACATTCGAGGGGTGCCGCATCCCTTCGTTTCACCGAAGGGTGCGCGAGAAAGCGCTGCCCCTCCCCCGCCCTGCCTCACCGTCCCTTCTGGTTTCGGATTCATTCCTCATCCACTCAACGAACCCATCCGCGCCGGAGCCAGTTCGGACAAGGCCCGCGCCCGCTGGCACAGGTTCCTCGCGCACCCTTCCCAAACCGAAGGGCTGCGGCACCCATTGGGGTCGAGCAGAGCCGGGTCGCTGACTTGAGGTGTGATAATGCGCGCTCCGCGCTGCGATTTCACCCTCGCAAATCACAACCGGCAAAACAAACTTTCGCGACGGCGATGAACCCCGAGTGTAACTGCCGAAGTGGTATCATCCGGCTGCATCGCCGGTCAAGCGCAGGGAATGAGAACCGCAACAATCTCGAAAGGGTGGGCCACCCGCCGGATCCGCCCGACCAACCGAACCCGGATAAGAAGTAGGACTAGTCGGAACATATGATAGATTTGTTGCAATCTGACCCACATCTGTCACGGGAAAACAATGGCCGATTAGCCCCGAAGCCAAGGACCGATTCAGAGGGAAAACACACTTTTGCTAACCACCCCGGACCCGAGGGCTACAAGGCCGCACTCCGCTCACCCGGGCGGCAGACTTAGGCCACTCTGCAGCTCACGAGTGGTTGGGGGCTGCATACGACTACGGTTTGGGTACCAAACCGGATCAACGGCGTGCATTCAGGCACTATTTAAATGCGGCCGCCGCCGGGCGCCGAAACGGCGAGTACCACGTCGGCGTATTCTATTTTGAGGGGCGAGGCGTCAAGAAGAATCGCCGCCAGGCGGTCACGTGGTTCCGAAAGGCGGCTGCTAGAGGCGATCCGGAGGCCATGCACGCCCTGGGATATTGTCTGCGGTATGCACGAGGAGTTAAGCGCAGTTTAGCGAAAGGCTTCGTGCTGGAAATGAAAGCTGCAAGAAAGGGAGTTGCCGAAGCCCAATTCTCCGTGGGTTTCTGCTTCAGTAAGGGGCAAGGTGTTCGAGCCGATGCCAAAGAGGCATTTCGCTGGTACATGAAAGCCGCGAGAAAAGGCCACTCGGATGCCGCCTACAACGTGAGCTATTTTTACGAGACCGGTCGCGTGGTCAAGCAGGACCCTACCAAGGCGAAACACTGGTATGCTCGCGCCCGCGAGCTGCGTAATCAGGCTCGGTGATCGCGCCCCACAAACTCAAGCCTCCGCTAGTTTGTACTCGGGTGGCGCACCCTTAAGCGGCTTCACTCGCCTTCGTTCTCGCGTCACCTCACAAATCTACACCGCAGCATATACAGGCCACGCATCACATTCATCGGGTGCCGACTCTTCGTTTCTCAGAAGGGTGCGTCTTGGCGGGTGGCCCAGGTTCTCGCCTTGGGGTTTTAGGGTGCCCCATCTGTTGCGCCAGCGACAGGTGGGGCCATTTCGGACCTGCGCGCCTGCCCATTAGTCCAGTCCTATAACCTGTCCTTTTTTCTCGGCGTAAACTCTTGAAACTCTCGCGGCGCCGTGCCAGCGCTAAATTGGAAGTTTGCTGTTCGAATGACGAGGACGAGCGATATGCGACGCTGTGCAGAGATCGGCGCGACGGCAGGGGCGGGACGGTCCCGCAATGTAAGGATTTGCCCTACACGCCGCGGTCTGCGCGCGCAGTTACTCGACACAGCGTGCCGAGTAGATTTCGAGCCAACTCATTCAAAACAAAGGACCGACACACACTCTACCCGACACAGATCGAGGGGTCCTGCAGCCCCTGTTCGCGCCGAAAGAAGTGTCACACCATGCAAAGTCTTTTCCCCTCTAACTCATTCAAAACAAAGGATAGGGACCACGCAAAGTGTCACACATTTCGTAGGTCAGGGCTTCCAGTGTCGACGGACAGGGCTCCCAGGCCAGGTGGTAGCTCGGGAGATGGAGCGCGTCGAAAGGTCAGCGCGTGCGGGCGCCGATGCGGCGGTATTCGGTGCCGTGGCGGAAGAGGCCGGCCTTGGGCATTTCCTCGGAGTAGACCACGCGCGCGGGCAGGAAAATATTCGCGGCGTCGGGCGAGTAGGGAACGGCTACGTCAATCGCGGCGTCGGCGGCGTAGCGGCGCTTGCTGCGGAAGCACATGCCGACCGGAGAAATATCCTCGCAGACGGCGAGTTCATCGTCCGCGCCCGCCTGGCGGATGCACGCGGTGAGGCGCGTCTTCAGGCGAATGCGCTGGCGGTCGCGCTGCTCGCCGGACGCGGGCGCTCCCGGCGGATCGGTCGCGCGGCGCCGGCGCGGCGCCAGCTTGTCCTCGTCTTCGTGCGGCGCTTGCGTCCAGATGCTGGGCACGCCGCAGGTCTTGCAATGGCGCGCGATTCCGCGGTTGGTTTCAAACCCGCGAAGCTCCAGCTCGTTGAGGTGGGCCACTTCGCGGCTGCGGCAGTAGCTGCATTCCAGCAGCATGCGCGCGACGGCCTCGGTGGATTCGGCAATCGCCGGGAATTCCACTCCCCACAAATCCATGGACGGGTCCGGCATCTCGATACCGTAGAGGAAGCCGTCCTTTTGCCGGCCGAATTCGCCGACCACGCGCACCTGTCCCTTGCGGTGCGATTCGTGCGGGGCCCTGCGCTGCAGGTGGACGAACTGCTCGGGCGCGAGTTCCTGGTCGAGGATAATCACGGCGCCGCCGCGATTGATCAGCAGCGTGCGAGCGGGCGCTTTGAATTCCTGGCCCTGGCGGTTCGAGCCGGAAGCTTCCAGCAACAGAGTCAGCGAGACGCGATCGGTGCGGCGCAGCGACGCCGATGCCATTCGGCCCTCCTCAGGAGAACAGACCCCACTGTTGACAAGATAACATACCGGTTGGCGAAGACGGACATGGCCGAAATGCTACGCGGGCCTCACGCGGGATTCGGGCGATACAGCCACTCGGGCTCCGGCTTGGCGGCTTCGGGCGCGGCGGCGTTCACGTCGCGGAGAATCGCGTCCACGATGCCGCGCTGCGGCGAAAGCGTGCAGACCGGATCGGTCGCCGCGGCGTCCTGCGCCAGCAGGAAAGCCTGGCAGCGGCAGCCGCCGAAATCCTGCTCGCGGCGATCGCAGGTGCGGCAAAGATCGGGCATCCAGTCCACGCCGCGGAATTTCTGGAACGCAGCGGATTCTTCCCAGATCTGCCGGAGCGATCGCTGCTCCACGTTTTCAAACGTCATTCCCGGCAGCACGTTCGCGGCGTGGCACGGCAGCACGTCGCCATCCGGCTTCACGAGAATTACTTTGCGTCCCCAGCCGCCCATGCAGGGCTTCGGATACTTCGCGTAATAATCCGGGACGACGTATTCGACTTTGATGCGGCCGCGCAGGCGCTCTTCGGCGCTCTTGATGATTTCGAGCGAGCGGTCGAGTTGCTCGCGCGTGGGCAGCAGGCGTTCGCGATTCGCAAACGCCCAGCCGTAATACTGGACGTGCGCGAACTCCACGCGCCCCGCGCCGATTTTTTCTGTGAGCGCGATCATGTCTTCGAGCTGATGCAGATTCTGGCGATGAATCACGAAATTGAGCGTGAGCGCGATGCGGTGGCGCTTCACCCATTCGGCCACGCGCAGCTTTTGGGCGTGGGTTCGCGTGCCGGAAAATTCGCGCGCGGCTTCCTCTTCGGCGCCCTGAAAGCTCAGCTGGAAATGGTCGAGTCCGGCGGCGACGAGTTCGTCGAGGCGCTTTTCGTCGAGCGGCAGACCCGACGTGATCATGCTGGCGTAGAGGCCGGCGGCGCGCGCGGCGCGGATGATCTCGGTGAGGTCGGGGCGCGCGAGCGGCTCGCCTCCGGTGAAGTCGGCCTGCAGGACGCCAAGTTCGGCGGCTTCGCGCAGCACGCGCGCCCAGGAGGCGGTGGAAAGCTCGCGCGTTCGCGCGGACAGTTCCAGAGGATTCGAGCAATAGA
The DNA here is from genome assembly GCA_963814855.1 of uncultured Acidobacteriota bacterium. Lineage (GTDB taxonomy): Bacteria > Acidobacteriota > Terriglobia > Acidiferrales > UBA7541 > Palsa-295. Next base: position 24,236 of record CAWFEL010000003.1, read on the forward strand.
CGCAGTGCAGCGGGCACCGGTGAGTCAGCTCGGCGACGAGAGCGAGCGGATTGGAGATTGGAGTGGACATCGAGATGCGACTTCAATCTATTAGATGCAAATGAGCGCTAATGGCGAATCAACGCCAAGCACTCTGCGCCTATTCGAAATCCAGGGCGCGCTGTTCCTGGAGGCGCTCAAGATAGCCGAGGATATCCTGCTCGACCTTTTGCGGCTCCGCTTTCGAATACAGTTTCTGCAAGTCGGCGACGATTTGCTGGACGGTGTGGTTTCCGTCGCAGCGCTCGACAATTTCGAGACTCGGCCCGTTGAGCCGCAGCGCGCGTTCGGGCATCAGCAGCACGCGCGACGGCTGCGACTTTTCATTCAGGCGGCAACCCGGCGCGAGGCGCGGGCGCTTGGTGAGCTCGGGCGTCACGCGGATTCCTTCGCGGGCCGAAACGCGCCCGGCGGCGGCCAGCCGGGGACGACGTATGCGAAATAGAGCGCGTCGAGCATGGCCCATAAAATATCGCACTTGGCGCGCAGCGCGCCGAGCGCCAGTTCCTGCTCCTCGCGATTCCGCGCATGCTTCACCACCCAGGCGAGCGCGAAATTCGCGTCGTCGGGCGCCTGCGTCATGCGGCCTTGAAAATATTCGAGGCCGCTCGAAAGCCACGGATAATGCTCGCGCAAGCGGTCCACGCGCAGGGTGATGAGATCTTTCGAGAAAAGTTCGGTGAGCGAAGAGGCGACAGCTTCCAGATGCGTGCGCGTGCTGACGAAATCCACGTAGGCACCGACCGCATATTTTGTGGCGGGCAAAATTCCATCGCCGCGAATGGCCTGCTCGCGCGAAAGCCCCGTGGCTTCGACAAGTTTCAGCCACTTCTCGATTCCGCCGGGGCGGGTGCCGTCGCCATCGTGGTCAATGATGCGTTTGCGCCAGGCGAGACGGAACGCGGGATCGTGCGTGCGCGCGAGAATCGCGGCGTCCTTGATGGGAATGCTGCTTTGATACGTGTAGCGATTCAGCGCCCAGGCTTGCAGCTGGCCGCGCGTGAGCTTTCCTTCGTGCATGAGCAAATGAAACGGATGCTGATGGTGATAACGTTCCTTGCCGATGGCGTGAAATCGCGCAACGAACTCGGCCTCGGGCAGCATCGCAGTGGATTTGTCGTCGCTCACAATTCGAACTCCATTCCATCATAAGCGACTTCCCATCCGGCGTCGCGCACGGCCCGATTCGCCGCGCCGGTTTCATCGAGCACAGGATTGGTGTTGTTGAGATGGATCAGAACGCGGCGGCCTTTTCCGGCAGGCGGAAATTGTTCGAGCATTCCATTTGGTCCGGAGAGAGGCACGTGGCCGATTTCGCGAGCGGTCTTGCCGCCGCCGCGGACGTCAATCAGCTCGTTGTCGGTCCAGAATGTGCCGTCGAGCAGGGCGAGATCGCTTTCCTTCGCGTGGCATTTCCACTGATCGTTGTGGCCTGAGAGGCTGGGAGCGTAGAAGAATTTCTTGTCGTCCTGCAGGAATTCGAGACCGATCACGGCTTCTTCTTTCGCGAGGTTTTTTCGGAGACCGGCGCTGACGTAATCCGGATAGTCGCCGCCGAGCGGCACGGCTTTGCAGGTGAGAGTTGATTTCGCACCGCCGCCCTGACAAATCGCGACGGGGCGATCGAGCGGAAGGGCTTCCCATTGGACGGGAGGAACGGATCGCTCGAGGCTGCGGAAGAGAGAGTTTTCTTCCGTGAGCACGCGAAGCACGGACGGCGTCGCATAGATTTTCAAGGGCTGGAACTCGCGCAGATGAAGGAGACCCATCACGCCATCCACGTCTGCGCTCATCAGGATGACGGCGGAGATTGGCGTGCCACGCGAGCCTTCGGCTGGAGCGAATTCAGGGTCTTGCAGTAGCTGCTGCCGCAGGTCCGGCGAGGCGTTGAGCAGAAACCACGTGGCGGGTGCCGGGGAAACGGCGACCTGGGCCTGGGTTCTAGGCTTAAAACTAAAAAGTCCCCGGCGAGCGCGATGGCAGTTCGAGCATCCGCAATTCCATTGCGGAAACCCACCGCCCGCGGCTGAGCCGAGGACCTTTATTCGCATTCAAGAACTAGAGTTCAGCGTTTGCGTACGAGCTGACTTCGCAGTTCAGGTCAATTACTTCGTGCTGAGGTGTGGTCCATTCCATGGTCGTTCCTCCTGAATTAGAGCCAAAACCCTCGCGCCGAAGACACCTGCGCGATACGCCCATTATAGCGCAACGGCCTAACCCCGGGCAACTCCCATTTTGGGACCCCTGAGGCTAAGAAGTAGCGCCACATGAATAGACGCCTGCGGGGCCGATCCGGTTGCCAGTATCTTCCCAGGGCGAGCAGACGGTCGGGAGGCTAGTGAGCTGCGATGAGATCCGGGGCCGGATACTCAGGCAATTTGGCGTTCTTGGCGTCGGTGCGCTTCACTTCCAGATCGTCGAACAGAATGGAGGGGGCGATGATTGTGGTGGGGACGGAACCCTCGCGATTACCAACGAGCGGGTCGTTACCGGCGGCGACGAGATCGTTGCGCAGCGCGCGACTGTCGAGTTCGTCAAAGACTCCGCCGCGCACAAGTTCCTGGTGGCCGTCCTTTTCGTATACGCGGTAGAGGAGGCGCGGCTCATAGTCGTTTCCACCGAGCGTTTCCACGAAGTAGCCGAACGGCTTGTTATCCTGGCGGCAAATGTCTATGAGCTTTTGCTTCAATTGCTCCGGCGAGAGAGGCTGCTTCGACTGCACGATCAGATTGCCGATATTGGGCGCAGAAGACTGGCCGGGCGCGGCGCGGCCGTGGCCATTCGATTCCGGAAAATCGCGAATGGGCTCGCGACCGAGCAGGTAGTTCACGAGGAGACCGTCCTCGACGACGGGAACTTTCACGGCGCGGACTCCTTCGTCGTCCGCGTCGTAGCTGCCGATCAGCGTCTTGCCCGCGAAAGTTTTCAGCGTGGGGTCATCCACCACGGAAAGAAAAACCGGGAGCACGCGACTCTTATAATTCGAGGCGTAGTCTCCGGTGGTCCGAGCGGATTCTCCGGGGCGCGGGCGCTTGCCGAGAACATTGCCTCCGACCATGCCGTTGAAAACATCGCCGGCGGCATCCGCAGAGAATAGAACTGGGCCGCGATAGTCTTCGTCCACGACAGGCGCATCGCGCAGGGCCTTCAACGTGTCAATCATTTTGGCCATACTCGCCTGAAACTCTTCGGGCGTCGGCAATTCCTTGACGGTTGCGGCGGTGAAATAGGGCGAGCGTTCGAGACGCATGCCGTCCGCGGCCTGCGTGTAGCCGTCACCGTTCAGCAGATAGACGACGTAACCATTCCGCGTGACCGTTCCTTCGCTATTGACGAAATACTGGTTCACGGCGCGAAACCGGGCCGAGGCTGAGAGCGATTCGAGTTTCAAATCGCCGCGGAAAAGATCGGTGGATTTTTCGAGCGCATCGCGCCACGGCTTGGGATCGAAATCCAGTTTCACAAGCGGCTGGACGGATTCGACAACGGGCGCGTGCGCGAAATCGTCGAAGGGCTGGTCGGAGGTGTACTGGCGAAGCGCCGCGCGCTTCATGGCCAACGCTTCGTTGGCGGCTTTGTATGCCGAATCGGTTGCGGTCCAAAGCTGCCAGCGCAACGTCTTCGCGTCATTGTCAATCGGGCCGAGCGTGGTGACGCCGACTCCAGGCCCGATGTAGCTATCCTGCTTGTAGTCGCCCACGCGGACGACCACGCGCACGAGGCGCGTGTGAACGCGCTGTTCTTCGCGAAGCGCGCCGAACGCGGCCTCCGCGCTGTACTGCTCGACGTCCGAGAGGCGGTACTCGATGTAGTACGGCGCGGGCACATTATCCATCTTCAGTTTCGATTTCGAGCGATCAAGCTCTTCGCGCATGGCCTGCAGGATGGGATCGGAGGACGCGGCATCCGACGGGGAGGCTTGCTGTGCGCGAGTCGTGAACGGAGAGAGAATCAAAAGAAGGACGAACGCAGCGACCAATGGCCGGAACCGCGCCAAGTAATTTTGCCGGGCACGGCATGCCGTGCCCCTACGAAGAAAAAAGCAAAAGCGCCCGCGGTCTGGCCGCATAGCGTCGGGAGACAATACACGTGATAGGCGGCCGCTGCGAAGGCGAAGGCTCATGGATTTTTCTCCGGGGTGGGCGGCGCTGCGTTTTCAAATCCGGGAGGCGGGAGTACGGGCGGACGTTGAGTGCCCTTGGCACGCTTCTGAACCTCAATTTCGGAAAAGAGCATGGCCGGAGCGGCGGCCGCTACCGGAATTTGCCCGGATTCGGCGCCGCAGATTCCGTTGAATACTTGAAGGGTGTCTCCGGTAAGGATGATGGTGTTGAGCGAAAGCAGCGGCGTGCCGACGATGTCCACGCCGCGCACGAGTTCATCGGGACGGCCGTCCGGATATACGCGCCAAACCATAACCGGGATGACTTGAAAAGCCTGCGGCAAGGCTCTCGTGGTCAGCGTGAAGCCGCCCTGAATATCCTCGAAGTAGAGGCCGTAGGGCTTTCCCTGCTTCTTAATCTCATCAATGAATCGCTGCCGCAATTCGGAATCCTTCACCGTGTTGGTCGAAGTGACGATCAAATTCCCTTGTCGGCCGGTCGGCATCAATCCGGGTTGGCGGCGGCCGTGGCCATTGGAATGGTCGAAGCCGGTGATGGGCATGCGCGACATCAGAAAATTCCTGAGGATGCCTTTGTCCACGGCGTTCACACGCTGCGCCGGAACGCCTTCGTCGTCGTAATCATAGGCGCCGGCCAGCTTCACACCGTTCAATTCCTTCAACGTCGGGTCGTCCACCACGGTCAAAAAGGTTGGTAGCACCTGCTGATTCACTTTCTTGGTGAACGTCTGGCCTTCTTTTTCGTCGCGCTGGCGGTGACCTTCGAGCCTGTGGCCGAGCACTTCGTGGAAGAACACGGCGGCAGCGCGGCCGGAAAGCAAAGCCGGACCGGCGTACGGTTCTGCGGCAGGCGCGGCGCGCAGCGCCTTCAAATCGGCCGCGATCTTATCCACCTTTGCCAGCAGCTCGGATTCCGACGGGAGCTGATCGGGCGACGGGGCCTGAAATGTTTCGACGCGGAGCAAATCCATTCCGTCATCGGCGCGCGTTTCTCCCTCGATCACAAGGCGAGCGGTCGCGGAGGATTGCTCGAGCGCCGCGCCTTCGCTGGTGGCGAAGTACGAACGGCTGGAGCCATCCTGCATCAGCGCGACCGACGAATACACCTCGGGATATTTCAGGAAGCCGGCCGAGACCCTGCGCATGCGATCTTCCCAAGACTTTACGTTCTGCGCGGCCCTCGGCAACGACGGCCCCATATAGGTCTGCGGCTTATCCTGCGAAAAATCAGGAGACTTGTCTTCCTCCGCGGATTGGACGGCTTGATTTGTTTTCACGCGCAGGAAGGCGGCGGAAGCTTGCTCGTATTCGCGGTCGGTGAGCAGCCAGAGGACACGCGCGATCGCGTCGGGATCGTCACGCAGCGCCAAGCTGCCGGAGGTGATCCCCGAAGGGCGGCTTGCACCATGGGTATTGTCGAGGGCCGAGGAGCCGACGCGCATCATCACGTCCGCCGTGCGGCGCTGAGAGGTCGTCGAAGCGACGATACCTCCGCCGGTAGCCGCAATGGTCGTGCCCTCTCCATCGGACACTGCGTAGGCCAGGTAGTAGGGAGCCGGATCGGATTTCGCGAGCGAGGTGGTGGCCCGCTGCAATTCGCGCTGCATGGTCTGGAGCAATACGTCGGGCCGCGGAGGCGAAGAGAGCGCCGCCAACGGAATGCCGCACAGAAGCAGAAGAGTGCAAACGACGGAGCGAAAGTGAAATTGTTTCATCTGAATTTTTATAATCTCTAGGAATTGTCAATCTAACATACATGCTCGACAGAGGGACCGCAAAACGGGCATCGTGTGCGCCAGCGTAACTCAGTGGGTCGAAGAAGATCCATGGACCCTGGCCTGCCGCTCGTAAGGCGCCCCTTCAAAAAACACGACCGCAACCACCGCCGCAGCGAGCAGAAATCCGGCGAGAACGAACGCCGTCCCCGACGAAACGCGCGGAGCGAGAACGCCGAGGCCGCCGAATAATGCCGCGAGGCAATAGAGCACCAACACGGCGCCACGATGGCCGAGCCCAAGATTGGAGAGACGATGCGCGGTATGGTCCTTCCCCGGCGAAGTGAACGGAAGGAGTCCGCGACGCGAGCGGGAGATCGAGACGAGGGTGGTGTCAAAAATCGGCACGCCGAGAATCAGGATGGGAACAAGCCAAGCGGCGGGAAAATGGGATCCATCAGGGCGGATCTTCAGAGCCAGCGTGGCCATCAGAAAACCGAGGAACATGGCCCCGCCATCGCCCATGAAAATTTTCGCCGGGTTGAAATTCCAGCGCAGGAAACCCAATGCGGCGCCGAGGACAGCGGCGGCGAGCGTGCGGACCATCGTTTGCCCGTTGAGACTGGCCACCAGCGTGAAAAATCCCGCGGCTACCGCAGCGATTCCGGCGCAGAGACCGTCCATGTGGTCGAGGATGCTGAACGAAGCGGTGATGCCCACGACCCAAACGACTGTGAGGCAGCCATCGAGCACCACGCCCGCGATCCCGGGAACAAATTCCGAGAAAAACTGGGCGTGGATCCCCGCAACGAGCAAGAACAGCGCCGCAACCGGCATCCCGACGAACAGCTTGACCTGGTGATGAAGGAAGCCGCCGTCGTCGAGCAAGCCGACTGCAGCAAGTAATGTGGCGCCGGCGAGAATTCCAACGATCTGCCGGTCCGGCACGCCACCGAGCGTGAACAGAATTGCGAGCACAAATCCGAGGTAGATCGCGATGCCGCCGAGCAATGGAATGGGGCTGAGATGGACTTTGCGAGGGCCGGGACGGTCCACCATGCCGTAGTACAACGCGAGGCGGCGCACCGGGACGGTGAGCAGGAGAGTGCCCACGAGAGCGACGGCAAAACCGATCAGAGCGGGGGAAAAGGTCATCGCGCGAGATCACATCCTGTCATGGAGCATCAGCGGCAATCGCGCGGCGATTAACGCGCGGTGAGCATTTTTTCGAGAACGCCACGAACTTTTTCCTGCTGGTGAGTGGCCGCGTACCAGTCCATCGTCTTGCGCAATCCGTCGCGGAAAGCCGTCTTAGGTTCCCAGCCGAGCAGTTTTTTCGCGAGCTTGTTATCGGCAACGCGATTCACGGGACCGGTCGGCATGTCGGGCAGGAGACGAATCTCAGCCTTGTGGCCGGAATATTCGAGCACCAGTTTGGCAGCGTCAATTACGCGCACGCGCTCCATGGTTCCCAGATTTACGGCTGTGCCGTCATTGATTTTCTCGGCGGCGAGGATCGTTCCGCTGACGATGTCGTCCACGTAGGTCCAGTTGCGGATCTGCATGCCGTTGCCCCAGACATCGAAGGGATTCTGGCCAATGAACGCGCGGGCAATCATGGCGATCACGGCATGATTTTCCACTCCGCGGGGGCCATACACGGTGAAAAAGCGAAGAGACGCAGCGCCGAGCTTGTGTTCGCGGTGATACGCCTGGAGCGTCAATTCCGCCATTAATTTCGCCCAGCCGTACATGTTGTCGGCGTCGTGCGGGGGCTTGACGTCGTCTTCGACGAGATAAATTTCCTTCTGCGGATCGGTCTGCATGTAATTCGGATAGACGCAGCCGGAGGAGGCGTACACGACTTTTTCGACGCCCGCCTTGACGGCTTCCCAGAAGACGAGACCATCGAGAAAAAGATTCGAGGCCGGTCCGGCCTGATGCAAATCCACGTAACCGCGGCCGCCATGATCCGCGGCGAGATGGAAGACGACTTCGATGCCCTTCATTGCGGCGCGCGTCACGCCCGGCTCGCGCAAATCCGCCTGCATGAAAGTGACGCGGCCGTTCTTGACGTGCGCTTCGATGTTCTCGAGCCTGCCGCTGGTGAGATCGTCAACAACGTGCACGCGCGCGCCTCGGGCGAGCAAGGCGTCCACAAGGTGCGATCCGATGAAAGATGCACCGCCAGTTACGAGCACATTCTTACGATCCCAGATGGCGTCCCCCATTCTTTTCGCCTGCGGCTTCTTCCATAATTTCGGTGAAGCGATGAAGCTCATTCACTGTAGCATATTTTTTTGCGGTTTCCCGGGCGCGGCGGCCCATTTCGGCGAGCCTCGCAGGATCGCCGCGCAGCTCACGAATGGCGGCGGCAACGGCCGCGGGATCGTCCGGATCGGCCGCGAGCCCGCATCCGGATTCGACGACGATGCGCGCCGCATCGCTGGTAGAAGCAGCCACCGCGAGTACTGGACGCCCCGCCGCGAGAATCGAATAGAGTTTGCTCGGAACCACCACGCCCTCGAGTCCCCGGCGCACGGTGACGATGTGCAGATCGCCGGCCATCATCACGTGCGGTATCTGTTCCACGGGCCGGAACGGCAAAAAGCGAACGTTGGGCGAATTCGCCGCAGATGCTTCCAGCGCCACGCGGTTTGCTCCACCCCCTATGAACACTAGACCCGTGTTTTCGTTGCTTAGAATCTCCGCGGCCTTCAACAGGGTGCCCCACGCGCCATAAAAGCCGAGATTTCCAGCGTGGAGGACGACGAATTGGAAGCCGCACCGGAGTTCCTGGACGACGGGATCACTTCGCTCGGGCATCGAGGCCGGAAACGAAGTGCCGTCGCGCACGACGACCACGCGTTCGGGCGTGACGCCCTTGGCGAGGATGCGTTCGCGCATGTCGTCGCCGAGAACAATCACTCGCGCGGCCTGCTTGAGCGCGCGGCGATGCATCGCTTCCCAGCGATTGACCCACGCGCCCGGACGGACGATGTCACCGCCGACAGCCATGTCCGGATACATGTCGCGAATGTTGTAAACGAAGGGCACGCCGAGCCTGCGCGCGACGAATGCGCCGGCGATGCCGGCTACAGGAGGGTCCGTCATGGCAAGGACGACGTCCGGACGGAGCGCGATGGCCCGGGGAACAGCGAGCGCGAGGTACGTCAAATAGTTGGAGACGCGGCGGCGCATACGGTGACGCGGGTAGGCGGTGGAACCGACGCGTTCGACGATGACTCCGTTTCGCGTGTCGCGGCGAAGAAAGGCGAAAGGGTAAAACTCATCCGGATCGTACGACGGGCGTCCGGCGACGACCGTGACTTTGTGGCGCTGGGCCAGAGTTTCGGCAACGCGCACCGCCATCTTCGCCGTGGCAGAGGTGTCGGGCGGATAGTATTCGTTGAAAAGCAGTATGTGCATGCGCTGTGGTTATGCGGGCTTGGCAAACCGCTGGCCGGGTTCCTCGCGGGCGGCGGCCGAAGATTTTTTCTGCAGGATGAAATTGCCCATCACCAGGACGTCCATCTGCGTGCGATGAAAACAATCGAGCGCTTCTTCGGGGCGGCAGACGATCGGCTCGTTGTCGTTGAACGAGGTATTCAAAACCACTGGAACTCCCGTAAGATCGCCGAGCGTGCGAAGGAGTTTCCAATAAAGAGGGTTGGACGAGCGGGTGACCGTCTGCAGGCGCGCGGTGCCGTCCACGTGCGTGGGCGCCGGAATTACTGCGCGCTTCTCCGGGCGCACCGGATAGGCAAAAGTCATGAAGGGCGAGGGGTGCGTCTTCTCGAAAAAGTCGCCGACGGCCTCTTCGGTGATGGATGGCGCGAACGGGCGAAAGATTTCGCGATGCTTGATGCGACGATTCAGAATTTCCTTCATCTCGGGGCGGCGCGGGTCGGCCAGAATGCTGCGATTGCCCAGGGCGCGCGGTCCCCATTCCGCAGCGCCCTGAAACCAACCTACGATTTTTCCGGCGGCGATGTGTCGGGCGGTAACTTCGACGAGAGCTGTCTCGTCCAGTGCCGCTATTTCCGCATTTCCGGAAGCAGCGGCACCGTCAACCACTTTGCGCACATCGGACGCTGAGTATTGCGGGCCCCAATACGCGTGGTCCATGGTGAATTCGCGGGGGCGGCCGAGAACCTGGTGGTTCACAGCGAAAGCCGCGCCGACGGAGAGGCCTGCGTCGCCCGCAGCGGGTTGCACGTAAACGCGCTCGAAGGGAGACGCATCGAAAATCTTTCCGTTGGCGACGCAATTGAAGGCAACGCCTCCGGCGAGGCAAAGCGATTTTTGGCCGGTCGCCTTCGCCAGGCCATTCCAGCACGACCCGAGAACTTCTTCGAGAGCGGCCTGCATGCTGGCGGCGATATTGTGGTGCCGCTGAGTGAGCGGCTCATCCGACTGGCGAGTGGGTCCGAGCCGCTTTTCGAGGTAGGGCGAAAAAATCCGGCTGAGGACTGGCGTGGTGCCCGCATCTCGCCAGGTCATTTCGGAGCCTTGCTGCTGATGCGTGAAATATTCAAGTCCGAGGCGGAACGAAAGCGGGCCGTGGGCGTGCACGATGCGCCGAAACTCGTCGAGAAATTCGGGCTGGCCGTAGGCCGCGAGGCCCATCACTTTGTATTCGTCGCCAAACTTCCAAAAGCCGAGATATTGGGTGATCGCGGTGTAGTACATGCCGAGCGAATGCGGAAACGCCACCTCGCCGAGGACGCGCATGTTCGGGCCTTCGCCCGCAGCGCACATGAAGCTCGCGAAATCGCCGAGACCGTCGGCTGAGAGCACGGCAGCGCTCTCAAACGGGGAAACGAAAAACGCGCTCGCCATGTGGGCGCGATGGTGCTCGATGCGATGGAATTGGGCGCGCATGGCCTCCGGCGCGAGGTCGAAAGCGGCGGCGAGATCTTCGCGAATGCCGGCGAAGCGCCGCATCACGCGCGCACGATCGAGCGCGAATCGGGGCATGCGCATAGCGAAGCGAAGTTTCGTCCCAAGGCGGGCCCAGGGGTCGCGCGGAATGGCGATGTGGTCCACTTCCGTCAATTTGACGCCGGCTTGATCGAGGCAAAACTGAATGGCGCGAGCGGGCAAACCGGCCGCGTACTTCACGCGATTGAGGCGCTCCTCTTCGACCGCTGCGATCAGGCGGCCATCCACGACGACGGCCGCGGCGGCGTTGGCGTGGTAAGCGTTGATTCCCAGAATGATCATCGTTGGTTGGATGCCGCGCTCGGTCGCGGCGTGCCGTTTCCCACTCTTAAGATATAGCCACGGCCGCGGATTTATGGCAATCGGCGCCGCTCGAATTGCCGGCGCCGACGTTTCGCTTTACCCATTCATTGAGGACGTAGAGACTCCAGGGCCGCGACCAGGTTGTGCGGCCCGCGAGAAAGTCCTTCCAAACCGACCGCGCGAAATCCCTGCTGAGCTGCGATTCAAGGGCAGGCGACCACTCGGCGAGTCCGGCGGAGACGCGCTTGCCGAGCGCTCCGCGAAGCCAATGTTCCCACGGAAAGGTAAATGTGCGCTTTCGCTGCGTGACGATTTCCTCGGGTAAAAGATCGCCGAGAGCCTCGATCAGCAGCGCCTTGGGACGAGCGCCGCGCTTGGCATTCTCCGGAAGCGCGAGAACGTATTCGACCAGCGGCGCGTCCAGGAACGGCACGCGCACTTCGAGTGAATGGGACATGCTCATGGCGTCGGTGTCGCGCAGAAGCGTGTTCAGCATGTAGGAGCGCAACTCGAGCCAGGAAACTCCAGTGAAGGCGTCCATCGAGTCCGCCCGGCGCGAGGAATCGGAAAGCCAGCGCCACCAGAGGGAGCTGCTCCATGAAGTCCGATCTTCGCGCAGCGCGGAGGTCACTGCTTGCGGTGTGAAGAGCAGGCGCGTGAAGAAATATGGGTGCGGCAACGCGTTCGGATCGAGAAACGCCGCCGAGCCTTTGCGAGAAGAGTCGGGCGAGGAGCCGAAGGCGTTCGCGCGGGCAAGGCCCCCGGCGAAAAGCGCGCGAAGCGGTTGCGGCAACAGGCGCGCCGCAGCGGCGGCACGAGAAACTTTGGCGGTCGAGCGAAACGGGCTATAGCCGCCGAAGATTTCGTCACTGCCAAGGCCCGAAAGAGCCACTTTCAAGCCCGCCTGCCGAGCCGCCCAGGAGACAAAGTAGGTGTTGATGCCGTCCATGCTGGGTTGGTCGAACGCGCCGACGGCTTCATCGAGCCGCGCAATCATTTCCTGATCGGAGAGCGTCAATTCACTGTGATCGGTTCCGAGGCGGATGCCGGTGCGGCGGGCAATTTCAGCTTCGCTGAAATCCGCGTCGGCAAACGCGACCGTGAAAGTGTGAACTCCAGCACGGGCGCGACTGGCGAGAGCGGCGATGGCCGTCGAATCAATCCCGCTGCTCAGGAATACGCCGACCGGAACATCAGCTATGAGATGGGAGGCGACGGCGCTCTCAAGCAGAGTGCGAACATGATGTGCCGGAGATGCTGCTGATCCCGACGCTGTTTTGGCTGCGACCTGCGGAGCGTCCCAATAGCGCTTCGGCTCGGTATCGCTGGCCGGCACGGCGGCGGGCACGCTCATCGAATAGCCAGGCGGAATGGATTCGATGCCTTCGATCAGAGTGAGCGGCTCGCACACTGAGCCGAAAAGCAAATACGAGGAAACTGCCGCGGAGGAAATTCGAGCTGGAACGCAGCCGCTCGCTAGAAGCGTGCGAACCTCGGAAGCGAATAGCAGCTGGCCATCCACCAGCGCGTAATAGAGCGGCTTGATGCCCATGCGGTCGCGGGCAAGGAAAACGCGCGCGGCGCGCCCGGTGCGGCCCTGAGGCATCTCGACCAACGCTAAGGCGAACATTCCGTTCAAGCGCTCGACGCAGCGCTCGCCCCAAGACTCGTAAGCGTGGACGACGACTTCCGTATCGGAGCGGGTGCGGAAGCGGTGGCCCAGAGCTTCCAGCTCCGCACGAAGCTCGCGGAAATTGTAGATTTCACCGTTGTAAACGATCGCGAGGGTTTCCGTTTCGTTCCAGACCGGCTGGCTGCCGCCGGGCAAATCCACGATGCTCAGGCGGCGCATGCCGACGGCGACGGGCGAGGCGAGGAGGATGCCTTCCTCGTCCGGCCCGCGATGAACCATAGAGGCCATCATGAGGCGGACGATCCCTTCGGCGGTGTCCTTCGACTCAATTCCGACAACGCCGCAAATTCCGCACATCAGAGACCTGCTTCCCGGAACGAAATGCGGGCGATCGCCGACCAGTCCGCGTCGGCCATTCCCTGCGCCGTGGCGGCCAGCATGCGGTCGCGAATGAGACTGGCCATCGGCATGGGGACTGCGGCTTCCTCCGCGGCGGAAAGTACCAGGCGATTATCTTTCATTCCCAGCTCCATCCTGAAACCGACAGGCTCGAAATTGTCGGCGGCGATCATGCCGCCGTAGGTTCGATAGATGGGCGCCGCGAACAATGATCCGGTAAGAACATCGAGAAACTTCTGAGGGTCTACTCCCGATTTTCGAATGAGCGCGAAAGCCTCCGCCAAGCTTTCAATGGTGGTCGTAATCAAGAAATTTCCGGTGATCTTGACCAAATTGGCGGCGGGCGCTTCGTCGCCAACGACGAATGTCTTCTGACCCATGGCGTCGAACAAGGGCTGGAAGCGCACAATCTGTTCGGCAGGCCCGGCGGCAGCGATGAAGATTTTCGCGGTGGCGGCCGCGTCCGGCCGGCCGAAAACGGGTGCCGCGATGTAATGTTGGTTCCTTTCGCGATGGGCAGCCACCAGACGGTGAGAAAGCGCCACGCCCATCGTGCTCATGGAAATGTGGACCGCGCCGGCAGGCAGCGACTCGATTACATTGCCTTTGCCGAAGATCACGTCTTCCACGGCGCGATCGTTCGCGACCATGGTGATGAGCGCCTCCGCTCCAGACGCAGCTTCACCGGGAGTACCTACGACCGTTGCTCCGTGCGGCTGCAATTCCTCGGCGCGGCTTCGCGTTCTGTTGTAAACCGTGAGCGTGTGGCCCGCTTTGATCAGGTTGCGGACCATCACCGAACCCATGTTTCCCAAGCCAACGAAGCCAACTTTCATCTCGGTTATTCCTCTTCTTTCTTCAATCCGTGGCGACGGGTGCGCCGGGCCTTGCTTGTTGCGAATCAGGCCGCCATCCAAGCTCGGCAAGTATCCGGCTGCCGGAACGAGAAAGCTCGGCCTTCACGCGATCGAGATCGCGGAACAGCAGTTTGCCATCGCGCTTACGCCATTCGCCCGCGACCATCACGGAGTCAATGTTGGCCAGGTTGGCTTGCATGACTACGGTGGCCACGGGATCGTGGACGGGCCACAGATTCAGCGCGTCCGCGCGGATGAAGACGAGGTCCGCCTGCTTCCCCGGGGTGATGGTGCCGAGGCGATCCTGCATACCGAGCATTCGCGCGCCCTCGACAGTGATCCAGGAGAGCGCGTCCCGCACGGGAATCGTGGAGGTCTCGGGAATGGCGCCGGTGGCGGCGCGGCTCGCGGCGTTGTCCAAAGAGCGCTGATGCGACAGCGCTACTCGCGCGACGGTGAGCATGTCGCCGGAGATCACACTTTCAAGATCCACGCCGAGCGACGGAGCGGCGCCCAGCTTGCGCAAGCGGCCGGTGATCGGATGGCCGTGACCCTGAGCCATCTCGTTTTCCGGCGCGACAGAGAACGTGACGCCGAGATCAACGAAGCGCGCGAGCCGATCGTCCGGCAGGTCGTTGCCATGGACGATGTTCACGAAGTCAGTGACCAGACTTTCCTGCTCGAGCGTGTCCCAGCCTTCCGGAGTCTTGGCAGGCCCTCCGCCCTGATGCATCGAGGCGACCAGGCCAAGCTCACGCGCCAGTCGAAAATCGTGGAGCGAGACGTCTAGCGTCGAATAGTGCGGACCGAGGATCGCAAGGCCGAGCGTAAGCAGCTGGTCGCGCGAAGAAAACGGGCCGCGCATTAGCCGCTCGACTTCGCTTCTGGGATGCGGAACTTCGGAGAAGTGCGGCTGACCGGTCTTCGGATCGGGCTTGGGCGAGCCGTGAAAAAACGCAGCGCGAATTCCAGATTCACGCAGGCCCTCGATCGCGGCGTCGGTGTGCGCGGGAGTTGGATTGTTGTGGCACCAATCAACTAGAGTGGTGGTGCCGCAATTCATCTGATTCAAGGCGCCGGCTAGAGTGGCGATGCGAATGTCTTCGGGCGTGAACCGCGTCGCGAGGCCGGCGTGCATCCAGCGAAAATATTCGAGCAGCGTCCAATTGGATGAAATCGCCCGCAGCCCGGTCTGCCAGGTGTGCATATGGGCGTTCACCAAGCCGGGGATCACGATGAACGAGCTGCCGTCAAGAATGTCTGCACCGGCCGCAGCGATGCGCGCGCCGACGGCCGCGATCCGGTCGCCTTCGATCAGAATATCGCCGGGCCGCAAATCTCTGGATTGCGGGTCCATGGTGATTACTGTGGCGTTCTGAATGAGCAGTTTTCGCACGGGTTATCCGCTCGGTGCCCGGGTTCGGACGAACTCAGCCGCGAGATTCGAGAGCGCAGTAGCGCTGGACTTCAAAGCTTAACCTGTTGTGTCCACGAAGGCGTGGAACGCGCGCCGAACCTGCTGGCGAACCCGTACTGGCCGGATTCCGAGACGCCGTTCTCCATACCAACGCAATCCCACCCTGAGCAGGCCAAGAAGAAATACGAGGACAAGCGCGGCGACCATAGTAGCAAGCGATTCGCGCTCCATGAGCAAACTTACCGCGGTGGAATCCTCCCAGCCGGGAAGAAGCCTATTGAGTACGCCTCGCAGGACCAAGCCCACTAAACCGAGACGAATGACGCGTACGTGAGCGGTGCTTTCATAGGTGTCAACGGGATCGTAGTCTTTGATATCGCGAGTCGCGCCGGAGAAGACGGCGGGATCGCTGAGTTGCTCACGCGTGAGAAGACGGCCGTTGCTGCCGCGCATTACTGTGCGAAACGCGGGATCTACTATGATCCACCGCCCATTGATCAAGACTTCCGCAACCACATGCTTGGTACCGCCCTGAGAATCAAGGAGCAGGAGACGGCGAACCGCCAATCCGGCGCTATCGCCCAGATTGAGGAAGGCGTTTGTGGCCGAACCGCAAACACGCAAAAGCGACGCAAAATTCAGAGTATCGGTCGGATCCCGATCGGGCGAGTTAGTATCCGGACCCGCGGGTTGCCTCGAAGGCCCATTGGACATCCAGCGAAGAATCGCTTCCGCCTTCGCTTCGTCGGACGACGACAAGGGAACGACGGCATCCGAAAATCCCTTGAGATACTTGCGGGTTGAGTACTCCCAAACGGCGGAATATCCGGCTAACAGAATCGCGAGAATCAAAAGGATGTTCCCGGCGTACCAAACTCCGCGGAAAAGCCGGTGGGTCGGCATCCGAAACTCCATCTCGGAAGGCTCACCCGTGGCATTTTTTGGCGCAGGCGAGCCTCGCTGAGCGATTGCCTCATCCGCGCGGACACTTCGAAGCATGCCGTGCTTGTTCACGATCCGCGCCTGCTTCCTGCCATCGTCACTTCGGCTCCGGACGGATTGCGCGAATCAGGCGTCATGATCGGGCGATTTTCCTTGGCAAGGCAAAAGGAATGGACGTTGCCTCCGCGATTCTCATCGTACTGAACGACACGAACTCCCTGCTTGGCGCACCATCCCTCGACCATAGCACGCGACAAGAAGGCCACGCGCGGAGTTACAAAATAATCGAAAAAAAGATTGCGAGCGCCGGCCCAGGTTCGCCGACCCTTCGCCCGGATAAAATGAAACAGGAAGTAGGGCGCCTGGGCAAAAAGGACGACGAGAGGCTCGGCCCACCGGCGGCGCATCCCGCTCCGGATGACCGCGCCGGGATATTTATAAAGCCACGGGTAGCGCCCGTACGGTTTGTAAACCGCCAGATACATCTGACCCGCCGGTTTCAAAATGCGGCAGTTTTCGGCGAACGCAGCCGCAGGATCATCGGTGTGATGGATCACACCGTCGGAAATCACCACGTCAGCCGTTCCGTCCGCGAAAGGAAGTTGCAAGTTGTCGCCAACGACCCCCGGCCTGTGATAGCGCTCAACGATCATACCCACTGAGACGCGGCTGCGATCGAGACCGATACAGCGAATCGCTCGCCGGGCTAGCACACCGAGCACTCGACCGGCGCCGCAGCCGATATCAAGAACCAGCGAATTCAGGATCCAAGCTCTGAATCAATTCCGCCAACGGCGGCGAGACGAACGCATCGTTCGCCTCCGAACCGCCGGGAGGAACCCAATCGAACGGATGCTGATCATAGAATGTGACAGGCTCACTGGACTGCATGGGTTTTCGCCAGTACGTCGTCGTAATAGCCTTCCATTTGTTCGGTCAGGTGGTTCCAACTTAATTGATCGGAGACTCCCCGGCACCCTTCCTTAAAGCGAGCATACAGAGCCCTGTCGTGAATCAGAGAGCGAAGCGCCGCGGCCAGTGCCTCCTTTTCAGGAGCGATCACCAGTCCGGCGCGGCCTTCGACGAGCGAACGAATGCCGCACGCGTTTGTGATGATGACGGGAACGCCGCAGGCCATCGCTTCCGCCGGCGCATTCGCGAAATTCTCATATCGCGAAGGGAGCACGAAAAGATCCGCGTCGGCCAGCAGGGCTTTTTTTTCGTCGTCGTACACGGGGCCCGTGAATATGACGCGCGCCGCGACGCCCGAGTCTTGCGCGCATTTTTCCAGATACGCACGGTATCCCGGTTCTCCCTCCGGCCCGGCGATCACCAGACGGCCGGATTCCGGGCAAACCTCCGCAAAAGCCTCGATGAGGATGTCCGCGCCCTTGCGGGGAATCAGCCGGCTGAGAAACAAAATCAGCGGCTCTTCAGGGGGGATATTCCACTTCGCGCGAAACGTGCCGCGCCCAGGAAGCGACGGATGCATGGCGGCGTCAATACCGTTGTACCGAATTACGACCTTGTCTGGCGGGACGCCATCGGCCAGCAACTCATCCTGCTCCATCTCGGACGTGGCGATGATTCGCGAGGAATTCCGCCAGAACTCTGTGCCCAGGACGCGGTGCCAGACCTGTTTCAATCGAAAAGCGCGATCGATCGGACGATACATTCCCATCGGCTCGATGACGTAGGGAACCCCTTGACGCCTGCAAGATGAACTGACCGCCGGTCCCAGCAAATCGTACAGACCGTAAGAATGGACGAGGTCGAAACCCATGAGGGAGGCCCGACAGAATCCTATCACACGGGGATTAATCGTAAGAGCCCGATAATGGCCGAGCGTGGAGAGATAAATTGCTTCGACGCCGTCCTGTTCCGATCGCCAGCCCCATTTGCAGCGTTCGAAATTCATGCCGAGTCCGCTATGCGTGGCAAGCCCAAGGTCCGCGGTCAAGACTGTTACCTGGTGGCCGCGCTGGACGAGCCCGCTCGCGAGGGCACGCACCTTGACCACGGGTCCGCCCTTTTCCTGAAACGGATAGTAGGCTTGCACAACTTTCAGGATGCGCACTGTGAGGCCATTTTCACACCACGAAACCAAACCTCATAGGCCAGCCATGGCAGCCGATTAACTGCCCACTGATCCCACCTGCAAACGGATGAACTAATGCTGGGCGGAGGAAATTGGAATCTCCCGAAAGTAAGAGGAACGGTGGCGATAATCCCATCGCCAGCCATGCCATCCACTTGCAGTCCTCCCTCGCGAAGTTGCCGGCGAAAGGATCGAGGGAGCTGGAAATTCTGGACGAAACCTTTTTTCCGGGAGTTCCACAACCGAACGGGGAAGGAGAAGGGGGACAATGCGTTGTTAATGCTGCAAAGCAAGCTGCCTCCGGGACGAAGGACCCGCAACAATTCCCGGACTGCGAGTTGGTTCTGAGCGATGTGCATCAAGACGCCGGTGCAGAGAACCTTGTCGAATTCGCCGTTCCTGAACGGCAGCCTGCGGGCGTCTACGAGCAGCGTCCGAGCAGCGCGCTCGGGATAGGCCGCGCGCAAGCGGCCGACCATTTCCGCCGAGAGGTCCACACCCGTCCACTCGATATTGGCGGCGTCCCACAAGGCTTGGGATATCCAGCCATAGCCGCAGCCGACTTCAAGGACACGGTCGCTATCGTCGGGCGTTAGGAGCTCGACGACCAGCCGCCGGTCCCGTTCAGATTTGTATCGGCGATAGGGATTTCCGGACTCGCGCCATCCCTGCCAAAACTCCGGAGTCCATTCGAAGTGGGTGTGGTCCATGGCGCGCGATCGTTTCGGGCGGAAAACAGAAGTGCAGTGTAGTACGCCGGATTGCATGCAGCGAGATTTCCGCGATTTATTTCCGTTCGCTGTCTGACGAAGGCTCGGCCGTCCCCGCCCATTGAGGACCCTACGTCGAGCTTGCCCGGCTTGCACGCTCCGAGCCAGCGAGTTTCTTGCGCCAGAAATCCATCGTGCGGCGAAGTCCATCCTCCAGGCTCACCCTGGCATCCCAACCCAGCACGGATTTCGCTTTGGTCGCATCACCGTACAGCACTTGAATATCAAGCGGCCGGCGCGGAATTGTATTCCACACGATTTGGCCACGGAATCCGGTCATGTCGCGGAGTTTCTCGGCAAGCGAGAGCACGGTCATCTTTTCTCCCGTGCAAAAATTGAATGCTTGTCCGATGCTCGCTTCGGGTTTGCCCAGGCACGCCAGATAGGCGTCCACATGGTCATCAATGTAAAGCAAATCGCGCTCCGGCGTCGGATCTCCGAGCCTTACATCGCCGCCATGCAGCATTTGCACGAGCATGCGCTCGACAAGAAAATGAGTGTTGTCACGCCTGCCGTACGTGTTGAACGGGCGCAGGACCGTAACCGGAAACTTGTAGGCGTCCCACATGTAGAGCACATATTTTTCCGCCGCGTGTTTGCTCACGGAATACGGGCTGTTCGGCGCCTGCGGCGTATCTTCCCGCTTGGGCAATGGTCCGTTGCCAAACGTTTCCGAGGTTGAAGCAAACAAGAAGTGCTTGAGGTGCGGAACCTCCCGCAAGCAGGATTCGGCAAGATTTATAGTGCCGCTTAGATTCGCATCCATTACCTCGTTTGGATGATCGTAGCTGTAGGAAACGGGGCTGATCGAGGCCAGGTGAATTACGACTTCGGGCTGCACTTCCCGCACGGCGCACCGGACGGCAAACTGGTCGCGCAGGTCACAAAAAACGACTTTCACGCCGCGATCGGCTCCCAGAACATAGCGTCCCGTGACATACCTCTGTAGAGAGTAAAGATCGTGGCCCTTTATTGCCGAAAGACGCTCAAGGAGGCGGCCGCCAACAAATCCAGTCGCTCCGGTCACCAGAACTCGCATGCCTGTTGATTCCTCCGTTTAATATCGGGCGACTACAAAGCCAGCGCCTCGCGCATCCGTTCGCAGAATCTTTGAAAGCTGAACTCCCGCGCCACCCATTCCTGAGCCGCCGCTCCCATCCGGCGCGCCCGCGCCGGATCGTGCAGCAATTCGAAAAGCGCGTCCGCGACCTCAACCGGATTCGACGGATCTACAAGCAGCCCGTGCACGCCCGAGCCTATAAACTCGGCCGGCGCCCCCATGCGCGGACCCACCACGGGTTTGCCGCGCGCCATGGCCTCCAGGAAAACGATGCCAAAGCCCTCGCCCCGCGGCACCGGACCATCCAGCTCCGTTCGCGCGGGCATTGCAAATACGCAGCAACGATCATAGCAAACAGCAAGCTCCTCGGGGGAAACTGAGCCCGCGAAATGCAGCGAGCCGGCGATGCCCAGTTCGTGCGCCCGCAACTCGAGCCGTTGACGGTCGTCGCCGTCGCCCACAATCCAGTATTTGGCATCCGGCACGCGGCGCAACACCGACGGCCATGCTTCGAGCATGACGTCGTGTCCCTTATATTTCTCGGAAGACGCGATGCGCCCGACGGTAAGAACGATGGGCGGTCGCGATTCCTCCGAACCGTTCTCGTGTGTCTTCGGTGGTGAAAGAAGTTGCTTTGGCAGCGTGGGAGGGAGGATTACCGATGGAGTCTCACCAAGCGCATGGCGCTTGATCGTGGCCTCGAGGGTAAAACGGGTGATTGCCACAAGGCGCGCCGCCGCCCGGAGCGCGGCGCTTTTCGCGGTTGTCAATTCGCCCCAGACTTCGATCCCATACAAAACCACCCAGTACGGAATCCCGGTTAATCTCTTGATGAGGCGGCCGGCCGGCGCCACTCCGATGTGCGCGCAAATTATCAGGTCGGGACGCCACAAGATTGCAGATGCAACGGCGGAAACGAGAAAGCGGGCTTTCGATGATTTCCGCAGGGCCGGGGGGCCGTTGGGTCGCGACGCGGCCTCATCGGGCACCTCGACGACCTTCACGCGATCGTCACCCGAGACTTCGCGAAGTGCATCTAGAAACGTGCCCGAGTAGTTCTGCACGCCTCCTATGCCCTTCAGAGAAGGCGCGAGAACCAGAACCTTACGGCCTCTCCGAAGGGTCTCCGTCATATTTGTGAGTTTAGGTTGTGCACGATCTGCCGGAGCTCCGTCAGTTCTTGTAAGTTCAGCGAGTCGCGCTCCCACGCGTGTCGCCCAGTGGATGCCGCGCCAATTCTAGATTTCGCCGCAGGGCTTCGTCAAATATTGCCGCGAGTTCGCGGCCGTTGCCTTCCCAAGTGTGTTGCCGCGTTGTTTCCGAAGCCTTCTCTCCGAGCCGGTCTCGGAATCGCGCGTCTTCGTAAAGGCGAGAGATCAGCGCGGCGAGCCCGACCGAATCCCTCGGGTCATTGAGTATGAGGCCGTCAATACCATTGGAGATGATTTCGGAAACCCCGGCAGTTGCGGAGACGATAACCGGCAAGCCACAAGCCATCGCCTCGGCCGGCGGCATTGCGTAGGAGTCCTGCAAAGATGGACCGGCATAGGCATCCGCCGCGGCGTAATAGAACTCGATATCTTTGCGGGGCGGGAGGAAGCAGACCCGATTCTCCAAGTGTTTCTCTTTGACGAGCGCCCGACAAGCGGATGAATCTTCCCGACTGACGACAAGCAACTGGATCGGCAGTTCGCGCAACTGCTCGAGGGCCTCGAGAAGAACGGGAACTCCCTTATTGCGCCAGTCGTTGCCAACCAGGATCAGTGCGAATTGATCATCGGCCAGTTCAAGCAGCCTGCGCGCGTCGCGGCGGAGCGCCGCGCGCCGCGCAACATTGAATACGGAATGATCCACACCGAGATACACGACGGGAATCCGGTCGCGCCTTTCAAAACATTGCCGGAGTTCGCCGAGGGTCTTTTCAGAATGGACGACAAGCGTGGTGGCAGGATTCATGTAGCAGCGGCGTTCCACCCAGGTCACGACGTGATAGTAAAGCCGGCGGTGAATGAGCCGCGGCCAGTGCCACACTGGAGTTCGCGAAAATCGCATTTCCGGTCCGACTTGCAGGACGTACCGCGCAAAAACGATGTGCACGCAGATCACATCCGCGCCGGAATAATTCGCGCCGGAGCTGAAGACAAGGTCGTGCCTCAGGCCCCCGAGGCGGCGGTCCCTTGCAATCCCGAAGCGAACGGCGGCCAGCCACCACAGGAAATTAAGGAGGTGCGGGCCGCGCAATTTCGAGATGCGATGCCATACGATCTTCGACCGATCCAGGTCTTCAATATCCTGGGCATAAACGTGAATTTCGAATTCATCGGGGAGATGGGACAGCCATTCGACGATGACGCGCTCGCTGCCATGACGCTTGTCGAGAAACGGCGAGATCACGGCGAGCCGGGGTCTTTGCTTCGCATCGTTCATGGTTTAGGCCCAACGCCGGATGTTTCGCCCACCTGCCGCACACGGTCGAAGCACCTGATTCGCAAATTTTCTGACTGAGCCGAAGGAATCAAAACTCGGAGGTGCCTTCTCCACATCCTCAGAAATCTGGGCCACTACGACGTGGCGCGATGGCGGGGACCACGGCAGGGAGCGGTGGATTCGCCAAAAGATCCGGCAGTCGGAAAAGAATGCCGGTCAGAAGCCAGAAATAGACATTGGAAGTATAGTTTTGATAGGCATCAAGCCCCTCGTAGGTCAAAGGCACAAGTAAGAAAAACGAATACCAGCAGATCGCGAAAGCGATTGGATACAACCGCGTCCTTTTTAGCGATCGAACTACCTTCCCCGAATGATACAGCACCGCCGCCGACCACAGAAACCAAAGAAAGGGCGCAATAAGCCCCATTTCCACGATTAAATTCCCATAGCCCTGCTCAACCCAAATGCCGGGTGGACGTTGTCCGAGGAGTTTGGCGACATATTGAGTTCCGAGTGAAGCCGTGCCGATGCCGTTGCCCAAGGCCCAATTGGGACCATCAAAGGCGGACAGGAAATTCCCGATCGGATAGTCCCAACTTCGACTCGCCCCTTCAAATGCCGAGCTGTTGGGGGAAAGCGTCTCGGCGTAATAGGATAGACGCGATCCAGCCTCATCGGGAAACAACATCAACAATGCGGCCAAGCCGAGGGCCAGCACGATGAACGAGCGACGAATCACTCTTACGAGTCGATGGCCCTGCCCCCACTGCCACGGCGCGCCCCACAAAAACCCCGCGCAAAGGACGAGCACGCTCACGGCCGAACCTACAAAAGCGCTTCGAGAACCGCTCAGCAAGGCTGCGATACCCAGTACGCCGATCACAGCAAAGACGAGCTTGCGGTTCCGCGGTGTGTGGAGCAATAGGTAAGAGGCCGTACCGAGCGCAACAATCAGCATCATAATTAAGTACAGTGCGAACCGGCCGGAGCTAACAAAGACCGAGTCCGGAAGCGAAAGAACCCTGCCGGTCAGCGGTGTTACCTTGGAAAGGTTCCCGAGATCCTGCAATTCGGGAGCGAGATGCGCCGGATTCAGGAAGCTGTTGCCAATGATGGCCTGGGCGATCCCAAGTCCCCCGATGACTCCGGCCAGGACCGCGTTAAAGACCAGAAACTTCCTTAGGTCCTCATCGCTGCGAATCAGGGCGTACCCGACCCAGAGCAGGGGCACGTAGTAGAAATAGACCTTAAAACCGAGCAGCCCGTACAGGATGTGTGGCGAGTTCTGATTGAATATTTGCAGGACACCCAGCCAGAAAAAAAGACCCAGGAAGAACAGAAATGGCGGGCGGAATGTTTTTTCACGGGAGCGACGAATCTCTATGTATAAGGCTGCGTACACGAAGGCCAACAGAACGTCCTTGCCGAAGAAGAGCGCGAGGTTGTTGGCCATGTACTTCCGGACAAGGTCCTCAAACAGCATCCAGACGAGGAACATGTAGAAGCCGGTGCGCCACTTACGCAAGGCGGTGACGCACACGGCGCAAGCGGTGAATCCGAGCGTGACGTAAATTAGAGAGCGTGTGTCATCTGCCGCGACTTTCTCGCCGACCTGCCACGCAGCCACAATTGCCAAAATGAACAGGCAGAAACCCAGCCAAGCCTGGCTCCTCATCGCAGGTATACGCGCGGTCAGCAACTTGCAATCACCTCAGGCCCGTCATCCTTCTACTTCATTGCCGCCAATCGAAACCAAAGTCATTCTATAACAGCGGCACAACCTGGAAAGGCAGAACTGCCGTAAACGATCAGGAGGACGCGCTATCGAGTCGCGGGGCCACGTTTCTCATCCAGTTCCTCACGGCGCGCGTCTTATTCTCGGTGAACAGCGAGACGAGCCACGCGAAGCCAAGCGTTGCCACGCCAATCGCAAAGCCGAGGGCCAGATGAGGCGCATCGGGGTGCCATCTTTGCGGCGGTGCCAACCAAGCTCTAAGGAAAAGCAGAAGCGGGAAATGCAGCACATACAAACTGTAGGAGAATCCGGCTAAAACGCGGGCGACCCGTGTATAGACTGCTCCACCGGTTCCAAAGTTCATGTGGAGCACACCGAATAGAAACAGAGCAAATCCGATGCCCACGGCTAAATCGGTCCCGAGCACTGCGGATTTGCTCGTTCGTACGGCGATGAGACAGGTTGAAAAAATGAGCCACGACAAAACCACGTAGACCATCAGCTGGCGTTGTGACCGGAGCGGGCACTTAGAATACGCAACAACCAGCACAGTTCCCGCGAGCCAGATAATGAAGCGTGCCAGTATCGCCCATCCTACGAAAGATGCCACGCAAACGGCGAGAATCGTAAGCGGGATCGCCCAGCGAAGGGATTGCCGCATCCAGGCAATGCCGGCCGCCAGGGCCACGGGGAATAGAACGTAGTACCAGAATTCGTTCGCCAAGCTCCACAGAGGACCGTTCGATCCGAACGTCGGGACCACAATCGTCTGGAGAAAAAGTACGTTCCCAAGAAATGTCCCGAATCCCATTCGCGTTTGGACAATGGCGGAGCCGAAATTTACCACGGGATTTGAATAGACGCCCGTCGAAGCAAAAATGGAGCTGCCGAGCTTGTCCCACAACAATCCGAAAAACAGGCCTGGAATAAGCACGACGTATAGACGGGATGCGCGGTCAATCGCATAGTCGCGCGCCGACCAGGTTCCGGATGCCTGCCTGCCGAAAATTGCCGAGGATATAAGGAACCCGCTCAACACAAAAAAAACGAGCACGGCTTCGTTTCCAAAACCCGTGAAGAAATAAATAATTTTCAAAAGGGGCTCAGGGTGACTTAGCTGCTGGAAATCCACAAGAAAGAGGCCCCGGAGGTGATTCCACATCACGGCCCACGCCGCCAACCCACGAATCAAATCCAGATGGGCGGAAGCTGCCGGCGTGAGAGGCGCGCGGCTCAACGTTGAACGGAGATTTCAATTCTCTTCACGCTCGAGAAGATTGGAAAAGGACTCTGCAATTACCTCCCATGAGAAAAACTTCCGCTGAACGTACATGTTTCGCTCGCGGAGACGTTGTTGCAGATTTGGATCGGTGAGGACTTGGCCAAGAGCCCCGCCTAAGGCTTCGCGATCGCGATATGGCACGAATTCAATTCCAGCCTCGGCGAGGGGTGTGCCTTCCGCGCCTCCCGCGTACCCAATGATCGGAACACCACAGGCAATTCCGGCCATCACGCTTCCGCGCCTCGGAGTGATTTCCCCGCGAACGCACAGCATCGCATCGGACTTGGCGAGCGTCTTGCTCACCTCGTAATCTCCCAGGAGCCCGAGTACCGAGACTTCGACGGGAACGTCCGCAAAAACGCGCGCGATTTCCTGTCTCGCCTCGTCGGTGCCGCGTCCAAGAAACATCAAATGAATTTTAGAGCCGTTTGCCGCAGCCGACCGAACTGCATGGGAAATGTCGCCCAGCTCGAGTTCCTGTTTCGGAGGTTCCGTCAGGCAGAAAACTGCGACGGTCCTTGCCGCGCCATCTTGTGTCGCTGGAGAATTCCGCGAGCTGCCTCCGGAATATTCGCGCCGATCGGAATGAAAGCTGCCTTCGCGCAGTTCTTGGGCAGCCATCCGATTTTCTCGAGCGGATCGGCGAATATGGATTTCGTCGCGCCCCGGTACAGTCTCCCAATGACCCAGTCCTGGCATGCCCCGCGAAGACGATCAATCCAGCGAGTGCCTCCCTGTTGCCGCGTTGGCTCGTGGAAGACAACCGCGACGCGTGCGCCTGCGCGATGAAGGACGGCGAGGACGGCGAGCGCGAGAAACGGAAATCCGCGGCGCGACCAGATGAGCGCGGTGTATTGAACGATCACCCATTTTCCACGCCAGGCTGCGCTCTCGCGTACGAGCCAGCGCAATCCCCCGATCCAGCCATTCTCCATCCACGGCACTCGGGCGAGCTTCAACTCGATTCCCCTCGCGCCTAGTGCTCCGCCCAGAAACGTGCAGTAGTCCTCCACGCCGTCCACTGGCGTGTCCCGCCGCCCGAGAAGCGCGATCCAGGTTTCCTGCCGCACGGTGGTGTTCTTCGTTGCCGCCATTAGAGAGGGCCCGCGCGGTAACTGAGCGGAACTGCCGGAATCAAGTGCGCGGCGCTGCGGAGAGAAATGGTGACTCGCCCGTCGCATCGCCCCCGTGCCGAGATCAACGGCAACTTAAACATCACGACCTGCGAAGGTCCTCCACTCGTTGAGCACACTTTGTCGCTTCCACAATCGGACGAGGAAAGATGCGCTCGGGTCCTACGCGGGTCTGGAGCGTTCCCCTGCCGCGACCCTGAGCCGGGCGGTGGCTCCGCCGGCGCCCCATTCGTCTATCATGCGACACAGTCCCTCGGATAGGCTCACTTGCGGCGACCAGCCGAATTGCGCATGGGCTTTGCGGATGTCGCTGACATAAATGGTTTGGTCGCCGGGCCGGAACTCGCCATGATCCACCGCGGGAAGTTTTCCCGCGAGCTTCGATAGAATTTCGCGAAACTCCTCCCATATGGAGATCGTATGGGCCGGTCCGCCTCCCACGTTGTAGATCTGGCCGGCCGACCGTTGTTTCTGATTTACGGCGCGAATCATCAGCTCCACCAAATCCTCGACGTACAACACGTCCCGGACTTGCTTGCCGTTTCCGTAAATCGTGAGCCGGCCACCGCCAAGCGCCGTCAGGGCGAAGTGCGCCACCCAGCCCTGATCTTCGTTTCCGAACTGGTGCGGTCCGTAAATGCACGACATTCGGAATACGATGCTCGGAAGACCATAGATACGATGATAGTCATGCACGTACTGATCGGCGGCGCCCTTCGAGCATCCGTAGGGCGAATGAAAATCGAGCGGACACGTTTCCGCCACGCCATCAGGCAGATCTTCAAACTCGTAACGCGAGGCACGTTCGACGACGCGCACGTGCTCAAGTCCTCCGTACACCTTGTTCGTTGAGGTGTACAGGACGACCGGCATCGGATTCTGGCGCCGCGCCGCTTCCAGGACGTTGACGGTTCCCTGTGCGTTGATCGAAAAATCTTCGCGCGGATTTACGACGGAAGTCGTCACGGCCACCTGGGCGGCCAATGAAACACGGCGTCCGCGCCCTTCATCGCGGTCTCGACAGCGGTGGAATCCCGCACGTCCCCCTCAATGAACCGCAAGCGGTCCCGATGCTGTGCCTTGAGCCAATCGAGATTCTGTTGGACGCCAGCGCGGCTGATGTTGTCGAACAACGTTACATCGTGGCCGTCGCGCAGCAATCTATCCGCTAAATTCGTGCCGATGAAACCGATTCCGCCCGTGACCAGTGCTCGCATTTGTAATTGCTACCCGCTTTCCGTTCGCGCTGATACCGCCCTGTCCCGCCAGGGCCCGATGCCCGCCGCGTTCCTATGCGTACAACACTTGCCATCGTTCGGCTAAAACAATCTCTTTAGGCGATGGCGCATCGTTTTGAGGACCATCGGCAACCCCTTCCAGTATGCGCCAAAACTCCTCAGCGCGCCGAATTCTGAAATGGCAGCCTGAAGCAACTGGTAGCGGTAGTAATACTCCAGATAGACCAAATGAACCTCATCTTGCGGCCAGTTTCGCGCCGGCGCGAAGAATTCATTTGGGTGCTCGCTAAGCACCGAAATCATCTTGTCCCGGCACTTCTGAAATGTAAAGTCACTGAGGGTCATCTTCTGGCCCGCACGAGCAATCTCGGCCCTTTTCCCTTCGTGACGAAGATAGTGGTCCACGAGATCAGGAATCTCCGCTTCGTTTCGCCAGCCCACGAAATGTTCACCCTCCCGGAAACCCCACTCAATAAGTTCCGTCGGCATGCCGGTGATCAGCAGCGCTCCTCCGGCCATCGCTTCATAGCACCGCATGTTGGCTTCTTGCGGAAAATCCGCACGGCTCACATTCACCACAATCTTGCTCTGCTGATAGATGCCCGCGGTTTCCTGTTTGCTGTACCGCCTTTTCCGGTCATTCATCTTGAACCGGTCGGCGAGTGCATGGATGATCCGTTTCCGCTGGTCATATTGCGCATAGCCGAAGCCCCCGACCCATCCCAAGTCCAGCGGGCGGTTTTCTGCACCTGAACTCTCCTGGAACAGGTCCGCATCCACAGCATGGGGAAGCACTACAACGTTGGGATGGCCCGCCTCCTTGTATAGCGACGCCAACGAGGGATGCCAAACAAACACGTAATCGAAAAGCATGGACCATCGAACGCGCGACGAAGGCCACCAAAACGAATCAATGTCCAGCGACGCCGTAGGCACAGGGGACAACTGCACGTCACGGGGCAATCCGGGCGTATGGACGAGGTGCGCGAAAACTTCTGGCATCTCGTTTCGACTTTGAGCGTATTCGAGGAGCTTCAGGACGCTTACTGTAGGACCGAGGGTGTCCAAGTCAAAATGCGTCGCACAATCGGCGGCAAACGCGTCGGAGAGATATTGCTCTGTAACATGCCGGTGGGATGCGTTATAGCTGAACGCCACTCTCAGAGGTGTTGGTCTCACAGGGATTGAAGAATTGGTTGACGGGTTTCCATCCTGATCATGACAACCGGCCACTCAAGATCTTTCTACCACAACCACCGAATCAACCTCCTGCACAATATTCCACCCAGGAAGGGCCCGCTCCCGAAAAAGTTGATTGACAAGCTTCACCGGAGCCCAGTCCGGCCGAGTCCATCCACCGGCAAACGTGGCTGCGTCGTGGAAAACAACCACCCCACCCGGCATCATATGTTGATGCCACTTTTCCCAGTCCTGCTGTACGCCCGTCTCCGAGTGGTCACCATCTATGAACAGGAAGTCAATTGGGCCGCTCCAATCCTTCGCGGCATTGGAGCTAAATTCTTCAATCCAGATCACGCGCCCGTTCCGGCAGCCTCGAACCGCCCGATGTGCCGCGCGCCTTGTGGCATTGATAGCCCGGACGCGACTGAGATGGAAGGGGTCAATCAACCAGAGGGTCCCCTCGGGCGACATGGCCTCACGCAGTGCGACGGCGGACGCGCCTTCTGCGACACCGATCTCGACGAGTCTGGACCTACCGGTTGCCCATTTTCGCAAGGCCTCATGTTCGCCTAAGGTGTGCTGACCCAAAACGGGGCGAATGCCTAGCCAGGCAAACACAGAATGCCGCAGGAGTGGGTGCGTGCCCGCTTCGGGCTTGGCGCCTTCTTTTCTGAGGATTGTGTTACCGGTCAACGGTTATACGTCTCCAGTCGGATCCCAACGGCTTTCAGAAGCCGTTTCCGCCAGTTTCCCCGACGCTCCAACTTTCTCACGCACGTTCCTCGTCGCACACAGGAGAAAGAGTAGCCCAGTGCTGGGAATTATACATTGCCGCGAATGATCAATCAGAACAGCTTGGACTACCCCTGAGCGGCTCTCGCCGGTTCCCCGATCCGAACTTGCGCCGCCACCGCGACGATTTCCGACGCGGGCAATATCCGATCGCGCAGACGCAGGATTGGATACTCGACCAATTTCGACATCGCGATTCCGATCGTCAGACCTCCGACAAAATAGACCGCGAACCATCCAAATCTACCGTTAGGAAAACCCAGCAAGCGCCGGACCAAGCCCGGTAACCATGCCGCCACGGCAGCATGCCAGAGGTAAATCGAGTAAGAATACATTCCTACAAAAGCGGCCGCGCTGCCCGCAAGTTCCATAAACTTTGCCAGTCTTCCAGAAACGATTCCACGTACATAGAGACTCAAAAGCAGTATTCCCGCGAAACCCACATAAATGAAGGAGTACCCGAACGCAGCGAAGATTGCGCTATCTCGACCATAGAAGCATGCGGACGAGAGCAAAACTGCGGACGCGATCGCCAACGCAACTCGATTTGCGGTGGGACGCATGAGTTCCTCAAGTGTCGTCGGCCGAAAATGATACAGGTAGCCAATCAGCACGCCACAAAACAGCGCGTCCATCCGTTCATGAGATGCAGTGTAAGCCATATGGAAATTTGGAGTCCCAAGATAGACCGAGTCCGCTCGGACGAGCAGGCACAGCACTGCAATGATGCCGGCTGCCCAGGGAATCAAACGAAATGGATCCTCGCGATTGGATGACAATCTGCTCAGGACCAGCAGAAAAATAGGCAGAAAGATGTAGAAGTGTTCTTCCACGGCCAGCGTCCACGTATGGTCCCAGATTCCGCGCTCATAGTTCGTGACAAAGAAAACTTCGTGGAGATACCGAGCGATCGCCGGATGCGAGTGGAAAACCAGTTGGCCAGCGACGCCCGTCACGAAGAGGAACGTATAAAAGGCCGGATAAATTTTTAGCCCTCGGCGAATGAAGAACCGCTTGAAATCAATTGCCTGGCGCTTCCTGTACTCGCTGAAAAGCAATCCGGAAATCAAGAAACCGCTCAAGACGAAAAACAAGTCAACACCCGTCCATCCCACGCGTGTGAAAAACCTTGATTCGCCTGAGTGATGGAGCATAACGGTGACGACGGCCACACATCGGAGAATGTCCAGCCGCTTGTTTCTCATTTGCGCATGTCTGTAGCGAGACCCTGGAACTCGATCAGATCCCGGTCGCGCGCTGAAATCGGCTCCACCAGTTTTCCGGCGCCATCATCTCTACCAAGCGAGGGCGTATCCCAGCTTGAATGACACGTCTCCAGCCTTGCGGATCTGAAATCACCTGGCGCACCGCCAGTTCGAATCCCTCAAGGTCGTCGGTCGAAGCGGTCATTAGCGGCTTCAGCGCGTCGTCATTGTAGTAGGTCAAGCTCGCGCCGTGAGGCGAGGCGATCACCGGAGTCCCACTTGCGAGCGCCTCCGAAACCACGAATGGGAAAGGATCGTAGCGCGAGGGGCACATGGAAAAATCGGCCGCGTTGTAAAGGAGCGGCAAGAGCTCGTAGGTCGCATTATGAAACACGCGGACATTCGGAAGCGCTTCCAGACCGTTCGGGAGAGGGCCGCGCACGGCCACGAGCATCGTCATTTCCGGAAACTTACGTGCGACGTGCTCAACCGCCCCAAATCCTTTCATCGGGTGTGCGCTCCCCACATACAATCCCACCGCCTTTGATTCGATGCCCAACTGCCGGCGGCACTCTTGCATGTCGAGCTGCCGAAAATGATTCAGGTCAATCGGGTACCACATCACCTGGGCGTCATATCCAAAATAGCGCCGTATCTCACGACGAATTGGCTCCGAACAACACAGTGCGATATTGCCTTTTCCGGAATACCGCTCAAGGACCATTCCGTCCCACCATTTCAGTTTCAAGTATCCCCGGTACTTGATGTACGACCGAATGGCTTCCGCCTGTCCGCAATAGGTGCCGTGGAAAAACTGAGCGTGCTTTACACCTTTGCCGAGCGGATACCAACCCACGGTGGAATTTGAAAGTACCAGGCGGACACCCGGATGAAGGGCTTCCTGGGCCGCTCTGCCGATGTTGTACCCATGAAGGCTCCCTGCCAGCAGCCATTCGACCTTACTCTGGGAATTAGGATGCCGCCAGCGCTCAGGACCCGTGTTCTCTGGATGAAAAACACGGACGCCATAACCTCGCTCCTGAAACCCGCTCGCCACGTACTGCAGGAATCGCTCCATTCCTCCTAACCGTTCAATCGGCCCGGTGGTGAGAATGAATATCTCGTCAGCCATACATCTGACGCTCTCGGTCCGACCGACAGAGCATTTTTCTAGACATTCTCGAATCTCCCTACTCCAGGCAGGTGCATGTCACAGCGTATCCGCGCGTCTCGAGAATCGTGCTCAGATAGGGACGCAACAGCTTGCGCAAGGGCATGTGGTCCTATCTCTCAATTCCTATCACAAACACTGCTCGCGTGATTCCGAGGATTCCAGCATCACCCTAAAGCAAGCTCTTCTTCTCCTGTGGCACCGCGAGATAATTCTTAACGCCCATGTATTCTTCCTTCGGCTGATGCGCACCGGTACTTCCGTCGGCAAGAATGTCGAACCATTCGTAATCATAAGTTCGAAGCAGCTTCATGATATCCGCAGCTGCGTACCCCCAAGTTCGCGTGACGAGATCCAACACCTCACAGATGATCAACGGGCGAATCCGCCTTAGTACGTGATCAGCACCGCGGAAGGCATCCACTTCGCCGCCTTCCGTGTCGATCTTGATGAGGTCAACTCTGTCAATTTGCTCGCGACGCAAGTATTCGTCTAAGGTCACCGTTTCGACGTTGACCTCCCTTGTGATTTGATCCAATGCCGGGGTTCGGAGGCTGTTCATGGTGGTAAAGCCATCTACAACTACCGACAGCGACGCCGTGCCCACTTCCGAGGCCAAAGCGTATGGCTCAAGAGTTACCGATTCGACTCCGTTGTGGCGAAGATGAAGCCGCATCCGCTGGCGCTCTCGCGGAGAGGGTTCAAACGCGATCACTCGTCCATCGGGCCCCAATTTCTTCGCGGCAATTATGCTGTAGAGGCCATGATAGGCACCGATATCTAGAAACGTCATCCCGCGCTGAAGATATTTCCAAAGAAATCTGAGATCTCCGACGTCATCCCCCCAGTATTCAAACGCACTCCGGTCCACAGTGAAAGTCGCCGGGAAATATGACCACCAGAAATGCAATTGATCTTGAGGAGTCACTCTCAAGCGAACCTGATGCGGAGCGTACGGCAACTTCGCGAGCCACATCGTTGCGACAAATCGGGCCGTCGTCCGCTTCTGTTCGGGCGACTTCCTGAGGAAGTTTTGGACCTGCTCCAGTGAGATCATGATCACAAGTTGGTATCAGTGGTTTTCGATTCTTTGCCATCCAGCTGCAGGAGTTTGCTCCGTGAAAGGACCAAACTCATATAATCATCGCCGGAAAGGCTGCTTAAAATGTCAGCGTCGGAAGACTCTAGAGTTCGCCCCTGCTCCAAGCGATAAATCTTGAATCCACACGCTCTCACTTCGTTTAAGAAAGCGCTGGGTAACACATCAGCCTGCTTAAACCCCGTCGGCCAGAACTCAGTCAAAATCGTGACTCCGGAGTTCTGCTGTAGAGTTCTTCGCATGCCAATGAAAGCATCATACTCGGAACCTTGAATGTCCATCTTGAGGAAATCGATGCCAGTCGGGTTGGCGGCGAAGTAGTCGTCAAGTGAAATGGCTTCCACCGCAACCGCCGAGCGCTTCGTTCCGGCCTGTTGAACGGTCTCGCCAAGGGGCTCGTACGTTCGGTGATCGCCGAAATTCCCATTTGAGCGATGAAGAAATGACGGTCCGGAAAGAGCTGCGACGGCTTTCTGATTAGTCAAAACGTTCTGGCAGCGGTTCTCAACTACGTTCTTCTGCAGAAATGCAAAATTCCTGGGGTCAGGTTCGAACGCAAATACTTTCCCTGTGCTTCCAACAAGGCTGGAAGCGAGCACGGTGTAATATCCGATGTGCGCTCCGATGTCTACGAATACCATCCCCGGCCGTAAGTTCTTTTCGAGGAACTTCGTCTCTTCCGGTTCCCAAATTCCTTCCGTGAACATGGCGGAAGAAACTGCTCCATCCCTAAGATCCATATGGAGCATTTTGCCCTTCACGGAAATCTTCACCGAGCGGCCAAACAATGAGGCGAGTTGCACCTGGAGACGAAACCCAGGGAGCGCTTGCCGCACCGCCCTGCCTAGAAACATTCTCCAACCATGTCCCCGTGTGTTTAGCTCGAACGTGAGAATCTTTTGGAAAATCGCTGGCTCGCTCAAGCAGATTTGCGGCTAACCGCTTCCAACTGGTCCTTCAAACTGAGGAAACCGTATCTCGCAATTCGCCGAAGTACAAAATTATGCGTCCGTTCTCTGGATACTCTCGCCCCGAAGTAATTCGCGCCCGGCTGCCACTTCAGCTGCGGATACTGAAAATGAACACGGTATGTTCAAGAGCCCGGCCCACTCGTCTTTCGGGTGGGTCACCGGCTTGGTTGCTATCACCAACTCCGGAAGGCACTCCCAGTCGTCAATGAGTCCCTGGTCGTCATAAAGCGTCACGCGCAAATTATAGGAACCTGGACGCAAGGGAAGCGACGGAAGCCTGTAGAGGAAGTGTTGCACGCCCTCCTGCAGCTGTAATCCATCGAAGCCAGCGCCCCAAAGCAGTTGCCGCTCTCCATTGTATAGGACGATTCCGTGCTGGACATTGCGAAGAGGCCGATTAACGAGCAGCGTA
Organism: uncultured Acidobacteriota bacterium; assembly: GCA_963814855.1. Lineage (GTDB taxonomy): Bacteria > Acidobacteriota > Terriglobia > Acidiferrales > UBA7541 > Palsa-295. The sequence continues at coordinate 59,183 of CAWFEL010000003.1, forward strand.
ACGCTGGCGGTCAGAGGTCCAAAGGAATCAAGAACGTTGGGGCGTCCGCCGCGAGGCTCCAGAATCTCCCACTTCTGAAAGCTGGCCTTCACATTTGGAGCGTGGGATCTGGCGCGCAATTCCAGTTGCCCGGAGCCAGCTTCGTAGGCAGCCGATATCTCGGCCGTGGGACCTTGACGCCGAATCTCACCGCCGTCAATCCAGAGAACGCGTTCGCAGAGGCGGCGAATCTGATTCATCTGATGGCTGACGAATACGATGGTGCGGCCGCTCTTCGACACTTCCTGCATTTTGCCTAGACACTTCTTCTGGAACTCGAGGTCGCCGACGGCCAACACTTCGTCCACAAACAGGATCTCCGGTTCGAGATGCGCGGCGACGGCAAACGCCAGCCGCATCTGCATGCCGGTGCTGAAATGTTTGAGTGGCGTGTCTATGTACCGCTCGACACCGGCGAAATCAACAATCTCGTCGAACTTCCGGACGATTTCGTCTTTCTTCATTCCGAGGACGGCCCCGCTCAAGAAAACGTTTTCGCGGCCCGTAAGCTCGGGATGGAATCCCGTGCCTACCTCGAGAAGACTGGCTACGCGGCCATGAATCTCCGCGAAACCCGCAGTAGGGCGCGTGATGCGCGAGAGGATTTTCAGCAGCGTCGTCTTGCCCGCGCCATTTCGCCCGATGAGGCCGACGACCTCGCCCTGTTGCACGTCGAACGAGACGTCCCGCAGCGCCCAAAGATAATCGCGCGTGCGCCGTTCTTCTCCGCGCCGAAATGGGGCGGTGAACGCGCGCGCCAGCACATCGCGCAAAGCAAGGTAACGCTCGCGCTCTCCGACTCGGTAGCGTTTGCCCAATCCTTCGACATGAATGACAGTTTCGCTCAAGCTCTAATCCGCACCGGTCTTAAACCACATCGGCGACCGTCGTTTCCATTTTCTGAAAATATCCGACGCCGCTCAGCAGAAGCACAATCACCATTCCCGCAGAAACGTAAATCAGCGGTCCGGGCGGATCGCCGCGTCCCGTGAGCGACCACCGAAACCCTTCGATCACTCCGGCCATGGGATTCAAGCCATAGAGCCAGCGCCATTTGACCGGCACGAGCGAGCTCGCATACACCACGGGCGAAGCAAACATCCAGAATTGCACAAGAAACGGCAGCACGTAGCGCACGTCGCGATAAATCGCGTTCAGTGCGGAAAGCCACAATCCCACGCCCAGAGCTGTCAGAATCGCCAGCAACAGAAACACGGGCAGCCATAGTACGGCGGCTCCCGGCCGAACCCGATAGTAAACCATCAGCACGAGAAACATCACGAACGAGACGCCGAAGTCAACGAGACCGGAAAGGACAGCCGAAAGCGGCAAAGCCAGCCTCGGGAAATAGACCTTCGTGATGAGCCGCTGATTTTCGACGATGGTGTTGGTCGCATTCTGCAAGGCCGCTGCGAAATACATCCAGGGAAGCAACGCGCTGTAATAAAAGATCGGGTATGGCAGGCCGTCGGATGGAATATGCGCCAGTTTACCGAAGAAAAGGCTGAAAACGAGCATGGTGAGTAATGGCTGTAGAACGGCCCACGCCGCGCCGATCGCTGTTTGCTTGTACCGGATCTTGATGTCCCGCCAGACAAAGAAATAGAGCAGCTCACGGTAGGCCCACAACTCGCCTAGCGGAATAGCCCACCAGCGGCTCGGCGGTGTGATGCGAAGGACGATCGGCTTCGCGAATGCGGTTGATTCGGCGGTAGCGTTCACGCTTTTCACTCGGGTCCCCGGGACTTGAGCTGATTCACATCTTCCTGCTCGATTCGGTCCATTAATTGTTTCCGGCGTGTCAGATAATTCTTCACCGTCTGAGATGCCTCCACGGGAACAACTGCAAACTGGTTATACGCTGCGTCGCGCCAGGATATCGGGCCGCGGGTCGGAATCAAATGCGTTCCCCATTGGAAGATCAGGCCCATATTCCAGAGCGCCAGGACCACCGTCGCGCTGGCGCAAATGATCTCGGCGCGCCGCTCCGTCCATGCGCTCCCCAGCCAATCGAAGAATGCTGCGAGTCCCAGCACATATATCGGCGTCAACGCAATGAAGTAGCGGTTTCCAAACGAAGAAAGTCCATCCCAGGATTCGTAGCTACCGATCGTGTACAGAACCGCCGCGAAGACCAGAATCGAGTAGAACGCGAGCTCTCGATCGTGCCTCTTCAAGAAGTAGAGACCGAGGACAGCCGCGAACAAAATGGGGGTCCAGCTGAAAAGCCCGTGGTCGGCGGAAAAACACGCCTTAAGCAACCACGGGGACTTCCAGACCCAGAGATTCTCGTAGCCCGACTTGAAGTAACTCCCATAGATAATTCGCTTGGTCACCAAAGTTGGCAGAAATGCCGCAACAAGCGCAATCGCGAAGATCACATTCCCGATAAAAAGGCTCGCCATGGCCGGTGTCCCGCCGCTCTTACGCGCATTCCAATATCCCCGAAGCGATTCGAACAGCGGCATTAACAGTAGGACCCCGGTCACGTAGTAGACGTCCATCATGAGTCCGCCAATCGCCCCGAGAAGGACCCATTGTCCCCACGTTCGCGCGCCGCGCGTGCGAATCCAGTACCAGAGAAAAAGCGCCACCATGAAAGCCGAATGAGCATGGGACCACGACGGATTGAAATACATATACACCGGCAGCGAACTCGCGAACCAGATGCCAAGAGTGGCAAGAAAGGCCCAGCGCTCGGCAACATATTTTCGCGCCACCACAAAGGAAATCAGTAACGCGAGATACCCGTAGAGCGCCGTTCCCACCGCCATAGCCACTCGGTAAGGTTTGGAAAAACCATCGGCTGGAATCTGTCCACCCAAGCGGTCGAACAGGAGCACACCGCCGTGCGCCACGAGGAGAAATGGAAACCACAGAATCGCGGGTCCCACGGAAAAGTGATTGTCCAGGCGACCGGTGACGGTATATTCGTCCGGTGCGATGTTTCCTTGCGCGTCCGTGCGGCCCATTCGAAAACTGGCGTTGGCCGCCAGCCAATCCTTCGTGAAGTCCAGACGGTGTTCAATCAGAATGGACCGCGCAAAAGCGTAGTAGCCCACGCCATCACCGCGCACCCAGGGATTGCTGAGCGGCAGCGTGAGCACGAATATGACCAACAGAAGCGCTTCGTATTTCGTGAACCTACGCAAGCGAGTTCCGCTTCCTCAACCGGCGCGCGCACCGGCTTTTGTGGTAAAGAATCAAGGCTTTCGCCACAACGGTTAGGCCGGCGCGGGCGCCGTCGAATTCGCGCGCCCCTCGACGTTTTCCTTCCGCAGTATCGCGATGATCGAAAGTGGCGGAAGCGGCAACCATGAGTCCACTAACCGGAAGAAGGGCGTCAAAATATTCAACAACCGTATCTGCCCGAGCCCGAATGTCTTTCGATGCAGGACGCGCCCATTGAGCCACCACGCCGGGACGCCCGGTCGGTTGAACTTCAGCACGTGCTCGACGCGAAACCCGGCTTGTTCGGCCAAACCAACCAGCTGCTCGCGTGTATAGCGCCGGAAATGCCCCAGCACTTCGTCGAGGGTGCCATAGAGCCCCGGCCCGCACGGAACCAGAATGATGGCGCGGCCGCCATCGTCCAGTACACTCCAAATGTTTTGCAACGCACTTAGATCGTCCTTCACGTGCTCGACAACATTGAGGCAAACGACGGTGTCGAAGGATTGCCCCGTCGGAAAAGTTTCGACGTCCACCGCATTCGTGTGCGCAACTCGCATGTATGGCCGCGTGGGGCGCAGCGTGACGAGATAGTCCAGATAGTGAGAGTTGACGTCGGTGGCCCAATAGACCGACCGCGGCATCAGGTGAACCGACATATTGCCGGTGCCAGCACCCACTTCGAGAACGCGATCGCCGACGTAAGGCCGAATCACATCAGCCATCCAGCGCGTGAATCGAGGCGCCCGGTTTAGCCGTTCGAGAATTTCTCCGCCGCTTTCATCCTCGATGAAAATGCGATCTGACGCAGCGAAGCGCAGAATCGCCCACAGTGCGCGTGCGCCGTCAGTCCATCTAATCTTTTTCCCTTCTCCGTATGTGCGGCCCGAATAGCTGATCGGGACTTCAAAAATGCGGCTGCCTCGCTTGGCGAGCTTGATGGCCAGTTCCGGCTCGACGTCAAACGTGGAGCTTTCCAGCGGAATGCTTTTGAGCAGCTTCGTCCGCACCATTTTGTAGCAGGTTTCCATGTCGGTAAGGTTGAGATCGCAGACTAGATCGCAGAGGAAAGTCAGCAGTTTGTTTCCCAGCGCATGCCGGAAAAAGAGCGCGCGCTTGTACCCGCCGGATTGAAAACGCGAGCCAAAAACAGCGTCGGCGTCCTCGTACAGAAATACCTCGACCATTTTCAGCAGATCGCTCGGGTGATACTCCAGGTCGGCGTCGTGGATCACGACCAGCTCGGTATCTACCTGCGCGAGCCCTGTGCGAATCGCGGCTCCCTTGCCGCCATTTTTCTCGTGCCGCAACCAGATCCAGGCAAATTTCGAGCCGCCGCGCGATTCGCGCGAATTCCGGAAACGAGCAATCGCATCCGCCGTGCCGTCGGACGAACCGTCGTCCACGACTATTACTTTTACCTGCTCCAGGAGCGATGATTCACCCAGCACCTCAAGCCGCGCGAGGCTTGCCTCAATCAGGAACTGCTCGTTGTACGCCGGGACGATTACTGAAAGAGTTGTGCTCGTGCGTGTCTTCGCCGGGACATCGCCCCAGACCGTTGCGGATCCGGTTATGGACTCCGGCGACGCCGCTTGCTTCGCACGGTCGGTTGAGGAAAGTGTGCTCATCGTTTTATTGAGATGCAGGAATTAAGCTGGCCGGTCATCTGCCGCGCCTGCCTGTCGTTTAGCAGCTCGCGGATTGCAAAAAACCACCGCTAAATAAGCCCATAATGACTATGGCTCAACGGATACGTAAGTGTCAATCGAGTGGTCGTACGATCGCGAAAACGGCTCGTTCGACGAGCTTAACTGCGTGGTGCTAAGATTGCGAACCCGAGGCGCGGCGGGTGTCGAGCGGCGCCAGGGAATTGGATCATTATTACATCGAGGATGAACTTGACCTCCGGAAATGCCCCTCGGCTAAGACACGACAACAGTCTACCTCTTGGCCCCGACGTATCTCGAGCACACGCGGACGCGACGATCGAGCTTTCCGTTGTGATGCCTTGCCTGAATGAGAGCCGCACGCTCGGAATTTGCGTGAAGAAGGCCTTGGACACCATCAAGCGTCTGGGGATCCGTGGGGAAGTGATCGTCGCGGACAATGGCAGCACCGACGGCTCGCAGTCTCTCGCAGAAGATCTCGGCGCACGCGTCGTGCCTATCGTGTCGCGCGGGTACGGCAGCGCGCTCCGCGGCGGGATCGCTGCGGCCCGTGGAAAATTCGTCATCATGGGAGACTCCGACGACAGCTATGACTTTACTCAGCTTGGCGATTTCGTCAGTAAGCTAAGAGAAGGCACCGATCTCGTCATGGGAAATCGCTTTCAGGGAGGAATCCGCCCTGACGCTATGCCATTTCTGCACCGTTACGTCGGAAACCCGTTCTTGAGCTGGCTCGGGCGGCTATTTTTTGGCTGCCCAGTCGGCGATTTTCAGTGCGGTCTGCGCGGTTTTCGAAAGGACGCTATAGACAAGTTGGAACTCCAAACCACCGGGATGGAGTTTTCAACGGAGATGGTCGTCAAGGCGACCCTCTTCGAGTTACGAATTGCTGAGATCCCCACGATTCTTTCGCCGGACGGTCGCGACCGCGCGCCGCACCTCCGAACCTGGCGCGATGGGTGGCGCTACCTCCGCTTTCTCCTGCTATACAGCCCTCGATGGCTATTTCTGTATCCGGGCATCGCGCTATTCCTTTTCGGAATCGCGGTCACACTGTGGCTCCTTCCAGCGCCTCGAACGATCGGAGCCGCGACGTTTGATTACCACACACTCCTTTTCGGCGCTATGTCCGTCTTGATCGGCTTTCAATCCATCAATTTCGCCGTATTCACTAAGTTTTTCGCCATCACGGAGCATTTGCTGCCAGAAGATCCTCGCCTGAACAAAGCCTTCCGCTACGTGACGCTCGAAACGGGCTTGATACTCGGCATGCTCCTGATCCTGGCCGGAGCAGGCACGTGGGTTTTCGGCCTCAGCTACTGGCGCAGCCACCATTTCGGTGCGCTCGATCCCGACAAGACGCTTCGGATCGTCATTCCGGGCTTTGTGGCACTGACGTTGGGAATCCAGATCGTGCTGTCGAGTTTTTTCGTCAGCGTGCTCGGCATGGGCCGCCGGTGAAAACCGTTACGGATTTCGATCTTCACGCGAATTCCTACGACCGCGAGCTCGGCGAAGCGTTGGCTGTATTCGGCGAAGACCGCGAGTATTTTGCGCGCGGCAGAGTAAAGCAACTTGCGGAGCGTATTCAGCAAATGGGCCTGGTTCCAGCTCATCTGATGGATTTCGGGTGCGGAACGGGGGCGACCGCGCCGATTTTGCTCAAGATTTTCGGCGCCGAATCCGCGATTGGTCTGGACACCTCGCAGCGTTCTCTCGATGTCGCAAAGCAGCATTATGGGTCTGAGCGGATCGATTTCCTGCCAGTGCAAGAGTATGCGCCCGCCGGCGCTCTCGACCTCGCGTACTGCAACGGGGTCTTTCATCACATTCCACCAGCAGATCGAGGAGCCGCTCTTCGTCTGGTATGGGATTCCCTCCGGCCAGGCGGAATCTTTTCCTTCTGGGAGAACAATCCCTGGAATCCGGGAACCCGTTACATGATGGCGCACTGCGCGTTCGATGAGGACGCGGAGACGATTACTCCCCTGGAAGCTCGCGCAACGCTCCGCGCCGCAGGTTTCGAGATTCTAAGAACCGATTTCGCTTTCGTGTTTCCTCGAATTCTCAGCATCTTACGACCTCTCGAGAAACTGGCCCGCCACCTGCCAATCGGCGCGCAGTACCAGGTGCTTTGTCAGAAACCGTTGGGGTAGCAAGTCGGATGCCGGAGGAACGACAGGGGGTCCGGACGTATCTGCAAGTTTTCTTCGGGTGCGGGTGAGGCGGCCGGTCTTCCTAATCGGAAGCGGATGCAGACAGCAACGTCGCGTCAGTTTTCCTCTGGAAGTGGGCCACCACTCGATCAACAATCTCCGTAAGCGGAGTCGCTGGCCGAAAACCAGTAAGCTTCTGGAGCTTCGCGAGCGCGGGCACACGGCGCTGCATGTCCTCAAAGCCAGGCTCGTATGCCTGATCGTAGGGAATGTAAGTGATGGCCGATTCGCTCCTCGTGCGCTTCTTCACGATTTGCGCCAGACCTTCGATCGAGATTTCTTCATCGCTGCCGACATTGACCACTTCGCCGACGGCGCATTCGGTTCCAACCAGCCTCAGAATTGATTCAATCGTATCGCGCACATCGCAGAAGCAGCGAGATTGCTGGCCGGTCCCGAAAACAGTAATGGGCGCGCCATCCAGTGCCTGGCGCACGAAGTTTGGTAGCACCATCCCGTACCGCCCGACCTGCCTTGGACCCACGGTGTTGAACAGTCGAACCACGATCACGGGCTGTTGCCGTTCCTTCCAGTACGACAGCGCGAGAAACTCATCGAGTGCTTTCGAGGCGGCATAGCTCCAGCGGCTCATGGTCGTTGCGCCGAGTACCAGATCGGCGTCCTCATGAAAAGGTACTTTGTCGCTTTTGCCGTAAACTTCCGAAGTCGAGGCCGTCACCACCAGCTTTTTCTTTTTCGACGCTGCGTCAAGTACGAGTTGAGTGCCGAAGACGTTTGTTTCGAGCGTCCGCACGGGGCTCTCGACAATCAGGCGCACTCCCACTGCGGCCGCCAGGTGAAACACGATCTCCGACTCATCCACGAGTTCAGCCAGAAGCTGTTTGTTCGTGATCGAATCAAAGAAATAATGGAAGCGTTCGTGCGTCTTCAAGTGGCGGATATTCTCCACGCTGCCGGTGGAAAGATCGTCGAGGATGAATACTTCATCGCCGCGCTTCAGCAGCGCTTCCGCCAGATGCGACCCGATAAATCCCGCTCCGCCAGTGATCAAGTGACGCACAATCGCCTCCTAGCTCGAAGACCTGTCGTTTTCGTTCGGCCCGGCTGGAAATTGTGGCGTTTTCGCGACGTCTTCCCCATATCCATATCCATACGCATACGGATAGTAGCGATACGAGTAGTAATAATCGGGCGCGCTCGAGTCCACGGCGTTCAAAACGACGCCCAGCAAACGGCTCTTTACCGCTGCAAGCAAATCCCTGCTGCGCGTGAAAGCCTCTTTCGGCGTTTCTCCGCTTCGCACCACCAGCAGCACTCCGTCGGTCAAGGCGGAAAGAATCACGGCATCCGTCGCCGCCATGATCGGCGGCGAATCAATCACAATGAACTTGAACCGCCGCCTCACTTCATCAATCGCATCCCGCATCCGGTGGGACGAGAGCAAGTCCGCGGGACTTGGCGGCACCGGGCCAGTTGTCAGCGCCGAAAGGTTGCTGATCGTGGGATGGGCCAAAATTGCCTCGTCCAGCGTGCAAACACCTGCGAGATAAGAGCTCAAGCCCAGCTCTTTGCCAATCGTGAGATTCATCGCGCGCCGAATTCCGGGCTTGCGCAAGTCGGAGTCCATCAGGAGCGTGCGATCGCCCAATTGCGCGAGCGTCACCGCCAGATTCACCGCCGCGGTCGTTTTTCCTTCTCGTGGCAACGCGCTCGTCACCAGGATCACCTGGGGCGGATGCTCGGCCTGGGAGAGCAGCAGTGACGTTCGCAGCGCCCGAAAGGCCTCCGAAATTTGCGACTTCGGCTGGAGGTAGGAGAGCAATTCCACACGCGGTCCTGTGCCTGCTTGAGGAATCGGATCACGAGAGGGCCACGAAAACCGGCTGTGGTGTCCCGCCAATCCCGGCAGCGAAGGAACCACAGCCAGCGACGGAAGACCGGTCAGCGCCTCAATGTCGTCCGGCGATTTGACGGTGTTATCGAGATACTCCCGGAAGATCGCCAGGCCAATTCCTCCAACAAGCCCAACCAGAAACGCCAGCAGGATATTGCGGGACTTTTGCGGCCGCGACGGGCCTGAGGGCACCAGCGCGGGGTCCACCGAGTGAATGTTGCTCGAGCGTAGACCCACCGAAATCGTGGCTTCTTTTAATTTTTGCAGCAAGCCATCGTACAGTTGCTTGTTCGCTTCGGCATCGTGTTCCAGTATGTGGTACTGCACCAGCTTTTCGGCCAGGTCGTTTGCTTCCGCCTTCTGCTTGTCAAGCGAGTCCTGCAGGATATCAACATGGGTGCGGGATGTGTTGTATTCCTCTTGAATGCTCTCGACCATCGTCTTTTGGGCGCTTGCCAAATCGTCGGCCACTTCTTTCTGTTGTGCCGCCAGACGCTGCACCTTGGGGAAATTCGGCCCGTACTGGCTTATCGCGTCGGTATAGGCGGCGTCCGTCTCCGATTTCCGCTTGAGCAAGTCCTGGATTACCGCGTTTTCGCGCGCGGCCGGCAGGGCATCCACGTTTCCTGACTGCGCCATGCGGTACTGAGCTTCCTTCTCGGCCATCCCGGTTTGCGCTTCTGTCACGGCTTTGCTCAGGTCCGCCAGCTTCTCCGTCGTGATGTCCTGTTTCTCATCAATTTGCCAAATTTGGTTTTGTCGTTCGTACGCCAGGCGGGCGTCTTCGGATTTTTCGACCTTAATCCGAAGTTCTTCCAGTTCCGAGGATAGCCAATTCGAAGCCTGGGTCGTCGCGTCGTACTTGCTTCGGAAATTTTGTTCGATGTAGTTCTGTATATGCGCATTCACGATTTGCGCCGCAAGCTGCGGATCCTGGGCTTCGAATCTCACCTCGATCAGGCGAGTGTTAGGCACGCGCTTCACACCGAGGCCACCGAGAAATGCACTCAGGATCGCTGGGCGCCTCGATCCGGCGCCTCCCTGTCCGGACGCCAGTGCATTCGGCCCGCCTCCGAACTCGGGATATCTACCCAGATCGAGTGACTTGATTGTTTGAAAGGCTAGCGTCTCACTTTGTAAAATCTTCGTTTGGGTCTCGAGGTAGCTGTCCATGTCAACGTATTCGTCATATGCATTCTCGTCCTGGAAGGGGAGCGTGTTTTGGGAGGATTCCTTGTCAACTTCCACGCGCGCCGCGGCTTCGTAAACGGGCTTCATCTTGAAGGACGCAATCGTTACGACGGTCACTACGGTGAGAAGAAATGTGAGAATCAACCACTGATGCTTCCGAAGTACGACCAGGTAGTCAAGCAGGTGTGGTTCCCGGGGCATCTGGTCCCAGGGAAGAACGGAAGGCGCCGGAATCACGGCTAGCGACTCTCCAGCTTTCCGCTCGCGTATGGCGAATCTGGATGCGTCTTCCATCGGACCCACTGGCTCACCCCACAATCAAATCAAACCGCATCCACACGCGCTAAAACCTAGCGATAAATCGCTAGCCCCGTCCCCACGCTCAGAGCCGCCTCGGCGCCTCTGGCAAGTACTTTCAAACCCTTGCTGTCCGGGACGTAAAGCACGTCGTTCGACTTCATCAACACGTCATCGATCTTATGGTTCTCGATGGCTTTGATGTGGACTGGGATTTGGTCCCGATTCCCCGTTGCGGGATTCAAACGCATGATCACTGCCGAGTCGGCCTTCGCGAATCCGGTCAACCCGTGCGCTAGGGCCACGGCCTTCAGCACCGTCACCTGTTCCCCCCGGCTTTGCAAAACGTATCCGCCAGGTTGCGACACTCCGAGTCCCAACACGTAAACGATGCCTGCATGAGGAACGCTCACCACATCGCCGCCGTAGATGGGAATGTTAAAGACGGAGTTTCCCGATTCCAGCAGGTCCTGCAATCGGATCGTAATGACTCGCTGATCCTTGTCGGGATCGTCGGTCGCACTGATTGCTTTTGTCTTCGGCGCATCCGATTTCGCCGGGCGCGTGATGAGGACCACGTTCCCTGCATCGTCGGTGATCCCACCGGCCGCCGAAAGCACCTCAAGCAGAGTCGTGGGACGTATCACCTGGTAAACCATGGTCCTCTGGACCGCTCCCACGACGGAGACCGGCTGGCTATTCTGCTCTTTAACGAACACGGAAACTTGGGGATGCGACACAAGACCGTTCTCGATGAGAAGTTCTTCGATCTTCCCTTCGAGTTCGAACGGGGTCAAACCCGCAGCCGGAATTTTGCCGGGCACGAGAGGATAACTGATGTCACCGGCGTCACCCACGCGAACGTCGCGAGACAGTTCGGGGACGTCGAAAACTTCAATGTGGAGCAAGTCACCGGTTCCGATAGGAGAATCCACCGGATGAGCCCGCGCGAGATTGGCGAGCTGTTCGATCTTTTCGTTTGTCTGTTGCTGGGTTTGTTCCGTCGCCTGGCCGTAGGCCGCCTGCCAGGTGCCAAGTACCAGCACCATCAAAAGCAAGAAAGGCTTCGCCCACTGCCAGTCCCAGGACCCGCGGACCGTAAAAATCATAGCTAGAGATGACCCCGGAAGAACTATGGCTTAGCGGAAGCTTCGCTGTCAACGGGGAGATTACCTGATACCAAGGCAACCTTTTCGCGTTTTCGCTTCATATTTCCGCGCCATTTTGCACACCCGGCCCGGTTACCACCCGCTCCCTCACGCGGCGCCGCTCGCGCGGCGCGGCGGCCTCCGAAGGCAATGGCGGCGAGGTCACAAGATAGCCTTGCAGCAGGAAAAACAACGCGTTAGCCGGAATCTGCAGATTAAAATCCACGAAGCTATGAAGCAGCAGGCCGCAGACCGCCATGATGGCCGCTGCGTGTAAGCCCCGTGAGAAATGCCCCTGCTCGGCCTGAAAGTTTTTTCGCCCCTCGCTATACAGCCTCCAGAGGAAGAGCACTCCGCAGAGTCCTCCGAGGAGTCCTGTTTCCGCTAGGCCCTCTATGTAATCGTTGTGGGCATGGTCCACCAGTCTGCCGTCGTAGGCGTTTTCATAGCCCGGGAAAACATCCACCAGCGTCCCCAAGCCGCATCCTTTGATTGGATGGTCGAAGAAAATATGCGCTGCCGCGCGAGTCATGGAAACGCGACGGCTGATCGTGACATCACGGATATTCGAGCCTGCAAATCTCGCGATCGCCCTCCCCGTGCCCACCCACGCAACGATCGCCAGGGCTGCAAGCGCCATAATCGCGGCGGCCGTCGTCCTCCCGCCCTGCCAGGCTTTTCGGCTGCGCGCCAGCAGCACCAGTATCCCTATCTCAAAGCCGAATCCGATGATTCCAGCTCGGGAAGCGGAAAGTATGATCGCGCTGACGGGAACAATCGTCAGCAGGGTCACGAGTGGAATCAAATCTCGCCGCACGCCGCGAAACGCCATCAGCCCCAGGCCCATCGGCAGCGTCAGCTCCACAAACCCTGCGAAGTGATTGCGATTCACGTACGGCCCGAATGGCTCGCCTTCTATCTTTAGACTGCTCAACCAGTAGATCTCGGCCCCGGAAGTGAAGTGCTGAATGATGGCGAGCAACGACACTGCGAAGCAGAACGCAATCACGAACCAAGCGAGCTTGTACAAATCCTTTCGCACGCGGAACGCTTGCGCCAAGAGAAAGAACACCAGAAAATACGCCGCCAGTTTAAGGAGCATCGTACGCGTGAGAAACGGATACGCAGTCCAATGGAATATCAGTTGTAGAAGGCCCACGCCGATCAGCCCGAGCAGCGGCGCGTTCAGCGGATTCCAGTAGATTTTCGCGTCTGGATTTCGATACGTAACAACCGCCCACCATAGAAACAGCAGCGCGGCTCCGATTTCCAGAATAGATTGGGACCACACCTCGACCGTGCCCAGCGCCAACACGCTGAACGCAAGCAGAAGGCACAGTCCGATGCGCAGCGGTTTCATCGCGATGTCTGTCCGGCCTGCGCGGTCGAAGCGGTCAGCAAGACATCGGCGATCCAAACTGTCCCCTCAAGCTTATTTTCGAATAGCCTGCTCGGGTCGCGAATCAATCGCACGAGCACGAAGTGAGTCGTTGGCCCCGTGGTGAGATCGGCGTCCACGGGCGTCCACGCATGCGAGCCCGTGAAATTATCGGTAAGCACATTCAACGCGCCATTGTGGTTCGGGTCCGTAACTGAGAACCGCATCCCGTTTTCGGTCGTAATTCCTTCGGTACGCATGTACGCATGGAAATGATAAGCGCGGCTCGGTTCGACCGGGACGTACTGCGAAGGCTCATCAATGTTCAGGTTGGTGCCTCCGTTGAAATCCATGCGAATCGCGCGCGAACCGTTCGGCGCGGGCTCGGGATCAACCTCCATCGCGACTCCCATCAGCGGGGTCCAGCGCCAGTCGAGTCCGCCGTTCGCGAATTCCCGCGCAAAGTTTCCGTTCCAGACCAGGCTTTGGTTGGGAGGCTCGTCATGCGGCAGGCCGGCCGCTGTGAGCGCCTCGCTCCACGTACGCCGGGCATCGTCTGCGAGGTCCTCGCGAATCAACTCCTCGAAAAATGGAAACACGCGCGGAAGCGGAAACGGCTTCCCGAGACCCAGCAGACGCGGCCACACCGCCAGAGCCGGCTGCGCCTTGTGGATCGAAGCAAAGAAATCGAGCGCCTGCAAATACGCGTCGGAGTTCGCGGGAAGCACGTTGTTGATGAGGTCGTTGACATCCTCACTGGATCGCCAAGTGCGCGATATCGCGAGAGGCAGAAGCGTCGGATCGGCGCGGACGGCTCGTTGAAACTCCAGCAACGCTTCGGGGTACTGTTGCTCGCGCAGCAGATAATTTCCGTAGTGAAACGCGACCTCGGCGGAGGCCGGATACACTGATTTAGCCCGCAGGTATGCATCGCGCGCGCGCGCATCGTCTCCGGAATTCTCGTACGCGCTCGCCAGATCCATCCAGAAATGCGCGGAGCGAGGATCATCGCCGACCGCCCTCCAGTAATCCTCGATCGCGCCGGGTAGATCGGAATTCATGAAGTCCCACTGCCGCATGCGTCCCAGCCGGTCCCAGGCGGACCCGTCCCCGGGTAGCAGAGCCGCTCCGCGTTCCATGAGCGTGATTTTTTCGGAATTGAGCCGGTGGCTGGCGAGCCAGATTTCGCCGGCTTGAAAGATCAAGACGGCGGCGATGACCACCGACACCGCGAGCGCTATTCGCCGCCGTCCCTGTTCTTCGAGAGGGATTTCCATCGAGCGGTAATCTGCTATGGGCCTTGGCCCCTACGCAAGTGTAATGTTGGAATTCGCCCGGGCAGGATGGCAAATCCTTCCGCCGCTGCTGCGGAAGCAGAACCGATTCCGGAGACGGCGGACAAGCCCTACGGCGCATTCCCCTAAATAGCGCAGTCGCGAGCCAGCGGAGATGCCCGCCTAGTGAGCTGTGGCCCCTTCTGATTCCGAGTAACCGTGCGGATGCCTTTGTCGCCATTCCCACTGCGAGCGCAGGATTGACGGCAGGTCCGACTTCAGCGCCTTCCAACCCAGCACCAGTTCCGCTCTGCTTGGATCGGCTACCAATCTCGGAGGATCACCCGCACGAGCGCCCTCCATTTGCGTTACGATTGGCTTCCCCGTAACCTGACGCGCGCACTCGATCACTTCCATTACCGAATATCCGTGCCCGGTCCCGAGATTCAGGAAATCAGACCCGCCACCACGGCGAAGATGTTCGAGAGAGCGTATATGAGCATCGGCAAGATCAGTAACGTGCACGTAATCGCGGATCGCCGTTCCATCAGGTGTGGGATAGTTCGTCCCGAATACAGAGAGTGCCTTCTTTTCTCCAGAAGCCGCCTTTAGCACATTCGGCACAAGATGAGATTCCGGCTCATGATCCTCGCCGCATCGCTCGGTAGCTCCCGCAGCGTTAAAATATCGCAGCGAGACGGATTTCAGTCCATACGCTCCCTCGTAGCTTGCCAGCAATCGCTCCATCAGGAGCTTCGACCAGCCATAGGGATTTACCGGCCATTGCGGACTCGACTCGGGAATCGGGACCTGCTGCGGCTCGCCATACGTCGCGCACGTCGAAGAAAAAACGACGCGACGAACGCCGGCCGCGATCAACGCTCCTATCAACGCAACGCCCTGTCCCACGTTGTTCTCGAAATACTTTGCCGGTTCCACAACGGACTCGCCGACGTATGCAAGCGCGGCGAAATGGATGCAAGCATCAATCTTATGTTCGCCGACGATGCGCTCGACCAGTGTGCGGTCGCCGGCGCGCCCCTCATAGAAGGGCACGTCTCGACCCACAGCAGACCGGTGGCCACGCCCCAGGTCGTCAAGCACCACGACGTGCTCGCCCTTGGCTCGCAAGCATTCGACGGTAACACTCCCAATGTAGCCTGCCCCGCCTGTCACCAGAACGCTCATTGCTCCCCCATTGGTGCGGTCGAATGAAAACACACGGTCAAGACTCGTGATTATAGCCGAACATTAAATGACCAGTTTAGGCGCGGTGTGATTTGCACGTGCGAAAAGTCGGAAAGATTGAAAGATGAGGTCAGCAAAACCCTCTTTGGTGAGAAGGACGTGCAGCGCTCCCGAGCAACCGTCGCCCATCAAAAGTGTCCGCCCCGCCCGTCATTTTTGGCCAAAGCGGTAAACGAATCCAAACGAAATTCGCTTGCTGCCCTGACCCGGGACGCCGTTGCCCAGGAATTTGGCGGTTCCGTAATCAAACTGAATCAGTCGAATGCCCCAGTGAGTCCAGCGGTTTAAATCCAAGCCCCCTCCAACCTCCCAGGACTGAACGACTACGGCGTTCGTGTTTCCCCCGTAACCTGCGAAAGGCGGGACCGCGGTCGTGTTGATTCCCGCTCCGTACAGAAAGTGTCCGAACGGGGTGAGCTTATGATGGCCAAAAGGATAAAACTTAGGGCCAGCCATCGCCGTGAAGACGTGCAGGTCCTGTGCCGGAACTTGGGGAACCTTGAGCGAACCGCTCACACCTACAAATTCGCCTTCCAAACCAAGCCAGCGGAAGAAGTTGTAATCGTAGGACCCGAAGCCGCCCAGCATATCGGTTGTCTGTCCGTTCGCTCCGTAATACCCGCGAATCGTAAATCCACCGGAGATCTCAGCCTTCGGAGTCGGGTACGTGTGCTTCACCTTCACGGGCTCGGTCGGCGCAGTGGGCGCCTGATCCTGAGGCGTGGTCGTGCTGTCCTGCGCAGCCACGGGCATAATGAACAGCGCAAACAAACCGAACAGCCCCACTAGCTTCTTCATCTACGGAATCCTCCTCGGGAATGAGTACGGAAAGCGCCTGTGCTTTGAGGCGTCCTAGCGCTCTCGGGTTGGCCTGCCCTTACTGATCGTTTTCACAGGTTGGCAAACGGAGATTTCACCGGATGGAAATATCGCAGAAGCGGGGCAATGATGGAAGAGAAAAGCCCGCGCGCGGGGGTATTTGGCCCCGTGAAATCATGGTAGAGCTTTGTCGCGCGAAAAAAATGGCGCGGCAGAATGCTCTGCCGCGCCATTTGGATAACTATTTTGCGTTACTGTTGCTGCTCGAAAACACCCAGGCCGATGGTTCCAAGCTGGTTTCCACCAACGGTGGTCGAATCTACGTCAACATGCAGCAGAAGCGAACTGCTTGCCTGGTAGATCGTGATGTTGTTAGGAGTCGCTGCACCGTTGACCGTAAGCGTGGCGGTGGATCGTCCCGCGTTCGCACCATCTGCCGCGTAGGTTCCCGCGACAGTAACGCCAGGCGTCTGAGCGGTGTTGAGCTCGTTGTAATCCGCCAAGCCGCTGAACTTCGACGTTCCATCGGATGCTACCTGCCCGAGAAGGCCGTACCAGGCAAAGCAGTCGCCGTCTGAAACACGCCGTTCTGGCTGAAGGCAAAGTTACCCGTGAAAGTTGGGCTCGTGGCCTGAGGCACCACGATCCCGATACCAATATTGTTGGATCCAGATCCAACATAACCGCGCCACCCCCGCCAGAAGCACTGTTGGGATCAGCGACGTTAATTGCCGGATCAATCGCGTAGATACCGAAATTGGCAAGACCGTCGGTGTTCAAGCCGGATAACGTGATTGCGCCGTAGCCGTTGGCACTGACAATATAGGCGGAGCCTGTAAGAGCGCCAGCCAGAATTGGACTGCCATCGCCTATATTGACGTCAGCGACGCCAGCAGAAAGAGCATTTGTTCCGTTACCCGTGAACTGCCCGGCCGCTGAATAGGCACCGATGGCTGCATCATCTTCAATACCCGATTGTCCGAATACGAACTTCGAGCCCATCATGTTCGCGAAGTTCCCCGCTCCCTGTCCGTACATCGAGCCTACCGCGAAACCAACATCGTCGAATTCAATCAAGCGAAACGCCTCGGGGCCTACAACATAGTAGGCGACCGTGAATGAGCCGAAGTTAGGGTCGTTCAAAGTGAATGTCCCTCGACCATCGGGATCGGGAGCGGTGAACGAAGATCCGGCTGTAATCGAGAAGCCAAAATTCGCGCCTCCTCCGAGATCATCGTCTGCTTCGCTGGCCGTTACCGCCGTGCCGTTGGACGTCAGCACTCCTCCAGACGCGTCGGCGAAATCTGAATCAAGGAGCGCGAACGCATTGCGTCCCATCGGCACCGAGCTGGGTGCCGTCTGGAGATCGAGTGATCCGCCGGCAGTTGCGGCGGCCTCAAATTCAGTAATGAGAATGTGCTTGTTATTGACCACCGTGATGCTAAAGGTTTCTGGGGGAGCGGACGTCGGAGTCAGCGTTAGTGTGCCCCTCCCGTCGTCTCCAACACTGATTGTTCCTGTTAAAATAGGATCGGAAGGAAAGATATCGGGCCCATTTGAATTGAAGTAGTCCTGCTCGCCGCCAGTAATCTTTCCCGTCGCGCCATCAATAACGATGCTGCCGGCCACACCGTAAGGCAGAGTTAGATTTTGTTCGACGCCGTTGGCGAAAAAGGTGTAAGTCCCGGTGATATTTGAGGTGTTGGTGACTGCCGTAATATTCACTGACGCGTTCTTCGTTTTCCTCGGGTTTTTCGTGGAGGTCGCGATGATCATCACCGGACCCGCCGTTCGCGGCGCCATGTAAACAGTTGACGCGCCGCTATCCGTATGTGCCGGAGTGAAAGTTCCGCACGAGCCGGCCGGAGTGCAACTCCAATCAATGCCATCGCTGGAACCGCTGCCCGTGATGGTCGCGGCAATCGTTGCGGACAGATTGACTTCCATACTCGCAGGGGGGGCGGTTGAGATTTCAATAACGGTGTTCCCCCCCCCGCATCCAGCAATCAGCATCGGAACTGTAATGGCCATGCCGACGAGCAATGTTTTGATATTCATCGCGTGGCTCCCGTAGAAGAAGTGGCCTTGAGACGCGCCGCCGAGGCAGGAGCCACGAGGAATCCGTGTTCACTCCTGATCGTTATTGTGCGGTCCCCCATTTGGAGTGTGCGTACCAGGAACAGGTTCTGGTGGTTATACGTCGTCATGATGCCTGTCAGCTTTATGGCTTCACCGGTAGTAAACGATGTCGGGTTTCGGCCGGCGATAACAAAGTTGCCAATGTGCGCGTCTACGGTGCCCTGCGCTGTAGAAACCATCAGGTGCGCTCCCATGAACGACCCGGGCGCTGGCTTTCTTACCAGACTCTGAACAGATCCGTTTAGGGTGACTTCCTTACTCAGATCGAATTTCGACGGAACTACCGTCCTCTTCGGCGCCACAGACTCGTTGGCATAAAGTGGGGCTGCGAGCAACGAGATGGCTAGCGTCGCCAGAAGGCACAACACCCCTAAATTTTTTCTCATATTCGTCTCCTTGCTGAATTTCGATTGCCGGTGTGAATAGCACCATCGAACGGTTGAGGTTGGCGTCGATGACTAAATTGACGGATGACGAATGGTAATCGCAATGAACGGAAGGCAAATACCTGCGCTATTTTCTCCCGCATCAAGGCGGTCAACATCAAGAGTGCAGACACTGCGGAAAGGCACGAGACGCTATTCACGTGGAACATTCCCCTCAGAATGTCAGTGCTCCAGCGCGTTCTTGGTCGCCCCCTGGATGCTGGATCGAGGGCCAACCGCCCCATTGTGGCACGTACTAGGACGGTTCAAAATGGAAATCCGTTGTACGCGTGCCGAACCGAGCACGGCTCAAGGAAATCAATAGGGGCCTGGCGTGCCGGTTCGGAACATCCTGAATAGGATGCTCGTCCATAGCCGGTTTCGTCAATTACAGACTTGGCTAGACTAGTGGCGGTGCATCAGCCCCAGTTCGAGGCATTTTTCGTGGATCACATCGCAGAGGCTGTCGATCCGCGAACCTTCTTCGTGCGGCCGCAGTCGCCAGACGGGGACTGTGGTTACCAGGCGGCCCAAGACCTCAAACTCGCGTGCTCGCATATCCCGGTCGAGCATGTTGGTCGCATACGAATTCGCGACCAAGGCGACCAAAGCTTCCCCGGCTGTTAGTTTCTCCACAAAAGGTGCTGCCGGATCGGCGACTCTTTCACCCAATAGAAACACAGCGCCGAGCGGCAGTTGCGTTTCTTGAAATCGCAGGCGATTTTCCGCGAGAAGCAGCTGTCGCTTATCGTAAGCAGGGGAAAAACTCGGCAGTGCTTTCTCTGGACCGTACAGTATTTTCACGGACTCCTGCCATAACGAAAGATACGGGTATGCCGGAAGTACGGAGAATGAGCCTTCGCGTTCCACGAGTGCGACGATGTCGTCGGAGATCACCGCGTGACCGCGACCTGCCAGCGCGGCGGCCGTCGTGGACTTGCCGGCGCCCTCCGAGCCGGCAAATGCCACAGTGGAATTACCGATGGCCACGGCGCTCGCATGTAAACAAGGAACTCCTCGCAAGCGCAACAAAAGGCCCAAAACAGGTCCTAAAACATAGGTCGCAATATCTTCGAGCGTCAGGGTTGCGGGCCACACGGCCCATACGGCTGTTCCGCCGGGGTCGAGCCAGAATTGTGTCCCATCGAAATAATCCAAACGTAGAAATGCGCCATGCGAAATCTTCCATATTCGCAGCGCGGGTTCGCCGAGATCGGTCGTATAGGAACTGGCATAAACCAGTTCCCCAAGTTCATCCGTATTCTCCATCGCGTGCCGCCGGAGCAAGGCCCAAATGGAGATTTACGTCAACGGATTTCGTGAGTGAGCGTTCAGGG
Source organism: uncultured Acidobacteriota bacterium (assembly GCA_963814855.1). Taxonomy (GTDB): domain Bacteria; phylum Acidobacteriota; class Terriglobia; order Acidiferrales; family UBA7541; genus Palsa-295. The sequence continues at coordinate 79,390 of CAWFEL010000003.1, forward strand.
GTCAGCCCAGAAATTCTGAGATTGGATTGCAGAAGTAAACCGAAAACGTTGTAAAGAACACTCACTTCGATTCGGGTTTAAAAAATTTGGCGACTGCAAAATGCTCAACTAATGACTGGGACTAATGAGCGATCGGAGTTCTGACAACTCCATTCACGGCGTGCAATCGGCCTTGGAGAAAGCGAGAGAAATCAGCCAAATCGCGGTCCTGTTGCTTGAAGCCCATTTCAGCACTATCCCTCTTACCGCCCGCCTGGTTCGCCTGGGTGAGCTCGCGGACGGTGCCATGCACGGTAAGGATCGGTGCTGTATAGGCCTTCTTGGGCCCACCGCTTACCGGTTTAGACATGCCGTGCCTCCGCATAATTGTTATACCGGACTCCGCTCGCCGACTGCAACCAAAAGTTCAGACACTTAGCCCGAATGGCGATGTTGGCACACTCGGAGTCCGTTTGGTCATTTAATAACGGCAGCGCCGAGGCATTCACGTATGGTTCGATCTGCTCGGTCCAGCGAGCGTGATCCACCCAGGCCGCGTCGGGACGACTCAACATCGCGATCAGAGGATCGCCATCAAGTGGCGTCTTGGGCCGTTGCCGGATGTTCTCCGGCAGGTGTCCGGACATTGCTGCGCGCACCAATTGCTTATGAAAGGTCCACGGGAAGGGTGGAATCGCCAGAAAGTAATTCACGATCCGCAGATCGAAGAATGGGTAGCGCACTTCGACGGCCGCGTGTGTCAGGCCTGGATCCGCGAGCTCGAACACTCGGGACCATCGCGGTGACGAAACGGATTCATGCGCCTTCGGCACGATCGGATGTTCCTGCGCATTCGTACCACCGCCGGTCCCTGCGGCCCACCGTTCTTCAAGGCCGAGCCGCCGCGTAAGGTCGGGCGCGAGCCATGTCGGGAATGCGGGACCTTTGCCCAGCGCGCGCTGAGCCCGGCTACGAATTCCTTGCGACGGAAATTGGCGCAGCCGCAGGAATTGCGGCACTTCAGTAAGCAATCGCCGCCACTCGCGGTTCCGAAGCAAGTCGTGCGTGTATGGCCACATCTGGAAATACATCAATTCATCGCCGCCATCGCCCGAAAGCACCGCGCGGCAATCCGCACCGATGGCCTTGTAATGATCGAATAGCGCGGCAACGAACGGATCCTCTGCGGGCTCCGGCGGAACACACGCCGGATCGTTCCAGCGATCGAAAAGTTGCAGGCCATCCATAGCAAACCTGCGAAAGGGAATCCGGAGAAATTCCGCCACAGTCCGCGCGTGCTCGCCCTCGCGGTCGGGAATCAACGAGTCATAAACAAACGTATATGCTCGCAGGTCGGCCGTTCCGCCGGCTTTCACGGACAGCTCGCGGGCGGTCGCGGCGATTGAGGACGAATCGAGGCCGCCACTCAATAAAATTCCGGCGCGATTGATTCGGAGGCGATCTGCGACAGCCGATTGCATGAGCGATTGAAAATGTTCGATGTATTCGTCGGGCCTGTGGTAGCGAATCCGGCCATCGGTGGGCGCGGACCAATAGCGCTCGGTGCGCATCCCCGTCGGGGAAACGCTCAGTAGGTGCGCCGGAGGTAGCCGGAGAACATCGCGAAACGTGGTCGTCGCCTGGTCACAGTTCAGCCCAAAGAGCAGAAAATCAGCAATCGCGGAATCGTTCAGTGCATCGGAGACTTCCGGATGCTGCCGCATGCAATCGAGCGTGTTGCTGAAAAAAAACACACTGCCGACTTCAGCGTAGTAAAACGGCTTGACGCCAAAATGATCGCGCGCGCAGAACAAAGCCTTTCGCCGCGCGTCCCAGATGGCGAACGCGAAATCGCCGCGCAAATGTTGCACGCACGCTTCGCCCCATGCGGCATACGCGTGCAGGATCAGCTCCGGATCCGGCGCTGCCTGCCGAATTTTGCGCCCCGCCTTGGTGAGCTCAGCCACGAGTTCCGCGCGGCAGTCTATCCGCGCATCGGCGGTAATCCAGAACTGGCGATCGAGACTCGCTGGTTGATTCTCGGCAAGAGATTCGTAGGTCGTGCGAAGCAGCGTGTTACCAAAGCCGACGGGCCCATCCGCCCAGACCTCGCACGCATCCGGACCACGATAGGAAAGAGAACGGGTGAGCGACTGCAGCAGTGGACGATCCACCGGAGCCCCGTCGCGCCCGAAAGTTCCCACGATGCCGCTCAATGTGGTTGCGTCTCCATCGAAATGATCGAGCCGTCGAAAGGCGCGAAGTGAAGATGCGCTTCGCCGGTGTCGTTCAGAACCAAATTTCCCGCTTTTACCCAGGCGTGCGCCTCGAAGCGCCCTGCTTCTTTTCGAGCACCGATGCGCAATTCGGCCCGAATGCCGCGCCTGCCGAGAAGCCACCACAGCACCAGCGATTGCTCGAGACAACTGGCGTGAAAAATGAGATGCCGGCAAACCACGTCCTGGATGCGCGCGATCTCGCGCGCGGCTTCAATTCCGGCTGCGTCCAGAGGAAGCGTGAAATCAGACGTCTGAGGAGTCAGGCGTACGAGCAAAGCCTTCCAACGCCGGAACCCGGCCACTCGCAGCCCCGCCTTTGTCGCGACAAGCGCCAGCGCCGCTTCGAGGGCCACGCCCCGCGAACGTCGGCTCATGCGCCAGAATCCACGCCAGGCTCTCACTGTTGCTTTCAACCCTTTACCTCTCAGAAAGTCGCGCGCTTCCTCCGCGGACGGCTTGATCCAGCGGCAGCCTCATATCCCCGGGGAGCTGCAAACGAGCGCACGGGTGTGACGCTTAAAGCTATGCGCCTGCCGCCTTACTCATTACTTGGATCAGCCCCTCGCTCCGCATCTTTTCAAGCAGTTCGAGCAGGTCCGTCTCGCAACGCCCTGCATCCACGTCGTACTCGTCGAGCAGGGTGTCTCGCAGCTCGCCAACAGTTCTCGCCTGCTGCAGCAGATTCCAGACACGCGCACCGACGGGATTCAACCCGTAATAAACGGTGTTCTTCAGATTCAGGATTGCTGACTCGTCGCCGAGGGGGCAGGAGACCTGCTCGGGAGCAGCGATCACAATTGAACGAACGGAGAGGTCTGCATCCATTGCGGCGGCACAATCCCTCAGGGCTGGGTGGGCACGCTCGCCGGCGAGCGACGCCGACGGCGCTTGATCCGCGGGAACCCGCACGCTCCCAAGCGATTCCTCGCGAACCCGGTGTATTCTACCGAGTCCCACCCGCAACCGCAACGGCCGGGTGCCGCGCAAATGAAACTCCAAATGACGATCGCGCTTGCCGCGCTGCTCTGCTTCCCAGCTGCGGCGCTCCACGCACAGACTGATGACGCGACCAGGCAGCTCGCGCGCGATATTTTCAAACAGCTTATCGAAATCAACACCACCGATTCAGTCGGTAGCACGACTGTCGCCGCCGAAGCCATGGCACAGCGACTGCGCGACGCCGGATTCCCAGCGAGCGACGCGCAGGTTCTGGGCCCCAATCCGCGCAAGGGCAACCTCGTCGCGCGCATGCACGGCACCGGCGCGCACCGGCCGATACTGTTGATCGGTCATCTCGACGTGGTCGAAGCGCGCCGCGAGGAATGGTCCGTGGATCCGTTCCAGTTCCTGGAGCGCGATGGGTATTTTTACGGCCGCGGCACACAGGACATGAAATCTGCCGACGCGATTTTCGTGTCCACTCTGATTCGCTTCCGCAAGGAAGGCTATCGTCCGGATCGCGACATCATCCTGGCGCTCACGGCCGATGAAGAAACCGGCGATTCAAACGGCGTGGAATGGCTGCTGAAGAATCATCGTGATTTGGTTGACGCGGAATTCGTCCTGAATCCCGATGGCGGCGGCGTGTACACGCGCAATGGCAAACCTGCCATGATGTCGGTGGATGCGAGCGAAAAACTTTATGCCGATTACCAGCTTGAAGTGAAAAATCCCGGCGGGCACAGTTCGCTCCCCGTCGCAGACAACGCGATCTACCATCTCGCCGACGGGATCGCGCGCATCGAACGTTATCAATTTCCTTTCGAGCTCAACGGGATCACGCGCGCATATTTTCGGCAGATGGCCACCATTGAATCCGGCCAGGCCGCCTCCGACATGAAAGCCATCACCAAGAATCCGCCGGAAGCGGCGGCCATCGCGCGGCTGGACGCCGATCCGCTATCTCACGCAACGATGCGCACCACCTGCGTTGCCACGCGCCTCGATGCCGGCCACGCGAACAACGCGCTGCCGCAAACCGCGCGCGCCATCGTAAATTGCCGCATTCTGCCGGGCCACACTGCCGAGGAAGTGCGGCGGGATTTGATTCAGGTGCTGGCCGACCCGAAGATTATCGTGCACTACGTAAGCGACGCCGGCGAAATTTCGGACACGGCTCCGGATCAGCCGTCCGGCGCGCCAGTCGCGTTGCGACCCGAGGTGATGAACCCGCTTGAGAAAATCGCCCAGGAGATGTGGCCCGGCGTGCCCGTGATACCCACCATGGCCACCGGGGCGTCCGACGGCGTGTTCACGAATGCTGCCGGTATGCCGACGTACGCGATCTCGGGGCTTGCGGTGGATTTCGACGATGTGCGCGCGCACGGCCGCGACGAGCGCTTGCGCGTGGATTCATATTTCGGCGGCCTCGATTTCTACGGGCGCTTCCTGAAAGCTCTCACTTCGCCCCAATGAAATTGAAACTGGAAACTCCGGCCCCGGAACGCATGCCATGAATTTGATCCGTCGCATCATCGTCAAGGCTTCCGAAAGCCGCTGGCTGCGGGAACGCGCGCCGCGCCTCGGCTTCGTTCGCGGCGCCGCCGCGCGATTCATGCCGGGCGAAAAACCGGAAGACGCGCTCGCAGCCGCCCGCACGCTCGCCGAAAGCGGCATCAGTACTTTGCTGACGCAACTCGGCGAAAATATTACCGAGCGCGCCGAAGCAGAAGCTGTAGTTGCGCACTACCTCGATCTCATTGAACGCATCCGCGTCGTGAATCTTCCGACGGAAGTCTCTGTGAAGCTCACGCAGCTTGGTCTCGACCTCGACCGCGAATTCTGCTTTGCGAATCTGGCGGCGCTCGTCGAGCGGTCCCGCGCGGTTGCTCCTGAAAAAACTCTGTGGATAGACATGGAGCAGAGCGCGTACGTGGACGCCACACTCGAACTCTACGCCCGCGCGCGCGAGACAAATCGAAACGTCGGCGTGTGCGTGCAGGCGTACCTGCACCGCACGGAAAAAGACGTCGAAGCGCTCGTCTCCATGGGCGCCGCCGTGCGCCTGGTGAAAGGCGCGTACAGCGAGCCGCCCGAAATCGCGCTCCCGAAAAAGGAAGACGTTGACGAAAACTATTTTCGGCTGGCGCAAATGCTGCTGAGCCCGGAGGCGCGCCGCGCGGGCGTGCGCGCCGCGATGGCCACGCACGATGGCAAATTGATCGCGCGAATTACAGAATGGGCAGCGGCACAGAGCATTTCCAAGAATCAGCTCGAATTCGCCATGCTCTTCGGCATCCAGCGCGCCGAGCAATTGCGGCTGGCGCGCGAGGGTTACCGCAGCGGCGTGCTGATTTCGTACGGCACGTTCTGGTTTCCATGGTTCATGCGGCGGCTGGCGGAACGCCCCGCGAACGTGCTGTTCCTGGTCCGGAACCTTTTTCCAAGCTGACGCCCGCGCGGCGGAATGTGAAAAAGTGTGACACTTTATGAGGGTCGCGGTCGTTTGTTTTCAATGACTTGCGCCTGAAATTACTCGGCACGGTGTGTCACTTTGTTGGGGTTTCGAGGGGGTTGCCTCAGGGGTTAAAGCCCCTGAGCTGTCGGGCGCCTTTCGGCACGGAGGAAGCCGTGCCCTGACGAAAACCATTCGTCAGATAGCTTCTAGTCGGGAATGCCGATACGTTTCACGAGCGCATCGAACCTCGGGTCTCCGCGCAGGCCCTCGAAGAGTGGGTGGACTTTGAAATACACGAGGAAGCTTTCGTGCTCTTGAAAGGCCTTGTCCAGCCATTCGAAAGCCGCATCCTTCTCTCCCAAACGCGCGTGAGCGGCCGCGATAAAGTGTGACAAAGGATCACCCGACTTCCACACCGATTCAGCTTCCCGCAGGATCTTACGCGCTTCTTGGGTCTTGCCGATTTTGACGTACGAGCAAGCGACGCGCAGGCGCACAATCGGCGCCCCCCGGCCTGCAGCCAATGCCTGTTCGCACTGTTCCATGGCCTGATCTGGCCGGCCCGCGCAGGCATATGCGTCGGCAAGGAGCGCGTGGACGACTGCGTTCTCGGGATAGATCTCCAGAACTTTATTCAGCTGCTCGATGGCGCTATCCAACCGCCCAGCCAGGTGGTAGGCAACTCCTAAATGGTGACTCGGCAGACCGAAAAATGGTTCGAGGTCGAGCGCGCGTTTCGACGGCGCGATGGCGTCCTCGAATCGGCCCCGGATGGCATTTAATGCACCCATACCGAAGTGTCCGCCGTAGTAGTCCGGGTTTAGCTCCAAGGCGCGCCGGCTCTCCCGTTCGGCGCCCAAAAAATCCCAGCTTTGAAGCAAGAGGACCAGAGACAAGCTTAAATGCGCCTCGGCCAGCGTCTCGTCCAACTGCAGGGCTTTCTTAGCCGCCACCTTCGCCAGAGGGAGCAGCTCCGCCGCCGCGCCGTAACCGAAAAACACCGATTGGTTGTAGGCGAGGGATAGCTCGGCATAGGCCGCCGCATACCGGGGATCGATCAGAATGGCTTGCTCGCAAAGCGCGATGGCCTGGCGCAGTCCCTCGGGCGAGAATTTGGACAAGGCGTGCCGAGATTTCAGAACCAGCTTAAAAGCTTCGGTGTTCTGCGTGGGGCGCTTCCGGAGTCTCTTTTTCTCTTCCCCGGTGAGTTGCAACCGCAATTTCTCGGATATCTCCGTCGTCAGCTCTTCCTGCAGCACAATCAAGTCCGCCATCTTGCGTTGGTAGCGCCCGCCCCATAGCTGCGCCTGCCGGTCCACATCCACCAGCTCGACGGAGATGATCAAGTCCTCGTTCCGCTGGACCATGCGTCCTGCAAGTACCGCTCGCACAGCCAACTCGCGTCCCACGGCCAGCGGATCCACTCCTGGCCCCCGACGCCGGAATGCGAGTGCCCGCGGCACGACACGAATCTTGCGAAGCTGCGCCAGAGTGTTGATCAGCGTTTCGGCGATTCCGTCGCTCAGGTATTCCGTTTCCGGGTCACCGCCGGCATTTTCCAGAGGGAGGATCGCCAGCGAATCAATTGCCCTGGAGTGTTTCTCCAGGGAAGGCTTGTCTGCATCCTTCGCTCCGCGCGTCGCTGCCGGTTGGGACGGGCGAGCCTCGGCGGCGCGTCCCGCACCGGCATCGCGTTTCAGGCGCTGCAAGTCCGCGCGAAATTCCAAGGCCGATTGGTAGCGGAGCAAGCGATTCTTCTCGAGCGCCTTGTTCAGGATGCGCTCGAGTTCATGCGGCAGTCCCGGATTCAAACGCACCGGCGACGTTGGGGCACGATTCAAAATCGCGTCGAAGATCGCGGCAGACGTCGGACCGGAAAACGGTTGCTGGCCGGTTGCCAGCTCATAGAGAACGACTCCCAAGCTGAAGAGATCGGTGCGCGCGTCGAGTTCCTGGCCAAGCGCCTGCTCGGGGGACATGTAGGCGACAGTGCCGAGCGCAACACCGAGGCCGGTCAGATTTGGATCGTTGGCGTCGGCCGTTTTCTGGTCCGCCGCCGTGGCGCGACCCTGAAGGATCTGCTTGGCGAGGCCGAAATCGAGAATCTTCGCCTGGCCCTGCCCGGTGATGAAAATATTCGCGGGCTTGATGTCGCGATGCACGATGCCCTTCGCGTGCGCTGCATCGAGCGCAGCAGCGATGTCCGTCCCGAGGTTGAGAAGTATTGCGAGGCCCGGCGGGCCGCCGGTGATGCGGTGCTTCACAGTCTCACCCTCGAGAAGTTCCATGGCGATAAAGCGCTGGCCTTCATGCTCGCCGATTTCGTAGATCGTGCAGATATGCGGATGATTCAACGCTGCGGCGGCGCGCGCTTCGCGGAGAAAGCGATCGAGAGCCTGTTCGTCACGGGAGACCTCAGGAGGAAGAAACTTCAGCGCAACCGCGCGGCCAAGAGTTGTATCCTCGGCGCGATACACAACGCCCATGCCGCCTCCGCCGAGTTTCTCGCCTACGCGATAGTGGGAAACGGAGCTGCCGACGAGGGGGTCTGCATGCGGCATGGAGCAGGAATCTTATGGGTACGCAGAAGGAGTGTCAACGACGTTACGGAATCGCGGGGGCTACTGCGCGCGCTCGACAAGAAGCAGAACGGCACTAGCCACAGATCAACGCAGATGAACACAGATACTGCTGGAGAAACCACGAGGTCTATCGGGTTGAAAGGAGCAGCCGCCATTATTCAAACAGGAAAGACAAATGCGCCAATCGGCGAGGACAAACACGTTCTCAAATAGCTTGCCGAACAGATGGTCCTGCTCGATGGCATTCAGATGACGGAGAGGCGTGATGCTGGAAACGCGTAGTCACGCCGCATATCCCATCCGGCAGAAGCGGAGGGAGGCTACTGCGTGCGTTCGTCTTTTTCGACTTTGCCGTCGCGCACGCGGATCACGCGATGGGCGCGTGCGGCGATGTCCGGCTCGTGCGTGACCAGAATGATCGTGTTGCCGCTCTCATGCAGCCGCGCAAAAAGCCCCATGATTTCCTCGCCCGTGGCGGAATCCAGGTTTCCCGTTGGCTCGTCGGCCAATAGAATCGAGGGATGATTCACCAGCGCGCGGGCGATCGCCACGCGTTGCCGCTGGCCTCCGGAAAGTTCGTTCGGCTTGTGCATCATGCGGTCGGTCAGGTCTACCTGTGCCAGAGATTGTTTCGCGCGCTCGATGCGTTCTTCAGCGGGAGTGCCGTTGTAAATCATCGGCAATTCGACGTTGTGCAGCGCGGTCGCCCTCGCCAGCAGGTTGAACGTCTGAAAGACGAATCCGATCTCGCGGTTGCGGATGGCGGCAAGCTCGTCGTCATCGAGCTGGCTGACCAGCCGACCGGCCAGCCAATAACTACCCTTGGTCGGCGAATCCAGGCAGCCGATCAAATTCATCAGCGTGGATTTTCCGGAGCCCGACGGTCCCATGATCGCAACGTATTCGCCCTTGCGGATAATGATGTTCACTCCGCGCAAGGCGTGCAACTGCTCGGTGCCCATCTCGTACGTCTTCCAGAGATCCTCGGTCTGAATGACGACACCGGAATCCACCAGATCCTGGCGAAAGCTCTGCGACCCGACGTCTTCAACAGCCATCGGCATTGGGCTCCTCGAACGGTTACATCCAACCTAGCTGCTGGACGATGAAGAAGACGCATCGTCGGTCTTGGGGATGGAGTTGTCCACTTTGACGGACGCACCGGGTTTCAACGTACGAAGCGCCTTGTAGCTTCCGGTGACGATCACATCGCCTTCGTGGATTCCGCTGGCGATTTCGATATCAGTCACTCCGCTGATCCCGGTTTGCACCGGCACGAATTGCGCCTTGCCGCCGCGCACGACGAACACTCCTTGAATATCGGTCTTCGCGCTTGCCGCGCCTTCGCTCGTGGATGCCGCGAGCGTAACGTTGCCGCTGGTGCCGTTCTTCGCTTCGTCCAACTCTTTCTGCGTGCGCTCGGCGAGCGCCTGAATCGGAATGCTCAGCACATTTTGCTTCTGCGCCGTTTGGATCTTCGCCGTGGCCGAAAGTCCCGGGCGCAGCGATTCCGGGGGGTTGTCGAGCGTGATCACGACCTTGAAATCGCGCGCTTCCTGCGTGTTGGCTGTCTCTTCCGTCATGGACGCCTGGCCGGACGTCCGCAGGATGGCGAGTTCGCCCACTTCCGTGACGTGGCCCTTGAAAACCGTCGTTGGAATGGCGTCAATCGTTACGTCGGCGGATTGTCCGTTGCGAATGCTGGTGATGTCCGTCTCATCCACTTTCACTTCGGTCGTCACCACGCTCATGTCGGAGATCGTCAGAATCGAGCTGCCCGCCGTGCCTTGAATTCCCGGCACGACGTTTTCTCCCACGCGAACGGCGATATAGCTGATGATGCCGTCAATGGGAGCGGTGTAGGTCGTCTTGCGCAAAATGTCCTGGGTATGCCTGAGCACGGCGCGGCCTTGCTCGAGATTTGAACGCGCCTGTTCCCGGGACGCGCGCGCCTGATCCACCTGCGCTTGCGCCGAGGTGTTTGCTGCTACAGCGCTGTCGTATGTCGCCTTGGCTGTATCGTAATCCTGTTTGGAAATCAGCTGTTGCTTGTAAAGCTCCTGCCCGCGCTGCCAATCAAGTTGCGCTTTCGTCAGATCGGACTGGCGCTGCGCCGCGGTGGCGACCGCCATATCAAAATTGGACCCTGCGGCTTTCATTCCGGACTCCGCGGCGTCAATGCTCGCGACCTGCGCCTGGACGTCGGCTCCCGGCTGGATGTTCTCCAGATGGAGGAGAACGTCTCCCTTCTTCACGTGGTCGCCTTCTTTAACCACGATATCCGTGATCTTCCCGATGCCCTCGCCCAGCACATTCGTATAAGTCTTAGGGCGGATTTCACCAGACGCCGTGACCAGCGAGATCAGGTCTTGCCGGGCGACTCGCCCGGTCTGGACCGTAACGACGTTCTGATTCGACTTGTAAATGCTGTACCAGGCGATTCCTCCGATAAGGAGGACCACTACCACTGCGATCGTTGCTTTCTGCCAAATCTTCATTGAAGAACCCTTGGTTTGACGGTCGGGATTGACAAACTTGCCCGACACTTGATACATACGCTTGGACGGGGCAGAATGTTTCTCGGCTCAGCGGCCGTGCCTAAATTTGGGTCAGAGGCTGGACCGGGAGGACCTGGATCATACCAAGCCGAAATCTCCAGCTCCCAGCGCACACCACTCCACGTTCAAGACCACCAGGACCACACGCAAACACCATTCTAGTTCGTTTGGGCCCGCCGGGAAAAGAAAATAGTTCCGGACGCAAGGGTCAGGTTGGCTTCGGCTCGGCGAACCGTATATTCGGCGCATCGGTCAGCATTTGTAACTAGATCGGCAGGACTGGGTACCGTCATGACTGGCCCGGATGGCCGAGGCAACCCGCCACGATGCTCGGCACTCCAAGCGGGTAAGGGGCAGCCAGAGCTGGGGAAAGTTAGATTGACCTGTACTTTAGGACAGGTTAAGATTTCCAATCGGAAAAAGGGTGCCGCTATGGATCGGTCCGTTAGGACGTTCCTGATGTCGTTTCTGGCGGGAGCATTGACGCTCTCGCCGGTTGGCTACGCTCGAGCCTCGCAAGCACAAGACCAGCAGAACCCGCCGAGCCAAACCGATCAGCAGGACCAGAAACCCCAATCGAAGAAAGCTGCTAAATCCAAACAGCAGAGCGATAATCAACTCAAGAAAGAGCTTGAGTCGCCATATAAGAAGTGGCTGGACGAGGATGTGATCTATATCATCTCGCCCGAAGAACGCCATTCTTTCCTGCATCTGGCCACGAACGAGGAGCGGGAGCAATTCATCGAGGCGTTCTGGCAGCGGCGCAATCCCGATCCCGATTCGCCTGAAAACACCTTCAAGGAAGAACACTACCGCCGCATCGCGTACGCGAACGAGCACTTTGCTTCGGGAATTCCAGGCTGGAAGACCGACCGCGGCAAGATTTATATCATGTGGGGACCCGCGGACGAGGTTGACTCGCATCCAACCGGCGGTAACTGGGACCGTCCGCAGGATCAAGGCGGCGGTTCGACCACCACCTATCCCTGGGAAACTTGGCGCTACAGACACCTCGATGGCGAGGGTCTTGGCGAGAATGTCGAGTTGGAGTTCGTTGATCCCACGTCCACGGGTGAATATCACATCACCATGGATCCGAGCGAAAAGGACGCCCTGCTTCGCGTCCCGGGCGCCGGGTTGACGACGGCTGAATCCATGGGAACGTCCGACAAATCCAGCCGTTTCAGCAATACTGACGGGACGAATATGGCCGAGAATCAACCTGGCGAGGGCATACAAAGCGGGAACAGCGACGAATTCAGTCGCCTCGAACTCATGGCGAGTATCATGAGGCCGCCTCCGGTGAAGTTTAAGGACCTGGAAGCGATATCCACCGCACGCCTTGTGCGCGACCAGCTCAAATTCGATTATCGCTTCGATTTTTTGCGAATCACCTCTGACACGGTGCTCGTGCCAATCACTGTGCAGATTCCCGTGCGCCAGCTGAGCTTCCAAGAAAAGGACGGCGTGGACTCTGCCTCGATGAACGTGTTCGCGCGGATCACAACCCTCAGCGGCCGTATCGTCCAGACGTTCGAGGATTCGCTACGTGCCGACTATCCCGTTGCGTTGCTGCAGAGGTCGCTCGGCACCTCCAGAATTTATCAGAAGGCCGTGCCTCTCAGCCCCGGGCTCTACCGGCTTGATATCGTAGTGAAGGACATCAATAGCGGCAACGTTGGCGTGGTCAACACCCGACTGGCCGTTCCGCGCTTCCAGGACGATGAGCTGAGCTCAAGCTCCCTGATCCTGGCGGACGACATCCAGCGCGTATCCACGCAGGACATCGGACTCGGGCAGTTCGTTCTCGGCGACGTAAAGGTTCGGCCCAGACTCGATCAGACATTCGCGGAGAATGACAGCATCGGAGTCTTCCTTCAGATTTATAACCTGAAAGTGGACGACAAGACGCACAAGGCGAACGCATCGGTCGAGTACCGCGTTACCAAGGACAAGGAAACCGTCCCGACCCTGAAGTTCAATATTCCCGCCGACAAGGTTCCCGAGCACGGCGAGGAGATGACCATCGAAAACAGGATCACGCTGGCATCGCTACCGCCCGGCAAGTACCAGCTGTCCGTCGCGGTCACTGACAATCTTGCGAATCAAACGATTACGCCGACCACGGATTTCACTGTAAAGCCGGCGCCTGCGGGTGCCCCGCAACCCGCTCCTCAAGCACCACAGGGGAGGTGAAGTGAAGCATTTGAGTCTACGAGCGATTCGCGTCTTGGGCCTCGGTTGCTTCGCTTTGCTGTGCGCGTTTCCTGCTGCGGCCGCGCCCGGAGCGAACAAGATCTCCGGCGTCGTCGTGGATCCTGCCGGCACGCCGCAGATGGGCGCGACAGTTCTGGTCTCCTCCGAACAACTTGTTGGCGCATCGCCGGTGCAGCTCCTTACGAATGATCGCGGACGTTTTTCAACTGCCACGCTGCCCGCGGGCCTCTATTCTATTCGCGTGACTCTCGCCGGATTTCTTCCGGTGATGGAACAGCACGTTGATGTCAACACCGAGCACGCCACTCTGCTCCAAATTGTTCTCGGCTCGGTATTTTCCACATTTGAGAAACTGCGCCGGCAGGACGACCAGCCGGTTGATTCCGACGACTGGACCTGGGTGCTACGCACATCGCCTGCCACGCGCCCCGTCTTGCGCTGGCAGGACGACTCGAGTTCCTCGGACACTGCGTCGTTGCAATATTCCGACTCCGCGAGCGCGCAACAACTTCACGGGCGCCTGGAGCTAACTTCAGGTGCGGATCATCCAGGCTCGATTGGCAACCTTGCGGATTCACCCGGCACTGCAGTGGTCTATGAAATCGGACTCGGCAGCAAGAGCCACTTCGTAATGGCCGGTCAGTTCAGTCAGGAAGACGGTTCAGCAGCCGGCGGTTTTGCCGGAGAATGGCTTCCTTCAGGACTGCCGGGTGTCGGCCCCGTCACCACGATTCTGGTGCGCGAATCGCAACTCGGCCCGGATGGCCCAACGTTTCGAGGGGTGCGGCTGTCGCACGACGATCAGATCGCTTTGGGCCGCAAGGTGAGCATCCGATACGGCGCGGATTTCGTAATGGCTGGGTTCAACGGCACGGCTTCGGCGCTCAGCCCACGAGCGGAAGTCGCCGTTCAGTTGGCGCGCGCGTGGCAGGCCTCCGCGATCGTGGCGACCCATCCTTGGCAGGACGCCTCCGGTTCCGATGGCGCATTGCAATCCGCGCTGGATACGCTCGACGCGTTTCCGACACTTATGATGCGCGATGGCCGTCCCGTACTGGAGAATGACCTGCACGAGGAACTTTCTATTGATCACGCGCTGAGCCCTCGCGCGGATTTGATCGCCTCGGTCTTCCACGATCTTTCATCCCACACCGCAGTCATCGGTCGTGGCGGCCCCGGGAGCGCGGATTTCCTTCAGGACTATTTCTCGGATGCGTTCGCTTATGATGGAGGCTCCTCCAGTTCAGGCGGCGCTCGACTGGTCTACCGGGAGAAGATCTCAAATAACCTGACGACCACGGTCATCTACGCATACGCTGGTGCGCTCGCTCCCGACGGCGTGTCCTCTACCGCACTCCGCGAGGAGCTGGCTACCCGCTATCGCCAAAGCCTCGCCGCGGCATTCACGACCAGCGTGCCGCGCTGGGGGACAAAGTTTACCGCGAGCTACAAATGGCTCAGCGGACCGACCGTCTCGCAGCAGGATGCGTACGGTGAGTCGCTGTATCACGTGGATCCCTATCTGAGTATGGAGATTCGCCAGCGCCTTCCCAGTGTTTTCCCGTGTCACATGGAAGTCCAGGCCGATATGGGCAACCTGTTGGCCCAGGGATACGTCCCAGTTTCGACTGGTGATGGCTCCGTGGTGCTTGTCCCCTCCTACCGGTACTTCCGGGGTGGCCTAAGCCTCCAGTTTTAGTTTTTTTCGGTGGTTACTGGATTCGGGAATGAACCTTCCACAAATGGAATCTGCGCCGACCGGCAGAAGTGACACCTCCGCAAGCCACTCACAACACGAAGGTTAGCGCGTTTACAATTAATGATTCGCTGGAAGTCCGCGTGCTAGCATAGAATAGTAAAGGGACTCGGGTGGAGTTGGATGAACGACGGTCTTCGAATACGGCTGGGTGCGGTTATCCTGGCATTTCTGACGCTGGCGGCGGTGATCTTTGCCGTTCTGAACTTCCAGCAGCGCTCGCGCTTCGTCGTTCCCGATGATGGCGTCACTTGGATGGACACGGCCAGCGGCGTGATGGCCTGGCACGTCGCTCCCGGCACTCCCGCCGACCGCGCAGGGCTCAAGCAAGGCGACTACATCGAAACACTTCACGCGACGCCCATCCACCGCGCCGTGGACGTTACCAAGCTGCTGTTTCGCGCCGGTCCGTGGACCGAGGTGAAGTATCGCATCCGGCGCGGCGGCGAGTCTTTTGACGTACCGCTGATCACCGCACCTCAGGATAATCCGTCCTCGATTGAAAATTACCTTCGCCTGACTGCGCTGCTGTATCTCTTCATCGGTCTTTTTATATTCGCGAAACGCTGGAACGCTCCGCGCGCTATTCATTTTTACGTCTTCTGTCTCGTATCGTTCGTTCTTTACAGTTTTCATTACAGCGGCAAACTGAACTCCTTCGACTGGACAATCTACTGGGGCAACGTGGTCGCGCTTCTGCTGCAGCCCGCCCTGCTCGTTCATTTCGCGCTCGTGTTTCCGGAGCGCCGCGGCACTCTCTTTCCGAAGCTCGCCGCTCTCTACAGCATTCCGGTCGCTTTGCTCGCGCTCCACATCTCCGTGGCCACGGCGACTCTCGATTTCCTTCCGTCCATCAGCAGCCGCGAATTCCTCGACACCATTGAGCTGCTGTACCTCGCCGTCTATTTCCTGCTCGCCGCGGGCATTTTTCTAGCCAGCTATTTCCGCGCTCCCAGCGGCGTGCTGCGGCAGCAATTGAAATGGGTCACCGGCGGAGCCTTCGCGGGAATCCTGCCGTTCCTAGCGCTGTACATTTTGCCGCGATTCGTGAATACGGTGCCGCAATCGTGGATGAAGTTTTCCGTATTTTCACTCGCGCTGATTCCGCTCTGCTTTGGCTACGCCATCATCCGCTACCGGCTGATGGACGTGGACATCATCTTCAAGCGCGGTCTGGCTTACACTTTTGCGACCGGCGCCGTTGTCGCAATCTATTTCCTGGCGATCGCGCTGGTCGGCGAGCTGACGCATACCACTCTGACCGCGGGACCGGCCGGCGCGATCATCGCAATTGTCGTGGCCGCATTCCTGATTCAGCCGCTGCGCGATTGGGTGCAGGCGCGCCTCGATCATTTTTTCTATC
Source organism: uncultured Acidobacteriota bacterium (assembly GCA_963814855.1). Classification (GTDB taxonomy): domain Bacteria; phylum Acidobacteriota; class Terriglobia; order Acidiferrales; family UBA7541; genus Palsa-295. The sequence continues at coordinate 95,521 of CAWFEL010000003.1, forward strand.
GCGACCGTCTCGATTATCGCCGCACACTGATCGAATTCGGGCGCGCGCTCACCAACGAAGTCCGCCTCGAGCCGCTGCTCGGCTCCGTGCTCGACCGCATTTCGCAAACGCTGCTGGTGGATCATCTGGCCGTCTTCCTCGAGGATCCGGCGCAGCCCGGACAATTTGTGCTTTCGCGTTCGATGGGACTCCGTCCGGCGGCCTCGCTCGATCTGAGCTTTCTCGACCCGGCACGTCCGGCCCTCGAGCGCGGCTGCCTTTTTTTCGAATCGGCGCGAGCCGCCACCGACGAAAGCGAATCGGTCCGTCGCACGATTGAAGAACTCGACCTCAATTATTTCATCGCTTGTCGCTTCCACGACCGCACCGCTGCCGTGATCGGTTTGGGCAAGACGGTTGACGGTGACTACCTTTCAAGCGACGACCTCGAACTCCTCTCCACCATCGCCGGCTACGTCGCCATCGCCGTGGAGAATGCCCGACTCTATCAATCGCTCGAACAAAAGGCCGTGCAGATCGAGCGCCTGAAAGACTTCAGCGAGAATATCGTCGAATCGCTGCGCATCGGCGTCGTCACCGTAGATCTCGACGACTGCGTCGAATCGTGGAATCCGCAACTGGAAGACTTGCTCGAAATTCCACGGAGCGAAGCCCTGCGCCGCAAGCTTGTGGACATCCTTCCGCGCGACCTCGCCGGAGAGATCAGCGCGCAAGCGGCCAGCGACCATGTTTCCGGCATCTATCGCTTTCACTTGAACACTCGCAGCAACCGCCATCTGGTGGTCAACGCTTCGATTGCGCCCCTGCTCGCCAAGAACGGCGCGCGGCTCGGGCGGCTGATTTTGTTGGATGATATTACCCAGCGCGTGCGTTTAGAAGATCAGATGGTTCAGACTGAAAAGCTGACTTCGCTGGGCCTGCTCGCCGCCGGCGTCGCGCACGAGGTGAATACTCCCCTCGCCGTCATTTCCAATTACATCCAGATGCTCGCGAAACAGATTCCTGAGGACGACCCACGGCAGAAAACCATCGAGCGCATCGTGAAGCAAACTTTCCGCGCGAGCGAGATCGTCAACAACCTGCTGAATTTTTCGCGCACCGGCGGCACGGAGCCTGTCGAAGTGGATTTGAATTCCGTGCTGGAAGAAACGCTCACGCTGGTCCAGCACCCGTTCAAGACCGCCCAGGTGAACGTGGTCAAGAGTTACGCCGAACGCCTTCCGGTAATACTCGGGTCAACCACGCGCCTCCAGCAAGTGTTCCTGAACCTTTTCATGAACGCGCGCGACGCCATGCCCGGCGGCGGCATGCTCGAAGTCCGCACTGGCGCTCGCAACGGCTCGGTTGAAATCGAAGTCACTGACACAGGGGCCGGTATTCCGCCCGAACATCTGCACCGTATCTTCGATCCGTTTTTCACGACGAAAGCCACTGGCCGCGGAACCGGCCTAGGCCTCTCCGTGAGCTATGGCATCATCAAAGAACACGCGGGCAAAGTGGACGTGCGTTCGACGCCCGGCAAGGGCACATCGTTCCGGCTGGAGTTCCCGGTGGCCAGGAAAGCGGTTCATGCTTAGAGGCTCGATACTTGTTGTGGATGACGAGCTGGAGATCCGCGAGGGTCTCGAGGCGCTGCTGACTTCGGAAAGTTTCCAGGTGACTGTCGCGGAAACCGGCCAAGCCGGTCTGCAGAAGCTGGAAGATCAGCCCTTCGATCTGATGTTGCTCGACGTTAGCCTGCCGGATCGCAATGGGCTGGACATGTTGCGCGAAATCCGCCTTCGCGACCCGCATCTTTCCATCATTCTCATCACCGCTTACGGCTCGATTGACATGGCTCGCGCGGCGTTCAAGGGCGGCGCGCAGGACTACATCACCAAGCCCTGGTCGAACGACGAACTGATCGCGCAGATTTCGATGGCCATCGAAGGCCGCCGCCTCCGCGAAGAAAACGTTCACCTGAAGCGCGCGCTCAAGCAGCGCTACAATTTCCCGAACATCGTCGGTAAAAGCGAAAAGATGCTGTCTGTGCTCGACCTGGTGACCCAGGTCGCGCCTTCGCGCTCAACCGTCCTGATCTCCGGCGAAAGCGGCACCGGCAAGGAAGTAATTGCCAAGGCCATTCATGCCGCATCCACGCGCACGGACAAGGCCTTCATCCCCATCAACACCGGTTCGATCCCGGTGGACCTGCTGGAATCGCAGCTCTTCGGTCACGTGAAGGGCGCCTTCACCAGCGCCGTCGCCTCGAAAAAAGGCCTGTTCGAAGTCGCGGACCAGGGCACGATTTTCTTCGACGAAATTTCGACGATCGGTCCGGAAACGCAGGCAAAACTCTTGCGCGTGATTCAGGAGCGCGAATTCATGCGCCTGGGCGGCACCGAAACAATCAAAGTGGACGTCCGCATCCTGGCCGCTTCCAATGAAGATCTTCGCAAGCTCGTTCGCGATGGCCGATTCCGCGAGGATCTATTTCACCGCCTCAATGTGATCTCGATTCAGCTGCCGCCGCTGCGTGAGCGCAAGGAAGATATCCCGCTGCTGGTCGCGCGCTTCCTCGAGCAATTCTGCAAGGACAATGGCAAGCCGGCTCGAGCTTTCACTGCCGGGGCAATGAAGCTGCTTATGGATTACGATTGGCCGGGAAATATCCGCGAGCTTGAGAATGCCGTCGAACGCGCCGTGGTCCTTTCCACGCAGGATTCTATGGACGCCGATCTGCTGCCCGAAAGCGTCCGCACCCGCGAGATCGTCAAGGGCGTTCGCCTCCAGCTCGCTGAATTCCTGCCGCCGCTGCCGGGAGAAATTGGCTCGCGCAACTCCGTACCGCCGCCCTCGCTATTTGAAATCCTCGAGGAAGTCGAGCGGCGCATCATCGTGGACATGCTCGAACGCACTCACTGGAACCAGACCGAAGCCGCCGAGCGCTTTCAGATTCCTCTCTCGACCCTCAATCAGAAGATCAAGCGCCTCGGTATCGAGACTCGCCGCCGTCCCGGCGCTCCTCGCGGCGGGCCGGGCATCCCATACGGCGAAGACGCCGCGGAATTCTCCGCTGGAAAATAGCGCCTCAGTCGGGCAGACGCCGGACTTTTAACGCGGATTCTAAATTTACTTCGAACGGTTCAAGAAACCAGCGGACGTCCGGCGATATTTTCGAGGATGCGATACGGGGCGTAATCCGGAGCGACCAGCGCTTTCGGCGGAATCAGGAAAGTCTGTTCGAGCGCGAATTGTCCGGACATGGCCGCATGCGCCACGCCGTCGGTAAACACGAGCCACGTTGAGAGTGGCGGAAATTCCAGTCGGGTTTTGGGGCAATCTTTCTGAAATGCCGCATTTTCCTTCAGATAATCGTGAAAACCGAGCATGAACATGTCATACGGCGTGCGGCCCATTCCGCGGAAGCCCAGCTTTTCTCCCAGATCCTGCACCGTCCGGCTGACCCAGGAATCTTCGGCGACGCGTTCCAAGCCGGCGTCCATCGCATAACGCCGCGCAAGAATCTCGAAGTTTTCGGTCGTATTCCACACGCGCGCCTTCGCCGGATTCAAATTGGTGAACGCACGCAGGATGCGCCCGCCGCGCGTGGGGCGACTCGGAAATGCGTCCACATGCAGCAAATCGTTGCGCTTATGCAGCGGCAGCCCGCGCCTTTCTTCTTCGAATGGGCGAAAGCTCGAAAAATCAACGGTCCATTTCCCGGCGTAGGGCTGCAGAAATTTGGTCAGGAAGTCGGTCAGTTGCGCGCTGTAGTTCCGCAGGATGGCGTGCACGCGCTCGACCGTCGCGGCGTCTCCCGTCACGCCCCGCAAAATGTCTTCAGTCGGGCGGTAGGAGACGTTCTTGTGCATTCGCAGCTCGGCCCATTCCTGCGCTACCAGAAAATCGCGGTCCGCGCGCGGAAGGTCAAAGGGCAGGTCGTGGAAAAAAAGAATCTGGCCGCGCTCCAGCAGCTCGCACCACGTGCGCGACCGGGCGTCACGCTGTTCGGGACGCGTCCACCCGCCGGCCAGCTTGTAATCCTCCACCGCAATCCAGGGCAAGTTTGCTCCGTAGCTCTCGATCTGCTTTAGCTTTTCGCCGCGCCCGGCGCTGTGTAGCCGCGCGGCATCAACGCGGTGGCGAGCCCCTCCGCGCGCGACAGGTCCACGCCTTCAAGTTTCGTTTCGCGCAGAATTGCGGTCTTCAGGATCGCGCCCTCGAAATCCGCTCCCTGAACATCTGCGTCGCGAAAATTTGCCGCGCCGAAATCGGCACGCCGAAGGATGGCCTGCCGCAGGCTCGCGCGGAAGAACTCCGCGCCTCCGGCTTGCGCTTCGGTCAAGTCCGCGCCGGTCAGATTGGTCTCGGTCAAATCCGCCTTGCGCAGATCGGCGCCGTGCAGGCGCGATTTGCTCAGGTCTGCCGAAGAGAGCTTCGCTTCGCGCAGATTGGCGCCTTCGAGGTTCGCGCCCTGCAGGTCGGCATATGCCAGTTTCGCCTTAAAGAGGTCCGCCCGAGTCAAATCCGCACCGGCCAGCTCGGCGCGCAACCCTCCGTCTTTACCGCTCACGAATAGTGCATGCGCTGCGAGAATATCCGTCAGCGTCTTGCCGTTCACGCGAATCTTCTGCGGCGATCGCAATCCTCCGCCTGTCAATGCACTGAATATGCTCATGGTCACCCACGGGATGAGATACGGTCTCCGCCACATTTTACTAGAGACGACGGTGCTCTGCACCCCTATACGGAGCGCCGTGCCCCAGCGCGTGTGCTAAGTTAAGCCAGATGGCATCCCTCCCGAAACTCGCGGCAACTGCCTACGCGCTCGGCGCGGCATTGGCAATTGCGCTCTTGCTCACCCCCGCGCGCGCGACAGCGCAGGATCCATCCAACGCTCCCAACGAGGAAACTGTCGCCAGCCTTTCCGCTGGCCGCGTGGTTGTCGCCGTCGTGAAGGGCGCGGTCCTCATCGGGACCATCGAAAATCCAATCGAGGCGGATACGCACCCCCCGACGCCCGTCGCCATCGGAAGCGTCCGCGTCGGCGTGATCCTCGGCGCGGTTCGCTGGTCCTCGCCGTCCTCGCAGCGGGAAATCGCGCGACTCGATGAGGAACTCCCGCACCTTCGGAGCCGCGCGGTCACTCAGGCACCCCATCTCGGTAGCAATCCGGTCGGCACCGAAGCCACGGATCTGGAAATGGTCGGCCAGGGATTGCTCCAGCGCCTCAACGAAGTTGCGCAGGATCTGCACTCCAAGGTGGACCTGCCGCCTAAAGAGCCTCTTGCGGAATTGATTCTTGCGGGCTACGCCACGGGCTACGGGCCGGAAGTCTGGCAGCTCGACTACCCGATGAAGCAGATGGAAACAACACCCGGCTACTGGACCACCCGAGTCCTTTTGCCGAGCTACGTCCAATTCTGGCCGCCGGAGAAGGGGCAGCCTCATACGCTGATGGAGTTCACCTACCCGCCGGAGAGCGCGCCGCCGACCTTGCTCGAGCTGCTGCGCCAGAAGGATCCTCGCCTGGAACATTTGATTTCGTCGGACGCGAAAATGGCGGAGGTCGCCCGGCTTTTCCTGCAGGGTGACAGCAACAAAATCCTCCCCGCCGACGCGACGCAATTCCTCCGCGCCGCTCTCGACGCCATCGCCCCGCCCAATACCCGTGAGACCATGGCCATCATCAACGAGGAAAACGGCTTCGCGTGGGTTCTGGCACCTCCCCTCGAAGCCACCCTGCCTGGCATCCAGCCGGCCCGCCAGCCCGAGGCTCCCTCGCTCCTGCACCCCACGAAATAGCCCCAGCTCCCGTCAGCACGCGCACTCGTCGGCCCAGGAGTAATGGCTTCGCAGGGACATGGCACGCCGTGCCCGGCGAAGATACCCAGCGAGATGCCGCCAATCCACCTCACGCGCGACACGCTTGCGCTTTTTCGCACCAACATCGCACGAAAAAGCGCGCAACGATCCGCTGTTATTTTATTTCGGAGATTTGCTTCTGGAGGCGGGCGTTCTTTTCGGCCACCGACTTGACGAGTTCCTCTTTGTGCGCCACAAGCTTCCGCGCGATCTCCGCGTCGGACAGCCCCAAAATTTCCGCTGCGAAAATCGCCGCGTTGACGGCCCCAGCTTTATCAATCGCCATCGTCGCCACGGGAATTCCTCCCGGCATTTGCACAGTTGCGAGCAGCGCGTCGAGACCATTCAGCGTGCTCGTGGCCATCGGCACGCCGATTACCGGCAGCGTCGTATTCGCGGCCATCACTCCCGCCAGATGCGCCGCCGCTCCGGCCGCGGCAATCAATACCTTCAGGCCGCGCTTCACCGCCGTGGTCGCATATTCGTGCGCGCGGGCCGGTGTGCGATGCGCCGAGAGAACTTCCATCTCATACGCGATCCCGAATTTCCCCAGCGTTTTTCCCGCTTCGCTCATCACCGGAAAATCCGTGTCCGACCCCATCACGATTCCCACCATCGCCATCACCGGTTTGCTTCCCGTTGCCAATTTCGCGTCTCCTTAAAATTGCCGATTGCGGCTCACTACCGTCTCTTGCCGATATCTTTGCGATAATGCGCGCCCGCGATCTTAATCTTGCCCACCGCGTCATACGCCACGCGCCGCGCTCGTTCAAGATCTTCGCCTCTCGCGCTGACCACCAGCACTCTACCACCGTTTGTGTAGCAGGTTGCTCCGCTGCCTCGCGTCCCTGCGTGAAAGACGACCGCCCCGGGCACTTTTGCCGCATCCTCTAGGCCAAGAATCTCGACGCCCGTCTGCGGATCGCCCGGATATCCCTTCGACGCGATCACCACGCAAACGGCCGCGCCCGGAAACCAATTCGCCTCGAATCCCGCCAGATCACCGTTCGCCGCTTGCATACAGGCCTTCGCCAGATCGAAATCGGCGCGCAGGAGCACCGCCTCCGTTTCCGGATCACCGAGCCGGCAGTTGTATTCCAGAACCTGTGGACCCTCCTCCGTCAGCATCAATCCGAAATAGAGGAAGCCGCGATACGGCATTCCGTCCGCGCGCAGCCCGTCGAGCGTGGGCCGCACGATCGTCTCGATGATCGTCTTCTCGAGAGCCGCGGGCAAAATGTCGTCAACTGAATAGACTCCCATTCCTCCGGTGTTCGGCCCTTTATCTTTGTCGAACGCACGCTTGTGATCGCGCGCCGGCGCCAGCCGGATGAAATCGCGGCCATCGGTGAGGATGATGTAGGAAAGCTCTTCGCCCACGAGCCCTTCTTCAAATAGGACGCGCGAGCCGGCCTCTCCGAATTCGCCGTTCACCATCATGCGCTCGACAAACTCCGTGGCCTCGTCCGCGGACATCGTCACCAGGACGCCTTTGCCCCCGCACAGTCCGTCTGCCTTGATCACCAGCGGCCAATCAACCGAGTCCAGCGCCGTGTAAGCCTCCAGCGCCTCGATGTAAACTCCATAAACTCCGGGCGTCGGAATCTGATGGCGCTGCATGAACTGCTTCGAGAAAACTTTGCTTCCCTCGAGTTGCGCAGCCTTCTCACCCGGGCCCAGCAGCTTCAGCCCGCGCCGCTCGAATTCGTCCGCGATCCCGAGGACCAGCGGCATCTCCGGTCCCACAATCGTCAGATCGGCCTCGAGCTTGGCGGCCAAGTCCGCCGCCGCTTTCACGTCCTTCACATCAAGCGGGACGCATTCGGCGTCCTTCGCAATTCCACCATTTCCCGGCGCGCACCAGATCTTCTCAACCGAGGGACTTTGCGCGAGCTTCCACACAAGCGCGTGTTCGCGTCCACCTCCGCCGATCACAAGTATCTTCAAATTTGTTCGCCTTCGAGAATGAAGCACCATACGGCGAGCCGTCCGCCGCTGTCAACCCCGCATCGCGCTTCGGCCTGGTTTGAAGGTGCGTAGCATTGCAACGCCCGGCGCGGATGCTTGGCTGCACCCCTGCCTATGATATAAATTTCGCGTACTTATGCTTGACAACATCGTCGCACCTGTCAAACGGCATGTGCATTTAGCTCACGGAGGCTATCTCGCGATGAAGCGTCAACTCATCTTGATTGCGTCGGTCCTTCTAATCATCGTCAGCACCTACGCCGTTGCCAATGCTCAGGACGACGAGGACGCCTGGGCGAAAAAGAAGTCCGCATGGCTGCTGCTGACGCCGGCCCAGCGGCCGCAAGTACAGGAGTTCGCCGAAGATTACAAGGCCTACCTGAACGTGGCCAGAACCGCGCTTACCTCGACGCGCGAGATGACTCGCCGCGCCGAAGCGGCAGGCTTTACTGAACTCACCGACCTCAAGCAGGTAAAACCGGGCGCGCGCCTGATCATTTCGAACCGTGAGCGCGCACTCATCCTGGCGGTAATCGGATCCGAGCCCATTGTGGACGGCTCTCGCGTGGTAGGAACGCATCATGACAGCCCGCATATTGACTTGAAGGGCCGCCCCATCTATCCCGCCAGTGGCTTCGCGCTCTTCAAGACGATCTACTACGGCGGCATCAAGAAATATCAATGGGCGAACATCCCGCTCGCGCTCCTTGGCCGGATTGATACCACCGACGGCCGCACCATCGAGGTCTCCATTGGTCTCAAACCGGGCGATCCCGTCTTTGTGATACCCGATAACGCCCCACACTCGGACAAAGAGTTGCGCATGCGCACCTATATGGACGTCCTCGAGGGCGAGGAGCTTGACCCGGTGGCCGGCAGCATTCCCGGCGAGAGCGAGTCCGTGGCCGTGGAGGTGGCGAATCAGCTCGCGGCGACCTACAAAATCAAAGAAGAGGATCTCGTCAGCGCGGAACTTGCTCTGGTGCCCGCGGCGAATCCGGCGGACGTGGGCATTGACCACGGCCTCGTGGGCGCCTATGGGCAGGACGACCGGCTCTCGTCATATTGCGCCGTCCGCGCGGTCCTGGACCTAAAAGCCACGCCCAAATATTCGGCATTGGCTTATCTTTCCAACTTCGAGGAAGAAGGTTCGGTGAATAACACCGGTGCGGGCTCCCAGTTCCTGAGCTCGACCTTCGCGCGCCTGATCAGCGCCCAGAAGGGCGCGAGCTATAGCGATCTGGACCTGCGGCGCGCCCTGCATAACTCCCAAGTAATTTCCGCCGACGCAAACGACGGCATCAATCCGATCTTCCCAGAGACCAGCGAGCCTTCCAATGCCTCACGTCTCGGCTACGGCGTGGCGATCAAGCTATATGGAGGAGGATTCAACGCTCCCTCGGAATACACGGCGCGAATTCGCGCCCTGATGGATCAAAACGGAATTGCCTGGCAGACCCAAACCTACAAAGTTGATGTCGGTGGCGGAGGCACCATCGGAGGATTCATGTCCAGAGAAGACATGGAGGTGATTGATCTGGGCGTGCCACTGCTTTCGATGCACTCTCCCTTTGAAATGTCCTCCAAGGTGGATGTCTGGTTCTTTTATCGCACCATGAGCGCGTTCTATGCGCAGTGAAACGCGCGACTCAAATCATGTAGCAGCAGCTTCCCGCACGGGTTAAGCAGGTTCCCCGTACGCTTGAAGAGCGGCGACCTCCCCCGCGTAGATTTCGAAAACTCTGTTCAGGTGAGAAATCTCCAACACATCGAGAACTTTCTTATTCAGGCACGCTAATTTCAGTTCGCCTCCGGTCTGCCGGATGACGGAATAGGACCGCACCAACTCACCGACGCCGTGGCTGTCTATGTATTCAACCTGCGCGAGGTTGAGCATGAATTTCCGCGCGCCTTCTCCGGTGGAAACGTGAATCAGGTCGCGAAGTTTGGTGTGGCCGTCCGTTAACGTGAGCCGCCCTACTGCCTCCACCACGATGACTAGGCCAACCTTTCGTGTGTGAAGCTGAAATGCCATTGCGGCTTTGCCTCCCGAGCCCGATTCCGCGAAAGCACGTGCTTCAACAGCAGCGGCGCTAGCTCGATCCGGCGCGAGCTTTCAAAATATTTGTCGGAGCGGCCTGCTTGTTCTCTTCTTCGATCTTCTGATGCGCCAGTTGCGGCTCAAAGCAACGGCGGCAGCGCGCCTCGTACATCCCAGTTGCGCCCACCACGATCAGTTCCTCCGACGCCACCAGCCGTTGCGTGTGAACCGCCGGATTTCCGCAGCGCATGCAGATCGCCAGCAGCTTCGTGATTTCCTCGGCCACCGCCAGCAATCGCGGCATCGGTTCAAACGGTCTGCCCATGAAGTCGGTGTCGAGCCCGGCCACAATCACGCGCTTGCCGAGTTCGGCGAGCCTTGAGCACGCGTCCACGATTCCTTCGCCAAGGAATTGCGCCTCATCAATTCCTACCACCTCGGTGCGCGCGGCCACGCGATCCATAATTTCAGTGCCGGTGCCAATCAACTCCGATGGAATTTCCAAACCCGAATGCGACACGATCCCGTTTTTGGCGTACCGCTGATCAATCGCAGGCTTGAAGATTTGCACGCGCTGTTTACCATACTCCGCGCGCCGCAAACGCCGGATCAGCTCCTCGCTTTTTCCGGAAAACATCGGTCCCACGATCACTTCGATCCAGCCCATGTTGCCCTTAACGATGTCCACGTCGCAGCCTCCGCGCGTTAGCCTATCACTCAAATTCAAAATGTGAACCAAGTTCTGCGAATGACTTGGCGGCAGGCCTACCGAAACGCGTATTGCGTCCGCTCCGTTCACGCAGATTTTTCTGTGTTCTCTGTGCCTTCTCCGTGAACTCTGTCGTAAGTCTCGATCTTGTGTCTGTTCGCCCGGCTACAGGCTGATTCGTCCGGAAGACTGACGCCGCCACCAATTCCCGACAGCGCTTGCCCCGGCGCTGCAAAGATGTTTTCATCTGACGTGATGCACTGGGACTTCGCGCTCATCCTGATATTTTTCGGCACGGCCGTGCCATTGCTCGGCTGGCGCCGCATTCGCCAGCTGATGCGCATGCCGGAAACCACCAAGCGCGACCGACTCACTCTCTATGCATCCACGGTGGCCTTCCAGTGGTTCGCAGTCGCCGTCGTCCTGTGGCGGGCAAATGCCCATCAGCTTTCGTTCGCCGGTCTCGGCCTCGCCGTCCCACGCCCCACGCTCACCGTGATCGTTTCGATTGTGCTCGCGTCGCTCGTTCTCGCGAATCAGCTTTTCAGCCTTCGGCGATTGGCCACCCATCCGGCCGAGGCACGAGGTGTCTTGCCGCAGCTCGCGCTGAAAGTATTTCCCCAGGATTCTGTCGAACGCCTCGCGTTTTTCGCGGTCGTGGTTACGGTTGCCGTGTGCGAGGAGCTGATCTATCGGGGTTTCTTCCAGCGCGTGTTCGAAAACTGGTCCGGCGGCTTGGTTGTCGCCGGGATTCTCGGTTCCGCGGCCATGTTTGCCGTTGCTCACCTTTACCAGGGTCGCCGCGGCCTTGCAACGACGTTTGTAGTTGGACTGATCTTCGCGGCTATCCGCGCGTGGACTGGAAGCTTGCTCGCACCTCTGATCGCACACTTTATAGCCGACATTACCGCAGGCATGCTGGCCCCATCGCGCCTCCGATTGGCCTTGGCAACCGTGGCCGAACCAGCGGCATCAACCGACGTTCTTTCAGTGTGATAGAGAGTTTATACTATCAACATAGTATAAAAATGACAACGCTATCGAACTCACTTATTGAGTCCACGCTGCGGCCATATGGAGTCGCGATTGAATCTGAAGTTGCGGACAAGATCCGCGCCTATGTTGCGCTTCTGCTCAGGTGGAATAAGACGATTTCGCTCACAACTGTTACAGATCCCGTCGAAATTCTCAAATTTCACTTCGGCGAGAGCATTTTTGCAGCTTCTGTCGTGAATCTCGGAAAAAGTCGGCTCGCCGACGTTGGCTCCGGCGCCGGCTTCCCAGGATCGCCGCTGGCAATCGTCGTTCCCAGCCTCGATGTCACGCTGATTGAGTCAAACGCCAAGAAGTGCGCATTTCTCTCCGAGGTCGTCAGGGATTTGCAGCTTCCAAACGTCATCGTATCTCGAGGACGAATGAAAGATGTCCCAAGAGATCCTGGGGTTTTCGATTTCATCGCGGCCCGCGCGCTTGGCCAATTTGACGAGCTCCTTTCGTGGTCGAAGGCGCATCTCGCAGCCACTGGCAAGGCGGTCCTGTGGCTAGGGGATGCGGATTCACGCGGGATTTCCCTAAGTCGAGATTGGATCTGGGATCAGCCGACCCTTATTCCCGGATCCGAAAGACGCCTTCTGCTGGTTGGCTCTCCGAAAGCCTGAATCGAGGTACGAGTGACGCGAGTTGTTCCACGTGGAACATTTCCGCCTCGTATTTCGCAATTGTTCCACGTGAAACATCTTGCGCCTCATGAAAACTCTCTGATACATTCGCGCTGCATTCTGGGGGATCCGCTTGGCGCGAGTAATCGCCATCGCCAACCAAAAGGGTGGCGTTGGAAAGACGACCACTGCCGTCAATCTCGGCGCCTCTCTCGCCGCTTCCGAGAAGCACACCCTCATTATTGACTCCGATCCGCAGGGAAACGCCACGAGCGCGCTAGGGTTCGCCAAAGATCCCGCTCGCCGCACTCTTTATCAGGCGCTGATACTCGGCGAACCCATCGAACGCGTCGCGATTGACGCCCAGATAGACCGCCTGGACCTGATTCCATCGGACAAGAACCTCGTGGGCGCGGCCGTCGAGCTAATCTCGATGGAAAATCGAGAATATCGTCTTAGGGACGTGATCCAGCCGCTTCGCGAAAAGTACGAATTCATCATTATTGACTGCCCACCATCGCTCGATATTCTTACCGTCAACGCGCTGGCCGCCAGCGATTCGGTCCTTGTCCCGGTTCAATGCGAGTTCCTTGCCCTCGAGGGCGTTTCAGAACTCCTGGACACGCTCGCTCGTCTTCGCCGCGCAATCAATCCATCCCTCGCGATCGAGGGTATTCTTCTGACCATGTACGATGACCGCACGACCCTATCGAAACAGGTCGCGGCCGATCTTAGGAGTTTTTTCGGTGCTCAGGTATTTGAGAGCGTCATTCCCAGAAATGTCCGCCTGGCCGAGGCCCCCAGCCATGGCATGCCAGTGATGTTCTACGACATACATAGTAAAGGTGCGGAGAGCTATATTCAACTAGCTAAGGAGGTTATTGCTAATGTCCAGAAACGCGTTGGGCCGGGGACTGAGCGCACTGATCAGGGAGCCGGAACCGCAGCAGCCTCAGCTGCCGCCGGTAGCGGTGGTGGGGGGAGCAGCGGCGGCGGTAGCGCCGGCCCTGGCCCCGAATGACATCTTTCTTCAGGTTGATATTGACCTGATTGACCCCAGCCCGTTTCAGCCGCGCACGCGGTTTCGCGAAGAGGCGCTCGAGGAATTGGCGCGATCTATTCGCGTCAGCGGCATCGTTCAGCCGCTCGTCGTTCGCAGGATGGGGACTCGGTTCCAGCTGATCGCCGGCGAGCGCCGCTGGCGCGCAGCACAGCGAGCAGCCCTTGGCCGCGTGCCCGCCGTCGTTCGCGACGTGCGCGACGAAATGGCGCTCGAGATGACGCTGGTCGAAAACCTCCAGCGCGAGGACCTGAATCCCGTCGAGCAGGCGCGCGCCTTCCAACGCCTCACCGACGAGTTTCACCTCACCCAAGAAGAAGTCGCCGACCGCACAGGCAAAGACCGCGCGACCATCGCCAACTCCGTTCGCCTTCTCAGACTCGAAGAGCCGATCTTGGACCTGCTCGAGGAAGGCCGCCTTACCGCCGGACATGGTCGCGCGCTACTGGCGATCGCGGAGCCTAAGGACCGCATCGAGCTCGCGCGTAAAATTGCTCGCGGTGGAATGACCGTTCGCCAGGTTGAGCGCCTCGCTACCCGCAGCGCCAGAGCGAAACATGACTCGCCAGTCGCCTCGGTTGACCCAAACACAAAGTGGGCGATCGAGGAGTTGCAGCGAAAATTCGGCACCAAGATCGTCCTGCATCCGCTGCGGCCCGGTCGGCCCGGCCAGTTGGCTTTTGAGTACTACGATTCGAGCGATTTGACCCGCCTATACGACCATCTGATGAGAGAATGAAACTACGAACCTAGGAGAACTGCATGGCGTGGTTTGACCGCAAGAAAAGCGATCCGGCCGAATGGACGGGCTTCCTTGAGCAAGGCGTCAAGGTCGAGGGAAAACTCGAAGCCTCGGGCACGTTCCGGATTGACTCCGCGTTGAAGGGGACTGTCACCTCCGACGACACCTTGGTCCTTGGGGAACACGCCTTGGTGGAAGGGAACATCCACGGCAACTACGTGATCATCGCCGGCCGCTTCGACGGCGTGATTCGCGCCCGCGGCCGCGTGGAGATTCTGCCGAATGCCATTGTGACCGGTGAGATCCACAGTCCTTGCCTGGTGATCGAGCCGGGCGCCGTCTTCGACGGCCAGTGCCACATGCTCGCCCCCACGGAAGCTTCGAAGACCATGACGATTCCGATTCGCTCCGCCGCTGGTCAGAATTCGCGCTAGAATTTCGCCGCTCGCTCCGCGATTTGTGTGTCACTTTGTTGGGTCACCCATCCTTTGTTTTCAAAGACTTGGACAGGGAATTACTTTGCACGGTGTGTCACTTAATTTGTCTGGTGCGTGATTGCGGAAAACGACCAACAAGACGTCCAAGCGCGCGCGAAGTCGTTGCGGCGCGGCGGTCGTAAGAGCACAGACAAGAGTGTCTGTGCCACTCAGACCGAACTTCCGACTCAGTTGTCAAAGAGCTGTACGGCGCTCGTCAAGAGAGCCGCGGCACATGTGCGGCCGACCGATCTCCCAGGCTCGACTGATCTCCCGAGCGCGCTTGATCTCCCAGACTCCACTCGCCGTGGACACTGGGAGCCCTGTTCGCGTGGCCTCGGGAGCTCTGTCCTGCGTCGCCACTGGGAGCCCTGTCACTGGGGCAAAAAATCGCCCCGACTGACGCTAGTACAATCTGATCAGGCTGTCTATTGTGGGAACTACGAGGGCCTAGGACCGTAGATCATTCAACAACGATGCGGAGGAATTTTTTCTTCCCCGCGCGCAGCCAGAAATCGACCGCGCTTCGAAAGATCAAGCTCGCGTTTCACATCGTCAACGCGATTCCATCGATCTCGAACCCGCCTCCCTTGAGAAGGCGTTCCGCCTCTGACTTCGATTCCAGCACGCCGAGGGACACAAGGAGCTTTGTCCATCTAATCGGGCTCGGTAGGTCAGCAGACGAAACTGTAACAGACGACTGGACGTCAGCGTGCTGCTTGGAAAGCATGACGCTGCCTCCAGGAAGTAGTCGAATCCGGTGTTCAGTAACTTCTGCCGGCGCCTGTCGATCGCGAAACACGCGCTGAAATTCCTCGGTGGCTTTCTTCGCGGCATCTTCGCCGTGAAATCCGGCGATGACCGCGTGGGCCAGCTGCATCTTCGCATCCATCGGGTGCAGAGTGCCGGTGCGGACTTCCTCGCGCAGCCGCAAAATCACATGCGGCCCGAAGTCCGTCAGCAGATCGTAGTACGACCACATCAGCTCATCGGAAATGGACATCAGCTTGCCGAACATTTGCCCCGGTGCTTCCGTGATGCCGACGTAGTTGCCAAGGCTCTTCGACATCTTGCGTTCGCCATCGAGCCCCACGAGAATCGGCATGGTGAGCACGACTTCGGGCGCCTGCCCGTACTCGCGCTGGATTTCGCGGTGCACGAGCATGTTGAATTTCTGCTCGGTCGCGCCCAACTCGATGTCGGATTCGAGGGCGACAGCGTCATAGGCCGTCAGCAGCGGATAAAGCAGCTCGTGCACGGAAATCGGCAAATTCTTGTCGAGCCGCGAACGAAAATCCTCGCGTTCGAGCATCCGCGCGAGCCGATAATGGCCGCAGAGCCGCACCACGTCGTAACTCGACATTTTGCCGAGCCATTCGCTGTTGTAGCGGACTTCGGTTTTCTCGCGGTCGAGGATTTTGTAAACCTGGGCGAGATAGGTCTGAGCGTTCGCATCTACCTGCTCGCGCGTCAGTGGCGGCCGCGTTTCCGATTGCCCGGTGGGATCGCCGATCATCGCCGAAAAATCGCCGATCAGGAAAATTGCCGTGTGGCCCATATCCTGAAAGTGCTTCAGCTTGCGCAGCACCACGGTGTGACCCAGATGAATATCCGGCGCCGTGGGATCCACGCCGAGATACGCGCGCAGCGGCTTTCCCGTCTTGGCCGATTGCTCGAGCTTCGCCCGAAGCTCGCTCTCGGGAATAATTTCCGCCGCGCCTTTTCTCAGGTACGCAATTTGTTCGTCAACGGGCTTGAATTTCGCGGATGCCACTTATTTTTCTCCGACCTCTTTTGGCTCGTGCCTTAGTTCGGCAGGCGAATGCTTCCATCCTCGGCTATCGAAAAGGAGGGATTCCACGCGACCTCCCACAGAAAATCATCAGGGTCAGCGAAGTATCCTGAATAGCCGCCCCAAAAGGCTTCCTGAGCAGGCTTTAAAAGCTTCGCGCCCGCCGCTTGCGCCTCGGCAAGAACCGCATTCACTTCGTCGCGGCTCCGGGAATTATATGCGAGGGTAATTCCAGAAAATCCCCGGCCTTCTCGCGCGATATTCGCATCTTTTGCAAGTTCCGAACGTGGATACAACGCCAGCGCCATACCGCCTGCCTGGAAGAAAATAATGCCTTCGGCACTCGCCATTGACCGTCGCCATCCGAGGCGCTCATAAAAAGTCCGACTGCGGTCCAAATCCGCGACCCCCAGGGTTACGATGCTGATGCGTTGTTCCATCCTAATTTCTCCCAGCCTGCCTAGGAATTCACCAGCACGCGCCGCCCTTCCATGCGCCAGTGCCCCTCAAGCACGATCCTTACGGCCTCGGTGTAAATTTGATGTTCCTCGCGCAGGATGCGTTCGGCGAGAGTGTCCGGCGTGTCGCCGTCCTCAATCGGCACGACGGCCTGCATCACAATCGGCCCCGCATCCAGATTCTGGTCCACGAAATGCACCGTGCAGCCCGAAAATTTCGCGCCGTGCTCCAGCGCCTGGCGCTGCGGTTCAAGTCCTGGAAATGCGGGCAGCAGCGACGGATGAATGTTCAGGATGCGCTGCGGAAACGCGGCCACGAAGAACGGCGAAAGCAGCCGCATGTACCCCGCCAGGCAAACAAGGTCCACATTCTTTTCCTGCAACGCCGCCACGACTTGCCTGTCGTACGCTTCGCGCTCGAGTCCCTTCGACGGAATCACGCGTGCCTCGATTCCCCGCGCGCGCGCCTTCTCGATTCCCTGTGCCGTTTCCCGATTGCTCACCACAATTGAAATGTCGGCGTTGGGAATGCGCCCCGCGGCCACACTCGCCGCCAGCGCGTCAAAATTCGAGCCGCGCCCCGAAAGCAGCACGCCAATATGCTTTTTCATGAGTAAGCGAAATTAGCATAGTTCGCCTAATCGGCGAAGCGGCCGCGGCGGCGAGAGCAATCGAGGGTCAGTGTCCGGGTCGCAAAATACGTACTGTCCTTCTTCTGTCCTCACGATCAGTAGTCTCTTTTTCTGTAGGCGGTTAACCTCCAGGCGCTTCGGGCCCCAGCTGCGTAGTCCCCGGTGCAAAAGCGTTCACTGGGGGCCAAATGCATTCCATCGGATCAATCAAAGTTCGAGCCAAGCAATCGGCAATTTTGTGTGTTCTGTTGGGATTGTCAGTCACCGTGGCGCACTCCGCGCCACAGCGGCAATTGACCCGGTCCCGTCGTCATCAGGCCGCCCCTGCGATCACAACAGAGCCGGCCAACCACACCGTTATCGCTGGACAGACCGCGACCTTCACGGTGGCGGCAACCGGAACAGCGCCCCTGACGTATCAATGGCATCAGAACGGAACCGCGATTGGCGGAGCAACTTCGTCAGCCTATACAACGCCGGCGACAACAACCTCAGAGAACGCCGCGAAGTTCACGGTCGTGGTCAGCAACGGCGGCGGCAGCGCCACGAGCAGCGCCGCCATCCTTACGGTCAACGCCGAAACCGCGCTCCTAAACAGCGGCGCGACGAGCGTGGCTTTCGGCAGCGTAAGCGTCTCCACCACTGACACGCAGACCGTGACGCTGACCAACGCCGGAAATTCCAACGTGACGATTTCGAATGTTGTCGTCGCCGGCGCCGGATTCAACGCCAGCGGCGGCGTCCTCGGATTGATTCTTTCGAACGGGCAGACCGCCGCTTTGACGGCTACGTTCGATCCGGCGGCGGCAGGTAACGCAACGGGCAAAATTACGGTCACGAGTAACGCCACGAATTCGCCGATGGTCATCATGTTATCGGGCACGGGCGTCGCCCAGACGACGCATTCGGTGTCGTTGAGCTGGGCAGCTGGCGCGTCCACCGTGACCGGCTACAACGTATATTCGAGCACCGTCTCCGGCGGCCCCTATGCAAAGCTTACTTCGCCGCCAGTCGCCGCGACGGACTACACCGATAGCAGCGTTCAGTCGGGACAGACGTACTATTTCGTGGTGACCGCAGTAAATTCGCAGAATGAGGAGAGTGCCTATTCCGCGCAAGTTTCCGCCGCCGTTCCGTAAAGTCCGACCAGGCCACTGCCGGCCCCTTGACACTGTGTCCCGTGCCGAGGCATCTTCCTCCCCACGAACGCGATTCACCGGAGGACTTGCCATGGCTCACAACCGCTCGACGTCGTTGATGATCGCCGCCACCGTCGCCGCTTCCTTTTTCGCCGCATGTTCCCAGCCGCCCGCGCTGGTTGACACCCGCAAAGCTGACGAAGCCGCCATTCGCGCCGCGGGCGACGCGCTGGGGCAAGCGTTTGAGTCCAAAGACATCGAAAAATCACTTTCGTTCTACGTGGACGATCCAGTCCTCTTCGTGCCGAAGGGTCCTGCCGTCATTGGAAAGGACGCTCTGCGCAAAGCTTTTGAGCCATTCATGGCCGTACCCGGATTGAAAGCTTCCACGAGCGGCGTAATTATTGACGTCGCGCAATCCGGTGATCTGGCTTTCGAGCGCGGCAACTTTACCAATACCATCACCGACGCAAAGGGAAAGACCACCACAGAAACAGGCAAGCTCGTCCTGGTCTGGAAAAAGCAGGCCGACGGCTCGTGGAAAGTCGCGGCAGACACCAACGCCGACGATCAGTAACGCCGCAAGCCTTCGCGGCAGGCGCAATTGGCCAGTTCCCATCCGGCAGCAACATGACCAGCCCTTGACAGCGAATCCTCGTCGAGTCATCTTCCTTCCGCACGAACGCAGACTCACCGGAGGGTTTTCCATGGCTCGAAATCGCTCGTTCTCGTTGATCTTCGCAGCAGCTTTCATCGCATGTTTCGCCACAGCATGCGGCCAGCAACAACCCGCCGCGCCGCCCGACACGCGCGCCGCGGACGAAGCCACCATCCGCGCGGCCGACGCCGACTGGGGCAAGGCCGCAGAAGCGATGGATCTCGAAAAGTGCATGTCGTACTACACGGAGGACGCCGTGTTCCTAGGTTCTGGCGTGCCCGCGACGGTGGGCAAAGTCAATATCCAGAAAGTGATTCAGGGATTGCTGGCCGCGCCCGGATTGAAATTCACCATAAATATTGCGAGCGTCACTGTGGCGCGATCCGGCGATCTGGCGATGGATCAGGGAACCGTGGAAGAAACGACGACGGACAAAAAGGGCAGGTCAGTGACGAACACGAGCCAGTACGTGCTGGTGTGGAAGAAAATGACCGACGGCTCGTGGAAGATCGCCGCAGATACCAGCGCCAATCAAAAGATGCCGGAACGGCCGGCCGCCAGGAAGTCGGCGCACAAGAAACACAAGCACTAAAGAGAAAGTTTTCCCGAATAGCTCACGCGCGATTTTCCGCGTGTGGCGCGCTCGACGCGCCCGATGAGGAAGAATTTCTCGCGGCGGCGCTTCAATTCGGCCTCCACGCGCGAAATGTGTTTCGTCGGAACGACGAGAATCATTCCCACGCCGAGGTTGAAGGTCTTCAGCAGCTCGTCCCGCTCGATCCGCCCCAGCTGCGCGAGATAACGGAAAATCGGCAGCACGGGCCACGAACCCAGCTCGATCGCCGCCTGCGCGTTGTGTGGCAGCGCCCGTGGCAGATTGCCGGTGATTCCTCCGCCGGTGATGTGCGCCATGGACGAAACCCATCCGCGGGCCAAAATATTTTTCAGCAGCGGCCAGTACGAGCGGTGCGGTTTCAGCAGCTCCGCGCCGATTTTGTTGCCCACCTCAGCGACGTACGTATCGGGCTCGAGCTTGGCCACGCCGAAAACCAGCTTGCGCGCCAGCGAATAACCGTTTGTATGCAGCCCGCTTGAGGGGAGGGCCAGCAGCACATCTCCGGGACGCACGCGGCGCGGGTCCAATATTTTCTTGCGGTCGACCGCGCCCACGATGAATCCCGCCAGGTCGTAGTCGCCGGGCGCGTACACGTCCGGCATTTCCGCGGTTTCGCCGCCGATCAGCGAGCAGCCCGCCAGTTTCGCCGCGCGGCTCATGCCCTCGATCACCTGCTCGAGGATGCGCGTGTCGAGCTTGCCCATGGCGATGTAGTCGAGGAAAAAAAGAGGCTCGGCGCCCTGCGTCAAAATATCGTTCACGCAGTGGTTCACGATGTCCGCGCCGACCGTGGAATGAATTCCCGCCGCGCAGGCCACCTTCAACTTCGTGCCCACTCCATCGCAGCTCGCGACCAGGACGGCGTCGCGCCAGCGTTTCCTGTCGAGTTGAAAGAGCGAACCGAATCCGCCGATCGGTGCGAGCACGCCGCGGCGAAATGTTTTCCCGGCCATCGCGGCGATTCGCCGCTTGGCTTCATCCGCAACCGTGATGTTGACGCCGGCATCGGCGTAGCGCATGTGAGAGGCTCGTTTTCCGAAAGGGGGCGGGCCGATTCGTGAATTCTACAGCGTATGGAAAAGCCGCTTCCAGCGCACTCGGCTTGGGTGGATGAATACGCTGGCGTACGTCTCAAATCGCTGAACGGCGAATCCCGGGCCCCACACTTCGTCCGGGTCTGGCGCGTCAATGGACATGTAAATGATCAGCGGCGTACCGATAATATCCGCGCGCGGCACGAAGCCCCAGAACCTGCTGTCGCGCGAGTTATCCCGGTTGTCGCCCATCATGAAATATTCACCGGGCGGCACCACGATCTCGCCGTTCACCACATGATTCGAAAAATCGTCCGTCCACTCCTGCGTCACGCCGGATTCCAGCATCTTGATGCTGCTCGGCGGATAGTTTTCGACGGCCGAAGTGTCGGCGCCATATCCATGCACCGCGTACGGCTCGTTCAGGCGCACGCCGTTGACGAACACCACGCCTTGGACGACCTTGATGTGGTCGCCCGGCACGCCGATACAGCGCTTGATGAAATCCGGATAGCCCTCTTCCGGCAGCGGCGCGCGGAACACAATGATCTGCTGCCGCTTCGGGTTGCGCCACAGCGGCACGTGCCAATCGGTGAAAGGAACGCCGGCATCGTAACCGAAGCGGCTGACGATCAGGTGATCGCCGATCAGGACGGTGTTTTCCATCGAGCCGCTGGGAATCACGCGCGCCTGCACCAGCGTCCCTTCAATCAGCAGGAACGCCACGATCACCCAGAACCACGAAACCACTTCACGCCAAATGCGCTCGTTCGCCGTGGACGCGGCCGGCTTGCGCTTTTCTTCCGCCAGCGCTTCCGCCGTGTCAGCCTTCACGATGTGCCTCCACTTCCAGTTGCACCAACTCAGTGGGATAGCTGCCGGTGTAACACGCCGTGCAGAATTTTCCTTCGGTATCGTCCACGGACGCACGCAGCGACGGAAGCGAGAGATACCCCAGCGAATCGGCGCCCAGGAATTTGCGGATTTGCTCCACGGAATTGTGCGACGCGATCAGCTCTTCGCGCCGGGGCGTATCCACGCCGTAATAGCAGGGCGAAATCGTCGGCGGGCAGCTGATGCGCACGTGAACTTCGGTGGCGCCTGCTTCGCGCACCAGGCGAACAATCTTGCGGCTGGTTGTGCCGCGCACGATCGAATCGTCCACCAGAACCACGCGCTGCCCTTCGAGCATGCGGCGTATCGGATTCAGTTTCAGCTTCACGCCGAAATCGCGGATGGCCTGTTCCGGCTCGATGAACGTGCGGCCGACGTAATGATTGCGGATCAACCCCATGCGAAACGGAATGCCGGATTCCGCCGCGTAGCCAACCGCTGCCGGCACGCCCGAATCGGGTACCGGCGTCACGATGTCGGCTTCCACGGGATGCTCGCGCGCCAGCAAACGTCCCAGTTCTTCGCGGCTCTGATTCACCGGACGCCCGAAGACCACGCTATCGGGCCGCGAAAAATACACATGCTCGAAAATGCACTGTTGATGCTGCTTTTCCGGCGCGAAGCGGATGGATTCGATTCCACTTCGCGAGATGCGCACCATTTCTCCCGGCTCCACTTCACGCACGTACTCCGCGTCAATCAGATCGAACGCGCACGTTTCCGAGCCCGCCACCCACGCGCCGTCAAGGCGGCCCAGAATCAGCGGCCGGAATCCGCGCGGATCGCGGATGGCGTACATTTCGTCGGTGGTCAGCAGCAGCAGCGAATACGCGCCCTCCACTTGATTCAGCGCTTCGGCCAAAGCTCCAGGCAAATTTCGCGCATTGCTCCGCGCGATCAGGTGCACGATCACTTCGGTGTCGCTCGTCGTCTGGAAAATCGCCGCGCGGTGCTCGAGCCTGCCGCCGCAGCTCGAGCGCGTTGGTCAGGTTGCCGTTGTGGCCCAGCGCAAGCTTGCCCTTGTTGAAATCAATCGCGATCGGCTGCGCGTTGATCAGCGTGTTGTCCCCGGCCGTGGAATACCGCGTGTGGCCGATCGCGGACGCGCCGGGCAGGCGCTCGATCACCTCCGGCGTGAAAATTTCCTGCACGTGCCCCAGGCTGCGGTGCAGGTGCAAATCCATTCCGTCGGACGAGGCGATCCCTGCCGATTCCTGGCCACGATGCTGCAGCGCGTAGAGTCCGAGATACGTCAGCTTTGCCGCCTCGGGATGCCCGAACACGCCGAACACGCCGCAGTGATCGTGGAAATGATCGTCGTCGAGCGTGATGATTTTGCTCATGATGCGCTCTCGATGGCCTTCCCGAGCGATTCGCTCCACGTCCGGAGAAACGAATCCGCCGTACCTTGAATCACGGAAGCACCCTCATATTGGATGCGAAAGTCGCCGCGCGTGACACTGCCGATTTGCTGAACCTTAGTATCATATTGTGCCGCAATTGCACTGGCACGGGCAAGCGACGCAGGTGCGACCGATACGACCGCGCGTGCACCGCGCTCGCCAAAGAGCGCGAAGTCGGCGGCCTCGTTGGTTCCCTTGGGCGATCCCAAATCAATCTGCGCGGAAAGCCCACCGCTCGCGAAGCAAGACTCCGCGACTGTCGTAGCCACGCCGCCATCGCTCACATCGTGCGCCGAAAAAATCGCGCGCTCGGTAGCCAGTTTCACAAGACAATCAATCAGCCGCTTTTCCGCTGCGAGATCAATCGCCGGAGGCGCGCCGGCCACAATTCCGTGAATCGCCTTCGCATATTCGGACGAAGAAAACTCGCTCCGCTGCGGCTCGCTGGATACCGCTGGCGCGCCGCTCCCGTCGAGCAACAAAATTAAATCGCCCTCGGTACGAAATCCAGATCCCAGCGCACACTCGGCATCTTCGAGCAATCCAAGCACGCCCAGAACCGGCGTCGGATAGATCGGCTTGCCCAGTGTTTCATTGTAGAAGCTGACGTTTCCGCCCGTAATCGGAGTCTCCAGCGCGCTGCAAGCTTCGGCGATTCCATCAATCGCCTCGGTGAATTGCCACATCACCTCCGGCTTTTCCGGATTGCCGAAATTCAGGCAGTTCGTCGCGGCGATGGGACGCGCGCCAGTGCACGCCACATTTCGCGCCGCTTCAGCGACTGCGTGCATCGCTCCTAGCCTCGGCGACAGAAATCCCCAGCGGCCATTGCCGTCCGTTGATAGCGCGAGCGCGCGTTTCGTTTCCTTCAGCCGCACCACGGCCGCGTCGCCCGATCCCGGGCCGACGCGCGTATTTGTGCGCACCATCGAGTCGTATTGCTCGGTCACCCAATATTTCGACGCGATCGCGGGTGACGCCAGCAGCCGCCGGAAATTCCCGGTCAGATCCATTCCCTCTCGCGCGAATTCGACGAGCGGCGCGCCCGAAGCCGCCGCTGCCTTCGGCGCCGCAATCGGACGCTCGTAGCGCGGACCTTCTTCGGCCAGCGCATGCGCGGGAATTTCGGCGGCCACGCGCCCATGATTCAGCACGCGCAGCTTGCCATCGTCGGTCACGCGTCCGATTTCGACCGCATCGAGGCCCCATTTCTGGAACACGTCGAAAACTTCGCCCTCGCGCCCTCGCTCCGCGACCAGCAGCATGCGTTCCTGCGATTCGCTGAGCATCATTTCATACGGCGTCATTCCAGTTTCGCGCTGCGGCACACGCGCCAGGTCAATTTCGATTCCCGCTCCGCCACGCGACGCCATTTCCGAGCTTGTGCTCGTCAACCCCGCCGCGCCCATGTCCTGAATCGCCACGATTGCGCCCGTGCGCATCGCTTCCAGGCACGCCTCCAGCAGCAGCTTCTCCATGAACGGATCGCCGACCTGGACGTTGGGCCGCTTCTGCTGCGATTCCTCGCTGAATTCCGCCGAGGCCAGCAGCGACGCGCCGTGAATTCCGTCGCGGCCCGTTCTTGCGCCAACGTAGATCACTGGATTCCCCGCGCCGTGCGCGCGCGCGAAGAAAAGCTCGTCCTTTCGCGCGATGCCGAGCGCCAGCGCGTTGACCAGCGGATTATTCGAATAGCAAGGCTCGAACATCACCTCGCCGCCCACGGTCGGCACGCCGAAGCAATTGCCGTAGAACGCGATGCCGCGCACCACCCCGTCGAGGATCCGGCGATTCTGGGCGATTTCTTCCCCGGAAGGAACTTCAGGGGCTAAAGCCCCCCTTTTTTCGGCGGCGGTTATGTCGCCCTTGAAGGGGCGACCCACAAGACTCTCTCCAGCTTCGCTACGACCTCCTAAAGTGCTGCCGGCGACGGCGCGCCGGGCGCCGAAAACTTCCGAGGTGATCGGCCCGAACCGCAGCGAATCGAGCACCGCAATGGGCCGCGCGCCCATGGTAAAAATATCGCGCAAAATCCCGCCGACGCCGGTCGCCGCGCCCTGAAACGGCTCTACGAAGCTAGGATGGTTGTGCGATTCGATTTTGAAGACCGCGACCAGCCCGTCGCCGATATCCACCACGCCCGCGTTTTCGCCCGGCCCCTGCACTACGTGCGCGCCGCGCGTCGGGAGCCGTTTCAAATGCACGCGCGAGGATTTGTACGAGCAGTGCTCGCTCCACATCACACTGAAGATGCCGAGTTCTGTGAGGTTGGGGTCGCGGCCCAGGATTTTCTGCGTGCGCGCGTATTCGTCGGGGGAAAGACCGTGCTCGGCCGCGATCTGCGGGGTAACTTTAATTTCGGTGTCAATCATTCGGCTATGGGTTCTTTTGCCTGCGGCAACTACGTGCTCACCGGAATCCTAACGCGCTCACGCAGAAACGCGTTCAACAGTCCGGCGTGAAAGGCTCTCCACCATGGATCGCAAGATCACCAGCCCATCCGCCGAGCCGAGCGGCGATTCCACGGCGCGCTCCGGATGCGGCATCAGCCCGACAACATTCCGCTCTCGATTGCACAGGCCCGCAATCGCGTGGAGCGCGCCATTCGGATTCGCGTCGAAATCATCGGGGCCAGCGTCGCGCCCATCCGGGTGAACGTAGCGGAAAACGATCTGTTTGTTGCGTTCCAGTTCGGCAAGCGTGGCCGCATCGCAGAAATAATTTCCTTCCATGTGCGCGATGGGCATTTTCAGAATCTGGCCGGGGCGCGCGGCGCAGGTGAAGGGCGTATCCGTGTTTTCCACGCGCACGTGCACCTGGCGGCATAGAAATCGCAGGCGCTTGTTGCGCATCATCGCGCCGGGAAGCAAACCCGCTTCGAGGAGAATCTGGAATCCGTTGCAGATGCCGAGGACCAGCCCGCCCGATCGCGCAAAGCCGCTGACGGCCTTCATCACCGGCGAAAACCGCGCGATCGCGCCGGTGCGGAGATAGTCGCCGAACGCGAACCCGCCCGGAAGGATGATGGCGTCGAAGCCGGAAACCTGTTCGGACTGGTGCCAGATGAATTCGACCGGCTGCCCGATCACCGCGCGGATGGCGTGATACGCGTCGTCGTCGCAATTCGAACCGGGAAATTGCACCACGCCGAATTTCATGGGAACCGCATTTTAGCACAGTTGAACCGAGAGGCCGTTGGTCTCCTTACTTACTCACTGATCGGCCATTTCGAGTTCTTTCTCTATTACTTCCTTGTGCGTTTGCGTGAATCTTGCCTTCGCCTCGATACCCAGGCGGCCGGCATAGTACAGCAATTTATCAACGCTTTTGTTCGCGATCTTCCCGTTGAGCAATTCACTCACACGCGGTTGCGGTTCGCCAAGAATCGCTTGCAGGTCTTTTTGCGAATACCGTTGCGCGTATTTCAGGATGGCCTGATACAACTCGGCCTTGAATTTCAGAGCGGTTGCCCGCTCTGGTGAAAAGCCAAGATCATCCAGCACGTTGCCTCGTGTAACATTCATTGGCTTGTTGGCCGTGCGCTTCATTTTTCTCACCTCGCCAGTCGCGCTCTCACTATTTTGAGCCGCTGCCTCGCCTTCTCGAAATCTTTCCGGGGCATCTCACGGCTTTTCTTCTCGAAGCAGTGAAGAACGTGGATGACGTCATTGATCCTCGATAGGTAAACGACGCGATACCAAGCTCTCTCATCCTGGTCTCGCAGTTCAAAAACGCCCGCGCCGATCGCAGTCACCGGCCGGTAGTCGCTTGGCCTTTCGCCTTGCTGCAGCTGCCATAGCTGAAATCCCAGGTTCTGTTTAACAACCTCCGGGAACGAAATAAGCGTCTCCCGGGAATCGCCTTCCCAGGCGACGGTTGCATACCTCGACCTTTCGGCGCCGGCGCTCACGAGGGCGACTCTACCAGCAACACTACGAACGAATATACATTAAAATGTATACTACCCTCGGGTGGAAGTAAAGAGGATTTGCCCAAGCCGCTTGACCGTTGCTCAGTTATTTCGCGTCCATGGGGCGGCACGTCATGGAGCGGGTGTTTTCTCATATGGGTAACCGGGCTGGACCCAGTCCGTGAAGAAATTCGTCGGGATCAGGAGCGCTCGCAGATGCGTGAAACCCATGTCGCGCAACGCCACGAACGCGGGACGAAGATTTGGGCAGTGGTCAAGCGGGCAGCAGCCGCAATAGATCACGATATTCTCTGCGCGCGGTTCGGACTGCGCCCACTTCTTCAGGTCGTCAATTCCCTGCGCCGTGCTCCCGGGACCGTGGAAGAGACGCTCCCGGAATGTGTCCTCCTTCATACAGCGCGTGCGGTGCAACGCAGACAACCGTTGGCTTGTCCGCGCCTTTCGCGTCGCCGAGCTCTTTCGCGAGATCGGCGGGCTGGACGGTTTGCGCCGCCGTCCAGGGATCCGCTTGCGCATCGGCCGCAGCCCGGAAACGATCCGCGCGCCTCCCGCTATGCAAGCTCCGAGCAGGACTGACCAGAATTCCGCCGAGCAATGCCTTGAAACCTGTCAGACTGTGGACCGCGCATTCGCGTGCCTCCGAAAACAACGGCATGATACTCCCGCTCTGTCCTCCGAGGAGGCCACAATGTTTTGGTCTTCGTAGCGGCGTGGCACTACACCCGGCGCAAATTCTTGGCGCGAACGTGCCATTCGGTTCGAATGCGGGAGAGAACTACCGGCGGCGAGATTTAGAGCGAGGACGCGATTTCGATTTCGCGCGGCGCTTCGAGGATTTCTTTGGTTTCTTTGCAGCAGCAAGCTCGCGGCGCCGCGCTTTCGCCCAGCCGAGCTTGTTGACCTGCCTGCCGCGCGCAAGCGCCAACGCATCCGCAGGAACATTTTCGGTGATCACCGAGCCGGCCGCTACGTATGCGCCATCGCCGATGCGCACAGGCGCGACCAGCGCCGTATCGCTACCGATGAAAACTCCCTTGCCAATTTTCGTTTCGTGCTTCGCGATGCCATCGTAATTGCACGTGATTGTGCCCGCGCCAATATTTGCGCCCGGGCCGATGGAAGCGTCACCCAGGTAACTGAGATGGTTTGCCTTCGCGCCTTCGTGCACCACGGATTTCTTGACCTCGACGAAATTCCCGATGTGGGCGCCCGCGCGAATGTCCGCGCCGGGTCGCAACCGCGCAAACGGTCCGACCGTCGCGCCCGGGCCGATCCGAGAATCAATTGCGTTCGTGTGCGGGCCGATGATGGCGCCGTCATCCACGCGCATATCGTGCAAAATGCTTCCCGTACGAATCTGGCAGTGCGCACCGATTCGTGTTTTTCCCAGTAGGTGGACGCTCGGCTCGATCAGGGTATCCGGTCCGGCCGTCACGTCGGGGTCAATCACCACCGTCTCGGGGAGATAGATTGTCACGCCGGCATCCATCAGCTCCCCGGCCTTGCGCGCGCGCAGCACGCGGTCCGCACCGGCCAGGTCCGTCCGTGTGTTGCAGCCGAGAACTTCGTTGGCGTCGGAAGCGACCTGGGCGAGCACGCGTTCGTTGCGCGCGCGCAGCATGGCGATCGCGTCCGTGAGATAGAGTTCGCGATGCGCGTTTTCCGGGCGCAGCGCCGCAAGGCACGGCCACAATTTTTCCAGCGTGAAGCAATAGATCGCTGAGTTCACTTCGCGAATCGCGCGCTGCTCCGGTGTCAGGCTGCCGTCTTCGACGATTGCCTGCACGCGGCCCTCGGCATCGCGCACGATCCGTCCGTACGCGCCGGGATCGGCAAGCTCGGCGGTCAGAATCGTCGCGGCCGCTTCGCCGCGCCGGTGCGTATCGAGCAGAGCGGCGAGCGTTTCCGTGCGGAGCAGCGGTGCATCGCCGGGAAGCACGATCGCGAGCTTGGCGCTTTTGCGAATCGCGCGTCGCGCGACCTGCAGGGCGTGGCCGGTGCCGCGCTGCGGATTCTGCACGATGGTTTGAACGGGCGTTTGCGTGCCAAGCTGCTCGGCGAGGGCCGCAACTTCCTCGGCCTGGTGACCCACGACAACCAGAATCTGCGCGGCTTTCAGGGGCTGGCACGCGCGAATCACCGTCTCAAGGATCGGCCGTCCGCCCGCGCGATGAAGAACCTTCGCAAGATCGGAATGCAGGCGCGTTCCTTTGCCCGCCGCGAGAATTACGATGGAAGTATCGGTCGAAGGCATCTCTGCGAGCATTGTCGCCCCGCCCGTACCCTTTCGCAATGAAAACAGCCCATCCGTTGACATTCTGCTGCCGAAAGGATAACCAAGTAGCCAAATTCCCCAGGTGGTAAGGGGATCGGGAGGTGTGGCGATGTTCTGTGCGCTGTGCGCGGCGGATAATCCCAATAACGGTCGGTTCTGTACCAAATGCGGCGCAGTATTACAGGGACAGAGAGACATGCCGCCGCCCGGATTGGGCTTTGAAGTGTCCGCCACGCCGTACACCGGACCGACGGAAACCAGCGGAAAAGCCATCGGCAGCCTAATCTGCGGATTGCTGTTTTTCGTTCTTCCGGCCGCGATTGTCGCGATCGTTCTCGGCCATCTTTCGCTTTCAGACATCCGAAAATCCAGCGGGCGGCTGACCGGACATGGAATGGCCACCGCGGGGCTGGTGCTGGGATATATGGGTGTCGCTTTCATTCCCTTCATTTTAATTGTTGCAGCCATCGCGATTCCGAATTTATTGCGCGCGAAAATGGCGGCGAATGAAGCTTCGGCCGTTGGTTCCGTCCGATCCATCGAGACCGCTGCGATCAGCTATCAGGCCACGTACTCCAACGGCTATCCGCCCGGTATTCAGGCCATGGGCGGAAACGCAAATGCGAACTGTGATCACGCGGATTTGATTGACCGGGCTCTCGCGTCGGGACAGAAAAGCGGCTATGTTTTCACTTACATTGCGTTACCTGCGACGGAGGATTCGCAGCCTCCTGATTCGCAGCAGGCTATCGCAAACGGATGCACGACCCGCGGCGGAAGAGCCTACACCTTAAATGCAGACCCGATAACGAGGGGAACGACAGGACAGCGGAGCTTCTTCGCAGACCAAAGCGGCGTGATTCGAGTCAGTGTCGAGGGCCCTGCAACGGCGGATAGCCCGCCGCTTGAATAGCCGCGGGATCTTAGTCCGCCTGAACGCCGGCTTCAACTGTATCGGACGAGGAAGTGTGGTCCGAGGCTGAACCTGGCGCGCGCGCTTCGGTGGTTTCCTTCCAGAGGGAGTGGTCTTCCAGAAGCCGCGTGACCAGCTGCGTGTGCAATGCGTGGCCCGCCTTATGCGCGACGATCCGCGCCTGCAGAGGACGGCCAACCAGCGCCAAATCCCCAATCAAATCGAGCGCCTTATGGCGGCCGAATTCGTCGGCGAAACGCAGCGGGCCGTTCAGGATGGAGTTATCGTCCATCACGATGGCGTTGGCGAGCGAGCCGCCGCGAATCAGCCCCATTTTTTGCAGCGCGACAAGTTCTTTCACGAAAGTGAACGTTCTCGCCGGGCCCAGCTCACTATTGAACGATTCGCGGTTGACGGACATCTCGATTTCCTGCGGGCCGGCGCAGGGATGGTGATAATCCACGAAGCAGTGAACGCTGAAGTCGTCTGCTGGATAGATGCCGATGCGGCGGTCGCCATCCGAAAATTCGAGCGGCTTCACCACGTGGATATAGTGCCGCTGACGCCGCAAGCGCCGCGTGCCGGCCTGGGCGAGCATCTCAATGAACGGCTTGGACGAGCCATCAAGGATGGGGAGTTCGAGGGCGTTGAGCTCCACGTAGATGTTGTCAATCCCGCTGCAATACAACGCCGCGAGCAAATGCTCCGTCGTCGAAATCAGGACGCCCTGCTTCATCAGGCTGGTGGCATAGCTCACGCGGGCTACGTTGCGGACGTGGGCTTCGATCTCGAAATTGTCGAGATCCACTCGGCGGAATACGACGCCCGTATCTGCCGGCGCGGGCACCAGCCGTAGGCGGCTTTCGACTGCGGTGTGAAGGCCGATGCCTTCGATTTCGACCGGGCGCTGAATTGTAAGTTGGCTGGGCATCTAAGAGGGCACCCATTTAGTGGCACTTTGGGGGCCGCGGCTGTGCGATATTGTGTCTTTATTTACTGTAACTTACAGACCATCATTCGCAGGCCTCGCGATTGCGTTGTAATTGTACAACACTTCGGCCCGTTCAGATGTGGCTCTAATTGAACAGGTTCCCGAAGCGGAACCTCCGTTCGAGGGCGACTGCAGCAACCCCAGCGCGAGCGGCTTCGCATCCGCGTGCGGGCGTTGCGGCGGGAAATGGAGTCGCGACGATCGGATTGTGTCGGCGGTTTCAGATGCGTAGAATGTGATCAGCTTCGAACGCTGCGACTAAAAAATGGCTGCCCCTTTCAACATTTTGCCGAACAATCCCGCGCCGCCGCCGGGCAGACAGCCGCGTCCGCCGTGGCTGAAGGTGCGATTTTCCGGCGGCGAGAATTTTCGGGAGCTTGACCGGATCATGCGCACGCTCGAGCTGCACACCGTGTGCGAGAGCGCGCGGTGTCCGAACATGGGCGAGTGCTGGGAGCATCGTACGGCGACGTTCATGATTTTGGGAGACATCTGTACGCGGGCGTGCGGATTCTGTGCGGTGCCAAGCGGCAAGCCTCTGGGACCGCCGGAAGAGGACGAGCCTGGGCGCGTTGCGGAAGCGGTTGCGCGAATGGGTTTGCGCTACGCGGTGGTGACTTCTGTGAATCGCGACGACCAGCGTGACGGCGGCGCGGCGATTTTCGCGCGTACGATCGAGGAAATCCACCAGCGGGTTCCCGATTGCAAAGTGGAAGTGCTGATACCCGATTTTCGCGGAGACTGGACTGCGCTCGGAACCGTGATGGCGGCGCGTCCGGATGTCCTGAACCACAATATGGAGACAGTGCCGCGGCTTTATCGTCGCGTGCGCAAGGGAGCGGTTTACGAGCGGTCACTCGAGCTGCTGCGCCGCGCGCGAGAAATGTCGCCGAATGTGCCGACAAAAACCGGAATGATGCTGGGGCTCGGTGAGACGCGCGACGAAGTGTTGCAGGCGATGAAAGAAATCGCCGCGCAGGGCACGCACATCCTGACGCTCGGACAGTACATGCAGCCGACGCACGAACATCTTCCGATTGAGCGGTACGTCCATCCGGATGAGTTCGCGGAATTTAAGAAACTCGGCGAGCAGATGGGATTCAAGCACGTGGAAGCAGGTCCGCTGGTTCGCTCCTCGTATCACGCCTTCGAGCAGGAAGAAGCCGCGCGGGCATAGCCGCACTCTCGAAATGACGCGCGGCGCGCGTTTCAGTGAACCACGGTCTTAAATCTTCCGTCCACGATGGGGTCGCGTTCGTTCTGTTCGCAATCCGTTTCCTCGACCATGCGTTTGAAGTCGGTGACGCGGGCATGCGTAATCGTCGTGTGAATCGGTTTGGTCAGCGCGATCGGATCTTCGACCGTGTAGTCAATTTGCATCTGAACGTGATTGACCATGCGAATGCGCTCGGTGAAATGGAGTTGATCGCTCATGGGGACGAAGAATCCGGAAAGCTCGCCCGTATAGAGCCGTTTTCTCGTCGCGATCGTATCAACGACGAGCGTGTCGCCTTCCCAATGCCCGATCGAGTCGCCCATGAGCGTGGGCCATAGCTCGTCACTCGGGGGATGCGCGCGGCCGTCCGTATAGATGTGGCGCACAGCGCCTACGGTGCTGATGAACGTGGTCTCCTCCGGCGTCACGCGCCACTCGTACATTCCCGGTGAAGCGGTCGCCGGGAAGGGGGGCGCTTCACACAGCGGCTGGTGCGTAGCGGGCGGGTGAGCCGGGTCCGCAGCAACGGCCTCCTGGACCTTTTTTCGAATCTCGTCATATTTTGCCTGATATTCGGGAGTGAATGACGGCCGCCCGGCCGCCGCATACTCTTTCAATTTGCGCTGGCCTTCCGCGCTAAATTGCTGGCCGTCGGCTTGCCCGACGAAGGCATCGAGCTCCCAGATCCCCGACCAATCGGGCAGCTTGGCAAAGGCCTCGACTCGCTTTTTCGATGAAGTCTGCGCGCGAACCGGGCAGAGACAACTCAAAAGCAGCGCAATCACAATTGCAGATGCGGCTGGACGCATCACAATTCGACTGATGGGGTTCGCGATCATTTTATTACGTCGGCCGGCCTGCCAATGATTTTCCCGTCCGGGCCAGTCACGGAGATAACGAGGCCGCCATGCTGACCGTCGCGCAGCGGATTGACGATAATGGTGACCCTGTCCCCGGGATTCAGGCTCTTCGGCTTCCACCCCTTGCGCATCAATTCGACCGGGGCGCCCATCTCGACACCCCATTCCACGGGTGCGGCCTGCGCGTCGTCTGGGTCTGGCACGAGCACTTGAATCCAGCAATGAGGATTCGTCCACTGAAATTCCTTCACAGTCCCCGCGAGCGGGATCTGCTTCGTCTGATCAAACATCGAGCGGGAGTGGTGAGCGAAAGCGGAATTCGCCATGAGCAAGGCGCCGATACCGATCAGTACCGCAATCGTTCTATTCACGCACTTGCTCAAAATGGATTTGATCCGTCCTTGGAGTAATGACTTGAACTTGGCCCGGAAGGCTAGCCCGTTTCGATCGTCAGTGTCAACTCAGTGCACGGACGCGAGGAAAGAGCCGGCGAGTTCGCGCATGCGTCCGGCGCAAGCAGAATCGGGAATAGATGTTTTCTGCGCGGCGTGAAAATATTCCGAGGCTTTCGCGTTGCGGCCCAGCTCCAAATTGAGGTTGCCGAGCAATAGCATGAAAATCGGATTCTGCGGATAGCGCGCGAGGAGCGGCTCGGCATCCGAGAGCGCCTCTTCGTATTTCTGGTCGTAGGTGCGCAAACTTCTCGCGAGAATGAATCGGATATCCACGGCCAGGAACGAGCCCTGATTCATTCCGATTTGCATTTGTTTGATTCCGGTCTGTTTGTCGCCTCCGGGAATTCCCATGAAAATACGCAGCAACTTCACGATTGGGGAGAGCGTGTCCACGTAGTAGTTGTAAATCCCGAGGGCGGCGGTGGCATCGGCCATTTCCGGATCGAGTTTTAGCGCGGCCAGCATTTCCGTGCGCGCGCTTACCCCGGCGTGAGCGGCGGCGCGATTCTCTCCGCGCAGCGCGTACACCCGAACCTGGAGCGCCCATCCCAGACCAGCGAACGTGTGCATTTCCGCCGTGTCCGATTTGGCGAGTTGCGCTTCGGCGAGAGTGGTCACTTTACCGGTGAGCGCAAGATACGCAGCGTCCTCGGGATCCCTGGTTTTTTTCCACGCTTCCAGAATGCCGTATTTGATTTCGCAGGCGACGCAATATCGTTTCCACCATTTCGCTTCGCTTTCGATCAGGAATCCGAGCGGGTGATCGGGTTGCGCCTGTTCGATTTCGTGCGCGATGGCGATGGCTGCATCGGGATCGCCGCTATAAATCTTGTCGAGTGCCTGCATGGCTTTCGGGGGCAGCGCGATGCCGCTGGCGCGCGAGGAAGGCGCAAAAAATACGGCAATCAATATCGCGCTCCGAGCAGCCAAGCGAAGTTTGCCGCGGTATGCGTTCGTCATTTCACTCTCTTGAGCCAGCCGGCGAGCCAGGCGGCGGTAACGTACATCGCGAAGCATTCCAGGGCAAAAGGAATAAAGCCGAAATAGCCGGGCGCGGGCATCTCGAAGATCTTCGCCTGCTGGAACATCGGCAATGTGTAGTGCCATTTTGCGTGCGCCCAATAGTTCCAGAATTCCCAGAACCAGCCGCAAATCCAGCCGGACGCCAGAAACCCGTACAAGCGTCGCGCGAACCCATCGGAGAGATCGCCCAGAAAAGAAGGCAGGCGGAGGCGGCGATTCAGCGGGTCGAGTAAGAGGATAAACCCAAGCCACAGGAAAGCGAAAAGATAGGAGGCGACGTGCCGTGGCACCACCAGCGGCACGATTAAGAATGCAGCTCCGCATGCCATCATCGCGTTTTCGGCGGCGCGCGAAATTTTCCACGGCTCGACGGGCACCGCCGGAAGCAGCGCCTGAACGAGATCGGCGGTTTCGAAAATGGCAGGCGTGATCGTGGCGAACGACCAGGCATATCCCGCAATTTCAGCGAGCAAGCTGGATGGCACGCCGACGTAGATCCAATTTTGGAGGCGAAAATTATAGACCTCGAAAATGACCCAGAGCGGAATCGAAAGGAAGGCCATTCGCGCGAGAGTGATCGGGGCGTCGTGCAGGCGCGAGCGGTTGGTGAGCGCGAGCACGGCGGCGTCGGCGATCAGAATGTAGGCGCTCCATGCGATGGGCGTGAAATATGTCGCGACTGGCTCTACACCAGCGAAAAGCATTGCCTCCGCGCCGATGAGTGCGACGATTCCGAGCCAACCGTGGGCCGGAAATGCGCGCCGCCGGCGTCGTCGGAAATATCCGGCGACGAGAACCGCTATCGTGGCGGCCGTAATGGCGAGGCCAATGGTGACGTGGAGCGGCAGCGGAAACGTGTGTTCGTCCATTGGCTCGACGCGTATGGTAGCGCAGTTAGCGGCAGTTTTCGGCGGGCGCCGGGGCGTTTCTTGTTATGCTCTGCCTGTTTTGGCGGAAGGAAAATGATTTGAGCGAGCCGGTAAAACTCGAACGCGGGCTGGGGCTGATTGAAGCGACGTCGCTGAACATGACTTTCATGGTCGGCATCGGGCCTTTCGTGGTGATTCCGTTCGTGATTCAGGCGATGGGCGGTCCGGGGAGCCTGGTCGCGTGGGCGGCCGGCGCGCTACTTGCTGTGTTCGACGGCTGCATCTGGGCGGAGCTTGGCGCGGCGATGCCACAGGCCGGCGGGAGCTACGTCTATCTGCGCGAGGCTTATGGCGCGCAGCGATGGGGACGTTTGCTGTCGTTCCTATACATCTGGCAGACGCTGTTTCAAGGGCCGCTGAGCATTGCTTCGGGTGCGCTGGGGTTCGCCACGTACTCGCGTTACCTGGTGGAAAAATCGGGCCGCGCATCCGGGATCGTGGCCGCGTTCGGTACGCACGGTGACAACGTGATTGCCGGGGCGGTGATCGTGCTGGTCGTGGTGCTGCTCTACCGGCGGATCACGGAGATCGGGCGAATTTCGGTGATCTTCAGCGTGATCGTGGTGGGCACCATTCTCTGGATCATCTGGGGCGGCGCGCGGCATATCAACGCGGCCCAGGTATTCGATCTCTCCGGCGGCGGTTGGAATTGGTCGTGGCTGCTGTTCGCGGCGCTGGGACACGGGACGGTGCAGACGATTTACAGTTATCTCGGCTACTACAACGTCTGCAACCTCGGCGGCGAGATGAAAAACCCCGAAAAAAACATTCCGCGCGCGATTTTCATTTCCATCGTGGGGATCACGGCGCTCTATCTGGCGATGCAGACGAGCATCCTGAGCGTTATTCCGTGGCGCGAGGCGGCGCAGTCGAAGTTTATCGTGAGCACCTTTATCGAGCGCGCGTACGGGGGGCAGTGGGCGACGCTGGCGACGGCGCTGATTTTGGTCACAGCGCTGGGTTCGGTGTTTGCGGCGATGCTCGGTTATTCGCGCGTGCCCTATGCGGCGGCGCTGGACGGAAACTTTTTCTCGATTTTCGCGCGCGTGCATCCGACGAAGCATTTTCCGTACATTTCGCTGGTGGCGCTGGGCGTGGCGGCGATGGCGTTCAGCCTGATGTTCAGTCTTTTCTCGGTGATCCGCGCCATCCTGGCGATGCGCTGTATCATCCAATTTATCGGCCAAGGGGTGGGGTTGATCCTGCTGCGGCGCCGCTGGGGGAAAAAGCGGCTGCCGTTCCGCATGTGGCTGTATCCATTGCCCGTCGTAGTTGCAATCATCGGCTGGATGGGAATTTTCATCGCTACGGGACGAACGCCGATGCTGGCATCGCTCGCCGCGGCGACAGCCGGAATTCTTGTATATTTAGTACGCGCGCGATGGATGCGCCAGTGGCCCTTTGAGGAGACTGCCTGATGCGAGGAAGGACAGCACGATGGGTTTCGACTTTGGCCGCGATCATTCTCGCGGGCGCGGTGGGATGGACGGCTGTCCCGCCCGCTTCGGCGCAGTCGCTCGCGGACACGGTTCAGGCGATCAATAAGGCGCGCGTGGCCACGCGAATTTTGTATGTGACGGCGCACCCCGACGATGAAACGGCCGGCCTGCTCGCTTATCTTTCGCGAGGTCTCTATGCCGATGTAGCCGTGCTGACGATCACGCGCGGGCAGGGCGGGCAGAATGCGATCGGCCCCGAGCAGGATGGGCCGCTGGGCGTCGTGCGGACCACGGAATTGCTGGCGGCAGATTCGCATTACGGCACGGATCAATATTTCACGCGAGCGGTTGATCCGGGATTTTCGAAAAGCCCGGAGCGAACAATGAAAATCTGGGGCGATCAAATTCCGCTGGAAGACATGGTGCGGGTGATTCGCATGTACCGGCCAAATGTGGTGATCAACGGCTGGGGCGGAGTTCATTTCGGGCACGGGCAGCACCAGGCAAGCGGAATCCTGACGCCGCAGGCGGTTGCCGACGCAGCCGATCCCGCGAAATTTCCGGAGCAGATTGCGCAGGGACTCGCGCCGTGGAAAGTTTCGCTCGAATTGCGTCCCGGGAGTTTCGGATTCGGTCCAGCTACGACGCCCACGGCGCCGGGCGGGGTGACGCTACCTGTAAACGACGTTTCGCCCCTATGGGGACAGAGTTACGTTGAGATGGGGATGGACGGACACGCGCAGCACCGTTCGCAGGGCACGCCATCTTTTTCCGGAAATCCATTTTTTCGGCGCCCCCCGGCGTTAATTGTGGAACATGGGCAGGATGGCGGCGGTTCGTTTGACACGAAGGAATTGGCGGAATCCATTTCGTCGCTGGCCGACCGGTATTCGCAATGGCAAAGCACGATGGCCCCCGCGCTCGCCGCAGCAGATCAGGATCTTGCGTCTGCGGCGAAATCGGCGCTCGAACTGGACCGAGCGGCTGCGTCAAAATCGCTGGCGGCAGCGGGCAAAGAAATTTCAGGATTGCGCCAACAGATTTCGAGCGCGGGTGGGTCCGATAGCGCAGCCGCGGTGTGGGAACTCGATCGTATCAAGCAAAGAATTGACGGCGCGCTCGGCTATAACGTGGCGCTGCCGGTGGACACGCAGGCTAGCCGCCACGAGCTGGTAGCGGGCGAGACGTTTACGGTGGATGTGAATTTCCTCGACAAATCCGCGGCGCCGGTGAAATGGAACGTGGACAAATCGAGTCTGGTGCTGCCGGAGGGATGGAGCGCGAAGCTCGACGACGCCGATTCCCGCGGAAGCAACTATCACTTCACGGTATCGGTTCCCGCAGGTGCGAAGCCACCGAGTTCGCCCGCCGATGCGGTGCTACCTTTTCCGCCGCCGCTGGTGAAGCTTGCCCTTCGCATGAGCGTGGATGACTATGAATTCACGTTCGAGAAGGCTGTGGAATCGGCCGAGGCGAAAACCACGGCGATCGTCGTTTATCCGCTCGAACTTGTCCCGGCAGTGACGCTGACGGTCGAACCTTCGCAGGTGATGGTGCCGGCGAAGCGAGCGGAGGCCCCCGCGGATCTGCTGGCTCGCGTGCGTTACCATGGGACAAAACCGGCGACGGTATCAATCGGACTGGATGCGCCGCAGGATTGGAACGTGACGCCGATCGCGGCGCTGAATTTTTCCGGCGCGGGAGATCAGCTGGTCCGCTACGTCGTTAAGGCTCCGGCAAGAATTGCTCCAGGTGCGTACGTGCTCCATCCTTACGCAAAGCTCGGCGACGAGACGTTTCGCACGTCGGTCGAGCCGATTCCCACGCTGCCGACGCGCAATTGGAGCGCGCCCGCCGATGTGACCGTCCACGTGCTCGACCTGACCGTGCCCGCGGGACTCCACATCGGATATATCGCCGGCGATAACGACGTGCTGCCGGAGACTTTACGGCAGGTAGGCATCCAAGTGGACTTGCTCGACGAAGTGGCGCTGGCGTTCGGCGATCTGAGCCGCTACGACGCGATCGTGGTGGGAATACGCGCCTACGAACTTCGTCCCGATGCGATGGCCGCGAATCCGCGGCTGCTCGACTACGTTCAAAATGGCGGATCGCTGCTCGTTTTGTACGAGCGCGACTTCGCCTGGGCCAAGCTGCTTCCCGCGCCGTTCAGGGCGGAGATGGCGGCGCAGGCCGTGCGCGTGACGGATCAGAATTCTCCCGTGCGATTTCTTGCACCGGACAGTCCCCTGCTGAATTCACCGAATAAGATCACGCTCGATGACTTTAAGGGCTGGGAACAGGAGCGCGGACTCTATTTCTGGAGCACATGGGATCCGCGCTACCAAGCCGTGATCGGCCTGACCGATCCGGGCGAGCCGGAAGCAACGGGCGGCCTGGTATATGCCAGGGACGGCAAGGGGGTCTACATCTATACCGGACTATCGTTTTTCCGCGAGCTGCCGGACGGAGTGCCAGGGGCTTACCGGCTGTTCGTGAATCTGTTGAGCCAGACGCTCCATTCCTCGCAGCGCCGGTAGCGCTGCGCCGGTATGCGCCATTGCGACACAGGCCGCGACTTCCGCTTGTCAGGTGAATTTCGCTTCGTGCTATGCTCCGAGCCGATCCGAGACGGAGGGCGAATGAAAACAAAGCCTGCAAATTTCGCGTGCGCGCGCTGGCTGATTGGCATCCTGGCCGCTGTCTTGATCCTCGCTGTGTCCTCTATCTCCCTGGCTGGCCCGCAAAATAACAAGAAAACAAAGGTCAAGACTAACGACCAGACCGATCCGAATGCGCCGCCGATGCCGACGGGCTCCGACGCCGATCAGATTGACCGCGACATCGGCGAGATGCTGGCAGGATTTGAACTCGGGAACGTAGAGATCATGCACAAGTATTATTCGGAAAACGTGACGTTCGTCAGCGGCGCATACGAGCCACCCATCGTAGGCTGGCAAAATTACGTGCCGTTGTACCAGCGGCAGCGCGCGGCATTTCAGTCCATGCAACTGGTCCGGCGAAACACGATCATCTTCCCGCACGGAGATGTTGCCTGGGCCATGTACCAGTGGGAGTTCGATGCGCTGACGAACGGGCAGCCGTACACGATGCATGGCCAGACGACGCTGGTATTCAACAAGGTAGGCGCAAACTGGCTGATTGTGCACAACCACACATCGGTAATCGCCCCAACGCCCGGCCCCGCACAACCGCCTGCGGCACAGCCCGCACCGGCAAAACCGTAGTAGGGCGCCGCTGGGCGCCCTATCGAGCTATCAGAAGCTCTGGACGCTCTGCCAGATCCACATGCCTGCCATGGTCACCAGGAGCACACCCGACAGGACCATCAGCGCCATGATGGGACGGCTGAGTTTCTCGATTCGGGCGACGATCAAGCGCTGCTCTCGCGCCATGGAGTCTCCCGCGGCATCGAGAAAAATCTGGTCCTCCTCGCGGTTCTCGAGTGCGCTCCGGTAGATCCACACGCAGACCAGGATCGCAGTGACCACACCCCAAGCTATCAACACCATTTGAAGCGTTCCCATGGGTACCTCCCGTGCCCGCGGGTCGTGGGGGGACTCTGCCTGATGGCAGACCGGCCCGTGCGGGCCCTACGGCTCTAATTTGGCGGGATTATAGCACCACCAGCGGCGAAGGTATCAAGCAGGGCGGGGTTTGAGTTGTCCTGGGAGGCGACGGGGCTAACGGCGTTCGTCGGGGAATGTGACGCCCCAGAAATCGCGGGAGGGATGGAGGATTTCGACGCCCAGCTCGAACAGACCGTGTTCTTTCTTGCTTCTCAGGGAGATGACGCGAAATTCCCGCACCTCTTGCGAAAGACCATGCAGAACTTCGATCCGGGAGCCAAGCTCAGGAAGGAACGGCAGGCGGAGCAGCGCGCCCGTGCGGCTCACTGAGATCACTTCGGCGGACGCGTCTCGCGGCTCGCCATCAATTTCGTTGGAATGAACTCTTACAGGGATGCGAGTGCGAACGCGGCTTGAACGGCGGCGCTCCAGCATCGCGCGGGCAGTTGCCATGGCGTGCCCTCCTCTAACTCGCGACCGCAGAAATAACTTTAGGGATTACGACGGCGCGGGTCAATGGTACTCCGCCGGGGCGTGCTTCGTTGACAAACCACCGGCTGCGCGGCAATATGGATTCGCCTCGCTTTGCTGCACGAAATGCCCAAGTGGCGGAATTGGCAGACGCGCTAGCTTCAGGAGCTAGTTCTCGCAAGGGAGTGGAGGTTCGAGTCCTCTCTTGGGCACCATCATCTCAAGAACAATCTAGCGGTGCAGCGGAATCCCGCGACCCAACACGAAGATGAACGCGAGGCTGACCACTGCTGCCGCAATAATCCACGGATAGCTACGGCTGATGATCGGCGAACCCCATTCCGGGACGGTGCGTTTCGAAATGTAGTAGCGCATCCAAAGCAGTCCGCAATCCGCACCGGCCGCGCCAGGTAGCGCAGACTCCCAAACCAACTGGATTCCGATTGGATTCAGTAGCCCGCCAGCGCCGAGCAGCAGCGCCGCTGAAATATAGGCAATGAAAGTCAGCTTGCGATACCGCGAAGGATCATCGAGAGAGACGCCGACGTATCTCACCAGCGCGGTGCCCACCAGCAAAATGGCACAGTAGTAAGCGGCAATCCCAACGACAACCAGCGCCGCGCGCCACATCCAGTAGGGGCGCATGGGAGCGATCACGACCTGCCAGTCTCCGAAGTTGGACACGCCGGAAAAAAAGAAATACCCGGTGCCGGTAAACGCGTTGAAGGCAAGACCTGTGAGCAGAAAATAGCGGGTTTGCGCCGAGGAGTTTTTCGAGGCGCGCAGTGCCAGCCAGCAGATCAGACCCGCCGCCAGATTCACGAGCGTGCCACCGGCGGCGACAAGACGCGAATCGTATCCGCTGGACCATGCCACCGTCGAGATCACGCCGGATTGCGTACCGGTGGAGAGGGCGAGCAGGGCGTGCCCCACGCCTTCGTGCAGGACGTCCGCCAGCGCCGCCGAAATCAAACTCACAGCGCAGACGGTAAGGAAGTCGTCCTTGATGTGCGTCGGTATTTCCGTGACTGACGTGGGCA
This sequence comes from uncultured Acidobacteriota bacterium, assembly GCA_963814855.1. GTDB lineage: Bacteria > Acidobacteriota > Terriglobia > Acidiferrales > UBA7541 > Palsa-295. The sequence continues at coordinate 137,781 of CAWFEL010000003.1, forward strand.
TGCGCTGGTTCTTTCAGTCCGTAACGAGCAGACTCTCCGCATAGAGCGCGCCTTCGGGCGTCTCTTCGTGCTTGAAATAGGCGAAGACATCGCCACGCTGCGCGGCCTCCGCCACGCGATTCGATATCTTTTTGCGGGCGCCGGCCGAGTACTTCTCTTTTCGCAAACGGAGATAGCAAAAATCCGCGGTGGCGACGTCCGGCGTTTCGAGCTTGTCGCTTTCGGCCTGGCACAATGCGATGTTGGCACGACCCAATCGGTCGTACACATCGTCCACAAACCATGAAGGGTGCCGGAACTCCACTGCGGCGCGCGTGTCTCGCGGCAATTTTTCGAGAAACTCGTCGAGCCGGCCGAGGTCACACTTGAAATTCGGCGGGAGTTGAAACAGCAGCGGGCCGAGCTTGCCCGCCTCGCGCAAAGTCTCAAGCGACTTCAGAAATTTGGAAATCTGGCTCGCTGCGCCGCGCAGGCGCTTGATGTGCGTGATCTCCTGATGCGCCTTCACGGCAAATTTGAAATTCGCGGGAGTCGCGGCAATCCAGACCGCAAGCAGTTTGCTTGGTGACCTGAGTTGCGAAACGTGTAGTTCACTTCGACAGAATTCAGTCGCGTCGCGTAGTAACCGAGAAATTTCGCGGAAGCAAGCTTCGCCGGATAAAATTTGGGCTTCCAGCTTGTGTACGCCCATCCCGAAGTGCCTGCGTAGACTTTCCCCGCTGAAGTTTTCCCGATCATGGTTTCCCTTCGCGCGATTCGAGATGATACTCGCCGAGCGCGGAAGTCTATAACACAACCCCTTAAGATTTGGGATAGTATGCGCGCGTGCTCGCAGGCTTGGGCCTCAAGCAAGCTGGAGGTGCTGAATGTTACCCTCGCTTCTGACCGGTATTATTTGGGCCGCTGGACCGCAGATCAGCTTTCCGCAGGGCGCGGTTGTGACCGAACAGATTGCGCTGCGCTGGATGCATCTGGTGGCCGGCATCATCTGGATAGGCCTGCTCTATTTTTTCAATTTGGTGGGGACTCCCACGCTGAAGGGGTTGGAAGCGCCAGTGCGCGCCAAGATTTTTCCGGCGCTGATGTCGCGCGCGATGTGGTGGTTCCGGTGGTCCGCTCTGGTCACGGTAATCGCGGGGCTGCGCTACTTCTGGATGATTTTAGCTGCGGACGCGCACAACGCCGGAGACCCGGCACTCGCGTGGCACTGGATGGGCTGGTGGTTGCTTGTTTGGTTGGTGGCGTTCGCGCTGATTTATCCCTTCCAATTGCCGCACGCGGGAATTCTCGATAGCGCCTGGGTGCGCGCCATCGCGATTTCCGCGATTGCCATCGCTGCATCGTGGATCGTGCTCGTGCTGAATTCGAATCCGCAGTCGTCCAACGGCCATCTGGCGATCAGCATCGGCGGCGGAATGGGTCTCCTGATGCTGCTGAATGCGTGGGGAATTATTTGGCGCGCGCAAAAGCGGTTGATCGCATGGACGCGGGCGAGCGCCGAGCAGGGCACGCCGATGCCGCCCGAAGCCGCATATTTTGCGCGCTGGGCGTTCCTGGCGTCGCGCACGGGATTCTGGGTGTCGCTCCCTATGCTTTTCTTCATGGCCGCCGCCGATCATTATCCGTTTCTCAGCGGGATCACGAACTAACTCATCGAGCATAATCTTCAGCAGTACATACCCGCCTTGCGATTTATCGCGTCTAACTTGGTAGATGCGGGAGGGCGCCATGAAGCCAATTGCACGATGGGCCTTGTCGTTTCTGCTGCTGGCGTTCCTGATCGCACAGCCGGCGCTCGGTTTCGATTATCCGTTTTCCTCCGAGACCATCCGCGACGCGTATTTTCTAGCCAAAGCTAATCCCGAAAAGCGTCAAGAGTTCTTCGAGCGTTACCGGCATAATCTGCCTCCCCCCAAATCGGGCGCCAATGTGGGATTGATCGAAGTCGAGACTCCATTTCGTTTTCTTGTGGACGCGCTCACGCAAACGCCAATGGATTATCACGCCGCTGATGCGGAAAAGGACTATCTCGGGAAGCCCGGTGAGTTTCGCGTGCACGTGGAAATCTACTTTACGGACACCTATCCGAAGCCGACGGATACCGCGGGAACGCTAGGCGAGTTCTGGAACGACTTCCACGTGCACGCGAAACAGAATTCCGAAATTGACGCTCGCTCTGTCCACGGCGAGCCAATTTATAGCGACCAGACAATCAGTGGTTACGAAGGGGCGCGGATTGACGTGGACTACGACGTGAATAAACTCGACTCTGGGGCGCTCACTACAATCGAGGTGGACACACCCGATGGGCAAGAGGTCGAGACAACTTTCTCGTTGAACGAACTTCGCTAAAGCGAAACTTCCGCAAAGCCGCGCGTATCAGCGATCCGGGCTCCCCTGTCCCTCGATGAAATGGAACGCGTCCTCCACCGCCCGCGCCGAGGCATGCGATCCCTTTGCGTCCGTGGTGAATTGCGGGCGGCGACGCACGGAAAATCGCGTGGGATCAAATGTGCCGCGCTTCGTGTGGAACACCCACACAAATTCATAGCGGGCCTTGTCGAGGTCCGAGATGGATTGAAGCGCCGTGTCCACTGTGGTCATCGGGCTGAAATCCGAAAATCCGTTGCGGTCGGTATGAACCGGCGCGGGCATGGCGGAATTGAACGTGTCGGAATCATGCGCGAACAGGATCACGTAATCCACCTGGGATAGATTGGCAGCGGGGCAAATCCCGGAGTACTGCTTGCGGCGATTTTCGACCAGCCATTTGTACTGCGCCGGGGCCAAGCCGTACGCGGAGAAAAATACCTGGCACGCCGGATCGGCGCTCTCGTTGTCCGGTTTCGAGTCGGGATAATCCTCCAAATCGGCCGGCTGTGTTGAATGCTCCACGATCATGATGTCGGCTGATGGCGATGCATTCACGGATGTGTCCATCATCTTGGCGCTGACCGGCGCCACTGTTGCCTTTGCCGAAACGACTGTCGCAGTTGACGCGTACGGTTGCGAGGCGGAAGCGGTGGCCGTTGCCTTCGCAGTTTGCGTGGCGGAAGCTGGCTTTGCAGGAGCCTTTTTGGGCGCAGCCGGTTCCACGACAACCGTGGACCCACTCGGTTTCTCAGTTGGGCGAGTACGCGAGGGCGTTGCGACTGCTGATGCCGGCTTCACGTTCACGACGACCGGCGAATTTGGCGCCGCAGCGACGGCGGAAGTCACGGGCAGTGTCGCAGGTTTCGACGCGGCAACGGGAGTCGCAGCAGGCTTCGAGACGGCAACCGGCGGAGCGACGATTGGCTGAGCAGCTGGCGCTACGGTTGGCGCGACGGAGGATGCGACTGCCGCAGGAGCTGCAGCAGGATGCACAACGGCGCTCGCAATTGGCCGTGCGCCAACGAGGACGGGCGGTTTATCGCTGTCATCCGGAGGAAGCGCGGGCAAATCCGGAAACACCGCATCGGGAACGTAACCTTCCACGCCGCTCGCGGTGCGAATCTTCACGTAGCCCTTCACGCGGGAGAGAATTTCGACCGTCTCGCCGCACTTCAGCCGCGTTTCCACGTCGAAGCTATTGAGCGACTCGTAGACCCACACGCGGTCCTGATTCACCGAGCATTTCACGGCGCCAATATCCGACGCCGAAGCTGGCATGGCGAGCGCAAGTGCAAGCCCCGTTGCGAAGATGGTTAGAAGTGAACGATGCACGGCAATCCTCCCATGAAACAAGACAGAAAGAAGCGCCGACAAACGACAGCAAAACTATGCGCTATTGGAGCGGAGGCGAACAACTGGACGAAGGGACAAGATTAGTGCAGGGCAAGAGAAAGCGAATCGTCGTTTTTTCTTCGTAGGGGCACGATATATCGTGCCCGGCGATATTGCTTGGCGTCACCTCGACCATTCGCCTCGATCGCGCTCCGCCGCTGGTTATGTAGCGCACGCCTTTAGGCGGGCAGCTTTACTGTTGGGTGCAAACGCGGGAAACTGCGGTTGGAATCTACGACCGCCAGCGAAGAGTCACGGGCCCGGAAACTGGGTGGCGCATAGGCTCGCCTGTGCGCAGCGATTCCAGATGCGCGGCCTTCAACTCGAAATACCAGCGCGCCTGGCGGTCCGCGTCGTCCACCAGCATCATACGATCCTCGTATTTCAAACCAAGTCCCTGCTTCTCGATCACTTCGGTATCCTGGCGGATGAAGCGCGGCCCCAGCACGTGAATGATGAACGAGACGACGGGGAACCACGGAAGAATATTCCACGCGGCCACGAAATCGAGCCGGCAAAGATCGCGGCGCACGGGAGTGACGGTGGTGCGGCTCGAGAGCCAGTAGCGGCCCGCGCGAATCTGCTCGAAGCGCTGGTTGGGCAGCACGAAATCTATCGTAGTGGTGGCAGGCTCGCCGGTGATGAGCTTCAGAAGTTTGTACGGCGCGCTATTGGCGGAGGGCGCGTGCGGGCTCATGCGAAAACCGTTGGGAATCGGCTCGAACTGCTTGGCTTTTTCGCGGATGCTTCGGCGGCTGCGCCACCACCACGCCTGATGCACGAACGGTCCGTGCGCGGGATCCATCAATCCGATGATGCCGTGGTCCACGCTGCACGGAAGATCGGCCCAGAGATGCGCGATCTTGAAGCCCGGACTGAACGTCGGAAGCTCCGGCGCGGGCGGAGTCGGCGGGGGGGCGTTTGGTGATGACGGCGTGCGCCCGTCGAGATTCGTCATGTACGCCCAGATGTAGCCGTCGCGTTCCTCGCACGGAAAGCTTCCGGCGTAAATGCGATCGCACTTGAGCTTCGAATCCGCGGTCAGCGAAGGAATGTGGCGGCACTGGCCGGTGTGCGCGTCGAATTGCCAGCCGTGATAAGCGCACTCAACCGAAGCGCCGTCGAAGCGGCCGAACGAAAGCGGAAACGCGCGGTGCGGGCAGACGTCGCGCAGCGCAAACGGCTTTCCGGCCGAATCGCGTCCGAGGACGAGCGGAACTTCGAGCAGCATGGCGCGCTCGAGCTTGCGCCCGCGCAATTGATCGCTTCGCAGCGCCGGATACCAGAATCCCCAGAGCATGTCGCTCGTCGGATCGCTGGATTTCAAAGGAGTGTTGTCGCTCATCGGCGGGCGCTTATCGTAGTACATTCAGCGTGCTGGCGGCAAAGGTTGGTGTCTGAGCGTCGTTCGTGGATTTCCGATTATCCGACTAATCAGCACTTACTCCGTAGCCTTCTCCGAAGTCGGTTGGCGTGGTATATCTAAACACCATCCAGTATGGGTCAAGGCCAAACATCTAAGAGAAATTGCGAATCGAAGCGCAAGGGAGACGATGTGTGGCTATTAGGACTGGGCGACTAATCGGTCCGCTGCTGTCGGGTCTCGCGTTCGCACTACTGACGTGGCTGATCATCGGGGACCACAGTTTACCCAACTGGGCGGGAAGGGGAATCGAGTGGATCGGTTATCTGATTATGTTTTTGCTCTTGCCCGGCTTCATCGCCGGCTTTGCCGTTAGCAACAAAATCCATAACGCAGACACTTGGATCGTGGCATTAGGAAACTTTCTCTTTTACTTCGGCCTGATGTACTTCGTCGGAAGACTCCGGGAAAGGCGCCGCGCCAAGGCGCAAGGGGTCGCGGGCCCGACCACCGCACCCGGCGAGTAAGTTCTGATGGACGCGTTAACCGGAAACTGACCCACGACATTGCCGAGCGAGAGTTTCGGTCAAGCGCTAGCCGTGCAGCCAGGGCAACTGGCCCTTGTGAGACAGCGCCAGCAAATCCATCGTCGCGGCCACGGCGCAGTGGACGCACACGCCGCCCCAGATGGATTTCGTCTTCCACGCAAGGTAACCAAGAATAAATCCGGCGATCACCGACGCGGCCGCCTCCGGCAGCAGCTTCGTGAAATGGATCATCATGTAAGGGATCACGGACACGGGAACGGCGAAGATTCCGATGTAGCGCCCGAGTCCTCCCACCAGAAATCCGCGAAAGAAAAATTCCAGAGCGACGAATTGTCCGGCGTACATTCCCTCCCACATCAGCAGGTCGAACCACGAGCGGCCCGCATTGCCGTACATTGGATAAAACGTGTAGAAGGATGGCGAGAGCGAGACGATCCAGATCACCGGAAGCACCGCGGCGTACAAACCAACGTAAATCCAGAAATGCTCGCGGAAACCGCGGAACCCAAGATTGCAGTCGCGCAGGCGATTGCCCGGCAATAAACGCATCAGCAGCGCGGGCAGCGCGAGAAAACCGATCAGGATCGCGCCGACCCACCAAGCCTTGACGCGCAGGACCCAGTAGGGATCAATGCCATGAGTGGGCGCCGGAAAAAACGATGCGTACGTCCCCTCGTCCCCGCCGAACTCCATGATCAGAAGTCCGAGGCAGGCGGTCGCGCAGATGGCGGCAATGGGCCAAAAGCCGGGCGCTGCCGCGGCGTCCTTCAACGGCAGCAGCGGGCTGGAACCTGATACTTCCGGATAGAGCTGGACGCTTGCGCCCGCGTCGCGAACTTGAGCTGTCACCAATCTGCGGTCTCGCTTCTTGCGCGAGGCCTGCGGCGACGTTCGTAACAGGGCCGTGCGCTGGGGCAGGAGTCGAATCAGCGTCGGCAAAATGCGAGGGAGTGGCATTGCCGATGGCTACAGCGCAAATCGCGCAGCGTTCAAATCAGCGCGCCTTGCGCATCCGCGATGGTCGGGTAAATTTCAAACAGCGGATCCACACCCGTGATTTGCAGAATGTTCTTCACGCGATAATTCAGCCCGACAAGCACGAGTTTGCGCCCGGCCTTGTGGCACGAGACAAAAGCTCGCACCAGCGTGCCGATGGCCATCGAATCCAGCGACGAGACTTCGGTGAAATCAACGATCAAGCGCGGCGCCGTCGCCGCGGAGAGCGCGTCCTGGAACGCGGGCGAAGAGGCGAACGTGATGGCGCCCTTCACGCTGATGATTTGTACCGTCGCAAGCGATCCGTTGCGCTGGGAAACCTCAAAGGGCTGAACTGGCATGGCCCGCATTCTAACGAAAACCCGGCCGCAATAACAACGAAGTCTATCTATGTGGGCGCAGTTTGCCGGCGTGTCCGGGCGAATATGCGTCGAAATTTGCAGCTGAGTACGAAGGTACCGGGACGATTGAACCAAGCTGTCTATCGACCGTCCCGCGTACTACCGGCAGAATCACTGTGGATTCGGGGCCAGTGCCCCGAGTTGCTGCACCTCCATCACCCCCAATGCCCACGAGCGGCCGGTCCCCCCACCGGCCGCTCCCCCCTTTTCAGCGCTCCCATTTCGTAAGTGCGAAATCGCGCGCGTCCCAACGAAAAGGCCCGAACCGCCCTAAGCGTGCTCGCGAGGCGATCCGGGCCGGTATTCCAATTACCAGCTCAACCTACTTCAAGGGGCTGCGGCGGGGACGAGACCGGCTCCGTAGCTTCCGGGGCGCGGTCAGCCGCTGCCAGGCGAAAACTTCAGCGCGGACCCCGCGCCGGGCGATAGCTTGCCAGCGGGCGCGGACGCATGCGGAAACGCGGCGCGAGCGGCGGCGGCACATTATGGAGCGGAGCGCCGCAATTGCTGCAGATTTCCTGTGGCGTGCCCAGCACGCGCAGCCAGTGCCCGCGCGCGGGACACTCCGGAGTCAAACACTGCACCGTCCAGCCGGGCAGATATTGCATCCTTTTGCCTCGCAGTCAGATGGGCCGGCAGAAATTGGACGAAGAACGCCGGCAAGCATGTAAAACGGAAAACGCCCCGTAAAACTGGCGGGATTGTGCGCCCGGGCGTCTAGTGTGTCAAGGGAAATGTGTACTATTAGTAGGGGTACGTTTCCGCGACGGCGCGCGCCGATTTTCGGGCGGGTTTTTAGTCGTGAAACCCTACTTCGCGGCGGGCGGTTTGTCGGTGCTGGCGGAATCAACCTTCGATTGCAACTCGGCCAGCTGCTTTTCCGCGGCTGTGACCTGTTCCTGCTTGTCGTCTATATCAGCCTTTTCGCTGGCGAGCGCCGCAGCGCCATCTCTGTCGGCCGCGTAGTTGGTCTTGCCGTAGTACGTGGACTGGTCCATCACGTACTTCCGCTGCGCCACGTCGAGATCAGCTTTTAGGTTCGCGAGGCTCGCTTTGGCGGAGGCGAGGCTGCCTTCCAGAGCGGACTTATTGGCAGCCGAGGTGGCGGCGCTTTCGGCAGGCGGAGCGGCGGCATCATTCCCTGCGGCGGGTGCAGGGGTGTCTTGCCCGATCACGTTGATGGCGCCGGGGGTGTCCGGCAAATTGTCGTTGTCCCAAACCTTGGCGGGCTTGGTGGCGCTCGCCTGCTGCGCTTTCTTCTCCTGTGCGCGGCGAGCGGCCGCCGCGACCGAATCATCCTGCTGCTGCGGCATCCCGGAGGCGGTCCTCAGCGGCGCGATCAGTGGCGTCAGCAACACAACGGTAAATACCCAGCGTGCGATTCTCATCGTACTTCTCCCTCGTCGAGAGCGCGTTCTACATGTCCATATTAGTCGCGGCGGAAGGCGCATGGCAATCCGCGTCCAGCGCGGCATCCAAAGAGGCAACTGTACGCCGCGGCAGGGCGAAGGTGCGGCAAGAGTGGCATAGACTCTAAGAATAGCGACTGGTTAACGCCAATATCCGTGCCCGTTCAGCCACATCAGTAGAAGCGCTAGAAGGAACATCGCCCAACAGAAAACTATCTTGCCGACGCCCAATTTGCGGTTTGAGCTTTCATTATCAGTGCGTTTACTAAATCGCGGTCCGACGAATCAAGCCCGACAGTTCGGCCCGGATTCAGTACGTCGTGTACCAGCCGCGTGGACCAGTCACGACCGTACCCAAACAATCACGAGAGAGCGCGTATACGTCACCACCTGTAGACTTTCGCGTGTTTCAGAGATAAAGAATGCGGAATAAAACATCCAAAAATCTGTGCTGACTATTTCACCAAAGATGAGCTTTCTAGATTGTTTTCAGACTGAATCCACGCGCCGAAGATTACGCGTCGGCGAACTTGACCAGCATCTTGCCGGTGTTTTCTCCGCTGAGGACGCCGATGAGTGCGCGGGGCGCGTTTTGAAAACCTTCGACGATGTGCTCGCGGTGCTTCAGCTTGCCTTCCTTCAGCCACTGCGCCATTTGCGCGATGCCTTCCGGGAAGCGATTCGCAAACTGGGTGATGATGAAGCCTTCCGCGCGCGCTTGCTTGGTGAGCAGATAGGCATACGGCCGCACGCCGGGTTCCGGCTTCGTCGAATTGTATTGAGAGATTTGTCCGCTGATGGATATGCGCGAGCGCACATTCAGCACCGGCAGGACCGCGTCGGTGACGGCGCCGCCCACGTTGTCGAAGTAGCAGTCAATCCCGCTGGGGCAAAGTTCCTTCAGCTTGGCGACGTAATCCTGCGTGGTTTTGTAATTGAACGCGGCATCGAACCCCATTTCGCCGGTGAGCCACGCGACTTTGTCGTCGGTGCCTGCGACTCCCACGGCGCGGCAGCCCTTGATCTTCGCGATTTGGCCGACGAGCGATCCGACGGCTCCCGCGGCGCCGGAAACGACGACCGTCTCTCCCGGCTTCGGCTGGCATATATCGAGAAAACCGAAATAGGCAGTCATTCCCGGCATCCCCAGAACGCCAAGCGCGGTGGAAACGGGAGCGAGGTTAGGATCGAGCTTCTGCAATCCTTTGCCGTCCGACACGGCATATTCCTGCCAGCCCCAGTAGCCGACCACGAAATCCCCGGCGCGAAATTGCGGGTTCGTGGATTGCACCACTTTGCCGACCGTGCCGCCAACCATCAGCTGCCCGATATCAACGGGATCGGCGTACGTGCGGACGCCGGTCATCCGGCCGCGCATGTACGGGTCAACCGAGAGAAAAATTGTGCGCAGCAGAATTTGTCCGTTGGCAAGCGCAGGAATAGGCGCCTCCACTAGACGAAAGTCGGATTCCTTCGGCATTCCGACCGGACGCGCGGCTAATGTGAACTGGCGATTGACGGTCGGAAGCGGGCTTGCGGTGCTGGCTGTCATAATGGCGGCATTATGCCAGACGGCTGGGGGTGAGGGCGAGGATTGAAGGGCGAGTCGAAATGGCATTGCGCATCGGGCACGCTAACGAGATACTTCCGCGCAACGTCTCACTTGGCAACAGATGTGGGCAACCAAACTATCTCGGGGGGAATGATGACGAAAAGGCTCGCTTTGCTTGTTGGAGTTCTGGCGCTCGCTCTGCTATTCCATTCGGCGCCCGCCAGCGCGCAAGCGCCGCCCGGGCCGATTCCTCAAGCGCAAGAGCAACTGCCGCCACTGGACGCTGCGCCGCAAGCGGCGACGAAAACGGTAACCGCGTACACGCTCCCGCCGGAGCTTTACGCGAAGACGGAACGCCTGAGCAAGATTCGGCTCGCATTCATACTCATCGGCACGATTTACGGACTGATCGTCCTGTGGCTGATTCTCCGGTTGAAACTGGCGCCGAAATACCGTGATTGGGGGGAGCGCGCGTCATCGAATCGCTTCGTGCAAGTGATGGTGTTTGCGCCGCTTCTGGTTCTCACAATTGACGTCCTCGGATTGCCCCAGGAAATCTACAGACACACGGTATTGCGCAACTACGGATTATCCGTCCAGGGATGGGGATCGTGGGCGTGGGATTGGTCGAAGGGCGAATTTGTCAGCGTCGTCGTCGGCATTATTGTGATCGCGATTCTGTACGCCGTGATTCGCAGCAGTCCGCGGCGATGGTGGTTTTATTTCTGGCTGGTTTCGCTGCCTCTCCTGGTGGCCGCTGACTTCGCACAGCCGCTCGTGATAGATCCGCTGTTCCACAAATTTGAACCACTGGCGCAGAAAGACCCGGTGCTTACATCCACGCTTGAGCAGATGGTGCAGCGCGCCGGCGAAAACATCCCGCAGGAGCGCATGTTCCTGATGGGTGAGGCCGTCAAAGGCACCGATCTAAATGCGTACGTCACCGGGTTTGGCGCTTCGAAGCGCATGGTGGTATACGACACGACTGTCGCGAAAATGACGACTCCGCAAATCGTAGCCGTTATGGGCCACGAGACAGGCCATTACGTGCTGAATCACGAAATCAAGGGGCTGGCGATTTCCGCGGTCGCACTTTTCGTCGCGTTCTATCTTGGGTTTCGCTTGCTCGGCTGGATGCTGGCATGGCGGGGAGCGGCGTGGGAGATTCGAGGAGTGGACGATCTTGCGTCGCTGCCGGTTCTGCTCTTGCTCTTGAGCATCATCTCGTTTATTGCGTCGCCCGTTTCCAACGGCGTCAGCCGCTATTTCGAGCATCAGGCGGACCAGTATTCAATCGAAGTGACGCATGGGCTGACGCCGGATGCGGCACAGGTGGGAGCGCAGGCGTTTCAAGTGCTCGGCGAAACGAACCTCGAGTATCCCGACCCAAGTCCGCTGGACGTCCTGCTGACGTACGACCATCCGCCCACGCGCGACCGCATCCAATTTTTCCTGACCTACGATCCGTGGTCGAGCGGCGGGACGGGCGAGTTCGTGCACTAGCTCCGTGCGTGAAGCGTCATCTGAATTCCGTGGCGAGGACGCAACGTCACCAGCGGCTCCGGCACCACCGGATGACCGGGCACCATTCGGAAGCTGAATTTCTGCGCGATCGTTGCCGTCACGATGGCCGCTTCGAGCAGCGCGAATCCCTGCCCGATGCAGCGGCGCGGCCCGTCTCCAAACGGAAAATAAGCGCCCGGCGGCAAGCGGTCCGCGAGGCCGTCGAGCCAGCGCTCCGGACGAAACGCTTCGGGATCATCGTAATAGCGCGCGTCGCGATGCATGATCCACTGCGACAGCACGATCGTTGAGCCCACGCGAAGCTCGTAGCCGCCAACTTCGCAAGGCTCAATCGTTTCGCGCGCCAGAATGTACGCGGGCGGATATAGCCGCAGAATTTCGCTCATCACCGCCTGCAAATAAGGGAGTCGCGGAAAATCCGCCGCTTCCGGCGGCCGCCCGCCCAGCACACCGTGCAATTCCTCGTGCAGCTTGGCTTCGACTGCGGGATTCTGGCTCAGCGCGTACCAGGTCCAACCCAGCATCTGTGCCGTCGTTTCATGGCCGGCGAGAAATAGCGTCATTGATTCATCGTGGAGCTGCTGCGGCGTCATCTGGCTGCCGTCTTCGTCCATGGCGCCCATCAGCAGCGCGAGCAGATCGTTGTGGTGGTTGGTGTTCCCTTCCGCGCGCCGCTCCGAAATCATGCGATAAACGAGCGAGTCAATAAACTCGAGTTCTTTATTCGCGCGGCGGTTCGCCGGCGTGGGCCAATTCTCGGGAATGCGGAACGGCAACCGCTGCCGCCGAAGCGAATAGCGCATCAGGAAGGTCATCGCGTGGCCGACCTGGCGCGCCTCTCCCGGCAGCGTGGTTCCGAAAAGCGTGCGCACCGCGATATCGAGCGTGAGCGCCGTCATTTCCATCGCGATGTTGCGCTCTTCTCCGTCGCGCCAATCGCGGATATGGGTCTGCGCGATTTCGAGCATCGTCGAGGCGTAGTCGTTGGTGCGGCTGCGGTGAAACGCGGGCTGCGCCAGGCGGCGCTGACGCCGCCAGAATTCGCCTTCGCTGATCAGCAAGCCCTGGCCGAGCATCCGCACGGTGATCCGGCGAGTCAGTTCGCTCTTGTGGAATTTCCCCTGCTGGATCACGAGGACTTGATTGATCAGGTCGGGACGATTCAGCAGCACGCGTTCCTGCATCATCACATAGAAGCGGACGACATCGCCGTAGTCGCGCGCCATCTGCCGCATTCCGGCCAGGGGATCACTGCGAAGACTCAGCGCCATGCCCAGAATGGGCATACCCTTCGGTCCCGGCGGATTTCGGTTTCCGTTTGCAGTCATATTCGCGCGCTTCGCAGCTTACATTCTACAGCCTCGGCGGTGCTTTGGCGCTTACCCCGGAATCCGATAAGATGCTCCTTCGCCGCAGTCTGTAGCATCTAAAAAGAGATCGCCATGAACATGGAACGACCCGATTGGCTCCTGCAGATGGAAGACATCCTCGAAACGCTGAATGAGGGTGTAATGATTCTGGACGACTGTCGCTCCATCCTTTTCATCAATTCGTGCCTGGAGAGGATGTTCGGGTTTCCGGCTTCCGAAGTGGTCGGCCGTAATGGCATGAGCTTCTACAACGAGGAAGAACGCAAGATCATGGGCGGTCACGTCGAGAGCGGCCGGGAGAAGGGCGAAAACCGCTTCGAATTCGTCCTTCCCGTGAAAGACGGCAGCCGATTGCCGGTCATCATCAGTTCTCGGATGTTTGAAGACCCCGACGGGCTTGAGTTCATTGTCGTGACGTTTACCGATATCTCCGAACAGAAACAGGACGAGGCCAAGCTGCGCCAGGCTAATGCAAAGCTCGAACAGCGCCAGAGCGAAATCGAAGAAGATCTGCTGCTCGCCGCGCGCGTGCAACAGAGCCTCGCGCCGCAATCGCTGGTGTGGGGCGGGATGCGCGTGGACGCGTATTTTAATCCGGTCCGTTCGATCGGCGGCGACTTCGGCCTGGTCAGTCCGCTCGACGATCGCCACCTGAACCTGCTGGTCTGCGACGTTTCGGGCCACGGAATCGGCTCGGCGCTGGTGGCCAACCGCATCTACAGCGAGACGATGTCGCAATTGCGCAGCGGCGTGCCGCTCACCGGCATGCTGCGAGAACTGAACCGCTTCGTGATGCAAAACCTGGGGACGTCGGCGCTTCTTTTTACGCTCGCGGCTGCGCGGATTGACATCGGAGGGCGGCGAATGATTTTCGCCGGCGCGGGCCATCCTCCGGCGATGATCGTAACGCCCGGCGAAGAGCCGCGGCTGCTGGAATCGCGCAGCATGGTGCTTGGCGGACTGCCAGATGCCGTTGACACCGAGGCGGCGATCGAAGTGGACCTCAAACAGGGCGACCGCGTGGTGCTTTACACGGACGGCATCAGCGAGGTCTTCGATACCAACGGCGACATGCTCGGCACCGAAGGTGTGCAAGAAATCGTGCGCGAGACGGCGCTGCTGCCGTTCGGCGATATGCAACAAGCGATGCTGAATCGCGTCGCGGCTTGGCGCGATGGCGCGCCCACGGATGATATGTCCCTCGTGCTGCTCGAAGTTTCCTGACCGCAAAGGAACGCAGTCACATAACCTGAATCCGCTTCACGTCGCGCTGGCGCTTTGAATCGTGTACACTTCTGCCGTTTTGAATCCCTCATGGATCCTGTAACTCACGGAATCGCGGGCGCGCTCCTCGGCAAGGGATTTTTTTCCAAGCGCCAGGAGCGAGTCGCCATTTTTGCCGCGACGCTCGGCGCAGTTTTCCCCGATGTGGACATTCTCGCCGAGGCGTTCTCGCGCGATCCCCTCGGCATCGTGAAATATCATCGCGCGATCACGCACTCCTTCGTCGGCCTGCCGTTTTTCGCAATTCTGCTTGCCCTCCTGACGCGCGCGCTTCTCCCGTGGGTCAAGCGGAAGTGGCCGCGCTTTCATGACCTGGAATCGCCGACGCTGGCAATGCTGGCGCTGATTTATGGCGTGGGCATCGCCAGCCATATCATTCTCGACGGCATGACCTCGTTCGGCACGCGCATGTGGTATCCGATTTCGACCCGACGCGTCGCCTGGGACCTCCTCTTCATTATTGATTTCAGCTTCACTGCGATCATCCTGGTGCCGCAGGTAATCGCGTGGATCTACTGCGGGCGGGAAAAAAGCAGCGCCCGCGCTATGCGAATGTGGGTGCTCTTCACACTCGGCGACCTGCTGGCGTGGCTGATGACGCGCGCAGCCGGATATCCCTTCCACTTGTGGGTTGCAGCGCTCGCGAGCCTGTTGCTGGCCGCGCTCTTTTTCGGACCGGCGAAGAATGGTTGGGGATTTGGCGTTACGCGCGCGCAATGGTGTCAGGCCGGATCGTTCGCCGGGCTCGTTTATCTGTTCGCCTGCTCGGTGGCGCATCACGAGGCGATTTTGCGAGCCAAAGCCTTCGCCGATCAGAATCACATCGAAATTGCACGGATCGGCGCGCTGCCAATCCCGCCGTCGTGGCTGGATTGGGGCGACGCGATACGCTCGCCAGACGGAATTTTCGAATCGCAGTTCGATCTCCGCGCGGCGGGGCCGACCGTCTTCAACTTCATCCCGGATTCCCCGCCGAACGAGTTCATCGCGCGCGCGTTCCAGCTTCCCAGCGTGCGGCTCTACTGGAGTTTCGCCCGCTTCCCGTCCATTATCAGTTTCGTTGAGGACGGCCATCCCGTCGTCGAATTGGGCGAAAACCGGTTTCAGGACGGGCGGCGGCGCGGCCCGCAGCCATTCACGTATCGCGTGGTATTCGATCAAGCTGGAAACGTGCTCGAAGAAGGCTGGCTGACGAACGGAATGCTGCAGAAGCGAATGGTTCCGCAGCAACCCGCGCCCGGCACTCCTGCAAAGAAAACTCAGTGAAGGTCCTGATCTTCAGCGATATTCATGGCGATCTTCGCGCGCTGGCGCGGATCGTCGCGCAACCCGCCGACGTGTACATCTGCGCGGGCGATTTGGCCACGTTTGGCCGCGGCCTCGATCCCTGCGGCAAGGCTTTGGCTCCGCTCGGCGAGCGGCTGTGGGTGCTGCCGGGAAATCACGAGACGCACGACGATATTCGCGAATTCTGCCGGCGCTTCGGCTTCGTGGATTTTCAGCACCGCGTGCTGCAGACGAAGTCCACGCCGTGGGCGGGCCTCGGCTATAGCAATATCACTCCGTTCAACACGCCCGGCGAATTTTCCGAGAAAGAAATCCAGGAGTCGCTCGCGCCCTTCGATGGAATCGCCAATCTTCATCTCGTGGTTCATTTTCCGCCGTACGGAACTCGGCTCGACGAATACGATCCCGGCAAGCATGCAGGCAGTCCTGCGCTGCGGGCGTGGGTCGAGCGCGAGCAGCCGCCGTATCTCTTCTGCGGGCACATCCACGAAACCGCGGGGCTCTCCGACCAGCTCGGCGCAACTCTTTGCATCAACGTTGGAAAAGAAGGTTACGCCATCGAAGTGTAGCGACGCGGCGAAAGCGTCTCACCGCGGGCCGACGACGCCTACCTCTTGTTCGGGGGAGTAGCGGGGTAAACCACGAGCTGGCGACGATCGCCGGAACCTTCGCTCTCCGTGCGCACACCGGCAGCGCCACTGAGCTCAAGGTGAACGATGCGTCGCTCGCGCGACGACATGGGGTTGAATTGGAATGGCTGGCCCGTTTCGCGCACGCGCTGCGCCGCCACGCGCGCCGATAGCTTCAATTCCGCGAGTCGCGTGGCGCGATATTCGCCGCAATCGAATCGCACGCGATCGTGCAGCCGCGGATCGAGGTGCAGCCAGCGGTGCGCGATGTGCTCGAGCGAGAGCAGCAGCTCCGCGCTGTTTTCGAGCAGCAATTCCTGATCGGCTCCGCTGAACGTGACCAGCACTTCTGCGTCGTCGCCCGATGGCGTGGACACTTCGAATTCCACGGCGAGGCCCATTTCACGTACGGCGAGCTCGAGAAAACGCTTCAGCTCCGCAACGGCGCGCTCGCGGTCGAGCGGCGGCGGGGGGGCGCTATGGTCCCTGCGGGGAAAATTCCGGCCGGGCGCGCGATTCACGCGTGGAGTTCGATCGCCGTTCATTGCGGTTTCTTCTTTTTATTTTTGAACGGGCTGTTCGTCGGCAGCGGCCGGGTGCGGTTCAGATAGTATTGCTGGCCGACTCCCACCAGATTGCTGGTGAACATATAGAGATTCAGTCCGCTCGCATAGGTGAAAAAGATCGCTGCGAACATCAGCGGCATGAGCTTCATCATTTTCTGCTGGGACGGATCAATCGCTGCGGATTGCGGCGTCATCTTGGTCATCAAATACATGGTGATGGCCATGGCGACCGGCAAAACGTAATACGGGTCCCTAACCGAGAGATCCTGGATCCAGAACATAAACGGAGCGTGCCGCAGCTCGATCGCGCCCGTCAACACCCGCCAAAGCGCCCACCAGATGGGCATTTGAATCAGCATCGGCACGCAGCCGCCGAGTTGCGCCATGGGATTGATGCCGTGGCGTTGGTAAAGCTCCGCCATTTCGTCCTGCATGCCCTTTTTGCGCGGATCGGTCATCGAATACTTTTTGTACTTGTCCTGGATCTGACGCATTTCCGGGGCGATCTTTTGCATGTCCTGCATGGATCGCCAGCTCTTCATCTTCAGCGGAAACACGGCGAAGTTGATTACCAGCGTCAGTGCGACGATGGCCCAACCCCAGTTGGGAATGTAGCGATGCAGCCACTGCAGCGCGAAAAGCAGCGGCTTCGCGATCACTCCGGTCCAGCCGAAATTCACCAGCTGCTCCAGCGACGGCTGCACTTTGGTGAGCAGCCCCAAGTCTTTCGGGCCTACGAAGACTCGCGCCTTCATCGTCCCGGGAGCGGTTGGGCCGACGGCGATTTCCGCCTCGGGCGAAGTCCCCGGCTGATTATCCGCGGTGAAGTGGTGCCACTGCGTCCAGTGCCAGAGCCCCAGATCAGTTCCGTCGGGAATAAACGCGGCAGCGAAAAATTGGTCCATGATTCCGGTGAACTGCATCGCCCCGGACTGCTGAAACGGCTGAATCTGATTTCCGGAAACGCCGAGCTTTTTATATTGCAGCAGGTTTAGGCTGTCCGCCTGCTTGTAGAAAACGGTCACGAGCTGCGAGGCGTTGCGGACCGCCTTGTCGCCGAATCCGCCGCGCCATGCGACGGCGGGCGCAAGCGGCCTGCCGTCGAGCGAGGCCGATACCTCGATGGACATCTGGTAATCCTGCGTGAATTTCAGTTTCTTGCTGACGTCGAGGTGGCCGTCGCTATAGTGGAAAGTGATCTCGGCGGGCGCGGTCAGATTTTCGGAGTTGGGCGTGACCTGATAGAGCGCGGAATTCGCCTGTGCTTCCAGTTGCGGATCGGTGAGCATCAGCGAGAGCGGCCAGCCAAGCTCCTGCGCGACATCAGGGTTGACCAGATCGAGCGGGCGCGGCGGCTTCTGATCGTCGAAGTACTTCTTCAGCTTCCAGCTTCGCGCCACCGCGCCGTGATTCGATAGCTCGACGCGATAGAGATCGCTTTCGACGACGATGTTCGTTTCCGACGACGCCTGCATCACCGGAATCTTCACGGGCGCGGCACCGGCGGCCATCTGCATGGAACCATGCATGGCACCCGGTTGCGCTGTTCCTGAGCCGGGTGCTTGTCCGGGGGCCGTCTGTCCCGCAAATGCACCGGCCTTCTGCGGCGGCGGAACTTGCGGCTGGAAGTAATGCATCCAGACAAACGTGACCACAACCACGATGACTACGAAAATGATTCCGCGTGTCTGGTCCGACATCTCGTTCACTGCCGGTCACCCTGCGTTCGCGGCAGATGCGCGAAGGTCTGGGACGACGAATCTTCGGGCACGGGATCGAACCCACCCTTGATGAAGGGATTGCAGCGCAGCAGCCGCCGGAGCGCGAGAGACAATCCGCGCACGGCGCCATGGCGCGCGATGGCCTCCGCCGCGTAGTTGGAGCAGGAAGGATGAAACCGGCAAGCGCCTCCGAAGAATGGCGAGAGGAAAGTAATGTAGAAGCGGACCAGCAGAAGTAGCGCCCACGCGGCTGCCGATTTCCCTCGCGTGGTCAATCGGCGCGCTTCGCCGGCCGGATTCAAGGCGTGGGTGCGCGGGGAATCAGCTGCAGCAATTCCCTGGTGAGCACCAAAAAGTCCGCCGTGGCCGCCGAGCTGCGCGGGTGAATCACGATGTCCCATCCCGGGGCAATCTCCTGTCGGTGCAATCTCAAAATTTCGCGCAGCCGTCGCCGGATGCGGTTGCGCTGGACCGCGCCGCCCAGCGCTTTCTTGATGCTCCAGCCAAACCGGCTGAGACCGAGGCCATTGGGGCGAATGAAAATGGTGAATTCGCGGCTCGACCGCCGCCGGCCTTCGCGATAGACGGCGTCGTATTCGGCGCGGCGCACCACGCGACATTCGCGCGGCAAACCGAGCGACGTCGCGTCAGACTCGCGTGAGGCTGTGACGCCCTTTTTTGCGGCGTTGCGCAAGGACTTTCCGTCCACCCTGGCTCTTCATGCGTTTGCGGAAGCCGTGTTTTTTGTGACGGCGGCGCACATGGGGCTGAAACGTACGTTTCGGCAACGATCTTTCTCCTCTATTTTCGCGGGCTGGCCTGTTTTAGTGGCGGAGTCGGCGCATCGGATGCCCTTCGCGGACCCAAGCGAATTACGTAGTGTATTCGACCCGCGCAGCACGGTCAAGGAACCTAGCCGTGTTGAATGGTTCAATGGGCGATGAATTGTTCAACATAGGGGTCATGGGCGCGCGGGGGCTCGCTGGCATCACGTAAGATTCGAAAGGGGATAGCGCACGCGGACCGCGCTGTTTACTTTGGCACCTGCATTGCATATAAGGATGGTGAAAGCCCGCGGGGGCAAATCCGAAACAGGGAGAAACCACATGGCGACCAAGAAATCAGCGAAGCGTCTGAAGAAGTCCAAGAAGCTGGAAGCAACCAAGCCGTTGTCCGTCCTACGTGGTAGGTAGCTCAACCGTTCTCGGCTGCAGGCGCCTGCTTCAACAGGCTGCCACGGCCGGGGTCTCAAAGGGCTGCGCTTTCCCAGGCAGCCCTTTTTTATTTGTCGCAGACTTCTAGTGAAGCGCCGGTAGTTCAGACCCCGGTTTGCACGCCAGCGGGCCTATAGCTTCATCTAACCGCCGTTTTCGTTTCATCAAGCCAAGGTTCCAAGACGTGGGCTGCCGCTCTCCCGCCCCGAGCTGACCAATGACCGTTGCAGGTGAGAAAATAGGAGCGGTAGTCGCCTCCCGATTGTCCATTCATTTCGGGCAGCAGGTCTTTGACCTGAATTCCCACGTCGCGTCCCCACTGTTCCATCACCGGGCCCAAACGGTTTGCGCCAGCTTGATTTAGCCGTGTGAAATCGTTGACGCTGGGAATCAGGAAGACGGCCATCCGGGCGTGGTGGGCATCGGCAGTCGTCTTGATGTCCGTGAGCGCGACCTTGAGGCGGGCGAGATCAACGTCGGTGTAGTCGTTATAGCCTGAATAGGGGCCGTGCGTACGCCAGAACATCCTCGAATAAAGGTACTGGCCCACGTGATAGGAAGCGAGATAGGCGCGCAAAAACGCTTCGACATGATCCCAGGTTCCCTGCCCGGCGTTCGGATTAAAATGGCCATCGTAGACGATGGAAAAATCGTCGGCGTAATAGGGGCGGTAGCGGCCGGCGTGGTGGACTTTTCCCCAGCTCAGCGACATGTCGCGGAAATCATTGTCGGGCAGCACGCCCACTAGAACCGTGTCATGGTCGAACGCCGCGGCCATGGTTTTATATAGCAGCGCGTATTGCAACGGCCCGAAATCGCCCCCGGTGCCAAAATTGAGAACCTCGCGACCAGTGTCCCTCTCGAGGATGTTGCTCAAGCGTTCCTCGTCCCGCACTCCCAAACCTTCGACGAAAGAATCTCCCAGCATCACGGTGCGAGGTTGCGATGAATGCAGGCTGCGCTCTTTGTCGCGCGCGCCATAGCTATTCGTCGTGTATTCGACGCTGAAGCAGCCACCTTGGTGGAAAAAGTGGCCGTTGGGACGGTGCCAGACTCCGAACGCCGGATTGATGTCCGCCCAAAACTCGTTGTAGTTGAGGCGGTAGGTGGGCCGGCTCGAGGGCCAACTTTTCCGATGGACGAGGACGACAGACACAAGTTCAGCCATGATGGCGAAGACCAGAAAATTCACCGCGATCAGTCGCAGTGCGTACAGCGCGGATCCGATAAAGGTACGTTTGGGTGCAGCGCCGGCGGCAGAAGTGGGATTCGTCATTCGACTCACGGCTTTTGAATCAGAAATTTCCCCGGAATCAGGCGATTCAATTCGCTTCTCGAAAACGTGCTGAACGCTTTCCCGGAAATAGTAACAACCAGTTCACCTCTTGGAAAGATATGCTGCGGACGCCCCGCGACCTACGGATTCGAGTGTGTTTCCGCTACAGTCTTATAATCGAGCCACGGCTGCAAGACTTCGGCGGCCACGGCGCCTCCGTGAGCCGACCAATGGCCGTCGCACGGTAGGTAGAAAGAGGCGTAGTCGCCGCCAGACTTCGCGTCCATTTCCGGCAGCAGGTCCTTGATCGGGATTCCGACTTCCTGTCCCCAAGTTTCCATCACTGGGCCCAACCGATTCTCGTTCGATTCATGGAAGCGCTTGAAATCAATGGCGCGAGGAATCAGAAAGATGGCCACCCTCGCGTGATGTTCATCGGCTGTGCTCTTGATGTCTTCAAGAGCTCTCTTCAGGCGGGCGAGGTCCACATCCGTGTAATCGTTGTAGCCGGAATAGGGCCTGAAACGGTCTCTGAACGTTCCCCAATATAGCCGGGTATAAAGGTATTGGCCGACATGATAAGAAGCGAGGTACGCGCGCAGAAAATCTTCCACATGATCCCAGCGTTTTTCTCGCGGGTTCGGCTCGAAATGGCCTGTATAGAAGACCGAGAAGTCATCAGCATAATAGGGACGATAGACGTTACCCTTCCCATGAGCCTTCCAGTAAGCTAAATCCATATCGTGAAAGTCGTTGTCGGGAAGCACGCCTACCATTACAACGTCGTGATCGAACGCCGAGGCCATCGTCTTATAGAGGAGCGCATACTGCAGCGGGCCGAATCCGCTGCTCGTTCCGAAATTGAGATGCTCGCGGCCGGTTCGCCTCTCCAGGATGTTGCTCAAGCGATCGTCGGCAGCTACGCCGAATCCTTCGATCGAGGAATCTCCGAGCACCAGGGTGCGCGGCTTCGATGAGTGCAGGCTGCGTTCCACATCGCGCGCGCCGTAGCTGTTGGTGAAATATTCCACGCTGAAGCAGCCGCCCTGATGGACGAAGTCGCCGTTGGGCCGGTGCCAGGTTCCAAATGCGGGATTGATGTCCACCCAGAACTGATCGTAATTGACGCGATACGTTGGCCTGCTTGACGGCCATGTGCGCCGGTGAACCAGAACGTTCGAAACAAGCTCTGCCAAAACAAAAAAAACGAGGAGATTGACTGCTACCAGTCGCAATACGTAGAGCGCGGACCGCAGCACGGAACGCCGCGCGGGTGGGTCCGTGCTCACGGGAATGGGTTCGCTCATTTCCCCTCCGACCCGCATAATAAACAGTCGCGCCTGAAAATCAGGCCGGCTTTTCGATCAGAAAATTTCCCAGTACCAGGCAATCCATTTCGCTCCTCGAAAACGTGCTGAACGCATTTGCAGGCGTGGTCACAATCGGCTCGCCCCTTAAATTAAACGACGTGTTGAGGACGACTGGAACACCCGTGGCCTGGCCGAACCGCTCGATCAATCCGTAGTACAGGGGATTGTGCTCCCGGAAAACCGTCTGCACCCGCGCGGTGCCGTCCACGTGAGTGATTGCCGGTAGCGTCGCGTGATGTTCGGGTCTAACAGGCATTACGTAGAGCATGAAGCGCGCGGGATACTGGCGGGCGGCGTGATCCATCTCGAAATACTTCGTCGCAGATTCCGCCGCCACCGAGGGCGCAAACGGGCGATACGGCTCGCGAAATTTGATTTTCGAATTCACGATGTCTTTCATCGCTGGATTGCGGGGATCGGCGAGGATGCTGCGATTCCCCAGCGCACGCGGTCCCCATTCGAAGCGTCCTTGATACCACCCGACCACTTTGCCGCTGATCAAATATTCGGTGACGCGATCGAACAGTTCCCCGTTCTCCCGTACCTCCTGATGCGGAATGTTCTCGCTCTCGAGAAATGTCCTGATCTCATCCGCGCCGTATTCCTGTCCCCAGTACGCGTGCTCCATGCGAAATGCCCGCGGCTTCCCCAGTACCGAATGATAGGCCCACAGCGCGGCCCCCAGCGCTCCGCCCGAATCGCCCGCCGCCGGTTGAATGTAGAGCTCATCGAAGCCCGACTCGCGAAGGATTCGGCTGTTCGCGACGCTATTAAGTCCCACGCCGCCCGCCATGCACAGCTTTTTCAAGCCCGTCTCCTTCTGGAGACTTTTCGCCATGCCCACCAGCAGATCTTCGGTCACGCGCTGAAGGCTCGCCGCGATATCGGCGTAGTGCTCGTTTACCCGGCACTGCGTGATGTAATCGGGCGGCTTTTCGCCAAAATACTTCGGGTAGCCGGTGGACTCGGTGAAGAACGGCATTTCAGAAGGTCGCGGCTCGCCAAAAAGATCTGCGAATCGCTGATTGAACATCCGGTCGGTGGAATATTGGAAGCAGAAATAATCCATGTCGAGCGAAAAGGAGCCGTCGCTGTTCTGCTGCACCACTTTCCAGACCTTATCCACATATCGCGGCGTCCCATAGGGCGCCATGCCCATCACTTTGTATTCGCCTTCGTTCACTTCAAATCCCAGGAACGCGGTAAACGCGCTGTAGAGAAGTCCGATCGAATGAGGAAAATCAATCTGCTTGTTGAGGCGAATTTGCGTGCCGCGCCCCACGCCACAGGCCGTCGTGGTCCATTCGCCGACGCCGTCCACCGTAAGAATCGCCGCCTCGTCAAACGGAGAACAAAGGAACGTGCTGGCGGCGTGAGAGAGATGATGGTCGGAAAATAGAATTTTCTCGCGGCTGATCCCCAGCTCCGCTTGCAACGTGCTGGCCACCCACAGCTTGTCCAGCATCCATCCGATCATGGACTCCCGAAACACCTTCCAAGATTGCGGATAGGTTTGGAGCACGCTGGCGAGTATCCGGTCGAGTTTGCGGAACGGCTTCTCGAAAAAGACGACATAGTCGAGATCGCGGCCGGTTATTTTGCTTTCGCGCAGGCAGAATTCGATCGCCTTGGCGGGAAAGTTGAAATCGTGTTTGACGCGGGAGAAGCGTTCTTCTTCGGCCGCAACAACAAGCTGGCCGTCGCGAAGCAGCGCGGCCGCGGCGTCATGGTAATAGCAGGAAATTCCGAGGATGTGCATGCCCTACTGTTTCTGGGCCCAAATCATGTCGTACTCTTCCTGGGGATGATCCGTCCATTTCGTGGGACGATGCTTGATCTTCAGCGAGTCCGAAAAAAGGCGCGCGGCCAAACCGAACGGCAGGACCACAATCGCGTACAGAATTGTCAACAGCACGCGCGCCTGGAAATTGCCGATCTTGTGCGCCAGACGCTTCCAGGCGCTCCAAAGAGCCTTCAGGTCGTGCGCAAGAGAATTGGCCATCGAGTGTTGTTTCGCCTAGAAGAGGGTGTAAATGAACGGCGCAAGAGCCGAGCTTTGCGCCACCACAATGAGAACGCCCGCGAAGAGCACCACGAAGACGACCGGCAAGAGCCACCAGCGTTTGTTGCGCGCGAAAAATGACAGCAGTTCGCCCGCGATGCCAGCCCGCCGTGTCGCCGTGCTAAAAAAACCCATTTCCTGCTCCTTTTTGACGAAGTGTCACGATAGCACCTCGCTGCGACGCTTCGCAAGAGTTGGCTCGTGCGTCATTCGCAAAAGACACCGCTTCGCTGCAAACCTTGCGGCAGTCGCGTCAAGCGAGGTCTATGGCGCGGTCGCGCCGAACGCGACCAGGAATAGCGCACCGAAGAGCAAATCAACGCATCCAAGCCCCAGATCGCCCATGCTTAGACGTCTCTGCGTGAAGAGCACGATCGCCGGAATTCCAAAGGCCAGCTTCTCGAGGACCGACGGAATCATTATCAGCCGGAACCGCACGGGATCCGTCGCGATCACGAAAAACGCGAATTGCCACGCCAGCGCGACCCCCACGAAGCCGTAAAAGAACAAGGGATGGGTGATCGCGGGCGGGTCCTGGCGTCCAATCATATTGAAAATGGAGTAGAGAGGCGCGAGTGTCAGTACGCCCCAAATCCCCGCGCCCCAAAATACGATCTTCGCGAATTTCATTTCGACCTGCTCGAATCGCCCGGATCAGAATCCGGTCGCGCCGAACGCCTGCTTCACGTGCGGCTTCAAGAGGTACAGCGCAATCCAAACAAATACCGCCAGTACAATGGCTCGCACCAGCACAATGACCACATGGAGGTGGATCAGAGCGGTCAACACGCCAAGCCCGTTGAAAAGCACTCCCAAACCGCAGAGGACGATCACCAATACGCGCGCCCAATTCTGAAGCTTCAGAAGTCCGATGGCGGAGACCACGTAGAGGACAGCCAAACCCAGGAACATTACGCCAAAGACGGCCCCGCCGATTCCGGCAGCCATCCCCACTCCGGGTCGGGCCGCCATGTTCGAAATCATCGCGCCCCCTAACAGCACACCGAAGGCGGCCACAACCAACATCCCCGCTCCAATCAAGCCCAACACCCCCAAAATCGTTACGCCCACGGGACGTTCCATGCGGCCTCCTACGAGAGATAAGTCCTTCCGATTGAGCGCCGCCCGTACCATCTCGGACGGCCGATTCGGCGCG
Organism: uncultured Acidobacteriota bacterium; assembly: GCA_963814855.1. Lineage (GTDB taxonomy): Bacteria > Acidobacteriota > Terriglobia > Acidiferrales > UBA7541 > Palsa-295. The sequence goes on from CAWFEL010000003.1 coordinate 163,274, forward strand.
ACGGTAGCGCCAAGGCGTGGGTCAGGTCAAGGAGAAAGAAAGCTCAACTCACATCGTGAGTTCGATGTAAACTCCCCGGAGTTGAAGCAAAGGATTGGCCCGGTGCGGTGGGCTCCGGGCGGCCTTGGGAGTTCCGAATGAACGCGCCAGCGGCGAAGCGTCTTCGAATTTCTGCCGTCATTTTGTTCGGCGTTCTGCTCGCCTGTGCGGGCAATGCGCGCTTTGCTCTCGTGCGCGCCCAATCCTCCCAAACGCAGCCGCCTCCTGCGGCGCCTTCTCAAGATGCATCGCCGCAGCAGCCTTCGACGGCTGCAGCGCCGGCCCCCGCCGCACCCACTCCTGCGAGCGCGGACATGGCCGAATTGACGACAGAAGAGGCCTCCGTCCCACTGCGCGTGCTGGTGAATCTGGTGCCGGTCCGTGTGATCGTCCGCGACGCAAATGGCAACGCCGTCGCCACGCTCCACAAGGAAGATTTTCAGCTGTATCAGGACGGCAAGCCTCAGCTCATTTCGAATTTTTCGGTCGAGACGCCTGCCTCCGCCGCTCATGTGGCCGTCGCAACAAACGCCGCCCCGGCAACCCCCGCTCAGCCCGGGGCGCCTGCCGCTCCGGCGTTCCAGGCTGCTTCTCGATTCGTTGCCCTGCTCTTTGACGACGGCCTGCTCAATCAGCAGGATTTAATGCAGGCGCGAAGTGCCGCCGATAAGTTCGTCGATTCCTCGGTCAAACCCACGGATCGCGTGGCCGTCTTTACGGTTTCCGGCCAAAACCAATTGGACTTCACCGACGACAGAGACAAACTGCACAAGGCGCTACGTGAGTTGAAGGTCAACACGGTCTCGGTGGCTTTTGCATCCGCAAGTGAATGCCCGCCCATGGAGCCTTACGAGGCTGATTTGATTCAGAACCGTCACGACCAGAATGCGATGGACGTTGCAACTTCGGACGCCATGGTATGCTCGGCGTCACCGAACCCTACCCCGAACGGCGCCCCGACCGCGGCCGACATCTCTCGAGCGCAATCGCTCGTGAATTCGGAGGCCCTTCGCATCGAGCAGCAGACGGAAAACCGGACGGAATATACGTTGCGGCGCGTGCGGGAAATCATTGAAAGGCTGTCGGTACTGCCGGGCCAGCGCAATCTGGTGTTGATCTCTCCGGGGTTCCTCTACACAAATCTCGAAACCGAGTATTCCGACCTGATAGATCGCGCCATCCGTCAGAGCGTCTTTATCAACACGCTCGATGCGCGCGGCCTTTATGTGCCGGATATTGGCACGGACATCAGCGAAGATACGAATGACCCTAACCCCGTCAACGCCGGACTTCGCGTACAGTGGAGACTCACGGCTCAAAGCCTTCAATCCTCGTCGCTCGAGTATTTCGCCGACGATACCGGCGGGTACGCCTTTCGCAATAACAACGATCTCACCGCGGGATTGCGCGAGGTGGCCGGGGCGCCGGCCGCATATTATTATCTCGCGTTCGTTCCCCAGAATGTTAAATACGACGGTCACTTCCATACGCTGAAAGTCACGCTGGTGCCGAAAAACAAATTCACCATCCAGGCGCGGCGCGGATATTACGCGCCGCTGCACGGAGAAACTCCCGCCGAGGTAGCCCGGCGCGATATTGAAGATGCCGTCTTCTCCCAGGAGGAGCAGCACGGCGTTCCCGTCGGTATCCAGACGCAGTATTACAAAACCGGAACAACCGACGCGAAACTTTCCGTGCTCGCTCACGTGGATCTGGCTCATGTTCGGTTTGCAAAGGCAGACGGCCGCAATCAGGACGACCTCACCGTGGTCACTGCGATCTTCGATCGCGATGGAAACTTCGTCACCGGAACGCAGAGGCTCGTCTCTATGAAACTGCGCGATGAGACGTACCAGCGGCTGAGCCATACCGGTGTGACCGTGAAAACGAGTTTTGACTTGAAACCGGGCGACTACGTGGTCCGATTGGTCGTCCGCGATGGCAACGCCGCGTCGCTCTCAGCCGAAAATGGCGTGGTTGAAATTCCGTATTAGAACCGATGAAGGAAGGTGAGTCATGAGGCTCCGGCAGATCAAACCGCTTCTGGCCGCCGCGCTTCTCATTGTGGCCGCAGGATGGTTCGCGCGACGCGCGATCTTCGCTCCGGCGATCGTGCGCGCGCAACAATCTTCTGCTCCGGCTGCTTCGCCGGCTCCGGCCGAACAAACTGCTGCTCCGGGTGCGCCGGTCATCCGCGCCGAATCGCGCGTGGTCCGCGTGGACGTGATCGTCACGGACAAAAAAGGCAACTACATCCACGATCTCACGGCCAAGGATTTTCACGTCTTCGACAACAATCAGGAACAGCCAATCATCAACTTCTCCTACGGTTCCACATCGGGTCCGTCCGGCGCTCCCGACCGCCGTTACTTGGTTTTGTTTTTTGATGATTCCACCATGGACCTCGGCGATCAGGCCCGCGCACGGGCCGCAGCCGGGAAATTCATAGATGCCAACGCCGGACCCGATCGCGTGATGGCCGTCGTGGATTTCACCGGGGCTCTTCGCATCGTTCAGAATTTCACCGCGGACGCCACTCGCCTGAAACAGGCTGCCGCTTCCATGAAGCCTTCTGCTGTCTCGCCAAACGCTCCGGACCCTTCTATGACCAACGCCTCGACCCTCGGAAATCCTGGGGGCGGTGCATCTCTCCCCAACGCCGAGGCCGATTTTGGAGTTCACACACTGTTGCTCGGAATCAGGAGCCTGGCCAAGAATCTGGCGAACGTGCCCGGTCGAAAAAGCGTCGTTCTTTTCACGGCCGGATTTCCCCTCACGTCGGAGTTCCAGGCTGAGCTGACCGCGACCATTTCCGCCTGCAATCAAGCCAACGTTGCCATCTATCCGCTGGATGTTCGCGGCCTTATAAGCGCAATGCCAGGCCCGCCGCCGGGTGCTCAGCTTCTGCGCGATGACGGGTCTCTCGCCACGGCGGATAGCACTCCAGGCGATTTCGCGAGCGGGCATCCACACATGGTCCTGGCGTCGTATCCGATACTCGCTGCTGCCGACGCCGCTGATCCGTCGCAGCATGGAGGTGGTGGCGGAGGCGGGGGTGGTGGTGGAGGAGGCGGCAAGGGCGGCGGTGGTGGAGGCGTTGGCGGAGGCGGTGGACTCGGTGGCGGCACCGGTGTTGGCGGAGGCGGCAAAGGCGGTTCACCGGGCGGAGGTTCGGGGGCGCCAGGCGGCGGCAAAGGCAGCGGCGCGCCAGGCGGCGGTGGAGCAAGTATTCCGGGCGGAATGCCCGGAAATCCAATGGCGCCAGGCGCCGGTAATACGCAATTGATCATGCCCACCATGCCGGACACCGGCACCGCGAACCAATCCGTGCTTTACGCGCTCGCCGACGGCACGGGCGGATTTCCGATCCTGAACAGCAACGATTTCCTGGGCGGCCTTACAAAGATCGCGCACGAACAGGACGAATACTATTTCCTCGGCTATTCGCCTCCGGACGCGCCCGACGGGTCGTGCCATGCTCTCCGTGTAAAAATGGAGCGCGGCGGACTCCAGGTCCGCTCGCGCAGCGGATACTGCACCGCCAAATCGAAGGACATGCTGGCCGGCAAACCCGCTGGAACTGATCTCGAATCCCGCGCCGCTGCTGCGGACAAAGGCTCTATCACCGGCACGCTCGAAGCGCCTTTCTTTTACACGTCGCCCAACGAAGCGCGCGTCAACGTGGCCATGGAATTTCCCGCCGCGTCCGTGGATTTTTCCAAGGACAAAGGCAAATACCACGCGGACATGAAGATTCTCGGCATCGCCTATCGTCCCGATGGAACGGTGGCCGCCCGTTTCAGCGACGACGTGATTCTCGATCTCGAAAAAGACGATTGGAAGCAGTTCACGCAGAGGCCTACACGCTACTCGAACCAATTTCAAATTGCTCCGGGGACGTACCGCCTCGATGTGGTGCTCACAGCCGGCGGCCAGAATTTCGGTAAATTCGAAGCCCCGCTGGTTATTGATCCCTACGACGGCAATACTTTCAGCGTGAGCGGCCTCGCTCTCAGCAATCAGGTCAATCAGGTGGAGGGCATGGGCGGGACCCTGGAGGCTGATCTGCTCTCCGATCGTACTCCCCTCGTCGTCCATAATATGGAGATCGTTCCATCGGCCAGCAACCATTTCAAGAAAACGGACACAGTGGCTCTGTACGCGCAGCTCTACGATCCGCACCTTAATCAGCCCAACCCGCCGGCCGTTCGAGTCGCGTTCAACATCGTGAACGCTAAAACCGGCGAGATCATCGCCTCAGCCCACGACGTAGATGCTGCGCCCTTCGTGGACAAGGGAAACACCGTCGTGCCGCTGGGCCTCAGAGTTCCGCTGGGTGCGCTGCCGCCCGGAAATTATCGCCTCGATTTCCAGGCCTCTGACGCCAGCGGGGCGTTGACCAAGGTTCGCTCAGTGACTTTTGATTCAGAGTAGGCGCCCCAACACATTGCAGCACGCGCCGGGCGAATTCGCTGCTCGCGATGCCTGTCGAATCGGCGGGCAAAATCCACCCGTGGAGGGAATCCCTTGAAACTCAAAGCTGCGCTTGTCTCACTGTTTGCCGCCGTCCTACTGATGTGCGTCCCCTCGCGCTTGCAAAGCGAGACGAAGGAATTGAAGACCGGCGCGTTCCAGGTGCAACAAGAACTGGTTCTGCCTGCGAGTCCCGCGGAGGTCTACGACGCCGCAACAGGCGACATCAGCGGCTGGTGGGATCACTCCTTCTCCGAGCATCCGAAAAAACTCTTCATCGAAGCGAAGCCCGGCGGCGGCTTCTATGAAATGTTCGACGACGCTGGCAACGGCGTGCTCCATGCCACTGTGATTTATGCCGACCGCGGAAAAAAGATTCGCTTCACCGGGCCGCTCGGCTTCTCGGGACAGGCGGTCACCTTCGTCACCACATTCGATTTTCTTCCCGACCCCGCCGGCACAAAAATGCGCGTCACCTGCGACGTCTCGGGAGAGATTTCGGACGGCGAGGACAAGATCGTTGACGCAGTCTGGCATCATTTCATCTTCGAACGTCTGAAGCCCTATATCGAATCCGGCGCGTATAAGAACAAAACGAAACACTAGACAGCCTTTCTCCTGCGCGTCTTCTCCGCCCTTTGGTAGGATGAGTATCCGGAGGAAAGTTCGTTGGGGAAATCGCGCACGTCATCCCGCTCGTCGAAGACCAGGGCGGCCAAGCCGCGCCCCGTCAAGAAGTCCGCGAGCGCGGATCGTCGTCTGAAAATCGGCCTCGTTGGCTTTGGCACCGTGGGACGCTCCGTCGCGAAGATTCTTTCCCAGGATTCCGGCGGTCCGCTGCTCCTCACGCACATTTTCAATCGTGGCATCAAAAAGAAAAAAATCGCCTCCCTGCCCGCGAACATCCGCTGGACCGAAAATGTTGACGACGTGCTTTCCTCCGATGTGGACGTCGTCGTGGAGCTGATCGGAGGCCTCGAGCCTGCCGGTGAATGGGTGCGCAAGGCGCTGCGCGCGGGCAAGTCCGTGGTCACCGCCAATAAGCTGCTGATTTCCGAATCCGGCCCCGAGTTGCTCGACCTCGCGCGAAAAATCGGAAAGCGCCTCGAATTTGGCGCCTCCGTCGCCGGAGGAATTCCGGCCATCATCGGCATTCAGGAAGGTCTCGCCGGCGACCGGCTTTACAAAATTGCCGGAATTCTCAATGGCACCTGCAATTTCATTCTCACGAAAATGGAAAAGGATGGCGCAAGTTTCGACACCTCCCTGAAGGAAGCGCAGTCGCTCGGCTACGCCGAAGCCAATCCCAGCGCCGATGTGGACGGCATGGACGCGCGCGCGAAACTACTGATCCTCACGCAGGCCGGCCTGCGCCTCCGCGTGGGCAGCAAGCAGATTCCGTGCCGCTCGATCAGCGCCGTTGCGGCCGTGGATTTTATGTACGCCGCTGGCCTCGATTGCACGATTCGACAAATCTCCGTAGCGCAGAAGGAAACGAACAAAGGCGTGCGCCTCGCCGCCGCCGTTCAACCCGCGCTGATTCCAGCGGCTTCGCTGATGGCCCACGCGCAGGGCAGCCAGAATATCGTGACCGCCACCGGCGAATTCGGTGGCAAAATGATTTTTTCCGGCTACGGTGCCGGCGGCGATCCCACCGCGGTCGCCGTGATCTCCGATCTCTATGCAATTCTCCGCAGCTCCGGCGCGCCGGTCGAGGCGCTGCCTGGCGCCGCGGAAGTTCCGGATTCGGTGAGCGGCGATTTCACCGTGCCGCACTATCTCCGCTTCGTCGTGCGCGACCGTCCCGGCATCGTCGCGTCCATCGCCGCGATTCTCTCGAAATATGAAATCAGCCTCGACGCGCTGCTGCAAAAGCCGGGCTTCCCGCATTCCGCGCTGCCGTTCGTGATGACGCTCGAGGCCTGCGACAGCGCCGTGCTCAATCGCGCGCTCGCCGAAATCGCCCGCCTCGATTTCCACGTCGAGCCTCCGCTCTGCCTCCCGATTTTCCTTGATTGAACCGGCGCGTCGCCGGCAATCCTCTGCCGGTGATATAGTGTCCCCGCGATTTACCGGGCCATGAGTTTCACACTCGATTAGCACCCGGAGTCCCCGAGCGATGGCTGCGCCGGTCATTGAAGCCCCTCCTCCGCGATTGCGCAGCGCGCGCCAGGCCCTCCTCATCATCCACGGCATCGGTGAACAGGATCCCTACGAGACGCTCGATAGTTTTGCGCGCGGCGTCTTCACCCATCTCACGCGCAGCCGCGGCTTGAACGCCAAACTCTGCCCGATCGAGATCGCGCACGAAGATTGGGTGCAGGTCGGCATGCGCATCGGATTTTTCGCGCCCCATCGCAGCGCGCCTCCGTGCCCTGAAAAAGACGCGCCGCCGGACCGGCCGCAGAGCCCGAACGAACAGCCCGCGGCGTATGTGGATCTCTTCGAATACTACTGGGCGCCCGAAACGGAAGACAAGCTCAACGCCGTGGACACGCTCAAATGGGTTCTGCAAACTGATTTCACGCCGCTGAAATATTTTGCCGACAACCTCCAGGAAATGATCGGCGCCTACGGCATGAAAATGCGGCACGCGCTGCGCGAGGTGCTTGCAATCTACGGCCGCGAACTCGCGCGCGTTTTCTTTCTCTACTCCGCGCTCGCCGTGGGTGTGTTGATGCTCCTAGCCTGGATTGCCAAGCCGCACGATTGGGGCGCTGCGCTGGCGAATCTCACCGCCGCTTTCAAGTCCTATCTCACCTTCGAGCATTCGGTGATTTTTTTGTGCTACGCGGCATTCCTGTTGATGGCTTGGTTCGGCCTGCAATCGCTTTTCGAAATTCACCGGCAATCCGGCACATCCATTGAGCAGACTGCGGAGCGAGTGTGGTTTGCGCTGGACGCGGTCGTGGCGGCGCTTTTCCTCGCGGCCGCGCTCTGGCTGGACCTGCGTCCCGGAAACCACGCGCTCGCCCACGCCGTAGCAATCATTCGCCAGAAACAGATATGGGAGCCGCTCGGCGGCGCGGCAATTGCCGGAATCGTTTCCTACGCGCTCACTGCGTATGTCGCCGACGTGGCCGTGTATGTCAATACAGACGCGAAATCGCAAGACTACGACGCGCGCAGCGCGATTCTGAAAGGCTCCACGGCCGCGCTGAAGATGCTGCTCGCCAGTGGCACCTACGACCGCGTGATTCTGGCGGGCCATTCACTCGGCAGCGTGATCGCCTACGACACGATCAATGGCCTGCTCGCCGAACGCAACGCGCAGCCGGGTCAGCCGTGGGACACGCCTTTGCCCTACCTGAGTCTCGAGCAGTTGCAGAAGCTGAAGGGTTTGGTCACGTTCGGCTCGCCGCTCGATAAGGTGTTCTATTTTTTCCGCCAGCACGTGAAGCGCGACCAGGCCATCCGCGCGCAAATTCTTTCCATGCTCTATTCGTTTCGCCGCGCGCCTTCCGGGCGCGCCTACGGCCAGTTTGAATTCAACTACGCCTTTCGCCAGCTCGATGGCGATGATCCGCTCGTCTGGCTCAACGCGTGGGCGTCCATGGATCCCGTCAGCGGCGAGCTGAAATTCTATCTCCCGGACGATCAGCGCGAATTCCCCTACGCGCTGCCGGTCCTCGCCCACCTCAGCTACTGGGGCGATCCCAATTTCTACGAATATTTCTGCGGCCGCCTGCTCTAGCGCGCGGCACTAAGTTTTCTCCGCGTCCTCTGCGTCTCAGCGATCAGTCTTCGGCTATCATGGGTTGAGAGCTCTCCATGACTCCGCCGGACATCAACGCGAAAGCCTTCCACGAATTCGAGCTAGATGGATGGCAACACGCCTCCGATGGCTACCACCGGTATCTCGGCAGCCTAACATCGCAGACGATCGTTCCGCTGCTCGATTCCGTCGCGGCCGCGCGCGGATCGAGCCTGCTGGATATCGCGACAGGTCCCGGATACGTGGCCGCGGAAGCAAAGCGCCGCGGATGGGCGCCCGTGGGAATTGATTTTTCCGAAGCGATGGTGCTGATGGCCCGCAAACTCAATCCGGAAATTGAATTCCAGGTCGGCGATGCGGAAGCGCTGAGTTTTCAGGACGCTGTTTTCGACCGCTCGGTGATGAATTTCGGCATTCTGCATCTCGCCCAGCCCGATGAAGCCGTTCGCGAAGCGCATCGCGTGCTGCGAGCTGGCGGTATGTTCGCGTTCACAGCCTGGGCGAAACCGGAAGAAGCGCTCGGATTCCGCGTCGCGCTCCGTGCGCTGGAGGATTTCGGCGATCCGGGCGTCCAGCTTCCGCCCGGCCCGCCATTTTTTCGGTTCAGCGACCGCGAAGAATGCACGCGAGTGCTTGCAAGCTGCGGATTTGCGGGCGTAACGGTGACTCAGCTTCCGCTGGTCTGGAAACTTGCATCCGCCGCCGACCTTTTCGAAGCTTTCTACACCGGATCGGCTCGAACCGGAGGAATGCTGCGCGCCCAACCGCCCGCGGCGCTCGCGAAAGTGCGCGACGCAATCCAGGAAAGCGCCGCCGCGTTCCGTCGCGGTGATCGCCTCGAAATTCCGATGCCCGCCCTCGTCGTCTCCGCGCGAAAACCGTAAACAACTTTGCGGGGACGGTCGCTCGAGAACTATGCCGTGGCCGGTACGCCCTTGAACCGCGGCACAAACTCCTCGATCACGAAAGTTTCATACGAGGTCGGCGTGGTGTTCGCAGGAGAACGCTTCTCGAGCGCCGCCATGTGGCCGGAATTCAGCCCGCCGGCCATCTCGAGAATTAGGTCCACGATGCTCTTCGACATGCCCATCTGCAACATCGCACCCTGAACCTGTTCGTTCGGCAATTGCGTGTACGTCAGACCGGGCTTGCCGATCGCGCGGCCGGCGATTCCCGCGACCTCCGTCATGGTGACGTCGCGCTCGCCCAAAAGTTCCGCGGTGCGATGGCCGTCGAAGTCGTGCCGCAGCAGCCTTTCCGCGGCGGCGGCGCCGATGTCGCGCGTGGCGATCATGGGCAGTTTCAGATCCGCGCGCAGCGGACCCGCCATCAGGCCCATCGCTTTGATGATCCCGATTTGCGCAAACGTGTTCTCCATGAAATATCCGGCGCGAAGGTGCAGCACGTGAAGGCCGGGAATCTGATTCAGTTTGTTCTCAAGGTCATGCAGGCCCGCCACGGGGCCGTTGCCGCTCGATTTGTCCGCGCCAAAGCTGCTGAGCGAAACCACGTGCGTCACTCTAGCTTCCGTGAGCGCGCCTGCCAGCGCGCTGATCACCTGATCCTGATGTCCGCGATAGTTCTGGCTGGTTTCATCCGGTGGAACCATCGCATAGACGCCTTCCGCGCCCGCAAAGGCCTTCGCCAGCGCCGCGCGATCGGTTACGTCGCAGATGCACGCTTCGGCTCCCAGCTTCGTCAGGCCCTGCAAACGCTCCGCGCTTCTGCCGATCGCTCGAACTTTCTTTCCCGCTTTCAAAAGTTTTTCGGCAACAATGTGCCCGCTATTCCCGCTTGCTCCTGTCACAACGTACATGGCTGTCTCCTTTCGTGCTGATCGCACCGACAAATATCGGATGATGCTGCAATGGGCCGGGATTCTCGAATCTGCGTTACGGTTGTCGGTCTCGTCGAGGGCTAGCCAGAGGCGAGGCAAATTCATCTTGGCCCTGCGAAGTGCGCCAGTCAAGCGCACGCGGGACGAAACGAACCAGACAATGTGCCCGCTCGAATAGTGGTGAGTTCCTGCGAAATCCGCCGAAGCGGGGCGCTTCAGCGATCCTGAAAGAACAGCAGCAGAGTCTGCAGGGCGCGCTCGTCCGCCTCGCGCACGATTTCGTACGCCGCAATAATCGCCGGCTTCGCCTTCCGCAGCTCTTCGCGGCACGCCTGAAGTAATTGTTGGAGCAGCATTGGCGAAATACTACGCACTGGCGGATGCGGGGACAATAGACCGGGACGAAGGAGTTGTCGTGTCAGTCCCCCACCCGAAAATTGGGAGGCCTGGGACCCTTGCGCGATTTCTAGTCCAGGATCAAATGCCAGAAACTTGAGGCGCTCGCGACGCAACCAAGCGACGACAGAAAGCTTCAGCTGGGCTGGCGATCTTCCGCGTAGCGAACGTAAAATGTTTCCGGCGCCATGGGCGCGAACACGTTAGCCCAACCCGGAGCGGTTGGGAAACCAAATCAGTGCGGTTCCGAGCGCCGTAGGCGCGCCAGACGTTAGCCCAGCCCGGAAGGGCTGGGAAACCAAGCCCCCGCCATTCCAAGCGCCGTAGGTGCGACACATTTGCTTCAGGGAGGCGGTGCGACTTCAGGCAACAACGGAAAGTTTCAGCTGAGCGGTTTCTTTCTCGACAGGAATCGCTTCTTTCGCCTTCTTCAAGCCTTCGATGTAGCACCGAATGGCGTCCTTCGCCATAATTCGCGCGTGTTCGAGGTCTTTGCCCTCCGTGACCAACCCGGGCAAAGCCGGAACTGTGACGGTGTACCCGCCGCGCTCGTTCGCCTCGAAAAACGCGGTGTACTCGTAATTGCGCCCCTTGCCGTTCTTCATATGATGATTATAACCCTGCGGAAATGCGCGTGCGCGAATTTTAGCGCTATAGGAGTTCTATGAACTGTTCGACGGTCATCTCGGCTTGAACGATGACGGATTTGATTGTCTTTGGTGCCAAATCTCCGCCGTGCTGCGGCACCACAAGGTGAAGGTGAGTCTTGATCGGGTGCCGTAAATTCACGTGGCTGCCCTTCTGATGATGGACGTAGAAACCCGCCCTCAGGAGAACCTGCAGCATCTTGCGAGCCGAAATTCGTGGAAGCTTGGGCATCAAATGTCCAAATCAATCGTCGAAACGAAAGACATGTCTTCAGCCTTTCTGCGCGAAAGGCTCGACGATCACAATCCCAGTTCTAAGTGACGGCTTCTTCCGCGCTTACATTCCGCGCTGCCGTCGATTGACGCCGACGGCAGCGCACCTTCTTTTCTATTCCTTTTTACTTATCCTCACTGTCGGCGCGCCATACTGCGACGTGAGAGACTTGGGCTTTTCGTCGCCGCGCATTCCACTGTCGTGAGCAGGGCTGCTTGCCTGCATAAGAGTCTTTAGTTCGACAGGACCGCCGCTCCATTGATAGCGGCTTTTTCCGTCAGTATGAGGAATGCCATGAAGTACGCTGACCTGCTTTTGACCGATGAGGCGTTTCAGTGCGGTGCCAATTGCCGCCATTGGATTCTGATATTCGTCGGTGCTAAATCCGATATCATACAAACCCTTGCTTACATCTTCTGGTGTCATCCCCAAGCCACTCGATGCAAGCACCAATCTGATTGCATCAGTCATTCCAAATTCGTCCTCTTCGACAAATTCAGTGTTGCGCATACGCGCAAAGGCAGCAATCACGGATCGAAGGTCTGCGATCTGTTTCGTAAGTTCGATTTGTTCTTTGTAGCAGGCATGAAGCCTGCGCACCGCTGCACGCAGTTTCTCCTTCGCCTCCTTCTCTGCGAGACTGAAGGTATTGCTTGCCATGGGGAGAATCTACCAGATGAGTAAAGGGATGTAAAATATTAGGTGTAAAATTGTGGTGTAATATAGAGGGAATTAATGTAAGTCAATGTTTCCATTACGTTTATATAATCAACAGACACGATCAAAGTGGCCGCGAGGCGGGGAACAAGTTAGATCGGAGCGATAGATATTCCCCACGAGCGCAAACCAGGCAGCGGCGTTATCAAACGGATCAGCAGCGCACATATGGAGCAGCACCTTTCGTTCGCGGCTGTTTGACCCGCATCCACCCGTCCCCTAGAATGAATTCGCGATGAGCGCGACACAGAGCGAGAAGGCCAGAAAATTCCGGACGCTGCACAAGCTACCGGAAACGGCAGGGGCGCCGACCGAAGCGGCTGGCGCGGGCCTGTTCATCATTCCGAATCCGTGGGACGCCGGCACCGCGCGGATTCTGTCTGGCCTCGGATTTCAAGCGCTGGCGACGACAAGCGCCGGTTTCGCGTTTTCGCTCGGTCGGCGCGACGGCATGGTCACCCGGGACGAAGTGCTCGCGCACTGCCGCACGATCGCCGAGGCGACCGATTTGCCGGTGGCCGCCGATCTCGAAAACTGTTTCGGCGACGATCCGAAGACGGTCGCGGAAACGATTCGCCTCGCGGCTGCCACGGGAATCGTCGGCGGGTCGGTGGAAGACGCGAGCGGCGACGATAGCCGCCCGATTTACGATCCCGTGCTGGCCGTGGAGCGCGTCGCGGCGGCGGCCGAGGCAGCGCGGGCGCTTCCGTTTCCCTTCACGCTGACGGCTCGCGCCGAAAATTTCCTTTACAGCCGCCGCGATCTCGACGACACGATTCGCCGTCTTCAGGCATTCGCAGCGGCGGGCGCGGACGTGCTCTTCGCGCCGGGGCTGCCGAATCTGGAAGCGATCAGGACCGTGTGCGCTGCCGTCGCGCCGCGTCCCGTGAATGTCCTCGCAGGTATCAAGGGTCTCTCGTTTTCCGTCGCCGAGCTTGAGGCTGCGGGCGTTCGTCGAATCAGCCTGGGCGGTGCGCTCGCGCGCACGGCGCTGGGCGCGTTGATTGGCGCCGGTCGCGAGATGCAGGAAAAGGGAACGTTCACTTTCGTCGAGCATGCCACGCCCACCTCCGAAGTCGCCGGCTTCATGATCGCGCCGAAAAATCGCGCCGGCACAGCCTGATGGACGTATTGGTTTCCGGTGAAAGCGCGGGGTTTTAACCCCGGAAACCGGTGATCAACTCTCCGCGACGTTTTTTCGGCCGAGCCAATAAAGTCCACAGGCGCACCTTCACAATATCTCTTGACATCGTGTTAGCGTGACAGACTAGGGCACCCAGTGTCGACCTGGATAGGGCTCCCGAGGCCACGGGAAGTGGCGCTTGGGAGATCAAATCGAGCCTGGGATATCAGCCGTGGTTCGGCCCGGAAAGGACGAGAGATGAGACGGCGTGAACCGATGGTTGTTTACCGGTTTAAATATGGCGCGGTCTGTCCTCCGCGAAGCCGAACGGAGGCTTCCCGCCCGGCCCCTCGCCGCTCGGGTTGCGCCAAATTAAGTGACACACCATGCAAAGTAATTTTCGGCCTAAGCTGCTGAAAACAAAGGAAAGGAGCATCAATAAAGTGACACACTTTTTCGAGGTCGCCGGAACGGGCTTTGAGCCCGATTTGACCGGACCCGTCATGCCACTTAGAATCAACGATGCGTTGAGCATCGTCGTCCCGAGCGACCACCGGGAGCCGAGGGATCGCTCATTCGCGCGGAACCACAAGTCACGGATCGCGGGTCACCAAACATGTTTGAAACCTTAACCGACAAACTTCAGCGCGCATTCAAAAACCTGCGCGGCCAGGGCAAGCTGACCGAGGAGCACCTCGACGGCGCGCTCGGCGAAATCCGCGAGGCGCTGCTGGAAGGCGACGTCAACCTCGGCGTCGCGGACGAATTCATCGCTCACGTCCGCGAGAAAGCTCTCGGGTCGGATGTGCTGCTGCAACTTTCGCCCGACCAGCAAGTAGTCAAGATCGTGCGCGACGAGCTGGCTGAATTGCTCGGGCGCGAGGCGAAGCCGCAATTCGGTTCGCGTCCGCCCGCTGTCTGGCTCATCTGCGGATTGCAAGGCTCCGGTAAAACCACGTCCACCGGCAAGCTTGGCAAATGGCTCGCCGAACACGGGCACCGGCCCATCGTGGTTTCAACCGACGTCTATCGCCCCGCGGCCCGCGAACAGCTGGCGCAGGTCGCCAAAGCGACGGGCACGCCCATCTGGCCCGGCACGGGCACGGACAAGCCGGTCGAAATCGTGCGCGGCGCGTTGCGCGAAGCGAAGCTTTCCGCGTCCGACGTGATCCTGGTGGACACGGCCGGCCGGCTGCACATTGACGATGAATTAATGAACGAGCTTTCGACGCTGAAGCGCGAGCTGAATCCCACGGAAATTCTATTCGTCGCGGACGCCATGATCGGGCAGGACGCGGTGCGCTCGGCCGGGGAATTTCACAAGCGGCTCGGCGTGACGGGAATCATCCTGACGAAAATGGACGGCGACGCGCGCGGCGGCGCGGCGCTTTCTATCCGCAAGGTGACCGGCGCGCCGGTGAAATTCGTGGGCGTGGGCGAAAAATACGACGCGCTCGAGCCGTTCGTGCCCGACCGCATCGTCGGGCGCATTCTGGGGATGGGCGACGTCCTCGGGCTGATCGAAAAAGCGCAGAAGAATATTGACGAGAAACAAGCGCGCGAGATGGAACGCAAGCTGCGCGAAAACGAATTCACGCTCGCCGATTTTCGCGATCAGCTGCAGCAGATCCGCAAGATGGGCTCGATGGAGCAGTTGATGGGCATGCTGCCGAAGGTCGGACCGTTCGCGAAAATCCCGAAGGACGCGCAGATTGACGAAAAGCAGCTGAAATCCACCGAGGCCATCATCAATTCGATGACCGCCGCGGAGCGTGCGAACGACAATCTGATTGACGGCAAGCGCCGCAAGCGCATTGCGCGCGGCAGCGGTACCACCGTGCAGGAAGTGAATCAGGTGCTGAAACAATATTCCGACATGCGCCGCATGATGAAGCAATACGGCAGCATGGCCAAGATGAAAATGCGCGGCCTCGGCAAATTCGCCGGATTGAAGTAGGAGAACGTGTGCCGATTGTCGTCAATAACGTACTCGGCCAGATCCGCTCCGTCGCGGCGGGCAGTGACGATCGCGCGATCAAGGCGAAGCGGCTGGCAGAGCTGATCCGCACGCTCGGTGAGTATCGCTGGGTCGGTGTTTACGACGTGACGGCGGAGCAGGTGTCCATCATCGCGTGGAGCGGGCCGGGCGCGCCGGAGTATCCGCAGTTCCCGGTCGGCGAGGGGCTGACGGGCGCAGCGATTGAGCAGAAGCGCGCCGTGATTGTTGGTGACGTGCGAAACGACCCGCGATACCTCACGGCGTTTGGCAGCACGCTTTCGGAAATCATCGTGCCGGTGCTGGCGCCCGGCGAAGAGCGCGTGATCGGCACAGTGGACGTCGAAAGCGAAAACGCCAACGCGTTTTCCGCGCGCGATCAGCAAATGATCGAGCAGTGCGCCCAAGCGGCCCTGCCGCTCTGGCTGCTGCGGTAGCCACGGATTGCGGAGCCAATCAAGAAGCGGTGTCATCCCGAAAGCGGACGTAGATCAGTCCGCTGAGGGATCTCTCTTCGGCTGACCGCGCGGCGAACTTTTCACACAAAGAGAGATTCCTCGCCCGACTGAAAAACGTCGGGACTTCGGAATGACAGCGCTTTCACGAACGGGAACGCGCAGCGATCAGGTGAGTTTCAGTGGGCGCTCAGTCCATTGAACATCCCAGTAGCGGCCGAATTTGCGGCCGACTTCGGTGTAAATTCCAACGGGTTTGAATCCGCAGCGCTGGTGAAGCGCTGCGCTCGCGTCATTTGGCAGCGTGTATCCGGCGACGATGCGATTGATGTCCTCTTCCTTGATCGCTTCGAATAGCGCGCCGTAGAGACGCGAACCGATTCCTTCGCCAATCGCTTCTTGCGCGCAATAGATGGTCGTTTCCACGGTGGTTTCATAGGCAGCCTTGGGACGAAATCTCATCGTGCCTACGTACCCGAGGACAGAGCCGCTCTCTTCGGCGATGAGCAGGCGGTGGCGTCCCGTCGCGCCGAACTGATCGAACCAAGCCGCGCGCTTCTCGACGGTGTACGGCTCGATGTCGAATGTGACCGGCGTGTGGATCACGTAGTGGTTGTAGATTTCGGTCAGGCGAGGCAGGTCATCGCGAACCGCGGGACGAATCAGAATCTCAGGCATATTGGGCCTCTCGCGGAAATGATAGCGACAATCCGATGCAATGTATGCGGCCACATTGGCCTGAAGCAGGCGCCATGGCTGAAGCCACGTTTCTTGCGAGTCAGGTTTCGTGGGCCTCTAAGGCCCACGCTTCCACCGTGGAGATTGGCGCTCGCAGGAATAGCGATTGGTGAAAGTGGCTGGGTCCGCTATACTGGCTAGATTCAAATCAGGAGGAATTTCGAGTGTTAACGATTCGTTTGGCGCGGATTGGCAAGAAGAAGCGTCCCTTTTACCGCGTGGTAGTTACCGAAAAGACGCGCCCGCGCAATGGCCGTTTTGTCGAGATCGTCGGGACCTACGACCCGCTGAAGAAGCCTGCTGCAGTGCAGTTCGACCACGACCGGGTGCAGTACTGGCTCGGCAAGGGCGCACAGCCCAGCGACACCGTCCGCAGTTTGATCCGCAGCAACCCTAAGCCTGCCTAAGGCGTCCTACTCCACTGAAGGTCATGCTCATAACTCTTGTTCACGCTCGAGCGAGTCTCTCCGCTGGGCACGGCAAGCTGTGGAGGAAGCGCAATGAGGGAACTTGTGGAATCTATCGCGAAAGCTCTCGTAGATCATCCGGACGAAGTGAAGGTTAATGCAGTGGACGGCGAGCAGGTAACGGTTCTGGAATTACGGGTTCATCCTGAAGATCTGGGCAAAGTAATCGGGCGGCAGGGACGCACGGCGAAATCAATCCGCACGCTGCTCGGCGCCGCCGGGATGAAATTGAAGAAGCGGTTCACGCTCGAAATTCTGGAATAAGTGAACACGCAGCATTCATCACAGCCACCGAAGGCACCACAGCCCGCGAGCGTCACCGTGGCGCGCATCCTGCGTCCCCACGGACGCCGCGGCGAAGTGGCCTGCGAAATTCTCACGGACTTTCCCCAGCGGCTCAAGAGTCTCAAGTTCGCGGAATTGCGTGGTGCGCGCGGCGATGGCCATATCAATGTCGCGCGCCGCGTCGGGATTCGATCATGCTGGCTGAGTCAGAGCCGCGGCGGCCAGGCGATTTTTCTTTTTGAAGGCTCGGATTCGATCAACGACGCCGAGAAACTTGTGGGCCTGGAAGTACAGATTCCGCTTTCCGAACGCATGCCGCTTCCCGCCGGGAGCTACTACATCACGGACCTCGCCGGCTGCGAAGTGCGCGAGGCATTGGTCAACTCGCCCGCTGGTGAGACCGGAGCCGCGATCGGGATCGTCCGTGACGTGCAGATCGCCGGTGAAAATATTTCCGGGACGCCCATTCTGGTGGTGGACTCACCGAATGGCGAGCTGCTGATTCCGCTGGCGCACGACATTTGCGTGCGCGTGGACACGGCCGCGCGCGTGATTGAAGTTGTACTCCCCGAAGGCCTCCGCGATTTGAACAAGTAGGACCGGGCTACTGCCTGCGGTAGGATTAGCGCGATGCGCTTTGACATCATCACAATCTTCCCCGAGTTTTTCGGTGGGCCGCTCGATTATGGGATCGTACGGCGGGCGCGCGAGGCGCGTTTGGTGGAAACGTGCATCCACAATTTGCGAGATTACACGCACGACCGTCACCGTACCGTTGACGACAGGCCGTTTGGCGGCGGCGAGGGAATGGTGATGAAGCCGGAGCCGCTGTTTGACGCCGTCGAGACAATTTTGAGGGAAAAATCGGAAGATCTCTCCGGAACCGCGATTGTGCTGCTGTCCGCGTCCGGGAAAACCTTCAAGCAGGAAACGGCGAGGCGGCTGGCGAAGCTTGAGCGGATCGTGCTGATTTGCGGGCGCTATGAGGGAGTGGACGAACGGGTGGCCGAGCATCTGGCCACGGATGAAATCTCCATCGGAGATTTCGTGCTCTCCGGCGGAGAATTGCCGGCGGCGATGATTGTGGAAGCCGTGACGAGGTTGATTCCCGGCGCGCTTGGCAACGAGGATTCGACCGTGAATGAATCTTTCAGCGTGGCGGAGGGAGCTTCAGAAGGGGCGCAGCAAGCAGCGCCCCTACAAACGGCGTCTCACCCGGGGCAAGGTAACGGGCGCGGGATATTGGATTATCCGCATTACACGCGGCCGCAATCGTTTCGCGGCTGGGATGTGCCGGAAATGCTGATGAGCGGGAACCACGAGGAAATCCGCCGCTGGCGGCGCGAGAAAGCACTGGAAAAGACGCGCCGCAACCGACCTGATCTGCTCGATGGCCCAAGGCACGTCCCTGAGGAATGATGACTCTCGAAGAAAAACAGTCGACCCTTCGAAAGAGAAGCGGAAATCCTGTGCCCAGATATCTGACGCGGGACATTCTCGGGCGTGCATTTTTCGTCCTAATCGGCGGCGTGGGCTTTGGTCTGGGAGCTGGGAAAATGCTCCGCGGACAGTTCACTTTCTACAGCAATAACCCACTGGAACCGGGCTTTCAGCCTTATTTTCCGCTTGCCGCAGGGGGCGCTTTCTTTATCTATCTCGGCCTGAGAAAGAAAAGGGCCGCTCATGAGGCGGACAGCCGTTCTGACGAAGATGGCAACTCAGAAGATGGATGCTGAATCAATTTCGCCTAGGCAGAATAGGGCGATTTCGATATAATTTGTGATTGTGCGTTGTGTGCTGGCCCCACCTGAGCGGGTCTGCCGGGAATAATAGCCATGAAGCCGATCGTCGCAAAGGTGCAGTCGTCCCAAATTCGCAAGGACCACCCTGTTTTCCGCCCTGGTGACACGATTCGCGTGAACGTGCGCCTGAAGGAAGGCGAGGGCGACAAGGAACGCATCCAGCCGTTTGAGGGCGTGGTGATGAGCCGCCGCGGAGAGCTTTCAGGTGAGAGCTTTACGGTCCGGCGCGTGAGCTTCGGAGTGGGCGTCGAGCGGATTTTCCCGGTGCATTCGCCGATGATTGGCTCTATCGAGATGGTGCGACAGGGCCGGGTCCGCCGTGCCAAGCTGAATTACTTGCGCCAGCGCAAAGGCAAGGCTGCACGCATCAAACGCGTGGAGACGTATACCGCGCCCGTGCCAAGCAGCTCCAACGAATAGCTAGATTTTGCTCGAAGATTTGGCCCGTATCGGCTTTGCCGGTGCGGGCTTTTTTTGTTTGCGGTGACTTCGGTTGTCATCCCGAACCCCCGCGGGGGTGAGGGATCTCTCTTGGATCGGCCGGGCGGCGGAATTGTCACACGAAGAGAGATTCCTCGCCCGACTGAACGGCGTCGGGACTTCGGAATGACAACGTGCGGGGGATCGGCGGCGCGGCGGGATTTGGAATGGCAAACGCGTAAATGAGATTGCGCGAAGCGCGCAATTTATCTCGCGAAGCCTATGCTAATATTCGTGACCGATGGGACGTCTTTGTTCGGCACGGTACGAGCGCGACGCGCGACAGCGCGGCTGGATGCGCATCGCTGGACTCGATGAAGCAGGGCGCGGATCGCTGTTCGGTCCGGTGGTGGCGGGCGCCGTGGTGCTGAACCCGCGGCGGCGGATTGTCGGCCTGGACGATTCCAAGAAGTTGTCACCTGAGCGGCGCACCGAACTGGCCGAACGCATTCGCGAGCATGCGCTGGCGTGGGCCGTGGCCGAAATTGACGCGAGCCGGATTGACGCGTGGAATATTTATCAGGCGAGCCGGCAAGCGATGGTTGCGGCTGTGTCGCAGCTGCGTCCCCTGCCGGATTATATGCTGCTGGATGCCATTGAACTCGATTTGCCCATCGAGCAAAAAGCGCTGATTCACGGCGACGCGCGGTCCATCTCGATCGCGGCGGCTTCCATTCTGGCGAAAGTGGATCGCGACCGGCGGATGGAGGAGTTCGACCAGCTCTATCCGATGTACGGGCTGGCGCAGAACAAGGGCTACGGCACGCCGGATCATCTGGAGGCATTGCGACGGCACGGGCCATCGCCTTTGCACCGCTTCTCCTACGCTCCGGTGCGCGAGTCGCGCTGCTGGGCCACAGGCGCGAAACAGACACCGCTCCCGCTGGACGCTCCGGCGAACGCCTTCAGCAACTGAACGGATTGCAGTTCCACACGAGAGGAAAAGACGATGATCAAGGTTGGAGTGTTTTACCCGAACAATCCAGGCAGCAAATTCGACATGAAATACTATCTGGAGAAGCACATTCCCATGGTGCAGCAGAAGGTCGGATCGGCGTTGAAGCACGTAACGGTCGAGCAGGGAGTGGCGGGCGGCACGCCGGGCTCGCCAATGACCTACCGCGTGATCTGTCATCTCTCATTTGATTCGGTCGAGGCATTTCAGACGGCGTTCGGAGCCAACGCGCCGCAGATTATGGGCGACATTCCGAACTACACGGACATCCAGCCCGTGGTGCAGATCAGCGAAGTAAAGATGTAGTGCTGAAAGAACGGCGCTACATTCCAGGCGCGAAGGCGGTGAAGCGACTTTCGCCGCCTTCGCCTGCTCACTAGTACTAGGGTACCGTCAACGCCCACACCCTGTTATCCCCTTCGGCACTATCCCCGTGGCGCTTCATAGACCCTGGTTTTCCGCGCGTGCTAACCTTTCACGTTGGCCAAACCTTCTCGCCAGATGCCAGGGCTGGGATAGGCGCGGCCGGGGAACGCGGGACCATCCATGGCTTTCAACAAAAATAAGGCGCTCGAAAGCGCACTGAAATTCCTCAACCAGGGGAAGGTCCCCCAGGCAATCGCCGAATATCAGCAAATCCTGCGTCAAGATCCGAAAGACCAAGCGACATTGATGACCGTCGGCGATCTTTTCGCGCGCCAGGGCGACATGCCGCAGGCCATCGAATATTTCGAGAGGCTCGCGCAGGTTTATCTCAATGATGGTTTCAACAGCAAGGCCATCGCGATTTATAAGAAGATCGCCAAGCTCGCGCCGGCGGAACTCGCGCCACTCGAACGCCTCGCCGATCTTTACGTGCAGCAGGGAGTGCTGAGCGAGGCGCGTCCTCTGTTCCTGCAGATCGCGGAAGTGCACCTGAAGGCCAACCGCGCGCCGAAGGCTGTGGAGGTGTTGAACCGCCTGCTGGAGGTCGAGCCGGATAACCCGCGCGTTCAACTTCGGCTGGCGGAACTTTACAACGTGATGGGCCAGAAGAAAGAGGCGGCCCAGACGTATCTCGGTTACGCGCAAAGGCTGTTCGATCGGGGCGAGAGCGAAGAAGCGCAGAAACTGATCGAGCGGGCGCTCGGAGTGGAACCCGCGAGCGCGCCTGCGATGCTCTTGAAGGCGAAGATTCTGGCGGCGGGACAGAAGGACGATCAAGCCGTCACAATCCTGGAAGGCCATCCGGAGGCGGACACGGGCGGCGAGGTGACAGATCTGCTGCTGGACCTCGAAATCAAGTCCGGCCAGATGAACAAGGCAGCGATCCGCGCGCGTAACCAACTCTCCCGTGGAAGCGCTCATTCACGTCCGTTGCAGACCGTGGCCGAAGCGCTGATCGAAGGCGGACAGGCCGAGAAGGCTCTTCCGCTGCTCAGCGAACTCCGCGACCCAATGGTCGAGACGAGCGATCAGGACAAATTTCTGAAGCTGCTGTCGAGCGCTACTGAGAAGCTCCCCGACAACACCGAGGCGCTGGAGCTGCTCGCCGATTTCAGCCGCCATACCAGCGACCCGCTCCACCTGAACGACGCATTAAGCAAACTAGTGGACCTGTATGCCGCGAGTGGCGATCAGGGGCGCGCCGAACATTTGATGAAGGAGATGATTGACCGCAACAAGGGCGACGAGCGGCTGGTCGCGCGGTTCGAACAACTCCGCAAGGGCGTCAAGGGATCCACGGCGGTGCCGCCGCCGACCGTTGTACCGGAAACGATGGCGGAAGTGACGCTGCGGGATGAATCGCCCGCGGAGGAAGGCTCCGCCGAAGCGATGCTGATTGAGTCGGCCGTGCCAGAGGCTCCGGTGCGGGCTGCTGATGAAGGCCTTGATGAGGAGACCCAGAAGTACATCGCACAGGCGTTGACCGATGTGGACCTCTTCTCGAGCTACGGGCTGACGCAAAAAGCCACGCACCTGCTCGAAAACGTATTGCAGCGCGCGCCACGGCATACGCCCACACTCGAGCGTTTGCTCGATCTCTATCTGGGCGCGGGCAACGAGCGCCGAACGGCCGAGCTGGCTTCTCAGCTCGAACAGATTCACCGCGAGCGCCAGGATACGGTTAATACCGAACGCTTCGCCGAGCTTCGACAGAGATTTCAGAAAGTGGCCGGAATCACGGCGGAAGAATTGCCAGTTGCGCCACCGGCGCCGACGCCAGCTGCTGCTCCGCCAGCGCTGGTGGAGGCGGCGTCAGTGGAACCCGCGACGATCGAAGCGGAAGTTCCCGTTCAGGCGGCGCAAGCGCCCGCGGAATTTGAGATTCCGATCCCGACGTTCGAGCTGGAGCCGGCCGCCGCAGAGATTGCGCAAGCGGCCATCGCACCGCCAGAGGCGCCCTTGACCGCAATTCCCGTCGAGGCGGAGCCTGTCGCTGCCTCAGCCGCGAGCGAGGAAGTGGACCTCTCGGACGAATGGGAAGCGATGGTGCAGGAAGTGGCCGAGCCCGCAGCCGCGGTCTCCGCACCGGCGCCGGAAGAGGTCGCTCCGGCTCCCCAGCCTGTGCCGATGGAAGCGGCAGCGGAAGAAGAGCGCATCGAGATCGAAGTTCCGTCCGATGAGGTTACGCCGATAGAGGTTGCGCCCATTGAGGCCGCACCTATCGAAGCTGCGATGGAGATTCCAGAGGCGACGATCGAGATTCCGGAAGCGACAATCGTCCCCGAAGCAATTGAGATCATCGAGCCGGCTGAGGTGCCTATCGAGGTAGCTGAGGAAGCCGCGGCCGAACCTTCGATTGAAATCATCGAGGAAACCGCGGAGGAAGCGCCCGTTGTCGAGGTTGCGCCTGCGGCGAACATCGAATTCGAACTTGAATTGACGCCGGAACCAACCGGAACCAACGGCAAGAACGGCGCGGCGACCACGGAAGATTTCCTGAGCGAGCTAGCTTCGGAAATAGAAGATATGGAAACGCCGTCGCCCTCGCCGAAAGCGCCGGCAAAGGCTCCCGCCGAGCCGATGCCCGTCGCAGCAGCGTCCGTGTCGGCTCCGCCTGCGGCATCCGCTCCAATTCCAGAGACCACGGCTGAAAGCCTGAACGAACTGGCTGAAGTGTTTCAGGAGTTTCGCAGCGAACTCGGCGAAATGGAAGATGAAGACGAGGATCTGGAGACGCACTACAACCTCGGAATCGCCTATCGCGAAATGGGATTGCTCGATGAAGCCATCGGAGAATTCCAAAAGGTGGCCAAAGCGGTGCAAAAGGGCAAGTCGTTCCGCTACTCGATGAATTGCGCGACGCTGCTGGCGCTCTCGTTCACGGACAAGGGCGAGCCGAAAATCGCCGCGCTGTGGTATCAGCGCGCGCTCGATGTGCCGGGGCTCGATCAGGAAGCGATTTTGGCGCTGCGCTACGATCTGGCGATGGCACTCGACATGGCGGGCGAGGCCAACGCGGCGCTCGACAGCTTCCGTCAGGTTTATGCGATGAATATTGATTACCGCGACGTTGCCGACCGCATCGCCACGCTGCAGAAGCATTAATCGCGATCCCCGCAGGTTTGTTTCGAATCAACCTCCAATGACTTCCATTCACGCAACGTTTGGATGCGTGCCGCGCGACTGCCTGTTGCGACTCCGGCGACAATCTCCCATAATCCTAACTCGACGATGAGCCGGATCGCACGCATCACCATTCTGCTGCTCTGGCTCGTGCTCGGGCTGGCGCTGATCCTCGTGCCGTGGTCGGACATCTGGGAAACCAACTATTTTATTTTTCAGTATCCGGCGCTGGCAATTTTTCTGAAGAGCGCCTATCTGCGCGGGGCGATTTCCGGGCTGGGGTTCATGAACGTCCTGCTGGCGCTCGAAGCATTCCGACACCCGACCGCAACCGCTGCGAACCGCACGTAAGAAGCCACCCGTGAAGCCGATCGTCTGTTACGTCACCGACCGGAAAGCGCTCGGCTCCGCCAACGCTGCTGGAAACGTGCTTGCGAAGATTCGCGCAGCCACGGCGGCGGGGGTGGGTTGGGTGCAAATCCGCGAGCGCGATTTGCCCGCGCGGGAACTTCTGGCGCTGGTGAAGGCGGCGATTGTTGCGCGCGAAGGCGGAGCACGCATCCTGGTGAACGACCGGCTCGACGTGGCACTGGCGGCGGGCGCGGCGGGCGTGCATCTGGCGGGGCGCGTCGGTGCCCGCGCATGAAGTGGTGCGTTGGCTCCGAGAACGAAGCGCGCCGGCTGAATTTCTGGTCGGGGTTTCTTGCCATAGTTTGGAGGATGCACGCGCGGCGGAGGATGCGGGAGCGAGCTACGTCTTCTTCGGGCCCGTTTTCGAGACGCCGTCGAAGAAATCGTATGGACCACCGCAGGGCATCGCGAAGCTGGCCGAGGTATGCAGCGCCGTTCGCATTCCAGTGATTGCGATTGGCGGCGTGAATGAAGAAAACGCGACGG
The DNA here is from genome assembly GCA_963814855.1 of uncultured Acidobacteriota bacterium. GTDB lineage: Bacteria > Acidobacteriota > Terriglobia > Acidiferrales > UBA7541 > Palsa-295. The sequence continues at coordinate 188,119 of CAWFEL010000003.1, forward strand.
AATGCATGCGCGCGGGAGCGGCGGGAATCGCGGCGATTCGCATGTTTCAGGAAATGCGCGAGGCGGAGAAGCTCAAGCGAGCGGTTGCCAAGCTGCACGGCGAATAACGGCGCGGGCTATGCGCTCAGCCAGCGGCCGACGGGATGCAGGCTCTCCACGTGATCGCAGACCACTTTGAGGACCGCTGTGATGGGAACCGCCAGGATCAGTCCCATCGCGCCCCACATCCAACCCCAGAAGAGCAGCGAAATCGTCAGCGCAAGCGCGTTCAACCGGACGCGCCAGCCCACCAGCGCTGGAATCAGCAGGTTGGCCGTGACGATATGGAAGACCGTCAGAACAGCGAAGATGCCGACGAAAGGCGCCACCGTGTGGTACTGCTTGAGTCCGACCAACAATGGAGGGACCCAGGACATGATCACTCCGAGGTAGGGAACCAAATTGCAAATGCCGGATACCAGGCCGGTGAGGAACGGAAAGTCGAGCCCCAGCATCCAGAAGAAAAGCGTACTGGCGACGATCAGAATCAAACCGACCAGCGCAGTCCCCATCAGATAGCTGCGGAGAACCAGCGTGACGTCAGCGAGAGCGTCGCGCACCTCGGTGCGCTCGTCGGGCGCGAAGAGCTGCATCGTGGCGTGCCAGACCTGCCGCTTTGCCGCGAGCATAAAAAACAGGAGAAACGGAATGAAGGTGGCGGCCAGCACAAATTCATAGAGAGAACTGAGGCGGCCGACCATCGCATCGCGCACGGTGTGCGATTCTCCAACGGTTACGATTCGCTCGCCGGCTTTCGCCGCAGGCTCGATTTCCGAGACGTGCTTCTCGACGGACTCCATCCGGCTTTCCACCGCTTGCGTGGCGGCACGGAGCGGCTCGCGATATTTCGGCCAATCGGCGCCAAATTCATCGGCGCGGTCAAGCAGCGAATAGCCCATCATGGACAACAACCCCACGGTGACCAGAACGATGATCAGCGAACCGAGGGCTCGCGGAATGTGCAGGCTCTCAAGCCACGTAACCACCGGATCGAGAAAATAAGCCAGCAGCGCGGCGACGAGAAGCGTGACGAGCACGGTCGAAGCCCAGTAGCAGAAAGCGACCACAATTCCCGCGGCGATAATCTTGGAACTGACGGAACTCCCGGTGACGAGCTTGGTTTCCTCAACAGGCATGGGCGTACGATATCACAGCTGCCCTCGCGAAACGCATGCGCAGCGCGGTGAATCGTCGCGATGGTAACGCTTTCGGCGACGGTCGCTATGGCTGACCGCGGTGTTGCGAAGTATCGCCGTGCTAGAATTGGTAACTCGCGCGCGAAAGGCATCGATTCCACCTACATGGCGAAACAACTTTTTGGCACCGACGGCATCCGCGGAATTCCGGGCAAGTATCCGCTGGATGACGCGACGCTGGAACGCGTGGGCTTTGCGCTGGGCGAACACGTGCGCTCGCACAAGCGGAAAAAAGGCCGGCGACCGCGGGTTTTAATCGGGCGCGATACGCGCGAATCAGGTCCTCATATCGCGGCGCAGATCGCCCGCGGGCTGAGTGCGGCGGGCGTGGAACCGGTCTCCGCGGGCGTGCTGACCACGCCGGGAGTGGCATGGCTGGTGAGCCGCGAGGGATTTTCCGCAGGCGTGGTGATTTCCGCTTCGCACAACCCGTATCACGATAATGGCGTGAAGTTGATCTCCGCTTCGGGCATGAAATTTCCCGATGCGGTTGAAGCCGAAATCGAAGGCGTCATCCTGACGGATAATCCGATCGCAACCGCGAAGCCCACCGCAGGAAAAACGAAGAAGACTGGCCACAGCGGAAACGCGAAACTGCACAAGGACTATCTGGCGGGGCTGCGCAAGGCCGTGTTTCCCGCCGCCAAAATCAAGGGAATGAAGATCGTGCTCGATTGCGCGAACGGTGCGGCCAGCAAGCTTGCGCCGCAGCTTTTTCGGTTGCTGGGCGCGAAGGTTGTGGCAATCAACAACAGACCGAATGGGCGAAACATCAACACCGGCTGCGGATCGCTCCATCCGGAAGCGATGCAGGAACGTGTAGTGCAGGCCGGAGCCGCGCTGGGCGTGGCATTTGACGGCGATGCGGACCGCGCGGTTTTCGCGTCGGCCTCCGGCACGCTCGTGAATGGAGATGGGGTGCTCCTCGCCGCGGGGCGGTATCTGAAATCCGCGGGCAAGCTGAAAGGGGGCGCGATCGTGGGCACGACGATGGCGAATCTGGGTCTGGAGCGCGCGCTCGAAACGTCCGGATTGAAGTTGACTCGCACGGACGTGGGGGACCGCTACGTGCTGGAGGAAATGCAGCGCACTGGAGCGAACCTGGGCGGCGAGCAGTCCGGGCACATCCTGTTTCTCGACGACGCTACGACGGGCGACGGAATGCTGACGGCGGTAAAGATGGCTTCGCTCATCTCGATTGCCGGCCCGCTCGACACGCTGATCGCGGACTTGAAGATTTTCCCGCAGAAGATCGTCAACGTGCCCGTGCGTTCGAAGCCGCCGCTCAATTCCCTGTCGGAAGTGGCGCGAGCGCTCAAGGATGCGGAAAGCGCACTAGGAAAATCAGGGCGCGTGGTGCTGCGCTATTCAGGCACCGAGCCGCTCGCGCGCGTGATGGTCGAAGCCGAACGCGAAGAGGATGTCCGCCTATGGACCGAGGCGATGGCCTCCGCTTTGCGCGCCGCCATCGGCGCTTAATAATTTCCCTGCAAGAAATCCCTTCCCCGTCGTTCTCCACATAGGGCACCTCTAAAAGCTTGAAATTCGAGGGCGCGCCGGGAACTTTAATGCCTCTCGCGACATTCTAAGGGTGTAGGACACGGCCGACAGGCAATTCGGTATTTGCCGTGGTGCGCAGAAGCTTTGTGATTATGACGACCGACGATCATCTGATTCTCGAGTTCCAGCAGGGCTCGCGCGAGGCATTTCGAGAGCTCTTCGAGCGCTATCGCGAGCCGCTCTACGGCTTCTTCCGCAGGCGACTGGACAATCCGGCCCGGGCGGAGGAGTTGTCGCAGGACTGTTTTCTGGCGCTGCTGCGCAATGCAACGCGATATGAGCCGCGAGCCAGTTTTCGAAGCTACCTCTACGGGATTGCGATCAATTTGGTCTTCGCCGAGAGGCGCAAAGCCGGCCGCGAGGTGGCGAAGGATGAAAAAACCGAGGACCCGCCGTCCCATGAAAACACGGACGCGGCTCTGTGGGTCCGGCGGGCGCTTGAACGCCTCGAAATCAACGATCGCGAGATATTGATGCTTCGCGAGTACGAACAGCTGAGCTACGCGGAAATTGGCGGACTGCTGCGCTTGCCGATCAATACGGTACGTTCGCGTCTTTTCCGGGCCCGCATGGCTCTGAGGGAGCAACTCGTGCCCGTAAAAGGCAGCAATTGAGGATTGCCATGAATCGTTCCACACATCATGCGTTTGAGCCGGAAGAGGTGATGGCCTATCTGGATGGCGAACTCGAACCGCAGCGGGCCGCAGCGCTTGCCGAGCATCTTGCGCATTGCCGGGAGTGCGAGGCACTTGCCGCGCAGTTTCGGCAGGTTTCCGAGCGCTTGCTCGCTTTCGAGGTCGAGGATTCGCGGAACGGCGTAGGGGCCACAGTGCTCGCTGCACTCGACACTGCCGAGCGCGAGAAGCAGATTGGGGCGAGGGGCACGGTCGCTAGTAAGCCGCGACGGTGGCGTCTTGCTCTCAGAAGTCCCTACGCGTGGGCGTTGGCTGGCACGCTGGCCGTGTTGCTCGTCGTCGGTGGTGTGCAGTGGGCTCAAAGGCCCCACTACCAGAATTTGCTGAAGGAGGAAGTCGGTTACGTTGGGAACCCTGCAATTTCACTCCCCTACTTGGCCGCTCCACGTGCCAATCAGAAGACGCAAACCGCGGAAGCCGCCGAAGGAGAAAGTGCCGCAATCACTGCGCCCGAAATAACCGGACCAATGATCGCGCAGACCGCGTCGCTGACGATAGTTGCCTCGAACTACAACGAAGCCAGCGCGGCCGTGGACCGGCTCGCGGCCAGCCAGGGCGGCTACGTGCAGAAGCTTGCGACGGCGGATCAGCTGGCCGCAGCCCGTGAGTTCTCCGCAACCGTGCGCGTGCCGGCGGCGCAGCTCGGCGGCTTCCTCGCGGAATTGCGGAAGCTGGGCCACGTGGAGCAGGAAACGCGGACCAACGAGGAAGTCACCGATCAATATGTTGATCTCCAGGCTCGGCTGAAGAGCGCCCGCGCGTCCGAGCAGCGAATGCTTGAACTGCTGGCGACGCGCACGGGCAAGCTTGAAGACGTGCTGGACGCGGAGCGGGAGCTGGCGCGCATCCGGGAAGAAATCGAGAGCATGGAGGGGCAGAGGATCATGCTGGCTCATCGAGTGAACTATGCGACCGTGGAAATACAGCTTCGCGAGGAATACCGCGAGAAACTGGATTCTCGATCAACTTCGACAGCAACGAAGATCTGGAATGCGGCGGTCGAAGGCTATGGAAACCTCGAAGACGGCGTAATTGGCGTTCTGCTCTTCCTGCTGTCCTACGGCCCGGCCATTCTTTTCTGGCTGGGAATCCTCCTCGTTCCCGGCTGGTTCGTCTGGCGCCGGTTCCGCTCGCGCGCGTGATGGCCGAGGCCGAACGCTAAGGAGATGGTCGCTGCTGGACCGAGACTATGGCCTCGGCATTGCGCCGCGGCTTTCGACGCTTGATATTCAAATGCACGCCTCTTTAGCTTCCCTTCGGGATTGCCGTTGCGTGGACGTCGCGCTTCGTGTATTTCTTTACGCGATCGTGAGTGTTCCGTCCAAATTTCGAGGCGCCAGAAAGCTTTCGCGGCGCGCCGCGGCGGTGGGAGCGTTATTGCTGTTGGCAGCGACGGGCGCATATGCTCAGCAGCCGGATGGGAGCAAGCCCCCGGAGAGCGCAGGAGCGAATGCGGCAGCGACGGCGGGCGCGACATCGCCGACGGCAACCATTCCGTCTTATCCCAACTCGACAAAAGGGTTGGAAAATCTCGTCAAGGAGATGCTCAAGCTCGAGAAAGAGGGCGATCAGAAAGAGTTGGCGCAATACGCGAGATCACTGGCGCTTCCCGACCCGGACAATTGGTTCAAGAGCGTTTTCGGGGACGACCTGGGTTCGCAACTGGTGGTAGTTTCCGGTCCGATGCGCGCCGGGTTGGAGTCGAACGTTCCGCACGACATTGCAACCCAGCTCAACGAGAAACGGACGGATGTGGAAGCGGTGAGGTTCGATAAGGCATGCAACTCGCGAACAACCGATGTCGAGTACCCGTTTCTGCTCCTGCGTCAACGCGAGGAACCGCTCTACGATGTGCGATTCGTCGGGACCAACGCGGCTTCCGTCTGGGCGTATTTCGCGTATGTGGACGGAGGCTTCCGGTTCATCGGTAACCTGAAAAAGGGCGATACCAGGCCTCCGCCGAGACTTCGCAACGAGGAGTCATCCGAGCCCCGCATTAAGGTTGGCGGAACGGTGACCGCGGCGAAGCTTATTCACCAGGAGCTGCCGACGTATCCGGACGAAGCGAAATCGGAGCACATTCAAGGGACTGTCATCCTGCACGCGATCATCCGAAAGGACGGCTCCGTCCGGAACCTGGAATTGATCCAAGGGAATTGTTTCCTGGTGGAGTCGGCAATGGATGCGGTCCGAAAGTGGCGCTACAGTCCCACGTTACTGGAGGGAAGCCCCGTTGAGGTAGACACCACAATCCAGGTCGTGTATGCGCTCGGAAGCCGATAGCCGCTGGTTATCATGGTGATAGACAAGATTGATTATTCCAAAGAATGTAGACTTTTGTGCCGTGACTTTTCATAAACTGGATTCATGACGAATCGCGCGTACGTGGTTTTGGTAGTTCCTGTCCCAACTTGTTCTTGAGCAATGAGATAGCTGCGCCACCAAATACGGGCGGGCGTGGCATTGCGCGTGCAGATTATCCGCCCGGCTGTCTCTTATCCCGGGGTGGGCCGGTTTCGTCGCGCCGAAACCGGAACTTGGGGATGGAGCAAACGGGGGCCCGGGTGGGCCCCCATTTTTATTTCTGCACGCCTTTTCAATTCCCGTAAACCAAGTGCTCTAACGCAAAAAAGGCACCCGCCGAAGCGGGCGCCTTTGAGGTACATGCCAATTCCAGTTTGCTGTTAGCTGCAGCCCGAGGTTGAGCCGCAGTTCGAGCACTTGTAGCAGCTACCGTTGGGCGTCATGAGCATGCCGCACTCGGAGCAGTAGGGCGCGTCTTCGGCTGCGGCGCGCGGGCGCGTGGTGGTTTCGGTTTCTGCAATCCTTGCCGGCGCGGCAGGAACCTGCGGCGGAGCCGCCGTCGCTTCCGGGGTCGAGGCCACTACCGTGACGGCCCGGGCTTCGGATTCTCCCAACGCAGCGTCGTTATCCAGATAGTCGGGTGAGATGAACTTCGCGCCGAGCCAGCGTCCGATGTAATCCACCACCGATTTCGCGTAGCGGATTTTTGGGTTGCCGGTGTAGCCCGAAGGCTCGAAGCGCGAGTTGACGAATTTATCCACGAGAGCGCGCAGAGGAACTCCGTACTGGAGCGAAATCGAGACGGACAGCGCAAAGGCGTCCATGATGCCGGAAAGAGTGGAGCCTTCCTTCGCCATCTTGATGAAGATCTCACCCGGATGACCATCCGCGTACATGCCGACAGTGATGTAGCCCTCGTGGCCGCCCACGGAGAACTTGTGGGTGATGGAGTTGCGCTCCGACGGCAGCTTCCGGCGCTTGGTGCCCTGGAAGAGCTCTTGCTGAAGCGACGCGGGGACTTCGACTGGGGCAACTGTTGGCGTAACAACCGGCGCTGCGGCTACGGCAGCTTTCTCATCCTCTTTCTTGCCTGCGGCGGAGAGTGGCTGCGAACGCTTGGAATTGTCGCGGTAGATGGCTACGGCCTTGAGTCCGAACTTCCAGGACTCGGTGTAGGCCTCCATGATGTCTTCGACGGTGGATTCCTCCGGCATGTTGATCGTCTTGCTGATGGCGCCGGAAAGGAACGGCTGCGCCGCGGCCATCATGCGCAGGTGGCCGCGCCAGGCGATCGAGCGGCCCCCGCCCATCGGCGAGAGCGAGCAATCGAACACCGGAAGGTGCTCGGGCTTCAGGCCGGGCGCGCCTTCGATTTTGGCCTGCGCGTCAATGTAATCCACGATCTTGGCGACGTCCTCGGGCGCGTAGCCGAGCCTCATCAGCGCCTGCGGAACGGTGTTGTTGACGATTTTGATCACGCCGCCACCGACCAAGCGCTTCTGCTTGACCAGCGCGAGATCGGGCTCGATGCCGGTGGTGTCGCAATCCATCATGAAGCCGATGGTGCCGGTGGGCGCGAGGACGGAGACCTGCGAATTCTTGTAGCCGAACTTTTCGCCCAGCTCGAGCGCATCATCCCATGACTTCTGGGCCGCGTGGAGCAGGGACGGCTGGACGTGCTCTTCCTTGATCGGGCGGAGCGAATCGCGGTGCATGCGGATCACGTCGAGCATCGCATCGCGGTTGCGTGGATAGCCGCCGAACGGCCCCATGCGCTCGGCAATGCGCGACGACTGCGCGTAGGATTCACCGGTCATCAACGCGGTGATGGCGCCGCAGAAATCGCGGCCGGCATCGGAGTCGTAAGGTAACGCGAGCGACATCAGCAGCGCGCCGAGGTTGGCGTAGCCGATGCCCAGCGGACGGTAATCGTGCGAATTGCGCCCGATCTTTTCCGTGGGATAGCTGGCGTTATCCACCAGAATCTCCTGCGCGGTGATGGTGATGTCCACGGCGTGGCGGAATCCCTCGCTATCAAACTGACCGCTAGGTCCGAGGAACTTCAGGAGATTGAGCGAAGCCAGGTTGCAGGCCGTGTCGTCCAGGAACATGTATTCCGAGCACGGATTCGAGGCGTTGATGCGATCGGTGGCCTTGCAGGTGTGCCAGCGGTTGATCGTCGTATCGTACTGCATGCCGGGATCGCCGCACTGCCAGGCGGATTCGGCCATCTTCTTCAGCAATTCTTTGGCGCGATACTGGTCCGTGGGCTCGCCGTCGTTGACGTTGCGCGTCCACCAGTCGCGATCTTCCTCTGAGGCGCGCATAAAGTCGTCGGTGACGCGAACCGAATGATTCGCGTTCTGGAAGAAGACGGAGGAATAGGCTTCGCCATCAATCGAGGAGTTATAGCCCTGCTCGATCAGGACGTGCGCCTTGCGCTCTTCCTTCGTCTTGCTCTCGATGAACTCCATGATGTCCGGATGATCCACGTTGAGGATCACCATCTTGGCGGCACGGCGGGTCTTTCCGCCGCTCTTGATCACGCCAGCAAAAGCATCGAAGCCCTTCATGAAGCTGACCGGCCCGGAGGCGATGCCGCCGCCCGAAAGCGATTCGCGGCTGCCACGCAGCGAGGAGAAATTCGTACCCGTGCCGGAACCCCACTTGAAGAGCATCCCCTCCGTCTTGGCCAGGTTCATGATCGAATCCATGCTGTCCTGGACGGAGTTGATGAAGCAGGCGGAGCACTGCGGCTTGGCCTGGACGCCGACGTTGAACCACACCGGCGAATTGAAAGCCATCTTCTGCTCGACGAGCAGATGGGTCAGCTCATCGTGAAACGCGTGTTTCGATTCGGCATTGGCGAAATAGCCGCCCTCCATGCCCCAGCGCACGATCGTATCGGCCACGCGGCTGATCAAGTGCCGCACCGACGTTTCGCGCTCGGCAGTGTTCGGCTTGCCGTGAAAATATTTCGACGTGACGATGTTCGTCGCGGTCTGCGACCAGGACTTGGGGACTTCGACATCCTCCTGGCGGAAAATTACCTGGCCTTTATCATTGCCGATCAATGCTGTGCGGCGCTCCCACTCGACTGTGTCAAAGGGATGCACCTTCCCGTCGGTGAATCGACGAGGGAATTCCAATCCGGTCGTTCGCCGAGCAGTTTTTTCCGTCTGAAGATTAGAACTAAAGGCCATTCGAGTTTCCGCCATCGTCTGCCTCCGCGCCGGCAGTCGTGCCGCCGAACAATATGCTCCAGGCACCAGCGGGAGGAACGCTAACTCCATTGTACTCCCAACCGGGCCCTAGGTTTTGTTGCGTGTATCAGAGATACACGAGTATGAAGGGAACCTTGGCCAGAAGAGCGGGCCGCTTCGACCCCCGAAAAAGTCCGCCCAAAACCGAAAAACGAGAAAAGCGCAGCTAAGCCGCGCAAAATGCTGAGGCGCGGTTAGGGGTAAGGCGCATCCCTCAGGCTATTCGGTTGAACCCGGTCTGGCTTATCGCGAGGAGGCCGCCGGCGCTGCAGCAGGCGACCAGGTCACGCTTTTGTTGCCGAGTCTGGGTGCGAAGTATCGTGGGTTGTGGAAAACTTGTCAAGAGGAAAACGGCACGCGACCACAAAATCTTTGGGTTCGCGTGTCGAAGTCGTCTACTGGTAGTGGTGTGACCGCCGAACTTCCACTACACGTCGAGTAGCATCGCATGTGCCATTCAAAGCACACCGCGGAATTGACTCCAACGCGCCGCGCGGAAAAAAATCAATAATGAATGTCATGAGTACGCCTGCCATTGAAATCCTCGGCCTCACGAAGGATTTTCCAATCGGCTTCTGGCGCAAACGGATGCGCCGCTCACTCGATAACCTATCGTTTCAGGTAGATGAGGGCGAAGTGTTTGGGTTCCTCGGACCGAATGGCGCCGGAAAAACGACCACGATGAAGCTCCTGATGGGGCTGATCTTTCCGACCAGCGGAACGGCGCGCGTGCGCGGGCGCTCGATTGACGACGTGGAGATGCATCGCGAGATCGGTTATCTGCCCGAGCAGCCCTATTTCTACGATTACCTGACGGCGCGCGAATTACTCAACTATTACGCGCGGTTTTCAAATTACAGCGCGGCCGAACGGAGCGAGCGCGTTTCCAGGTTTCTTGAGCGCGTGGGATTGGCAGCCGCGGCGGACGTCCAGCTCCGGAAATTTTCCAAGGGCATGTTGCAGCGCGCCGGAATCGCGCAAGCTATCCTGCACGATCCGCCGGTGGTAATTCTGGACGAGCCAATGTCCGGGCTCGACCCCGTGGGACGCCGGGAAGTGCGCGACATCATCCTGGAACTGAAGAAGCAGGGACGAACGGTATTCTTCTCCACGCACATCCTTTCGGACGCGGAAATGCTTTGCGACCGCGTGGCGGTGCTGGCGGGCGGAAAGCTGCAGGGAGTCGGCGCGCCGGGAACAATCGTCGCGATCAAGGCGCCCGCGATGGAGATTCTGTTCGAGACGCGCGAAGGCCGTGCGCTGCCGGCAGGCCTTGCCGAACGTGCCACGCGAATCGGGGGGCGCTGCCGCGTGGAAGTCCCCGAAGAAGGACTCTACGGCGCGCTCGACCAACTGCGCGGCTGCGAGGCGCGGATCCTATCGGTTTCGCCGGTGCACCCGACGCTGGAGGATTATTTCTTCCAGCTTGTCGGCGGCCCGGCGGCTTCCCGGGGCCTCGAGGAGATTTCGCGATGAGCGCGACCGTGGGACCGGTGGCCATCAATACGTTTCGCGAAGCGGTGCGCGACCGCGTGCTCTACAACCTGGTGCTTTTCGCGCTGCTGATGATCGGCGCGGCGATTCTGGTTGGCGAGATTTCGATCGGCATCGAGAGGCTGGTGATCATCAATCTAGGCCTAACGGCGATTTCGATCTTCGGCCTGGTTATGGCGATCTTCATCGGCGTGGGACTCGTCTACAAGGAAATTGAAAAGCGCACGCTGTACAGCCTACTGGCGAAGCCGATCCGCCGCTGGCAATTTCTGGTGGGCAAATATGCGGGCCTGCTGCTCACGCTCGCGGTCAATACGGTTTTCATGACGCTTGGCCTGGCCGCCGCGCTTTTCTATGTGGGACGGCACTTCGAGCGCTCGGACGCATCCATTCTGGTTGCAATCTATTTCATTTTGCTAGAGTTCGCGCTAGTGACGGCGCTGGCGCTGTTTTTCTCCTGCTTCACGAGCCCGATGCTTTCGACCCTGTACACGCTGGGAATTTACATCACCGGCGTTTTCGCGGACGATATTCGGACCATCGGCGACTTTACCCAGAATCCGGCGCTGCTAGGCATCACGCGAACGCTCTACTATCTGGTTCCGAACTTTCACAATTTCAACGCGATTGCCGCAGCGGCACATGGCGACGCGATTCCGTTCTCGCTCATTTGGCAGAACACGCTGTATGCCGCACTGTACGTCACGCTGCTTTTGCTCGGGGCTTCGGCTGTGTTTTCCCGCCGCAATCTGAAATGAACCACGCCACTCAAACGCGCACGCTGTGGACCGCCGTCGCCGGCGTTCCGCTTCTATTCATGGCCATTGCGGCGCTACAAGTGAAGATTGATACCGGAACCCGCTCGATCGCTCCGGAAAGCGACGAGTTGATGCTGCGCTCGGGACCCGCGGTGCGACGAATGAGCTTGGGATACAATTCGCTCCTCGCGGACATTTACTGGACGCGCGCCGTGCAGTATTACGGCAGCCGCGCCGGAATCGAGGGCGCAAGATTTGAACTATTGTGGCCGCTGCTCGATGTTGCCACGACGCTTGATTCAAAACTGATCATCGCCTACCGATTCGGCGCCATCTTTCTTTCGGAGCCATCTCCAGCGGGAGCGGGGCGCCCGGACCTAGCCATTGAACTCGTGAAGCGCGGGATCGCCGCAAATCCGGACCAATGGCATCTCAACGCCGATCTCGGTTTTATCTACTACTGGCGGCTGCGCGACTATCCAAACGCAGCGGCGGCATACCTGGAAGGAAGCAAAGATCCCGGCGCGCCGTTTTGGCTGAAGATGATGGCCGCCCGTATCTCGGAAAAGGGCGGATCGCTGGAAACGTCGCGCCTGATCTGGTCGCAAATTTACGAATCTTCGCAGGACAAAACGGTGCGCGACAAAGCGATGGAAATGCTGCGCGGGCTCCGGGCCCAGGAAGATGAAGCGCAGCTCGACGAACTTGCGCAGGAGTACCAGAAACGCTTCGGACACTTTCCCGCCTCGGCCAGCGAGATGCGCGATGCCAGGCTTCTGCGTGGCAATCCTGTAGACCCCGCCGGTTATCCCTATGTCTTCGGAGCCGATGGAAAATCGAGCCTCGATCCACAAAGTCCAATCGTCATCGCGCCGAAACTTAATCCTCCGCCTGACGAATCAAAATAGCCGAGCGAAACAGATACAATAAAGTTTACAACCGGCGGCCTACGGCGGGAATCTCATCAAGGGACACAATGAGGATCTCGAAGAGCTCTCGAATTTTGATTCTGATTGCGACACTCGCCATGGCGGGCGTGGTGCTCGCGGCCGGGCGGTGGCCCGTTGGATCGTCGCAGTCCAAGCCGCAGGCCGGCTCGCCGGCAAGTTCGCAGGCACAAGCTCTCACGGACGATGACCTCCGCGACCGCACGCAGAAGCTGCTGGCGAATCAGCACAGCAACGACAACGCACTCGAACTCTACGATCGAGTCGAGCGATATATTGACCGAACCGGCGGCGCGAATCCGCGAACGATTGACGACAAGACCTATCGCGTGGTTCCCACGGGCACGGGAAACACGAAGATACTACTCCACGAAGAAGGAAAACCCACGGTTCCTTCAGCTTACACCAGCCAAATGCAAACGTTGGTAGCAGTGCTCCAGACGATGGCGAACTCGGACGACCCAAAAGCGAAAGCGGCCTATGCCAAATTCCAGAAACGGATGAACGAACGGGCACAGTTTGTGGACGCCGCACGAGAAGCGTACATAGCCAAGTGGGTGGCTCGAGAAACCTGGAACGGGCGTGATTGCGACGTAATCTCCCTCGATCCGGATCCCAAATTCCAGCCCCAGTCCATGTTTCAGGCTGTGTTCGCGCGCACCACGGCGAAACTTTGGGTGGATCACCAGGCCATTCAGATTGTCCACGGCGAGGCTCACGTGACTAGCGACATTTCCTTCGGCGGGGGCATTCTGGGAAAACTCTATCGCGGCAGCGTGGTTTCCATGGATCAAGCCGAGGTCGCGCCGGGCATTTGGCTGCCGACGCGCTATCAGTACGATTTCGCCGGCCGGAAATTCCTGTTCTCGTTCGAGCAGCACCAGATTATTGACGTGACCCGCTACCGCCGTATCGGTCCTCCCAAGGAAGCCCTGCAGATCGTGCAGAACGAGTTGTCGAGTGGGAAAACCTTCAGCGAAGATCCGTAACTTCCCCCCGCTTCCGGGTGTTCAATATAAGTAGCCCAACCGCTCGAATCCAGGGAGGCTTTATGAACTATCGAGCCCTTATCTTTATAGCGGCAGTCCTATGCATGGGGGGTGCTGGAACCGCAGCGCCCGGGCAGAGCAGCTCGTCTGGAGCGGCCGCTCCGGCCACGAATCAGACCACCGACTCGAACGCTTCTCCAACGACGCCTGCGCCGGCCGGCGGGAAGAAGGTTTGGACCAACGACGACGTCTCCGACCTGCGGGGCGAATCTGTGATTTCTACGGTGGGTTCATCCAACTCGAAGCCAGCAAGCAAGTCTGCGTCGGCTGCGAAAAATGCCAATGCGAAGTCCTATCAGGCTCAGATCGAGAGACTCGAGGCGCAAATCCCGCCGCTCGACGCGCAGATTGCCGAGCTGCAGGCGGCGATTGACGGAAAGCCCACAGGCGACGGGAAAACATCGCAGCGTCCGCGCAGCGTGAAGACCGACGACTGGTCCGTGGAGATGCAGGATCTCCAGAAAAAACGCGATGACGCTCTGGAGCGCATTGCAGCGCTGAAGGACCAGGCGCGCCACCAGGGCGTCGCCCCGAACACGCTGCCGTAGCGGACTGCCGATTCCATTTAGCGCGCGGCCGCGGCTGTTTCCTTCTCGATAGGCGCGCCGATCAGGTTGCCCCACTCGGTCCACGAGCCGTCGTAGTTCTTCACGTTGTCGTATCCGAGCAAATATTTCAGGACGAACCAGGTGTGCGAGCTGCGCTCGCCAATACGGCAATACGCAATCACCTCACCCGAGCCCTTCACGCCCTTGCCTTCGTAGAGCTGCTTCAACTGGTCGGCGGATTTGAATGTGCCATCCTCGTTGGCAGCCTGCACCCAAGGAACATTCGCCGCGGTTGGAATGTGTCCGGCGCGCTGAGCGGTCTCACTCATGCCCGGCGGCGCAATGATTTTTCCGGTAAATTCATCCACAGAGCGCACGTCCACCAGCTGGCCGCCGGCTGTCTTCTCGATCACGGCAAAGATGTTGTCCTTGCGGGCGCGCAGGGATTCATCCGGACCGGTGGCGCGATACGTGGCGGGCGCAACGTTCACGGGATCGTTCGTCAGCAGGCGCTTCTCCTCCACCCACTTCTTGCGTCCGCCGTTCATCAGGCGCACGTCCTTGTGCCCGTAGTATTTCAGCTGCCACAGCGCGTAGGCCGCGAACCAGTTGTTGTTGTCACCGTACGCAATGATCGTCGTGTCGTTGGAGATTCCGGATTTCCCGAGCAACTGCTCGAGCGCCTGCTTGGTGATCAGATCGCGGCGGACATTATCCTGGAGCTGCGTTTGCCAGTTCCAGCCGACGGCTCCCGCGATGTGGCCCTGATCGTAGCCAGTGGTGTCCACATCCACTTCCACCAGACGAACTTTCGGATCGCTCAGGTGGTCCGCTACCCATTGCGTCGAAACGAGTACTTCCGGATGCGCATACTCAGCCATGTCGCTTCCTCCTTCAGGAATTTCGCTCGGTCTTCCGATTTGATTTAGTCTCGCTAAAACAAAAAACCCACCGGCCAAGTCATTTCTGGCGGTGGGTTCAAGGAATCTTAAGCCGGAACCGGCTTCCTAGATGACTTGCTTGACCGTGCCAGAGGACACGCCTGCACGACATAGGTGACAACATCCTTGCGCCAGCCTCTGGTGACAGATCATCTTTGGCAGGATACACCGCCATCGCCCGGAACCGCAACGGCGCGCGGGCGGTTCACTTCTGCTGGGCGATCTTCCAATCCCTGAACGAGGACTGAATCGGTTTCTTCATGCGTTCCGGGTTCTCCAGAAAACCGCCGCCGGTGACCGACCAGCCGTAATAGAGGACCGCGCCGCTCTGCGAATCCACGATGGCGATATCCACCACGATGAAGTCCACCTCGTTCACGCCGGCGATCGCGCCCAGAACTTTCTTGCCACCCGTGTTCACGACGCCCGAGGCGCGCACAAAAACCAGGGCATCCGCCGCCGCCCCTGGATTGAAGTTGGCGACTTCATCGCCCATGGTGAACCGGCCATTGCGGACGTCCTTCGGTTTATCGCTCAGGTGTTTGTGCAGCGCATCGAAGCGATCTTGAATATCCGCGAGGGCAAATTTGAGGTCCGGATTCTTTTCGAGCGCTTCGGGTGAAAAGACATTTTCGAGAACTGTGCAGCCTTTTGCCTGCATGGCTTCCGCAATGATTCCCGGCAGAGCCGCCTCGACCATTTTCGATTCCGGCAGCAAGGTTTCGTTGCCCTTCATCCCGGACTTCGTTACGCTCGCATGCGGGGGAAGAATGAGCACTTTGCGTATCACTATTTTGCCGCTTTTCAGGTCCGGGTTCGCGAATTGCGCGCATACGAGCGAGGCACTGCAAGCAAACATGAACAGGATGAATCCCGCGTATGCGAGCTGCTTATTCATTTGGACCCCTTAGATAATTCTGTTTCGATTCTTCGTTCGCCAGCCGGCACCATTCAAGGCTTCGGGGAAGACGCGGCGTTCGTCGCAGCAGGCGGCGTGACGGCCGGCGCGCTTGCCTTCTCGGCAGCATCGAGACGTCGGCGAATCTGTGACTGATCCATGGCATTCGGCGCGAGTTCGAGATATTTTCGAAATTCGTCCGCGCACTGCGCCGGCAAATTCTGCTTGTCGTAAAGAAAACCCAACCCCCGGTGCGCGGCTGCGTTTGCGGGATCGAGTTCCAGCGCCTCTTTGTAGGCTTCTTCGGATTGCTTCTGGCTCGCCGCCATTGCAGCTTGACCGGCAGGTGTGGCCATCAGCGCGTTATCGTATTCCCGATCAGTAAGTTTCCATTCCATCTTGCGAGCGTCTTTTTTTCCTTTGGACGATAGCTCCTCGGGGGTGGGGTCGGGAGTGCGCGGCCCAAGAGCGCGAAACGCATCACCGAGCGCTCGAAAGTCCTCCGATGATTTCGGGTTCTGCTTTGTCAGTCGCTCTGCCACGGCGACGGCAGTCCGCTCGCGGCCGGCGCGGATGTCCAGAGCAACGTTGTCGCGAGACACTTTCTCAGTGGCCGCGACGTACCGCTCTTCCTCAACCATGGGGTGATGCGTGTGGTGAGGCGTGTCGTGAATCACGTCGCTTAGATAAGCGATGCGATCCTCCAGCTTCGGATGATCCTGGTAGAAGACGTGAGAGAGATCAACTTCATGGCTAGTTTCGAGCAATTTGAAGGCGTTGATCATCTCCTCCGTGGAGTAGTCGGCCTGATTGACGGCTGCCACGGCGCGGATGTCCGCCTCTTTCTCCAGTTCCCTGCTATAGCCGTACATCGTGGATTCCACGATCGCAGGAGCGACAGTTCCCATCAGGATAGCGGCGGCCCCGCCGATTCCTCCCACGTCACCACCCGCGGCGCCGACGCCGATCAGAATATTTGCGGCGACCGATTTCCTTCGATAACTGCGATTTTCCAGATACGGATGCCTGTCGAGGACATGCGTCTCTTCGTGAGCAAGCACGGCCGCGAGCTGCGCCTCGTTTTCGAGGAGCGCCAGCAAGCCAGTATTGACGTAGATCGATCCATTCGCCAGCGCGAACGCATTGGGAATCGGGTCGCGCAGCACATGAAACTTCCAGGAGACATGTTCGGGGTCGGGACCCGGAGGCTGCAGATCATTTCCGAGAGCTGTGACGTATTCGGTGAGCGCGGGATCGGAGTAGATCATTCCCTTTTCGTCCATGTATTTGTCGAGTTCGTTCGACTTCTCAAGCAGATCGAGATCCACATCAGTGAACTTGAATGCGGGCGGTGGCGGAAGGGCAGGCGGCTGCTGAGCGGTTGCGCCTTTGATGAACACGAGCAGCACGACCAGACCCAAGACGGCCCAGCGGAAATGCATACTTCGGATGCATTCCAAGAATAAAGCCATGCAATGAGGCTAAGTTAGGCGGCGAGTGCAGTCAATTGCGAGGCGGCGTTTAAGACACTGGCTGGAGAGATCCATCGGCGGCGGCCTCCAGCTCGATGCGAAGCAGCCAATCGAAGTGAAATTTTCCCGCGGCGAGCCATTTTTCCAATTCCTCGCGTCCCGGAGCGTCAAATTCGGCGAGCATCTTTCCTTCCTGCATGTTGAAAACGACGCGGCGCGCTGCCAAGGGCGCTCCGCCGAGCAGGCGTCGAGAAAGTTCCTCGGCGCCCTGGCGCGTCAGACAGGCCAACGTGTGCTGCGAGATGTAACGAGGCATTTGGTCTCCGAATGAGTCTGGGTAATCGGCCGAAATCGCACGGAAAGGGAATACATTGCCGGCGAGGAAAAAGCAAATACGCGATCCGGGCGATTCGCCCGGACGCTTCGCCGCGCGAGGCGAACTGAACGATGGGACAGGTGACCGATCCTGAAATTCGGCAGGCAAAAAGCAGTGTTGCCGCCGACGCGAGGACTAGAATGGAATTGCGAGGTGCCACGCATGAAACCACTGCAGCGATCCGTCTGCTTTTTGCTGCTGACTGCGGCGCTGGGAGTGGCCGCGACCGCGCGCGCCAACGGGCCGATCGGAGAGCTCCAGGGAACGGTGCTCGATTCGAAGGGTAAACCCGTGGCCGATGCGACCGTCACATTGCAAACGTCGGACGGCAATCATCCGCATGCCACGCACACCGACGTCGGCGGGCATTTCAAGTTCACGCGTTTCGAGACGGGGCAGTATGATCTCCGGGCCTATTGCAACGGAATGTTCTCGGAATGGACTAAACGAGTCTCGATCCATTCGAAGAAGACGACAGAAGTGACGCTTCGCATGCCTCCTCCAGCGGACGAATCGGTAACCGTCACTCAATGACCCCGGTTCTTGGGTCAGTACTACTACTCCGGTACCGCAAAAAAGTACCTCGCGAGCCATAGTTTCAATGCGGTTCAAACTCGGAAAATAGGATTGCGGGTTGGGAGCTGCGTTGCGGGGACGACGGTTCCGAATGGAGCCGTAGCACGCTGACCAACCCGTTGAAACCCTCCTGCCGACATACCCCTTCCGGACCTCGTCAGCGTGGCAGGGTTATTGAAAGGTAGCGGTAGCTGTGTAGTTCTGAATGGCGGCGAAAGAGCATGTTGTCGCGACCGTTGGCGGTGTCGTCGCAACGCAATTCGTGCCGAGCACGCTTCCTCCCCAGGTTATGAACGTGGACTTGGGGGGCACCGTGGACGCTGAGGCTGTAAGCGTAACAGAACTGCCGCTCAAATAACGCGCCGTGCACGTACCCGATAGGATCGCGGGCGCTCCATTCACACCGGCTGTCACAACGCAGTTGATCTGCCCCGTGGTGTCCGTCACCGTTCCGGATCCCGTGCCATTTGTTTGCAGGTCCATCACAGTCAGATTGAATGTAAGAGCGGAACTAGCCAGAAACACATCCTCGAGCGCGTTCGAATCGTTTGCCACGAGATTGTCGGCGAAGGAAATGAAGCTGACCGTATTGCCGTCGCCGCTGATGGATGGCGCAACGCTCTTGCCGTCGGCCGGCGGCGGCGACGCGCCCGCGGGTTTGCTGGCAAGGAGCGTATAGGTCACACAGCCGGTCGTGGTCGTTGTGGTAGTCACTGGAACATTAAGGCACGGATTTCGGACGAAGATGTTTTCAATGCCATTTTCAACAGTGCCGTTGAGATTCGAGGCCTGGGACGCAAAGGCGACGGCTTCGCCGGTCGTGCATGTCGCCGTCGTCACCCCTTCGCATTGGCTGATGGCCGGCGCTTCGCTGAAGCCATTGGCCGGCGTCGTGCCGT
Organism: uncultured Acidobacteriota bacterium; assembly: GCA_963814855.1. Taxonomy (GTDB): domain Bacteria; phylum Acidobacteriota; class Terriglobia; order Acidiferrales; family UBA7541; genus Palsa-295. The sequence continues at coordinate 207,134 of CAWFEL010000003.1, forward strand.
CCGGCGTGGAGGCGATCAGCGTGGCTGGTGTGCACGTTGGCACGGGGACGACCTCAACTCCCGTGCAGGTGTCGCGCATATAAACCTGCTGAACCGGACCAACACCCGGGATTAGGTTCTGTGCGGTCGAAGAGAACGCGACGAAGCGCCCTTCCTGGGAAACGGAGGGTTGTGCACTGGCTCCGTCGGCCGGCGTGACGCCGTCCGGCGTGGATATAAGGCTCGTGACCGGTGCGCAGGTATTGCCATCCTCATTGATGGTCGTAACGCAAGTGGAGCGTTCAAAAACTTCGCTCGCGGCGTTAGGATTCGAACCTGTTGCCAAGTTTGTCGCCGAAGACACAAACGCAACGAAAAGACCCTGATTGGCAATGGTGGGACGAGAGCTGGGGCGATTCCCCGCGGCCGTGCCGTCGGGCGACGCCGAGACAAGGTACGTGGTGGGCACGCAGGAGCCGAGCGCCAGCGGAGGGACGACGCTACAGGTGTCCCTGATAAATACTTGCGGCGTGACACCGTCAAATCCGCCGGCGGGCGGATTTGTAAGTAGGTTTGTGGCGAGCGAAATGAACGCAACGTAGCGGCCATCCGAACTGATCACTGGATTATAGCTCTCGCCATTGCCCGGGTTGGATCCATCTGGGGAGATGGAAACGAGCGCTATCGTTGGGTTTGCTGACGTGCAGGTCGTCAGGGTACATGGAACCTGCCAGTAGACCTGTCGCGTTAGTCCGGTCACCACCACATAGTTCACCAGATTGCTGGCCGTCGAAGTATAGGCCACGTGCGCGCCCGTGCTATCGAGGGTCGGTTCGGAGCTCGCCCCGTTGGCAACTGCGCCATTGGGGGCCAAGGTAATCAGAGTGGTCTTTGGAACGCAACTGGACGAGCCTCCCGAGACGACCGTGCCGCTAAAGCAGGTGTCGCGCAGAAATATCCCACTGGACGTCGTCGCCGGGCTGACGACGAGATTGGTGGAAGTAGATGCAAAGACTACAAACTCGCCCGTCTGGCTCGATGACGGTCCGGCAGTCGTAAGCGTTGGGGTCCCACCCACACATGTCGCACCACAGACGCCGGAGTTGGCCTGCGTGCCATCCGGCGCAAGATCCACGATCTGAGGAAGGCCGCCCAACTCCGTGCCGTTCACCGCGAACGTGACGGTATTCGACGTCCCGCCGCCGCTACCGCCGTCGGGAGGATTGACGACCGCGATTTGCACAACTCCCGCATTAGCGAAGTCCCCGGCGTTCAGCGAAGCCTGAACTGTTGCTAAGCTCGAAAAAGTTGTCTGGCGCGGAGCTCCGTTCAGTGTGATCACGGAATCGGGCACGAAGTTTAGCCCCGTCACCGTGAGTAGCGTGCCCGCGCTTCCCGCCAGGATGGCCGCAGGCGACAGCGACGAGACGAGCGGAACTGGGTTCCTGACTGGCAGAGGAAAGAAAGTGGAGCTTCCTCCGCCGGGCGACGGATTCACAACGGCAATTTCCAATGTGCCCGCGTTCGACACGTCAGTTGCAAGAACGGAAGCCGCCAGAAGTGTTGAACCCTGGAAACTGCTCGATCGAATGTTGCCGTTCACCGTAACCGTGGACTGCGCTACAAAGTTTTGCCCCGTCACTAATAGTGTAAACGAGGCGCTACCTGTCGAGGCTGACGTGGGCGATAGCGAGGTGATTTGGGGCACGGCGCTGTTGACAGCGTCAATCGTAAACGTGAGGGTCTTGGTCGTTCCGCCGCCAGGCGAAGGCGTAACGACTGAGACCGTTGCCGTCCCGGCATTCTGAATGTCGCTCGCGAAGATCTGAGCGTTCAGCTCGGACGTGGTACCAAACAGCGTCGTGCGCGGCGACCCATTCCACAGAACGACGGAGGCGGGCGTAAAATTGTTGCCACCCACTCCCAAGGTGAAGGCTGGCTGGCCCGCCGGCATGTCGGGTGGAGCAAGTTTGGAAATGCTTGGTTTCGGAGCGTTGATCTGCTGCTGGCAACAGGAAAGCAGTACCGCCAGCATGCATACCAGTGAACCGAAAAAGAGACGAGCTATGCCCCGCAAGTTTCTCACTCCTGAGTCCGCAGGTCGAATCCAGCGGCTAAGCGTAATCGTAGAGACTACTAGAGATGGTCCCAACGGGCAATCGGGATGCCTGCCCTAACCGGGGTCGCGGCCCTGTGGCAGTGGGGAGCACTGGGAGATCGAGATATGGCGCGCTCGGGGGCCCCGTTTGCGGGGCCCGTGTCAACAAGCGGGAAGGGGCCCCCGGATTGCGCGCCGATGATGGACGTTTCGTCCATTTGCCCATCCTAGCGCGCGCGAATTGGGGCAGAATTTTCTGCGCCTGTGGACTTTTTTAGCGCGCACCTGCGTTGAACCGAAGCGCCCCAACGACTTGCTTTCGTCGCGCCGCTCCCTGGATCAAAGAACCGCGTAGTACGTGAAAATCGTGTAGTCGGGGTTTGCGTGGCGCTTGGCCGTACCGACGATTATCGTGCGAGTAAGCCAGTCGTGCGGGCCGACGGGCGTATCGAAATACGGAGTCGTGCGGAAATAAAATTCGCGATCGCCGCCCCAGCTAGGATCGCTACGGTCGAGTGGCTTGCGGTCAATCGGGTAGAGGTATCCCATGTTATTGATGTAAATCATGGTGCCGTCGGAGGCTTGCAGCATGTAGTGCGCGTCGAGGCGCCCGTTTCCCCCGTAGTCCGCGCCGCTGTGCGGCACCACTTTTCCCTGCAGCCGCGGACCTTCGATCACTCCCGAAACCGCCGGCACGTAGGCCCGATGGCCGTTGGGCGTGTCGAACGAAACCCGCTCGCTGAAATCTATCCGAATCTGAAACACGTATTCGAGCTTAATGGGCGGGACTTCGCCGAGAGATTTTGGCGGAGTCTGAGGCGCAGCCGCGGCGGCAGCCGTCGCTCCATCCTGCGTCGCGGCACTCGCTGGTTCAGGCAACAAGCTGAAGAGACTTCCCGCCAGCGCAGCGCCGCCAAGAACGGAACCTTTCAACATGGACCGGCGGTCGATCGCGCTATTAGGTCCCCGTCTGTGTGTGGGCATTTCTCCTGGAATGTTAAGGGCATCTCTCATGCTGTTTCCTCCTTACTCAGGATCGCGCAGCCGTTTGCTGAGATCGAGAACCGTCAAATGTGGTGCCCCGCTAGTCGGGGATGGTGCATCCGGGTCGCCCAGTGCGAGATTGTGATCCATGACTGTGCTTTCCAGCAGCAGAGCTCTCGCTCGGTCAATCTGAGCTTCTGCCGCGAATTTCCTCCGCAGATCTTCAGGCAGCTTCAGCAGTAGCTCTGCCAGCGACCACAAACATTCTTCGAGCTTCACCATTCGCTCGACAACCTGAGGGGCTGATGATTGCGCCTTCGCGATGGCGTCGAGCTTTGTCTCGCCAAGCCGCTCCGCCTCAACGATCTCCTCCACGGGCGCTATGTCCCTTCCGTCCCTCGGCCGTGGACGCTGCGGAAACGGCGAGCTCGGTGGATTGTCCATAGGCGAAGTTATTTCACGCATTCAAAGCTGCCGGCGTCCTCGGGATTGCCCTGGCCCTTGTACTGCGCGTGCTTTGGATACGCGCAGAGCGGACGGCTGCGGCCGGGAAAAGCCTTACCTGTTGCGACCACGGAATCGGGAGCAGTTCCGTCCTCGACCCAACCGACCACTGCGCCAAGAAGATCAAACTTGTCGAGAGCGGCGGGTCCGCCCTGGCAGTGGTTCATCCCCGGAACGAAATAGAACCTGCTGGAATTCATGACGGAATCCGCGCCGCCGTTGGCCTCGGTCATTTTTTCGTAATAGGCCAGTGTGTCGAATGGAGAGAAAACCGGATCGCTCGTGCCGTGATAGAAGACAAGCTTGCCGCCGTGTCCGAAGAACGTGCTGAGATTCGTCCAGGTAGTATCCGTCATGGTCTGACTTTCGTTGGCCTGAACACCAGCGACGAGCTTATCAATATCCATGTCGGCTGGCGGGAGCACGGAAGCCAAAATATTGGGCCCGCTGCTCGGCAGAAAACTGCCGAATGGGCCGCCCACGCCGGATAGATATCCCGTATCCCATGGAAATGCGGAATAGACCTGGTTCCCGCGGGAATCCTTCGGGCCTTTGAACGCTTTCTCAAGCGCGCCGGTCTGCTGCGACGTGAGGCACGAATCCGTCTTCGCGCCTTTGCACTTGAGAACATTCGGATCGAAATGGCAGGCTTCCGGATTAAATATCATTCCGTCTTTCAGGCCGTCCTTTTCGTCGCAGGTCTTCATGATTGCATCGGCGAGCAACTTCTTGTCACCGTCCGAGAAATCTTTCGTGGGATCGGGTTTGCCGGCGGCGTCCTTGGGGGCGATTTGCGCGAAAGCGACCCTCGCCCAGGTAAGCCCGATATTTGAATAGCCCGTGCGCATAGCCGGATCGCCGGAAATGACCCCGTCGAAATACGTGGGATAACGCTGCGACATCAGCATGCCTTCGCGGCCGCCGGTCGAGCAGCCGTCATAGTAGGAATGCTTCGCGGGCTGGCCGTAATATTGCGCGATGATTTGCTTGGCGAGCACCGTGACTCGACCGACGGCGATGTAGGCGAAATTCAGGCTCGCCAGCTGGTCTTTCATAAACGACGCGTCAAACACCGCACCCTTATGTCCGGTGTCTGTGGAGACAACCGCGAACCCCCGCGCCAGCGCCGGAGAGTCTCCGGCAGCCTGTCCGCCAAGAGGTGGATTAACCGAGCCGTTCAATCCCCCGCCGCCCTGAAACAGAAATCTCCCATTCCAATTGTCCGGCAATGCGATGGCGAAGCTGATGGCATAAGGCTTTCCATCAACGCCCGTGCGCGGGTCAATCGTTCCCTCCGCGCGGCAGTACGACGGAATCGCGACGGGAATCGTGTCGGGCGATAGGCCCGAGGCCCGCACGGTTCCAGCGGGCGCCGTGGGGATTTCCTCGGCCTTGGCGATCACCATCGTTGACGCAGGAATTTTCAGATTCAGGAGGTCCGCACACTTCTGTACGGGAGCGATTCCATTCGCCGCAGCACTGGATGTCTGGGCATGCACTGACGATGAAACTCCGAGCACTGACAAAATCAAAATTCCAAACGTTGGTGCCTTCCTTATGCGTCTCATGAGTGTCCCCCCGGCTAGACAAAGCCCCCCGTTCCCAAAACTCGAGAGTTATGCCTGAATTGAACGGTTGATGCAACGGAAGATTCGACACGCGGAGGGAGAGGAGAACGAGGACTGGTAGACTAATTGAACTAGTTTGAGGGATCGGAAGGAGAATGCGAAGCCCAGTCTTGTTGCGCGAATTCGACACCCCAGAAATGCGGGCTCGGGCACAGAAATTCAACTCCAACGCGCGTGCCCTTCTCGGAAGTGTCTCCCAAATAAACGATGCGGCACTCCTGCTCTTCCTCGGTTGCGGGATTGATGAGCACGATATCTGCCCCGAGTTGCAGTTCCTCATTCAGATAGAGCAAGCCGCCATGGGCGTTGATCACGATCGTCTGGCTTTTCGCGCGGAATTTCTGGCCGAGCACGTTTTTGCCCTTCGCCTGGACAGGAATCCGCGTGAAAACCCGGGAACTGCGCCGCTCGCTGCTGGTCTGCGTTTCTGGCATCGTCCTATACATCGTGCAATGCGGCGGAGTCCGAGTCAATCGTGCGGCTTAGGAACGTGCCCAAAGAAGCAGTTCGCAAAAGTGTGTTGAAAACACGCGCGCTTGGGTACTATGACAGGACTGCTTTGGGGGGACGTAAGCACACTTTCCACGGCGGGCCGGCCGGGCGGCGCTGGTAATTTCACTCCCCGGGGCCCAGGAGCGCTGAATGGACCTGATCGGTTATATCGAGTCGAAGCGCGAAGAACACCTGAACGAACTAAAAGAGCTTCTGCGAATACCGAGCGTCAGCACCAAGAGTGAACATAGGCCCGATATCGAGCGGGCGGCTCACTGGGTGGCGGAAAAACTTCGCGCCGCGGGCCTGGACAACGTCGAAATCACGCCCACCAAGATGCATCCACTGGTGTACGGCGAATCGCTGCACGCGCCCGGTAAGCCGACCGTGCTTTTTTACGGCCACTATGATGTGCAGCCTGCCGAACCTCTCGATCTTTGGACGACCCCGGCATTCGAGCCCACGGTTCGCGACGGTAATCTCTACGGCCGCGGCACTGCCGATGACAAGGGGCAGGTGCACATCCACATCAAAGCGCTCGAAGCGCTGCGCAAGACAGCCGGAAAATTGCCGATCAACGTAAAGGTGATGGTCGAAGGCGAAGAGGAAGTAGGCAGCGTGAATCTCTGGGAATTCGTGAAGTCCCACCGGGAGCGCCTGAAGGCGGATGCGCTGGTGGTTTCCGACACGGCCATGCTCGCCAAGGGAGTGCCTTCGATTACATACGGCCTGCGTGGATTGAACTACTACCAGATCGAGCTTACGGGTCCGGCGCAGGATCTGCACTCCGGAGTTTTTGGCGGGGCGGTTCCGAATCCGATCACGATTCTGGCAGAGACGATCGCGAAGCTGCACGACCGGAATTTCCGTATAGCAATCCCGGGGTTCTACGATGATGTCGATACCGTATCGCGCAAGGAGCGCAAGGCGCTGAATTCCCTGCCCTGGAAGGAAAAGGAATTTCGCAGGACGGTAGGCGCGCCAGCGCTGAACGGCGAGAAAGGCTTTACAATCCGCGAGCAACTCTGGGTGCGGCCGACGCTGGAGCTGAACGGAATGTGGGGCGGATACCTCGGGGAAGGCGCCAAGACGGTTATTCCGTCCAAGGTCTACGCGAAGATCTCTACGCGCCTGGTGCCCAATCAGGACCCCGCGAAAATCGCCAGAATGGTCGAGCGGCAAATTCGCAAGCTGCTGCCGAAATCGGTTCATTGCAAATTCGATGTTCTCAGCACCGGTAAGCCGTGGGTTGCGCCATACACGCATCCGATATTTCAGAAGGCGATTCATTCGCTCGAAATGGGATTTGGCAAACGAGCGGTCTTCATCCGCGAAGGCGGCTCGATTCCCTTCGTTACGCAAATGCACGACACCTTCAAGGTTCCCTGCGTGCTACTCGGGTTCGGATTGCCGGATGAGAACGCCCACGCGCCGGACGAGCACATCGCGCTCGAAAATTATTTCGGCGGCATCAAGGCCATCGCGCTGTTCTACGAACAGCTCGCGACTTTATAGAGAGCGACTCCTCCGTCTCCAGGCTGCGCAAAAATGCCTATTTTGTGGGCTTTTTTAAACGTTTGTACTTGCGTTCCCCTGGAAGGACGGATATAGTTCGCGGCGGCATCCCGGAAGCGGGGCCGAGCAGCAATTACACCTGAGGAGGAAAGAGAATTCGATGGCCACCCCGTTGAGCAAGTCTAAAATTATCGCCCACATGGCTGACAAGGTCAGCACCCCCGAAAAGCCGATCTCGAAAAAGCAGGCGGCAGCCTTTTTCGACGAGCTGTTCAAGCTCGCGGTGAAGGAAGCCAAGGGCGCTGGCAAGTTCGTCATTCCCGGCATCGGTCGAGCGGTGAAAGCGCATCGCAAGGCGCGCATGGGCCGCAACCCCGCCACAGGCGAAGCGATTAAGATCAAGGCCAAGACTGTTGTCCGCCTGCGCGCATCGAAGGCGTTCAAAGACGCCATTTTGAAGTAGTTCGGCTCGGCGCGAATTGGGCCAAAGGTTTCGCGGCGAAACCCCCACGTCCCTCCTGCCCCACAAGGCGGATGAGACGCTTGGGGGTTTTGTCTTTTGCCCTCATACCATGTCGCTAAAGCCAATCTAATGACCGAATACTCGGGCCTGCTTACCGATCTCTACGAACTGACCATGGCAGCGGGGTATCTCCAGACCCGCTTCGATGGACGGGCCACGTTCGAACTCTTTGTCCGCCATTTGCCACAGCGTCGGAACTATCTGGTGGCCGCGGGCCTGGAGCAAGCGCTTGAGTTTCTCGAAAACGTCCACTTCACGCCGGCCGAGATTGAGTACCTGCGGCAGCATCGCGTGTTCCGCCACGTTCGTGAGGATTTTTTCGCTTACCTCGCGAAATTCCGCTTCACCGGCAGCGTCTGGGCGATGCCTGAAGGAACGCTCGTATTTCCCGGCGAGCCGATGTTGCGTGTGACTGCTCCCATCATCGAAGGCCAGATTCTGGAAACATATCTTCTCGCCACTCTGAGCTACCAGACCATGGTTGCGAGTAAGGCGGCTCGCGTGGTCACCGCGGCACAGGGCCGACAGATTGTGGATTTCGGAGCGCGCCGCGCACACGGCAGTCAGGCCAGCCTATTAGCCGCGCGGGCCGCCGCGATCGGCGGCTGCGAGGGCACTTCCAACGTTCTGGCCGGGCAGCAGTTTGGAATGAACACATATGGCACGCAGGCGCATTCCTGGGTGATGGCACACGAGGGCGAGGCTGAAGCGTTTCGCAATTTCCTCGACGCTTTTCCGGAAGACGCTGTTCTGCTGCTGGACACGTACGATGTGCGGCGCGCGCTCGCCAAAATCATTGAGATGGGCCGCAAACCGGCGGGTGTCAGGCTTGATAGTGGCGATCTGGCCAGGGACAGCCGCTGGGTGCGCCGCGCACTCGATCGCGCCGGATGGAAGGACGTGAAGGTATTCGCCTCCGGCGATCTGGACGAAACCAGGATCGCGGCGCTGCTGGCCAAGGGCGCGGCGATTGACGCGTTCGGCGTGGGCACCGCGCTCGCCACTCCCGGCGACGCGCCGCATCTGAATCTGATCTACAAGCTCGTCGAGGTGGAACGCGACGGAAAAATCCGCGAAGCGGCGAAACTGACTAAATCGAAGGCCACGTACCCCGGCCGCAAGCAGGTGTATCGCTACTATTCCGCGAATGGCGAATTCAAGACCGACCGCATAACGCTCGAAAGCGAGCCGCCCAATGGCGGCGAACCCCTACTCGTCGAAGTAATGCGCGACGGCCGCCGCACCGCGTCCTCCGAACCCGTCAATATTCTGCGCGACCGATGCATCGCGGGACTCGCGCGTCTTCCGCAGCGCTATCGCCAGATCAGCCGCGCAGCTAAATATCCCGTCAGCTACAGCAAAGCGCTTCAAGGCTCTCTTGAAAAGGTCCGCCAGCGCATCCGCAGGTTTGCGGTAAAATAGGTTTGCAACCCCCGAGGGACCCAAACCGATGGCGCTGCAGAAAACCGTTTTCTGGCAAGTGGACGCGCAAGCAGATTTCATGCTTCCGGGAGGGAAGCTCTACGTTCCCGGAGCCGAGAAAATTATTCCCAATATTGAACGCCTGGTCTCTGGGGCAATCGAAGCTGGCGCGCTGCTTGTTTCCAGCGGCGATTCCCACCCGGAAGACGACATCGAATTCGAGCGGTTCCCACCGCACTGCCTTCGCGGTACGTCAGGAGCGCGAATTGTCCCCGAAGGATTGGCCGCGAACTTCTGCACGATTCCGAATGACGCATCCCGAACAATGCCAAATCACGTTCTGAGTTTTCCGCAGGTAGTTTTCGAAAAGCAGACGCTCGACGTATTCGATAATCCCCACGCGGGCGCGCTGGTCGAACGCTTGCCGGCCGACGCTGACTACGTGATCTTTGGCGTGGTCACCGAGTATTGCGTGATGTGCGCAGCGAAGGGACTGCTCGAGCGCCATCGGAAGGTTGCCATCGTAAAAGACGCGATCGAAGCGCTCGACACTGAGGCCGGCCGGAACGCGCTGGAAGAATTGCAGGCCCTTGGCGCGCGCCTGATCTCGACCGATGAAGCGCTCGCTGGATTGAACGCTCGAGCGTCGGCCGCTTCTTTGCGACGATAAACGTAAGATGCCGACCGACAAACGCAAACTCGCCTGGGAAATTTTCCAGCAGGCTTACCAAGCTCAAATGAATGGCGAACTCGACCGCGCCGCCGAGCTTTACCGGACTTCCGTCGAGATTTTCCCGACAGCGGAAGCACACACTTTTCTCGGCTGGACGTATCACTATCAGGGGAAAGTGGATGAGGCGATTGCCGAGTGCAAGCGCGCGATCGAGGTGGACCCGGACTTCGGCAACCCCTACAACGATATCGGCGCGTATTTAATTTCGCTGGGGCGCCACGACGAAGCCATCTCCTGGCTCGAGCAGGCCATCAAGGCGCCGCGCTACGACCCGCGGCATTTTCCTCATTTCAATCTGGGCCGCGTCTATTACGCCAAGGGCCAGTTCAATCGCGCCCGCCAGTGTTTTCAGGACGCTTTGCGAATCGAGCCGCGCTACACGCTCGCCCGGCAAGCGGTCGAGAATCTCCGCCGCATGGTGAATTAAGCGGTGCTCAGGCTGTGGCCGCAACCGCAGGACTCATTCTCCTGTGAAGCGCGAGCACCATGGCGCCGAGCCCCCACATCACGGTAAGCAGTCCGAACCAAAATCCCGCATAAGGCAGCATGTGAAGGACGCGCAGGATCGCGAGACCAATCGCCAGTCTCCCGAGCGCAGGTCCAATTCCCACTCCGGCGCCGAGCAATTTTTCTCCCAGCCAGGCGCCCACGAAAATCTTCGCTGCGTAGAGGGCGACCGCATAGAAAAGAAGCACGGGTATGCCCACGCTCAAGCCCACGATTGTGGCGCAGACGATGAGCGCCGCGATCGGCGTCGCAAACAGGAACAGCGCGCCGAAACCGATTGCCGGAGCTATCTTCTTGCACATCTGTTCGGTGTCGAAGAAAAATGCCGGCGCGATCAGGAGTATCGTGAGGCCCAGCACAAAGCTCGCTCCCCAGTACATCACCTGGTGCCAGTAATAGCGGGGACGGCTGTAGTTCGGGCCGTGTTTGAGCAGCGTGAACTGAATCGGACTTCCCAGCTTCGCGCTTGGAGAAACCTCCGGCTCGTGATCGCCCGTGTATTTCGTCTGGCCCACTATTACGGCATCGGGGCCTATGTTGATCTTCCCTCCCCGGACAGTCACGTCGTGGCCCAGCGAACCGCCGATGGTCAAATCGCCCACGTACGCAAGGAGGTCTCCCGCGATCCTTCCATTTAGCTCGGTGGCGCCTGAAAACATCATCAGGGTTCCGCCCACCGTCGATTTCTCAGTAAATTCCGCCTGGCCCGTCCAGGCCATCACGTTTTTCGCAACAGCCGAATCGAGATTGAAAGACTGGCCCCACACGCGCACGTTGCCGTCCACCGGGCCGTTCACGCGGACTTCCGCCCCGAAAGCGATAATGTCTCCCTTCACGTGACCGTTCACGGTCAAGCTGCTGGAAAAGGCGATTAGATCGCCGTCCACGTCTCCATCAATTCGCGTGCGATCCGCAGTCACGATGAGGTCGGTTTTTACCTCTTGCCCGGCCGGCAGCGTATAACTGGGGTTGCCGTGCTCTATATCCGCGGCCGCCACCGGCCGAGGCAGAGCCAACGCAACAGCGAGACCACCCATCACGAATGCAATCGCAGTGAAGCGCTGCCATTGCTTCCGCAGCAGCCAGATCGCAACTGTCCCGAGCGTGGCCACGGCCATGAATTCCGTCAAGCTTCGCATCGCGTCCCATCCTTTCCAGAAAGCGCCGGTAAAAAAGAGCATGGTCATAATATTTCCCTGCGTGAAACCCGCCTGCGAGGCTTGTGCGTACCACGGTTCCACGAAACCATTCCAGAGCGTATAGGCGCCGCCGGTGGCGAGACCGAACGCGGCGATCCAACCCCAATGCGTCGTGCCGCGCTCCGGGGCCGCGATCACGCTGGCGGGAATTGACTCGTCTTCCACGGCGAGGGCTTCTCGCAGCCAGACGCCCTCTGCTTCAAGCGCGTGCACGATTTCGCTGCACGCGGCGCACGAGCCGAGGTGCGCGGAGACTTCGCTCGCGCGGCCGGGATCGAGCTGACCTTCGAGATAGAGCAGACCGGTCATCTCATCGAAATGACCATCGGATTGGTTCATGGCGTACCCCCTGCAGAAGCTTTCAGAGCGTTTACATCGCCGCTTTCGCTTAGCGCGTCGCGCAATTGATGCCGTGCGCGCAGCAGCAAAACTCCCACAAACGCGCGGCGCACACCCAGCGTGTCGGCAATTTCTTCGTAACTCATGTCAGCGTAGTAGCGCAGCACCAGCGCCATCCGCGCGCGGTCGGGAAGCCGCGCAAGGCCGGTGCGCACCTCTTTGCTGGTGTGCTCGGCCTGCAGGCGTTCGAGCTGGCTGGGATCGGGATGTTCCAGCGGAAGCGTGTCCAGGTCGCCGGTCTCGAGGTCCTGGCGGATGCGCCGGCGGCGCAGCGTGTCCCAGCAATGATTGCTCGCGACCTTATAGAGCCACGCGGTAAACGGCCGCGAGGAATCATACGTCCCGAGTTTCTGGCGCACCTTCATGAAAATTTCCGTCGTCGCGTCTTCCGCGTCCTCACGGGCCGGCAACAGCCTGCGGCAGAATCTGAAAATCGCCGGAGCGTATTGGCGATAGAGCTCGCCCCAGGCGTCGGTATCGCCCGCCCGGACTTGGGACAGCACTTCTGCCAAATCCGTGTCGCTCATCGTCCCGGTCGTCTTCTGTCTGTCCATGGGTTAATACGCAGGACCGCAGCCGAATATTTCACAACTATCACATATCAACGTACTTGCTGCGGCACAAATTCCGGCGCGCCCTAGGCCGGCCGTTGGGCGGAAGCAACCCCTTGCTCTGATATACTCGCCTCCCTGCCGGCCCTCCGCGATTTGTTTCCTGGAGGCAGACGCGGCAGGCTTATTTTTGAATGCCCCCCAAAGCTACAAAGCGCCTGTTCCTGGTTGACGCCATGGGCTATATCTTCCGCGCTTTCTTCGCGCCCATGGACCGCCTCCAGACCTCCACGGGCGTTCCCACCAAGGTCCCCTACCTCTTTGCCACCATGATGCGCCGGCTGATGCAGAGCAAGGACCTGCGGCCGGACTACCTGGCGGTGGTCTTTGACGTCGCCGCCCCCACATTTCGGGACAAGCTTTTCGCAGAATACAAAGCCCAGCGACCTCCCATGCCAGACGACCTCGCGATTCAGATTCCGTTCGTCCGCCGATATTGCGAGGCGATGCGCCTATCCATCCTCGAATATCCCGGTTACGAGGCTGACGACGTGATCGGGGCGCTCGCACGACAGGCCCTGAATGAGGACCTCGACGTCCTGATCGTCACCAGCGACAAAGACCTGATGCAGTTGGTCGGCGGGCGAGTGCGGGTCCTAAATCCGGCGAAAAGCGACCTGATCATTGACGAGAAAAAAGTCGAGGAGATCATGGGCGTTCCGCCCTCAAAAGTAGCGGACGTCATGGCCCTGATGGGCGACTCCATTGACAATATTCCCGGCGCGCGCAATCCCAACGACAAGCCCGCTCCCGGCGAGCGCCGCAAACCCGGCATCGGTGAAGTCGGCGCGCGAAAGCTGATTCAACAGTACGGCAGCGCCGAAGAGGCTCTGGCGCACGCTGCCGAAGTGAAGCCCGCGAGCTACCGCGAGGCGCTCGAAAAGAACGGCGAATTCGTGCGCCTCAGCAAGCAGCTCGCGACGATCCCCACCGACGCGCCTGTGCCCCTGTCGCTCGATGCGCTGCGCATACAGGAGCCCGATGCCGCTGCGCTTCGTGCGCTATACGCCGAGCTTGGCTTCACGTCACTGCTGAAGGAAATTGCGGCCGCGCCGCCCGCGGACGACCGCACGACCGATTACGCGGCGCTTGATTCACCCGCTGTGCTTCGAAAATTCCTCGATGCAGTTCCGCGCGGCCAGGAAACCGCCGTCTGGCTCGGTCTCGATTCGCAAGACCCGGACGACGAGGGCTTTGGCACGCGCGTGAACGGCGTCGAAATTTCGACGAAGCCCGACGCAGCACGAACGTCCGCAAACGGTGCGGAGAACCAGACTCTCGCGGCGATGAAAGATTGGCTCGCCGATCCGAAGCGCGCCAAAATTGTGCACGATCCGAAGCTGTTCCACCTATTGGCCGCGCCCGAATCCGCCGACGGTGCGAATGCCGTCGCTGGAATTCGACACGCCACGATTCTTTATTCCTATCTTCTGCGTCCCACCACGGCCAATCACGCTTTTGCTGAGGTCGTGCTCCGCAATATGAATCGCACGCTTTCGGGCGCGCCTGGCGAGCGAGCGGATTTTCTGCTGCGTCTCGCGCCCGTTTTGCGAGCGGAAGTGGAAAAGCAGGGCCTCGCGGAACTTTACGAAAAGATAGACCTGCCGCTTGCGCCAGTGCTCGCTCGCATGGAGGTCGCAGGCATCGGCGTGAACTCGCGGGAGCTTGAAAAAATCTCCGTAAAGGCGCAGGAGGAAATTGAGGCGCTCGACAAAAGCATCTTCGGTCTCGCTGGATTCGAATTCAACGTCAAATCCACGCAGCAGCTTGCGGAAGTTCTCTTCGACAAATTGAATCTGCAGGCGCCGCGCCGCAGCCGCGCCAAGGCGCGTTCCACGGCCGCGGACGTCTTGGAAGAGCTGGCTCTGGTCCACGAGCTGCCGAAAAAAATCCTCGAGCATCGCGAGCTGGCGAAGGTGAAGTCCACTTACGCGGACGCACTGCCCAAGTTGATCCATCCAGCGACCGGACGCCTCCACACACGCCTCAGTCAGACTGGTACGGCGACGGGCCGGCTGAGCTCGTCAAACCCGAATTTGCAGAATATTCCGGTGCGCACCGCGCTCGGCCGTGAAATCCGCGCCGCTTTCGTCGCGCCGAAGGGGCGTGTGCTTCTTTCCGCGGACTATTCGCAGATCGAGCTGCGCATTCTGGCGCATCTTTCTGAGGACGCCGTGCTTACCGAGGCCTTTCGCCACGGCGAAGACATTCACTCGCGCACGGCCCAGGAAGTTTTCGGCGTGGGACCCATGGCGCAAACGCCGGATCATCGCCGCGTCGCGAAGGTGATCAACTTCGGTGTGATCTACGGTCTTTCGGCGTTCGGCCTGGCACAACAGCTTGGAATAGACACGAAAGAAGCGGCCAAATTCATCACCGCGTACTTCGAACGCTATAGCGGCGTGAAAAGATATCTCGACGCGCAGATTGCGGAGGTTCGCAAGGCCGGATTCACCAGGACGCTTTTCGGGCGCACGCGGCAAATTCCCGAAATCAATTCGCCCCAGCCCAATTTGCGCAGTTTTGCCGAGCGCACCGCGATGAACACGCCCATGCAGGGCGCCGCCGCCGATCTCATCAAGCTCGCGATGATCGAGCTTGACCGCCGCCTCGCCGGTAATTTCGAATCGCGCATGATTCTGCAGGTTCACGACGAGTTACTGTTCGAGGCGCATGAAAAGGAATTGCCGCGCCTCACGAAACTCGTGAAGGAAGTAATGGAGGGCGTGCACAAATTGCGCGTCCCCCTGGTCGTGGACACCAAGTTCGGGCCCAACTGGCGCGACATGAAATGATCCACAAATAGAGATTAAGTTTTCTCCGTGAACTCTGTGCCTTCTCTGTGTCCTCTGTGTTAATGTTTTTTCCTGCTGATGAAAATAGCGAGGTGAAGCGATGGCTCCGGATCATCCCGAAGGATTCCTGAAGCTCGTGCAAGCCGCGAAGTCGCGCATCAAGGAAGAAAACTTCCGCGAAACGAAAAAACGCCTCGACGCCGGCGAGAAAATCATCGTCGTGGACACGCGCGAAGATTCCGAATGGGCCCGCGGCCATATTCCCGGCGCGATCCACCTCGGCAAAGGCATCATCGAGCGCGACATCGAAAAGACGGTTCCGGATAAGGAAGCGACGATCGTTCTTTATTGCGGCGGCGGATTTCGCTCCGCGCTGGCTGCCGAAAATCTTCAGAAAATGGGTTACCGCAACGTGATTTCCATGGACGGCGGCTGGCGCGGCTGGACCGAAGCCAGTTTCCCGATTATCAAAGACTAGGCTCAACCTCCGATTAAAGCCAGAAGTAGGACACAACAATCACGAAACCACCGGCTACCAAGATTGTCGCTGTGATCTGGAAACAAATTCTTGAGCCTCGAACTGCACTGGGAGTGCCGGTCGCCGGTGAGGGCCACAGTTCGCGATTCAGGATGGAATTTCCGAATTTCCTTCGTGACCACGATCGCAGTTTCGTTCCTAAGTTCTGATCGAATCGCACCAAAACAAGCAGGTTTAAAAAATGAGCGCTCCTATCGCCATTGAGACGATGCCCCAAACCAGATCCCAGTCGAGTTTGCTCATCTTCGATCGAGCCAGAAACAGGAGAGTTGGCTGGGGCGGTTGGACTCGAACCAACACCGTCCTCATTAACAGTGAGGTGCCCTACCAATTGGACCACGCCCCAACTCTGTCGTGAGTGATTCCATCTAAATTTACACGAAACTTGCGCTGGCGTGAATGCGCATCGGAAGAATTCCTGCCGGTATCTTCGAGGCGAACAAGAAGTGAAGTGGAATAAACCCGCACACCCCGCCGCACATTGGAAGGGGTAGGCGGAAGTAACGGACGGCGGTAGTGGCCGGGGGAAGGAAGCCGGCCCAGCCCTCAATCCCCTATAGGGATCCTCGGCTTTCCTCCCCCTGACGCTGTTCTATAAGGCACGTCAAAAACCAAAGCTAAGCTGCTGAAACCAAACACCGTGTCGGCGGAGTCCCGGGTAAAAAGTCCTTGTAGCCAGCAAAAACTTCCGCAGTACCATTTGGCGAACCGGGCGAAAGGCGAAACGTACTACGTTGATCGAAACCGAGCGTCTGTTGCTGAGAGATTGGGAGAAACGCGACCGCGAACCATTCGCGCGCTTGAACTCCGACCCCCGGGTGATGGAATTCATGCCCGCGCGTCTATCGCCGGTCGAAAGCGATCTCCTGGTTAATCGCATCGAGAGGCATTTTGGCAAGAATGGATTTGGCCTGTATGCGCTCGAGCTGCGTCAGGAGCGTGCGTTCATTGGATTTGCGGGGTTTTCGATACCAGCCTTCGAGGCGCATTTCACGCCGTGCGTGGAAATCGGATGGAGGTTGTCAGCGGAGCATTGGGGACGGGGTCTTGCCACGGAAGCAGCCGAAGCGGTGGTGCGTCACGCGTTCGAATCGCTGGCGCTGGATGCGCTCGTTTCCTTCACCGTTCCGGCCAACATTCGATCGCGCCGCGTGATGGAGAAGGTCGGCATGACCCACGATCCCGCCGACGACTTCGATCATCCCCAGCTGGTGGAAGGCCATCCCCTCCGCCGCCACGTTTTGTACCGCCTGCGCCGCTCCATTTACGTGTCGGGATGATGCACAAGGCGCCGTCAGGCTTTGCGGATTGGCTTCGTCATTAGATCAACGAAGAGTTTCTTAAAGCGATCATGGTCCACCTCAAGCAGGACGTTAACTAATCCCGCAGAGGGCGGCGGCCCCAGATAAAACTGCCGCGGGTCTACAAAGACTCGCCGATCCGACGCGGCCACGGGGCTTCTTCCGGCATCAGGAACCTCCTGCCAATTCTGAGACCAGTACATCGAATCCCCGTAGCGCGGACCAGGCGTAGCGCAAATGTCCACGAACATCGTTTCCGATTTCGTGAAAACACTCGGATCAATCACCTGCGCGGCAATCATTTCGTCCCACATGCTGTAAAAGCTCATGTTGGGATCACGCCGCAGCGGCTCGATGGCGTGCTTTTGGAAAAGGTTGGAAATAGGACTCTGCGCGCGCTCGGCGATTTCCTCAATCATCCTCCGGCCCGACGCGATTTCATCGCCTTCGTGAACTTCTTCGGCGACATCCTCGGTGATGATGCTGCATTTCGGCCACGGAGCGCGCAGGACCTTTCGCGCAGCCTCGGGATCGAAAAACATATTGAAGGTATTGGTGAAGGTGTGGAAGCCGGTTCCCATGACCACCACCTCCGGCACCAGCGGCACGATGTCGGGTGCAAGGGCAACCGCGAGCGCCAGATTCGTGAGCGGCCCGCCCGCATAGATGGTCACCTCGCCTGGATTTTCGCGGACGGTCTTGACGATGAAGCGCGCGGCGTGGTCCTGCTGCGCTTTCATCTCCGCGAACTGATCGTATGGCGGCGGCAGCGGCTGGATTTCGTCCGGCCCGCCGTTCGTGCGATTGAACGCACCCATCCATGCGTCTGTGCGGATGCCGCCGTAGAGCTGCGTCCGAAGCAGCCATTCTTCCTTCGTATTGAGCAGCGGGAATTCTGCGCCGGGATACACGGGGATTTCCGTGCGCCCCATCATTTCGAGCAGGCGCAGCGTGAACGCCATCTCCTGTTTCATCCACGCGTCGCCGGTCACCAGCGTGATGCCGAGAAGATCAACGTCGTCCGCCTGCAACATCATCAGCGTTCCCAGAATGTTGGTGCCCAGAGGGCCTGCGTTGTCCTGGTCGTAAATTACCTTGCGCCTCGCGCCGGCCTGTACCGGAGCAAGACCCGGCTTCAGAGCCGAAGCAGCCATTGCGGTAGTCTTGGGCACAATCTGTGACGAAGCAATCGCGGCTCCCACAGTTTTGATGAACTCCCGGCGCGTTGTGCTCATCGTTGTCCTCTTTCTGACCGCAGTCCTGAATACTTTTTCCTACGTCTTGGAACGATTGATGGGGCGCGTCATCAGATCAATGAAGAGATCCCGAAATCGCTTTTTGTCGAGTCCGTTCAGCATCCGAACGCGGCCCGCTTTCACGGAAGGATTGTTCTGCCCTGCAGTTGCTGTGCCCGCGCCGACATCTTTCCAATTGGCGTCCCAAAACGACGTGTCGCCGTAATGTCCGTCATTGTGCGTCACGATATCTATATACATTTCGTCGAAACCGCCGAAAATCGAAGGGTCAATCACATAGGCCGCCATCATTTCATCCGGCATACGGAACGAATGCCTTTGCGGATTGTCGCGCTGCGGCTTCTGTTCGTAATCGCGGAACAGATCGGCGATCGGCGCGTGCGCGTGATCCACGATGTAATCCACCTTGCCGTCGTCCGCCATGTGGACTTCCTCGGCGAGGTCCGTGGTCACCAGCGTGAATTTCGGCCAACCCGCGCGGAATCCGATCTTCGCGGCTTCGGCATCGAAATAAACATTTACGGAACTGGTGGAGTGGTGAATTCCTCCGCCCATGAAAATCACTTCCTTCGTGATGGGCACAATGTCCGGCGCGAGCATCGCTGCGAGCGCCAGGTTCGTCATCGGGCCGCCGCAATAGACCGTCACTTCGTGCGGGTTGGCGCGAATCGTACGGATTAAGAAATCGGCGGCAGGCTCGGGCTGGGCCTTGATTTCGGCAAATCGGCTGTACGGCGGAGGCAGCGGCTCAAGTTCGTCGCGGTTTCCAGCGTCTTTTGCGAAGCTGCCCAGATATCCTTCGTTTCCCAGCGTTCTGGACCCAAACATCTGGTAGCGCATCTGCGCTTCGGCTTTCGTATTGAGCAAGGGCTCCTGCGCGCCCATAAACACCGGCACTTCCGGACGGCCCATGAGTTCAAGAAGTCGCAGCGCGTAGGCCGTTTCCTGCTTGGCCCACATGTCGCAAGTCACGGTGCAAATGCCGAGCAAATCAATGTTGTCGGCCTGAAGCAGCATCAATGTCGCGACCGTATCGGTGGAAAGAGGTCCGCGAAGGTCCTGGTCGTAGATCAGCTTTTTCTTGCCGGCTGATCCCAAAGGAGTTTGCGGAGCTGGAGAGAACATGGCGCTGTGGGAAAGCAGACCTGGAGATATTCGCATTCCGTTCCTTCCCTTCAATCGTTACTCAAATGACCGCGGCGTTCTTCCGTTGTTTCAGATTTAGATTTAACCACACGGCTAACGGGCCGAGCGACGTCGCATCCCGATGTAGCTCCGTTTCCATCCCTCGAGCCACCTTGACCGTACTCCGCCGCCTTGCTAAGTTAATAGATTACACTGGGCGCATTCTACCCAGTGTGTAGTGGGCTCGTCTGTACGGGACACTTCATCCATGGGTCTGAAGAAAATCGTCATCCGGGGCGCCCGGCAACACAATCTCAAGAACATCAGCCTGGAAATACCGCGGAATACCCTCACGGTCATCACCGGGCTGTCCGGCTCCGGCAAATCCTCGCTCGCTTTCGACACGCTTTACGCTGAGGGCCAGCGCCGCTACGTGGAATCGCTCTCCGCCTACGCGCGGCAATTCCTCGACCAGATGGAGCGCCCCGACGTGGATTCGGTCGAGGGGCTTTCACCCTCGATCGCCATCGAGCAGAAGACCACCACTCGCTCGCCGCGATCAACCGTAGGCACGATCACGGAAATCTACGACTACCTGCGCGTCGTCTATAGCGCCATCGGCACGCCGCACTGCCCGAAATGCGGCAAAGCCATCGCGCGGCAATCCACCGAACAGATCGTGCAGGCCGTGACGGCGCTCAAGCCCGAAGATCGCATTATGGTCCTCGCGCCGGTCGTCCGCGGGCGCAAAGGGGAATACCGAAAAGAGCTCGAAAAATACGCTAAGGAAGGTTACGTCCGCGCTCGCGTGGATGGCGACCTGGTGAACATTGACGAGCCCGTCGCGCTCGATCGCAGGAAAAACCACACCATTGAAATCGTCGTGGACCGCCTGCTGCTGAAAAGCGGAATCGCGCAGCGCCTCGAGCAATCCGTTGAAACCGCGCTGAAACTCACGGGCGGCCTCGTCACCATCGCCGTGGTCGGCGGCGAGGAGCATGTGTACTCGGACAAACTCGCCTGCCCGGATTGCGGTGTCTCCGTCCCGCAGCTCGAACCGCGCTCGTTTAGCTTCAATTCGCCGTATGGCGCTTGCACGGAATGCAACGGCCTCGGTTCGAAATATGACTTCGACCCCGCGAAAATAATTGTGGATTGGACCAAGCCGCTCTTCGAGGGCGGGCTTGGACCCGGCTCCGGTTCGAGCTATCTGCAGCGCACGTTGCGAATCGCCGCCGCGGCGCATGGTTTCGATCTGGACGCGCCGTTCGAAAAGCTGCCGCGCAAGGTGCAGAACTTGATTCTGCAGGGCAATCCCTCGAATGGCTCGTCGAGCAAGAGTCTGAATTTTCAGGGAGTCATGGGGCACCTGGAAAACAGCCTCGGGGATTCCAATTCCGATAATTATCGCGAGTGGCTCACGCAATATATGTCGCCCGCGCCCTGCGCCGCTTGCGGCGAGCGCCGCCTGAGGCCCGAAAGCCTCGCGGTGAAAATTGCCGGGCTTTCCATTGCGGATTTCACGGCGCTTGCGCTCACGCGAGCCCGCCCGGCCGTGGACAAGATTCGCAGCCGGCTCACTCCGCGGCAGCAGAAAATTGCCGGACGCCCGCTCACCGAAATCGCGGAGAGGATTGATTTCCTGCTCAACGTGGGCCTGGGCTATCTGACGCTCGACCGTTCCGCCGCAACTCTTTCCGGCGGCGAAGCCCAGCGCATCCGCCTCGCCACGCAGATTGGCTCCCGCCTGCGAGGCGTGCTCTACGTGCTCGACGAGCCTTCGATCGGCCTGCACGCCCGTGACAACGGCCGCCTGCTGTCCACGCTCGAAACCTTGCGCGATCTTGGCAACACGGTTCTCGTGGTCGAGCACGACGAGGAAACGATTCGCCGCGCCGATTATGTCGTGGACCTGGGCCCGGGCGCCGGAAAAACCGGCGGTTACCTGGTCGCGTCGGGCGCGCCGGAGGAAATTGCCGCGAATCCCGCGTCGCTCACCGGACAATATCTTTCCGGCCAGATGAAGATTGCGGTGCCGACCGAGCGCCGCAGTCCCAACGGCAAATCGCTCGCGATTCTTGGCGCGCACGGCAACAATCTGAAAAATATTGATGTCACCATTCCGCTCGGACTTTTGTCCGTTGTCACCGGCGTTTCCGGATCCGGTAAATCCACACTCGTGAACGACATTCTCTACCGCGCGCTCGCGGCAAAACTCTATCGCTCGATGGAAAAACCCGCCGCGCATCGCGCCCTCGCTGGCGCCGAGCACATTGATAAAGTCGTCCAGATTGACCAGGCCCCGATCGGGCGCACGCCGCGCTCGAATCCCGCCACCTATACGGGTGTATTCGCTCCCATTCGCGAAATATATGCGATGCTGCCCGAATCCCGCGAGCGCGGGTACAAACCGGGCCGGTTCAGCTTCAACGTGAAGGGCGGGCGCTGCGAGGCGTGCCAGGGCGACGGTCAGCGGCGCATCGAAATGAATTTTCTGCCCGACGTGTACGTCACCTGCGAAGTGTGTCGCGGGAAGCGCTACAACGCCGAGACGCTCGCCGTGCGTTACAAAGGTTGCTCGATTTCCGATCTGCTCGACCTGCCGATCGAAGAGGCGCTCAAGGTCCTCGAAAATATTCCCGCCATCCAACTGAAGCTACAGACGCTGGTGGATGTCGGCCTGGGTTACGTCCAACTGGGGCAATCGGCGACCACGCTTTCCGGCGGCGAGGCGCAGCGCACGAAACTTGCGCGCGAGCTTTCGAAGCGTCAGACGGGCCGCACGCTCTATATTCTTGACGAGCCGACTACGGGTCTGCACTTCGATGACGTTAAGAAACTGCTCGACGTGCTGAATCGCCTCGTCTCGCTTGGCAATACGGTGCTGATCATCGAGCACAATCTCGACGTCATCAAGCAGGCGGATTGGATCATTGACCTTGGCCCCGAAGGCGGCGAGGCCGGCGGGCGCGTGGTCGCGGAGGGCACGCCTGAGCAAGTCGCACGCGTCAAGAAATCCTATACTGGCCAGATTCTGGCCCGCGCGCTTCACAATTGACGCCCATTCAAGATGATGAGCATGAACGACGAACTATCGCTTCCTCCCGAATCACCGGAAACGCCTGAGCCCGCACCTGCGGCGCGGGAATTTACCAACGCCTCAGATTTCGCGCTTCCTCCCGATCTCCGCGTTCCTTGGGACTGGCTCGATCTGTTGCTATTGGCCGTGCTCGCGCTGGCCGGAAGCATTCTGCTGCGCCTCTTGCTCGCCTGGGTTTTTGCAGCGTTCGGCGTGAAGGCCGCCCAGCTTCGCGCATCTCCGAGCGAGACCGGTCTCTTCACCATCGTGCATCAGTTGCTGCTGTTTCTTCTTTTGCTCGGCTATCTGACTGCACAAATTCGCGGGAGCTTTGGCGCACCTTTCTGGCGCACCATCGGCTGGCACACACTGGAGCCGGGCCAGCTGCCTCGCGCCCTGCGGTACTTCGGCTTTGTTGCGGCCGGATTCCTGATCGCTGCGCTGGTACAGCTGGCATCCTTCGCGTTTGCCAGCAAGGCGAAGGTGCCGATGCAGGCGCTGTTCCAGGATCGCCGCACCGCGCTCCTTCTCCTGCTGATGGCCGTATTCGTCGCTCCGGTTATCGAGGAAACGATCTTTCGCGGCTACATCTATCCCGTTGTCGCGCGCAGTTGGGGCATGGTAACGGGCGTGCTGGCCACCGGAATTCTTTTCGGACTGCTTCACGCTCCGCAGTTGTGGGGCGGCTGGGTACAAATTGGGCTGCTCGTTGGCGTCGGCATCGTCTTCACCTACGTGCGCGCGGTCGTACGAACCGTCCTCGCGAGTTATCTTCTGCACGTGAGTTACAATTTTTTTGTTTCGTTCGCGTTCCTGCTTGGCTCTCACTGGCTGCGACTCGTCTCACCGGGCCACTAGGGTTTGGCGTTTCGCGGAATCAGTTAGAATGAATGGCCGATGGCAGCGGCAATGTGATCGGGAATCGCGCGCCTCTCAGCGGAAATGGAGAAAAATCTTGCGAAGCGTTGAACCAATCCGGTGGACACCCGAAGGCGTGATATTGCTCGATCAGCGCCGGCTGCCCGGCGAAGTCGTCCATCACACCTACACCGATTACCGCGAGCTCGCCCAAGCCATCAAGGACATGGTTATTCGCGGCGCACCGGCCATCGGCGTGGCGGCGGCCATGGGCATCGCGCTCGGCGTCGAGCGCTCGAAGGCGAAAACGCTCGCGGAATTGCGCGCCGAATTCGCAACTATTTGCGACACGCTCGCGCGCACGCGACCTACTGCAGTGGACCTCTTCTGGGCCATTGACCGATTCAAGAAGCGATTTAACGCGCTCGCGCTGGCAGCCGCCAACGACGGTGCAGCTGGCCTCGCGCGCATCAGGGGCTCGCTCGTCGAGGAGGCGCAGAATCTACATCAGGAGCGCCGCGAAGCAGACGAACGCATCGGCCGATTCGGCGCGGAGCTGCTGCCAAAAAGCGGCCGCGTGATGACCCAGTGCAACGCCGGCGCGCTCGCCACCGGCGGAATCGGCACGGCGCTCGGCGTGATTCGTATGGCGGTCGAGGGCGGTTACCGCATCGAAGTGTTGGTGCCGGAGACGCGGCCCTACCTGCAGGGCGCGCGCTTGACTGCATGGGAGCTTCATCAGGACCACATTCCGCTGACGCTCATCACCGACAACATGGTCGGACATTTTCTGAAGACAGGAGGAGTGTCCGCTGTCGTAGTCGGCGCCGACCGCATCGCGCGCAATGGCGACACCGCGAACAAAATCGGCACGTATGGAATTGCCGTTCTCGCGCGGGAAAACAAAGTGCCGTTTTATGTGGCCGCGCCGATTTCGACGCTCGATCTTTCGATTGCTTCAGGAGATCAGATTCCCATTGAAGAACGCTCGGAAGAAGAAGTCACGCATCTCGCAGGCGTGCGCATCGCGCCCGACGTTCACGCGGCACATCCCGCCTTCGACGTCACGCCCGCGCGGTTCATCGCCGCCATCATCACGGAGCGAGGTGTAGCCCGCGCACCGTTCGAGGAATCTTTGCACGGATTAGTGGAAGGAACTTAAGTTCAGTAATACGTGCGACCAACAACCTACTCGTATCTTAGAGCTTCCACCGGATTCAACCGCGCAGCTTTCCACGCTGGATAGACGCCGAAGAATATGCCAATCATGCTGGCGACCGTCACGCCAATCGCCACCAGTGTGAACGATACCGAGGCTGGGAAGGACGAGAACGCGAGCCGGATCGCAAGCACGATGATGCAGCCAAGCAGCACGCCAACGGTTCCTCCGAGCCCCGCGAGCGTCACAGCTTCGAGCAGGAATTGAGCAAGAATGTTTGACTGGCGCGCGCCGATCGCTTTGCGCACCCCGATCTCGCGCGTGCGCTCCGTCACGCTGACGAGCATGATGTTCATCACTCCGATGCCGCCCACCAGCAACGCCACGGAACCCACCGCCAGCATCACGATGAAAATCCCGCTCGAAATCTCGTTCCAGGTCTGGACAAAAGTGTCCGTGGTCATGATTTCAAAATCATCTTTTTTATCGGAGGGCAACTTTCGCATCCGGCGCATATACCCACGGACTTCGTCAACCGCCAGAGGCAGGTCTTCCGTACTGTCCGCCTTGGCGAGAATAATCACGTCCTTGAATTCCGGGTGCAGCTTCATGATCACCGAAAATGGAACGCAGGCGATGTTGTCCTGGGGGTTGTCGCCGGTTCCCAGCGCCTGCTTCTGTTCCTCCAGGACGCCGATGACCGTGAATACATGCCCCTCCAGCAGCACCTCCTGCCCTATCGGATCCTCGCCGTTGGGGAAGAGATTCTTGACGGTTGTAGAGCCCAGAACCACGACCGCGGAATGGTAGTCGTTGTCGGTCTGGTTGAAAAACCGGCCGCTCGTCAAATTGAAGTTGCTGATCTGCGAGATGGAGGGACCATCCCCTTCCAAAATCACATTCTTCGCCCGAAGATTTCCGCGCCGCACTTCGCTCGATCCCGCGCCGACCTCGTAGTTTGCTATCTGGCCAGCCGGACTCGCGGCGGAAATGTGCGGCAATAGCGCCACGCCGTCAACCCATTCCGGTTTGATGTCCTTGCGCTGTAGCACTTCCATCGGCTGACGTCCGAACGTGGCCCACGAGATCCTGGAAACGATAATAGTGGTCGAACCAAGCGATGATATGTTGCCGAGCACGTTGGAATTTAGCCCGTTGATTACGGCGCCGATCACGATAATCGTGGTTACGCCGATCACGATACCCAGCACGGTAAGAAACGACCGCAGCGGGTTGCGCCACAGCACGTCGAGCGCAAGCGCGATCGCTTCCTTGAATTCACCGAATTTCCCCGTCTTGCCTATCGCCACTGTCTCTCCCGACTAGTCAGCTCGCAACGCAACCACCGGATCGAGTCTCGCGGCCTTCGCCGCCGGATACACCCCGAAAAATAGCCCCACGCTCGTGGCCACGATCAACCCCATCAGCACCGACCAAATCTGCACCGAGCTGGGCAGCGACGTCGTTAAAGTCACAATCTTCGCCAGCAGGATGCCGAGAGCCACCCCGCAAATTCCTCCGACTAAAGCGATTGTCGAGGATTCGATCAGGAATTGCATGCGGATATCGCCCTGCCGCGCGCCAAGGGATTTTCGCAGTCCGATCTCCCGGGTCCGCTCCGTCACAGAAACGAGCATGATGTTCATGATCACGATTCCGCCCACAATCAGCGAGATTGACGCAATTCCGATCGTTACCCCGAAAAACGTGCCGCTGATACTGCTCCAAATCGAAAGGAACGAAGCGTTCGTTTCCATCGCAAAATCGTCCGCGTCCGCGTAATTCAAATGCCGGCGCCCGCGCAAAATCATCCGCACCTCGTCCATCGTCGGATCGAGGGCCTTGGTGCCGTTCGCTTTCACCCACAATCGCACCGAATCGTCCCTGGCATACATTTCCTGGTAGGTGCTTAGCGGCATGATCACCCAATTGTCTTGCGACTGTCCCATTACCGATCCGCGCTTTTTCGCCACGCCAATGACTTCGCAGGTTCCCGTATCCACGCGTATCTGCTTGCCGAGCGGATTTGACCCGGGCAGCAGCTTATCTACGATGTCGAATCCCACATCGCACACAGGCGCGCCGCGCTCGTCGTCGAGCTGAGTAAAATAGCGCCCCTCCGCAAGTTCGCGGCTCAAGACCTCCGGCATCTCATGCGTAAATCCTACGATGTTCGTATCGGACAGATAGTTCGTGCCGTACTTCACCTGTCCTCGCTTTTGCATGTTCCCAGCAACCGCTTCGCAGCTCTGGCAGGCGTCTCGCAGAGCCACGTAGTCGTCGTAGTGAAATTTCCGGCGTTTCTGTGCTGCCGCCCATTGATCCACGTTCGTAATGATGGAGGGCGAGCGATTGATCATGAAGACGTCCGCGCCCAGGCCCACAACCTTCTCCGCCACGTAGCGGTTCAGCCCGCTCACCAGGCTGACCACCGCGATCACCGACGTCACCCCGATCACGACTCCCAGCAACGTAAGCACGCTGCGCATCTTGTGCGCCCACAAGCTCGCCGTGGCGATCCGTACGGCCTCGCCCATAGACATGGAGGTTTTGCCAGCCATTTTCCCAGCCAATGTTGTACCTGTGTGCTCGCCTTATTATACGCGCCGGCAGCCCTCGAAGTTGCACGCAAGGGACGGGTAGCCAGAGGGCGTTTCTACGTCTCAGACGGAGCTTTTTGCCAAATGGTAGCGGGTGGAAATGGGATCGGGGCCGCGCAAAGAAAAAGGGCGCCCCTGCTGATGCCCGGGACGCCCTGAATTGCCTTTCCGCTGGTGCTACGCCTTAGAACGTAAACTTCACCGCCATACGGATGTTGCGGCTCAGTTGGTAGTACAACGGTTTGTTGTAAAGGCTGTTGAGGGTCATCGGGCCGCCTGGCGTGCCGGTGGCTCCTCCCGCGTTGTTAAACAGCGCCGTGAGGTTATATCCCGACTCGGCCGCCTTATAGAAGGGCACTCCGGTAAAAAGATCCTGACCACCCGGCGTCCCGTATTGGGCGTAGAAGTTCGAGTCAGCACCGCCCCAATACGCAACCACGGAGTGCTGATTCCATAGGTTGGTAGCGGTCGCCGAGAAGCTAAGGACCTTCCTCTCGGAGATCTTGTAATCCTGGCTGATCTGAAAGTCCGACTGTGTGTACCACGGTGTGCGCCGAACCGTGGGAGTGCCCACACTAATCGAGCCGTCCGCATTCTGCGTCAGCGGCAGGAATTTACCGCGACCTACGATGTCCGTCGGGAATGCTCCATCTTCGGCGTTGGGAACCCCATATGCGCCGAAGCTGGGGGCGAAGGAGTAGCCGAGGTCAGCATAGGTGGTAAGAGGCGTACCTTCGTAGAAGTACTGGAAGAGACCAAAGGTCGTCGAGAACTTGTGTGCCCACGGCAGCACATAGTAGCCGTAACCCTTGATTGTGTTCGGGCGGTCGGTCGGAAGGTTCCCGCTCGAAGATTGACCGTCTGATTGCCATGAAAAGAAAGGCTCATCGAACGCACGGCTGTTGTTCGGCGCGTTGCGGCCGCCGCCACCGTCGGAAATGTCACTGCTGGTCAAGCCGGTGTAGTTGCCCCGGAAGTGGCTGTAGGTATAAGAGGCCATGCCGCCCCAGTGGTTGCTCACCGCCTTGGTCACCCGGAATTCCACTCCGTCGTAGCTGCGCTGCGCGGGAACGTTGTTCGGGGGGCAGGTCGCGCCCGAGCAGCCACTGGGACTCCCGTACAGGAAGTTCCAGAATCCATCGAACGTCTTGTTAACTCCCTTTCCGGGGTTGACGATCACGAAGGTCTCGCCAATTGCGGGGTCAAATATGGCCGAGTCTTCTATGGCATTGTCGAGACGACGGCGGTCCCAGCGGGCTTCGAAGAACACGTTGTTGGAAAGCTGATGATCAATTCCGACAACGGTCTCGTGTTGCGAGAAGGGCTTCAAGTTGTTAGCGACGCCCTCTTCCGTCGGGGTGCAGGTCGAGCACGACGTTGGAAACGTTCGGAAATTCTGGTTCTCGAGGAAGGTGATGCCTTCCGGCGTTCCTCCCGAGCCAAAATTGGCTTCCGATGCGGAATTGGGTCCAGAGCAGTACCGTCCCGCATTGTCGAAGACGGGAACGATGGAACTCAGATCCGTTGTGTTCAGCGCGTAATAGCAGTTCTGCCAGTATTGACCACCGAAAGAGCTGATGGCCAGGTTCAGTTTCATGATGTCATAGAACTTGCCGTAGCTCGCAAACACCTTCCACTTCCCGTTCTTGAAAGGGTCCCAGGCAACTCCTATCCGCGGAGCGATCTTGTCTCCCCACCCAAATTGGATAGGCTTGCTTATCCCGCCCTGCGGTTGATCCTCGGCCGGCAAGTACTCGTTTTCCAGCCGAAGTCCCGCGTTGATCGTCAGACCCGCGCCGATCGTCCAGGAATCCTGAGCGTAAAAGGCGTTGGTCATGCTGGTCGCCTGACCATTCGAGCCGTAGTCCTGAATGTAGAGGTAACCGTACTGTCCCGCGCAACCGCCGTAGATGCCGCCCGATTCGAACGTTGGAGAATTGGGGTCAGTGTCATACCCTGGGTCAGCTATAGCGCAATTGTCAATGCCGACTTGACCTTGCGGGGAGTAGTAGTTTTGGCCGCCGGCAAACACTGTCACGTTGGGTTCATTGAAGTGTTGATCAACCGTGTTTGACAGCCGGTTAAACCCGTATCCGAACCGGAAGCTGTGCTGGCCCCACCATCCGCTCTTGGTCCACTGAATGTCGGCGGTGAGTTGATTGTGATGCGTGGCGTCGTACAGCGTGTTGTTTATGTTGTTGGGCGCGCTGAAGTAACCTGCCAGTTGATTGATCTGAGTGCCGGCTATGGCGCCGCCCAAGTTGTCGACGCAGTCGGTGGTGCAGCCGGTGGCGAACGAGTTGAAGGCACCGCCCGTCGGCATCCCGAAATCGTGGTAATTCTGGAAATTATATCCCCACCGGAAAGTGGCTACCACGCTCGGCGAGAGCGTGATGTCCGTTCCCACGTTGGTCGTTACGTTCGGTGCCGCATAGCCGAGGCCGTGGCCGTACACAGCCTGTGGGCTTGTGGCCGTGTTATTCACTAGTCCGTTGACAGAGTCAGCTTGGGGCAGAAATTCGCCTTGTGCTCGTTGGAACTGGTAGAGCCACGAACCGAAAACGCGGATCTTCTGCGTCACAGCCGCATCAATCCTCGCGGTCGTGTAGTAGGTCTGCGTGTCAAAGTGGAACGGCGTCGGACCTTCCGTGGCTGGGAATGCATCGTTTCCAGCAAAATCCCAATCTACCGTCCGGCCAACTCCCCTGATTTCCGGATTGAAACCCACGAAAAACCACACTCTATCCTTCAGCTTGGGAAGCAATGGACCGCCAAAAGTGAATCCAGGGAAGGTGTCGGTCAGGCCGTCCTTCTTTGGCTGATACACCTGATAAGTGGCATCCGCGAGGGCGTTGCCGATCATACCTCCGGAGCTGAACGCAGGATCGTATCTGGGGTATGCATTCTGTGAACCATCCCACGAACCGCGCTCGAACTGGGAAGATACCGACCCGTGGTAACTACTGGTCCCCTTCTCCATGACCACGTTCGCTACGCCGCCCAAGGCCCCGCCATATTGCGCCTCGACGCCAGAACTCTTGATCTCCACTTCCTGAATAAAAGAGAAGGGCACGTTCGTGTGCGAGAAGCCGCCGATCGCGTCCGCGGTCTCTTGTCCTTCAACCAGGTAGGAGTTCTCCGCGTCGGATCCTCCGCCAACCGAGAACCCAAAAGCTCCTCCGTTCGTGCCGCTGCCTGCGGATTGTCCGCCGGTTCCGCTGCCCCCGGCTGCGTTCGGCCCTACCATTCCCCCTTCCAACGGCTCGTTACGTACCATGGGGGCGAACTGCAGCACCGACTGAAACGAGTACCCGTGCGGGACATTATCGACGACATCTTGAGTGACGTTCGTCACGTTGTGGGTAGTTGTAACGTCAATCACTGGAGCGACGCCAGTTACCTCCACGACCGTGCTTTGAACGCCGACCTGCATCTGTACGTCCACAGTCGGTAGGTGCCCAACCTCAAGAACCAGGCTCCGCTCGATCTTCGCAAACCCTGTCGCCGTCACCGTAATGGTGTATTTCCCAGGCGGGAGGTTCGAAAAGTGGTAGTAACCGCTAGCATCGGTGTCCAATGCCTTGACGCCCACCAATGTCGTGCCAGAGACAACCACATGGGCTCCCGGCACAACAGCGCCGGTGGGGTCCCTCACGGTCCCGTCCAAGCCCGCGGTCGTTTCTTGGGCAAAAGCAGCAGGTATCGCGACTAACAGTGCGATCACCGCGATTACCGCAAAAGCAGATAGGAACTTGCGCTTCATAATCTTGCCTCCTAGGAATCAGCATCCGCCTGATGCTGTGTTGCTCGCTGGTACAACGCACCCCATTGCAAATCTCGGTAAGAGGACAACTTCATCGCAAGTTCATACCCATTAATGGAGGCAAATAAATGACCTATAATGAATGAGTTGCGGAATTATGCAAAACTGGATTGTTGGGTGAATATGGTATTACATATCCACAAATTGGAACCGATTCCATTAGGCGTCTGAACAGGCCGTTCGATCAGCCTGAACCGACTTCAAGGGGTCGAAAACGCAGATCATCGCCAACGCCCGGGCTTCGGTCAAAAGGCTTTCGAGCACCCTCATCACCGCGCACCCGGTCAGCTCGGCAGCGATCCGCGGGCTTCCCGCTCGGGTAACCGAGGGCGGGCAGCTGGCATCAAAGCGCTCACCAGACCCCAACGGCGCCCGAGGGGCGTTCGGTCGTTCGTTGTGCGAAACAGCAAGCCCAGCGGCATCAATGAGCGTCGCCGCTATTGCGTCATACTTCAAGCATCCCAATCTCTGCCAAGGAGGATTTCCCTATGCTCCGCAGCCTGTCTTTCTCATTTGCTTTGGTTCTTCTGGTTTCGTTCTCGGCGCGCGCGCAGGGACTCGGCGACAAAGTCGAACTATTTGGCGGCTATTCCTATATGCGCACGGCCTCGCCTTCATTCAACCTGAACGGGTGGGAACTCGCCGGCCAGTACAAAGTGACGGATTGGCTCGGTGGCGTTGCTGACTTCGACGGCCACTACGGGTCGCCCAATGGCTTTAGCACCTCGCTGCACACGTTCCTGTTCGGACCGGAAGTTTCCTGGCCGGCCCGCGTTTCTCCCTTCGCACACGTGCTTTTCGGCGGCGCCCACGTCAGCTCCGGCGGCTTCTCGGACACTTCGTTTGCGATGGCCGTTGGCGCGGGAATTGATACCCGTCTGATCCACGGAATCTACTGGCGGATTATTCAGGGTGACTATCTTCCGACGTTTTTCGGCAATTCCCGGGAAAACAACGCACGACTCTCCACGGGAATCGTGGTCCGGTTCTAAACACCGATCCATTCGGCAATATGGGAGCGGGTCGCGTCGTGCACGTAAACGGCGGCCCGCTCCTGAACTTCTCTGTGCTCCGCCATCTCAATCCAGTACAAAGTTAACCGTGACCTGCGTCTCTACCTCAACCGCCTGGCCATCCAGCAGCGTTGGACGGTAGCGCCACTCCCGCACCGCTGCGCGTGCGGCTTCCGCGAGGATGGGGTTTCCGCTCAATACCTCTATCTGCCGCACCTCGCCGTCGGTGCCGATCACCGCGCGAAGCACCACGGTGCCGGAAAGGCGCATCAATTTTGCCATTGGCGGGTATTCAGGCTGCACGCGATGAATCAGCGACGCGTCCATCACGCCCAGGCTAACCATGCGTGGTTTGCCGGCCGGTGCGGGCCGCGCGATTTGGATTACCGGACCAGTTTCACTCCCTCCCGGAATCTCCGCCGGCGTGTCAGGCTGCCCCGTTAAATCACCGTACGTTTCGACGCCCGGCGGCTCTGGCTCCGCGTTGTCCGCCACACGCGACGGAATTTCGGGAGGTTGAAAAAGGGGCCGGTCGGTCGCATTACGCGGAGCGAGCCGGTGGTGTTCGGTCTGGTGAGGCGGCGCTGGACGGGAATTGTGCTCGCCGTGATACGGCGGCAGGGGCGTCAAGGTGAGTTGGGGAGTCAGCACGCCAAGCGTTGCCAGCGGCCAAAGCAACACGCCGGCAATCACCACGGCCTCAATGGAAAGAGACGCCACCAGCGCCTTTCCGCGCAACCTCCTGGCCCGTTTATTTGACGCCGCGTCGCTATCCACCATGCACTGCGATAGGTTTCCAAGATCGCTCATGGACACACCTCCAGCGTTCCTTCGGACACGCCCGAAATTTCTGTTGCGGCGCGCAGCCCAGCTCGGTCGAGCTGGCGCCACGGCGGCCGGACCTCGGAGTTCGCGCGACCTCTACATTGCATAGACACCGATGCCGCACAGTGGTTCCCAGCCAGCCCGTTTAAGGCGCAAAAAGCCTTGTAACATGCTGTAAAAGAAATACTTGGCTCATTTCGCGAGTAAGGTGCATCGCTTTACGGGGTGCGTGCGTCTAAGCTTTTGTGGGCGCCCCAATTGGGGGGTCATAAAATCATAGAGAGGTTATTTATATGAATCGTTCTTCTGCAGAAACAGTGGGTGTTCGCTTCACCGCCTGGGCCGCGCTGAACCGCGACCCTCTCGAAGACACAGTTGAATTCACGTGCCCGCACTGCGGGACGCGGGGAACCAAAGCCGCCCGTCGGCCGCGGTCCGAGTATCATTTCACAGATGGGTTCATACAGGACCTGCAGGGTGAGATGAGCCGGTGCTCAGGCTGCAAGCGGTCGCTGCGTGTTTCTCCCGTGGTCCTGCTGCACGACCGGGACGAACAGCGGCGATTCAACGCGGTGTTCCTGGCGGACGCGGAAATCTCCAAGAACTAAGCCCGCACGCTTCGGCGCCATGTGGAGTGCGGCGGCTTGCCGCCGCTGTTTGCCGCACGGGCTTGCCCGGGCGTGCTGCAAGCATTGGAATACGCCACGGATTGCGCGATGCCAACTTCGCACTAAGACGGCGGCAGTGCGTAACTCGCACGCTCCCCGAACCTAAACGGCGTCGGGCGCGAGATGGAATTTCTCCATTTCGCTGCGAACGTGATTGAACGCTTCGTCCACCGTGTCGGCAAACTGCAGCATTTTGTATTCTCGCTCGTTCACGGTGCCGGTGCGCACCATGTGCTTCCAATCAATCACTTTGTGCCAGTATTTCCGCCCGTAGATCAGAATCAAATGGTGCGACGACATTTTCTTGGTCTGCATCAGCGTTAGCACTTCCCACAGCTCGTCCATCGTGCCGAATCCGCCGGGAAACACAATCAGAGCCTTCGCCATCTGCGCGAACCAAAGCTTGCGCATGAAAAAATAGTGGAAGCAGAAATTCAGCTCGGGACTAATAAACGGATTCGGCCGCTGCTCGTGCGGCAGTTGAATGCTCAATCCCATGGATGTTCCGCCGGCTTCGGCCGCGCCGCGGTTCGCCGCTTCCATGATTCCTGGGCCGCCGCCCGAGCAGATCACGAAGCGCTTCGGCTGGTTCCCCAGCGTCATGGACCACGACGTAATCCGTCGTGAAAGCTCGCGCGCCTCTTCGTAATAGCGCGACATTCCCACGATGGATTTCGCGGCGATCAGCTTCGTGCGCCATGTGCCCGTGCGGCGCCCTCGCGCGGCGCGACGCAGTTTCTGTAGCTGCGCGATTGCGCGATCGCGCGGCTGAATGCGCGCCGAACCGAACATCACGATCGTGTCCGCCACGTTCGCCTTGCGAATGCGGTTGATCGGATCAATGTATTCCGCCAGGATCCGCAGCGGCCTGGCCGGAAGGCTCTCCATGAATTCCGGATCCTCGTAGGCCAGTTTCGACATCGGCAAATGCCCAAAGCGCTTCATGATTCCCCCTCGCAAGTTGTGCAGGAAGCATTCTAGCCCGTCGTCCGCCGGCAGTGCGCCCAGATCGCGCGCCAGCGTCCGATCGTGTAACGGCCCGCAGGAGACGGTGCGGATTAGATTCGTCCGCTCGAATGGTGCAGATGAAAAGTACAGGAGAAGTTCAGCAAAAAGTCTAGGACCCGGAGGAGAGGTATAGGACTGTCCCTCGGGACAGCATCCGGAAATTTTACGAAGCGCCGCGGGCGGTTCCGGCGGGCCTGGGATCTTCGCCGAGAAGCTCGCGGGCGGTGAAAATCGAGCGGTAGTTGTATTTCGCGCGCAGCATCTCGGAGCCGCCCTCTTCGCGGTCCACCAGGCTGATGACGGCGACGACTTCGCAGCCCTCACGCTCGGCGGCTTCGATTGCTTCCTGCGTGGAGCCGCCGGTGGTGCAGACGTCGTCAACAATGGCGACGCGCTTCCCGACCGTTTCTTCCATTCCTTCGATTTGCTTTTTGCGGCCGTGGTCCTTGGCAGCCTTGCGAACTAAAAACCCCTGCACGGGCCGCTTTTCGATCGCGCTCACCACAATCGCCGCAGACACCACGGGATCCGCTCCCATGCTCAGGCCGCCGATCGCGTCCGGCTTCACGCCCATTTCCTCGAGCAGCTGCAGAACGCAGTAGCCCGTGAGCCGCGCGCCTTCCGGATCGAGCGTCGTCAGCCGGCAGTCGAGGTAGTAATGGCTCTTCTTGCCGGAGGCCAGCGTGAAGTCGCCGCGCTTGATGGATTTCGCACGCAGCAGATTCGCAAGCTGTTCTCGATGGCTCATTTACTTCTTCTCCGGCTCCGCGGCGGGCTCTTCTTCCAAGATCGCTGCGGCAGCGGCGATGCGGTCGCCCTCATCCAGGCGCAGCAGGCGAACGCCCTGCGTCGAGCGGCCGGCCTCGCGGATTTCGCCGGAGTGCACGCGAATTACTTTGCCGTGGCCGGTGATGATCATGGTGTCGGAATCCTCGCGCACCTGCAGCGCCGCGACGACCGGGCCGTTGCGGTCGGTTGATTTCAAATTGATGACGCCCTTGCCGCCGCGCGAGGTGACGCGGTATTCGGCGAGCGGCGTGCGCTTGCCGTAGCCCTTTTCAGCGACGGTGAGCATCAGCGACGTGAGCGATTCGCGGATCTCGTCGCTTTCGAGCTCGTCGAGGTCCTGCGTCTCCTTCTTGTATTCCTTCTGAATGATCCCGAAGTCCACCTGCACGGCGTCCATGGAAACCACGAAATCGCCCTTGGCGAGATCCATGCCGTTGACGCCGCCGGCGGCGCGGCCCATGGGGCGGACTTCCGTCTCGCGGAACAAGATGGCCTGGCCATCGTGGCTGGCGAGGAAAACCATCTGCTTGCCGTCGGTGAGCTTGGCGCCGATCAGCTCGTTATTCGACTCAAGATTGATGGCGATGATTCCGGAGGGCCGCGGATTTGAGAATTCGGCGAGCTCCGTCTTTTTCACCGTGCCGTCCTTCGTGGCGAGCAGAACGTAGCGTCCGGCCTCTTCCAGATTGCGCGTGGGAACAATCGCTTTGAGGGTTTCGCCATCCTGAAAACGGACCAGATTGGCGAGGGCTTTTCCACGCGTGGCCGCAGCCGCTTCGGGAATTTCGTAAACCTTCAGCCAGTAAACGCGGCCCTTGGAAGTAAACAGCAGAATGTAGCTGTGCGCGGAGGCGGTGAAGAAGTGCTCGACGAAATCGTCGTCGCGCGTTTTCGCGCCGATGCGCCCCTTGCCGCCGCGCGACTGATGGCGATAGGTGTCAACCGAGGTGCGTTTGACGTAGCCCGCGTGGCTGACGGTAATGGCCATCTCCTCGTCTTTGATCAGGTCCTCGAGCTTGATTTCCTCGACGCGGTCCACAATCTGCGTGCGGCGCTCGTCGCCGTAAGATTTCAGCACTTCGCGCAGCTCCGCTACGATGACGCCCTTGAGCTTTTTCTCGCTCGCGAGGATGGACTGCAGCTCGGCGATACGTTCGCGTATCTGGGCGAGTTCCTTGAGGATTTCGTCTACCGATAGCTGCGTCAGGCGGTGCAATTGCAGTTCGAGGATCGCGTCAATCTGGATGTAGCTGAGGCCCAGGCCTGCGCCGGAACTGATGGCGGTGATTCCGTATTTCTTGGCGTCGAGCTTGATGCCCTTGATCGTGGTTTCCCGGTTGCCGACCATCACGCGGACGGATTTATTCTCGAAGAATTCGTGCAAATTCTCGCGGGCATTCGCGCGGCTGGACGATCCGCGAATGATTTTGATGACGTCGTCAATGTTGTCGAGAGCGATGTGGTAGCCGAGCAGGATGTGCTCGCGCTCCTGCGCCTTGCGCAGCTCGTACTGCGTGCGGCGGCGCACCACGTCCACGCGGTGCTCGATGAACAAGCGCAATAATTCGAGCAGGCCCAGCTCGCGCGGCTGCCCGGCGACGATCGCCAGCAGAATCATGCCGAACGATTCCTGCATCTGCGTCTGCTTGAACAGGTGCGCAAGAATAATCTGCGGCTCTTCGTCGCGCTTCGTTTCGATCACGATGCGCATGCCGTCGCGATCGCTTTCATCGCGGATGTCGGCGATGCCTTCGATTTTCTTGTTCTGGATCAGCTCGGCGATGTGCTCGATCAGCCGCGCCTTATTCACCTGATAGGGCAGCTCGGTGACGACGATGTCCTGGCGATCCTTGCCGCGCTGTTCGATGGCAGCCTTGGCGCGCACCTGAAACGATCCGCGGCCGGTCGTATACGCCTGCTCGATTCCCTGTCGGCCATAGATATAACCGCCGGTCGGGAAATCCGGACCGGGGACAAGCTTCATCACTTTTTTCAGGTTCGTATCCGGCTCTTCGATCAACAGGATCGCGGCCTCGACAATTTCCTTCAGATTGTGGGGCGGGATGTTCGTGGCCATGCCGACGGCGATTCCGGAAGAGCCGTTGACGAGCAGACTGGGAATGCGCGTGGGCAGTACGACAGGCTCGTGCTCGCTTTCATCGAAGTTGGGAATGAAATCAACGGTTTCCTTTTCGATATCCGCGAGCATTTCCTCGGCGATTTTCGAAAGGCGCGCTTCGGTGTAACGCATGGCCGCCGGCGGATCTCCATCCACCGAGCCGAAGTTTCCCTGCCCATCCACCAGCGGGTAACGCATGTTGAAATCCTGCGCCATGCGAACCAGCGCGTCGTACACGGGCGAATCGCCGTGCGGATGGAATTTGCCAAGAACTTCGCCGACGATCTTCGCGCATTTGCGGTAGGACTTGGTCGAGGTGAGGCCCAGCTCGTACATGCCGAAAAGGATGCGGCGGTGGACAGGCTTGAGCCCGTCGCGCACGTCGGGCAGGGCGCGCCCGATGATTACGCTCATGGCGTAATCGAGGTACGACTTCTTCATTTCCGATTCGATATCAACCGGAGTCAGTATCTGATTCGGATTCGGATCGTCAGCCATTGCAGCCCCTTAGTAATTCGTGAGTAGTGATTCGTGATTGGTGAAAACCATTCTTGGCGCTCCGCCGACCACTGCAAAAGTGTGTCACTTCTTTAGGGCGCCCATCGTTTGTTTTCAATAGCTTAGGACCGAAATTACTTTGCATGGTGTGACACTTTGTTTGGCGCAGATCGGCGCCGTCCGCGCGGTTTGTTGCGTCCGCCGCCCGGCGCCGATCGTTCAGCTCGCATTCAGTCAAAGTGCTCATCGCGTCGAGATTACCAAGCCGGGGCCGAAAAGAAATTTGGTGCGCCTGTGGACTTTTTTCGCTTGGCGTCATCGTGCTATTTCGCGGCCGGGTCATATTTCACGGCGCAGGCCAGGTTCCCTTCTGTATCGAGAAACTTGACGATCCAGGCGACGCCGGGAATCGCGGCTTTGGGCATCACGATCTTGCCGCCATTCGCTTCCACGGCGCGGGCGGCGGCGTCCACGTCGTCTACAACGATCGAACACTCAAAGCCGATCACTGGCTGCGGCGCAGAATTGAATTTGCGCGACTGAATGGCGCCGAGCGGAGCGAGCATGTTGCCGGCGGCGTCCTTGATCTGGCAGAAGTCGGTCATGTCGCCACCGTAGCCTTGGAACGTCCAGCCGAAAACGCCGCCGTAGAATTTCCGCGCGCGCTCGAGATCGTCGGCGTGAATCGCGAAATGCGCCAATTGATTTGCCATGGCAGATTCTCCAACTAGATATCGAGGTTGACGACTTCGAGGGCGTTTTGCTCGATGAATTTGCGGCGCTCCTCGACGTTTTCGCCCATGAGCGTCGAGAAAATTGTCTCGGCGGCGACGGCGTCTTCCAGGCGCACCTTCAGCAGCGTGCGCGTCTCGGCGTTCATCGTGGTGGCCCAGAGCTGCTCGGGATTCATTTCGCCGAGGCCCTTGAAGCGCGTGATGGTGAAATCTTTCTTGGCGTCTTCGAGCACATAATTGAGCACGCCGAGCGAATCTTCCTTGGTCACTTTGTCGCCATTGTGCGTGATGGTGAACGGCGGCTTGTCGCTTTCGTCTATGGCCTGACGCAAAACGCGGAGGCGTTTGTAATCGGGCGTGGCAGCCAGCGCCCAATTGATGCGGCGCTCGCCGCCATTCGTCAGCACCAGCTCGTGCAGGCTGTGCTCTTCGTCGTAGGCGAGCTTGACCTCGAGATTCAGCTTGGCCTTTTCGATGGCCTTCACCAGCTCCTGCAGTTTTTTCTTGTCCGCGAAATCGGTTTTCTTGTCGAGGTCGCTTTCGGCCAGTAGCTCGACAAGCTTCGGATCGCGCAGACGGCGCCCGAGCTTCGCGGAAATCTGTTCGAGCTCCTGAATGTTCAGCAGGAATTGCGTGAGGTCGCCGCCTTCGAGCGGTTTCCCGGTCTTGCCCTTGACCATGTGCTCTTCGGTGGCGCGCTTCATCAGCTCGCGCGAAAATTCGCGCTCGTCGCGGATGTAACGGTCCATCTTGCCGCGCTTCACGCGATAGAGCGGCGGCTGGGCGATGTAGATGTGCTCCTTTTCGATCAGCTCGCGCATGTGGCGGAAGAAAAATGTGAGCAGCAGCGTGCGGATGTGGCTGCCGTCCACGTCCGCGTCGGTCATCAGGATCACTTTGTGATAGCGCAGCTTGCTGGCGTCGAAATCGTCCTTGCCGATGCCGGTGCCGAGCGCGGTGATGATGCAGCGGATTTCTTCGTGGCCGAGCATCTTGTCGTAGCGGGCTTTTTCGACGTTCAGAATCTTGCCCTTAAGCGGTAGGATCGCCTGGTAGCGGCGATCGCGCCCGCCCTTGGCCGAGCCTCCGGCGGATTCTCCCTCGACGATGAAGATCTCGCAGCGCGCGGGATCGCGTTCCTGGCAATCGGCGAGCTTTCCCGGGAGGCCGCTGGAATCGAGCGCGGACTTGCGGCGGGTCAGCTCGCGGGCCTTGCGCGCCGCTTCGCGCGCGCGGGCGGCGTCAATGCACTTGCCGATGATCTTGCGGGCGATCGAGGAGTGCTTGTCGAAATATTCGCCGAGCTTTTCGTTGACGAGAGATTCGACGAGACCCTTGATATCGCTATTGAGCTTGCCCTTGGTCTGGCCTTCGAACTGCGGCTGCGGAAGTTTTACGGAGACGACGGCGACGAGACCCTCGCGCACATCATCGCCATTGATCGTAACTTCGTCCTTCTGCTCCTTGAGCATGCCGAAGGAATTCGCGTAGTAATTGATCGTGCGCGTGAGCGCGGAGCGAAAGCCGGAAAGGTGCGTGCCGCCGTCCACGGTGTTGATCGTGTTGGCGAAGGCGAAAATATTTTCGGCGTAGCTGTCGTTATATTGAATCGCGATTTCCATGTCCACCTGCTCGCGCTTGCCCTCCATGTAGATGGGCGAGTCGTGCAGGACGCCTTTGCCGCGATTCAGGTGCTTGACGAATTCGGCGATGCCGCCGGTGAATCGAAATTCGGTCTTCTTATTCGAGCGCTCATCTTCGAGCGTGATTTTCAGGCCCTTGTTCAGGAAGGCCAGCTCGCGCAGGCGCTGCGAAAGCGTGTCGTAGCTGTAGGTGACCGTGTTGAAGATCGAAGGATCGGCGTGAAAGGTGATCTTCGTGCCGGTTTTTTTCGTTTTGCCGGATGCTTTCAGCTTCGAAGTGGGGACGCCCTTCTCGTAGGACTGCTCCCAGACTTCGCCCTCGCGCCAGATCTCGAGGTCGAGCCAGTCGGAAAGCGCGTTGACGACCGAGACGCCGACGCCGTGCAGGCCGCCGGAAACTTTGTAGGTGTCGCTATCGAATTTTCCGCCCGCGTGCAGCACGGTCATCACGACTTCGGCGGCGGGCTTTTTTTCCGTGGCGTGCATGTCCACGGGAATGCCGCGGCCGTTGTCGGTCACGGTGACGCTATTGTCGTCGTGCACGACCACGTTGATCTCGTCGCAGTAGCCGGCCATCGCTTCGTCAACCGAGTTGTCGGCAACTTCCCAGACGAGATGGTGCAAACCCATTTCACCGGTCGAGCCGATGTACATTGCGGGGCGCTTGCGGACGGCTTCGATGCCGCCGAGAACTTTAATGGAGGTCGCGTCGTACTTGTGCCCGGCGACCTTGGCGGCCGGAGTTTCTTTTTCAGCCATGAATCGTACGTCTCCCCTCAGATGGCGAGCGATGCTTAGCGAAACTGTGATTCTCGATTGGTGCTCGGGAAGGCGGTCGCGCGGAATGTGCCCGACACTGCCCGCCAAACTTCTGACGGGTTAACCTTTCCCATTGGTCCCATTCCCTCGAAATAATTCTGCCGAGCTGGGACTCGAAGGGTTTTTCAGGGCTCCATCCTGTCCCATTCCGAAAATTTCGGGCGGACGCGGCGAAGCCTTTTTTCTCCCCGCGGAAGAGGGAGTCAATCACTTGCGACTCGCCGATTTCAGCCGCCAGTTCTGGCGATGACGGGCTTGGCGCAACGCAAGTTTGGTGCGAACAAAATGCCGATTAGGAGGAATCTCGAACAACTAAATTTTACCGGATGCGGCGGGAATTCACAAGGCGATTCTCAGATTGAGCATGTGAATTATCACGCTTATATTCAATAGTTTATGGCCGGTTTCGCGGTCCACCGAGGCGGAATTTTGGAGACATTATGTGGCACGCGCGAAAGGCCGGAAATGCGAGCAAAATTGAGGTTTTTTCGCGCGCGCGACGGTCAGATTCGCATGGGCATGACGACGTAGCGGTAGCGGCTGGATTCGTCGCCTAGGGGGCGGAGCTGGCCGGCGGATTGTTCGTCCTTCAGCTCGAAACTGATGGGCCCATCCGCGGCGGCGGCGAGAAAATCCAGAAGGTATTGCGCGTTGAAGCCGATGGCGATGGTCTCGCCCTTGAATTCCTTCTCGATCACTTCTTTTGCTTCGCCGTATTCGGGGCTGGACGCGGAAATTTCCAGGCCTTCCTTGGAGAGCATGAACTTCACGGCGTGCGAGCGTTGATCCGCAAGCTGCGAAACGCGGCGGAGCGCGTCCTGGAGCTCGCTGCGCTCAATGGTGACCGTTTTGGTGACATCGCGCGGCAGGACCGCCTCGTAATTCGGGAATTGGCCGGTGAGTTTGCGGCAGGTGAGCAGGCGGCCGCCGAACTGGAAGAAAAGATGGCTCTCGTCCTGCCCGAATTCGACGACGGCATCGTCGCTCGACTCCGCGGCGAGGCGCTGCACTTCGTTCATGGCTTTCTTGGGAACGAGCACGCGCGTTTCGGTGGGGAGTCCTTCGAATTTGTGATCTGTCTCGACCATGGCGAGGCGGTGGCCGTCGGTCGCGACCATCGTGAGCGAGCCTGGCTTCACGACGAGCAGCGCGCCATTCAGCGTGTAGCGCGATTCTTCGAGCGAGATAGCGAACGTGGTCTTGGCGATCACGCTGGCGAGCAGCTTCGCGGGAATCTTTACAAGCGCGTGCGGAAACTCGGGCAGCGCGGGGAAATTGTCCTTCGACATGCCGACAAATTTGTAGTTGCGGCGGTCGCAGGTGATATGGACGTAGTGATTTTCGAGTAACTTGAAACGAATCTCCTCGTCGGGTAGTAAGCGCACCAACTCGAGAAGTTTTTTCGCCGGGATCGTGCCCGCGCCTTCCTTCTTGACCTTGGCCTCGCACGATGTGCGAATGCTCAACTCAAGATCGGTCGCGGTGATCGTGAGCTGGTTGCCCTTTGCCTCGCAGAGAAGATTCGACAAAATCGGAATCGTCGTCTTGCGTTCGACAACGCCCTGCGTCAGCAAAAGCTCTTCCAGTAAATCAAACTTCTTTACGCTGAATTCCATCTCTTGGGCAGTCCTTGCGCTGGTTTCTGGGCTCATCGTCGAGTACGGCTACTGTACTTCTTTTCTTAAATTCTATAAAGATAAGAAAACCGTCGCCGTCGCCGCATCTGTGGATTTCCGCAAAAGCGATCTAAGCCGCGTTCTACGCTGTGCTTAACGTACTAGTGGTACTGTGCAAATCCAGGTGCCGCAGTGCAAAAGGGCCGCTCGAGCGGACGCGATCCACGCCGGAGAGCGTCTTGCACAATTGATTCACAGCCGGAAACTGCGCACTGCCCACTTTCGAACGCAAACTCTATCCGAATGAGTCCAGTAGCCTGTTGATCGTTTTGTTCAAATCTTTATCCACCTGGCGCAGGGTCTCAATCTTGTTGATCGAGTGCAGCACGGTCGTGTGGTGTTTGCCACCGAACTGTTTGCCGATTTCCGGAAGCGACGCGGAGGTGAGCTGCTTGACGAGGAACATGGCAACCTGGCGCGGATAGGCGATGACCTTGGAGTTGCTGCG
Source organism: uncultured Acidobacteriota bacterium (assembly GCA_963814855.1). Lineage (GTDB taxonomy): Bacteria > Acidobacteriota > Terriglobia > Acidiferrales > UBA7541 > Palsa-295. The sequence goes on from CAWFEL010000003.1 coordinate 250,502, forward strand.
GATTTTCAGGTCCTGGGCGCGCAGGCCGAAAACCTCGCCGACCGCCTTCTGGATCTGCTCGATAGTGACCTTCTTTTCCTGCGTCTCGATGATGGCTTTGAGCACCTGCTGCGCCGTCGCCAGATTGATCTCCGCTCCGGTGAGCGATGCGTATGCCATCAGGCGGATCAGCGCGCCCTCAAGCTCGCGGATATTGGACTTGATGGCGCGGGCGATGAATTCGGCGACATCGTCCGGAATATGCACGCGCTCGTTATCGGCCTGCTTCTGAAGAATGGCGATCTTCGTTTCCAGATCGGGCATCTGGATATCGGCGATCAATCCCCATTCAAACCGCGAGCGCAAGCGTTCCTCTATGGCGGAGATTTCTTTGGGCGGGCAATCAGAAGAAATTACGATCTGTTTTTGCTGGTCGTAGAGCGCGTTGAAGGTGTGAAAAAACTCTTCCTGCGTCCGCTCCGCGCGCGCGATGAATTGAATGTCGTCCACCATCAGGACGTCCATGTTGCGGAAACGGTCGCGGAAGGCGGGCATGCGCTCGAAGCGGATCGAAGCGATCACTTCATTCGTGAACTTTTCCGCGCTGATGTAGGTGAGCCGTAGAGCCGGATTGCGGCGCTTCAGCGTGTGGCCGATGGCCTGCATTAAGTGAGTCTTGCCCAGCCCGACACCGCCATAGAGGAAGAGCGGGTTGTACGATTTCGAGGGCTGCTCGGCTACGGCTACGGCGGCGGCGTGCGCAAACTGGTTCGACGAGCCCACGATGAACTTGTCGAACGTGTAGCGCGGGTTGAGCTGGTTACTCGAGGAGTCGAAGTCCAGCTTCGCCTGCGGCGAGACGACCGGGTTCGCGGCGGTCTGTTCCGCTTCAACGCATACAAACTCGAGCGCCAGGCCTGGCCGGCCGATTTCGACAAGCACCGCTTGCAGCAGCTCGCCGTATGTCTCTGTGAGGCGCTTGCAGAAGAGGCGCGTGGGGACGCGAATCACCAGCAGATTCTCGTCTGAACGTTCCTGTCGTGTGGGGCGGAACCAAGTGGCGTAACTATGTGGATTTACGCGACGCTCCGCATGCTGCAGTATTTTGTCCCAGAGATTCATTAAGAAAATCAGCCCCCGCGCATTTTCCACCGATGTGGAAATGCTGTGGAAACCCTCTCTCCCCTTGAGAGAGGGGCTTGGTGGTCTAGCCTTTCAGGCTCAATGCTGCAAGTTCGCGCCACGTTCCTGCGGCATTGTTTACGTGCTGGAGTACGATTGCAAAATGTCTCAGTTAGGCGAGCGGGGATTCTGCCTAAACGCAACGCGATGAGCAAGAGAAAATTTCACGAACAAGAGATGCGCGCTCCACATACAATTCACAGTTTTTCCACAGCGCAAATTCAAGTGAGGATTCTCAAGGAAAGCGCGTTCGCAGCGCATCGAATGGGACTGACGGCAGAGTCCGTCAGAAAAAAATCCACACAATTTTCCACAGGTCCCATTTCAACAAGCGCCGCTTCAATCACTATTGTGGGACGCGGGCGATTGTCTTTCGGGCAGGGCGAAATCGAAAATTCCCTGCGGATCGGACGCGATCAAGATGCGATCGTGCTCCACAAGAATCGCACGAGGCTCGATGCGCACGCCATCTTTCGTGGAAGTTCGATAGGCGGCGCGGCGATTGCCGTCCTTATCGAAATGCACAAGCTCGTCGCCGATGGCAATCCAAAGTTCCTGCGTGATCGGGTCGGCGCCGAGTGCGCGGATCGCGGGTTTTGTGGAGACGGGCGTGGCGCCCTGCTCGATGGTAATGGTGGTCCAACGCTTGGCTTCGGCCTGCGGTGTGAAGTCCGACACTGGCAGAGAGGCTTCGTAAGAAACGTAACCAAAGCGATCGTACCGCCGGAGTGTCAGGTCAGGCAAATCGCTGAAGACAAAGTAGATATGCCCCACGAGATCGCCATAAATCCGGCCCGGACTCAGCGACTGATCTTGGCCGGCGCCAGCTGTTGAGCCGGGAACTTCGCCGAAACTTCGGGCCAATTTCCCCTGCGCGTCGAAAACACGGACCAATTGTCCACTGCTGCGCAATCCCGCGACGGCGAACTCGCCTCCCTGAAGTGCGACGACCGACATCGCGCCCGCGACAGGAATCGTGGCGTCGAGCGAACCATCAGGCTCGAAAATTTTCACGGCGCTCGCAGCGCGGTCCGCGACGAAAAGACGGCCCTTGGAATCCACGTCAATATCCTGCGCGTAGACAATTTTCGCGCCGCGCGAATTCGCATTGGGAATCTGGCCGAGGCGCTTGCCGTCGGCTTGATAGATCGAAATCGTATTCGCGGGATCTGCGAGCACGTAGTAGCGCCCGGCGGAATCGCTTTTGATCGCTACGACACCGGACCCGACTTCGGGAAACAGACGTGCGCGTGCGAGAAGTTCTCGGGAGAATTCCTGATCTTGATCCGCAACGGGCGCGGCCGCGCGCGAAAGATTCCATCCGGCGGCAATGCCTACCAGAATGACGACACACGCACCGATTTGTAAGCGGCGAAACATGGACTGGGCAATCTTATCCGTTACAAGTGGCAAGGATGCCGGCGTGCACGGGAGCGTTGCTTGCGCGGAACCTGTCCGAACGCGCAGGCCCGCACGCGCGCTGGCTAATCGAGCCGGAAGTTGAGGCGCTCGATCGAGCGCGCGTGGCCGGTGGATTCGTCCACGTCAATGAGCACGGAGTTCATCTGAATGTCACCCTCGGCGACTACAAAGCGCGAGGGCATGGTGTTGTCGAAGAAGTGCTCAAGGATGCCCTGCTTTTCCATGCCGATCACGGAATCGTGAGGTCCGGTCATGCCAACATCGGTGATATACGCCGTGCCTCCGGGCAGAACGTGAAAATCGGCAGTCGGTATGTGGGTGTGCGTACCAAGCACCGCGGAAACTTTTCCGTCCAGGTGCCAGCCCATGGCGATTTTTTCCGATGTAGCCTCGGCATGCATGTCCACCACGATCACTTTGACGTCCGGCGGAATTTTGGCGAGCTCGCGCGTCGCCACCAGAAAGGGATCGTCAATAGGAGTCATGAATGTGCGTCCCTGCAGATTCAGGACCGCATAGCCGGTGCCGTTCTTCGCGCTGCCGACGTAGAGGCCGCTGCCGGGCGAGACGCTGGGAAAATTCGCCGGGCGCAGCAGGCGCGGCTGCGTCGGAAAATAGTCAATGATTTCCCGCCGCTTCCAGATGTGGTTTCCGCTGGTCAGGACATCCGCGCCCGTCGCGAAAAAATCCTCCGCGATTCTTGGCGTCACGCCGAAGCCGGACGCGGAGTTTTCGCAATTGATGATGCATAGATCTATCTCGCGCTGCGCGAGGATGTCCGCGAGACGGTCGTGAACAATCTTGCGGCCGGGCGAGCCTACGATGTCGCCAACGAATAGGATTTTCAGATCAGAACCTTTCTGGCAAGAAATCTGGCCCCTTGGTTCATCGCCGCGGCTAGCTCGGGGTCACAGCGAAAAACTCAAGCCCCTCGACTCACTTGCCGCGGCGAGCCCGGGATCCCAATGAAAGATCGGTCCCTCGGCTCACTTCGTTCGCTCGGGACTACGATGCTGGTCGCATCGTAGGAGCGGTCCACTCGGCCGTGCGCTGCTAGGCCCTGAACCCCTTGAATAGGTGGGTGCCCGGCGCCTGCTTTAAGGCTTCCCAGTTTTACCCGGGATGCACAAGGGCAGGACGACGCAGACTCCCTGGGATCCAGCATTGGTTCAAAAGGCTTTCACAACGTCACCTGCTTCGCAGGCCATCTCCGCGGAATATTGTAGCAGGAAACTTCCGCGCCACAATTTGACGCGGCGGAGAGCTACGCGAGTTGAGATTTCGCGCTGAATCGCTTGGGTAATGGGGTGG
>CAWFEL010000004.1:0-399415 GCA_963814855.1 uncultured Acidobacteriota bacterium
AAGAGCACTCATCGAGGATGTTACAGCTGTCGCGGAGCTCGGTTGCCGCTGGGCAATATTGAGGCGCCAGTCTCGGACATAAAACTGCGAGCACTGGGCGTGTCCCGGGATAAAGTCGCGGAGCGAATCGCTGAGTCTGTCGCCTTCGCCGTTCGGGAAGGCATCGCCATCACATTCTTTGGTGTTGATGGAAGCCGTGCCGAGCTAACTTTCCTGGAAAAAGTATTCAAATTGGCAGTCGATTCTGGCGCTTCTGAGGTGGCCGTCGTAGACACGCTAGGCATCGCGACTCCCGAGGCAGCGGCTTTTCTGGTTGAGAGCGCACGCCGCTGGGTGGGTCCTTCGATCCCGATCCATTTCCACGGTCACAATGACTTTGGATTGGCTACCGCATGCGCGGTCGCGGCAGCGCGAAGCGGCGCGGACTGGATTCACTGCACCTTGGATGGGATGGGAGAAAGAGCGGGTAATGCGAACCTGGCGCAGGTCGCCCTGGCCCTCGGAGCACTTTACAACGTCCATACGAATCTTCGCCTTGATAAAGTCAGGGCAGCTTCAGGACGTTTGCGACAAATCGCCCGCTACGAGCTCGAGCCATGGAAACCATTGGTCGGCCAGAATCTTTTTGTCAGGGAAACGGGAGCCGTGGCTGCTCAGTTCCATATTCCAGAGGCGATAGAGCCGTATTCCGCCGACCTTGTGAATGCGGCGCGTGGTATCGTCATGGGCAAGAAGAGTGGCCTTGCGTCGATACGCCTAAAATGCGGGGAGCTCGGATTGGAGATTTCGGAGGAGCGATATCCAGCCCTGTTGGCTGCGACCAAAGATCTCGCCGCTCACCAGAGATCGCTCATGTCCGATCAAGATTTTCGAAAGCTCGCCGAACGAATGTCAATTTCAGTCCGGGACGGGTTATGATCGGATCATCCGTGCGACGAATCGCTCGCAGAAGCAGGAAGAAGATGGCAGAGGACTCTGTGAGTATGTTCGCTGGCGAGGAGGCTCCGGCGACTCCGCGGACCCTTTCGGGCAGGGCTTATTCCCATCTCCATGATGCGATTATTCGAGGGCGACTTGCCCCGGGAGAACGGTTAAGAATCGAGGATTTGGCTCTCGGCCTGAAGTTAAGCCCCACGCCCATTCGAGAGGCGCTCTATCGTTTGGAGCTCGTGGGTCTTGCAAACCATGAGCCACACCGGGGAGCTCGCGTCACGGAGCTCTCGCCCGCTGATCTGCAAGAGATATACGAGGCGCGCTTGGCCTTGGAGACTTTGGCGATCCGGAAAGCCGCTGAAATGTTCACGCCGGAAATTGCGGACCAAGCTCGCGAGCATCTGCGACGGTACGTGGCGGCACAGCGTCAGGATTCCTATGATGAGAGCGCGCACAAGGATTTTCATTTCACTCTTTATTCTACGAGCGGATCGAGGTGGCTGGTTCGCTTGATAACGCCGCTGTGGGAGAGTTGCGAACGATACCGGCACAAGTGGGTGCCGCTCAAGGAAGAGCTTCGCAATCGGGGCGACGAACACAACGCCATCCTCGATGCATGCGCCTCGCGAGACTCGAACGGAGCTGCACTGTTGCTTCACAACCATCTCGCCAGAACAGCGAATTTCATTGCATTACAGATGACGGGGCAGACGATCTTTCCGCTCATGGACCGACCTGCCCAAGGCGACTTCTGAGCAAAACGAAGGCTTTTGAAACTCTCCAAGAATTTTCTTGTGTGTCTCGTGTAGTGACGTCGGTAAAAACCTACCCGATTGAAATCGCAAACGAGGAAGTTTCACCGAGTTCCCGGCGATCATCCCATCCGCGGTCCCTCGACAAACTTCAGGTCAAGTTCATTGATGTGGCGCATGACGCGGTCAAATCGCGGTGGCTTGATGTCGGTGGGGAAAACGTAGCCTTCATACGGATCTGCGAAAATGCGGAAGAAATTTTCGAAAACACCCGGTGATAGATAACCGAAAAAGCGGGTGTAGTGCGCGTCCATCCGGTACGCGTGAACGACTCCCGCTGGAACATGCAAGAAGTCCCCGGGCAACAATCGGTACTCACCTTCGCCCGCCCAAAGCGTCATGCAGCCGTCGACGCAGAAAAAACATTCCATAATGTGCTCATGGTAGTGCTTTGGAATGGCCTGTCCGACGGGACCGTCCGTCATTATGCTGATGAACTTCCCGGAACTATTGTTTTGATCCCCGATGATATTAAAGAGCGTGTCACCGGCAACAAGACGCTGACCTTCGCCGGATTCAAGCACGAAGGGCGACGCTCCATCCGGAATTGTATGTGGAGATAGCTTCTCCCGCGAGGAATCCGGTGGCGGTTCGGAATCTACGAACTTTACGTCTGCGCTGGCTTCAGCGCGGGCCATTTGTGCGCTTGAAATCTTGGCGTATGGTCCCGGCGGGTACATATGCGGCGCAGAAGTCTCGCCGAGAGCCGCGTGGAGCTGCCGGGCGGTGCCCCCGTTGGTCCAGGCAAGAAATTGCGTGTGGTGTCCTTGCATACGGTAACCATGGCTGATTCTTGGCGGGATGTTCACATAATCGCCGGGCGATAACAGATACCCTCGGTCGTTCAACCACAACTCGAGTTTTCCGTGGAGAACCAAAATAGCTTCGTGGCCGCGTTCGTGCATGTGCAGCGGAAAAGTCGCGCCCTTGCCACCGGAGACGACCACCGCTTCATGAAGCCCGCCCGTGTCCTCGTGGCGCGCAATGAACGTGGCGAGCTCTCCGCCGACGAGGTACCGGTCACCTTCTCCGGCGCGAAGAAAATAAGCAACTCGCTCGCCTGGCAGTCGATCACTCATCTAGCGCTACCTCCCGCCGCAATCGGCACACACGATCCGCGCTGCTTGGCAGTGATCGCGGCTCAGACATTCTTGTCGTTCCTGGATCGATTTTCAGCAATGTAGGTCGAGCCATTCAAGCACCCACCATGGAGAGTCCACCGTCAGAGATCAGAAACCCGCCGGTCATATGTCGAGAGTCGTCGCTGGCAAGGAAAATTACGGGGCCTGTCGCCTCGTCTGGCTGGGGGATGTGATTCAAGGGAGTGTTTTTTAAGATCTCCTCACGCCTGCCGGTCTTCCATTCCTCTCGCGCGAGCAGCCTTTCGGTTTCGATAAATCCTGGCCCGTACGCGTTGACTCGGACTTTAGGCGCAAAGGCCTTGGCGTAGGACTTCGTGATACCGATGATTCCATATTTGCCCGCCGCGTATTGAGGCGCCCTCGGACTACCGGCCACGACTACTCTGGACCCGATGTTGACGATGGCCCCGCCGCGTTCTTGTCCCAACATCCGCGAGCCGAACTCATGCGTCATTAGCATCGTGCCCTTAATGTCCACCGCCAGGACATGATCGATCGCGGCTTCGGTCATCTCGCGCCATGACTTCTGCTCGGAAGCCATGTCTCCCACATTGTTGACGAGGACATCCAGCTGTCCATAATGATTAAATGCCTGGTCGGCCAGTTTTTTCACTTCCGACCATTTGGTGATGTCACCTTGGAGGGTTATCGCTTGGCGCCCCAGCGAGCGAATCGACTCGGCGACCTTTTCAGCCCCTGAAGCCGAGGTATTGTAGTGGACAGCGAGATTGGCGCCTTCTCTTGCCATCGCTTTAGCAATCGCTGCGCCGAAGCCTCGGCCAGCGCCCGACACGAATACGACTTTCCCGTTCAGCCGCGACGATTCACCCATTTATGTCTCCAGCGGTTTTCGAGAACACCGGTGCGCTCGACCGCCACAATTACCATTTGAGGGGAGCGGGTGGTTTTTCACCGTGAGCTTTCTCCCAGGAAATAACACAGTTCCGAAGTACTCCGATGCGTTCGATTTCCGCTTCCATTACATCCCCGGGTTTGAGCAAATTCTTGGCCGGATCGTCACTGAACGCAGCAACTCCCGAGACAGTTCCGGTTGAGAGAACGTCCCCGGCAGAATAGCCAAGCGCAGAGTAATGAGCGAGAATCTCCGGGATTGTTACCGACATATTGCCGGAATAGGAGCTTTGACGCTGCTCGCCGTTCACCCGCAACTCCATTTTCAGGTTTCTGGGATCGGGAATTTCGTCCGGAGTCACGATCCAGGGGCCCAGCGGACAAAAGGTGTCGATACTCTTGCTGAAGCAGAAATTGGATGATTGCATTTCACGCCGCTGAATATCCCGGGCAGTGATGTCGTTGAAGATCAAATAGCCACCGATGTATTCCTTGGCTTCCTGGACGCCAAAGTGCTTTCCACTCTTTGCCAGCACCACAGCCAGCTCCAATTCATAATCCAACTCGCTCGTAAGGTGCTCGGGATATACGACAGGAGCTTCCGGACCGATGATAGCGTCAACGTTTTGGAAAAATACGATCCAAGGCTGGATTGCACTCACCCAATTCGCCTTGTCACCTTCTTTGGCGTGTTCTCGAAAATTGCCCGCCGTATGGAAGAACTTCTTGGGAATGATCGGAGCTTCCAGCCGCACTTCCGACAGCGCGAATTGCTCGCCTGTCTTGAGCCTGTGCGCGAGCACTTGAGGTGGACCCATCTCGAAGAGAGTACGCATGCTCGGCACGTCGAGGCTTTCGATCTGATTTCCTTCGAGCACTCCAACCCGAGCTATCCCGCCGGCCGTGAATGAGAGCAGTCGCATGGGTATTGTCCGAAGTCGCCGAGTAAACTCACAGTTTCCTCCGGTGAACTCGTCTGCATCCTTCCACCCGTCAGCCGGAAGGGTCGTATTCTCGCCTACGAGGGCTATCACGTCAATGGATTTGATTTTATATCAACTATTTTATATCAAGTTGTGGTAGCCTTGCGCCGTTCCAAGCGGGGGGAGTAAGTCATGGATTTTCATGCGCTCAGTTGTTTCGTTGAGATTGCCAAGGAACTAAGCTTTTCCAAAGCCGCTCGTCATCTCAATATCACGCAACCACCCTTAACCCGCAAAATCCAACGCCTAGAGTCCGAATGGGGCGTCAAGCTCTTCATTCGCGATCATCGGGGCGTCCAACTTACGGATGCCGGCCGTCTACTGTTAAGAGGCGTTGACTCTGTCTTCGCAGCTGCGGATCGTCTGAAGGCGATCGCATCGCTCGCAGCTGAAGGGAAGGCGGGCGTGGTAAGGGTCGGAATAGGTGTGGGCCTCGGGGGACCCACGAGCCAGGCCATTGCCGAGCATTTGCGGAAATTCCCTGAAATCGAAATTGAAATCAGAGACTTGGTCTCGAGTGATCAGTACTTCGAACTGCGTGATGGGGTGATCGACGCGGGCTTCATGCGAGCCCCTGTGGACGAGGCCGTGGAATCGGAAGAGCTATTTGAGGAACACTTCCAAGTTTTGATGAGCAGGGCCAATCCTTTGTCGCGGTTTCGATCCCTCAAGCTGTCGCAATTGGCTGACCAACCATTGCTAATCCATGACCGAAGCGCATGCGCTGGACTTTATGACACGATCATGGAACTTTTTAACAGAGCTTCCATAACTCCCAAGCTTTTGCGATTTGCGAACTGGCCTTTCGACGAGACCGTATCAACGCTCTTAGCTCTTGGGAAGGGAATATACATCGGATCCCAATCTCCAATGGGCACTGGAACATTCACTTGCCATCCGGTATTCGCAAATCGTGTTGTAGTAGTGCCACTCGAAGAATCCGCTGCCAAAGCTCAAGTTTGTCTCGCTTGGCGTAGGCACGAGAAGTCCAAAGCCGTTCTACGTTTTCTCGAAATCGCTAAAGAGACGATGAAGCCTGAGATGGGAAGCATGTCTAGATCGAGGCTCCATCACCCGAACCGAACCCGCGTGGACTGTGTCCCTCGGTTGCGGTTGCATCGTGCTCAGGAACACGGCTCTGTAAGTCTTCAGTCGCCTCGATAATTCCTGGTCGCCTGTCATTCGGGTGCTATAGCCCAAGCTTCAGCGGGGAAGCTATTGCCAGCCATCCCCGCGACGGAATATCAGGGGTACATAAATGGTGTGGACGAAGAGGCGAAACTCAATGTTGTGGACAGCTTTGGTTATCTTGGTGGGGTGCGCGTGCCTTCGTATTCATGCCCAGCCTGAATACCAATATCCGTTTCAAAACCCTAATCTCACGTTGGACCAGCGCGCTGACAACATTGTTTCCCTAATGACTTTGGATGAAAAGCTCGCGGCACTTCAGAATGCAGCTGTCCCTCGTCTCGGTGTTCCGGCTCCGGGCATTTCGGAAGGAATTCACCAAGTTGTAGGGCGCGTGGGTCCCGGCGCGCCGCCGATCGCAACCACTTCTTTTTCGCAAGTCTACGGAATGGGCGAGACGTGGGATCCGGACCTCATCACTCAAGCGGGGGCTGTGGAAGGGCATGAAGCGAGGTATCTAACCCAGAACGCAAAATACAAACGGAATATCCTGGTCCTCTTCGGACCGACTTCCGACTTGGCGCGCGATCCTCGATGGGGTCGAACCGATGAGAGTTACGGAGAAGATCCTTATCTCACCGGAACAATGGTGGTTTCATTTATTAAAGGGATGCAGGGTGCCGATCCCAAGTACTGGCAGGTCGCGTCGCTCTTGAAGCATTTCTTCGCGAACAGCAATGAGACTACTCGCGGCAGTTCTTCCTCAGACTTCGACGAGCGGCTGATGAGGGAGTATTACTCAGTTCCGTTCCGGATGGGATTCGTCGAGGGCGGTGCGAGATCCTACATGACCTCCTATAACGCGTGGAACAGCGTTCCCATGGATATGAATCCCGTTCTCAAAGACGTGGTTGCCAAAGAGTGGGGCGCGGATTGGATCGTCATCCCCGATGCAGGTGCACTGGACCACGTGGTCGATCTGCATCACTACATCAAGAACATGCAAGAGGTCTACGTTCAGGCGCTAAAGGTCGGAATCAATTCACTGTTACCGGGCTTTGGCCCGAGCATCGGACCGACTCCTCACGATGCGATCACGCAAGCCCTCGCTGAAAAGCAGATTACCGAGGCCGAGATTGACTCGGCCGTTGAAAGGAAATTCAAGACAACCATAAAACTCGGCCTTCTTGACCCGCCGGAGCTGAATCCCTACTCGAAAATTGGCGCCGATGACGAACCCGAACCGTGGAACACCGAGAAGGACAAGGCCGTGGCGCGCCAGGTAGCCCTGGAATCTGTCGTTCTGCTGAAGAACGCCAACGGGCTCTTGCCTTTGAATCGGAACGGCCTGAAATCGATTGCCGTCGTCGGACCCAACGCCGCAAAGGTGCGCTTTGATTTCTACAGCGGAGCGACACCCTATGCCGTTTCCGTGCTTCAGGGAATCAAAGACAAATTGGGTTCATCTGTCGCCGTGAATTACGCCGAGAACAACGAGGGCAACGCGGCCGTCAATGCCGCCAAGTCTTCCGACTTAGCTGTAGTAGTCGTTGGCAACGATCCCATGTGCGGCGTGGCCAATCCCTTCCAGGCCTTCAACCCGGATGCGTCCACAAAACCGTGTCCCGATCCCGGCATGGGAAGGGAAGGGCGCGACAGAGAATCACTCGAGCTCAACCAGGAAGAATTGGTGAAGCAAGTGTATGCCGCCAATCCGAGGACCGTCGTTGTGCTCGTTTCCAGTTTCCCGTATGCCATCAATTGGAGCCAGGCGAATGTGCCGGCCATCCTCCATATTACCCACGCCGCTCAGGAGCAGGGGACGGCCATCGCGGATGTATTGTTCGGCGACTACAATCCGGGCGGCCACCTCGTGCAAACGTGGCCCAAATCCATCGAGCAGCTTCCGCCGATGATGGACTACGACATCCGCCACGGCCGCACCTACATGTACTTCAAGGGAGAACCTCTTTATCCCTTTGGCTACGGGCTTAGCTACACGACGTTCAAATGTTCCAACTTACGCATCACCCCGGCGCATTTGGCTGAGGGCGCCACGATTACTGTCAGTGTAGATGTCACAAACACCGGGCACCGCGATGGCGATGAAGTCATCCAGCTTTACGCGACACACTTGGAGTCGAAGGTGGACCGCCCCATCAAGCAGCTCGAAGCATTCAAGCGCGTGAACGTGATGGCCGGCCAAACCAAGACCGTCGAATTGCCCTTGTCGGCGCAAGCCTTGGCCTATTGGGACACGCTGGAACACAAGTGGGTGCTCGAAAAGAACAAGGTAAGTCTAACCGTCGGCGACTCCTCGGCGGATAGTAAACCCGCGAAGGTCATATCCGTGAGGTAGTCGCAGCTGCCGATCGTCGCGTTCGCCGGGAGATTCGCACTGAACGGTTGCTCTGCTGTTTCGGAGTCCGCCTGAAAAAGGCCCCGGACCGGCGTCAGAGAAAAGCGAAAGAGAGGCTTGGATGTCGGAAAACGCTAATAAGCCGAGTCTTGCCTCGGAGAAGTTGGTTCTGCGAAGTCCGATCAGTCGCCGCGCCCTGATTCGTGGTGGGGCGATTCTGGCCGGCGGAACGGCCGCCGCGGCACTGCTGCCGCCTATTTCGGCGAGAAGTCTCGCGGGCGCCGCTGCGGTGCCAGCCATGAATAGCGATCCCATCGTGGCGTCGGACAACAAGGCCATTGTAGAGACGTCGGCGGGCAAAGTTCGTGGCTACACCCGGAACGGTATCTATACCTTCAAGGGCATTCCCTACGGTGCCACGACCGAAGGGAGCGCGCGTTTTATGCCACCCACCAAGCCGGCATCCTGGGCCGGTTTGCGCAGTTCCATGCAGTACGAGAATGTGGCCCCGCAAGGGGCGCGCGCGGGTTGGGCCAACGACGAAGAGGCTTGGATGTTTTCTTGGGAGGACGGAATCCAAGGCGAGGATTGTCTGCGCGTCAACCTCTGGACGCCGAGCATCAACGACAATAAGAAGCGCCCCGTAATGGTCTGGCTCCACGGGGGAGGTTTTGTGGCTGGTTCCGGCCAGGAGCTCCGGTCATACGATGGCGAAAATCTGTGCAAGCGTGGAGACGTGGTTGTGGTTTCCCTGAATCATCGGTTGGGCGTTTTGGGCTACCTCGATCTCTCTAACTATGGCGACGCCTACGCAAGCTCAGCGAACGTCGGCATGTTGGATATCGTTCTGGCTCTGGAGTGGGTGCGCGACAACATCGGAAACTTCGGCGGAAATTCCGCCAACGTGACAATCTTCGGGCAGTCCGGAGGCGGAGGCAAGGTCAACACGCTGATGGCCATGCCGACCGCAAAAGGACTGTTCCACCGGGCGATCACCCAAAGCGGGTCCATGCTCCGAGTTGGCGTGCACGAGAAATCCTCGAAGTTGGCGGCAGCCGTCCTGTCGGAGCTTGGCCTAAGCGATTCGCAAGTCAGCCAGCTGCACACGCTGCCGTTCGAGAGATTGGTGAGTGCTGGAGTAGCTGTAACGCAGAGAAACGCGCGGCCCGGGCCGCCGGATTTTCGCAGATTGGCCGACCAACTGGGTTGGGCGCCCGTCGTGGACGGAAAGGTCGTTCCACAACAACCGTTTGACCCTGCAGCTCCTGCGATTTCCTCCAACGTGCCGCTCATGGTTGGCACCGTCCTGAACGAGTTTCTGACCGCGATCAACCATCCCGAATACGAATCCATGAGCGAAGAGGCTGTCGCCAAACGCGTATCCGATCTCTACGGAGACAAGAGCGCGGAGGTCATTAAGGTGTTCCGTCAAGCGCATCCCGGGGCCAAGCCGTTCGATATCTTGTCGTTGATTTTCGCAGCCCCTGTCCGGCAGGCGGCGGTAACCCAGGCGGAACGCAAAGCGGCCCTCGGTGCAGCCCCGGCGTACCTCTATTGGTTTACCTGGCAGACCCCCGTCTTGGATGGACGCCCGCGAGCATTCCATTGTAGTGAGCTCGCCTTTTGCTTCGACAACACCGACCGGTGCGAGAACATGACCGGCGGCGGCCCGGAGGCGAGATCTCTCGCGGCCAAGGTGAGCGAAGCTTGGCTCGCCTTTGCGCGAAGCGGCAATCCCAATCATCGTGGTTTGCCAGAATGGCCGACATTTACCGCGGAGAAGTGCCCGACCATGCGCTTCGACACGCTATGCGGCGTGGAGAACAATCCGGACGGCGTCGAACGTAAGGTAATCGCGGAGTCCTAACCGTACTGTCGGAGCGTTGACCTTTTAGTCCGCTTCTCTCGGTGACGGCTTTGGATCGCGCGTCGCGCAGAAAACCTTAGTCCACTGATGCACCTCGACTGGGTGATAGAACCAATCGATGTCCACCTTGCGCAGCAGAAAGATGCCGCGAAGGATTAGCTCCGTCACACGTTAGTCGTCTAGAACCTCAGTTTTCCCTGTTGCCTCCTCGGCGTTCCCTGATAACAGCCCTGTTAATACCCTGTTTCGATTGCTTGCTCATTCTATGTTTTCCACCGAAAGTCGCTCTAAATCGGCGTTTCGCGTGGGCTCCAATCGGCGAGCGCCCGACATTCCCTGTATTTTTCCCTGTTAGCAGGGAATTCGGCGGAGAATAGTTCGCAGCGGACTGCATCCTCCGCCATTCAGTCCAGATCTTTCTCTGCAAGTCCCGTTGCCAGCCGAAAAGTTCGGGTTCTGGCGCCGAACTGGTGGTTTTCGAGTCGGGCGAGATCCTCTCTGAGGTCGTTCGAATGAGATTCCGTAGGCTAATTGATTATTTCCTCTGTGGGTCGAAAGGCAAGTCCGTTCCTGGCTGATTGACTATGTTGAAAAAAACGCAGCCGAAACAGCGTAGCGTGGATCGGTCGGCCTCACCGTTGAAAAGTCGCCTCTGACGCTGAGAAGGTCCAGGAGAACTGTTGCGATGTTGAAATCTCAATATTCGCAACCCCTGGAAAGGTAAACGTATGTTGGGGTATGTCCTTCGCCGATAACGCCGACATCCTGAGACTTGCCTCCTTTCAAGAGCCGCGAATTGCAGAAATGGCCCGCGAATATTCTCAGCTGATCGAGAGCTTTCGGAATCTGGATCCCGTGCTCGCGGCAGCGAAATTCGGCGCCCTACTCGCATTGCCACAGCTCCATGCCATATCAGGAGTTAACGACACATTCTACGGAAACTCAGTTAGAATCGGCCCCATAACCGGGGGGGCTGATGACAAAGAACCAATGCTCAGGAATCGGCGTCGAGCGCCGCTCCTTGATGAAGGCGTCGCTTCTGGGAGGAGGTGCCGCGATCGTGCACAAGCTTTTCGCAGGCTCGGCTCTGAGTGCCGCTCTCGCCGCAGGGGCGCCGGCCTCCGATTCGCAGCCGGTTGTTGAAACGACCGCAGGAAAAATTCGTGGCACCGCGAACAACGGCATCAGTGTTTTCAAAGGCGTTCCCTACGGCGCATCAACTGCCGGGAAAAATCGCTTCATGCCGCCCGTTAAGCCCGATCCGTGGGCCGGCGTGCGCGACGCTCTCGAATACGGCCACTCCGCTCCGCAGACAATCCCCGGTGCGCCCGGCATACTCGCCGGCGCGGATTTCATGGCCTCCACGTCGAATCCTGCGGGAATCGGCGAAGGCGAGGATTGTCTCGTTCTCAACGTTTGGACGCCGAGTGTGAAGGACCACCACAAGCGTCCCGTGATGGTTTGGTGTCACGGAGGCGCGTTCACCTCTGGTTCCGGTTCCGCTACCTTGTATGACGGTGCGAATCTCGCCCGTCGAGGCGATGTCGTGGTCGTCACGATCAATCACCGCCTCGGCCTGCTCGGCTATACCTACCTCGGCCACACCAGCGAACTGTTTGGGGTCTCCGGCAACGTCGGCATGCTCGATATCGTCGCCGGACTCGGCTGGGTGCGCGACAACATTACTAATTTCGGCGGCGATCCCGGCAGAGTCCTCATTTTCGGAGAATCCGGCGGTGGCCAAAAAGTCTCCACGCTTCTCGCCATGCCACCTGCCAAAGGGCTTTTCAATCGAGCCGTCATCGAAAGCGGCCCGGGCGTGAAGGTGAATTCGCTCGACTACGCGACAAAAGTCGGCGACATGGTACTCGCCGAACTCGGCATCAAACCTGACGGCGTCACGGACATTCAATCCCTGCCGCTCGATCGCATTATGGCCGCACAAGGCGCCGTCAATCGCAAACTTGGCGGCTTCATACCCGGGATGATCGCGGGCTTTTCGCCCGTCGTTGACGGAGTCTCGCTCCCGCAGAATCCTTTTGATCCAGTCGCGCCGGAAGTCTCTGCGGATGTGCCGGTTCTAATCGGCTTCAATCGCACCGAACTGACGCTTTTCGCCGCCGGTGATCCCACGGCTTTCACACTCGACGAGGCCGGCTTACACAAACGCATCCAATCTCTCCTTGGCGATCGCGCCGAGCCCGTGATCCAGGCGTTCCGCAGCGACTACCCAAACGAAAATGCCACCGGCCTGTATTTCCTGATTGCGAGCGCCTATCCCACGATAGCGTTCACTGCCAAAATTGCCGAACGCCGCGCCGCCCTCGGCAAAGCGCCCACGTTCGTTTACGAATTCACCTGGGAGACGCCGATCCTCAAGGGCAAGCTCCGCTCGCCGCACACGATCGAAATGCCGTTCGTCTTCGATAACGTAAGCGACCCGCTTGTGCAAAAGCTTACAGGTAGCGCGCCGGATATTTTCCCACTGGCCGAACGAGTCAGCAGCGCCTGGGCTGCATTTGCTGCAACAGGGAGTCCGAATTTGAAAGGCTTCCCACGATGGCCTGCATACTCAGCCACGGATCGCAATGTAATGATGATCAACTCAACGAGCGAAGTAATTAAGGATCCCGCGCGCCATTCCCGCGAGATGATCGAAAACATTCTCTTCCCGCCGTAGAGTCAGCTATTTGCGATCGAGATCTTCGATTTGTGAATGCCGGTAACTCAGTCGAGAGGTATTGAAGCATGAAAACCATTCCCTCGCGTACGGTGGTTGGCCTCCTTTGTCTGTTCGGTATCTGGATGATTCAGACGGTCTCAGCGGCCCAGGGGCCCGACGGTAGGTCTCCTGGGGCCGGGCCGACGGTTGGCTCGGGGCCTTACAAGGCCGTGATGGAAATGGATTCGAGTCTCCCCGGACACACGGTCTACCGGCCGGACGATCTCTCGGCGTTGAAAGGTACGCGTTTGCCGATCGTGCTGTGGGGCAACGGTGCGTGTGCGAATTCAGGAAATTTCTTCGCGCCGTTCCTTTCAGAGATTTCTTCGTACGGGTATCTGGTGGTCGCCCTCGGTCCGATAACGGAGTTGAACGCTGCCGGGTTCCCGCAGATGCCGGCTGCGGCACCAAGACCGCAAGGGTCCGACCCGGGCCAGCCTCCCACTAATCTTCCGCCACCGGCGACCCATCCCGCTCAGTTAATTGACGCGATGAATTGGGCTCTCGCGGAAAATCAGCGTGCGGAGAGCAAGTATTATCAGCGGTTAGACAGCAAAAGGATCGCGGTGATGGGACAGTCTTGCGGTGGGATTCAGGCGCTCGAGATAGCAGCCGATCCTCGCATCACGACGGCTGTGATTTGGAATAGCGGTCTCTTCCCCAAACCGAGCGCAATGGGCGGAGGAAAAGTGATGAGCAAGGACGACCTGAAGTTGCTTCAGGAGCCTGTCGCCTACATAAGCGGCGACGCGCAAGACATCGCTTTCGTAAACGCCGAAGACGATTTCGAACACATAACTGCGATTCCGGCATTTCGTGGATATGAAAGAGGCATCGGTCACGGCGGGACCTACCGCCAGCCTAACGGGGGCGAGTTCAGTGGCGTCGCAGTTGCTTGGTTGGACTGGCAGTTGAAAAACGACCAGCGCGCCGGTCTGGTGTTTAAGGGACCGAACTGCGGGCTGTGCGTCGATCCGCGGTGGGTGGTTCGAAAGAAGAATATCGACTGATTCCAGGGAAGACTTTTTTCGTTTTTGGGCAGTACAGCTCAGCGACAAAAGTAAATCGGATTAGGTCAAAAATGAAATTCAGGTTTAGCGTTACCTTGGCGGCAGCTCTCTTCGCGACTGCGGCAACCGCGCAACAGAACCCGCCAGCCACGGAACAACCGTGCGTCTCTCAGTCGATTCCATGTTCCGGACAACCGATCGCGTTCGGTTCAGCAATCGACGCAGACCAGCAAATTCGAGATTCGCAATCGCTGGCGAAAAGCTTGGCGGTGCGCGGCAATCCTCAGTGGCGGGCCAAAGGCGACCAACATCGCAGCTATAAATTTCCCGCGGCCGCAGCGGATATGCCGTATCGCCTCTACGTGCCAACTTCGTGGGACGGTCAATCGAAATTGCCGCTCATCGTAATGCTTCACGGAGGCGGTTCTGACGAGAACCGTTATTTGGACATTCACGGAGGGCAGCTTCTGCACCTCGCTGAGCAGCACGGTTTCGTCCTCGTGTCTCCACTCGGCTATAGCCCCCTAGGCGCCTACGGAACTCCACTCAGACTTCCCGCGGCCTTCGGCCAGCCCGAAGCCGCAGCAAGACAAAGAGCCGATGTGACGCCGGAGCAAAAGCGGGCGCTGGAACTTAGCGAAAAGGATGTGCTGAACGTCCTCGAAATAGTCCTTAATGAATATCCGATAGACGAGACATCCATTTTCTTGATGGGTCACTCGATGGGCGGCGGAGGGACCTGGTATCTCGGGGCAAAATACTCAAAGTTATGGCGAGCCATCGCGCCCATGTCCGGTCCATTTGTTGATGAGGCGAACTATCCCTGGGATCGCATCCGGACCATGCCTATCATGATGTCCGAGGGGACGAAGGCGTTGCCGTCAGTGAAGGGCAGCTATTTGATGCGGGATTGGATGATAGCCCAGGGCTTTGATCTGGAATATCTCGAAGTCAACGCCGACCACGGTGGCATGGTGCCCTTAGTGCTTCCTGCGGTATTCGATTTTTTCGATCGTTATCGCAGTAAGTAGCACAAACTCTCAGGATTCGGCGTTTGGAATGCCCTTGAACACGTTTATGGCGGCGTCCCTGCCACCTACACCCGTTGCAAGCCGGCTTTCAATCCGAACTGAGCCATTCAATTGCACGAAGCAGGGCATCCCCCCAAAGCACGTCCACTAACGCGCACTTGGAGATGTCTCATGGCGACTCCTTGTATTTCTTTCGTCTGAAGAAATCGCGGCAACAAGTTTGCCCCGGATGCCGTGCGCCGCGCAGCCGCAAGAGATCCATCACGGATCCTCATGTCATTTACTTAACTTGATAGAATCGAATATGGACGGCCGGTTTCCCGTCGACCGTGGCGAGTTCCAGTGTTCCAACGAATGCGCCACCATTCAGCCAAGCGTGTGGCCCCAACGGGGCTTCGAAGGTCGGTGTGGTGATAAGCTTGATGTTTGCACCTGGACCTGCGCAGGATGTTCCTTTGTTGATGACGTTGATGATTGCCCCGTCGTCGGCTTGGATCATGTAGTCGGCTTGAATCGAATGGCACCCGGTCTTGGTCGCCAATTGCCAGTCCCATCCGCCAGACATTACCTTGCCTCGGATATTCGGTCCGGAGAATGTTCCCCCAGTTATAGGAACGATATTTCGCTCTCCGGACGGAGTTTCACCAGGGTGAATGCTGGCACCCAGCGTTACGAACTCTTCAAAGACAAACTCCAGATGCGGAGTATCCTTTTGCGAACCAGTTGAGTTGGAGTTCGCTTGTTGGGCATACGCTAAGGTTGTGAATACGGCTGCAACTAAGGCGGCGATCAGCAGGCTGCCCGTGGCTCTACCCATCTGACATGTCCTCCTATCTGTACTTGAGCGACCTAAGTCTTGCCGGGGTCTCTGCACCCTGGGCGAATCAGGGCAGACGTGCCTTGACGCCGATAGCCGGCCGGTCAAGGGATTACGCGGGCGCGGCATTCGCCGAAGCCGATCGCAACGTGCCCCTCGTGATTGGCGCGACCCTTGAAAATAATTTCGTCGTCATCCTCGATGTAGCGACGGCTCTCGCCGTTCGGCAATCGAAGTGGCTCGGTGTGCTCCATAAAGCAGCCACGGCTTTCGTCAGTCGGGCCCGATACCGTGCCGCAGCCAACAAGATCTCCAGGCTGCAAGTTGCAGCCGTTGCTGGTATGGTGGGCGATCATCTGTGCAAAGGTCCAATACGCATATCTAAGGTTGGTGGCAACAATGCGAGCCGGAGCCTCGCCCGACTCGCGCATCCTGCGTGTCTCGATGTAGGCCTCGAGCTCAATGTTCATCCCGCCCTCGGCCTTGTCCGCTTCTGATTGAAGGTACGGAAGCGTAGCGGGCCAATTTGGTTGCGACGGCGTGAAAACAGGCGCGCGGAATGGCGCGAGTGCTTCGCTGCTGACGATCCACGGCGAAATGGAAGTCGAAAAACTCTTGCTGAGGAATGGGCCAAGCATGCTCTCCCAGAATTGCGTGTCGCGCGCGGACCAATCGTTCAGCAGGCAGTAACCAAAAACGTGCGAGTTCGCGGTTCCAATTGGGATCGGCGAGCCGAGCGCGTTGCCGGACGAGATAAACGCTCCCACTTCCAGTTCGAAATCGAGCGCCTTCGTAGGACCGAATTTGACGGCTCCGTTCGAGTCCTTGGACTGGCCGGGCGGACGTCGCACTGCTTCGCCGCTGACGCGGACTGAACTGGCGCGGCCGTGGTATGCCACTGGCATGTGACATAGGACCGGCAGCAGAGGCGAGTTCAGCGGCTGCTTCACGGCCCTCTGCGCGTGAAAGGTCGAACAGACAAAATCTGTGAAGTCGATTATGTTCGCGGGAACCAGCATCTCCGCGACTGATATTGGAATCAGAAGTTGGGCGGCATGCGGCTCGACTCGGGCGCGCTCCGGACCGTCCGCGCGCAACAGATCGGACAGCCGCGCGCGCAGAATCGACGCGGGACGCGAGCCAAGCGCCATCAACGGATTGAGAGTGGCGCCCGACGCTGCCCGCGCGGCTTCGGCAGCCTCACCCGAGAACAATCCCTTCTCAAGGCCGGCCGCAAGATCGAAAATGCGGTCACCAATTGCCACTCCTCCCCTGGCGATTCCGGCGTCGCGAAAGATTCCATGCGGCAGATTCTGAATAGGAAAGTCAGTGTTAGTCTGATTCGCTGCAGGTACCCAACTTTGTCGCGTGGGATCGTGGGTTTCGTTGAGTTTCGTCATTCAATTTCCTGCGATGCCGGCTGAACCCTTCGGATGGAGCGTGGGAGCCGATTCCGTGGCCTTCTTTTCGTAATAGTAACGAGCCATGCGTTCGAATAAGGCTGGGACGGCGAGAGGATTAGCTTCGCGGCTGAACTCGCGATAGCAGGCGTAGACATTCACGACGATGCGCTCCGAATCAGTCCAGCCAGCGAAGAAGTCGAGCGAAATATCGCGGGCCGCTTCTTCGAAGCCAATTCCTGCGTCGTACCGCTTGCGCGATTCATCGCGCACGTACTGTAAATAGCTTTTCAGGCCGCGAACGGCGCTCTTATCGGCGATTGGCCCGTGGCCCGGAACCACAACTTCGACGTCCCATCCCAGAATGGTGTCGCAAGCCCTGATCCAGTTTGCAACAGGCCCCGCCCAGATGACTGGATGGCCTCCGTTGAATAAAATGTCGCCTGTGTACACCGTCCTGTCCGCTGGGACATATACGATTATGTCGCCTCTAGTGTGCGCGGGGCCGAGCTCGATTAACCGTACTTTCTTGGAGCCGACGTTGAGCTCGATTTCCCCGTCAAAAGTGCTCGTTGGAAATGTTGGCGTAATATTCGTGAGGTCGAACCTCCTACCCAGCACTTCTTGGAAAAATGCAGCGGCTTCTCCGGTCATGCTTCTTGTGCGTGGCCGTGACGCATCCTCTTTCATTTCGTCGAGGCACGCGGCAGACGCGATGATTCGGGCGCCGGCGACCAATTGATTGCCGTTAGTATGGTCAGGATTCGCGTGCGTATTGACCAAAACATCTATTTTCCCAGCAGCTGGCACGGCCGAGCGCATGCTGGCCAGCATATCGCTCGTGCGCTTGAGGTCCATCAGCGTATCAACGAGCAAAGTTTCCGCGCCGTCAACAATTAGGCCGGAATTGCTATATCCCCACGTGCCGTCCGGTTGCAGATACGCGTAGCAACCGTTGCCGAGCTCGTGCAAGCCGTTTGTGTATTGCCACTTTGCCATCGCGTGGGTCCTAGCTCCTTCGCCGGCAGCTTGTTCACCAGCTCCGTTCTATCCGGATCAACCTCTAAATTGGCTGCGCCACCGCTTGCCCGACTCTCGCCATCAGCGCGCCGACATTGGCGCTCGGATCCGGATGCTGCTCCCACTCCCCGATCTGAAGGGAACTTTCGACGATCAACTTGCAGCGTTCATAGCGGCGCAGCATGAACGCATCAAGCAACTCGGGCAATGGCCGGTCTTGCGGAAGCAACTCCGCCAACACCACAGAATCTTCCACCGCCTGCGCCGCGCCCTGGCCCAGGTGAGGAGTAATCGGATGCGCGGCATCTCCGATCAGCAAAACTCGGCCGCGATACCACGAGCGAGGCACGGGCAGTGTCTCCAGCGGACGGTAAACAACCAATGTCGGGTCGGTGATTTTTTCACGGAGTCGCCCGATCAATCCGCCAAAGGGCAACAAGCGCTCGCACATCAGTTCCGCCAGTTCCCCATGAGGGAAACGCGGATTCCCGGGTTCCGACCCAATGCGAAAAACGTATGCCGTCTCGGGCGTGAGCGGAATGAAACCGGCCTTGGGTCCGGCTGCGCTCGAATATATAAGACCGTAATCCATTTCCTTTGGGCGCGGGACGTTGTATCGCCACACTCCCTGTCCCGTGAACTTGGGCTCGAGATGCTCGCCGAACACCATCGTGCGAATCAAAGAATGAACACCGTCGGCGCCAATGACGAAATCGAATTCTCCCCGGCTGCCATCCGTGAACTTCACAGCCGCGCTGGTAGCTGACTGAGAGATTTCCGACACCGTAACTCCGAGCCGAACCGTAGCGCCCGCATCAAGAGCCGCCTGCGAAAGAACATCGTGCAACGCCGGACGAGTGAGCCCCAGGAAAGCGGGATAGCCCGGTCCTGCGAGCCTTATATCGGGAGACTCGGACATCACGTTGCCATCGGCGTCGCAGAACTTAAGGCCTCTATATGGAAAACCGGCCGCGACGCATTTGTCTGCGACTCCGAGCGTCACCAAAGCGCGGACCATATTGCTCTGCGCGATGATCCCCACGTGATAAACCGACCATCGCTCTTTGATCTCAACGATCTCGACGCGAATGCCGGATTTGCGCAAGCCAATCGCCGCGGCCTGGCCGCCGATTCCTCCGCCAACAATCAGCACACTTTGGATTTTGGGCATCTCTTGGTTCAGGCTCGTATTACGCGCTTGGTCGGGTTCAATCCAAGAAGCCGGACTGCGTTGCCGCCGAGAATTAAGTCACGCTCCGCTTCGCTCAAGCCCGGCACGGAAGCAACGACGTCATGAATTTCGTATGCGCCCATGTCGAAGGGATAATCAGTGCCGGCCACAATTTGCGTGACGCCGACTTCCTCGATGAGATGGCGCAGTCCCTCTGGCGTATAGACGAGGCTATCGAAATAAATCTGCTTTAAGTATTCGCTGGGCTTGCGTTTGATCTTTGCAGCCTCGGGCCGTACGCGATTGGCGTGATCCGAGCGTCCGATATACGATGGAAGATACCCTCCACCGTGGGCCGCGCAGATTTTCACGCCGGAATAACTGTCCAACACGCCGCCGAAAATCAGGTGAGAGAGCGCGATCGTGGTCTCAAAGGGCTGGCCGATGGTATTTCCCAGATAACACTGATTAACCCGATCTCCGATCGTCGTGCCGAACGGATGTAGGAAGACGAGACAGCCGAGTTCCTCGGCTTTCGCCCAGAAACGGCTGAATCTGGGGTCATCCAACTCGGCCCCATTGACCGCCGACGATATTTCGACTCCGCGCAAACCGAATTTGCGGACGCAGTCTGTGAGTTGCTCCACGGAGAGCTCCGTGTGCTGAAGCGCCACATTTCCAAGACCGGCGATGCGATCCGGGTGCTCCGCACACATTGAAGCGATGTGCTCGTTCTGCGTCGCGACGATTTGCCTGGCGAGATCAACATCCGCCCAGTAGTAATACTGGTTGGGAGCGGGGCTGACGACCTGCATATCCACTCCCATCGCATCCATGTCCCGTAGCCGCCGATTAATGTCCGTAAGTTGCGGCGCCAGCGTAGGAATAAACTTTCGGTTGTATTCCATCGACTCCGCGCCGTACGTGCGAAGCTGGGCCGCGGCCTCTGCGGCCTTTTCCGGACAGCCAGCTACCAGCTGTTCGACTTTCAGCGACAGCGCGTGACAATGAAGATCGACCGTGAAGGATTTCATGCGGCCTCTGCTTTCCTATTGGCCTGAACTGATCGCTCGATTGGTGCCGGCCGTGTCGGCGCCTTCAGCGACACACCGATTTCGTTGCGTACCTAGCCCGGTGATCGAGCCTTCCATTAAATCGCCTGGCGTCAGGTAGCGATTGTAATGCGTTCCGTTTCCAGCGGGAGAACCAGTGGCGATCAAGTCGCCCGGCCAGAGCTGCACATTCGCGGACAAGAACTCGATAATCCGCGCCACGCCGAAGATCATGTCCGCAGTGGATTCGTCTTGCATCATCTGGTCATTGAGTTTCAGGGTGATGCGAAGATCTTGCGGATCGCCAACAAACGTAGCGGGCACGAGGAAAGGTCCCGTGGGCAAATAGGTCGGCGAGCCCTTCGCCATTAGCCAATCCGCGCCCATTGCGCCGATATCTTTTCGAAAAACCAGGTCGCGATTCGTAACGTCGTTGACGATCGTATAGCCCGCGACGCAATCGAGTGCCTGTTCGCGGCTTACATGGCGGGCGGGCTTGCCAACGATGACAGCCAGCTCGAGTTCCCAATCGGGCTGTTGCGCTCGGCGCGGCAGAATCACGGGATCGAAAGCGCCGGTGATGGCCGAGACCGGCTTCGAGAAGACGAACGGAACGCCGTGGGCGGCGCGATCATCCATCATCTTTGCAGCTTGGGCCCGTCTCTCCTCGACACTCGTGTCCTTGTTCGGGCCTATCGCCTGATCAACGATGAGGTCGATTACGTGCTTCTTGTAGTTGGCGCCAGCGCAGAAAACCTGCCGCGGCAGATTGACCGGGGGATGAACTTTGAGTGTGCTGATCGGGACGAAAGCTTCGTCCTTGACGCCTCGCTTCTCTTCGTCCGTTCCGAGTGACACCGCGATTTCGCGCAGCAACGCCAAATTTTCATCCCACTCTTCCAATAGCGATAAAACAGAAATAGGGCCGCTCGAGCCTGCCCAAGAAGCCCGTGTCCGCGAGGCCAGTTTTTCCAGCGGCGCGGCACTATCGCCGAGAACTAGCCCGGCAAAAGGAACGCCACTCGCATTCGAAAAAGTACCCAGCGCAAACTGTGGGCTTTTATTCATACTCATTCAACACATCACCCTCACTCGTGTTTCGCGGCGTCTAATATCGCTGGCTGCATTCCGAATTCGGGGACGACTGGCCCTGACGCAGGCGGAAACGCTTCCATGAAAGACTTTGGCGCGTAGTCCATGTTCCGATACATCACGTTCGAACCTTGAGACATGTGCCACGCGTTGGGTTCCCAGTCGGGAATATAGTTCCGGTAGCCGCCCGTATTGAGTTCAATGCGTAGTCCCGCGGGATCGCGGAAGTAGAGATAGCCTTGCTCGCCGATCCCGTGCATTCCTGGACCGAATTCAATTGCCGTGCCCGATTCGAGCAGCAAGTCGGCTCCCCGCAACAAAGCTGCCTGCGATTCCACCCAGAACGCAAGGTGATGCAGCCGGCCCGGCACGTTCGAGAAATCGCCACCAAAACCTAAATCGTGCGATTTTTCGTTTGTGGTTACCACGCCAAAGACCACGATCTTCGGATCATGCTCAAGCGGAGTGTATCCCATGAATCGGAAGCCAAGCGTGTCGCGATACCACTCGCATGCCTTCATCACGTTCTGCGCATTAAGAGTGAGATGGTCAATTTGCCGCGGCGAAATTCCCTTCCCGCTGAATCGCTGCGGCCGGTCGGGGTAGGTTGACTTCATATCACTGGGCGCTGTAAATCGCTCCACATCCCAGAACACTTCGTGTAGATGACCGGCTGGTCCGCGAAAGCGGTAAGCGCGTCCGTGACCAACAGATTTCTCGCGCCACTCCCCGCGAATGCCGCTCTTCTCGATCCGGGAAACCGCCTCTGGAAGCTCCTCAGGTCCGTCGGTTCGCCATGCCGCATGGCCGAGCGCGGGCTGGTCCGACGCCGTAAGCACCACGCTGTGGTGGTAATGCTCGCCCCAGCAGCGAAGGTAGACGGAATTGCCCGCGCGACCCGACTCGATGAGGCCCAGCACTTCCGTGAAGAATTTGAGGGACGCGTCGAGATTGGGCGTCAGGAGTTCGACATGCGCTAGATGAGACAGTAAGCGCTTAGACATTCAATTTACCTCGCCACGATTTGCTCTCTCAATGATCGGCGCGTCCGCCAAAAACAACTTGCGCTGGCCGACACACTACAGGGATGATTGGTATCCAGGAAATCGTTTGTTGCCATACGCAGTATCTGTGTCGCCGATACTAGGAACTCCGTGGACTTTTCTCAATTCGACCTAAATCTTTTGGTCACATTGGACGCTCTGCTGACCGAGAAGAACGTCACTCATGCAGGCGTTCGTGTTCATCTAAGCCAATCCGCCACCAGTGGCGCACTGTCGCGCCTGCGCGGATTCTTCCACGATGACCTGCTGGTTCCCGTCGGACGCAAAATGGTTCTCACTCCCCTGGCACAAGGTCTCGTGCGGCCGGTGCGGGATATTCTGTTGCAAATGCAGGCGACGGTCACGATGCGGCCGAAGTTCGATCCCGTTTCATCGGACCAGCATTTCTCTCTAGCGCTGTCCGACTACGTCACAACCATTTTCATGGCGGACGTGTTGAGGCATATCAAGCGCGTTGCGCCGGGCATTACCTTCGAGCTTCGATCGACGGGCGAGCGCTCGATCGAGGCATTAGAAGCCGGCGGCCTCGATTTCTTAATCGTTCCGGAGACCTACGTATCGCGCGACCATCCGAGCGAAGTTCTGTTCGTTGAGACTCACACTTGCATTGCG
Source organism: uncultured Acidobacteriota bacterium (assembly GCA_963814855.1). GTDB lineage: Bacteria > Acidobacteriota > Terriglobia > Acidiferrales > UBA7541 > Palsa-295. Next base: position 23,068 of record CAWFEL010000004.1, read on the forward strand.
TGGAAAGGCAACTCTCGCATCGGCAGGAAGATCTCGCTCGAGGAGTATCTGACGCTCGGGCACGTCATGGTTCACGTTGGCGAGGGTTCAGCCCCGAACTACGAGGAATGGTTCTTGAAGCGGTCAAAGCACAAGAGAAAACCGGAGGTGATCACCCAGAGCTTCGATGCGGCACCGCAACTCGTCGTCGGAACGGACAGAATTGCGACCGTGGCGACGCGCCTTGCGAAGAAATATGCCAAATTTCTGCCGCTGAAACTTATTCCCGTCCCGGTTGAAATCCCGCCGATGGTCGAGGTGGTTCAGTGGCACAAATCCCACGATCAAGATCCCGCATTCCTCTGGCTAAGAGGGATATTCAGAGACCAGGCCGCAAAGTTGCTTGGCACTCCGTTCCCTTCCGACGGACGCCGGAACTCGAGGATTGCAAAAACACGAAAAGGGCGTGCCTGACACGTGCAAGGAGTCAGCGCGCGGCGATTTACCAAGATGGGGAGCCCTTTGCCAATGCGCATGCCGCCGTAGCCGGACGTGTGAGTTCCAATCGCTCGCCACTTTGCGGGCTTGTCCGAAGCGATTTCCCTTGGAGGCCCAGGGTCGCACTTGAGCCCAGAAACAGTTCTTTTTGAGGCGGGTCTAGTTGTACTTTGGGCTAGCGAATTCTCAACGATTCCGACGGACCCACTGACTGGGGTTCTGGGCAGGGATGGGTTTTGGGCATGTCGGTACTAGTGTGCTGTCCCGTAAATAACTGGGATACGTCAGCGCATTTCATCCATTGATGAAATGGGGTTTGCACTTTCAAAAATGGAGCGCGAATTTTCGGGGCAGCACACTAGTAGCCACTTGATGTCCGGTTATCCCAAGCACGGACATTTCGAAATGAATGCTTCGAACATTCGGAGACGCGGGCAGACGACGGCTTTTGTAGGCAGAAAGTCCCTGTAAGAGTCCGCAGGTTCCCTGATACCACACCTGTTAATTCCCTGTTTCGATTTCTGACAGATTCCATTATTTCTTCGGAAGGCCCCTACAAATGGGCACATCGCGCCGGCCCCTGTCGTCGAGCGCCCGAAGTTCCCTGTATTTTTCCCTGTTAGCAGGGAATTTGATGGAGAATAGTTCGCAGCGGACTGCATGCTCCGCCATCCAGTCAGTACTTGTTTAGACAGTAGTAGTTCACTTTGGACAGAGTTTCAGCCGGATAAGAGCCTAAATCCACGTGGACCGCTTCAAGAAGTGAATTGAATCTCGCAGGCATCACGTATAAAGTACGGCCGTCACTTCTACGAACAAATGTTCGTCTGTCGATGATCACGAGATGATGGGAAAACTCGACCTTTTGACGCGAAACAGGAGGACACGGTGAACCCTTCACGCAGGGCGCTGCTAAAGATTGGAGCCATGGCAGGAGCTCTGGCGGGTCTAGGCTCCAGAGCACGGGACGCCAGAGGTGGTGCCACAGAACGGCAGGAATCACGTGTTGCCGAGCCGGACCGGGCGTTCAATTATCCGCCCGAGGCATACAGCGGCCTCTGGACCAACCTACGAGCGGTCAAAGAAAAGAAAGTAATCGATTTTCATACGCACTGTTGGGAAACGCCGTACCAGGGCAAGACTTATGCTGACGAACGAGCGGCACACAATAAAGAAGACTTCAAAGACTATACCGAGGAACTGATTGGGTCGATGAATAGGCTTGGAATTGCTCAGGCTGCGTTGTCTCCCGCATTCATCCCGTGGGAGAAATACAATGCGACCAGCTTTAAGGCGCATCCGGACCGTTTCATCAAGATGACCTCGGTCGAAGTCGGCGACATGACTTCAGAGAACTATATCGAGCGGTTCGATCCCGTTGTGGCCGCGCGCATTACCAGAGAGCAGGTGGCACAAGGATGCAAGGGCATCGGAGAACATGGCGGGAATCCCCTCCAATCGAGAGGATTTGGCAAGTATTCGGTGAAAGACCTCAAGCCCTACGTGGATGTCATTCTTGAATTTGATCTGCCGGTCTTGATCCACTGCGGCTGGGGAGTAACGACGAACGTCTTCGCCAAGAATTACAGCGCATCCTGGCATTGGGTAGAGCAGATGGGTGATCTGGCGTCTGCCTATCCGGATATGAAAATTATAATCGGCCACACGGGAGGAGCTTTGGCAAGGCCGGACGGTTATGAAGCGCTCCGACTGGCGTTCTCCTTCGACAATACTTATTGCGAGATGTCCAAGGCTCCGGTGGAAATCGTCAACGCTGCAGTGAAAGGGATAGGTGCAGAACGTGTATTATTCGGTTCAGACTTTAACCGCCCCGAAGGTAAAACATATGGCCCTCTCGATCAGCACTTCGTATTCCAGCAGTGGTACAACCTGAACACCGTCGCCCACGCAGACCTGACGGAGGATGAGCGGGATCTGATCCTATATAAGAATGCCAGGAGATTGTTCAAGTTAGACGCCTGATTCAATCCCAGACCTAGGCCTCGCTGATGAACTTGGTCACGAGGCACGCCTCCAGGCCTTCAATGCCTTCTTCAGAGCCGTGACCGCTCTCCTTCACGCCGCCAAATGGGGATTCGGGCACGGAGATGGCGTACGTATTTAGTCCCACCATTCCTGCCTCCAGCTGCTCTCCTAGGAGTTTGACGGTGCGCGCCGAGGAGGTAAACGCGAACGCCGCGAGGCCGAACGGCAGCTTGTTCGCTTCGCGGATCACCGCGTCGAAATTCGAGAACGGGTTGATCACGGCGACCGGTCCAAACGGCTCTTCGCTCATGATTCGCGCCTTGTCTGGGACATCCGAAATCACGGTCGGCGAGTAGAAGTAACCAGGGCTGCGCAGGCGCGAGCCGCCGGCCTGGATTTTTGCTCCGGAGGATCGAGCGTCCTGGACCATGGCATCAATCGCAGCCATTCGCCGCGCGTGAATGAGCGGCCCCATTCTGTTTTTTTCGTCCAGCCCGTCGCCGACCGGCACAGCCATAGCGCGCGCCGCGAAGCCCTCGACAAATTTGTTGTATATCTTTTCCTGGACATAAAAGCGGGTCGGCGATACGCATACTTGCCCAGCGTTGCGGTATTTCGCGGCCACCGACAAATCCAGCACCTTATTGACATCCACGTCGTCGAATACCAGCACGGGAGCGTGGCCGCCGAGTTCCATCGTAGTGCGTTGCATCCGCTCCGCGGCCAGCTTCATCAGCGCCTTGCCGACAGGAATCGAGCCGGTGAATGATACTTTACGGATCACGGGCGATGCCAACAAGTACGAAGAGATATCGCCGGGAACGCCAAAGACGATCGCCAGCACGTTTGGCGGAAGCCCGGCATCCACCAGGCAGCTCGCAACCGCCAGAGCCGATGCGGGCGTTTCTTCCGCCGGTTTCAGGATCACCGAGCATCCGGCTCCGAGCGCCGCGCCAATCTTGCGTGCTGGATTGCCGAGCGGGAAGTTCCATGGTGCGAATGCCGCCACGGGCCCTACGGGCTCCTTCACGACCGTCATGCGGGTTCCCGGCGCACGTTGAGGCAGCACTCGGCCGTAGGCTCGGCGCCCTTCTTCGGCGTACCACTCAAAGATATTGGCGGCCATTCCGACTTCGATTCGAGTCTCGACGAGAACCTTGCCGGACTCGATGGTCGCGATTCGCGCAATCTCTTCCTGACGCTCGCGGAGCAGCGCAGCGGCACGTTTCATGAATCTCCCGCGCTCATCGGGAAAAATCGCGCGCCAAGTGCGAAAGCCATCCGCCGCAGCGGCCAGCGCACGGTCAAGATCAGGCTTGCCGGCGTGGGGGAGACGGCCGATCACTTCCTCCGTCGCCGGATTCTTCACGGCCGAGCTTTCTCGTCCCTCTGACGAAAGCCACTCGCCGCCGATCAACAGAGATAGTTCGGGATATGCTGACGCGAGTTGCGTAGACACCCTGATTGCTCCCGGTAAATGATGCGTTTTGGAGATAAATTAAACGCTTATCCCCTTGGGCCGGGGGGTGTTTGGCCCAAGGGGATCGGCGTTACCACACTGCACAACTTCGTTGGCAGACCGGCGTTGGAACCCGGTCGAGCAAGCGCTGCCCCCAGGCTCGTTCACCAATCCGGACGTTAGAAGATCAGCTTCAGCCCAAATTGAATCTCTCTTGCCGCGGCCGCGGTAGAGGTGATCCGCCCTTCGGTGGCGATAGGGAGGCCGTTCGCACCGAAAAGATCCGTTGATGCTGGTGGCGCAAAATTAGCCCGATTCGCGATGTTGAATACTTCCACCCGAAACTGGATGTTGAGTCTCTCCGTAACGTAAGTGTTCTTGAAGGCAGAAAAATCGAGATTGACCAAGCCCGGCCCAACTAGAGAGTTCCGGCGCGCGGTGCCCCTCAAATTAAAGCAATCCGGAAACGGTTCAGTTGTTAGGGGATTTCCATAGATTTTGCTTGTCGTATCGCATTCAGCCGTCCAGAACGCCATCGAAGGAGCCGTGGGAAGAGTGAAACACGAGCTATTGACGTAGTGCACGGGATCCTGTGGACGTGTCGCAGTGTCGCAGCCAGGGCCGCTAACGCGGTCAACAAAACCATTGTTGGTGCTGCCATAACCTCCAGTCACGTTCCCTGATGTGCCCCAGGTTGGCGTGAATGGTTCTCCGTTGTTCATTCGAAATATGCCGGATAGCTGCCAGCCCTTGCCGACGAGACTGACTAACCGTTCGGTCGAGTGAGGACCCGGAAGATCCCATATTCCATTGATTACCAGGATTTTCCCGATATTGAAATCGGATGGACCGTAGTCGAGGCCGGGTATAAGTGTCGGGAAACGCCCACCGTTTAAAACAAAGAGGTCCGGACCACCGATCGAGTTTGAGAAACCGTTGCCCTCCGCAACAGAGGATGTGTCGTCAAGGCTCTTGGCCCAGGTAAAAGATCCCTGAATGTAGAAACCGTGAGCCATGCGCTTTTCAATCTGGGTGACCATTCCGTTGTAATTGGAACCCGAAAGCCAGTACGTTGCCTTAATGTTACCGAAGCATGGATTGATCCTTTGCTTGCCACCCGATGGAATGCAGTCGCCGTTGACAACCTTGGCGGGAATTGGGGCTTTGCTGATCGATGCAGGCCAGAGCCATCCTGCTGATGAAAGTGTCGGCTCTACGATATCGGCCTCGGTCGTTTTCGTAACCATGTGAACACCCCGGGTACCGACATATCCGACGCTCACAGACAAGTTACTCGTGAGCTGGTGCTGAAAATCTAGGTTCCACTGTTCTACGTAGTTCCGTTTCGGACTGTCCATGAATTGCGTGCCACGAAAAGTCAGCGGATTACCAGCCACTTGAGAATAGCCCAGTGTCGGGAACAGCCCCGCGCCTGGCAACGGAGGAACCGCAGGTATCGGGAAGGTGGCGGACCCAACTTCGAAAAAGGGCTGAGCCTGGGCGCCTTGAGACGTGATCTCATAATAGAGAGGCAACACATCGAAGATACCGAAACCGCCGCGAACCGACGTTTTATTGTCGTGGAAGGGACTCCAGGCGAAGCCGATCCTTGGTTCGAAGTTCTTGTAAGTCGGGTTCTGCCAATACGGATTTCCGAGCGTCGGTGCGAGGTTGGCCAAGTTTGGCAGGTTCGAGACTTTTCCGTCGGTCTCGTATGGAACCGTCGACATCTCGTAGCGAAGGCCCAAGTTCAATGTTAGGCTGGGCCGAATGCGATAGTCGTCCTGGATGTAAGTTCCAATGATGGACTGGTGAATGTGGCGCGGCGTCACCGTGCCTGGTACCTGAGCTGAAATTGAGGTCGGCTCATTTTCGAGGAACTTCGTCAAACCTCCGAAGGCCCATGTGCCGCCGGTTTGGGTACTGTTGTCATAATTCTGTTGGTCGTGCTCGAAAGCGAAGCCGAACTTGAGAGAATGTTTCGCCTTCGTCAAGAACAGATCGTCGTAGACTTGGTACGTGTTAAAGAAGTTGAAGCTCGATGCCTGAGCCCCCACGCCTCCCGGATTTGCGGTGAATCCAGAGCCAAGCGTGATAGCAGCCTGCCCTTGTACGCCTGGCACCGTGGCACTTTCCGGATTGTCAGCAGCTGGATTGATCGCTCCCAGACTTATTCCGATAGGAGCCGTGAAGCGGGTATAACCGAACCGCGCAGTATTAAGAAACTCGGAGTTGAAAATGTGAGTCTCGGCAATCGTCGCGAGTTGCCGCTGCGTGATGTTTCCTAGAAGCTGATTGCCGAACGAGTCTGGAAATGATCCAACGGCACGGTCAAACTGATACGTGCCGTTGATACTGTCCTGAGCCGAGAATGTCCGGTCGATACGCGCGTTATAAAAGTTTTCGCTGGTGACATCGATCGACGTAAAGCTATAGGGACCCTGGTCCGGCGTAATGAGTGGGCCGTTGGGCACGGGATACAGTTCAAGAGCAAGCTGGATCGCCGGGTCAACGACGACATTTCCGGTCGAGAGAATTCCCATATGAGCATTCGCGGAGGGTACGATATCTTGAACTGTTGTCCCTAGCGACTGCCGCAAACCCTCGTAGGCAAAGAAGAAGAACGTTTTGCCCTTCTGAATCGGACCACCAATCGAGCCGCCGAATTGATTGCGCCGGAATTCGGGAGGCCCGCTCGCAGGGTCGAAAAAATTTCTCGCATCGAGTGCACTATTGCGTAGGAACTCAAAGCCGGTTCCGTGAAACTCATTCGTTCCAGAGCGCGTTATCGCGTTGATCACTCCGCCGGCCTCTCGGCCGTATTCGGCTGATTGGTTGTCAGTGATCACAGAGTATTCCTGAATCGCATCGACTCCTAGGTTTCCGCCTCCCGCCTGGCTGCCTGGGCCGGCGTTAAACTGGTCGTTGATGCTTACGCCGTCGATTCGATAGTTGTTTTGTTGAGGACGGCCGCCGTTAATCGACAGTTGGACTCCGCAACCACGGTTGCAAGAACCAGACACCGTTTCTCCCGAGGTCGTTTCGATTACGGATACGCCGCGCTGCAGAATCGTGAGATCGGTCCAACTTCTGCCGTTTAGGGGGAGGTCTACGATCGTGGTAGAGTTCACGACGGCGCTGATTTCCGAGGAGGTAGTTTCCACCGCTGGTGCTTCACCGCTCACCTCGACGTGCTGATTGACTTGGCCGACCTGCATGGTGATGTTCAATTCTTCACGTTGTCCGACGGTCAGCGTGAAATTGCTTCGTATCTCAGTCGAGAATCCGGCGGCTGTCGCTGTGACGGTGTAAGTTCCTGGCGCCAAGTTGGGCAAGGTATAGAAACCTGCCGTGTCAGAAACAGTTTGGCGAACGATTCCGGTGGCGAGTTCCTTGCAGGAAATTTGCGCACCCGCAATGGCGGCGCCGGACGAATCCACGGTGGTTCCGGTCACAGTCGCGCCTACCGCTTGCGCGTACAGCGGCTCCAATCGAGCCGACCCCAGAACCACAACCAAAAGGATCAGCAGAGCAATACTGAACGGCAGAGACCGTCCACTCATAAGTTGCCTCCTTGAGCTGTTTTCACCATTCGCCGTTGATTGAAACGGGCTAACGATCAGCGCCGAAGAGCCGCTCGAGTTCATCGAACGATTGCGCACGGCGAGAGCATGTGGAATTATGTGTTCATGGTACGAACTATTGTTCATCATCTGAATAGCGACGCGAATGCCGTTCCTCGAACCAAAGACTACCAAGCCCCAAAAGCACTTCGTGTTATCGTCCTCAGTGCGCCGAAAAAAAACTCTCGTGCGCGGACTGGCAAAGAAAACCGCGGCGCCCAAGGTGTGCCCTGCATGATCGCTTCGCGCGTTGCGCCTTCCTTTTTCAGTTCTCCCACCGGGGAAGAATCACCCGTGCGAGTAGGACGAAAGATCCTTGGCCGATACGACCACGGAGTTTTTCGCACGGACCCAGGGCAACCCTCGCATCCTGCCGCGACTGCTACCCCGGATTCTGCACGAAAGCTATTCGGCGGGGTGGAGCGCCGGATAGCGGGGGGATCTAATCCGGGTCGCCGCCTCCTGATGATGACCGCCCAGCTCCTGCTGGCCTGCTCAAAACGAGCGGAACCGCCCCCGGGACAAACTCGTTCCGGAATACTGCGCCGCCCTTCATGACAAACTTGACGCTTTCCATCGTGGTGATGTCCTTGAGCGGGTCGCCAGGAACTGCGATGATGTCGGCAAATCTTCCCTTTTCAACGTATCCGACGAAGTCAGGCAAGTCATAGTTAAGAGCGGCAGCCGCATTGCTCGTGGCGGTTCGCAACGCATCTGCGGGGCTCATTCCCCACTGTACGTAGATGGGAAACTGCCACGCCTGTGTACCGTGGCCATATTCGTAAGCGCCGCTGCCAAAGACTTCCTTGATCCCGGCCGCCACCAGTCTTTTGAAACTCAGCTCGGTGACACCGAAAATCGTTTTTTGACCGCCAGCTGAGTGCGCTGTTGACGCCAAGTTGCCAACTTCCATACCGCCCGCCAAGTCCCAGAGCGTCTGAATGACTGGCCGTTGCTTGCCGTTGTCCAGAGGCACCTTGAACAACCGAATGGTTTCGTCGTCCAAGCCGATCGCTCCCGTGACTCCGACTGCCACGTGCATTGGGAGGTCGATGCCCGCCTCAAGAGCGACGCGCAATCCTTCCCCTCCGTACGAGTGACTCGCCACATTCAATCCCCGACGGTGAGCTTCCACGACACCCGCTCGGGCCTCTTCGAGCGACATAGATGGATATGAGTTCATAGTGCCATCGGGTTTGAACGCTCCCTGCGTAGGTGTGAGCCTGCCGGGCTCGGGATCTGCCCGATCAGCCCAGAATCCCGAACCGGAGTAATCATCGGTCGTGTACATCTTGACGAGGTCAACGCCGTAGCGAGCATGTTCCCGCACCGCCTCGGTCATCAGCCACGGCGAGTTCGTGTTGCTGGTTACTTGCCAGGTGGGGGACCCCACGCCGAAGCCAAATGGTTGTGGGACAGATGGAGCCGCGTAGACGCCGTGTCCGGGATTGAGGTGCGGGCCGGCTACTTGCAAGCGCGGCCCAGGAATCCAGCCTTTGTTGATCGCGTCGCGAAGTTCGACGCTACCGTATGTGTCGCGTGAGCCCATGTCAGTGAGAGTTGTGAAGCCACCCAGCAGGTCGCGCAACGCAAAGTTCACCGCCCTTACTTCTCGCCGCGCTTCATTAGGAGCCTGGGGCGTGTTGAACAGATGCACATGCATGTCAATCAAACCGGGTAGAACTGTCGCCTGACTGAGGTCGATAACCTTTGCGCCCGCCGGAATCTGGACCTTGTCCGCGGATCCAACTTCAACGATCTTGTCACCCTTGATAAGAATGACCTGATTGAGCAAATTGGTTCCGGATCTCGGATCGAAGAGCCGGCCGGCTTTGATGGCCACGCCACCTGGCGGCGGCGATTCAACGTTCAAACTCGTTGCAGCATCGAAAGGAATGCCTTCCGGTTTGGGTGTTTGGCCCGACAGCGCTTTTGAGGTTCCGCAGAGAAGCGCAAGTGCGAACAACCAAAACATGATCTTCGGTGAGACTGTACGTCGCATCGCAGCAATCCTCCTAGGATATCCCGCAGTTCACATATCGCCGTTCAGCGAAACTCAAGCGGCACGGACTTGATCGGGAACCGAATCTGTCGGGCAGCGGATGACGCTGTATCGCGAAGACCATCCGCCCCACTTTCTGGCGTCATGTGGACGCCTGATTTCATATGTCAGACAACGACCAATTCGGCGGGCCTTCGTATAGCATTCGGCAGATAATCGTGTCAAGACTTTTGTTTTATATACGAACGTTTGTTTTACTGAAGAACATATTTCGTGTACAGTCGCTTTCGCGATTGCATTCGATGGGGGTGCGAAGTATGCCGCGAGTGGATTCGCAATCGAAATATTCGACACGAATGGAAGGGCTCCGCGTGAGAAAAATTGACATCTTCAATCACATTTGGCCGCAGAAATATTACGCGCGCTTGCTGAAACAAGTCGGAACAATGACGGAAATCACGAAGCGGAGCGGTGCCATTCCCATGATGGTCGATTTGGACGTGCGCTTTCGCGTGATGGATTTGTTCGGCGACTATCAGCAGATTCTTTCTTTGGCCGCGCCACCGCTCGAAGTGCTGGGAGGACCTGACGTGGCGAGCGAGCTTTCAAGAATCGGCAGCGACGGAATGGCCGAGCTCTGCCAGAAGCAACCGGATCGTTTTCCCGGATTCATCGCTTCAATCGCGATGACGGATGCAGAGGGCGCGGCCGAAGAAGCGCGCCGAGCGGTGAAGGATCTCGGCGCGTGCGGAATTCAAATCTACACGAACGTCGGCGGCAAGCCGCTCGATGCTCCCGAATTTCGGCATATCTTCAAGGCCTTTGAGACTCTCGGTAAGCCGGTATGGATTCATCCGGCCCGCACTGCGCAGTTCCCGGACTACCGGACGGAAGAATTGTCACTCTACGAAATCTGGTGGACCTTCGGATGGCCTTACGAATCAAGCGCGGCGCAGGCGCGGCTCGTGTTTTCCAAAATGCTGGACGAAATGCCCCGCCTCAAATTTATCATTCATCACGCTGGTGGCATGACTCCGTTCTTCGAAGGTCGCGTGGGTCCGGGCTGGGATCAGTTGGGCGCCCGCACCAGCTTTCGCGACTATAAGCCCCTGCTGAAAGAACTCGGGAAGCGGCCACTCGATTACTTCAAAGACTTCTACGTGGACACGGCCACTTTCGGATCCGGTGCCGCGCTGGAATGCAGCCTGAGTTTTTACGGAACCGATCATGTCCTGTTTGCTTCCGATGCGCCTTTCGATCCGGAAGGTGGGCCAATGTATATCCGCGAAACGATTCGCTGCATCGATGCCCTGGACTTGTCGGCAAATGACCGTGAAAAACTTTATTACAAGAACGCGTGCACGTTACTAGGAATCAAATAGCTTTTTGGACCGTGAAACCGGACCGTACTGAAATAAGTCTCATGTGAGCGATATTGTCGGCACATTCCAAAGGGGAAGGTTCATGGCCGATTCGCAGAATCGTTCGTGGTTCACTCGTCTGAGGCCTAGGCAGTGGCTCATCTTCGCGGTTGGCGGAATCGGGTTTGGTTTCGATACTTACGTCTTGCTCATCCTCAGTCTCGTCGTTCAGCCAGCATTGAGCGAAATGCTGACCGCGAGGCCGGGCAGTCCGATTTTCAACATGTGGGTCGGCCGGCTTTTCTATATCCCGGCGGTTTGCGGCGGTGTATTCGGTTTGCTCGGCGGGTACTTGATCGACCTCCTTGGCCGCCGTCGTCTGATGTTTTGGAGCATCCTCGCATATGGATTCGCTACCGCCGCGGCCGCGCTAGCACAGACTGCCTATCAATTACTTTTTCTCCGATGCGTTGCCTTCGTCGGCGTTTCCATCGCGTTCGTCTCCACGCTCGCGTGGCTGGCCGAGCTGTTTACGGAACGGGAAGAACGGGAGGGCGTGATTGGCTATTCGCAGGCGTTCGGTTCGACTGGTGGTCTACTTGTCAGTGGCGCTTATTTTGTGGCCGTCACACTGAGCCCGCGCTTGCCGGCCATTTACGGCGGGCATGCCGCTTGGCGATACACCCTTCTAACCGGATTGATCCCGGCCGTGCTGCTTCTCATAACGCGTCCGTTCCTACCCGAGTCTCCTATCTGGCTCACCAAGAAAAACGAGGGAACGCTCAAGCGGCCTAGGTTCACCGAGCTCTTCAGTCCCGCGCTGCGAAAAACTGCCATCCTTACCACTCTCATGACCGCGTGCGCCTACGCGGGCTCGTTTGGCACTCTGCAGCATGTGGCGCGAATTGTTCCGGGTCTGCCGGCGGTTCGCGACCTGCCCCGTATCGCACAGCAACAGGCAGTGAGCGGGTATCAAGCCCTCTCGGAGTTCGGGGGATTGTTTGGCAGATTGATCATGGCCTACCTCATTGTGCGCGTGGTGAATCGGAAGCGCCTGCTGCAAGCCTTCATACTGCCGGGAGTGCTGCTCGTTCCGTTTGTGTTTTTCCTGCCCGCGCTGAGCGATATGAACATGTCACGCTGGGGAATTTTCGCGATCGGCATCGTGGTAGTGGCGCAGTTTACGTTTTGGGGGAATTATCTGCCGATGGTTTATCCCACTCATTTGCGTGGCACCGGGGAAGGCTTGTCCGCCAACGTCGGAGGCCGCATGCTAGGAACGTCGGCGGCGATGCTCACAACATCTATCGCCAACTTCGCGCCCGGTGGAACGACTTTCCGCCAATTGGCATTCGCTGCGGGCGCCGTGGGTCTTCTATCGTTCGCGGTCGGCCTGGTCGCCAGTTTCTGGCTGCCGGAACCTCCGAAGGAAATCCTACCTGACTAATGCGTCACGCGAATCGACCAAGGCGTGGCACACATGCGGCGTGCAGGATGGGCTGCGCAAACTAGAACGACGATAGCCAAACATCCAGTACCACGCTCCGCCGCTCGGTATTCAATATTTTCATTGCGTTTTCCAAGGCAGGATCCACATCGGATGGATGGCGCAGGGTTTGCGCGAAAGCCCCTCCTGCTGCCGCCGCTATACCTGCGTAATCCGGAGGAGGATTAAACGTTGCGCCCAGATCGTCCGTTCTGCTCGCGTGGCCATCGGGGTGCACTGACAACGTCGCTTGCTTGGGCGCCTTCCAACCGCGATTGTTATAGACGACATGCAGGAAAGGCGTCTGGTAGTGACGCGACATCCAATGAACGGATGACGGAGCAGTGAACATATAAGTCCCGTCTCCGGTGAGGCTAACTACTGTCGCGCCCGGCCGCGCCATCTTGATGCCTATGGCGGCTCCGCCGTTCCATCCCAGCGAACCGCCGCCGCTGGTGAAAACGCTTCCGGGCTCATTGGGGCAGATGTGGTCGAACATCGCCTTGTTATTGGTGACGCCTTCGATTAGGAACACAGTGTTCTTATCCGTGTGATGTCGGACCCTCGCACTGATATATTCGGCAGTGATGATGTCCGCCTTGGCGTGCTCTTCTTCGATCTTCTGAAGTTGAATGCGACGTGCCTCGCTGAGTTTCGTATAGAACTGCCGCCTCTTCTCGACTGCGCCTTCGTCAATCACCTCGTGGTCGAGGCGCTCATTGATTTGTTCTAATGTTGTGCAAGCATCCACTCGAAACGACTTCTTCACCGGTATATACCACAGCGGTCTCCGGTCTTTCAAAGGATCAACATCGATGTAGTACACGGTGGCGGTCTTCGCAGCCCTATTTACTACGGGAATCCATGGCACATCGCTGTCGAGGACCAATACTAGATCAGCCTGTTCCAGCGCGACGTTCTGGCGCGGTTCGCTCCAGGTGTTGCCAAGATAGAGGGGGTCGTCGGCCGGGAAATTCATAGACTTCGGAACCGATTCCAGGAAGCCGATAGCAAGCCGTTGACACAACCGGATCAGTTGTTTTACTGCAGACGTTTGGCGACCTAAATACGACGTCACAACCAGAGGACGCTTCGCTTCGAGTAAATCCTTGACGACAATGGCGACATCGTTAGGCGCCATCGCAGCAGGCGAAATTGGCTGCCATTGATCGACATCGAGGCTGACGGGCGAAACCTCCTCCGACATCACTTCTCGTGAGCCCGTCAGATAAACGGGTCCCTTCGGGTCGCTGTTCGCAAACTGCATGGCACGAAGTACGAGTTGCTTGATGTTCTTTCCGGTGCGAATTTCGTTCTCATATCGAACATATCCGCGAACCAGTCCGCGTTGGTCGAACACGTCCTGAATCCACTGCACGTACTCGTTGCGAGTCCCCGTTAGTTCGCCCTCCTGAGTGATGGGAGAGACGCCCGCAAAAATGAGAACGGGCGCACGGCCGTTGGCAGCATTGTGGACGGCACCGCCGAGAGACTGAGTGCCGCACTCCACATGCACAAGGACGGCTTGCGCTCTTCCGCTGGCTTGTGCAAACCCCTGCGCCGCGCTCAGCGCGACCATCTCGTTCGGGCACGTAATCAATTTTGGCAAAGCCCTGCCGTTTACTTGCCCCTCCGCAAGACTTTCGATAATTGGCGGATGGTCGCTTCCAAGATTCGCGAAAATATGAGTTACACCAGCTTCGGTTAATGCTTCGAGGAAGGCCGTGCTAGCGGTATACATCGAGATGTCTTCGTTCCTTCCTTTGAAATTGATACTCACGGCGTCCTTGAGTGGCGAGCTTCAACGGACTGATGGAGAGCCGATCGGCTGCATGGATCCAAAGAGGGCCGCAGGCGCGCGAGCAAACAATCACAATTCCTCTTGACACTCTATTAAAGCGCTCTTACGATTCGCGTGTTGTTTGTGTGGCGCACTTTAGTTCGCAGAGAGAACATATCACAAGTCGGATTCTCGCGGGAAGTCTGATTTAGAAGTCGTGGATTGTTTTTCGAAAATGATTTGCGGGGGGCTGTTTCGTCCCCGAATCGACAAGCCTTGTTACTGGCGTCGTGTGGCTGGTGTTGCCGAGCTGCTCGGCACGAGCGGGGAGAATTTACCGCGAATAGTTTTCGCCGCCCGCATTAAAGGAGGAATTGTGAAATGTTCGCGTCGTAACTTCTTGCAAACCGGTTCAGCTGCCGGTGCCTTGGCTGGTGTGGTTTCTGGCTTGAGCGGCGCTGTAACAATGGCTGCCTCTATCTCGGCGAAACCCGGCAGTTCCAACGATCTTCCTTCCGAAGCAACCAACGGTCCCTGGAAAAATCTGAGGGCCGTGAGGGAAAAGAAGGTCTTCGACTACCACACGCATTCATGGGAAACACCCGTCCAGGGCAGGAATTATACGGAAGAGAAGCGCATGCACGACCTTGATCAATGGAAGGACTATACGCCGCAGCTCATCGCTTCGATGGATGAACATGGCGTGGCGCAAGCAGCTCTTTCGCCAGCGTTCGTAACTTTTGAGAAGTACATCGACAGCAGCTACAAAACGAACCCCGATCGCTTCATCAAAATGACCAGTATGCTCACGGATCGCACGAAAGGCCGCGCGAATGAGGTCACGGTCGAGGAGGCGACTGAGATTCTTAAGGAGCAGATTCAAATTGGCTGCAAAGGCGTCGGTGAAGGTGGTTTCTTTTGGGGACCCGCAGGGAAATACACAGTGAAGGATCTAAAGCCGTTTGTGGACGTGATACTCGATCACGACATGGCGGTTCTGGTTCATTCTGGATGGGCGGTCACGGGCACAGCCTCCAATTATGGCCGTGGCTACTCAACGGCGTGGCGATGGGCGGAGAAGTTCGGGGACCTCATGAACGCCTATCCCGACCTGAAATTCATTCTTGGCCATACCGGCGGAGCGATCGCAATCCCCGACGCTTGGGAGGCAATCCGCTTGGCATATTCGTTTGACAACTGCTACTGCGAAGTCTCGAAGTCGCCGCCGGAGATTATCACAGCAGCCGTTCGGGGAATCGGCGCCGAGCGCGTAATGTTCGGATCGGACTTCAACCGTCCCGAGCCCAAAACCTACGGCCCCCTCAACGAACACTACGTCTTCCAGCAATGGTACACGCTGAACAACGTGGCTAAAGCGGACCTTACCGAAGACGAGCGGGACCAGATCCTTTACAAGACAGCCCGTACGCTCTTGAAATTGCCTCCAGCATAAAACGCTTGGGTGGCGATTCGCAGAGGCTCTACCGGCCGCCTCTGCGAATCGCTCGATTGACTCGTCATGATCCTGCCGTCCGCCTCGTCTTGACTCGGCCCCTTTCGCTTGCATTCCAATCGTGGCCCGTAGTAGAACTTGAGGCGCGAGTAAGTCTCTTATTTTTCCGAATTCATTGAAGGATTCTGCCTGAGTTTTCTCTACCGGCGTTCCTTGGACGTTAGGATCAGGATACTGTCGAAATGAAACAGCCGCGCACTCCGTCCTCTGATGGGTATGTCCAAGCCTTTGCTCGCGGCTTGTCCGTCATTCACAGTTTCGGGCCGAATTCCTCCACGCAGACGCTGAGTCAGGTCGCCGAGGCTACGGGCCTGGACCGCGCCGGCGCCCGTCGTTTCCTGCTCACTCTCGAGAAGCTCGGTTATGTCCGCCACGAGGGCCGCACCTTTCAGTTGACGCCGCGCGTTTTGGAGCTCGGTTACACTTATCTCTCCACTTTGCCACTGCGCGACATTGCCGAACCGGTTGTGCGCGATCTTGTGCAGGAAGTGAACGAGTCTTCGTCGCTTTCGGTTCTCGACGGCAGTGACATCGTTTACATCGTCCGCGTGCCCGTTAAGAAAATCATGACCATCACCCTTTCCATCGGCAGCCGCATCCCAGCCTACTGCAGCGCGATGGGCCGCATCCTATTGGGCGGCTTGCCCAAGACACAAATCGCTGTCTTGCTTAAGGATTCTGTCGTCACTCGCTTTACTCGCTACACCATCACGTCCCCCCAACAGATCATGAAAGTCGTCGCCGCGGATCACGCCAAGGGCTGGTCGATGTGCAACCAGGAGTTGGAAGAAGGTATCTGTTCCTTAGCCGTGCCGCTGTGCGACCGCGACGGGCAGATTGTCGCTGCGATGAACATTACGGCGAACCTCTCGCGCACCACTCCTTCGGAAATGGTTTCCAAATTTCTGCCTTGCCTCAAACGAGCCGCGGAAAGAATTAATTCGACGTTACGCCTGAAAACGAACGTTTAGCGTTCTGCCTGCGACGAAGGGGCGCCGAATTGTTCCGCTGCGAACCTGCTTGTTCACTGCCAGCTCTGTTGAGAAGCGTTTTATATCAGCCCGTTGTTTCCATTTTTCATCTTGACTTCTGAAATCCGTGGCATACACTTCTGCGCGGATGTTCGTAAAACGAACATTTGTACGTTGGTCGCACATCGAATTCGCTGGAGGATTTCGTGAAAACCACCAACTTCTGGCTCACCGGCTTAACAGCTGTGATTTTGTTCGGAGCTTCCCACTCCGCGTTTTCTCAAAGCGAAGCTCAGAACAATTCTTTTCAAATTAAGGGGCTGCCCGCGAGCGATGTTCTCGGCTCGGAAGACATCTGGGACAACCCGACCTTCGTGGGAGGAGTCATCGACGGCGGACCTACCGCCTCGAGCGAGTATTGAAACGAAGTTGGGGCGCTGGATCGCGCCCATCATAGACTTTTCGTAGGACAGGGCGGCGGCAACCGCATCTTGGTCTTCCAGCTCGATGCTAATGGCTTGCCTGCGAAGTACACCGCCGATTACGCAATCGGTCAGCCCAGCCGTTACGGCCGCAAACAGCCGGTGACCACAACCATGGCTTCTGCGCATGAAGGCGCAGGAATCGGCGGCGTCGCGTACGATAGCGTCCACGACCGCCTGGTGGCGAAAGACGGTAATCGACTTCTTCTATTCGACGTTCGCCCCGATCATATGAAAGACGGTCCGGACGCGATCGCCGTATTCGGTCAGACCACGCCGAACATTCGGCTATCGTCGGGTGTCGGACCCAATCAGGTCACAACGATTGATGGAACCGTTCTCGACGAAAAAAATCAGCGCCTCTTCGCAACCGATGGTGCCAACAATCGCATTTTGATTTGGGATATCGAGCCTTCGCACATCACGAGTCAGTCTCCGGATTCAATCGCAGTAATAGGCCAGACCGATTTCACCTCGAAAGTTGCGGGCGCCAGCGACACGCAGCTGAATCACCCCGGCAGCATTTTCTACGACGACGCGAACAATCGGCTCTTCGTTTCCGATTCCGGAAACAATCGCGTAATGGTGTTCGACGTCAGTCCGCAGCACACCAAGACCGGCATGGCCGCGATCGGCGTCATCGGCCAAGCCGATTTCAACGCCCACGATCCAGGTCTCGGGCCGGATCGCATGAATCGCCCCGCGCGGCTCCTGCACGATCCTGCGACGCAACGACTGTTCGTCGGTGACGGAGGCAATCGTCGCATCCTGGTCTTTAACGTTGCGCCGGATCAGTTGAAAATGGGTTTGGCGGCCGCCAATGTTCTCGGACAGGACGATTTCGATAGCAGGAATCCTCGCACAAGCCTGAAGAAAGCTGTGGCCCTCGGCTACGGCCCCCTGCAGATCGATTCCCAGCGCCAACGGTTGTATGTCTCCGAACCTATCGATCAGAATCGCGCGTTGGTTTTCGATGTCGCCCCCAGTCGCATCAAGAACAATGAAGATGCGATGGCAGTTTTGTTTCAGCACGACGCCGAGAAAATCGAATGGAAAGTGTCCCAAACCCAGGAGACCTGGCCGCGTCCCTTTCTAGATGCGGCGGACGGCAAACTTTACGTTGCCGCGAGTCATCCCGGCGGAAACCGTGTATCAATTTTTGATGTCGCTGGTGACCTCAAGCCGACCGGCATGCCTTCGATCACTACCATCGGGCATTTCGACGCCGATGGCAAAGTCGACTTCGTCGACCGGCCCGCGGGTAGCCGTTTGAACGGGCGCGTCATGTACCCGCGTTCCGTGGCACTCGATACCGTCGATCATCGATTGTTCGTGTCCGACCAGTACAATAGCCGTGTCCTCATCTTCAAATTGACTGAGGACAACCGAATTCTCGACCGCTCGGCGCATTGGGTGCTGGGAGAGCCGGACGTCTTCACTGGAAAGCTATGGGACATTTCGGCTAGAAACATGCTGATTCCTTACGGCCTGGCTTACGACGAACCGAACAAACGTTTGTTTGTCGGCGATGGCTGGCATAACCGCGTTCTAGTCTTCGACGCGGATCCCGATCGAATGAAGACCTACGAAGATGCATCAGTTGTGATCGGTCAGCCGGACTTCACCACTATCAAACTTGGAGCCGGTGCGACGGGTGTCGATTTTCAGATCCTCGGAGCCGACCGGGGCATCGGTGGTGGCGGCAGCGCTCCCTTGGCCATGGACTTCGATGAAAAGGGCCAGCGCCTGTTCCTTACCGACAGCGGCAACAATCGCGTCCTCGTGTATGACATTGCTCCGGATCATTTGAAAAACGGCCCCGCAGCCATCGCCGTAATTGGCCAGGCCGATTTCGATAGCAAAGCTTCTACGCCGCCCTCTCGTGGTGGCGGGGCGTTCAGTGGTGATGAAGGCGAAGGCGCCAGCACCGCCGCGGCCAAGGGGCGCGTCACTAATGATCACAGCTTCGATTTCCCGGGCGGAGTCGCTTTCGATCCAGGCCGGAATCGCCTGTTCGTCGTCGATGGCAATAACGCACGGGTGCTGGTCTTCGACGTCAGCTCCGACAAACTGCGCAATGGCATGAGCGCTTACGCCGTGATTGGCCAGAAGGATTTCACGACGGGCGACGGTACGCGGCTTCGCGCCAGGAAGATCAGCGAAGAAGAAGGCCGACGCCGTTTCAATATTCCCAGCTCGCTCGTTTACGATCCTACGAAGGACTGGTTGTACGTCACCGACCGCGGAAACGAACGCACCATGATCTTCGATGTCGCTCCGGACAAGCTGCAAGGTGATCCCGGCGCCATCGGACTCCTCGGAAAAAACGACTATTCGAACGATGACGTCACTCGCGCCGAACAGGAAGAGCTGATCGAGCCGCGTGAAATGGCGATCGATACCGCAAATCAACGCATTTTCCAGACGGATGCTCCGATGTCGAAGGTTGTAATCTTCGATCTGCCAAACTCCCGCAAGGCGGTTCAAGTTGGCCCGCGAGCCACCGCCGTCTTCAGCACGACCGATCCGTGGAATGGACGCGACAAGCCCGAGCTCGATAACCGCAAGGATTGGACCGCGAAATTAGCGAGTGGCGAACCTGCGGCTGGAGCCATGCTGACGTTTACAAACACAAGACAATTCATGGAGCCCCTGTCGGAGCGCCGCAGTCGCATGTTGATCAGTGAGACGAATGCACCTGCGCCTCGGCCTTCGACATCCTCATTGTTCTATCTCGATCAGACCGAAGGGAAAGATCACCAGGTGTTTGTCAGCAATCCGAACGATCAAGCGGTCGACGTACATTTTCATTTCCGTGACGGCGCCGAAGTTCGAGACGCGAATCGGAATATTGCCGCTGGTGGCCAAGTCACCGTGCTCGCGAGCGAACTTTTCGGAGCGGCGATTCACGGCGGGATGGGCACACTCAGAATCGCCGCGGGGCAACCGGTCGCCTCGTTGGTCCTGCGCCAGACTCATACGAGTCGCGGCGAAAATCTCATAATGGCAATCCCGCCAGTCGAGACGCTCGACTCAAACGACGGCGCGGTTATCGCCGGGCTCAGTGCCGGCGGCGGCCGCGACATAGAGATTGTCCTCGTCAACCCTCGCGACGAAACGGTGTCTGGGCACATCGACGTGTTTGAAGGCCGCACGGGCCAGCCCGCTAAATGGTCAGCGTCCTCCGAGGGGCTCTCATATAAGATTCAGCCGGGGGCCTTGTTTCGCGTGAAGCTTCACTCGGAATCGTTCTTTCCCGAAGACGGATTCGCAGTCGTGAGGGCTGATCAGGGAGGCCAGCTTCCATGGGCTGCGGCGATTGTGAGCATTCGGAAGGACGCGTTGCAACTCAGCCAGACGACTATCGCAGCACGTACGCCCGTTCAAATTGCTTGGTTTCCCGTCGACACGATCCCCGACCTGATTCGCCACGGAGAAACGCCTTCGCAGATGAATTTCGCAGTCGCCAATGCCACTCACACGCCCGCGTTACTGCGCTTCACGCTATTTGATGCCGATGGCAAAGAGGCGGGACGCTATGAGCAAATCCTGCCTATCGGAACCCAACGCGAGTGGAGTCTCTCCGACCTCTTCAACATTGAGAAGATCCGCGGCTCCGTCCGGCTCTGGAGCGACGTGCCCATCGCGATCAGCGACAAGAGGATTACAACTTCGCTAAGGGGCGAGCCCGTCGAGAACGAAATTGGTTATATCGACTCGGGCGCCTTGAAGGGCTCTCACGTAGCGGAGTTCCCAGCGATCTTAGACGGTGCTGGCATCGCCACCGGAATTGCGGTGGTTAATCCTACAGAAGTTGAATTTAAGGGCGAATTTCGATTTAGCTCCGCGGATGGCCGTGCTTCGGACGTAGTTTTGAGATAGTAAGATGAAGTTGTCGATGAGCTGCGAACGGGTCAATCACACGTCGGTCGTCTAGAATCTCCTTTTTCCCTGTTAGCAGGGAATTCGGCGGAGAATAGTTCGCAGCGGACTGTATGCTCCGCTAATCCTACTCGCACGACTAACCCTTCCTCACATATTCCGACACTGAATTTCGTTCAGGCTGGGATCGCGGCCGTCAGTGCGGGAAGGCCGACGCGCTTCAATAGGTCCTGGAAACGAGGATCGCTCCGCAAGTCGTCCACGCTTGGATCTAGATGAAGATAAATTAGCCAGTGGCAGTGCTCCTCCCACGATTTCTCCAGATATTCAATTGCCCGGTCGTTTTCTCCCAAGCCAATATGAATTCCAGCGAAGAAGTGCGGCGCGACATATTTGTGCTTTGCCAGCTCTGTAAGATCATCGAGCACCTGCCGCGCTTCTTTTTCCCTTCCGGACTTTCCGTAGGTATGTGCCAGTGCCGCGCGCATCAGAGGACTGCCGCCTGACGTGGTCACCGACTTCTCACCAGCGGTGACGGCCAGTTCGTAGCGACCTGTCGTCCGGTAGAGCAGGCCGAGAATCCAGTACGTCATCGGGTAGTTCGGATCCAATTCGACAGTTCGCAGGAGATGCTCGATGGCTTTATCGTATTGGCGGCCCATATAGAAGGTCCACCCGATAGCGACGTTAATAATGAGTGACAGCGGATCCAGCTCCTGGCTGTTCTTGATGCGGGCGATAGCTTCTTCGTGGCGGCCCATGGTCATCAGGCACTCGGCATAATAATGATTGGCGGTGGGGTAGGTGGGATTCAGTTCAAGGCTGCGTTTGAATTCTGTCCGAGCCCCCTGCCACTGCCAATCGTGAAGCCACAGCGCTGCCGCCAGAGGTGTGTGGGCTTCGCCGAGATCAGGGTCGAGATGCAGTGCGGACATCGCGGCCGCTTTGCCTTTCGGGAAAGCGTCCTTCGGCGGCAAATAGCTGTTCCATCCCAGCAGCACGTACGATTCGGCGATGCCGGTGTAAGCGAGGGCATAGCTGGGATCTTTTTCGATCGCTTGCTGAAAGTAGCCGATCGCCTTGTAGAACCCTTCTTCCGTCCATCTATTCCAATGATGACGGCCTTGCAGGTAGAGCCGGTAAGCCTCCGCATCTTCCGTGTGGCGTCTGATGAGTCGCTTTTTTTCGGCCTTCGTAAGCTGCAGCCGCAGTTTTTCCGATATCTCGTGGGAAATTTCGTCCTGGATCACAAAGATGTCGCCGGGCTTGCGATCGAATTGCGCCCCCCATAATCGAGATCCTGTCGGTACGTCAACCAACTCAGCCCCGATGCGCAAAGAGCCGCCGCTTTGCATGATTCTTCCCGTGAGCACGGCGCGCACATTGAGCTCGCGACCAACCGCCTGAGGGTCAATCTCCCGGCCCTTGTACCGAAATACCGTGCTTTGCGCGATCACGCGTAGTTTTGGCACTGTCGCCAGGCTATTGATAAGGCTTCCGGCGATTCCGTCACTGAGGTATTCGTTGTCAGGGTCGCGACTCACATTTTCAAAGGGCAAAACGGCCAGTGAGCCAATGATCTTTGAAACTCGCGGTGCGCGGAAGGAACCAGATTGTTGCGCTGAGGTCCGTGACCTCGACGTGCCGGCGGAGGATAAAGGTCCGCTGGTCGATGGCAGTGCCGATTCTGCCCCCGCCTGATCTCTGTGGCTCGAATCGGTATCGCGCTTCACTTGTTTCAGGTCCACAACTATATCGGCCGCGTGCTCATAACGCTTGTCCCTGTCCTTATGGAGCGCGATGTTAATGATTCCTTCGAGCCTCGGCGGGATATCTGGATTGATGCTTCGCACGGAGACAGGAGGCCGCGTCAGGACAGCCTCGATAATCGCGCCGCCCGTGTTGCCAGCAAACGCCTGGCGTCCTGTCGCCATTTCGTAGAGCACGAGACCGAGCGAGAAGATATCGGTGCGCGGATCCAGCTCGTCTCCGCGTACCTGCTCGGGTGACATGTAGGACGGAGTGCCGCTGATGATTCCAACGATTGAATTGAAATCCGACGTTTCGTCCCCTAAACCCGCGTCCGCACTCGCGAGCACTTTGGGAACTGGCTTTGCCAGGCCAAAATCGAGCACTTTCGCTTGTCCGCGCTTGGTCACGAAGATATTCGCGGGTTTGATATCGCGGTGAATGATTCCGCCCGAGTGCGCGGCGTCCAGGGCTTCCGCGATCTCGATCCCAAGCTTCAGTATTTCCTCTAGAGGAAGCGCCTGCCCGTGGATGTGACTGCGCAGAGTTTCGCCGTCAATAAATTCCATGGCAATGAACGCGCGGCCGTCCTGCTCGCCGACGTCGTAGATCGTGCAAATGCCCGGATGGTTTAGAGCGGACGCCGCTCGCGCTTCGCGCCGGAAGCGCTCCAGCGCCTTCGGTTGCTGTGCCAGTTCATCGGGCAGGAATTTCAGAGCTAACGCGCGGTCCAGCCGGCTATCGTGGGCCTTGTATACCACACCCATCCCGCCGGCGCCGATTTGCTCCAGGATGCGGTAATGCGAAATGGTCTGACCGATCATCGGCAGCCACAGTTTCGGGTGAGCGGCAATTCAGACTACCGTGTTGGATCGTCGGGGCCGGCTTCGGTGAACGATTTTCTTTCTTTCCGTCTTTGGTGGTTTGGGCGACCCGATCAGATTCAGAACAGTCGAGCCTTCCCCGAAGTTGTTCGTGGCCGCCAGAGGTTCTTGCTCAAGCGTGACGTTCTTGTTGCACACTGTACAAACGAGCGCAGCGTAAGCCCCGCCACCCGCCTGTCTGAACATGTTGCAGCGCATGACGCGCCCGCAACATACAGGAACCCACATCGTGGAAGCATTGTCCGCAGCCATGAGCCCTCTCGCGGGAAGCGAATGGGCGCGATTATACACCTGAATTCGCTCGCTCGGATTCGTGCAAGTTGTCGAATTTACTCGCGGACGCGGACCAATGCTGCGGAGAGCAGGCGAAGCCCGAGGGTTCAGGCGCGAACCTTAAAACGGAGTAGCAGCCCGGCAGCGACTCTTTCACGTACGGGCGTCTCAACAGCGTGAGTTTCCTTCGTTTCGCCGTTGCTTTCATTCACAACGTCTACTTTACTTTCTGTTGCGCGACGCACTCGTAAATTGCCCGGGGAAAATATCTAAAAAGTAGTTCCAACCTTTTTCGTGCGCCCTTGCCAGCTCATGGTCCGGAAGGTCGGAATGCACGAGTGTCATAAGCGTGTCTTCTCCCTCTTGCTTAAAGGTCAGAGTAACCACCGACTCTTGGCCCAAGGTGTTTGGTGACACCCAGGTGTGCTGAATCCGGCTCGGTCGCTCGATCTCAGTAAATCTGCCGTAATGCGGCGTTCCCGCTCTACCCTTCAGGTAATAGAACCCGTCAACCTTCGGATTCAAGAGCAGCTTGGCAGCCGCATTCCAGGGGCTGCCCGGGATCTTTGGATTGAGCCACGCATCGAACACCTCACCCGGAGGCGCAGGGATTGTTCGTTCAAACTTGAATTCAATGGTCTTCGCTGATTCCGTCATCTCTTCTCCTTTTTCCATGTCTTTTGTTTCTTGTCCCTAAAATACCGCTCAAACTGATCGAGGTGTGCGTTCCAGAACCGCTCGTATTCATGCACCCATCCCGCTACTTCCCGAAGCGGTTCGCCTCGCAGAGAAATCAGGACTTCGCGGCCCTGTTTCCTGCGCTCGATAAGCCCGGCTCTTTCGAGCGATTTAAGATGCTTCGTCACCGCGTTTAAAGCCGTGTCGAAGGGCTTTGCGATATCCAGGAATCGAGCAGGTCCGTTTGCCAGCTGCTCGATAATGGCCCGCCGGGTTGGGTGAGAAATGGCGTTCAGAACGCTGCTTAATTGGTCCATGCACACATTACACCATAAGGTGTAATGTGTGTCAACCCGCGAGCGAGCACGCATTCGCTCTTGGACTTGTGGCGTGAACCGGCGACGGTTGCTCGCGCGTTAGACAGCGCGAACGCCGGGATACGCACTCGTGGTCCAATGAGACTTCGCTGGGTGGACTGGCACGTTTTGTGATCGAATACTGGGGAGGCCAGCGGCCGGTTTTGCTGCTACAAGAGAGATGACAAGATGAAGGTGATCTACGTTGTTACCACGGGTGGAACCATCGAGAAGGCCTACTCGGAGCAGAGCGGCACTGTAGCGAATCTCAACAGCAAGATTGATCGCTACCTTCGACTCTTGCGCCTTCCCGATTCCGACGTGCGCATTGTTCCGCTGATGAATATTGACAGCCTGGAGATGACCGATTCCGGGCGCGTGGAGATTTTGGGAACCGTAAAGTCTCTCCTGCCGGAGAAAGCGCCCATCGTGATAACTCACGGAACCGACACGATGATTCAAACGGGTCTGTACCTGCAACATGCTCTGCCCGAGCTGAAGATTCCGATCGTTTTGACGGGAGCCATGACTCCTCTCGGCTTCGAAAGCAGCGACGGTTTGCAAAATTTGACTGAGAGTTTGTTTGCGGTTCGCATCCTCGCGCCCGGAATCTACGTTGTGATGCATGGCCAGCTATTT
The DNA here is from genome assembly GCA_963814855.1 of uncultured Acidobacteriota bacterium. Lineage (GTDB taxonomy): Bacteria > Acidobacteriota > Terriglobia > Acidiferrales > UBA7541 > Palsa-295. Next base: position 48,669 of record CAWFEL010000004.1, read on the forward strand.
CCTGTGGACCGTGTCACGAAAGATCATGCGTTGGCGCGATTTGTCGCGACCGACAAAGAACCAGCGTAACTGCGAGCGAATGTAGGAGGAATGTAGGTTTATATGAAAGCCCTAATCAAGAGTCGCGCTGAACGCGGTCTGTGGCTTGAGGATGTGCCCGAACCCCTGGTCGGCATCAACGACGTAAAGATTCGCGTGCTCATGACCGGCATTTGCGGAACGGATCTGCATATATACGACTGGGACGATTGGGCGCGCTCGACAATTCCCGTCCCTCTCGTGATCGGCCACGAATTTGTCGGCGAAGTAACCGAGGTCGGATCGAACGTGGTTGATTTTCAGCCTGGCGATATCGTCAGCGGCGAGGGCCACGTCGTTTGCGGGCGCTGTCGCAACTGCTTGGCCGGACGACGCCATCTGTGTGCGAACACTCTGGGCGTCGGCGTCAATCGCCCCGGCGCCTTCGCCGAATTCATCGTGCTGCCCATGAGCAACATCTGGAAGCACAACTCAAAAGTAGACCTCGAAGTTGCAACCATCTTCGACCCGTTCGGAAACGCGGTGCATACCGCGCTGTCATTCCCGATTTTGGGTGAGGACGTGCTGATCACCGGCGCCGGACCTATCGGAATCATGGCTGCGGCAGTGGTGCGTCATGCCGGTGCTCGTCACGTCGTCATCACCGACGTGAACGCGAAACGCCTGAAGCTTGCCGAGAAGATCGGCGCCACGCTGGCGGTAAATACGAGTGAAACGCCGTTGTCCGAGGTTCAAAAAAAACTTGGAATGCACGAAGGCTTTGACGTGGGACTGGAGATGTCCGGCAATGCCGCCGCCTTTCGCGAAATGATCGCGAACATGAGTCACGGCGCGAAGATCGCCGTGCTCGGAATTCCTTCGACCGACGTGGCCATTGATTGGAAGCACGTCATCTTCAACATGCTCACGATCAAGGGCATCTATGGCCGGGAGATGTACGAGACCTGGTACAAAATGACGGTGATGCTTGAATCGGGACTCAACATCAAGCCGGTGATTACGCATCGGTTTCCGTGGTTCGAGTACGAGAAAGGTTTTGCGGCCATGAGGTCGGGTGATTCCGGCAAGGTCATTTTGGATTGGCGCGCGGCGCGCTAGCAGGCAGGAGCTGACACAAATGATTGAAGTCGCACGAGCACAATATGAGGAGCAGGTCCGCGAGATTCGCGAGGCCGGGCTGTACAAGTCGGAGCGCGTTCTGGCCAGCCCGCAGAATCCGCGCGTGGATCTCCTCGACAAAAAGTCCGTTTTGAACCTTTGCGCCAATAATTATCTGGGGCTTTCCGATCATCCGGAAGTCGTCGCGGCGGCGCACGAAGCGCTCGACCGCTGGGGCTATGGTCTGTCGTCTGTCCGTTTTATCTGCGGCACTCAGGAGATACACAAACAGCTCGAAAACCGCCTGAGCGAATTCCTTGGCATGGAAGACACGATTCTCTATGGCTCCTGCTTCGACGCCAACGGGGGCCTCTTCGAAACTCTCATGGACGCTGAAGATGCCATCGTGTCCGACGAGTTGAACCACGCCAGCATCATTGATGGCATCCGATTGTCGAAAGCGCAGCGCTTCCGCTACCGCAATGGAGATATGGCCGATCTCGAGAAAAATCTCAGGGAAGCCTCGCATGCGCGTCGAATTCTGATTGCCACGGACGGTGTTTTCTCGATGGATGGGTTCATCGCCAAGCTGCCGGAAATCTGCGATCTGGCTGAGAAGTACAAGGCGATGGTGATGGTTGACGATTCTCACGCGGTTGGATTCATGGGTGAAAACGGACGCGGAACTCACGAGCATCACCACGTGATGGGACGCGTGGACATCCTGACTGGCACCCTTGGCAAGGCCTTGGGCGGCGCCAGTGGTGGCTACATCAGCGCGCGCAGGGAAATCGTGGACTTGTTGCGCCAGCGCTCGCGTCCATATCTTTTCTCGAACACCGTCGCGCCGGCCATCGTGGGCGCATCTTTGAAAGTGCTCGATCTGGTGACGCAAACGAAAGATCTCCGGGCGCGCCTCTTTTCGAATACAGCGTTTTTCCGCAAGAAAGTGTCAGAGATGGGCTTCAACATTCAGCCGGGCGAACATCCTATCGTTCCCGTAATGTTGGGCGACGCCGCTGTAGCTGCGAGAATGGCCGCGCGCTTACTGGAGAAGGGAGTCTACGTAGTCGGCTTCTCCTTCCCCGTGGTGCCTAAGGGCAAGGCTCGTATCCGCGTGCAAATCTCAGCGGCGCACACCCGCGCGGATTTGGAGTTCGCCATCGAGCAATTCGCCGCCGTTAAGAAAGAGCTTCCCGCTTCTTGAAAATAACGTGCGTCCGCGGCATCACATCCAAAGGGCGCTGTTTCGCGTAATAGCAGGAGGGCTCGAATGAAAACGTCATTCATCAGGGGATTGGCAATGTTCGCGACACTGGGAATCGCCTGCCCGTGGATGGCGTACAGCCGGGCCGCCACCGGCGGCGCACCGGGCCCGTCACGCGAAGGCGCGCAAACGGAAACTCGCGCCGGGCAGACGGCCACTCCCGTGATCGTGGAGCTCTTCACATCCGAGGGCTGCTCGAGCTGCCCTCCTGCGGACCGTTTGCTCGCGGCCCTTGAACAGTCGCAGCCGGTCGCCGGCGTGCAGATCATCGCTCTCGAGCAGCACGTGGACTACTGGAACAGTCAGGGCTGGACGGATCCGTTTTCTTCCCCATTTTTCACCGAGAGGCAGGCCGACTACGTTCGCGTGCTCCACGCCAGCACTTCGTATACGCCGGAAATGGTTGTGGACGGCGCGACGGAATTCGTTGGCAACAACGAGCCCGCCGCGCTCGGGGCCATCTCGAGATCCTCACAAACTGCGAAAGCAACCGTGGTGCTCGCACGGCGGCAGGATTCCAAGGCCGGCCCCGAAACCGCGGCGTTGAGCGTTCGCCTCGAACCGCCGCTTACAAATTGGGATGCACACGAAGGCGCCGATGTGATCCTGGCGATCACGGAGAATGGTTTGTCTTCCAGCGTCACGCGAGGCGAGAATGCGGGTTCGCAATTGAGCCATCGCGCCGTGGTGCGCGAAATGAAAGTCCTCGGGCAGGTGAAATCAGACGGATCGTTTACCGCGGACCCGGACCTGAAGCTTGGAAGGAATTGGAAGCGCGAGAATTTGCGCGCGGTCGTATTTCTTCAGGCGCGCCGAAGCCGCCATATCCTGGGCGCGGCCGCAGTCAGTCTCTCCGCGCCTGCGAGCGGCGCATAGGTTGATTCACGGAAACAATCGCCTTAGGAAACCGCCCTCTTCAGAAACCCGTCAATGCGCGCGTTGGCGGCGGGTCCTTGCGGCAACGGGAAAATATTGAATGCGTGCGGGGCGCCCGGATAGACCGCAAGCTCCGCTTCATTTCCCGCCGCAATCCAACGCGCGTACATAAACAGCGTGTCGTCCAGCAGCGGATCGACCGTGCCGATCGTGAAAATCGCCGGCGGCATATTCTTCAGGTCCGCGTATAGCGGCGAGACATCCGGATCGCGCGGGTCCACGCCCTTCGGCAGGTAGGCCTCGGCGAACTTCTGAATGCTGACCCTTCCTACGAGGATTCCCTTCTCGGGCGCGTGCATCTGGCTCGGCGTCATTGAAGAATCAAGCACCCCGTACGAAAGGTTCGCGGACCGGAATCCCGTGTAGCCGTGCCGGTCGCGCATGCGCAGCAGCGTGGCTGCGGCCAGCAACCCGCCTGCTGATTCCCCGCCGATCGTCAGCACATCGGTGCCGAATTCGGATTTCGCGTTCTTTACCAGCCAGACTGCGGCTGATTCGCAATCGTCCCATGCAGCCGGATACGGATTTTCCGGCGCCAGCCGGTATTCCACGCTCGCGCACGCCATTCCCGTGCTCGCCACGATGCGTTCGAGCATCGGGTCCTGGTTCGCCGCGGACCCGAACACCAGCCCTCCGCCGTGAATATGCATGTAAACGCCCTTCGCCCGCTCGGGCGCGATTATGCGCAGCTCCACTTTGTGCCCGCCCTTGCCGTCAACCTGAATCGTGCGCGCGCGCGGGGATTTTTCCGGAGGGGGAAATCCTCCCCGGCCGCTGGCCATGGCCGCGCGATAGTTCGCCGCGCCAATATCCCACCAGTCGGGCCCCGCCCCCATCGCCTTCCGGAATGCCTCGTTGGCCGCGATGGTTTCCGCGGTGATTGCCGCGGGCTCTGAACACCGCTGGGTCGAATGGATTGCTCTTTGCTGCGGTCGCTTCGCTCATTGGATTCGTCTCCTTCTCTCGCCGTGCCGCGGGAGTATAACACCGCGCGTCCGTGTCCGCGCCCTATGGAGCAGTTCGAGATCGCTCCGCGCCTACATGAAGCGTCCAATCATCGCACCGCAATTTATTGCCAAAACTAGATTTCTCAACTATATTCCCCACTCTTTCGAGGCTCCGGCAAAGCCATTGTCTTCGGCATAAGCGGATTCCGCCTCACGGAGCATCCGCGTGGGAAAGCCGGCGCTATTAACTCGCCATCCGCTCAAAGCCGCTCAACTGTGCCTGGTTTTGGTCCTGTTGAGCGGGCTCTCGGCATGCGCGCAGTTTACGAAAGAAAATGCGAATCGCGTAGATATCTCCATCATCCTCGGTCTATTTGGCTTTCCGCGCAGTCCGACGGCGCCGAAAGCGCGGTTGCACCGGCAGCTGGGTCGCGCTCAGGCTTCCGTGCGTCCTCAAGGTAGTGTGGGCAACCCGCCGCCGCAGGGTTTCGCTCCTTTCTTTGGGAATCTTTCGGCAGTCGCTCTTCCCGCTTCCGCTCCCGCGGCTGACTTCTTCGGTCTGCAGCGGCAGCCTGATTGCTCGCTCACGTTGCTCGAATTCAGCGCGACGCTCAATTCCAATCAGACCGCCGTCACGGTCGCGCCTGTCTCTCAAACCCCTCACTATGAGCAGGTCATTCATGCCAGCGTCCCCCTCTCCACCACGGCTGACCAATTCCCCGTCGGCTGCCTCGAGACGAGCCTGGGAAGTACCTCTCTTCCGCTTGCCGTGCTTGGCCCCGGAAATAACGGCTTTCAGCAATTGGCCTCGCCTGGAACCAATGGTGTTCTTACCAGCGGCGTCAATACCGAGGGCACCTTCACCGTCCCCGTTTCGCAGCCGACCACTGAGCCCCCGATCACCGTCCTCGGCGCCGACTTGAATGGCGACGGCAACCCCGACCTCATTTCCGTCAATTCCGACGGCCTCCACGCTTCGGTCACCGTCTTTCTCGGCAAGGACGACGGAACATACCAGCCGGGTGTCAATCTCCCCCTACCCGGCGCCAGTGCTGCTTGGGCCGTACTCGACGATCTCAATGGCGACGGCAAGCTTGACTTGCTCGTTAGCTCCGACACTCCCACCTTTGGCTTTTCTATCTTCCTCGGCAAAGGCGACGGCACCTTCAATCCGCCTCAGACGTTCGCTCCCTCCATCCCCGCGCTCTCCTCCGGCGTCGCTTTCATCACCGCCGACGTCAATGGCGATACCCACAAGGACATCGTCACCGCCCAGGGCCAAGTCTTCCTGGGATCCGGCGATGGAGTCACGTTTACCCAGGTGCCGCAGCCCGCTTTTCCTCCCATCGTATCGGGCACCAGCGGTTTCGTACCCTCCCTGGTTGCCGCCGACTTCAATCACGATGGGAAGCTGGATCTCGCAACGGATGATGGGAGCAGAATTCGCATCAGCCTTGGTAACGGCGACGGCACCTTTGTCGCCGGAGCTTCCTACGCCACCACTTCGGACTGGGGATTCCTGATCGCGACCGATCTGGATGGCGACGGCAACATAGACCTGTGGAGTGGTTACGGCGGAAAAGGCTTCTATGCTCCGGACGACGACGGCCTGATTGCCTATGCCCTCATGGGAAATGGTGATGGAACCTTTCAGGGAGCTCCCGCGCTGCCCATCGCTTTCACCGGCACGAATCTCGCCGACCTCAACGGCGATGGCCGGCCCGACCTCGTTGGCTTCTCCACCGACTCCCAGTCAGACAGCATCTTCGATACCCTGCTTCCAAGTAGCGACGGCTCCTTCCATACCGGCCCCGAGCTGCTGCTGCCTCCATCGAACGGCTTCCCCGTTGGCAGCTCCACCTTCGTGCTCGCCGACTTCAACGGTGACCACGTTCCCGACCTGCTTTTCGCAGCCGGGAATCCTAATACGCCCGGATTCTATCTGGCTTTGGGGAATGGTGATGGCAGCTTTCACACGCCCACCTTTATTGCCGCTCCCACTTTCGAAGGCCCCGGCGATCTTGACGTCAACCTCGTGCTCGCGGACTTGGTCGTCGCGGATTTCAATCACGATGGCAAACCCGACATCGCCTACAACTTCACCGACACCAGCTTCCTCACCCACAACATCACCGAAGGCCTCGCCGTGCAGTTGGGAAATGGCGACGGCACGTTTCAGGCGCCGAAGTTCAGCCTCACCTACTCGAGCTTGACTGCGCCGCTGGCGTTTTTCAGCGGCATGATCGGCGGCGTGGGCGACGTAAATAACGACGGTTTTCCGGATGTGATTCTCGTCATTCCCGGAGCTATTACGAACGGTACGCTTCACAATTCCGAGGAATTATTCATCTCGAATGGTGATGGCAGCTTTGAGGCGCCGGTTCCTGTCACGCTCACCGGAAATATGCTGCCCCACAACACAAGCCTCGACGAGGGCTTCCCCATCACCTTCGCCGATCTCAATGGCGACGGCAATATTGACCTCATCGTCGGCGGCTCGTCATCGGACGGCACCACGCCTGAGCTGGCCATCGCTCTCGGCAATGGCAATGGAACATTTCAGCCACCCGCGATCCTCAATCTCTTTGGCTTCGGGTATGTCGGTGCGCCCGTCGTCGCCGATTTCACTGGCGACGGCAAGCTCGACGTCTACGCCGACGGAATTTTCCCAGGCAATGGCGATGGCACGCTGCAATCGTTCGACAACGGCGACTCAACCGTCTCCCCGCCGCTGTTTCTCGCGCTCTCCGTGTTCGGCGCCTCGGCGGCGGTTGATCTCAACGGTGATGAAAAGCCCGACCTCATCGTCGGCAACGTAATCTTGTTGAACGAAACCGGCAATGTGGTCCCGCCGCCGGCCACGGCGCCCACCACCACGGCGCTTGTCTCGTCGCTCGATCCGTCCACCAGCGGCCAGTCCGTCACCTTCACCGCGACGGTCGCCTCCACCACCGCCGGCACGCCCTCCGGCACCGCAACATTTTTCGATGGCGTCACGGCCCTCAGCGCCGCCATTGCCTTGAACGGGCAGTCCGTCGCCACGTTCACCACATCCGCACTCGCTGCCGGTCCGCACTCGATCACCGCGCAATCTAGCGGCGACACAAACTTCTCTTCGAGCGTTTCGAACACCGTCACGCAGACCGTGAACGCCGCGAACAAGGCGTCGAGCACGACCGCGATCGTGTCGTCCCTGAACCCATCCACTTCGGGCCAGTCCGTCACGTTCACCGCAACCGTCACATCGCAGACCGCCGGCACGCCCACCGGCACAGCCACATTCTTCGACGCCGCCACCGCGCTCGGCGCTGCTGTCAATTTGAATGGGCAGGCCGCCACGTTCACGACGTCGTCTCTTTCGAGTGGCTCGCACTCGATCACCGCCCAGTACAGCGGCGATACTACCTTCGCGACGAGCACGTCCACGTCCGTGAATCAGCAGGTCAATGCCGCCGCAACGCCCGATTTTTCTGTGATGGCCAATCCCGCCACTCTCAATCTCACTGCGGGGCAATCCGGCAACATCGTATTCACCGTCACACCCATTAACGGTTCAACGCAGATGGTCACGCTTAGCTGCGGCACGTTGCCGCAGGGAGTCACATGCATGTTCGCCCCTCCGTCGCTCACGCTCGATGGCACGCATTCCCCCACCTCCACGCTCACGCTGCAGACGACTGGTCCGGATAGAGGAATGCTGCTCCCAACCGCGCCTGGGCGGCCGCTTCCGATCCTGCTGTTGGTAATCTTCGCGCTGTTCGCAATCGCGGCGTTCTTCGCGCTTCGTTTGGCCCTGGCTTCGCGCGGCCTGCGCCCGGTTTCGCCGTGGCTGTTGGTTCTCGTGTTCGTGGCGTTCGCCGTCGTCGCGTGCTCCTCTTTACCTCGCCGCCTCACGCCGTCGGGATCGTTCCCGATCACAATCACGCTCTCCGCCGCGGGCACCAACCATACTGTCCCTATCACGTTGAACGTCTCGCGCTGACGCCTCTCGCGGACATCATCGAGCATCTGCAAACTGCCGAGCCGGCCCGAGTCTTCGTCCGGCAAAAGTCCACAGGGATACACGCTTGCGCGTCCGCTTCCGTGTACTAATATGGTCGCGTGAAAAGCATAATTGAGTTCGGCGCAAGAAGCGGCACACGGAACGGCTCGCCACCGCTATGCCCGGCAGCCGGACGCCCCCAGCACGGGATGAATTTGCGCGAAAAGACTCGACACACCATGCAAAGTAATTTCCGCGCTAACTCATTGAAAACAAACGATGGGCACCCTAAAGAAGTGACACACAAAATGACCCGCAAGCTCTCGCTCCGACCCCGCCTCGAGGTCGGTGGTTTTCCTCCCGTGGGCGCATGGCATGCCATGCCCGGCGATGGACCTTGGCTCGGCCAAGCCATCCACAGGGTCGCCATTTTCATTTTTCTATTTTCCATTTTCAACGTTCCTCTCGTCGCCGCGCAAACACAGAACCCACCCGCGAAAATTCCCGGCGATCTCGGAAGCGACCTGAAAGAATTCGTCGAAACTCCCTCCGTTTCAGGCTACGAGCAGGAGCTCACAGAAAAGATTCGCGCCAAGCTCGCCTCGTTCCATCCGGTTGTGGACAATCTCGGCGATGTGATCGTCACCATCGGCAGCGGCGCGCCGCATCGCCTGATCGTCACGCCGATTGACGAGCCGGGCTTCGTCGTCAGCGGAATCACCGACGACGGTTACTTGCGTCTCCAACGCCTGCCGCAATCGGGCCTCCCGCCGATCTTCAACGCGCTCTATTCCGCCCAGCCCGTGAAAATCCGCACCGCCTCCGGCAAATGGATTGACGGCGTCGTCGCCGGAATCTCCGTCCATCTGCATCGCACGGGTGAGACCACGCCGAGCGCAAGCGACATCGAAAACATGTACGTGGATATCGGTGCAACCTCCGCCGCCGAAGCGCGGCAAGGCCGGCGTGGACATCCTCAGTCCCGTCGCCATCAATCGCCACCTCGGCTTCATGACAACCGCGGAAATGGCCGGCGCGTCGGTCGGCGATAAATTCGGCGCCGCGGCGCTGATCGACGTCCTTCGCCACACGGAGCCGGCGGCGATTAAAGGCACTTTGACTGTTGCGTTCGTCACCGAGGAACGTGTTGGTGGGCGCGGCCTCGACCGGATTCTCAGAACCACGCAGTCCGACGAAATGATTTACGTCGGCCGACTCTTGCCAGGCGGAAGAGTTCCTGGGATGGAGGGCGTGCATCGCGCGCCACGCCGCGAACCTGGCAGCGGCGTTCTCGTCGGTCTGGATAAATCGAGTGGCGAGCTTTCGGGTGTCGCGGCTGATCTCAAACAGCTCGCGGACGCGACACAAGATTCCCCTCGCTGCCGATTATTCAGCTGATATCACTCCCGCCGGCTATCTCCCACCTCCGGCATTTCCGGCCCGATGGGCTCATATTGGAATTGCGACCTCATGGCCCGACACCCCTGCGGAATTGATGGCCTGGGCCGATCTCGAGTCGTTGATTTCCTCGCTCGAATGGTACTGCAATGCTTTGTCACTGAATTCCTACTCATATCGGATGGGCGGCAGCGTCGACGGCCTGCTCACTCTGCGACAACGTTTCCCCAAGAATGTCGAGATTCTTAGCGAGTTAGTCGAATCATACGCCGCAAGCGGTCACGAAGGACTCATGCGCGACGCCGTTTCGCATTTCTTACCGAGTTGGGCCAAGCCGGAAACGGACGATGCCGGAAATATGATCCTGCACGTCGGCATCCGCGCCCGCGGGGACGAAAACTCCGAAGATTCTCGTCGTCGCGCACATGGACGAGATCGGCTTCGAGGTGAAATCCATCTCGAAGGACGGTCAGCTCGAGGTAGAAACGCTCGGCGGTATGGAATTGAGCTTCTACGAGGGCCATCCTATGCTGGTGCACACATCAACCGGCGACCGCGACGCCATCATGGAATTGCCGAACGGTTGGGACGAGGCCAATTTCAAATGGCCCGCCGAATCGGATCAGACGATTCGCGTGGACGTCGGCGCGCGCACGCCGGACGAAGTGGCGAATCTGGGAATCAAAGTCGGCGATTCGATCACGATTCCCAAGGCATATCGCCCGCTGCTCGGCACACGCGCCAACGGCCGCAGCTTTGACGACCGCGTGGGCGATACCGCGCTGATCTCCGCCGTTTGGGCGCTGGGATCCCCGCTCAAGGATCGCGACGTCACGTTCGTCTGGTCCACGGGAGAAGAAATCGGCCTCGTCGGCGCAGGCGCGCTTGCCAAGCGCCTCGCCGCCGAAGGCCGCAGTCCGGATTACGTCTTCGCCGTGGACACGCTCGTAAGTTCGGATTCGCCTCTCGAATCAAAACGCTTCGCCGATGCCGAAATCGGCAAGGGTTTCGCCATTCGCGCCGTGGACAATTCCAACATCGCGCCGCGAGATCTTGTCGCGAAAGTTGAAAAGCTCGCGCGCGCGAATCAAATTCCCTACCAGCTCGGCGTCACCGGAGGCGGCAACGACGGCTCGACGTTTGTCCCCTACGGCGCCGTGGATATTGCCCTTGGCTGGCCGCTGCGCTATTCGCATTCGCCCGCCGAAGTGATTGACACGCGCGACGTGGACGCGCTCGCGCGCATCATCGCCGTGATCGCGAGGAGTTGGTAACGCCATGACCGAGCCGGTATTCAAAGCGCCGCGACACATCGTGGTCGAAGGGCCCATCCGCGTGGGCAAATCCACACTGGCCAAGGCGCTGGCCGAGCAGCTTCACGCGCGGCGCATTTTCGATTGCGAGGACAATCCGTTTCTCGCCGATTTCTACAATGAAAAACCCGGCGCGGCCTTTCGCGCCCAGATGTATTTTCTCCACGAACGCCATCGCCGCCTCGCCGAGATCCGGCCGGAGGACGCCGCCGCACCGATCGTCAGCGACTTCCTGTTTGAGAAAGACAAAATTTTCGCGTACGTCAATCTCGATAACGAAGAGCTGAAGCTCTACGAAAAATATTTCGACATGCTTGCGCCGTCAGTTCCCGCGCCGGACCTGGTGATCTATCTCCACGCCAAGCCCGAGGTGCTGCAAAAGCGCGTCTCGAAAAAAGGCGATCCCGCCGAAAAGCAGATTTCGCCCGATTACCTCGAAGCAGTCGCCAACGCCTACGGACACTTCTTCTTCCGCTATTCAGCGTCGAACCTGCTGGTCGTGGACACCACGGAAATTGATTTCGTCGAACGCAACCGCGATTTGCAGGAATTTTGCGGCGCCTGCGCCAGCCCGTGAAGGGCACGCAATACTTTCTTCCGCTCGGCCAAAGCTAGAAAGCTAATTTGAGTTTTTCTTGGAGGGTGCTCGAGGGAGTCCTTCGATCGCCTTCGGCGATCTCAGGGTCATTTTTCGCTTTGCGAAAAATGAGGGGAATCCGGAGCGGACACATTCGCGACGCCCAGAACAAGCGTCGCGAACTGCGGGGGCCCGCCCCGGATCACTTCAGGGGTAAACTTTTCTTCGCCGAACGGCGCGCCGCTCAAGCTGCTTGCGACGGCCCGGTCAATCGGTGACGCAATCGTCCCAGCGTTCGATTCACCGGATGGCTGCGGTGCAGGAAATTCACGATCGGATCGCGCCGCGAGCCAATTTTCTGCAGAGCCCGGCGAATGCGGAAATCGCGTCCCGCGGACACCAGCCCCTTTTCGAGAGTTGCAATCGCCTCCTGCGTCCGGCCGGACTGCTGATAGACCTCGGCCAGATTCAGGTACAGCTGGGCGTGGTTGTGTCTCATACCCAGAGCTTCCTGGCAGAGAGCTTCGCCATCGCCGTAGCGCTTCTCGGCCACGGCAGCCAGCAAGCCTGTGTAGGAGAGATAAAATGGGTTCTTCGGAGCGATCCCAAGTGCGCGCCGGGCGTGTTGCAGGGCCTCGCTCGAATGCCCGTCACGCAGCTGCTTGAGGCATTCCTTGAAATCCGACATACCGGCGTCAGCCGGAGAAGTTGTTCCGATCCAGTGGGACATAGGCTCCTTCCTTAGCCCCGCGGGCGACTTTCACTAGCAGGGCCGGTAAAGAAAGTTAACCCGCAAGCTCGCAATTGAAAATAGAGCGCCGGACCAGATTTGGTTCCAGTACTTGGACCTGTACGAAGTGACAGGCGAAACCGCGGCTAACGGACGAGTTCGGAAACGAAGACTAGATGGATGCCGCGGGCCTCGAGTTCGGGGACGCCCTGGGCGAGCGCGGCGATGGTTGCCGGGCGGGGATGGCCGATGGCGATGGCAGAGCCGTCGCGTGAGGCATCGCGCGCGGCGAGTTGGAGCTGCGCAAGGATTGCTTCCTTCGATGGCGTGTCGTCGAGGAACACTTTCCGCGACGCTGCCGGTACTCCGGCGCGCTCGGCAGCGTCGTAGGCCACGGTCGCGGCGGTGGTACGGCTGTCAATGAAGAAGAGATTGCGCTCGCGCAGCGCCGGCATCAGCGCTTGCATAAGCGGAAGATCGGCCGTGGCGCGCGACCCTTCATGATTGTTCACTCCCGCGGCGTGCGGGACGGTCTCGAGCATGCCTTCGAGCGTTGATCTTCACCTGATCCGGATTCATCCCGACGCGCAGCTCAATTTCCTCACGCGTCACGCTTTCCGAGCCTCCACCTTGAGCCTCCGGCTCCATGGGGAGATGCAGCAGGATCTGATCGCCGCGGCGATAGGCCTCTTCGGCGACTTCGGCGGAGAGCGGCAGGTGCGGAAGAATGGAAATCGTGAGCGGAAACGGCAGCGCGAGCAGAGAATCGGCGGCGGCGCGGTCGTGTCCCATGTCGTCGAGGATGATGGCGAGCTGCGGATTCCGTCGCAGGCGCGGGACGACTGGGCGCGAGCGCGCGGCCAGCGGCGTGACGACGTGGATCGCGTGCGTGCGAACGCCATCGCGCGAGAAATCGTAGCGAGTTATGCCGCCCGCGGAGGATTCGGCGATCGAGAGTTTATGGCGCCGCGCGATTTCAGCGAGGGCCTGCCTCAAAGCGCCGCCCTGCGAAGAATCGGCGAGCGATATATAGATGTTGTCAGCCGTGAGCGAGGCAGGTGCGCCGGATCGGGGCGACTGAACTTCCGGGCGAATGGTGATTTCGGATTTGCGTCCGGCAACGCGCTGGGCGGCACTGACGATTTCGTCCGTTACGGCGCGAAGCTCCGTTTTCGAGAAGGATTTCTTTTCGCAGCCGGCGAGAAAGATGAGAGCGATCGCGAGAGACGCCACGAAGGCCGCGGCGCCACCCGGGCGATCGAAGAGAGATCCCTCAGGCATGAATGCCTTCGGGATGACATCGCACACCTGGCGCTTCGTTGGTCGGATACGAATGTTGGACTGAGTCGAGGGCGCGGCCAGCGTCCCGCGCAAATCCGCCACGATTGGCTAGGCGGCTTTCCGCGTAGCGCCCGCGTCCTGCAGGATCTCGATTGCTTTCTTGACGTCGGGATCGGTCGGCGAACTCGACGGAGCGGGCGGGTACACGTCAACCGCCGTCACGTCCTCGAGCGGAGGACGCACTTCCCGCGTGGGCGTAACGCCATCCACGGGAATTTCCTTGCCGCCCGGCGTGTAGTAATTCGCAAGCGTCAAAATCAACGCCGAGCCGTCCTCGAGCTGGATCAGTTTCTGTTCGGAAGCGGTGCCGTAGGTGCGCAGTCCGACGGTCTCGCCGCGATGATTGTCCGCGATTGCGCCGGCAAGAATTTCGGCCGCGCCGGCAGTGCCGGTATCAATCAGCACGGTGACGGGCTGCGTCCACGCGACTTTCGATGGATCGGCGGAAGAAATCACCGGCGACATTGTCTGACCCTTGAGCGAAGTTATGGTGCCCGAGGAAAGGAAAAGCTGCGCGGTCGAAATACCTTCCTGGTCGTCACCGAGAGCGGAATTGCGCAGATCGAGAATCAGCTTGTGCGCGCCCTGATGTTCGAGCTGAACGAGTTCGTCATGAATCTGTTTCGTGGCGCCCGCCTGAAATTCCGGAACCCGAACATAGGCGATGTCGCCTTCGAGTTTGTCCTCGACGAGCTTGGGCGCCGCGAGCTTCGCGAGCGTGATTTCCATGTCCTGAGGCTCGGCTTTGCCGCGACGGATCACGGAGAGTTTTACGACCGTTCCCGGATCGCCGCTAAGGAGAAGCTGCGCCTGTTCGATGGCCATTTGCCCGGTGGTGAAGCCGGCAATTTTTTCGAGCACGTCGCCCAGTTGGAGGCCCGCTTTCTGGCCCGGGCTATCCGGCAGGGCGGAAATTACGCTGATATATCCGAAGCGCTTGGTCAGCGCGAGGCCGGCCTCGGCCTTGGGGCTGGACGCGCTCTTTTCCTTGTAGTCGGTGTACTCGCGCGGGCTGAGATAGCTCGATTGCGGGTCGAGCGTATCGAACAGGCCGTGGAGGGCGCCACTGGTCACCTGATGCAGGTTGGGCTCGTCCACATAATCCTGCTGGACCTTGTCGAGCACTTCGCTATAGACGAGGAGCGCGCGCAGCGCCTTGTCGTCCGAGGAACGTCCGCGGACGTAGCCCACGGCGACGAAGCCGAAAACAATCACTGACAGCACAACGACGATTTTCTTTGTGACGGATGTCATCTCTGGTTCCTTTTCCCGGCCACGCGCCCCGCGCCAGGGGGAACCCTGATTATAACATCGGCCAGTGAGATTCGCTGATTTTGAGATTGCGGTAACGCGTGAGGGTCAGGTCGAGGGCCTGGGACTGCTCGGGATTGCGGCCGGGTCGGCTGGGAGCGCGACGGGGCGGGTGTTAGTCAATGAGAACTACGTTGAGGAGCGAGCTGTGGACGGAAAGGCCGCCGTTGTACTCGATGAAACCGAGCTTCCTGAATTTGTTCATGAAGAAACTGACACGCGATCGGGTGGTCCCCACCATTTCGGCCAGGACTTCCTGGCTAATCTTGGGAACGATGGTCTCGGGTCTGCCTTCCTTGCCATATTGAGCGAGCAGGAGCAGCGTGCGGGCGAGGCGCCTTTCGCTGGAATTGAAAAGCTGGTCCACCAGATCGGCTTCAAATCGAATATTGCGCGCGAGAATATGCGCGATGAATCGTTCCGAAAAAGCGTGTTCGTCGCGAAGCACGCGCATCATGGCGCTCTTGCGGATTTCAAGGATGGAGCTAGCTGCAATGGCGGTCGCCGTAGCCATTCGAAGCGGCTGCCCGGCCAGGCAGCCCTCTCCGAGAAAATCACCGTCGGTCAGGATCGCGACGACAGCTTCCTTGGCGCTCTTGGAGAGCACCGTGAGCTTGACGCGCCCCTTTTGGATGTAGAAAATTTTTGAGGATTGATCGCCTTGTGAAAATACGACCTGCTTGTTGCGGTACTGCACGACCTTTTTGCCCAGTCCGCCAGTATTCAGGAATGCGTGAAGGTTGAATCGCTGGGTCTTTGGTGAACTTTTCGTCACGTTTATTTCCTAAGCGCGATTTTCAGGCAAGAGCTAAATACAGTCAAGCAAGTGAGTGGCGGCGATATGAACGTTGAATTCCTGCGAACACGCCGCGGGCTACTTGTGCGCGAAATGGCGGCTCGCGGGGATGTCGAGCGAATCGAGATTAGAAAGCGGCGCCGCTGCAGTAATGTAGGTTTGCGACATGCGGTCCTGCCAGGTGAAATGGTCTTCGTCCCATATGGCCCACACGAAGCCAAGCATCAGCGTGGCTCCGGAGAGCAGGTATCCGAAGTTGCGCCATAAAAGCTGGCGTGTGTCCGGAAGGCTGCCGTCGAGACGCACGACCGTGAGGCCCCGCAGCTGCATTCCGGGAGTCGCGCCCGCCATCACCGTGAAAAGGAAAAAGTAGAGAGCGTAAAAAAGGTAAGCCACTGCGAGATACACAATCGCGTCGGTTTTCTCCAGCGTCAGCTGCCCGCCAAGCGAACGGAACATGCTCACGAATCCCGCACAGGTGAGACCCAAAAACAGCGCATCAAGGAAGCCCGCCCAGCGGCGTTCGGCCAGAGTCGCCACTGGCACCAGTGCCGTTTGCGGGCGCGCTCGGTCGTCCGCCGAACTCGAAAAATCCAGCTCGGGCTGAATGCAGATATCGAGTCGCTCGGTCGAGCGCTGGCGCTGCGCCGGCCGGGGACGCGGGCGCTCGGGGATTTCGTCTTCGATTTCGGTGACTGAGGCCGCCTGCTGGAAAGGCAGTCCGGACTGGGAGTCGTCCGGGTGCAGGTGACCTCGGCGCGCGCGGTACAGTTCCAGGCGACGGGAGACCTCCACGCGCCATTCGGGCTCAGGAGTCTCGCCGAGCGAGGTAGCTCCAACGGTTACAGGCTCTGGAATTTCGCCTTTTTCGACAGCAGGAACCGCACAGAAAGAACAACTTTCGGTGTCGTCGAGCAAGAGGGCGCCACACTTCGAGCAGATACGTATCACTGGTCCGTTTTGCGCTGCGGAAGTCCAGTGGAACGCACGAATGATATCACGAGGGATACGCGGTCCAGATCGGCCGGTTCTTCACTCGTGTGGCCGATCAGGCAACACCGGCCGCGCCGCGGGACTCTGAACTGTGTGCAGCTGTGCCGCTCGCGCCGGCGATTGCGGGCGCGGAAGGCGCATGTTAGGCTCAGTTTTCTTTTTTTGCATTTCTTTGGCGATGCTCAACCCGACTCTCTCGAATTCTGTCCGCAAGCGGGCGCTTTTCCTGGCGCTGCTCCCGCTTCTTGCCATGATGCCTCGGGCGCTGTGGTGCCAGGCTGCGCCGCAGAAGCCACTAGTGGGACTCACGGCCGGGGGCGAGGCCACGCTGGAAGCGGACCAGCAGCGCCAGGTCGGCAAAATCTTCTACGCCGACGGCCATGCGGACGTGCACTACCAGAACGCGCGGCTGCGCGCGGATCACATCGAATACGACAATGAAGCCCAGGTCGTGATTGCGCGCGGCAATGTGGTGCTCGATTACACCACGCAACACGTGGAAGCCGACGACGCCCGCTACGAACTTCGCACCGGCCGCGGCACATTTCATCATGTCCGTGGGACGTTCGCCATGCAGCGGCACCCCACGCCCACGCTGCTCATCAGTCCGAACCCTCTATATTTCGAAGCGGAAGAAGCAGACCGGCTTGACGACAACACGTATCGCATTCACAAAGCGTGGCTGACGGTCTGCAAACCAGGCCACCCGACCTGGAAATTTTATGCGCCTTCCGCGACGGTGCGGCTGAAGCAGTCCGTGCGCATCGAGAATGGCAACTTCCGCCTCTATTCGATTCCAGTTCTCTATTTACCGTTCGCCACGGTTCCCGCCGAGCAGCGCCGCGATTCCGGATTCCTGATTCCAGAATTGGGGGACACAACACAAAAAGGCTACGTTATGGGCGATTCGGTTTACTGGGCGCCGTTGGACTGGATGGACCTGACGCTCGGGGCGGCGGATTACACAAAACGCGGCTGGAGCCAAAAGGGCGACCTTCGAATGCGCCCGTGGGAGGGCGCTCAGTTCAACGCCAGTTACTACGGCGTGATTGATCGCGGCCTGGTGACGGACGATGAGCCCCCGGTCAAGCAGGGAGGCCACGAATGGAAGCTCCTGTTCACTTCGATGCTGCCGGGCGGATGGCGCGCGGTGGCCGATCTCGATCAACTGACGTCGCTCACGTTTCGCCTGGCGTGGTCCGAGACTTTCAAGGAAGCGGTAAATTCCGAGGTGCGCAATACGGCGTTTCTGACGAACAATTTCGACGGCTTCAGCATGAATTTCGCGGCGCTAAGCTATCAGAACTATCTGACGGCCACGCCGGAGACCTCGATCACGCTGCGCACCGCTCCGGAGGCGCGATTCAGCTCGGTGGACCAGGCGTTTTTCCGGCGCCTCCCAATCTATTTTTCCTTCGATGCGTTCACCGGCGCGGCGAGCCGTAGCGAAAACGTGACGCCATTTCAAACGCCACCTTTCGTTGAGCGCAGCGAACTCGCGCCGACGGTGACGGTCCCCTTTCATTTTGGCGACTGGCTGAGCGTGACGCCGAGCTTTACATTCCGCTCGACCTACTACGGCGGGCAGCTGAGAAACGGAGCGTACCTCGGAGAAGGGCTATTCCGCGACACCGAGGAGTTGTCTGTGGACATTCGCCTGCCGGTTTTCGAGCGCGTATATGACCACGGTGATACGAAGTGGAAGCATGTAATCGAGCCTTACGTGGTCTATCGCTTCGTCAATGGCGTGAACGACTTCGGGCGATTCCTGCGCTTCGATGAGGACGATACGCTGACCGACACCAACGAACTCGAGTACGGAGTCACGCAGCGTCTCTACCGCCGCACGAGTTCGGGTGAAACCGAGGAGTTCATCACCTGGCGGCTGACGCAAAAATATTTCTTCGACCCCACGTTCAACGGCGCGCTCGTCCCCGGCCAGACCAATGTGTTTCAGACGCTCGACGCGCTCACGCCGTTTGCATTCGCGGGCATCGCGCGCAATTTTTCGCCGATCATCAGTGACCTTACCGTTGACCCGGGCAAGCGCTTCGACACGCAGTTCATCGTCAACTACGATCCCCAGCGCAACCGGCTGACCGCCATCGGGACTCTGATGAAGTACAAGCCGTACAGGGAATCGTTCCTCACGCTCGCATACTTTTCCACGCTCAATCTTCCGCAGAATCCGATGCCGCCGCCGCCGAATTTCGAGCAGCACTCGAATCAGATACGAGCGCTGACGGGTTACGGAGATCCGAACCGCCACGGCTGGAACGTGATGTTCGGAGCCAGCTACGACTTCGTCCAACAGGCCTTCCAAAACCAGATCGTGGAGGTCGCCTACAACGGCTCGTGCTGCGGCATTGGCTTTGAATACCGCCGCTTTTCGTTCGGCACGATCCGCAACGAGAATCAGTACAGCGTCGTATTCCGCATCGCGAACCTGGGCTCGGCCGGGAATTTGCGGCGACAGGAGAAGATCTTTTAGCTGAACCGGATGACAGCGCATTCCGAATCCGAGCTGGCGTTTCTTTCGATCGAGCAGGCCGCGCGGCTGCTGCGGCGAAGGGAAATTTCGCCCCTCGATCTGGTGGAGGCGTCGCTTGCGCGAATCGAAAGGTGGAATTCCTCGCTCTTCGCGTTCCTCACGGTCCTCGCCGAAGATGCTTGCCGGCAGGCGAAGGCGGCCGGGCGCGAGATTCTTCGGGGCCGCGCGCGGGGTCCGCTTCACGGCATTCCTATTTCGCTGAAGGACAATTTCTGGACGCGCGGAATTCGCACCACTGCCGGTTCGAAGATTCTTGCGGATTTCGTGCCCAATGCGGATAGCGACGTTGCCAGGAAGGTTGCGCGATCTGGCGCAATCTTGCTCGGCAAGGCAAACATGCACGAATTCGCCTACGGCATCACCGGCGAGAATCCCCATTACGGCAGCTCGCGCAACCCGTGGGCGCGCGATCGCATTTCTGGCGGCTCGAGCGGAGGATCGGCGGCGGCCGTCAGCACGGGAATGGGCTTCGCTTCGGTGGGCACCGATACGGGAGGCTCCATACGCATTCCGTCCGCGCTCTGCGGGATTGTGGGATTGAAGCCGACGTACGGCCTCGTGAGCGCGGCGGGCGTGGTGACGCTGGGAATCAGCTTCGATCACGTGGGACCAATCGCGCGCAGCGTGACGGATGCATGCATCCTGCTCGAAGCAATTGCCGGAAAATACCCAAGCGGCCAGGCGCGCCCCGATCATCGCAAGCTGCGCAAAAATCGCCCGCGGCGATTTCGTATCGGAGTGCCGAAGGAATTCTTTTTCGAGCGCCTGGACGGCGAAGTGCGGCGCCTGGTGGAAGCCGCCGCGAAAAAGTTCGAGTCATTGGGCGCGCGCGTCGAGCAGGTTTCACTGCCGCGTTTGACGGGCGCGATTGACCAAGCCAGCCAGCTGGTCGTCGGTGAGATCAACGACTATCACGAGTCGCAGGGCTATTTTCCGGCGCGCGCCGCGGAGTATGGAGACGATGTCCGCGGACACCTGGAACGGGGCCACAAGCTGTTCGCCGTGGACTATCTTCGTGCGCTTCCGAAGCGGCGCGAAATCGTCGAGGATTTTCAGGCGGCGTTTGAAGAGGTTGACGTCATTTTGGCGCCCACTTCGCCGATTCCCGCGCCGCGCGTCGGTGAACCCGTCGTGCGCGCTCCCGGGCAGAGCGAAAGCATTGTGCGCGCCGAGCTCTTGCGCCTTACGCGGCCCGCGAATCAAACAGGGTTCCCCGCCATCTCGATCCCCTGCGGATTCACGCGCGAGGGCTTGCCCGTGGGATTGCAGCTGATGGGTCCGCGCTGGGGAGAGGCGCGGCTACTCGCGATCGCGCTCGCTTACGAAGAGGCCACGGAGTGGCACAAGAAACATCCGAATTTGAGCTAGCGTCCGCGCGGACTATTCTTCGGTGCTCGCTTCTGTTCCCGGCAACGCTCCCCTTCGCTGCATGACCCAAGTCCCCACCGAAAAACCTATCGCACCGACGGCGGTGCCGCCGAGCAACGTCCGCCATATATTTGGTAGCGGCCGCGTCCATCGGCGGCTTTGCGTTTCACACGGTGGAATTTCCCTGAGCCAGCCCGCCGGCAGAACCAAAAAGCGGTGGCGCACGTCTAATCGGTATGGTCAAATTAGCGTATAGTCGGACCTGCGCCCGTGATGCGGGCCCTGTTCACCTGGGGGAGTGAGGAAATCCTATGGCTGTAGCCGTACTCGCGGGGCTTTTTGTGTTTGCAGCTGGCTTGGGTTCTTTTCTCTCGCCGTGCGTGCTGCCGCTGGTTCCTGGGTATCTTTCAATGTTGTCCGGCGTGGGTGTGGACAAGCTCCGGGAAGGCGAAGCGGAAACGGGCAAGCTGTTTAGCTCGGCGCTGGCATTCGTCATTGGACTGTCGGTTGTATTCATTACGATGGGAGCCACGGCGAGCGCCGTCGGACAGTTTCTGCTGCAGCATCGCGACCTGCTGGCGCCCATCGCCGGTGCGCTGATCATTCTTTTTGGATTGCACCTTATTGGCTGGCTGATCAAGCTGCAGGTGCGCACCGGGCTGATCGTGGGATCGGTGTTCATAGCCGCCGGCCTGATTTTCCAGTTTCGCGGGGCCCAGGACGCGGTCGTTAAGCCGATCCACTTCTATGCCGCGTCTCTGATTTTTATACTCGGCCCGCCCATGAGCCGCTGGCTCAACCGCGACGTGCACATGCGCGACGTCGGCGGGAAGAACCCGGGAATCGTCAGCGGTTTCCTGCTTGGATTTGCGTTCGCGCTGGGCTGGACCCCGTGCATTGGACCAATCCTCACAACCGTGCTGGCGATCGCAGCTTCGCGGGGCAGCGTGCGGGACGGCATCATCCTTCTCACACTTTATTCCGCGGGTCTTTCGATACCGTTTCTCCTGACCGCGGTCGGCGTCGCCCGTTTTATGAAGTTCTATCAGAAATTTCGCAAGCACCTGCATACCGTCGAGGTCTGCAGCGGAGTGCTGCTGCTTATCATCGGCGGCTTGATTTTCAGCAATGCCCTGACCGTCATCTCCCGGTACATTGGCGGTGTCAGCGGGGAAGGGCTCGTCGAAAGACTGATGCCTGCGACGGTCAAATCATGGCTCCAATTCAAACCGGCGCCAAACGAGACGACACAGGCGAATCTCTCGCCCGTCCCCGATGTCACCTTCAAGGACCTCGCCGGCAAGGACGTTCCGCTTTCGAGCTATAAGGGGCAGGTGGTGCTGCTGAATTTCTGGGGCACCTGGTGTGAGCCCTGCCAGCACGAAATTCCCATGCTGATCGGCGTGCAGAATAAATACGCATCCAGGGGTTTTACGCTGGTTGGAGCGGCGACCGACGACGAAAACGCCGCAGTTGACAAGTTCATCCACACCTCGGAGTTCAACGTCAGCGGCCAGGAATTGAAGATGAATTATCCCGTAGTGATGAACAGCGACGACAACGTGACCAAATTCGGCGGAATCCTCGGTATGCCGACCACTTACTTGATCACGCGCGACGGCAAAATCTACAAGCGCTACATCGGCAGCCTCGAATCGAACGAGGCGCAACTCGAAAAGGACATCGAGAGCCAACTATGAAACTCGCCATGCGATTCGCACAAGTTTTCGCGCTGTCTACCGTGATCCTGATTTCGGGAGCCGCGACTGCGCCTGCTCAGGATGCCGCAGCCCCCAAGAATCCATCCGAGATCGTAACCACGCACTCGTTCGTTTCGCTCGATCCCGTTCCGCGCGGCAAGGAATTTCAGGCGGCGGTCGTAGTGAAAATCGCGACCGGCTACCACATGAACTCGCATAAGCCGTCGGACAGTTACCTGATCCCGACGACGCTCACACCCCAGCTGCCGGACGGTTTCAAGCTGGAGGAGGCGGTCTATCCGGCCGGCCGCGACGAAAAATTTCCGTTCTCACCGGATAAGCCGCTGAATGTTTACTCCGGCAGCATCACACTCCGTCTCCGGCTGACCGCGGAGGATACGGCCGCATTGGGAGCAGCCACGATTCCGGTCACCTTGCGCTTTCAGGCGTGCAACCAGTCCGCGTGTTTACCCCCGGTGAAGGTTCCGGTGACCTTGCAGCTGCAGGTCGTCGCCGCCGGCGCCAGCAGCCACCCAACGCACCCCGAGATTTTCTCCGCAAAGCCCACTAGCTAAGCTTTCGACGTTGAGCCGCCGAGCGGCGATTGTAATTAGCTCAGCACGGAGCGCAGCGGAGTGCCGGGAACGCGAAGCGAAACAGCCCAAGTCCCGGAGGGACGGTTGAATCTTTGTGGGTCGCGGGTTTACCCACGACATCAGCCGGCTGCAATAGAAACGGGCTTCAGCCCCTGAAGTTCCTTCCAAATCGCCGAACGAGCCGAGCCCTGTTTTAGTCAACTGGGCCGTACAAACGGAATTGCCTTTCGCAGCCGCGTGACGACGCGCTCTTTGCCGAGCACGACCATCGTCTCGAAAAGCGGCGGAGCCACCGCGCGGCCCACGATTGCAACGCGCGTGGCATTGATCAGCAGGCCCGCCTTCACGCCTTCGGCCGTCGCCACAGCCCGCGACGCGGCGTCGCACGCGTCGTGGTTCCAATCGGACAGCGCGTCGAGCGCGTTAGCAAGTTTTTCGAGCATGGCCGGCAGGCGCTCGTCCTTCCAGAATTTCTCGCGCGCTTCGACGTCATAATCGAAATCATCGGTGAAAAATGCGCGCGCCCAGGTGGTGAAGTCTCCAAGCAGACGCGTTCGCGAACGCGTGAGTTCCACCGTGGTTGCGAACCACGCGCGATCGCGGCTCGCCTGCGATCCCTCCCACAGGCCGGCGCGCTTCAGCTCCGCTTCCACATAGGGCAGCACGTATTCGACGGGCGGTTTCTGCAGATACTGCGTGTTGAACCATTCCAGCTTGGGGCGATCGAACACGGCATTGGTGCGGCTGACGCCTGAGAGCGCGAACCGCTCGATCAGTTCGCTGGTGCGCAGAAATTCCGCGTCTTCGCCCGGCGACCACCCCAGCAGCGCGAGAAAATTCCGGAACGCCTCGGGCAGAAATCCTTCGTCAGCATATGAGCCCACGCTTGTCGCGCCGTGGCGCTTTGAAAGCCGCGTGCGGTCCGGGCCGAGGATCAGCGGCACATGCGCGAAAATCGGCGGCGCAGCGCCGAGAGCGCGGTAAACCAGCGCCTGTTTTGGCGTGTTCGAAAGATGATCGGCGCCGCGAATGATGTGCGTGATGCGCATGTCTATGTCGTCCACCACCACGCTGAGCTGGTAGGTGGGCAGCCCGTTGGAGCGCAAGAGAACGAAATCTTCGACCTCCGCGTTCTGAACCTCGCGCGGACCGAAGACCGCGTCCTCGAATTGCGTGACGCCCGTGCGTGGCACGCGGAACCGAATGGCGCGCGGTATGCCGGATGCTTCCTTCGCCAAGCGCTCCGCGTCCGTAAGTTCGCGGCAGGGGCATGCGACGCTTTTGTGGAGCTTCGGGCCTTCCTCGTCGCCTTCACCTTCCTGCGTTTCGGGATCGGCCGGTGCGGCGTCCGCGCCGGAATACGCAGCGGCCTTGCAGTAGCACCCGAAGGCTGCGCCACTCGCAAGCAGGCGCTCCGCCGCGGCCCGGTACAGATCAAGCCTCTGCGATTGGAATATGGGGCCTTCGTCCCACTCGATCCCCAGCCACTTCAGCCCCTCCAGAATGCCGTCCACCAGCTCGGGGCGGTTGCGCTCGATATCGGTGTCTTCAATCCGCAGCAGCAGCGTGCCTCCTTCGTGCCGAGCGAAAAGCCAATTAAATAGCGCCGTTCGGGCTCCTCCGACGTGCAGGTAGCCGGTCGGTGACGGCGCAAATCGAACCCGTGGTTTTTCTGAGGGAGACATTCCTGGCTCTTTCTCTGTTGGTTTCGGAACGGTTCATCTTAGCGGAACGAACCGTCAAAATCGAGCCGGGTGCAGGCGCAAGTCAATGAAGCGGCGCAGGTTGGTACCCGGGTACTGTTGACTGCGGCGAGCCTGCCCGGGATATTGAAAGTCTCCTGCACGACGTTCCGCGAGGCGCATTCCGACGTTGACCTCCACGAAACTAGGATGGACACGCGGCGAGGAAGCCTGCTGATTTTCTGCTATTCTCGTCCGACGAGTGCCTGAAGAATAGGCGCGGGTATTACGTTGCCAAGCTATCTCACCATTACTGGACAAGTGCTGCTGGTAAGCACGCTTCTGCTTGCCGCGTTTTTCTATTTCATGTACCGGCTGAAGCGCCAGGAATACCTTCTCGCCTGGTCGGCTGCCTGGTTGCTCCTGGCATTGCACTTTGCCGCGGGCGGCCTGAGCGCATGGGTTAATAAGGATCCGTGGGATCGCCGGCTCCTCGAGCTAAGCGAATTCCTTATCGCCCTTTCGGCTCTGACTTTTTATTCCGCTGCCCGGTCGTATGCCGGCCTCAAGGTTCCAGTCCGCACTCTCGCGGTCGTGACCGTCGTTTTCGCCGCATGGCCGATTCTTCGCGTGCATCAGATTTTGAACATCCCTCCGAGCGTGCTGGCAGTGGGGTTCATCTTTCTGCTCGTCGGATACACGTTCTTGCAGGAAGGGCGTAAACAGGAAGCAAGGGCGGACGTGCTCCTCGCTGTCGCCTTCACCGGTTGGGGTTTGCTCTACTTGTCGATAGCGTTCCGGCCCTTCCTGCCGTTCATGCAACGCGACGGTCTGCTACCCCTGATGGTCCTGCCGCAACTATTCACCTGCGTGCTGATGGTGATGTCCGTTTACGAAGAGGAGCGGCGGCGCGTAGAACGCAACATGCTCGCGCTCTCGAATTTGAATCTGGCCACGTCCGGTTTTGTCGGCGGCGAGATTCAATCCATGCTCGGGCAGGCGCTCGAGCGCGTTCTGGGCGTGGTCCGCATCCCGGCCGGGGCGCTCTGTTTGCAGCATGGCGAGGCAAGCGGTCCGTCTTCGGTGATCGTGACGGGGATGAGCGATTCCTTCAGCTCTTCTATGCAGGAGAACAGTCTCCACCAATACTTCATCAATCTTGTCGCACGGCTGGGCGGCCTTGTGGTGTTTCGCGACCTCACTCGCGATGCGAACTGGGAAGCGCTCGAGAAGGAAGAATCCTTCCGCCAGGTGCGCCAGCTGTTGCTCGCACAGGGCCTGCGCACGGTCGTCGGCATCTGCCTTCAGGCGAAAGAGCGCGTCTTCGGCGTGCTGTTGCTCGGTACCCCCGATAACCGCAATTTCACCCCGGCGGAGCGGCGACTGCTGCTGGCACTCGGCCAACAGATCGGCATGGCGGTCGAAAACAGCTATTTGATCCAGCAGACTGCGCGCCGCAGCGAAGAGCTGCACATCCTTAACGATATCGGCCGGGCTCTGAGCTCGACTCTCGATCTGGATACCCTGCTGGTGCGCATTTATTCGGAAATGCGACGAGTCCTTGATGCGAGCAGTTTCTTCATCGCCTTCCATCACCCGAAGACTCGTGAAGTTCGTTTCGAGATGGAAGTCACCGACGGCGAACGCCTTCCGAAACGCTCGCGCGAATCCGGAAATCATCTGGTGGAGTACGTCGTGCGCACCGCGCAACCGCTTCTGGTGCGCGAGCAGTATCGCGCAGAGGCGCAGCGTCTCGGCTTCGAACCCTTGGTGCCGCTGGGGTCCATCTGTGCTGTGCCCTTGATTCTCTACGATCGCGCGGTGGGCGTGATGGCGGTGCATAGTCAGAAGGAACAGGTGTTCGACGAAGGCCACGTCGAGTTCCTGCGCGTTCTCGCGAGCGAGGCGGGCATCGCCATGGAGAACGCCCGGCTCTTTGCGGCGGAGCAGAAAAAATCCCGCCAGCTTACGTTGATCAACAACGTGTCCAGCCACGCGATCACCACGCTCGATCCCGACGAAATGCTAGCGAAGATCGCGGGGGAGATGGAAAAGCATCTTGCCTACGATCACATTGGCATCGCCATCCTCGACTATTCCGCGAAAGAGCTGGTGGTCCAGGCCGAAGCGGGCGCGCGGCGCGAAGCCGTGGGACGCCGCATTCTGCTCGGCGAAGGGCTGGTCGGGCAGGTCGCACGCAGCGGCCAAACGACGATTGTCCGCGAGGTCAACGCTGCTGCGCCGCGTCTGGTGTTACCAGCGTCGGTCGCATCCGTGGCTCTGCCGGTCACATACGGCGAGCAATTTCTTGGCGTCCTCTACGTCGAATCCTCCGAACCTTGCGATTTTCCCGAGCAGGATGTTTTGCTGCTGCGCACGCTCGCCGACCTTTTTGCCGGCGCGCTGCACAACGCCCTCACGTTCCAGAAGGCGCAGGAGCAGGCGATCACCGACGGATTGACGGGCGTGAAAACGCACCGTTTCCTGATGGAGGCGCTCTCCGCCGAATGGAAACGCTCGACGCGCGCCAACCGGCCTCTCGCGCTCGTCTTGATGGATCTCGACCGCTTCAAGTTCGTCAACGATTTCTATGGCCACCTCGAGGGCGACGTGGTTTTGCAGCGCGTCGGCCACATTCTCGAGCAGAATTGCCGGCGTTCGGATGTTGTGGCGCGCTACGGGGGCGACGAATTTGTGATTCTCATGCCCGAAACCGCCATCGAGCAGGCTCGCCAGCTCGCGAATAAATTGCGCGGCTGGATTGCCTCCGATCCGTTGCTGCGCGACAAGAACATTACCGCGAGCTTCGGAATCGCCGCGTTTCCCGTTCATGGCTCCACGCCGCAGGAACTCATCCAGGTGGCGGACTCTTCGATGTATCTGTCCAAGCATCAGGGCGGCAACCTGGTTTCGAGCGCCGAGCAGGGCGATCCGAACGATCGCAAGCGCTGGAAGAAGGATGTGCTCGAAGCGTATCTCGGCGTCACGCTCAAGCGCCTGTTCTCCACCGGTCCCGAGGCCTTCGAGGAGATTTATCGCCGCCTCGAGCAGTTCACCCGCTCGCTGAGCGAGCAGGGCGGCGACGGTGGCGGCGACACGTTGCCGGCGGCCGTGGTCGAGACTGTTACTTCGCTCGCGTTCGCGATTGACGCCAAGGATCACTACACGCAGGGCCACTCGCAGAAAGTTTCCGCTTATTCCGTGATGATCGCGCAGGCGCTTGGCCTGACGCCCGCGGAGCTTGAGGAGATTCGACTGGCGGGCCTGCTTCACGATATCGGCAAAGTGGGAATTCCCGAGGCCATTCTGAACAAGTCCGGCCCGCTCGATGCAGCCGAATGGGAAACGATGAAGACGCACACCGATCTCGGCGCGCGAATACTTGAGCCGCTCAAGCCCATGGGCCGCATCCGGGAAATGGTCCGCCACCATCATGAGTTCTACGACGGCACTGGTTACCCGCTGCGCCTGGAAGGCGAGCAAATTCCCTACGGCGCGCGCGTGATCGCCATCGCGGACGCCTACGACACGATCACCTCGGAGCGCACTTACAAAAAAGCGCGCACGCCGGAAGACGCGTTCGCCGAACTCGAGCGCTGCGCCGCGAACCAATTCGATCCGGTCATCGTTCGCGTGTTCATTGACACCATGCGTCGCGCCCCCCGCCCCACGGTCGAGGCTGGAGTAACGGTCGCCAGCCGCGCGAATAGCGCGGAACTCTAGCCACCGCTTTTTCCCCCTGCCATGATGAGCCCCGCTGGTCTTGCGCCAGCTCCTGCCGCGCTCGAAAAAGTGTGTCACTTTGTTTGGGTCCCTTTCCTTTGTTTTCAACAAGATAGGTGTGAAATTACTTTGCATGGTGTGACACTTAATTTGGCGCCATTCCGGGGAGGCAGAGGACGCAAAGGAGGCAGAGGATCCGAGAGGACGCCTCTTCCGCCATCGTATGGGCGCAGATGTAGCGCGGCGTTTTTCGCGAATAGACATTCGCCACACCTGCCTACCGGCGGGCGATATCAAACATTCCATGTTGTTCTCGTTGGGCGCCGTTTGTGTCCCGATGCGTTAAAGGGACCGGCGTCTTCATCCCGGTTGGACTGCACCGGGATTAAGATCGTGCCCTTATCCTGAGGAAGGGCACGCTTTAACGCTACGGCAATTTCGCGTGGGTGTCTATAGGTTGAAAGTACAGAAAAAGTACAGGTCAGGAATTTGTGGGGTTCGCCCTCAGAGGTGTCGCGAGTCGAGGCTTACTTCGCGGCGTTCGATGTCGCAAGAGCCAATCTAACGATTGGTTCTTCCTCTGGTATCCCCGTTGCGGAGCCAAAAAGAGAGGAGCACAGACAAGGAGCGACCGGAAGCGAGAGTGGGCCGGTTTCAGATTCTTAGCTCTTTTCGTTTTTCCAACACGCGTTCAACAACTTCGTCCACAGGTTTTCCCTGCTTAATCTCGTTGACGACATCGATGCCGCATCGGTAGCCAACTTTGACAAACTCGACGAGTACCCGCTGCTGGTCGGCTTGTTCTAGATCATCAAGCTGATCGAACATTTTCTGCTGGAATTCTTCGTAATCACTCGACATGTTAGAACCCGCCATCAGCGAGCTTTTCGACAGCCAAAATGCCCGCTAGTGATTTAAGCTCGACAGGTCTTGCAAGGTTTCTTTCCCGCTTCTACAGCCTCAGCGTGTGAGGAAAATTCGAGCATGTTATTCGGCCTTAGATACGAAGCCCATTTGCAGTCTGGTCGGTGGAAGTGGGGTCGAGTCTTGCTGGCAACAAACGGGCCGTATTCGCCCTCTCCCCCGCCTACTGTTCCTAGTCGTGGAAACCGCTGAATTTCTGGCAATCGTGGAAAACGTTGAATCTCGTCCATGAAGACCCCCTTCATTAAATTCTAACAATCGCGCCTGCGTGTGGCAAATTTTTCCGCTCCGGGCCATTCGGCGCGTCAAAACCACCCACCACTCCCGGTAGCTGCGGGACTGGCGAATTCGGTCACGACGGATTACGATGTCTCCACAAAAGCTAGCGGGGGAACCCATAAATATGAGACACATGCTGCTTCGCGAGTGGGTGACGAAATTCTCACGCCGCGGATTCCTGCGCGGGAGTGCGGCCACGGTCGCTGCTGTCGCAGTCAGCGGCCCAACCTTGCTCGCGAGCAACGCCGAAACCGCGGGCCTCAGCGCCGACGAATCGCGCGCGCTGCTGAAATTCACGCGCGATCTATTTCCGCACGATCGCCTCGATGATTCTTTCTACGCGAAGGCCATCGCGCCTCTAGAGGACGAAGCCGCGAAGGATGCCAGCGCTCGAAAGCTGCTCGCCGGAGGCATCGCGCAGCTCAACGCCGCCACCATGGCCTCCGCCGGAAAACCGTTCGCCGATGTTTCCGATGAGGATGTTCGCGTCTCTGTGATTAAACAAATCGAAGGCGGCGCATTTTTCGCGAAAGTGTACAACGGCACGATGACGCCGCTCTACAACCAGCCCGAGCTCTGGCCGAAGTTCGGCTACGAAGGTCCGTCATCCGCGCAGGGCGGCTATTTGCATCGCGGGTTCAGCGATATTGACTGGTTGTGAGACGGGGCTCGGTGCAACAGCGAAGAGAGATCCCTCACCCGCTAAAGCGGGTTCGGGATGACACCTGAATGCAGGAAGCGAGGATTCGGCGTGACGGCAGGGGGACGTGAGGACAAATGCCCGCAAAGTTTGATCTGAACGATTCATCGGTCGTGGTAATCATCGGTTCCGGCGCCGGCGGCGGCACGCTGGCGAACGAGCTGACGAAAAAAGGAATCTCCGTCGTCGTCCTTGAAGCGGGAAAGCGCATGGAGATGACCGATTTCCAGAACGACGAAATCGGAATGTTCGGCGCGTTCACCTGGTTCGATCCGCGCACTTCCTCGGGCTCGTGGTACGTCGCGAAATCGTCCCCCGATCTGCCCGCATGGACATGCAAGCTTGTTGGCGGCACCACCGTCCACTGGGGCGCGTGCGCGCTGCGATTTCAGGAACATGAATTCAAGACTCGCACGCGCTACGGCGCGATTCCCGGCGCCAGTCTCCTCGACTGGCCCATTGACCTCAACGAGCTCGCGCCTTACTACGACCGCGCCGAGCTGAGAATGGGCGTCACCGGAACGCACGGGATTCCGCGGCTGCCCGCGAGCAGTCACGGAAAAGTTCTCTTCGCCGGCGCGAAAAAAATGGGTTACACGCAGTATTGGACCACGAATATGGCCATCAATTCCGTGCCGCGCGACGGCCGCGCTTCGTGCCAGCAAACCGGCTTCTGCGTGCAAGGCTGCACCTTCGGCGCGAAATGGTCCACGCTCTACATTGATATTCCGCAGGCCGAAGCCACTGGAAAGGCGGAAGTGCGCGCCGAATCGCAGGTTCTGCGCATCGAGCACGACGCATCCGGGAAAGTAACCGGCGTGGTGTACGCGGACCGCACCGGCGCGCTCCAACGGCAGAAAGCGCGCATCGTCGCCGTCGCCGGGAATTCGATCGAAAGCCCGCGCCTGCTGCTCAATTCCGCGTCGAGCCAATTTCCGCAGGGACTGGCTAACTCATCCGGGCAAGTCGGCAGAAACTACATGCGCCACGTCACTTCAACTGTGTTCGCAGTTTTCGACAAGCCCGTGCACATGTATCGCGGAACCGCGCAATCCGGAATTGTGATGGACGAAGCGCGCCTCAACACGAAACGCGGCTTCGTCGGCGGCTACAATCTGGAAATCCTTCCCCAGGGCTTGCCCAGCTTCGCGACGAATCTGTTGCCCGGCGAATGGGGCCGCGACCGCGCTTCGGTGATTGATAACTACGTGAATCTCGCGGGTGTGTGGATTATCGGCGAGGATCTGGCGCGCGACACCAATCGCGTCACGCTGCACCCGGATCGCAAGGACAAGTACGGCATGCCGATTCCCAACGTCCACGTGGACGATCATCCCAACGATCTCGCCATGCAACAGCACGGCTTTCAGCAGGCCGACGCGCTCTATAAATCCATCGGCGCAAAGCGTACCGTGCACCATATGCCCTTTCCTTCCACGCACAATATGGGCACCAATCGCATGTCCGAAAAGCCGCAGGATGGCGTGGTCAACCGCTTCGGCCAATCGCACGACGTGAAGAATCTCTTCGTCTCCGACGGAAGCCAGTTCACCTCAAGCGGCGGCGAGAATCCCACGCTCACGATCGTCGCCCTCACTCTGCGCCAATCCGAATACATCGCCGACCAAATGTCCAAGGGCGCCATCTGATCGGGGCCCTGCAGCCCCGGAATGGCACTTTCGCTGTATGTGATTCAAAACACACAAATTCGTAGGTGCCCGATACGACGAATTCGCCCCCAGCGGCTGGCCGGGGTCAATTGACACCACTCGCGGCGCGGTGCTACCTTTTTCGCCGTCAGCCCAGTCCTCAGGTTTTCGGAGGTGACTCCATGGCGTACAAACTAACCGTAAATGGCAAGCCCGCTACCGTAGACGTCCCCGAAGGCACGCCCCTGCTCTGGGTGGTCCGCGACGTCCTCGGCCTGCACGGCACGAAATATGGCTGCGGAATGGCCCTGTGCGGCTGCTGCACCGTGCATCTGAATGGCGAGGCCGTTCGCTCCTGCACCACCGCCATCCAGAACGCCGCCGGAAAGCACATCACCACGCTCGAGGGGCTGTCGGAAAACGGAACGCATCCGGTCCAGATCGCGTGGGAGGAAATTGACGTGCCGCAGTGCGGCTACTGCCAGGCCGGCCAGATCATGTCCGCTTCCGCGCTGCTTGCGAAGAACCCGCGTCCCACCGACGCGGATATTGACGCTGCCATGGACGGCAACATCTGCCGCTGCGGCACGTATCTGCGCATTCGCAAAGCCATTCACAAAGCAGCGGAGATCGCTGCCAAGCAACCGGCAAAAGAGCCCGCGACCGCCGCTCATTCGTAACGCGCCGGGCTGAACGAATTCGCACGCAGGAGGTCTTATGGAAACGACGCTTGTTAGCCGCCGCTCATTTCTCCGCGCTTCGGTCATAGCCGGAGGCGGCATGATGCTCGCCTACTACGTCGAGCCGCTGGAGAAAGTTCTTGCCGCGCAGTTCGGACCGCCGGTTACGCTCCTGCCCGCCTCCTTTATCACCATTGCGCCCGATGGCGCGATCACCATCATCGCCAAGAATCCCGAGATCGGCCAGGGCGTGAAAGTCATGCTGCCCATGCTGATTGCCGAGGAGCTCGACGCCGATTGGAAAGCCGTGAAAATCGAGCAAGGCGACCTGGACTCGGCGAAGTATGGCCTGCAGATTGCCGGCGGCAGCACCGCGACGCCGCTGAACTGGGATCCCATGCGGCAACTCGGTGCGCAGTGTCGGCAAATGCTGCTCGGCGCTGCCGCGCAGAAATGGAACGTCCCTGCGTCCGAATGCACCACCACTCCCAGCCGGGTGCATCACGAGGCCAGCAAACGTTCGGCAAGCTACGGCGAACTCGCGTCCGCGGCCGCCGCGATGCCCGTGCCGGATGCGAAGACGCTGAAGATGAAGGATCCGAAAGACTACCGCATCATCGGCCATTCGGCCGCGAATCCGGACATCAAAAAGATCGTCACCGGCAAGCCGATCTTCGGAATTGATTTCACCACTCCGGACATGCTCTACGCCAACTTCGAAAAGTGTCCGGTGTTCGGTGGCAAAGTCGTCAGCGCGAATCTCGACGAAGTAAAGGCGCAGCCCGGAATCCGCCACGCGTTCATCGTCGCGCCGGGGCCCGATCCCAGCGCGCTCGCCGGCGGCGTCGCCATCGTGGCCGATAGCTGGTATCAGGCTCGCCACGCGCGCGATAACGTTCTCAAAGTGGTGTGGGACGATGGCCCAACCGCCAAGCAGGGCACCGACACCTACAACGCTACCGCCGAAGAACTCGCCAAGAAGGATCCCGGCCAGACGCTGCGCAAAGATGGCGACGTGGATGCTGCTTTCGCCGCCGCGGGCGTGAAAGTCGTCGAAGCTGCCTACAGTTATCCGTTCCTTTCGCACGTCCCGCTCGAGCCGCAAAACTGCTCCGCCTCGTTCAAGGACGGCAAGCTCGAGCTTTGGGCTCCCAGCCAGATTCCGACCGGCGGCGTCGCGCAGTCGGCCGCGGCATTGGGCATAGATCAGAAGGACGTCACGCTGCACCTCACTCGCATCGGCGGCGGTTTCGGCCGGCGCCTCACCAACGACTACGTGGTTGAGGCCGCCTATATCGCCAAGCAGGTCGGCGTGCCCATCAAGCTGCTCTGGACCCGCGAACAGGACATGGCGCACGACTTCTACCGTCCGGCCGGCTATCACAACCTGAAAGGCGCGGTTGACTCCAACGGCAAGCTCATCGCCTGGCAGAATCACTTCGTCACGTTCGGTGAAAAGGGCCGCTTCGCGCAGAGCGCGGGCCTATCCGGCGAGGAATTTCCATCGCGCTTCGTTCCGAATTTCTCGCAGCTCAGCTCGATGATGCCCAGCGGCGTTCCCATGGGGGCGATGCGCGCTCCCGGCAGCAACGCGATCGCATTCGTGATGCAATCCTTCATTGACGAGCTTGCGCACGCCGCAGGAAAAGATCCCGTGCAGTTCCGGCTCGACATGCTCGCGAACGAGCCTCTGCCGTCCGCCGCTCCGCCACCGGGCACTCCGGTCGCATTCGCCCCTGTGCCGTTTGACGCCGCTCGCATGCGGGGCGTCCTAACCACCGTCGCCGAGCGCTCCGGTTGGGGCAAAACCAAGCTGCCCAAGGACACCGCCATGGGCGTGGCCTTCCACTTCAGCCATCGCGGATATTTCGCGGAAGTCGCGCAGGTGCAGGTCATCAAGGAAACCCAGCTCAAGGTTCACAAAGTCTGGGTCGTCGGCGACATCGGCAGCGTCGGCGCTATCAATCCCACCGCCGCCGAAAATATTTCCCAGGGCGCGGTGATCGAAGGCATGAGCCACGTGATGGGCTATGAAATCGTGATTGATAAGGGCCGCGCGGTGCAGAGCAATTTCCACCAGTATCCGCCGCTGCGTCTCACTCAAGCTCCGCGCGAAATTGACGTCTACTTCGTGAAGACGGACAACCCGCCGACGGGCCTCGGTGAACCGGCGCTGCCGCCGATGATTCCGGCCATCACCAACGCGATGTTCGCCATCACCGGCAAGCGCATCCGCTCGCTCCCGCTCTCATCCCAGGGCTACAGCTGGGCGTAAGAGCTGCGTTCATTTCACCTACATTTTCGGCGACGTGCGAATTGGTTTCGTAGAGGCGCAGCATGCTGCGCCCGGCGCAGATGTTCGGCTCGATGCCGTCCATCCAGCGTCGCCCTCCCCGGTTTTGTGGGTCAGGGCTTCAGCCCTGACATAGCAGATCGGCGCGAAGCGCCTTCCTATGCGCCGTTTCTCTCGCAGCATGTACTCCTTGCCCACGACGCTCTCCCGGGAAGGACATCTGATCCATTGGCTAAATGGTCGCGCGCAAATTCGCCGGCTGCGGTGCGCTCTGAAGAAGCACGTATTTCTGCGGCGCGCAGCATGCGGAACTAAGCCGCGCCACGTCGCGTTTCATCTCGGTTTTTTCCCGCAAGTGCCCTAGCGTTTCGCGCAGAATCCTAGCGGCCACTTCATCCTTCGGAATCGTGAGCCGGTAATGCATCCATTTCCCCTCGCGACGGGATGCCACGATCCCGGCCTTCCGCAGATACGCCAGATGCCGCGAAATCTTCGGTTGGCTCATCTTCAATATCTCCACGAAATAGCAGACGCAGATCTCCCGGTCCGCGATCAAGTTCAACAGTCGCAGCCGCGTGGTGTCCGCCAGCGCGCGAAAGAGAACGTCGAGAGAAAACCCCACCCGAGCCTTTGCCATGTCCGCAGTATACATCATATGCGTCTTGACATATACGTTTGGTCGGGCTACGCTGCCAACATATTCGCAAGTCCACATATGTAGCGCGGAGTCCATCGTGGCAGACAACGACATCAAATCTGCGGTCCAAACCAAATACGGAGAAGCCGCCCGCCAGGTGGCGGCCGGCGGTACGGCCTGTTGCGGAGGTGGCGGCGATCTGAGCCTGTGCGATCCCATCACCCGCAATCTCTACGACGAGTCGCAGAAATCAGCGCTTCCCGCCGAAGCCGTGGCTGCATCGCTGGGCTGTGGCAATCCCACGGCGCTTGCGGACCTTCGGCCGGGAGAAATCGTCCTCGATCTTGGCTCAGGCGGCGGCATTGACGTATTGCTTTCCGCGCGCCGCGTCGCTCCGGGCGGCAAGGCCTACGGCCTCGATATGACAGGCGAAATGTTGTCGCTCGCGCGCGAAAACCAGCGCAAGTCGGGTGTCGAAAACGTCGAGTTTCTCCGCGGCGAAATCGAGGACATTCCCTTGCCCCAGGATCTCGTTGACGTCGTAATTTCGAATTGCGTCATCAACCTTTCGGCCGATAAAGATCGAGTTCTGCGCGAGGCGTTTCGCGTGCTCAAGCCTGGCGGGCGCCTTGCCGTCTCCGACGTTGTCGTGCGCGGCCCTGTTCCGGCCGATGTCCGCAAGAGCATCGAGCTATGGGTCGGGTGCGTTGCCGGGGCGATGGACGAATCCGACTATCGCGCGAAGCTCGCGGCCGCCGGATTCGGCGAAATCGAAATTGAGCCGACGCGCGTGTACGGCATTGAAGACGCGCGCCAGTTCCTCGCCGCTCAGGGAATTGACGTTGATGCGATCGCCCCTCAGGTCGAAGGCAAATTCGCCAGCGCCTTCATACGCGCCCGGAAACCCGCCGAAGTTGCGAACAGCTGATTGCCATGAATGGCCGCTACAACGTGCTCTTTCTCTGCACCGGAAATTCCGCCCGCTCCATCATGGCCGAGGCCATCATGAACCGGAAAGGCCGGCCCACGTTCGCCGCGCATAGCGCTGGCAGCCATCCGTCGGGGGCGGTGCGCCCCGAGGCGCTCCGGCAACTTGCGCTGGCGCATCTTCCCACCGAAGGCCTGCGAAGCAAGAGCTGGGATGAGTTCGCCAAGCCCGGTGCTCCGCAGATGCAATTCGTCTTCACCGTTTGCGATAACGCAGCAAAAGAGATCTGCCCAATCTGGCCGGGTCAGCCGATGACCGCGCATTGGGGTGTGCCCGACCCAGCCGCGGTCGAGGGCACGCCGGAACAAATCGAAAAAGCGTTTCGCGATGCATTCATGATTCTTGACCGCAGAATTAACCTGTTCCTCTGTCTTCCCCTTGAGAGCCTCGACAAGCTCGCTATCAAAAAAGAAATAGACCGCATCGGCCAACAATGAAAAGTTCACTTTCCCGGAGATTGGCCGCGGAATTCCTGGGCACCGCGTTCCTCGTCGCCGCCGTCGTCGGCTCGGGAATCATGGGCGAGCGTCTCGCCGGCGGCAACGTTGCCGTGGCCCTCCTCGCGAATACTATTGCCACGGGCGCGGCCCTCGTTGCATTGATTCTCGCGTTCGGCTCGATTTCCGGCGCACACCTGAACCCTGCAGTTTCGATCGCGGACGCGCTGGAAGGCCGTCTTCCCTGGAAAGAGGCCCCGGCCTACATCGTGGTGCAAGTCCTCGGTGGAATCGCTGGAGCCATCGCCGCGCATCTCATGTTTGGATTGCCCGTTGTTTCGCTTTCGCGGCACGCTCGCAGCGGCCCCGCCCTGATGTTCAGCGAATTCATCGCCACCTTTGGCCTGCTCGCCGTCATTCGCGGCAGCTCGCAGCTCGGCCTGAAAGTTGTCGCCTTCGCCGTGGGCGCTTACATCACGGCGGCGTACTGGTTCACGGCATCCACTTCGTTTGCGAATCCTGCCGTCACCATCGCCCGCTCGCTGAGCGACACTTTTTCGGGCATTCGTCCGCTGGATGTTCCCTCGTTTCTTCTCGCTCAAATCACGGGTGCCTTCGCCGCAACTTTTCTTTTTCGATGGTTGATACCTCGTCCGCCGCTCGCCTAAGCCCGCGCCGTTCGGGCCGGTAAAAAGTCCACAGGTATTTCTTGTTTCACTTCGATTTTCGCGCGCTATCATTGCCCTCGTGTACGCGCCAACTAGATTCGGCTCGGAGTTCGCGGCTCTCTTGAGAGCGGGGACAAGTGTCCCCGCCCACGCCTGCCCTGGCGCAGCTAGGGCTTGTCTCGGCCGCGCAAACGATCAGGAATCCCGGGAGCGCGAAACCCTCCAATCGCTGGCCTCCTGGCGCGAGATTACTCGACACACCATGTCGAGCAAATGTTTGCCTATCTTGCTGAAAACAAACGATCGAGGCATGAATTACTCGACACACAAACGAGGGTCTAGATGAAGGCCTGTTTGCTCCGTTCGCCCGCGCCGGTGGAGAGCAATCCGCTCGAATTCACCGGCGCGCCCGACCCGCGCCCAGGCAAAGGCGAAGTCCTCGTGCGCGTGAAGATGTGCGGCGTTTGCCGCACGGATCTTCACGTGGTCGAGGGAGAATTGCCGCCGAAAAAATCTCCGCTGATTCCCGGACATCAAATCGTAGGCGTGGTCGAAGGTTTTGGCGAGGGCGCGCAGCGATTCAAGCTTGGTGACCGCGTCGGTATTCCCTGGCTGCACAGCGCGGACCAGATTTGCGAATTTTGCCGCGCGGGCATGGAAAATCTCTGCGACCATCCCACGTTTACCGGCTACACAGTGGACGGCGGCTACGCGGAACTCACCGTCGCGCCCGAGGATTTCGTTTATGCGATTCCGGAAACATTTGCCGACGAACATGCCGCGCCGCTGCTGTGCGCGGGCATCATCGGGTTTCGTTCTCTGCGGCTTTCGGGAATCAAGCGCGGCGGCCGACTTGCGTTTTATGGATTCGGAGCGGCGGCGCACGTCGCGATTCAGGTGGCGCGACATTGGGGCGTGGAAGTGTACGCCGCGACGCGCGGCGCGAAACATCAGGAACTTGCGCTGCAACTCGGCGCGGTGTGGGCGGGCGAAGCCTCGGCCGAGCCGCCTGAAAAACTCGACGCGGCCATCATCTTTGCGCCAGCCGGAGGGCTTGTACCCCCGGCGCTCGCGGCGCTCAAGAAAGGCGGAGTGCTTGTCCTCGGCGGCATCCACATGAGCCCGATTCCGTCGTTCGACTACAATCTGCTTTATCAGGAGCGCGTGATTCGAAGTGTGGCCAACAACACGCGCAAGGACGGCGAAGATTTTCTCCGCGTCGCCGCGGAAATTCCCATTCACTCGCAGACCACGCTTTTCCCGCTGCGCGATGCCAATCGCGCGCTGAATGATTTGAAGAGCGACCGCATCAACGGCGCCGCCGTGCTGGATTGCAGGCCATGAAAATCATTTCACTCCAGGTTGGCCTGCCGCGCACCGTGCGCGATGCCCGTGGCCAGGACGTGCTCACCAGCATCTTCAAATCGCCCGTGCGCGGCCCGCGCCTGCTCCGTCGCATGAATCTCGATGGCGACCTCCAGTCGGACCTGACGGTTCACGGGGGCAAAAACAAGGCGGTTTACGCCTATCCCTCCGAGCATTACGAATACTGGCGCAAGCAACTGCCGGATGTGGAATTTACCTGGGGAAATTTCGGCGAGAATTTCACGACCGAAGGACTCTTGGAAGAAAACGCCCGGATTGGCGATCAATTCCGCCTCGGCGGAGCAGTGGTCAAAGTCGCCCAGCCGCGCTTCCCCTGCTTCAAGCTCGGCATCCGCTTCGATCGCGCGGATATGGTGAAGCGTTTTTGGGCGAGCAAGCGTTCGGGAATCTACTTTTCGGTCGTCGAAGAGGGCTTGGTGGACGTCGGTGACACATTCGAGCGAATTCACGAGGACGAACGCCGGATCAGCATCGCGGATATCAACAGCGCTTACGAAAATCCTCGCGACAATCTCGAACTCCTTGAGCGAATCGTAAACCTCGAAGTCCTTCCCAGCGGCCTCCACGGCGAATTCGCCGAGGTCCTGGCCTCGCTCAAGTCGTGATCTCAGCGCCTAATCCCCGCAGCGCGCCTCGCTATTTCTTGTACGTTTTCTGAAAATTATT
Organism: uncultured Acidobacteriota bacterium; assembly: GCA_963814855.1. Classification (GTDB taxonomy): domain Bacteria; phylum Acidobacteriota; class Terriglobia; order Acidiferrales; family UBA7541; genus Palsa-295. The sequence continues at coordinate 88,324 of CAWFEL010000004.1, forward strand.
GCGGGAATTCGTCACGGTGAAAGTGGCGTTTGGCTCGGCCGCAACTTTGATGTAGTTTCCCTGATCGTCGCCGCCGACGTTGGCGATGAATTGCTCCGGGACGTTGTGGTCCTTGCCTCCCTGGAACGAGAGGTGCAGTTGCCACAGATCCTCGAGCCCGGGCGAATCATGGACGATTTGCCACGCGACGGGATGGCCGCCCTTGATGGCGCCGTTGTTCATCACCGCCACGCGCGGATGCAGCGCCTCGACGATTGATCGTGCGCCGGACCCGTCGCCTGTTCCGGGATGCGCCGTCCCGTGATGCGTGGTCAGGTAAAGATCCACAGTGCCGATCAGATTGTTCGGGCACGCGAGCGCCAGTTCTTTCTGGTTCGTCAGATCGCCCAGATCAATGAACTTAAATTGGCCGAAGGTGATCAGCACTCCGACCGAGCGGGCATTCTCGCTGGGATCAGCACCCACCGCGGGCTCGGACGCGCAAACCGGATTCGGCTGGCCCGCTCCCGGCAGAGGGGCAGTGATCAGAGCTCCTGCGGAGGTCAGGACCTGCACGCGCATTCCCGTCAAGGGAATTTCGTCGCCGGGCTTCACGGTGACGCGCTTTGCTTGGGCCGCGACCTTTGCGTAGCCGGCGTAACTGGCGAGCGTGGCGGCGGAAGTCTCGGTGTTGGGGCCGTGATCGAAGAACGTGCCGATCTTAATCCTGGTCGCCAGCTGGGGAACCCCTCCGGCATGATCGGAGTGATAGTGCGTGACGATCACGTCGTCAATGTGGTCTATGCCGGCCGATTTCGCCGCGATCATGATGCGGTCCGCGTCGCGGCCATTGAAATCGTCCCAGCCTGTGTCAATCAGCAGCGATTCGCCCTGCGGGTCCACGATCAGGGTGGATTGGCCACCCTCGACATCAATGAAATATATCTGCAGCGGCTTCGGAGCGCCCTCGACAGGCACGAACCAGGCGCAAGAACCAAGAAGGATTGCAGAAATTATGGCAACGCGTCGCATACGAAGCTCCATTCATGCCGGCCGAGGGGACAACTTGTTCGGCCTCCGCAATTGTACCGGAACCCGCGTTAACCTCGTATTAACCCATCGGACTTTGTGATGCATGTCATTGGAACAGTTGCTCGCCATGCGCGGGGCTTTCCCTTTATGATAACCGTGCTTTGGCGCGGCGTCTCGACACGCGCGAAACTGCTGAGCGGGAGCATAAAAACGTGAGTGCACACGAGAGAATTGGAATCCTGACCGGCGGAGGAGATGTTCCCGGCTTGAATCCGGTGATCAAGTCCGTGGTGTACGGCGGAAGCGAAATCCGGAGGCCTGTGGTTGGTATTCGCAGAGGCTGGGCTGGCCTCACTTACATGACCAGCGCCGAAGATCCGGAATACATTCGCGACCTCACGCGCGACAACACTCGCACGATTGACCGCACCGGCGGCACCGTGCTGCACACCTCGCGGACCAATCCCCGCCGCGTTCCCGAATCCAAGCTGCCGAAGCATCTTCCCAAGGAGCAATTGAAGAAACTTCCGTTCGACGGCAAGACCTACGATCTCACGTCAATCGTGCTCGCGAATCTGGAGCGGCTGGAAATCGGGTGCCTGGTCGCCATCGGCGGAGACGACACGCTGAGCTTCGCGTCGGTGCTTTGCAAGGCGGGATTTCCGGTGGTGGCGATACCCAAGACGATGGACAACGATGTTCACGGCACCGAATATTGCGTCGGGTTCTCGACGGCCGTTACGCGCGCGAAGCAGTCCATCACGCGGCAGCGCACCACCGTTGGCTCGCACGAACGCATCGGAATATTTCGAATATTTGGCCGCGATGCCGGCTTCACGGCGCTTTACACGGCGTATGTGACATCCACGCGCTGCCTGATTCCCGAGCACCCGTTCGATCTCGATCGCGTATGCGGCCTGCTGATGGAGGACAAAGCGAATAATCCCAGCCATTATTCGCTGGTTGTGGTGTCCGAAGGCGCCGTTTGGAAGGATGCCCAGGTAAAGGAATATGGCGAAGCGGACGCGTACGGCCATCGCAAGAAAGCGGACATCGGCCACGCGCTCGCGGAGGAAGTCCACACGCGCACCGGGCAGGAAACGATGGTCAGCGATCTGACCTACGACCTGCGCAGCGGCGAGCCGGACGCGATTGATCAGCTGGTGGCCATCACGTTTGCGAACATCGCGGTTGAGTTGATTCGCGACGGCGTTTCCGGGCGGATGGTGGGAATTCAGAGCGGGCACTACGGGCACGTACCGCTGCCGGATTCGTCGGCTGGCGCCCGCAAGGTGGATATCGGCTCGCTGTATAACACGGATCGCTACCGGCCCAATTACGGCTCGAAGCTGGGCGCGCCGCTTCTTTTCGGCGGATCCTAAGAGCCGCTTTCTTCATCTAATTGGACATCGCGTGCAATTGCGCGAATGCGGTTTTCGGGTATAATTGACGCTTCCCCGCGGGCCTAGCGACGCGAACGTATCAACGAGCTTTTTTTCGCGCAGACCGGCCGGCAGACAGGAGCTTTTCATGAAAGAAGGAATTCATCCGGACTACCATGTCGTGACGGTGCACTGCGCCTGCGGCAGCACATTTGAGACTCGTTCGACGATCAAGGGCAATGCGATCCGCACCGAAATCTGCTCGAGTTGTCATCCATTCTTCACCGGCAAACAGAAGCTGATTGATACCGCGGGCCGCGTGGAGCGCTTTACGAAGAAGTATGCCGACAAGGCTGCTTCGATGGCCAAGAAGTAGCCGCTCACTCCGAACGCTTCCGTGAATCGGTCGCCTTCACGGTGTAGAATGCCGGGAGATGGCCACTCATTTGTCTCCCTTTCCCGACGCACCCATCGGATCGCAAGTGGAGGCGGCCGCGCCGCGCGTGACGCTGCGCAACGCCTTCGCGCACCCGTTTGATTCCGCGATTGCGGCAGCGCGTACCTGTTACTCCCCCCATCTGGTGGTTCCCGAGGAAGTCACCGAAAAGCAGCGCGTCACCATCGGTGCGGGAACGTATTTCGGCGGGCACCACACTGTTTACCAGCACGCGCATTTCGAATTCGGGCTTGAAAACGTTAGCCGGCAATTCGTCTGGTCATTTCTCCACGCGCATCCTTTTTACAATTCCGAACAGCAGAGCCAGCGCTACGTGCGGCTGGACCGCGCGCAGGCGTACATTCCGGCTTCGAGCGCGGAATTCGGCGCGGCAGAGCGTGCCATCTTTGAAAAAGCAGTCGCGCGGGCGTGGGAACACTATCGCGAGCTGACGCGCGTGCTCGAGCCGACGGCGCGGGCGATCCTGAGCGACATCTGGCACATCGGGCCCATGTCGCACGCGCGGCGAGTGCAGAAGGTTGAGCGGCAATCGGAAAAGCGCGCGATCGAGGTGGCGCGTTACGTCCTGCCGGTGGCGGCCTTCACCACCATGGTGCACACAATTTCAGGGATCGTGCTCTATAGATTGTGGCGGATGCAGGCGGCGAACGATACGCCCACCGAGGCGCGGCACATACTGACCGAAATGGTCGCGCGAGTTCGCGAAGTGGATCCGGAGTTTTTTGACCGTTTCGACAACGGCGCGATGGAAGACATGCCCGAATGGCAGCGGCCGCCGCACGACGGCGAAGAGTTCGCGCGCGAATTCGATGGTCGTCTCGCGGGGCTGACTTCGCGGCTGACGGATTTTTCGCCGCGCGCGATTGAAGCGATGGCTGAGGCGTATCGCGCGGTGATGGGACTGACCGCGGCGGAATGTCCCGACGCGGAAGCGCTCGACCGGATGCTCAATCCGGCGCGCAATCCCTATCGCCGCGAGACGCTGAACGTGGGCGTGCACGCGCCGATCATGCGCCCGCTCGATCACGCGCATTTCACGTTCGCGAAAAAAATCAGCCACACCGCGGACAGTCAGGACCAGCGGCATCGCATGGTGCCCGGCTCGCGGCCGCTGCTGACGCTCGCCGACACGCGCTCGCCCGACTACATCACGCCGATGCTGATCCGTGAAAATCCGCGGGCGCTCGAAATCTATCAGCAGGCGATGGAAGAGGCGTGGGCCGCGAAGAACGAACTGCTGGACCGCGGAGTGGTGCGCGAATTCGCGCTTTATCTTCTGCCGAATGCCAAAGCGATTCGGCTGGTCGAATCGGGCTCGCTGCTGCACCTGCTGCACAAATGGACGATGCGGACGTGCTTTAACGCGCAGGAGGAGATTTATCAGGCTTCGATCGAAGAGGTTGAACAGGTCCGCGCGGCGTTTCCGGAGCTGGGGCGCTACATCGGCCCGCCGTGCCATTTGCGCGCGGGGATTTCGACTCCGATTTGCACGGAAGGCTCGCACTTCTGCGGCGTGAAAGTGTGGCTCGATTTTCCGAATATTGAACGGCGGATTTGACGTGCCGACCAGAATCGCCATCCCGAATCCGCCGAAGGCGGTGAGGGACCTCACTTCGGACGTACATCCAGGCGTTGCATACACTCGAAGAGAGATCCCTCTCTTCGCTCGGGATGACAACTAAAGCAAAATGCCAGGAACGGTTATGCCGGAATTTCAGGGATGGCGGCGATGAGGGCTTGCGTGTAGGGATGCTGCGGAGATTGCAGCACCTGGTCCGCCGTACCTGTTTCGACGAAGCGGCCGGCCTGCATCACGGCGACGCGCGTGGCGAGCTGCGCGACAACCGGCAGGCTGTGCGAAATCAGAATCAGCGTGAGCGAAAGTTCGCGCCGCAGACGATCGAGCAGCTCGATAATCTGCGCGCCGACGGAGACATCGAGGGCCGAGACAGGCTCGTCCGCGACCACAAGCTCGGGCCGCAGAATCAGCGCGCGGGCGATGCCGATGCGCTGGCGCTGGCCGCCGGAAAATTCATGCGGGTAGCGGTCGAGCGCTTCGGCGCCCAGGCCGACGGCCTCCAGCATTTTCGCGGCGCGCGCGTGGCGATCGGCGCGCGAAAGATTCGGCTCGTGGATCGCCAGCGGTTCGCCCACGATCGCGCCGACGCGCATCCGCGCGTTCAGCGAAGCGATGGGATCCTGAAACACCATCTGGATGCGGCGGCGGAGAGCGCGAAGGTCCGCGCCACGCGCGCCTCGCCAATCCTGCCCGCGGAAACGCATTTCGCCTGAATCCGGCTCGATCAGCCGCAGCAGCATGCGCGCGAGCGTGGTCTTGCCGCAGCCCGATTCGCCTACGATGCCGAGTGTCTCTCCGGGAGCAAGCGAGAATGTCACTCCGTCAACGCCAACAAATCCGGTGACTGCGGCTGGCGGATCGCCTTCTGCCTGATGAATCGCGCGAGCCGCAACCGCATAGGACTTCCGCAGGTCGCGCACTTCGAGAAGAGCGTCGGAGGGCATGTCAGATTTTCTCACCGGCGATAAACAGAGACGTGTTCGTGAAGACAAGCTCGCGCGCAGCGCTGCCGTCTTCGGCGGATTCGAATCGCGGATGGAACCACGCCGCATCGTCCGCGATGGAGTCCTCCATCAGGCGGCGCGCTTCGACGTATGTGCGGTCGCCGGGCTTCGATCCGGCTACGAGCATCCAGTGATCGAAGGCGCGGGAATTTTCCTGAACGCTGGTTTCGAGGATGCGCAGGCCGTGCGCGGCGAAGTGCGAGTCGAATTCCTCGTGGGTGATGGTGCGCGTGTGGGACGCGTCGCGAATCACTTCGATGCGATTGTTGAGCTCGGAGACTTGCGGATCATCGGGCACGAAGATATCGAGAATGCCCACGCGCCCGCCGCGCCTTACCACGCGCGCCATTTCTCCAATCGTGCGCGCCGCGTCGGGAAAATGGTGCAGGCTGTAACTGGTGGCGGCGATATCGAGCGAGCCATCGGCGAACGGCAGGGATTGCGCGTCACCGATGGCGAAATCGAGATTGGCGAGCCCATCGGCCGCCGCGGACCGCCGCGCGCGCTCAAGAATCGCGGGCGTGAGATCGAGTCCGCAAATCCAGCGGACGTGCCGCGCGAATCGCAGCGCGAGCGTGCCGGGGCCGCAGGCGAGGTCCAGTGCGCAATCGGTCTTGGTCGCGCGCACCATTCGCGCGAGCCGCTCCGCCTCGGCGACGCGGCTGGCCACGGCGTAATCGCCGAAAATCTGTGCGGTGCGCGTGAACTGCTCGCGCACAAGATTTTTCTGCTGCTGGTGGCTTTCCATTTTCACCTGACCGCTTTAGCGGGCAAGAATACACCGCGCGCGATGGCTTTCGCTGGCGCCAGCGGCGTGAATCAATGCCGGCATCGCTGCGTCACATTCCGCAACGTGGCGCGCGCAGCGCGGCCCAAAGGAGCAACCCGCGGGCAGCGCATCGAGCGCGGGAACCGTGCCCGGAATGGCGACCAGCTTTTCGCGCGCCAGGCGCGGCGCCGCGCGCAGCAGGCCCTCGGTATAGGGATGACGCGGGTGGCGCAGGACTTCGGAAGCCGGGCCTTCCTCGACCACGCGGCCCGCGTACATTACGGCGACGCGGTCGGCGATCTGCGCGACGACGCCGAAATCATGGGTGATGAAAAGCAGCGAAAGCTGAAGCTCGCGGCGCAGCGATGCGAGCAGCTTGAGAATTTGCTTTTGCACGGTGACGTCGAGCGCGGTGGTGGGCTCGTCGGCGATCAGCACGCGCGGCCCGGCGGCGAGGGCCATGGCGATCAGGGCGCGCTGGCGAAGGCCGCCGGAAAGTTGATGTGGATACTGGCGCGCGCGATGCGCCGGTTCGGGAACGGCGGCGCGTTCGAGCGCTTCGAGCGCGCGGCGGTGGACTTCATCGCGGGCGAGGCGTGGTGCGTGGGCGCGAATCGCTTCTTCGATTTGCGCGCCGATGCGGACGACGGGATTGAGCGCCGTCATCGGCTCCTGAAACACCATGGCGATTTCGCCGCCGCGCAGTCCCCACATCACTTTGCGCGATGCGGTGAGGAGATTTTCCGCGGAGGCGGGCGATGCGGCGTTTCCATTTCCATTTCCGTTGACGCTGCGAGGGCTGAGCCACGCTTCGCCCGTCAGCCGAGCGCCCGGCGGTTCCAGTCCCATCAGCGCGAGCGCAAGCATCGTCTTGCCAGAGCCGGATTCGCCGACGATGCCGAGCGTCTCGCCGTCACCGAGCGAGAACGAAACTTCGTTCACTGGCCGCACCCAGCCTGCGCGGGTCGGCAGCTCGACCGTAAGGCCGCGAGCTTCGAGGCGTGTCGCCATGGGAACATCATATGTCCAGCGGGAACGGCTGCGCCGAAATTTTGCGGAGGCGATTTCGTGCGTGCAGCGGTCAGCGGCGGGCGAGCGGGATGACGAAACGCAGGGCGGTGTGCGTTTCGGAGAAGCGGCAGACTTTGTTGTCGGTGAGGCCGGCGGAAATTCCCGCTGCTCTGACGTCGGCTTCGCGAATGTGCGACTGGCCCTTGGGATAGACGATCCAGATCGCGCCGGACTTATGAATCGTGGCGGCGAGCAATTTCACCCGCGCGAGCGCCTTCAGGTTGTCAGCGCCTAGCAGAATCATGTCCGCCTCGCTCGGAGGTTTCCCGCGCGAGAAATCCGGAACGCGGTCTGCGAGGTGGTTCAGAAACGCAGCGTCTTCAACCCCGACCACACAGATCCGCTGCCCCGGCTTGACGCCGAGCTTATCGAGCAGCGAGCGGTGCGAGTAATCGCGCTCGGGTTCGCGCGGCTTGTTGGTTTTTTTGTGCGGCACGGCAGGCGCTCCTTGCTCAAAGAGCGCGATTATATTACGTTTCTGCGAGCAGCCCAATTGAGGTGCGCGGGGATCGAGGCATGAAGAAACCGAGAGAAACGAAGCGGTCGAGCGACGAGGCGGTGAAAGCGAAGACCGGCAAGGTATGGGCGGAATGGTTCAAGATTCTCGACAAGGCCGGGGCGAAGAAGTGGCCGCACAAAGAAATTGCGGCCTTTCTAAAGGAAAAACAGAGAGTGCAGTCGTGGTGGTGCCAGATGGTCGCGGTGGGATACGAGCACGAGCGCGGCCTCCGCCAGAAATTCCAGAAATGCGACGGTGAGGTCAGCGCCGGCGGAAGCCGCACGATGGTGGCGCCGATGGAGAAAGCGTTCGCCGCGTGGACGGACGAGAAGCTGCGCAAGCGATGGCTGCCCGATGGGAAACTCGAAATCACGACGGCGACGCCGAGGAAATATGTGCGCGGAAAATGGGATGAAGACACGCGGCTCAGCGTCGGCTTCTACAGCAGAGGTTCCGACAAAACGCAAGTTGCGGTGGACCACAGCAAGCTCGCGAATTCGAAGGAATGCGCGAAAATGAAATCCTACTGGTTTGCCGCGTTGAATCGCCTGCAGGGAATTCTTGAAGCGTAGCCTCAGCGCGGAAGCGGGTTTGGCCCCGCCTCCGCATCGAGAAGGAAAGCTTTAGTAATCGTTGGCGGAGCCTTCGAGGAAGGCACGGAGCTTGCGCGAGCGCGACGGGTGGCGCAGCTTGCGCAGCGCCTTGGCTTCGATCTGGCGGATGCGTTCGCGCGTGACGGCGAACGATTGCCCGACTTCCTCGAGCGTATGCTCGCTGCCGTCGTCGAGACCGAAGCGCATCTTGATGACTTTTTCCTCGCGCGGAGTGAGCGTCTTCAGCACTGAGGACGTCTGTTCCTTGAGGCTCAGGTTGATCACCGCGTCCGAAGGCGAGACGACGGCTTTGTCCTCGATGAAGTCACCGAGATGCGAATCTTCCTCTTCGCCGATGGGAGTCTCGAGTGAAATTGGCTCCTGCGCGATTTTCAAAATCTTGCGCACCTTGGCGACGGGAATATCCATGCGCTTGGCGATTTCTTCCGAGGTCGGCTCGCGGCCGAGTTCCTGCACGAGCTGCCGTTGCGTGCGCACGAGCTTGTTGATCGTCTCGATCATGTGCACGGGGATGCGGATCGTGCGGGCCTGATCGGCGATGGCGCGGGTGATGGCCTGGCGAATCCACCAGGTCGCGTAAGTTGAAAACTTATATCCCCGGCGCCATTCGAATTTGTCCACGGCCTTCATCAGGCCGATGTTGCCTTCCTGAATCAGGTCGAGAAACTGCAATCCGCGGTTGGTATATTTTTTCGCGATGGAAACGACGAGCCGGAGGTTCGCTTCGATCAGTTCGTCTTTCGCCTGCGCCGCTTCGGCTTCGCCCCGAAGAATCACCCCGATGGCGCGCTTCAGCTCCGCGGGGCTGACTTCGCTGGCGAGCTCGATTTCGCTGAGCTCCTGCCTGCGCGCCCGCAGATCCTTGCGGGCTTCGGCCTGAACGTCGGCTTTCGACGCTTCCACGCGCCGCTCGAGCTTCACGGTTTCGCGTTCGAGGAAGTGGACGCGCTCGACTGTCTGGTGAATCTTGTCAATCAAGCGCTTTTTTTCGAGCGGGTTGAATTCGAGTTCGCGCATCAGGCCGGACATTTCGATGCGGGTCCTGGCCACGGCATACTTCGCGTGCAGGTACGAACGCTTTTTCGCGCGGGGCACGCGATCGAGCTTCGCAGCCAGCTTCATCGCCAGCAGGTAGAGCTTGGCGATCTTGTCAATCTGCTTGAGGGTTTCCTTGGTCTTCGCTTCGATCTTTTCTTCGGTCAGCTCTTCGTCGTCGAACTGGACGATTTCCTTGATCGAACGGGAACCGTTGCGCAAATCCTCGCCGACCTGCAGAAGTTCCTTGAGGATCAGCGGAGCGCGCGTGATGGTTTTCAGCACCAGCAGCTGTCCGCGCTCAATGCGCTTGGCAATCGCCACTTCGCCTTCGCGGGTCAGCAGCGGAACGGTGCCCATTTCGCGGAGGTACATGCGAACGGGATCGTTCGTCTTCTCAAGCGTTCCGGGAGTGAGATCGAGTTCGCCGTCTTCGGAAGCGGATGCCACAGGAGTGTCATCCTTCGCGGGCTCGGCGCCACCATCGGCATCGGCGGCCGCAAGCGCAGCCTTGGCCGTCGAAAGATCCTCGTACACATCAATCCCGTAGCGCTCAAACGTCGAGAGCAGATCGTCAATTTCTTCCGAGGAATGAACCTCGGCCGGCAGGATATCGTTCACCTCATCGTAGAGCAGGTAGCCCCGCTCCTTGCCCATAGCGATGAGTTGCCTTACCTGATCGTATTTTTCCTCAAGAGCCAGCGTCACGCGTTCTCTCCAATAATGCTAATCGGCCTGCGGATATGAATTCCCAATTACAAAAGGCCGGGTGACACCCCGGCGCATTCTCGATTTAGCTACGTATGGACGGATAGATAGGTGATCCCCTGAACCTGCTGCCGAACTTTGTCGCTTGCGCCCAACGTGCCCCGTGCGATACAGATACAACTACATTAGATGCAACGCGGGTGCCACCCGTTTCCTACAAAACCCTACAATACTATCTTACGGGCCAGCCGATCGTCAACGAATTGCCTTAAGTGAAACAGCCCATTCCGGTTGTGGCCGGATAGGGCCAATCAGGGCCGGTCCCTCGCCTAGGGTAGATGGCACGCCTTAATGCCCTGTTTCTCGAAGTATTTCTGGTGATATTCCTCGGCGCGGAAGAATTCCGGAGCCGGAACAATCTGCGTCACTATGGGGCGCTTGAAGACTCCCGATTTGTCCAGGGCCGCCACCGATTCGCGCGCCTCCGCTTCCTGCTGGGCGTCGTGAAAGAAAATCGCGGAGCGGTATTGCGATCCGTAATCCGGGCCCTGGCGGTTGAATTGAGTTGGGTCGTGACTTTGAAAGAAGACCGCGAGCAACTCGCGATAGGAAACCTCGTTCGGATTGAATTCAACCTCGACTGCCTCGGCGTGGCCGGTTTTGTCCGTGCAGACTTCCTTGTAGCTCGGATTCTTGGTGTTGCCGCCGATATAGCCGACCGCCGTCGAGGTAACGCCTTTTACCTGCCGGAACGCGTCTTCCACACCCCAGAAACAGCCCGCTGCAAATGTCGCCTTGGCCATGGTTTGGAACCCCCTTCTTTTCAGTCAACGAGAGGTACTGCATGTTGCCATAAGGTAGCCGCCGGGTCGAGTTCGCGCGCGCCAACGCCGGCACTTTCTGCTCAATAACGATAGGTCTCACGGAACCGCGAGGGGAATCGCCTACATGAGCATTAGACGGGCCAGCGCGCATTTGGTCGCAGGAAGTTTTGCTAGGATTCCGGATAATGAAGGGACTTCGACCGAAGGTAATTCCTAATCAAGCGGCACGTTGAGAGTAGAGAACGAAGGCGCTTCCCTCAGTGATCTGTCCCGCTGTCACTTGATGGAGCGGAGCGCCGCCAGGCCCCGAAACGGGATAGAGTTTGGTCATATCCCGAACAAATGGATCGGAGGTTTTCAGGACCGTCACACGTGAGATTGCCGCCTTGTCTTGCAACTCGAGACCCTTACCCAATGCGTCGGCAATAAGATGAGTTGCATCGCCTAGCCCGAGTCTGTCTGTCCATGATGCGGAAACGATAAGGTTCCAGCTTGAACCCGCCTGGAGACTGCCGCTGTTATACAGCATAGCGAGCGTAAATTCTCCCTGCCTCGCACGCAGCTTCTCCAGCACCTTTCGGACGTCATCTACCAACGTAAAGATATACATGGAAGAACTCCATCCGGTCTCGAGCGAACCGCGTCCAGTATTTTCTCCGCCGCGGCCCGGTCGTAGGTCCCCTCCGGGTCGTACCGTTGTTCCGGTTTCCATTTGCTAGCGATTGACCAATTAGCCAGCAACACTGGGCGGGCAGCCGTAAATTCATCTTCCATACCGGCGAGCAACTTGAGATCGTCTAAGTCGTGCGTTAGAAACGCGCCCCTTAAGCGATCCCTTTCAGGATACTCAACAATCCCCAGTGTCGCACATATTCGAGCCTTAAGCGCGAGCTCGACGACATAGCCGCACAGATAAGCACAGCCGTCGTAGAGGCCGGCGCCAAACAACGCTTCAGCCTCTCTGAGTCGCAGGGTTGCGAGGATCTGGAGTTGTTCCCTGGTAGTCATAAAAACCAGTCAAGAATACTTAGACGAGGACTTACTGACAAGTTATTCACGACGGATGTGTGAGCTAGGCGAGTTTCGCGGCCAGTTCTGCCCTCGATGGCGTTATACAGACTTTGGCTGTATAAATTACATATGACCTTCCTACGCCACGTTGCAATGCTCTCTCGCAGCCCCAAGATTGGTAGGTATCGAAAGGCCAGATGGGCGAATTGCGCCTTTGGGGTCGTTCGAGCGTCCATCGTTTTACTAGTGCTGTTGTCGCTGGTGCATCCAGCGCGGGCCTTCGCGGCGAGTTCAGACCTGGAGACTGTGCTGACTAGCTCGCGCCAGCGTATTGAGAAATTGGACTACCGCATGACCGGCCACCTCACACGGGTGGATGGCAGCGGCAAGCGCACGACGTACAAATTTGTCGGCAAGGCTCATTGGTTTCCCGACGGTCTGCGTCTGCTTTGCGAGATATCGGGGCCTGGCTCAGAGAAGACGAGCCTTCTTGTGCATATGAGCGTGACCGGGCACGTAACCATCGAGGCCGCACTTCCTGGCGAGAAGGCCGCCAGCGTGTTGCCATTCGAACGTTGGAACGACCCACTCGTGGGTACGGACTTCTCCTTTGAAGACATGGTAGAGAGCCAGTTCTTCTGGAAGAGTCAGGAACTCCTGCCAGCGGAGAAATACGGCACGCGTGATTGCTTCGTCCTTAAGAGCAAGTCCGACCCTCAGGATAAGACGAACTATGATTCGGTAACATCGTGGATTGACCACGGCATTTTGTTCCCTGTGCACGTGGTGAAGACGCTTCGCGGGACGGGACAGCAGAAGGAATTCATTTACTACGGGCTACGCCAGGAGGGAGGCGCCTGGTCTGCGTCGCAAGTGGAGGCGAAGCAGCAGGGCAAGCCCGGCTCCACGATACTTGTAATCGAAGCGGGATCGGGAAAGGCAAATCTTGCAGCCAAGGATTTTGACGTCAGCCAGTTCAACGCTAAATAAGAGAAAGTGAAATAAATCGAATCGCCCGATCAGGCCGTTGCAAGGCCCCGCGCTTTCACTGAAGGATCCACGGTATTCGCGTTATTGCGTAAGCTCTTTTTCGGACGTCACTTCGGCCCCGCTCAGGCCAAAGGGCCACCAATTCCAGTCGCCGGCAAGTTGCAAAAGTGCCGGCCCGACAATCATCCGCACCACCGTAGCATCAATGAACACCGCGACGGCGAGCGTGAAGCCGAGCATCTGAACGACCAGAAAACTTCCCAGGGTGAACGCCGTGAAGACCGCAATCATAATTGCCGCGGCGCTCGTGATCAGCCCAGCCGTCCGCGCCAGGCCCTCAATTACCGCTGATTTTTCGGATAGACCGCGCCGCCGTTCTTCGAGGACCCGGGCGACCAGGAAGACCTCGTAGTCCATGCTCAATCCGAAGACGATGGCAAACGAGAGAATCGGCACGATCGGGTAAACGGTGCCGGTCCCTCCGGCGACGCCAAAGAGTTTGCTGCCGTGGCCTTCCTGAAAAACGAGAACCAACGCACCGAATGAAGCGCCGACGGACAGCAGATTCAGCAGGATTGCTTTGACCGCCGCAAACAAGGAACGTAACCCGATCAGCAGCGCCAGCAAGCTCCCCAACACGACGCTAAGGATCACCCTCGGCAACCACACTCTTACTACCGAATCATAATCCGCGTCGAGCGCGGAAACGCCGCCGACCCGCAGCACGGCGCCGGGCACGCCGGTTATCGCGGCGACATCGGAGGATCGAACCTCTCGTACCCATCGTATCGTTTCGTTGGGCGAAAGGGTCGCAATAGGTAGCAACTCAATCAACGTCGCCTGGCCATCGGTGCGAATAAAACTCTTGCGGATTGGCTCGGGCACATTGTTAACATCATCCGCAACATCAGACATTCCCGTGAGGGTCGGGAGAGATAAGACCTCTTGTGCTCTAGGATCGCTCTGGAAGCTTTTCGTCAACCGACTGACGGCAAGCCAGCCAGCCGGCGAGAGCGGCGGAGACTGTGGCGGCAACTCCAGGATCACTCGGAGGGACTGCACAATACCGGACCGCCCCATGTCTTGTAGCGTGTGCAGTGCGCGCACCGATTCGGCTGCGGCCGGGAGCGAGTCACGGTCAGGAATCCCGGGAGCGATTCTCCGTGCTTGGAATCCAAGGATCAGCAGAGGAACCCCGGCGACAAGCAGCGCGACCCAGGGCCGGCGGGTTATGATGCTGCCCCACCGAACCCAACGCTCACTGAGCGCGCATAGGCTTTCCGGCGTTTGGAATCGTCTGCCTGGAAGAGGCACTCTGGCGGCATTGATGCGATGTCCAAGCAGACCAAGCACCCAGGGCAGAATGCAGGTGCACAGCATGACGCTTAAAATGGTTACCAGCAGGCCAGCTATTCCGATGGAGCGCAGTTCGCTGATGGGCACAGGCAGCAGCGCTGAAAATCCGATTGCGACTGTCGTGGCCGAGATTATCAGCGTCCGCCCCGCTTGCCCGGCAGCAATATCGGCAGCTTCGCCGGGATCATATCCTTCGGCCAACGCTTCGCGAAACCGGCTGACCATCAGCAATGCGTAGTCAATGCCCAGGCCGAGGCCGAGCATCGTCGCCAGATTCTGGACCAAAATTGAAAGATGCAGATAATGCGCGAGCAGCGCAGCCGCACCCATGGCCATCGAGATGGAGAGCAGTCCAATCCCCAGCGGCAATAGCGCGGCCACAAGACTGCCGAAAGCCACCAACAGCAGCAAGAGCGTTACCGGCATCGCTCGTTCTTCGGCATGCTTGACGTCATCTGCGCTGACCTTGCGAAGATCGAAGGTCAGTGGCGTTTCGCCCGTAATCTCCAGATTGATATTTGGGTATTGCGACCTGAGCTGGCCTTCCATCCAGTCTGCTTTTGCTCTCAGTACGGGGACCAACGCCTCGAAAGCTTCGTCATGCGGGTCCAACCCGACGATGATCAAGGCTTCGCCATTGCTCCCAGTGAACAGAGGATCCGGCCAATCCAGACTCGAGACGGCGCCCGACACTCCGGGCACACTTCGCAACGAACTGGTCAAGAAGGTCAATGCATCCGCGCTCTCCGCTGAATCCGGATCGGGAATTCCAGAGATCACCAGAATCAGGCGGTGGGCGTACGGAGACTGGAAACGCTGCGCCAGTTCCCGGTCAACTTCTTCGGATTCTCCGCCCTTGATGTGAACAGCTGTCTCCAGGCGACGTTCAACTTTGTAGGAAAAGGGCAGGAGCGCAAGCGCCATAGCAAAGCCCGACATCGCCAGCCAGAATCGGCGGCGAGCGGCATCACGGCCAGTCTTCACGCCAGGCGTTGCCATAGAAAATCCTCGTCGTTTCCTAGCCCGTCTGAACACTAGGAAACGACAGCGGTGATCGAGCCGCTCCATAATAGTAGGATGAAACCGGATATTCACTGGGATTCGGCCTTGAGTTTAGCTAACTATAAATGTGGGGAACTGTCCGTTTAATCCTTGTCAATAGAGGGGCTTAGCCGGCGAAGACTTGACCGTATGCACTTTTCGCAGTGCCGAAAAGGCGGCTAGATCAGGCGAATTTTTCCGCCAGAACGGGAGCGCCGTTTGCAGGGGCAGCGCCGCGCGACCGTTCAAAGATCTGTTCGAGGATGTCGGGGATTTCGAAGACGGCGCGATTGTGGAGCGCGGCGGCGTTCGCGCGGTAGCGAGCCAGCGCCGCAGGCTCAATCAGTTGCGCAACGGCTGCATCAATTTTGTCAAAGCTGCGCAGCACCAACCCAACCTCTTTATCAATGACCCACTCGGCGTTGTAACGCTCCTGCGGCAGAGTCCAGGCATTGCATTCCACAATCACCGGAAGCCGCATCGCCAGTGCTTCGCTCACGCTGCCGGGGCCGGGTTTGCCGATGAAGAAATCGGCGAGCTGCATGTACTCGTTCACGCGAGTCGTAAATCCCTCGACGAAACACGGCACGCGGGGTTTTCTGGTGCGAAGAGCGTTCGCCAGCTTTTCATTTTTTCCGCAAACGAAGATCAGTTGAAGATCGAGCGGCGATTTGTCCAGGCGCTCGGCGATTTCAAGCATCACGTTGGAACCATGGCCGCCGAAAAGCACGAGCCCGGTGGGGAGATCGGGCCGCAATCCCAGGCGCTCCCGTGCGGCGACGCGGTCTGCGACGGGCGCGTCGTAAAACCGCGGATGGAGAATCATTCCCGAAGCGCGAAAAATCCTGTCGTCGGAATTCCCCATCGAGCGCGCCTGCTCGACCGCGCGGTCGGAGCCGCAGATGAAATATTGTTGCTGGTGCTCGATCCAGAAGTGCGGCGGATAGTCGGCAATATCCGTAAGTATCGTTACGAATGGTCGGCCCGGAAACACAGCGGAAAAACTTTCTCCCATCGCGCGATTGAAATGCGGCACGAACGAAATAACCATGTCCGGTTCGGTTTCTCTCCAATGCGCTTCCAGCAATCGAACCGTCGGCCGGTGATACATGCGAATCGTGAACTGCAACACCTTTAGAAGTTGAGGGCTTCCTAGCGTCCAACCCCTGCGCAGCATTGTGTTGTAGACGTCCTGGATGCGGATGCCTGCAAATTTCTTGACGATATCGAGAGGGTCCATCAGTTCCTGCAGATTCGTAAGTCGAACTTCCCAGGGACGCTTCTGCGTTTCGCAAACCATCTGAAGGGCTGTGGCCGCGGCGCGGTGGCCGCCACCTGCGTCAAAAAACCCACACTCGATTCGCTCCACTTAAAATCGCTCCATAAGTGAAGCATTCTGGCATCGGAGAGGCCGTTGATTGCTACAGGCATGTTAAAAGCTAAATTGTGTGTCGAATGAGTTAAATACCTATGTTTTCAGAATCTTAGCGGCAATGTCATCTGTGTGTAACCCTGTGAATTTACTGTGGAAATCGTGAAATGCGATATGCATGTCCACTCGTACTTTTCCGGCGCATGCACCACGCCGTTTGTGGGCGCGTTCGCGCGGGAAAGCTATAGCGATCCTCTCGAGGTTCACACCCAGCTGAAGCGCCGGGGAATGGACCTCTTCACCCTAACCGACCACGACTCGATTGAGGGCGCCGAGAAACTGCGGCGCGAGCCGAATTTCTTCCTCAGCGAGGAGCTGACGTGCCGGATGCCCAGTGGTACGGAAGTCCATATTGGAGTTTACGACTTCCATGAGCGCCAGCACGCGCAGCTCCTGCAGAGGCGCAACGACCTGGTCTCGTTGCTGATGTATCTCACGGAGCGCAGGATTTTCTTCAGCGTCAACCACGTGTTTTCGGGCATGACCGGCCGCCGCGACAGCGAGGATTTCGCGTGGTTCCAGGAGTATTTTCCGGCGATCGAGACGCGCAACAGCCACATGCTCGAAGAGACGAACGGCTACGCCGCGAGCCTCGCCGAGCGATGGGAAAAGATTGGCATCGGCGGAAGCGACGCACACGCGCTCGCGTCCGTGGGAACGGCTTATACAGAGGTGCCCGGCGCCCGCGACAAAGAGGAATTCTTCGCGGGATTGAAAAGCCGGCATGGGCCGCGTGGCGGGCGAATCCGGCTGCTTTTCGAAACTGACGCGCGACGTGTTTCTGATCGGCGTCGAAATGATGCGCGAGAAATCCTGGACCGCTCTGATTACGCCGCTGGGCGTGCTGGTCCCGGCGATCACGTATCTGAACTACCGCGATGAGCGTTCCTTCAGCCGCCGCTGGGCGGCGGAGATTCTGCATCGTCCTGAATCACGCAAGCGCACTCGATGGGTCACCGTACCGCAGCGCGCGGTGGAGGAGTGGGTATGACCGTCGCCAAAGCAGTCTGGGATCAGATTCAATCGAACGATCACCGCCTGATGCGCCATGTGCATCGCTGGCGCGCGCCGCGGTGGTTCCGCATTCTGATGATTGTGGCCACACGGGGAGGCGACGGATGGCTCTGGTACGCACTCGGCCTGATCCTGGTGCTTTACGGTGGAGAGCAGCGCTTCGCCGCTATCGGGGCGGCCGCTTCCAGCGTCGCGGCGGGGATCTTTTTATTCCGCGCGCTCAAACACAGCAGCCGGCGTCAAAGACCCTGCGAAATTGAGCCGCATTGCTGGGCCTCGATTCTGCCTCCGGACAAATATTCGTTTCCCTCGGGACATTCCATCACGGCGTTCGCCGTGGCTATGTCGCTGGGACTCTTCTACCCCTACCTGCTGACGGCCCTTCTGGCCATGGCTTTCCTGATCGCGGCATCGCGCATCATCCTCGGAATGCACTTCTTGAGCGACGTGCTCGCAGGATCGGCCATAGGTGTCGCGCTGGGCATCATCAGCTTCCACATTTTTGCGATCATCTAAAATTTAGCGGGAATTACTGGCGGCCAGCGGCGGGTTTGGCGACAGGTGCCGGAGGAGCCGGTTCGGCAATCTGTTTCTTGCGCAGCAGGTCCACGGCGGCATGGTAGAGGCGCGCACGAACTTCATACCGTTCGCTCGCACGCGTCAGGTAGCGGAGAACGATGTTCACTCCGGAGGCGGTCGGCCGGACACTGAGCGACGGAGTTGCCGCGAACGCGCGTTTCTCAATCGAGGCGCTGACGCTATTCCATTCCGTCTCGGCGAGTTTTGCATTTGCCGCGGTCTCTTCCGCGGCAATCTTCTGCAACGCCTCTCCGGTGGCGTAGGGATCGGCGTCTGCGGGGACCTGGGCTTCGATTTCGTCCCAGAGCCATTGTCCCGAAGTCGAAAAATTGAAGTAATGCCCTTCGATGGCGAAGCTATTCACGAACGAAACTTGCCGGCCCGTTGGATGGCCTGCGTCAATCCAGTTCCCGGTTTCGAGAAGCAGGGTGTGTAGTAGTCCGACTTTCAATACCTCTCCACCGACGCCATTGATCTCGACCCAATCGCCCGCGCGAATGCCGTTCTTACCCATCAGCACGAACCACCCAAAGAAGCCGACGATGAAATCCTTCATCGCTACGGTTAGGCCCGCGCCAGCGAGCGCGATGACCGTCGCCAGATTCGTGGGCATCCCGAAAATCACCAGCAGAATGGACAGCAGGCCCAGCGCCTGCAGCGCGAACAGAATCAACGCGCGCATCGTATGCATCTCGCGGCGTTCCAGGGCCACGCCTGCAAAAAGACGCTGGATCAGGTCATTCGCGCCCAGCACGAGCACGCCGATCAGAAATACCCAGAACACGGACACGAAGATTTGGTGCAGAAAGCCCTTGGCGCGGGCGTTGACGAGATCGGCCCAGCCGGAATAAACGGCGGCGAGCTGTTGTTCGGTGGCGATGCGCTTGTCGAAGTCGGCAAGATTCTGCTTGTCCTCTGTTTGTTGGCGCAAACGCGAGAGCGGCGTATCTGTTCCCGGCACGGCGCTTGCGGCGTTTTGGACCGGCGGCTTTCCTACCTGCATTTCTTTTTCGAGCGTTTCGTGCGTGGCGGAAATAGTCGCCGCGCGCCCGAGCGCATCCGATTGCGCCTGAAGCAGCAGTTTCTCTTTCGAGCGGAGCGACATCCACGCGCGAGTTTCCGCGGCGATGCTCCGGGATTGCGTGATCTCGATCGAGGGCGCCGAACCGGCGGGAGGACCGGCTTGTGAGGCTGCGTTTTGCGTGCCGGCGGCTTTGCGTTGATCGAGCAGTTGCTGGATTGTGGCCTGCTTGTCGCCGCCGGAGCGGATCAGGTCCTGTTGCGCGTCCTCGAGATCGTCCTGATCGAGAGCCAGCTGGGCTTGCGCGATTCCGATCAAATTCTGAAGATCGTCCTTGCCGCTGCCTTTCGCATTGGCCATTGCCGCGGTGTACACAGTGATCCGGCCTTGATCTGCAGCGACCGCTGCTGTCTCGGCCTGCACTCTTGCGGCGAGTTCGCGCGTCTGCGGCGTAAGCGGAGCGGGATTCTCAGCAGCGTCGTGCATCGCCGCGGAAAATGCCAGGTCCACCGAGTGGTCGGCCAATCGCAGCGCCTGGTTGGCGTAATCCTCCTCCATGTGCGTCACAGCGAGTGGAGCCAGCTGCTGCGCGGTGTCGAGCGGGTGCGTGTCAACCAGGTTCGAGGCACTCTTCGAAGCCAGCCGGATCGCGCGCAGGCGCACGCGATAGTCCGACCAGCCGCGCGTAAGAATCACGGCGGTCAGCGCGAGCGCGAGCAGCGCGAGCAAGCACGCCCAAATGGTCTTTTCGTATGTTTTCATGTGCGTCGGCTGGGGGTACACCGATTCTAATATGCCTATCGGCCCGACAGAGAAAAAATCGAGCGCGCCGGGCATCGCCGATCTCGCGTTGCGGGTTTCCGGCGAGGCGCGGGCTTGACGCCCGCATCAGCGCAAGCGGACAATCTGAGCCAGCTAGGATTCCGGGCTGGTGAAATGCCATGCCGACACGTCGCCAAAGTTTGAACCGCCGAGAAGCGGATGAGGTCGGCCCGAGCGCCAAGGAGCGCATGGCCGAGGGAAAAGCGCTGCGCGAGCGCGTTCCCAGAGCTTCGCAGGCCGAGTGGAAGGCTCCGCCCGGCCGCCCCGATCCAATTGAATTGCTGCAGCGTGGCGATCGGGGACGCGTAAAGGAACTTTTGCCGATCCGCTGGGGCCGCATGCGCCTGTCTCCCTTCGCATTTTTCCGCGGCTCCGCGGCGCTCATGGCCTGCGATCTTGCCGGCACGCCCTCCACGCGACTTCGAGTCCAGGCATGCGGCGATTGCCACGTCGCGAATTTCGGCGGCTTCGGAAGCCCCGAACGCCGGCTGGTATTCGACATCAATGATTTTGACGAAACGCTTCCCGCGCCGTGGGAATGGGATTTGAAGCGGCTCGCGGCGAGCATCGTCCTGGCTTGCCGTGATTTCGGTTTTGGCGAGCACCATTGCGTGGACGCGGCGCGCACCGCGGCGCGCTCCTATCGTGAACACATGCGCGAATACGCCGAGATGCGCGCGCTGGACGTGTGGTATTCGCACCTGGACGTGGAGGTTTTCGTCGCCGACGCGAAATCGGTTGCCGCCCGAAAGCGCTGGGAGCAAGTCGAGAGAAACGCCGCGATACAGACCGCCGAACATGTGTTTCCGAAAATCACCGCGGTCAAAAATGGCAAGCTGAAGATTCTGGATTCTCCGCCGCTCGTCTATCACCCAACTGGAATCGTGAGGATTGGCAAACGAGTGCGCGATATGTTCGAACGTTACCGCCGGTCTCTGCCTGAGGAGCGGCGCGTGATTCTCGATCGCTACCATATCGTGGATATCGCCCGAAAAGTGGTGGGTATCGGCAGCGTGGGGACGCGCTGCGCCGTCGCGTTATTAATGGCGGGCGCAAAAGATCCGCTGTTCCTCCAGTTCAAGCAGGCCAACGCGTCCGTGCTCGCCCCCTATGCGGGCAAGGGCCGCTATGAAAATCAAGGAGAGCGGGTCGTCACCGGACAGCGCATGTTGCAGTCCGTGAGCGACATCTTTCTCGGCTGGGCGCGCGACGACGAGGGTGTTGACTATTACTTCCGCCAGCTTCGGGACATGCGCATGAAAATTAATTTCACGAAAATGTCCCGGCAGGACTGGCTCGAATACGTCGAGATCTGCGGATGGACGCTGGCGCGCGCGCACGCCCGAACGGGACCTCCGGCGCGGATCGCCGGTTACCTTGGCAAGAACGAGGCGATGGATCGGGCGATCGGGAATTTTGCCGTGGCCTATGCGGATCAAGCCGAGCGAGACCACGCGCTGCTCGTCAAAGCCATTCGCGCGGGAAAGATTCAGGCGCGGTTGGGCTTACGGGCCTGATCTCTCGAACACGTCCTCAGAGATCGAGCGGCAGTGGATTTTTCCCCGTGATCAGGCGCGCCGACCGGTCCCACGTGAAGTAAAACCACGCCCATTGCACGAAAACCAGCAGCCGGTTTTGAAACTCGACGATGTAGAGCAAGTGGACGAATATCCAAAGCAGCCAGGCGGGCAATCCGGAAATGCGGAGCCCATTCAAATCGGCAACTGCGGCGCCCCGGCCGATCGTGGCGAGATTTCCCTTGTCGAAATAATGAAACGGCTTGGACTTTTCACCGCGCAGGCGGTGCTCGATCACGCCCGCGACGTAGCGGCCCTCCTGAATCGCGGGCTGTGCAACTCCCGGCAGGGGCTGTCCCGTCTGGTGCGCGAAATTTGCGAGATCACCGACGACGAAAATTTCCGGATGGCCCGCCACGCTGAGATCCGGCTCGACCACGACTCGTCCCGCCTTGTCGCATTGCGCGCCGCATTCTGCGGCCACCATCCGACCCAGCGGTGAACCCAGCACCCCCGCGGCCCACAATATCGTGCGCGTTGGAATCGTCTCGGTCTTATCGCCTTCGCGAACCGTCACCGAATCCTTACGGACGTCGGTGACCATCGCGCCAGTGCGCACGGTCACACCCAGGTGCTCGATCATCTTCTGGGCAGTCGCAGAAAGCTGTGGCGGGTAAGCCGGGAGCACGCGGTCGGTGCCTTCCACCAGGACGATGCGGGCCTCAGAGGGATTAATTTTGCGGAAGTCGCGCCGCAGCGTGTCGTTGGCAATCTCACCGAGAGCTCCCGCGAGTTCGGCGCCCGTGGGTCCGCCGCCGACAATCACAAACGTCATCCACGCGCGCAGCTTTTCAGGGTCCGGCTCGCGCTCGGCGGTTTCAAAGGCCAGCAGAATCCGGCGGCGCATGTCCGTGGCGTCTTCGACGGTTTTCAGCCCGGGCGCGAATTGCTCCCACTCGGGGTGGCCGAAATATTGATGGCTCGAGCCGGTGGAGACAACCAGCGTGTCGTATTCGATCGAACCGTCGCTCAGAATCACGCGGCGGTTCGCGGCGTCAATTCGAGTCGCCTCGGCCAGTAGCACGCGCGTGTTCGTGTGGCGCCTCAGGATGTTGCGAAGCGGCGACGCGATGTTCGCGGGCGAGAGTGTTCCGGTCGCGACCTGGTAGAGCAGCGGCTGAAACAGGTGGTAGTTGCAGCGGTCAATGAGCGTCACTTCGACCGGGGCATGCTTCAGCCTGAGCGCGGCGCTCAGGCCGCCGAATCCACCGCCGACAATCACGACTCGATGCTGGTTGGCCATGCCTCACCATCCGCGATCAACAACATTATCGTACCGCAATCCGCCACGACGCATGACTCGATCGCACCCCCAAAGGCGCGCGGACGGGGCTAACCAGTCCTGTTTGAGACGCTTCCATTGCTTACAAAATCCTTACAGCTCTCTTATTCCTTCCTAACGCCTCGGGAGTAGCCTGCATTCGGCTCCGGCCACGGGCGCGCAAATCGGGCGCTCGGTGGAGCTTGAAAAGGAGTACGGCAATGTTTATCTTTCTGGCGATTGTGATGGGTCCCGGACTCGGATTCATGCTGTTTGTCCTCTCTCAGTTCTGGCGCGAGGCAAGGCGTTTCCGGCATGCCGACCCGAGAAGACTGCCGGTGACCGTCGTCACTGCAACCAATCCCTGGGGCGAACGCGAGCCGCGCCGAGCGGATGAATCGCCTGAAGGGGAACGGAACGCGCAGGAAGAAGTGGTCACAACGCACCTCGAGAATCGCGTCACGAAGGGGTCATTCTGATGCTGGACATTTTATTTTTGATTTGTACCGCTGGATTTTTTGTTTTGGCGATCGCGTATGTGTGGGCATGCGACCGCCTAAAGTAAGGAGCGACTTCGATGATCGGTAACATTGTGCTCCTGGGAATTTGTCTTCTCACGGGCGTGTATTTGCTGGCCGCGTTGCTTTGGCCGGAGAGGTTCTAACCATGACTGCAAACGGTTGGCTGCAAATCGGATTGTTTTTCGTAGTGCTACTTGCGGTAACGAAGCCGCTCGGCGTCTTCATGACGCGCGTCTTCGCGGGCGAGAAGACATTTCTCGATCCAATACTCCGCCCGCTGGAGCGGCTGCTCTATCGCCTGTGCGGCGTGAATGAGAAGACCGAGATGGACTGGAAGGAATATACCGTCGCGATGCTGCTTTTCAGCGGCGTGAGCATGGCGCTGCTCTATGCCATCGAGCGCGTGCAGCAGTGGCTGCCCTGGAATCCGCAGCATTTTCCCGCCGTTCCGGCAGCGCTGGCTTTTAACACTGCCGCGTCGTTCACTACCAACACGAACTGGCAGAACTACGGCGGCGAATCCACCATGAGTTACTTCACGCAGATGGCCGGGCTCGCGTATCACAACTTTGCCTCCGCCGCGGTCGGCATCGCGCTCGCCATCGCCGTCATCCGCGGGATTGCTCGCCGCGAATCGAAGACCATCGGCAATTTCTGGGTGGACGTTACGCGGGCCATGCTGTGGATCCTCGCGCCGGCCTGCGTGGTGATTGCGCTCGTGTTCGTTTCGCAAGGCATGATTCAGAATCTCAGGCCCTACGACACAGCCAAATTCTTGAACCCGCAAACCGTGCAGACTACCGGCGCCGACGGCAAGACCACATCTCAGATCGTCACCGACCAGGTGATCCTGCAGGGGCCTATCGCTTCTCAGGAGGCGATCAAGATTTTCGGCACCAATGGCGGCGGTTTCGTCAACGCCAACAGCTCCCATCCTTTTGAGAATCCCAATCCGCTCACCAATTTCATGCAGATTGTGATGATGCTGTCGCTCGGGGCAGGTCTCACGTACACACTGGGCCGAATGACCGGTTCGCAGCGGCACGGATGGGCCGTCTGGGCCGCGATGGCGTTGCTATGTCTGGCAGGCGTCACGGTGATTTACGCGATGGAGGCTCACGGCAATCCGCTGCTCCATGGCATTGACCAGCATACGAGCGCGATGCAGCCGGGCGGCAATATGGAAGGCAAGGAAGTTCGCTTCGGGATCGCGAACACCGCGCTCTTTGCGACCACGACGACGGACGCCAGCTGTGGCGCCGTCAACGGCATGCACGACTCGTTCACTCCGCTTGCCGGGATGATTCCGCTGGTCAACATCATGATCGGCGAGGTGATTTTCGGCGGAGTGGGCGCGGGGCTTTATGGCATCGTCGTTTTCATTGTGCTGTCGGTCTTTATCGCCGGCTTGATGGTGGGCCGGACGCCGGAATATCTCGGGAAAAAGATCGAAGCGTACGACGTGAAGATGGCGATGATCACCGTCCTCGTTTTCTGCCTTCTGGTGCTTTGTCTCACAGGTGTTGCGATCGTTTCGCCGTTCGGCACCTCGTCCATTTCGAACGCTGGACCGCATGGTTTATCGCAGATCCTGTACGCCTACACGTCCATGGCAGGCAACAACGGCTCGGCGTTCGCCGGGCTTAACGGAAATACGCCCTGGTTCAACGTCAGCGGCGCTTTCGACATGCTGCTGGGCCGTTTCTTCATGGTGATTCCGGTGCTGGCGATGGCCGGAAACCTGGCGCGAAAAAAGATCGTTCCAGAATCGTCCGGGACGTTTCCTGTCACCACGCCGCTTTTCACCTTTCTGCTGATTTCGGTGATCCTGATCGTCAGCGCACTTACATTTTTCCCGGCGCTCAGCCTGGGCCCGATCCTCGAGCACCTGCTGATGCACGCCGGAAAGGTTTTCTGAGGCTGCCATGACCCCACAAACGGCTCAAGAACATGAATTTGTTTCCCCGGCAAACATTCCGGATCCCACCCCGAATGTCGTTTCCCGGGAACGCAAGAGGAAGTCTCTCTGGACCGGCGGAATCATCGCCGGCGCTCTCAGGGATTCATTCATCAAGCTGAATCCGCGCACGCTGATGAAGAATCCCGTGATGTTCGTCGTCGAAATCGGCTCGGTAATTACCACCTTCGACCTGGTGCGCGACCGGATGTTGCATCTCACCGGATTCGGGTTCGAGCTTCAGATCACGTTGTGGCTGTGGTTCACGGTGCTCTTCGCGAATTTTGCGGAGGCGATGGCCGAAGGCCGCGGCAAAGCGCAGGCGGACACGCTGCGCAAAGCTCGCGCTGAGACCGTTGCCAGGCGCTTGATGACGGATGGCTCGATTGAGGAAATTTCCGGCTCCAAGCTGCGCGCCGGAGATCGTGTGAAAGTTGTCGCGGGCGAATTTATTCCCGGAGACGGTGAAGTGGTCGAAGGCGTCGCGTCCGTGGACGAATCCGCCATCACGGGCGAATCCGCGCCGGTAATCCGCGAATCCGGCGGAGACCGCTCCGCTGTGACCGGTGGCACGCGCGTGCTTTCCGATGAAATCATCGTGAAAATCACGTCGAATCCCGGCGAGACGTTTCTCGACCGCATGATCAAGCTGGTTGAAGGAGCGGAGCGCCAGAAGACGCCGAACGAAATCGCGTTGAATATTTTGCTCTCCGGGCTGACCATCATTTTCCTGCTGGCGGTGGTCACGCTCCAGCCCATGGCCATCTACTCGGGTTCGCCGCAGTCCGTTTTCGTTCTGATCTCGCTGCTGGTCTGCCTTATTCCCACCACGATCGGAGGCCTGCTCTCCGCCATCGGTATCGCAGGCATGGACCGCGTCGTGCAGCGCAACGTGTTGGCGATGTCCGGACGTGCCGTGGAAGCAGCAGGCGACGTGGATACGCTGCTGCTCGACAAAACTGGAACGATCACGCTCGGCAATCGCCGCGCGACTGAGTTCATTCCCGCCCCGGGAATTTCGGAAGCCGATCTCGCGGATGCCGCGCAGCTTTCGTCGCTCTCGGATGAAACGCCGGAAGGGCGCTCGATCGTGGTGCTGGCGAAGGAGAAGTACAACCTGCGCGGCCGCGAGCTTTCGGCCTATGCGGCGACGTTCATTCCCTTCACCGCCGTGACGCGAATGTCGGGTGTGGACCTCGACGGCCGCGAAATTCGCAAGGGCGCATTCGACGCCATCGTCCAGCACTGCGCGCGGAAAGGCAACCCGGTCCCGCCGCAGGTCGAAGAGGCAGTCAAAACAATCTCAAACGCGGGTGGGACGCCCCTGCTCGTCGCCGAAGATTGCCGCATCCTCGGCACGATCCATCTGAAGGACATCATCAAGGGCGGCATGCGCGAGCGCTTCGACCAGCTGCGGGCCATGGGCATTCGCACCGTGATGATCACGGGCGACAATCCGCTGACCGCGGCCGCGATTGCGCGCGAGGCGGGCCTCGATGATTTTCTCGCGCAGGCCAAGCCGGAAGACAAACTCGCGCTGATCCGCAAGGAGCAGGCCAAGGGAAAACTCGTCGCCATGACCGGTGACGGCACCAACGACGCGCCCGCGCTCGCGCAGGCCGATGTCGGCCTGGCCATGAACGCAGGCACGCAGGCCGCCAAGGAAGCCGGCAACATGGTGGATCTCGATTCGAATCCGACGAAGCTGATCGAGGTGGTCGAGATCGGGAAGCAGTTGCTGATCACCCGCGGCGCGCTGACCACATTTTCGGTGGCCAACGACGTGGCGAAATATTTCGCAATCATTCCCGCAATGTTTGCCGGCGCCTTTCCGGTATTGAACGTCCTGAACATCATGGGACTGAAAACACCGCAATCGGCGATTTTGTCTGCCGTGATCTTCAACGCATTGATCATCATTGCGCTCGTGCCGCTGGCGCTGCGCGGCGTGCGCTATCGCCCGCTGGGCGCTTCGGCGCTGCTGCGCTGGAATCTGCTCGTCTACGGCGTCGGCGGCATCATCGCGCCCTTCATCGGGATCAAGATCATTGATTTGATCATTACGCATGTTGGATTGGCATGAGTTGCATGGGACGGATCGAGATGAGAATTCAAAGGACACAGCATGACGGCCCTCAGCTTGTTCGGACTGTTCGCGGTCTCGGTAATGGTGCTGTGTTACGCCATGGAGAGCCGCCACTCCGGGTTCATCCTGGCGTTCGCGGCGTCCTGCGTTTTGGCCTCCGTCTATGGATTCCTGCAGGGGGCATGGCCGTTCGGCGTGGTGGAGATTATTTGGTCGGTAATTGCATTCCGGCGTTGGTGGGCGGCCATCAATCAGCCGCAGACGCCGGGCATCTAGCTCGGTGCAGTAGAACGAGGCGAACATGAAAAAGAATCTATTAATTTCAATTTGGTTCACATTGGCGACAACGGTATTGCTCGGAATCATTTATCCGCTCGTCGTGACCGGAATCGCGCAAGTCGTGTTTCCGAAGCAGGCCAACGGTGAGCTGATCAAATCCGGTGACAAACTGGTTGGCTCGCACCTGATCGGCCAGCCATTTACAGCGCCGGGATATTTCTGGTCGCGGCCATCGGCGGCGGGCAGCGCGGGCTACGATCCCACCGCTTCGGGAGGGTCGAATCTCGGTCCCACGAACAAGGCGCTGCAGGACCGCGTTACCGCGAGCGTCCAGCAGCTCCAGCCGACCAATCCCAGCGCGCCCATCCCGGCGGACCTTGTGACCACGTCCGGCTCCGGCCTCGATCCGGATATTTCTCCCGCGTCCGCCGCATTTCAAATTCCGCGCGTGGCAAAAGAACGCGGCATTAGCGAGCAGGATGTGCAGGCAGCCGTGGCCCGGCACACGAAGGGCCGCCAATTCGGTTTCCTCGGCGAGCCGCGCGTGAACGTCCTCGATCTGAATCTCGATCTCGACGCCGCCCATCCGATGCACTAGCTCCTCTGTGCTAAACTAAGCCTAAAGAGGAGCCCAATGCAGCGCGAATTCACGGCCGTAATTGAAAAAAAAGGACGCTGGTACGTCGGCACGGTGGAAGAGATTCCCGGCGTCAATACCCAAGGCCGCACGCTCGCGGAAGTGCGTAGAAACCTGAAGGAAGCGGTCACTTTGATTCTGGAGACTAAACCCGGGTCTTCAGCTCTCGCGTAGCTACAGAATCTTCCGCTCGTTCTCGGCGATCGGAAGATCGTTGATGCTTGCGATTCGCCGGCGCATCAAGCCCTGCTCGTCGAATTCCCACAGCTCGTTTCCGTACGACCGGAACCATTGGCCCGCGGCATTATGGCTTTCATATTGGAATGTGACCGCGATGCGGTTCTCGGTCCAGCACCAAAGCTCCTTGCGCAGGCGATAGTCCAGTTCCCTCGCCCACTTCCTGCGCAGAAATGCCTTGATCTCCTCGCGGCCATTGATGAACTCATCGCGGTTGCGCCAGTCGGAATCTTCCGTGTAAGCGAGCGCCACTCGCTCGGGATCGCGAGAGTTCCACGCGTCCTCGGCCGCCTGGACTTTGGCCTTTGCGGTTTCCAGTGTAAACGGTGGCTTGATAATCGGCGGTGCCATGGATTATTCCTTTTTTGTGGGCGTCTGATGCGTCTGCGAATCCGGAGGCATGTTATAGAAGAAATCCACCCGCAGCCTCAGGTATGGCCCATGAAATTGTCGTGGCAGTGGTTCAAATGGGCTTGAGCGCCGGAGTGCGTCGAGAGCGGTTTGATCCAGACTCGAATTGCCCGATCCAGACACAATTTGTGTTTTATCCTCCGCCACCGTGCCAACGGGCAAAATCGTAAATTGAACAGTCACCTTGCCCCTAGCTCCATTCCTCGCTTCGTCTGGCATCTTCGCGAGCCATTCTGCCTTCACCTTGGCCATGAGACGTTGTATGTAAAATTTGAAATCGAAACCCTGCGTATCCGAAAGAATCGTGACGCCAGGTTGAGGGCTAATCTCATATCCGAAAGTCGGCGACGGGGACGGACTTGCGGGCGGCGCAGCGGTCTCGGGCGGCGAAGACTGCGACGACTGAATTGGACTTGTTGTTCTGCCGCCGTATCCAGGCAGCGGTATGGCTAGAATACAGAGCGAAACAATCCAAAATTCAATCTGCCGTTTCACGTCACACCTACCTCACTCGCTCCACAATCATTGCGATCGCTCGCTGTGCCGGAAGCGCCGCGCCCTTCTGCGAGCCAACCACATGGCTGAGCGACGGGCGGTTACTTCTCAGCGCGCCCGGGCCGCGCTTTTTCAACCGGCGGATCGAAGCGGTATCCAACCCATGGCTCGGTGTGAATGTAACGGGGATTTTTCGGGTCAGGCTCGATTTTCTTCCGCAGCTGGTTGATGAACACGCGCAAATATTCAGTTTCTTCGCCGTAGTCCGGCCCCCAGACGGCTTGCAGGAGCCGCCGATGCCCCTGCGCCTTTCCCTGATTAGCAACCAGGTGACGCAAGAGTTCGAATTCCTTCGGCGTCAGGCGGACAGCCTGCCCCTTCAGCGACACAGCGCGCTTCTCAAAATCTATTTTCAATTCGCTGGACACGAACGGCGGCATGGATTCCGCCGGCGCCGCCCGGCGTAGTCCGGCGCGGATGCGCGCCATCAGCTCCTCGGAGCCGAATGGCTTCGTCACATAATCGTCGGCGCCCGCATCGAGCGCCTGCACTTTGTCTTTTTCAGTGCCTCGCACGGTGAGCATGATGATGGGAATGTCGCTCGAGCTGCGAATCTCGCGGCAGGTCTCCAGCCCGGAAATCCCCGGCATGTTGACGTCGAGCAGAATTAGATCGGGCCGCTCGTTGCGAATCTGCTCGAGGGCTTCGTCGCCGGTACGCGCTTCCGCCACGGTGTAGCCCTGCGAGGTCAGCGTCGTGCGCAGCACGCGGCGAATCTGCGGTTCGTCGTCAACGATTAGAATTTTCGCGGAGGTCATGTGTGCAGAGCTGCCGGAACCGGCCGGCTGCGATCAATGGGCAACGTGAACGAGAAGACCGATCCGTGGCCGCGCTGGCTGGTCAGGCTGATCGTACCGCCGTGCGCTTCCACAATCGCTTTCGCAATGGGCAGGCCCATGCCCGTGCCCTCGACACTATAGCGCTGATCTTTGCCTCGATAGAATTTTTCGAAGACAAGCGCGCGCTCGGGATCGTCAATTCCGCTGCCACGATCGGCGACGCTGGTAACCACAAAATCCCCGTTCGCTTCCGCCGTGATCGTGATCGGCTGATCCGGCGGCGAATATTGATTGGCGTTCTCGATCAGATGCACCAGCACCTCGCGCGCGCGGGCCACGTCCACGCGGGCCCGCGGCAGCCCCTCTGCCACATTCACGTGAACCACGCGATTGCCCAGCGACGGCCCGCAGCGATCGAGAGCCGCCGCGATCACGTCCTCGATCGGGTGCGGTTCCACGTTCAACTCCACTTCGCCCGCGTCCAGGCGCGCCATTTCCGCCGCTTCGCCCACCAGCCGGTTCAGGCGATCGCTTTCTTCGTTGATGATCGTCAGCAGCTCCTGCCTCTGCCCGGCGGCGAGGTTGGGGTTCGAGATCAAATTCGTCACCGATGCTTTGATGGAGGTCAGCGGCGTGCGCAACGCGTGCGTCACTGCGTCGAGCAGCGCGGTGCGTAGCTTTTCCGCCTCGCGGGCGGCTTCTGTCTGCCCCACCTGCTCGACGGCGCGGGCGTGCTCCATGGCGACGGCGATCAGCGTGGCGATGGCTTCCAGCGTCTGCCGCGAAAGCACGGTGCCGGAAATTCCCAGGCTGCCAACCGGATGCACCCCCATGCGCACGGGCAGAAAGCAGACGCTGTTGGCCGTGTCAATCACCGGCTCGTCTCGCGCCAGAATCGCCTTTAGCGTTTCGGTATCGAGTTGCGGCACCTCGGGCCCCGAGCGATATACTTTTTGCTTGTCGGCCAGAAATAGTGCCGTCGCGCCGACTTCGAACGCTCGCACGATCTGGCCGGGGATGCGGTTGACCAGCTCCATCACGTTGCGCGATTCGAGCAGGCCCTGGCTGAACGAGTACAGCTTCTCGACGTCGCGCTGGCGGGCGGAAGCGTCCGCTGCCTTCTGCCGCGCGCGAGTGGAAAGATGGCTCGAGATCACCGCGACAGCCAGGAAGGCCAGCAGCGCCACCCAATCCTCGGCGTTGGCGACCCGGAAGGTTCCCGTCGGCGGCAGGAAATAATAGTTGAACGCCAGCATGGCCGCGAGGGACATCACCACGGCGACGGCCATGCCACAAAACGTCGCAACGGCTAAAATGGCGAGGAGAAAAGTAAGCGCGACCGTGGTGGCATTGACCGGAAGCACTTTGTGGTACAAAAGTGCGATCCCAAGGACGACGCCCAACGCGGCCGGAAATTGCAGGATGCGAATCAGAATGCGTAAGCGCACTGCGTCATTCTATCGTAGCTTTCCGAGGCCCGCTAAAAGAGAATAAACCCGTGCCGAAGACCCCTGACGAGTGGCTGGCAGTCACCACGCCTCCTGAAAAGACGAAGGGCGTACTGAAGCTGTTCCTCGGCTACGCGCCGGGCGTCGGCAAGACGTACAGCATGCTCACCGAGGCGATCCGCCGCCATAGCCGCGGCGAGGATGTCGTCGTCGGCGTGGTCGAAACCCACGGGCGCAAGGGCATCGCCGAACTCGTCCCTCAGCTCGAAGCCGTCCCGCGCAAGAAAATCGAATACAAAGGCACGCTATTCGAGGAAATGGACGTGGACGCGATCGTCGCGCGGCGTCCGGCCGTTGCGCTGGTGGACGAACTCGCGCACACCAATATTCCCGGCAGCAAACACCGCAAGCGCTATGAAGACGTCCTGGAGCTGCTGAACGCGAATATTGACGTTCTCTCGACCGTCAACATCCAGCACATCGAAAGTATCGCTCCCACCGTGAACGCGATCACGGGCATCGTGGTGCGCGAAACCGTGCCGGATTGGGTGCTGCAGCTCTCCGACGAAACAGTGATGGTGGACCTGACCCCGGAAGCTCTCCACAACCGGATGAAGCGCGGCGATGTGTACAACCAGAATAAAGTCGAGCAATCGCTGAAGAATTTTTTCCGGCGCGGAAACCTGATCGCGTTGCGCGAACTGGCCCTGCGGCAGGTGGCCGAGCAGGTGGACCGCAGCCTTTCGTCCTACATGGACGAAAAGGAAATCCAGGAAAATTGGGCGGTCCGCGAGCGAATCGCCGTGTGCATCAGCGCCAATCCTCGCGCGCAATATCTGCTGGCGCGCGCGGCGCGCATGGCGCGAAGGATGGATGCGGAGCTGTACGCCGTGCACGTGGATCTCGGCAAGGGCATGGACGCGCGCGACGAAAAATCGCTCGCCGCCAACCTGCAATTCGCGGAGAGCCTCGGCGCGAAGGCGGTGCGCCTGAAGGGCACCAGCGTTCCGGATGCCGCCGCGCAATTCGTGCGCGAAAAACACGTCACGCAGATGATCTTCGGCCGCACCGCCACCGAGGGCTGGCAAAAGCTTCTCTACATGAACGCCATCAGCCGCTTCCTGCGCGACGCCCCCGCCGTGGACGTCCACATCGTCACCCAGGAACCCGATTGATACTCAAATCTCATGGTTCCTGAAGATCACCACGCGTCCGAATGGGGCCCATTCGTGGCTGCTCTACGACTTGGTTTCGAAAAACAGGAAGAAGAAGCCATTCGGCAGTTGCGTGCCTTGCTTCAGGAAACGTCGGATTACGAAGACAGGGGATGGATCCTTTTATATGAAGCCAGATTCCTGGGCCACCTGCTGCGGGTAGCCGAAGCCAGGAAACGGCTTGCGGAAGTCTCACGAATCTGGAAGAGAACGCCGCAGCACGATGTTCGGATAGCCGTTGGCGAGGCACTGTTATACGAGGCTGAAGGGAATCCGTCTCGAGCCCTCGATGAGCTAGATCGGATTTTCGAGAAATATGCAGGTCAATGGACGCTTCCCGATATGGACGATCCTTACGAGGAAATACAGGCTAATCGCGGCAGGATGCTCGTAGGTCAGGACCGGTGCAAAGAGGCACTCCCACTACTTGAAGAGACTCTACATTTTGAAAGGGGCAAGCCAGGCGAATTTTACTTCAACCTTGGATATTCCTACTTCATGACGGAGGAATGGGAGAAGTCAGAGCGATGGTTGAAGGAGGCCTTGACTGAGGAATTGCATCCCGCCTTTTCTTCCGCAATACATTATTACTTGGGCCGTCTGGAATATAGAAAGGCTGCCTTCGCGAGAGCAATAAAGGAATTTGAAGTCGCCGAGAAATCTGCGGTCGAGGCAGGAACCTCGCGAAAAGTGATCTATGGCGCGCTTGCGAAAGCGTATAAACACCTCGGCCAAGAGGAGGACGCGACTCGCTACGCAGAATTGGCCCGGTCTTCGCAGTAGGCACGGCGCGTGGTCCACGCTTTAGACGTCGGTTCTCCGGGCTTCCCATTCTCGGTTTGCGAGCGCGGGGCTTTTCAGCGCAACCCCACAAAAGTCCACAGACGCACACGATTGACGCCCGGCCTCCGCTCTAGAAACATGGACGCATGGTCCACAAGACCGAAGTCATGGCGCGTTGTCGGCGTCTCGGACGAGTTGGCGGGGCGCGGCTGTCGGCTCTCGCAAGAGTGGGGAGTGGTGCGTCCGGCCATTTCAGTCCGGCTGTTGTGGAGCGGGCTCCTGCTCGCCCCGCTTGCGCTGATCTGCTCCGCTTTGCCGCCAAATTAACCGACACACCATGCCGAGTAATTTCACGCGTAACTTATAGAAAACAAACGATCGGCACCCCAATTACTCGACACACAATTGAGGGTGCCGATTCGCGCGATCTCGCGCGCCATAATTCACGATTTGCCCCTGCTAGCCACTCGCCACTAGTCACTAGCCACTGCCTGCTACTCGTCGCCAGGCATATCGAATCGCACCAGGCTAGCCCGAAATCCTCTCGTCCTCACCGCGCCGTAAATAATCCCGACGAGTATCCACGCGCCGCCGACGATCTTCGCGGGCTGGCTCAGGTGCAGCCAGATGAAGAAGCAGATGGAGAAACCGAGGAGCGGAAATACGAGATTCGTCCAGCGCTTCTCGGGCGTGCGCAAGAAATACCGGACGAACGCCGCCGCGTTCACGCCCATGAACGCAATGAACGCACCGAAATTCAGCAGTTCCACTCCGCGCTCGTACGTGACGAAGAATGCTCCCGTGAGCGCGATGGCTCCGATCAGCAGGACATTGTTCATCGGAATTCGCCGCTTCGGCTCGATCGCGCCGAAAAATCCGCGCGGCAATGCGTCGCTGCGCCCCATGCCGTAGAGCAGCCGCGCCGCTGCCAGTTGCGCGCCCATCCCCGATCCGACGTTCGCGATCAGAATTGTGAAATTCATCAGATGAAACAGAAAAAATCCGCCGACCTGCCGTGCCACGAGCGCATACGCCGATTCGACCATGTCCTTCGGAAACGGTTTATCGCCCCACACCAGCTGTGCGGCGTAAACCTCGAGCGCGGAAAGCGCGCCGGTGATCACGCAGACCAGCACCGTGGCCAGCAAAATATTGCGACGTGGATTTTCGGCCTCCTCGGAAAAAGCCGAGATGCCGTCGAAGCCGATGTACGTGAGCACCGCGAGCGACGTGCCGCGAAACACGCGGCCGAAATCGAACGTCTGCGGATCGTAGAACGGCTGGGTGAAAAATCCAGCGCCGTATTCGTGCAGTCCCCAAAGCGAGCGAATCACGAACGCGAAGAAGATCACCACCACGATGATCATTCCCGCGGCGAGCGCTTCGTTGATTCGCGCCGAGGTTTGTATCGCGCGCAGGTTGAGCACGGTGAAAAGCACGGCGAACGCGACGGCCAGCGCCCAATAGGGCACTTCCGGCAGGATATTTCGCGCAAGCTCGCTGCAAATCACGATGCAGATCAGCGGGTTCAGAATGTAGTCCATCACCATCGCCCAGCCGGTCACGTAGCCGAGCGCGGGATGGATTTCGCGGCCCACATACGTGTAGGCCGAGCCGGCGCTCGGATACGCGCGAGCCATTTTTCCGTAGCTGATCGCGGTGAAAAGCATGGCGACCATCGCGATCAGGATTGTAGTGACCACGTGACCGCGCGCTTCGTTGTTGATCGCGCCATAGATGCCCATCGGCGCGATCGGCTGGATGATCACGATGCCGATAATGATCAGGTTCCAGAGCGTGAGTGTGCGCTTGAGGCGAGCGGGCGATGAATCGGCCGCGGGTTGCTGGGGGTTTGCGGCCATCAGTGCGATTCGCCCGAATCGCCAAAAACCCCTTGCAGGCGAGTGAGCGGGATCGAGGCCGGCTCGATATTCCAGCCTGTTACCCGAACATTGAAATCACTGTAAAGCGCATCGTACGAGAAATACTGCGCGGTGATTTCGCACGATTCGCCCGGCAAGAGCGAGACGTAATTGTCGCTCCATACGACCGGAAGCAGTTCGTCGCCCTCGTCATTTTGGCTCACGCGGTTAATTCCGACACGCAACTGGAACGCGAGCCGGTCGCTTGTGTTTTGCAGCTTCACGCGCACGACCGGGCCTTCGGTGCTTTTTTCAATCGCAGTGGCGACCTTGATTTTTCCGGCGCTCGGCAGCGAATTGAGCGCGGTGAAATCCTCGTAGGATTTCACGGGCGTGAAGGCGTCGTTGTCCGCGGCGGACCAGTCGTAGACGTTTTTCTTCGCCGAGAGCCAGTAGAAATTCGTGCTCAGCACTTTGCCGGAATTATCTTTCAGCACGAGATCCACGAAATAGACGGGCGACGCGGGATCGAACGCTCGCTCGGGAAACGCTCCGGCTTTCGTGACGCCGTCAGCAGCGACGTCCACCGGCACGGTCACCGAGAATCTTTCGTGCAGAGTCGAATCGAAGAGTTTCGCGGTCACGCTGAGTCCCGATTCGGCTTGATAGGTGCTGTTGACGACGGCGACGCTGCGGTCGTCGTAGGAATACATCACGTGCAGCGGCTCGCAGGCTTTTTTCACGCCGAAATATCCGCCGGCGGGCTGCAGATAGTAATCCCAGAGGTGCCAGATCAGCGAGGGCCACGCGTTGTTGAGCATCC
Source organism: uncultured Acidobacteriota bacterium (assembly GCA_963814855.1). GTDB lineage: Bacteria > Acidobacteriota > Terriglobia > Acidiferrales > UBA7541 > Palsa-295. The sequence goes on from CAWFEL010000004.1 coordinate 124,973, forward strand.
ACTGGATCACGCCGGTCGAGCCGTACTTGTTGCGCGAATAGGCCTCGAACATGGCGCGCTCGGAGTCGTAGGCCATGGCCTGCGCCTTGCGTTCGTAGTCGGCGAAATCGGCCGGCGGGCCGTAGATGGCCTTCATCGCGTCGTCGAAATGCTGGAGATTGCTGAATCGCTCGGAGCCGGCGTGATAGTTCCACATGGGGTCGCCCGGAACGATGTGATCCTTTGGCAGCATTTTTTCGAGGCTCGAATATGGCGGGATCGCCGCGCCCGTGCCGATTTCCGTGGCGAAACCGTACGCTCCGCCAAATTTCGAAGTGTCCGCGAGCCAGTAATCCGGGGGCGTGTAGTCGTATGGGCCGCGCATCTTCACACCCGAGCGCCCGGTAATCGGAGTGATATTTTCCGACGCGGACGAAAGAACCGGATTCGGCCAGTCGAGGTCTTTGAGCACGGCGAGAAATGGGCGTTCGACTGCGGCGGGCGGAGGCTGATCGCTCCCGTTGAGCCACGCGAGCACGCTCGGATGGCTGCGCAGTTGTTCGATTTCGGAACGCAAGGAAGCGGTAGCTATTTCGATGTCGCTCTGCTTCCAGTCCGACCATTTCTGCCAGTAGTCGCAGCAGGTCCATCCGGCCATGACCAGAATTCCCTGCTCGTCCGCGAGATCGAAAAACGCGTCCGATTCCGTGGGGCCCTCGAGGCGGACGGTGTTGAGATTCAAATCGCGAAGGTAGGCAAACTGTGTTCTCAGACGCTCGAGCGATTCGCGCAGGAGCATGTCGGGAGCCCAGCCCCCGCCGCGGATCAGGATGCGCTTGCCGTTGACGTGAAACAGGCGATGGCCTTGCGGGTCAACCTCGGACGTGATTTCGCGAATGCCGTAACGGATCGAGGCCGAATCGGAAGCTTGATTGCCGAGCAAGAATCGCACCGACAATGGATGAAGCGCGGGCGCGCCCATCTGATGCGGCCACCACAATTCGGGCTTTTGAATCCGAAGCTCGGAGAAAGCGTCCGGCGCAAAACGAATCGTGCGGACTTCGCCGGCGTTGAGCGTCGCATCCTGCCGAATCCGGCGGCCTTCGAGTTCGGCTTCGAGCGTGCCGCTGACTGGCGCAGGGCTGGCATTACGCAGCTCGGCCTCGACGGTCAGGTCAGCCTCATCGAGCGACGCTGTGGGGAAATGGGTTGCAACTGCCGGGTAGCGAATCTCGACGGGGCCGGTCGCGCGTACGGAGACTTCGCGCCAGATTCCCATGTCCTTATCAGGAGGCGTGGGATTCCAATCCACCCAGTTGATGCCGAGATCTTTTTCGGTTTGCGCGGTCACTTCCACGGCCAGCGTGTTGGGTCCGTCGCGCACGAGCAGCGGGGTAATGTCGAATTCGTACGTGCGATAGGCGCCCGCGATCTCGCGCGAATCGGCAATCCGGCGACCGTTAAGCCAGATATTTGCGCGATTGTTGATGCCGTCGAAATTCAGCCACACGTGCTGGCCATCGAATGCCTTCGGCGCTTGGAATTCGGTGCGATACCACCACGAGCAGCGGAACGGGCTGTCCTTCGGCATGGACAGCACCGAAAACATTTTGCCGATGGGATACGTCGTCCCGGGAATCGAACGCAGATTATCGCCGAAGTAGGGATCGGGAAAGGTTTTGTCCGCGACGAGCGCGGCGACCACTGTCGAAGGCACCGTAGTTGCGTGCCAGCCATCGGTGCGGAAGCCCGCGGCCGAAATCTGCGCGCCCTTTGCGCCGACCTTGCAGGACGACTGGAGCATCCAGCCGTCGCGAAGCAGAACGCGATCATTCGCGGCGTCGCGCGAGTCCGCGAAAGATCGCGGAGCCGAAGCGAACAATGCCAGGACGAATCCAAGCGCGACGACAAAGGAGGCGACGAATTTCGGCGGAGAGGTCATCGAGCGCCGAAATAGTTCGGCGCACGAGCATCGTACATCGAAGGGCTATAGCGGGGGAATCTGCGAGGCGTTCCAGCCGCCGCCAAGCGCCTTCACCAGCAGAACGCTCGCGGCCATGCGGCGCGTCAGGACGTCCACGGCGGAGCGCTCGTCGCCGAGCGCGGCGCTCTGCGCGGTGGTCACCTCAAGATAGCTCGCGACACCGCCTTTGTAGCGGCTGTTTGAAAGATCGAGCGAGTGCTGCGCAGCGGCCACGGCGGCATCCTGTATCTTCGCTTCGCTCTCGAGAATACGCAGCGCCGATAGATTGTCCTCGACTTCCTGGAACGCAGTCAGCGTGGTCTGCCGGTAGGTGTCCACGGATTTATCGTAATTGGCGCGCGCCTCCTCGGTGACGCCTTTGCGCAGGCCGCCATCAAAAATCGTTTCCGCGGCCGAACCAGCGAGAGACCAGAAACCGCTCGGGCCATCGAGGAGATTGATGATCTTGGAGCTGTCGAATCCTCCGCCGCCGGTAAGCGCGAAAATCGGAAAATAGGCGGCTCGGGCGACGCCGATCTGCGCATTCTCTTCCTGGACGCGGCGTTCGGCTGCGGCAATGTCAGGCCGGCGCTCGAGCAGCTCGGAAGGCAGTCCGGGAGGAATCGCCGGGGGCGGAGTTGTGAGCGGCAAAGGCTGTTGGCTGAACTGGGCGGGCGGCTTGCCGATCAGAACGGCGATGGCGTGCTCGAACGAGGTACGATCCACGGCAACGTCCACGGCCTCTGCGCGAGTGGTTTCAAGTTGCGTTTGCGCCTGGGCCACGTCCACGCCGGATGCGACGCCGCCCTTGTAGCGGCTGTCGGTCAGTTGAAGTGCCTGCTCGTAGGAATCCACGGTCGAATTCAGGAGTTGTTGCTGCGAATCGAGCCCTCGCAATTGGAAATAATCGAGCGCGAGTTCCGCGTGGAGGCTCAAGTCCACGTTCGCAAGATCCGCGGCGGTCGCTTGCGCTTCGGAGCGCGTCGCCTCAACCGTTCGGCGCACGCGTCCCCAGACGTCCGGCTCCCACGAGGCGTCAATGGGCGGCAGCTGATAGTCCGAGTAGGTTATCGGAGAAGTGGTCCCAAAAAGCGCCCTATTCTGCGATTGCCGGGCGCCGCCGGCGGATGCATTCGCCGTAACGGTGGGAAAATACGCTGCGCGAACGGTGCGGATCGCGGCGCGCGCTTCGACGAATTGCGCCTGAGCCGCCTTCAACGATTGGTTCGAAACGGTGACTTGCTCTTCGAGGGCGTTGAGCTGCGGGTCGCCGTAAACTTCCCACCACTTTCCCTTGGCGATTGAGTCGCTCGGCTGCGCTGCTTTCCAGTCGCCCGCTTCCTTGTAAGCAGCGGGAGTATCGGCTGGCGGCCGGACGTAATTGGGTCCGACCGTGCAGCCGCCGAGCAGAAGTACGGCAACGCCTAACACTTCCGCCCGGCGACTGCGCCAGCCTTTCGACACCATCCGAAAACAGCGGGTCGCGATGGGCCTATTTCTTTGCGTAGGTGACTTTCCAAATGGAGTTCGTGCCATCATCCGTTACCATCAACGAGCCGTCGTTTGCAACCGTGACTCCAACCGGGCGGCCCCAGCATTCGCCCGCGGGCGTCACAAACCCCGTGAGAAAGTCCTGGTATTCGCCGCTGGCGTGGCCGTTTTTCAGCGGAACGAGAACCACTTCATAGCCAGTGCGCACCGAGCGATTCCATGAGCCGTGCTCGGCCCCGAATAGATCGCCCTGATATTGTTTTGGGAACTGCTTCGCTTCGTAGAACGCGATGTTCAGCGAGGCATTGTGCGGTTCCATCAGCACGTCGGGCACGATCGCTTTGTCTTTTAGTTCGGGATGTTTTCCGGGGAAGCGTGGATCGGGATGGCCGCCGGTGTAATACCACGGCCAGCCGTAGAAACCACCCTCCTTCACGGAAGTGATGTAGTCGGGCGGAATGTTATCGCCGAGCTCGTCGCGCTCGTTCGTCGAGGTCCAGAGTTCGCCGGTTTTGGGGTTCGTCATCAGACCGGAGCCGTTGCGGATGCCACTGGCGTAGACGCTGATGGTTTTGCCGTCCTGATTCAGGGTGTCAGCGTCGGCGACGAGAATATTGGCGCGATGAAATTCGCTGGTGTCGGTATCTATATCGGTGACGTTGGTGTGCGAACCGACGGAGATGAACACTCTCTTGCCGTCGAGTGAAAAGGCGACGCCCTTCGAGAAATGGTTCGGGCCGGCCGGCAAATCGCCGACAACCGTTTCCGGATCGGCGGTCGCTTTCAAATCGCCCGCTGCGTAGGGGAAGCGAAGAACCTTGTCCGTATCGCCGACGTAGAGGTATTTCGGATTGGGACCGGGAGGATAGAACGCGAGACCGAAGGGAAGATTGAGCTTCGACGCGAACACCTGCATCTGACCCATTTTGCCGTCGGGACCGGTGTGGAAGGCCAGCACCATGCCCTGGTTCTGCGCGGCAACAAAAAAGTCGCCATTGGGGGCAGTGATAATGGTGCGCGGAGAGATGGCCTTGCCGTCATCGCCTTTCAGGCTTTCGGCGTAGAGCTCGACTTTGAATCCTGCGGGAGCCTGGGGCCACATATCGCCGCGCGGCACGGGACGCGAGAAAACAGCAGAGGATTTCGTCGCGTAGGGATCGGGCAAATCAGCAGCGGTGATGTGGTGAACGTTGCCGGGCGCTTCGCCCTTGAAATCCGTAAACACGCCCGGAGTGCCGGGCTTGGCGTTCGGGTCAACAGCATGGCTCGGCGGCGGTACGAAGCCTGCCGGCGGCCCGCCCGGCGCGGCGGCGCTCGGCCTGGCCGTCTGGCTATCTTGCGCGCCTGCGTATTGGGTGCGCGCGACGACAAGAATCAACAGCATAAGACCCAGCGCGATTGTGATGCCTTGGTAAAAACGCTTCATTCTGATTCCTCCTCGGACCTGCTATTTTCTCGACGATTCTATATCGCAATCGAAGCAGATAGTCACTGGGCGGTGCGAGAACCGTTATCGCCGTCGGCATTGGACCCCGCCGTTACCACACGGACCGTTTCTCCCGAAATCAGCGAGTCCGGTGGATTCGCAATTACCAAGTCGTCGGCAGTCACACCGGAGACGACTTCGACTTCGCTGCCCATATCGCGGCCGAGAGTGATCTTTGTAAGCGCGGCCCGATTGCCATTCTGCACGGTACCGACCTGCAAGCCATCAGAGCGAAAAATCAGCGCGCTGACCGGCAGAATCAACGCCGGGACGCCCGACGGTACCTTCAGATGGACTTCGGTGTACGCGCCGGGAAGTATCTCGCCCAGGGGATTGTCCACATCCACTTCCACAAGCAGGGTGCGCGAGGCAACGTCAATCGCATCGGCTGTCCGAACGAGTTTCCCCTGAAATTCGCGGCCGGGAAATTCCTGCAGCGTCAATGTGGCGGTGATGCCCGGCTTGGCAGCCTGAGAATACTGCTGCGGCACGTTGATATATACGCGCATGGTTCGAACGGCTGCGATGTGAAACAGTTCGGTGGCCGGGCCGCCGTTGCCGGAATTGATCAGGTGCCCGACGTCGGTATTGCGCGCGGTGATCACGCCCTCGAACGGCGCGTAGATTTTCTCGAAAGATTGCAACTCCTCGAGGCGATTCACATTGTGTTGGGCCGACGCTACCATGGCTTTCTTCGCGGCGAAATCGCCCGTCGCGTTGTCCACGTCCTGCTTCGACACGGAATCAGTCTTCAGCAAATCCTGATACCGGGCAGACGTGATTTCGGACAAATTATAATTCGCCTGGGCCGTATTCAAATCGGCGCGCGCCTGGTCAAGTTCCTGATCCACTTCCGGAGTATCAATATCCGCGAGCAACTGGCCCGCTGTGACGCGCGCCCCGATGTCCACGTACCACTTCTTCAGATATCCATTCGTGCGGGCGTAGATGGGCGAATCCGTAAAGGCCTGGATGTTACCCGGAAGCGTGATTTCGGACAGGGGCGCGCCCAGCTTCGGATGAACCACCGAGACGCTCGGAACCGCCAAGTCGTTCGTTTCGGAGCGCAGGGCCGCCCGGGCTCTCCGTCGCGGGACGATTCCCGCAATGACGATCGCCGCCACGATCAACAGCGCGAGGATCAGCCACAGCGCGCCATGTTTGGCGCGCGGCTGGTCCGCCGTCCCTGCTTGCTTCCCGTCAATCACGCATTCCTCTTCATATTGGCCGCTTTAATGATAGACGATTTTCGGTCGGCATTCGTTTCACGCCGAAGCCGCTGACGAGTCCTTCCGATGCCAGCCGTGCACGATGGCGAAGACGACCGGGACAAAGAATAGAGTCGCGCCGGTCGCAAACAATAGCCCGCCGATCACGGCGCGGCCGAGCGGCGCGTTTTGTTCGCCGCCTTCCCCAAGGCCCAGAGACATTGGAAGCATGCCGATAATCATCGCGAGCGCGGTCATCAGGACGGGACGGAATCGCGTGAATCCCGCTTCGAGGGCCGCTTCCGCGGGTGTCTTCCCGGCTTGCAGTTTTTCCTTCGCAAAGCTGATCAAAAGGATGCTGTTCGCCGTGGCCACGCCCATGCACATGATCGCGCCCGTCAGCGCCGGCACGCTGATGGTGGTTCCAGTGATAAAGAGGAACCAGACGATTCCAGCGAGCGCCGCAGGCAAGGCCATCAATATGATAAACGGATCGAGCCAGGACTGAAAATTCACGACGATCAACAGATAGACGAGAATGATTGAAAATCCGAGTCCGGTAAGCAGGCCGACGAAAGATGAGTGCATGGTCTCGATCTGGCCGCGGACGAGGATCTGCGATCCTGCGGGCAAATCCTTCTTGCTCTGCTTGATGATGGAGTCCATATCATTCGAGACTCCGCCGAGATCGCGCCCGTCCACGGCGCCGAAGATGTCAATAGCCGACTGGATATCGTAGTGCGTCACGACTCCCATCTCAGCGCCCCGACTGAACGACGCCATGTTGCCCAGGATTTGAGGCGTAGCGTTGCTGCCGGCGGCGTTGGCGACCGGTATGTTTTGCAGATCCTGCAGCGAGCCCACCTGATATTGGGGCGTTTGCGTCGCGATGCTGTAGCTCACGCCGGTGCGGGGGTCGAGCCAAAACGCGGGGGCCGTCTGAAAACTGCCGCTGAGGGCAATCAAGAGGTTTTGCGCCACATCGCGCTGCGTAAAGCCAACTTCTCCGGCCCTGGTGCGGTCAACGTCCAGGTGCAGCTTGGGATAATTAAAGGGTTGCTGGATTCTCAGGTCCACCATGCCGGGGATGAATTTCAGGCGGTTCATCAGATTTTCGGCGAAATAGCGGTTGGCATCGAGGTTGCGGCCGACAATCTTGACGTTGATCGGAGCCGGGAGGCCGAAATTCAAAATCTGAGTCACGATGTCCACCGGCAATTCGTAGAAAATGACGCCGGGGAAATCGCGTCCCAAATTCTTCCGGAGGGCGCGGACGTACTGTTCGGTCGGGCGGTGGTCGCGCTTCAACACGACCTGAATGTCGGCATCCCCGGGGCCGATGGGAGCGGAGGTGCTATAGGACAGGTTCAAGTTGCTATAGGGCAGCCCGATGTTGTCGAGAATCGTGCCGAGCTCATCGGCCGGGATTTCCCTACGGATTTCGGTCTCGACGCGGTCGCACAAAGCGGCCGTGTCCTCGATTCTGGTTCCGGTAGGCGCGCGAAGATGGAAAATGAATTCGCCGCTGTCCACGCTCGGGAAGAAATCCTCTCCCACGAATGGAATCAGCGCAAAAGAAAGCACGCAGCAGGCAAGAAAGCAGATGACGAAGACTTTTCTGCGGCGGACCGCCCCTTCGAGTACGCGATGGTAGCGATCCCTGAAATGTTCGAAGCCCGTCTCGAATTTTGCCTGCATGCGCACCAGGGCATTTCGCGAACGCTCGATTCGCTCGCGACGCTCCTCTTCCGTCTGCTCGACCAGCAGATAGCGGGCCATCGTAGGGACGAGGGTCCGGGAGAGCAGATACGACGCGAGCATGGCGAAGACCACCGCTTCGGCCAGTGGCACGAAAAGGTAGCGCGCCACGCCGGAGAGCAGAAACATGGGGACGAAAACGATGCAAATAGAGAGAGTGGAAACGAGAGCGGGCACCGCGATCTGCGAGGCGCCGTCCAGAATCGCCTGGATGATTTCCTTTCCTTGGTCGAGGTTGCGGTTGATGTTTTCCACTTCCACGGTGGCGTCGTCCACCAGAATGCCCACCGCAAGGGCCAGCCCGCCGAGCGTCATAATGTTAATCGTCTCGCCGATGGCGCTCAAGACGATCAGCGAACTCAGCACCGAAAGCGGAATCGAGACGACGATGATCAGCGTGCTGCGCCAGCTGCCGAGGAACACCAGGATCATCAAGCCGGTCAGACAAGCGGCAATCGCCCCCTCACGCACGACTCCGTTGATGGAGGCCTTCACGAATACCGACTGGTCAGAAAGCGGGTGCATATCCACATGCAAGGGCAGCGAAGCCTCGACGGTAGGCAGCATCTTGTAGACGCCCGCGATAACATCCAGCGTGGAAGCGTCACCGAGCTTCAGTATGGACATCAGGGCGGAGCGCTGGCCGTTCACCCGAACGATATTGGTCTGTGGCGTAAAGCCATCCCGCACAAATCCCACGTCGCGAATGTAAACCGTCGAGCCGTTCACTGTCTTAATCGGCAGATCGTTCATTTCATTCACGGTCTGCGGAGAACCGTTCATGTCCACTTGATATTCAAATGAGCCGATCTTGGCCGTGCCCGCCGGAAGGATCAGATTCTGGGCATTGATCGTATTGACGATGTCGAGCGGAGACAGCCCCTTGGCCTGCAATGCGGTGGTATTGAGATCCACCATGACCGTGCGCTGTTTGCCGCCGTAGGGATAAGGGATCTCGATGCCGGGAATCGTAATCAAGCCGGTGCGGATGAAATTCTGGCCCATATCTGCGAGTTGCTGTTCGTTCAGGCCGGGGGCCGAGAGACCCAGTTGAAGAATCGGAACGGACGAGGCGCTGTACTCAACTATGAAAGGTGGCGTGATGCCGGGGGGCAGGTTCTTTACGGTGCTCTGGCTGATGGCCGTCACTTGCGAAATCGCGAAGCCCATGTCGGTATGCGGCTGGAAGAAAACCTTGATGAGTCCGACGCCGGCCAAGGACTGCGATTCCATGTGAGCGATGTTGTTTACGGTCGTCGTCAGGGATCGCTCGAAATTGAAAATGATCCGATTGGACATCTCTTCCGGAGAGAGTCCCGTATATTGCCAAACGACGGTGATGACCGGGATATCTATGTTGGGGAAAATATCAACGGGGGTGCGGACGATAGAGACGACGCCCAGGATCAGAATCAGAATCGAGGTGACGATGAAAGTATAAGGGCGGCGTAATGCGAGTCGAACAATCCACATCTCTTCAGCGCTCCAAAGGTTCCTTTATGAGACGCGTAGATCTGTCGTCAGGATTCCCTCATATTTCGATTGAATCCATTATCTCACGCTCAGAGTCCGATCATTGAGGCACGCCGACCGCCGCCTGCTGCCCGTGGGGCGATAGCAAGCTATTGACGAATGAAGCGGTGGCCCCCAAAATGCTTGCTGGAGTGTACGGACGCCTGTCGGAGGGAAATTCTGATGGCGATGACAGCGGTCAATATTGTCCTCCTGATTCTCCTGATTTTGGCTGCGATTCTGTGCATTTTGGGACCCGTGACTGCCCTGGGCGTGATGTTCTGGCACTGGAGCAAGGAATTGAAGGAAACCGCCCGCTTGCGCGTGTCCAGATCAACGCAAATCAGGTAACCGTAATCACCTGTAAACTCGCCAGGATCGAGAAATCGCGGATTTGGCTGGTACCCGGTCGCATCACCCCGAAGGGGAACTGGCGGTAAAGTTTTTCCCGGTCTGACGTTTCTATCGAGAATTATTTGCGCAATTGGGGTAACGTAACACCTCGCGTGGCGGGGATGATGGGTGATACTCCCGCGTGTACCTAACGGAATCAACGAACCCGTAGCTGGCAGTGGAGTTGCTGTTGAAGAAGAGTTCAAGTGGGGGTCCGCCTCGCCCGGGGGCGGATGGTTGTGGGGCAATCCTCTGGAGGAGAATTGCGCAGCAGAATTAGTGTATTAGGTTGGGTCCATATATTCGCGTTGGTGTGCGCGGCCTCCGCCACGCTATGGAGCTTCAGCGGACGAATCAGCAAGCCGCGAGGACCCGCCGCCGATTCGAACGAACTGAAGTCACTTCACGGGCAATCGCACCTAGGGAATTCCGTTCTATCCGCAGCCGCTGCGCGTCCGTTGTATCCCTACTCTGTGATTCCGGGCGGAGTCGCGAGTCGGGCCGAGCTGACATATGCAGTCTTTCACGATCCGGTTGTGGCCGGACATTATGCGGATTTCGATCTCTCGAAGGCTCATGTCGTTCGTCTGGATCGGGACCGGGCCGTGTACGTTTCCTACCGGCTCGGCGATCGTGTTTACTGGACGAAAAAGACGCTGAGGCTTTTCAAAGGCGAGACGCTTATTTCCGATGGCGTCCACGAAGCGCGGACTCGCTGCGGAAATCGCTTGTCTGATACTCCGGCCGGCCCGGTGTCTCCTCAGGAGCCGCCCCCGACCGCCATGGCAGCGCCGCCAACTCTGTTTGCCGTCAACCAGCCGCCGCCTGTATTTCCGCTAACACCGCCGCTGCCTCCGCCTCCGGGCTCTGTTCCTCCCAGCGGACCTCCCGGAGGAGGCATTATTCCGCCGCCGATCTTCCCGATTGTGGGTGGAGGGCCTCCGCACTCGACGACTCCTACTCCGCCGCCCGCAAAAGTGCCGGAGCCAGCTACCGTCGGGTTGCTTGCGACCGGACTAGTGATCCTGATAGCGGGCGGACTGCTTCCCCGGTTCCGCAAAAAACGCAAAGCCTGAAATTTCTGAAGTGAAATTATTTCTGCGAGATGTATTTCTGCGTTGAGGTGAGGCCTTCCTGCGCGGCTTCTAATTGCCGCAGAGTCGGGGCGAGATTGTGTTTTTCGAAGCAGTGCGCGATCGCCTTCCCGATTTCATCGTGCCGGCCTGTGGCCAGCGCGACCGCACTCGGCCCTGCGCCGCTCAGCGCGATTCCAAGTAATCCCGGCATGCGTGGTAACGCGAGCACTTCAGCCAGACCGGGGATCAGCGACTGACGGGCTGTTTGATGCAGCCGGTCCTGCATCGCGTCCCACAGGAGTTCGTAGCGGCGGTCTTCGAGCGCGGCGACGAATAGCGCCGACCGCTGCAAATTGAACACCGCGTCAGCTCGCGGAACGCTCGCGGGCAGCACCGCGCGCGATTTTTTGGTTTCGAGCTTCACGTTCGGCGTGACCACGATCAGGCGAATCACTTTCGGCCAGTGTTTCCGAACGGCGGCAACCGTACCGTCGGGGCGGCTGAAGGTGACCACCAGCCCGCCGAGGAGGGCGGCGGCTACGTTGTCCGGGTGGCCCTCCATCTCGGTAGCGTAACGCAGTGTCGCATCCTTCGAGATGGCGCGGCCGGTGACCGCAAATCCCAGCGCAATGCCTGCCACAGTCGCCGCCGCGCTGCTGCCGAGTCCTCCGGCTACAGGTATTTCGTTTTGCACGGCGAGCCGCACGCGCGGCAATACAAAACCCTCGCGCTCGGCCGTATGGCGCATCGCGCGGAAAATCAAATTTTGATCGGGATCGCTGGGAAGTTCCGATGTGCCGCGCACGCCGCGGCTTCGCGCCAATGCTCGCCCTTCTGATTTCGCGAGCAGCGTGGCCCGCACGCTCAGGTACATTTCCAGCGCGAGGCCCAGGCAATCGAAGCCCGCGCCCATATTCGCCGTGGAAGCGGGGACGCGCACTTCAAACGAACTTTGCCGTGGGGCGGTCATTGGGCTGGGCTGGACATCGCCAAAGCTATCGTCGTCGCTCGAGAGTCGCCAGAATCGCGGCCTTGTTTGCGTCCACGCGCACCGGCGAGTTCTGAAACGCGCCATGAATGGGCTGCGGCGCCGCGGAACCATCCTTCGCGCTGGAATCGATCGCCAGCGTTCCGCGATGATACGCGCTCACGTAGTCCGGGTCCTTGAGCATGTGCCCGGTGAGCACGGCGATTACATTTTCGTCGGCTCGGATGTGTCCCGCGGCCACAAGTTTCTTGATTCCCGCAACCGTGGTGGCAGATCCCGGCTCGCAACCAATTCCGTCGCGTCCGATCATGGCCTTCGCGTCGGCGATTTCCCGTTCGCTCACGGAAATAACTTTTCCGCCCGAGCGCAGTACTGCGCGCAGCGCCTTCTTCCAGGACACGGGCGCTCCGATTTTAATCGCCGTAGCCAATGTGCGCGGATTTTCCACCGGAGCCATGGTCTCAGGGAGATTCGCGCCGCCGTCCGTCTTCTTCAGATCAAGCGTGGCAAACAACCGCGCCACCGGCGCCGCGCCTTCGGCCTGAATCACACTCAGTTTCGGCAGGCGGTCGATCATTCCGAGATCGAGCAGCTCCTGAAATCCTTTTCCGAGCGCGGTGCTGTTCCCCATGTTTCCGCCGGGAACCACCACGTGGTCCGGAACCTGCCACAGGCACTGCTCCATCAACTCGAACGCGACGGTTTTTTGTCCCTCGATCCGGAACGGGTTAATCGAGTTCGCCACGTAAATCGAGGGATCGTCCCCCAGTTCCTGAATCAGGCGCATGCAGTCGTCGAAATTGCCGTCAATTTCGCAAACCAGCGCGCCGTAGTCCAGGGTCTGCGCGAGCTTCCCCGACGAAATCTGCCCGCTCGGCAGCAGCACGGCGGATTGCAAACCTGCCCGCCCGGCGTAGGCCGCGAGACTCGCGGAGGTGTTCCCGGTGCTCGCGCAGACTGCGGTTCGCGCGCCGAGCACGACGGCCTGCGTGATGGCCGTGGTCATGCCCGTGTCCTTGAACGAGCCGGTCGGATTGCATCCCTGATGCTTCAGCCGCAAATCGTCCAGACCGCAATACTCCGCGGAACGTGGTCCGTGATAGAGCGGAGTATTTCCCTCGAACAGCGTCACGAACGGGATGGGTTCATCGAACGGAAGCATCTCTCGATAGCGCCACACGCCGCTCACATCGAGCGGATCGCGCGAAGCAGCGCGAGCCGCCCAGCGCTTAGGCAGCTCGGCAGGTTCGCCGGACACATCGAGGTGGCAATCAATCTCGAGCGTTCCGCCGCATCGCGGGCACACGTAGATGCGCTCGCGAAGTCCGTAGGTGGCGCCGCATGCGAAATCAATGCATCGCTGCACGGCCTTTTCGGCCGCCTTGTCCGCCGCCCGCGCAGTCTTTTCCATCATTTCAGGAACCTTTGGCCTTCGTTCCCGCCAGTCCGAACTCCCGGTGCGTCGCTGCGAGAGCCGCCTTGATTTCCTTTTCGAACACGACGAACGAGATGTTCGTCTCCGACGATCCCTGCGCGATGGCGATGATGTTCACGTTCTCGCGTCCGACTGCGTTGAACGTTCGTCCGGCAACGCCCGGAGTGCCGCGCATGTTTTCGCCGACCACGGCCACAATCGCGATGGTCGTATCCATGGTGATGTGTTCCACTTTTTCGTGCGCGACATCCTGCGCGAACTCCTTGCGCAAAGCCTCAACGGTGCGCTTCGCATCGGCCGCGGCGACGATAAAGCAGATGTCGTTCTGCGACGAGGATTGCGAAATCAGCAGGATGCTCGCGCGCACCTCCGCCGTAGTCGAGAATGTGCGGCCCACCACGTCGGTCAAGCCCACGATTCCCGGGCCGCCGACCGTAATCAGCGCGACGTCGCGAATCGCGGTAAGCGCCTTCACGCCTCCGCCGTTGGTGCGCCCCTTGGGAGTGATTTTCGTTCCTGTGCGCTCGGGCGTAAAACTGTTTCGAATCCAAACGGGAATGCCGGCCTGCGAGACGGCATGCAGCGTTTTCGGATGCAGCACCTTCGCTCCGAAATATGCGAGTTCGGTCGCTTCGCGATAGGAGATTTCAGGAATGGTGCGCGCGTCGGGAACCAGCCGCGGGTCGGCAGTCATCACGCCGTCCACATCGGTCCAGATGATCACTTCGCCAGCGCCCATCGCCGCGCCCAGAATAGTGGCTGAATAATCCGATCCGCCGCGCCCCAGCGTGGTCAACACACCGTCCTGCGTCGCGCCTATGAATCCTGTAACCACCGGGACCACGCCCTCCGCCAGCAATGGCTGCAACCGCCCCTCGGAACGTTCGCGCGTGCGATCCATCCGCGGATCGGCGCCGCCATGGCTCGAATCCGTCACAATCAATTCAGTGGCTTCCACGGGTTCGCTGGGAGTTCCCAATTCCGAGAGAGCGCCGGCGACCATGGGCGCGGAAAGCCGCTCTCCCAGACTTGAAATCGCGTCGAGCGAGCGCGGCGTCAGCTCGTGCAGGAGCGCGGTGCCCTTGCAGAGGCGTTCACCTTCGTCGAAAATTTTAGCGAGGCACACTGCAACCCGCTTGCGCCTGGCTTCATCGTGAATGAGCGAAGCGAGCGCGGTCTCGTGCTGAAGGCGCAGCGACGCAAAAATCACGTCCACCTGCTTGCCCTCGGCCAAGGCGGAAAGATTCGCGGCATCAATCAGGCGGTTGGTCACGCCGCTCATCGCCGAAACAACCGCGATAATCGGGCCTTCCGCTGCCGCTGCCTTCACGATCTGCGTTACACGCGCGATGCACGAAGCATCGCCCACAGACGTCCCGCCGAATTTCATTACCCGCAATGACTTTTTCATGTCGTAGGAGGATCCGGCGCAAAGCAATTCGAAGTGGCCTAATGCGAAAACAACCTGGCGTTTACGATGGCCGCGCCTTCAAAAACTATACACTATGCGGGCAAACCGGCGCGACGCCTGTTGCGCTTGGATGTTGCGGGAAACACATCGGAAGTAACTTCGGGGCTGGGATTTAGTTGCGCCGGTCCCAGTGCCCCTGCCCCCGGCAAGTTTGACATGACAAGAGCCGGGCGGAGCAGTGGGCCGGTCGCAATTAGTGCTGGGCGACGAGTGCAGTGATCAGGGCGCTGGCCTGCGGTGTGCCCAACCCGGTGACGTAGTCATAGCCGGCGGAGGCGGTGCAGATGATGCCGCACGTTCCGTTGGTGCCCTGCGTAACCGCTCGGAAGTCGGTGTTGAGTCCGGTCTTCGCGAGCGTGTAAAGCGTGGTGTTGGTGCTGGAGAGGTTCGATTTGCGCGCCGCAGCCCGCATCGAGTTGGTGATGGCGATCAGCGCGGCCCATTGCGGCGTGCCCGCGCTCGTCCCGCCGACCTGAAACCATCCTGCATAGCCACTGATCCCGATCGAATCGTAAACCGCGTAGCCGGTGCCGGGATTTCCGTCGAACGAAACATCGGGGCTGCCGCGGTAGCCGCGCGAATCGTCGGGTATCCCGAACTGCGCTTGAAACGAAGGCTCGCGCTCGTAAACGCTCAATCCGCCGCCGCTGCCGCTCCATGCCGTTTCGCTCTGATAGCTGCCGTTGGCGCTCAGATACAGCGACGTTCCGCCGACGCCAATCACATCCGGAGACGCTGCCGGATAAACTGCGCCGGTCCCGACATCGCCCGAAGCGGCCAGATAAGTCACGCCGTTCGAGACGAAATTCTTGTCCATGCTCGTCTCGCTGGAAAACTCACCAGCGGTCCAACTCATGGATACGGCCGACGCGCCATTTTTCACGGCGGTGGTCACGCCGTTGACCAGATCGCTCAAGCTGTTGCTCGGCGTTTCAACCAGAACGATCGTGGCCTTCGGCGCGATCGCATGCGCCCATTGCACATCCAACGAAATTTCCACGGCCCAGTTGGCGTTCGCCGCGGGCTGTTTTCCATTCGAATAGACTTTGCGGAAGCAGCCATTGCTGCTGGTGCAGGCCGGCAAACCGAATTGCGCGCTGAATACGCCGAGGTCCTTTTCCGCGTTGGCATCGTCGTACGCGTCCACGATTCCGATCGTCTGCCCGGCGCCTTGATTCGTTATCTGGTCAAAACCGTAGGCATGACGCACTTGCGCGGGAGCAAACGCGGAAGTCGGCGGGCCGGATGGCGCACTCGCTGCGGATGTATTATCCGGAGTATAAATTGAGTAGTGCGGGCGCATGAAGCTCACGGGGTTTTCGCCGCCCTCGGTAAGGCGCGGCAGATTCGTGATCACGTGTTGCGCGTGGAGCGGCTGGCTGAACAGCAGCGCGCCGGACAGGACCATCAAGCTGAGTGCGGATTTGCGGATTCCCTCAGTACGCATTTCGATTTCCCCCATCTGGAAGGCCCCTTGCGGTCGGGACCGGATGACTCGCTTCTTCCAACGAGGATGAGGATAGCGTCCGAATCGGGATATGCCCTATAGGCCAGGTTTCTCAAACCGGTGGTACGGAAGTTCAGGTCGCAGACCTGTACTTCGGGACGGGACGTGGTATTAACTACCGCATTATCAATGGCATATGCGTGTTCGAAATAGCGAAAGGTAGTTCCAGAGACCTACGTCCGGCGGAGGCCGGTTTTGTCCGCTGCGAGCTTCCCAGTGTAAATCGCCATTCCCACGGCTGCGTCCATCCCGGCTTTTTCGAGCGCGTTTACCTCGCGCATGCTGCGAATTCCGCCCGCGGCGGTGATGGGCAGCCTGGTGACGCGCTGAAGCTGCCTGAACCATGAGAGGTCCGTTCCCTTCATCGTGCCTTCGTTGTCCACGAACGTGGAAAGAAACCCCGAGCAGAATGGCTCGAGCTCCGGAATCACATCCGCGGGCCGGAGTTTCAACCGCTCCCGCCATCCGCGCACCACGATCCTGCCAGCTTCCGTATCCAGTGCAACGATCACGTGGCTGCGACCGACGCGCGCGGCAAGCTCGCCCAGAAAATCGCGCGCCACTTTTCCGTCCCGAAAGGCCGCGCTGCCAACGATAATTTTCTCCGCGCCCCACGAAAGAATTCTCTCAGCGCGGGCCACAGTCCGAATCCCGCCGCCGACGCGCACTTTCCGGTTCCCTCGCTGGCACAGCAGCTTAATCCAGCGCGCGTTCGAGCCTCTTCGCATGGCCGCATCGAGATCAATTACATGCAAAATCGGATAATCGCGGAAACGGTCGAGCAGGCCGAGGACATCGTCCACGGCGAGGGCGCGTTTGCGGCCGCGCACCAGCTGCACCGCCTTGCCGCCTTGTAGATCAATGCAGGGAATGATCATCGCGTCATCGTTCCATTTCTCATCCGCCTATCGGCTTAGGCGAATGGGCACGCCGCGTTCGGCCAGGAATTTCTTCAGCGCCGCAATCGAGCGCGTCTCCTGATGGAAAATCGAAGCGGCCAGCGCGGCGTCCGCGCGGCCATCCGTGTACACAGCGAGAAAATCATCAAACGTGCTGGCGCCGCCCGACGCGATCACCGGCACGGGCACCGTGGCCGCGATTTTCGCGGTCAGCTCGCAATCGAACCCACTGCATGTGCCGTCGCGGTCAATCGAAGTGAGCAGGATTTCTCCGGCTCCGCGTGACACGGCTTCGGCGGCCCACTCGGCCGCGTCGAGTCCAGTCGCGTTCCGCCCGCCGCGCGTGTACGCTTCCCACGAATCGCCTTTGCGCTTCACGTCGAGTGAAAGCACCACGGCTTGCGCGCCGAATTGCTGTGACAATTCCGAAATCAACTCCGGCCGCTCGACGGCCGCTGTGTTCACCGTTACTTTATCCGCGCCCGCGCGCAGCACCGCCCGGCCATCCTCCATTTTTCGGATTCCGCCTCCGGCTGTCAGCGGAATGTTGAGTTGCTCCGCCACGCGCCGAATCGTTTCCAGAAATGTCGCGCGACCCTGCACGGATGCGCTGATATCGAGCACCACTAGCTCGTCCGCGCCTTCGTGGTTATAGCGCGCCCCAAGCTCCGCCGGATCGCCCATGTCGCGCAGGCCCTCGAACTCGATTCCCTTCACCACGCGGCCAGCGTCCACATCGAGGCACGGAATAATTCTGCGAGCGAGAGTCATTGGATGGATTCCAGGAAGTTGCGCAGGACCAGCGCGCCGGTCTCGCCGGATTTTTCCGGATGAAACTGCACGCCTCGCAGGTTGCCGCGCTCGAGTACCGCCGAGAACGGGAAGCCATGATCGCAGGCCGCCACCGTCGGCTCAGCCGTAGCGGGCGCCGCAAAGGAATGCGCGAAATAAAAATAGGCGTCGTCCGGAATGCCGCGAAGCAGCACACTCGGCTGCGTGCGGCGCAGCTGATTCCAACCGATGTGCGGAGACTTCACGTTCGTCGGCAGCGCGCGGACTACCTCCGGAAAGAAGCCGAGTCCCTTATCACCCGGAGCTTCCTCGCTCGAAGTGAACATCGCCTGAAGTCCAAGACAGATTCCGAGAATCGGCACGCCCGCGTCGTAAGCGGCGCGCAGCGGCTCGGTTAGATTTCTCTCGCGCAAGCCGGCGACGAATGCGGCGAAGTGCCCCACTCCGGGCAGAACGATCGCCTTCGCCGCGCGCAGCTGCCCCGGTTCGACTGCGCGTTCCGTTTCCGCGCCCAGCCCTCGCAGGGCGCGCTCGACTGACGGTAAATTCCCGGCGCCGTAATCCACGATCGCGATCATCACAGTAATCCCTTTGTGGAAGGCAGCACGCGCCGCAGCTGCTTATCGCGCGTTACCGCGAAACGCAACGCCTTCGCAAACGCCTTGAAAATAGATTCGACCTGATGATGCGACGACCGCCCGTACATCAGCTTCAAGTGCACGTTAGCCGCGGCTGCGTGCGCGAACGCACGGAAAAAATCCTCCATCAACTCAGTCTGAAAATCGCCGACGCGCGCCGCCGAAATCTTGAAATTGCAGACGCAATACGCCCGGCCGGAAAAATCGAGCGCCGCAGCCGCCAGGCAATCGTCCATTGGCATCAGGAAATATCCGGCGCGCAGGATTCCGAGCTTCGATCCCAGGGCCTTCTTCACCGCTTCGCCCAGCGCAATGCCCACGTCCTCCACGGTGTGGTGCTGGTCCACATCCAGATCGCCGCGTGCAATCAGCTCGAGATCGAGGCCGCCGTGGCGCGCGATCTGCTCGAGCATGTGATCGAAGAATCTAATTCCCGTCGTGATATGCGATTTCCCGCGGCCGTCGAGATTCAGCCGCAGACGGATGTCGGTTTCCTTCGTCGCTCTGTGCAACGCTGCTTTTCTCATAGGATCTCTTTCAACTCGCGCAGCAGCCGCCGCGTCTGCGCGAAAGTTCCCAGGGTGATGCGGACGTACCCCTCGCCGCCGAAATCGCTGGAGCGGTCGCGGACCAGGATTCCTTTGCGCCCGAGCGCCGCGACGATTTGCTTGGTTCGCTCGCCCAAATGCACCAGCACGAAATTGCCCGCGCTCGGAAAGCACTGCACGCCAAACTGTTTCATGCAGCGTGCGAACTCCACTCGGCTGCGGCAGACTTCGAGCACCGTCCGCGCGATAAACGCGCGATCGTGCATGGCGGCTTCGGCAGCCACCAGCGCGGCGGCATTAACCGGGTAAGGCGATTGAGCCTTTCTCATCGTCGCGGCCAATTCGCGATTCACGAAGATGCAGCCAAGGCGCAGCCCGGCGAGGCCTGCCGTCTTCGAAAACGTGCGCGTGACGATCAGATTCGGGTGCCGCCGGATCCAGGGAATTACCGTGACTCCGGAAAATTCGAAATACGCCTCGTCAATCACCACCATCGTGCGCGGCGCCGCCTTCAGGATTCGCTGCAACTCTCGCGCGGACAGCAGGTTGCCCGTGGGGCTATTCGGATTAGGCAGAAAGAAGACGCGCGGCCCGGACCGCAGCGCCGCGAGCACATTGTTCCACGGGAAACACATCGCGGCGTCGTAGCGCGGCACCGAGATGCGCGCCCCCGCCAGCTCAGAGTAAAAGCGGTACATCGCGTACGTCGGCTCGACGAGCAGCACGGTGTCCCGCGGCTCGATGAACGCATTCACCACCAGGCTCAGCGCTTCGTCCGTGCCATTTGTCAGCAACAGCTCCGAAGGCTCGACGCCAAAATATTTTGCGGCCCTCCTGCGCACAGTTTCCTGTTCCGGGTACGCGGAGATGGATGCTGCGCTGAGTTTCGCGAGCGCCCGGCAAACCGCCGGCGAGCATCCAATCGGATTCTCGTTGAAATCCAGGCGCAACTTGTCGGTGCGCCCTTCGAGCGGCGGATCATAGGGATGCATCCGCTCGACCGCGCGCCGCACTCGAATCGCCACCTTCATTTCCGCACCTCGACCGATCGCGCGTGCGCCTGCAAACCTTCAGCGCGCGCGAATTCTGCGACCACGGGGGCGAGGCGCCGCACGCCCGCGCGCGACACTTCCTGCACGCTGATGCATTTCACGAAATCCGAAACGGAGAGGCCGCCGCGTGTGCGCGCCACGCCGCCCGTCGGCAGGACGTGGTTCGTGCCGCTCGCGTAATCGCCGAAAGACTGCGCGCTCCAGTCGCCGAGGAAAATGCTTCCCGCGGACTCAATGCGTTTCAGCAGGCTATCCGCGCCGCCGGGAAGGCTCAAATGTTCCGGCGCAAACCGGTTCACGAATCCAACAGCGTCCGCCAGATTCTTCGCCACCAGCACCGCGCCATTTTTCGCGAGTGAGCGCCGCGCGAGATTTGTTTTAGGGAGATCGGCCAACTCTCGCTCGATTTCCGCTGCAACGGCGCGCGCGAGCGGCGCCGAAGTGGTGACGAGAACCGAAATCGCGTCCGGGTCGTGCTCCGCCTGCGCGATCAAATCCGCGGCGATGAATCGCGCGTTGCCGCGTTGCGCAAAGACCAGCGCCTCCGTAGGACCTGCGAGCATGTCTATGGCGCAATCATTGCTCACAAGCTTTTTCGCGGCGGTGACGAAGCGATTGCCCGGCCCGCAAATTTTATCCACGCGCGGAATCGAGCGCGTTCCATACGCCAGCGCCGCAATGGCCTGCGCGCCCCCCACGCGAGCTACGCGCCGCACCCCGAGCTGTTCAGCAGCAGCGAGCAGCGCCGGCCCCGGTTGCGGGCTGGCGACGACAATCTCACTCACGCCCGCCTCCTGCGCTGGAATCACGGTCATCAGCAAAGTGGAAACCAGCGAAAAGCGCCCGCCCGGCAGGTAGCATCCAACAGATTCTATCGGACGCACGCGCTGCCCGGCGCGCACTCCCGCCTCGACTTCGATCGTCCATTCCTGCGGCTTCTGCCGTCGCGCGACGGCGCGAATATTGCGCTCGGCATGGTCAATCGCGGCCAGAAATGCACGCGAGACGCTCTTGCGCGCCGCGCGCATTTCCGCGCGCGATACCCACACATTCCGCGGACCCAGCGCCAGCCGGTCGAGCCGCTTCGTCCAGGAGAAGAGTGCCGCATCTCCGCGCCGCCCCACGTCCGCAACGATGCGCGCGGCAACGCGCTCCGCATTGCGGCTGCTTGCGCGGCGCGAAGCCAGCATTTTCCTTTCGTTTGCGGTTGTCAGCGGGAGAATGCGCATCAATACACGACCTTGTTGAGCGGGTATTCGACAATTCCTTCCGCGCGCGCCGCTTTCAGCTTGGGGATCAGTTCGCGGACGGTCTTCTCTTCGACAATCGTATTGATCGCGACCCACCCGGGATCACTCAGCTGCGCTATCGTGGGATTGCGCAGCGCGGGCAGCGCGGCCAGCACTTTGTCGAGGTCGTCGCGCCGCACGTTGAGCATCAATCCCACGCGGCTGTATGCCTTGATGGCCCCTTCGAGCAGCATCGCCATGTGCGCGATTTTTTCGTGTTTCCAGGCGTCTTTTCGGGCCGCGCGATTGGCGATCAGCCATGTCGCGGATTCAAGCAGCGTATCCACCACCCGCAGATGATTGGCGCGAAGCGACGAGCCTGTCTCCGTCACCTCCACAATCGCGTCGGCCAGCTGCGGAACTTTCACTTCCGTGGCGCCCCAGGAAAATTCCACACGCGCCTTCACGCCGTGCTTGGCGAGATAGCGCTCGGTCATCTTCACCGCCTCGGTCGCGATCACTTTTCCTTCCAGGTCGCGCACGCTCTGCATCGGCGAGTCCTCCGCTACGGCCAGCACCCAGCGCACACGCCCGAAGCTCGTCTTCGAATAGACCAGCTCGATCACTTCCTCCACGTCCGCGCCCGTTTCCAGAATCCAATCCTTGCCCGTGAGGCCGGCATCGAGCGCGCCGCTTTCCACGTACCGCGCCATTTCCTGCGCGCGGACCATCATGCATTCGATGTCTGGGTCATCAATGGTCGGATAGTAGCTGCGCGAGCTGACTGAAATTCGCCAGCCGGCCTTCGCGAACAGCTCGACGGTTGATTCCTGCAGGCTTCCCTTCGGGATGCCGAGTTTCAGGCGGCTCATTATTTTTTCCCTTTCCCGTAAAGTTCCTCGGGCGAAAGAATGCGCTCGGCAATCACCTTTGCATCGCCCGCGCGATCCATCTGGCGGAAAAAGCAGCTCCGATAGCCTTCGTGGCAGACGGCTCCGCCGTCGAGTTCGGCGCGGACCAGCAGCGCGTCCTGATCGCAATCCACGCGCATTTCCCGCAGCAGGAGTTTTTGGCCGCTACTCTCCCCCTTCATCCAGAGTTTCTTGCGCGAGCGGCTATAGAACGTGACGAAGCCGGTTTCCTGCGTCTTGGCGAGCGCCTCGCGGTTCATAAATCCCAGCATCAGTACTTCGCCATTCACGGCGTCCTGCACGATCGCCGGAATCAGCCCATTTCCCTTTTCGAAATCGAGTTCCATTGTGTCTCCTGAAAAAGTGTTCGCCCAGAAACAAAAAGCCCGCCGGCGCTTGCCGCGCCAGCGGGCTGATAAGTGCAGCTAATTTCGATCCAGCTAGCCACACCGCCGCGGGCACGGGTTCACGTGATGGTGTTGGCTATGATGTGTCCGCAGCAGTTTCATTGCGTCACTAAAATTATGATAAGCGGCGGCGCATGTCAAGCTCGGAGTCCGGTGGACTTGCGCTAGATTGCCGATTCCGCGCGGGCATGATTGAATGCAAAAGTGTCGCGCGGCTGCTTGGATTTCTGCTGACAGCGGCTGATTGAGAGGGGACTCATGAAAAGCTTCGCGCATTCCAAGGCGAACCGCAGCATTTCTTTTCCAGCCGGCGCTCTGGGCGCGCTGGCTGTCGGCGCGTTTGCAATCGGAGCACTGGCCATCGGCCGATTGGTGATCGGGAAGCTGGCCATTAGCCGCGCCAAAATAAAATCTCTGGAGATTGACGAGTTGAAGGTCGCGAAGCTTCGCGTCGGCGAGCTCGTCGTGAGCGATTCGTTGACGCTTCCGCCGCGAGACTAGACGACGGGCACTTCGGGCAGATCGAGAGAACCGTAGCACGGAACGACATGACCAAATGGAAGCTCGTCGTGCGGGGCGCCGGGAAAATAATTCCAAACAGGTAGGGTCTTGCTATGGGAGAAATCGTCATCTACAGAGCCCGTTAGCACCCCGTCACAATCACGTTTTCTGAATAAGTGGAATTTCTCGGTGACAGGTTGGGTCGAGAGCCAAATCGGAAACTTGCCGCATGGTAGCGAAAAATCGAATTGGATAAATCCCGAATCGTGACTTGCGGGATGTTCAACGCGGATGATCTCGGACCAGTAGCCGTTTCCATTTAGACAGGTCAGATTCGATGAATAGGCAACAGCTCGGCCAGTGATCGTCACAGTACGCGGGTGAGCGATGGAGTAGCTGCCTGCGCTGCTACACCAGATACACAGGATTATGAGAAACCTTCGCATCAGTTGTGAGTTCGACACAACACAAAGCCCGTGTCAAGGTGTGGCATTGGACCTTCGAGGTGCTAGCGATGCGAAATCGCCCAAGCTGCCAGTCCCAGCGGTACGAGCAGCGTGAGCGCCATGATGATCCACGCGGAAGCATGCGCAAAATTAACGGTGTAGCCGATTCCGACGCGCTTCTCTACAAACAGCGCCGGGTCGTCCGGATTGAAATAGAAGAGTCCACACTTCCAGCACGCGTCGGGCGAGCTGCCACTCGGAATGTTCGGCGATAGCACGCGTTCCTGCCTGAGCCATCCGCGCAAAAAAAGCGCGGACGCGAGAATCACCACAGGCAGGATCACAAGCGTCGCGACAGGCGGATTCCCCGTCAATGGCAGCAGCGCCACCATGGACAAGACCGCCGCAACAAAGAATTCAACTCCCAGCAACACGACGCTGAGGCGATGCGAAAAAACTCCATCGGCCGGCCCGCCCGATGCTGATGGCAGCCCCCTCGCGGAATGCGATATCGCATACGAGAGCAAGGCGATGCCGATCACGATCGCTGCGCCGAATAGCAATGGTCCGTACACTCCCTGCGGAGTTCGCGTGGACCATCCGTTGGGCATTCCGTCAACGCCCCAGTGAACTGGAAAGCGTTCCGGGATCTCGTTCCAACGGGCTTGGAGATAGCAGGCGACGGCCAGCAGAATCGCGAAGGGTCCGAGCTGCAGGATTAGGGAACGAAGCTTCATCACTCAAGCTTTCAGCGCAGCAAATCTTCGAGTTGCACCTTCACGTCCGTTTTCGCGTCGCGGTATTTCACGATCACCGGCGTGTAGAGCGAAAGATTCCAATCCTTGCCGCGCCCCTGAGCAATTGCTCGCGACCCGGCGACCACGACGGCATTCTCGGGAATCACCAGGGGCTCGTCCGCGCTCGCGCTGTGCACCGCGCCCGTGACGACGTCGTAAACTGGAGTCGAGCGGTTGAGGACGGTTCCGGTGCCGAGCACCGCGCGCCGCTTCACCACCGTACCTTCATAGACGCCGCAGTTTCCGCCGACGAGCACCTCGTCTTCGATGATCACCGGCAGCGCCCCGACTGGCTCGAGCACGCCTCCTATCTGCGCGGCGGCGGAGATGTGGCACTTCCGACCGATCTGCGCGCAGCTGCCGACCAGCGCGTGCGAATCAATCATCGTTCCTTCGTCCACATATGCGCCCGCGTTGATGTACATCGGCGGCATGCAGGTAACGCCCTTGCCGACGTAGCAGCCATCGCGAATGCTCGAGCCGCCCGGCACAATTCGCACGCCGGAATCCGCCGTCATATTTTTCACGGGGTAAGTGGACTTGTCGAAGAATGGCTGGCGCGCGGCGTCAATGGACATATCCACAATCTTACCCATGCGGAAGCCGAGCAGAATGCCCTTCTTCACCCACGGATTCACGCGCCATCCGCTGGCTCGCTCGGAATCCGGCTCCGCCGCGCGGATTTCGCCCGCGTTCAGCGCATCCTTGAATTGTTGGAACAGGCGCAGGTGCTCGTCGGTGTAACGCCCCGGATTATCGTCGAACAGGCGTTCGATCTCGGAGCTGATTTCAGCGGGCAGCATAGACCTGCTGAACCAGCCCGACGCCTTCGAGCGCGCTGCGGATTTTTGCCAGATTTTCCGGCTTCGGCGCGACGATCGGCAGCCGGAACACCGGCTCGAGGAGCCCCATCAATGCCATGGCGGCTTTGGCGGGACCGGGATTCGTCTCCACAAAATTCGCTTCCATCAACCGGAAATAGCGCTCGTGAATTTCGCGCGCTCCGGCGAAATCATTCTCAAGGCAGAGCTGGACGATCCGCGTCATCTCGGCGGGAATCTCGTTCGATACCACGGAAATCAGGCCGCGCCCGCCAAGCGCCATTAATGGAATCGTGATTCCATCGTCGCCCGAAAGCACGGCGAATCGCTTGGGAACGACCGACAGCACCACGGCCATCTGCGCGATATTCCCGGACGCTTCCTTCACGCCGACGATGTTCTCGATTTCCGCGAGCCGCGCGATCGTGGCCGGCTCGATATTGACACCCGTGCGTCCGGGAATGTTGTAAAGAATGATTGGCAGCGAAATCGCCGCGGCGATCGCTTTGTAATGCTGGTAAAGGCCTTCCTGCGTTGGCTTGTTGTAATACGGCGCCACCGAAAGAATCCCGCTCGCGCCCAGCTTTTCGAACTCGCGCGCCATCTCGATCACATGCGCGGTGTTGTTTCCGCCGGCGCCGGCGACCACGGGAGTCTTCGCGCGACGCGCCTCCTCGATCGTGATTTCCACCACGCGCCTCTGTTCCGCGGCGCTGAGCGTGGGGCTTTCGCCGGTAGTGCCGCAGGGCACCAGGAAATTGATTCCGGCCGCGATCTGGCGCTGCACCAGCTGCCGCATCGCGGTTTCATCGAGCGAAAGGTCCTGCCGAAATGGTGTGACCAGCGCTGTCCCGCATCCCGTAAACATTTTCCCCTCCTTACCGTCCACCTTACTCCAGCTCGTTGACAATCTCCCGAAAATCGAAGAAGCCTTTCTTGCCCGCCACCCATCGCGCCGCGCGCAACGCCCCGCGCGCAAATCCTTCGCGGCTGCGCGCTGTATGGCGAATCGTAATCGTATCGGCCGCGGAATCGAAGCCAATCTCGTGCGTTCCGGGATTCGCCCCGGCGCGACTGCTGCTGGTATCAATGGGCTTGTCGTAGCCTTCTTTTTTCATTCGTTCGATCAGTGCCAGAAGTGTTCCCGACGGCGCATCCTTTTTCGTCGCATGATGAATTTCCCAGGCCCATGCGCCGTATTCCGGCTGGCGCGCGAGCAGACGCGCCGCCTCCGCCACAATCTGATGGAATACGCTCACACCCACCGAGAAATTCGGGCTCCAGACCAGACCTGTCCCGGCGCGCTCAACAGCCGCCCGCGCGCGCGCGATTTCGCCAAACCATCCCGTGGTTCCGACCACGGTGTTCACACCCAGCCCCGCGAGCCGTTCGATATTTTCCAGCGCCGCCGTCGGCGTAGAAAATTCCACCGCCGCATCCACGCGGCGGAAATTCGCTTGGGTAAAGCCCTCGAAATTTGCGTTGTTGTCCACGTCGAGGCGCAGCTTCACGTCGAATCCGTATTCCGGAGCGAGCTGCTCGATCAGCCGCCCCATTTTTCCGTATCCGACAATCGCGAGATTCATTTGCGCCTTTCTTACGCCTTCGCCATCAGCTTCTTTACCACGTTCGCATACATCTCAACCGCTTCCGAAAGCTCGCGTTTCGAGATGCGCTCCTCGGACGTGTGCGCCACATGAATGCTTCCCGGCCCGAGCAGCAGCGGCTCGCCCCAGGTTTTGCCGAACACCGGCACATCGGTTGTGAAGGATACAACCGTCGTGGGCACTCCATCCACGCTCGCGAAATGGATCGGCGGAAGGCACAGAATCTCAACCAATTCCGCGCGCTTGCCGACGGCGCGGGTGAACGCCTCGCGAATCGGTGCCGGATCGCCCACCAGGCGCACCATGATCTCCGCTTTCGCCGCATCCGCGATCACGTTGGGCGCGCGGCCTCCCGAAATCGTGCCGATATTCATCGTGCACCGGCCTAGCAGCGGATCGCTGGGCAGCGATACTTTGCGAATCGCGTCGAGCGCATCGAGCAGCGCTTCGATGGCCGATTCGCCCAGCTCGGGATACGCGGAGTGCGCCATCTTCCCGCGAGCGATAAGCTCGTAGCGCAGGATACCCTTGGACGCGAGCACCAGCTTGTTCTCGGTCGGCTCGCCATTCACCAGATACTTCGAGCCGCGAGGCGCGCGCGAGGCGACAGCCGCTCCGGCGCTGTTGCGTTCCTCCCCCACCACGAAGAGCAGCGCGAAATTCTTTACGGCTTCGCTCAGGAGCTTTTCCGCCGCCGCGACCATCGCTGCTATGATTCCCTTCGCGTCGCACGCCCCGCGCCCCCAGATGAATTCCGCGTCCTCGCGCGATGGAAAAAACGGCGGCACCGTGTCGAGGTGCGTCGAGAGCGTCACCACGGGCTGGCCCCACGTCGCCAGCACGTTGAACCGGCCCGGCTCGACTTCCATCCGCTCGGCGCGCCCGCCCGTGCGCGCGGCGAGCTTCGCCAGATGATCGTAGAGATACGCCGCGACGGGGCCCTCGTTTTCCGTAATGGACTCGATATCCACCAGCGCTCGAGTCAGCTCGTACGCATTCATCGGTTACCTGCTTTGGGAATGGAACGAAACGAGAAGGAAGGATACGCGAGAGGCGCCGCTCGTGTCTTCACTCCTCGATAGCGCTCCACCCGTTTTGCAACGGATGACAGTGGATAGGCCTTTCGGCGTATCCCCCAATCGCCGTGATTCAGCTATCGCGACGATTTCGGCGGAGCATCTTGCCTGCAAACCCCTTTCGCCCGGCCTTCCGAAGCTGCCCGGAAGTTTCGGCCCGGCTACTCATGGCCTCCGCACCTCTACCAAGAACATTTGAAGTTTAGCGGCGCGGTTCGAGTGAGTCAAGCAATCGAAAACGCCAGTTGTCAGCGAAGATTCCAGATGCTGATGAGCGCCAGAACCGAGATGACTGAAAGCACGGCTCCTACGACGCGGAACAACCACGTCATTATTTCCGTATTCTTCTGACGCCATTCCGGCGTCGGCGGGGGATTGAATCGTGGGTTGCGTTCTCGAATTCTTGTGGTCCAGTTGTTGTAGCGAACCGAAAGGGCCCTAGCCCAGACGAGCAGCGCAGCTCCGCAAATCACCAAGAAGCTCCATTGCAGAACGAGCAAATTATTGTGCATTGCTCCGCCCCGGAATTTGGGAATCGTCGTCGAGAGGCGTAGTTTATTCGAATTAGCGCGGTGTCGAGTAAGAAAATCCGGCGCCGGGCGGTTTAACGACTTCCTACCGCCCGGCTCTCGCGTGGGGGAGTTGAAAGAACTAATTCGGAAGCAGAACCGTATCCACAACCTGAATCACGCCATTGGACTGAAACACGTTGGCAATCGTAATCGTTGCCACGTCGCCTTTTTCGTCCTTGAGCATGATTTTGCCTTCCTGCTCCATCGCCCAGAGCGAGCCGCCGCTCACGGTCTTCAGTTCGGCTGTGCCGTGGCCCGCCTTGATCATCTTCCGGATATCGTTCGTGCTCAATCGTCCGGAGACCACGTGATAGGTGAGGATTTTCGTCAGCGTGTCTTTGTTCTCGGGCTTCAACAGAGTATCCACAGTGCCCATGGGCAGTTTCGCGAACGCTTCATTCGTGGGAGCAAACACGGTAAACGGGCCGGCGCCTTTCAGCGTGTCCACCAGGCCCGCAGCTTTCACCGCGGCCACCAGAGTGGTGTGATCGGCCGAGTTGACTGCGTTGTCAACGATGTCCTTGGTTGGATACATGGCCGCGCCGCCGACCATGGGGTCCGGCTTCATCGTCATCGAGTCCTGCTTCATGGACATGGAATCCTGCGGTGCAGCAACGGTGGAGATTCCTGCGAGAACGAACGCGCAGAGCGCAATCAGAATTCGTGATTTCATTTCGTTTTTCCCTCTTTCTTGAGTTTGAACCAACACCGCTAGTACGACAGCCGCGCGGATTTGGATTTAAAGTTTCGCGGTTTTTCGTGCGGGTGTGTCCGGTGAGCGATGCGCGCACCAATCCAGGTGCTAGGAGTGGGTTAAGTCAAAAAAACGAGAGTGGTTAGCGAGCGATTGCCCCGTTACCGTGCCTGCAACAACGCAACCGACCGTTTCTCGTCAATGAGATGAAGCCGGCCGTTTTCGCTGGTGCTCGCGCCTCGTTTAATGAGTTCGACAACTTGCGAAGGTGTGAGCGACGGATCGAGCGCGAATAGCTTAGCGGCGAGATTGACGACGTTCGGAGACGCCATAGAAGTGCCCGAGAGCTTCAATCTTGTTCCGCCCGGAACGTAGCTCTCCACCTCGTAGCCGTCAGCATCCACAACCACGGTATCCCCGTAACTCGTAAAGGATGTTTCGTCTCCTGCCTGGTTAACCGCGCCGACCGAAATGAGATTGGGGAGATGCAGGGAGGCTGGTACGTCCTCGATGAAACCCGCGTTGCTGTCGCTGTTACCAGCAGCGTTTATGAACAGGGTGTTGGGAGAGTTCTTGATGGCAGTCTCGATGGCCTCCCGCCAGATAGCGTAAAGCTCAGCCGCACGCTTCTTACGTTCGGCGGGATCGGTGCCGCCGCCTGTTTTCGAAAGCCACTCTTCGAACTCCTCCGGATCATCTCCCCAGCTCATGTTTACGACCCGGACGTTTCGCGTGCGAAAGTAATCCGACATCTGCTGAAAGTCAGCGCCTAAACGGCGAGCCCATTCGTCAGTTGGCGCGAACGGCAGTTCCGGCAACTCGTCGTCGAACCGGGCGACGACCAACCGCGCAGCGGGATTGCCGCGAACCGCGATTCCCGCGCAATGAGTCCCGTGCAAGTAGAAACCAATTACATTCTCCAGCTCGAAGAGCTGATGCAATTGATCTGGCGAGAGTGTGCTGAACTTTTTCTCCAACGCTTCGGCTTCGGCCGATTCTTTGCCCTCCTCAATGTCCAATCGCCCTTTGATCTCGTCGCGATACTCCGGATAGGCCTTCTGCTGTTCGGGTGTCAGCGGATACAGCCACGCTGTGGAAGGCGCGCCACCGTCGTCGAAGGCTAGCCCGTGCGTGCCGCTGGCCGTCGGGTTAGGGTCGGTGAACAATTGTTCCGGGAAGAGGGAAACGTCAATGCCGCTGTCCCAGATCGCGACGAGCACCGGCGTCAGATGTTGGCTGTCGGTGAGCGTTACTTCGCGGGCGGCCCAGATGTCTGGTTTAACCACATTATGAGCCGCGATGTACTCCCTCAGGACGGCGCCGCGGGCCGCGCCCAGCGGGATGGCAAATTTCAGCCGATCTCGCGTCGCAATCACATCCCAGGCTTCCGAGTTGTCGAGCGCCCCGGATTGTTTCACGGCGGGATCGATTTCCGTCATCACGTCTCCGACAGCGACAGATTTCACGTAGAGTCTGGAGCTTGCGTACGACGCCTTGGCCCAGTCCTGCACCGAATCCCAGGGAAGCGAATGGATTGCTTCGCGATAGTGCTTCGTGAAAGCTTCTTCGAAGGCAGGGCCCTGCGTGGCCTTCGCATCAATCGCGGCTTGCAATCTCGCGCGCGTGAAGAGTCCCGTGGTCAGCTTCGCCTCCGGCTTCTCTTCCAGGGCGCGGAGAGCCTGAATCGTCCCCAGCGCATTTTGATATTCGCCAGCGAGTTCCTGCAGGTCGAGCTTGGCGGAAAGCAGCGTCCGCATGGTTGACTTGTCGTCAATGTCGTAATCGCGAAGCACGCTCTCGAGATCCGTGCGCACCTTCGAGGCAAAGGCGTTGAACGTGGCATCATCGGCCTGCACCAGCGCCGATGCCGACCCGGTCACCGGATAACTGAATCGCGGCAAATCCGCGTCGCTCGAGACTTTCTTCTTAGTTGCCTGCCCGCAAAGAGCAGGGCCGATAAGAAGAGCGATGCACGCGGCGAGAACCCATGTGGTCCCATGATGCTTCTGCATGACACACCTCGATCGGGGTTTCTGATGCGGCAGCTAGCTCGCTCATCATACGCTTCCCCTCGAAGTTGTCGAAGTGTGTCATTTATCGCGCCAGCGGCGCCGTCAATTTCTGAAGTGACGGATTACAAGAGATGCGGCTCATTAATATTCGGGCCTGAGAACGGGCCCCACAGCGTGGCGGAATCCCTTCGCGCCTCCTAAACCATCTAACTCCCGCCCGGCGTGGGCCGTGGCTTTTGGCCGCAGAGTTTGTATGATGGTGCGTCATGATTTCTCCACGTCGCAAATCGTCTCGCAGCGCTGACCCGACAGATTACACGCCGAGCTATGCGTACGAGGCCGCGGGACGCGGATCTCGCGCGCTCTACTGCGAAGGCGTTTCGCTCGCTCGCATCGCGGACGAAGTCGGCACTCCTGCGTACGTGTACAGCCGCGCCAGCGTCGAAGCCGCTTATCGCCGGCTCGATCGCGCGTTCGGCTCGCTCCCGCACACGATCTGCTACGCCATGAAGGCGAATTCGAATTTGTCCGTCCTGCGCGTGCTTGCGCGGCTCGGCAGCAGCTTCGACATCGTTTCAGGAGGTGAACTCGACCGCCTGGGCCGC
This sequence comes from uncultured Acidobacteriota bacterium, assembly GCA_963814855.1. Classification (GTDB taxonomy): domain Bacteria; phylum Acidobacteriota; class Terriglobia; order Acidiferrales; family UBA7541; genus Palsa-295. Next base: position 156,847 of record CAWFEL010000004.1, read on the forward strand.
GTCAGCGTTCCCGGCAACCGCATCGTGTTCTCGGGCGTCGGAAAAACGCGTGAGGAGATTCGCGCCGCGCTTCGCTATGGCAAGAAGAGTTCGCGCAGCGGCAGCAGCGGAATTCTGCTTTTCAACATTGAATCAGGCGCGGAGCTGGAAGTCTTGCTGAGCGAAGCAGCGCGGCAAGTCGCGGCCGGCGGCGCCCGTCCCTCCGCCGCGATTCGCGTAAATCCCAACGTGCTCGCGGGCGGGCATCCGCACATCGCCACCGGCGCGCATCAGCACAAATTCGGCGTGGATTGGCAGGAAGCGCGCCGGCTCTATCTTGCGCACAAGGATTCACCGTGGCTTGCGTGGCGCGGAATCACGGCGCATCTCGGCTCCCAGATTTTCAGCATCGCGCCCTATCGCCGCGCGCTCACGCGGCTCGCGTCCTTCGTGCGCGACCTCGCGAAAAATGGAATCCGCATCGACTACCTCGACATCGGTGGCGGTCTCGGCATCCGATATACCGACGAGGCCGCGCTTCCTCCCGCTGCCTACGCCAAAGCGATCGCCGAAATTGTCCGTCCGCTCGGATGCCGGCTGCTGATCGAGCCGGGGCGTACGCTCGTCGGCCCGGCCGGAGTGCTGCTCACGCGCGTCCTCTACGTGAAGGGAAATCACCGAAAAACTTTCGTCGTAGTGGACGCGGCAATGAACGACCTGATTCGCCCGGTGCTATACGGCGCCACGCACCCGATTACGCCCGCCATCCGCGCGGCCGGAGCCGCCGCAAAGAAAACGCGCGTGGATGTAGTGGGGCCCGTATGTGAATCGGGAGATTTTCTCGCGCGTGATTGGCCGCTCGAACCGGTGAAATCCGGCGACCTGCTGGTTGTGTGGACGGCGGGAGCTTACAGTTTCGCGCAATCCTCGAACTACAACGGGCGCCGCCGTCCCGTCGAAGTTCTCGTCGAGGGGCGGCACTTCCGCGTCGCGCGCCGCCGCGAAAAATACGACGACCTCGTTCGCGGCGAATCGGTCTAGCGCGATGCCGCTGTTCCCAGCATTCCTGAAATTGACCGGCCGCCGTTGTCTCGTCGTCGGCGCCGGGCCGATCGCACAGGAAAAAATCGAAAGCCTTCTTCGCGCGGGTGCAAGGGTGCTCGTTGTCGCGCCTCAAGCAACAGAATCCGTCCGCGCGTGGGCTCGCGCAAAAAAGATTCGCTGGGCCCCGCGCAAATTCCGGCCCGCTGATTTCGAAGGTGTGTTTCTTGTGGTCGCCGCAACGTCCTCGCCGGCTTTGCACGCAAGGATTTTCCGGCAAGCCCGGCGTCGCGCGGTCCTGTGCAACGTAGTGGACGATCCCGCCCACTGCGATTTTTACTATGGAGCGGTGGTCCGGCGCGGTGAATTGCAAATCGCGATTTCAACCGGCGGCCATAGCCCGGCGCTCGCGCAGCGCCTGCGAATAAAACTCGAAAAAGAAATCGGCGCCGAGTACGAACACTGGCTGAAGACACTCGGCGCCGCGCGCAAACGCCTTTTCGCGAAAGCGCTTTCACCCGCGCGACGCAAGGCTCTGCTGCACAGCCTGGCAAGCGAAATTTCGTTCGAAAAGTTTCTGCGACACCGCAACGCAAGGAAAAAATGAGCCTCGCGAAAATGGTCTTTACGCTTTCTTTACGCTGGAAAGCGAATTAAATCAAGAAGTTGGGGCCGAATTTGGAAGACGAATACGTCCAATCCAATATTCGACGAACGCGCGAAGCAAAACGTCTGATAGTGTCTCTGCATTCGCCGATGCGGCCGGGTCCCGGCATTCCCCCCCACCCAAACCTTCCGTGACCCGGCCGGTCGCCGAAAGCCCTCAGAAAATCAACCCGTAGCTTTCCCCCGCTTCTGTTCCAGCATTGCCGCACCGCGCTGTGCCGCTTCATTCACCAGAAATCCCATCTTGGGGTGAGCTGGCTCGAAATCCGCTGAAAAACCCTGCTCGCGCAGTTCTTCCGAAGTCATAGGCCCGATCGAGCCGATCAGGATTCGCGCGAATGCCCCGCGAAGCGCTTGCTCCAGATTCGTTTCTCGCGCGATTCGCAGCAGATGCGCCACCTGAATCGAGGTCGTGAAAAGCGCCACATCAATTTCTCCGCGCGCAATCGCCTCGACTGCCGCTCGCAGCGGTCGAGCATCTTCCGGCAGCGCCCACTGATACACCGGCACGCGCGTCACCTGCGCGCCGCGTTCCGCAAGCCCCGCAAGAAGTTCGGCATTCGACGCGCCATATTCCTGCACGGCCACGCGCTTTCCCTTCAGCGCGGCCGTGCCGGTTTTTTCGTCGAGCGCGCGCAACAGATCCCGCCACGTGTTCGGCTCTGGCACGGCAACCGTCACCGCCACGCCCAATTCTTTGAGCGCGGCCACGGGCTTCGGCCCGCGCGCCACCACGGTGATTCGCCGCAGCGCCTCGGCGAATTGCTCCAGCGGGTAAATCGTCTCGACCACACGCGCAAGCGCGCGCGTGCCCACGCCGGTGAGAAAAATCACTATGTCGAATCCATTGGCGGCGAGCGTGCGCGCGAATGCCAGCGCTTCGGTGTTGGATTCCAGGGGAACTTCGCGCATGGACGGCGCCACCATCGCGCGGCCGCCGTAATTCTCGATGAGCTTGGCCATCTCCGGCGCGCGCCGGCTTTCAAGCGACAGCACTCGCAGCCCTGCCAGCCCTGATTTGGTTTTCTCTTCCACTATCGCCGCCAGACGAGCGTGCCTGCAATCTGAGAATCTTTGTAGGTCGTGGGTTTACCCACGACATGAGCCGGACGAAAAGAGAACGGCTTTAGCCGCTGAAGCTCCCTGTCGCGTCTAATGCCGGAAATGCCTCACGCCGGTAAACACCATCGCCATGCCGAGTTTATTGGCAGCATCAATTACGTCCTGATCGTGTACCGAGCCGCCGGGTTGGATCACGGCCGTGGCGCCGGCCTTACCGGATTCTTCCACGCCGTCTGCAAACGGGAAAAACGCATCCGACGCGACCACGCTCCCCGCGAGAGAAAGTTTCGCCGTCGCCGCCTTGATCACCGCAATCTTCACCGAATCCACGCGGCTCATCTGCCCCGCGCCCACGCCGACCGTTTGACCCTCGCGCGCAAAAAGAATCGCATTCGATTTCACGTGCTTCGACACTTTCCACGCGAAGAGCAGCGCGCGGAGCTCGGCGGCGGTCGGCGCCCGTTCTGTGGCGACTTTCAGATCGGCTTCGGCGAGCTCGTGATGGTCCGCCTGCTGCACCAGCACGCCGCCCGAAATCCGCTTCAGCTCGAGTTCCTGCCGCCCGGCCTCCCGCGGCATTTTCAGCAGCCGCAGGTTTTTCTTCGCCGCGAATTTTTCCAGCGCCGCGGGCTCGTATCCTGGCGCGACGATGCATTCCACGAAAAGCTTCGCCACTTCCTCGGTCGTCGCCGCATCCATCGCGACGTTGAATGCCAGCACGCCGCCGTACGCGGAAACCGGATCGCACTCGAGCGCCTTCAGGTACGCGTCGCGCAGCGAATCCTGCTCCGCCGCCCCGCACGGATTGTTGTGCTTGATGATCGCGACCGCCGGGCGCCGAAACTCGCTGACGAGCGCCCACGCCGCATCGAGGTCCACGAGATTGTTGTAGGAAAGCTCCTTGCCCTGCAGTTGCTTTGCGCCCGCCAGGCCCTCCGCCACGCGCCCCGCCGGAATGTAGAGCGCCGCAGCCTGATGCGGGTTTTCGCCGTAGCGCATGGACTGGCGCCGTTCAAGCGCCACATGAATTCGCTCCGGTAATTTTTCGGACGGCGCCAGCCGGACTCCGCCATTCGCGACCAGGCGCTCCAGTTCCGTTGCGATCTCGCCGTCGTAGCGCGCCGTGCGTGCGTAAGCTTTCCGCGCGAGTCCGAGGCGCGTGGCGAGGCTCAGCTCGCGCGCGCCGCGCAACTCCGCCGCGATCGCAGGATAATCCGCCGGATCGGTGACCACGCCGACGCTCTGAAAATTCTTTGCCGCCGAGCGCACCATCGCCGGCCCGCCGATATCAATGTTCTCGATCAATTCTTCCGCGGTCGCGCCGGGCTTGGCTGCCGTCGCTGAAAATGGATAGAGGTTCACCACCACCAGGTCTATCGGGACGATCGAATGTTCAGCCGTTTGCTTGCGGTCCTCAGCCTTGCCGCGCTGAAAAAGAATTCCGCCGTGCACCTTCGGATGCAGCGTCTTCACGCGTCCGCCGAGCATTTCTGGCCAACCAGTTAGCTCGGCCACGTCGCGCACGGGAATTCCCGCGTCGCGCAGCAGCTTCGCAGTGCCGCCGGTGGAAACTATCTCGATTCCCAGCGACGCCAGCTCTCGCGCAAATTCCGCGACGCCGGTTTTGTCATAGACGCTGATGAGCGCCCGCTCGATCGCCACAGCCGTGCCTCCCAGTCAGTTCGAAGGAAAGTAGCGGGCCAGTGTAAGCGTTTGCGGAGAATTTCGGAAGGGGCCGAGCAGGAAGAGGCCAAGCAGGAGGAAATCGTCAGATGGGGCTAACTCGAAACGCGCGCCTTCAATTTTACGCGGCCGCCCTCGACGCTGACCGTATATTCGATCTCGCGGCCGCCCTTGTCGCGCAGGTCTTTCGTCTTTTGCTGAACGAATCGCTCGAAATCTTTCAGGCTGGGCGTGCTCGATCGTTCACCGGTTTCTGTCCGCGCTTCGATCAGCTTTTCGTACAGCGTATACACTTTTTCTTTCTCGTGTTCCGGGTTGGAAAATGACATCGCGAAAGCCGCCGCCGTTTCCTGCACGGCTTCTGCGCGCGCAGTGGCTTCGGCGGCGCGAAAATCCAGCGGAGGCGGCGCCACGACCTTGGCAGGTTCCGCGGCCGCCTGCTGAACCGCGGCCTTGCGGGCGCGTTCAGCTTCCACGGCTTTGGCGGCAGCGCCGAAATGGTGCTGCTGCGTTCCCGCCTCCTTTTGCATGATCTTCTTCCGCCACATTTCCTGATATTTCGCGTAGGTCTGCGCAATATTGTTGAATCGGAATCGCTGGCCGAAACTCAACTCCGCCGTACGCTCGTTGTACCGGCGAACCATCGTATCCACGCGCCACTGCGTGTCCGCGGGAGGGCGCGGTCTTCCGCCGCCGAAGTATTGCTCGTACTCGATCTTCAGCGTGCGAACGTCTCGCTCGAATTGGCTTAGGTCTTCGTCAACTGTGGGCATGGCGGTTTATAGGACGGCAATTTCGAGCGTACGGTGCGTTGGCATGGACGTCAACACAGGCGTGCGCGGGCTTGTCGCAAAGGGAAAGCCCGGCCAAGCCCCAGCCAGGCACCGGTAACGCGCTTGCCGGAATCCGGCCCCATTGCCGTTCGTTGGAACACCGCACCGCCTTGACTTTGCCGAAACCGGCTGCATAGACTCGAAGATTCGAGCCATGCCAGCGAAGGACACAGAAGGCCGCATCATCACGGTCGGAGTCACCGGCGCGAGCGGCGCGGTCTACGCGCAATCGCTCCTGCGCCTGCTCGATGCCGACCGGCGCGTAGGCCGCGTTTTCCTCATAGCCACCGAGGCCGGCCTGCGCCTGCTCTCAACCGAGCTTGGCGTAATCGCGGCCGACGCCAAAAAGCTCCCTGCGCTTCTCACCGGCACGCCCGCGAAAAAGATCGAATACCTCCCGAACAAGGACATCGGCGCGAGCATCGCCTCGGGCAGCGCCGCCGTGGACGCCATGGCGGTGATTCCCTGCTCGGCAGGCGCGCTCGGCTCGATCGCCGCGGGCACGTCCGGCGACCTGCTTTCCCGCGCCGCGGACGTCTGCCTCAAGGAGCGCCGCCCGCTCGTCCTTTGCCTGCGCGAGACGCCGCTCAATCGCATTCACCTCGAAAACATGCTCCGCGTGCACGACGCCGGCGCCATCGTGATGCCCGCCATGCCCGCGTTCTACTACGAGCCCGAAAGCATCGCCGCCATGGTCGAGCAGTTCTGCTATCGCGTCCTCGCGCAGCTCGGCCTGCCGCAGGAAAAGCAGTATCGTTGGAAGGGCGGAAACCGAAGCAAGACATGACAACGTCCCGCATCCGCACCGTGCTCGAAATGATCAAGTTCGAGCACTCCGTCTTCGCGTTGCCATTTGCGCTCGTGGGCGCACTGCTGGCCGCGCGCGCAGGCGGCAGCCTGCCGGGGTGGCGTCCGATACTTTGGATCGTCGTCGCCATGGTCGGCGCGCGCTCCGCCGCCATGACCATGAACCGCATCGCCGATATCGAATTCGACCGCCGCAATCCGCGCACCGCCAATCGCGCGCTCCCCGCCGGCCACTTGACGCTCGGCTTCGCCTGGGCATTCACGATCCTTGCTTCGGCGGTGCTGGTCGTCGCCGCGTGGCAGCTCAATCCGCTGGCGTTGAAACTCTCACCCGTCGCGCTCGCCGTCCTGTTCCTTTACTCCTATACAAAGCGATTCACGGCGTTGTCGCACTTCGTTCTCGGTTTTTGCCTCGGCATTTCGCCCGCAGCGGCGTGGATCGCGATTCGCGGCTCGCTCGACTGGCGCATGCTGATTCTCTGCGCCGCGGTCACGCTCTGGGTCGGCGGCTTCGACGTCCTCTACGCCTGCCAGGACGTGGACTTCGACCGCGCCGAGGGCCTGCATTCGATTCCGAAGAAATTCGGCATCGCCGGCGCCCTGCAAATCGCCCGCGTCATGCATCTGGCCATGGTCGCGCTGCTCATCTGGCTCGCCATGGCTTTTCATCTGGCGTGGCCCGCGTGGGTGGGAATCGCCGTCGTGGCTTTGCTGCTCGGTTACGAACATTCGCTGGTGAAACCAAACGACTTGAGCAAAATGAATGCTGCGTTTTTCGCCGTGAATGGCTATATTAGTTTATTGTTCCTGCTGTTCTGGGGCGCTGCGGCAGTTGTCACGCGCCCGTGAGAAGCATATGTGGCGGAGATGTTTAGCTGTAGCGTTATGCGGCGCGTTAGGCTCGGTCGGGGCGCTCGCCGCTCCTGGCCTGCCGATGTGTAAAGGTAGTCCGAAACTGGTGGGCGACTGTTATCAGGTCCATGGGCGGATTCAGGCCGGAAATGGCACACCCATGATTCGAATCTGGAAAATAGGAACGAACCGGATGCTCGGAGTGCCCTACGGCAATGAGGACGGCGACCCCGAAGTAGTTTCGCTGCCGGATGTACTTGAGAAGACCGACATTCTTAACCAGGCCGTGTTCGCAGATTTCGTCGTTTGTCCGCTGACAAAGGAACGCCTCGGCGCGATGCAAACGGTTTGCGTGGAATCGGCGACGCACTTGGTCTTTCAGCGGCCGGAGCCGGCGAAAAAGGAACAGTAACGTAACCATCGTGACCGCAAAACTTCAAATCACGGACACCCGTCTCGAACCCATCGCTCAACGGGTTCTCGCCGGCGAACGTCTAAGCTCCGAAGACGGCCTCGCGCTCTTCCAGTCGCACGACCTGCTGGCCGTCGGCTGGCTCGCCAATCACGTCCGCGAGCAGCGCCACGGCAACGTCGTTTATTACAACGTCAACCGGCACATCAATCCGACCAACGTTTGCGTCGCGCACTGCAAGCTCTGCGCCTTCGGACGCTCGCCGGACGTCTCCGGCGCGTACACCATGGGCCTCGAGGAAATTTACGCTCGCGGCGCGCAAGGCGTCGCCGAAGGTGCCACGGAATTCCACATCGTCGGCGGCCTGCATCCCGATCTTTCGTTCGATTATTACCTCGACATGATCCGCGGCCTGAAGCAGCGCTTCCCGCAGGTGCACCTGAAAGCGTTCACCATGGTCGAGGTGCACTACTACGCGCGCCTTTCGAAGCTTTCAATCAAGGATACGCTGCTGAAAATGAAGGACGCCGGCGTGGATTCGCTCCCCGGCGGCGGCGCCGAAATTTTCCATCCGCGCGTGCGCAAAATAATCTGCGATCACAAAGTTTCGGGAACCATGTGGCTTTCCATCGCGCGCACCGCTCATGAAATCGGCCTGCGCTCCAACGCCACCATGCTTTTCGGCCACGTGGAAACGCTCGAAGAGCGCGTGGACCATCTCGTCCGCCTGCGCGAAACGCAGGACAAAACGCGAGGCTTCCAGACCTTCATCCCGCTCGAATTTCACCCTGGAAATACCGCGCTCGCGCACGTGCCCAAGCCCACGGGCATGGACGCGCTGAAAACCATCGCCGTCTCGCGCCTCATGCTCGATAATTTCGACCACATCAAGGCCTACTGGATCATGCTCACGGAGCGCATCGCGCAAATCGCTCTCGGTTTCGGCGCGGACGATCTCGACGGAACTGTCGTCGAGGAGAATATTTATCACGATGCCGGCGCCACCACGCCCGAAGGCCTCACCCACGCCGAGCTCGAACGCCTGATTCGCGCTGCCGGCCGCGTGCCGGTCGAGCGCGACACGCTCTACAATCGCGTGGATCGCTCGAACAATGCCGCTGCCTCCGTCCGCGCCGCCGCGCCCCTCCGGCGGCTTCATCCCAGCCAGCTCGCTCACCGCCTAGTTATCCGTTGATTTGTTTTGTCTTCGTAGGGGCACGATATATCGTGCCCGGCGCAATTGCTTGGCAACGCCGCGCCATTCACTTTCGGTTTCTCTCCGTAGGGGCATCCGCCGCGGCGGACTACGCCCCGCGAACATGCTTGGCCACGCCTTGCCATTCGCTTTCGGTTTCTCTCCATGGGGGCATCCGCCGCGGCGGACTACGCCCGGCAAACATGCTTGGCTTCCGCTTGCCCATTCGGCACAGCTGCTGTGGAGTGCGGCGGCTAGCTTGCCGCGCTGATTGCTGGCGGGCCGCCGCTGTTTGCCGCACGGGCTTGCCCATGCGTGCTGCAACGGCGTTGTCGTACAGGTGGAAGCGTGGGGGCTTCAGCCCCACGATAATCGGCGAAAGAAATTAGGGCTTTAGCCCTGGAATCACGCCCGAACCTTCACGCATGCGGGTGAGCCTTATCATAAACTTCCATCAGCTGGCGAATGCTTGCCTGCGTGTATCGCTGCGTGGTGGATAGCGACACGTGGCCCAAAAGCTCCTGAATCGCGCGGAGGTCCGCGCCGTCGGCCAGCAGGTGAGTGGCAAACGCGTGCCGCAGCGAGTGCGGGTGCATGTCCCAATTCACATTCGCCAGCCGCGAATATTTTCGCACCAGCAGATGCACCGAGCGGTCGGTCAGCCTTCCGCCCAGGTGATTCAGGAACACCGCCTCCGGCGCCGCTTTCGTCCGAGGATGCGCCAGGATTTCGTCGCGCACCGGCCAGTATGCTTCCAGCGCCGCCTGCGCCTTCCCGCCATACGGCACCACGCGCTCCTTGCGCCCCTTGCCGAGAACGCGCAGCATTTGCCCGCGGCGATCCACTTCGCCCAAATCCAGTCCCACGAGTTCGCCCACGCGCAGCCCGGAAGCGTACAACAATTCTAAAATCGCCCGGTCCCGCTTCAAAATCACTTTCGCTTCTTCTTCCGATCGCGCGGTCGGCTTGCGCGCGCGCTTGGATTTAACTTTTGCCGCGCTGCTCCCGAGGCTGTCGAGAAATCCGTTCAACTCTTCCGCCGTCAGCACGCGAGGCACGCGCTTCGGCAACTTCGGTGTGGCCACCAGTCGCGCGGGGTTTTGCGCCGTTAGCTTTTCGCGCACGCAGAATTTGAAGAACGTCCGCAGCGAAGCCAGCCTCCGCGCCACCGACGCACGCTCGAGTTTCCGGTCGTACATCGAAGCCACATATTCGCGCACCACGCGGTGATCAACCTCCCCAAGCTGCGGCGCCTTTTCGCCGGGCGGCGTCAGAAAGGCTTCGAACTGCTCCATATCGCGCCGGTATTCGCGGATCGTGTCCGGCGACACGTTCCGCTCGTAGCGCAAATACTGAATGAATTTTTCGATGACTTGCTTCATGGTGACTGACCCGCCTCTCAGGCCACAGCGCACCGGAATTATAGTGCGATTCGGGAATCGCGCTCGACGCTGCAGCGCCTTGCGTTGCTTCCCTAGCAGGGGTCGCACGAACTCTCGCTGCAACGCCGCGCGGCAAAGTCCACAGAACAAACTTCCTTGAAATGCCTCTCCGCTCGTGCATCATGCTAGCGTGGTGATTATGGAGACGCGATGAATTGTCGAACACGAACGCTGGACGCAGGTCAGATGGGAGAGGCGAACACCCTCGCACCTTCGCCGAAAAATACCCGCATTCTACTCGACACAGCGTGCCGAGTAGAATTGCCCGTAACTCCAAGAAAACAAAAGGCCGCGTCACACGCTACTCGACACAGAATTGGGGGCCTCCGCGCGCGAGCGAGCGGCCTTTTTCAGGCGCGAATTATCGCCGCATTCTTGATGATTGCCCTCGCCTCGGCGCTTGGCGTCGCGCCGGCTCTCGCGAAACCGCACGCGTCCAAATCGCTCACCGTCGAACGCATTTACAGTGGCCCGAGCCTAAGTGGACATCTCACCCCTGGAATCGAGTGGAGTCCCAACGGCAAATTCATCTCGTATCTCCAGCGCGATGGATCGAGCGTCGAGATGTGGACCATGGACGCCGCGAAGGGCGAGCGTAAATTGCTCGTAAAGGCCAGCGTGCTCGAGGAAGTAATGCAACCGCGAAAAGCCAGCGCGATCCAGTCCACGGGACTGGGCCGCGTCCAGGCCGAAAATTATATTTGGTCCCCGACCGGCGACGCGCTGCTTTTTATCGGCAGCAGCAATCTGATGCTCCTCGATTTGAAAACGATGGCGTCGAAGCCGCTTGCAGTTGCTCCCGACAATGCTCCGCAGGAAATTGCGGACCCGAAATTTTCGCCTGACGGCAAATGGGTGAGCTTCGTGCGCGATTTCAATTTGTGGGTCGCGAGCGTCGCCACCGGCGAAGCAAAAGAAATAACCAGCGGTGGCAGCGAGGAAGTTCTGAAGGGCCAGCTCGACTGGCTCTATCCCGAAGAGCTCGATTGCCAGACCGCGTACTGGTGGTCGCCGGATTCCTCCAAGATCGCTTATTACCAGATGGACGAGCGGCCGGTGACGCGATATCCCATCCTGGACATGAGCTCGCCGCTCGGAGAAACGGTGTACACCCGCTTTCCACAGGCCGGCGAAGCGAATCCGATAGTGCGCGTGGGCATCGTGCCGGCGGGCGGCGGCGAAACGAGATGGATGGACACAGGCTCGGACACGGACGTCTATCTTCCGCGCGTCGTGTGGCTGCCGGATAGCAGCCGCGTTGCCATCGAGCGCCTTAATCGCGCGCAGACCCGGCTCGATTTGCTGTTCTCAAACGCTTCGACTGGATTCTCTCAAACGATTCTCACCGATACCGACAAATACTGGATCAATCTCGGCGACGATCTCTACTTTTTCTCGGACAACAAGCGCTTCCTTTGGACGAGCGAGCGCACCGGCTTTCGCCACTATTACCTCTACGATATTTCCGGAAAGCAGCTCGACCAATTCACCAGCGGCGATTGGGGAATTACCGGCAATGGCGGTTTCGGGCCGGGCGCGGAAAGCCACCCGACGGTTGACGAGTCGCGCGGCATCGTTTATTTCTTTTCGAACAAGGACGAATTGCGCGGCACGCAGCTCTACCGGCTCTCGCTCGCGGACAAAACGATTGCGCGGATCACGCGCGAAGATGGCACGCACGACATCGTTATCTCGCCCGACGCGTCCGCCTATGTGGACACGTACTCCAATGCCATGACCCCGGCGCGCCAGGACCTCTACCACATAGACGGCAAGCGCGCCGCGACGATCAATGAAAATAAAGTTTCCGAACTGGGCGAATATCATTTTTCGCCCGTCGAATTTCTGGATGTCGCGGCCGATGATGGGACGAAGCTGTGCGCTTCGATCATCCGCCCGCCGGATTTCGACGCGTCGCGGAAATATCCCGTGCTGGTCAACGTGTACGGGGGCCCCGGTGTCCAAAATGTACGCAACGAATGGGACGGCGCCGATTTCTTGTGGCTCGAGATGATGGCCTCGAAGGGCTACATCATCTTCTCGCTCGACAATCGGGGCTCGTACTACCGCGGCCATGCATTTGAAACTCCGAACTACCATCAGCTCGGCAAAGTCGAACTCCAGGACCAGCTCACAGGCGTGAAATACCTGAAGTCCCTCGCCTACGTGGACTCGTCGCGCATCGGAATATGGGGATGGAGTTACGGCGGCACCATGACGCTGAACGCCATGTTCAACGCTCCCGATGTTTTCAAGGCCGGCGCTTCGGTTGCGCCCGTCAGCGACTGGCGCCTCTACGACACCGCCTACACCGAGCGCTATATGGGCCGCCCGCAGGACAATCCGGAAGGCTATCGCGACCACTCGCCGGTAAACCAAGCCGCGAATTTGCGGGGCAAATTAATGATTGCGCACGCGACTGGCGACGATAACGTCCATTTCGCGAACACGTCGCTGGTGATCAACGCGCTGGTATCGGCCGGAAAATATCCGACCTCCCTGATGATCTTTCCCGGCCGCGGCCACGGGATGAGCGACGCCGCGGCGCGCATCCAACTCTTCAAGGGAATCACCGATTTCCTGTTGAGCAATCTTTAGGACCATCAATCCTCATGCAACTTGAAGTAGGCGCGTTGTGATGGCGCCTACCACTTGACGCGGACGCGATAGTCGAGCGTCGCTGTTCCATCTTTCTCGACGGGAATCGAAAACCCGATCGTCGTCGCGTCGAGTTTCGTCCATTTGTAATTCGAGTTCACCACTTCCCAATCGCCGCCGACCGGCTCGCGCACCTCGACCGTCACCGGACCGTCCTTGTGGTTTCGCAGCGTGATCTGATATTCCATTTCGTGCAGATCGTTTGCGAGCTTTTTGTAGTCCATCTGCTTGCGCTCGCAGACCACGTCGAAAGCGTTGCCCACGTAAACTCGCAGCGTTTCGTCCTTCGGCGTGTGGGTGATGGTGTCCTCGCCGGCGAATTGCGTGCCGCCTTTGGAATCGGCCTGATACACGCGAATGGTTCCCGCGGGCAGCGGCATTCCGAGGCTGGATTTTTCGTCGTTCTTGAACCGGTAATAGACTTTCACCGGCTCCGAAATGGCGTTTCCGATTCCTTGCGGATTGCGGTAGTAGTATTGCTGGCCTTCGACAGAGAGATATTTCTCGACGGGAATGTTCGTTCCCGTCAGCAGGCTGATCTGCTTCGATTCATTATTTTGAATCGAGGTGCGGCGCTCAAGCGTATAGAGGTGGTATTCCGAAAACGCTTCCTGGGAAAATTGCGGAGCGCTCGCGGCCTTCGCATTCATTTCCAGTCCCATAGCGAGTCTTGGTACGGGCGCGGCTTCCGTGCGGTGAACTTCGCCGGCGACGAGTTGCAGTTTGGCGTTTTCGTAGGCAGCGCCGCTGTTGTTCACCAGCGTCACCCAGCCATCCAGATCCGCCGTCTTCTCATCGCGGCCGACGGTTAGCACGTAGTCCGCGTTCCAATTCATGTTTCCGGTGAGGTAGGAAGCCTCCACGCGCTGGGCATCCGCGCCGCGATTCTCGAGCATCCACACCAGCGTCGGCCGGCTGTAGAGATTGCCGGGCAGATCCGGAAAGCGATAGGAATCCGCGCTCATGCCGGTGACGATTTCATCGCCGATCTTCCACACCGGCCCGTTGTTGTCGGAAAGCAGCAGCGCTTTCGTTTCGACCCATTTTGTCGAGCCGGCGTCGGTTTCCGGGCGCACCAGCGTCACTTCGCGGCCCACGTATTTCTGCAGCAGCTTTTGCGGATCGAGCAGGTCGTATTCGTAGTTCTGCTCGATCACGCTCAGCTTCGCGGGATCGGTGAGCGAACGAAAGTGAACGGTCGCGGGCATGATCGAGGCGGCTACATCCTCGAAGTGGAGCGGGAAAGCGCCGGATTGGAGACGAATCTGGCGGACGTCGCGGACGAGCGCGAGATTCGAGTTGTAGACGGTGACGGAGAGATCGGTCTGGTCTTTTTCCGTGGTAGTCAGAGGCTCGGCGGTTGCGGCCGGCGCGGCCTTCGTTTGCTTTTCGTCGCTGGTCCCGGCTGCGCGGGCTGCCTTCAATATTCCTGCCAGTGGAACGAGCAAGAGGATCGCCGCCAGGGCGGCCGTGCTGGAAATTTGCGCGCTGCGTGATTGCATGGGCTGTCTCCTTCGCGTGAACGTCACTGCACAAGTTAGAACGTTGGTCGTCGGTTTTCTTGCAGGCTAATTAGACACCGTCGAGCGCGCTACGGCGCGGGATTCCAATGCCTGCCGGCGTCGCTGGTCGCGAATTTGTGGCCGTCCGTGGAAGTGACTGTCGCGGAGGAAGCATCCGTCGCCGTGACGTCAACGAAATCCGCGTCCGTGGGCGGAGCGATCGTCTTCCATTTTTTTCCGTCGGTGGTTACCAGGATCATCGCGTCGCGGCCCACGAGCCAGCAGGTGTCCGCGGTGGGAGCAGCGCCCGCGACCAGGTGAGCATTCGGGCTGGTCCACTGCGCGTGCCAGGTTATGCCCGCATCGCTTGAGCGCTCGACAAATCGGCCGCTCGAGAGTCTCCACAGAACTTGCGGATCGGGCGTGCGAACCAGCGTCCGCGCGGATGTTTCGTCTCCTGCTTGCACCACAACCATTTCGTTTTGCGCTAAGGAGCGGTTTGTGGCGACGGCTGCGGAAAAATGTTCGCTTCGCGCCGATTTCGCGGCCGCTGCAGGTGGGGCGGAAATCGCGCCACCGGTCGTGCTGTTCGAAATATCTGGTGGGACCAGCTGAGCGGGCACACGTGGGCGCGACACTTCGAGGTCTGGCACTGCCTCGACCGTGGGATCACAGATCGTACCGCGAGGACACGCAAGCGAGTTCCCGGCGTGCGGCGAAACGTCCCCCTTTTTTGCGTCGGCAGGTTTCGCCGCGTTGTCCGACTCTGAGACGTTGCGGCTGCTGAGCGAAAGAGCCGCGTCAGCTCGGCCCTGCTGCTTTTCCGCCAGCTCGCGTGACATCTCGGGTGAAGCTGCTTCCGGTTTGGCGGAATTCGAATTCGGCGACGTTAGTGCCAGCGAGTCGGCAGCGGAAGACGAGTTTGGCGCGGATTGCGGCGTTGCCGAACTTGTCGGCGGCGCGGCTGGCTGACTCCCCGCGACGAGCGCTCGCTCGCCTGCACGATGAGGCGGGCGAAACACCTGCACGACAATTACAAAAATAATCGCGGCGGCCGCCGGGGCGAGCCAGCGCCAATCCCAAACCATGCCTGGCGCTCGCGGGCGCTTTTCTTCGGTTTTGCCGGCGCTGTCGCGAGCGCGAACCAGGACCACCAGCTGTTCGCGGCAGCGCGCGCACTGGGAGAAGTGAAGGTTCCAGCGCGCGGCCTCTTGCTCGGGTCGAGCGAGCGCTCCGAATACGCCGCGAGGATTTCCGGATCGGGGCAGGCGCCAATCTCTGAACCGGGCGCGCCGGACGGAGAGGCAAGGCTCCGCCGCAGCAGTTCGGCAGGCTGTTTCTCCTCGACCCCGGTCTTTGTCCGGCGAGGCCATGAAACTATTCTCCTCCATCCCTTAGAACGCTCAAAACTTCAAATCTTGCGCACACCGTCTTTCGACTTCAACTGATCGGTCAAATCGAACGGCCACTCGCCGCTCGCGCATTCCAGGCACACGCGTACCTGCGCATCGCTCATTTTGTTGCGGTCGCGCAGCGACGCTTCGACGCGCGCGCGAACGTCGCGGCGGGTGCGTTCGAGCTTGCGCGATACGGTGGCCTCGTGTTCGCCGAGTACACGGCCGATTTCGGCGAGTGTGCGATCGTCGGCATAGTAATACGTGAGTCGCAGGCGGTCGCGCGGATCGAGGCCGCCGAGCGCCGCAGTGAGCGCAGCCTGCAGGATGGCGAGATTTTCCGCGCGCTCGGGATCTTGTCGCGGATCGTGTTCTGTACTTGGTGCGTGCAGCGCCGCGATATGGATATTTTCATCGCCCTCTTCATTTTCGAGCGGCTCAGTTCGGCGCGCGCGGCGAATTTCGTCCACGTGCCGCTGCGCGAGCACGGCGTGAAGCCATGTGCTGAGCTTGCTGCGCCCGTGAAAATAATCGAACAGCGATTTTCTGCGGCCTTCGGATTCGCGCAGGCCGTACAAATCGGCGTAGAGCGAATCGGCCAGCTCGCGCGCGTTGGCATCCTGTCCGGCGCCGTGCCCGGCGATGGCGCGCGCGGCGCGGTACAGCTCGGGGCGGAATTGCGCGACGAAGAAGTCCCACGCCGCGGGACTGCCGAGGCTGCAGGCGCAGGCAAGGGCGAGATCGGCCGCATGCAGCGCATCGAGATGCGCTTCGATCTTCTTGGCATCTTTTTCTGCGGCGGGCTGCGCGCCCGGGAATCGCTTCGCGGTGCTGCGCTCGAGCCCGGCTTGAAATTGTTCGCGCGTGAGATTCCATTCCGCGGGCGCCGCAGCTTTGCGCCAGCAGCGCTCGACTGCAGCTGCGAGCGACGCGGGAAATTTCGGAGCAGCGACCGGCGCGGGCGCAGCGGTTGCGACCGGTGCTGAGACAAGTTCTGTTTTCGGCGCGACGATCGGCTGGGCGGGCCGGGAAGTCATGCACTGGATGATAGCGGATTGGGGCGCCGGGGTTGTATCTCAGGGCGAGCAGTTTCCGCTATAATGGCCGGGCAGGCCGCGTTTTTACCCACTCGTATTCGCCGCGGAGAGGTGCTGGAGTGGCCGAACAGGGCTGCCTGCTAAGCAGTTACACCTCAAAAGGGTGTCGGGGGTTCGAATCCCCCCCTCTCCGCCATTCTTCGCCAAGGCTACGGCTACCAGCCCATCTGTTTTCAAAATACCAGACGATCACTGCGCGTCGGTGACCTTGCCGTTCGTAAAGGTGACCTTCAGATCTTTGTAGACGTAGATCAGCTTGGCGCCGATGGTGACTTTTTTATCTGGCGCGCCCAGGGCGGATTCTACCTGGTCAACGGTCATGCCCATCTGGATTGAGACGGGTTCGGGCGGGGGCGCCTGCTGTTGCGGCGCGGCTTGCTGCTGTTGATCCTGCTGCTGGTTTTGCTGCTGGCCCTGCTGCGTGTTCGAATCCTGATTCTGCTGCTGGTCATTCGAGGCGTTTCCGTTGTCAATCGTGAAGACCTGCGCGATGGCGTCTTCAATCGTCGCCGGGTCGGCGGTGGCGAGCGAGCCCTTCGCGAATTCGAACGAGACGACGCCCTTGAAAAGCGACGTCTGGTTCACACCGTTGCACGAATCACATTCGACGATGGTGAGCTGCACCTTGTCGGTTTTCAAATTCAAATCTACTTTCTGCACGTAGACTTTTTCGCCGACGGTCAGGAAGCGCGTGACGTTGCCAAGAAACATGCGGTTGCCGGCGGTGGGCTGCTTCAAATCGCCGTCCTTGAAGATCGCCACGCCCATGGTCAGGTTCGCGGGAGGCACGCCGAGGATTCCGCCCTTTTGAATCACGAGGATCGTGCCGGGGCTGAGGACGGTGAAGCCTCCGTTATCGAGGCCGAACTTGGTGACTTTATATTGGGCCTTGAGCTGGTCGGCGAGCGGCGCGTCGGGCGGGAGCTGCGCCTGCGCGTGGGCCAAATTCACGGGAATGATTGCAGAAAAAAGAACGGCGACGATTTGCAGCAGCCTGCTGAGATTCCGCTTCATGGCGACTCTCCTGGAGAGACGTGCACTCATTCGACGATGCCCGGGGCAAATTCGCTTTCGTTGACGCCTAAGGTTTGAACTCGGCCGATGCGAAGATTGGGAGAAGCGACGACGGCGATATTTTACCTGCAAATCGCCGAAGGAGAAACCCGATTCACCACCGAGAACGCTGAGGGGGCACAGAGATTACGGAGAAACCCAGACCGCTATCAGCCCCACCCTTTCTGGACATCTCGTAGGTGATCCTACTACGGCTCCGCTCGCGGGTGGGTGTCCTGGTCGAGTTCCACCTTTCCGGCGAAGGATCTGTAAACAAAAACGGCGTACCCGATTGCGAGCGCGATTCCGATGAACCACCAGATCAGGCCGATTTTGAGGCCGTATTCGCCGGCCGCTGCGTTCTCGGCGGTCAGTGAATACAGTGGGTTCCGCGCCGGAAGGACCATGGGGTAGACGCCGAACACGGCGCTCGTCATCATGCCGGCGAGATACGCGCAGGAACCGAGGAATGCCCTCCATTCATTTTTTCTCGCCAGATAAATCCTCGCAGCGACCAAACCCACAACTGCGAGCAGCGGAAATACCACCGCCCAGGGCCATCTCGAAAAATTCCTTGCGATGTTCGACTGCACGCGAATAGTGACGCTGGTGACGACGATCGTCAGGAGCACCACGGTCCACCACACATTGCCCGCTACGCTCGCGGCACGATCGCTTAATGCGCCAACCGTTTTCATCCTCACCCACAGGGCTCCATGCATCACCAGGGCTGCCAGCGCCAGCACGCCCACAAGAATCGTGTACCAGTCCAGAATTCCCGTATCGTCGCCGAGACGGAAGTTGGTCCACAACGGCTCGAAGAAATATCCGCTGGCGTCGAGAGGCACGCCTCGGACGACATTGCCGAGAGCGGCGCCGTAAAATACGGCCAGCAACAGGCTCGACGCGCAGAACAGGAAGTCCCACATTGGCTCCCAAACCGCGCTGTGAATGTGATTGCGAAGCTCGATGGATACGCCCCGGACGATCAGCAGCCATAGCACCATCATCAGAGGCAGATAGAATCCGCTGAAGCTGCTGGCGTAGAGCGCGGGAAAAGCAAAATACAGCGTGCCGCCCGCGGCGATCAGCCAGACTTCGTTGCCGTCCCATACCGGCCCGATGCTGGCGAAGACCTGGCGGCGTTCCGCGTCCGTTTTTGCCACGAGCAGATGGATAGCGCCGGCGCCGAGATCAAATCCGTCCAGCAAAACGTAGATGGCGAGCATCAGCGCCACGAGACAAAACCAGATTGTTTCCATCTCGCCTCCTCAGTGCTCCGGCAAGAGCGCGGCGCCGGTTGCATCCAATGGCCGCGGCTCGGGTCCGATTTCGATTTCGCGCCAGACGAGGAACAACCAAAGAATCGCAAGTAGTCCGTACATGCCCATGAACCCGATCAGTGTGAACCACACATTTCCGGCGGCGACACGCGGCGACACACCACTCGCCGTCCGCATCAGCCCGTAAATCAACCAGGGTTGGCGACCCAACTCCGCCGTCATCCATCCCGCCGTGTTTGCGATAAAAGGCAGCGGCGCGCACAGCATCAGCAGCCACAGCATCCAGCGCGTGTTGTAGATCGTCTTGCGCCACAAGAGAAATGCCGCCGCCAGGAGCACGGCGATGAAGATCGTCCCCAGGCCGACCATGACGTGATAGCTGTAATAGAGCAGGGGGATTGTGTCGGGCCAGAGATTCTGCGGGAAACTCTCGAGGCCCTGCACGTTGGCGTTCCATTTGCGATAGGTGAGAAAACTGAGGGCTTGCGGAATCTCGAGTGGGTTGTCCAGGCGCCTGTTCGGAACGTCCGGTTGGCCCAGAATGGCAAGCGGAGCTCCCTGCTGCGATTCAAACAGCCCCTCCATCGCCGCGAGCGTCACTGGCTGGAACTCAGTGACCATTTTTCCCTGCACATCACCCGTGGGGAAAAGCTGCAGGAAAGCCGCAATCACGCCCACGATTACAGCGGTCTTCACGAAGGTGCGCCCGTATGCCTCGTCGCGCTTCGTCAAGAAATAGAACGCGCCTACCGCGGCCATCACGAAGCAGCCGGTCTGCGTAGCGCCCATCATGGTGTGGACGTATTGCCAGAGCGCCCACTTGTTGAGAAGTAACGCCCAGAAGCTCGAGAGCAGAATTTCTCCGTGAGGGCCAATCGTGTATCCGGTCGGGTGCTGCATCCAGGCGTCAGTGGCAACGATGAAGTACCCGGAGAGCCAGGAACCCAACCACACCAAGAACGCCGCCCACCAGTGGCCGATTCGTCCGAGCTTTTTCTCGCCGTATAAAAACAGTCCCAGAAAACTCGACTCCAGAAAAAATGAGAACACGCCCTCCATCGCGAGCGTTTGCCCGATCACACCGCCTGCGGTCCTCGAGAATTCGGCCCAATTCGTGCCGAACTGAAACTCCATAGGAATGCCGGTGACGACTCCCAGCGCAAAGTTGATCCCAAAGATCCGAGCCCAAAAGCGCGCGGCGCGGTTGTAGTGTTCGTCGCCGGTTCGCAATGCTTTCGTTTTCAGATAGAGGAGCAGGAGCGCCAAGCCCATCGTCAATTGGGGAAAGATGTAATGGAAGGTGACGGTAAATGCGAATTGAAGGCGATGGACTCCGAGCGCTTGTTCCATTGAGCCTCGCTAGCGCACTGCGGATAGGTCTGCCGAGAGCAGCATCGCGATTGTATCTCGAATTAGCGGAGAGATTGCTGCGGCATCCGCGGAGCGCAGGCGATGAGGAGCGATCCCAGGCGCGGAGAAGCGTTTGAATCAGAAGACTTACAGTAGTTCATGTCTAAGCCGAGCCCCAGACTTTGCGGGCGGTGTTGACCACAAGCTCGAGCTTGCGCCATTGCTCGTCCAGAGTGAGCAGATTGCCGGCGGCGACGGACGCGAAGCCGCATTGAGTGCTGAGCGCTAGATTCTCGAGAGGGACGAAGCGAGCGGCCTCGTCAATGCGTCGCCGCAGGTCGTCCGGCGATTCGAGCTTGGGAAATTTCGTGGTGACGAGCCCGAGTACAACGCGTTTTCCGCGCGGCACCAATCGGAGCGGCTCGAAGCCGCCGGCGCGCTCGGAATCGTATTCCAGCAAGAAATTATCCACGTCGAGCGTGCCAAAAAGTTTTTCGGCGATGGCGTCGTAGCCACCCTCGGTGTACCAGCGGCTGCGGCTGTTGCCGCGGCAGATGTGGACCGATGTAGTGACCTTGTTCCGCGGGATTTCTTTCAGCAGCGAATTGTCTCCGGCGACGGATTTCTTGAACTCCTCGTCCGGATTCAGGCCATCGCGCTGGAGCCTGCCGCGCTGGATTGGGTCGAGATAGTGCGAATAGAAGGGCGCGTCGAGCTGGATATAGGTGACGCCTTCGGCGACCAGCCATTTGATTTCGTCGCGCACGATTTCCACCAGATCCTGAAGAAGCTCGGTGTGCGTGGGATAGAAGCGGTTGCTGACGCCGCGCTTGTAGCTGGAGACCATGAAATTCGATGGCGCTGGCAGCGTGATCTTGAATGGACCCGGCGCGGATTTCTTCAGGAACGGAATCTCGTGCCCCGTCAATTTGCGAACCTTTCTTAGTTTTGCGCCGACGGCCTGCGCCGAGCTGGCCTCAAACCCTCCGCCGGGCCCCTTCCAGTCCAGGACCACTTTGTCGGCGACGAAGCCCTCGACGGCGTCGGCCATATCGGTGAGCCAGGAGCCGCGACGCAGCTCGCCATCGGTGAATATGGATGCGCCGGCCTTGCGCTGCCCATCGAAGATCTGGAGGATGGCGCGGTCCTCGGCCGTCCGCAGTTCCTCGAGCTTGAGCTGACCCTGGGCATGAGCGACGCGTGCTTTTAGTAGATCGGGCGGACGCAGGAAGCTGCCAACATTTTCAGCTCGGTGAATGGGGGGCATGGGTGAGTGTCCTCTTAAGCCGTTGTACCCGGCAAGGGACATTCCCGGTGATGTGGAACTCTGGGTTCGGTCTCCTGCGGGTCACCCGAAGACGCCGGAGGCCTTCACTCCGGCGCCCTCGTGCTAGGCGTCGTGATCGCACGCGCTGGTCATCCTTAAAAACATCCAAACCAAAACACGCTAACTTCAGTTCTGCGAGCTTGCGGACTGCTGGACATCCTGCTCGGTCTGGTTAGCCTGCTGTTGCTGTTGGTCCAGATCGGAGCCCACGCTCGTGTCGGGCTGCGCCTGCCCATCCGGATTCGCCTGCGGATTACCCGCGGGACCGGATGGCAAACCGCCGTGGCCTTGATTCTTGTTGAGCTGCGCGAGGCCATCGTCCACCTGCTCGTGCAGGTGGTTGTGCATATCCTGCAGGTCGTCCACGCCGACTGGAACCTGCGAGTTGGTGGAGCAATCGCCACGCTGGCTGCTGATGACGCGCACGCTCACGTTGTTGTTCGAGTCCGCCGTGTCGTCAATGCGGCGCAGCACGTCGCCGGAGCTGAGGCTGCAGCCCGTGCCGTCGGCATTCTGGACGCTGAGCGTGGTGGCCACAACGAAGGTGCGATGATTGGGATCGAGCGCTGCGGGCGCGGGGTCGGCACCTCCGCCTCCGCCCTGATTTGCCGCCTGCGCCTTGTCCGCGGCGATCTGCGACGCAACCTCATCCGCGATGGCTTGCTTGACCTCGGGCGTGAGTTGCGTCTGTCCACCCCCGCCTGAATCGCCGCCACCCTGCGAGTTCGAGTTATCGGCTGCCGCTTGAGCGCCGGCATCCTGTTGAGCTTCGTAGTTAGCCTGCAGATTCTGCGCGAGCAGGTAGTCGGTCAGCCAGAAGGAAGCACTCGGATAAGTCGCATACGGCGAGAAGTAATATCCGTACGCGCCATACCATGGCGATCCGCCCCAGCCCCAGCCATAGGCGATCGGTGCGCTCCACGGATTGTAGGCCCAGCCATAGAAGCCCGGATTGTAGTAGTAGCCGGGCATATAACCGTAATAGCGATAGCCATGCCAGTAGTAGCCGCGATAGGCACGCGCGTAGTAGCGGCCATTTCTGTAATACGTTCGGCCCCTGTATTCGTGGCCGCCGCGCGAATAGCCGCGCTCGCCGTAGCCGCGTCCGTGCCCATAGCTCACCAGGCGCGAGTGATCGGCGCGCTCGGTGACGATGGTACGGCCGCCGTGCGCCCCGTGATTGATCGTCATGCCGCCGGAACGGATGGTGCTCACGTGTCCGCGAGAATCGAATCTAGCCGCCGTGCCGGTCTTGGTGGTGATGCTCGTGGGTTTGCCGGACTTGTTGTAGTCCATGCGAGCGCCGTTGCTGCGGGTCACGCTGTGTCCGCCGGGAGGCGCGTTGAAGCCGTGCCCTGTGGATGTGTTCGTAACGCCGCCCTTGCCGCCAGTAGCGCCGGTTCCTCCCTTATTGAGTGAAGTATTCGCGTTGCCGCCCTTATTGCCGGTCCCGCCGAACGAATTGGAGCCGCCCTTGCCGGTGTTAACGCCGCCCGTCGTGGAGTTGTTCCCACCATGGTTGCCGGTTGAGCCGAAGGTATTGGTGTTGCCATGGTTGCCGTTTGTACCGCCGTTCGCACCGCCGGTAGTTGTGTTGCCGTGGCTGCCGTTGGTACCGCCGGTCGCAGTGGCTGTAGTCGTGGTTGTGCTGTGGCTGTTGCCATACGATCCGTAGGGATTCGAAGACTTGTTGGTGCCAGTCGAGCTTCCGTTCGCGCCGCCCGTACTCGAGCCAGTGCCGTGACTGTTCCCGTACGAACCGTACGGATTGGAAGATCCCCCGGAATTCGAGTGGCCGGTGCCTCCCGTGGTGCTCCCACCGGTACCGCCGGAGCCATGATTCGAGTTGCCCGGCGGCGGAGAGGAAGGATGCGGCGGCGGCGCGGACTGTTGAGGAGGTGGCGCAGAACCGGTTCGTCCTTGGGTGTGCCCTTCTTTGTTCTGCGCCAGCGCGATGCCTGGGATCGTCAGCAGAATCAGAATCCCAAAAAGCATTCGCAGAGTGTCTCGCGTTGCACTGTTCGAATTCATCGTCATCTCCTGATAGCGGAACTTGTGTGGCAAGGGAGCAATCATTTCTGAGGTCTTTGCTCCGTATATTGCATTGCGCAGAAGCGCAGAAAAAACCGTCATGATCACGATTCCCTGTGCGCCCTGACCATCCAGCGCGAGGGAACGACCGTTCGGCGCGGGTGCGTGGCTCCTCAGCAAATCCAATTCCCGCTTCGCAACAATGCTACGCGCCGAAAAATGCCTTTGGTGCGCGAGCATAGTCCGCGGCCCATTGGAATGTCAATCGGGACGGCGAAATGGTGCCAAACCCATAAACTCAGAGCCTCGGAGCCTCCGGGTGGCGAATCATCCGTACTCAAATTCTCGATTCCGATGAAAATTATGCCTGTCCATGACAGTTTCCCCCCGTCTCGCGCAATGCATAGTGAGAAGCAGTGATCTTCAGGGTGAATACGTCTTTCTTGCAGCCGGTTTGCCGGCTGCGGATGCGACAGGAATGTTGACACCTACAACGACGGACCAGTAAGATTCCGGGCTACCGGGCGGTTCGTTAGGTATCCTTGCGGGAGCTTTTCGAAGGGGAGACATCTAGATGAAAAAGATTCTATGGGCCACACTGATTCTGGCGACATTTTTCGGCGCAAGGGCAGACGCGCAGAATTCGAACGCCGCCGGATCCCCGCCGCCCGGAGCGCCGACCACCGCGACGGCCGCACCAGGCGCGACCCCGGCGCCGTCAACGCTGCGCAAGAAGCGCGTGGCCGTGTTCGATTTTGATTTCACAGCCATACCGACCGCGACGGTCGCGCAGTTGGGCGCGAGCGTGGACATCGGGAAGGGCATCACAAACCTGCTGGTGAAGTATCTGGTTCAGGACGGCACGTACTCGGTGATCGAGCGCAACGCGCTGGACAAAATCATGTCCGAGCAGAATTTCTCAAATAGCGACCGCGCCAATCCGAATTCTGCCGCGAAGATCGGAAAAATATTGGGCGTGGACGCGATGATCGTCGGGAGCGTCACCCAATTCGGAAACGATACGAAGAATACCAACATCGGCGGCGCGGGCGGCGGCTTCGGCGGCTTCGGCCTCGGCGGCGTCAAGCACTCGAATACCAAGGCCATTGTGAACATTGACGCGCGCATCGTGGATATTGACACTGCGGAGATTCTGGGCGTGGCCGAAGGCCACGGCGAGTCTTCGCGATCGAGCACGTCGTTGACCGGCGGCGGCGGGAACTGGCACGGATTCGGCGCCGGCAACGCGGACTTCGGATCGAGCGATTTCCAGGAAACGATTCTCGGCGAAGCCGTCAAGGCATCGGTCGAGCAGATGAGCGCAGGGCTCATCGCCGACAACGTCAAGCTTACGGCGCGAACGATTATCGTGTCAGGGCTGGTCGCGGCAGTGGACGGCGGGCAGATCGTTTTGAACGTGGGCTCGAAGTCAGGCCTGAAATTGGGCGATCAGCTCTCGATTGAGCGCATCACCAAGACGATCAAGGATCCAGCGACGGGCCAGGTGCTTCGCCAGATGACCTCGCCGGTCGGCGTGGTCAAAGTAACGGACATTGACGACGTTTCCGCCGTCTGCACTCCGGTTTCCGGCGCGGGATTTAAGGTCGGCGACGCGGCGAAGACGGTAACGCAGTAAGAGAATCGTCGCGGTTTGGTTAATCGACGATTATTCCATCGGCAGGCCGACGTAGTTTTCGGCGAGAGATTGCGATGCGGCGCGCGAGCTGGTGACGTAATCGAGTTCGGCAAGTTGCCGGCGCTGGTCGAACGCGTTGTCGGTATCGAACAGGTGCAGCATCGAAGTCATCCACCAGGAAAACCGTTGCACTTTCCAGACGCGCCGCAAGCATTTCTGCGAATACTCTTCGAGTGTGGATTTTTTCCCCGTACGGTAAAATTCGGCGAAGCCATCGGCCAGCACGCGCACATCCGAAACAGCCAGATTCAATCCCTTCGCGCCGGTCGGTGGCACGATATGCGCGGCATCTCCGGCCAAAAATAATTTTCCGAACTGCATCGGCTCGACCACGAAGCTCCGCATCCCGGTGACGCCCTTTTGCAGCACTTTCCCTTCGGTAAGCTTCCAGTTCGGGTCGGATGACGCCAGCCGCAAATTCAATTCCTGCCAGATGCGCGCGTCCGGCCACTCGTTGATGTCTTCCTCGGGCTTGCACTGAATGTAGAGCCGGCCGATCGTAGGCGTGCGCATGCTCAGCAGCGCGAACCCGCGTTCGTGGTACGCATAAATCAATTCCTCCGACGACGGCCGCGCCTCCGCCAGTATCCCCAGCCAGCCGAACGGATACACGCGGTCGTAAACCGTCAGCGCCCCGGCGGGAATCGACGGCCGGCAAATGCCGTGAAAGCCGTCGCATCCGGCGATGAAGTCGCATTCGATTTCCTGCGATTCGCCGCCCGCGCGGAATCGAATCTTCGACTTCGCCGCTCCACTCGCGCTCGCGAAATCGTGCACGCTCACGTCTTCCGCTTCCAGAATCACGCGTCCGCCCGCGGCCGCGCGCGCGTCAAACAGGTCCGCCACCACTTTGTTCTGCGGGTACACAATGATGCAGCGGCCGTTGGCCAGCTCGTCGAAATCGAACCGGTGCGTGCGTCCGGCGAATCGAAACATCACGCCGTGATGGATCAGCCCTTCGCGCTTCAGCCGGTCACCGATGCCCGTTTCGGCCATCAGGTCCGCGGTGCCCTGCTCAAGCACGCCCGCGCGCACGCGTTCCTCCACATATTGCCGGCTGCGCGCCTCGACCACGATCGAATCAATGCCCTGCCGGTGCAGCAAATGCGAAAGCATCAGCCCGGCCGGCCCCGCGCCCACGATTCCGATTTGTGTCCGCAAGCTCAATCTCGCCTCTCCGCTGAAATCGGCGCCTATTCTACATTCAACTTGCAATGTCCGGAGATCAAACTAGAATGTCCGCACGTTCACCACGAAATGGGCTCCCAGCGTCGTCCGCTCTTTGTTTTGGCGCACGAGCCTGGGAAATCAGTTCCCGCCGATTTGGGCGGCGGGAACGGCAGAGCCGGCGCGGCAACGCGTCTGCGCACAGCGCTCCACGGAGGCTCCGAATGTCGAATGCACGTTCGTTCTACGGCTGGAAGCTGGTCGGCGCGCTTTCCGCGATGGATTTCCTGAACCTGGGCATGCCGTTTTACATCGGAGCGATCATCAATCCCTACATGCTCCAGCACATCGCCATGAGCCGCAGCACATTCGGTATCGGATCCACGCTGCTCAACCTGTTCGTCGGAATTCCCTCCACGCTCGTGGCCATCTCGATCGTCCGCCTCGGCATACGCTCGACGTACTTGATCGGCTCGGCGTTCGTTTGCGCGGGCTCACTGTTTCTCGCGTTCGCCACCACGAAGCCGTGGGAATTTCTTCTCGGTTTCGGCGTAATCAATGGAATCGGCGTCTGCTTCGGCGACATCATTCCCGGCAGCACCGCCGCCTCGCGCTGGTTCGAGCGCTACCGTGGCCGCGCCGTCGGTCTCGTGCTCAGTGGTTCAGGCGTTTGCGGATTTTTCATGGCGCCTCAGATAGACAAATTCTTGCGTGCGCACGATGGAAATTGGCGCCTCGGATGGGAAATCGTCGCGGCAGGCGCCGTGCTCGCGGCGATCGTCGCCCTGCTGTTCGTTAAGGAGCGCCCCGAGGATCTCGGCCAGCTTCCCGACGGCGCTGCACAACCGGTCGCCGGAGCGGCGGCGCACCACGCTTCCGGCAAACTTGTCACGCAGTCCGAATGGACAACCGGCGAAGCCTACCGCACCAGCGCCTTCTGGCTCGTGGTGACTGCCGGACTCGCCGCTCAATTCCCGTTCTTCATTTTCGTCGCTCACTGGGTGCTCCATCTGCAGAGCGTTGGCGTTCCGTCCGGGCAAGCGGCCTCCTCGCTGGGCCTGTTTACGGTGGCGTGCATCGCCGGACGCTTGATCGGCGGCTGGCTGATGGATACGATGTCTGCCCGCTGGTCCTTCATGCTCGGGCTGTGCTGCTACCTGATCGGGTCCATCGCCGCGTTGCATGCCGGCCCGGGCGCGATGCTCATCGTCAACTCCGTCGCCATACTCTACGGCCTCGGCATCGGCTGGACCTTCACCTGCATGACCACCTGCATCGCGCACTACTACGGCCCCACGGCGTTCCCGAAACTTGCTGGCACGTTGCTGCTTCTAACATCCGGCGGCGCGTCGCCGGCGGGCTGGGTCGGCGGTAAAATCTTCGACATGTACGGCAGCTATACCCACGTCTGGCAATTGAACATCATCATCACCGTGATCGGCATCGTGGCCATCCTTTTCGCCGCCATGCCGCGTTACCGCAGTGAAGCAGGCGCGGTTGCCAGGGCTGCATGAGCGTGCGTCCGTAAATTCCATAGGAGACCCCAGTGCCCGAGAAAAAAAGCTTTTACGGATGGAAGCTGGTCGCCGTTCTTTTCATCCTGGACTTCATCAACATGGGGTTCCCGTACTACGGCGGCACCATCATCAACAGCTACATGATTCACTCCATCGCCATGAAGCGCAGCACGCTCGGCCTGGGCTTCACCATCCTGAATCTCTTCGTCGGAATCGCCGCCATCTTCGTGGCCATGGCCATCGTCAAATTCGGAATCCGCAAAACGTTCATGATCGGGTCCTGCATTATCTGTGCCAGCGCGCTTTTCCTCGGCTTCGTGGCGTCGAAGCCATTGGACTACCTTATCGCCTTCGGCGTGGTGAACGGCACGGGCATGAGTTTCGCGACGCTGGTCCCGGCCGCCACTGGCGTCACGCGATGGTTCCGGCGCTACCGTGGCTCCATGATGGGCCTCACACTGTCCGCGTCCGGAATCTCGGGATTCTTCCTTCCCCCGCTGCTCGACAAGATGTTGCGCGAAGGCGGAGGCAACTGGCACGTCGGCTGGAGAATCGTCGCCGGCGCCATGGTCGTCTCCGGCGTGATCGCGTTTCTCTTCGTGAGGGAAAGCCCCGAGTCCATGGGCCAGACGGTGGACGGCCTGCCCGCGGAACAGCAGGAGCAGCCTTCGCGGACAGACGCGCTGGCCACGAAACACGAGTGGACCGCCGGCGAAGCATTGGGAACTCCAGCGTATTGGCTGGTAGCCATTGCGGGAATCGCCGCCACCTTTCCTTATTTCCTGTTCATCGCGCACTGGGTCGAGCATCTGACCGGCGTTGGGATCACTCCTGCCAAAGCTTCGTTGGGAATCAGCCTGTTGACTGCTGGCACGCTCTGCGGCCGTTGGCTCGGCGGATTGCTTATGGATTACCTGAACGCTCGCCTGGTATTTGTGCTCGGTGCGAGCCTCTACTTCGTCAGCTCGTATTTGGCTTTCACCTCGAATGCGGAGGCTCTGAAACTGGCTTACGTGGCGTCCGCGCTCCAGGGCATCGCGTATGGCTGGACCTACAGCTGTACGAACACGATGGTCGGCCACTACTATGGCCGCAAGGCCTATCCGAAATTGAGCGGCATGTACATTTTTCTGACCTCCGCCATCGCGTCGCCTGCCGGCCTGGTTGGCGGGATGATCTTCGATCGCTACGGAAGCTATGCGAAGTCATTCCAGCTGGACGCGGTCCTCGCCGCCGTAGGAATTGTTGCCATCATCTTCGCCGCCATGCCCGCGCCGCGCGAGAAAGTTCCCGTAGCCGTGGCCGAGCCGCAGGTCGCCTGAGGGCTTCGCGGTGCGACCATAGGTGGTTTTGTAGGGGCACGATATATCGTGCCCGGCGCAGATTCTTGGCTAGGCGCGGCCCATCCGCAATTGTGTCGTAGGGGCATGGCATGCCGTGCCCGGCGCACATGCTTGGCTCAGCGTTGCCCACGCATCTAGATCGCGCGAAACCTGAGGTTTGAATGTAGCGCCGCGGTCTTTAGCGTGGCATCCGTGCGCCGCTATAGTTGGATCTTCGAGAAGAAATAACTTCCGATCCCGAGAAGAATCGCCGTGAGAATAATCACCGCCGCGAGATCGGTCTGCAGACCGTATGCGAAGATGCCCGTGCACGAGCCGCGCAAACCATCCACGCCGTAGCTGAGCGGATTGAGCCGCAGTCCAAACTGCAAAACCTTCGGCAATCCGTCCGCGGAAAAAATCGCGCCGGAAAAAAAGAATAGCGGCATGATCAGGAAATTGATGATCAACGGAAATCCCTGCATGTCCTGCAGCATCGAGCCGAACACCGTGCCGATCCCCGCAAAAAGCAGCGCGATCAAGAACATGAAGACGATTGCCAGCGGCAGTATCGGCGAGCTCTTGACCCGGAATCCGGCAATCAGGCAGATCGCGAATACGACGATTCCCTGAGCCATGGCCACCAGCGCCCCGCCGAGCATCCGGCCGAATACGATCTCCAGGCGCGAGACTGGCGCGACGAGCGTTTCCTTCAGGAAGCCGAATTGCCGGTCCCAGATGATTTCAATGCCGGAAAAAACCGCATTGAAAAGAATCGCCATGGAGATAATTCCCGGCGCGAGGAAATTGATGTAATTTCCGCCGCCCGCCCTCGCGAACATCGCCTTGAAACCGAATCCGAGCGCCACGAGAAACAGGATCGGCTGGCCGAGCGATCCGATGATGCGTGCAGGCGAGCGAATGTAACGCTTCAGCTGCCGCACGCAGAGAATGTAGATCGCTCTCATCGCCTTCCTCCGCCTCTCCACGCGCGTCCCATCATGCGCATCCTGTCGGCCGCGTTCGCTTCTTCCTCTCGAATGGCATGACCGGTTAGCGCTATAAACGCGTCTTCCAGCGTGACGCATTTAGTGCGCTCTTTGAGTTCTCCGGGCGAGCTCTGCGCCACAATCTTCCCGTGGTCAATCACCGCCACATCGTTCGCCACGCGATCGGCTTCGTCCATGTAATGAGTCGTGAAGAAAACCGTGACGCCCTCTTCCTTGCTCAATTGCTGGATATAGCCCCAAATGTGATTGCGCGTCTGCGGGTCGAGCCCGATGGTCGGCTCGTCGAGAAAAAGAATGCGCGGCGCATGGAGGAGGGCGCGCGCCACTTCCAGCCGCCGCTTCATCCCGCCCGAATATGTCTTCACGAAGTCCTTCTTGCGGTCGCCGAGTCCCACAAGATCCACGAGAGCGTCAATGCGCTTCAGTCGCTCGGCGCGCGGAACGCCGTAAAGGATTCCGTGCAGGTCCATATTTTCCTGGGCCGTCAATTCGTCGTCAAGGCTCGGATCCTGAAACACAATTCCAAATGAGCGCCGCACCTGTTTCTGCTCGCGCGTCGGATCGTGTCCGTTGATGCGAATGGATCCGCTGGTGGGATCGAGCACCGTAGTCAGCATCTTGATCGTGGTGGTTTTGCCTGCGCCGTTCGGCCCTAGAAAGCCGAAGATCACTCCCTCCGGCACGGTGAACGATATGTGGTTCACTGCGCAAAAGTCCCCGTAGTTCTTCACCAGGTCCCGGACTACGATCATCTCGCCCATCGGTGCCTTTCCAGTGGCCGGAGTGCGCCGCCCGGACGAACGGGCGACAAGCCCGTTGTCGCGGCGAGACAGGATACGATGCCCCGGCCAGCCCGGCAATTGCTATCCGCGCCTCTCCGACGCTCCGTTCCCGCGACGCGTAAGAAATGGTTTCGTAGGGGCGCAGCATGCTGCGCCCGGCGCTGGACCTTGGCGACGCGTTTCCCATCTTCCTCGTTCACACTTGCAGTTGCCTTCATCCGTTCGGTTTGGTGCCAAAAACGTACAGGGTGACGTTCCTTGTACTTTTTCTATCCTTTCGACCGGTCGCGCCCAGGAATTACTCGTGCTAGCCTGAGAGAGCAGTCGAAGTCCGAAAATCGACGCGGCCAGCGCTGTGGAAGGTCGCCCGCTCTCTCAACGAGAGCCGGATGCTCTTTGACAACTGAATAAGAAAAGGAATCTGTGGCCGAGAGAAAGTGCCCACCTTTCACGCCGCGTCAGGACTGCCTCTTACCTGACATTGGAGCCCGAATTTCTCGCCTTTTCCAAGCGCCGTAGGCGCGACACAAATCCCGAGTATCGAGTTGCGGATCAGAGCAATTAAGTGACACACCATGCAAAGTAATTTCACGCGTAACTCGCTGAAAACAAACAAAAGCGGTACCCACAAAGTGACACACTTTTTCGAGGGCCGCCGTCAGTCCAATCAGCGCACTTTGGTGCGATTCCGGTATATATTCGAGGCGCTGACGAACACTTGAGGAGGCTTGCCGGCGTGCCAACAGTCCGCGAGGTAACCTACGGAGTCCTGCGCGATCTGGGGATGACGAAGATTTTCGGCAATCCCGGTTCGAGCGAGCTGCCGTTCCTGAAAGACATGCCGCCGGGTTTCGATTACGTCCTCGGCCTGCACGAAAGAACCGCGGCGGGCATGGCGCTGGGTTTCGCGATGGCGCGTGGAGAAGCGGCATTCGTAAATTTGCACTCGATTGCCAGCGCCGGGAACGGGCTTTCCGCGCTGATTGACGCGCAACTTTGCCACGCCCCGCTCGTCGTCACGACGGGACAGCAGGATCGGCGGCAAATCATGGCCGAGCCGTTTCTGGTGAGCCGCGCGGTGGAAGTCGTAAAGCCTTATGTGAAATGGGCCGTCGAGCCGCTGCGCCCGGAAGATGTCCCCTCGGCAATCGCACGAGGCTACCACCTCGCGATGCAGCCGCCGCGCGGGCCCGTGTTTATTTCCGTGCCCATGGACGACTGGAACAAGCCGTGCGAGCCGCTCATCGCGCGCAAGGTCAGCCAATCGGTGCTGGCCGATCCCGCCATGCTTGATGAGGTGGTGCGCGCGATTGATTCCAGCCGAAAGCTCGCGTTGATTACAGGCGCGCAGATCGAAGAGGATGGCGCGAATCGCGAAGTGGTCGCGCTCGCCGAGAAGCTGAACGCGGATGTGTACGCCGAGCCGATCGCGTCGCGCTGGGCGTTTCCACGAAGCCATCGCCTGTATCGCGGCGGATTGTTTCCTGCGCAGAAGCCGCTGTCAGATCAGCTCGCGGGCTACGACACAGTCGTGGTTCTGGGCGCGCCGGTTTTCCTCTATTACGCGTACGTGCCGGGAAACGCCATCAATCTTGGAACCAAGCTTTTCCAGATCACGAATTCGCCGCAGGACGCTTCCACGGCTCTCGCGGGAACGAGCATCGTGGGCGACCTCGCCGCTGCCGCGGAATATATTCGTAGCCGCGTGAAGCCTGTCGAACGAAACGTGCCCGCGCGAACGAAGCCGCCCGAGCCGCCGGCCGAGCACCCGATGACGTGCAGCTACGTTTTCAGCGTCCTGAATAAACTCCTGCCGCGTGACGCGATTATTTCCGAGGAATGTCCTTCCTCGAAGGGTGATCTCGATCGCTATATCGAGCTGGACGAGCCGGGATCGTTCTATTCCGTGCGCAGCGGCATTCTTGGCTTTGCGGTGCCGGCCGCAGTCGGCCTGCAACTGGCGCACCCGAACCGGCGAGTGGTCTGCACCGTTGGCGATGGCTCGTTGCAATATTCCGTTCAGGCGCTGTGGTCCGCCGTGCAATCGAAAGCGCCGGTGATCTTCGTGGTGATCTGCAACGGAAACTATTCGGCGCTCAAGGGTTTTCGCGATTTTACGAAGGTGGGGAAAAATGTGCCGGGAATTGATATCCCTGGAATTGACGCCGTTAAAATCGCGCAGGGTTACGGCATGACGGCACGCGCAGTGGACCGCGCCGAAGATCTGGAGCCCGCGCTGAAGTGCGCCTTCGCCTCGAAGGAACCTTCCCTGATCAGCGTGTACGTGCAGGAGGGCGGCCAGAAAACGATGGGGATGGACCAGTCGGTGAACCCGCCGAATTATGGGTGACCCTACACGTCGAAGAAAACGGTTTCTTTCGGTCCGCTCAGATGAATTTCATGCCGCCAGGTTCCGGGCTCGCCGGCGACGGGCTGCGCTATCAGCGTCGCGCGTCGCGCCTTTGGAACCAGCGCGAGCACGGGGCATTCGGGGTTCGCGGCGTCGCCTGAAAAATAGATTCGCGTGGCGAGATGCTTCAGGACTCCGCGCGTGAAGACGCCCACTTCCAGATGCGGCGCCTGCAGCGATTTTCCACGCCCCGGCACGCGGCCCGGCTTGATCGTTTCGAATTCGCACGCGCCGTTTTCGTCTGTAATCTGGCGCCCGAATCCACGAAACGCAAGATCCATCGCTTTCTCCTGCCGGTCGTCGGGGTGATTGTATTTTCCGTCCGCGTTCGCCTGCCAGATTTCGATCAGCGTGTCCGGAACGCATTTGCCGTCGCGGTCAAATACCGAACACAGGAGTTTCAGACGCGCGCCTTTTGCATCCGGCGGTGCGATCGCTCGCACGCAATTCGCATCGGTCACCGTAACGGAAAAATACGGTCCGACCGTGCACCACGGAGTCGGTTCGAGCAGCCGCCCGGTCTTATTTTTTGCGCTCAAATGGCGTGCTCTCCCTTCCGCGCACCACAATGTCGAATTTGAATCCGAGCGACCAGCCCGGCTCGGTGCGATTCATTTCAAACCGCGCGATCATTCGCTGCCGCGCGCGTTCATCCCTCACGGAATTGAAAATCGGATCGAACGGAAAAAGCGGATCGCCCGGAAAGTACATCTGGGTGACGAGCCGTGTCGCAAAGGCCGTCCCGTACAGCGAAAAATGGATGTGCGCCGGGCGCCAGGCGTTTGGATGGTTCTCCCACGGATACGGTCCCGGCTTAATGGTGATGAAGCGGTAGTTTCCCTGCGCGTCCGTCAGCGTGCGTCCTGCGCCGGAAAAATTCGGATCTACCGGCGCCTGATGCTGGTCAATCCGGTGGCGATATCGCCCGGCGGCATTGCACTGCCAGAGTTCGATCAGCGCATTGGGCACCGGACGGCCGTTGTCATCAAGCACACGCCCGCTGACGCTAATGCGCTCGCCCAGCGGTTCGCCGGAATGCTGGCGCGTCAAATCGTTGTCCGTTTCGCGGACGTCGTCGTGCCCGAAAACAGGCCCGGTGATTTCCGAAAGCGTGTGCGGCAGGACGATCAACGGCCTGCGCGGCGCGCGCGAAAGCGTCAGGCGGTATGGAGGATAGAGAAACGCCGGTTGCGAACCGCGTGAATATCGGCGGTACGGAATGACCAGCGAAGATTCTGACGTGGGTCGCGATGCCAACGATTTCGATCTGGATGATTTGCGCGCGATCGGAGGCTCCCGAAAAAGCGCCTCATTATGCATCCCGCGCACAGAGGCATCAAGCCGCGAGGGCTTTGCGGAGTCGTTCAAACGTGGTCGAAAGCTCTTCGGGCTCCACGCGCGTTTCGCCTGTCACGGTCATGAAATTGGCGTCGCCGCCCCAGCGCGGCAGGACGTGGAGATGCAGATGTCCCGTGACGCCCGCGCCCGCGGCGCGTCCCAGGTTCATGCCCAGGTTATAGCCCTCGGGGTGATACGTGTTCGCCAGCGCCGTCTGCACGCGCTGCGAGAGGCGCATCATCTCGGCGAGCGTATCGGGATCGGTCGCGGCGAAATCGGCTATGTGCTCGTAGGGAACGACCATCACGTGGCCGCTGGTGTAGGGATAGCGATTCAGGATGACGAAGTTTCTTGCACCGCGCAGAACAATCAGGGTTCTCGGATCGTCATTAGCAGCAAGGGCGTCGCAGAAAATGCAGTGGTCGTCCTTCTTCGCATCGGCGATGTAGCGGTATCGCCACGGCGTCCACAGATAATCCATCCCGCTTAGTCCTGCGCGCCGGACCCGGCCGCATGCGGATTATTGACGAAGTCCTTGAGTTCCTTGCTGGGTTTGAAGAAGGGAATCTTTTTGGGCGGCACTTCCACTTTCGCCCCGGTCTTCGGATTTCGCCCGGTGCGTCCGCGCCGCTGCCGCGTGCGGAAGCTTCCAAAGCCGCGAATTTCGATTTTGTCGTCGGACTGCAGCGCCGCGATGATGCTCTCGAAGATGGTCTCCACGACCGCCTCCGATTCCTTGCGTGACAGTTCGGTGGCCCGCTCGACCTCTCCCACGAGATCGGCCTTGGTCATCGTATGTTCTTTGTTTTCGTGCTCTCCCGCAGCTTCTGCCATCGGATGAGAGCCTCCTCTCGCGACTGCATTTTATCGTGGGCCGGATGCGCGCCAGGGCTGAGCGTCGCACGATCTTGGCACATCATCTAAGCTACCGCAAGGTAAACGCTTTGTTTACCTGGTGTAAACGCTTTTAGGACGACTGCAATTTTGCGCGGACTGCATCTCCGATCGTGGCGTTCGGCGACGACTTCGTTGTCCGGAATGACTTGATCTCTTCGCGCTCGACCTGCTTCTGCGCCTGTCGGAAACTCAGGCTGATCTTGCGCTGCTCCGGCTCGAGCCGCAGTATTTTGAAATCGTATTCCTGGCCCGTGGTCAGGACCGCGTTCACGCGTGCGTCCCGCGGGGCTTTCGCCTTTTCGCGCTCGCCCTTGGGCCGCCGCTCCTCGATTTCGGAGACGTGGCACAACCCCTCGATGCCTTCAGCCAGCTCCACGAACGCGCCAAAATCCGTTGTGCGTGCGACTTTCCCCTTGAGGATGTCGCCCAGCTTGTGGTCTTTGAACCAGTTCGCCCAAATGTCGTTCATTTGCTTGATGCCCAGCGACAGCCGGCGATTCTGCGAATCCACCTTCAACACTTTCGCTTCGACGGCTTCGCCCTTCTTGAACTTTTCGCTGGGATGCTTGATGCGCTCGGTCCAGCTGACGTCGCTGATGTGGATCAGCCCTTCCATGCCCTCTTCGAGTTCCACAAACGCGCCGAACTCCGCCAGGTTGCGGATGCGGCCGTTGACGATCGCGCCCACCGGATATTTCTGCGCGGCCGCGTCCCAGGGATCGGGGAGCAGCTGCTTCATCCCGAGCGAAATCCGCCGCTGATCGGTCTTCACGTCGAGCACCACCACGTCCACTTCGTCATCGGTCTTGACCAGTTTCGAGGGGTGCTTCACATGTTTCGACCAGGTCATTTCGCTGACGTGCACCAGACCCTCGACGCCCGGCTCGATCTGCACGAAAACGCCGTAGTCCGTGACACCGACGACTTTTCCGCGCACGCGCGTTCCTGTGGGAAACCGCTCCGGCACCGTGGCCCATGGATCGGGGAGCAGCTGCTTCCGTCCCAGCGAAATGCGCTGCTTTTCCTTGTCGAATTTCAGGATTTGGACCTGAATTTCCTCGCCGGGCTTCACGATCGAGTTCGGATGCGGCGCGCGTCCCCAGGCGAGATCGCTCACGTGGAGAAGGCCGTCCATTCCGCCAAGGTCCACGAAAATTCCGTAGTCCGTTACATTCTTCACGCGACCCGTCACGACCGCGCCTTCGGTTAGCGTGCCCGCCAGGGCGTCGCGCATGGCCTTCTGCTCATCTTCCAAAATTGCCCGCCGGCTGACCACCACATTGCCGCGCTTCCGGTTCAGCTTCAGCACGCGCACTTCGATCTCGCGGTCCTTCCACGATTCCAGATCGTGCACGGGCCGCAGCTCGATCTGCGAAGCGGGCAAAAATGCGCGCACGCCGATATTCACGACAAGGCCGCCCTTGATTCGTTCGTTGATCTTGCCGGTGACGTTGGTGTGCTCGCGGTAGGATTTCTCGATGCGTTCCCAGACTCGCCGCCGGTGCGCGCGCACGTACGAGAGCAGCACGTAACCGTCTTTGCGTTCATGCAGCCGCTCGACTTCGATCGTCTGCCCTGCGCCAAATTCGATGGGTTCGCCGGAATCAAGGAATTCCTGCGCGGGAACCAGCCCTTCGAACTTTCCGCCGACGTCCACAACCACGCCAGCTTCCGTCACGGCCAGCACTCGGCCATCGAAAATCTCGCCTTCACTTGCCGCCGGGGGAGTGGAAAATTGGTCCAGCAGCTGGTCCATCGTCTCGGTGGTTTCAAGCTCGGCTTGCTCTTCCGGCGCAGGAGATTCGACCACCGGGGCAGCTTCGGGTGTCGCGGCGGCCGTGGTGACCGCCTCTACTTCTGAGACGTGGGCCTCGGCTCCGGTGGTTTCCGCATCAGCGACAATGGTGCTGGTTTCAATGGAACTGGAATTTTCCAACGGTGGTTCGGGGACGGTCTCAGGGGCTGCCTGCGCGCGGGCGACGGCGGTAGCTGCACCGCCAGAGCCTTGCTGCGCGTTAGTCCCAGCGGTGGTGCCGGGAGTCAAATTCGTGGCCTCGGGCTGAGCCGAGGCTGCTTCAACGGCAGACGGTTGTGGGTTGTTGTCGTGTTCGGGTGACATGAAGAGCGGCCTCCGTACGGATTCGTACCCTGTTTGCCAAAGGTTCGGCCTTGGCTACTCCACCCTGCTGGGGGCTAGAGCAAAGAAGGGGATAGAGCGCCCACGCTCGACGCTGTACCGCAGAAATGATACCGGCCCGGTTTGCGCGTTGTCAATAAAACCCCGGGGCACAGAGGTGGGCTCCTGCGCCGTTGTCCCACGCCGGTCGCGTTGTGCAGCGGACGGGATATGGTAGAGTTGCCAGCCGATGCGGATCTTCGTTCTTGGAGCGGGCGGCGCGGGCTCCTTGCTGGCTCAATTGCTCGAGCGCCAGGGGCACACCGTCTGGTGCGGCGATCGCGACCCCGAACGCGCGCAGCGTTTTCTGGGCAAGAAGAGCACGATCAGAGTGGTCGAAGCGAATGCGCGGAATCTCTGGTCCATCGTCCGCGCGGCCCGCGGCGCAAATCTGGTCATCAATGCATCGCCCGCTGTATTTAATAAGATTGTCCTGCGCGCCGCGCTGCGGCTGCGGGCCCACTACCTCGACCTGAATTCGCACCTGGCAAACAATCCATTCCGGCCGGAGCAATTCCGCTTTCACAAGCAATTCGTGGCCAAGAATCGCGCGGCTCTGATCTGCACGGGCGTTGCGCCCGGACTTACCAACCTGCTCGCCCAGCGTGGTGCGGAAATGCTCGATGCGGTCGAATCCGTGCAGATCAGGTTGTTTGAAAGCACGGAGAGCAGCGATCCGGTCTCTACGTGGTCGGCGGACGTGGCCTACGATGAAGCGATTTCGCGGCCGCGCGTCTATCGCCACGGGCATTTCTTCCTGGCCAAGCGATTCGACGGGCGCGAGAAATTCCGCTTTCCCCCGCCCATCGGCGAAGTGCCGGTCTATTTGGCCGCGCAGGACGAAGTCTGCATGCTGCCCTACGTGATCAAGGTCCGCGACATGGACGCCAAAATCGGCGGCAACGATTTCGATCGCTTGCGGCGATGGTACCGGCAGGGGAAACTCAACCGCTCGGCGGGGATCGTGCGCAAGCGCTTTCCCGAGACTCTTACGCCGCGCCGCGTCGCCAAGCTGATCCGCCAGGGCGTGCTGGAAAACGCGCGCTTCGCCGCTGCCGTTCTGGTCCGCGGCACAAAGAGCGACCAGCCGCTCCTGCTGCGTTGGGACGCCAGCTTTCCCACGCTCTATCAGATTCGCCAGCGCGGGCTGATTTCCACTCCGATCGCCTATGCCACCGCGCATCTCGCCGCGATTTTCGTGAAACATTTCCCGCGCGATTTAGCAGGAGTGATGGGACCGGAATCGCTGCCGGCTGAAACCCGCCGCGCCATCCTGGCGGCTGCGCGTTCGCGCGATTTCCGCATCGCGCTGAAGACTTCGCGGCTGAAAAAGCAGGAAGACGACGATTTCTAGTGGTATCCCTTGGTGGATGATGGCCCGAGGCAAAATCAACTTCGACACCGTGCGCAGTATCGGACTCGAACTGCCCGGCGTGGAAGACAGCACCGCGTACGGGAATTTCGCGCTGAAGGCGCACGGAAAACTTCTCGCGTGCGTCCCCACCAATCGCTCGGCCGAACCAGACTCGCTGGTCGTCAAGGTGGATCTCAATGACCGCGCCCAGCTGATCGCCGAGGCCCCGGATGTTTACTATGTGACGGAGCACTATGTCGGCTATCCCACCGTGCTCGTTCGCCTGTCTCGCGTGGATGCTGACGTGTTGCGGGACCTGCTCCGCATGGCCTACAAGTTTGTGACCCGCAAAGCTGCGCCCCGCTCGCCGGCGCGGAACCGCCGAAAGACTGGACCAGCAAAGTGAATTGCCTCCCCGCGCCCTCGCCGTTTGACCGCATGCAATTCGCCCCGGTATAATTGAGGTCTCGACGGAAGGTTCGATACCGCAGGGAAACTCCCTAAGGGATTTCAGGAGCATTCATGTTAAAGGCAACACTCTTGCGCGCGGGGATGATCATCAAACACGACGGCGACCTCTACTCGGTCTATAGCGTGGACCACCGCACGCCCGGCAACAAGCGCGCCGCCATGGCGACCAAGATGCGCAACCTGCGCAACGGCTCCATGATTGACCACCGGTTCCGCGCCGAGGAATTTCTCGAAAAGGTCACGGTGGACGAAATTGACTTCGACTACCTCTATAGCGATGGCGAAGGCCACCATTTCATGAATACGCAGAATTACGAGCAGCTCGCCCTGCAGAACGACATCGTCGGAGACACCAAGGACTACCTGATTCCCAACATGCCGGTAAAGATCGAGTATTACGACGAAAAACCCATCGGTGTGCTGATTCCCGACACGGTTGACCTTATGGTTGTGGACACCGAACCCAGCATCCAGAAAGCGACGGCCAGCTCCGTGATGAAGCCGGCGAAACTTGAAACCGGCCTCGTCATCAACGTACCGCCGTTCGTCGGCACCGGCGACAAAGTGCGCGTGGATACCACCGAAGGCCGCTACATTCAGCGAGTACAATAATTGCGGTTGAAGGAGAGCCTTCTTCTGCCGCACTTTCGCTCCATTGTCGCGATCGTTCTATTGATCGCGGCATTCGTTCGCGTCTCGAGTTCCTCGCAGCAGCAAACTGAAACTTCCTCGCCGCAAGCGCACCCAAGCGCCGACGAGCGACCGTTGCCAGACATACCCGCGCTGCTGCGCGACATCGCGAAGAATCAACAGGCGCTCGAGGATCTCCGTCAACTCTACACCTGCCATCTTTCCGAGGAGGAAGACAATACCGATTCGGAGGGCAACGTGAAATCGCGCACGATGAAAGACTACGACGTCTTCTACATCGGCGACGAGCAGGCGCTGCATCTGCTGGCGAAAGATGGCAAACCGCTCACCGGTGACGAAAAGAAATCGGAAGACGACAAATTCAACAAGGACTTCGACAAGCTGAAAAAGAAGCAGGCCGAGCTGGCAGCCGATCCCAAGAAACAAGCGAAGCAAGAGGAAGAAGACGAAGCGCAGCTCTCCGATTTCCTGCGAGCCGAGCTTTTCACAAATCCGCGCCGCGAACTTTTTCGCGGCCAGGAAGTGATCGCCTTCGACGTGAACGGGAACCCTGATTACAAGCCGAAAAAGCGCATTGACAGCATCATCCAGAAACTCTCCGGCACCATGTGGGTGGACGAGCAGGCGCGCGAAATCGTTCGGCTCGAAGCCCATTTCGCCGAGTCAGTGAAAATCGGCGGCGGATTGGTTGCGTCTCTCGCGAAGGGCTCGAATTTTGTTTTCGAGCAGGAAAAGATTAACGGCGAGGTCTGGCTGCCGTCCTATGCCGAAGTTCACTTCAGCGGACGCATCGTGTTCGTGAAGCTGAAGCAAAACTTCATTGACCACTTCAGCGACTACAAGAAATTCCGCTCCGGTTCCGCTCTCGGCGCTACCGCGCCCAATTGACGACTGTTTTCTCTCTGCGTACTCTGCGTCTCTGCGGTGGATTTGTACCTCGAATGAGCTTAGCGCGCGGCGGAGCGCTTGGCGCCGAAGACGCGCTGAAAAATCGCGTCCACGGCCTGCAACTGGCGTTGCAAGTCGAATGTGTGAGCCAGAGCTTTTTCGTCGAGGAATTTTCTGACGTTTGCATCGGCGGCGATGCGATCCTTGAAACTCGTTTCCGATTCCCACGCGGCCATGGCGTGGCCCTGCACCCATTTGTAGGCGTCTTCGCGCGGCGCGCCGTGCTCGACCAGGTCCTGCAAGAGCTGCCCGGAAAAAACCAGGCCGTGCGTGGCATTCAGGTTTCGCAGCATGCGCTCCGGAAACACTTTCATATTCGCGACGATTTCGGTGGTGCGATGCAGCATGTAGTCCGTGAGAATCGTCGAATCGGGCAGGATCACGCGTTCGACCGAGCTGTGCGAGATATCGCGCTCGTGCCATAGCGCGATATTTTCATAGGACGCGAGCGAATTGGCCCGCACCACGCGCGCGAGGCCGCAGATCTGTT
Source organism: uncultured Acidobacteriota bacterium (assembly GCA_963814855.1). Classification (GTDB taxonomy): domain Bacteria; phylum Acidobacteriota; class Terriglobia; order Acidiferrales; family UBA7541; genus Palsa-295. The sequence continues at coordinate 198,743 of CAWFEL010000004.1, forward strand.
CACTCGAAACCGGATTGCGCTTGTGCGGCATGGCCGAGCTGCCGCGCTGCTCGCCGCCGAAAGGTTCCTCGACTTCGCGGACTTCGGTGCGCTGCAGGTGACGAATTTCGGTGGCCACGCGCTCGAGCGACGCCGCGACGATGGCCAGCGCCGAAAGATACTGCGCGTGGCGGTCGCGTTCAATTACCTGCGAAGTGATGGGCGCGGTCGCCAGGCCCAGGCGCTCGCAGATTTTGCGCTCGATATCCGGGCCGAGATGCGTGCAGGTGCCGACGGCGCCGGAGATTTTGCCCACGGCCATTTCGTGTGCCGCGGTTTCAAATCGCGCGGCGTCGCGGCGATTTTCTGCGTACCAGTTCGCGACCTTCAGGCCAAATGTGATTGGTTCGGCGTGGATTCCGTGCGTGCGCCCGATTTCCGGCGTGTCCTTGAATTCCCACGCGCGCTTTTCGAGGACTTCGCCGAACCGCGCGATCCCTTTTTCAATCAGCCGCGAAGCTTCGCGGATCAGCAGCGCCTGCGCCGTGTCCACCACGTCGTTCGAGGTCAGCCCGTAATGCAGCCAGCGCGCCGCTTCGGGATCGCCGACGGATTCCTGCACGACGATGGTGAACGCGATTACGTCGTGGCGGACTTTGGCTTCGATCTCGTTGATGCGCGCGACGTCAATGCGCGCCCGCTCGCGCAATTTCCGCGCGGCCTCTTTCGGGACGATTCCAGCGTCGGCGAGCGTTTCCGTGGCGGCCAGCTCGACGTCCAGCCACTTCTGGAATTTATTTTCCTCGCTCCAGACGCGGCCCATCTCCGAACGCGTATACCGTGCGATCAATTTCGGCTCCCTGAATTCGAGCGTTTGGCGGGGAACATCCCTGCTCCATGATACCCGAAATCTGGCGCCCTGAACTTAGGGGCTGCGCACGCTGCTCGATACAGGGCTATTTACAGCTCAAACGGGCCGAGGGGGACGTGCTGGCTGGCGATGTGGAGTGTGCCGCGGAACGCGAATTCCGCGGGGCGGCGATTCAAAGCTTCTTCGGCGGAGATGCGCGCGACCTCGGGATTATTGTTCTGTTCGGAGAGGTGCGCGAGAACGAGGTGGCGCGCGCGGCCGTCAAAAACTTCGGCGTCGGCCAGAAATTCGCTGACGATGGCGTTCGAAAGATGCCCGGTGCGGCTCATCACGCGCTGCTTGATGTGCCACGGATAAGGCCCAACCTTGAGCATTTCGAGATCGTGGTTCGATTCCAGGACCAGGAAATCGGCTTCGCGCAGATGCTGCTTCACGAGCTCCGGCAGGTAGCCGAGGTCCGTGACGATGACGACCTTCGTGCCGTTCATGCGGAAGGCGTAGCCGACCGGGTCGGCGGCGTCGTGCGGAATTGCGAACGGATTGATCTCGATATCGCCGATTTGGAAGCGCTCGCCCGGACGAATGTGCTGGACGCGCTCGATGGTCGCTTTCTTCCCCGGCTTCTCGGGATCCTCCGTGTACATTTTCACGATCTCGCGATGCGTTGGCTCGGTAAGGTACGCGGGGCAGTCCCACAGGCGCGCGAGTTGCGCGACCGCGTTGGAATGGTCGGTATGCTCGTGGGTGATCAGAATAGCGTCTACGCGCTCGGGCTGCGGCCGGCCCAGCGCTTCGAATCGGCGCAGAATTTCCTTGCGCCCCAGACCGGCGTCAATAAGGAGGGTTGTGCGCTCGGTTTCGAGCAACGTCGCGTTGCCCGAGCTGCCAGAAGCAAGAATGGATATGCGGAACGAGATGCGGAGTATCTCCGAAAAGGATGATGGCAAAGTGGCGCGGCGGCGTCAAAGGAAAAAGGAAGCCACGGAGACGCGGAGGAACCGAGGAAGAGTCGGATTAGCCACTGATGAACACAGATAAACGCAGATGACAGAGAAGAACTGCACGGACGCAGTCTTGGCAACGGTACGGAAGGCATGCAACTACAGGAGGTGCGAACGCTTCGGACGGCAAAAGGCCAAAACGCCAAAACGCTGCCCTTAGGGTGACAATCCTGGTCGGATTGTCAGAACGCGAGCTGTTCTTGGGTGAGCTGGAAGCCGTTGAGGTTGCCGACCACGCTTGCGGCGATGCGGCCGGGCTGGAAGATCTCCTGCGCGACCTGCTGGACCTCTTCCGCGGTGACCGCCTCGAGCATCACGATCAGCTCCTTCGACGTGAAGTGGCGGTCGAAATACATGTGGTAGCGCGCCAGGTTGCTCATGCGCGCGCCGCTGCCTTCCAGCGCGAGAAGCGTCGCGCCCTTCAGATGATCTTTCGCGCGCCGCAGCTCTTCCTGTTCGATCGGTTCGTCGCGCATCTTGTGTAATTCGCCGATCACGGACTGCACAACCTTGTCGGCAGTGTCGAGCGACGTGCCCGCGTATACCGAGAGGACGCCCACGTCGCGATACGAATTCAAATCGCTGAAAATTGAATAGGCCAGACCCTGCCGCTCGCGAATGTTTTGAAACAGCCGCGACGACATCCCGCCGCCCAGAATATTGTTCATCACCGAAACGCTGAATCGCCGGCGATCGGTGAGCGGCAGCGAGGGAACGCCGAGGCAGACGTGCACCTGCTCGAGTTCGCTTTTGGTGCGCAGCGTGATGTGCGGCGACGGCACAGGCTTGGGATCGGTGAAGCCGTCCTCGGCGCGAGGGAGTTTCGAAAAGCGCGCGGAAACCAGTTCCATCAGCTGCTCGTGAGTCAGGTGGCCCGCCGCGGTGATGACCAGGCGATTCGGCGCGTAGGACTGCTGGAACCACTTCTGCAGGGTCTCGCGCGTGAACGTCGAAACCGTTTCAGGCGTGCCGAGAATCGGCCGGCCGAGCGCGTGCGGGTGCCAGAAATTCTGGGTGAAAAGCTCGTGGACCAGGTCCTCGGGATTGTCCTGCGTCATGCGGATTTCCTCGAGCACCACGGATTGCTCGCGCGCGACATCTTCCGCGGCGAATTTCGGCTCGAGGACGATATCCGCGAGGATGTCGAAGGCTTTCGCGAGGTGCTCGTCGAGGACGCGCGTGTTGAAGCACACCATTTCCTTGGACGTGAACGCGTCGAGCATTCCGCCGAGGCGATCAATTTCGCGCGCGATGTCTTCGGCGGTGCGCCGCTGCGTGCCCTTGAACACCATGTGCTCGATGAAATGCGAGATGCCGTTGATTTCGGCGGGCTCGCGGCGCGATCCGGAGCGCAGCCAGATCCCCACCGAAACGGAGTGGACGTGCTCCATTGGCTCCGTGAGGACCACGAGTCCGTTCGGGAGAATTTCTTTGTGCACCGTGTTCGGCGTGTTCGACATGTCTGATTACATTGTGGCACGGCGCTGCGGTGAATGTCATTCCACGTGGCCAAAGCGTTGCGCAATTCCTCGCGTGATATGATTACTCCAATATGTCCTCGCAAACCTCCAACGCCGGCGTAAACCTGCTCGGAAAATCCGCCGAAGAACTGCGCGAATTCCTGCAAAAGCTTGGCGAGCCGGCGTATCGCGGCGCGCAGATTTATCATGCGCTGTATGCGGAGCGGCGATTCGATTTCGGCGCGATGACGAATTTGCCGGCGGCGCTGCGCGAGCGACTGTCGCGCGAGGCAGCCATCGCGCTGCCGCAGGTCGTACGCCGCTACGCGTCTTCGGATGGCACAGTGCGCTACGTCCTCGCAATTGGCGCGGGTGAAGGCGGTTCGAGCAAGCCCGCGAACATCGAAACCGTGTTCATGCCAGAGGAAAATCGGCAGACGATTTGCGTCTCGACCCAGGCGGGCTGCGCGGTGGATTGCCGGTTTTGCCTGACGGCCACGCTCGGCCTGGTGCGCAATCTCTCGGCGGGTGAAATCGTGGGCCAGGTGCTCGTCGCGCTGGAGGACAATCGCGCGGCGCTGAAGCCCCAAACCAACATCGTGCTGATGGGACAGGGCGAGCCGCTGCTGAACTACGACGCCGTGATGGGAGCGCTCCGCATTCTGCTCGATCCCAACGCGATCGCCATCTCGCCGAAGCACGCCACGCTTTCAACCAGCGGCATCGTTCCCGGCATCGAGCGGTTGGGGCGCGAAAAGGTGCGGCCGAAGCTCGCGATTTCGCTGAATGCGTCGTCGGACGAGCAGCGCGACAAAATCATGCCCATCAACCGTAAGTATCCGCTCGAAAAACTTTTCGAGGCGTGCCACAGCTATCCGCTGCGGCCGTGGGAGCACCTCACGTTTGAGTATGTGCTGCTCGGCGGATTCAACGATTCTCCGGACGACGCGCGCCGCGTGGTCAGGCTGCTCGCGAACCTGCGCGCCAAGGTGAATCTGATCCCGTGGAATCCGGGCGACCTCCCGTACGAGAAGCCGGACATGAAGCGCGTCGCGGAATTCAAAGCGATTCTCACCGACAAAGATTTGCCGGCTTTCGTGCGCGCTTCGCGCGGGCAGGACGTGATGGCCGCGTGCGGCCAGCTTGCGCTGGTGGAATCCGCGGCGGACACCGAGGTAGCCGCTCGAATTTGGCGCTGAACTTGGGTGGCGGAGGTTGAAATGTCGTGGTTACGCCGAGTGGTTAAAGGTGGAAGCGGCAGGATGGGCGCCGCGAAGGCTGATCGAACGGTGCTGGGCCAGCTGCAGTATCTCGGTGCGGATCTGGATCTGCCACGCGAAGTAATCCACTACCTCTATCTGCCAACCGCGGACGCCTCGCGAAAGTCCGCGCAGGCGCTCCGGCAGGAGGGATATTCGGTTGAAGAACGGGACGCCGGCGATGCTGCGAAGCAGCCACCTAATCCGTTTCTGGTGGTGGCGAAGAGTGAAACTGTTTTGAATCCAGCGTCCGTCGAGCAATTCCGCCAATTATTTGAGCAGCTCGCGTCGCATTTTTCCGGAGAATACGACGGCTGGGAGGCTGCTGCGCTGCCGTAAGGTTTATGTTTCGCGGATGCCGATGGCTGCAATCATGCGGCCGGTTGTGCGCTCGCGGCGATAACTGAACAAGAGATCGGTGCGGCAGGCGGTGCAGAGGTCCGACGAAGAGATCTGCCGGCCGGGGATGCCTGCATCGGCAAGAATCGCGCGATTCGCCGCGATCAGATCGAGATGAACGCGCAGCGGCGGAGGCTGATGGCCGGGAGGCTTCATGGTGAGCCAGGGCAGCCAGTTCGGATCGTTTTCGCCCGAGGCCAGCGCGTCAAACGGGCCATCGAACCATTCGCGCGCGTTCGGAAACTGCGCGTCGAAATCGCGCGCGACCTCCGAGCCCACTTCGTAGCAGCATCGGCCGATGCCGGGACCGAGGGCGGCTATCACGTCTTCAGGCTGCGTGCCAAATTCCATCTGCATGCGTCCGAGTGTCTTCGCGGCGATGCGGCGAAGGGTGCCGCGCCATCCGGCGTGAATCGCCGCGATAGCATGCAGCTTCGTATCGGCCAACAGGATGGGAATGCAGTCCGCCGTCTGCACGGCGAGAAGAATTCCGGGGTGGCGCGTGAAGAGCGCATCGCCCCGCGGCGCCTCCTTTGCGGCGAGATCCGATGAATCCACGCGAACGGCGGAGTCCGAGTGAATCTGCCGCAGTGTAACGGCGCGCAGTTTTTCCGCGCCAATTGCGTGAAAGAATTTCTTGCGATTTTCGAACACGCGCGCGCGGGAATCCCAATCCGTAAAGCCGAGGTTCAGCACGCGATCATTCTTGGCGCGTGGCGCGCCATTCGTTGAGGTGATCTCGCTCACGCCGCCGGAGCGCGTGCTGAATCCGTGGACCAGCCAATCGAGCGCCGCGAAAGCTGGAGCCTCGAGGATTTGCAATCCGCCCGCGCGTCGCAAATTCCAAGCCGCTGATTTAGCCGCGCGTTTCCGCGACGGCGATTTCCTTTTTGTGAGAGTAGTGGCCATGCTCCGCGGACTCGCCATTATAGGTATAATCGCGCACGTCGCGGAACATACTACTGAGCGAAGGGGCCATGATCGTCGGGCTGGGACTGGACATCGCCGAAATTGACCGCATCGAGGCCGCCATCAGCCGCCATGGCGCGGCGTTCCTCGAGCGGCTGTATACGCCGGCCGAGGTAGCCTATTGCGAGCGGCACAAGAACCGTTTCGAGCGTTACGCCGCGCGGTTCGCCGCGAAGGAAGCGACGATGAAAGCCCTCGGCACCGGTTGGAGCCGCGGTGTCCGCTGGCGCGACATCGAAGTAGCCCGGGAGCCGAGCGGCAAGCCCACATTGCAGCTCGCTGGCGCCGCGCGCGAGATCGCCGACGGGCTCGGCGTGAAGAATATTTCGCTTTCCATCACGCACAGCGGCAACCTCGCCCTCGCCCAGGTTATTTTTGAAAGCTGAGCTGCGCCAGCTCGCCCGCACTTCCTTCGGCGTTGCCGTCGGCTTCAACGCACACTTCGTGCCATTCGTTCGCAGGATGCATGCCGGCAATCCGCACCTTGAGATAATTTCCAGTCAGCGCTTCGGTCGAATCGTCTCCGCCGCGCGCCAGAGTCAGCGCGCGGACGGTGCGGCCGGCTTGCGACGCACGGAATGCGGCGGATTTCCGCTGCCCCAGCTCCCGCAGCGTCCGGGCGCGCTCGCGAATGGTTTGCAGCGGAACGGGATCACCGAGCGCGGCCGCTGCGGTGCCCGGACGTGTGGAAAACGAAAACACATGCAGGTAGGTGAAGGACAAGCGCTCGACGAATTCAACCGTGTCGCGGAAGTCGGCGTCCGTCTCTCCCGGGAAACCCACGATCACGTCCGCGCCGATGGCCGCATCGGGAAGTAGACGGCGGATCAAATTCACGCGCTCGGCGTAGTGATCCGTGCGGTACCAGCGATGCATCGCGCGCAGGATGCGGTCGGAGCCTGATTGCAGCGGAATGTGAAAATGGCGCGCGAGTCTTTCAGAGGAACCGACCAGCGCTACGAAATCTTCCGTGACGTCCTGCGGCTCGATCGAACTGAAACGGAGTTGCTCGAGAACGGTCTCGGCCAGGATCCGCTGCACCACATCCGCAAGCGCCGCGCGCGGAACGAGATCGCGGCCATAACTCCCCAGGTTGATGCCGCTCAGGACGATCTCTTTCGCGCCCGCCGCGACTAGCATGTGAATTTCGCGTACCGCGGCATCCGGCGGCAGGCTGCGGCTGCGCCCGCGAACAAATGGAATCACGCAATAGGAGCAGCGATTATTGCAGCCGTCCTGAATTTTCAGAATGGGCCGCGTGCGGTCGCCCGCCATCAGCGTGGCGGGTGCGATTTGCACCGTGGATTGCGCGAAGATGTCGCCAGTCAAAATCTTCGCCGGACCGCGCGCAAGCGACATAGGGTCATCTTCGAGATCCGCCACCGAGACAAAGTCCGAGCCGCCCCTCCGCGCCCCGAGCCCGCGAACAATTTCCGGAATTCTCGCCTGGTGGGAGTTCCCTATCACCCATGCCACGCCCCGTATCGCGGCCAGTTCCTCCGGCGCGCGTTGTGCGTAGCAGCCTGTGACGACGATTCGAGCCTGGGGGTTAGCGCGGTGAATCTTTCGCACGGCTTCGCGTGCCTGCGAATCCGCCGCTGCCGTGACCGTGCATGTATTCAGCACGACGATGTCCGCGGAGGCGTGTTCGGCCGATTGCGTCAGGCCGCCCGAGAGAAGCTCGCGGCGAAGCGCGGCGGCATCCGCTTCCGTCGCGCGACAGCCGAAATTCTCGATCGAAAAAGTAGCCATATGGCTTGGGGTGTTTCCGAAGGTCGAGCGCAGGAATTATAGCAGCGAAGCAGTAACGTTTACATTTTCAGCAGAGGGGGAAAGCTGCGGTAGTTCTTTCGCGCCGTGGCTTTATGCGCCCACGCCGCGGCGCTGGTAACAAAGCAGAATCAAATCGGCCCGGCGTCGCACGCCGAACTTGGCGAGCAGGTTCGACACGTGAAATTTCACGGTGCGCTCGGATATGTGCAGGCGGTCGGCCACTTCCTTGTTGGCCAGGTTTTCGAGCAGCCCGGCGAGGACTTCTTGCTCGCGCCGGCTGAGTTCGTTCGGTGAGTCCACTCGCAAGCGGCGGCCTTGGGTGGTGCTCAGGATGGAATCCACGAAGCGAGACAGCACCGGGCGAGACACCCAGATGCCCCCGGCGGCGACTTGCGGCAGCGCGCGCGGAAGCTGCTCACGGGCCTCCGCGTACGTCAGGATTCCCTTGGCGCCCTGGCGAAGCAGCGAGAAGCTGTCCGTCTCCTTGAGGTTGTCTCCGACGACTAGAATTCGTGCGGTAGCCAGGCGATCGAGGATATTGCCGAGCAGCGCCCCGGTGGCCTGGCGCGCGGCATGCGCGTCCACCACATACACCGATGCCTTGGGCACATCCAGATTCCGAAGATCGGGCGCCAGCATCGAATCGAGCTGCTTGGACGTGATCTGAAAGCCTGAATCCTCGAGCAGGCGATGGAATTCGTCCAGAACCATCGGATGCGGAGAGAGCAGGCAAACTTTCAGATTTGACTTGGCGTTTGCTTTGGCCATCCTGAATTTAGGCTAGCCGAATTGATGAGCAGGGGCAAGACGGAGAAAGCGGATAATTTCATACCAGACACGGGTAAGCATCACTGGGAAGTACTATTGCTCGATTGGTGAACGGTCGAACGGGCGGGACAACGTCAGTCGGCCTGAGCCGACGACTCCGACGGAAAAGCACCTTCGCCATCCTGCTTGCGGCGGGGGCGCTTGGCGGGAAGGCCTGCCTGGCGAACCTTATAGAGCAGCGCGCGATAGCTGATTTTTAGCACTTCGGCGGTCCTGCGGCGGTTCCAATGGTTGGCCTGGAGAACCTTGAGGATGACGTCGCGTTCCATCCGCCGTGTTACCTGCTGGGCGATGCGCTTCAGGGGGATGTTGCCGTCTTCGTTCGTCTCGTAAGAGAAATGGACCGGGGCCCTCTCGGTGCGCTCAGAGTAAAACGTTTCTTCAGAGCCGAGGACCACATAGCGCGCCATGCAGTTTTCGAGTTCGCGCACATTGCCGGGCCAATCGCGCTGCTTCAGCAGGTGCAGCGTCTCCTTCGACAGGGGAGGAGCCTCGCGCTCGAACCGCCGGTTGTACTGCAGCCGTAGGTATTCGACCAGATAGGGAATATCTTCGCGGCGTTCCCGGAGTGAAGGAAGTGTGATGCTGATCACGTTGATGCGATAGAAAAGATCGGCCCGGAAGCCGCCGGATTCGATTTCGCGTGCGAGGTTGCGGTTCGTCGCGCAAATCACCCGGGCGTCCATGCGCTTTTCTTCGTGATCGCCGATGCGCGTGAAATGGCCGTCCTGGAGGACGTGAAGCAGCTTGGCCTGCAAACTGGCGTCGAGCTCGGCGATTTCATCCATGAAAAGCGTGCCGCCCTGAGCCATTTCCATGCGGCCCGGCTTGTTGGCGTGGGCGCCGGTGAACGCGCCCTTCTGGAAACCAAACAGCTCGCTTTCAATCAGCGTGCCCGGGATCGCAGGGCAGTTCACCTTGACGAATGGGCCGTCGCGCCAGGGTGACGCCGTATGAATGAAGTGTGCCAGAACCTCTTTGCCGGTCCCGCTCTCGCCGAGAATCAGAATAGGGACATTCAGCCCGGCGGCTCGCTCAACCTTCTGCCGGACGGACTGCATTGCCTGCGACGGCCCAAAATAGATATCGTCGGGCGGCAATTCGGCTTGATTGACGGGCGGTTCGGGCTTGAGTGAGGCGGCAGAAGCCATTCTGGTTAGAGGCTCAAAATCAAAGCCCACAATTCTCCCGCGATGTACTTTGCACCCGGGACGCCAAACACCGAGCCATCGGGGCCGGTCTGCGGATTTCGCCGAAAGCCTTTCAATTCGGCTATCGCAATGATTCTATGGATGTTCCAGTTTCAGCGCTGGCGGAGCGGCATACTAGGACGAGCCACGCTGCTTGGTCTTTTTCGACGAAGAACCTGAAAATTGTTGGCACTTTAGGGAACCCGTGTTCCGTGAGGGACATTAAAGTTATCCAATGATTTCCACAGGCATCTTGGAGAGCGAGGAAAAACGGCGACGAGGCAGGTATGAAGCGCCGGATTCTGATCAATCCGGCGGCTGATAAGGTGATTGACGGTTTAGGCGCGGGAACCCTCTCCACGGACGATATCGTAGCGCTCGATGACCGCAGCGACGCCAATCGTTTCGTGATCATCGTCGGATCGCTTGTCCACGCGAATCACGCGTCCGTGGGCCCGGACGAATACCTCGGAGCCGCGAGTGATTTCCGCTGGTAGCGTCAAGGTAAAATCAAGTTCAGAACCTGGCACCAGGTCGTCCTGCAAAGTGAAGTAGACGCCGCGCGTCGAGATGTCCCGAGTTTGGCCGCTATGCGAACGCGGTTCCACGTTGATGGGCATACGTATGTTGACAGGTAGAGATAGATCGTACCGGCGAGCCAAGCGACGTTCTGTCATTCCCGATGCTCCCTCAGGACTGGATTGAAGTTTCACGTGTTCTCTGCAAACAGAATCAGCAATCCCTCTTCCAAAGGCCGCGTGCTATTTCCATGCCGCCCTTGATTGAGGCTCGACCTAGACTCGCGCAGGTGTGGCCAATGCCGCTTCACGCGCGATCAACAACTCCTTTGTAAACAACAAAGGAATTTTCTTAATTAGACGAGTGGTGACGACCACTCGATTCACACGCGACAGATTTTCGCCTGCGGCCTGTTTCGGTCCCGAATACTAGACCATGGCAAGGTGGGATGGGTAGTGCTATTTCGAAGTGTGTGCTCTACTTATGCAACAGTTTGCAGGGGACCAGGACTACGCACCCGCCCACAACTCACTAAACTTTTGTAGTCGGGTTTAGTGCGCCATGCGATTGCCCGATCCATCTTCGCGACCTCGCCATGCATCCGAGCGTCGCTCAGATTTGCGCTACGAGCCGCGAACGCCCGGACCGGCGGGAGCCACTTCCTCGACCACTTCCCTGGGCTCCTCTGATTTTGCTGCGGCTTCTTTCGCTGCCGCGGCAACTTTCGCCGCTTCTTTTGCTGCTGCGGAACGCGAGCCGCGGCCCGAGTCGAGATTGAACTGGCGCATCTTATAGAGCAGCGCCTTGTAACTGATTCCCAGCATGCGAGCCGCGTCCTTGCGGCACCAGTTGGTCTTCTCGAGGGCGTCGGCAATGGCTTCCATTTCAGCTTCGTCCTTCAAGCCGCGCACGAGCGCCTTGAGTCCCTGTTCCTTGGGAGCCGGAGCTTCGGCGCGTGGAGCGGTGCGCTGCTGCTGGCCGGTCATCTCAAGGAGTTCGCGGAAACTGCCCTCGTCGTCCTCGAGAATCACATAGCGCTTTACGAAATTCTCGAGTTCCCGCAGGTTACCAGGCCACGGATAGCGCAGCGCCGCTTCGAGCAGGCTCTTCGAAGGATCGGGTGCCTGCTTCTGATATTTCTCGCTGTACTTGGTCAGGAAATGGCGGAACAAGAGCGGAATCTCCGAAGTGCGCTCCCGCAGCGGCGGAATGTGCAATGAGAGGACGTTCAGGCGGTAGTAGAGATCTTCCCGGAAGCGGCCCGTGCGCATCGCTTCCTTCACGTCCATGTTCGTCGCCGCAAGCACTCGCACGTCCACATTCACCACTGTGCGCGCGCCCAGGCGGGAAAACTGGCCGTCCTGCAGGACGTGCAAAAGCTTCGCCTGAAGGTGCGGGCTCATCTCCGCGATTTCGTCGAGGAAAATCGTGCCCTTGTTCGCGAGTTCGAATTTGCCGGGCTTTGCGCGCACGGCTCCGGTGAAAGCACCCTGCTCGTAACCGAAAAGCTCCGATTCCAGCAGCTCACCTGGCAGCGCCGCGCAATTCACCTTGATGAACGCCTGCTGCTGGCGTTTCGATCGAATATGAATCATGCGCGCGACGACCTCCTTACCGACGCCGCTTTCGCCGCTGATGAATATCGGCACGTCCACCGGCGCGATCTGCATGATTTGCTGGCGAATTTTGATCATTTGCGGGCTGGCGGCCAGGAACGAAATGTCCTCCGTAATCGCCTCGCAATATTCCCTCAAAGCCTGGTTTTCCGAGCGAAGCTGCTGCTTCTGTTTGCATTTCAGAAAAGCCGCATCAAGCTCGGGCTTTTCAAACGGCTTGGTCAGATAATCGAGCGCGCCCACGCGGATCGCTTCGACTACGGTGGTCACTTCGTTCGTGCACGAGAGCATGATGACGTTCAGCGCGCGGTCCACCTGCATCAATTGCCGCAGCGTCTCCAGACCGTCCATCTCCGGCATCAGGACGTCGAGAATAATGAAGTCGGGGCGCTCGCCTTCGCCGATGCGCTGCAAGGCTTCCTTGCCGCTGGGCAGCGTCTCGACCTCGAATCCATCAACTTCAAGCAGCGTCCGCAGATATTTCCGGATGCTCGGCTCGTCGTCCACCACCATGATCTTTTCTTTTGCCTTTTCTTTAATCGCCATCATTATTTTTCCTGGGGAGCGAAAAGTCGCCGCTCCTGCTTATTCGACGTAAATGGGCAACAAAAATGAAAACGCGCTTCCGCGGCCCACTTCACTATCTACCCATACTTTCCCGCGATGCGCTTGAATTAATCGTTTCGTGATGGCTAAACCGAGACCCATCCCCGACGAAGATGGATCCACCCTCACGAACTCCTCAAATATCTCCTGATGAAATTCAGCCGCGATCCCCGTACCCGTGTCCGTAACCGTGATCAGGATGCTATTCGCGCGCTGGCCCACTCCGCGGCGCCGCTCTTCGAGGGGAGATGCTTCGGCGAGCCGCCGCTCCCAGAAGTGCGGTTCTGCCCGCAACGTGACGCTGCCGCCGGCCGGCGTGTGCTTCAGCGCGTTATCAATCAGGTTCACGATACATTGCTGCACCTTCTGATAGTCGAACCTGAACAGAGGCAGGTTCGCGTGAATATCAATCTCCAGGTGCACTTCGGCACGCTGGAATGCGTCCTTCCAGCGTCCGGCCAGATCGTTGACGCAATCCCGCAAATCGTTCTCGTGAAATTGCAGCACCAGCTTGCCGCTTTCCAGCGCGGAATAGTTCAGGAACATGGAAACGAGGCGCACCAGGCGGTCGCAGCTTTCCTTCGATTCCCGCAAAATCTCGCGCTGCTTTTCGCTGACCTTACCGAGCGAGCCTGAAAGCAGCAGCTCGTAATACCCCTTCATCACTGCCAGCGGTGTTTTCAATTCGTGCGCGGCGGACGCCAGAAAAACCGTCTTCTGCCGGTTTGCCTCTTGCAGGCGCAGATACGCGGCCAGGAGATTCCGGTAGGTGATTTCCCTTTCCTGGATCAGGTCCTGAACTTTCTGGCGCATTTCCGCTTCGTCGGCGGCGGGTTCGGCGGGGGCCGGTTCGATAAAGACCGCAAGCCAATCTGGCTCTGGCAGCCATCGCACGCGCGCCCGGGTGTTGCCCTCCGCGGTCTCGAGCGCAAGATGGACCTCTTGCTCCCCGCTCTCCAATTGGGTGAGAACCTGCTTCCGGTCGGCATGTAGCACGTCATCGAATAGGTTCAGATCAGGCTTAGCGTCCAGTCTCTGCGCCTGTAGGGAGTCCTGGGCGTGGAGATTCGTGAATAGAATTTGTCCCCGGCGATCTGATACCAGGAGCGGACGGTCGAAAGCATCCAACAAGCTTGCCACCAGTTGAAATCCCGCCTGGTGGCTGGCCTGTTTCTCCGCTGTCACTGATTTCGTCAATTCGCCCTCCGGGGCCTCGGTGTAGGTCAAAACACACCGCTCTCCTGCTTTTGCATAGAGAACACAGTGGGATACGCTAGGGAAACGTATGCTCGCAAAGGGCGCAAAAGGTGTCAATGGTAAATGCGTTCCACCTTTGCACATTGGTGGCAATCAATTGCCGAAGATTTGCATATTCCCATCCAGGAACGGCCCGTTCTCATCGTGAGAAATCGCTTAACTTATTGATAATAATAATCTTAAAAACAATTCAAACTGGAGACTCAAACTTGCATTCAAATTGCGGTTCAATCGAGTACTAATACTTGGGTACCAATGAGCGCAAAAGAAAATGCAGTTCATCAGAGGGTCGTGGTGACGCCGCTAGACGACGAGCGTCGGCGTTATCAGCGCATTCTGTTGCAGATTCCTCTCTTCATCCGCGGCAAGGATTCGCACGGCGAGCAGTTCATGGAACTGGCTAAGACACTGGATATAAGCGCTTTAGGGGCTTTTGTCGCCAGCCCTCGGCCGCTTCCGATCAATGGGTTTATCACCCTGACTATCCCCGCGCCTTCGATTACGTCATCCGGATTGGTTCCCGCTGGGATGGCGCCGATTCAGGCGAAAGTGAGACGCCAGCAAGAGGCGGGAGACGTATACCTCATCGGCGTCGAGTTTCTGAAGCCGATCAGCTGAAGATCTTCCGTCCGCGCGCCCACGCTAACCTGGAGAATTTCCAACGCAAAGTGGAATCGTTTTTCACTTTTTCCTCTCCCATAGTACTACACTCGCGCCCCTATTCCGGTCACTGTCTAACTCAATGTGGGGCAGCGAGTTACAGCCGAAGATTCCGACCACACTGCCCCTTCGATTGGACTACCCCGTGCTATGTCCTTAGTGCCCCGCAGGTGCCCCTGATTCCAGGGTAGGTCGGTATTGTCTCGGAATCACGAAAGTCCCAACTAGGCGACCATTTGCAGCCACAACCATCTACCGACGATTCCTACCTGGACCTCCTTGTGGAGACCCTCGCGGGCCTGGACGAGTCCATCCGGGGACAATTTCTTCGCCAATTTTTTCGCACCGTCGCTCAGATTGACGTCACCGAAGAACTGGGCAATGAATTCTGGGTTCGCATTCTCCGCCGCCGCAGCGATCTCGCGGATAGCGAGGGCAGGAAAATTTCTCTGAAGACCGCGATGGTGGACGTGCTCTCCGCTGCGAATTTTCTGCGCGTTCCCGTCCTGATCGAATACGACGAATTGAAAAAGCTGCAGGTAAACGCAGCCACCGACGCGCTGACCGGGCTCCACAATCGGCGCCTCTTCGACGAATACTTCGAAAAGGAAATGAATCGCGCGAAGCGCTACGGACAGCAGCTCGCCATCGTGATTCTCGATCTTCACAAGCTCAAGGAAGTGAACGATCGCCATGGCCACTTGCAGGGCGATCAAGTGTTGCAGATCGCCGCGTCGACGCTTCGCCGCACCCTGCGCAGTTCTGATTTTGCCTTTCGCATCGGCGGTGACGAATTCGCCGTGCTCCTGCCCCAAACCGATACCGAGCAGGCCGTCACGCTCTGCCGCCGCGTTCGCTCGCAATACGAAGGCGAGCTGGCGCCACTGGCACTCGAGATCGGAGTGACGCTCGATTTCGGTGTCGCCGTTCACCCGCAGGATGGCGATCAGAAGAGTGCCTTGATGGGCCTGGCGGACAAGAGACTTTACGAGCTGAAACATTCAGGCCGCGCGCCGTCGAGGGTGATTCCGCTCGAGCCGCAGCCGGTTCGCGAACGCGAACCGCAGCCGATGCGCGAGCCCGCGCCCGCTCCTGTTGCCGCTCCTGTTCCTCCTCCGCCGTCGCGGACCGCTGCCCCTCCCGCGCCAGGTCCCAGCGTTGTTCCGCCGCCCGCTCAATTTGGCGAGCATCGGAAATGGGAACGCGTGTCGCTCGCGGGAACCAAAGCCCACGCAGTCCTCACGGAAGGCAGCCAGAAAACCGCCAAGGTGATTGACCTGAGCTATGGCGGCGTCGCCTTGCAGTTCGAAAAAGCAGAGGACCTGCCCAATCAATTCAACGCCGTACTGCACGTGCCGATATTGCCCCCAGTGCGGGTGGTGCTGCGCAAGGTGCACACCTTGCGGATTGACGGCAACCGCACGCGCGTCGGCTGCTCGTTCGTCTCCTAATCCTCCGGCGCGCGGTTCTGGCTCGTTTGAATTATCGCCCCGGCCGGGTTACCATACGGCTTCCGTTCCGGCCCTCCGAATTCGATTGGAACCTCGATGGCTCTCACAATTTCTTTGCCCTCCAACCATCCCGCCAGAGGAGTCGGTCTGGAGCTGTGGATGGACCGCGTCGTGGAGCGTGCCGATCAAGTAAGGAACACCTGGGATGCCGACGGCGTTCACGACCTGCGCGTGGCTCTGCGACGCTGCCGGACGATTGCGGATGCCCTGAGCGAGGTAAATCCGGGCCCGGGCTGGCGCAAGCTGAAACGAACGAGCCGCGACCTGTTTAGAGCCCTTGGCGAACTTCGCGACACGCAAGTAAAGCAAGCCCGCGTGAAGACCCTCGGTCCTCCGGGAGATCCCCTCCGAAAGCAAATGCTGCGGCTCCTGTCGCGGCGGGAGAAGAAACAGCGCGAATCTGCCGAACTGGCGCTCGACGGTTTCGATCGCAAGGAATGGAAGAAGCTCACCCGCAAGCTCACCTCCAAGGCGAAATTTTTCCCCGCGAACAGCGTCGTCTATCAGCGCCTGGCACTGGCGAGATTGAACGGAGCGGTCGAGCTTTATCAACAAGCCCGAAAGCGCCGGAGCAGCGTCGCCTGGCACCAGCTGCGGATCGGGCTCAAGCTTTTTCGTTACGTGGTCGAAAATTTCCTGCCGCAAAGGTACGAAGTCTGGTCCGAGGATCTGAAGCGCATGCAGGATTCACTGGGCGAGGTCCACGATCTGGATGTGCTGCGGGGCGAGATTCGTCGCAATGCCGACAAACGGAATCCCGCGAGCATGGTCGCCTGGATCGAGAAAATAGACCGCGACCGCAAGGCTGCTCTCCAGGGATTTGTGGCGAAGACCGGCGGTCCGGAGTCTCCCTGGCTGACCTGGCGCGCGGGATTTCAGTGGGGACACGCCATCGTGGCGCGTTCGGTTGAGGAGCGTCGGACTGCGTAAGCGATTGTTTTAGTCGCTCAGATCCCGCAGCACCTTCGGAGTCAAAATCCAGCGCAACTCCCACCGGCCATGCGCGGAAACCTGCTCGAAGCATGCCCCGCCCGCCTTCTTCAATTCCGTAAATGCGGAGCGCGCGCCGGCCAGTTGCGCCACCATCAGATCGAGATGCGGCGCGTGCCCGAAGCACGCCACTTCCTTCGCACGTAGATGCGCGATTTCCTTCAGAATTTCAGCGGGATTTCCGGCGGGTTTCAGGCTGTCGTTCACGCGAATTTTTTCCAGAGGGAATCCCAGCGCCTCCGCGAATATTTCCGCCGTCTGCGCGGCGCGGACGTAGGGGCTGGTAATCAGCACATCCGGTTTCGCGCCCAGCGCGCGCAGGCCGAGCGCCGCGGATCTCGTCTTCTGCACGCCCCTCGCCGTCAGCGGCCTTTCCGGTTCCGGAGGAGATTTCGGATCGGTGCGATCCACTGCGATTCCGTGGCGAACCAGATAGAGAATCATGGGCTACGCTACCTTTTCCTTCCGCTGAACCCGCCGGAATTCAGCGCGGAGATGAAATTCTTTCTCGAATAAATCCGATTTTCGCGCGAGCCCCGCGAGATCGAGCCGCGTGCCGTCCGTCGCGCGAATTTGGAAAATCGCCCTTCGTCCGGCAATCTGTACGTCCACGCCGGAGATTCGCTGCGCGTGCTCCGATTCCAGCTTTTCGGCAATGCGCAGCAACGATGTGAGCAGCCGCACCTGCCGCCGTCGCGGGCCGTCGAGCGAGGCATAGGATGCATGTTCCACCTGCGGTTCGGACTTGCAATTGTGGTACCGCACAAGCGCGGCCACCATGTCGCGCCGCCAGCCGCGCAGGCCCGGCACCTGCCCGTTGCGGATCAGGTATTCGCCATGGCGGTGGTGCGATTTGTTGTGTACGAAATGTCCGACGTCGTGCAGCACCGCGCCCATTTCCAGCGCCAGCCGCGCATCGGGACCCATTTCATGAATTGGCCGCAGCTGATCGAAGAGTGCGAGCGCCAGCCGCGACACATGTTCGGCATGCTGCGCGTTGTAATCGAGCCGCCGCGCGAACCAGCGCGCTCCGGCCAGCAACTCCTCGGCACGGCCTTTCTCCTCCGCCGACGCAACCCCGCCGGAATATTGTTCGGCGACGAGATCGAGCAGCAGCCCTTCGCGCACACCCACTCCGGGAACCAACATAGAGCGAAGCCCCAGCCACTTCGCCACGGTGGTGATGATGATCGCGGCAATTCCCATCACTTCCGCGCGATCCTTCCGCACGCGAAACGTCCGCACTCGCCCGGGGACGTCCAGGCCGATCAACCTCCATGTCTGGTCCTTCAACAGCCGTACATTAATTGTAGGCGTTCTGCCGACGAACGGCCCCGGCGCGAGACGTACCAGCGCCTCCGCGTTTCCGCCGCAGGCAACGCTGATCGCGCGCGAAAGCTTCGGCGGCGACGGCATCGCGCTCTTCAGCAGCGATAGAACGTGGTGGCGCAGGCGCCGCGCGGTGTCTTCGTCAATCGCGCCATCAATGGAATACGTTTCCATCAGCCGGATGGTGCCCAGCGGGAGCGCGACGCGATTCCGCAACACGCCGCGTTCGTAGAAATTCAGTTCCAGGCTGCCGCCGCCCAGATCGAATATCAGCCGCGGCTGCACCCGATCGCCCAGCGCCCAGTGCACGGCCGCGCACACCAGCCGCGCTTCTTCCTCGCTGCTGATTACCTCGAGTTCGATTCCGGTCTTGCGCTGGATGCGTTCCAGCAACCGCCGGTAGTTGCGGACTTCGCGCGCCGCGGCCGTGGCGACCGCGCGGTACGATGTCACCTGATGGTGATCCATGCGATCCCGAAAATGGCGGAAGGCGCGGGCCGCGCGGGTGATCGTTTTTTCGTCGAGCAGGCGGCGCGTGAAGGCGTTGTGACCCAGCCGCACCGGGGCGCGTTCGCTTTCCAGAATCTGAATGTGTTGCGGAGAAGTGGCGCGTGCAATCGCAAGTCGGATCGCGTTCGATCCGGCGTCAATCGCCGTTAGTTGGACCGGGGCGGCCACTCTTAGCGCCAGAGGTGCGCGAGCGCGTGCGAAGGCTCGTATTTCGTGCTCTGAATCCCGAGCTGCGACGCGATCCGCTTGCGCAGCAGGCCGTTCACTTTCGAGACGTTCGCCTCGCCATCCAGTTCAATGAAGCCGTGCCGCTTCGAAAGATATTCGAATTCCCGCTTAATCATGGATTGGTAGCGAATGAAGGACTGGAACAAATCGTTCGAAAGCGACATGTCGCGGCCCGACTCCCAGTAGCTGATCGTCTGCGACTTCTTGAATTCGCGGTCGAAGGCCACTTCCGGCCGCACGTTGAGCCAGAACGTCAGGTCCGGCCGCAACGCGATATCGTAAATTCCGTGCAAATAGTCCCGGCCGATCCCGCGAACCGCGGCGCGTGCGATCAGCGTGAAGATATAGCGGTCGGCGAGAACAATCAATCCCGAACGCAGCGCGGGCAGAATTCGCCGCTCGAGCTGGTCGAAGAAATCCGTGCTGTACATCAACGCGAGCGTGGTGCGCGTCACCGCATTTTCGGCCAGCAGCCCGTCAATATCTTCGCCCACCAGGAACGACCGGCGCAGCCCCATCGTCTCGACCGCGAATCCCTCGCCTTCCAGCCATTCCGTCAGCAGCGAAATCTGCGTGGAGCGCCCCGAGCCGTCCGTTCCCTCTACCACAATCAGATTGCCGCTCAGATCTTCGGTCCGCACGCCCGGAAGCGGCATTCCGTAGAAGCGCGACGATCCATTCGCGGATCCGTTCTTGCCTTTTTTCGAGCGCTTCGAGGGCCGGCCGTTCGAACCCGCGCCCGCATCGGATTGGGAACGTGGCGTCATTTTTTCTTGGGTGCGAATTGTTTCAGATCCACGCGTTCGCCGAGTAGCTGGCGCATCAGCTTCTGCAACTTGTTCACGCGAACCGTGCCGTCCATCAGCACGAAGTGATCCGTATCCACCATCTGGTCGTAGTGATTCAGGATTTTTTCCTGGAAGATGCGGAAGCTTTCCGCGCGATCGAGTGAAATCCCGAGGTCCATCCCGGCTTCGTAATATTTCAGCTTGGGGCGCCCGGCGACGATCCGGTTTACCGCCACATCCAGCGGCGCGCGAAAATAAAAAGTGATGTCCGGCACCGGCGCAAAGCTATAAAGATTGCGCAGCCAGTGCGGAGAGCAGCCGCGGGCCGCATCGCGCGCGAATGCCGTGTAAACGTAGCGGTCCGCGAGCACCAGGTATCCACCGTGCAGCAGCGGAAGGATTTGCCGCTCGCAGCGATCGGCAAAATCGGCCGCATGCAACATCGAAAAAGTTGTCGGCGTCAGCAGCCGCCGCTGTTTTCCGCGCCGCGTCGCCGATTTCACCAGCGGCGACGAATTCCATTCCGTGAAGTGAATCCGGTAGCCGCCGATTTCAAGCCAGCGCTTCAGCAGGTACAGCTGAGTGCTTTTCCCCGAGCCGTCAATTCCCTCGACCACTACGAGCGCGCCAGGGTACGGGCGCTTCGCCGCTGCGGCGACCCGTTCCGGCACCGGTCGTTCGGCAATAGAAATTTCAGGAGTAATAGTAGCCATGTGGGAACGCCCAGACGCGAGCGATTATGATACTTCGGAAACTTAAACGCCGCGTGAAAAAAGTGTTACGCCCATATGACCAATAAATTGAGTGGCTTACAGGCCAGCCTCACGGCTCTGTTGGGGCACGGCATGCCGTGCCCGGCGCGGATGGGTGGTCACGCTTCGAAACCTTATCGCCTGATTGCCGCTCTCGCGGAATGTGGTAGGTTTAACGCCGCCATGCAATTGACTCTGCAGACCCAGCACGCCGGAGACGTCGTCATCGTTCGATGCCGCGGTCGCATCGTCAGCGGTGACGAGGTCCGTTTTCTTCAGCTCGAGTTGGAAAAGCTGACCGATGTGACCAGGAATGTCGTTTTGCAGCTCGCCGACGTGACCTACGTGGATAGCGGCGGCCTTGGAGCGCTGGTTCGCATCTTTGGCGTGCTTCGCGCCGAACGCGGCGATCTGAAGCTTTGCCAGCTTTCGCCGTTCGTGTTTCAGGTTCTGCAGGCCACGAACCTGCTCAATGTGTTCCATCCCTATGCATCCGAGAAGGAAGCAATTGACGCATTTTCCGCGCGCCCGCAATCTGCGCAGGAGGTACCGCACGCATCCAGCACCCGGGTCGTCTGCCTCGACACTTCGCTCGATCTACTTGCGTATCTGAAAATTCTGTTGCAGCGGTCCGGTTACGAAGTTTTCACCACGAGGTATCCGTCCGACGCCGTCGCGCTGGTTGTCGGGACTAAGCCCGGCGTCATTGTTTGCGGTCCGGGAATGCGCGCGAACGAGTCCCTGGTCGAGAAATTCCGCCAGAGCGCCCCAAATGTGCAGCTCCTGCATCTCCCGCCCGATTTTTCCACATCCGAGGCCGACCAGGCGGGATCGGCACTCGTAAGCCGCCTCCGCGCGCTGCTTTAGACCAGCAGCGTTCCGCCGTCCACATCAATCACAGCTCCGGTCATATACGTTGCCGCCATGATGCTCAGCACCACTGCCGCAATTTCTTCCGGTTGGCCGGGCCGTGCGATGGGCTGCCGCTCCGTGAAATTCTTGAGCGCGGCGGCCCGCGCTTCCTCAGGCAGACCCGCCCACAGTTCGGTTTCTACGATGCCCGGCGCGATCACGTTTACGCGTACTGGCGCCAACTCCACCGCAAGCGCGCGGCCCAATCCCTCGACCGCAGCGTTGATCGCCGTCAAAGCGGGCGCGCCGGCGCCCGGCTTGCGCGACGCGACTCCGGAGAAAAGCACGACCGAACCCGTCGGCGTCATGCGCGCGGCCTTGATCGCCGCATACTGTCCCCAGAATTTGCTGGCCATGGAGGCCTGCGCGTCCGCAATGGAAAGCTTCCGGAACGCCGCGATATGAACCTCGTTCCCCGGCAGCACAAGGTGGTCAATTTCTCCGGCCGCTTCGAAGAACGTGCGCACGGAGTCGGCATCGGTGACATCCACCACGCGCCCTTTCGCCGGCGCTCCCAGCAAAGCCACAGTATCGTCCACTCTCCTCTTGTTGCGTGACGCAACCAGCACACGCGCGCCCGCCGCTGCCGCCTGCTGCGCAATGGCTCGCCCGATCCCAGACGTGCCGCCAATCACAACCACATGCCTATTCGCGATGCTGTTCAATTGCGCGCTCACGGTTGCCTCCCATCGAATTCAAGGCCGATAGTCTTCCGCCATTCTATTCAGGAATCGAAGTCTTCGCCGGGTGATCCTTGTCGGGCGGCGGAGGCAGCGGGGCGAGCTTTTCATAACCGCGCTGGCCGTCGGGACCGATCGGGCCCGGACCCGGCTGCAGATGCGGCGCGTCCACGTTCTCCTCCGCGCACGAATATTCCTGCACCTGTTGGCCCGGCCCGCCCAGCAGCCAGGTCCGCTGATAACGAATCGGCTCCGTGTAGAATTTCGGATCAATCGCGGTCAGTTCCAGGTGCAGGTGCCCGGCGTCGGGCCGCGTCCATCGCTCGATCGTGTGGAGTTGGTCGCTGTGCGGATTCGCATTTTCGTCGGCCCAGGTGCGCGCCTCCTTGAACCCGATCGAATCGATTACCAGCGTGTCGCCGTCCCAATTGCCCACCTCTTCGCCAAAGAACGACGGATCGGGATCGTCGCTGTGTTTTCGGCCATCGGTCGGGACCAGGCGGTAGGTCGTATACCAGTAGAGAAACGCGATGTGGTCCCCGCCTTCCAGCAGTTGAAACGGCAGCGCGCTCGCGTCATGCCTCGGAATTCCACCCACGATGCAAAGGCTCTCCGGATCAACCGTATGTTCGACGTTGTTCTTCAGCGACGCGCGGCCCGCCGCCGTATATGGCAGCTTGTAGCCGGGCAAATCTTTACCGAGGTTTCCTACGGGTTTGTCTTTGCTTGACGGCACCCAATAGCCGGAAAGGTCGGGGCGCCCGTTTCCCATGCGCGGCGCGGGCCCCTTCGGCACATCCTCTTCTCGTCGCGAGAATTCAGATACCGCGGACTCAAGCTCGGATTTCGATTGTTTCGGATCAGAGACCGATGGTTTTGCAGCGGCTGTGGCCCCCGGAGCCGCCGGCGTCGGCGATTGATTCTGCGCTGCAGCAATTGGCGCGATCGTTAGCGCGGCGATAAAGAAAGCCGCGATCCATCGCGACGAAAATAGAAAACGTGAATTCACAGACACCACCTTTTCCGGCCCTCGTGCCAGCGTTTCGCGAAAAACCAGAGTATACCGATTTATGAGATCATCTACGTTCCGGAGCGTCCCGTGAAGATCAAAGCCACAGCGGTATTTGCGGCCGTACTTCTCGCGTATTGCCAGCCCGCCGCCGCGCACCATTCCTTCGCGGCCGAATTTGACGGTAACAAGCCCGTGCGCCTTGTGGGAAAAATCACTCGCGTCGAGTGGACCAATCCGCACTCCTATTTCTATCTCGATGTCGCCGACGACAAAGGAAACGTGACGAACTGGGCCTGCGAGGGAGCCAGCCCCCTCGCGCTCACGCGCCGCGGTTGGAAGAAAGGTGATCTGCAACTCGGCGACACAATCGTCGTGGATGGCTATCGTGCCCGCGACGGCTCGCACTTCCTCAACGCGCGCCGCGTCACTTTTCCCGATGGCCGCTCCCTCGACAGCGGCTCCCGTGCTCCCGACGCCCCTCCAGATAACACGCCGCAAAAGTAGCGCGCGTCCTCGCGGCGCTCATACCCAAAAGTCCACAGGCGCGAACTCTTGCGCTCCAATGCACGATGTGGCAGCGTGGATGTCGAGGCCCACAATGCGAACTTTGAAGTGGTTAACGGCAGCATCGAACCGAGGGTCGCGGCGCTCGCGAGCGGGCGAACTCGTGCTCGTCGCCGTCTGCCCTGCGGATAGCGCCTTAATCTGTGCTCACCAGATGCCGCCGACTCGCTCCCGAAGCCTCGTGACGCGCTGCGCAATCTGCGGAATTACTCGACACACCATGCCGAGTCAATTTCCTCCTAAGTTATTGAAAACAAACGATGGGCACCCTAAAGAAGTGACACACTATTCGAGGGTCCATATTCGCTCGATTGGAGGCGAAAAACTGAATGTCTACTAACTTCAGCAAGGAGCTTTTGGTCACGCCGGGGAAGAAAGTGAAGCTCGGGAAATGGGATCCCGAGGACACGCTCGGCTGGGAAAAGGGCCACAAGACGACGGCCGCGCTCGACAAGTCCTGCGAGCAACTCGACAAGCTGCAGTACCTTCTATATGCAGAGCACAAGAGCGCGCTACTGATCGTTCTTCAAGGGCTCGACGCGGCCGGCAAGGACGGCACGATCCGCCATGTAATGTCCGGCGTCAATCCGCAGGGATGCACCGTCACGCCGTTCAAGAAGCCGTCACCGGAAGAAATGGGCCACGATTTCTTGTGGCGCATCCACAAGGCTGTTCCGGAGTTCGGCGACATCGGGATATTCAATCGCTCGCACTATGAAGATGTTCTGATCGTCCGCGTCCACAACCTGGTGCCCAAAGACGTCTGGTCGAAGCGCTACGACCAGATCAATGAGTTTGAAGAGACGCTGCACGACAACAATGTGAAAATCTTGAAATTCTTCCTACACATCAGCAAGGAGGAGCAGAAAAAGCGTTTTCAACAGCGCATTGATGATCCCGACCGCCGATGGAAAATCTCCGAGGCGGATTTCGCCGAAAGAAAATTCTGGGACGACTACACGGCGGCGTACGAAGCAGCTCTCACGAAGTGCAGCACCGATCACTGTCCGTGGTACGTCATACCGGCGAACAAGAAATGGTTCCGGAATCTCGCCGTTTCTCACATCATCATGGAGACCCTGCAAGACATGCACATGAAATTCCCCGCACCCACGGTGGACGTGAAGAAATTGAAATGGAAATGAACGCCGGGCTAGAAATCTCGTGATGAGAGGTAAGAACTGCGTTGCTCGAGTGGCGGATCCTAAGCGCTCAGGACCCGGTCACCAAAGCGTGCGCCGCGCGTTTTGGACGGCGCGTGAATCGCGCTGTTCACAGCGATCGGTCCGAATTCGGCTGGCCTCAAGCGATCCGAACGGCGATCGAGGTTGATCGCTTCAGTTTCGGTGTTGCTCACTCGCAAGAGTCCGGTAGCGCGCCGAGCCAGTTCGGCCCGATTTTCGACTCCGAACTTAGTCAAGAGCGACGAGATATGGAATTTTACGGTTCGTACCGTGATGTTGAGCAATGAGGCGATTTCCTTGTTCGCTCGGTTGCACATCACGGATTGTAGAATCTCTTTTTGCCGCGGGCTGAGAGTCGAAGGGCCCGCAGCCTCTCGCCCCTGCTCGAGAAGCTCTTTGGCGCGAGACACCAGCCGCTCCCCCAGCGTCGTTGCCGCCGGGACCAGGATGGCAAAATCGCTCGGGTCCGACCCGCGAACCAGGCACTGTACCGCCAGCAAGCCAGCCATTCGCTCGATGATGTAGTTTGGGTCGGTGCTCGATTCGGCATGGAAACGCGCCGCGCCGGTGGATTTCTCACAAAAAACGAACACGTTGGGTGGATTGGACTCGTGTTTTCGGCCTTGCGGAACCAGCTTTGGGAATGCACGCACTCTTTTCACTATGGGCCTCTCCGTCTTTGTCCAGGGCTGTACTGGGCAAAGGGTCTCGGATTTGACTGCATCTAGCAATTTGAAGCTGCTGGGCGTACCGGTTTTACCAAGGGATCTTCCGCGCCCCAATTGGAAGATCGATCACCCTGCTTCAGAAATGCGCTGCGTGCGGGTAGCGGGCCTGTCGCCGCCGACATGGCAGATCGCATGCCATCTTTCGTCTCATTTTAAGACGCGCGTATTGAATCAGATGCGCGGGCGAGAGCTTACAGCGAAACCAGTATTCTATGTAGAAAATTCCTGTAGGCGGGAAAATTTCCTCGAAAGTACTTATCCACAGGGTGTTAGCGCACGCCAGAATGACCTAACCGCGACTCCGTCGTGACGCTCGCGCCACTTCCCGCTATAATCCGGGCCGATGAAACCTGCGGAGAAGCGATGATCGGCGAGATTTTGAGGTCAGTCGAGGCTTGCAGCGCACGATGGGCAGTGGGTCCGGCGAGGTTGGCCATGATTTCGGCCGTATTCGTGGTCTCCATACTTCTTCCAGGTTCAGCAGCCTTCGGGCAGAACACCCCGATCAGTCCTCCAGCGGGCTTCGGGAAAGTGCCGCAGGGCACGGGAGCCTGTTCCGTGGAAAAGTCCTGCTCGGACCTCGCTCCGCTGATGACTCAAAGCGCGCTGGGCCCGTCGCCGCTTGAAGAGAACTTGCGGATTCTCACGGATTCGATCGGCGGCCGGGTGACGGGTTCGCCCGCAGCCGGTCGGGCGGTAACTTGGGCGGTGGAGGCGCTGCGACGCGCGGGAGTGGACGAAGTCCACACCGAGAAGTTCACCGTCGCCGCCGGTTGGAGCGAAGGGCAAACGCGGCTCGAGGTGCTGTCCCCGGCGCCGTTTCCGGTGCGGTTGGTATCCGGCGGCTGGTCTCCGCCGACACCTGCGGGCGGAATCACGGCCGATATCGTGGACATTGGAACAGGAGACGAAGCCGGCTTTACCAAGGCCGGTGCGGCGGTGAAGGGCGCGATTCTGCTGGCGCACTCGACGCCGCTTGTGACGTATGACGATCTCGATCGCGAGTATGACGTGCAGCCCGAGATCATCGAGCGCGCCCGGAAGGCGGGCGCGGCCGCGATATTCTGGATGTCCACGCGCCCGAGCCTGCTGCTCTATCGGCACACGACCACTTCGGATGGCCGTATCGAAGCGTTGCCTCAAGCGATTGTGGCGCGCGAGGATGCCGAGCGCATCGCGCGATTTCTGGCCGCGGGGCAAAAAGTACGCGTGCACTTTGAAATGCCCAACCGCGTGAGCGGTCCGGTGGGATCCGAAAACGTGATCGGAGAAATCCGCGGGCGCGAAAAGCCGGATGAGTTCGTGCTGCTCGGCGCGCATCTGGATTCGTGGGATTTGGGAACGGGCGCGCTCGACAACGGATGCAATGCGGCGATGGTGATTGACGCGGCGCGCGTGATTCACGCTTCGGGAAACATTCCGCGGCGGTCCATTCGGTTCGTGCTGTTCACGGGCGAGGAACAGGGAGAGCTTGGGTCTCGAGCGTACGCTCATGCGCATGGGGCGGAGCTTGACCGGATGATCGCGGCGGTGATTTTCGATTCCGGCGTGGGTCGCGTGACGGGATATTCGGTGGACGGACGGAAGGATTATCTGCCGCAGCTTCGCGAAACGCTCGAGCCGCTGAAGGCGATCGGGCCGATGGAGTACACGTTCAATTCCGCGGGGGACACCGACGATTTGGATTTCATGCTCGAGGGAGTGCCCGCGCTGGTGGCGAATCAGGATGTTGCAAATTACATGCTCAACTTTCACGCCGCTTCGGACACGTTCGATAAGGTGGATTTCGCCGAACTGAAGAAAAATGTAGCGATAGCTGCGATCACGGCGTACGCACTGGCCGATGCGCCGGCGCGACTCGGGCACCGGCAGTCGCGCGCGGAGGTCGAGCAAGTCCTGAAGGACACCGGACTCGAGGAGTCGCTGAAAGCCGAAGGCGCATGGCCGGCATGGGAAAAGGGCGAACGCGGGCGACAGCCGTAGTTCTTGTTTCGTCTTTCCCGGCGCTTTGAGCACGTCAAACATCGGCAAAGTACTGCCGCCCTGCCGCGTCACGTATAATGAGCCACCTGTGGGGATGACTCAGCGTGCCAGTGCCGGAGGGATTTCAGCGACGGTGGACAAGCCGCGACGAATTCTTGCGGTGGATTATGGACGCAAGCGAATCGGCCTGGCGCTGTCGGATGCGCTGGGGCTGACGGCTCAACCGCTCGCGACTCTGGTGCGCGTGAACCGGCAAACCGATCTTCGGCGGTTGCGCGAGGCTTGCCGTACACACGGCGTCACGCATATCATCGTCGGCCACCCGCTGCACATGACCGGCGAGGCGGGCGAGATGGCGAACGAAGCGGCGCGGTTTGCAACTCGCATCGAGAAGGAGATCGGCATCGGCGTGGAACTTGTGGACGAGCGATTGACAAGCTGGGAAGCGGAACAGACGATCGCGGAAACGAAATCATCCGCGCGGCGCCGTGGCAAGCCGGTGGATGACGTGGCCGCCGCAATTCTATTGCGCGACTATCTCGAACGCACGCGTGGTCAGGCGCCGAGCGCCGCCGCGGAGAAGGTCTAAGCGGGATGCGACGGTTCGGTTTCCTGGCACTCCTGTTGATCGCCTGTTTGGGCGGCGGAGCCACCTGGCTTGAATCGCAAATCGGCAAACCCTACCGGGGACATCGCCCCGAAAAAGTTTTCGTAGATATTCCGCACGGAACCTCGCGCTGGGGAGTGGCGGAAATTCTTCGGCGCAACGACGTGATCCGCAGCCAGCTGGCGTTCGCGCTCTTCAGCGATTGGCATTTCCGCAGGAGGCTGCAGGCCGGCGAATATTTCTTCGACCATCCCGTGAACTCGCGCGAAGTATTCTGGAAAATCTCGCGCGGCCAGATATACGTCCACACCGTGACGGTGCCGGAAGGCTGGACGATGTTCGACATCGCTGCGGAGCTAGACCGGCAGGGCGTCTGCAGCCGAGAAGATTTTCTGACCGCGGCCCACGATACATCGCTGATTGCAGACCTGGCGCCGCAGGCGATCAGCCTGGAGGGATTTCTTTTTCCTTCGACGTATGAATTCACTCGCCGGGCAACGTGCGATACGGCCGTGAAGCGGATGGTCCAGAATTTCCGGGCTGTCTGGGAAACGCTGGGGCCTGCGGGCGCGCCGCAACAGTTCCCGGGGAGTCTCACGCTGCACGAAGTGGTGACGCTGGCATCGCTGGTTGAGCGGGAGACACCGAATGCGGAAGAGCGCCCGCTGGTGGCCAGCGTGTTTTATAACCGTTTGCGACTGGGCAATCCACTGCAATGCGATCCAACCGTGCAGTATGCGATGGAGCTGGCGGGCCATCCGGAGAAAAACGTGCGTGCGGTGGATTTGCGCATCAATTCACCGTACAACACGTACGAACACCGCGGTTTGCCGCCGGGTCCGATTGCAAATCCCGGCGAAGCGTCGCTGCGAGCGGCACTCGTCCCGGCTACGACCGATTATTTATACTTTGTGGCCAACGACGAAGGCGGCCACGCATTCAGCCGCACACTCGCGGAGCACAACCGCAACGTGGCGCGTCTCCGCAAGCTGCTGGCTCGCGACACCGCGGCCGCGGATCCCGCATCCAAGAAAGCGCAGCACTGAGGCCGCCTGTGACTCCCAGCCATTCCGACAAAAATTCGTCCGGCGAATCCTCCACGAAGAAGGATTTGATCCTGGAAGCCGCGCAGGGTTTGGGCAAACCGCGCTTTACTCCGGCGGAGATCGAGCAGATCCGCAGGCGATTGATTTCGCAACTTGGCGCATCTGCGGGGAAAACTTCCGCGGACTACGTGGTAAGCGTGCTCGAAGAAGCCGGGATGCGCGTGGTATGGTCCACAAAGTCGGATACGGAAGGCCGCTACGAAGAGGAGTTCACCGACCTGCTGCATTTCTCGACGTTCACGGAAGCGGAGATGTGCCTGGTGCGGCTCGATGAGCTGCTGCGAAAGTTTTCGACTGAAGGCGAGCGCAATGCGGCCGAGCGAGTGCGTGAAGTGGCGCGGCTCGGACGGCGGCGCGCGGAGATGATCTCCCGGAATCACAAGGTGGAAGCGGAAAACCGCGCGCAGAAGGAAGAGGCCGCGCACTGGTTCGCGATTTGGCTCGAGACGCCGGACGCGTTCTTCGACTGGCTCGAAGTGCGGAAACAGTCCCCAGAATTCCAGAAGAAATTCCCACGCGCATTCGACGACGAGGAATAGATGTACGTGCTGGATATTGAAGCGCTCGATCTTGGCGCGGACGTGCGGTCCGTCGGACTCGATCTGGTGGAAGGGGATGAAAACCGTGAACCGGTTCGCGGCGCCGATGCCGCGCGAATCTGGAGCAGCGTCCTGCAAGCGACGGCCGGGCAGGAACCTTGGGCTCTCGATTTTTTCAGCCACATCGAGCGCGTGCGCGACTTCTGCAAATTGCACGACATCGCCTACCGGGAAGCAAACCAGCGTTCAATCATCATCCCGGCGCCGGAAGCGGCCACGTTGGAGTCCCTGCTCGAGCGTTTTGAAGCGGAGACATTTGGAGTGCGTGCCGGAGCCTTGGTTGCGCCCGGTGCTGCAGGCGATTCAGCCCTTGAAGGGGAGCTGGCGCGCCGAGGAGTGGATGCCTATCGTACGGCATATCCGAATTATTTCTTCTGTGGAGTCTGTGCATTCGAAGATGCGTCGCTGGTTTTGCTCAGCGAGAAGCTGTGGGCCAGCGAGGTAATCCGGCGGGTGCGTCCTGCGATCAAGGGCTTGGAAGTGGAGGTGCGCCTGCCCAATTGACCAGCTCCGGCCAGTTGATTCGTCCGCGACCTTAGCCCGTTAGTACCATTCCCCCCTCCATTGGTTCCAGTACACTTGATTGGAAGACATGGAGATACGCCCCCTGCAAAGTGAAATGACAGTGTCCACCGAGTCCATTATCCCGAACGCCCGTGCATTTGTGCGGAGCCTCAATGTCCTCCTTAAGTACACTCGGCTCTATGGTTTAGACCATCTACGCTCCGCTGGTCAGTTTGAAGTCAGCTGGAACGAGCTGGAGCAGGCGGTGCGGGCGGCCGGACAAGGTGGCTTGCTGCTGGGGGCCTCCGGTTCGCAACTTCTTCTAGATGGCGTGCCGCTCGAGTCCACGCAGGCCGAGCGCAGCTTTGCGGACCTGCTCAATGCCGCCGGCGTGGCCAGCATCAGTTTCCTCCCCAGCGTGGAGCGCGACGAGTTTGCCAACCTCATTAAGGCGTTCCTGGAATCGAGCGGTCCGAAGGCTGGCCCGCTGACCGACCGGCTACGACTCTATTTCGGCGATACCGATAGAGCCGGGATCCGCGTGAACGAGATTCGATTTGTTGCCGAAGATGCGGGTTTCTCCGAGGCGCGCGTTGCTGCGCAATTGACGGCGAGAACTCTCGGCGCGGATGCCGAGATGGTCCAGGACTGGTTTCGCAGCCCCGAGAAAATGATTCAGCTGATCGCGGCGGCCGAAGGCGCACACGGCGGCAACGGCGGATCCGGAAGTGGCCAAGGTGCAGGCGGTCAGGGAAACGGCGGGGGCAACGGCAGTGCGTACTCCGGCGGATTGGGCATCAGCACTGGAAGCGGCACAGGAGCCGGCACCGGAACTGGCATGGGAGTTGGCACGGGCGGCGGAATTTCCGGCGGCGCGCTGAACGTTGATCCGAAAGATCTCCCTCAACTGGGCGAAGCGGAAATGCACAGCCTGCTTCGGCTGCTCGCGCAGTTTGGCGAAGCCGCGCATACCGGCACAAAGGGCGGGCCATCGCCCGACCAAGTGGCGTGGCAGGCGAAACTGGCCGCGCTGCCGCAAAACGCTCAGGTGACATTGCGGCAGGCGCTGGCGACCGTCGCGGCCAAGACGCCCTCGGCGAAAGTGGACGAGACTGTCCTGCTGAAGCTGGCCGAAGATCTGGCGATTCGCTTCGCGCTCGATCGCTTTCAGCGCGGCGAAGTGCGAGTCAACGCAGTTCGGCAGATGCTCGACAAGATGGGCCACGAGCTTGGCACGCTGCGCAAATTGTTGAAGGCGCGCGAAGACAAAATGGCCAGCGCGGGAATGTCGGTTGAATCGCACGCGGACGTGCTCGACCGGCAGTTCTGGGCCGCGGTGCCGGAATCGGGCAAGCGCGCGGTGCTGACGTCCACGGAAGCGTGGTGCATTCCGCCGCGAAACGTCCAGCAATATGTGGAAGAACTTCTTGGGCGCGGCGAAGCGGATGCCGCCGGAGACGTGCTGCTGAAATATGCGTCTTGCGTGCGAAACAAGGACGCCGGGGCACGCAAAAAAGCCGCGATCGGACTTGGCCAGTTAGCCGAACTTTATAGCAAGGGTGCGAGCCAGCGTTTGCAGGATGCGCTGGCGCAAATCGGCCAGCAATTGGCCGCCGAAAAAGATGCGGAGCTTCAAACTTTGCTTAGCGCCGCATTCGTGCGGCTGAGCCAGGAGGCGGCCTCGCGCCGTTATTTCCGGGCGATGCAGCAGGCGCTTGACTCGATCGCCGACCTGGAAGAGCAGCGGCCGGCATGGGCGCAGAGTCTGCGGCCGCGCCTGGGAGTCGAGAACCGGATTTCGGAATTCATCGAAGAAGCGCTGACAGCCGAGGCAATGCCTGAAGGATTGGTGGGCGTGCTGATGCGTCTCCCACAAGGGGCGGGCGAACATCTCGCTGTGCGATTGGCACGCGCCGGACGCCGCAGCGAACGCGAGAACGTCGTCCAACTCGCGAAGGCCGTGGGCAGCGCGTGCGCGAGATATCTGAAAGAAGTGCTCAAGTCCGAAGCGCCGGCGAAGGCCGCGAGCGTGGTAGGGCTGCTGAGTCGGCTGGATGCGCCGGGAGTGGAAGAGCTGCTGCCGCAGCGATTGAAGCACGGCGGCCGCGCGTTTCACGACGCGGTGGTGCGCCAGCTTTCGATCGCGGGAGCGCCCGAGCGCGGTCAACTGATGGCGAATCTGATTGAGTCGTTCGACGCAATGGTGCTGCCGCTGGCGCTCGACGAGATCGGCATGTGCGGCGATCCGGAGACGGCGCCGAAGCTATTGCGCCTGGCCGAAGGAGACATTCTGCCGCAGGGGTCGGAGTATCTGCGGGTGAAGGCGATCGAGGCGCTGGGCCGGATGCGCGCGACGGCTGCGGCTGGGCATTTGCGGCGATTCGTGGAAACGCGCAAGGCGTTCGGCTGGGCATACCCCGAGGAAATTCGGACGGCCGCGGCGCAGGCGCTGGTGAAGCTCGATCCGGAATGGATGGAGGGATTCCTGCCGCAGTCTGGCCTCGATGAGAAGGTCATGGCGCTCGCGCCGCTGGACGCGATCGCCGATCGCGACGTGGTGCGGCATCGCCGGTATCGTCGAATCAGGTTGCCGCGCAACGTGCCGGCAGTGATTACGTCAGCGCGGGGGAAATTTTCGTCCGCAATCAGCGTATTGAGTCTCGAGGGAGGGCTGCTGAGCGGCGACGTCCAGCTCGCCGTGGGCACCGAAGCCACGCTGAAGATTCCCGCCGGGCTGCGCTCGATCAACATGCAGGCCGTGGTGAGGTTCGTGCGCTCGCATCAAGCGGGCTTCGAAATGGTCGGGATGGGCCTGGAAGACCGCGCGAAACTCCGCCGCCTGCTTGTCTCGCTCGGAAGCCCCGACCCTGCGGCCAGCGCGATGCGGCCGAAGGAATAAGTCCGCGAATGCTTTTCGGGAACTCGCACACGAGTCCTCTTAAGACGATGGCCGCTTGTACGTCCTCGCAGGTCCGAATCAGCCAACCGGTATTTGAATGACGCCGAGAAACTTCGATCCATGCCTGCGATCAAGAAACGGGGACCTTGCGCGACGTGGCGGAAAGCATGGAAGGAACGATTCGCCGATAAGTCAGCAGGCTAAAAAACTTCTGGCGGCAGGGATCGCAGCGGTAGGCGGGGAAACCAAGATACCGTTTAACGAGATTGAGGACGCCCGGCCCGACTCGTTCGCGCGAGACTTGCTGGAGGTCGAAATTGCCGCAGCGCGGGCAGTGGACGTAACGCACGAAGGGGATTGCGACTGTCCAGGCATAAAACCGCAAGTCACATGCCTGGCATCGCCAGGGCCGCAGTTGTACCAGCGTGGCGAATAAGTCGGCGATACCGCCGCGACGTGAACGAAGGCACTCCCCACTCCGACATTGCGGACAGATCATCGCGCTGGATTGTCTCCGGTCACGGCGGGCCAGCATATCCAAAACCCATTGCTACAGCAAGAGTCTCCCGCGTGGGGCGGTGTCGTAGTTGCCAGTTGTCCGGGCGCGCGACGAGGACGGGATGGACGGTGTAAGATGACCGATGAAAGGAACGTGAATGCCTGACTACACAGATGCGCACGCGCGCGCGGGAATTCGAGCCAAGCTGCCCAAGCTCGAAACGTGGCCGAATCAATTTCCCGGCTACGAAATCACGATCCGCGTCCCGGAGTACACCTCGGTCTGCCCCAAGACCGGGCTTCCCGATTACGGGGCCGTCACAATTCAATACGAGCCGAAGAAACTCTGCCTGGAATTGAAGGCTCTGAAGATGTATCTGCTTGCTTACCGCAATCTGGGCATCTTTTACGAGAATGCCGTGAATCGGATGCTCGGGGATATCGTCTCGGCGGTGCGACCGGCGTGGTGTCGGGTGACCGGTGAATTCACTCCGCGCGGCGGCCTGACCACGACGGTCGAGGCGCACTGGCCCCGGCGGAGTGGAAACAAGGCGAGTTCGCGGGGATAGACTTCGCTCCCCGGCTCGGCGATAATCCAGCAAAACGGCGAGCAACGTTCGCCGCCAAGGAGGCTCAATGAGTTTGGACACACCTAACGAAGCTCAGGTAGTCGAGACGGGAACGCTTCCGCGCTGGGTGACGGTACTTTTCGTTGTGATATTTGCGCTCGTTGCCTACCTGCTCTATGGGAGCTACGCGGAACGGCAAGCAATGCACAAGAGTCAGGACGAAGCCGCGCAGAAGGCGCAGGCAACCGCAGCGGAGCTCGACAAAACGAATTCGCGCATCGCAGATCTGAAAGGGCAGCTGGACGTGATGTCCCAGAAGCTCGGGCTGACCGAAGACGAGCTGGCACGGGCCCGCGGCCTGGCGCAGACAGTTCGCAACGAGCAGCAGAAGAGCGATCAACAATTCCGCCAGCAGCTGGGCGCCGTGCAGGCGGACACCACGACGAAGTTCGGCCAGATTTCCACGCAGATTAATGGAACGCAGACCGACCTCAACGCCACGAAAGCCGATCTCGAAGCGACCAAGGGCGCCATGTCGAGCATGAAGGGTGACCTGGGCGTGCAGAGCGGCCTGATTGCCCGCAATCACGATGAGGTGGAAGAGCTGAAGCGGCTCGGCGAACGCGATATCTTTGAATTTACCCTCAACAAATCGGCGAAGGCCCCCGAGCACGTGGGCCCGATCCAGGTGCAGCTGAAGAAGACGGACGCGAAGAAGTTCAAGTACACCGTCAACGTAGTCGCAGACGACAAGACCATCGAAAAGAAAGACCGGACGGCGGGCGAGCCAATCCAGTTCTACGTGCGGGGCGCCCGAGCACCATACGAGATCGTGGTATTCGATCTGACAAAGGACACAGCGAAAGGTTATTTGAGCGCGCCGAAATCCGGAACGGCCGCTCCGCCCGCTACGGCCCCGCCGGGTAATTGACCGAGGCACACGCCGCAGCTGGAGATTCGATTCACTCTTCGCGCGTTGCGGGGATCGGAAGGTCCCCGCAGCATGCGGAGATTCAACCAGCGTGCAATTCGATTTCGTCCTGTCGTAGGTCGCACCGTGCCCTCCGAGCGTATTCTTTTCTGTTTCTCGTCGCAGTTTCCATTTGCAGTTCAGGTGCGCCTGCTTGTCTCGCACAGGGGGCCGGCGCTCAGACGCCGCAGCCTCTGGAAGCCACGACGGAATTCGTGAAGGTGGATGCGAGCGTCCTCGACAATCAAGGGAATTTCGTCGGCGGCCTCACGCGAAGCAATTTTCGCATTCTCGATAACGGTGCCGAGCAGCCGGTCGCATTTTTCACTCCGGTCGAAGCACCAGCGCAGATCCTAGTGATGATCGAGACAAGCCCCGCGGTGTACCTGATTCACAACCAACATCTGGTCGCCGCTTATGCCCTGCTCGACGGCCTGGCCGCGGACGATGAAGTAGCGCTCGTCACGTACGATCAGGCGCCACGCGAAGTCCTGAAATTTACAGCGGACAAATCCGCGCTGCTCGCGGCGCTGGGTGGCGTCCAGTACACGATTGGCATGGGCGATCTGAACTTGTACGACTCGATCTCGGGAGTGCTCGATTGGCTGGGGCCGGCGACAGGTAAACGCGCGCTCGTACTTATTACCACTGGGCTGGATTCGTCTCCGCCGGCGCGGTGGGATGTCCTGGTCCACAGACTGCGCAGCCAGGATGTGGTTATTTTCCCGGTGGCGCTGGGCGGACGACTGCGAGGAGACAAGAACAAGAAATCGAAATCCAAGAAAGGCGCTGTGAAATCCGGTGATGGGGAAACCTCTGCGCCACTGGAATCCGCCGCAGACGCCGATTTCGCGAAAGCCGATCGTGCGCTCAGTGCGCTGGCGACGATGACGGGCGGTCGCGCCTATTTTCCGGAATCCGAACAGGATTTCGTGCCGATGTATCACGAAATCGCGACGGCCCTGCGGCATCAGTATCTGCTCGGCATCGAGCCGGCGCACGACGGGGAGTTCCATCCGCTGACCGTCGAGGTGCTCGACGCGAGCGGCCAGCCGATGAACGTGCCCGGAAAGAAGCCGGTTGTTCGCGTTTTCGCGCGCGAAGGGTATCTGGCTCCGGGGCCTTGACTCGTATAATCTCAGGGCACGATTTGGAGCTGGAAGAGTGCGGGGAGGTTCGATGAAGCGGAGCACCACACTTGAAATCGCGGTCTTCGTGGCGTTGTGCGCGGGGCTGACGTTGCGACCCGCGTCACGCGCGCAAAGCAGCTCCGCGCCCGCGCCGCAGCCGGTGGCCACCGCGCGATTCGCGTTCGGCGGGAATGTGGCTCAGGTGCCCGCTCAATTCATCGGCAATCTGGTGTTTGTGCCTGTGCGCGTGAACCGGGGCCAGCCCTCGCTGTTTCAGCTCGATTCGACGGCGCAGTTTTCTTCGGCCGACCCGAAGCGCGCCGCCGAACTGGGCATCGTGGACCTCCGGGCTCCGGTTCTGAATCTCAGCGGCGTTGATATTTCGCTTCCCGATCTCGGCGAAATCGCCAACAGCGATTTTGGCCCGCGCGTGGGCCGGGCCTATGAGGGAACGATTGGCAACGACGTGATCGCCGGCGTCGTCATGGAGATTGACTACGCGAGGCAAACGGTACGGATCTACGATCCAGCGGGATTCCAATATTCACGCGCCGGGAAAAGTCTTCCGATGACGCTTCACGATGGGATGCCGGCGATACGAGCGAAAATCAGCGTGGGCGGACTGAAGTCCACCGAGGCTTTGTTTATCCTGAATACGGCTCTGGACGCGTCGCTGGTCATATCGGATACGTTTGCTCAGAAGCACCATCTTTTTTCGTCGCACATGAAGACGATGGCGGTTGGCCCGGGCGAGCTGAATTTCGCCGGCAACGCTGTGGTGGCGAGGATTGACAGTTTTCAGATCGGACCGTACGAAGTCGAGAAGCCGCTAGCGACTTTTGCGCAGGGCAAATTGCCAGGAGAAGATAACAAGGAGATCGCGGGCGAAATCGGCGGAGGAATGCTCCGGCGATTTACAGTGATTTTCGACTACATCCGCCAGCAGGTAATCTTCGACGCGAACAGCGAGATTCATTCCGACGATCACGAGGACATGAGCGGAATTTCCGTGGAGGCCAGCGGGCCAGGATGGAAAACATTTCAGGTTACGCAGGTGCGTCCGGGCACACCCGCCTCTTCTGCGGGAGTCGAAACGAGCGACGTGATCGCCGGCGTGGATGAAGAAGCCGCCGCGGACATGACGCTAGACGCTCTCCGGGGGCTATTTCGCCAGGTCGGCCACAAATACAAGCTTCTGATCGAACGGAACGGCAAGACACTCACCATCAATATTCAGATGCGGCGCTTGCTGTGATTTCATCTCGCGGTTGACTTCGATTCCCTGGCACCTGCAGCCGGACGGGGCAGCCGGCCCGCGTCGCGAAGCGCATGACGCAGGAGATATTCGATCTGGGCGTTGAGGCTGCGCAACTCGTCCGCGGACCAGCGTTCGAGAGCGGCATAAGTGGCCGGGTCGAGCCGCAGCAGAAATGGTTTGCGATCCACCATGATCGCGCCCTAGCCTGAATAAAGCGTTCCAGCGTTTACAACCGGCTGCGGACTTCGTTCACCGCAAAGAACGACGAGAAGATTGCTCACCATTGCGGCCCGGCGTTCCGGGTCCAGCTCTACTACCTTCCGCTGCGAAAGCTGATCGAGCGCCATCTCGACGATACTGACCGCGCCTTCGACGATTGTGGTGCGGGCCGCAACGATCGCGGAGGCCTGCTGGCGCTGCAGCATCGCTCCGGCGATTTCCGCGGCATACGCGAGATGGCTGATGCGGGCTTCGATTACGTCCACACCGGCCTTCGCGAGCCGATCCTCGATCTCCTTTTTCAGCTGCACGGCCGTTTCAGCCGTATGGCTGCGCAGGCTCATTTGTCCTGCGACATGCGAGTCATAGGAATACGAAGTAGCCATGTTGCGCAGAGCGGATTCACTCTGCACCTGAACGAAATTTTCGTAGTCGTCTACTTCGAAGAC
This sequence comes from uncultured Acidobacteriota bacterium, assembly GCA_963814855.1. Classification (GTDB taxonomy): domain Bacteria; phylum Acidobacteriota; class Terriglobia; order Acidiferrales; family UBA7541; genus Palsa-295. Next base: position 237,109 of record CAWFEL010000004.1, read on the forward strand.
GGCTTCCGCTGAATCCACTACCTGCCATACCACGACGGCGGCGATTTCAATTGGGTTGCCGTCCAGATCGTTTACCTTGAGCTTGGCGGTCTCGAAATTTCGGACGCGCAGTGAAAGTTTCCGCCGCGTGGTGAGCGGATTCAGCCACCGAAATCCCTGCTCACGGACCGTTCCCACGTAGCGACCGAAGAGCTGAACGACCTGCGCTTCATTTGGATTCACCACGAGCAGGCCCTTGAGCAACAAGGCCTCTACGAAGAGGGCGAACATGCAAAGAACGATTATCGGGCCGGCCTGCGTTTGAGCCGAGTTAATCAGCAAGAAAACTGTGAGCGCGGCGGCTGCCAGAATCACCAGCAGCATCACGCCGCCGGGAAGTGAGAAAGCTTTCTTCTCTTTCATCGTCTCCTCCATCGGAAGCAATATCACAATGATATCATTGTGATTCGATCTGTCAACAGGCGAATTTCGGCGCATGCGAGGCAGGTTGTGATGGGAATATGCAGAGGGAACGAACGGTCCACGTAAACGAAAGAGCCTAATCGAACTTGTGAAGCTGGGTGGCCATCTGTGCGAGGCGCGCATCCACCTTGCCGAACACGCTGCCCGGCTCGAACTTGCCAGTGGCGCCTCGCGAGCCGGCTCGGACACCGGTGAGGATCTCGATTCCCTGCTCGACGCTCCCAACGGGATAGATGTGGAAACGACCCTCCGCCACGGCCTCGATCACTTCATCGCGGAGCATCAGGTCGTCCGTATTTTCCGCTGGAATCAGCACACCCTGCTTGCCGGTGAGGCCTTTCAAACGGCAGACGTCGTAGAAGCCTTCGATTTTCTGGTTTACGCCGCCGATCGGCTGCACATCGCCCTGCTGGTTTACGGAGCCGGTCACGGCAAGTTCCTGGCGGATCGGCAGTTCCGACAGCGCGGAGAGCAGCGCGTAGATTTCAGTCGAGCTGGCGCTATCGCCATCCACGCCGGAATACGATTGCTCGAAGCAGACGCTAGCAGAAAGCGAAAGCGGTTTGTCTTGAGCAAAGGTGCGGCGGAGATAGCCCGAAATTATCTGCACGCCTTTATCGTGGAAGCGGCCGCTAAGATTGGATTCACGCTCGATATTGATGATGCCTGTTTTCCCGAGCGCTACTGACGCGGTGATGCGCACGGGCTTGCCGAATGCGTAGCCGCCGATTTCCATCACGCTCAGGCCGTTGATTTGCCCGACCCTGCCGCCGGTCGTATCAATGAAGATGAGGTTCTGCTCGATCATCTCGCGGATTTTCGTTTCCACCAGATTGTGCCGGTCAATTTTGGCGTCGAGGGCGAGGCGTACGTGTCCGGAGGTAACGACGCTGCTGCCGTCGTGCCGTGCGACGTAACAGGATTCCCGAGCAAGATCGGCAAGATCGAAAAAGCGCGTCGTAATTTTGCCGCGCCTTCCGGCCAGGCGGACGCCGTGTTCCAATATTGACGCGATGGCCGTGCGGTCGAAGTGCAGGAGCTTTTCGTCGTCCACGAGCTTTCGCAACCGGCCGCCATAGTGGCGGAAGACCTCGTCGCTCCACTTCATTTCCTCGTCGAATTCGACGCGCACTTTGAAAATTTTCTTGAAGTCATCTTCGTAGTCGTAAAGCAACTCGTACATTTCACGATCGCCGATCAAAATAATTTTCGCGTGGACGTCAATCGGCTCCGGTTTCAGCGCCGCGGTGCTGAACGGGAAAAACATGTCAATGGGCTGGATTTCGAGCTTGCCGTGATTCAGCGTGCGCTTCAGAGTGCGCCACACGCCGGTCTCGGTCATGGTATCGAGCGCGTACATCACCAGGAATCCGCCGTCGGCCCGCAGCAGCGAGCCGCCGCGCAGATCCATGAAATCGGAGTTCCAGGACCCGCGCGCGTCGTAGCTGCGATGCACGGTGCCGAAAAGATTCGCGTATGTGGGAATTGTCTCGAAGACGACCGGGCACTTTTCGTGTTCGTTGTGCGCCAGTATCACGTTGACCCCGTAAATGCGAAAGGGATCGCGCTCGGTGCGTTCTGGGCGCGGCCCACCGCCGGCGGCAGCGTCGGAAGGCGGCTGGTCGTCTTCGCCCTCGCGCTCCTTGAAGGGATCGAGGTTGTCGAGAATGTGATGGCGGACCTCTTCGAGATACTCGGAGATTTGCGGGCTGGCGTATTTTTCCTTAAGCTCCTCGATTACGCCGTCCACCAGCACGGAAGCGGCCTCCTGCTCGAGGTAGTTCATCTCGCTGGCGAGTTCGCGCGAGAGCGAGAGCGTCCGGCGATAAACAATCGTGAATTCCTGGCGGAACTGGTCGTATTTGCGCTCGAGTTCTTCCGCGGCGGTATTCTCCAGCTTTCCGTCCTGCACCATCTTAGGGATTTCTTCGATCGGGACCATCTGGCCCTCGAGCACGGGGAATATTTCCGGCAAGGCTACAGCACCGACTTGCATCCTGCCGAGGGCAAACTGTTCGCGGGCAATGCGGCGGGTGAAATCGTCCATCAGTTCTTTTTCGCGCACGGTGAAGCGTTCGACGATGCGCGTTTTCTGGCGCTGGAAGGGCTCTCCTTCGAAGACTTGCGGAATGCGCCGGCGCAGAAAATCAATACCTGATTCGACTTCCTTCTTGAATGCGTTAGCCAAGCCGCGCGGAAGCGTCAGCAGACGCGGCCGATCGGCGTTCTTGAAATTATTGACGTAGCAGCGGTCCGGCGCAGGCTCGTTCTGCGGGTGCAGGTCCTCGATCATCCGCACGATCATGCCGCCGCGGCTGGTTCCGGAAAGGCCGCACACAAAGAGGTTGTAACCGGAGGCGGTCAGCTCGATTCCCATCCGCAAGGCGCGTAGCGCGCGTTCCTGGCCCATATCGCCCCCGGTCGGCTCGACCTGTGCGGTGGTCTCGAACGGAATGAGCGCGGGATCGCAGTGCCACCGGAGTTTTTCCGGAGACAGGGTCGCGTGGTTAGGACTGGAGTTTTTGGCCATCCGGCGTTCCATCGGCAGCTCTAAAGGGCGCTACTCTAGCACGGCGTTCATCTACTTCCCACCCGCGCGGGACACCCTGTTTCCAAAGGGCGCAGTTGGGGCGTAAAGTTCAAGCAGGCTCGCCGCCGACGCTACGATGATGGGTCCGAGGACCACGCCCAGCAGACCGAACGCGGCGATTCCCCCAAGCACGCTGATGAAGACGACTAGGCCGCCCATCGCCGCGCGCCCGCTGATCAGCCATGGACGGATGACATTGTCCACGCTGCCTACGATGACGGCGCAAAATATCACGAGAATAAGTCCGCGGCCCCAATGCCCTGAAACCATCAGGCTGATCGAAACCGGAACCCAGATCAAAGCGGAGCCCACCAGCGGAACAAAGGAAAAGAAACCCATCATCACGCCCCAGAAGATCGGAGCCTTGATCCCCGTTATGGCGAATGCAATGCCGCCGAGTGCGCCGTGTGCAACCGCGGCGACCAGGCTGGACGTCACGCTCGCAAAAATCAGCTCGCGCGCGTCGCCGAGCATGCGGTCACGATGGGCCAGCTCAAAAGGCAGAATCTCGCGGAGCCGCGCGACCATCGAGGCGCCGTCGCGATAAAGATAAAAGATGGCGAGTATGGTGACGCCGAGATGAAACACGAAAACAGCCGTGTTCTTGAGGATTGTGCCGAGGCGCGCGGCGACGAATCCAGCGGCCAGCTCGCCGTAGTGACGCAGCGAGGTGGCGAGGTCGTCGGAACCCGCATCGGGGAACACGTTCTGGAACTTGGCCCATAGATCGTTCACCCAATCGAAGTGCCCGTTGGCGACTTGGAGCTGGATTGATTGCACCGCGCCCACGCCCTGCCGGACGAACGCGATCATGACGAGCAAAGTGGGTACAATGAGGATCAACGTGATTCCCACGGTGCTAACGATCGCGGCCATCACCGGGCCCCATCGGCGCGCCAGCCACTCGTATGCCGGGTAGGAAACGACGACAAGGACCGCCGCCCACGCGAGCGGCACCAGAAAAGGCGCAAAAACGAGATAGACCAGATATACCAGCAGGATCACGATGCCGTAAAACATCGCGGCGCCCAGCCGTTTCTGCGAACTCAACTCATTGGTCATCGATCCCGCTTTCGAATTCCCGGCAAGGAGACTGATAGTTGCAATCCCGGCGTTTGTCAACCTGGAGGACGGCGCCGCGAGGAAAGCGCCGATGCTATAATCCGGGCTGGTTCCATTCTCGATTACCACCATGACGCAACCTGCCTGCCAGCACAAGCGCACCCAGCTGATCGCCAAGGATAAGGATGCCCAGTACGAGGAGTGCCTCGATTGCGGTGAAATCCTCGAGGCCGGCGAAATGGAAAAGAAGGAAGGTGCCGGCTTCGACGAATCGCTTTCCGACGCTTGATCGGGCCTAAGTTCTCCCAAAGCTTGATTTCCTGGCAGCCATTCCCAAAATGGGAATTCGTACGTGGAAATTTCACTTCCTAATTCTCGTTAGCTAATCAGTATAACTAGCGCGAAGTAATCTTTTGAGTTACGCTTTGCGCCTAAAAGGCTTCGCAACTGTCTACGATGCTCTTCAAGACTTTCAGCGCCGCTGTTTTTGGGATTGACGCCTACCTCGTCGAGGTTGAGGTGGACGTTGCTTCCGCCTTCGAAGGACGCTTCAACGTAGTGGGCCTGCCGGACAATGCCGTTAAAGAAAGCCGCGAGCGAACCCGGGCGGCGCTGCGAAATTGCGGGTTTGATTTTCCTTATTCGGACATCGTAACCATAAACCTGGCGCCCGCCGACATTCGCAAGGAAGGTTCCGCGTTCGACTTGCCAATGGCGCTCGGTCTGGTCGGCTGCCAGGGATCATTCTTCGGCAAGCGGCTCGACTCGTACGTCTTCCTCGGCGAGCTGTCTCTGGACGGCAGCGTGCGTTCGGTGCGAGGCGCGCTGTCTGCCGCACTCGCGGCGCGCGAGCGTGGAATACCGAATTTAGTCGTGCCGGAAGCCAACGCCCGCGAAGCAGCGGTGGTCGAGGGGATGCATGTCTTCGGCATCAGGTCTCTGCCGCAAGCGGTGGACCTGATGAACGCGCCGGAATCTTTCCAGCCGATCGAGGTGGATACGTCGCAGATGCTCGCGGAGGCGAGCCAGTATGCGGTGGACTTACGCGATGTGCGCGGGCAGATGTCCGCGAAGCGTGCGCTAGAGGTATCGTGCGCGGGCAGCCACAACATCCTGCTGATTGGTCCGCCGGGCGCGGGCAAGACGATGCTCGCGAAACGCATCCCGACGATTCTCCCGCCGCTGTCGCTTGAGGAAGCGATTGAGACCACACGCATCCACAGCGTCGCCGGCGTGCTCGAGGAATCGCGTGGGCTGGTGGGCACGCGGCCGTTCCGTTCGCCGCACCATACGATTAGCGACGCAGGGCTGATCGGCGGCGGAGCGGTGCCGCGGCCCGGAGAGGTTTCGCTCGGGCACAACGGTGTGCTGTTCCTCGACGAACTGCCTGAATTCCAGCGCAACGTGCTCGAAGTGATGCGCCAGCCACTCGAGGATGGCTGCGTGACGATCGCGCGCGCCGCGACGTCCGTCAGTTTTCCTTCGCGATTCATGCTGGCCGCGGCCATGAATCCCTGCCCATGCGGCTTTTTCGGAGATGCAACGCGCGAGTGCCATTGCTCGCCGCCACAAATACAGCGCTACGTCTCGAAAATTTCCGGGCCACTGCTCGATCGCATAGACATTCATATCGAGGTTCCGGCGGTGAAATACAAGGAACTGCGCGGCGACGCCGAAATCGAAAGCTCTGCCAGCGTGCGCGAACGCGTCATGCGCGCGCGGCAGATTCAGGCCGAACGCTACAAGGGCGAGAAAGGTCTTTACGCGAACGCCCAGATGCCGCCGAAGCTGATCCGCAAACACTGCGCGATCTCCTCAGCCGGCGAAAAGCTGCTGGAAACCGCGATCCAGAGGCTTGGCCTTTCCGCGCGCGCGCACGACCGCATTCTTAAGGTTTCGCGGACGATCGCCGACCTCGAAGCGGCCCCAACCATCGAGCCCAAGCATCTGAGCGAAGCCATCCAGTACCGCACGCTCGACCGAACCTATTGGGCCTGAGTCTTCAGCGGGTTCCAGTACGTGATCCAGCTAACGGAATTCCCCTACGCGCTCTAGCTGATTGACTGCCGCACGGCGCATGTGATACGCATACAGGGCATTTTTATTGGGGTTTTCTCTCTCGGCCAATGGCGGCTCCAAACCAACGTCTCGAGGTCACGCTGGACACGCAGCTGGAAAGCGTGGACCTCGCTGAGAACATTGTCACTCGCGTCGCTGAAGCGGCTGGCTTCGGTGAGGACGACCTGCACAAACTCGGCATGGCGGTGCGCGAAGGCGTGATCAACGCCTATAACTACGGCAATTGCCAGGACCGACGGAAGAAGATCGGGCTGGCAGTCGAGTTTGAGGCTGAGACGATGGTTGTCCACATCGTGGATGAAGGATGCGGCTTCGAGCTATCAGATGTGGAGGACCCTCTGGCGGAGGAGAACCTGCTGCGCACATCGGGGCGCGGGATTTTTCTGATGCGTGCGTTCATGGATGATCTGGCGGTTCGGCGCGCGCCTACCGGCGGAGCCGACCTGGTAATGTCCAAGAAACTGCCGCATCGAGTTTCCGGCAACGGGCGGTCGCAAGCAGAGTAGAATCACTTCGAGAGGTTTCCGTGTCCTTACGAGGAACATGCCGTGAAGTAGGCGACGTCGCCATCGTGGATTTCAGCGGCAAGATCACGCTCGGCGAAGGCAGCGCGACCCTGCGAACCACAGTGCGCGAGCTGGTCGGCAAGGGACATCGCAAGATCCTGCTGAATTTGGGCGATGTGGATTACATAGACAGCTCCGGTATCGGCGAGCTGGTCGGTGCATACACGGCGGTCCGCAGCGCGAGCGGGGAATTGAAGCTCGTCTACCTCACCAAGCGCGTCCACGACCTCATACAGATCACCCGGCTCTTCACTGTATTTGATGTGCAAGCGGACGAGTCCGCGGCAATTCTCAGCTTCCGAACGATTTCGTAGAAAAACCTTCTCGCGACTGCCGTACCGGAATTCCGGAAGGCTGTTTCCGGGTTGTATCTAGTCCGTTGCGGCTCTCGGAATTCGTTAGCGCGCAAGATTATGATACGATTCGAAATCAACGAATTCTTCCAGGAGTGAAGCTTTGGCCCATATTTCCCGCAGAGAACTGAAAAAGGACGAGGTGCGCGATACCTTCGAACGCGGCGCCGAGGCCGTCCTTTCGCATCAGCAGCTGACCTTGTACATTTTGATTGCGGTGGTTGTCGTGGCGGTGGGTGTGTTTGGCTGGCGCACTTACACGCAACGCCAGACGGTGAAGGCGTTCGCGGACTACGATGACGCGATGAAGATTTTTCAAACGCCAATCGGAGCCCCGGTCGCGCCCGGCGAAGTGTCTTATACGGATGCCAGTAAGAAATTCACGGACGCAGTGCAGAAATTCTCCGCCGTTGCGTCGAAATATCCGCATACCCGCGCAAGTGAGTTGTCGCGCTACTACGCGGCTCTGAGTTTCGAAAAGCTCGACAAGAACGCGGAAGCGCGCTCACTGCTCCAGGGCCTGACGACCAGCGGTGACGACGAAGTGGCGGCGATGGCGCGGTTCGAGCTGGCGGGCCTGGACGACCACATGGGGCAGGGCGACGAAGCAGAGAAGCTATACCAGCAGTTGATCGCGAAGCCGTCGGTGCTGGTGCCGAAGCCGGTCGTGATGCTGGCGCTCGCGCAGCACTACAGCGAGAAGAATCCCACCGAAGCGGCCAAGCTTTACGGCCAGATCAAGACCGACTATCCCGATACGCCGATCGCGGAACAAGCGGATCAGGCACTGGCGCTGCTGCCCGGCAAGTCTTGATTTATCTCTCCCAGTTCTGATGATTTCAGCATCAGGTTTTTCGGGTGCCTTCGCGTCCTTGTCTCTTTGGGGGATTCGGCGCCGCGAGACGATAACTTCCCTTGACCAACTCGCCTATTTCGTTCCAGTTCAATCGAGCCGCATAAACTCGCAGAGTCACCCATCCGTGCTTTCCGATGTAGGGCGTGCGAAAGAAGCGAGGGTCGTCGAGGAAAACTCCCTGCATCAGCTTTCCGACGTTGACGCAGATGCCTAGCTCGCCCTTGTATTCCTCCAGCACCGCGAAAATCTTTCCGCCTCGTACCCTGAATGTTGGGTGACCGAAACTGACCGTCTCTTCAGCATCCGCCACCTTGAGACACACTTTCCGCAGTTTCTTCAGAATCTCCGCTTCGGAAATCATGCGGCGATCATATCAGCGTTCGATGTCGCCCTTCCGCGCCGGTCGGAAAGTAGCCGAGCGCTGTCCCAATCCACTAGAATGTCAGCGATGCCGCTCGAATCCTACGCCATGGACGTGCGGCGGTCGCGCGGGCGCCGTTATCCGGAAGCGCAGCATCCCTACCGCAACGATTACGCTCGCGACCGCGACCGCGTACTGCATTCCCGCGCGTTTCGGCGCCTCGAGGCCAAGACCCAGGTTTTCACGGCGCGCTTCTCCGATCATTTCCGCAACAGGCTGACGCACACGCTGGAAGTGGCGCAGATCGCTCGCACAGTTTCGGGCGCGTTGCGGATCAACACCGATCTCGCCGAAGCCCTCGCGCTGGTTCACGACATCGGCCATCCGCCTTTTGGGCACGCGGGCGAACGACAGCTCGACGCGCGTATGCGCGAGCACGGCGACCGTTTCGATCACAATCTTCATGCGCTGCGAATCGTAGAGCAGTTCGAGCAGCGCTACCTGGATTTCCCGGGACTCAATCTCACGTTTGAGGTGCGCGAGGGAATCGTGAAACATTCGCGCGATTACTCCGAGGCGGAATTTCCGTCGCTCGCCGAATACCTGCTCGGAGAACGCCCGCCGCTTGAAGCGCAGATCATTGATCTGGTGGACGAAATTGCTTACAACACGGCGGACCTCGACGATGGCTTCGAAGCGCGCATTCTCGATTTCGATCAACTCCGCGCCGAAGTACCTGCGTTCGGCGCGGCCTACGAAGCGGTCGAGCGCCGACATCCCGAGGGTCCGCGGAAGCTGAAATTCAATGAAGCGCTTAAGCGCATCCTCGACCGTCTCGCGACTGATCTGATCGAGAATACTCGCCGGCAAGTGGAAGCGAGTGGAGTTGAATCCGTCGAGGATGTGCGCCGCCAGGTAAAGAGACTCGTGGGATTTTCGCCGGAAGCCGCAGCGGAGAACGCGACTCTAAAGCGGTTTCTGATGTCGCGCGTTTATTCGCATCCCGCGATCGCCGAAGAGCGCAGCCGGTCCGTCGCGGCGCTGGATGACTTGTTCAGTTTCTTTCTCGATCATCCCGAACGCATGCCCAAACACTATGCCGACCTCGCCCAAATCGAGCCGCGCCATCGCATCGTTTGCGACTATATTGCGGGGATGACGGACCATTTCCTGCTGCGCCAGTGCCACGAACTTCTGGGCGGGCCTGTTCCGGAGCGGCGCTGAGGCGCGAGCTTCGTTATCCGTCGGGTGTCAGCCGGGACACCTTTGCGGGTGGCTTCCTTGACATAAGAAGCAACAGACTTATAATGGCTTTGCTCCTCCAAAAACGCGGGGAAATTCGATGTTTCTGGATGTAAACGAACTCGCCGTCCGAAAAACCCGCATCCGGAAAAGCTACGCTCCGGGGACGCTGGACTTCCATTCGGGCGAATTCCGCCAGGTTGAGCCTCTGGAAGTGCGTGCAACTGCGGAGCTTGTGGAAGGCCAGATTCGCATCTGCGGTAACCTTCACACCCGTGTAGAGTTGATTTGCGCCCGCTGCCTGGATACCGTAATCGAAGAAATCAGCCGCGATTTCGACCTTTTCTACCGTCCCATGACTTCGATGTCCGCCGAAGAAGAATTCCAGCTGAATCTGGATGATACGGAGATGGCCTTTTTCGAAGGTGATGGTCTTTTCCTCGCCGACGTGCTCGCGGAACAGGTGAATCTGGCGTTACCCATGAAGGTGATCTGCTCGAGCGACTGCCGCGGGCTTTGTCCCCATTGCGGCGCGAACCTGAACAACGAGGAATGCCGCTGTGAAAAGAACGGCTCCGATCCCCGGCTCGCCCCGCTTGCACGGCTGAAGCAGGACTGGTTCAAAAAGCAATAAACCGCTACACTATGTGTTTCCAGTAAGGCCGTACTGAGTACGGGCCTGTCAAGAGGAGCAGGAAATGCCGAATCCAAAGCGACGACACTCGAAAAGGCGCACATCCACGCGGCGTGCCCACGACCATCTGCACTTGCCCATCCTGGGCGAATGTCCGCATTGCCACGAAAAGAAGCTGCCTCACCGGGCGTGCCTCAAGTGCGGATACTATAATGGCCGCGAAGTGATTGACACCGCGTCCAAGACGGCCTAACTTTCCCTCGCCTGCCATATCAAGCCGGCACTTAATATGACTACCATTGCCCTGGATGCCATGGGGGGCGACCACGCGCCTCGTGTAGAAATCGAAGGAGCGATCCTCGCGGCGCGCGAGCTGGATGTGCGCATCCTTTTGGTGGGCGTGGAGGCAACGGTCAGCGCGGAGCTGGGCCGGCACAAGACGCGCAACTTGCCGATCGAGGTCGTGAACGCGACGGACGTAGTCACCATGACGGATTCGCCGTCGCACGCGTTCCGCCGCAAAAAGGAAAGTTCGCTGCATGTTGCCGCGCGCCTGGTGCGCGACGGCCAAGCTGAGGCGCTGGTCAGCGCGGGCAATACGGGCGCGGTCATGACCATCGCGCGGTTCGTGATCGGGACGCTGCCATCGGTTGACCGTCCGGCGCTCGCCGCCGCTTTTCCGAACATGAAGGAAAAGATATCGGTGATTCTGGATGTCGGCGCGAATGTGGATTCCAAGCCGGCGCAGATCGAGCAATTCGCGGTGATGGGCGAAATTTATTATCGCGCGATCTGGGGAGTGAAACGGCCGCGCATCGCGCTGCTTTCGATCGGCGAAGAGGAAGCCAAAGGCAACGAACTTACGAAAGAGGCAGCGACGCGCCTGAAGCAGCTGCCGCTGAATTTCGTGGGCAATGTCGAAGGCCGCGACGTCTTTCGAGGCAATGTGGACGTAGTCGTGTGCGATGGTTTCATCGGCAATATTGCGCTCAAGCTCAGCGAGGGACTCGTGGAGCATATCGGCGGGATGCTGAAAAAAGCGATCAAAAGTAGCGTGGCTTCCCAGATTGGTTATGCGCTTTCCAAGCGCGCGTTTGACGATTTTCGCAAGCGCACCGATTACTCCGAAACAGGCGGCGCTCCCCTGCTGGGAGTCCGAGGCATTACCGTGATCGGGCACGGTCGCTCGAACCCCAACGCGATTAAGAATGCCATACGCGTCGCCGCTGAACTCTGCCGTTCGCGCGTGAACGAGAAAATTGAACAGGAGCTTTCGTCTGCCGCCGCAGTCCCCGCCCGCGGCTGAACCGGAAGGAACTCGTAATCGCCATGAGCAAGCTTGCATACCTTTTTCCCGGCCAGGCCTCGCAGTATCCCGGCATGGGCAAGGATCTCGCCGCGAATTTTGCCGAATCGCGTGCGGTGTTTGACGAAGCGGACGCTGCGCTAGGCTTCTCGATTTCGCAACTGTGTTTCGAAGGCTCGGAAGACGCGCTGAAGCTTACGGAAAATCAGCAGCCGGCCATCCTGACCGTTTCCGTGGCGGCCTATCGAGCGCTTGCGGCGCGCGGGATTCAGCCGGATTTCGCGGCGGGGAGCAGCCTGGGCGAATATTCTGCGCTGGTCGCTGCGGGGGCGCTGGAATTTTCGGAGGCCGTGAAGCTGGTCCGCCAACGCGGCCGCTACATGCAGGAAGCTGTGCCAGCGGGCGAAGGCGCGATGGCCGCGATCCTGGGACTCTCTCCGGCGGACGTAGCCGAAGTTTGCAGGAAGGCGGCTGCTGGCGAAGTGGTCTCGCCCGCTAATTTGAATTCGCCGGAACAGACCGTGATTGCCGGCGGTGCGGCGGCGGTGAAACGCGCCGTGGAAATTGCGTCGCAATCCGGCGCCAAGCGCGCCGTGATTTTGGCCGTCTCCGCGCCATTTCATTGCACGCTTTTGACGCCGGCGCAGAAGCGCCTGGAACCAGACCTGCGCGCGGTGAAGTTCAGCGCGCTGCATTTTCCCGTGATCACCAACGTGGACGCTGAGGCGATCACTACCGGTGACGAAGCGCGCGAAGCGCTGATCCGTCAGGTGACCATGCCGGTCCGCTGGCTCGAATCGGTGCGTGAGATGATCGAGCAGGGCGTCAACATTTTCGTCGAAGTCGGGCCGGGTAAGGTTCTCTCCGGCCTGTTGCGGCAGATTGATCGCTCGGTGCGCTGCTTCAATGTTGAGGACGCCGCGAGTCTGCAATCCACGCTCGACAAGATCACGCAGGCGCGCGCCGAAGCGCCGGAAAGCTAGCTGCATGTTCTCGCTTAAGGACAAAGTTGCTCTCGTCACCGGCGCTTCCCAAGGAATCGGCCGGGCCACTTCGGTCGCGCTTGCAGGAGCCGGCGCGAAGGTCGCTGTGGCCGCGCGCACCGCGGATAAGCTCGCGTCGCTCGTCGCCGAAATCGAGTCGGCGGGCGGCGAAGCGCTGGCCGTGCCGATGGACGTGGCCGATGCCGCGCAAGTGAAATCGGGCTTCCAGCAAACGCTCGCGAAGTTCGGCAAGCTCGACATACTCGTGAACAATGCCGCGATCACGCGCGACACGCTCGCGCTGCGCATGAAACTCGACGATTGGGACGCCGTGCTGAGGACAAATCTTACCGGCGCGCATCTATGCATTCAGCAGGCGCTCGGCGCCATGTTGAAGCAGCGCTCCGGCCGCATCATCAATCTCTCTTCGGTAGTTGCGGAAACCGGAAATGCGGGGCAGGCGAACTACGTGGCGTCCAAGGCCGGGCTGATCGGACTTACCCGCGCGATTGCAGTCGAAGTCGCATCACGCAATATCACGGTCAACGCCGTCGCGCCCGGATTCATCGAGACGCCCATGACCGACGTTCTCTCGCAGGAACTGAAAGACAAAATGAAGGCCATGATCCCGCTCGGCAGATTTGGCCGGGATCAGGAAATTGCCGCCGCTATCGTGTTTCTGGCGAGCGATGAGGCCGGTTACATCACCGGGCAGGTGCTCGGAGTCAACGGCGGCTTGCACGCGGGTTAAGCTATGAGCCGCGATGATGCTCTCGCACTGGCCGACGAGGTCTTGGCGGACCTTAGAAAGCTTTCCTATGACGAATGTCGCGAACTCATGAATGCGGTTTCCACGCGGGAGCTTCGAGGGCGAGATGGAAAGATATACCAGGTACAGATTGAAGCTTTCTGGGACGGCGAGAAGAATGGCAACATTCGAGTCATGGTTGCGGTGAGCGGCGGGGGATTCAGCGATTTCAAACCTTGGTGCCGAGACTTTATTATCGGGCCCGACGGGTCATTCGTCCGAGAAAACTGATTGAACCCAGCTATCATCGCGCGTAAGGTTGACCCGGCGATAGGCCCCGCATAGAATGGGCAAGGCGAATACGGGCGCAACTCTCCTGCGTGCTGCCCAATTTCAAGATCTCGATATCGGAGGAACAATCAGAATGGCCAGCGTCGAAGAACGCGTGAAGCAGATTATTGTCGAGCAACTAGGTGTGGATGAAGGCGAAGTGACTCCCAGCGCTTCGTTTGTGGACGACCTTGGCGCCGACTCGCTCGACACTGTCGAGCTGGTGATGGCGTTCGAGGAGGCGTTCGGGATCGAAATTCCCGATGAGGATGCCGAAAAGATTGCCACGGTGAAGGACGCGACCGAGTATATCGAAAAACATTCCAAGGGGAAGTAGGCAGTCCCGCCGGATCGTCCTATCCCGAACAGGAGAAGTTTCCTTTGAACCGCCGAGTGGTAGTGACGGGCGTTGGACTCGTATGCGGCTGTGGTATTGGAACCGACGAGGTCTGGCGCAACCTGCTGGCCGGTAAAAGCGGGATCGGTCCGGTTACGCATTTTGACGCGACGGGATTTGACTGCCGCATCGCCGGCGAAGTGAAGGGTTTCGATCCGCTGAAGTGGATCGAGAAAAAAGAACTCAAGAAGATGGGCCGGTTTATTCAGCTGGCCATGGCGGCTTCCGACTTTGCCATGTCCATGGCCGGCCTGGAAATCACCCCGGAATTTTCCGAAGCAGCGGGCGTCTACATCGGATCGGGCATCGGCGCATTCGACGTGATCGAGCGCGAGCACTCGAAGTATCTGAACGGTGGTCCCGGCAAGATCTCCCCATTTTTCATTCCCTCCGCTATCGTGAATCTGGCCGCAGGCAATGTCTCGATCCGCTACGGGGCCAAGGGTCCCAATTCGGCTACGGCGACCGCCTGCTCGGCAGGAGCTCACGCAGTAGGCGACGCTTACAAGATTATCCAGCGCTGCGATGCCGAGGTGATGATTGCGGGCGGTTCGGAAGCGGCGATTACGCCGATGAGCATCGGCGGATTTGGTGCGATGCGCGCGCTTTCCACTCGCAACGACGAGCCTGAACGCGCCAGCCGTCCATTTGACGCGCAGCGCGAGGGTTTCGTGGTCGGCGAGGGCTCGGGCATCCTGATCCTGGAATCGCTCGAATTTGCCCAGCGCCGTGGCGCAAACATCATCGCCGAAATTACCGGCTACGGAATGTCCGGCGACGCCTACCACATCACGCAACCGGCCGAAGGCGGAGACGGCGGCTACCGTTCATCGCTTGCGGCGATCAAGGACGCGAAGATTTCGCCGGATGACGTGGGCTACGTCAACGCGCACGGCACTTCCACTCCCATGGGCGATGCAATCGAGACGGCGGCGCTCAAGCGCGTTTTCGGCGACCGCGCAAAGAAGGTTCCCATCAGCTCGACGAAGTCCATGACCGGGCATCTGCTCGGCGGAGCGCAGGCGGGCTGGAGGCGGGCATCAGCGTACTGGCGCTGCGCGATCAGATTCTTCCGCCGACGATCAACCAGGAAACTCCCGATCCCGCGTGCGACCTCGACTACGTTCCGAATCACGCGCGAAAGGCTGAAGTGACCTACGCGCTCTCGAACTCCTTCGGCTTCGGCGGCACCAACGCCTCGCTCCTCTTCAAACGCTGGGAAGGCCGTTAATCGTGAAAATCGGCGTTTGCGTCAAGCAGGTGCCTGCGAAAGACGCGCCCCTGGCTATCGCCGATGGCGGTGCATGGATTCGCGAAGCCGACATCGGATTTGAAACGAATGAGCCGGACGGCTTCGCGCTCGAAGAAGCGCTGCGCCTCAAGGAAAAGCATGGCGGCGAAGTCGTTGCCATCTCCATGGGGCCGGAGCGCGCCAAGCAAGCCATCAAGGAAGCTCTAGCCAAGGGCGCCGAACGCGGCATCCATATTCTCGATCCTGAATTCTACAAGCTCGATCCGCTCACCTCGGCGCGCTCGCTCGCGGCCGCGATTCAAAGCGAGAATTTCGATCTCATCCTGACCGGTCTTCAAAGCGAGGACCAGGGTTTCGGCCAGACCGGCGTGCTGCTCGCCGAATTGCTCGGCAGGCCGCACGCGACGATTATCATGGCGATCGAAGTGATCGAAGGACACCTGAAATGAAGCGCGAGCTCGAGGCTGGATGGTTTCAGTGGGTCGAGCTGCCGCTCCCCGCGGTGATCACGATTCAATCGGGAATCAACAAGCCGCGCTACGCCACGCTGAAGGGCATCATGGCCGCGAAGAAGAAAGAGATCGCGACGGTCGAGCGAGCGTCACTGGGAGTCGCGGACGCGCGGACGCAACACATCGAACGCATTTATGTTCCGCAGAAAACGAAGAAGACCGAGTTCATCACCGGTTCGCCGAAAGAGGCCGCGGCCAAGCTGATCGAGAAGCTGCGGCATGAGGCGCGAGTTCTCTAGATCATGAAAATCCTTCTGATCGCCGAGCAGCGCGACGCGAAGTGGAACAAGGTCAGCTTTGAGACGCTCGCCGCCGCGCAGCAAATCGCGGGGCAAGCGAAAGCCACGCTTTCCGGTGTCGTCATTGGCAAAGGCGTTGCCGCGCTCGCCGACGAGCTTGCCGGCTACCAGCTCGGCGAAGTGCTTCTCGTCGAGAACGACCTCCTGGCGCAATACACGCCCGACGCTTATTCCATTGCACTGCGGCAAGTAATTGAAAGCGCGAAACCGGATCTCGTGTTGCTGCCGCACACGTATCAAGTTCGCGATTTCGCTCCGAAGCTCGCCGCGTCTATGCAAAAAGGAATGATCGGCGATTGCATCGGCTACCGCCATGAAAATGGGAAGCTGATCTTTGTGCGCCAGATGTTTCAAGGCCGCACGGCAGCGGACGTCGTATTCACTGGAGAGCCTCCCTGGATCGCGTCATTCCAGGCCGGCGCGTTTCGCGCAGACCTGGCCGCGAAACATGCTGGTGGTAAGGCCCTCGTGAAGCCCGTCAGCGTTGAATTGAAGCCGGAGCAGATTCGCACGAAGCCCTTGGAACTTTTCCGCGAGGCCAAGCAAGCGGTGGACCTGACGCAGGCCCCAATCCTTGTTTCAGTTGGACGCGGCATCAAAGCGCCCGAGAACATCCCCATGGCTGAAAAACTGGCGAAGCTGATGGGCGGAGAGATTTCCGCTTCGCGGCCGATCTGCGATGAAGGCTGGCTCCCGATGGATCGGCAAATCGGCAGCTCGGGCCAGACCGTCATGCCGAAACTTTATCTCGCGCTCGGAATCAGCGGAGCGATCCAACATGTGGTGGGAATGAAAGGCTCGCGCACGATCGCGGCAATCAACAAGGACGCCAACGCGCCCATCTTCGAAGTCGCAGATTACGGCATCGTCGGCGATCTCTTCGAAATCGTCCCGGCAATGATCGAAGAACTCGAGAAGACCAAGACGAGTTGACCCCCGTCGCGTAAGGCGGGCGCGTTACTCCGCGTTCTTCAGCTTCAGCCTGTGTTTGTTCTCTTCCAGGAAAGCGCGCAGGTCGGCCGATTTATCGAGCAGGCGAACCCACTGCTCGTAATAAAGTGTCACGGGAAAGCGGCCGAGACCGTATACGCTCACGCCGCCCTTTTCGCCGACCCGGAATTCGAGGCTGCCTTTCGCTCTCGAACTAGTCTGTTTTTCAAGCTCCGCGATGCGGGCCAACAATTCTTCTTTGGTCTGTTCCGTCATGTTCTCACCCCTCATAAAGCCGAGCGGCTAAATGATATCAGTTCGAGAATGGCGGCGGAGCTTCGAAATTCAGTCTTGCTGGATAGTGTGAGCGCGTGGAAGCGATTGTCTCGAAGGAAAAAATGCGCGATTAACGACCCTCGCGGGGTCGTCAATCGCGATAGACGAATTCCAGCTCGATTCCGGCAACGGTGATGATGTCGCCGGACGACAGAATCGTTGGATGCGTGATCGGCTGGCCGTTGACGCTCGGCACTTTGTCGGCTGCGCCGATGTAGTAGGTTTGATCGTCGCGGCGAGTGATTTGCGCGGCGGCCTTGGGCGCGAACCAGCCCTTCAGCTTTACGGTTGCCATGCCGGATTTCCCCACCACGGTGAGCTTGTCGTTGAGCGCGTATTCGCGCTGATTGGTCCTGCCCTTGCGAACGATAAGCGTCGGTACCTTTAATCGCGATGGCGCAACCTGCGAGCTTTCACCGACTGCCGCGACCTTCTGGAGGAACTCGCGCCGCTCCTTCGTGTCGAGCATCACGGTCTCGTTGATTTTCGGAGCCGCGGGCCTCGCACTGCCGTTTCCGGAAGCAAAGCTATCCAGCTCGCGGGACTCGGAGACCACGATCGTGTGCTTGCCGATGCCAACCGAATCGCCCGGCTTGAGTGTCACCATCTTCACGCGCTGGCCGTTGACGAACGTTCCATTCATGCTGCCAAAATCCTCGAGCATCAGCCGCCCTTCCTCATTGAACACGCGGGCGTGATAGTGCGAGACCGCCGGGTTGTCAATCACCAGGCCGTTTTCCGGGGATCGGCCGATGCTCACTTCCTTCGACCCAACCGGCATTTCCTTCAGCACCGAATTCTCGAATTTCAGTACGAGCTTTGCCATTTCTATCCTCCAAAAAGAACGAATATTGCAATCCAGAACTCTCAGCCTTACGCCGATTTCTTGAACCACTTGCCGATGCGCGCAATCACGCCAACCGGTTTAGCGGCGCGGCGCAGCACGATCACGGTCACGTTGTCTCCGCCGCCCGCTTGCTTCGCCAAATCCACCAGCCGTCGGGCGGCTGCTTGAGGTTCGGAGCTTTCGGCGAGTACGGCGGCAATCTGCGAATCCGAAAGCTCGCGCGTCAGTCCGTCGGAGCAGAGCAGCACCGTGTCGCTCTCCATCAGCAGCTCTTCGCTCACGTCCACTTCGACTGTCGGCTCGATGCCGAGGGCGCGGACAAGCACGTTCTGCATCGTGCTGCTGGCGGCTTCCTCCGCCGTCATTTTTCCGTGGCGTACCTGCTCGGCGACAAACGAGTGGTCCCGCGTAAGCTGGTCGAGCTCGCCGCCGCGCAGCCGATAAATCCGGCTGTCTCCCACGTGCGCGACGCTCATGCGCTCATCGGTGCACTGTACTGCAACAATCGTTGCGCCCATGCCCCGATGCCCTGCGCCTTGTTGCGCCGTGCGGTAAACGACTTCATTCGCCGATCGAATCGCGCTCGCCAGCTGGTTCGACGCGTCGGAAACTCCCTCGATGCGTTCGCCGGCGAGAGGCAGCGACGGATTCGTCGCGGCTTCGCGGCAGCGAGCGAGGACCGCGTCCACAGCCAGGCGGCTCGCCACTTCTCCCGATTCCAGTCCGCCCATCCCGTCCGAGAGCACAAAAAGGTTTAGCTCCGTCGCGACGAGATAGCTGTCCTCGTTATTTTCGCGGACACATCCTGTGTCGCTCTGCGCTCCGAATTCCAGTTCCATCCGCATTCCTGCCTCGAACCTCCCAATTCTATTGGGGCGTCTGTCGCGGATTTCCCAGAGGGTTCTTGATGAGACGAACGTCGGCGAATCCCTGCGTCTTCAGCCAATCCATCGCGCTTTCGATGCGCTCCGGGCCATACGGGCCCGTCAGAACCACGTAGAACTCGCCCGTCAAGCCGTGTCTCGGCACAACTACAACCGGCAGCCCGAGATCCTCGATTTTCTTTGCCGTGTTCTGCGCCTTGTCCTCGCGCTCGAACCGGCCGACCCACAGATAACTCGGCGTAGTGTCGTTTACCGGAGGTGCTGTGACTGGCTCGGATTCGCCGTAAGGCTTGTCCGAGTGCCGTTGCGTATTTCGAGGCGCAGCTTCCGCAGCCGAAGTTTGATTTTTCGCGGGTGCCGTTTCGCGCGCGGCAACCCCTGGTGTTGACGCCTGCTTCACCGGAGCCGGCGTTTCAGGATTCGCTTCGGCCGGTTTGTCCGCGTCGGCCTTTGCGTCAACGGGTTCCGATGCTGCTGGTTCTGCGGCCGCGGGTTGGGTGGTGGTGGGCTGAGCGCCCGTTACATCGAGTGCGAAATCTGGTGGCGTCGGCGCCGGCAACGCCGCAGGCGGCGCCAGATTTTCCGCTGCTTGCATCACCTGCAGGGAATGCCATCCGGCAAACGCGCCGACAACCAGCAACGCTCCCAGCAGCACCCACGTCACTGGCGATGTGCGTTTCGAATCGGCTGCGGGCGGATGCAGCAATTGAGACTGCATTGGTGAGTGGCTCGAGTGGTGTGGCGCAAAGGCAGTTGCAGCCTGCGCTTTCCCCGGCGCTCCCTGCGTGCGTAGCGCGGATTCGAGCTCACCAATTGACTGAAATCGTTTCGGAGGTTCCTTTTCTAGGCACTTCAAAATCGCGCGTTCGATTCCAACGGGGATCGCGGGCTCGATCTCATGAGGCGGAATGGGCGCTTCCCGCATCTGCTTCAGAGCGACCGCTACAGCGTTGTCCGCCTGGAATGCCTGTGCTCCGGTGAAAACTTCGTACATGATCAAGCCGAGCGAATAAATATCCGTGCGGTAGTCCACGGGCTTTCCGCCCACCTGTTCGGGCGCCATGTAGGCAGGCGTGCCGACCATCGAACCGGTAAGCCGCGTCACCGCTTCCATCGAACGCGCAATGCCGAAGTCCATGATTTTCACGTTGCCCTGAGCGTCAATCATGACGTTCTCGGGCTTCAAATCGCGGTGCACGATGCCCTGCGCGTGCGCTTCCTTCAGTCCCGAGCAGATTTGGCCTACCAGATCAATCGCCTTCCGCGGCGGGAGACCGCCGAAGCGGTTCAGCACGGACCGCAGGCTTTCGCCCTCCACAAACTCCATCGAGGTGTACGCGATTCCGCCGATGCGGTTGAACTCGTGGACGCGGCACACATTCTTGTGAGTAATTTTGCGCGCGAATAGGAGCTCGTTCTTGAATCGCTCCATCATCGTCTGATCCGACGCAATCTCCGGCTTCAAGAGCTTGAGAGCGACGACTTCGCCCGTCTCGCGATCCCGCGCCTTGTACACGTTGCCCATGCTCCCGTGTCCAGCCTCGGCGAGGATGTCGTACCGCTGCGATAGAGCCGCAAGTGTTGCCGGGCTGAGGTTCGACGTGGCTTCAGCGGGAGCCGGCTGCTCCGGAACCATGGCCGTAGCATCCGGAACGTCCGTGAGCAGCAGAGTTTCCTGGTGCTCGACGCGGCGGCGTTCGGCGTCCGCGGGCGGAAGACCCGAGTTCGGATTGGTCGGTTGGGCCATGGTTCTACAGCTTTAGGATAGGCGAGAAGGCGCCGGATAGACGCGAATCGGTTGGAAGGTGTGAGGAAAGAGTATCCTGTACCACAAGCATATCTACCTGAAGGAAAACGATTTGCGTCCTCGCTCCGGCGATGCACGTTCTGTCGAGAAAACACAGCTTCGACAATTGTCTTGCCGCAATGAATGGCCCGCCTCAAAATGGAGGTTCGTATTTGGCCGCGAAGTTTATGCTCTTTCCAACCGGGAGATTCCATTGAAGATATCCGTGATCGGTACTGGATATGTCGGCTTGGTGACAGGGGCCTGTCTTGCGGAAATCGGCCATGAGGTCGTCTGCACGGATAACGACGCGAGCAAGATCCAGACGCTCGAATCCGGCGGGATTCCGATCTATGAGCCGGGACTTGAGAAGGTAATTCCAAAGGCCCACAAGGAGGGCCGCCTCAATTTCAGCGCGAATTTGGCTGACGCCGTCACTTTCGGCGACGCAATTTTCATCTGCGTGGGCACGCCTCCGCTGCCTAATGGAGATGCCGACCTCAGCGCCATTGATCATGTGGCGCGATTGATCGCTACCGAAGCCAAGACTCCGAAGCTCGTCGTTGAGAAAAGCACCGTGCCGGCACAAACAGGGCAGGAACTCAAGCGTGCCCTTGCGGTCTATGGCCGCAAATCGAACGTAAAATTCAGCGTCGCCTCAAATCCCGAATTCCTGCGCGAGGGCACCGCAGTCGGCGACTTCCTCCATCCCGACCGGATTGTTGTGGGTGTGGAAGACGAGACAGCGGAGCGACAGCTCAAGGAAATCTACAAACCAGTGCTGGACCAATCATTCAAGTGTCCGGTCCACGTGCCCGCGTGCCCGAAGGTTCCGGCGCCGGCTTGGCTCGTAACAACGATCAACAGCGCCGAGCTGATCAAGCACGCCTCAAACTCTTTCCTGGCCTTGAAGATTTCCTACGCCAACATGGTGTCGGACTTGGCTGAGCGCCTCGGCGCCGATATCGGAGAAGTCGTGCGCGCGATGGGAATGGATCCTCGCATCGGACCCAGTTTCCTGGCTGCCGGTTTGGGTTTCGGCGGCTTCTGTTTGCCGAAGGATCTGCAGGCGTTCGTCCATCTCGCGGAACGTTCGGGCGTGGATTTCACGATGCTCAGGGAAGTGGAAAACATCAACAAGAAGCGAATTGACCGCTTTTACGAAAAGTTGCGCAGCGCTCTCTGGGTCGTTCGGGGAAAGCAAATCGGCGTCCTCGGCCTCGCATTCAAGCCCAATACGGACGATGTTCGCTTCGCGCCTGCGATTGACCTGGTGAATTATCTGCTCGGAGAAGGCGCAGTCATCCGCGCCTACGATCCGGAGGCAATGGAACGAGCCCGCGCCATACTCCCGCAGATCGAATATGCGAAAACCGCCTTACGATGCCGCCAAGGATGCCGAAGCCCTGCTCATCGCCACGGAATGGGATGAATTCCGCAAGCTCGACTGGGATCGCATTCGGGATGCCATGGCGCGCCCGCTGATCGTGGACGGCCGAAATCTGTTGTCGCCGCGCGAAATGAAGGACCGGGGCTTCGAGTATCGGTCGTTTGGCCGGCCGGACTGATCATCGCACGCAAGCGGTGGCCGAAAAACAGGCCCAACACAGGAAATTTTCAGGCTTTGTTGTTTCGTGGACGCAACCTGCTGCTTGAAGAAATCGTAGGTAATCCGCAAACCCTGCTCCAGATTTACCTTCGGCTCCCATTTGAGAATTCGCCGCGCTTTTGCGATGTCGGGGCAGCGCTGCTTGGGATCGTCTTCCGGCAGCGGATGGTGCACGATCGGTGCCGTGGTCCCCACGAGTGCGCGCACGCGCTCCGCAAATTCGAGGATCGTGATTTCCGCGGGATTGCCGATATTGACTGGCTCGTGCTCGTTCGATTCCAGCAACCGGTAGATTCCGTCAATCAAATCCGCCACGTAGCAGAAGCTCCGCGTCTGCTTGCCATCGCCATAAACCGTGATGGGCTCGCCCACAAGCGCCTGATAAAGAAAATTCGGCAGCGCCCGCCCGTCGTTCAACCTCATGCGCGGCCCGTAGGTGTTGAAAATCCGGACGATGCGCGTGTCCACGTGGTGGTAGCGGTGATATGCCATAGTGATGGCTTCTGCGAATCGTTTGGCTTCGTCGTAGACTCCGCGCGGGCCGATCGGATTCACGTGTCCCCAGTAGGACTCCGGCTGCGGACTCACTTCTGGATCGCCGTAGCACTCCGAAGTGGACGCCTGGAGAAATCTGGCTTTCTTGGCCATCGCCAGCCCGAGCGCGTTATGGGTTCCAAGCGCTCCGACCTTCAGCGTTTGAATGGGAAACTTCAAATAGTCCGGCGGGCTCGCCGGCGAAGCGAAATGCAGCACCGCATCCACCGGCCCCGAAACCTCGATGAATTTCGACACGTCCTGTTGGGCAAAGCTAAACCGCGGGTTCGAAAGCAGGTGCGAAATATTCGAATCAGCGCCGGTGACGAGGTTGTCCATGCAAAGCACGTCCCAGCCCTTTTCGATGAAGTAATCGCACAGATGCGATCCGAGAAAACCTGCCCCGCCTGTAATAACAGCGCGCAATGGAGATCCTTTCCTGCCAGATTTCGTGCTGTGCCGTCCGCCTCCATTATCCCTGAAAACCATACCCAGACAGAACCCGCGCAATCCGCTACCGCTCGCAATCTGGTTATTGTTGGCGCCTGGTGGCACTCGCGCTCGGGAGCGCTGTATTCGCGCCAATAGGCCGTTTTCGCCTGAGATTTGCCCCCGTTGGTTGCCTCATACGCCATTACCCCCGGTCATTTTCGAGCCTCCGTATCCCGTTCTGTGTTCTAAATAATGTGGGCAACTCACCAGGTATTGGGGAACGTTGATGCAAGGAGTGGCAATGGCGAAGAGTAAAGGACTCCCATCCATATTCTGTCTTGTCTTAATGGTCTTTCTTCAGAGCAACAGCTGCACGAGCTGCTCCGGCGTTCCCTCGGACTACAATTCCGTCGTACTCAATGTGTCGTCAAACAAGGTTTCCGCGGGAGGCATGGTCACCATCACCGCGACCGTTCCGAGAGACACCACCGGCGCAGGTGTGACCTGGATTTTCACTCCGGCGGTGGGGGCTCCAGTTCCTCCGGGAGTATTCACAGTGAACAGCGTCTTTTCAGCGACGTACGCAGCGCCTACGACTGCCGTCGGCACTCAATTCACTGTTAGCGTCCAAGCCACTTCGATTGCGTTCCCTGCGGAGACAAAGACCATAACCATCACGATTCAGCCAACGGCAGCGCTGAAGATTACGACCACCACTCTACCAAACGGTGTTCTCGGCACTGCCTATCCGTCTGGGACTCAGATGCAGGCCACCGGCGGCGTTCCGCCGTACACCTGGCAGCTGGGGGTTGGTTCAGGCGCATTCCCGCCGGGATTGGTCTTGAATTCGAACGGCACCATCACCGGCACTCCAACCCAGACCGGCGTTTATAACACTTTCACGATCCAGGTCAGCGATAGCGAACCGACGCCGGCGACCTTTACGACTACCGCCGGGCAGCTCAGCATCACCGTCACGAACGCATTGAACGGCAACTACGCCTTCGAATTCAGCGGATTCAATTCTGGCGGCGGGGCGGTCGTTGTCGCGGGACAGTTTCACCGCGGATGGAGTGGGCGTAATCTCGGGCGGCGTGGAAGATGTGAACACGATTGCTCAGAATACGTACGCGAACAAGACATTCACCGGCACATTCACGCTCCAAAACGGCCGTGGCCAATTGAATTTCCTCGGTGCTGTTTATACGTTTGCTCTGGACGCGACCGGACTCCATGGCCGCCTGATCGAATCAGATAGCACTGGCATCAATGGCTCGGGCGAGCTTGTGCAGCAGAACACAGCGACCTGCGGATCGCAGACAATGTCAGGCCCGGGCCCATTGGGTTCCGACTTCGTCATTGGGTTGAGCGGAGCGGAAGGGAACTTTGCCGGCACCACACCCGGGCCGTTCGCGCTCGCAGGCAGGTTCACCGCTGAAGTGCCCGCAAACTCTTCAACACCCGGGAATATTGACACAGGCGAAGTGGATTCTAACGCCCCGGGCGTCTTGACGATCACGCCAGATCCAACGTTCTCGGGCACTTTCCAAACGTCCGCGCAATCTGCCCGCTGCACTATGAGTGTCAGTCAGAAGCTCGGAAACATGAACTTCAGCGTCTATCCGATTACAACGACAAGTGGACTGTTGACCGAAGCTTTCGTCGTGGAAACAGACTCGGTGAGCCAGACCACGCCTTTCGTCAGCGTCGGAAAACTGATCCATCAGACGGGTTATCCGTTCGCCACAGCGATTCAGTCGTTTAATGGAGCGAGCGTCGGAGGATTGTCAGGCCCCGTCATTCCGAGTGGCGGAAGCGTATACCTGCCGTTTGCAGCGGTAGCGCAGCTACAGGCACCCGGGGGAAATGCCTTCACGCTGTCACTGGTGGACAATGTAGGCGGAACTGTCGGAACCGCGCTCGGCGTGAACGCAATCTCCACGAGTTTTAACACCGGCGATTCGTTTGGCCGCGTGGACACGGTCTTAAGTCAACCGGTTGCCCCGGTCTTCTACGTCATCAACACCAATGAAGCCCTCTGCCTGCTCGAGAACGTCAGCGCGCCCGTGCTCGGAATATTCGAGCCTCAATCCAAGGGCAGTGGCGCGACCTTTACCGCGAGCACGGTACCTGGCACGCTGATCCAGGGCACTTCGATGCCTGCTATGAGCACCGTTCAGAATTTCTCTGGTTTGATTGCACTCACGAGCCTGACATCCACCACCGGCACCCTCTCCGGTACGGAGGATACGCCGACCGCGTTCGCCGTCGTCTCTCCGAACGTGGCGGGTACGTTCCTTCTGACGCCGAGCGGCCCGACCGATGGGAGTGGCGCGCTGACCATGACCCAGGCCTCTCCGCCGCCTCCGTTCAACGGCGCGTTTTTCATGGTCTCACCAACCAAAATCGTGATGATCACCACGAGCGATTCGAATCCGGTCTTGGGTATTTTCGGCGATCAAGCGGACGATTTCGGCGTGAACTAAGTCTCGGACTTCGTGGACTCTTAGTAAGCCCAGCGCATGAGCACGGCGCCCGTGGTATATCCCGCGCCGACGGCGATCAGCAAAACCAGGTCGCCCTTTCGCAACCTCTTCTGTTCGACAGCATCCATCAATCCCAATGGGATCGTCGCGGCCGTCGTATTCCCGTAGCGGTCAATATTCACCAGCACTTTCGAATCATCCACGCCCAGCCTTTCCTGCATCGCGCGAATGATGCGCAGGTTCGCTTGATGAGGAACCACCAGCGCCAGATCTTTGCTCGTTAGCCCGTTGCGCTCCAGAATCTGGCACGCAAGCTCGCTCATCCGCCGCACGGCGTACTTGAACACCTGCTGGCCCTCCTGATGGACGAAGTGCATACGCTCGTCCACCGTTTCGTGCGAAGGAGGATGCAGCGACCCTCCTGCGGGCATATAGAGGTTGCAGCCGCCCGCGCCGT
The DNA here is from genome assembly GCA_963814855.1 of uncultured Acidobacteriota bacterium. GTDB lineage: Bacteria > Acidobacteriota > Terriglobia > Acidiferrales > UBA7541 > Palsa-295. The sequence continues at coordinate 263,442 of CAWFEL010000004.1, forward strand.
CCACATCGTGCACGAAATCGATTATCCCTTCGGCATCCGAAGCGGTGGGTTCCAATAGCACGGCGCCCGCACCGTCGCCGAACAGCACGCAGGTAGTGCGGTCCCGAAAATCGAGAATGGACGTCATCACGTCCGCGCCGATCACGAGCACTTTCTTGTGCGATCCCATCCCCACAAACTGCGCGCCTACCGTTAGCGCATAGGCAAATCCAGAACACGCGGCGGACAGATCGAAGCCCCACGCTTTTGTCGCGCCCAGCCGATGCTGTATCAGACACGCCGTCGCGGGAAACAGCATGTCCGGCGTGACCGTTGCCACCACAATCAAGTCAATTTCTTCCGGGAGAACGCCCTTCATCGCCAGCAGCTTCTTGGCAGCCTCTGTTCCCAGATGTGACGACGCGACCCCCGGGTCCGCATAGTGCCGCTCGCGAATTCCCGTGCGCGTGCGAATCCAGTCGTCCGTGGTATCCACCATCTTCTCGATGTCCGCGTTAGTGACCACACGCGGTGGCAGGTACCCGGCCACACCCGTAATTTTCGCGGCGATTCGATGGCTCATCAAACTCTCCGTTAGCGTTTAGACCGTCCGCGATTGTATGCAATCCCGCGCGGTGGTGACAAGCAAAACACGCGATCTGCGGCGCTTTCCGCGCCCGCAAAGTTTTCGCTCGTGCGCTCCTCTTGATGCATCATGGACGCATGACGCCTGCCAAGCAAACATGCTGGATCGGCGAACACGCGCGCGCTGCCGGCTTCGATCTCTGCGGTGTTACACCGGTCGCGCAGGAGAACTCCGCCGAGCCATTCCCGGAACTCGACCGCCTGCCCGAATGGCTTGCGCGCGGCTATGCGGGCGAGATGAGCTATCTCCACGACCCGCGCCGCGCCGATCCCCGCCGAGTTCTCGAAGGCGCTCGCAGTCTGATCGTCGTTGCCATGAATTACAACTCGGCGCCCCGCGCCACCGTTCCACCTGTAATCGCCGACTCCGAATCGCCGCGTGGATGGATTTCTCGCTACGCCTGGGGCGACGATTACCACGAAGTGATGCAGCAGAAGTTGCGCGCGCTGATCTCGGAAATGCATGCGGAGTTCGCCGAGCCATTCGACGCGCGCGCCTATACCGACACGGGCCCCATCATCGAACGCGTCGCGGCGAAATACGCCGGTCTCGGCTGGCTCGCGAAAAATACTTGCCTGATCAATTCGCAACTCGGCTCTTGGCTTTTCCTGGGCGTGATTGTCACCACGCTCGCTCTTGAGCCAACCCTCGCGCCGGGCGAAACCCCTCCCGCGGATCTCTGCGGAACGTGCACGCGCTGCCTGGATGCCTGCCCCACGCAGGCGTTTCCGGAGCCGTACGTCCTCGACGCGCGCCGTTGCATCTCCTATCTCACGATCGAGCTGCGCGGAGAGATTCCAGAGGAGCTTCGCCCTCAGATGGGCCGCGCCGTCATCGGCTGCGACATCTGCCAGGACGTTTGCCCCTGGAATCGCAAGGCGCCGGTCACGTCCGTGGCCGCGTTTCAACCGCGCAATGCGCTCGAAAACGAAAACTCGCTCGTCGCTCCAGAGCTCGAGTGGCTCGCTTCCCTTTCGCAACCGGAGTTCAGCGCAATTTTTCGCGGCAGCGCGGCCAAGCGCGCGAAATGGCGTGGCCTGGTTCGCAACGCCTGCGTGGCGCTCGGAAATTCGGGAATCACGCCCGATCGAGACGCCTATCCGCGCGTCATTCGATCGCTCGATCGCCTTGCATCTTTAGACGACTCGCTCATTTCCGGTCACGCGCGATGGGCGCTCGACCGACTTACCTCGATGGGCACGACCGCGCCGCTGCCCGCAGCGGAAAATCTGCCGGCCGCCGGCGAAATCTCCTGAAAAACTCAATAGACATCGAAACGAGCTTTTTGCGATACTTTCACGTTCCAGTGGTAACCGGCCTTCCTTCCGGGAATGTGCCGCATCCTAATGAAAACCCAGGATTGACAGTCTATGAAAGCAATTCATAAAGTCGCTTCTTGCGCGGTCGTTCTGCTGGCTGCTGGTTTCGGCGCGTCCCACCTGTCGTCGGGGCAAAGCAAGCCCGCTACGCCACAGAAGAACGCGGCGCCCGCCGCTCCGCAGAGTTCCATCGATCGCGGCCGTTACCTGGTGGAAGACGTCGCCATGTGCGAGGAATGCCACACGCCTCGCGACGCGGGCGGCAATCTCGACGAATCTCGTCGCCTTCAGGGCGCGCAGATCTGGATCGTGCCCGTTCGCGCGAATCCGAATTGGGCCAACAATGCGCCCGCGTTGGCTGGCTTCGGCGGATATTCAGATGAGCAGGGCGCGGATGTTCTCGAAAAGGGCGTGGGGCCAAACGGTGAAGCCATTCGCCAGCCGATGCACATCTACCACATGAATCATGCCGATGCGCAAGCCATCATCGCGTACTTGCGTTCTCTATCGAGCGCCTATCCTCAATAATCGCCCCGGAACCTGGCTGTCGCCCTAGTTTGTAACGCGGCAGTAACACTCGGAAGATACCCTTACCTGCCTCGCAGGCGCACATGACTCGCACCGCCATTCCGGACTCCCAGCGATTCTTCAACCGTCATCTTTCCTGGATGCAGTTCAACCAGCGCGTTCTCGAGGAGGCGCGCGATCCGGCCAATCCGCTTCTGGAGCGCGTGAAATTTCTGGGCATCACCGCGAGCAATTTGGACGAGTTCGTCGAAGTCCGCCTCGCCGGCCTGATGCAGCAAGCTGAGCACGGAAATCGTGAGCCGGAGGCCGATGGACGGTTACCGGAACAAGCGCTCGCCGAGCTCACCTCGAAAATTCACAGCTTTGTGGACGAGCAGTATGAGTGCTGGCGCGACGAATTGGTTCCTGCGCTGGAGGCTGAATCGGTCCGCGTCCTCGGACGCAGTGATCTGCGCCCCGAAGCCCGCGAGTATATTGAGAATTTCTACGCCAAAACGGTCGAGCCGCTTCTTACGCCGGTTACCGTGGATCCCGCGCACCCGTTTCCCCACGTTTTGAATAAGGCGCTCTGCCTCGCGTTTCTGCTCAAGCGCAAGCGGCGCGGTTCCCAGATTTATCTCGGAGTCGTCACCGTGCCGCGTGCGTTGCCGCGCCTGGTGCGCCTCCCATCGCCCAAGAACAAAGTCGAATATGTGTTTTTGCACGACGTCGTTCACGCCTTCGCCGAGCGGCTCTATCACGGATACGAAATCCTTTCGGCTGCGGCCTTTCGCGTCACCCGCAATAGCAACCTCTACCTCGAAGAGGAGGAGTCCCGCAGCATCCTGGAATCGGTGGACCTGCAGATTCATCGCCGCCGCAAGGGACAGGCCGTGCGCCTGGAAATCGAGGCGGGCGCGAATCAGGAAATCGTGGAACGCCTTGAGGCGAATTTCCGGCTCTCGCCCGGGCAGGTTTTCCGCGTCAATGGCCCCATTAATCTTTCGCGCCTGTTCCATCTCTATGAACAGACCCCGCGGCCCGATTTAAAATTCCACCCTTTTGCGCCACGCGAATTGGATCTCAAACCCGGTTCTTCATCGCTGTTTGAACTGGTGAGGAAGCGCAACGTTCTCCTGCATCATCCCTACGATTCCTATTCGACTGTGGTGCGCTTCATCGAAAGTGCGGCGCAGGATCCCGACGTTCTCTCGATCAAGCAGACTCTCTATCGCACCAGCGAGAATTCGCCGATCGTGCGCGCACTGATTGACGCAGCGGCCAGAAAAGAAGTCGCTGTCGTGGTCGAATTGAAGGCGCGCTTCGACGAAGCCTCGAACATCCGCTGGGCGCGAAACCTGCAGGATGCCGGAGTGCAGGTGTTTCACGGCGTCGTCGGCCTGAAAACGCACTGCAAGCTGGCGCTCATCGCGCGGCGTGAACCCGACGGCCAGATACGCCGTTACGCCCACCTTGGCACAGGCAACTACAATCCTTCGACCGCGCGTTTCTATACCGATTTGAGCCTGCTCACCAGTGACACGCACCTCACTTCGGCCGTGCACCATGTCTTCAACTACCTGACCGCCCATTCCGAGCGCTCGCAATATTCCCCGCTGTTTGTGGCGCCGCTGAACCTCGGTAGGAATTTTCTCGCCTTGATTGACCGCGAAACTGCTCATGCGAAGGCCGGGCGCCCAGCATTTATCTTTGCGAAGTTCAATTCGCTCCTCGACGAAAAAATCATTCAGGCGCTCTATCGTGCGTCGCAGGCCGGCGTGCATATCGAGCTGATCGTCCGCGGCGCGTGCACGCTGCGCCCCGGTGTTCGCGGGCTGAGCAGCCGAATTCGCGTGCGCAGTGTCATCGGGCGTTTTCTCGAGCACAGCCGCATCTTCGTCTTCGCCAACGCTGGCAAGACCGAAGTTTTCCTCGGCAGCGCCGATTGGATGCAGCGCAACATCAACGAGCGCGTCGAGGTAATTTTCCGCCTCCGGGACCCCGTGCTCTGCAACCAGCTTTTCGCCGAAGTGATCGCGCCTTACCTCGGCGACACTTTGAAGACTCGCATACTGATGCCGGATGGCGAATACATTCGCCTCCATGAAGCTCGCCGCCTCGCTCATCTCCGCAATGGCCATCGCTTCAACGTGCAGGAATTCCTCATCGAGTTCACCGAAGGCCGCCAGACTCTCGGTTCCGTTCCTTCCCTTCCCAGCTTCCTCAAGTTTCACCCGCCGCATCCCGCCGCCGCGGAATCCAACTAGCAACGGGCAAAGAATGCTCCTCCGCGAAGTCGCCGTCGTAGGGGCGTGGTCCGCCGCGGCGGACTACGCCCGACGCCGATGCTTGGCGATACGTTGCCAATCCGCTGTAACTCGGGCATCGGCACAGCGCATGTGGAGTGCGGCGGCTTGCCGCCGCTGTTTGCCGTCCCGGCTCGCCGGGACGTGCTCCCGCCGCGAGCGGGACAAGCCATTGCGACACGTTCGGTCATGCAATCCAGGAATCTCTCTTCGGCGTCACCAAACCGGCGGCCTTAAGGAAGCAGCGAGCTCAAACGACCCCAGCCCAGATCGAATCGCTCCATCCACCTCATATTCCCTCTGTATAATCTCGTCCGATGGAAGAACGCATCGAACGCGCCGTCAAGTGGCTCTTCTCCCCCGAGGCCACGACCGAAACGCATCCCGGACATCTCTGGCCACGCTGGATTTTCTTGCGCGCTCTGGGAGTCTTCTATTTTTCCGCGTTCTATTCGCTCCTGTTTCAAGTCAAAGGCCTCATTGGCCCCAATGGAATTCTCCCAACCGCCGACTTTCTGCAGGCTGTTTCCTCGGCGTTTCATCTTTGGCGGTTTTGGTACGCGCCCACGCTCTTCTGGTTCGGTTCGAGCGACCGCGCGCTGATGCTTGTCTGCTGGGTGGGTGCGATCGCATCGCTCCTGCTGATCGCCAACGTCTGGCCGCGCGCGGCTATCGCCGTTTGCTTCGTTTGTTTTCTCTCGTTCGTCAGCGCCTCGCAGGACTTTTCGAGCTACCAATCCGACGGCATGATTCTCGAGGCCGGATTCATCAGCCTGTTTTTCGCCCCGCCCGGATTCTGGCCGGGCCTCGGCCGCTTGAATCCGCCGTCGCGCGTCAGCCTTTTTATGTTGCGCTGGGAATGGTTCTGCGTTTATTTCGGATCGGGCACCGGCAAAATGGCCGGCGGCGATCCTTCCTGGCGGAATTTCACGGCGATGGACGACTACTACCAGAACGGCCCTCTGCCGACGTGGATCGGTTATTACGTGCAGCACCTTCCCCACTGGTTTCACGCCTCGGCCGTCGCCTATACGCTCGCGGTCGAGCTCGTTCTCGTCCTGATGCTGTTTCTTCCGCGACGTTTTCGCATCGCCTGCTTCTGCATCGTCACGCCGTTTGAAATCTCCATCATTCTCACCGCCAACTACGCCTTCCTGAACTATCTCGTCCTCTTTCTCGGAATTCTGCTGCTCGACGATCGCGTCATCGAATGGATCGTCCCGCATCGCGTTCGAGCGTTGATTGACCGCGCATCCGCGCCGGCTGCGGACCTGAGTACGCAGCCGCCGGGTGTTCGTGCGCAATGGCGCGCGCGGCTTAGGCCCGTCCGCTGGATCATTGCCGGTATCTCCCTGGGACTGGTTCTTTATTCAACCGGGGTGCAACTTGTTTGGAGGGTTTTTCCCAGCGTTCCGTTTTCGCAAAAGCCCATTGAAATGCTCGCGCCCTTTCGCATCGGCGAGCGCTACGGGCTTTTCGAGTCCATGACCCACCAGCGTTACGAAATCGAATTCCAGGGTTCGTCCGACGGGATCAATTGGACGCCTTACCCCTTCCGCTACAAGCCGCAGGACGTTCGCAAGGCGCCCGGAATTTACGCGCCCTATCAGCCGCGATTCGAATGGAATCTGTGGTTTGCGTCGCTCGGGAACTGGAAACAGTATCGCTTCGTGCTTTGGACCGAGGAGCGCCTTCTCACCAGCGAGCCGGACGTCCTCGCGCTATTTGCCGCCAATCCATTTGCAGGCGCGCCGCCGAAGCAAGTCCGCGCTGTCATCTATCAATATTGGTTCACGGACTTGAAGACGAAGCGCGAACAAGGAACGTGGTGGCGCCGCGAGCTGCTCGGTAATTACGCGCCAGTACTCGAGCGCGAACCCGACGGCAAAATCGTGCTCCTCAATTTTGACACCGTGGAACCACCCGAGTAGGTTGGGCATCGAAGCGCCGCCCCGAGGTTTAAATGTAGCGCCGCGGTCTTCAGCGCGGCACTCGACCTCTCTTAGACTATGCGTTGCCTATTTGATGGTGGTTTCGTAGGGGCACGGCATGCCGTGCCCGGCACGAATTCTTGGCGCCGCGCAACCATCGACGCGAGCCGAGAACTGAGAGGTCTTGTAGGGGCGCTGCTTGCTGCGCCCTCTTGCTTTGCTCCGCGCCCGTAATTCCGTTAGCCTATTGACGTTCGAATTAGCGCACCCATGAGACGCCAGCACACAACCGAGAAAAAAGAACCGCACGAACCCAATGTCACCGGCGCAGAGGTGATCGCTTATCTTGCGACCCTTTCCCAGCCCATGAGCATTCGCCGGATCGCCCACGGCATGGAGCTGAATCATCGCGGCCGGCGTTACCTTCCGCGTGTCCTCCAGCAGCTGAAGCGCCGCGGCGATATCGAAGAAATCTACGGCGGACGTTTTCGCCTTCCCGAGCACAAGGACGATCCGAGTCCTGCGTCGCGGCGCGCCGCGCGCGCTGCCGAGACCGCAGCGAAATCTCCCGACGCGCCCGCACCTGCGCCCGCGGCTTCATCAGCACTCAAACGGGCTCGCGACCCGAATCTGATTGCCGGCCGCATCGTCGCGCATCGCGATGGCTATGGATTCCTGGTCCCGGACCATCCGATCCCCAGAGTTGATGGCGATCTCTTCATCGGCCGCGACAATCTGGGCGACGCGATGAATGGCGATCACGTCCTCGCGCGCATCGAGCGGCGTCGCGCCGATGGCCGCGCTGAAGGGCGCGTGGTGCAAGTGGTTGAGCGCGAACATCAGACCATCGTCGGGCTGTTCCGCTATGGCCCCCACGGAAACAATGTGTTGCCCTACGACACACGCATTCCGCACGAGGTCGCGATCCCTCCGGGCGATGAGCTGACTCCGCAGCTTCGTGAAAAACTGACCGCGAGCCTCAAAGGCGCACCGGTGACAACCGGCCGCGCGCGTCTTCCAGAGCTCGATGGCGCTGTGGTGAACGTCCAGATCACGCGCTATCCCAGAGGCGGCCTTGCGCCCACGGGACGCGTGATCGAAATCCTCGGCCGCCCGGGCGATATCGGCGTGGACGTTGAAATCATCATTCGCAAGCATCACCTGCCGTTTGTCTTCGACGCTGATGTGCTCGCGCAGGCGCGCGCCACACAGCAACAGGTAGCCGAGGCGGATATTCGGGGGCGCCGCGATTTCCGCGATTTGCCCATCGTGACGATTGACGGCGAGACCGCGCGCGATTTCGACGACGCGGTTTTGGTCCGCCCTCTGCCGAACGGACATTTTGAGCTGCAGGTGCATATCGCGGACGTTGCGCACTACGTCCAGCGCGATTCGGCGCTCGATCGTGAAGCGCGGTTGCGCGGCACCTCCGTCTATTTCCCGAATCGCGCGGTGCCGATGCTGCCGGAGGAACTTTCGAACGGAATCTGCTCGCTGAACCCGAAAGTTGACCGCCTGGTGATGAGCGCGATCATGGAAATGGACGCGACCGGGAAAATGGTCGGCGCCGATTTCGCCTCCGGCGTGATCCGCTCCGCGGAACGCATGACCTATACCAACGTCAACAAAGTGCTCGAAGGCGATCCGGAAATGAACCGGCGGTACGCTCCGCTGGTGGAAGAATTCCGCCGGATGAAGGAGCTGGCGCTGCTGCTCAATCGCCGGCGGCACGAGCGCGGTTCGATTGATTTCGATCTGCCCGAAGCGATCATCGAATTCGATGAATCGGGGCGCATGACAAGCATCGTCCGCAGCGAGCGAAATATCGCGCATCGCCTGATCGAGGAATTCATGCTCGCGGCGAACGAAGCCGTCGCGGCGTATCTCGATAAGCGCGGCATCGCTTCGCTTCACCGCGTCCACGAAAAACCCGATCCGAAGCGCGTGCTCGAATTCGAGGAGCTCGCGCAGGCATTCGGCTATTCGCTCGGCGTGGACGATCTCGCGGAGCGCAAAATTACCGTGAGGCACGGCCTGGTGCGGCCTCAGGCGCGAGGCGGAGGCAGCGGCCGGGGCCGCATGCGTCCCATGAGCGTCACGCTGCCCGCCGCGGACGAAGTGGATATTCGCCCGCAGCACTATCAGCGGCTGACGGAAAAGATCGCCGGAAAACCCGAAGAGCGAATCCTTTCCTACCTGATGTTGCGTTCACTCAAGCAGGCTCGCTATGCGGCGGATCTGCTCGGCCATTTCGCGCTCGCCGCGAAGGAGTATACGCATTTCACTTCGCCCATTCGCCGCTACCCGGACCTGATCGTTCATCGCGCGCTGAAATGGGCGCTCGAAAATCCGGCGGTGGCGCCGGTGCGCATGCCGAATCCGAATGCGCGCCCGGGCCGCGAAGAAACCGTCGCGGCGCTGGGGCCGTATCGCCGCGTGGAGCTGGAAGGCATCGCGTCCGAAAGCTCGGAAGCGGAGCGCCGCGCCGAGGCCGCCGAGCGCGAGCTGATGGAATGGAAGACGGCCCAATTTATGGAAAGCCATCTGGGAGAGGAGTACGACGCGCTGATCGTCTCCATCCAGAAGTTCGGAGTTTTCGTCGAGCTGACGGAGATTTTCGTCGAAGGGCTGGTGAGCATTGACCGGTTGGAGGAGTCAACCGGCCAGCGGTGCGTGTTTCGCGAGCGCGACCACACGATCGTGACGGAGCCGAATCGCGGAACGCGCGGCGGATCGTCCGCGAAGAAGATTTTCAGGCTCGGCGATCGCGTGCAAGTGCGCGCCGAACGGATTGATCCTTTCCGGCATCGCGTGGAATTTGCGCTGATTTGATTCATTAATGAAATTGGGGGTTGGGATGAAGCCAACGGTGGGGTTGATCGGGTTGGGACTGATGGGCGGGCCGATGGGGCGAAATCTGCTGAAGGCGGGATTTCCGCTCGTCGTCTGGAATCGCACAAAGGCGAAGGCGGAGGAACTGGCTCGCGAAGGAGCGAAGGTTGGCGCCGATCCGCGCGCGGTGGCCGAGCAGGCGAATGTGCTGATCACGATCGTCAGCGATCCGGCCGCTCTTGAAGAGGTTTTGTTCGGGTCCAATGGTGGCAAGAACAACGACGGCGCGATGGAAGGATTGCGCTCCGGAAGCGCGCTGATTGATTCGAGCACCGTGTCTCCCGAGCTTGCGCGACGCGTCGCGGCGGCTTGCGCTGAACGCGGAGTGGATTTTCTCGATGCGCCGGTGACGGGCGGAACTTGGGGCGCGAAGAACGGCGAACTGGTATTCATGATTGGCGGGAAGGCTGAAGTTCTGGAACGCGTGAAGCCGGTGCTCGAAGCGATGGGCAAGAAGCTCTTGCTGCTCGGTCCGAACGGCGCGGGGCAAACGGTGAAGCTCGGAATGAATCTGCTGCTCGCGTTGCAGGTGGATGCGTTCGCCGAAAGTCTCGCGCTCGTGACCGCAGCGGGCGTGCCGGCCGAAAAACTGATGGAGGTGCTGCAATCGAGCATGGCGCGTTCCGGAGTGCTCGACGTGAAAGCGCCGATGATGGTGAAAGGCGAATATCCCGCCAGCTTTCCGCTGCGGCTGATGCACAAGGACGTCCGCCTGGCGCTCGAACTCGCGCGCAACAAAGGAGTGACGCTTCCGTGTGGAGCGGCTGCGTATGCGACTTACTCCGCGGTGATGAAAGCCGCGGACGCCGCGAACGAAGATCCGGATTTTTCCGCCGTTGCGCGATTTTGGAAGCGGGGATGAGGGGCGAGGGTTGAGGCTCGAGGGAACTGCGTCGAAGCGCCCTCGAATTGTGTGTCACTTAATTAGGGTGCCTTTTCTTTGTTTTCAGTAAGATACGAGCGAAATTACTTTGCACGGTGTGTCGAGTAATTCTGCGCACGGTAGCCATGAAAACGGCCGGCCCCCCTCGATCAGTGTCGAGTAGCATGTGCGTCGGCCCTTTGTTTTGAATGCGTTGGCCCTAAATCTACTCGGCACGCTGTGTCGGGTAGAATGCGACAAATCGCAGGTGCTCGCCGGCTGGGCGGACGCCATGATTCTGGCTCCTGGCGCGTCCTTCAAATCAGATTTCAAAGAGCATCGCGCCCTCGTCGAGAGGGCGGGCGACTTCCAGCGTCGCGTGTCGCGTCCGTGCGCGAATTTCGGCTGCCATAGCAGATTAACAGAAGGAAATAATTGGAGCGCCTGGTCGGACGGGTAAAAAAAGTACAAGAGCCAGTACCCTGTACGAATTGGCACGATTGAACCGAAAAGGTTGCGTCACTGGTTTCCAGGCAGCAGGAGAGTGTTCCGGAATATAATCCGCCAATGGCATTGCCAGGAGATGGTTCCTCACACTCTGAACGGTCGTTGGACATTCGCCTCGTTGTTGACAGAATCCCTGCGTTTACGTGGTCAGCTCGTGCGGATGGCTCCGTAGAGTTCGTAAATCAACGATGGCGCGAATACGCAGGTCTTTCTTTGGAAGTATCACAAGGCTGGGGCTGGCAGGTTGCAATTCATCCGGAGGATGTGCCGTCATTAATGCAGAAATGGCGGGAACTATTGATCTCCGGGGAAGCTGGCGACGTTGAAGCGCGGATGCGCCGCCATGATGGGGACTTTCGTTGGTTTCTCATTCGCTTCGAACCATACCGCGACGAAACCGGGAAGATCGTCATGTGGTATGGAGTAAGCACCGACATCGAAACCCTTAAGCAGACGGAAGAGAAGCTTCGCGAGGATGAACGCGAGCTTCGGCAGATTACGGACGCAATACCGCAGACGATCGTAGTCCAGGCCCCCTCCGGTGTGCCGATTTACGCCAATCAAGCCACGCTCGAGTATACGGGCCTTCGTGCTGACGATGTGATTGCGCCAAATTTCCGGGAGAGGATCTTTCATCCGGAGGACCTCGAGAAATTCCGAAACGAGCGAAAGGCTGCTCTCGCGCGGGGACTTCCATTCGAGTTCGAGCATCGGGCGCTCAGGAAGGACGGCCAGTACCGCTGGTTCCTGATTCAGTACAATCCATTTCGAAACGAGCGCGGACGGGTGACTCGATGGTATGCGACGGGCACTGATATTGATGACCGCGTCCGATCCGAAGAGAGAACGCGGAACGAAAACCTGGCGTTGCGCGAGCAAATTGACCGCGACTCAATGTTTGAGGACATCGTGGGTTCTTCCGAGGCGCTCCGCAGAGTGCTTCGCGAAATCGCGAAAGTCGCGCGGTCGGATTCCACGATCTTGATTCTGGGCGAGACGGGCACGGGAAAAGAATTAATGGCGCGTGCCATCCATAAACGATCGAAGCGCGCCGATCGAGCGTTTATTGCGGTGAACTGCGCGGCGATCCCTCCGTCGCTCATTGCTTCCGAGCTTTTCGGTCACGAGAAGGGCGCGTTCACCGGCGCTACGCAGCGACATCTGGGGCGATTCGAATCGGCAAATGGCGGGACAATTTTTCTCGACGAAGTCGGCGATTTACCTCCAGATATCCAGGTGACGCTACTGCGCGTGCTGCAAGAACGCGAAATTGAACGCGTCGGTGGCAACAAGCCTATTGCAGTTGACGTGAGAGTGCTGGCGGCGACTCATCGTGATTTGAACGCGCTAGTCGCCGAGGGCAAATTCCGAAAAGATCTCCTATACAGGCTGAATGTGGTGCCTATCGAGATCCCGCCGTTGCGCGAACGAGGGACCGATATTCCTTTGCTTGCTGAATACTTCATCAATCGCTTCGGGAATAGAGCGGGGAAAAAGTTCCGAACAATAGACAAGAAATCCCTGAAAGTCCTCCAGGGATACCAGTGGCCGGGGAACGTCCGTGAACTTCAAAATGTAATCGAGCGTGCGGTGATTCTTTCCGAAGGTGACAACTTGGCCGTGGACGAGACCTGGCTGAGGCGGGAATTGGCCCCCGCATCGCGAACCGGGACGCTTAGCAGTACTTTAGTCCGGCACGAAAAAGAAATGATCGAAGCTGCATTGAAAGAAAGCCGAGGCCGAATCTCAGGACCCATCGGTGCGGCAGCGAAACTGGGTCTGCCGGCGAGGACTCTCGACTCCAAAATCAAACGCCTAAGAATTAACAAGTATCGGTTCAAAGCCCCAACGGCTGACTGATCCGCGCGTAGAGATTCGCTAAAGCCAATCGTGTTTTCCTCATCTTACAGGAATTCCTGACAATACAGGACTGCGCGCGGCTCTAACTTCCATTCCTGCAATGAATTGCAAACGGCTCGATTATTGCACTTGTTTCGCTGTCTTCAGAGCAGAGAGCCATGACGCTGAAGATCGAACGGATTTCCGGCAAGCGCACCACGCTAATACATTTGAGTGGGCATCTTCGATCTAAGGATCTCGACGAGTTGAAGTCTGAGATCAAGGGTGGTGGACCACGGGTCACCTTGGATCTGGCGGAAGTTGATCGCGCGGATATCGAGGGTGTTCGTTTTCTGAACGAGTGCGAGTTGGTGGGTATAGCGATCCTGCACTGTCCGCACTACATCAGGGAATGGATGCTGCAGGAGAGAAGCCGACCGAAAGACAATCCGGAACCGTTGTAACGCGCCTTATGTCGCACGAACGACGTCGGCTTACAAGAGCTGACGAATGCAAGAAGAACTGAAAGGGAAATAGGAGAACAAAAATGGCGATCAAGAACGTAGTTCTGGTGCATGGTGCATTCGCCGACGGCTCAGGTTGGAAAGCCGTCGCCAAGATCCTCAAGAATGATGGGTACAAAGTGTCGGTGGCCCAGCCTCCCGAGACTTCGTACGCCGACGACCAAAAGTACACGAAGGCCGCAATTGACGCCATCGGCGGGCCAGTGGTTCTGGTGGGACACAGCTACGGCGGGTCCATCATCACAGAGGCCGGGAATCATCCGAACGTTGCAGCACTTGTTTATATAGCCGCGTTTGCTCTCGATGAAGGTGAGAGTTGCGCGTCCATCGAGCAGGGATTGCCGCAAGCGTCCAAGGCCTTCACGCCGGACAGCAACGGCAACTGGTGGATAGACGAGGCGCATTTCGCGGCCGACTTCGCAGCGGACATTCCACGGGAGGAGGCGGAGTTCATGGCTATATCGCAGGTGCCAATCTCTACCGACGCGTTCACCCATAAGGTTACGAATCCCGCCTGGAAACATAAGCCCACCTGGTACATGGTGGCCACCGAGGACCGATCGATCAATCCGGATCAGGAGCGCATGATGGCGAAGCGCGCCAAGGCCAAGACGGTCGAAGTGAAGGCGAGTCATGTGGCGTATATGTCTCACCCGAAGGAAGCGGCGAAGCTCATCGAAGAGGCTGCCACGTCGGTGCCTGCCCATCAGTCGGCTGCACGTTAAACAGGGGCTTTATTAGCCCAGTGCGTGTACTCCAGCGGAACCCGGCTGGCGGAGAGTGGGGCCTTCGCTGATCGTTGCGACATCGGCGGAGGCCCAGATGAATATCGTTGATTGAGGTGGACACAATGAACGATCGAATCACCATAGAAGGACGGGACGGCGCGTTTGGTGCGTATATAGCGCGGCCGAAGACGTTGCCAGCTTCCGCCGTCGTCGTTTTGCAGGAGGTGTTCGGCGTGAACGCCGACATCCGCAAGACGTGCGACGAACTGGCTGAGCAAGGCTTCATTGCAGTCGCGCCAGATCTTTTCTGGCGTCAGGAGCCGGGCGTAGACCTTAGCGTTACCTCCGAGCCCGACTGGCAACACGGCCTTCGTCTCTATCAGACGTATGACCGAGACGCCGGCACCAGAGACGTTTGGGACACGGTCAACACTGGGGCCAAGCTGCCGGGGTGCACCGGCAAGGTTGCCGTCCTCGGCTACTGCCTCGGCGGGCTGATGACTTTCCTTACTGCGGTGCGTTATGGCGTGGATGCTGCCGTCGTTTATCACGGCGGTGACACTGAGAAATATCTGGGCGAGGTGGACGGACTTCATGCGCCGCTGCTGATGCATCTGGCCGAGGAAGACGAGTTCATTTCCAAGGCTGCGCAAGCTGACATCAAAGCGGCACTTGCTAAGAAACCGAGTGCGACCGTTTACAGCTATCCGGGTCAGAATCATGCCTTCTCTCGGCATGGTGGGGCGCATTACAACGCTGCGGCTGCAGCACTCTCCCACGAACGGACAAATAAATTTCTACTTCAACAACTGCAGTGAGCTTCGGTCGCTCCAGCCGCTTCGGGCGAGTGGAGCACCTTCAGAAGTGTTGCGTCAATTAGTCCGCCGACTCTTCTCGTCGAATTTGCGGCGTGCTTTCTCCACTTGTTTCAGGTTTTCCGCCGCCCAGATCCAGACACCGCAAAAGGCGGCGCCAAGGCTCATGCCGAGCATCGTTAATTTGTATTCCACTTTCGGAGGCACGACGGGATGAACGGTCCTCGTCAACAGGCCGTCGCGTTCCATCTGGCGCACGGTCTGTGTGAGCATCTTTTGGCTGATGCCTTCGACCAGTTCGCTTAGGCGCGTGAAACGCAGCTCCCCCTTTTCCGCCAGCACCTCAAGAATCAGCATGGTCCATTTGTCGGCTACACGGCCGATCAGGTCGTTCACAAGGGCTTCAATCCGGGGATCGAGGTCGTCGGGAGGAGTGTGGGCGGAATACATCTTCGCCATCGCGATTTGTTCCCGGGTGAAGCCGGAAATCTTGGGCATTTTCATACTCTCTTTTCGGTAAGTATTACACTTAATAGTGCCTACTTTCATTTAGAGAGTGTACCGCTCTAGAATGCGAGGTGCAAGCGAGATTCATGAGACACAAGGAGTGTGAAATGAAACTAGAAAAGAGAACCGTCCTGATAACCGGGGGAACGAGCGGTATCGGGCTTGAGCTGGCGAAGCAGCTTCTCGAGCGGGGCAACACAGTAATCGTTACTGGTCGCGACCAAGAAAAACTCGACGCGGTCAAGATCGCTCTACCGGGGGTTCTTACCTTCCAGAGCGACGTCAGCGATCCTGTCGCGATAACGGCGCTGCACGCCAGCGTGCTCGCGCAATTTCCCGCGCTGGATACGCTCGTCAACAACGCCGGGATCATGCGAAACCTGAAACTCAGTCAAGATCGCGATCTGAACGATGTGACGCGTGAAATGGAGATCAATTTGTGCGGGCCAGTGCGGATGGTTCAGCAGTTCCTACCGCATCTCAAAACCCGGAAGGGTGCGCTGATCGTCAACGTGTCGTCCGGTCTGGCTTTCATCCCATTTCCCGCGTCGCCTGTTTATTGCGCGACGAAGGCCGCACTGCATTCGTTCACACAATCTTTGCGCGTGCAGCTCGAGGGCACGGGCGTTACTGTGATCGAACTGGCTCCGCCCGCCGTGGAGACGCCGCTGTTTCGAGGTGAGTTCGCGGAGGAAATGAAAGGTGAAAAGGGAATGGACGTGAAGATACTCGCCAAGCACGCCATCGCCGGGATCGAGTCGGGCAAGCTGGAAATCCGCCCCGGCTTGAGCAACGTCCTGAAGGCTATGAGCAGGATCGCTCCACAGTTTATGCTCAAGCAGATGGCCAAGCTGGGCAAGCTCAAGAAATCGACCCCGCCGCCAATTGAAGGAATTTCGACTTCATCGTAATTGGTGTAAGACCACCACGGCGACCGCGAACTTAATTGGATCGGGAATGAAAACGAGGAAATGCCATGACATATCATTTTGGGCCGGATTATCCGAACGAGACGTATGTGCCGCACGGATGTCCCGAACACACGGTTGATCTCGGCGAAGTCGTAATGAACTACGCAGTGACCGGCCCCGAAACCGCGCCGGCGCTGCTGCTCGTTCCTGGCCAGACGGAATCGTGGTGGGGATACGAAGCGGCGATGCGACTGCTGGAAGCGGATTTTCGAATTTACGCGGTTGATCTGCGCGGCCAGGGCCGGTCGAGCCGAACGCCAGGACGCTACACGCTGGACAATATGGGGAACGATTTGGTGCGGTTCATCCAAGCGGTGATCGGGCGTCCGTGCATTGTTGCCGGCTTGTCTTCGGGCGGCGTCTTATCGTGCTGGCTCTCGGCCTATTCTCCGCCGGGCCTCGTGCGCGCTGCCTACTACGAGGATGCGCCATTGTTCCATTCCGAGGTCGCGCCGGCCTGCGGTCACGCAATACGACAGGGCGGCATCGGCAACATTTTTCCGATGTTTTCGAAATACCTTGGAGACCAGTGGTCGGTCGGCGATTGGAAAGGTATGGTCGCCGCAACTCCTTCGATGCTACCGGAATGGATGGCTTCCTTCGCGCCCCGCGGAGATGAGCCGCCGCAGAATCTAAAGGAATACGATCCCGAATGGGCGCGAGCGTTCTGGAGCGGGACCGCGACGATCGGCTGCGATCACGCGCGAATGCTCAAAAGCGTGAAGGTGCCGGTGCTATTCACGCATCATTTTCGAATGATCAACCCGGTCAACGGCGCGTTGATGGGCGCGGTGTCCGACCAGCAGGTGAACGAAACGCGCAGGTTGATCGAGGGCGCTGGCCAGCGGTTTGAGTATCATTCATTTCCGAAGATGGGCCATTCGATGCATGGCCAGGATCCGGGGCTTTACGCATCCACTTTTCGCGCGTGGACGCAGAGATTGACGGCCTAGGATTAAGCTCGGCGGGCAACTCAATCGCGGCGCAGGCCGGTGGCTGAAAAGCACCACCGGCGCGTGAAAAGCACCACCGATGAAGGCTGCTAACTCTCTGAAGGTACTGGCTCTTGCGCTGGAACTGTATGTGGGCGTGGGGGTTGCGGGCAGGCCCCTGAACGGCTGGAATGGCATTCGCCTTGCCATGATTAGCGTGGATTAATGATTCCGGGGGCTTGTTCGCCAGGATTGGCGCGGCCCATTTTGTTGTTCCCCCGGGCGTTCGGTCAAGGGAGCTGTCAATGAAAGCATCTACACTCGCCAAGATTTCGTTTTCGTTTGTTGCGCTCGTCGGACTCGCGTGCGCGCCTAATTTCGCCTTCGCTCAACACGGCGGCGGGCACGGCGGCGGTGGGGGTGGTTTTCATGGAGGCGGCGGAGGCGGGTTTCATGGTGGCGGTGGCGGTGGCAGCTTTCACGGCGGCGGAGGTGGTGGCTCATTCCACGGAGGTGGCGGAGGCGGCGCGTATCGCGGCGGTGGAGGCGGAGCATACCGCGGCGGCATGAATGGCGGCGGCAACCGAGGCATGGGTTCTTCTTCTGGTTCGCGATTTGGCGGCGGTTCGAACGCGCGCGGTTTTGGTAACAGCGGCGGCGGTTCAACGGGCTCACGCGGCGCGGGCGGCGATGGCCAGTGGCATTCGTTCGGTGGAGCTCGCGGCGGTTCGTCGTCCGGAACATCGTCCGGCGCAGCACGAAATTCTGGGGGATCATTCGGAGGCGCAAGAAACTCCGGCGGTTCGTTTGGTGGCGCGCGAGGCTCTGCTGGCTCAACAGGCAGCTCGTTTGGCGGCGCGCGAAATTCCGCTGGCGCGGGAAATTCGGCGCACGCTGATGGAGCGTGGCATTCGTTTGGTGGCGCTCGCGGCGGAAGCGCAGCGGGCGGAGGGTCTGGCGCGTCCGGCGCGGGTCACTCGTTTGGCGGATCAAACTCGGCGTCGAACTCGCATTCGTTCAGTTCAGGGGCAGGATCGAATCGAGGCGTCTCGAATGCCTCAGGCTCGAGATTCAATAGCGCCGCGTCCTCGTCTTCTGCTTTTGGACACTCAACATTTTCCGGTACGCGGTCCGGCAGCAGCACATTCGGAAATACCGGTGTAGGCCATTCGGGATTCGGCAACGCTCGATTCAGCAACGGAAGCAGCAGTTTTGGCCACGGGCTTAGCAGCACGGGATATCACTCCGGGTATGGTTACGGGTACCACGGCGGCGGATACGGCTGGGGCCATGGTGGATATGGCTGGGGAGGCTACCACGGTGGATGGGGCGGCGGATGCTGGGGCTGCGGCTTCGGATGGGGCTTCGGACTTGGTTGGGGGGTCGGATTCGGCTGGGGCGGATTCTGGAATCCGTTCTGGTGGGGACCGAGCTGGGGCATCGGATGGGGAGCGCCTTACCCATATTATTACAACCCGTATCCATATTATTCGGATTGGCCACCGTATGGCCCGACTTACCCCAACTACAACTGGGGCGGTCCCTACAGCGCGCCCAGCAACAATGCAACGCCCGGCAACTCACCTAACAATTCACCTAACAACGACGATTCCACGTACGGCCCGTACTCGAGCAACGGGATCTCGAACGGCTATGACAGCACGGCGCCGTACGCAGGAACTTCGGAGTCGGATCCGGTTGGAGCGAATCTGGCGGTGTCTCGACCGACGATTCTTGTTTACCTGAAGGACGGTACGACGCTGGCGGCAGATGATTACTGGGCGGTGGACGGACAGTTTCACTACCGCGTGAAATACGGCGGCGAAAGCAGCATTGGTATGGATGAAGTGGACATGCAGCGCACGGTGGACGAGAACGCGAAGCGAGGCGTGCGATTTACGCTGAAGTCGAAGCCAGCGACTGATCCGGACGGCACGGTGTTGAACCAGCCTGCTGTGCCGACGAATGCGGCACCGGCGCCGGTTTATCATCGGCCGGCGAGCATGGTCGGGGCTAGCGCGTAGGATTTTCCGCTGAAGTCTGAGCGGCAACTTCAAAGGCGGAACTTCAGCGACTAAAGCCGTCTTGATTTTGCGGCGATTATGTCGTGGCTAAAGCCACGACCCACAAAGACTCTCGAGTTGTTCTGCAAAGATTCTCAAGCTCTCCCACGAACTCTCAAGCTCTGCCCCCTAAAATGCGCCGTTGGTGAATGGGCTGCGCAGTGCCAAGCACTGGCGCCGGGCACGGTATACCGTGCCCCTACGAGGAACAACCATTGCCCGTGGCCGGTCAGCACGAGTGGGTGACATCGCGCCGGATATCGCCATCGTGTGGGGCGCTGCTTGCCGCGCTCCTACGGTCCAGCTTGCGATGTGCGGAGGCTGCTACGGCGTGGCGTTTGGCGGCAGGATGCTGAGCGGGAGATCGCGCACGGTGCGCAGGCCTGCGGTGGCGGCGAGAATCGCCGGGATGGCGTTGACGGCGACAGCGGCGGTGGCGATGTCGCCATGCGTGCCGCCGGGAATCGTCAGCGTCAGATTCGGTTCGCCGCGCAATTCTGCTGTGTCCGATGGATGCTTCGCGCCGACGTACATCTGAAGCTCCATGAAGATTTTGTCTTCGCCCTCCCATATTCCACGACCGATCTGATGGACTCCTGCGACTTGTCCTGGCGCGACCTCGAGGAATTCAGTTTTCACGGTTTCCGTGGCGATGACCGGCTCGATCGTTTCGGTGATTTCGTCGAGCGCGAAGCCAAGGCCGTCGGCAACCATGGCGATTGATTCCGGCAAGCCGTGATGCTTGATGACGCCTGCGGCGACCTGCGCGCGGAATTCGTCGGGCGTCATTCCGGCGCCGATTTTTTTCTGCAGCGGCAGGCGGCGCTTCGAGGCGTCCACGATTCTGACGGCCCGTGCGAAATCCACGCGCTGCGCGACGGCGGAGAGCACCAGGACGAGCTTATCCATCACAAAGCCCGGGTTGACACCTGTGCCGACCAGCGCGACGCCTTCCTCTTTCGCGGCGGCGTCGAGCTTGGCGGAAAGCTCCGGATGCTTGCGAAATGGGTAGGCGAGTTCCTCGCAGGTGGAGACGATGCAGCAGCCCGCGGAGAGGCATTCGAGCAGCTCGTCCATTACTTTGGGAAGATACGAGGACGTGGTATGGAGGACGACGTCCACCGGCTTCGCCAGCACGCTCGCTGCGGTGGCGGAAACGGTGACGCCCCAGGGCGCGTCCTTTGCGCCGACGACTTCGCCGAGGTCGCGCCCGGCTTTTGCGGGGTCTTTGTCAACGGCGCCGACGATTTCGAGCGAATGCTTTTGGCGCATCAGGCGGACGATTGAGGCGCCGATGGGACCGACGCCGAATTGCACTACGCGAATCTTCTTCCTCACAGGACCGTCCTTGGGCGAAAAATAGTTCTATAAAGTAGCAGAAAATGGAAAAGAGAAAATGGAAAAGCAAAGATTGAGACTCACCGCACCCTTCGCCAAGGCACCCAGGGGGAGGAGACGCAGAAGGTGCAGAGAAAGGGGGAAGTCAGAATCCCCACCCTTCGCTGCGCGAAGGATGGGGCACCCGAAAGATCAAAGGCAACGGCAAGTGCCGCGCTGAAGACCGCGGCGCTACATTTAAATCTCGGGCAGCCGAAGCGATGGATGGTTGGCGCGCAGCCAAGAAAGTTCGCCGGGCATGGCATGCCGTGCCCCTACGAAAACCGTTGAACCTAGAAGCGGGTGCGGGTGGCGCGTATGTATTCGCGCAGGGTGGTAATGTTCGGGCCGTAGGAGCCGACGCGGCCGGCATCCACTGGCAGGCCGAGAATTTCCGCCTGCTCGATGCTGAGGCCGGCGTCGTCGAGTTCGGCGAGGCTGTAGCCTTCGGCGGGCACAAGGCGGTTGCGGTGAGACCTATCGAGCGGGCGCGGCGGACGCTGCATGCGCGAGCGCTTCATCACGATATCGAAGAAATCGTCCCAGTCCCGGCGATTCCACATAGTTGTGTCCTCGCTTCTCAGTACGCCAAATAACACTGGATTGGATGCAGCACAAGCGCTTTCGGTAGCATCAATCTCCGCGCCACAACCCAATTTGGCGCGGAAACGAGAGCGCTCCAAATCCTAACCCTGCAGGCTGTGGAAAGTCGCGTCCCAACCGCGCGTGTATCCATTGAGTTATCGCATCTTACGCACCAGTTGCGCCCGCGCCGCGCCGGCACTTCCAGAGGCCGGGTGCTGCTATTCGCAGCTGGCTGCGGCTGCTATACTTTAGTGAAGTCATGGGCGTAGTGTTACGGCAGTGTGTGAATCGCGAGAAATCAGCATGATCAACCCTGTCATCGTCGTGCACTACCACGAGCTGTGGCTCAAGGGCGGCAACCGCCGTTTTTTCCTTGGGAAACTTTTCACGGCGCTGCGGCAGAGCTTTCAGGGAATTCCCGTCGAGCGGATCGAGCAGCCGGGTGACCGGTTCATCATCCGGCTGGGCGCCGGTGCGCCGCTCGATGAAGCGATCAAACGACTGGAGCGAATCCCAGGAGTGGCGTATTACGCCGTGGCGCGCCCGGTGGAACGGGACATGGAAGCGCTATGCGCCGCTGCGTGGGAAGAAATCGAGCCGCTTCGGTTTGAGGGGTTTGCCGTGCGCGCCAAGCGCAGCGACAAGACGTTTCCGCATTCGACGATGGAGATCGAGAAGATCGTGGGGCGGAGACTGCTCGATAACCTGCGCGCGCGGGGCCGCGAAGTGCGCGTGCGGCTGAAGGATCCGGACGTTACATGCCACGTCGAGGTCACGCCGGGGCCGCTGCTTGTGTATGCGCGGAAGATTCCGGGCATGGGAGGCCTGCCGCCGAATACCGCCGGACGCATGATGTGCCTGCTTTCGGGCGGATACGATTCGGCGGTGGCCGCGTACCACATGATGAAACGAGGCGCGCACCTGAGCTTCGTCCATTTTTATGGCACGGGCGCGCAGCCGGGAGAATCGTCGCTGCACATCGCGAGCGGGCTGGCGCGGACGCTGGTGCCGTATCAATTCCGAGCCAAACTTTATCGCGTGCCGTTTGAGGCGATCCAGCGCGAGATCGTACGCGCAGCGCCGGAAGGCGTACGCATTCTGCTCTACAGGCGGATGATGCTGCGGATCGCCGAAGCGTTTGCGCGGCGCGACCGGGCGCTTGCGCTCGTGACCGGAGATAGCCTGGGGCAGGTGGCGTCGCAGACTTTGCGAAATCTGGTTGCGGTGGACGCAGCGGCGCGGATGCCGGTGTTCCGACCGCTGATCGGCACGGACAAAATGGAAATTCTGGCGACGGCGAAAAAGATCGGGACGTACGACATTTCGTCCGAGCCATTCCACGATTGCTGCCCGGTGTTCATGCCGCGGCAACCGGAGCTTTACGCCAGCCCGCAGGAACTTGACGAGGCCGAAGCGAATCTGGACATTGCTGCGCTTGTCGCGCAGGGCGCCCAGGGAACGACGCTGGAGAGGTTTGCGTTTACTGGAGGGCGAGTGGAAGCGACCGAGCCGAAGTCCGTCCTGCCTGCCGATCAGAGCGCCGCAGCGATTGCGTAGTCGAAACGGGAAAGATTCGCCGCTCAGGCTAGGAGATCGAAGAGTAAAACGAGAGCAAGGAAACACGATCCACGTTGACGGGTTGCGGTGTGGCAGCTTATCGCCAAGGAAGATCGCCGGGCACGATATATCGTGCCCCTACAAAGAAGCTCCGGCGATCCCATTTTAGAGATTCGGTGCGCGCTGGCCTAGCGGCCGTGGTTACGGGTTGCAGCACGTCCCGGCGAGCCGGGACGGCAAACAGCGGCGGCAAGCCGCCGCACTCCACAAACGTTGTGCCGATGCTAGAGCGGTGGCTGATTGAAAGCGTATCGCCAAGCATGTTTGCCGGGCGTCCGCCGCGGCGGACTGCGCCCCTGCGACACCATCGCCATTTGTTGGATTCGATGAGAAATTAAGAAGAGAAACTACCGGTCGCGACCGTAGCCGCCGCGGTCGCCTCTGTCGCGGCCACCACCGCCGCCGCGTCCGCCGCCACCACCACCGCCATGGCCGCCGCGCCCGCCACCACCGCCGCCACCGTGTGGACGCCCGCCGCCACCGCCGCCTCCACCTTCGCGTTGCGGACGAGCTTCATTCACAACCAGCGCCCGCCCGAGGAATTCCTTGCCGTTCAATGCGGCGATAGCCTTTTCGGCTTCCGCGTCATCCTTGATTTCCGCAAAGCCAAACCCGCGCGGTTGCCCGGTGAAACGATCGCGAAGCAGAGTGAGAGAATCGGGTTGCACGCCCGCTTCCGAAAACAGCGCCTGCACTTCCTCTTCCGTAGCCTTGAACGATAGATTACCCACGTACAATTTCTTCACGTTCGTTCTCCTTGCGCCCCCACTGCGAGCGGGCGCCAACTGCGAGGCTGAAGAGGCAGGATCTCGGCCCGCGGGCGGCCAGAAACGCTCCGACCCGCCAGGTGCGTAAGCGAGCACCCCAGCAACAGGAGCATAGTGCTGCAACTACCCCCCGCAGTCAACTGCGGCGGCCCTCAGGGGGCATGGGCGCACTGGTTCAGGGGAGCACGTATGCCTGCCGGGCGCCATCGGTGGTAGGATGCGCCCAAGTTCCCCTCGGAGGAAGTGCATGCGCGGGACGATGATGGATTTTCCGCTGACGCTCGTGCCGATGCTCGAGCGCGCGGGGAAACTTTTCGGCGGAGTCGAGATTGTCTCGCGACGGCCGGACAGTTCGATCGCGCGCTGCACCTATGCCGATGTGTATCGCCGGGCGCGACGATTGGCGCGGGCGCTGGAACTCGCGGGGATCGGGCGTGGCGATCGCGTGGCGACTTTGATGTGGAATAACGCGGCTCATCTCGAGTGTTATTTCGGCATTCCAGTGGCGGGCGGCGTGATGCACACGCTGAATCTCCGGCTGCATCCGAATGAGCTGGCATTTACCGCCAACCATGCGCGCGACCGCTACCTGATCGTGGATGACGTGCTGCTGCAGGTGTACGAATCGTTCCGCGCGCAGGTGAATTTCGAGCGCGTGTTCGTGGCGCCCTTTGGCGGCACGGCGATACCACGGGAGCATGAACATTACGAAGATTTATTGTCGGCAGCGGATGACGATTTCGAGTATCCCGAAATCGAGGAGAACGAGGCAGCGGTGGTGTGCTTCACCTCCGGCACGACCGGAAAAGCAAAGGGCGTAGTTTACTCGCATCGAGCGCTGGTGCTGCACAGCCTGGCGGAGTGCATTGACGGCACCTTTGGAATCAGCCATGGCGACGTGATCCTGGCGTGTACTTCGATGTTCCACGCAAACGGGTGGGGCCTGCCATACACCGCCGCCATGATGGGAGCAAAGCTGATTCTGCCCGGGCCGCACCTGGAGGCCGAGGGCCTGCTCGACCTAATCGAGCGGGAAGGCGTCACGCTGGCGGCCGGCGTACCGACGCTGTGGATCAGCGTCCTGCAAGCGCTCGAAAACAATCCGGGTAGGTGGAAGATCACGCGCCCCCTACGAATCGTATCTGGCGGATCGGCGGTGCCCGAGGCTTTATTTCGCGGGCTCGATCGGCACGGCATTCATGTCCGCCAGATATGGGGGATGACGGAGACTGCGCCGATGGCCAGCATGGGCACAATCAAGTCCACGCTGGCGGGATGCTCGGAAGATGAGACATACAAAATCCGCACGAAACAGGGGATGCCCGCGCCGTTTGTGGAGATGCGGGTGATGAATGCCGAAGTCGAAGCTCCGTGGGACGACAAAACATCGGGAGAGCTCGAAGTGCGTGGGCCATGGGTGGCGGCAAGTTATCTGGATTCGCCGGAAACGGGCGACCGCTGGTCGAAGGACGGCTGGTTTCGCACGGGCGATGTGGCGACGATTGATGCGGAGGGTTACATACGGATCGTGGATCGCAGCAAGGACATGATCAAATCCGGCGGCGAATGGATCAGCTCGGTGGATCTGGAAAACGCGCTGATGTGCCACCCCGGCGTGAGCGAGGCCGCGGTGATTGGCGTCCCGCATCCGAAGTGGCAGGAGCGTCCGCTGGCCGTGGTAGTGGCAAAGAAGGGTGCCGACGTGAAGGTAGAAGATCTTCGTTTGTTTCTGGAGGATAAATTCGCGAAATGGCAGATTCCTGATGCGTTCATTTTCGCGAGCGAAATTCCACGCACTTCGGTTGGGAAGTTCCTCAAGACGAAGCTCCGCGAAGAATATGCGAAGTGGGAGTGGAAGTAGGCGGAGGCGGTGGCGCAGAGCTTCGCCAAGCATTGGTGCCGGGCACGATATATCGTGCCCCTACGAAGAAACGCCGGCGATCCATTTTAGAGATTCGGTGCGCGGCGACCCAGCAGCGATGGTTACGGGTTGCAGCACGTCCCGGCGAGCCGGGACGGCAGACAGCGGCGGCAAGCCGCCGCACTCCACATGCGCTGTGCCACGACGAAAACGGCGATGAATTGTAAACACGCAGCCAAGCATTTGCGCCGGGCACGATATATCGTGCCCCTACGAAGAAAATTCAACTGCGCGGAGGCTAGGTGCGGTAGCTGGAGTTTATGTGGACGTATTCGATGGTGAAGTCGCAGGTCCAGACGCGGGCGGAGGCTTTGCCCGAGCGCAGATCCACGCGGACCGGGACGTGCTTCGCGAGCATCTTCTGGTGGACGTCGCGCTCGTCGAACGGATGTTCGGCTCCGCCTCGGCAGACGGCGGCGCCCGCAATCGAAATGTTCGTGCGCCGGGGATCGAATTTCACGCCGGAGCGTCCTGCGGCGGCCAGGATGCGTCCCCAGTTCGGGTCGGCACCTGCGAACGCTGTCTTCACGAGCGGTGAATTGGCGATTGTTTTTGCGATTCGGCGGGCGTCGCGCTCCGAATGCGCGCCGCGCACCTCGATTTCGATGGTGCGCTGGGCCCCTTCGCCGTCTTCAATAATCGCTAGCGCGAGCGATTTGCAGATCTTTTCGAGCGCCGCGCGGAAACTTTTGTAATCGGCGCCGGATGCGCCCTTGATTTCGCGCGCGCCCGAATGACCATTGGCGAGCACCGCGACGGTGTCGTTCGTGGAAGTATCGCCATCCACGGTAATCGAATTGAAGGTGCGCTCGACGGAGGAACGCAGGGCGCGATCGAGCAGCGCGGGAGCGACGGCCGCGTCCGTGGCGATGAACGCGAGCATGGTCGCCATGTTGGGTTCGATCATCCCGGAGCCTTTGGCGCAGCCGAGAAGACGGATCTGCTTTCCGCCGACGCGGCATTTCGCAGTGGCCCATTTCGGGCGCGTGTCCGTGGTCATGATGGAGCGGGCGAACTCCTCGAAGGCGCCGGGTTCGGAGCTGCGCGCGAGCACGACATGCGGCACCGCGGCGAGAATTTTTTCCACGCGCAGCGGCGCGCCGATCACGCCGGTCGAACACACCAGAATCTGCGAAGGGTCTATGCCGCCCAACTCCGCGGCGAACTTTGAGGCCGTGGCGATGGAGGCGGGATAGCCGTCCTCCTTGGTGCAGCAGTTCGCGTTGCCGGAATTGACGATCAGGCCGCGCATTTGGCCCCGCGACTTGCGCAGGTGTTCGCGCGAAGCGATCACGGGCGCTGCGACAATCTGATTCTGGGTGAACATGGCGGCGGTCGTCGCCGG
Organism: uncultured Acidobacteriota bacterium; assembly: GCA_963814855.1. Classification (GTDB taxonomy): domain Bacteria; phylum Acidobacteriota; class Terriglobia; order Acidiferrales; family UBA7541; genus Palsa-295. The sequence continues at coordinate 290,382 of CAWFEL010000004.1, forward strand.
CGTATCGCTGACAAGAATGCCCAGATCGAGGCGCGACCGCTTAAGGCCGCAATGAGTGGCCGCGAAAGTGAAGCCGCCGGGAATGTCGGACGCGGACAGGTGCGGGTTCAAGGCTTTTCCTCGAGCTTCGCGAGGCGCGCGTTGAAATCCTCGAGCGCGGAGCGAACTGCTCCGGGCGCCGTGCCTCCGGCAACGCCGCGCCGCGCGAGCGCGGATTCGAGCGTAAGCACGGTGCTGAGGTCACGGCCGAACGCAGGCGAAAATGTGGCGAGCTGGGCGAGCGGCATCTCGCGGATGGATTTGCCTTCCTGTTCCGCTACGCGCAGCACCTTGCCGACGATTTCGTGCGCCTCGCGAAACGGAACGCCTTGCGCGGCGAGATAATCGGCGACTTCGGTGGCGACCAGCGCCGGGTCCTGCGACGCTTCGCGCAGGCGAGCTTCGCGGAATTTCGTGGCGGCCAAAGTGGCGGCGGCAATTTTCACCATGGCGAGCGCCTGATCGTGCGCCGCGAAAAGCGGTTCTTTGTCCTCCTGCAAATCGCGCTGATAACTCGACGGCAGACCCTTGCAGGTGGTGAAAAGCGCGAAGAGAGCGCCATAGATGCGGCCTGTCTTGCCGCGGATCAGCTCCCACGCGTCGGGATTTTTCTTTTGCGGCATCAGGCTGCTGCCGGTGGAATATTCGTCGGGCAGCTCGATGAAGCCGAACTCGGGCGTGGCGAACAGAACCATGTCCTCGGCGAGCCGCGAAAGATGCATCGCCAGCGTGGCGAGCGCGAAAAGGGTTTCGAGCGCGAAATCGCGGTCGCTGACGGCGTCGAGGCTATTGGCGGTGATGCGCGAAAAGCCGAGATCGCGCGCGAGCGCCTTGCGATCGAGCGGAAACGCACAACCGGCGAGGGCGCCGGAACCGAGCGGACAAGCGTCCGCACTGGCCGCGGCGGCGGCGAAGCGCTCGGCGTCGCGTTGAAATGCTTCTCCATGCGCGAGGAGCCAGTGCGAGAGCAGCAGCGGCTGGGCGTGCTGCATGTGCGTGGTGCCGGGCATGGGAATGCCGAGATTATTTTTGGCTTGAACGGCAACCGCGCGGACGAGCAAGCCGAGGGCGCTTCGCAGCTCGCGGGCGGCGTCTTTCACGTACATGCGGAATTCGGTAGCGACCATTTCATTGCGGCTGCGGCCGGTATGAAGCTTGGCGCCGAGCGGACCGAGTTTTTCGATCAGCGCGGATTCGGCGAAATGGTGGACGTCTTCGGCCTGGGACGCGTCGAGCCACGCGGCGTCCGATTTCGCGCGAGCTTCGATTTCATCGAGCGCGGCGACAATGCGCTGGCCCTCGTCGCTGGTGAGAATTCCCGCGGCGGTGATGGCGCGGGCCCAGGCGCGGTCGAGCGCAAGCTCCTGAGGCAGCATGCGGCGATCGAAATGCCAGGAGCGCTCGAATTCGTAAAATGAGGCATCGGGGGCGCGGTCGAATCGGCCGCCCCACATTTTCTGGCCCTCCGGAAGGGGCCTGTCGGGAACGGTCATCTCACCGCGGCCTCGAGCGGAATGGTGATGGGCAGGGCGAAGAGGTTGATGAAGCCCTCGGCGTCCTTGGGGTTGTAGCCGGTCATGCTGAAGCTGGCGAGCCCGGCGCGGTAGAGAGAATAGGGCGACGTGCGCGCTGTGGCGTTCACATTGCCCTTGAAGAGCGAGAGCGTGACCGACCCGGTGACGCGGCGCTGGGAGCTGGTGAAGAATGCGTCGAGAGCCTCGCGCAGCGGCGTGAACCACATGCCGTAGTAAACCATTTCGGCGTAGCGGAGCGAGAGAAGCTGCTGGTAGTGCAGCGTTTCGCGGTCGAGGCACAGCGATTCGAGCTCGCGATGCGCGGTGACGAGCAGAGTGCCGCCGGGCGTTTCATACGCGCCGCGCGATTTCATGCCGACGAGGCGATTTTCTACGATGTCCATGCGCCCCACGCCATTGGCGGCGGCGATTTCGTTCAGCTGATCGAGCAGCGCGAGCGGCGCAAGCTTTTTGCCGTTCACGGAGACGGGATTTCCGCCGTCGAAACCGATCTCGACGGACGCGGGCTGGTCCGGCGCCTTGGCGGGCGAGACGATCCATTGCCACATCGCCTCTTCAGGCGCGTTCGCGGGATCTTCGAGGACTCCGCCTTCGTGGCTGAGGTGCCAAACGTTGCGATCGCGGCTGTAGATATTCTTTTTCGTCTGATCCACGGGAATATTGTGCGAGCGAGCGTACTCGATCGCTTCTTCGCGGGAGTTGATTTTCCATTCGCGCCACGGCGCGATGATCGTCAAATCGGGCGCGAGCGCCTTCGCGGCCAGCTCAAAGCGAACCTGATCGTTGCCTTTGCCCGTGCAGCCATGCGCCAGAGCATCGGCGCCGACTTTCCTGGCGATTTCGACCTGCCGTTTTGCGAGCAGCGGGCGGGCGAACGAAGTGCCAAGCAAGTATTTGTGTTCGTAGACGGCTCCGGCGCGGAGCGTCGGCCAAATGTAACCGGTGATGAATTCCTCGCGTAGATCCTCGGTGTAGGCCTCGCTGGCTCCGGTGGCGAGCGCTTTCTTGTGCGCGGCTTCGAGGTCCTCACGCTGGCCGAGATCGCCGATCATGGCGATGACTTCGCAGCCGCCGTAATTCTCCTTGAGCCACGGAATAATGATGGAGGTATCAAGACCTCCCGAATACGCCAAAACAACTTTCTTCGGCAACGGATTCTCCTTAGGTAAGCAGCGTGTGCAGGACCGCCTTCTGAACGTGCAGGCGATTTTCTGCTTGGTCGTAAATGATCGAGCGCGGCGAGTCTATGACGCCTGCGCTGACCTCGAGACCGCGGTGGGCGGGCAAGCAGTGCAGGAAGACGGCATCAGGCGCGGCTTGCGCGAAGAGCGCTTCATTGACCTGATATCCGGCAAAGGCTTTTTCGCGAGCGGCGGATTCGGTTTCCTGTCCCATGCTCGCCCAAACATCGGTGTAAACGGCCTGTGCGCCCGCGACGGCGTCCTCGGGCGATCGAAGGATTTCGATTTTTCCGCGAGTTTCCTTCGCGACGCGCTTGGATTCAGCGACGATCGTCGCGTCAGGCTCGTATCCCGCGGGCGTGGCCACGCGGATGTGCGCTCCGGCGCGGGCGCCGATGGTGAGGAGCGAGTGGCACATGTTGTTGCCGTCGCCCACGTAGGCGAATTTCAGACCGCGCAAGCCGCCGAAGCGCTCCTCGAGTGTGAAGAAATCCGCGAGCGCCTGGCAGGGATGATATTTGTCGGAAAGCGCGTTGATGACCGGAACGTTGGCGTTCGCGGCAAGCTCTTCGAGCGTTTCCTGGGCGAAAACACGCGCGACGATGCCCTGCACCCAGCGTTCGAGGTTCTTGGCGATGTCGCGGACCGGCTCGCGCTCGCTGAGCCGCGCGGCGGTGTGATCGAGAAATGTGGATGTGCCGCCGAGGTTGGCGATGCCGGTCTCGAAGGTTACGCGCGTGCGCAGGGACGGCTTCTCGAAGATCAGGACGAAGACGCTGCCAGAGAGCACGGTCCGGTAGCGATCGGGGCGCGCCTTCATTTCCGTGGCGAGGTGGAAGAAATCGCGCAACTGCGCCGGGCTCCACTCCGTTCCGGTAAGGAGGTCCCTTTTCAGTGCGAGTGGTGCGGCGACAGCGTTCATGTTCACCTCGTCGCAGCCAAAGCAAGCGGCTGCGTCTGGGATTCGGATTTTACGGCGGCGGCTCCGGCGGTGGATTTTTTCGCGGACTTTTTCGCGGACTTCGCCACGCGGGCCAGGACGTTTTCGAACTTCCGGAGAAATTCAGCGGCATCCCGTTTGGTAATGATGAAAGGCGGGAGAAGCCGAAGAATATGGTCGTGGGTGCAATTGATCAGCAGACCTTGCCGAAGAGCTTCCGCGACGAACGGAGCGCCCTCGATCGTGAGGTCAATGCCGATGATCAATCCCTCGCCGCGGACTTCGCGGATGAAGTCAAAACGCGCCGCAAGCTTTACCAATCCAGCGCGGATTTCCGCGCCGCGCTCGCGGACATTGGCCAGCAGGTTTTCCTCTTCCACGATCGTGAGAAATTCAAGGGCTGCCGCGCAGACGAGCGGGCCGCCGCCGAATGTTGACCCGTGCATTCCGGGGCTTAGCGCAGAAGCGAATTTCTCGCTGGCGATGAACGCGCCCAGCGGCAGGCCGCCGGCCAGCGGCTTCGCGACCGTGACGATATCCGGTAGAGAGTTAAATTTCTGGTATGCGAAACGTCGGCCGGTGCGGCCCAGGCCGGACTGGATTTCGTCGGCGATCAACGCGGCGCCGTGCTGCGTGGCAAGAGCGCGCGCTTTATCCCAGAATTCTTCGCTGACGACGAACACGCCGCCTTCCCCCTGCACGGGCTCGATGACGATTGCGCAAACAGTGTCGTCGAATTTCGCCTCAAGATCGGCGACATCATTGAAGCGGACGAATTCAGCGCCGGGGACGAGCGGAGCGAACGGCTCGCGATATTTCGCCGTGTGCGTGATCGAGAGCGCGCCCATCGTGCGGCCATGAAACGAATTTTCGAGCGCGAGGAAGCGCGTCTTCAGCCGGGCGCCGGTGTTCGATTTCGCGTGCGCGTAAGCCCGCGCGAGCTTCAGCGCACCTTCGATGGCCTCGCTGCCACTGTTGGCGAAAAAAACGCGGTCGAGACCGGACCATTGCGCCAGCTTGCGCGCAAGCGGCGCCTGATAGGGATTATGAAAGAGATTCGAGACGTGCGTGGCGCGGCCAGCTTCGCGCCGGATCACGCGGACCATGCGCGGATGCGCGTACCCCGTCGCATTCACGGCGATTCCGGCGAGGAAATCGAGATATTCGCGCCCCTGCGAATCATAAAGGCGGCAGCCGCGGCCGTGCGTGAACACCTCCGGCGGACGCCGATAGGTCTTCATCATGTAACGCGCTTCGTCGGAACGGATCTTCGCCGGCGAGAGACGCTTCGCCGCTGTATTTTTCGTTTTGGCCATGGCTATTGTGCGGCCCCATGGGCTGCTGCCCTGGCGTTCGTGCGGATCACGGGCAGCACGCGCGTTCCTGCACGGCCCGTGCTTGCGGCAGCGAGCAGCGCGCGTGGCTTGGAACCGCCGACGATGCGCACCTCGGAGACGCCTCCCGCAAGGGCGCGCTTCGCGGCTTCGAGCTTCAGAATCATGCCGCCCGAAACTTTGTTCTTGCGAATGAGGTCTTCGATATCCGTGCCGCGGAGGGCGCTCAGGACTTTATCTCCGTCGAGCACGCCAGCGACATCGGTGAGGAAAATCAAGCGATCGGCGCGGATGAATTCCGCGGCGGCTGCGGCCATGTGGTCGGCATTAATGTTGTAAAGCTCGCCATCGGCGCCCAGTCCCAGGCAGGAAGCCACGGGAACAATTCCTTCGCGCCAGAGCGAGCGCAGAAAGTCCACGTTCACTTCCGTCAGGTAGCCGACGAATCCGAGGCTGCCTTCACGATCCTCCACTTGCATTGGTTCGGCGAGGAAGCAAGCGGCGTCCGCGGCGCTGATTCCAACAGCTGGATGGCCCGCGAGCGAAATTGCGCCCGCGAGTTTCTTATTGAGCAGGCCGGCGAAAACCATTACGGCAGCGTCGCGGGTTTCGCGATCGGTGACGCGCAGGCCATTGATAAAGCGACTGGTGATTCCCATGCGCGTAAGAGTCGCGGTGAAAATGCGGCCGCCGCCATGAATGACCAAAATCTCGTGTCCGGCGCGCGCGAGCTCGGTGATCTGACGTGCGAGTGTCTGCACGTCCTCATCGCGCTCGAGCAGCGCGCCCGCAACCTTGATGACCATCCTCATAGCAAACCCGCCGTTTCGGGATACCCGCGCATCCCATTGAGATTTTGTACCGCCTGCCCCGCCGCACCCTTACCGAGATTGTCGAGGCACGAAACGATCACCAGACGCTCGCCCGAGGGATCGAGCGCGAAGCCGATATCGCAAAAATTCGTGTGCGTCACATGCTGCAACTCCGGCAGAGTTCCCACCGGCATGATTCGAACCATCGGCCGCCCCGTATAGAATTTGCGGTAGAGCGCTTCGATTTCTTCCGCCTTGCGCGAAGGGCCGAGCCATACGTAAAGCGTCGAAAGAATCCCGCGATCCACCGGCAGCAGATGCGTGGTGAACACGAAATTCTCCGAAGCAAGATCGAGGTGCTCGGAAACTTCCGGCGTATGGCGATGCGAGAAGAGGTTATACGCGCGGAAATTTTCGTTCACTTCGACGAAATGCGTGTCGCGCTTCGGATCTTTGCCAGCTCCGGTAACGCCGGACTTGCAATCGCACACGATCCCGCGTGTGGTATTGATCCAGCCCGCCTCGATCAGCGGTTTCAGGCCCAGAATCACAGAGGTGGGGTAGCACCCCGGATTTCCAACGACGCGCGCTTTCGGAAGCGCGTCCGCATACAGCTCCGGCAGCCCGTAGACCGTATCCGGCAAGGCCTTCGCATCCGGCGCGGGAAGCTTGTACCACTTCGTGAACGTCGCCGGGTCGCGGAAGCGGAACGCGCCGCTCAGGTCCACGATTCGTAGCTTGGGATTCGCGGCCAGAAGCGCGGGAACAAGCTCCAGCGAGGCCTCATGCGGAGTCGAAAGGAATGCAACCTCGGCGCCGCTGGTGGCGATGGCCTCGACCGAAAGCGGGCGGCAGGGCGCGTCGCCCCAGCCACGCAGCTGCGGAAAAAGATCCGTGAGGCAATGAACGCTCGCGTGAGCCTCGCGAAGAAAAAACGTCGGCTTTTCGATGTGCGGGTGCCGCAGCAGGAGCCGGGCTAGCTCGTATCCCGCGTAGCCCGTTACCCCGACGACGGCGACCCTTACGGGGTCACTCATCGGAGCATTTCCTCCACGCGTTTCTGAACGGCGCTGCAGCCGGTGCGGGAAGAACAGATGACCAGGACGGTGTCGTCTCCCGCCAGAGTGCCGGCGACTTCCTTCCAATGCTCGGCATCCACGGCCGCGGCAAGCGGCTGCGCGCCACTTGGCGGCGTTTTCAGGATGAGCATGTTTTGCGCCGGGCGCAGATCGAGCAGAAAATCTTTCAAGGCGCGCGCGAGAGTCGGTAGCGGCGACGCTTCGTCGGCGGTCGCGGAAGCGAGCGGCCGGTAGCCCGCGGATGTCTTCACGAGCCGAAGCTCGCGAAGGTCGCGCGACAAAGTCGCCTGCGTGACGCGCACACCCAGGTGCCCGAGCTGGCGACGAAGTTCGTCCTGGCTCGCGACGGGCTGGCCCGTGAGGACCTTCAAGATCTGTCCCTGCCGAAATCGCTTTTGTACGCCCATGTTCCTGTCATGCGTGAATATGCATGCGACTGCATAATAATACACGAGAGTGCCGGAGAGTTGTCAACAAATAATCTTTGGTGCGGACAAATCGTGAACGGGCGCGAGAAGTTCGAGAAAGCGTTCGAATGACGGATCGCGGCGGCAGAAGAAATTCGGGGAGAAACAACAATTCTCGGACAACTGCGCCGTTGGAGCAGCTAGAACCAATTGCTACGGTAGGCGACCCACCAGCTCACAAAGCCAATCGGAATCGTGGCGACCAGCGCCCACCATAGCGGCAAGAACAGATCGGCCGCGATGCCCAGGACAAGAAAGCAGGCCCAGAATATCTTTTTCTCCATGCTTACATTCTAGCGCGGCGCCCGGGCGGCCTTCGATTTCCACGCGCGCGTGCCGCGGAAGAGATATGTCGTCACGCGCGTGCGTTGTGGATACGGCCGGGCCGAGTAATAATGCTGGGCATGACTTCGACCACCACATTTGCCAAAGATTCGTTTCCGCAGGCACCTGAATTTGCCCGGAAACTCAACCGCCTAGCTGAAGTGGCCGTCTGCGCCGGACTTGGGCTGGCGCCTGGACAGGAGCTCCTCATCACCGCCACGACAGAAGCAATCCCTCTCGCGCGACTGATCGCGGAACAGGCTTACAAAGCGGGGGCATCTCTGGTGACTACGTTGCTTTCGGATGAGCAATCGGCACTGATTCGCTTTCGTCACGGTTCAGACGCTGCGTTCGACACAGCTCCTTCCTGGCTCTATGAGGGCATGGCCCAGGCATTCCGGAACGGAGCTGCTCGTCTGGCGATAGCCGGCGGCGATCCTTCGCTCCTGTCGGAGCAGAATCCCGAAAACGTGAGCCGCGTGAATCGAGCCACCTCGAAGGCGTATCGCCCGGCGCTGGAATTGATCGTGCGCCACGAAATCAACTGGACGATCGTAGCCAACCCTACTCCGGCGTGGGCGGCTGCCGTGTTTCCCGACCTGCCGCCGGACGAGGCGCTGGGCAAGCTATGGAATGCGATCTTCGCCGCGTCTCGTGCCGACCAGGCTGACCCGCTGGCCGCGTGGAAAGAGCACGACGCGAGCCTGCACGCTCGCGCCGACCGAATGAACGAGAAGCGTTACGCAGTTTTGCAATTCCGAGGGCCAGGCACCGATCTTCGCGTTGGTCTCGCCGACGATCACCTGTGGCTGGGCGGCGGCACGCTGGCAAGGAATGGGCGCTACTGCATTCCGAATATTCCGACCGAGGAGATTTTCACGACGCCGCATAAAGATCGAGTGGACGGACGAGTGACCAGCACGAAGCCGCTATCGCATCAGGGGACGTTGATTGAAGGGATTTCCGTGCGGTTCGAGGGCGGCAAGATCGTCGAGGCGCATGCCGCGCGTGGCGAGCAAGTGTTGCAGCGTATGATCGAGACGGACGAAGGAGCGCGGCGGCTCGGCGAAGTCGCTCTGGTGCCACACTCGTCCCCAATTGCGTCGAGCGGGTTGCTGTTCATGAACACACTTTTCGACGAGAACGCTGCCTGCCATATTGCTCTGGGGCAGGCTTACAGCACTTGCTTCAAAGAGGGCGACAGCCTGACACCGGAGCAACTCGCTGCACGAGGCGCAAACACAAGTTTGATTCACGTGGACTGGATGATTGGATCGAATCGCATAGACGTGGACGGATTGAGCGCCGCGGGAAAGCTGGAGCCAGTCATGCGCGCCGGAGAGTGGGTCTAGGCGGGTGTTAAATGGTAGGCCCGTGCGGGCTCGAACCGCAGACCTCCACCGTGTCAAGGTGGCGCTCTAGCCAACTGAGCTACGGGCCTATCGTGCGACCGACTGCCACAATTCTAGCACGCGGCAGAAGCCGCTGAATAGGATTGACGCCGGCGCCGGCTAGCTGAGGAGCGCGGTCGTGTTCGTGACGCACATGCGGCGCACATCGGCCGAGCTGAAGCCTGCGTCGAGCATTTTCTGGGCAAACATGCCGAAGCCTTCAGCGACGGGCGGATTGATCGTCTGCCCGAGGTCGGTTGAGAGGACAACGCGCTCCGGGCCGACTTTGCGGACGCTGTCGAAGTACCCGTCCCAGGGGGCTTTGTTCGTGTACATGGTGGTGAAGCAGTGCTCGATCATCGCGCCCAGATCGGCCACTTCGACCTGCTCCTGAGCGGTCATGTTCTGTGATGGAAATTCCGCGTGCGTGACCACGACGCGCTTCAGTCCCATTTCCTTCTTCGCGACCTTCACCAGCGCGTGAATCTCTTTCTTGCTCAAGTGGCCGGTGGCAAGAATCATGTCGTGCTTGCCGATTAGTTCCAGGCACCGTTTTGCCGCGTCGGTGACCTTGCCGCTGCCGTCGAGCACGCTGATCGGCGCGGGCGAAATGCCAGTGGCAGAAAGCTCGCGCTGAATTTTCGCCCAGAATGGAAGTTTGTCCGTGGGCCCGTCGCTGCGGCCGGCCGTTTCATTGGCCGCGTCCACGGTGGGGAACCAGACGATTTTGTTGCCGGAGCGTCCAGCGATTTCGAGCGCAACAGGATTCAAGCCACCGACGCTGTGATTTAGCGTGATCGCTCCATACGCGGTAATGCCGGGGCTGGCTTTCGTAACCACCTTCGCGCGTTCGTAGGTTGGAGCATAATGCGACTTCAGCACGAAGCCTTTTAGCTTGTGCGCGAGGAATTCCTTGGCGAGATCGAGGTCGTCAATGCGGCGAGCGATCACGTCCGGCGCCACATGAACCTGGATGTCGTAGGCGCCTTCGATTGACTGCCAGGCGGCGTCTGAAACTAGGATTGGTGCAGCAGCGGTTTCTACAGCCATGATGGCGTTGTCCTTTGAGCTTTCAGTTTGTTTTCACGAGCGGCAAATAATATACCCCACCAGACTGCGATTTTTCGCGAGAAAGCTTTTCAAGCTGGCCACGGCGCGTGATGTTCAGTTCTACAGCGGTTGTCCGGCAAGCCAGGATGCGCCGCGCGCGTAAAGCGCTTCAACTTCAGGGCCGGTCAAGCCGGGCATGTCCATTTTGATCTTGTAGCCGATTTGCGTTTGCAGGTAGGCGAGATGGCGGTAGCCCTCGCGAAACGACATGAGGAGCTTCTGATCGAGGCTGAGCTTGGCCGCCGGGTCCACCGGGTCCATGCGGTCTTTTTCGTAAATGGGCTGGCGAAGCACCAATCCCCAGCGACCCGCGCGCTTCTCCCAAAAGTCAACGAAGCGGCCGGTGCACACAACGTCGCAAACGACGTCGTGAACCGGGGCGCGCTGCGAGATAGTCATCTTGGTCTGCGACAGGGCGCGATTGCCCTTCACTTCAATCGAGCTGCCGCCGAGGAAATGCAGGATGCGCACGCCTTTGGCAAACCCTTGCTTGCTCATTTCGATGAATTGGTCGGCGGTACCCTGCGTCCAGGTGGCCATCATGACGCCGTCGTCGTGCCAGAGCGCACGGAATTTTTCCCATTGCAGCGCGTCGCGCCACACTACCCAGTTTTCAACCATTTCGCGAATCGTTATTCGCTCGGCCATTTCGTCGGTCATTTGAACTCCCGCATGGTGAACTGCTGCGTACTCTTCGGAACCCGTGAAAGTTTACACCGATCTGTGCGGTTAAAGAACCTATCGCGTCGTCGGTTCGTGGCAACGGGCCGAGCTAGATACTCGCCTAAATGTTGTGAGAAGATGGCGGCCGCTCAACGAGAAAACCACCGATGACTGCGAACTTTGCCGCCGCAGAACGACCAAAACACGGCCGCCCGAAGCGCTGGTACGCGCAGCTTTGGATCTACGTTTTCGCCGCCATGGTTCTGGGCATCATTCTGGGCAAGTTTGATCCCAGCCTCGGCGTGCGCATGCAGCCGCTTGGCGACGCCTTCATCAAGCTAATTCGCATGCTGATCGCGCCGATCATTTTTTGCACGGTGGTTCACGGGATTGCGCGAATGGCCGATTTGGCGCGAGTCGGGCGCGTTGCTCTGAAAGCGATTATTTATTTCGAAGTGATGACGACGATCGCGCTCGTTATCGGACTCGCCGCTGTGAATATCTGGAAGCCCGGGCGAGGGATGAATGTCAATCTCGCGCATATTGACACGTCCGGCGTGCAGACGTACGTCGCGCATCCGGAAAGCGCGAGCGTGACGCAGTTTCTGACGAACATCATTCCCAACACGTTTGTCGGGGCATTCACCGAAGGAAACGTGCTTCAGGTCCTGCTGATTTCCGTGCTCTGTGCGTTTGCACTTGCGCAAGTTGGTGAGCGCGGCAAGCCAATTGTGGATTTTGTGGAAGCTGCGTCGCAAATGCTGTTCAAGGTCGTCGCGATCGTGATGTGGGCCGCGCCGATTGGAGCTTTTGGGGCGATCGCTTTCACGGTCGGTAAATTTGGCGCGGGATCATTGGTGTCTCTGGGCAAGTTGCTTGGCGGATTTTACGTGACCTGTCTCATTTTTGTATTCGGCGTTCTATGGCCGGTCGCGCACTTGTGCGGATTCAGCATATTCAAACTGATCCGGTACATCCGCGAAGAGCTCTTGATCGTTTTCGCGACGACTTCATCGGAGACGGTCCTGCCGCAATTGATGACCAAGCTGGAAGATCTCGGTTGCGAGGAAAGCATCGTCGGCTTGGTGATACCCACGGGATATTCGTTCAATCTGGACGGGACTTGCCTCTACCTCGCGACGACGGCCGTGTTCTTGGCGCAGGCTACGAATACGCCGATGAATCTTTGGCAGCAGCTGGGACTTCTGGCTGTGCTGCTGTTGTCGTCGAAGGGCGCCGCTGGCGTTGCCGGCGCGGCTTTCGTGGTGTTGGCGGCGACAATCGCCTCGACTGGAACGATACCGGTCGCCAGCGTTGCGCTGGTGCTTGGAATTCACAGGCTTATGTCGGAGGGATTAACGCCAACGAATGTGGTGGGCAACGCGGTCGCTACTATCGTGGTCGCAAAATGGGAGAACGCGCTGGATGAGGAGCGGCTGTCGTCCGTGCTCGACGGAAAGCTGGAAACAGCGCGAAGTTAACGGTCAGGCAGAGAAGCTAGGCTTTTGAGCTCGCGGCCGAGCGATTGAGGATGTGTTCGAGTTTGTCCAGGACCAGCATGGCAGTGCAGCATTGCGCGACGCTGGCGTTCGGCTCGCGCTTTTCCTTGATGGCCGCAAAAAATTCGCGGTCCTGCAGCTCGATCCCGTTCATCGAAACATCCACATGGGACAAATCAATCTTCTTGTCCTCGCCGTCCACGAGATCGTCGTAATAGGCCTGGAACGTGCCGTTATCGCAGATGTAGCGGAAGCGCGTGCCGAGCGGGCCCTTGTTGTTGAATGATAGCGAAAGCGTGCAGATCGCGCCCGACGGAACCTTCATCACGATTCCCATGTCCATGGCGATTTTCAGTTCGGGGTGCAGCGGGCCCTGCACGGCGTAGCAATCGGAAACCAGCTCGCCGGTCTGATATTGAAACAGGTCCACGGTGTGGCAGGAGTGGTGCCACAGCAGGTGATCGGTCCAGCTTCTGGGCTGTCCCGCTGCGTTCATGTTCGTGCGCCGGAAAAAATAGGTCTGCACGTTCATCTGCTGAACCTTCAGCTCACCGGCCGTAATCTTCTTGTGAACGTACTGGTGGCTGGGGTTGAAACGGCGCGTGTGGCCTCCCATGCAGACCACTCCGGTTTCTTTCTGCACTTTTACCAATCGCTCGGAATCCGCTAGGGTATCCGCGATGGGTATCTCGATTTGCACGTGCTTTCCGGCGCGCATGCATTGCACGCCTTGCTCCGCGTGCATGCCGGTGGGAGTCGCGAGGATCATGGCTTCGAGGCCGGGCTGCTTCAGGCTTTCGCCGAGATCGCCGGTAAAATGGGGAATCTTGAACCGCTTCGCGACTTCCGCGGTCGTGGTCTGGTTTCCACCGGTCAGGGTGATGACTTCGATGCCCGGAATAACGGCGAGGGCCTCCAAATGCTTGATGCCAAAAGCGCCTTGACCCGCAACGCCAACCTTCATATGTTTGCCCTCGCTTGAAGTCGAAAGAATTCGCCGGATTTCGAGCGGAATTGCTGTCGAGAAAATCCAAACCTGCGGCACCCCGAAACGCCGCAGGTCGAATCACTTCGCTATGGAATCGCCGCCGGTTAGTGCGATGCGGCGTTCGGCTGCCCGATTTCGCTCTTTGCCGCGCGCAACTTCCGCAGCTCGGCATGGATCCGGATGACGGCCATCCACATCCCGAGAGGATGCGCGCCCGCCTCCACGAGCGGATGAACCTGTCCGTCGCGGAACTTCTCGATGTCGTCATCCTGGAGCGTCTCGAGAACCTTGGCTTCCTCGGTGGTCATGCCGTATTCCTTCGCCACCGAAGGAAGATCGTGAATCAGCCGGAGCCGCAGGTCCCGCTTGAAGCGGCTGTCGTACAGTACCTTGTTCAGTTTGTAAGCCGCGACGGTGGGGTGCTTATAGAATTCGTAGCCGCCCTTAAATTCGTACTTCTTGGCGGCCTCCTGGCCTTCCTTGGACGGGCCCGTTCCCTTCAGTGGAAGGAAGCGCATGACGGCATGGCCGTGGTGCCATGTTGGCTGGTAGGTGACCAGCTCGCCCGGCTGATTGCCGATTGCACCGAACATGATCATCCACGAAAGCATTTCCGTGTTGCCGACCTCATCGAATTGTTCGTTGGTCAGGTTAATCAGGACGTCGTGATTGCCCTTCTCCATTTGCGAGATGGCCCAGTAGTCGAAGTCGAAATCCGGTTTGGGGTATTTCCACGTGCCCGGAAAATGCGACATTCCGCCGCTGGCCACGATGGCGACCCTCTCAGGACGGGCCGCGATTACTTTCGCGATGGCCTTCCCCAACTCGGCACAGCGCTTTGCTGTCGGCAGGGGCGGGAGATATGCATTGACGAAAATCGGGACGACCGGGATGGGGCGCTTCTCGATCACCCATTCGTAGACGGCCGCGAACGCGTGCCCGAGGACAGCGTCCTGCGAGTAGCCCAGGTCGAAGCCGGCGGACATGAGCTTGTCCAGGAGATCTTCGGCCAATCCCTGGTGGATGGGCAGATCGTATCTCCGGCCGGCAAATTCAGCGTGGGAAAACTCGCCCGACAGAATCGCGAATGTGGGCACGGAACTCAGGAAGAACGTTTCGAGGTGGTCGCTGCCGATGACGATCACGGCATCGGGCTTCGATTCCTCGAGCTCCCGCCCTATCTGGCGCATCGCCGCGATATCGGCGTCGAGTTGCTTGGGATCTTCGCTTGGTGGACGATCGAAAAGCTGCGGGGCGTGGACTGTTGCAAATGCTGAGACAATCTTACCCATGTCTAGTTACCTCATTTCTGGACTCTTCGAACGCGCCTCAGTCGTTCTTTATTACCCAAACCTCATGCCGCACGGCATCGCGTGGGCGCGAAACGGATGCCTTGATTGTTGCGGAATCCAGCGGAGTTCGTCAAGGGGAACCATCCCCAAGACCTGCGGGGCCGGGAGATTGCGTTTCACGATGTGAGCGGGTCGGCCTTTTCGACATCAATCCCGAGATCTTTGATTGCCTGCTGGACCACCGAAGCCTGAATTTTCCCTTCGCGCAGCAATTCATGGAGCGTGGCCAAGGTGATGAAGCGCGCGTCCACTTCAAAGAAGTTGCGGAGAGACTCTCTGCTCTCGCTGCGGCCGAATCCGTCGGTACCGAGCGAGGCGAGTCGCCGGGGCATCCACTGGCTCACCATATTCGGCAGCGCCTTCAAATAATCCGTGGCAGCCACCAGAACTCCGGGGGCTTCGGCGAGGCACTGAGAGACGTACGGCACGCGGGGCTTGTCAGACGGGTGCAGCAGGTTCCAGCGCTCCGTTTCGATCCCGTCGCTATAGAGGGCTTTGTAGCTCGTAACGCTCCAGACGTCCGCGGCGACATGATATTTCTCCGCCAGAATGTCCTGCGCTTTCAAAACTTCGCGAAGGATGGAGCCGCTTCCGAAAAGCTGGGCGCGAAGCTTCGACTTGCTGTCGCTCGCGGCCTTGAAGCGGTACATCCCCTTCAAAATTCCCTCGCGCGATCCGGCCGGCATCGGAGGCATCGCGTACGGCTCGTTCATCACCGTGATGTAGTAAAAGATGCTTTCGCCCTTGTGGTACATCCGGTCAATTCCGTCTTCGATGATCACGGCGAGTTCGTATGCGAACGCCGGATCGTAGGCTTGCAAAGTTGGAATCGGAAGCGCGAGGACGTGGCTATTGCCGTCCTGATGCTGCAGGCCTTCCCCGGCCAGCGTGGTGCGTCCCGCTGTGCCTCCCAGTAGGAAACCGCGGCACCGTGTGTCCGCTGCGGCCCAAATCAAATCGCAGACGCGCTGCAGGCCGAACATCGAATAGAAAATGAAGAATGGAATCGTGTTGATTCCATGGGTGGCGTAGGCGGAACCGGCGGCAATAAACGAGGACATCGAACCGGCTTCGGTAATGCCTTCCTCGAGTATCTGGCCGTCCTTGGCTTCCTTGTAATAGAGCAGCGTGTTCATATCCACGGGCTCGTAAAGCTGCCCCTGGCTGCTATAGATTCCGACCAGCCGAAACAGGGATTCCATGCCAAACGTGCGCGCCTCGTCCGGAACGATGGGCACGACCAACTTGCCGATTTCCGGGTCGCGAAGCATCTTTCGCAACATTCCGACGAAGGCCATGGTGGTGGAAACCTCGCGGCCTTCGCTTCCCGTCAGGAACTCTTCGAATAGCTCCGCGCGATTTCCCACCAGCGGCTTCGATCGGACGCTGCGCCGCGGCATATAGCCGCCCAGTTCTTTGCGTCGAGCGCGGAGATACTGTATTTCGGGACTGTCGTCCGGCGGCCGGTAGAACGGCACCTCGGCGAATTGCTCCTCCGTGAACGAAAGGCCAAAGCGCTCGCCGAAATTGCGCAGTGTGTCTTCGTCAACCTTCTTCTGCTGATGGGTGACGTTGCGGCCCTCTCCAGCTTCACCGAGTCCGTAGCCTTTGATCGTGCGAGCAAGGATAACGGTCGGAGATCCCTTGTGTTCGACCGCTGCCTTATAGGCTGCGTAGACTTTCTTTGGATCGTGTCCACCCTGGCGAAGCGCGTGGAGCTTCTCGTCCGGAATGTTTTCGACCATCTTCAGAAGCCGGGGATCGCCCCCGAATACGTGCTGCCGGATGTAGGCGCCCGACTCGACGATGAGTTTTTGGTATTCGCCGTCAACCATTTCCCCAAGGCGCTTGGCGAGCAGCCCGTCAACATCCTGTTCAAAAAGCGTATCCCAGTCCGAGCCCCAAATTACCTTGATGACGTTCCAACCGGCGCCGCGGAATGCCGCTTCCAGTTCCTGGATGATGCTGCCGTTGCCGCGCACTGGCCCATCGAGGCGCTGGAGATTGCAGTTGATGACGAAAATCAGATTGTCGAGGTGTTCGCGGGAGGCGAGAGTGATTGCGCCGAGGGCTTCCGGTTCGTCCGTCTCGCCATCGCCCAGAAATGCCCAAACCTTTGCGTCGGTGGCTGGCTTGAGGCCCCGATCTTCGAGATAGCGGTTAAAGCGGGCCTGATAAATCGCCATGATCGGGCTGAGGCCCATCGAAACGGTCGGGAATTCCCAGAAGTCCGGCATCAGCCACGGGTGCGGATAGGACGACAGCCCCCCTCCGGGCTTCAGCTCGCGGCGGAAATTCTGAAGCTTTTCAGCTGAGAGGCGCCCCTCGACGAACGCGCGCGCGTATACGCCCGGCGCTGCGTGACCCTGGAAATAAACGGTGTCGCCTTCAAACTCGTCGGTGCGCGCACGGAAGAAATGATCGAACCCCATCTCGAACAAAGTCGCGACGGAACCGTACGTCGAGATGTGGCCGCCGATATTGTGTTCCTCGCGATTCGCTCGAACCACCATGGCCAAAGCGTTCCAGCGAACGAGGCTTTTAATCTTTCGTTCGATTTCCTGATCGCCCGGTAGGGCGGCCTGCTGGCTCACGTGGATCGTGTTTACGTAGGGGGTGTTCGCGGTAAACGGAACTTGTACACCGGAAGCCAGAGCTCGGTTGCGGATTTCCTGCAGGATCCTGGACGCCTGTCCAGGCCTGCCGTTCGCTACGACCGCGTCGAATGACTCAATCCACTCCCAAATCTCTTCGAGTTCATCTACATCGGATGGCGGAACTACAGGACGCACGACCATGTTGATTTAACTCTCCACAATTGGATTCTCAAATGATCCGTTCTCAATGTTCGTCATACATATTATATACCCCATTTTTGGCGCGGAGCTCGCCAATGCGCATCAAAAGGAGCTATCGCTGCAATAGATAAAACGAAGTGTTCGTCGCAGGGCTCGGCGTCGGCGGTGATGTGGCGGCGGAGCTATCCCTGGCGGAGTTTATGGCCCGAGAGGTTTCCCAAACCATCGTACGCGGCGTACTTGTACATTTCGGAAAGCGTCGGATAGTTGAATACGAAGTTGATGAAGAGATCGAGCGTCCCTCCGGATTCGAGGACCATCATTCCCAAGTGAATCAGCTCGGTGGCATTTTCGCCGATGATATGGACGCCGAGCAGCTGGCGATCGCTGCGCCGGAACAGCAGCTTCATCAGGCCGGTGGCATCTCCCGCGATCAGGCCGCGGGCGTTGTTCTCGTAATGGGCGCGCCCGACTACGTAGTCAATTTTCTTTTCCTTGCAGCTTTCTTCCGATTCACCGACAGCCGAAATTTCGGGAATCGTGTACACGCCCATGGGAAGCATCGAAGCCAGGCGCTCTTTGTAATGGAAGTCGAAAGCATGGCATACGGCTACGCGCCCCTGCTCCATCGAAGTCGAGGCCAGCGCAGGGAAACCAATCACGTCGCCCGCCGCATAAACGGACGGAACCGCCGTCTGATAGAACTCGTTCACTTCCACGTAGCCGCGCTTGTTCACCGCCAGGCCGGCCTTTTCGAGTTGCAATTCATCCACGGCGCCGCGCCGGCCCGCCGCGAAAAGAGCCGTTTCCATCTCGATCGTCTGGCCCGAAGGCATCTGGATGCGCACGCCCTGCTTGGTGCGTTCGATCGGTCCCATGCGCTCGCCCAGGAAGAATTTCACACCAAGTCCAGCGAGGCGGACGCGGAGCGCTTCGGACAACTCAGCATCCAGAAACGGGAGCACGCGGTCCCGCCCGTCCACGAGCGCAACCTCCACGCCCAGCGCGGTAAATATCGAGGCATACTCGCACCCAATAACGCCGCCGCCCACGACGACGAGGCTTCGCGGGATGCGTCCCATCTTTAAAATGGAGTCGGAATCGAAAATGGTCTCGTCGTCAAAAGGTATCTCCGCAGGGCGGTGAGGGCGCGAACCCGTTGCAATCAGGATCGCCTCGCCGCGCAGTTGAATGATTTCATTTTTCGACGTCTTCACGGTAACGGTGTGCGCGTCCTCGAAGGACGCAGTTCCCTGAATCAGCTCAATGCCATGCACGGCCAGATTTTCGCGAATCTTCTCGCGCTCCATTTCGACGAGGACGTCCTTGCGGTGCATGAAATTCTTTACCGTCAGGCCTTCGCGAAGGGAATAGTCAATTCCGTAAAGCCCGCGTTGCTTCAGGCCGGAAAAATAGAGCGCGGATTCGCGGAGAATCTTGCTGGGAAGCGTGCCCGTATTGATACAGGCGCCGCCAAGATCGGAACCGTATTCGACCACTGCGACGCGCTTGCCAAAATAGGCGGCCTGCGCCGCGCCCTTTTCGCCGGCTGGGCCGGAGCCGATCACCACCAAGTCAAATTGCTGCACGAGTCACCTCAGGAAGGCGTTTTCCTGCCGCATCCTACAAGCGAATCGCTGCGCGCAGCAGGAAAAGGCGAAAGGGTTTGATCGCGAGCTTCGTGTTCATGTCACGTTTGGCAGGGATACTCTACCGCAAAATCCGGGGCGGAAAGCCGTGAAAGTCGGCGATTTTGAGCCTAGTCGTAACTGCTGGGGACGGTCGCCATTATCTTTAGCGACGCGCATGATGGACTTGCCGAATGGGATTTGCTATATCCTCATGGGTCACGGATAGCGATAAGCGAGATTGATTCCGCCGCAGGAATGAACGACCCTCTGTACGGGAGAGTCACGTTGATCTTCGACGGGTTGCGCGAAATTCAACACCGATTCGGTTACCTGCCTGCGGACGCATTGAAGGAATTGGCGAAAAAGACTGACGTCCCACTCTATCGCCTGCACGGAGTCGCCAGTTTTTATCCGCACTTTCGCCTCACGCCGCCGCCGAAAGCCGACGTCTGCGTCTGCCAGGACATGTCCTGCCACCTCCGCGGCGCTGACAAGCTGAGCGCAAACCTGAAAGAGCGTCTCAAGAATCTCACCTCTACGGACGTAACCATCCGAGGCATTTCCTGCCTCGGACGCTGCGATCAGGCGCCGGCCGTCGCCGTCAACGACCGCATCTTTACGCGGCTCACCGAATCGGAAATCGAGGAAATGGTTCGCGGCGTGGTTACGCAGGGCGCGCAGCCCGAGCCCGTGCCATCGCAGCGCGGGATCCGGTGCGCCTCCGATCCATACGCCGCGCCGAACGAGCGCTATGCCGTCGTGCGCCGCCTGGTGCAATCGCGCGACTGGAACTCCGCCTTCGAGTTGCTGAAGGCTTCGGGCCTTCGAGGCCTGGGCGGCGCGGGATTTCCAACGGAGTCCAAATGGCAGCTGGTCCGCCAGCAGCCCGGCCCCGAAAAATATATCGTGTGCAATGCCGACGAAAGCGAGCCGGGCACGATCAAGGACCGCTTCATCCTGACCAACATTCCGCATCTCGTGATTGAAGGCATGATCCTCGCCGGCCTGCTCACCGGCGCGCAGAAAGGCATCCTCTACATCCGCCACGAATACGACGAGCAGGAAAGGATCCTGCACGACGAAATCGTGCGCTGCAAGAGCGAAGGCCTCATCGGCCAAAGCGTCCTCGGCAGCGAATTGGCCTTCGATCTCGAGCTTTTCGTCAGCCCAGGCGGCTACATTTGCGGAGAAGAAAGCGCGCTGCTGGAAGCCATCGAAGGCAAGCGCGCCGAGCCGCGCAACAAGCCTCCGTTTCCGGTCACGCACGGCCTTTGGAACAAGCCCACGGTTATTAATAATGTCGAGACCTTTGCCAACGTCCCGACGATCCTCGTGAACGGCGTTGATTGGTACCGAGCGCAGGGCGCAAACGGTTGCGCCGGACTGAAATTCGTCGGCGTCAGCGGTCACGTCGCCAATCCCGGTGTCTTCGAAGTTCCCATGGGCACCACGCTCAACGAGCTGATCTTCAATCATGCCGGAGGCATTCCCGGCGGCAAGAAACTGAAAGGCTTCGCGCCCTCGGGCCCGTCTTCGGGCTATTTGCCCGCGTCCATGGCGGATGTAAAACTGGATTTCAAGGCGCTTGCCGACGCGGGCTCCATGATGGGCTCCGGCGCCGTCGTCGTCTGCGACGAAAGCGCATGCATGCTCGACATGGCGCTCAACTCCACAAAATTCTTCCGCAACGAATCGTGCGGCAAATGCGTTCCCTGCCGCGTCGGCTCGCAGAAATTGGTTGATCTGCTCAGCGGTTGGACGCAGGGCCGTGGCGTGTCCGCCGATCTCGTGCTGATTGACGAGCTTTCCGATGCCCTGCGCCTTACTTCCATCTGCGGTCTCGGCCAGGTAGTCCCGGCTCCAATCAGCTCTGTGCTGAAGCATTTCCGCGAAGAAGTAGAAGCGCACATCACGCGTCGCAAATGTCCTTCTGGAGTTTGCGGCAGGTCTACTGCGGCCCAAGTGAACGCCGCGAGGCACGCATGAGCGCCGCCGCGACGATCGAACTCACCATTGACGGCAAGAAAGTCGCCGTCCCCGCGGGCACGTCCGTCTTCGACGCCGCGCGCATGAACAATATCGCCATCCCCACGCTCTGCCACCAGCAGAATGAAATTCCCGTTGGTGTCTGCCGCCTGTGCGTGGTGGACGTCGGCGCGCGCGTTTTCACCGCGTCCTGCGTCCGACCCGCTGAAAACGGCATGGTCGTGAGCACCTCGTCCGAAAAAGTGCTGCGCGCTCGCCACACGCTGGTCGAAATGCTGATGGCAAACCATCCTTCGCCTTGCGCCCGGCAGGAGCAATCCGGCGATTGCGAGCTCGAAATGCTCGCCAAGCAGGAAAAAATCACGCAGCCGCGCTTCTCCAAGCGCGACACCGGCCGCTCCAAAGACGATTCCTCGATGAGCATCGCCGTGGATTTCGACGCCTGCATCTTGTGCGACCGCTGCATCCGCGGTTGCGGCGAGATTCGCGAGAACTTCGTGCTGGGCCGCATGGGCAAAGGCACGCACACCGGAATCGCGTTCGACGACAACGAACCCATGGGCGAATCCTCGTGCGTCTCCTGCGGCGAGTGCATGGTCTCGTGCCCCACCGGCGCGCTCACCAACAAGGTCGCCACGCGCACGGCGCTCGGCAGCGGCCCCGAATTCGAATCGGTCACGCCCGAAGAGCTCCAGGCGCTACCAGTTTTCAAGGGCGTCTCCGGAACTTTTCTGAATTTGAATAAAGGCGCTGTCGTGAAGCGCCATTTCCGCATGGGCGAAATCATCTGCCGCGAAGGCGAATATGGCTCGACTGCGTTTTACATTGTTGAAGGCAGGGCGCGGGTTTCCATCTCGGCGCCAATGGCGCACGTGAAAACGCAGACCGGCATCAAGAAACTTGTAGGCAAGCTTTCGAGCTCGCTCGCGAAGCGCAGCGGCGATCGCCGCGAGGGCGAAGCCGACCAGCGATGGATTCCCATTGATGCGCCGATAGATCTCAGCTACGACAATCCCGTCGCCGAACTCGGCCCCGGGGATCTCTTCGGCGAGATGACTTGCATGAGCCTTTATCCGCGCTCGGCCACCGTCCGCGCGGAAACCGATTGCACCATGCTCGAAATGCTGCGCAACGTGCTCGACATCATGCAGCGCAACAAGAATTTCCGCGCGCAGCTCGACAAATCCTATCGAAAGCGCGCGCTCGATAGCCATCTGCGCTCCGTGCCGGTGTTCGCCGGACTGACAGACGAATTTATTGGCAGTTTGCGCGAATCCGTCGAGCTAGTCCGCTACGGGCCCGGCCAGGTGATCTGCCGCCAGGGCGAGCCGGCCGACAGCTTTTATCTCGTGCGTATCGGCTTCGTGAAAGTGTCGCAGCAGCATCCCGGCGGCGACATGGTTCTCGCCTATCTTTCGCGCGGCGATTATTTCGGCGAGACCGGCCTGCTTACGGGCGACGTTCGCACAGCCACCTGCACCGCCCTCGACCACGTGGAGCTGGTCCGCATCGGCGCCGTGGACTTCAACCGCATGATGGCGGAATTTCCCGTGGTGCGCCGCAAGCTCGAAACCGTGGAGCATGAGCGCGCGCAGATGAATCGCGAGCGGCTCTCGGTAGTGCAGAGCGTGCCGCTCGATAATTTCCTGGCGCAGGGCTTGATGGAAGCGCAAAGCCTGCTGCTGCTCGATCTGGACAGCTGCACGCGCTGCGACGCATGTGTGCGGGCCTGCGCCGATGCGCACGACGGCATCACGCGGCTGATACGCGAGGGGCTGCGATTCGACCATTATCTGGTGGCGACTTCGTGCCGCCAGTGTCTCGACCCGCTGTGCATGGTCGGCTGCCCGGTGGGCTCGATACGCAGGCGCAATTCGCTGGAAGTGATCATTGAGGATTGGTGCATTGGCTGCGGGCTGTGCGCAGAAAATTGCCCGTACGGCAATATCAATCTCCATCCGTTCAATGTGATGGAGGATGTTCCGGGGCAGCCCGGACGAAAAGTTGCGATGGTGAAGCAAAAGGCCACGTCGTGCGATTTGTGCACCGACCACGCGGAGCCGAGTTGCGTATACGCGTGCCCGCACGATGCGGCCCACCGCGTGGACCCGCGGAAGTTTTTTGCAGAGTTGCTGGGGCAGGCGCCCGGCATCGCGCAGAAGCCGTAGGAATGAAACTTTTGGCCCGATAATTTCACAACCGTGCACATAGACCACACACACAGGAAATGGCTGGCGGCCTCGCTCATCATTTTGGGGATAGCGACCGCCGTTTATATCCCGTACGCCGTGCGTTCGCCGGCAGGTCCGCGCGGGGGCAGTCCCATCGGACTTGCGTTTGGAATCATCGGCTCCGCTTTCATGGTGTTCGCGGGACTATTGGCCTGGCGCAAGAAAGTTCCTATCATGCGGATCGGCCGTGCGCAGGCGTGGATGCGCGGCCATTTGTGGCTCGGGCTTCTGAGTCTGCCGATCATTCTGTTTCACGCCGGATTTCATTTCGGCGGAACGCTGACGAGCGTATTGATGGCGCTGCTCATCACAGTTGTCGCGAGTGGAATTTTTGGCGCCATCCTGCAGAACTACCTGCCCAATGTGATGACCGTGGAAGTTCCATCAGAGACGATCTTCGATCAGATTGACCATGTCCGCGGTCAGCTGATCGCCGATGCCGATGAGCTTGTGGCCGGTGCGGTATCGGCGGCGTCCAGTGAAAAGGAAGCCGCGCCGCTCACCAGCTTTTATCAGCGCGAATTGCGCCCTTTCCTGGAAGGTCATGTTGCGCGGCAGCAATTGCTCGCCAATCGGGGTCGAGCGCGAACTGCGTTCGAGGGGCTCCGCGTTATGGTGCCCGTCGGACTGCAGGAAGCTACCAACAAAATCGAGCACATCTCCGAGGAGGCGCGCCAGTTGCGCCTTCAAACGCGCTTGCACCACTGGCTGCACGGCTGGTTGATGATGCACATCCCGTTGTCATTTGCATTGTTGTTGCTCGGCTGCGTGCACGCAATCATGGCATTGCATTACTGAAGCGAGGGCGCGAGGAGCCGCCGCGCTTTCTGTTACTTTGATTTCATAACGTACACGCCGTCCCAATCCGATTCCGGCGCATTTTCCAGATATTCCAGCGCGCGCTGCAGGAAAACCCTCGTGGGGCCGTCTTCCGGGAAGGTGCCAAGCAGCTGGCCGAATTGCGCAGAGGCTTCCTGCCAGTTTTGGCTTCGGTAGGCAGCCATCGCGCTCTCAAATTGAGTCAGCAGCGACTCGTATTTGGCGCGTTCGCTCGCGACGTCCAGCAATTCGTAGATGTTCACCGGATGGTGCTTGCCCTTTACTTTGATCTTGTCCAGCTCACGGCAGACGAATTTTCCGGCGACAGCGTTGTAGGTGCTTTCGCTGATGACCGCTTGAATCTGATATTGCTTGGTGATGCCTTCCAGGCGCGAGGCCAGATTGACGTTGTCGCCCATCACGGTCCAGGCGAGGCGCTTGGCGGAGCCCATTCGGCAGAAGTTCACCTCGCCCGTATTGAGACCGATGCCGATGGCAATAGGCGGGCGGCCTTCGGATTCCCACTTCGCGTTCAGCTTCGCGAGCTCGCTCACCATCCGCAACGCGCAGGAGCAGGCGCGGAAGGCGTGATCCGCCAGCGGGACAGGCGCGCCCCAGAAGGCCATAACGGCGTCGCCGATGTATTTATCAAGCGTGCCGTAGGTGGAAAAGAGGGTCTCAGTCATAGTCGTGAGGTATTCATTGAGCAGGAGAACGAGAGCGTCGGGCGTCAGGCCCTCAGAGATCGTGGTAAAGCCGCGGATGTCACTGAAGAGCACGGTTAGTTCCATCATCTCGCCACCGGGGCGAAGGTATTTCTGCGGATCCTTCTCAATCAGCGCGATAACGGCTGGTGGAACCACTTGTGAGAAGCTCTTGCGAATCGTTCGCTTTGCGCGCTCCTCAAAGATCATGCGATAGCTGGTAATCGCTGCGTAGTTGGCCACCAGGGTTCCCGCCGGAATCACAAAGCTGAGCCAGCGGCCCTGCTGCGCGAAGCTGAAGTAAACGTACCAGGCGAATCCCGCCAGCCCTAAAAGCACCAAAATCGTGGAATAGAGCGGCGGGACTCGGCTGAATAAAAATCCGAAAGCGAGCCCAAAAACCAGAATGAAGCCGATGTCAATCATCTCCTCGTCAAACCCACGCGTCAGGAAACTGCGGCCCCGTTCTTGGTCGTGCAAAACGTTGTCTATAATGTTGGCGTGTATTTCTACTCCCATATAGGGGTCGCCGCCGACCTGAAAAGGCGTGTTGCGGATATCGCCGATGGCCTTGGCGGTCGCGCCCACGAGCACGATCTTGTCCTTGAATGTGTCCGGCGAAACCGCCCCGCTCATCACGTCCCACATGGAATAGTGCGCATACGTTCCGTATGGCCCGGCGTAGTTGATGATCGCCGTGCCGTCATGCGAGGGCCGCAGCAAGTGCCGGCCGAATTTAATTTGCTCGAGGCCGTTGTTGGCAAAATCGAGTTCAATGTCCTGGTCGGGAATTTTTTCGTATTCGCGGACCACCTGCATCGCCAGCGACGGGAAGAAATCCTGATTCTGATAGCGAATCGCCAGCAGAGCGTGGCGCAGCGTCCCATCCGGATCGGGATTGATATCAATGAATCCGTATGAGGCAGCTGCGTCGGCAAGCTCTTTGATGTTGGCCTCGGCGCCGGCTGCCACCGTGCCGCCGTTCGCAATCCAGGCCTGGCCGAGGTCGTACGGTCTTCCGTCCCCTGACTTCAGCGCAATGTCCTGCGGGTAGTCCTTGGCCCACACGATGTTGAAATACTCTGCTTCGAGTTTCGGATCGGCGTGCTTGGCGGCATCCGCGTCGAGAAATAAGTGTCCCAGCACCACGTTGCCGGCTTGCTTCATGGAATCGGCAAACAGCGCGTCTTGATCGCTCGCCGCCTCGAGCTCTTTGATTTTCTCCGTTACGGCGGGAGTCGCGGAGCTGCCAAGTTCGTTTTGCAGGCGCTCTAGCGCCGGCGCCGCGGAATTGGTCTCGGGCGTGGGAAACGTCGCGTCAAACGCGATCACTCGAGCGCCGCCTGCGTGCAGGCGGTCAATTAACAGTGCGTAGGATTTTCGGGGCAGCGGAAAGGAGCCGATTTTCTGCAGCGTCCTCTCGTCAATCCCCACGATTACGATGCGATTGTCGTGCGCGCGCTGCCCGCGCACGTCAAACCGCAGATCGAGCGAGCTCTGTTCGATATCCTGGAGAAAAGCGAAGCCCGCGCGCGCGCTGGTGCGGAAAACGGAATACGCAAACACGCCCAAACCAGCAAGAGTGATGACTATGGCGAGTGCGATATCAACCTGGGAAACGGAAAAGACGCGCAGCCACGCCAACCATCGGGAAGAAGGCTTGTCCTGCGAGCTCATAGGTATCGCGACTGCGGCTCAGCCAGCCCGCGTGCATTGTTCGGGCCACGCACCACAACCTCACCCTTGGCCGGCTCGATCAGGGGCACGAAACGCCGGGTGAAGGCTTGCAATTCGGCGAGCCGCTGCCGCTGTTGCGTGTGCCCAGCCCCAATCCGAGCGCCAATCCCAACGAGAGTGCCCCACCGATCAGCAGCGTACGCGTGGCATGTGTCGGATTGCCGTGATTGCCTCCGGGCGGCGGCAGGTTGCCATCGGGAACGTCGGTGGAAAGAAGGACATTCTGCGCTTCATCGGGTGGCGTGTTCGAAGCCTGAAAACCGCCTGGAGGAATATCGGACGTGATCACGACCATCTGGCCTTCCGTCAGGGTCACAGAATTGTCAGTCGAGCTTTGCTGGCCAGAGTTCTTGGCCACCTTGCCCGTTGGAGTCACCTTCACCCGTCCTTTATGGCACCACACCGTCGTCTTATTGCCTTTGTAGAGCGCAGTGAAATCCGTGCCGATCACGCCGATTACGGCGTTCGGGGTCTTGAGCTCGTATTTGCCACCAGGCTTCGTGATATTGGTTACCTGGTTGCGCACGCGGCCGTAGGTCAGCTCGAGCGACGTTTGCTGGGACGCGCCGTCGTGCTGCACAACCCGGAGTTCGCTGTCGGAACCGACGCTGAGGATCGAGCCGTCCGTCAAGCCCGCGCGGACGCGGCCGCTGTGCGCCGTCTTCAGTAAATCGTTCCAGTCAATTTCGTCTTTCGCCTTCGCGGGCTGGGCGTTGCGAGTAGCCGACGGGATCAAGGCATCAATCTGCCCCGCATGTTGCGCGCCCTGCGGATCGCAGAGTCCGGCGAGTGGAGAAATCATGAAACATACAAGTATGGCGGTGATGCGTTTGAAGGAATTCATGGATACGTCACCTCATTTTCCAAGATGCTTCCGCAGCGTCAATCTTGACAGAGGCCCCTTTCGTGTCAACGGGTGCCAGCGGGCGACGTGCCAATCTGGTTACATCTGAAGCCGGGAACGAGCATTGAACCTAGGCGACGAATCTATATCCTACGCCGCGCACGGTGAGCAGATGCTCCGGTTCGGAGGGGTCCTCTTCGATGTAGCGCCGAAGCCGCACGATGAAATTATCTATAGCGCGCGTGTCCGTGTCTTCGCGCAGCCCCCAGACATCTTCCAGAATGGACTTCCGCGACACTGTTTTGCCGTTGCTGCGAATCAAGTGGCGCAGAAGCTTTGCCTCCATCAGCGTCAACTGAATCGTGTTGTCCTTCGTGCGCAGCTCCAGATTGCCAAAGTCAATCGTGCGTCCATCGAACGAGAACACGTCTTCGTCGCTCGCACTACCGTCAGTTTTGCCGTTTGCCGCCGTTTTAGCTGCGGAGTGCTCCGGACTGGCAAGCCACGCGCTTCGGCGCAGCAGGCCTTTAAGCCGCGCCAGAAAAATGGGCAGCTCGAATGGCTTGGGAAGATAGTCGTCGGTTCCAGCCGCGAATCCGGCGAGCACATCTTCGGGACGGCCGCGAGCGGTGAGCATCAGTACGGGCACATAGTTCTTGGCTTTACGCAGCGCGGTGGCCACGGCAAAGCCGTCCATCCCGGGAAGCATTACATCGAGAACGACGGCGTCAATTTTGTCTCCACCGCCCAGCAGCCGGCTGATTGCCGTTTCGCCGTCGCCTGCAACCTCGACGGAGTGCCCTTCTGCTTCCAGATTAAAGCGCAAGCCCTGCGCCAAATGTGCCTCGTCTTCGACCACCAGAACCCGGCTCACGCCCCGCTCCTCGGCAATTCGAGCGTCACCGTGGTGCCCCGCGCCTCACCGGCGCTTTCCGCGAATACTTTTCCGCCATGCGCGCGTGCAATTGCGCGAACGATGAACAGGCCCAGTCCCGTTCCCTTTGCTTGCGATGCCGATCGGCGCGGCACCCGATAAAAACGCTTGAAAATGCGCTTCAGCTCGCCCGCGGGAATTCCGACTCCGCGGTCACGAACCCGCAGCGCGATCCATTTTTCGTTTAGCGTCTCGATGCCCACCGAGACGTCCACGTCGCTGCCGGAATACTTGATCGCATTATCGAGAATGTTGGAGATCGCCGTGCGAAGTTCGTCGGGATCGCCGGAGACTTTAGTTTCGGCGCCATTGGTTCCCGCGGCTTCCTGCCAGTGCAGCGCGGCAGGTTGCAGATGGTGACGGTTCCGTGCCAGTTCCATGCATTCGCCCACCAGGCTGCCGAAATCCACTTCCACTGGATTCCGCGCCACATGTTTGTAGCCTACTTCGCCGGCCTTCAGTACCTGCTCGACGGTGCCGCGCAATCGGTCGGTGTCGTCCAGCATCAATTGGTAGAACTGCTGCCGCTGCGCCTCGTCCACTTCGCGCGTCTGCAGGGTCTCCAGATAGAGACGGATAGATGTAATCGGAGTCTTCAGCTCATGAGTCACGGCGTTGATGAAGCTGTCGTGATGCTCGTTGACCCGGATCTCGCGCACCAGGAAGCCGGTGTTGAGGATGAGTCCCAGAATGATCGCGGCGAAAAAAATCACGCCGACAAATAGCAACACGCCCTGCCGCCAGTGAAGAATGATCCAGCTGACATTCAGCGTCACCGCCAGGACGACCAGGCATATGCCCAGGACGACGAAGAACGCGATTTTCTTGCGGCGACCGGTGATTTGCATGGCTACTTCTGAGGATTGTACAGCGGCGGACGCGCGGATTCCCGCAGAGTTATTTCGCGAAGGAGACTAACTCGAAACGCGAGCGCGGGGGCTTCGGCTCGCGCCGGTAAGACGAAACGAATCCCTAAACCGAGACCAGTTCAGCCTCTGGCTCGGCGGCTTCGGCAGCGGTTTCCTCGGCGGGGAGATTCTCGATCCCGGTCTGTTTGCTCGGGAGCTTTACGCGGTACACGTCCTGCGCGAGTCCGAGTTTCTGGAGCGTCCAGATGCCGTACCAGTTCAGGTCAACTTCGTACCAGGCCAGCCCATGCCGCGCGGACGTCGGATGCGCGTGGTGATTGTTGTGCCAGCCCTCGCCAAACGAGAGGAGCGCTACCCACCAACTATTCGTCGAAAGATCGCGAGTCTTAAACCGCCGCGTGCCCCACGAATGCGTGGCCGAATTCACGAGCCATGTCGAATGCAGGCCGATCACGGTCCGCAGGAATATGCCCCAGAGCACAAAAGGAATTCCGCCGATCGCCAGCAGAATGAAACCGAGCACGATCATCGGCACGTAGTGGTATTTCGTGATCCAGACGTGAAACTTGTCTTTGGCCAGGTCGGGGACGTAACGCGCGAGCGTCGTTGTGTCGTGATGCATGGACTTGCCCATCAGAATCCAGCCCATGTGCGCCCACCACTTGCCGTCAATCGGCGAATGCGGATCGCCTTCCTTGTCGGAGTGATGATGGTGAATGCGGTGCGTGGCGACCCAGAAAATCGGTCCGCCTTCCAGGGCGAGCGTGGCGCAAACCGTCAGAAAATACTCGACCCCCTTCGGAGTCTTATAGCCGCGATGCGTCAGCAACCGGTGATATCCCATGCCGATGCCGAGGCTGCCGGAAACCCAGTTGAGAAATAGCAAAAGGAACAGACATTTCCAGCTGAAGAAAAATAGCGCCGCCACGGCGCCGATGTGAAACAGCACCATAAAAATAGCTGTCACCCAGTTGATTTCGTTGTTCGCGGCGGACTTCTTAGCTAGGTCGGCAAGTGTCATGGGTCCCTGTGTGTTCTCTGAGGAGGCTCTATTTTTCTCTCAGTTTTACAAGGTCAGGCTATCAGAATCGCACAATCGCTTTTGTAATAGTTCTGTAATAGCGGTTTTTGCGCCGTATCGGTAAGCTCGATCGCCAAAAAGTGTCAGCCTGCTGTGTAAGTTCGTTCCTCGGCTTGTCAACGCTGGGGCTTTCCCGGATAATCGAATCTCCTCCGGCTTTGTTTCACTCCGGCGCTATGGTGCAACGGTTAGCACGCGGCCCTTTCAAGGCTGAAATACGGGTTCGATTCCCGTTAGCGCTACCAAACCTTCTTTTTTTGGTAGTTTCGCATCCAACTCTAAGAAAACCATACTAGTTTCGGCGGTTCGATAAGCACCGTTGTCAAACTGTACTCCGCGCGGAAAAAGCGACTGCTGTAGTCGCTGTTTTTGATCCAACGACAACTGGATCCAAAGGCGTGGAGCATTGAGAAGAACAAACTCGCCGAAGCTTACTGCAGCTTGCAAATCCAGTTCGTCTATCCGGGCGTCACGTTCGTTGATCTCAGCCAGCACAATTTGTTCGTTTAGCTTGTCGAGTTGTTCTTGGTAGGTCGTTGGATCGATGGAGCGATCGTATACAAACGCCTCAACGAGACGCTGCTTGCGGTCGCTAAGAGCTTTAAGATCGCGCTGCGCTGCTCTATGTAGTGCGCTTGCGTCTTCTCTTTTGGTTTTCCAAACGTCCCGGATAATTTCACCGAACAAGCCCAAATACTCGGGCTTTGGCTGAAGGTACGCGAGAAATTCAACGAATAGCTGTTCCAATACCTCCCGTCGAACGTTTACAGCCTTGCAGGAACGATTCTGGCAACGGTAGTAGGCATAGCGTTTTTTCCGACCTTTCGACCAACTCGCCGTCAACGGCCGGTCACAAAGCCCGCAACGGACAAAATGGCGTAAAGGAAAGTCGGGATGTCGACGCAGTTGAGGTGTCATGGTGGCGCGCTTGCCGTTCAGTAGACTTTGAACCTTGTCGAACACCTCGCGGCTTACGAGAGCAGGCCCATTGCTCGGTTGTCGGATGCCCCATTTCGGAACCTCTAGCACGCCGACATAGATCGGTTTGCGCAGCAATTGGTTGAAGGTTTGTGCGCTCACGCGCCTCCCTCGTTTGGTCGTGAGGCCCAAGCGAGTGACGACATCCAGAACCTGTTGTTTGGACTGCAAGCCGGTTGAATACAGTTGAAACGCCCGAGTGATAAGGGGAGCGCTCTTCGGATCTAGAAGGATGATCTTGCGTCCTTTTGGATCTGCCCCTTTCATATAGCCCAGTGGCGGAGGAAACGTCCAGTCGCCCCGCTCGAGGCGTGCCTTCATTCCTGCTACAGTGCGCTCGGATCGAACATCGTTATCGAACTGCGCAAACGAGGCGATAATTCCTTCCATCAACTTTCCAGTCGAGGAATCGTCGATCGGTTCAGTAACGGATCGCACGGTGACGTGAAGGTCAGCTAATATTGCCCGCAAGGCATAGTAGTCGAACTTGTCGCGGGCGAAACGGTTGAGGGCGTATACCACTACTGCGTGAAGACGCCCCCTGTTTTGACGGCAGTAGGCGAGCAAGTTCTTAAGCTCTGTTCGGTCTGCCGTTTTTGCCGACTCACCTTCTTCGACGAAGACGCGATCCACATCGTAGCCATTCCGACTACAGAACTCGACGCAAGCCTTCTGTTGTGTAGACAGACTTAAGTTCTGAACTTGGTCCTTCGTCGAAACACGGCAATAGATGATCGCGCGCATGACCTGGCCCGTCACTCCTACCATGCACTGATCTACGGGTTCAACGACGACCTTTGCGGTCTCCGCACAAATATCGAGCCGACTGATCCGCCCGAGGCAGAAGGATATTGGTCAATTGATCCGCCCGTTGTTTCTTAGCTCCGGAGCCCACATTTTCAGTGCCACTTCCTCAGCCTGGGTACGTGTCAGGCCTCCATCAAATTCCACGATTGACGCGCGTTCACAGATTTGTTCACGCTGCTCATCGGGCATGAGGTCCGTTGCCATGTCGAAAGCGCTTTTTGCGCTGTCCCGGAGTTCTCGGACGCCGACGTCAAGAGCAATATTCGCCAAGACCGTGAGGTGATCGCGCAGCGACTCAAGCTGCTCATCGGTCAGTTGACAACCGGGTCCCAGGATCTCTCGGCATCGGCGCAGATCAATCACGACACGATTCTCCGAACGGCCTTTTGGTTAATGGCCATCAGGGCTTGCCCCGAACTATAGGGGCGTGACATGAGATCTATGGCACGGGGCGTATCAGGAGGGGGAGGACGCGAGATCGAATAGTTTTATAGAGGAGGTGATGCCATGGCAGCGCGGGCTTGCGCGAATCGTGCCCGGTAAGCGCCTTCAGCCGCCAGAATTGTCGGGAGCTTGAGGAACCGACGCAATGATCGGGCATCTAAGTTGCATTCCAACTTGGCGCACGCGGCGAGAGCAGCAAGCTCATTGGGACTCAACGGGACCGAAAATTCTCGCGTTCCCGCCTGGAGCATGGCGATCAAAATCTTG
This sequence comes from uncultured Acidobacteriota bacterium, assembly GCA_963814855.1. Taxonomy (GTDB): domain Bacteria; phylum Acidobacteriota; class Terriglobia; order Acidiferrales; family UBA7541; genus Palsa-295. The sequence goes on from CAWFEL010000004.1 coordinate 323,226, forward strand.
TCTCCGTGACGGCGGACGGCGTCGCCGCTCTTCGACATCGTAGCGGCCGCAGACCTAATTGGAAGATCACCGATATCCGGGTAAATCGCTGCCGCATCCGCAAAGGTCTTAGCGTCTCGGTTACGGAAGGCCCACGGAGTTTCCCCAGCGGTTCTGACTTTTGTATTGGAACGCCGGGCGAACATTGCCGGACGCGGACCGTTCGACTGATTTTTTGCCACTCGGAGAGCTCGGCCGAGGGCCCCGACATTGTCCCGCATCTTATCCATGTCTCGCTTCAGGTCAGCCATCACGTCGTTGCTCATAAGCGAGTACTCCCAAAGCAAGCGCTTGGAGACATTCGCCAGTCCAGCCTCTACTATTTTTCTCCAGGCCCGGGACGCCACGGGATCCGCTGAGCATCTTTCTAGAAACTCCTGCTCCCAAGTGAGAGCGTCGTCGCGTGTCCAACTCCGCGCGCGAGTACCTAGCGGCGTTTTCTTAGTTGTGTCTCTCGCCCGAATACGTCCGTCGGCAGGCGGGATAATGGGTGCTGACACGAAAACCCTCCTAAGTACTATCGCAGACGAGCGCTCTTCTCGCAGAGCATCGTAGACAAAGACTGGACACTTGTCCAGAACAGAGCTATGTTCCCTGACATGGCGTCAAGAACATTTACGACCACACAAGTCGCAGCGAAAGTCGGTATCTCGCGGGCGACGCTACAAGCTTGGATTGCCGCTCGGAAATTGATTCCTCCGAGGCCGACGCTAGTGGGAGCTCGCGCGAAGAGAATATGGACGACTCAAGACTTGGCTGGGCTCCGCAAGACGAAGCTGAAAATCTACTGGAAGGGGCAAGGCAGACCGCGGAAGAAATAGAGCAAGCGGGACGCGCGGGTGCTACTAACACCGGCACGCCCCTAACCAAGTGACCTACCGAGGAAGCCACATGGCTCGTCAGATTCTACAGGAAGCAATTTCGCGTTCCAGCCCAGTTCGGACCGCGATTTATGCTCGAGTCTCCACTGTGAACAACGGCCAAGACCCGTCCATGCAGACCCGCGAGCTTCGCGAGTACATTGAGCGACGCGGCTGGAAGTTTACCGGTGAGTACGTCGATGAGGGAATCTCAGGTACCAAGGATAGCCGCCCAGAGCTGAACCGGCTTATGGCCGATGCTCATCGGCGCCGCTTCGATGCCGTAGTCGTCTGGCGGTTCGACCGCTTTGCTCGCTCCGTCTCGCATCTGCTTCGAGCGCTGGAAACTTTCAAGGCTCTTGGAGTTGATTTTGTTTCACTTTCCGAGCAAGTAGACACGAGCACCCCAACCGGGAAACTTGTTTTTGTAGTTCTCGGCGCAGTGGCCGAGTTGGAGCGCAGCCTAATCGCTGAGCGTGTAAAGGCTGGTCTTCGGAACGCCCGGGCCAAAGGAAAACGCCTGGGAAGGCCCCGTGTAGCTGTGGACGCCGCGAGGATTGGCGCACTGCGCGCACACGGGCGCTCGTGGCGCGAAATTGTGGAAGAAATGGGGATTAGCAAGGGGTCGGCGCAACGGGCGTTTTGTGGGCTGCCCAAAAACGTGTGAGTGATTTCAATCCGTAGCGCAAGCACGAAAGCGTCCCTATCTCGCGAGCGCCGGACCGCTTCAGTAAACCTCCCGATAGTTATCTCATATGGTACTCTCTCAAACAAACCGGCCGAGACAATGACAACCATTCCTGTATGGGGACCGATCCTGGCGGTCCTCTCCGAGTTTGAATCAAGTGACGACGTCTTGAGTGCTTTGCTCGCGGCTGGATTCTCCGGGCTTGAATTGTCCGACGAAAATAACTTCAGCCACTTGACTCGCAAGAGGGCTTACCTCCGCGTGGCCGACAAGAAGTTCTCCACATCCTCAGAAGAAGAACAACGGCGTGTTGCGGTTGTTCTCGTAAAGACGCTCTTTGGCGACGCGCAGGAGCAGAGGCGGGAGCGTCTTCGTATCGTTCTTGATAGAGCGGGATGGACATTCGACGGAGAGACATTCGTCAGGATCGGTGAACCTCCCCACGCCCAGCCCGCGTTCTTCGCTGCCGGAGAAGCTCACGATGCTTACGTGCATATCCGGAGTATTCTTCAAACTGCAAAGGCCGAACTCTTGATCATCGACCCGTGGGCTGGCGGACGGGTTTACGCACTGATCGCCACAGTCAAAGGATTGAACCGCTGCAGAATACTTTGTGGCCCTAGCGCCCAATCAGATTTCGTCCAAGAGGCTGAAGCCTTCGTAAAGCAGTACCCAGCCGTTTCGCTTGAGATTCGCGCATCCAAGGATTTCCATGATCGCTTCGCGATTGTTGACGGGGAAAGAGTCTTTCTGTTTGGTGCTTCCGTCGAGCACGCTGGAGCACGCGCGTTCTCGGTGATTCCCATTGGCAGTGCGGACCTTGCGAATTTCATCCTCGAATACGCGGAAAAGGTGTGGGCAGGCGCAGATGTTCGGTTCCCGAAGCCGCTACCAATCCCCGCCCCTCCGTCTTCGAGTCGTACCTGAGGCCAACGGCCCAGATGAACTGGAGTACAATCGGCCGATCGCGTCGCAGACGCGATTGTGGAGAGACGGAAGCTTGCTGATCGCATTTAGTCTGATTCGAATAGACCGAATCGCCTGCAACTAGAACCAAGGACTGCAATCGGACTGTGCCAAAACTCTCTCTTGCAAAACTCGAACGCCACCTTTACAGCGCCGCCGACCGCCTTCGTCAGGAAGGTTTGGACGCTGCCACTTACAAGGATTACATCTTCGGTCTGCTTTTCCTGAAGCGCTCTTCAGATGTTTTCGAAGCGGAACGCGCAAATGTCGCTGAGCGCAATCGGGAGAATCCAGATTACTACGACACATTCTTCGTGCCTGAGCGGGCGCGCTGGGCCTACCTTCAATCGAAGCTCGCGGACGCGGCTGAGCCATACGGAGGCGTACTCGATAAAGCGCTTGGCGCGCTTTCAGAAGCAAATGACGCACTGGAGCACGTCCTCGATCACATTAGCTTCATGCGTATGCAGAGTAACAAGCGCATCGTCTCCGATGACGGCTGCCGTGACCTTGTCCGGCACTTTAGCCGCTATCCACTACGCAACGAAGACTTCCAATTCTCCGATTTGCTCGGCGCGGCATACGAGTTCCTCATCAATATGTTCGCCGAATCCGCCGGGAAAAAAGGTGGCGACTTCTACACACCGCGCGACGTTATCCGTCTCATGGTCCGCATACTTAAACCTCGGTCAGGTCTCTCAGTCTACGATCCCACCTGCGGTTCGGGCGGCATGCTTATCATTAGCCGCGAGTACATCGAACATTCTGGTGGCGATCCCTCGAATCTGCGGCTCTGCGGTCAGGTAAACGATGCCTCGGCTTGGTCCATCTGCAAACTGAACATGCTCCTTCACGGCCTGCCGGGAGCGGATATCCAGCTTCAAGACACGTTGCTTCACCCCATGCACCGCGAAGGCGGAGAGTTGGAACGCTTTGACCGAGTCATCGCCAACCCGCCTTTTAGCCAAAATTACACCCGCTCCGGTATGGAGTTTTCCGAGCGCTTTCGGTGGGGCTGGTCTCCGACAACAGGAAAGAAGGCCGATCTCATGTTCGCCCAGCACATGCTGGCAGTGTGCAAAGACAGCGGCATGGTCACCACCGTGATGCCACACGGCGTGCTTTTTCGAGGAGGCGCGGAAAAAGAGATTCGGCGGAAGCTTCTGGAGGAAGATCTTATCGAGGCCATTATCAGTCTCCCGCCGAACCTCTTCTATGGCGCGGGCATCCCCGCCTGTATCCTCGTGATGCGACCCAACCTAACCCGGCAATCGCCGAACCCAAACAAGCCCGCGGAGCGCCGCGGCCAGGTGCTATTTATCAACGCTGACGCCGAATATTACGCGGGGCGTGCTCAGAATTATTTGCTTCCTGAACACGTGGAAAAGATCGTGTCTACATTCGAGCGGTACGAAGATGTTCCAGGCTATGCCCGCCGTGTGCCGGTCTCCGAGATCTCCGATTCTGCCAACGACTGGAATCTGAACATCCGACGATACGTTGACAACTCTCCGCCATCCGAGCCCCACGACGTGCGCGCCCACTTGCATGGCGGCGTGCCCGTTGCGGAAGTCGAATCCAAACTTCCTCTTTTCGAAGCTCTATGTTTCGATTCCGCGCACGCATTTAGCCGTCGTGAGAACGACGCGGCCTACTTTGATTTTGACACCACACTCACCGACCAGTCAGCCATTCGCCCGCTCGTCGAAAACGACTCGGGCGTGAAGCGCCGCAGCAAGGTACTGCATGATGCGTTGGCAGCTTGGTGGTTAAGCCACGCAACCCATTTGGCCGAGCTACCCTCCAGGCGTGACCTGAACGCCATACGCCGCGAGTTTCTTGACAGCTTCGTAGACGCCTTGCTTCCGCTTGGTACCCTCGACCGCTTTAGGCTTTCCGGTGTAATCGCAAGTTGGTGGAACGATACATTGCCGGACCTAAAGACTTTGGTCGAAAACGGATTCGCAGGCGTAATTGACGGATGGATCGACGCCATTTCCGATGCGGTAGAAGACGAGGAAATCACGAGCCCGACGTTTGACCCATTCGGTCACAAGCTCGTGCGCCGGATGATGGCTGACTACTTGGAACGAATCGCATCGGCACGCATCGACATCGCAAAGCTCAAAGGGGAGAAAGACGCCTTCGAGGAGAGTTACGCACCCGAGGACCTCGACCATGAAGAATTGGCTGACTGGAACTACGCCAAGGACCTTGACAGGCAAGCCAAGGAAATTCGAGCCGAATATAGAGAGCCACTAAAGGCGTTGAAGAAACTCGAGAACGTCGCTGCCAGGATCCGCGCCAGTGCTCAAGACAAAGAGGCCGCCGTCCAAAGTCGCGCCGTGCTCGCGCCGGTATTAGAAAGGCTCGCTGACATTGAGCATGCGTTTGAGCCTTACGAAAAGATCAAGGCCCAACTTTCTGAGGCTCGCAGCCGATTCCGTGAGTTGACAAGCAGATTCATCGACGAACTCACGGTTCGCGTTGGAGTGATGCCCGAGGATCAAAAAAGGACTCTTGGACTCGATCTCTTTGAGCAAGATGTGAAGACTAACCTGGACGTGGCCATTGTTGAAAAGCAACAGGCGATCGCTCGGTCTCTTGAGGATCTTTGGCTCAAATACCGAATTTCCTTGAACGAATTGCGCGGCAAGCGGACGACGGCTGAAGAACAGGTAAGCCGGTCTCTCGGCATTTTGGGATATCAATGAACGAACAGACTCTGGAGTCGTTGTGCATCATCAACCCGGAGACATTGGGTCCATCAACGCCTGCGGACTTCAAATTCCGTTACGTGGATATTTCGGCGGTGGACGACGGTCGGATTGATTGGTCGGCTGCAAGGGTTTTCAGGTTCGGTGACGCGCCGAGCCGCGCCCGACGCATACTACGGGTCGGCGACGCGCTTCTCTGTACAGTACGACCAATGCTTAGGGCACACGCGAGAATCGAAGAGACTGGCTCTCATCCGCTGGTCGCATCTACAGGATTTGCGGTTCTTCGTCCGCATCTGATTACTGATTCTGGCTTCATTTTCCATCAACTTTTCAGCGAGTCCGTTACAGCTCAACTTCGCGCGCGAGAGACCGGTTCGACCTATCCGGCGGTTAATGAAGGAGATGTCAAGCGCCTGCGACTCTATACGCCGCAGCCAGATGAGAGACACCGCATAGCCACGGTGCTCGATGCAATGAGTTTGGCGATTACGCGAGCGGATGAGTTGGTCGCCAAGCTTTCGCAAGTTCGCGATGGCCTCCTGCATGATTTGCTTACCCGCGGGCTTGATGAAGACGGCCAGCTTCGCAATCCCGATCGCTGGCCGCGGACATTCAAGAGCTCACCAGTTGGGCTCATTCCGCATGGATGGCACACTCCCACGCTTGAAGAGCTTACTGATGAAGAGGCTCAGATTTGTTATGGAATCGTGCAGGCTTTCGACTTCGTGCCCAACGGTGTACAGGTCCTGACGATTCGTGACGTTCTTGGCGATTACAGTACAGGTCTGCATCGGACCTCGCCGATCATTGACGCAAACTACGCTCGGAGTCGCGTTCGTCCTGGGGATGTGCTTGTTTCGGTGAAGGGTACCGTCGGGAGAATCGGGCTTGTTCCGAGCCACTATTTCGGAAATATTAGTAGGGATCTGGCGCGCATCCGCCCTGCGAACAATGTCCTTTCCGGTTTTCTGGCTCATTTGCTTCGTTCCCCAATCGGCCAGAAAACGTTAGAAAGGGCCCAGGTTGGTACGACCCGTGCGGAATTGTCGATTGCCCCTCTCAAGAAACTCAGGTTTGCCTTCCCACGATCAATGTCTGAGCAGGTAGCGATCACCCGCATACTTGATTGCGCGAGCGATGCGGTACGGGCATCCGAACAAGAACTCACTAAGTTCTGTAGAATGAGAGATGGCCTGATGGCCGACCTGCTCACCGGCCATGTCCGCATCCCCCAAGGGCTCGACCTCCAAGAAGCGTGCCCATGAGCAAAATCCAGTGGGAACACGACCTCGTCGAAAAGCCCTTTTGCGAGCAACTGCAGAAGATGGGGTGGCAGTGGATCGAAGGTGATCCCGATCTTCCCGAATCCACCGAGCGGGCCAGTTCGCGCGAAGTCTTGCTCAAAGGGCGGCTCGCAGCCGCTCTCGGGAAACTGAACTTGCGCGACGGTAATCTTTGGCTCGATGACGCTCGCATCACCCGCGCGATTCGCGATCTGGAACAGGCTCCGGGTCACCGCCTCATGGACGCGAACCAGTCGGCGACGGAACTGCTGCTAAAGGGCACGGTTGCCGATGGGCTACCCGACTGGGATTTTGGCAGGCCACAGCCGGTGAAGTTCTTTGACTTCGAAGCCCCCGAGAACAACGATTTCCTAGTGATCAACCAGTTCAAGGTTGAACTCACGAGCGGTCGCGGCCACGTAATCCCAGATGCAGTGCTTTTTGTTAACGGTATCCCGATCGCCGTAGCTGAATTTAAGAGCCCAGCCATTGAGAATCCGATTCAAGAAGCGATCAATCAACTCCTGCGCTACTCCAATCAGCGACGCGAGGTCTGGCCCACTCTTTACAGCGACAACGAGGGCGTTGAGCGACTCTTCCATACCAATCAATTGCTGATCGTGAGCGATTTCTTCGAGGCGCGCGCCGCGACGATCGGTGCGCCAGCCGAGGCATATCTAGAATGGCTGGACACGAGCCCAGTGCCACTTTCCACGGTGGCGCAGGAACTTGGGCTCATTCCGCCTAACGCTGAGCTCGAAGAAGCGGCGAGAGAGCTTACGGATGTGGGACCTGAGCAAGCGGAGCGCTCAGGAACGCCGCTTTTTTTCCGCACGCCGGAACAGACTTCGACAATCAGGCGCGGCAGCGGTCCAATCCTGCAGAGCCAAGAAATCTTGGTAGCAGGCGCGCTTAGACCCGCCCACCTTCTCGACCTCATTCGCAATTTCACGGTATTCCAGCAAGTCGATGGGAAAACACGGAAAGTGGCGGCCCACTACCAGCAGTTTCGAGCTATTCACAAGTCTGTTTCACGGCTACTGGAGGGCCGAACGAGGGCACAGGGCGCGGCCCGAGACGAACGCGGTGGGATTGTCTGGCACACTCAGGGTTCTGGCAAGAGTCTCAGCATGATTTTCCTCGTGCGTAAAATGCGGATGTCAGAGCGTCTAAAGCGCTTCAAGGTTGTTGTAGTGACTGATCGCACGGACTTGGAAGGCCAGTTACGCGAAACTGCACGCCTATCCGACGAAACCCTACGCCCTAACGATTTCGACAAGAAACTGCGTGAATCACCCACTGCCCGCACCCAACGAGTACTTCAGGAAAAGACGCCGGACGTCGTCTTTGCCATGCTGCAGAAGTATCAGGATATATCCCGCCGTGACGCCGCGGACAAAGTAGCGATGACGATCGTTCGCAAGGAGAAAAAGCCCGGCACGGATCAGCCCGTACACGAAAAGCTTGTCACCTTGGAGGAAAACGTCCACTTCGAGGACTTTCCTGTGTTGAACGACTCCGAGGAGATCTTGATTTTAGTGGACGAGGCGCATAGATCGCATACACGCGCCTTACATCGCAATCTTCGCAAGGCATTACCGAATGCGGCGATCATTGGCTTCACGGGTACGCCAATCCTGAGCAAGGAAAAGACTGAGACCCGCGAAATCTTCGGAGACTTCATCGACAAGTACCTCCTACAGGACGCCGAGTTGGACGGCGCGACCATACCTATTTTGTACGAAGGGCGGACAGCGGACGGCATGGTGAAAGATGCGCCCGGATTGGATGAACTATTCGAAGACATGTTCCGGGACTATTCCCCAAGCGAATTAGCAGTAATCAAAACCAAGTACGCAACAGAAAGCGACGTGCTCGAAGCTCCGCTGCTCATCGAGCAGAAGGCCCGCGACATGCTTCAGCACTATGTGGGTGTCGTCCTGCCGGAAGGTTACAAAGCGCAAGTGGTAGCAACCAGCCGTCAAGCGGCCGTTACGTACCGCGAAAAGCTCCTGCAAGCCCGAGACGATTTGGTGGCGGAGGTTGAGATGTTGCCTGCCGCGACTCTCGCTCTGTCCGACGAAGAGCTTGAAAGAGTCGATGCCCAGACGCGTTTTTTGGTGCGGGCGCATGCCGTGTTGCCGAAATTGCGAGCGATGGAAGTTGCGGTTGTCATCTCGGGCGACCACAACGATCCGGAGCCCTGGTGGGATTGGGCGGACAAGGCCAAGCAGGAGGAACGCACCGCACGGTTCAAGAGAAAACTGGCAACAGAAAAAACGGAGAGGACTGACCCACTCTCCATTCTGGCTGTCAACAACATGCTGTTGACAGGCTTCGATGCTCCCGTTGAACAGGTTTTGTATCTCGACCGCAAAATTGTGGCCCATGACCTGTTGCAGGCGATCGCACGAGTAAATCGGACGAGTGGATCCAAGAAGTGCGGTTACGTTGTGGATTACATCGGTGTAGCGCGCCACCTGAATGACGCACTCAAGGACTACGACGGCGAGGATGTAGAGGGCAGCCTAATTGACATCAGTTCGGAACTTCCAAAACTCCTCGACCGCAGGGCGCGCGCCGTCGCGGTCTTCACCGATCGAGGTATCACCGATCTCCAAAGTCAAGTCGACCAGTGCGTCGAACTCTTGGAAGACTTAAAGATTCGCGCCGATTTCATCAACAAATTGCGCTCGTTCTACGAGACCTTGAATATTCTCGAACACAGGCCAGAGGTTCCGGGAGACATTTTCCGGGATGCCAAGGTGCTAGGCTTTATTAACAAAGTGGCCGCTAACCTCTACCGCGATCCGGCATTGAATTTGTTGGGCGTCGCGGAGAAAGTTAAGACGCTCATTAACACTCACATTTCGGCGAGAGGTGTAAACCCCAAAATCCCGCCCACGGCCATCACAGATGCCGAGTTCGAAAGGGTTCTTGCGGGGCAGCCAAGTAGCCGGGCGCGTGCGGCACAGATGCAACACGCAGCGCGTTACCATATCCGCGGCTTTACGAACCAGAACCCAGCGTATGCCCGCAAAATGAGCGAGAAGCTGGAGGAAATTCTTCAGCGATTTAAGGACGACTGGGATGCGCTCGAACGAGAGTTACGGAAATTCATTGACGAGCTAAAGCAAGGTGACAGACAAGATTTTCCTGGTCTCGATTCAAAAGTTCAAGTGCCTTTTGTGCGCCTCGTGTTGGAAGAATGCAGCAAGGGAAGAGAATTTTCGATACAACAACGACAGGCGGCTATCGCCGTAACGTTGGAAATGGTAGAGCGCATCCGACAAGAGCTTCGAAAGGTGGGCTTTTGGAAGAACCCGCCAATGCGGGATTTGCTGACGCGCACCTTGGTACGCGATCTCGACAAGGCTGGCATTTGCAAGCCTGGCGGTGAACGCGATCTTGCTCAGCGACTAGTTGCCTTGGCGAAAGAGAACCACGAAAATCTCGCACAGACATGAACGAAACGTTGGAAATCAGCGGGCTACTGTTTGAGGTGCGTCGAAGCGCGAGGCGCAGAACGGTCGGTCTAACCGTGGACCGAGGAAGTGCTTTGATTGTGCATGCCCCCGTGGATGTCGCACGAGACGACTTGATGCGTTGGGCACGTACCAAGCTGCTTTGGGTAAATCGCAAACTGGCAATCAAGCACGAGCTGGAGGCGAGAGTCCGATCTCCGGAATACGTGACGGGCGAGTCGTCAGTTATCTCGGCCGACATTTTCGCCTGAAGGTCGTCTCGAACCAAGTCGAGCCTCTTAGTTTTGGTCCTGAGGGCTTCCGGTTGAGAACAGACGCAAGGGCAACGGCTCTGGAGCACTTCCGTCGCTGGTATTCTCTGGCGGGCGCAGGCTGGGTGTACGGGAGAGTGCATGCAATCGCTCCCAAAATCGGGGCGGCGCCGACGGAATTGGAAGTACGTGAACTCGGCTTTCGTTGGGGATCATGCACAAGGGTGGGTAAGGTTTTCATTAACTGGAAGCTTCTTCAACTCCCCGTACACTTGGCCGATTACGTGGTAGCACATGAGCTGGCTCACCTTATTGAACGCCACCACGGACCGACGTTTTGGGCTCTGATGAGCCGCGCTATGCCTGATTGGGAAAAGAGAAAGCAGGAGCTGAGACGCAAGGCAGCTGAAATCTACTGGTGCCACCCGGAGATGGCGGGCTGACGCGTTGCGGGGTGGGCGTGAGATTGGCCACCCGATTGCGGTTTGCACGCAAAGGTTGTGCCCCATGTGGCGCCCACCCTCGATAGAAAACCGTCGCACTCAAACTCATTCCGCTTTTCTGGGGAGCCGGGTGGCACTTAGTTGTGGGTGCGACCTTTGCAATTGCAGGTTTCGCTATTCTGTTCGTCCGCTTCTAGTACTAGGGAACGAGCCCTTGCAACCAACTCTTTAATTGATTGTCGTGAGCTGCATCGAATCGTAGGGTAGCCAACAGATGAGCAAGTATCCGCGGTTGATTGCAACCGTTGGGGCTCTCGAACAACAACTCCCAGGAGAAAAACCGTATGACCACCGGAGGCAGGATATGAAATCTCCCATAATCCTCCTCCGCTCATCCCACTATAGTCCGCTTCAACCGCTTCGACTTCTGCAAACGTCGTCGCGTCGTCTACCACGACCTCCTCCAAGATATTTACGCCCGCACACCGAATTTCGAAGACCAACTCACTATTAGCAAGGACTTCTGCAGATTTTGGTGCTCCGATAACGAAATAATCCGGTCCATATTCTTCATCCGACGAATATTGCGACGTCCTCAAATCATAGAAACTCAATCCCAGGCGAACCATCTCAGCCGCATCTTCAGCGTGAAGCTCGAAAAGGGTCAAATCCGGTGAATATAATCCCTCGTTCCCGAGATCAGTTCTTACAGGCGGATGGTTTAGATACTTCACGACCCGCTGTGGGTTCTGGTAAGACCATTTCTCTCTCTTTCCTTCAATCATCCTTGCTACGTGCTGAGCGGTGAGTAGAAAAAATCGATTTTCCTGTGGCAGCATGACCAATGTGGCGGTGGCGTTTGTACCTGTCGAGTTAAGAAAAATTGTAGTGTGCCGCGAAAGATCTTCCCGAGCCAATTGACTTCGCTCTAGTGGCGCTCTTGGGGAGTTATCCCAGACTGTTGTCATCACCCAATCATCTCGCACGACGTGCGCGCTGATTCTAATACCAATTCCTGTTAAACGGGGTTCTGGGACGTCGGTCAGATGCCCAAGTCCCGATTAACGCCCAAACCGGATAAGTGGGTAATAGGACTGACTCGTCCGGCAATCCGACTATCCTTCGCGATCTGCCCAATAACCCTTTCTAAATTAGGTACGCAAGTGGTTGACTTCACGTGCCCGAAATTCGCAGATCCTTCTGCCCACAAACACATGATTCTGGGCGCTAACAGCTAGTGCCGCAGCCAATTGACATCGCGGCGTAGCGCTACTCTGCCACGAGACGAGTGGGCGCGACGATGGACTGAGCATCAGGGTTGTAGTAGTCGTACAAGACGGACCGTGCAGTTTCCGCGTTGATGCCAAAGCGAGTCTTAAACGCAAATGAAAACGTAGTGCCGCCAGCGCGGGCCAAAGATAGACGATCACGCGATCTGGCAAGACGTCGAAGTGGTTGATGTCCCAGCCAGACGCTGTCATTGCTTTATCGAGAGAGTCGCGATCGACTTCCGCGCCGGGTGGCAACCCGATCTCCGCGAGCATCATTCCGTAGCCATGAAAGTCGACGCGCTCGGCTTTCACGGTGCAATTGATTTGCTCTCCAATCCTGGCTTTCGTCTTGTCGTAATTCACGACGAGCCTCAGCGATTCGGCGGAGCCTTTTTCGTGAGTCGCACCCTCCCTTTCCGAATCGCTACTCCAGGGGACGTAATAGGACTCGGCGAGCTGGACGGAGGCTTCTGAAGCGCCGGGGGCGCGGCTAATTTCGATGCGATGATCGCCTGCTCCCAAATATTTCGAGAGGTCGGCGAGCACCGGCGCGCTCAGCTCATTGCCGGGAGGCAGAGCGATGCTCGCCGCAGGTTTTCCGTCAACGAGTACCGTAGCTTGTGATCCGGAGATTCTCGCGGACGCCGGCGCGGAGACCGAAGCAGCCAGCGCGCGCAAAACGTTGATCGTCGCCTGTGTGGAATACCAGATTCCGTAGCGGTCCTGATTGCGTAACAGGAAAAGGATGCCGCGCTCGATGGAAGATTTGTTGGTTCCGGATTCGTCAGCCGCGCCGCTTTCGAGCGCTTCCACGACGAGTGCCGTAGTATCAAGCCGGCCGGCGCGTCCCAGCCATAAAAGGGAGTGTTGGTTTCCAGAGACCAGTACGATGTGTCGCCCTCGGTGTGCACGAGGGACTGCAGGCGCTCCGAGACTTTACTTGCGGCTGCGCGGTTTTCGGCGCTGCCTGAATTGAGCAGCGCCAGGGCGTACGACGCAATCAAGTATGGCTCGTCTTGCTGTTGAGTTTGCGGGCCGAGCCAAGCGAGTGCACTGGCTAGGCTGCGATCGGAAACCACCGCAATCCTGGCTCGCGGCACCGTCGGCCGTGGTGGGCCTGGCAGTCGCCAGAACCCGTGCGATGTAGGCGGTCAGCATCGCGCTTTGCCGTGGATTCTCAGTCTCGTTCCAATAATTCCCCGCGACCCAGTGGCCATCCGGCTTGATCTGGTTGAGCAGCCAGCTTCGCGCATGCTGCTCGACCGAGTCGTCCACCGGAATCACTTCCTTCGCATCGTTGAGAAACATGACTGCATAGGCCGTGAGTGCTAAATCGGCCTCGCCCCGGCCCCAATAAGTAAAACCTCCATCGGGAGCGGCGTAGGATAGCAGTCGGTCGTAGCCGAGCTGCGCGTAGCGTCGCGCCCGAGCCGTTTCCGGCGAAGACTCGCGACCAGCTTGTTTGGCGTACCGCAGCAACAGGATGCTCGGGTACGTGGACGAGATCGTTTGCTCGCCGCATCCGTATGGCCTTTCGAGAATTGCCTCGATGCTTTCCCACACGTGAGCCATGAGGTTCGGGTAGATTTTCAGTTCCGCTGTCACTGAACCGGGCAGCGCCGATGTGGGAACGGAGACATTAAGAACGGCCGAGTCGCCGAGCATTTGGCTCGCGTCACGGCTTTCTCGTCGCCAAAAGGTCGGACGGTCGTTTTCTTTTCAATGGCGTCAGCGGCTTCTTTCCCTGAGGCTGTGACCCGCTGTTTTCCGTCTTTGATTGGCATGCCGGCTCGCATGGCGAAAATCAATCGAGCGGAATCGTTCGCAGCCACATCGGTGCGCTGCGCGGAGGTATCAAGAAGTGTGATCCAGGGCTGCGGGTCCAACTTGACTTCCACTTGTTCGGAATGATCGAGATAGTTCCGGACGACTACGGGAAGCCCGATTTCATCGCCCGCCGTGAGGAATTGCGGCAAATCCTGATCCGCGAAAAATGGCTGAAAGGCGCGCACTTCTCTTTCCGCTGTGCCGATTCTGCCGTCCACGGTGGATGCGATGACGGCCAATTTCCAGGTTGTGATCGAGTCCGCGAGTGGGAACGTCAGATGTGCTGCGCCACGCGCGTCCGTGACGAGCTTCGGGTTGCCACAGAAGTGTCTCGGGAAAATAGTCTCGCAATCGCGGCGTCGACAGCGGTGCTTTTGGAGCTACCGACTTTCCAGTTCCGCCGACTTTCTCAGCAGCCACACTGACCGTGGCGGACTGTGTTTGCAACGACATGACAGTGGCCTCAACTGTCACCGTTTGGCTGACGGACCCAACTTCCATCGTGGCGTTGAGCCGAGCGACCGCCGACGAACCTACGGGAACCGCCGTAAACACGGAATCGCGGGAAACCGGCTGTTGCGAACGTCACAAAAAAAAGCCCTGGTTCTTAAGTTGCGTAGCACATACTTGCCTTCGCCGTCAGTTTGAGCCTCGTAGAATTCGTCCGTGATGTTTCTCTTGGCTGTCACGCGAGTACCCGCAACGACGGCACCAGAGGGATCGGTGACGACACCGGAAATTGAACCGCACCCCCGGAGAAAACTACCGCGGGCGCGCCATTCGTCTGATTCGCATGGTCCTCCGCGTCAAGGGCTCGCGTAAACGTTGCAACCTCGAAATCGTCGGAAAGTACTTCTTCCTTGCCTGTCGGAGTCACCACTTCGAATATCAATGTAGTTCATCTCGGCGGTTATGGGACGAATGGTGATGTGCTGTTTTGCTTGGTACTCCGAGTAACTCTGCACGGTGATAGTATTGGCATAGCTTGTTTTCTGGCGGAAGGTTGCGTAGTAGTGGTGCCCCCACGGATCCCGCAGAGACTCCCAATCCACAGCACCCTTTCGAAATGCTTCTTCCAGATCCTCACGGCTTTGCGGAAAGTGTCGGTGTCTCGTGGTAATAGCGATCGAGCGACGCGTCCATTTTTGCTCGCGTGGCCTCAAAATAATCGGTCGCGGTCCTCGATACCGTTACGTCGTCGAACGATGGCTGCCCGTCCGAACGGAATCGGCCATCAGGACCGGCGCTCGTGACTTCCAGGATGAAGAAGGTCCGGTCAACCCCGAATTCAATTTGATATGGATTTCCCAACGGATCGCGGAGAGAGTCGAAGGCGAGGCCGTGACGCAGTAATTCGGTCTTCAGCGTTCCTGCGTCGCGAATGAATCCGCCCGTGTTCTCTGTGATAGTCGCCTACGGCCTTTTGGATCATCAGATCGTATTGATTGAAGTAAGGCCATTGGTTGGAGCCAACGTCGAAATCGTCAACGGTATCGAATTTCTGGTCTGGGCCGGCGCTTTCGATGTCAATCACGTATGCGGCGCCAAGCGCCCTAATTCTCGCGCGATATAGGGATCCCCACGGGTCGCGAAGACCTGCAAGTTGGGTTGAAGCGAGGAAACGCCGGATGCCGGCTTCGCCATCGGGGTTTTTCCCTTGCGCCGTCGCCAATTGCAGCGCCGAGAGCACCGGAGCAAGCGGAGGGTCTACGACTTTCTTAAATCGTTCGTGCAGGTCCGTGTCGCTGTCGGAGCTGGTGGCGAGACTCCGTATTTAACCCTTCCCCCTGCAGCAGGATTTCGGCGACGAGTTCGAATCCTTCGGGGAGAGGCTTTGAGAGATCGAGTTTGTCCAGATCGGAGCGGAGGATTCCTGGCATTTGGCCTTCACTTGCCGAATTGGAGCGGAAGGCATAGAAGCCGGAATTCGACCGAAGATCCTCATCGGTTCGCTGGCGCTCCTCCACGGCTTTGTCCACGACGACGAGTCCCAACGCTCCCTTTGCCGTGTCACCCTGTGCCGAGTTGACATGAAAATCTGGCGCGCGCTTCTTCTCCCGGCCGATAGACGGCTTTCGAACATGTGCACGTCGAGCTGAAGTGATGTGTCGTGTGGAAAGAGGACGGTGCGTTCGCCTTCCGCCGCTGTGTCGCCGTACGTTCCAGTCGTTGGCAGGCCCAGCACAAAGGCCGCGATCGTCACCGGCCCCTGAAATTTTTCATTTGCCGGAAATTCTACGGCGGCGCGGCCGTTGTGCAGGTGCACACGCATCCTGAAGGTTCACGGATTGCAAGTCAACGACTGGCTTCCCCAACTGCTGGTCGCACTGGAACGTCGGAAGCGAGATGAACTTCGATGGGATCATCCGGATGGTAGAGCACCTTGTCCGTATCCACACGCAAGGCCGGCAACCCATGAAAATTGAAATCCTCCGTATGACTGCCGCTGGCACCCTTCGCGTCGGCAGCACGGAATACGAGCGAACGCTCATCCTCATCATCAGCCGCGGCAGGAATCGCCAGTCCGAAAACCTTCGCAACGCCGTAGCGGTTCGTGCGAATTGTCTTGAGCGGCTCGAATCCGCAAGGTCGTTATATGCGGCCGCTTGGAAGACTTCTCGTTGATTCCGCGGTGCGCAGTGAAACGTTGCAAGCGACAGGCGTACCGTCAGCGTAGTAAGTCTCTAGAGGCAAGAAGTCCACCTTGTTGTCTGCGAGCGCCGACGAGGGCGAAATGATGTAGACGTGGATCTCGGTCTTCTTGGGCGACGCGGACGCTCTAAACGGCGGTGTTCTGTGCGGCCAGTTGTTCAAATCGGTGAAATACGCCGTGTACTGGAAATCGCGAAACCGAGTGTAGTCTTCGGCCAACATTTCTTCTTGCGTTCTTTGGCGAGGTCCAGTTTGGCGATGAATCGTCCCGAAGAGTTCTGTCGCCCTCGTAGGCCTCCTCTTCGTCGACATCCCATTTCTGCTCGCGGAAGTTCCATCGGCGAGCGCTCTCACTGGACCACTCGCACGCGCCCGCGCGAGACGGGCTGCCCCAAAAGGTAATCGGCGCGCACCTCGACCGCGGCATCTTGGTCTTGGAGGCCATATGTTCTATCTCGGCTTCGCTATCACCGTAAAATTCGGAAGTTCGTACCGGCTGATATTCACGCTGACTGAGTCGGCGCTCTGCTCCTCGCCGTCGTCCTCGCCGAAGTCTGCTTTCAATTGATATGTGCCGAAGGTGCTGGCTTCGCGGGAACGACCCAGTCGGTGCTGGCGATCCCGAAGTGAGACGTCTTGAGGCTTGCGCGGTAAACGAGCATATCTTCGGAATCGTAGAGATGCACCTCTCAAGCGGTTCGTCTGCTGACTGCGCGCCGATCCGGGCCGAATACGCTGGGACGCGGGCGTGCGGCGTCCGCCTGGGCCGATAAGAGCGGTTTGTCGGTGTTGAGTAGAAACGTTGTGAAATGGAAAGTGGAGATTTCCTCGTCATCGACTTGCGCCGTGTACCCGCCGCGCTCGCCGGCTATCTTGAGTGTCGGATTGTCGGTGTCCGGATTCGCGGTTCCATAGAACTCGACCGCGGCATAGCCCCGCGAATCCGTCGTCCCCGACGCCCGCAGCGGCGAGATCGCGTCGGTGTCACTGACGTCGAGTGTCGCTTGAATCTTAACTCCCGCCACCGGCCGGGACGTCACCGGCTGCACCGCCCAAACCACTGCTTGATAGCGCCCGCCGAGTTTGGCGCCAAAGGGGTAAACGAGATGCAAAACAAAAAAATCTGGAGCAATCCCTGATACGGCGAAGATTCCTGCCACTGGTCCGAAGGAGGCGTCCTGCGATGCGCTCGGATCAATTTTGTAGCGCAGGCGGTACCAGAAAACCTCGTCCAGATCGCCGGGCTTGAGATTGGGAATAGCGACTTCGAATTCTATCTTGCTCGCGCCGGCCGCAGTTTTTTTTGGTTCGGCGGCTTGCCTTCCCGCGGGGAGTCGCCGTTGGTATCGACCAGCTCGACCTCGACGTGCCCGTGCAACAGGTCTGCCGTGTTAATTCTCCACGCCGAGCGAAATGAGCACCGCGCCGTCGCGAAGTTTGGCGTGCGTCGTCTGTTTCGCTGACGCGTAATCCTCCGTCGGCTGCATATATAGGAACAATCAGGAATACCAGCAGAAAGAAGCTCAAGGACTGAATTATCCGCTTGAGGCATAGGTCCCACCCCCTCGGTTGGCTTTCCTACGCCGTCAGTTACTTTGTTGTATAACCGCGTTTCCGGGTTGCCCGGTCGTTAAAGCCCGATGTGCTGGGGGGAACGTTGCGTCGTTTCTGCTCGTATGCGAGACTGGAGCGCGAAATTACTGCCAGCCGATTCTAGTCAGCTTTGGACCTAGGAAGGCGGATGCGCGGCACGTTACCCGCTTGATTGCCCAGAAACAGTTCTTTTTGAGGCGGCGGGGCTCGCATTTTTGGGCAACCGAATTCTCAACGATTCCGACCCAGCCAGGGAATGTAGGTTTCTGGGCAGCGCGGGGTTGTGGGTCAGGGGAACGAGTAGCCACTTGTCCGGTTATCCAACTAATCAGGAGTTAGGGTTCAATTTTGAGAGAATTTCTTTCTGTGGATTGATAGTGAGAATTGGTTGCGCATTCTTGACCGTATGCACACTTCGGATAATGCGATTTATCTCAGGTTGCGTGATGGCTGGAGTCGGGCCGATCGCAAGCTGGTCGATGTTAATTTCAATTTCGACATCGTCTCCGTCGAGTTCGAAGGAGATTTCTCCTCGGTCGTCGTATCGGGTCCCCTAACTGAAATCCTCTCATCCCTGCGCTTCGAATGTTGTATATGGCCGAATCCGTCGTTGGCGGCATGATGGCTTTTATGATGAGAACGGAACTGAGTCCAGCCGCCCTGCTAGACGAGGTCAAAAGTGTGATGTCACTCGGCGTGGTCGGGAAGAGATATTGCTTTCTTCAAGGCATAGTCCGAATTGAGAACGTCCTGGCCATACAGTCGGGTGAACAGTTCCGTGTTCCGATTTTTTCCCGAAACATACCGGTCATGAAAACCTTCGGTTCGTTGACATAGAGAATTGACCTGCCCGAGGGAAAAACAATGAGGGCCCACGTCCCGACTATCTTGGATTTGCTCTGGTCGACATCACCCCACGGCGTCTCAAATTCGATGCCCATTAATGACACCTTTTGCCCTGGCGCCTGGGAGACGGACAGGTTCTGAAGCTTGGCCGGGACACTCTTAACGATGGGAATTTCCCTGCCTATTTTTCTGGTTTGAAAAGCGGAGAAAGTCTGAGGGCCAAAAAACCATAGATAGGCCGCGCCCCCGACGACCACAATTGCCAGTACAGTGAGAGTCCGCTTCCACCTGGACATGGCTACCTCCGCTGACAACGTCCTGGGCAGAAGGGGATGCCCATATTCAGTGTGAGGCTGACGGTACAGAATGTGGAACTGGCACAAGGTTCAGGGTTCAGCCGGCAACAATGGGCTATCCGCTTTCTGATTTAGTGCGGGATTCTGGCATTATTATTTGCGAAATCACAACGACACTGAGAGATGAATCGCGTGAGTTCTATCTTCCACACTTTCGGGTGGGCATTTCTCATACTGGGTTACGTACTGGCGTTTCTCGGAAGTCTTTGGATTATTGTCCTCGGCTGGCAGCGCAAAATCCTTTGGGGGGGTAATTTGCTTCCTAGTCCCGGCCGTGCAACTCGTATACGTCGCCGTGTACTGGAAAGAATCGAAGGAGGCTTTTTTTCTATTACTCGCGGGCCTCGGGCTGGTGATTCTAGCTGCTCTCGCGGGCGTACCCGGTGGTAGGTTATGCGCGCAAGTCCCGATTAACGCCCTATCTCTAACGACGCCGGCCCTTGCAAGAGTTTTATTTCTCAGCTGGTCACTGGGTTTGAGCACACGTCTCCGCCGACGCACGAATGGCGTCTTTCTGTGTCGATCCTGTTCGCCTGTTCACCCGTACGTGCTCAGCCCGTTCTCGGTTCATCGGTTCGGTGTTGCCCACCAACCATCTCTTCGGTCACTCTCGACCATGATGAGTTATTCGAACTCCCCGTAGGGAGGCAGGTAGCCTAATCAACCGGTCGGTGACTTGTCGCACCATAGGGCGTTCCAGGCATCCCTGCACAGGCGGCACCGCTGTTCTTCTGTCCACGACGACAGAACTCGTTATAGCTCATCTCGTTCCGCAACATGATCCAGAGCCGAATCCCGAGCTTGCGAGCCACAGCCATTCTCGCTTTCCCCAAACCTTTCTGGACCATCTTGCGACGATAGATCGCTGCAACTCCGGATCCCGGCGTGCCGCGTGGGCTCCCGCCTCACCCCAGAGAAATCGCAGCAACGGATTCCCTTGTTTGCTGAGCCCGCCGAACTTCTGTCGACCTCCGCTGGAGTATTCTCTGGAATGATCCCCACATAACTGGCCAGTGCCTTACCGTCAGTGAACCGCTTCGGATCGCCCAGGAATACCTCGGTCGCCAACGCCGTGACCGGCCCCACTCCGGGATGGGTCATTAGCAGTCTCGCTCCCGGACGCTCGCCGGCTTGCTCCTCCACTCGCTTGTTTAGTCTCTCGATGTCCGATTCGAACTTCACGTACATCGCCTGCAATTCACTTCGCCGATGAGCCGTATGCGGAGCCAGCGGCAACGACGCGATCGTGTGTTGTCCGTCGCGGCTCCACAGAGAAGGGCCTCGTCGCATACCATTCGCCAGGGCGATGGCCTGCAGTGCATTCTGTACGCGCGTCCGCATTCGTACCCACTGATGACGGTGTCGCAACAGAGCCCGGAGATCTTGCACCTCCTTGGAAGGTAGCCAGATCGCTGGAAAGCGGTTTTCTACCAGCAGTGTCAGATCAGATCGGCATCTCGCCGATCATGTTTCTGCTTCCGCGGCTCGGCCGCCCAAATCACTGCCGGATTACCGACCTGGCATTCGATTCCCAGCTCTTCCATCAGGTCCACGAACCACTGCATCGATCCCATGGCTTCGATTCCCACACGCACCGGACCTGGAAGCGTGGAATAAAACTCCCGCACGTTGTTGCCTTCGTGCAGCAGAGTCATTCTCACCATCTCTCCGGTTTCGGTGTCCAGCATCGCCAACGTTTGCTGGCGAGCGTGTAAATCACATCCTATAATTCTCATCTCGGCCTCCTTCGGTCCGAGCACTGTTGGGGTGAACACCGAACAGTCTACTCGGGCCGTCGCGAGGCCGACGTCGTTATGACATCAACCGGAAAAGTCCGTACTAGAACCAACTTGTCCGGTTATCCGACTTAACAGGCACTTTCGCCCGAACTAGGTTTTTCGCAGTAGAATTCTGACCAGCCCGGATCGCCGACGAGGTCATTCGCGCCGCAGGCTGAGTGCAATGTGCGGAGGTCCGAATAACAGATTCGGGTGAACGCAGTCAGGGCAACACAGAGAGGAGAATACGATGCCACTTCAAGATGACTACTTTTCTGCCTATCACAACCTAAAGCTGACACGAGATGACAAAGGTGTGCTGGTTGCTGAATTCCACACCAACGGCGGGCCGTTCATCATGACCGCGCCATCTCACACGGAATTTGTCGATGCCTTCTACCGGATTGCGCAAGATCGAGCGAACAAGATCGTAATCCTGACGGGCGCAGGTGGGGAGTTCATTACTGACGTCGATTGGTCCTCTTTCGGCGATGTCGCCGATCCCGGCGTTTGGAGCCAAGTTCACGACGAAGGCGTTCAGGTTTTGGAAAACATAGCCAACATACGCGTGCCGGTCATCGCGGCTATCGAGGGACGTGCCCATGTGCACTCAGACTACGCGCTACTTGCCAGTGTAATTGTGGCGGCGGATGGTGCGACCTTCCAGGATGTGGCCCACTTCTCCGCGGGCGTTGCGCCCGGTGACGGAATCTTTACCACCTGGAGCTATCGCGCTGGAGCGGGACGAGCGGAGGCGTTCCTGCTGAACCCACAGCCGCTGGCGGCGCGTACCGCGCACGAATGGGGAGTGGTTGCCGAAGTTGTGCCGAACGGTAAGGCGCTCAGCCGGGCGCGGGAATTGGCCGAGCTGTACTTGAAAGCTCCGGAAGTGACACGCCGCAACACGCGCGTCCATTTCATCCAGCCCTTGAAGGAGCGCATCGTTCGAGAAGTTGGCTATGGACTGTCGCTGGAAGGAGCATCGTCTGCTGCTCTCGTGAAATCAATGCAAGCGAAGAGTGAACCTGTCGCTCGGAAAGGAAAATCCGCATGACGCCCACCGAAAGCACCTCATCCGCTCAGGTACCTAAGAAGACGCAGCCGGAACAATACGATCTGGTTATCCTCGGGGACGGGACGGGATCGACGCTCGCTGCGTGGACGTTTGCCAGCGACGGAAAGCGTGTCGCCGTCGTCGAGCGAAAATTCATCGGCGGATCGTGCCCGAACATCGCGTGCCTTCCGAGCAAGAACATCATCGACAGCGCGAAGATCGCGACGTACTTTCGCGGAGCGGAACGCGGCGGAATCGCCAAGCCGGGTTCGGCGATTGACATGCCGGCGGTGCTGGCGCGCAAACGCAGAATGGTGCGGGGCTTGAACGAGATGTACTTGGAGAATTTCAAGAGCAGCGGCGCGGAGCTGATCCTCGGCGTCGGACGCTTCATTGGTCCTGGGACTTTGGAAGTGACGCTTCCGGATGGGGCGCGGCGACAACTTCGCGGAGCCAACGTCATCATCAGCACTGGCACGCACGCCGTCGTCGAGCCGGTCCCGGGAATTGCCGACGCGCAGCCGTTGACGCATGTGGAAGCACTGGAACTCGATGAAGTGCCCGAGCATCTCCTGGTGATTGGCGGCGGCTACGTTGGATTAGAGCTCGCCCAGGCGATGCGCCGATTCGGCAGCAAGGTAACTGTGATCGACAGAAACGACCGGTTGCTGCCGCGGGAAGATGACGACGTCGCAGAAGCCGTTACCAGTCTGTTCCACGATGAGGGCATCGAAGTCCTGTTGAACGCCACGGTGAAGAGGATCTCGGGAAAATCGGGGCAATCCGTCAAAGTAATTCTCGAGCAAAATGGCGCGGAGAAAACGCTGGAAGGAAGTCATCTGCTAGTTGCCACGGGCCGAACTCCAAACACGCAGGGCATCGGGCTGGAGTTGGCCGGCGTCCAGGTAACGGATCGTGGGTACATCAAGGTCAACGAGCGGCTGCAGACCACCGCGCCCGGCGTTTGGGCCATCGGAGAAGTGGCGGGCAGCCCGCAGTTCACACACATCAGCATCGACGATTTCCGCGTCGTTCGCGACAACCTGACTGGCGGCAACCACATAACCACTGGCAGGCAAGTTCCGTTTTGCCTTTTCACCGATCCAGAATTCGCGCGCGTCGGACTGAGCGAGAAGGAAGCGAAAGCACAAGGAATTGCCTATCGCCGGTTCAAAATCCCGATGGAGTCGGTGCTGCGCGCGCATGCGCTCACCGAAACGCGAGGATTTTTGAAGGCGATAGTGGAAATCGAGCGGGATCGCATCCTCGGCTTCACGGCCTTCGCTGCCGGCGCAGGAGAGGTCATGTCCGCCGTGCAGATTGCTATGATTGCCGAGCTGCCCTATACCGCACTGCGCGATGCGGTCCTGACTCACCCAACACTGGTTGAAGGTCTCGTACCTCTGTTCTCGTCCGCGGCGTCAGCGCACAAAGTTGTCGAGACAGGACGAGCCCAGATCTCCGCCGCATGAGGTGAACTGCAACAGCAATTAGAAGTATAGGAGCTCTTGATCCGATCGTTGCGCAACATGTTTCGCTACTTGCGCCGGCACTAGTAGTTCCGAAAGATGGCAAGTCGGAAGCCATCATTACAAGTAGGACGACCCTTCGACAGCTCCGGATTACGGGCAATCCGGATGTTGTTCCAGGCTAGAAGTCTGCATGTGGGAAGCTCACCGTTTCACCGGATGGGTAACGACAAACGCACTTGTGGCCACTAACGGGCCAACTCCCGGATTGTCGGCAAACCGGAAGTAATCGCCTAAGTCCTGATTAACGCCCTAACCGGACAAGTGGCTCCCAGTACCCACTTGTCCGATAATCCGACTAATCAGGAGTTGACTCCAAGGCTACGACTGAATCGCGGAGCAGTGTTCCTAGAAAATCCGAAATGCTAGCCTGCGGGGGATGCAGGCACCATGAAACGGAAAATCCTCATTGCCGCGGCAATTGTGAGCGCAGTCGCAGTGGGCCTGTTTGGGCTAAAGCAGAGATTGCGCCAAATGGACTGCGACAAACGCAATACGGCGTTTTCGCTCCGGGTCACAGCCATAGAGCAAGATGCTCATCAGCAACTTACGGTTGGGACCAAGAAAGACGACGTAGCTCGGTTTTACACGCAACACGGAATCCCTTTCCAGATCGTCTGGATCAACAATATTGGGTACGAGGCAATCGGGACGCTGTATACCGTTGGAGGGTGCGCTCCGTTAGGTTGCGGAACGAATAACGCATTAATCGGCGTTCGCGTAAGAGTTGACAGCTACGGCACCGTAACAGGCGATCCAGAAATAGTTAGCATCTATACGGACTCCGTGTGAATGGGTCTTGGTGACCTTCCAACTCCTGATTAACGCCCTAACCGGACAAGTCAGTACTAGTAGCCACTTGTCCGATAATCCGACTAATCAGGAGTTAGTCGCACAGTTAGAAGAGAATGGGGGGCCGGAATAACTTAGGAGCGCGCAACGATACGAACGGAACGCGAACAGCATCAAGCCTACATTTAGTCTAAGCGCGGCCAACGATCCGAAGATCGACGCGATCGTCAATGAGCCGTTCCAAACGCAGTCACGAAGATTTACCTCGGGCTGGCTAGTTCTGCAGAGCGTGCGGCGCCCTCCAAGGATACCCGTCGGCCGGGAGCATTTGTGAGTGACCTCTCAAATTCTTTCGACGCCAGCTCCGGCTGATTCTGCTGCAGAAGTAAATCGCCGAGCTGTTCGCGGGCCGGGAGGATCGGCCCCGGTGTCACTGGGAGCTTTTCGATCGCGTCCTCCTCATCGGCTGCCCGGCGTATCAGCCCTGCCGCCTCTTCTGGATGGTTGTTCGCTTGGGCTGACCATGCCATGACTTCGCGAGCGAGAATGCCCACCTGAGTGGCCCAGTAATCGTCTCCCGATGAGCGAAGTTCCGTTTCGATCTGCCTCAATCTATCCGTTTCTGTTCGAGCCTCTGCATTTCGCCCGGTCCGAGCGAATCCCATCCCGCGGGCCCAGATTGCAACTGCAACAACTTGGGGCGGGACTCCTGTTGGACCGACGATGTTTGCAGCATCGGCCCATCGGCCCCGCTCAACCGCATAGCGAACCGGGATTGCGGTAGAGGCGTATGCTGTTTTGAAATCGCTCGTGTCCACCTTAGACATGTTTCCAAGTTGCTGAACGACGTCAGCTGCGTCTCTGTCGCGTCCACTTTGCAGGTAGGCGTACTCCAGATAATCCATTGCGTGCAGCTCTTCTCCGATGTCGCCCTGCTGGCGCGCCGCAGCCCTGGCCGCAAGGTTGGATGCGATGGAGTCCTCCCATAAGCCGAGTCGCGTGAAAATATGCGACGGCATGTGCAATGCATGCGGTGCTGACGGTGCGATCTTGGAGTAGGCTCTTGCAGCAGGCAGGCCTCTTGGTGCGAGTTCTGCGTTGTCGTAAGCATGGATTAAATAATGGGGAATTCCTGGATGTTCAGGGTAACTGCGATAAAGTGGTTCAAGCAAATCGGCTGCCTGCTTTTGATTCGTATGTGTTTTGTCCATCGGAGATGCACTCGCGAGGAGTGCCAGTGCATAAAACACTTGTGCTTCGACATCCTTCCGATTCGCTGCGGCTAGTTCACCCATCGCGCGATCGTAATTCAACGCCCGCGTCCCGTACGGAACGGTATCGGAATTCTGATATATCAATCCCAGTGCGTTGATGAATTTGCGTTCGCGTTCGGAGCCAGCGCCGACTTGTCGCGCCAGCTGGATTTCGCGTAACGCAGTCGAAATCGTGGCGGACGAAAGGGGTGGCTCCCAAAGCGGATGGTAGTACGTCATAGCGATGCCCCAATGTGCCATCGCACACTGAGGATCTATTTCTGCCACGGCCTGAAAAGTATTCTCGGCGGGCGTATAAGCGAACGAGTGAAGGAGCGCAACGGCCCGGTCAAACTGCTGCTGAACGGCCGGCAGGCAGGAAGTTGGGAACGATACTTTTCCCAGTTTCTCAGGTACGCCGTGGTTGTGGGTCTCTTGGGCGTTCAAAGCGGACGAAAAGATGAATAGTAGGACGACGCCTGTTCGCGACAATTGGAACATCGCTATCTCCAGAGACGCTCATCACTCGCGATATCCCATCGTACTCCATGAAGCGAGGAGAGTCCGCTTCCGACAAGGGGTTCCGGGCGCTATATCGACGGCTGGCCTATGACTAGTTTTTCGAGTGAAGATGTGCACGGAAGTACTTGACATGCCTGATTAACGCCCTATCTCTAACGACGCCGGCCCTTGCAAGAGTTTTATTCTCAGCTGGTCACTGGGTTTGAGCACACGTCTCCGCCGACGCACGAATGGCGTCTTTCTGTGTCGATCCTGTTCGCCTGTTCACCCGTACGTGCTCAGCCCGTTCTCGGTTCATCGGTTCGGTGTTGCCCACCAACCATCTCTTCGGTCACTCTCGACCATGATGAGTTATTCGAACTCCCCGTAGGGAGGCAGGTAGCCTAATCAACCGGTCGGTGACTTGTCGCACCATAGGGCGTTCCAGGCATCCCTGCACAGGCGGCACCGCTGTTCTTCTGTCCACGACGACAGAACTCGTTATAGCTGATCTCGTTCCGCAACATGATCCAGAGCCGAATCCCGAGCTTGCGAGCCACAGCCATTCTCGCTTTCCCCAAACCTTTCTGGACCATCTTGCGACGATAGAATCGCTGCAACTCCGGATCCCGGCGTGCCGCGTGGGCTCCCGCCTCACCCCAGAGAAATCGCAGCAACGGATTCCCTTGTTTGCTCAGCCCGCCGAACTTCTGTCGACCTCCGCTGGAGTATTCTCTGGGAATGATCCCCACATAACTGGCCAGTGCCTTACCGTCAGTGAACCGCTTCGGATCGCCCAGGAATACCTCGGTCGCCAACGCCGTGACCGGCCCCACTCCGGGATGGGTCATTAGCAGTCTCGCTCCCGGACGCTCGCCGGCTTGCTCCTCCACTCGCTTGTTTAGTCTCTCGATGTCCGATTCGAACTTCACGTACATCGCCTGCAATTCACTTCGCCGATGAGCCGTATGCGGAGCCAGCGGCAACGACGCGATCGTGTGTTGTCCGTCGCGGCTCCACAGAGAAGGGCCTCGTCGCATACCATTCGCCAGGGCGATGGCCTGCAGTGCATTCTGTACGCGCGTCCGCATTCGTACCCACTGATGACGGTGTCGCAACAGAGCCCGGAGATCTTGCACCTCCTTGGAAGGTAGCCAGATCGCTGGAAAGCGGTTTTCTACCAGCAGTGTCAGAATCAAATCGGCATCTCGCCGATCATGTTTCTGCTTCCGCGGCTCGGCCGCCCGAATCACTGCCGGATTACCGACCTGGCATTCGATTCCCAGCTCTTCCATCAGGTCCACGAACCACTGCATCGATCCCATGGCTTCGATTCCCACACGCACCGGACCTGGAAGTGTGGAATAAAACTCCCGCACGTTGTTGCCTTCGTGCAGCAGAGTCATTCTCACCATCTCTCCGGTTTCGGTGTCCAGCATCGCCAACGTTTGCTGGCGAGCGTGTAAATCACATCCTATAATTCTCATCTCGGCCTCCTTCGGTCCGAGCACTGTTGGGGTGAACACCGAACAGTCTACTCGGGCCGTCGCGAGGCCGACGTCGTTATGACATCAACCGGAGAAGTGGGTTTTAGTACCAAGATGTCCGATTATCCGACTAATCAGGAGTTGAGTGGTCTGGGTTCAGTTTCGGCAAAGTCATACAGGCTAAGGTTGATTCGTGCGGGGAGTCGTCGCAGCATACCTAACGCGAGCGTCCAAATAGTATAAAGCGCCCGAAGCAAGAGCCGTAATAGGGATGACTTGGAACACGAAAACAAGCCACCGAAATTCTGAGAAGAACCTGCCATTCACGTGTCCGACGATTGGGAGAAACATTACGTAGTCGCTGACGCCTTGATCGGGGGCCCAAAGTTGCCGCCTACCGACGACGAGCGCCGCGTATCCCACGAGTATGAGAGCCGTCCTCCAAGCAACGCGCCAACCCGGCCGCCAACCGCCGTCTCTAGTCAGGTGTCGATCCTGGAACATCCATATGGGTAAAGCCAGGACAGCAATTATCAGCGCCATCTTCGAAACGAACACGATTGCTTCGTTCCGCTGATAGAAGCCGCCGCGGATCAATGCGTTCATGTCATACGCCCACCAGAGAACCACCGCAGATAGGAACCAATAGATAACCCACAGAATCAGTCGGGCTACGATTCGACGAATGGTCCGCACGTGACGCTTTAATACCTCTAGATGAAACCCCGCGATGGTACCACGTGGCTGCGGACTCATGGATCTGCGCCACCACTGTCGCCAAGAAGATTATGCCGGGCCGATCATCCGATATGACCCGCGAGTGCAGGAAAATCAGTTCAATCGCGCCTAGTCCCAGCAAGACGATGAAGGCGCTCTTTGGCTTGACCTGAAGGCTCCAAAACGGGGAACTTACCGTCAGTACAAATAATCCAACGAGGTTCAGGTAGAAACCGACCCCGTCTTCCTTGGAATAAACCAAGCCCGATCCGACGGCATACAAAACCGCGCCACCAATCAATGCCCACCGAAGAGAGCGGCGACCAAACACGGGCGAATTATACAGGCTGGCCCTGGCTGGGGAAGCGTTGTTGAAAGTCCCGCTTGTGCCTGATTAACGCGGTGGTCTCAATGGGTCGACGCAACACTTTCTTGAAGTTTACTCGCAGGAGTCTGAAAACCTAAAGTCTCTCGTGGGCGTTGATTTAAGCGCAGCGCCACTTTGTCCAGATCCGACTGGGTATAGTCGGACAGGTCGGTTTTCTTCGGGAAATATTGTCGTAAGAGCCCGTTGGTGTTTTCGTTCGAGCCACGTTGCCAGGGACTCTGCGGATCACAGAAGTAGACTTTCACATCCGTGGCCACCGTAAAGTCCTTGTGTTTGGCCATCTCCAGTCCGCGGTCCCAGGTCAGCGAGCGCCGCAGGGTTACGGGAAGTTTACGAACGTGTTGACTCAAGGCAGCAACCACAGCTTCCGTTTCTTTGCTCGGCACCTTGATCAGCATGACAAAGCGCGAATGGCGTTCCACCAAGGTGGCGATGTGACTGTTCCCTGAGCCGCGCAGGAGATCGCCCTCCCAGTGACCTGGAATGGCGCGGTCCTCCACTTCCGCGGGCCTTTCCCTGATGGAGATGGCATCGGAGATTTGACCGCGCGAGTCTGTGAAGATACGAGCGTGCCGCGACCGGCGTATGCGGCGTTTGGTCCGAAGATGCGCCATAAGCTCTTTTTTCAGCACTCCTCGTGCTTGGATGAACAGACTACGGTAAATGGTTTCGTGGGACACGCGCAAACTCTCATCATCGGGATACTGGGTCTTCAGCCATCCGGAAACTTGTTCCGGCGACCAGTCCAAAATCAGTTTACTCGCAACGATCTTCCGCAATCTCCTATGACGGGCCAGAAGGCACGCCTTTGGTCGCAAGGTCGACTGCCAGGCTTCGGAATCGGCTTCGGTGGCTCGATATTCGGGACGGCCCCCATGACGTGCGACTTCCCGGCTCACGGTCGATACCGCTCGCTCTAAACATTTGGCAATCTCACGGATTGAGGAACCGGAGGCCAGCCCGCGGGAGATTTCCTCGCGCTCACGCTGCGTGAGCGCGAGGAGCGCACGCCGCCGCACCCCCGGAGCAATCCCACCGTGACGCGACACCAAACAACGAATAGAGGAATGTTCTTTCCCAAAAGCACGCCCGATCTCATGCAACGTCTGCCCTGCCTGCCAACGACGCCACACGTCGCTCTTCTGCTCCGCTGAAAGCCCAAACCGCCTTCCTTGTTTCATAAACACCACCTTTGAAAACAGCTTTATACCAGATGGTGTTGCATCGACCGTCTGAACCGGCAGCCCTAACCGGACAAGTGGGTACTAGTCCGCTTCGCTACGCCTCAGAGAAATCCGGAATGTGTTTCTCAATGCAGTTTGCCCGATAACCCAGGAGGGGATAGTGGGGATAGTCAGTGGTTTTTCGATAGGGCGTCCGACATTCCGGGCAGCTCGGAACGGCTTCTTCCCGCGCAACCCAAACGTGAGGAATGTAGACAATACGAATTAGTTTGCCGTCGTCCCCTTCAAACCAGGGGTTTGCTCTTGGCAAGTCGGGAGGCTCCGGGCCTCCGCCACGCCAAGGTCCTCGAACGCTGTGGAAGAATTGGACACGCGTCAGTTTGCTCCGCCTCTGGCTTAGCAGAACCCGAGCCGCTGCACGGGATGCCAGGGTGCCCACTTGATAATCGCCAATCCTGAGGGGGCCGTTCATCGATTCTCGCGTTTGGTTTGCGCGTAGACCTCAATCGTTTGATTCGGCTCCGCACTACCGATGTACTCAACGGTGAAGACCAGGACGGGCTTTTCTTGATCTCGCTGGATTCGCCTCAACATCGCTCTAGCGGCCGCTCGTGAAGCGGCCGACCCGAGAGGAAAATTCTGCGGGAGTATCGCGGCTTCAAATCTCCCCACGTTATTCGTTTGTCGAGCTCCCACCACGACTGTCGGCTCCTGGAGTTCTGGGGAACCATGCGGGTAAGGTCCCATCGCGAGCATAGGCTTCCAGCTCTTCGCTCGTCATTCGTTCAAATGCCTTAGCCATAGTTGTGTCTTCGAACTCGATAGCCTGCCGCGCCCGGCCCTCGGTTCGATCGGCAATCTCCCTGGCGGCCTGGACATTGCCGCGAACCGCGTCCCGTACCTGTGCTTCCGCTATCAGTTCGGCCCACGTCCGGCCCTCTGGATCATTCGGGACCCGCTCCTCGAGTTTGCTCCTGTAGGCGTCTGAAAGGGTCTTGCTCTTCGGCCTTCCGCCGGGATTTCCGCTCTCACCTTTCTTCCACTGAGTCTGCTTCCCGACGTCCGGGCTTGGACCACGAAAGCCTGTTTTACGCTTGTTCTGAGGCATTTTCGGCTCTGTTCCCGTCCCATCAAACTAGCTGCGGCTTCAAGCCCATGTCGGATAGCCTTTCAAGCGCAACTGCCACGAAAGCCGGTTCAATCTCCATTGCGAAGCAGCGCCGGCCCGTATTCTCAGCAGCGCAGAGATGTGTTCCGGACCCTGAAAATGGCTCGTAGCACAGGTCTCCTGGCTGCGTGTGCAGCAGAATCGGAGTCGCGAACAGTTCCAAGGGCTTTTCGGTTGGGTGCCGCGATTCAACGCCGGGAAGGACAGGAACGTCAATCTGCCAGACCGTCGTTGGGAAGCTGCCCGCGTTGCGCTTCGGTTTGTGCCCTTGCTTCCATCCGAAGAAACAGGGCTCGTGCTGCCACATATAGAACGAATGGGTCAGGACGGGCTTGTTCTTGACCCAAATGATCTGTTGGTGGACGAGAATGCCGCAGTCCCGCATGGCCTTCTCAACCTCAATCTGGCGCTGCGAGGCGTGCCAGACGTAGATTCCCGCATCATCTTCGCAAACACTCAGTGCTTGCCGCAGGAAGGCTTCATAGAACGGGCCTAGCGGTTCGGTCTTCTGCTTGTCGGCGTATCGGCCCTTCCAGTCTTTGTTCTTGCCGTCCGAGAAGTTCTTCGAGGGGTGGTTCTTGGCATCGTAGGAGACTAGGTACGGAGGGTCGGTAGCGCAGAGCTTCGCGATCTTGCCAGCCATCAGGGCGGTCACATCGGAGGAGTTTCCGCTGTCGCCGCACATTAGCCGGTGTTCTCCGATCTCCCAGATCTGCCCTCGCTTGGTCTTCCATTTCTTCTGGAGCTCGGTAGCCTGATCGATTTTTGGCGCGGGTGCGGAGAGATCGTTGTTGCGAAAGCCCTTGAGCAGAGTGTTGAGCTCGTTTTCATTCCAGAACTGCGTGAGATCCACCTCGAGTAAAGCGAGCGCCTCCGGATTCCATTCGAGGTCAACTTCTCCCACGCGGTTATCCGCAATGGCGAGCTCTCTTGCCTTCTTGTCTTTCTTGAGGTCCAAGTCACCCCGTCGGACGGCTACGAGCGATGATCCATCAGTTTCGATCACGGCGATCGACTCGAAACCAGCACTGCGAGCGGCCTCGAGCGTCTTGTTCCCGGCGATCACTCGATTATTCCGATCCACTACGAGGGAGCGACCGGCACCGTAAGTCTCGAGAGATTTTCCCAACAGTTCGCGTCCGCGTTCCGTCCCTTTGTTCGCATTCTTCTCGTCAAGAATTAGTTGCGCGATGGGAATGATCCGAACTCGTGGCATAACCTTTTGTTCCTTTTGAACCGTTGGTCTTCTGCTCGTACCACCGAGAATGCGTAAAGTCTCCGCCCTTCATGTGCTAGTTAATCTAAAGCGGGGTCCACCCATCCCTAAATCCCTTCCCTGTCTAGGGAAGGGACTTAAAAACTCAGTTGAATCCGAACACGGTCAGCGGCTCAACTCGTGCGAACTGCCCATCCTCGCCCTTTCCAATCGCTTCTGCGTGGTTCCATGCTCCCTTGGGACGTGGTTAGTTGGCATCTATACCGGCCTGAGGGGGTTCTTGATGGCTATACAAGGCTGCGAAGCCGCCTGTTCTGCGCAACAAGTCCATATTTTGGAGCCAGAGCAGAACGCGGTTCCAACTGGTTAGGGTTTGGGCTACCAATTCTATTTTTTCAGACGATATTGTTGGGCTGAACTGGTCTCAGCGATGCCAACGCGCCTCCCGACCGCCACGCCTACATCGTCAGCACAACGCGAAACTGCGCTTTCCCGCTGATCATTCGCGCGTAGGCCTCGGCCACTTTCTCCAGCGGAAACTTCTCGATCATCGGCCGCACGCCAGTCATCTCCGCAAACCGCAGCGTGTCTTCGGAATCCGTCGCGATGCCAGAGTACCAGCCTTGAATGCTCTTCATCCCGACGATCAATTGAACCGGACTGACCTCGATCGGATCCATCGTCGCGCCGACGACCATCATCCGCCCGTTGGCGCCCAGGCCGCCGATCAGGGCGGACATGGATTTCGCGCTCGGCGCGGTAGCCAGAATCACGCGCGCCCCGCCGAGTTTTTGCAATTCCGCGGCAGCGTCCGTCGCCGCGCTGTCAATATAGACGCTCGCTCCCAGCTTCTTTGCCAGCGCCGCGTTTTCCGGCCCGCGGCCAATCGCGGCAACTTTGTAGCCGAATTTCTGCGCGAATTGAATACCGAGATGCCCCAACCCGCCGATGCCTTGCACGGCCACCAGATCGCTCGGCACCGCGCCGCTGTGGCGCAGCGCGTTGAACGTGGTAATCCCCGCGCACAACAGCGGCGCGGCCTCGGCGGCGTCGAGCGATTCCGGCATTCGCGCCAAAGCTTCCATCGGCGCGACCATGTATTCCCCGTAGCCGCCGTCGAAAGTGATGCCGGAAATCTTCGCGTTAACGCAATTGGCGAATTCGCCGCGCCGGCACGCGAGGCACGTTCCGTCCTGTCCGCCGTGCCAGCCCACGCCCACGCGCTCGCCCTTCTTCCATGTAGTGACGCCCGCGCCGGTTTCGTCAATCACTCCCGCCACTTCGTGCCCCGGCACACGTGGATAGGTGAGCCCAGGCCACCCGCCTTCCTTCACGAGTACGTCGCTGTGACAGACGCCGCACGCCTGCACTTTGATCCTGACCTGGCCCGCACCCGGCTGCGGGATTTCCCGTTCGACGATCTCGAAGTCCGCTCCCGCCTTCGGTACCTGCACCACTTTCATTTTCGCCATGGCTAATCTCCTGTTCGCTTCAAGTGCTCGATCTCGAACACTCCCGTGAATTCGATTGGATGCGCCGTTCCCAACTGAGTATTCAAATTATTTCCCCCCACTCTGGCAGGTCGCGGCGCCCCAATAAAATCTCGCCGGCCCAGGTTCCAAGGTAAACCGATAGCGCCACTCCGTGGCCCGCGAATGCGCCAAGGACAATTCCGCTCTCGCTTGCGGGATGCCGATCGAACACAGGCTCCCATCCGTCGCGGAAAAGAATCGGCCCGCCCCAGCGATGCGTGAAGTTAAGTTTTTCGAGCCCCGGCCGAAGCTGCCGGACGCGCCGTTCGAGCGAAGCGAACATCCGCGACGATTCTTCCGCCGCGATATCAATTTGCTCGACGCTTCCCGAATCTTCCGCGCTCACCAGCCCAGCGCCCCACACAATTGAATTGTCGCGGCACACGCGCCCCCACAGATACGGAAAATCCACGGTGTAAAAGGGCTTTCGCTGCGAAAGTCCGATCGCCTCGATCTGTTCATCGCCGACCGGCGCTGTGGATGCCGCAAGCGTCAGCCTCGGATGCGTCCGATCCTTCAGCCCCGATAAATCGAGCGACAGGCCGTTCGTGGCGAAAAGCACTTTCCCAGCGCGAAGCTTGCCGCCGGCGAACATCAGCTCCGCGTCCGCGCTCCAATCCACGCGCTCGACCCGCGCTTCCTCAATAATGATCGCGCCAAGCTGCTCGGCGGCTCGCGCCAGTCCCTCGACCATCTTTCCGGGATGAACGGTGCCGCCCGGAACCTCATTCACTACGCGGAGCGTGCCGGAGTCATTCCACGAAATCGGCGAATCCGCGAGGCCGCCTTTCCGCGCGATTTCCCACGCGCCCGGCAACGCGAGCTCACAATTCTCGACGAGCGAAATTCCGCACGCTCGTCCGAGATCGCCGAGAATGCGCGTCAGCCCGGCGAGCACATCGCCAAGCCCCAGAAGATCACCTGCAGCAGATTCGGCCAGAACCATTCCTCCCGTGCGCCCGCTCGCGCCCGCACCGATTCGACCCGCCTCGAAGACCGCGACCGATTTTTCCGCAGCATGAAGCCGAAGCCATGCCGCGGCGGCCAGACCCGTGAACCCAGCGCCAATTACTGCGAAGTCCACTTTGTTCGGAAGCGGTTGGTGAGCGGGCGTGAAATCAATTTGCCAGGGAGGCTGGCCCCACGCGTTTTGCAACAGGGAAGAAGACATGGGAGAACGAACGTTAAAAGTCTAGAGTTGAGAGTTTAGAGAAAACTCTGCGACACGCGGAAACCAGCTCTCATCTCTGATTGCATTAGAAAAGCGGCTCGGTCCAGTTTTCGAGCGTGTGCTTCACGTTTCCCATAAACTGATGGGCAACCGCGCCGTCCACCACGCGGTGATCGTAGGACAGCGTGAGGTAGACCATCGAACGAATGGCGATGGCGTCGTCAATCACCACGGGGCGCTTTTCAATCGCGCCCAGCCCGAGAATCGCGACGTTCGGCTGGTTGATCACCGGCAGGCCGAACAGCCCGCCGAATACGCCCGGGTTCGTGATCGAAAAAGTACTCTCTGTTACTTCTTCGGGTTTGAGTTTTTTCGATCGCGCGCGCTCGGCGAGGTCCGTCACGGCCCGCGCAAGACCGAAGAAATTCTTCTCCTCCGCGCCTTTGATCACAGGGACGATCAATCCCCAATCAAGCGCCACGGCGATGCCGATGTTGCACTCTTTGTGCAGCACGATGTTAGTTCCGTCAACCGATGCGTTCACCGTGGGGAACGCGCGCAGTGCCTCAACCGCGGCGCGAATGAAAAACGGCATGAACGTCAGCTTGGTTCCGGATTCTTTCTCGAATTTTTCTTTCGACTTGCCGCGAAGCGCGGCGATGCCGCTGACGTTTACTTCCTCGATGGAGTAGACGTGGGGCGACACTCGCTTCGAGAGCACCATATGCTCCGCGATTTTCTGCCGCATGTTGGACATCGGCTGGACTTCGTAGTGGCCGAAATACATGCGCTCGCGCGGTACGGCCGATTCAATCGCACCGGATGCAAGCGCGCCTCCCGCCGGCGGTGGACCTGCCGGGCGGGCCGGAGCTGCGCCTGACGCCGGAGCTGCACTTGTCGTGCCGCTTTGGGTCGCCGCGAGTATGTCTTGCTTACTGACGCGCCCGCCCGCGCCCGTGCCGGGAACTTGCGAAAGGTCAATATTGTTCTCGCGTGCCATGCGGCGGACCAGCGGAGAGCTGCGAATCTTGTCGCCGTTCGCATCAGTCTTTTGCGGTGGCGCGGAGGCTGCTGCAGCAGTGGGTTGCGCCGGACGCGGTGGAGCGGGTGCGGCAGCGGGTTTCGGCGCTTCCGCTTTGGCCGCAGGTGGCGCCGCTGTCTTGGGCGCTTCTGCTTTAGCCGGTGCGGACGCAGGCGCGGCAGCCGACGAGCCGGTTGCTTCTATCGAGGCCACAACCGTCTGGATCGGCACGGTCTGTCCTTCTTTGACCTTGATCTCCTTCAGCACGCCCGCAGCAGGGGACGGAATCTCCGCGTCAACCTTGTCGGTCGAGATCTCAAAAAGCGGCTCGTCGCGCTCGATCTTGTCGCCCGGTTTTTTAAGCCACTTCGTGATGGTGCCTTCGAAAATGCTTTCGCCCATCTGCGGCATAATGACGTCAACAGCCATCGCTCGTTCCTCCAGCAATTATTATCGTCTCGATCTCAGAATATGAAACTCGAATTGCAAGCGCGTAGGCCCGCGAAGCTTCGCTCAGGCCGCGCTCAAACACTCTTCGTGCCAGACGCCCGGCACTCCTTCGAGAGTGTAAATTTCATCTCCGCCATGGAAGAATTCGACGGATTTCACCTTGGCGGTGCGGCCGGCGAATTCGAGCTGCTCGGGCTCCAGCTCGTTGTGGTATTGACCGGCCTCGAGAAACTCCTCCAGAAAGGCGCGATCCGCGATGCGGACTTCCGACCCGGTTTCAAACTCCGCTTTGTTCAACCCCTTCGTTTTTCCCAAGGCGCAGGACCTCTCTCTTCCAGATTAGTATTTTGCCAGTTCGCGCGCGGCCGCGACAACTTTTTCAGCGTTCGGCAGGAACCTTTCTTCGAGCGGGGGAGCGTACGGCACAGGCGTATCGAGCGCCGTGACCCGGCCGATCGGCGCGTCCAGGTGTTCGAAGGCGCTTTCGCACACGATCGCGGCGATTTCTCCCGCAATACCGCCTGTGCGCGTATCTTCGTGCACGATCAGGAGCCGATTCGTATTTTTCACCGAAGCGAGGATCGTCTCGCGATCGAGCGGCAGCAGAGTCCGCAGATCAATCACATCTGCCTCGATGCCCTCTCTTGCAAGCGTCGCAGCCGCCTCCATGGCCACGTGCGCCATGGCCGCATAACTGACGATTGTCAGGTCGCTGCCCTGGCGGCGAACCACCGCCTTGCCGATAGGCACGGTGTAATCGCCCGCGGGTACGTCTTCTTTGATGCGGCGATACAGAAATTTGTGTTCGAAAAATAGGACGGGATTGTTGTCGCGGATCGCGGATTTCAGGAGTCCCTTTGCATCGTAGGCGGTCGAGGGATACACCACCTTTAGCCCTGGCGTGTGCACGAAATACATTTCCGGATTCGCGGAATGGAATGGGCCGCCGTGAACGCCGCCACCGGAGGGGCCGCGTAGGACCATCGGCACGGGAGCGCCGCAACGGTAATGGGATTTGGCCACGAAGTTGGTCACCTGATTAAAACAACAAGCGATGAAATCAATGAATTGCATCTCCGCCACGGGCCGCAACCCCAGGTAGCTCATACCGCACGCAGCGCCGACAATCGCCGTCTCGCTGATCGGCGTTTCGATCACGCGCTCGTGGCCGAATCTGGCTAAGAGCCCCTCGGTAGCCTTAAACGCTCCGCCATACACTCCGATGTCCTCGCCGATGGCGACGACGGCCGGGTCGCGCTCCATCTCTTCAAAGAGCGCCTGGCGAATGGCTTCGAGCATGGTGATTTCCGGCATCGCTAGCGCCTCCGCCGCTTGTGCGGCGGCTTGTTGTGGCGGGGAGGCCGCTCCGCAACTTTATCCCGGCGCTCGAGCTCAACCGATCGGTCCTTTGGTCCGCGGCCGAAGGGAACTCGCAGCGGAACTTGCTTGGCAACTTCGGGCTCGTCCTGCACGACAACATGCGATTCAGCGCCGTTGCCGCCGCTCGCAGCCGGTCGCGCGACGGGCGCGACAGCCGCCACAGGCGCGGACGTCCCCTTGAACGCACCAAAGTCCGCGACTTTCCAAACCGCTTCCTCGCTCGATGCAGGCGGCATCACTTCTTTTTTCGGCCTGCGCCATTCGGCTTCAATCGTATGGCAGCCGTCGCAATAAACGCCCTGTTCGGCAATCTCCGCCGGCGGCATCGGCGACTCTTCCGCGAATTTCTGATCGGCGTCCAATTCGCGCTCGATGCGCGCATCAATCTCGGATTTCTTTTTGGCGTCCCAGAGCTTGTGTTCCGTCAGATAGGTTTCGTAGCGCGCAATCGGGTCCTGCGTCTTCCAGAAGTCGAACATCGCCTTGGGGACATACTCAGCCGGATCGTGCTGTGCGTGGCCCTTCATGCGCATGGTTTTCACTTCGACCAAGATTGGTCCCCGGCCGGAGCGGCATTCCTCGACCGCGCTCTTCGTTGTCTCATAAGTCGCCACCACGTCGTTGCCGTCCACAATCTTGCTTGCAATCCCGTACGCCACAGCGCGATCCGCAAGATTCTTGATCGGTACCTGCCGCGCCACCGGCGTCGAATACGCCCACTGGTTGTTTTCGACGATCAGGACGAATGGAGCGCGTTGCTGCGCCGCAAGGTTCAGCCCCTCGTGAAACGCTCCTGTGGATGTGCCGCCGTCACCGATCCACGTCATCGCCACGATATTCTGTCCGAGATAACGGCCGGCCATCGCCACGCCGGTCATAACCGGAATTAGATCGCCGAGCATGGAGATGGGAGAAACCACGTGGCGGACTTTCAAATCACCGAAGTGGCTGGTACCGTCCTTGCCCTGCGTGGGTGAAGTGAATTTCGCCATGTGCTGCGTGAAAATGTCGCGCGGCTTGAATCCCTTGACCAGCAGCGCGCCGATATTGCGAATCATCGGGGCCAGCCAGTCGCGTGGTTCGAGCGCATAGGAGGTGCCGACCGAAACCGCTTCCTGCCCCAGGCTCGAATAAACGCCGCCGACGATTTTGTTCTGCCGGAAAAGCCTAACGAGCCGCTCTTCGAGCTGGCGGTTGAGCTGCATGAAGTAGTAGAGATCGAGGTATTGGTCGCGCGTTAGAGTATTGGGCATTGGTCGCTAATTTTCAGGCCATCGAACCAGCGTGTTCGGCAACTGCCGGTGCGCTCTGCAAAATTTCCGCGAGATTTTCAAGCTCGATTTTCCGGGCATCTCGCGCGAAGACGGACGCAAAGTGAGCGATCAGCCGCTCGCGCCCTTCATTCATGGAGACGGCACGGCCGAGCGCGCGTTCGAGTGATGTAACCCGCTTCCCGGCGATTCCGCAGGGAACGATCAAATCGAAATAGCGTAAGTCGGTCGAGACATTGTAGGCGAATCCGTGGGACGTGACCCAGCGGCTCAGATGCACTCCGAGCGCGCCCAGCTTTTCGTCACCGTCTTTCGTTTCAATCCACACCCCATGCTGGCCTGCCACGCGCTTCGCGGCGATGCCGAAATCCGCGCTTGCCCGCATCATCACTTCTTCGAGCTGGTTGACGTACCATCCGATGTCGCGGCGATGCTCCGCCAGATCCACTATCGGATAGCCGACGATCTGCCCGGGGCCATGGTACGTGATGTCGCCCCCGCGGTCGCTGGAGTGAAATTCCACATTCATCCGATTGAGCAGCGCGTCTCCGGCGTGCAGATGATCGCGAGTGCCATTGCGCCCCAGCGTAATCACGTGCGGATGCTCGCAAAGCAGCAGGACGTCCGGAACGGCGTCGGCTTTACGAGCATGGACGAGCTGTCGCTGCAATTCACACGCGGGCCCGTAAGGAGTCACTCCCAGGTCCACTACCCAGAATATTCTTTCAGGCTGTTGCAAAGCGCCTCTCGAGTTGCCGGCGTCTCGCGCCGCGAGGTCAGTAATTGATGGTGAGGCCGCGCACCGAATTGAACGCGTCTCCCATCGCTTCCCAGACGGTCGGATGGGCGTGGATTTGGGCCGCCATGTCGTCGAGCGTGGCTTCGAGGCCAAGCGCGGTAACGGGCTCGGCGATAATCTCCGTCGCGAGCGGTCCGATCGCGTGGACGCCGAGAATTTCGCCGTATTTTGCCTCCGCCACCACTTTGATGAAGCCTTCGTGGTTGCCGAGGATGGTCGCCTTGCTGTTGCCGAGGAACGGGAACTTGCCGGTTTTCACATCGTAACCGGCTTCGCGCGCCTGCTTTTCCGTCAAGCCGACGGAGCCGATCTGCGGCTCGCAGTACGTGCAGTTGGGGCAGCGCTTGCGATCAAACGGCTGCACGTCTTTCCCGGTCATGCGGCCCACTGCGATAATTCCTTCCATCGAAGCGGCGTGCGCCAGCTGAGGCAATCCGGCGACAATATCGCCGATGGCATATAGACGGGGCTCATCGGTTTCCAGGTACGCGTTGGCGTGCACGAAGCCGCGCTCCAGCTTGACCTTCGTCTTCTCCAGGCCGCAATTTTCGGTCAGCGGACGCCGGCCCACGGCGATGAGAACTTTTTCCGCGGAGATGGA
Organism: uncultured Acidobacteriota bacterium; assembly: GCA_963814855.1. GTDB lineage: Bacteria > Acidobacteriota > Terriglobia > Acidiferrales > UBA7541 > Palsa-295. The sequence goes on from CAWFEL010000004.1 coordinate 363,798, forward strand.
TTGCGACTTTCCGGTCTTATCCTTGAATGCTACGGTCGCGCCCTTGGCGTCCTTCTTTACGGATTCAACTTTCGCCTCGGTCTCGATCCGCATGCCTTTTTTCTTGAACGCCTTCTCGAGCTCGGGCGAAATCTCTTCGTCCTCGAGCGGCACGATTCGCGGAAGCGCTTCCAGAATCGTGACCTCCGCGCCAAACGTGCGATAGATCGAGGCAAATTCCACGCCGACCGCCCCTGCGCCAACGACTACGAGCGACTTCGGAATCGCGGGCAGCTGCAAAATCTCGCGGTTGCTCAGAATGCAAGTGGCGTCCAGTTCCACGCCGGGCAGCGAACGCGCTTCCGATCCGGTCGCCAGCATCGTATAGGTCGTCTCGATCTCCGTGGTCTGGCCGTCCTTTTCCACGGAAACGCGGCCCGGTCCGGCGATGCGTCCCCAGCCCGTGATCGAGTCAATCTTGTGCTTCTTGAAAAGCATCGCAATTCCGCCCGCGTGTCTCTTTACGATCTTGTCTTTGCGCGCGAGCATCGCGGGCCAGTTGACCTTGACGTCCTTTACTTCGAAGCCGAATTCCTCTGCGCGCAGGAAATTGTCGTAGATGTCCGCGTGGTGCAGAAAAACTTTGGTTGGAATGCAGCCAACGTGCAGGCACGTGCCACCGAGAAACGGATCCTTCTCGATTACCGCGGTTTTCAATCCCCACTCGCTCGCCCGAATCGCGGCGACGTAGCCGCCCGGCCCGCTCCCGATGATCACGAGATCATATTTGGCCAAACCTGTTCTCCCTTACTTATTATCGTCCAGCCGATACCCGCATGGAAGGATCGTTTCGATGGTGGCAGTTTCTGTCTGGCTGCGCAGACACTGAATTTTAGCAGCCACGGTGCGCCGCCGCAACCGGCGTCTCAAAAAGCCTCCAAATCGAGAAAGTGCTTTGGAGGCAGGCGCGTTCGGCGTATGGTGGCACGCGGTCCCGCTCCTTTGATGATTCGAGCGGAGCGAAGGATTGGAGATTCTTCATGGCTTCCGGCTCACCCCCCATTGATTCACAGGTACCCGGCGGACGAACCCCCGGCGGTTCCTCGTTCCAGCGCGGGGTGGAATGGATCTTCCTCGGGCCCAACGGTATCCGCGCCGGGTGGCGATTCCTGATCGCTGTTTTGCTCTTCGTAATCTTCGCGCGAGCCATACAGGCGGTAACGAAGCACATTCCGCCGCTCGAAGCGTGGCTGCACGCGCAATCGCTAACCGCATTCACGCCGGGACTTTTGATATTCGCCGAAGCAGTTTCGGTGCTGTCGCTGCTCCTAGCAGTCTTGGTGATGACGTTCATCGAGAAGCGAACCTTCGCAGATTATGGCCTGCCGGGGAACGAAGCGTTCGGGAAGCGGTTCTGGCAGGGCGTGCCGTACGGATTTGCGATGTTAACGGTACTGATGGCGCTCATCGCGGCTTTGCATGGCTTCTCGCACGGCGGCTGGGCGCTCGGGCGCGCCGAAGCTTTGAAATACGGTTTTCTCTACCTGATCGGATTCATTCTCGTGGCGATCTTCGAGGAATTTGCATTTCGGGGCTATCTGCAGGCAACGCTGGCCTCCGGTATTGGATTCTGGCCCGCCGCATTTCTGATGGCCATCCTCTTCGGGGCAATTCATCTTCAGAACGGGGGCGAAGCTGCGGTCGGGATATTGTCTGCCGGAAGTTTCGGCTTGCTGTGCGTGTTCACCCTCTGGCGGACGGGAAATATCTGGTTCGCAATCGGCATGCACGCCGCGTGGGATTGGGGCGAAACGTATTTCTACTCCGTGCCTGATAGCGGTCAGATGGCTCAGGGCCATCTGCTCAACTCATCCCTTCATGGAGCGCGGTGGCTCGCGGGCGGATCGGTTGGACCGGAAGGAAGCGTGTTCGTGTTTGTCGTACTGGGTTTGGCCGCCGTCGGCGTTCACTTCCTGTTTCCCGCCAGGGCGAAGTCGTTCCAATAACCGCGCGCTGGAATCCTTTTGCACTGATGCGGCATCTACTGTGGGACTGAGGCGCCCGCCGACCGCCGTTTTGCCGCAAAGTTTGACAAGGCGTGCAGTTACCGTTAGAATCGGCGGTTTTGAATGGGGTCGCGAACCTCAACTGAGGATCCGAACGATGGATAAGAAGCGTCTCGAATATTACAAAAAGAAATTGGCCACGCGTCGTGAGGAATTGATGCAAAGCATTGCGCGCACGCAGCAGGAAGGCCGCGAAGCGGACGAGGATCCGACGGTGGATCTCGCCGACAAGGCCGCGAACTCCTACACCAAAGAGTTCCTTTTCGGTCAGACGCACAACGAGCGCTCGCTCCTGCAGCTCGTGGATGACGCACTCTCGCGCATGCGCGAGAACGCTTTCGGCGAATGCATTTCGTGCCACGAGGAGTTGCAGCAAAAGCGCCTCGAGGCCGTGCCCTGGACCCGCTACTGCATCACCTGCCAGGAAAAGAAAGAAAAGGGCCTGCTCTAGGCCCTCGCCGTGCCCCTAGGTACATTCGTCTCTCTTCCCTCGCCGCTGGTTTTGCGGTAGCGTTGCCCGGTACCTCTCTGTTAACAACGCATCCGTGATCTTGAAAAGCGCGCTCGACGCACTCGCTTCGGTCGTTTTCCCCGGCCCGTGCCGAATCTGCGGCCACGCCCTCACGAACGCCAGTCGCATTCCGGTCTGCCTGTCGTGCCTCGACGGATTCGTTCGCATCGGCGAGCCAATGTGCCAGTCCTGCGGACGTCCTTTCGTTTCCGAAGTGGCGTCGCAGGCGACAGAACCGCTTTGCCGCCTCTGCCGCGTGAAATTTTTCGCCTTTGACCGCGCGCGCAGCTTCGCACTCTACGACGACGCGATGATCGAAGCGGTGCTGCTGCTGAAGTACGAGGAAGTGACGCGCCTCGGCGAATGGTTCGCGGAGCGCCTTGCCGAAATCGTTCTGCGCGCTCCGGACGATTGGCGCGCGGACGTGGTCGTGCCGGTCCCGCTGCACCGCGAGCGCCAGCGCGAGCGCGGCTACAACCAGGCGGAATTGATCGCGCGGCCGCTGGCGAAGCGCCTCGGCCTGAAACTGGAAAGGTATCTTCTGGCGCGCACGCGGCCCCGCCCGCCTCAATTGGTGCTATCCCGAACCGAGCACTGGAAATCCGTCCGTGGCGCCTACGCGACCCGCGAAGGCCTGCAGGTTGACAACCTCCGCGTCCTGCTGGTAGATGATGTATTGACGACTGGCGCGACGCTGGATGCCTGTGCGCGCGCCCTGAAGAAAGCAGGCGCCGCCGCGGTCCTTGGATTGACGGTGGCGCGGGTCCGCTCCGTGCCCATGATTTCAGGGTCCGTTGCGGCGGCAGGCGCATCGCGAGGCCGGCCGAAACCAGCCGGGCATCAACAGCATCCAAGATAGTAGGACTTGTGTCGAGCGGCGCAGAGGCGACGCGATGGAGAATCGGCATAAAATCGGCCTACGCCCCCGGCCCGCAATCGGCCTGGCCGGAGTTGCGCACGATCCTGCCCTGCCGCTGGCGGCGCCTTCGCCCGCGAGCCGCCCGTCTGTAATGCAGGCTCCTGTGCTCGTCCTGAACGCGACCTTCGAGCCGATCAACGTCACGGCCGTTCGCCGCGCGCTGGTGCTGATGCTGAAGGGCGTCGCGCAGGCCGAAGAAACCAATCACTCCGAAGTGCACTCGACATCGAAAGCGATCCAGGTTCCGTCCGTGATCCGGCTGCTCTCCTACCGGCACATCCCGCAGCAGAGCCGCGCGCTTTCGCGTAAAAATATTCTGCTGCGCGACCGCAACACCTGCCAGTTCTGCGGCGCCGCTCTGCCCGCGTCCGAATTGACCCTTGACCACGTGATGCCGCGTTCGCGCGGCGGCCGCTCGTCCTGGGAAAACCTGGTCGCGTCCTGCTACTCCTGCAACAATCGCAAGGGCGATCGCACTCCCGAAGAAGCCGGCCTGAAGCTTCGGCGCCGTCCGCGTCCGTTTACGCTGCACACATCGCGGCAATTGATGCGCCTGATCGGCCATCGCGATGAAAAGTGGCGCAAGTATCTTTTCTACTGATTCCCGTTGAGTGGCACAGGCACTCTTGCCTGCACTGAGGCAGCGCGGGCCGCGCTCCGAATGTGTCTGTGCTCTTGCGACCTCCGCGCCGAAGTCATTGACCGCATTCTCGCGAGAACCCTTCGAATTGAGTGGCACAGACACTCTTGTCTGTGCTCTTGCGACCTCCGCGCGGCATACAGCGACCGCGTTCTCGTGAGAAACTTTCGATCCACGTTTCTTGCTTGGCACTCGCGATTGTCATCCCGAGTCCGCCGCGGCGGGCGAGGGATCTCTCTTTCCTGCAGCGGTTTTTCGGCCCGGTGAAAGCGCGGGGTTTTAACCCCGCGAAAAGGCGCCGTGAATACCTCGGGCTTTAGCCCTGGGACGATTTTCTCCTGCAACAATTTCGCCGCCCGCGAAAAAGAGGCAACCCTTTCCAATCCCCTGCGTCTAATTAATCAAACGCTTCTAGGACACACCCCGGGAGGCGTGACTGGTCTTAGCCAGTCCGCTTCCCTTCCTTTTTTCTGCGTTAATCAGGCACTTAGACCGAAACTCCTGCCGTGCTAGCATCTTCCCGAATCCGTTATGGAAAAACACTTTACGTGTGTCGGCTGTTCGAGAAATTTCAAAGTCTCGAGCAGGCCCGATAAACCGACCTATAAGCAGCATGAGGTCGGAATGAACGTGGAGTGCCCATTCTGTTCAAGGACAAACGCAATAGTCTGGCCGCAGGATGAATCGCTGCCTCTGGTTCTCCCGATTGCCAATCGAATCAGAGTCCGGATTCTGAATGTCGCAAAGGAACTAATTGGAGGACGACTTGGTGTAATCACGGCATCGCGTGAATTGAGTCAGTTCCGGCACGATGTCGAGCCACAACTCGCGGAGATACTTCTGACTTTCACCGGAATCAACTCCGAGACTGACACACTTCCAATTGGGACAGTGCGGAAAGAATGGAATCGGGAATCTCTGGAGCGGATGGATCGGGAGATCGCAGACGCTGAGCGGTTGTACCGGGACAGTGCGATGAGTGCTGCCACCGAACTCATTCGGCTGCTTGAAATAAGTTCCTAGTACGAACTTGTGCGGTTAGCGCGTTGATCAGGTACGGGAATGACACATTCGACGCCCGAGATGTCTAATAGCCGTTAACGAGAGATCCGGATATGCGCGCATTTTCACCGACAACCGAAGGAGTCATCGCCATTATTCTTGGAATATACCTCATCGTGACCGGCCTGACGGCCAAACACTTGATAAGCGAGTCGGATATTCCTGCGACAGATGAAGAAAAACGGAAAGCCACAGCGACGCCCGCAAAGCGAATCATAGTCACGGTCATCGGGCTGGCTACCTGCGCCTATGGCCTTTATCGTTTGATTCACTGAACAAACCCTAATTCGTCGGATAACCGGACAAGCTCGTACTGGGATCCACTTTCCGGTTAGCGAATGTGATCAGGAACTGTGTACCTGTACCCTTTTTCCAGTTGAAGAATGCTACTCAGGGACGAGGAATAAATCTCATGAAACGTTAGACCGTCCGTCCACAAAACGGCGGGCAGCGTCTTGTCCGGGCCAAGACGTTTGAGAATTTGTGCGCGCTCTCCGACGACTTTTCCTGCGCTATTCTGCTTCTTCTGCCGATCTATCACTTCGGCTGCCTTAGCTAGTTGTTTGTCGAAGTACTCCTGAGCCCCTTGCGCGCCGAAAAACCAATTGTACAAGGCCGTCAGCTGGGTGCCGTCGGATGCCGTGTATCTCGAAAATCCCAAATGTTGTCCGTCCTCATCCAACAGCTCACCCATCATTGTCGGCTTAAACTCGATCTCTAATTCTTTGGGAACGTCCTGTTGCGTAACCTCGATCTCCATTTTCGTCCGAGCGTCTTGATTTGGAGTTGCCAATGCATCACCTGAAAATCGACCGGATGCACCATCCACCCACGAATGGAAGGAAGATCGGTTCGGGCCAAACTCGATAGCGACTTCTACCACTTCATCGGTAGGGATGGTGCATTCCGAAATCCAGATCGTTGCCCCTTTGAGCTCTCTGTTACCGTGACAGGGACAAGAAAAGCAAGAAAGGTAGCTCCGAATGGGCTTGCCGTAGATTTCCGGAGGTAGGAGCTGATTGAGAATGCTCTCCACAGTCTCTCGGGGAATCGTGCTCTCTTGCCATCGCAGGCCGTCTGGCCGCCATGACGGGGCGATATTCATGGTGCTGGTGGTACCGCCAGCGTCGTATCGAACGCCGAGGATGATGCCGGGCCGAATCTCCAGCTCTTCATATGTGTTGGCGGGTCCGTGAAGCAGGTCGTCCTTCGGGCTATCCTGTCCGAAAGTCGCGACGGCCGTCAGCAACAGGACGAATGCAATAAGAGTCCGCATGTGGGCCGCGAATCCCTCCGCCGATCCCTGCCTCGGCACGATTTCGATTTCCAGTCTTTCGATGCCAAGACGCAGCTGAGGGTTTTAAGTGCGTCCGGTCGTCAAGTCCTCATAAGTCGGATTACCGCACAAGCGACCCAAACACGTTACTGCCGAAAGATCACCTTCAAACCGCGGCGCCAATTTTCATTGAGGCCAATGCGCGTGACCTGAATTTCGGGCGAGAGATATTTCAGCACCGTATCCGTAGCGGAATGGAAGCGCAACGCCGGCGCTGCCAGCCAGACGAGCGGCGGCTTCGGATCGAGTTCTTTTCCTGCGAAATAACCATAGCGCTGAAAATCTCCGTCGCGCTGATGCCGCCGAACGCGCAGCCAGTAATCAACCGCTTGAATCGGCATGTGCATGTCTTCGGAAGCCTTCAACTCGATCACCACGAGGCGTCCGCGCCGCGTCACTCCAAGAAGATCGAGCACTCCGCGATCGCCCGCCGCAAGCGCCGGTAGCTGCGAATAGAGATGGCCGGGATCAAGCTGCGCGTCGAGCCGCGTCGGATCCTGTAGCACGAGCGTTTCAATCCATCGCTCCGGCGCCGCTCGATAAAGCGGATGCGTCGTCTCACTGGCAATGCCGCTGCGATGGAGATCGAGCCGGCGCATTAATCGGTCGAGCGCAGGTTCGGTTGCTTCCGTCACTCGCTCGCGCGAATCTCCGAGACCGAACAGGATTCCGTCGCGCGACCACCGCGCAAACTCCAGGCCGCGGAAACACACCGCGACTTCGCTCGTTCCCGACACGAGTCGAATTCCGATGTCATCCCCCGCCGGTGGCACGTGCACCGCAAGCGCATGAGCTCGCCCGATAGCCTCGCGCGCCGCCGCGAGCGCGAATTCCACCTCACGCCGGGGAGGGAGCCAGCTCTCGATGTTCCCGGCATCGGCGGATTCCATCTTCTGAATCCGTTCGTCTTTCTCGCAAAATTCAAAAACCTCCACGCGAGCAGCCGAAGAGAGCGCGAACGCCCGCTCGCGAATCGGCCGGCTCGCGCCTTCGGGGACGATCAATCGCAATCCTTCCACGGCGCGAATCCCCGCGCGCCGGCGCGTCAAATCCAGCCACAGGATGCCGAAAGTCAGAATTCCTTCAATCGCCGCCGCGCCCTCGGCGGACGAAATCGCCATCACCGCCCATTCGCGCGTTCCCTCGTGCATGCGCCCGCGGACGTACACGCCGGAGAACGAGTGTTCGAGATCAGGCGCGGCCGTCAGAGGCTCGATCGTCGCGTCCGGGAATTGTTCCGCGAGGATGCGGCGCAGTCGCGCGCGAAATTGTTCGCGCGTGATGCGTCCGGCGGCGCGCGGTGAATCCGTGCGCAAAAATTCCAGGCGTCCCGGCTTTGCGCGGCCGAATCGCCGGACCTCCAGCACGATACGATCTTGCGATTGTTCGCGGACGCGCAGAATTCGCCGCGTCAGATTGTTTTCAGCGGACCAGAGGTGTACGAGAGGATTCTTACCTTCGCGGTGGAGTTCGCAGTGCAGCGCGGCAAGTTCCGCGAGCCATTCGCCGTCCTCGCGGACTTCGGTGCTCCCGGATGCCGCCATCGCGACCAGTGCGCGGTCGAGCTCGGCCCAATCGTTCATATACAAACCACCACTCGTTTAGGAGACAGTTGCCGCCCGGCTACTCCAGGATCAGGCCGGTGACGCGAATAGAAGGATACTGCTGATCCCACCCGGAAGGAATACCCTGCTCGATCGTGATCTGAAATTCCCGCTGCTTGGTTACTTCCAACGGCGGATCAGTGCGCTGGATCGGGCGTTGGGTCTCGCGCAGGATCACCTGATGAAATTGATCGTGAAATTCGACCACCACTTCAACCGCGTCCACCGCGCGCGGCCCGTCGTTTGAGATGATTCCTCCCACGTATGTAAATTCCTGATTCAGCAGATTCGTCGAATGCGAAAGCTGCAAATTCTGAAAATGTATCTGTGGGGCATAAGCTTGTTCGGCGGCGCCAAACGGCAGCATCGCGTCCGCCGCCTTGTGAGAGGGCGAAATGAAATGACTCAGGAGCGCGATCACTCCGGCGACCAGCAGGACAACCACGGCGCCGGCCGCCAGCGCAGCCGGGAACCTGCTTCGCTCCTCCTGGTCTACTTCGCCCGGTTCCATGGTTGTCTGATTTTCCTCAGCGGCCGAATGAAAGGCGCAGAATCAGCGGCTCGGGAAGCCCGGCCTGCATCATGCGCTGCTGCACATCCTGCACATCATAGGGAACGCGCCAGAATTCGACCGAATCATTCTCCAGATCAGCAATCGCAAATGCCGCGCGCGTATCTCCGTCTCGCGGCTGGCCGATCGAGCCCGGATTCAACAGGTAAGACGTGCCGCGCACCAGCGAAATCGTATTGGACTCGTTGGGAAACACGGGCTTGGTCTGCAGCGTTGACACATCGTGACCGCGCAGCGTGAAGCCGCCCTGAATGTGCGTATGACCGAAGAACACCACGGGCGTCGGCGCGTCTACCAATCCATCGGCAGCCTGCTCCGCGCCGAAAACGTACTCGTCCTCGTCATAAACCGCGCCGTGCACCATGGAAAAAGCCCCCTCCTGCACGGGGCCCTTCGGAAGCTTCGCGAGATACTCCAGATTTCCCGGCTGAATGCGCTCCCGCGTCCAGAGCACTGCTGCGTGCGCCACGGGATTAAATTCCTCAGGGTTCGTCAGCCCGGTGACGGCTTTGTCGTGATTGCCGCGGATGGTGACGGCGTCGAGCGAACGCACGCGCTCGATCACTTCGTTGGGATCGGGGCCGTAACCCACCAGGTCGCCGAGGCAGACAGCCTTGTCCCATTTCCCTTTGGCCGCCTCGAGGACGGTTTCGAAGGCGGTTATATTCGCATGAATGTCGCTAAGGATCAGATACCGCAAGCTAATGCCCCCCGCGCAAGACGACCATAATAGACGAACACGCGTCCGGTTGCACCACGCGCGATTGACGCAGCACCGAGCTGGCGAAATCCAGGGTGGAAGCGCGGGACTTTAAGTCCCGCGAAAACGGTCGCCTCGTTGACGCGGGCTTTAGCCCTGGCCCCGTCGCCCGTTCCCTTCGCTGCGAGTTTCAACGGATCAGCATCGCGTCGCCGTAGCTGTAGAACCGGTAGCCGGATTCCACCGCGTGGCGATACGCGCGCAGCACATTCTCGCGCCCCGCAAACGCTCCCACCATCGCAAGAAGACTCGATTGCGGCAGGTGAAAATTCGTCAGCAATTGATTTACGATGCGGAAACTCTTCCCGGGATACAGAAATATTTCCGCTTCCGCTTTTCCCGCGGCAACTGCCTGCACACTCCCTAAATTTTTCTCCGCTGCATCTTCGAGCGCCCGCACCACGGTAGTCCCCACAGCTAGCACCGGCCGATTCGCCTGCCGCGCTCGCTCGATCGCGGCCACGGTTGACTCCGGAATCTCGTAAGCCTCAACGTGTATCTTGTGATCTTCCATCCGCTCCGTGCGAACCGGCTCGAACGTGCCGAGTCCCACATCAAGCGTGATCTCCGCGATTTCAATTCCGCGATCGCGCAGCCGCCGTAAAATCTCGGGCGTAAAATGCAGTCCGGCTGTGGGCGCAGCCACGGCGCTTCCTTGTCGCGCGAACACAGTCTGGTAGCGCTCGCGGTCAAGCGGCTCGTCTTCGCGCTTGATGTACGGCGGCAACGGTATGTGGCCCAGCCGCGCAAGAGTTTCATCGAAGCCGTTCCTGGCGCTGAACCGCAGCACGCGAAGTCCGTACTCGCCGCGCGCTTCCACCAGCGCCTCGAGCTCGCCATCGCCGAATACAATTCGTTCGCCCACCGGTATCTTTCGGCCGGGGCGCACCAGTGTCTCCCACGTGTCCGCATCCAATTTCCGGACAAGCAGAACTTCAATGGAAGCCTGGAGAAATTCATCGCGCGCGGGATTATTTTCGCCGGGTGGCTCCGCGTGAATCCCTGCTCGCCGGCCAAACAGGCGCGCGGGCAGAACGCGCGTGTTGTTGACGACGATCAGCTCGTCGCCGCGAAGCAGCTCCGGCAGTTCCCGGAAGCGGCGATCGTCCCACGCGCCGCTCGCGCGATCGAGCAGCAGCAGGCGCGAAGCATCGCGCTCATCCAGCGGGCGCTGCGCGATTCTTTCCGGCGGCAGATCGTAGTCGAAATCGCTTACGTTCATTCGCCGCTGCCCGTCAGGACGTCGTCGCAGCGCGTTCGGCGATCAACGCAACTTCCTGCATCTCGCCGTGAATGCGGCCATTCGTCGCAAGCGTATGCGGACCGCCCAGCGGGTACGGTCCGCCATTCATATCGGTCACTCGTCCCCCGGCCTCTTCGACGAGCAGGACTCCTGCGGCCGAATCCCACGAATGCAGATTGAATTCCCAGTACGCCTCAAATCGGCCGCACGCCACCGAGCAGAGATCGAGCGCGGCGGAGCCGTCGCGCCGCACTCCGTGCGAGCGCAGCGTAAACTCCCAGTAGTAATTGATGTTCGCGCTCCGCTTGCGATGGTGCGTCGGGAAACCTGTGGCCACCAGGCTGTGCGCCAGCTTTTCAATCGGCGAGACGTGAATCGCTTTGCCGTTCAAGAACGCGCCTTCTCCTCGCGCCGCCGTGAACATTTCGTCGCTCACCGGATTGAACACCACGCCCGCAATCGGCCGGCCTTCTTCGGCGAGGCCAATCGAAACGGCGAAGCAGGGATAGCCATGCGCGAAATTCGTGGTGCCGTCGAGCGGGTCCACGTGCCAGCAATATTTCGCGCCGGCCGCGGCGCCGGTGCCGCCCTCTTCGGCGATGATCCCGTGATCCGGATAATTGTTTTCGCAGATGCCCGACGATCAGCGCTTCCGAGCGGCGATCGGACTCCGTGACGATATCCACTTCGCCCTTGTAGGAAATCTGCTTCGGGCGATCGAATTCCGAGCGGAGAATCGTTCCCGCTTCGCGCGCGATTTCGATGGCGACATCCAGAAATTTGCTCATGGAATTTGAATTGTACCGTGCCGCAGGTCAGGGCGTCGCGCCGGGCGTGAGATATTCCTTCCTGTAGCGCACGGTGTAATCGCCCTTCACGGCGAGCTGGATCTGGCGATTGCTCCCCGGCGGCGGCACCGGGCGCGGATAATATCCCAGCAGATATTGCGTTCGCAGCTCGCGGTCAATGCGGTCAAAAATGTCGTCAATCTGGTTCATGCTCGTCCAGCGTGAACATGTCGCCGCCCATGCTGTCCGTGATCGTGATCAGCGCGTGCTCTCCGGCGGTGTTGCGGCCGTTCTCGTTTTTCACCGGGCGGATCAGCACAGTGTAGAGCAGCGCGCCGGACGCCACTCCCGCCCGCCGGGTAGCATCGAACTTCGAAATGCTCGTTGTCTCTCCGCCGTCCGTCACCAGCACGATCGCGCGCCGCCGCCCCTCCGGCCGTCGCTTCAGCGCGTCGGAACCCAGCACCACGGCGTCGTAAAGGGACGTGCCCGCCCCCGGAGTAATCTGCCGCACGGCCGTCTGCAGCTTCGGCACGTTGTCGGAAAAATCCGTAAGCCGCGTCACCGTCTCCGAAAATTCGAATACGCCGAGCGTGTCGCCGGGTCGCACAACCTGCCGGATAAAATGCGCCGCCGCTTCCGTCTCGAATTTCAGATCCTTGAATGTGCTGATGCTCGAATCCACCATCAGCGCCAGATCGAGCGGGCGGTTGGTCTCCGCTTCGAAGACTTCGAGTTTTTGCGGCACGCCCTCTTCGGAAATCTGAAACGCGTCCTTGGTGAGATCGGGCATCGGCTTGCCGTTCGCGTCCGTCACGCTGGCCAGAATGGTGACGAGATCCGTCTGCGAGCGGATTTCGTTTCCGCGTTTCTGTTGCCTCGCGCCGGAAGGCGCGGCAGATAACACGTCCAGCGGACTCGCGACCCAGCGGACGCTGCCAACGTCCCGATGAGAGCGCGAGTGCCCACGATGGTTTGTAGGTCGCGGCTGAACTGTCCTGTGCGTAGCCGAAGGAGCGACATCAAAGCCGCGAAGCGAGGACGGCTTCAGCCGCTGAAGTTCCCCGCCTGTGCAGGAGCGCCTTTTCCCCAGGCTTGTTTGGCCATCAAGAACTAGATTCGCTCGGGCCGGAAATGGCTTCCTGCGAGGGCACTTCGCCTTCGGCCCACACGGCGCCTCCGGCGAAATATTCCTTCTTCCAGATCGGCACGGCGCGCTTGAGCGTGTCAATCGCGTAGCGGCAGGCGTCGAACGCCGCCCCGCGATGCGCCGCGCTGACCGCGATCCAGACGCTCGTCTCGCCGATCTCCAGCCTCCCCAGCCGGTGGACGATCACCAGCCGGCGAATCGAAAATTTGGCGCGAATCTCGGCGCCGATCTCGCGCATCTTCGCGTACGCCATCGGTTCGTAGGCTTCGTACTCGAGGTAGAGCGTCTTCCCGCCTTTGAAATTGTTGCGCACGAAGCCGTCGAACACCACCAGCGCCCCGTCTTCCGGCGCCTTCAGCCCTTCGATGATTTCGCGCGGGCGGATCGGTTCCCGGACCAGCTGAAAGATATCTTCACCGACAGCGGTTTGCTGGCCCGCCGCTCACGGGCGGAAGAAACGCGACTTCGTCCCCGCTCGCCAGCGGAGCGCGCCAGCCGGAATACTCCTGATTCACGGAAGCGGCGACGGAAGCGCGAAATTCGGCGAGCTTGGGAAACTTGCGGCCGTAGCGCTCGAAAAGATCCTCGACGCGGGCGCCGTCGGAAAGCTCGGCCTCTTCCTGGGCGACGCCGGTAATTTCCTTGAGCTGGCCGAAAAAGAGAACGCGGACGCGCATTCCACATTCTATCGCGAGGGCGGGCGAACAAGAAGTGGTGGCGGCGCTGCGGTCGTCGGGCGGCACGGACGAAAGCGCCGCTAGGGCCAAAGCCGAGCGCGTTGTGATACGATTTTCGTGGACCTGTAGGGCCCACGCTTCCACAACTAAACTGGCGCGACGAGTGTAGGTTCTGCTAACGTCTGCGCTGCATGGCACCCCAACTGATTGTTGATCTTGTCGAAGCCTTCGAACGTAATCTCGATTCCTACCACTCACAGCAGTACAAGGAAGCAGGAGTTCGCCGAGAGTTCATCGACCCGTTCTTTGAAGCGCTTGGGTGGGATGTCGATAACAAACGGAAGTACGCCGAAAGCTACAAGGAAGTCGTCCACGAACCGTCACTAGAGGAGGAGACCGGTAGCCGTTCTCCAGATTATTCGTTCCGTCCGGGCGGCCAACTAAAGTTCTATGTTGAGGCGAAGAAGCCGTCGGTGGATCTCGACCGCGACGCACGACCCGCACATCAGCTGCGGATGTATGGATGGACAAAACAACTCCCCATATCAATCCTAACGAACTTCTCTGAATTCGCCGTTTACGATTGCCGCGTCGAACCAGCCGCTACCGATGGGCCCTCTGCAGCGCGCGTCCTCTACTTCTCTTTTCACGAATACATTGAGCAGTGGGATCAGCTTTCGTCACTTTTTTCGCCAGAAGCGGTTTTCAAAGGATCCTTTGATCGATTCGCACAAGTCCGAAAGCGACGCGGAGCAGCTCCATTCGATGATCGCTTTCTCGACGACATGGAAGCTTGGCGGAAACGGTTGGCGGAAAACCTTGCGATCCGAAACCCCGATCTTTCACAGCGAGATCTCAATTTTGCGGTCCAGCAGACAATAGATCGACTGATTTTCCTCCGAATATGTGAAGCCCGCGGTATTGAAAAATTTGGTAGACTGCGCGACCTTGCGGAACTGCCCGCCGTATACCGTCACCTTATCGAATATTTTAGGGCGGCTGACGACGCCTACAATTCAGGACTCTTCCACTTTCGCCAAGAACGAGGGCGCGATCAGCCAGACAATTTGACGCCCAGCATCAATGCAGACGATGCGACCCTAAAGGGAATAATTCACCAACTTTACTGGCCCGCTCGCCCCTATGCTTTTGAGGTCGTTCCAGCCGATATCCTCGGCCAAGTGTACGAACGGTTACTTGGCAAGATCATTCGCCTTACTGTCAGCCACCACGCAATCGTTGAGGAAAAGCCCGAGGTAAAAAAGGCAGGCGGGGTCTACTACACGCCGACCTTCATTGTCCGCGCCATAGTAGAAAAGACCTTAGGACACCTCCTGCGCGCGGCAAATCATAGGCAAGTCGAAAAGATCCGAATCGTCGATCCCGCGTGTGGCTCGGGTTCTTTCTTACTCGGGGCCTACCAATATCTACTTAATTGGCATCTCGACAAGTACGTTGAGGACGGTCCTGAAAAACACAAGAAACAACTGTATCTAACGCCGAGCGGATGGAAATTAGCCATCGATGAGAAGAAGCGAATTCTATTAGCCCACATCTTCGGCATCGATATTGACTCGCAAGCCGTGGAGGTTACCAAGTTATCGCTTCTGCTGAAGGTCCTCGAGGGTGAGTCTGAGCAATCCGTCAAACCACGCTTAATTAAAGAGCCCGCGCTTCCCGATTTAGATAACAACATTAAGTGCGGCAACTCACTTATCGCTCCTGATTTCTACCGAGACGAGCAGATGCAGAAGCTGGACGACGAGGAGAAGTTCCGAATCAACGTATTTGACTGGCAAACTGCATTCCCCGCGATTATGAAGGCTGGCGGGTTTGACGCTGTGATCGGAAACCCGCCATACGTCCGAATTCAAACCACGCACTCCATCGACCTCAAGTACTATCCAGCACACTTCGAAAGCGCCATCGGGAATTACGACATCTACTGCCTGTTTGTGGAACGCGGGCTGCAACATATGAGCAAAACCGGAAGACTCGGATTCATTCTGCCCCATAGATTTTTCAAAAGCGACTACGGACGAGGACTAAGGCGCGCCGTACTCCGTCGGGCTGGCCTTCAGGAAATAATTGACTTCGACGGCTATATGGTCTTTCGGAATGCAAGTATTAACACTTGCATCTTGATTCTGAGTCCGACAAAGACCGAGCAAGTGCAGTATGCCAAAGCCAAATTTACCGACATCAGCGAAAAGGACGTCGATCTCGCTCTAGCCGAAGGGCCGAAGAATTCGGAAACGAACTTTGAGGCGGGGCCAATCGATTCCAAGTACTTCTCCGAAGATCCGTGGGTATTCGTCCGACCTTCGGAAGAGGCCCTGTGGAAAAGACTGAATTCGATCAAGACACGGCTGCGCGACGCCGCGTCTGATATTTTCCAGGGCCTGAAGACCGGAGGCGACGCCATCTATACCGCCGAGGTCATCAAGTCCGGGGGCCGCGCCTGGAGGGTTCGTTTCCTGGCGGACGATGAGGAGCGCGAGGTCGAGGCGGCACTCATGCGGTGGCTGATCAAGGGCGGAGAAATGAAAAGATTCGCAATCGCCCCGACTAAACGCGCGATCCTTTTCCCATACGAGGACGGGGACCTGATTCCACAGCGCACCCTCGCACGAGACTATCCGCACGCGTGGGAATACCTTAGCTCGCAGAAAACGAGCTTAGAGCGTAGGGAAGACGGCAAGATGCGGGGCGAAGGATGGTACGCGTACACCCGCAGCCAGGCGCTTACAGCGATGCCACGACCTAAGATTGTCGTACCCGATTACTACGCCTACGCTTCCTTCGGCTTTGACCAGAATGGAGAATATTTCTTCAACGGAGGGGGTGCAGGGGGCTACGGAATTGTCGCTCGAGAAAACGTCGATCCACGAATCCTTCTCGCGCTCCTCAACAGTACCGTAGTGGATTGGTATCTCAAGAAAATAACGGTACGCGCTTACCAAACCGCCTTCATGTATGTGAAGAAATACATTGAGCAGCTTCCCATCATACTTCCAACTGCGGCTCTCTCCGCTTCCATAACGGAACACGTGGAGTTAATCATGCGATTGACGTCTAGATACTACGGCCTCCGTACCCCGCAGGAGCGAGATTCCGTACAACGAGAAATAGCCGCCACCGAGCACGAGATCGATCGCCTCATAGGCCAGTTGTATGGCTTGACCCAAGCCGAGACGGCACTAGTAGAGAATGAAAGAGCGATATCCGCCTAGGTTTCGGTGGCGGGTGGCACAGGCTTCAGCCTTTGATTTTCCGGGAGCCCCATCCTTTGCGTAGCAAAGGGTGGGGACTTCTCCGATCTGCCCGCAATTCTCTTTTCCGGCCAGCGCGCCGTACCGTAATTCTTCTATGCTTTCGCGCAGTCGCGACGCCCTCCCCAGACGTTTCTCTGAGCTAGCCGTGTTCGACGCGCGCCTTTATATCCGAGTACGCCGCTTCGATGAGCCTGCTTAGCGCTGCGGCGTTCGTGGCCGTTCCCGGTCTCAACTTCACATGGCGCATAAACTTGCCGGTGCCTTGCAACAAGCGGGCTGGATCCCGCAGCGCTGCGCCTTGAAAGAACCCCACATTTACGTGCGAAGTGAATACATTGACGTAGCCGAAGGGCGCATCTCCCAAACATGCCACCGGGCAGCCGTCATGCAGGAGTTCCCGGACTTCGTCCCCGCATTTTCGCATCTCCTCAAACCACCGATGCGCGATCGCTCCCAATTCGCCTGCATGCTCTTTCATCCACGCATCAATGGCGGGATCCCGCTCCACAGCGCCGTTGAATCGCAGCAATTCCGTTCTCGTCGTCATGGCATTTTCAGAGCTGCGTGCTCGTTCCAGGATGAGAACTTTCCCGATCTTCTCGCATTTCCCCTTTTTCGGCCAGAGTGTCCGCACTGTACTTTTTCTGAACCTTCGCCCAGTCGCGAAGCTTGCCCCCATCGTGTTACTTTCGCGCGAGGTCCATCAACATGGACATGCGTGCAGCAGCAAGCAGAGCACGGCGCGAGAGACACGACAACAGAACCGCCCCACCCGCTCGCGCGTCCGCTGACGATCACCTGCCCGCGCTGAAAGCGCCGTCGTTGTGCTTCCGCGACTCCTTGCTTCCCTGTATCCTGCCTCCTTCCTCGCAAATTAAGTGTCACACCATGCAAAGTAATCGACGATCCGACAAGGATCGGCGTCCCGAGCGAGTCCGCCGTGGCGGACGAGCCGAGGGATCTCTCGAACCGAGCACCCTTTCACGTCGAATAAAGTGTCACACCATGCAAAGTAATTTCGGTCGTAAGTCACTGAAAACAAAGGAAAGCGACCCCAAAGAAGTGACACACTATTTCGGGGCTCGACCGACGCGAAAATATAGCTCGTCTCGTCAGAGGCGAGGCCGACCGGCCCACGTTCCGAATCGGAAAATTTTCAGGTCTGAAGACCTGAGCTACATGATTTCTACTCGACACATCTGCCGAGTAGAGATCGCTGCAACTCCCTCAAAACAAACGACCGGTGCACGTTCTACTCGACACAAAACCAGAGGGGAGTCAAAAGCGCGTTCCCTTCGGACCGATCGAATCACTGCACTTGAATACGGAAAATGTTGCGATGTGAGGAGAGGCGCGCGAACGCATAGACGGCAGGATCCGGACTCGGGAAGACTCTGTCTCCCAGGGTCAGACTTCTTCCGAGCGCCACTGCGGCGGCATCTATTGACGGGAAGCCGGAAGCCGGCACTCTCGCCGTCCATCCGGGCTGAAGCGGAATCACGTACGTCGTATTGGGCACTTGGATCCCGTGACGGGTGGCGTTTTCGTGGAGGTAGAGCAGCTTCCCGTCGCTCGACCACCTTACCGGCGGCGGGGTGACGCCACGATCTTCCGCTCCGGCCGATGCGCAGTGCTCGCAGATTACTTTGCGAGTGGCGCCGTCGCTCGAATACAGGACGACCGCGCTCTGTTCCCAAACTGCGAGCCACTTCCCATCCGGCGAAACGTCGTAGAGAAATATGACTTGATTCGGCACGACGCGCCGCAGCCCGCTGCCGTCCGTATTTACGTGATAGAGGAAAGGCGTGGCGGTTGTTTCTCCGCCAACGAAGTACACATCATTCTGCGCGCCGAAAAACGCACGCACGCAATCGAGCGACGTCAATCGGCGAGGCGGCGAGCTGCCGTCGAGCGGCGCAATCCAGGTCGGCGAATGTCCTGCATCGTCGAGGGCGATGAAGAGGATGCTCTTGCCGTCCGGCGCGAGGCTGTAATGCTCGATGAGGAATTCGGGCAAGAGGCGCTCGCGTGCGCCCGTGGGGAGGTCCACGGCCCAGAGTTCGCCGCTGACGAAGCCCCGGCTCGCGCGAGAGCGCTGGACGTAATACAGGCGCTTGCCGTCAGGAGAGAATGAAGGCAGGAACGCATATCCCTGCGAAGTAATCTGGCGATCTCCCGCGGAGTCGTGGAGCCAGATCGTGCTCTGCTTTTCACCGACCGATGTGACGAAAGAACGGCCGTCGGGCGCGAAAGAAATGCCCCTGTTCCTCGGTCGCGCCGAAAGTGACCTGCTCGGGCGAACCGTCCGGATAGCTTTGACGCCAGATGTGAAATCCCTCGCCGGTGTCGGCGGAAAAGTACATCCACTTCCCGTCCGGCGACCAGGCCGCATCCGTGCACTGGGATGGCTGGGGACCGACTTGCTTTCCGGGCGCGCTGCCGTCGAACGGCACGAGCCGGCAAGGCAGCCAGCTGGTGATGTCCATTTCCACTGCCAACACGGAACGCCCATCGGGCGACAGATACGAACGATGCGCCATGCCGTTCACATCGCTGGGGAGATAAACCTGGCGCTGTTCCGCGCGACTCTCCGTCGCCGTGAAAATACCCATATGGAGGCCTTCACCCGTCCCAGCGGAAAACATGATTCGCGGTTGGCTTCCGGCAGTCGCTATCCAACTCGGGGTGCCCACGGTGAGCCAGTGGTTCGATCCTCCGCCGAGGACCGGCACGGTCCAGGAGTCCGCTACGCCCACCGTGTAGGCGATGCGCGAGCCGTCCGGAGAAAAGGCGAGCGGGCCCATTTTGGAGAGGCCGTCGTGCGTGAGTTGCACGGGCTCGCCATCGGGAAGCAGTTTGACGTAGACCTCGCCGTGTCCGACGAACGTGGAGTCTCCGCGGAGGAACGCCAATATGCGGCCGTCCGGCGAAAGCGCCGGAGCCACGGCGGAATCGGCGAAGTTGGTCAGCTGGACGTACTCGCCGCTCGCGGGGCCGGGAGATTTGCGGGCGCGATAGAAGAATACTGCGGCGGCTGCCAGCAACACGATGACCGTGAGTCCCACAACTGTGGCGATCAGTTTCGATCGTCTCGCGCGATCCGGCGAAGCAGGAGCTGCCACCGTGATGGCGCTGGAATCCGATAACGCTTCGAGCGCAAAGGCCAAGTCGGAAGCCGATTGGAAGCGCTGCTCAGGACTTTTTTCGAGACAGCGGTGGACAACTCTCTGCATGGCGGGAGGCGCCAGGGGCACTAGCTGCGAAAGGCCCGGAGGTTCCTCGTTCAGGATCGCGGTCATTGTTTCCGCGGAGGTCGGTTTCTGAAACGAGCGCTTTCCCGTGAGCATTTCGTAGAGCATTGCGCCGAAAGCAAAAATGTCCGCGCGATGATCGGCCGGTTTTCCCCTGACCTGCTCGGGTGACATGTAACCGACCGTGCCCATCACCGTGCCCGGATCGGTCAAATCGCTTATGGTGGGAGCGTTGACTTCGATTTCGCCGCGCTGTGGCAGGAGCCTGGCCAGGCCGAAGTCGAGAATCTTCACGCGCCCGTCTTTGGTTACGAACACGTTTTCCGGCTTCAAATCGCGGTGCACGATCCCTTTTTCATGCGCCGCCGCCAGACCGCGGGCGATTTGCACTCCGTAATCAACCGCTTTGCGAATCGGCAGCGGCCCGCCCTGCAGAGGCTCCCGAAGCGTGGTGCCTTCGAGCAGCTCGGAAACCAGATAGCGGACGCCATCGTGCGTCCCCAGCTGAAAGACCACCAGGATATTGGGATGATTCAGCGCGGCTGCGGCGCGCGCTTCCTGTTCGAAGCGCCTCAGGCGGTCGGGATCGGCAGAGAGAAACGAGGGCAAGACTTTGATGGCGACATCGCGTCCAAGCTGCGTATCGCGGGCGCGGTACACTTCGCCCATCCCACCCGCACCAATGGCAGCGGAGATTTCATAGGGGCCGAGCCGCGAGCCGGTTGCTAAAGCCATACAGTGGCGAGGATTCTACATCAGAAGCCTTGGCAGTCTGGCAGGTTCGCTGCGGCCTTTAAGCGCGCTAGCCGGACAAGTGCCGCGGTGGCCATCAAGCGCAGTTAGTCCGTCACCCCGAATCTGGGCCTACTTCGACGGCCGTGATCCGGAGATCAGGATGTCCACCAGTCTTTTGGCGCTTTGCTGCCAATCAGGGCTTGTCGAGACATTGGAGACGCCGACGAGAGCGCGGAGTAAGTCAACCGGGTCGAGATCTTTGCGAATGTCGCCGCTGTCTACGGCACGCTTCACCAGCGCGCGAAGTGCCTGGTGCATCTTCGCGTAAGAGGCTTCGAACACTTTCTTGGGATCGCCGAGCAGAGTATTCAGGGCGGGCGCGATGAGCTGCTTGGCCGCAATGGCATCCACGAACAACAATAGCCAGGCGCGCAGAGCTTCGATGGGCGGCATGGTTCGAGCGAACTTCTGTTCCGCCGCGGCGAGCTTTTCCAGTTCCGACTGATACACCGATTGCAGGAGTTTTTCCCGCGTCGGAAAATGCCGGTACAACGTACCCGGTCCGACCTCGGCCTGTTTGGCGATGTCGTCCAAGCTGGCGTTCGCGCCGTGGCGGGTAAATGCCACCTTCGCCACTTCCAGAATCCGATCGCGGTTCCGCTCGGCATCCGCCCGGGGCTTCCGGGGAGGTTGTGATCGTTTTTTTGGCATTTTTAAAAAATACTTGCAACCGGAGGCCTTCTCCGGTTATCTTATGTAGTGCGGAGACACTCTCCGTTTTATTCGAGATGAGGTCGGCTTGTCAATAGCGATCGCGAGGCGAGCCGATCGAAGGAGAAAGAATATGAATACGGTGGATCTTTTTGGAGCGACCTCGACTACGGACGAAGTTCTCTCGGGAATCAACCTGCGCGGGAAACGAATATTGGTGACGGGCGTTTCGGCGGGCTTGGGTATTGAGACGGCACGATCGCTGGCCGCGCACGGCGCAGATGTGGTGGGCGCCGCGCGCGATTTGAAAAAGGCGGAAGCGGCGACCGCGGAGGTGCGAAGGGATGCTGCAGCGGGCGGCGGGAGCCTCGAGCTGGTGGCGCTCGATCTCGGTAACCTTAAAAGCGTGCGCTCCTGCGCGGACGGTCTGCTCGCGAAGGGGCAGTTCTTTGACGTGATTATTGCGAATGCGGGCGTAATGGCAACTCCGTTTGGCCATACGGCGGATGGTTTTGAGACGCAGTTCGGCACGAATCACCTGGGCCACTTCGTCTTCGTCAACCGGATTGCGCCGCTCCTGCGTCCCGGAGGACGGCTGATCAATCTGTCGTCCGCAGGTCACCGTTTTTCCAACGTGGATCTGGACGATCCCAATTTTGAGCGTACGCCTTACGAACCGTTCCTTGCGTATGGCCGGTCGAAGACGGCGAACATCCTGTTTGCGGTAGCATTTGATAAACGGCACCGCGGGCGCGGCATACGAGCGGCCGCCGTGCATCCGGGAGGGATCCAAACCGAGCTTGGGCGCTACGCCGACCCCGGAAGCATCCAAAAACTGATTGACCAGATTAACCAGCAACTTGTCGCCGAGGGTAAGGGACCCTTCCAGTGGAAGACGATTCCCCAGGGAGCGGCGACTTCGGTGTGGGCCGGTGTTGTTGCCGGGGCGGATGAAGTCGGCGGACAGTATTGCGAAAACTGCCACGTGGGTAGGGTCGTTTCCGACGACGCGACGATGAGCGCAGTGAGCGAAGGAGTCCGAGCGTATGCGCTCGATCCGAACAACGCCGAGAAGCTCTGGAAGAAAAGCGAAGAAATGGTTGGAGAGAAGTTCTAAAGATCAAGTTTTGCAGATCGGGAGGAAAGAACAATGAAGATATTTGTGACAGGAGCCACGGGATTTATCGGTTCCGCGATCGTGCCGGAATTAATCAAAGGTGGCCATCAGGTACTCGGACTGACGCGGTCGGATGCGGGGGCCCCGTCTCTCATCGCCGCCGGAGCCGAAGCGCATCGAGGGAGCCTTGACGACCTGGAAAGCCTCCGCGCGGGAGCGGCCAAGTCGGACGGCGTGATCCACTGTGCGTTCATTCACGACTTCTCAAACTATCAAGAGAGCTGCCAGATTGACAAGCTGGCCATCGAAGCGATGGGTTCCGTGCTTGCCGGATCTGATCGGCCGCTCATTGTCGCATCGGGAACGTCCGGAGTGGCTTCGCCGGGTCAGGTTGCGACCGAAGACCATGTGGTGCCGCCGGGTTCCCCATTTCCCCGGGTTTCGGAACAGACGGCTCTGTCGCTGAAGGGCGTTAGCGCTTCGGTCATGCGCCTTCCGCAGGTTCACGACACGATCAAGCAAGGGCTTGTCACGTATGCCATCGCAGTGGCGCGTGAGAAAGGCGTTTCAGCTTATGTGGGAGAAGGCCGCAACCGTTGGGCGGCAGCGCACATTTCGGACGTCGCCCGCCTTTACCGGCTTGCGCTGGAGAAGCATAAAGCGGGCGCGAAATATCATGCGGTGGCCGAAGAAGGCGTAGCGATGCGAGATATTGCCGAAAGTATAGGTCGCGGCTTGAACATTCCGGTGGTTTCCCTTTCGCCAGAAAAGGCTGCGGCACATTTTGGATGGCTGGCCATGTTCGCGGGCTTGGATGTGCCGGCTTCGAGCGCACAGACGCAGCAACGTCTGGGATGGCACCCAACCGGACCCGGACTGATTGCCGATCTCGATAAAATGAATTATTTCGAGACTAATGCCGGTAGCGCGTTTGCGGCGCGACGCAACTAAGCGTCGAGATTGGGAGGATCAAACGATGGAAATCAAAGATCGTGTATTCATTGTGACCGGCGCTTCGTCGGGGATCGGGCTGTCGACCGCAATTGCTCTGTCTGATCGCGGCGCCAAAGTCGCGCTTCTCGCTCGCAGCACTGCTGCGCTGAAGGAATTAGCGCAGAAGCTTCCAGACAGCCTACCGTTCACGGTGGACATGACGCAGTTTGATCGAGTGCGTGAAGCCGTAGGAGCTGTGCACCGGCATTACGGGCGGATCGACGGTCTCGTAAACAATGCAGGGCGCAGCTATGCGGCCGCAGTGGAGGAGATCGAGCCAGCGCTTTTCGACGAAATCTTCCATCTCAATGTTTTGGGGCCAATCGTAGCGATGCAGGCCGTGATTCCGGTTATGCGGGCGCAAGGTGGCGGAAGCATTGTGAACATCAATTCGGGAACTGCTTTCATGACACTTCCTCAATACAGTGTTTACTCATCGTCGAAGCGTGCGCTTCTTGGCTTTAGTCTCGCCGCGCGCGCCGAGTTGGAAAAGGACCGGATCGTCGTCAGCGAAATCTACCCATTCATCACGGCGACGAACTTCGGCAAGAACAGGATGGGCAATCCAGCAGGCGGTGGACCCCCAGCTCAGTACGCCGAGGGCGACAAGCCCGAATTCGTCGCCGGCCTTGTGTTGCGGGCAATCGAGGAAGGCCAGGCGCAGTATTATGCGAATGATCGGCTTCGCAAAATGGCCGGGGGCGCGGCCTAGGCCGCCAATACACGGGATCTCCGTGGTTGGCCGGCGCATGGGAGACACGAAAAGGAGATTGCTATGCAGGGCAAACGCGTCGCGCTGGTCACGGGGGCAAACAAAGGAATCGGGTTTGAGGTTGCGCGTCAGCTGGCCGCGTCGGGATGCCTCGTCCTGCTCGGCGCGCGCAACGAAGCGCTCGGCAAAGAAGCTGCCGCGAAACTTGCTGCCGAAGGCTTCGATGTCCGCTTCGTCCTGATGGACGTCACCGAACTTTCGACGATTACCGCGGCCGCCGAAAACATCGCGCGCGATTTCGGCCGTCTGGACATTCTGGTCAACAACGCCGGCATCAACGATCCGGCCGATGGTCCTGCCCTGACGGCGCACCTCGAGGCCGTCGAGCGCGTATTGCGAACGAACTTTCTTGGCGTTCTGGCGGTTACGCAAGCCATGCTGCCGCTGTTGCGCAACTCGGCGGCCGGCCGCATCGTCAACGTGTCCAGCGGTCTCGGCTCTATTACTCGCAGCGCCAGCCCCAATCCGTCCTCCACAAACTTGATTGGTTACAGTGCGTCCAAAGCCGCGCTCAATATGCTCACCGTGCAGCTTGCCCGGCTGCTCGGCGACACCTCAATCAAGGTAAATTCCGCCGCGCCGGGTTACACGGCCACGGACCTCAACGGATTCCGCGGGACCCAAACGATCCCGGAAGGAGCCGTCGAGGCAGTCCGTCTAGCGCTGCTCCCGGACGACGGGCCGACCGGCAGCTACTCCGAAAGGGCCGGAACGGTTCCTTGGTAGCTTTGCTTGCGGAAAGCACCAGGAACCCGCTCGGGAAGCAGATCGCGGACGCGCCCGCGCGATTGCCGTAGGCCACGGCAACTGCGCCACCGTCAGCCGGGCCACCAGCACCGCTCGCCGCATCTTCCCGCCGCCCCCTCGAAGCGGATCGGCCGAAATTACAGTATGCCGCCCCGTCCGCTCCCAAAGGGTCCCCACCGCAGTCGTGCATTAACTGCTCCAAGGGGTCCTGGTGCCTTCTTAACACGCTAACCGACCATGTGAGTCTTTTAAGGTTATAGTTCCTCCGTGAGCGATTCGCGGAAGATCAGTTGCCACGTTCATGGTTGGCAAGAAGAGACGTTCGTCTGCCAACACATTGCGGAATCACTGCGCACTGGCATTCCAATTGGGTTTTTCTGGTCGTCTGAGCAAACTGACTCCCGTCCTGATGCGTGGTGCTCGGCCTGTGAAAGGCTTCGGCTTGAGGCGGGAGGTGACGACTGGACTCCCGAAGTTGAGAGGAAGCTTGGTATCAAGTTGCTGTGTGGCTCATGCTACGACGACGCAAAATCCATTTGGTCCAAGGGGCGCAAGATTACCCAGTAACACCTCGCCCCGCCGCGTATCGCGGCCGATGTAACCTAAATTAAGAGGCCCCAGTAATCCCCGGCTGTCTGGCCTCAACTCCTGATCAATGCGCCAACCAGAGAGGGGCCGTGTCCGACCTGGAACGCGAATGCCGGTCAGTTTCCGTTGCGCCGCTGCGGCGCCGTATGTACAATGCTCGCCATCAGCTTCTTGCAGAGGGGTGCTTTACAACTTATGACTGCCCTCATTGTAATTCTCGCGTAGTCAGGCACCGCCCGCCTTCGGCCGGCAGGCCCGCGTGCCATCGAACGTGTAACTTAGCTGCAGTTCCACGCACAACTTTACTTTTCCGGGAATTTTTCATCAGCGTCATTGCCGTCCGCCGCGTTCGCCACGGCGAACTGCCAAATCCAGGCAGGACGCAGAAAGCCAGGGGCAGTCATGAACGTCGCAGTCGTAGAAGCGCAGCAGCCGACCTTGTGGTCCTCCATTCGCGAAGCGGTTCGCGGATCGCACCAGGACTTCACCAAGGGCAGCCTGAATCGCGCGATTTTGCTCCTAGCCATTCCGATGGTGCTGGAGATGGTGCTCGAGTCGCTGTTCGCGGTCGTGGACGTGTTCTGGGTCGGGCGCGTGGGATCGAACGCCGTGGCGACGGTGGGGCTCACGGAGTCGCTGATGCTGCTGATTTTCGCGATCGGCATGGGGCTGAGCCTTTCGACCACGGCGATGGTGGCGCGGCGGATCGGCGAAAAAGATCCGAAAGACGCGGCCGTCGCGGGCGTGCAGGCGATCATTCTGGGGCTGGTGATCGCGGTCGTGGTTGGAGTGCCTGCGTTTATTTTCGCTCCGGAACTGCTAAAGCTCATGCACGCGTCGCCGGAAATCGTGGCGACGGGAAGCGGCTACGCGCGCATCGCGCTGGGAGGCAGCGGCGTGGTGCTGCTGCTGTTCTTGAACAACGCGATATTTCGCGGCGCGGGCGACGCGGCCATCGCCATGCGGCTGCTGTGGGTTTCGAACATCATCAATTTGATTTTGGATCCGTGTCTGATTTTCGGCTGGGGTCCGTTTCCGAAAATGGGCGTGACGGGCGCGGCGCTGGCTACGTTTACCGGGCGCGGAATCGGCGTGCTGTATCAGTTTTACAGATTGATGCGCGGCACGGAACGAATTCGCGTGCTGCGGCGGCAGATTCGCGTGGATCTTCCCGTGATCTGGCGGCTGCTTCGCGTGTCGCTCACGGGCATTGTGCAGTTCCTGATCGCACAGACGAGCTGGATCGGGCTGGTATGGATCGTCGGCATTTTCGGAGCGGACGCGCTGGCGGGCTACACCATTGCGATTCGCGTGGTGATCTTCGCGATTCTGCCGTCCTGGGGGCTGAGCAACGCGGCGGCCACGCTGGTGGGGCAGAATCTCGGCGCGAAGCAGCCGGAGCGAGCGGAGACGTCCGTGTGGCGCACGGGCCTGTACAACATGGCGTTTCTCGGCGGGATCGGGATCGGATTTATTCTTTTTGCGCCGCAGGTGGTGCACATCTTCACGCACGATCCGGCCGTGGTGCCGCTGGCGGTATCGTGTCTTCGGATTGTGAGCACCGGGAACATCGCTTTCTCGTACGGCATGGTGATGCTGCAGGCGTTCAACGGCGCGGGAGACACGGTCACTCCGACGATCGTGAACTTCTTCGGCTGCTGGCTTTTCGAGATTCCGCTGGCGTACTGGCTGGCGATTCGCCTGGGGATGCACTCGAACGGCGTTTACTGGTCCATCGTGATCGCCGAGGCGGCGATCGCCGCGGCGAGCATTATTTTGTTCCGGCGCGGGAAGTGGAAACAGCGAATGATTTGAGGGCGACGACCGGCTCTTGGGTGTACCCCCCGGCGACGCTTTCACACGAAGAGAGATCCTTCGACTGCGCAACCGGACGTCCCGGCTTCGCCAGGACGAAAGGCAGAACCGTCCGGTCGCTGCGCTCAGGATGACAGGGTTACTTAAGGGCTGGAGATTTTGCAGCGGGCGGTGGCGTTGCATGTTGCGCGAGGCGCGCGACTTCATCGAGTTGCGCGGAGGCGCGCTTCAGAGCGGCCGCGAGAGAGTCCGCTTCGCGGCGCAGAGTGGCGGAATCGTTGCGCTCCAAAGCTTCTGTTACGCCGGGCTCCTCGACCGACGAGTAACCGGTATAGCTTCCCGGGGCGTAGAGCACGTGCTGGAACCACGGGCGGCCTGCGAGTCCATCGGGCGCGAGAAACGCCTGTTCCACGGCCGCGACCGCGTGATTGATTTGCGAGGCCTGTGCGGGATCGAGCGGCGCACCGGAAACGGCAGCGAGCGCTTGCGAAGCTCGCGCGGCGGAAATCGAAAGCATTGCAGCGGCGTCTAACGCCGGCTCGAGAGCCTGTTCATCCTCATCGCGGACTGCGCGGCGAATTCGATTTGTGGTGATGTGCTCGATCTCCAGGGCGTACGCCGGAAAATCGAAAGGCAGAATATCCGCTTCGTCCAATCGCAGCGCCACCGTGCCCAGGATGCGCGCGAGCGCCGGGTGATATGCAAACTTGGGATCGCCGAAATGTTTCATCCAGTAGAAATCGTCGTAGACGGAGTGATACACGCCGTAGTCGCCGGTGAATCCAATGTCCAATGACGGGATTCCGGCGTGATCGAAGAACGCGGAGTAATCCGAGCCGGAACCCAGCGAACTAATCGGTGGCTCGCCTGAAGCATCCGCAGTGAGCGATTGCCGCACGGTACCGGAAACTTCACCCGTGAACGTCGCCGAATGATCGCGCCAAGCGTCATACACGCTTCGGCCCGTGCCGGAATCTTTCACTTCTCGCGCCGCGTCGCGCACCAACGCTTTGAGCGACGGCGTGGCCGACGCGCCGAAGTTGGGCCCATTCACGCCGACATCGGTATTGATGTAAGCCACTACCTTTTTCTGCAGCTCGGCGCGATTCGCTTCCACCCACTCGGTTGAGCCAATGATGCCCGGCTCTTCGCCATCCCAGTGACAGATTACGATCGTGCGCCGCGGCTTCCATCCGGAACGCACAAGCTCGCCGAGGGCGCGCCCGACTTCCAACGTGGAAGCGGTGCCGCTGCCGGGATCGGCAGCGCCGAAAACCCAGGCGTCATGATGATTGCCGAGTACGACCCACTCGTCATCGGAGGTTCCGCGCAGCTTTGCAATCACGTCATAAATTGGCCGCTGCTGGTAATCCATCACAAGTTTCATGTGGACTTCCGCGCCGCCCGGGCCGAAGTGATACGTGAAGGGAAGGCCGCCCTGCCAATCGGCCGGAACAGCCTGCCCCCCGAGATTCTGGAGAATGACCGACGCATCCTGGGCGTTGATTGGCATCGTGGGAATGCGGGGCAGGTTCGCCGCATCGGCCGGCGCCAGGCGCTTCGCGGACGGTGTGGCGGCGACGCCCGGAGTGAGCGGGTCGCCGGGATAGAGTTGGGTGTAAATAATCGAGCCGCGCTGAATGCCGGTGATCGGCCGCCAGGGACCGTTCGGGTACGTCTCTCCCGCGCCGCTGCCATCGTCCTTGGGATCAGAAAAAAGAATCAGCGCCGCGGCTTTGTGTTCGTCCGCGAGCTTGGCTTTCACACCGCGATAGCCCCTGCCATAGCGCGCGAGAACGATCTTGCCTTCCACGTGCACGCCCGATGACGCCAGCGTGCGGTAATCCTCCTGCGTGCCGTAGTTCACATACACGACGGGCGCAGTGACTTCTCCGGAAGGGGAGAAAATATTAAATGCGGCGACGATGCGCGTATCGAGCGTGGATTTGTCCACATCAATGGGCTGCTCGGGCGAGGCGAGTTTCTGGCTCACCGGTTTCGTCAATTCGAGGGTCACTTCGCGCGGCTGCGGGAGCCATACGTTGTACGTGACGATTTCTGCGTCGAATCCGAAACTGCGGTACTCGTCGCGCAGCCACTCGGCGACGCGATGGCTCGCTTCGGTTCCGGCCGGGTGCGGCTCGCTGGTCAGATGGCGGAGATTGCTTTCTGCATGCGCGGAGTCGGGAATGCCGCGAAATTTTTCCTCGAGCTTGCGCTCCGCCGTGACGCGGGCGGGCGCGAATCCGGTGATGCTGGCGATGTCCTGCGCTCGATCGGCGCGGGCGGCGACAAACAAGAGCAGCGCCACGGAAACGGCCGCAGCAAGATTGCGAATCGAAGGACGAAATCTTATTATGGCCATCCCGCCTATCTTAGTTGAGCGCAGACGAAGCGCAAGGACGGAGTGGTGTGGAATTCCGGCGCTCAGAACCTGAATGGAACAAGCGCGCGCAGCCGCGATTCGCGCAGATAAATTCCGAGCCAGGTGAGGACGCCGATAGCAATCGCCATGCACGAGTTCAACGCCGGGTTGTGAATGTAGACGTTCGTCGCCACGGCGCCGCCGAGATAACTAGCGAGCAGGATCGCGCCGAGGATCGAAGTCTGCGGAATCACGTAAAGAATGACACAGGCCAGCAGCGTCCAGCCGACGCCTACAACCATACTCACGGTGAATCCCATCTTCACGCTAGCGTCCATCACTTGCGGAAGCTTGATGATCTTGGTGATGCAGTCGAAAAGCATGAAAAGCACGACGAGCGCGCTGATTACGCGTCCCGTCCAGAGCATGCCCTTGGATGTGGCGCCCGGCACGGTAGTTGAAGACATTGGCATTCCCCCTTTGCGATTTGCTCGCACTGTTTCAATGCGAGTCCCCAGCTTCTTTTATCTTAACGTGCCGCAAATGGCGACGAAATATTTTCCGAACGGAGCGAGAGCTTGACGCGGCGGAAATCGAGTTCTAGGGTAGGTGCGATCGAAGCGAGGGGGAAACGCGCGTGCGCGACGCGCGAGACACGATGAAGATTCTGATTTCGGGCGCGTCGGGACTTATCGGAACGGCGCTCGTGAGCGCGCTGCGCGTGCAGGGGCACAACGTCGCGCGATTGGTGCGAACGAGAAGCGCTGCGTCTGCCGTCGATATCGCCTGGGATCCGATGGCCGCGACGATAGATGTGGCGGCGATGGAAGGCCTGGACGCGGCCGTGCATCTGAGTGGGGCCAGCATCGCGCAAGGGCGCTGGACGCCCGCGCGAAAGGCCGTCATCCGCAGCAGCCGGATAGACACTACGCGTGTGCTGGTGGACGCGCTCGCCAGTCTTCGACAAAAGCCGCGGGTATTTGTGTCGGCTTCGGCCATCGGGTGCTACGGAGATCGCGGCGACGAAATCCTGACGGAGTCCAGCACGATCGGGACGGATTTTCTGGCTCTCGCGGTGCGCGATTGGGAGGCGGAAGCGAGTCGCGCCGAAATCAGCGGCATCCGGACGGTGATGCTTCGGTTCGGCGTGATTCTTTCCGGAGAGGCTGGCGCGCTGCCGCAAATGCTCATGCCATTCAAATTCGGTTTGGGCGGCCGTTTGGGAAGCGGTAAGCAGTGGATGTCGTGGATCGCGCTTGAGGACGCAGTCGGGATTGTCTGCTCGGCGATGGCGAACGAGAATCTCGCGGGTCCGTTGAATGCGGTGGCTCCGAATCCGCTGACGAACGCCGAATTCACACGTGTCGCGGCGGTCGTGCTTCATCGGCCGGCGATTTTCGCGGCGCCTGCGTTCGCACTGCGTATCGGGCTCGGCGAGATGGCCGACGCGTTGCTGCTCGCAAGCCAGCGCGTGGTGCCCGAGCGCCTGCTTGCGGCGGGCTATGCATTCCGCTTCCCGGAATTCGAATCCGCGCTGCGGTCCGTACTCGCGCGCACAAGCTAAGGCGCATCCCGATTCGGATTGCATCCGTTCCATTGCGGGACACGCGCAGCGTTGAGCTTGTTCCTGTGCGCGGTCGGACCGCGAGATTTCAAGAATCACTCCGCAAACATTGATCCTCGTAAGTGGCTGATAGGAATTAACATGCGCGTGGGTCCAGGTTGTTCTTGAGTTCAAGGGCGGTTCGATAACCATCGTTTGCTGCGCTGACCCGCTGTGGCACATCCCGTGCCTTCACCGTCGCGCCCATGGAAATTGCGCACGGAAACAAAATCTCACAGAAGCGATCGGCGGCCCGCGTCGCCGCGACTTTTTGCTGCGAAAGAGGTTGGCCGCGCGCGGTCGCGCTGGGAATTTTGTGCGCTGTCACGATCGTTGGGATCAACTGCGGAATTGCCGGGAAGCCGCCGAGCGGTACTTCATCGAATGTCAGCGTGACGGTGACGCCGCCGAGCGCGACCTTGCTTCTCGGAGCGACGCAACAATTCCAAGCCATCGTTACCGGGAATTCGAACACGGTGGTCACATGGGAAGTGAATAACGTGCCCGGCGGCACAGCGAACTCCGGGACGATCTCCGCTGCTGGACTTTACACAGCGCCAGCGATTTTGCCGTCGCCACCGAGCGTCGCGGTGACTGCGGTAAGCCAGGCGGATACGCGCGCGAGCGGATCAGCAATCGTAAATTTGACGGATGACATCGTGGTGATGGTCGCGCCGCCCACTGCGAGCATCCCCACGGGCGGCGAGCAGGTCTTTATGGTCAACATTTCCGGCACGGGCGCAGCCGCGGCGGGCGTTGCGTGGAGCGTGAACGGCATCCCGGGAGGCAATTCAACCGTTGGCACGGTTGTGGGTACCAGCGCCACGACGGCGCTGTACACGGCGCCGTCCGCGCCACCCTCGCCACCGACAGTGACCGTAACGGCCACGAGCGCCGCCGATGGTTCGAAATCCGGCAACGCGAGCGCCACCATTACTTGCGCGGCGACGAATTCGATTTCGCCGCTTTCGGCGAATGTGAGCCTGAGCCAATCACAAACGTTTGCGGCGTCATTTTGCCTCGCGGCAGGCGCAACTATTGCTTGGGATGTAAATGGAATCGCGGGCGGGAATTTGACGCTCGGCACAATCGTGCCCAGCGGCGCGGCCGCGGCGCTCTACACAGCTCCCACAGATTTGCCGGGAGCAAATCCGGTCACGATTCATGCGACCGTGAGCCCACAACCGAGCAGCGGTCCACAAATCGCGTTGGCCACTGTCACGATCACTAGCGGCGTCACCGTCAGCGTGATGCCTCCGACAGCGACACTTTCGGTCGGCCAGCGCGCGTCGTTCGCAGCGAACGTTGCGAATTCTTCGGACGCGACCGTGACGTGGTCCGTCGGCGGCGTGCCGAACGGCAACGCGACGGTGGGGCAGGTCTGCGTTTCCGGCACGAGCCCGTGCGTCGCGCCGGCCGGGCCGGGGTCCGGTGCCGTGGACTATCTCGCGCCAACTTTGGTGCCCGCTGCGAATCCCGTTGCGCTGACCGCGACGAGTCATGCCGATCCATCGCGAAGCGGTGCGGCCATGATCACGATCGCCAGCCAGACGAGTCCTGTGAGCGTGGCGGTCTCGCCGGCATACTCTTTTGTTGCGCCATCAACCGGCACGGTCAGCACGCAGCAGTTTTTCTCCACGGTGACGGGCAGCAGCAACGCGGTCGTCACGTGGACTGTTCAGAGCGCCGTCGCCGGGCAGGGCTGCTTGGGTTCGGCGTGCGGATCGGTGGATTCGACGGGCCTTTACTCCGCGCCCACGTCGGCTCCTTCGCCGAACGCGATCTCCGTAATCGCGACGAGCCAGGCGGACGCCACAAAATCCGCTTCGGCGGCGATCGCAATCACGAGCGGGCCGGTGATCGAAGTGATTCTCCCTTCCAGTGCGATGGCTGGCGCGGTGGAGGGCTTTCCGCTGGTTGTGCAGGGCGTGAATTTCGTTGCGGGTAGCGGCGCCGGCGCGTCGGCGATTCTGGTCAATGGCGTCGCGCGCGGCACCACGTGTTCGGCAGCTACCGCTTGTGCGACGGCTCTGAATCCGTCGGACATGGAATCGGCGGCCACTCTCACGATCCAAGTGCAAAATCCGGGCACGCCATCCGTGCTCTCGAATCCTGTGCCGTTCGTGATCGTGCCGTTCGATGTATCCGTGGACACGATTTCGCTCGACTCGGCGCAGCCAGCTTCAACGGGGAACGATCTCGTAGTGGTCGAGCCGACAACCGCCGCCTCGTCCTCGCCGATCAATGTGGATTTCATTGGATTGCTCACCGGCGGAAATACGTGCGGCATACAAGGCTCGCCGCTCACGGTCGTGCCCCCGGCGTCCGGCTCGGCCACGGTCAGCATTTGCGTCCACGGCGATGGCCTCGACCCGACGTTTACGTATGCATTCACTGGCCCGAGCGGCGCGCCGGGCGGCGCGGATATCGGCGTGACGGCTTCCGCGATCACCGGCCTGTTTCCCGGCATGATCGAACTCGATTTGCAGATTGCGAGCACAACTCTTCCGGGGGTTCGCACGCTTTTCATCACGACGCTTAACAACGATCGTGCTGTTGCGACCGGAATGCTGGAGGTGGAATGATGAAAATGATGAGCAGGTTACGACGTATACGCCGCGCCTTCTGCGGATTTGCGCTGCTGTTGGCAATCGGCGGCGCAACGAAAGCAACCACGCTTGTGCACATGTCAGTCGCGCAAATGTCGCACGTGGCTCACGCGGTCGTCCGGGCGCGCTGTCTGGAGAATTCGACCCGCTGGGACGCCGGAGAAATCTGGACGTTTACATCGTTCGAGGTACAGGAATTGTGGCAAGGATCGGCGGCGCCGCGAATCACCGTGCGCCTGCTCGGCGGTCGCGCGGGAACTCTCACGTCAAGCGTGTCCGGGGTTCCGCGTTTTCGCGCCGGCGAAGAGGTCGTGCTGTTTCTCGAAAGAACGCCGCGCGGCGATTTCTCCGTCGTCAGCTGGGAACAGGGCACTTTTCGGATTCGCCGCGCGGCAGCGACGGGTTTGGAAAGCGTCACGCAGGACTCCGCGTCGTTTGCCACATTCGATCCGGCCACGCGCGAATTCGAATTGGCGGGGATCCGCAATCTTCCCATCGAGAGATTCCGCGCGCAGGTGGATGCCGCAATAAGTGCAGAGGCGAGGAGGAAGCAATGAAACCTAGTATCGCTATCGGGATGGTGGTCCTGCTCGTTTTCGCGCTCCTCGGCGAGCCTTCCGCGGATGCTTATCTCCTCGACTCGACGATTCCACAAGCCGGAGGATGTCCTGCATACGACCGGTGGAATCTGTCGCTAGCATCGCCGCTCAATCGCCGCTGGAGCACCTCGCTGCCGGAGGGGCCACCGACGCTTGTAACCATTGCGGCGCTGGGATCGGGTGCGCAACTCACGGAAATCGAGCAAGTAATTACGGATTCCTTCGGCGCATGGTCTGGAGTCACAGGAACCACATTCAACGCCGTGAATTATCCCGGGCTAATCGCGCCGCTCGCGCAGGTCAGCGCCGCAAGCTCATGCTCAAACGACGCCGAGAGCAACGTGGACGGCCTGAACACAATCTGCTTCAACCAATCGAGCATGGGATTTTCAAGCGGAGTGCTGGCGTTCACGCGCGTGATCACCGCGAACGCCCCGGGGGGTTCCGTCGGCGCAAGCGCAACGGCGGCATTTGCCGGGCAGATTCTCGACGCGGACACGCTGTTCCGCCCGGACGGGCAGGCAACATTCGCGACGCCGGCGGCGCTCGCCACATCGCCCGGCGCGTACGATCTGGAATCGCTGCTCGCGCACGAGATCGGTCACTGGTTCGGCTTCGATCATTCGGCCGTGTGGCGCGCGCTGATGTTTCCGTTTGCGCCGCCGCCCGGTCAGTTTCTCGGCAGCAGGCCCACCGCGCAGGCGCCGGATGGTCCGCTATCGGATGATGACCGCACGGGGATTCGGCTGCTCTATCCCGATCCCAACGACGCGGTGGATATCGGTGCGATTCGCGGACGCGTGCTGCCCGCGAATTCGTTTGCGCTCGCCGCGATTCCCGGTCCGACCCCAGGCACGTCGGTGACTGGAATTTTCGGAGCGCACGTGGTCGCCGTGGATAGCGATACCGGAGCGGTGATTGCCGGAACGTTGGGAGGCTGGAGCTGCGATTCGTCGAGTTCGGTTGTTCAGTTCGACGGTTCGTTCGATATCGAGCGGCTGCCGGTGGGCCACAACTACATAATTTACGTTGAGCCGCTGGTGGGGCTCGCGACGCCGGGCGATTTCAGCATGGCGCTGAACGATCTATGCGCGTCGAGTTCCGCTACGCCGTGTACGACGCCCGCGGTTGA
>CAWFEL010000005.1:0-77113 GCA_963814855.1 uncultured Acidobacteriota bacterium
GGCGGTGGCTCATCGCGTGGAGGATTTGATCGGGCGCTTACGCGACGGCGCGCTGCAGCCCAGCGCCGAAATCGTGGACCTGTTTCTGCAGTCCGTGGATGTCCTGAAACAATTTCTCCATCGCCAATGGACGAGCGACGCCGAAATGGCCGCCGCGGTTGATCCGCTTCTCGCGCGCATCGCGGATCTCGCGCCGGAAGAAGTTCCGGAACTGGTGGGCGCCGATGTCGGCGAATCCGAAGGCACGTCCATCGTGGAAGCGCCCGCGGCTGGAGCGGTGCCGGTTGCGGCGAGCGCGCGGCCGGCTGCAGCGCAGGCTTTGCCGCAGGCGAAATCCGTGCGCATCTCGCTCGAGTGGCTCGATCGCATGATGAACGCGGTCGGCGAACTCGTCATCAACCGCACGCGCATGCTGGGCCGGCTCACCGAACTCTCGAAGCTCGTCGAAGTTTTGCAATTCTCCAAGGCGCGGCTGGCGAGCAAGGTCTCGGATTTCCAGGAGAAGCACGAATTCAGCCGCGTGTCCAACACGCTGGTGCCCGGCGGACAGCAGCTTCACAAAGACACGTTCCGCGGCCACGCCAACGCGCTCGCGCCCATCACCACCAACGACCTGCTCGAATTCAGCGACCTGGAAATGGACCGCTACGACGATGTCAACATCCTGTCGCGTTCGCTGACGGAAATTTCCGCGGACGTCACCGAAGTCCTCACGCAGCTCGAAGGCTTCATGGGCCGCGTGGATTCCGACATTGATGAATTCACGAAGCTCGCGCACCATTTGCAGGATGAGATCACGGCCGCGCGCATGGTGCCGATCGGCAATCTTTATACGCGGCTTTCGCGCACGGTCCGAGACGCCGTAAAGGCCGCCGGTAAGCCGGTGGACCTTTCGCTCGAAGGCGCGGAAACCGAGCTCGACAACAATATTGTCCAGCACATTTCCGATCCACTGATTCATCTGGTGCGCAATTCCGTCGCGCACGGAATCGAGGATGCGGAGACTCGCCGCCGCGCGGGCAAGCCCGAAAAGGGACGCGTCTCCGTGCGCGCCTATCACCGCGGCAATCACATTTTCATCGAGGTGGAAGACGACGGCCGCGGCATCAACTACGAAAGCGTTCGCCAGAGCGTCGTGGATTCCGGGGCGATGTCCTCGATCGCTGCAGCCGAGCTGAGTGAACGTGAGCTTCGCGAATTTCTTTTCCGCCCCGGTTTCTCAACGGCTTCCTCGATGTCCGAGCTGGCCGGCAGGGGTGTTGGCCTCGACGTGGTGCGCGCCAACGTTCACGCGCTCAACGGCGAAATCGAAGTTCGGTCCGAGACGGGCCGCGGCGCCTGCTTCACCGTGAAGGTCCCGCTGACGCTGATTATTTCGCAGGCGCTCTTCATCCGTTGCGGCACATCCGTCTTCGCGTTTCCTCTAGCGGTGGTGGACGAAATCCGCCGCCTGCGCCCCGAGGAAATCGAGGACGTCGGCGGAAAGCTCCTCACGCGCGTGCGCGACGTGGTCACGGAAGTTGTGCGGCTGGATCTTCAGCTTGCGCTGCCGCCGCTGGAACCGCTCAACGGATATTTTCACATGGTCATCGTGAAAGTGGCGGGGCGCCAGGTGGGCGTGGTCGTCGAGGAAGTTCTCGGCAAGGACGAAATCGTCATCAAGAATTTGGGCGACTACCTCCGCCGCGTGAAGCTGTTTCCGGGCACCACGATTGCTTCCGACGGCAGCCTGATTCTGCTGATTGATTTGAACCGGCTCGTCTCCGCGGACACCGCCGAGCGCCATGCGCTGCCTGCTTCGTCGCCCGCCGCGCGCGTGTTTGCGCCGGGAGCCGAAGCGGTCGCTGCCGGCAGCATTCCCTCCGAAGCGGTGGACGCGATTGAAAACGATCGCGTTGTGGTGGTCGCGGACGATTCGATCAGTGTGCGGAAATTCGTGGGCCGCATGCTCGAAAAGGCGGGCTACCGCGTAAAGCTCGCCTCCGATGGCCTGGAAGCCTCGGAAGTTGTCGCGCAGGTCGGCTGCCATCTGGTAATTACGGACCTCGAAATGCCGCGCATGAACGGCTACGAGTTGATGGCCCATTTGCGGCAGGACCCGAACACGCGAAAAATTCCCGTGCTCGTGGTCACGTCACGCGCTGGAGCAAAGCACCGCGATCGCGCGATGAAAGAAGGCGCGTCCGGTTTCCTGACGAAGCCGGTGCAAGAAGATCAATTGATCGCGACCGTCGAGAGTCTCATCGGCTCGGACGTGTCGCAAGGCCGGCCCGCAATGCGGGTCCCGGTTCGGCAGAGTTGAGACGATGAAGACGCCCGACAAAAAAATCCGCGTGCTCGTGGTGGATGACTCCGCCTTCATGTGCAAGGTGCTGCAGGAGATCATCAACTCCGATCCTCAGCTCGAGGTTGTGGGCCAGGGACGCGATGGGCGCGACGGCGTGGCGCTTGCGGAATCGCTGCGGCCGGATGTGATCACCATGGACATCAATATGCCGCACGTAGATGGATTGCAGGCAACCGAACAGATCATGACGCAACATCCGCGTCCGATTGTGATCGTAAGCTCGGAATCGCGCGAAGGCGCCGCGAGCACGCTGAAGGCCCTCGAACTGGGCGCGATTGATTTCGTTCCCAAGCCGACGAGCGGCATTGATCTCGACATGAAATCCGTGCGCGAGGAACTGACGCGCAAACTCAAGCTGGCCGCCAAAGTCCGCGTGGTCCGCACCGCATCACGCACGAGGACGAACGTAAGCTCGGCCCCGGCGTCCGGTGCTAACGATTTTTCGGGCGCGGCTGCCGCGGTTGTGCAGAACGGCGGAAAGATTCCGATGGTCGTGATCGCTGCGTCCACCGGCGGCCCTGCGGCGGTGACGCGCGTCGTGGCGGGATTGCCGAAAGATCTTCCCGCGGCTGTTTTCCTGGTGCTGCATATGCCCGGCGCGTTTACGAAACAATTCACGATGCAGCTGGCGGAAGTGACCTCGCTGCCCGTGAAGGAAGCGGAGCACAACGAGACGCCTCTTCCGGGGACCATATATCTCTGCCCCGGCTCGCATCATCTCCGGCTTTCGTTCGGAGGAAAGATTTCGCTCGATTCCGGCCCGCGCATCGAGGGCTATCGTCCCTGTGCCGACGTCGCGCTTGAAACGATTGCTTCGTACGCGCGCGCGATGACAGTCGGCGTCGTCCTCACCGGCATGGGCAATGACGCGGCCAAGGGCGTCAAGATGGTAAAGGCCGCGGGAGGCTACGTTCTGGCGCAGGACGAAGCGACTTCGGTGATCTTCGGCATGCCTGCTGAAGCGATTCAGACCGGAGTTGTGGACGAGATCCTTCCGCTCGACAGCATCAGCGCGGCAATTGAAAAGCGCGTTGCGAAATTGTGCAAGCTTGTCCCGGTGGCCACCCGATGAAATCCGCGGGCGAGCAGGATCCGAAATCGCGCCGGGCGCGTAAGCCGGTGACCGTCGTTCTTTTCTTGGTGGCGAATCGGATGTTCGCCATCGCCGCGGACAACGTACAGGAAATTCGCAGCACGGACAGCCTCGCGGGCTCGGCCCATGAAATCGAGAATCCGGAATTGCCGAAAGTGCGGCATACGATCGAGCGCGGACTCCGGACGTACTACGTCGTGAATGCCGGAGCGCATTTCAGTCTCCCCGTCACGCGCCCGGCCCTCGTCTTGATCCTGCGGCAGTTTCGCGCTGCTCTGCTGGTGGATCGCATAGATCGCATGGCCGAAATCCCAACCGTTCATCCTCTGCCCATCGCGTTCACGGGCGAGGAGCGGCGCTGGTACCGCGGTCTGGCCTACCTGGATGACTCTGTGATTCCAGTGATCGAGCCGACCGGATTGCTCACGCCCGAAGAATTCCAAAAGCTCGATCGCGCCTCCACATTGGCCGCATCGCAGCGCGAGACGGAAGCGGCGGTGCAGGCATGAGCGCCATCGAGAACGCGCGCGAAAATTCGTTCGTGCTGCTCCAGATCGGCAACCGCCGCGTCGCGCTTCCCGCTGGTCTTGTGGCGGAGCTGGCACCGCCGGTGCGGCTGCACGCGTTTCCGCACACTTCGAAGCTGATCTCGGGAGTAATTGTCCGCCGCGGGCGGATTGTGCCCGTATATGAGGCGGCGCTGGTGCTCGGCGGCAGAAGCTCCTCTTCGCAGCGATTTTATTTGATCGCGCGATGGCAGACCGGCAACGCGACCGACCTGGGCGCGATTCCCGTGAATGGCGAATGCGAGCTGGCCACGGGCGAAATGCAGCCTCCGGCAATGGATCGCCCGCCATACGTCGCCGGAACGCTCGCCGTGGGCGAGGATTCCTTCGACGTGATGAATCTCGACGCGTTCGTTGCCGCGTATTCCTCCGCCACTGCCCAATCCGCCGGCGCGGAGTCGCGATCATGAACGCGCCCACGAATCTTCCGAAGGTCCTGCTGATTGACAGCAACGTCTATTTCGCGAAGCGGCTGGGCGATGCGTTGAAATCGCAGGGATTCGACGTGGTTCCGAGCACGCAGGCAACGTACGCGCTCACGATGCTGGAATGGGACGCGCCTGCCGCGATCGTGTGCGCCACCAACCTCCGCGAGATGGGCGCTTACGAGATGGCCCCGATTCTTCGCGCCGATCCGAAGACCTCATCTATACCGCTGATTGCCGTGGGCGATGGAGGAGGGCAGGCGCTGCTCGAAGCGTATCGCGCCGGCTGCGACGATTATGTGGACCGCCGCCTGCCGCCAGCGGATATCGCCGCGCACGTGAGGAATTTTCTCGTCAGCCGCCAGGACGGCTTTCGGCCTACCCAGATGCTTTCGACCGCGGAAACCGCGCTGAGCGGGAACCTCTCTCATCTCGATCTGCCCGGCGTGATGCAAATGCTCGGCCAGGCGCACCAAACCGGAGCCCTTCACATCAACGCAGGGGATATTGACGGGATCATTTTCTTCGAAGGCGGCGAAATCTTTCACGCCGAATGCGGATTGTTCTTCGGCGACGAGGCCGTGACGCAGATCGTGAAGACCTGCCAGAGCGCCACCGCGGGCGTGTACAAATTTGTGTACGGAGCCACCGCCGCGCAGCGCACCGTGCTGCGCTCCGCTACCGACCTGCTCCTCGACGCCATGCGCGAATTCGACGAGGACCAGCGCGAAGCGGAAGAAAATCTTGCCGAAACCGATCACGCGGAGAAGGAGTCGTCATGAGCGATACCGGAACCCTCACGGCTGCTCGCGTTCCAACAGTCTATTTTATTGACGATAGCGCGACGATGCGCGAGGTGATCAAGATCGCCTTCCGCAAGGAAAATATCCACGTCGTCACGTGTCCCGACGCCGCTACCGCGATGGCGCAATTTGGCGAAATGGCGCCCGACGCCGTGATCACGGACGTCATCATGCCGGATAAGGACGGCTACGAGGTCTGCCAGTACATCAAGCAGCACGAACAACTTGGCCGCACGCCCGTGATTCTGATGTCTGGAGTCGTGAACCGCACCGTCGCCGAAAAAGCGATGGCCGTAAAAGCAGACGAGCTGATTCGTAAGCCTTTTCAGCCGCAGGATCTGATCGCGCGCGTGAAAAATCTGCTGAATCCAAAAATCGCCGGCAGCAGCGCCTCCGATAACTCTGCGGGCGATTCTGCGGACGCGTCGCGCGCTTCCTCGCAAGCATTGTCCGGTCTATTTTCTCCAAGCCCTGCGCCGGCGGCTCCTCCTGCGAGCGTCGCTGCTCCACGCGTGGTCAGCGCTCCGGTAATGGCGGCAGCACCAAAGCCAAGCGCACCCGCGCCCGTTGCTCCGCGCCCTGCGCCGGTTGTCTCCGCGCCGGCAGCGGTTTCCGCTTCAGCGCCCACATCCGCCGAAATGCAAAAGCTGCGCAACGAAATCCGGCGGCTCGAACTTTTCGTCAAGAAGCTCCAGGCCGAAATCGAAGCCGAACACAAATATTGCGAAGCTCTCGAGGCACATTTCAAGACGCTTCAGGAATCCGAGTAGGCCACCCAATCCCCGACGTAACTGCGCCGATTTGAAACACGCGCTGCGTTGCTCCTGTGAAACTGGCATGACCAGCGGCTTGACCCGCGTCGGCTCACACCCTAATCTGTACTCACCTCTCACAGTCAGGCGGTCATAGTTCGTCTAGGCGCATTGTTTTGGAGGTTGGATGGGGCGCCGCAGCGAGCAACGCATCGCCATTTCCTTTCCGGTCACGGTTCGAGGCTCCGATTCGCGCGGGAATCAATTTTCCGTGGCCACGGAGACGTTCGACATCAGCCTTTCCGGCGCGTCCGTGAAGGGCCTGAACACGATCGCGGAACCC
Source organism: uncultured Acidobacteriota bacterium (assembly GCA_963814855.1). GTDB lineage: Bacteria > Acidobacteriota > Terriglobia > Acidiferrales > UBA7541 > Palsa-295. The sequence continues at coordinate 6,330 of CAWFEL010000005.1, forward strand.
GGCGGGAAGATTGATATCGAGTTCGGGGACCAGAACGCCCCGTATGGCGTGCAATGGGTCGGCAAAAGCGGCAGTTCCAAAGCCGGACGAATCGGTGTGCGCTGCCTGGAACCCGGCAAATACATTTGGGGCGTTCCTGCAAGAGGATCGGAACCGGACAACTACGACCCATCGAAGCCGGAGCCTTTGCCGCGGCGGCCATCCGAGTCCCTCGGTGCTTACGCCGCGCCGGCAAACTTTGGCGGAGACGAGCGCCGAAAATTTGCGCGCCACACCTGCCGAATCGAAACGCAAGTGGTCAGCGAAGACGGTTCCACCGGAGTGCCCGGAACGATCACGGACGTTTCACTCGGCGGTTGCTACGTGGAAATGCTTTCTCCACTGCCCGTGGATTCGACCATTCATTTGTCCCTCAATCCGGGAACCACGACGCTGCATATGTCGGGCAAAGTGCGCTCGTCGCAGATGGGACTGGGGATGGGCGTGTCGTTCACCGGGATGGGACCGGAGGATTTCGAGAAATTGTGGCGGTTCGCGCCGCCCACGGCCGATGCTAAATCGCCCGCGAAAGCACCGTCAATTCGACCTCTGCCGTTTCGCCAAAGCGCTGCGCCGCGAAACAATGAGGCGAGAGTGACCGCGCGTTCTTACGGCTCGGCCGACTCCGACTCGCTGGATTTGTCGCCAACCGGAGAAGCGCTCGACGCGCTGGTTCGTCTTCTGCTGCGCAAGGAAATATTCACGCGAGGCGAGCTCGCCGAGGAACTCGAGAAATCGAAAATCGTGAAGTGATTCTTCGTATGCCCGGACGCTATTGCGGCCCACGGATCAATCGAGGCCTTGCGAATGCAGGAATTCGCGGGCGACGTCGCTTGCGTCGCGGCCTTCGCCTGCCACGGCGTAATTCATCTTCTGCATCTGCGCGTCGCTGATTTTTCCGGCCAGCTCGGCGATCGCGGCGCGTACCTCCGGATGCCGCCCGAGAGTGTCTTCCCGGACGATCGGCACGGCTTCATACGGCGGGAAGTAGTGTTTGTCGTCCGCCAGAATCACCAGATCGCGAGCGGCAAGCAATCCATCGGTCGAATTTCCAGCGACGAGGTCCACTTGCTTATCAAGCAGCGCGCGATAGAGCAGGCCGAGATCGAGAATTCGCGGCTGCGTGGAGAATTGCAACCCATACACGCGCGCGAGGCCGGGATAACCGTCCGGGCGCTCCATGAACTCGTAACCGAATCCGGCCCGCCAGTCACGCGTATAGGGCGCCGCGTCCGTGAGGGTGGTGATATGCAGCCGGCGCGCGTCTTCCCCTCGCACGACGATCGCGAACGTATTGTTGAACCCGAGCGAGGGCAGCACATCCAGCGCGAAACGCTTCTGGTATTCCGTTTGCACCTTTTGAAATACGTTCGCTGGATCGGCCTCGATGGGTTCGTGCAGAATCGCGGTTAAAGCCGTGCCGGTGTATTCAACGTAGGTGTCAATTCGTCCGGCGAGTAGCGCCTGCTGGCAAATGTAACTTCCGGCGAGATAGAAGCGCCGCTCGACGCGCAGGTGGGTGCGCGCCTCCAGATGCTGCGCCAGAATTTCGCCGAGCAACGCCTGCTCAGGAAAATTCTTTGAGCCGACGACAATCGTGTCGTCTCTGCGACCGCTGCAGCCGATCTGCAATATCGCCAGCAGAAGGACGGCGGCGAAACGCAGCGGCGCGCGAAAACAATTCATCGTGGTTTCACCGCGCGGGCCGCAGGCGGCGTTCGAGGACGCTGAGGCAAAAATCGGCGAACAGCGCGAGCGCGGCCGCGGGAATTGCGCCTGCGAGAATCAGGCGATTATTCACCATGGCGAGGCCGCGAAAGATGAATTCGCCCAATCCCCCTGCACCAATGGCCGCCGCGATCGTGGCGACGCCGATCGTCAATACGGTCGCGACACGCACGCCGGCGAGAACGGTTGAAAGTGAGAGGGGAAGCTCCACCTGAAACAGAATCTGACGCGAGGTCATGCCCATGCCGCGAGCCGCTTCGCGGACGGCGGGATCAACGCCTGTAATTCCGGCGGCGGTGTTGCGAATGATCGGAAGCAGGGCGTAGAGCGTAAGGGCGGTGATGGCGATGCGGTCGGCGCGTTCGCCGAGCCAGGGAACCGGAAGCAGGAAACCAAGGAGTGCGAGGCTTGGAATTGTTTCGGCGATATTGGCGCCGCCAAGGATCGGTTTCGAAAGCCACGGGCGCCGGGCAACGAGAATTCCGAGAGGTACGCCGATGGCGACGGCCAGCAGCATCGTCGCTCCCACCAGCCAGACATGCTCGAGCGTGGCCTGCAGAATTTCATCGGCGTTCTGCGAAAAGAATCCCAGTGCGTTCATTGGCCCCTCTCGAATTCTTCCAAAGCGTGCAACTGCTCCACGTATGCGGCAGCAACAGGCTCGCGCGAGTGCAGAAAATCTTTCGGCGAATAGAGTCCTTGGAGCGCTCCGCCCTCGACCAGGCCGATTCGAGTGCCGAGCAGAAGCGCTTCGCTCGTATCGTGCGTGACGATGACGATGGTTTTCTTGAGCCTCTCCTGAAGCGCGAGAAATTCGCGGCGAATTTCCATGCGCGTGAGCGGATCGAGGGCGCCGAATGGCTCGTCCATCAGCAGAATCGGCGGATCGGCGGCGAGGGCGCGTGCGACGCCGACTCTCTGGCGCTGGCCGCCGGAAAGCTCGTGCGGGTAGCGGCGCAGAAATTGTCCGGCGTCGAGGCCGACCAGCGCGAGCAATTCCTGCGACCGCGCGCGAATGCGCTCGCCGGGCCAGCCTTCGAGACGCGGAACCAGAGAAATATTCTGCTCGACGGTGTAATGCGGAAAGAGTCCGGTGTCCTGAATCACGTAACCGATGTGGCGGCGCAGCGCGATGGGATCCCAGTCCAGCGTGGAGCGGCCCTCGATGAGCACCTGGCCATCGCTTGGCTCGAGGAGGCGGTTGATGAGTTTGAGCGCCGTTGTCTTTCCGGCGCCGCTGCGGCCCAGAAGCACAAGCGTCTCACCGCGCCGGACCGTGAGGCTCAGGTTTTGCAGGAGCACCTGACCGTTCGGCAGATGGTAACCGGCGCCGCGAAATTCGATGATGGCTTCCGGACCCGCGGCCGCTGCAGTGCTCATGTGGAGGAATCCTTCTCGAGAAATCGCCGGATATCGCGCAGAACGCGAGACAGCATAGCTTGTGTGAGCTTGCCGGTGAACGTATTTTGCTGGCTGGGATGGTAGGAAACGAAGAGGCGTCGCAGATCGCCGGGCAGCGCGTAACTTGCGCCATGGCTGAACGGAAAAGCTGCGGCGCTTGTAATCTCGCCGCGGCTCTTGAGCAGGCCCAGATACGCGCGCATTGCTATTCCGCCCAGAACGAGAATGGCGCGCGGACGCAGGATTTCGAGTTCGCGCTCGAAATATGGGCGGCAATTCGCGAGCTCGGATGGCAGGGGTTTGTTTGCCGGCGGAGCACAGCGAAGCGTGGCCGCCATGTAGGCATTTCTTAGCGCAAGGCCGTCATCGCGATTCGTCGAGCGCGGCTGATTGGCGAAGCCGGCGCGATGCAAAGCCTCGTAAAGAAAATCGCCCGAGCGATCGCCGGTGAACATCCGGCCCGTGCGATTTGCGCCGTGCGCCGCGGGCGCGAGTCCGAGAATCAGCAGCTTCGCGTGCGGATCTCCGAAGCCCGGAACGGGCTTGCCCCAATATTCCCAGTCGCGAAACGCCAGGCGCTTTTCGCGGGCGATTTTCTCGCGGTAGCGCACCAGGCGCGGGCACAAACGGCAATGGATGATTGTTTCATTCAGCTGCTCGAGCGCCTTCAAGATGGCCTCGCCGAGGGGGAAAGTATGGTGCACGCGCCCCTTGAATTGTGTGTCGAGTAATTGGCACGCCCATCGTTTGTTTTCAATGACTTAGCATGAAAATTACTCGGCATGGTGTGTCGAGTAATTGAGCGCGGATTGAGCATGAATTGCGCTCGGGGCGAAGGCCGAAGTGCGGCTCGTGGATCCTGCGTCATCCTCGTTTTTCGCGCCATCCGTTCGACTCCTTTCGCTGGAAATTTTTCCGGAACCGAGCTGTGCCGCCGCGGCTCTAATGATTGTTGGCATCCGGCACGCCGCTAGGTTAGCATCCGGCGAGTGCAGCGCAAGGGCGAGCGCCTGTGGACTTTGGGCTAACGGAATTGAAAGCGAATTGAGGCGATGATTAACGGACGCGAAAAAATCGTTGTTGTCGAGGCGGATGCGGCCAGCCGCGATCTGCTGGTGGCGACGATCGGGAGCACAGGCTACGACGTCCTGGCGTTTGCGTCGGCGCGCGAAGGACTTGAGGCCGCGCGTCAGCCGGGGACGGATGTGCTGGTGCTCGACGCGGCTGTGGCTGACGCAGGCGCACCTGGCGCGCATGAAATCGTCGCGACGATTCGCGGATCCGCGGTGACCGAGGGAGTTCGCGTGATCGTGCTGACCGGCCCGGGCGCGGGTGAGCGCGCCGCGGGGCTCGACCTCGGCGCTGACGACGCAATCTCGCGGCCATGGGATGCGGCTGAATTGCTGGCGCGGGTACGGGCACAACTGCGGGTGCGTCGCGCGGACCAGCAGCTTTTGGACAAAATGCACCTGGCTGAAGAAGGCCAGCAGATCGCGTACACGGCTTTCGACGCGCTGGCGGTCACGGAGAGGATGGCCAGCGATGCGGTGTCGCTGAACCGGCGCCTGAAAATGGGACTGGCCGGCGTGTTCGCGATTGCCGTGATGATGGCGGGAACGTATTTTCTTTTTGCCCACAGCGCCCAGAAAGACATCAAGCTCAGCGCGGCCACGATTTCGCGACTGGAACGCGGGATCGTCCACCAGCAGGATTTGATGGCGGAAGCGCGCAAATTGCGCGGAGAGCAGGGCGGCGACAGCGGAGTGCCCGCGGGGAAGGATGAGCTGCAAAAGCAGGCGGCGGACCTGCAGGCCAAAATGGCGAGCGCGGGTTCGGACCAAAGCGCGGCGCTTCGTAAAGAGCTGGACGACACGAATGCGCGCCTGAAACGCATCGAGCAGGAAGGCGATTCCGCCGAAAATTTGATTCGCGCGGATGTGAATAGCGTGTGCCTGCTGCACGTCGCGGTGGGATTCCGCAATCAGCAGAACGGCCAGCGGCTCCGCTACGCGGGGCTGAACCCGCAGGGCGAACCGCTGCAGGATAGCGACGGCAATCCCGTCCTCACGATGCAGGGCAACGGACCTGAGGTTCGCGTGGACGTTTTTGGTACCGGATTTCCTGCGGGTGCGGACGGGCGGATTGTGACGAACAGGCACGTCGCGCAACCGTGGTGGGACAACGACGAGTTGAGCCAGCTGACGAGCCAGGGTTTCACGGCAGAGATTGCGTCCATCCATGCGTATTTTCCGGGCGACCCGCGAGCGTTCACTGTGGAGATTCAGGAGATCTCAAAAGAGACGGACCTAGCGACAATGCGGATCAATATGCAGGACCTGAAGCGCCCGACTCTTTCGATTGATGCCGGCAAGACGGCGGCCGTGACGGGCGAGCCGGTGGTTTTGATGGGCTACGCGACGGGACTCGCGGCAATCCTGGCGCGCACGGACGAAGATACGGCGCAACAGATCATGTCGCATGGCGGCAACGACGTGTCGCAGGTTTTGGACGAACTCGCGCGCCGCAATTTGATTCACCCGCTCATCACGCAGGGTCACATCGGAGATATTCTGCCGGACAAGATCGTGTTCGACGCGCAGACGACTTCCGGCGGCTCGGGCGGTCCGCTTTTCAACAAGCAGGGAAAGGTCATCGGCGTAACGTTCGCGGTCCTCAAGGGATTTGGCGGCTCGAATTTTGGAATTCCGATCCGATTTTCGGAGCCGCTGCTCGCCTCCACACCCTCTCGCGCGTCGAATTGACGCACGCATACGTCCGGCACCAAGGGTATGTCCGGTTATCCGACTAGTTGAGAGTTGAGATTAGGACAGGGACGCCGTCTCGGCCAAGACGGCTTGAGCCGCAGCTGTTTGCTGGTCTAAGTCGGTTACGCCGCGTCCCAGAATAGTCAGACGATGGAACAAGAATCCCATTGCGATCCTGTTCAACTCCGGCTTTCGAACATTGTGAAAAACTATCGACGCCAATTCTCGCGATTGAATCAGCTTAAAGTAAGGACATTCCCCTCCATAATATTCTCCGTGTTCTCCCATGAAGAGGTAAGAAACTCGCCCAAATCCCGCGACTCGCGTGGGATAGATGTAGAACGATCTCACACTGCACGCCTCGGCATCCCGCATTACTCTTCGCTCGGCTATCCATTCCGAGAGTAAAAGAAGAACCAACAGAGGCGGATACTGACAGACAAGAAAGAATAGATACACCTGTCGCGATGTGAAGATCCAATTGAGGAAGCTGAATTTCGTGGGGCCGCCGGCTGCGAAGAACACAAGAAATGCCACTGCCAAAAACGTAGGCACAAACAGCAACCATAGTCTGGCAAGCTCAACTCTCACCGCCAGCAGGTCTTTCTCAATAGCTTGGCCTCGATCCGGGGTAATGGGTCGAACGCTGGTCCGCACGTAGAACACCTCCCTGCGCGGATGCATCAGGAAACCAACGACTGCGGCGGTGACGATGGCGAGCGCTATTAAACCTTCGAGGAAAGCCTCAAACGGTGTGAACAGTAATACCCCGGCAAGTACCACGATACCGAGCAGTACAACCCTTGAGATTAGTTCCATTCTCGATTCCGTAAGCTCGCAAATGATAGCCGAAACGCCCTAAGGTTGCCCACCAGTCAGTAAACGAGAGCCAAGTCGTTGCCTAACAAGGTAAACTTAGATACTGACCCTGCGGCAACAGGGGGTAGAGGGGCCTTCGCACGTGGAAACCAGTTCACACCAGAAGACCATCCTCGACCGTATTGTCGAGGCGCGGCGCGAATCCATCGCGCACCGGAAACGTGTGTTGCCGGATGTGGCGCTAAGAATGGCGGTGGACAAGGTCGAACCGCCGCGCGATTTTTCGGGCGCGCTGGCGCGCGATGGTTACAACGTGATCGCGGAGTTGAAGAAGGCGTCTCCTTCGAAGGGCATCCTGCGCGAGGACTACGCGCCTTCGACGCTGGCGGCGAGTTTGGCGAGGGCTGGAGCCGCGGCGCTTTCGGTGTTGACCGAGGAGGAATTCTTCCTTGGTTCGCTTGGGGATATGAAAGCGGCGAAAAAGGCTGCCGGGATTCCCATCCTGCGAAAGGATTTCATTGTGGATCCATGGCAGGTTTGGGAAGCGCGCGCGGCAGGAGCGGACGCTTTTTTGCTGATCGTGGCGATTCTGGACGATGAAACGTTGCGCGAGCTGCTGGAACTCGGTCGTTCGCTCAAGATGGAGCCGCTGGTCGAGGTGCATTCGCGCGAGGAACTCGGGCGCGCGATCGCCGCCGGGGCGCGGATTATCGGCGTCAACAACCGCGACCTGCGCGATTTCAAGGTGCGCATCGAGACGTCGCTCGAGCTGATCGAGTTTGTGCCCGAGGATTGCATCGCTGTGAGCGAGTCCGGCCTGCGCACCCATGAGGATCTGGCCCGGCTGCGAAGCGCGGGATTTGATGCGTTCCTCGTGGGTGAGCATCTGATGAAGGAAGCCGACCCGGCGGCGCCTCTAAGGACGCTGATTGGCGGATAGTTGTTACAGTCGTGCCGTTCGGACTACTTGCTGCGAGAGAAACGGCGCATAGGAACGCGCTTCGCGCGATTGATCGTTATGTCGGAGCTAAAGCTCCGACTCCTTAAACGGCGACGGCACGGCTGAAGCCGTGCCCTGACGAAGAATATTAGCGATGGTCAAAGTTAAAATTTGCGGGATCACGAATTGGGCGGACGCGAGGCGGGCGGTCGCCGACGGCGCGGACTTGCTGGGATTTAATTTTTACGAGGGCAGCCCGCGCTACGTGACGCCGGCAAAGGCGCGGCAGATGGTGCGGCGGCTGCCGAAGGGAATTTCAGCTGTGGGGATCTTCGTGAACGAGTCCGAGCTGAAGATGCTTGAAATTGCGCGGACGGTGGGGCTCCATCAGCTGCAACTGAGCGGCGAGGAATCACCGGCGATGGTCGCGCGATTGGGGCGCTCGCTGCGCGTGATCAAGGCGGTGCGGGTGCGGAAACCGTTTCGCCAGGCACAGCTCGCGGCGTTCAAGCGCGCCAGTGCAATCCTGCTCGACGGATTCGATCGCAGCGCGCGCGGCGGCACGGGGAAGACGTTTGATTGGCAGATCGCGAAACGAGCGAAGCGCCACGGGCGAATTTTTCTGGCGGGCGGATTGACGCCGGAAAATGTGGGCGAGGCGATTCGCGCGGCGAGACCGTATGCCGTGGATGTGTGCAGCGGCGTGGAAGCCACGCCCGGCAAGAAAGATCCGGCGCGGATGAGAAGCCTGATTCGCGCGGCGAAGGCGACTCGAAAGAAGACGGCGAGATGAGTTACACGGCAAACGTGGTGCGAGAGCGCGGCCGCTACGGACCGTACGGCGGCCGCTACGTCCCGGAAACGCTGATGGCGCCGCTCGAAGAACTCGAGCGCGTCTATGCGGAGGCGCGCGCGGATCGCGGCTTTCAAGCGGAGCTGGATTCGCTGCTGCACAATTTCGCGGGGCGTCCCACGCCGCTTCAATTTGCTTCGCGCCTGACCGAACGGCTCGGCGGCGCACGGATTTATCTGAAGCGCGAAGATCTGCTGCACACGGGCGCGCACAAGATCAACAACTGCCTCGGGCAGGGACTGCTGGCCGTGCGCATGGGAAAGAAGCGCGTGATTGCGGAAACGGGCGCGGGGCAGCATGGCGTTGCCACCGCGACGGTTGCGGCTCGGCTCGGGCTGACCTGCACGGTGTACATGGGCACCGAAGATATGGAGCGGCAGCGGCTGAACGTGAATCGCATGCGGCTACTGGGCGCGGAAGTGATCGGCGTTGACGCGGGCAGCAAGACGCTGAAGGATGCGATCAACGAAGCGATGCGCGATTGGGTGACCAACGTGCGGACGTCGCACTATTTGCTCGGGTCGGTGCTCGGCGCGCATCCCTATCCCATGATCGTGCGCGATTTTCAGAAAATTATCGGGGAAGAAGCGCGCGAGCAGATACAGCGCGCGGAAAAGCGGCTGCCGGATTATTTATTTGCGTGCGTGGGCGGCGGATCGAACGCCATTGGGCTCTTTCACGCTTTCCTGGGAGACGCGAGCGTGAAGATGGTGGGTGTCGAAGCAGGCGGGCGGGGGAAATCTCTCGGCGAGCATGCGGCGCGGCTTGCGGCGGCGGAAGGATTTTCAGGCGCGCGGCCGGGCGTGCTGCAAGGAACTTACACATTCGTGCTGCAATCCGCGGATGGGCAGATTGCGACCACCCACTCCGTCTCGGCCGGACTCGATTACGCGGCGGTCGGCCCGGAGCACGCGTGGCTCGCCGAGCAGGGCCGCGCCGAATACACGGCGGTGATGGACGACGACGCCATCGCGGCCGCGAAAATGCTGGCGCGCACCGAGGGGATTATTCCCGCGCTTGAATCCGCGCATGCGATTGCGGAACTGGCAAGGCGCGCTCCGAAAATGAAGAAGGCTGAGATTGTGATACTGAATCTTTCCGGCCGCGGCGATAAAGACATGGACACCCTCTCCCGCTATGTCTGACGCAGCCATTCCAAAGTCAGTTTCTGCGACGCATGCGCTCGCCGGAAAATCCGGAGGGCGCATCAGCCGTCGTTTTCGCGAGCTTGCCGAGGCTGGCGAGCTGGGCCTGGTCGCGTACATCACGGCGGGCGATCCGTCGCTGGATGCGACGGAGAAAATCGTGCTGGCCGCCGCGGAAGCGGGCGCGGATGTGATCGAGCTGGGCGTGCCGTTCAGCGATCCGGTGGCCGACGGGCCGACAATTCAGCGGGCGAGCGAACGCGCCGTGCGGAACGGAACGACGCTCGCGGGCGTGATCGAGCTGGTGCGCAGACTCCGCACGCACACCGAGGTTCCTCTGGTGCTTTTCAGCTACTTCAATCCGATTCTGCAAATGGGCATCGAGAAATTCGCCGAAGCGGCGAGCGCGGCGAGCGCGGACGGGGTCCTGGCGACGGATTTGACGCCGGAAGAAGCGGTCGAATACCGCGCGGTGCTGCATGCGCGCGGGCTGGATACGATTTTTCTCGCCGCGCCCACGTCTACCGATACACGTCTCGCGCTGATCGCGGAGTGCTCGACCGGATTCCTGTACCTAATTTCGCGCACGGGAGTGACCGGCGAGCGCACTTCCTTGCCTGAGGACTTGCCGGCGCTGGCGCGGCGGGTGCGGCGATTTACGAAACTACCGCTTGCGGTTGGCTTCGGGATTTCGTCGCCGGAGCATGTGTCCGTGCTTGGAGGAATCGCCGACGCGGCGGTCGTCGGTTCGGCGCTGGTGGCCGAAATCGAAAAAGCTGCGACGGTGGACGCGGCGGCGAGCGCTGTGGCCGAAAAAGTACGTGCGCTCAAGCGCGCCGCGCGCGCAGGAATCAGCCGGCGATCGGCGGAATAGCGGCGCGATCGGGGCCGGGATCGAGTGGCTTAAGCGGTGCTCTGGCGTAATAAAACTTGCTGCGAGTGAGACTGCGCATCTGTGCGGCGCTTCGCGCCGGTCGTAAATGTCGCGGCTGAAGCCGCGACCCACAAACCATCTCTCCTGTCGCTGACGCGGAAATTGTGTGCTTTCGCAGATCGAAAATCCCTCGGCTGAAGCCGGATTCAATCAATGCGATTTTTCGTGGGGCTGAAGCCCCACGCTTTCACCGAACCCCGCTACATTCATACCGATTGTAGTAAACTCCAGGTTTGCGCAATCGTGTTGGGAGGCGACAGTAACAGATGGACAAGCGCGTAGCGAACGCCGAGGCGGTCATCGGCCGCGTGAAGGACGGCGCGACGATTCTGATGGGCGCTTTCGGCACCTGCGGCGTCGCAGAGAATCTGATCGCTGCGCTGATCCGCCAGGGCACGAAAAATCTGACCGTGGCGTCGAACAATCCGGGCACGGACGGTTTCGGCATCGGCGCCCTGATCGAAAATCGTCAGGTCAAGAAGCTGATTGCGAGCTACGTGGGGAGCAATAAATTCTTCGAGAAGCTGGCGCTAAATAACGAGATCGAGATGGAGCTGAATCCCCAGGGCACGCTCGCCGAGCGAATGCGCGCGGCAGGGGCCGGAATCCCGGCGTTCTTCACGCCCACCGGCTACGGCACCATGGTCGCCGAAGGCAAGGAAGTCCGCGAATTCAACGGGCGGCCGCACGTGCTGGTTCCGGCGTTGCGCGGCGATTTCGCCTTTGTGAAGGCGTGGAAAGGCGATCGCTGGGGAAATCTGGTTTACCGGAAGACGGCGCGCAATTTTAATCCCGTGGTGGCCACGGCCGCGGACTACGTGATGGCCGAGGTCGAGGAAATGGTGGAGCTCGGCCAGCTGAATCCGGACGGCATTCACACGCCAGGAATTTATGTGGACGCGATTTTCCAGGGCACGAATTATCTGAAGCCCGTCGAACCCGGCCCGAAGCGAAAGCGGGGCGCATAGTGTCGCCTGAGATGGACAAGCGGGAATTCATCGCGCGGCGCGTGGCGCAGGAAATGCGCGACGGTTTCTACGTCAACCTGGGCATCGGAATTCCCACGCTGGTTCCGAATTATCTTCCGGCAGGCGTGGAAGTGATCATGCAATCCGAGAATGGCATGCTCGGCATCGGGCCGTATCCCTATGAAGACGAGGTTGATCCGGATCTGATCAACGCGGGCAAAGAACCAGTGACGGAAATTCCCGGCTGCTCGTATTTTTCGAGCGCCGATTCTTTCGCGATGATTCGCGGCGGGCACATGGACGTGTGCGTGCTGGGCGCGCTGCAGGTCGATGAAAAAGGCTCGCTCGCGAACTGGGCCGTGCCCGGGAAAATGTTGAAGGGCATGGGTGGCGCGATGGACCTGGTGGCGGGCACGAAGCGCGTAATTATCGCGATGGAGCACGCGACCAAGGACGGCGGCGCGAAAATCGTGAAGACGTGCACGCTGCCACTGACGGGCGTCGAAGTGGTGGACCTGATCGTGACGGATCTGGCGGTGATCGAAGTGACGCCGAAGGGCCTGCTGTTGCGAGAAGTGGCTCCGGGCGTGACGCCCGAAGCGGTACAGAAACTGACGGAGCCCACGCTGTTGCGGGCGCCCGATTTGAAGACAATCTCAGTCTGATTCCGGCAGCGGGAATTTTTTCAGGAGAACCGATGCAGCCGCATTCGATTGTAGTCGTGAGTTTGCACAGCCCGAAGGAAAGAGTCTGGGGCGATTTGATGGAAATATCGTCTGCCGGAGTGACCATGCGCGGCATTGACCTGGGCTCGTTCGACGACTTCGTGATCCAGGTGCTGCATCCGGAGGGGGATCGCGTCGGATTGCCGACACTGTTTTTTCCCATGGTGCGGATCGAGCGGATTGCGCTGGATGAAGCGCGCGGCTCGATTCCTTCGCTGGCTACAATGTTCGAGAAGAAGGTGGGCCGATCTCTGGCGGAGTATCTCGCGCAGTTCGACTGATGGAGCGCTCGCGGAAGTTGATGCGAGAAAGCCGGAAACTGAATGAAAAACCGCATCTTTACAGTTCCCAACGAGCTGACGTTTCTGCGCCTGGCATTCCTGCCGCTCTTTATCATTGCGATCAAGTACGACCGCTACTTTATCGCTCTTGGGATTCTGGTCGCAGGTGGTTTCAGCGACGCGCTCGACGGTTGGCTGGCGCGCCGGCTGAATCAGAAAACGGCCCTTGGCGCGTATCTCGATCCGATCGCGGACAAACTGCTGATGTCGTCGTCGTATTTCGTTCTCGCGCTCAAGGACAAGATTGGCTGGTGGCTGGCGATTCTGGTTCTTGGCCGCGACGTCCTATTGCTGGTGGCCTGCGCGGTGATTCTGCTGACGGTCGGATACCGGCCGTTTCCACCGAGCATCTGGGGCAAGCTGACGACGTTCTTTGAGATTTTGCTAATCGTGCTGGTTCTGGTGATGGCTGCGTGGGGCGTGCCGGGCCTATCGCTGGCGCGGGAGATTTGCGGGTACTGCGTCGCAGTTCTAGTGGTTACTTCGGGACTGCATTACAGCATCGTGGTGTCGCGGCAGCTGCATGCCGGGCAGTAGTATCGCCCACAAAGTTCTTGCGGCCTCGCCGACGGTTTAGCTCGCGCGCAGATTTCCGAAGATCATGAATGCAAAACTGGCGACCACGATCAGCGCCGCAGCCCAGCCGAGCGCGTAAGCCAGCTTCCGCTCTTCCGGCGTCGCCGGCGGCCGGTCAGTCAAAATCTTGCCAAGGATAAACCCCGTAACAAGCCCTCCGCCGTGTGCCCAGTTGTCGACCGCATGCATGATGTATCCGATGACCGCGATGTAAATTATGAAATAAATCAGCCGGCTTCGCAGCATTTGCATTCCGGCACTTCGCCGGCCGGTCGTCATGGCCAGGAGCACACCGATCAGCCCCATAAGCGCCCCGGATCCGCCGATGCTGAAATGGCCTACCATGCTGCTGGCAACGTATCCGCCAATGCCCGTCACGACGTAAACAAATAGATAACGCGCTGATCCGTACAGCTCTTCGATCTGCGGGCCGACATCCATTAGGAACCACATATTGAATGCGATGTGGAGGATGCCGCCGTGTAGGAACACGGCCATCACGAATCGCCACGGTTGTGCCAGATCGTACGGCAACGGCAAGGACGCACCTAGGCGCTGTAAAACGCCGCCACTAATTCCGCCAAAACTGAAAAGACCGGAGAGTCCGCCTCCAGGCATTTGAAACCCGCTCTCGCGCATCGTAAGCAGCAGGCTTACGAGGAACATCAAGCAGCTGATTGTGAGGATTGCGTACGTGACGGGAGATGTCGTGGGCATCAGGCGGCCCAGCGAACGGCTGGCCGCAGCCATGGAAAAAGTCATGTTTGCGCCGCACTGGTGGCAGCGCTTGGCGCCTGCGCCGACAAGTGTCCGGCACGCCGGGCATAGCTGCGGGCGCGGCTGTTCGCTTTCGTTGCCGAATATTCCGCCAATTTTTTTGCGGAACTGGTCGTACTTCCAACGCATTTGCGGCGACAGGGCCAATAGGGTTCCTTGCGGGAATCTGCGAGCGTTTCTATAATACCCAAGTTGAGTGCAAACAAGTGAATCAGGTACCCGCGTGAAGCGCTCCGTGGTTCCAGCGGAGATCCATCTATATTCCGAATGGGCTTTCAGCCGCGCCCGTGGCGGATTTTCCGCGCGCCTCGCGACTGTGCTGGTCTGCGCGGTGATGATTTCGGCAGGCTGCGCGCATCGCACGGCCACTTCTCAGCCGCCCGTGCAGTCTCCGCCGGTAGAGTCTGTCCCAAGTCCCGGGGCGCCTTCGCCACCATCGAGCGCGCCGCCTGCCGTCGAACGTCAGCCCGCGATTCCGGGCCAATATGAAGAAGAGGGCGTGGCCTCGTGGTACGGCGATCCGTTCAATGGGCGCCGCACCTCGAACGGCGAAATCTACGATATGCACCAGTTCACAGCAGCGCACCGCACGCTGCCATTCGGCGCGATGGTGCGCGTGACCAATTTGCGGAACGGAAAGCAGACCGAGGTGCGCATCACCGACCGCGGCCCCTTTGTGGCGAACCGCGTGATTGATCTTTCGCTTTCGGCCGCGCAGGCGATTGACATGGTTGGCGCGGGCACCGCGCCCGTGCGGCTCGAAATTATCGGCGGTCCGAATCCGCAAGCCGGATTCTTCGGCGTGCAGGTGGGCGCGTTCCAGTCGCAGGACAATGCCGAACGATTCCGCGCGCAGCTCGCGGCGCGATATCCTTCGGTGAGCATTGCGACCTATGATTCGCCGAATGGAATATTCTACCGCGTGCGCGTGGGCCGCGTGCCCACCGAGAGCGCCGCGCAACAGCTCGCCGATCAGTTGCACTCCGGCGAGCAATTGACTACCTTCGTCGTGCGTCTCGACGATTAGTACCCCGTACAGCGCCGAAATACATGAGAATCTCGCCCAATCGCGGCGTCGTTGCACTTCGCAATCACGGCCGTCATCTACTCGCCGTGGCCTGCATCGCAGCGGGCGTCTCGACGAGCATGTGGTCCGGAATTGCGGTGGCGCGTGGGCTTGCGCCGCGAGCGCAAGACCAATCCAATTCGTACACAACCTGGACGGTCAAGATTGTGCTTCCGCCGAGACTCATGGCGGGCCATCCGGCGACGCTCGCCGTCCTCGGAGTGGATGGGAAGCTTGCTGCCGGCGCGATGGTGACGCTTGGCGACGGCCAGATGCTGACGACCGATCGCACCGGACGCGCCGTGTTTACAGTACCCACCTCGGGCGACTATCTGCTCGCAAAAGGCGCGGGCGCATCCGTCGCAGCGCTGATTGATCCGGCAGCAGGTGCGAGCGAGCCGAAGGAAACCACTCTTCCTCCGTTTGTTTCCACGCGCGACCGTTTCTGGGTCTGCAGCCCGAGTCTGCGCGGCGATGCGGATGCGGACAGCGTGCATATCAATGACGGGCCTGCTCTGGTGCTCGCAGCCTCACCCGAATGCCTGGTCGCGCTTCCCAGTCAAAAGGTGACGCCCGGCCCAGCGAAAATTTCCGTGGAGTCTCCCGGCACGCAAGTTACAGCGAGCACGATTCTTGTGTCGCTTGATTTCGACGCGCCGCAGCCGGCGCTGCTGCCGGAGGCGAAATCGCGTCTGAATGTGCGCGTGCATGGATCGGACCAGAAGCTGGGGATTATGGTGGAAAACGAAACGCCCGGAGTTCTCCGATTCCTGCGCGGCGATACGCAGGAATTGCTGACCACCGGCGGCCCGCAGAATGGCGCCGCGCTCGAAGTGCGTGCGATCCGCGTCGGGGATTATTCCTTCCGCGCGCGCTTGCTTCCCCCGACGGACCTCACGATCGCGCAACGGTACTTGCGGGCCGCGTTGCCTTTGGCGCCAAACGATTTACAGGGCAAGATTCAGGGATATTCCAGGCGGCTGGAGCGCCACCCCGGTGATTCACAGATCGTACGCGCCGGACTGGCCGTCATTCTGAGGCAAACGATCGGCGGAGATTTTCGCACCCTGCTCAACTCGGCGTGGGAGTCGCTCTAGGCAGCGGCTACTCGCTCGATCCACTCTCGAGCGCCTTCGGTGCGCCCTCGGCGAGCGCCCCCTGCGACATCTGCTCCAGAGAATTCCGCGCACGGTTCAGCTTGCTATCGGCATCTTCGTAGCTCTGCTGCGCGTGGCGAAGATGCGTGCCGAGCTTTTCATACACTTCGGCGAACGTGTCAACCTGCTTGGTGACTCCCGCGAGGCTCGCGACCAGGTGCCGCGCGCTTTCTTCAATCTGCTGCCCCTTCAAGCTGACGGCGACCGCGCCAAGAAATGCGAAGAAGCTGTTTGGTGACACGGGGAAGACGCGCTTCGCACGGCAATATTCCTCGAGGCGTCCGTGTTTCGGGTCCTCGGTCATGAGCAGCTCGTAATAGACGCTTTCGGAAGGCACGAACATCAGCGCGTAATCGAAGGTGTGTTCGTCCGGCAGGATATATTTGTCCGCGATGGAATCGGCGTGCTTGCGGACGGCCAAAGAAAAATCGCGCCGCGCGTCGTTGCCCTCCTCGCTCAGGCGGCGATAAGCCTCCAGCGGGAATTTCGAATCAATCGGGAGAATGTGATCTCCGCTGCGCACGATGGCGTCCACGATGGCGCCCGTCGAGGGAAAGCGGTATTGCGTTGCGTAGGCGGCCTGCGGGAGCGCGTCCGCAAGCAGGCCCTCGAGCGCGATTTCACCGAGCGATCCGCGAGTTTTCGCCCCACCGAGAACGGATTGCAGCGTTTGCGTGGCCTTCGAAAGATCCTGGCTCGTTTGCTGGAGCTCGCCGACTTTCTGGTGCATCTGCGCCAGCGCGTCGGTAGAGGATTTCAATTGCTTGGCAACGTCGCGTTGCGCTTCGGCATTCAGTTGCCCCGTGGAAGCGACGCCGGTCATCAATTCCTGGCGGACCTGCCCGAGCTGCTGCGTTACGCCCTGCATCAGATGATTGAGCTGGCCGGCCACGGCCTGAAGCTGGGCCGCGAGCGAGCTTTGCATTTCCTGCCGCACCGCGGTCAGTTGTGTTTCCGAGCGTCGGCTGGCCGCGCGAAGCATCAGCGCGACGATCACGATTCCGGCGACTCCGGCCGCAAGCCACACGATGGGATTCATCAACATTCGACTGGGAAACCTCTCTTCACAGCACGATAGATGTAAACACTCTAGCGCGAACCGCTCTTGCGGAGAAGGCGTTCGATAATGTGGACTGTTCCGGTCGCGTCTAGAGAATTTGCCCGACGAGCCCGGCCATTGCGTGCTGAAACGGCAACGCTGTTTCGCTATACTGTGCGTCCGAGGCGCGGTACCCAAGTGGGAAGGGAGAGGTCTGCAAAACCTTCATTCGTGGGTTCGATTCCCACCCGCGCCTCCAATTCCCCGCGTTTGCTTTCAGCTAATTAACGTCAATTCGACTAGCGCGGCAGAATCACGACTTCATCTTTTGGTATTGCGTCGAGCGTGGCCTTATCAATGTTGAGGTGCGCCGCGACAAGTTCCGGCGGCGTATGCCTGAGCCATTCGGAGAGCGCCAGATCCTGGTAGTAGCTGCTCTTGAACATCTCGAGGAACTTCAGATCGGTGTCGCCGGTATTTTCGACGTAATGCGGCAGTGTCTTTTGGACGTAGCCGACGTCTCCCGCCTGAAAATCCATGGTGCGAGCGCGGCCGCCCGTGGCGAATACCGTCATGCGGCCCTGACCGCTGATGAAGTATTGCCACTCGTCGGCGTTCGGATGCCAGTGGAGTTCGCGAATTCCGCCCGGACGAACCGTGACGATCGCCGCAGCAATCGTGGTGGACGCCTTGAACTTGCTGGAATCCACGATGCGCACCTCGCCGCCCTTCGTGCGCTTCGTGACCGGCTGTTCCATGGTGCGAAACGCGAAATCGTGCGGCGAAGGGCCTAGCTCTCCCGCGGCGGCTCGTTGATCCTCCGCAATTGGACCGGGAACCTCCGCCTGAAAGATGAAGAGTTCCTGCTTCGGCATTTGTTCGAGGGCTTGCTCGCTGACGCCGAAATTCTTGGCGAGGACGTCGCGCGGCGTGTGCGCCATCCAGTCTGTGAGAAGCACTGTCGCATATTCCGAAAAGTTTCCGTCGTCGAAGACCAGCAGGAATTCGGCGCCGTCCGGATTCAATCCCTGGATCGAATGCGGAATTCCGGTCGGAAAATACCAGAGATCTCCTTCCTTCACGTCGGCCACGAAGCTGCGGCCATCGGAATCAATCGCGGTGATCCGTGCGTTTCCGTAGAGCATGATGGCCCACTCGCCGGCTGTGTGCCAGTGCAGTTCGCGGATGCCGCCTGCGGTGAGCCTCATATCCACGCCTGCGATGGTTGTCGCGACCGCGAGTTCGCGGACGGTTACCTCGCGCGACCAGCCGCCGGAGTGCAGCCGTTTGTGCGCCATGGAGAACGGGTACTTGAATGTCTGCACGCTGCCAGCGTCAGTGCTGGGCGGACGAATCGAGTCCGGATTCTGGGCGTCGAGCGGCCGATTGATGGGGCCGGGTTCGCTGGTCTTTCGATCATCGGTGGGCTGGGTGTTATTCTGGCCCTGCGCGACGGCATCGGCCGCCGAGAGCACAGCTGCTGCGCCGATTGCCGCTCCGCCAATCCCGAGGAAACCTCGCCGCGAAAATCCGGCCTTCCTGTTGTTCCCGCTCATGTTTTCCGTCCTGAAATAAAATTTGTGATGGTTTGCGCATGCACGAATGCCGGGAGCATACGCCCGAAAGCGCCTATTGGTCAAAATGATCGGAGTACCTGGAGATGCGCCGGTCGTGACGATTTGCATCCGCAAGAACTGGGATTAAACTCCGTTCCCGAGCTCAAATGAAGCCCGCTCCGCCGGAACTGGAGGCGGCCGCCAGTAACACACTATTCATGTTCCCGTCACAGGCGATTCAATAGGACTGGTTAAGGTTCGGTCGCCTTGTGTTTTCTGTTTAGCGCCTGGCTGTATTGCAACCGTTGCGAAAGCTACGAAGCCCGGAGATTTCTGTTGGGTCCCCGCGTGTGGGAGCCCGGCGTAGATTTTTTTCAGGGCGACGGGGTAACCGGGAATAGGGCACTTTTGGCTTGAAAAGCCCAGGTTATGAGCGGTTATTTTTGAGTTCCTCGGGTCGTGGTGTTTGTCTGTACTGATTCGATTTAAATTTCAAGGAGGAATGAATGCGAGTACTTGCAACGTGTATCGTGGCCCTCGGCCTAGTCGTCTCGCCAGCATTTGCGGGAACGCCTGCGCCAGGGACCAACGACAGTCCGGCGGCCAATACGACCGCGACAACCGCCGCTCAGCCGGCCGCTGCGCCTGCGCCAGCTGCGGCCGCTGCCCCAGCGGCAAAGGCCGAACCCTCGAGCAGCGAAGTAGCCGCCGAGCTGCAGCAGCTCCGCGATCTGCTTGAAGCACAGTCGAAACAGCTTCAGGACCAACAGCAGAAGATGCAGTTGCTCGAAGATCAATTGAACGCATCAAGCGCAGCCCGCGAGAATCTTGCAACCGTTCCGGGCGTCGCTGATGGCGCGGGGATCCAACCCGCCACCGGCGTGGCGGCGAGCGCTAATTTGGCAAATACAACCGCAGGCCAGGAAAAAACCGGACCTCCGACATCCATCCAGTTCAAGGGCATCACGCTCACTCCGGGCGGCTTCATGGCCGCGGAAACGGTATGGCGTCAGAAGGCGCTCGCGGCTGACATCAACACGCCTTTCGGCTCGACTCCCTTTAACGGATCTCCGAACGCCCACACATCGGAGTTCAACGCCAGCGGCCGGCAGTCGCGCATCAGCATGCTGGTCGAGGGCAAGCTCGACAACGTAAAGATCGGCGGCTACTACGAGATGGACTTTCTCTCTGCCGGCACCACGTCAACAGACACCCAGAGCAACAGCTACACGATGCGCCAGCGGCAGTTCTGGGCGCAAGCCGCCTTTAACAACGGCTTCACCGTCACGGGCGGCCAACAGTGGAGCTTGATCACGGAAACTACGAAGGGCATGGACAACCGCACCGAAGCGCTGCCGATGACAATTGACGCGCAGTATAACGTCGGCTTCAGCTGGGCGCGGCAGTACGGTTTCCGCGTCACCAAGAGCTTGTTTGACAATAAAATGTGGCTGGGCTTCGCGGTCGAAGAAGCGGTTGCCAACGTCAAGGTTCACGGCAACCCGACCGTCGCATGCGCACCCGCCAATCCCACTCTCGATCCGGCCACCGCAGCCACTTGTCCCTCGGGATTCAATGGCACGCTGGTTACAGTCCCCACGGGCGTTGGGACCACGGGCACGGCCGTCGTCAACAACACTACCTACAATAACTTCCTCATCGGCGCATTCGGCAACAGCAGCGGTCTTTACAGTCCGCTCGGCAATTACCCCTACAACGAAGCTCCTGATTTCGTCTTCAAGGCTGTCTTTGAGCCAGGCTTTGGACACTACGAAATCTTCGGACTTCTGAGCACATTCCGTGATCGAACCTATCCGTGCGTGCCTGTGAACGCCCTTGCCCCTGGCGTGCTGCCGCCAGGCTGCCCGGTCGGGTTGACGACAATCATTGGTTCGGGAGTGGGGGCCACAAACGACAGCAGAACCGGCGGTGGTGTCGGTGCCAACGCAAGATGGAGTCTTCTGTCCAAGAAGGTGGACGTTGGAATCCACTTCTTTGGTGGAGATGGCATCGGTCGATATGGATCTTCCGGCGCGATGTCGGATCTAACGGTTCGACCGAACGGCGATCTAGCTCCCATTCACAATTTCCAGGCTCTCGGCACGCTACAATTTCACCCCACGCCGAAATGGGACATCTACATGAACGTCGGTGGCGAATATGAAGCTCGCACCGCTTTCGCCAAGACGTCAGGTGGGGCCCTGAGCGATGGCTACGGTTATCCGGGGCTCGCCAACTTCGGCTGCTGGTCAGAGACGCTGCCAGTCTCCGCGCCCGCAACGAACACCAACCTCGCAACTCCGACTGGTGTCGCCGGCTCCACCGGGTTCATTCCCGGTCCGCTGAACAGCTGCACGGGTGACCCGCGGAACATCATCGAGGGAACGCTCGGCTTCTGGTACCGCTTCTATAACGGACCAAAGGGCAAGGTGCAGTTCGGCGCGCAGTACTCGAACTTCATCTTGAACACCTGGCGTGGCGTGGGCTCCGGGATGATCTACGGTCTCCCGGTAGTCACGAACGGTGGGCCGCACTCCGACAACAATATGGTGTTCACTTCGTTCCGTTATTACCTGCCGTAGAGAACACCTAGGCGAAACTCGGGAGGGGCGGTTCGCCGCCCCTCCCATTTTTTTGCGCGAGGCCTACCAGAGAAGCTTCAACGCAAACTGAGCCTGCCGCGCAGTTGTGGATGTGCTACTCACCTGCCCTGCAATCGGGTTCGGCACCGGCGTGGTCCCGTTCAGCGTATCCATGATCACGTTCGGCGTATTGAAATTCGCCCGATTCAGGATGTTGAAAACCTCCGCCCGGAACTGCAGGGTTACGCCCTCCGTGATCCGCGTATCCTTGCGCACCGAGAAATCCCATGTCGCCAGGCCGGGCCCCGGAATCGAGTTCCGCCGCACATCCCCGTAGAAGCCAGTATTATTCGGCGGCGCCAGAAACGCTTCGGGAGTGAACCACTGCACGAACTGCGTCTTGCCGTCAACCACGGGGTCAACCACCGGACCCGTGAATCCCGGATTGATGAACGGCCGCACCGGATTCTTCGTGTCGCCAGTTCGCGTTGGGTTGTAGGCCAGCTGCGGTGTAATCGGAAATCCCGATTGCGCTGTCACGATGCTGTCGATCGACCATCCGCTGACCACGCGATCGCCCCAGCCGGCCATGTCGCTCATAAATGCTCGCCCGTGGCCAAAGGGAAGTTCGTACACCGCGTTGATCACCGCCACATTCGTCGAGTTGTACGTCGCCGGACCCCAATCTCCGCGAATATCAAACGGGTTCGCCACTAGTCCAGGCGCGTTATTTGCCGTAGTGGGATTCAACGTGTCGCCGTCGTCCAGAGCCCGCGACCAGGTGTAGACGCCCCGAATCGAAACGCCGTGGCTGAACCGGTGGTTGACGTCGATTTCGAGAGCGTTGTATGAACTGTCGCCGAGAGAGAACCATGACCACGTCGGCCCAACCGCGGTGTTGCAGCCCGCGATCCCTGCTCCGCAAACCGCTGGCACGTAGAACGCCCCCGCCGGCACGGGCCCACCCGGCACGGTGAACGTCTCTTCCGTACTCGGATCGAACCCGGTCAGCGTCGGATAATTCGCCGGGCACGAAACAGACGGGCAAACTACGGGAGTGGGCTCGTTCGCGTCCAGCCCCAACAGCTCGTGATACCCGTGCGCGCCCACATAACCGATGGTGAGCGAAGTGTTCGGGAAAATCTCACGTTCGACACGCAGCGAGTATGAAATCAGCGTTGGCGCTTTAAGATTCGGCTGCACCCCTCCCGGAACCGGCTTGGCCGCAGCGACCGGCGCAGGTGGGTAGCCGGTCGGAACCGGAAACGCGGCCGGCGCGGGCAGGTCCGCGACAGGCAGGCTGCTGATCGCTAGCGCAGGGTTGAACGGCCCGTTCTGATCCATGCGGTATCCCAGCGCGTCCTGCAGATCGTTGTAGATTCCGAATCCGGCGCGTATCACCGTTTTTTCGCCGAATGGACTCCACGCCAGCCCGACGCGTGGCTCCGGAAGAAATGCGAAATTGTTCTTGCTGAAGGCGGAATCCCCGATATGCGGCGTTGAATTGATCACGCCGTCGGTGAAAAAATAATTCGCGGCACGCCCGTGAGCCTCGTTCCATCCGGTCGAAGATTCCCCGCGGAATCCCAAAGTCAACGTCAGCCTGCGATTCAACCGGATCGTATCCTCCGCATACCACGCAGCGAAAAGCGATCGCCAATTCAACTGCGTCGGCGTGGGATCGTAGGTGAACGTGCCAACCACGCCGGTCAGAAGAGCCTTGACGCTGCCGAATCCAGCCTGCCCAAACTGGCTGAGCGCCAGAGTCTCGTTCGATTGAAACGGCTGGAGCCACGCCCCGAACGTGAACTGATGCCGCCCATGCGTCAGCTTGACTTGGTCCTCGAACGTGAAGAGATTCCGGAACACATCGAGGTTCGTGCCGTTGTTGCTACCGGCTAGACCCAATTGCGTTGCCGGGTTGGACGCCGTGCTGCCTCCCACCACAACCGCGCCCACCGGCAAATCGCCTACGAAGCTGGTCACGTCCTCCGCGGGCGTGCCTGGAGTCGGCTCGCCCAAAAAGTAATACGCCGCCCGTGAGTAGCCGAACCTCGCCGTATTCAGCAGCGTCGGCGAAAACAAGTGTGTCTCCTCCAGACTCAGCACCTGCGACCGCAGATTCGCAATGTCCGTGCTGAACGGGTCGAACACCGTGGCGGTGTTGTCGTGCCCGTCGTCAATCGTATAGTTCGCGCTGAACGAATCCCTCTCGGAGAAAATATGGTCCACGCGCGCCGCCCCGAAATCCTCGCGAATTTTCTGCAGCGGGCTGTAGAACCCCGTCGAAATGCCGCTATCAACCCCGTTCACTATGATCGGGGTCCCATTGGCCAGCGGCCATAGGTTCAGCAGCTGCTCAACGGTAGCGGCGCACGCAGCCTGTTGCGCTGCCGGGCAGGCCGAGCCGTACGTCGAAATCGCGCCATTCGTCCTCGCCGCCTCATCCGGCACGAAAGTTACCGACGTCTGATGCAAATTCTGCCGGAATCCTTCGTAATTCACGAAGACGAACGTCTTGTCCTTCTGGATCGGCCCTCCCAGCGAGCCTCCGAACTGGTTGCGCTGAAACAGCGGCGCCCCATGAATGTCGAAGAAATTCCGGGAGTCCAGGTCGTTGTTCCGCAAAAACTCGTACGCCGACCCGTGCCAGTTGTTGGTCCCCGATTGCGAAACGATCAGCACCTGCGCTCCGGGATGCTTCCCGTATTCTGCCCCGTAGGAATCGCGGAGGACGTTGAATTCCCGCACCGCGTCCACTCCCAGCAGCTGCCCGCTGGTCCCCCCGGGTTGCATGTTGTTTTCCGCCGCACCCGTGTACTCCACGCCGTTGAGCAGGAAAAGATTTTGCTGCGGGCGATTCCCGTCGATCGCGAAGTTATTTCCGTTCGTCGAGTTCGAAACTCCCGTTCCGCCCGTTTTCTCCGACGTGAAATTCACCACGCCCGGATTCAGCGGCAGCAGCAGGTCGAAGCTGCGCCCGTTCAGCGGCAGATCCTTCACCTGCTGCTCCCCTACCACGCCAGAAATGTCCGTTGTCGTCACGCTCACCATCGGCGCGGGCTCCACAATCTTCACTTGCGAAGTTACCGGACCAACAGTCAGGTTGAAGTTGATCTTGGCATCTTCGCCGACCACCAGACGCACGCCCGTTCGCAAGACTTCCGAAAAACCGGATTTATTGGCGCGCATTTCATAAGGCCCCAGAGGAAGCGAAAATATTTCATAAACTCCCTGGTCGTCGGACGTGGTTGTCCGGACTATTCCCGTGTCCACATTCCTCGCCGTCACTGTTGCGGATTGAATGGCGGCGCCCGATTGATCGTTCACCTGACCTGAAATATTCGCAGAGACCTGTGCGGACGCACTGGGAACGCAGAAAAAGAGCAATGCCAAGAACCCCCACCAACGAATTACCGATGATTTTCCGGTCGGATTCAAAGAGCGCCGGCCGGCTCGAAGGATAAGGTTTTGCACGGGCGCAACGATAGAGGTAGGCAAATCAACTCGCATTTCGAAGTCTCCTCATTGGATAAAGTGGCCAGAGCCCCACGCCAGGCCCTAGGATGTCGAGGGGATTATACGATTTAATACGTAAAATATGGAGACGTCAATTTGGATTAATACGGCGGGAAATTCGATGATTCGCGATCCAGCCGCACCCGCCCAAATCGAAGTGAGAGGACGGGTGCGCCGGAAAGCCGCGTGCGTAACGCGTATGTCGAGTTATCGTTTTGCGAGAGAACAGGTCAGTCCCCGGATGTTTTTGGAGCGGCCTGCTGCATCTGCGCCATCATCTGGCGCATGGCTTCGGCCATTCCCGGGGCGCGCTTTTTTCGCCACGCTTCGAGCTTCTTCACGTGCTTTTCGAGATTTTCGTACTGGTGGGGATTCTTGCTGCGCGCGCGCATGGCCGGAACGAATGCCTTGATCCTTTCCCAGACCATCCATTGCTCACCCGTATTTTCGAAGAAAAATCCTTCGTCAATCAGGCCGCGGTTCACGATGCTCGCCGCCATTTCCCAATAGCTGATCAGCATGCGCACCGATGCGCTTTCCGGGCTGTTCATCGGATACTTGCTCATGTCCTCGAGCGAAGTCGGATGAAACTTGCCGAAATACCAGTCGCGCGCCTCGCGCAAGCGCGGCTCGCGCCGCAGATCGTACAGCCGAAGCATCAAATTGGCCTGGTCGTGCGTTACTTTTCCCATCTATTCCTCCTTGTGAAAGGTCGGGTGCGAAGCAATTGGCAATGCGATTTCTTCAAATCATTACTCTTGAGGCGTTGCGATGGTGCCCGTCAGTTGAACTTGATGCGTGCGAGTCAGCGGTATGGCCGTTTCCTCAAATGCCAGCTTGATGCGCCGTCGGATTTCCCGCGCCACGTCGTCCTTGCGATTGAGGACCGTGCGAACCTGAAGCCGCAATACCGTCCCGTCGAGCGACAGTGATTCCACGCCGAGCACGCGAGGGCCGTCTACCAGCGCCGGGGACCAATCGGCGTCGTTGCGAAAATCGGCCGAGATTTTTTCGAGCGCAGTCAGCGCGCGCCCAACCATTTCATCGGACGGTACGGTTATGTCCACGAGCGTCTGCGACCAATCTCGGCTGAGGTTGGCGACCTGGCCTATCAGAGAATTCGAAATGGTGACGATGGCGCCAGCCAGATTGCGAATCACGGTCCGGCGCAGGGTGAGGTATTCCACGCGCCCAGTTTCGCCATTGACCTGGATTAGGTCGCCGACAACGTACTGATCCTCCAGCACGATGAAAAATCCGTTGATGATGTCTTTCACCAGGGTTTGCGCGCCGAAACCAAGCGCGAGGCTGCCCACTGCCGCGGCCGCCTCGAACGGAGTCACGTCGAAGCCGAACTCAGGCAGAGTCATCAGAATCGCCCCGGCGACAACCGCGGCGGCGCCGACGCTATAAACCAGTCCTGCCATGGTACGGGTTTGCTGCTCCCGCATCTGGGCCGCGCGCGTTTGTGCCTTGGCGCTGTAGACCAGCCGCTTCGTCACGGCTTTCAACATGCGAATCAGAATCATCGCGATCAGGATGATCACGAGAATGCGCACGCCGCGCGTTCCGGTAGTTTCCAGCCAATGTCTCAGCGGTTCGGTCATGGGAGTAAAGGCGCGGAATTATACCACTCGACGGACGCAGCGCCGCCGCGCCGCCGCGCACGATGGGGCGCGAGAGCCTCGATGGATCGGGGGATTACTTTGCTACGCCGCGCAGGGCCATGTAAAATCATCAGGCCCGTCAACAGCGCGCCCGTAGCTCAGATGGATAGAGCGTGTGCCTCCGAAGCACAAGGTCGGGGGTTCGAACCCCTCCGGGCGCGCCATTTTTCCTGTGTAGCTCAGTTCTACTTCTTTGCTTCCCACAGCTCGACGAATCCGCCGACATCCGGATCGCGGACAATAACCGCGCGGCCGTTCGTCGTCTTCACGATTCCGCCATCCGAGACGGTTGTCGCGCCGGCAGCCTTCACCTTTGCGTACACGGCGTCAATGTTGGTCACTTGGAATCCGACGTAATTGACGCCGATATCGGCGAAGTGCTGGTCCGGAGCCGGCTTGTCCTTGTTTCCCGGATTGGCCAGCAACTCCAACCGCACGTTTTGGTCGGTTCCGGCTTGCGGAAACCATCCGTTCATCATGCCCATCGCGGGCCGCCCTCCAGGCGGCGGGGGTGGGGGGAGCGGCGGATAATCTCCGCCGAGCACGCCCTGATAGAACGCCAGCGCCTTCGTCGCATCGATCACGTTCAAGCCGATGTGATTGAATCCCGCCTGAATCCCCAGCCGCTCTATATTTTGTTGGGTCGCGGTGGAATTCGAAACCTTTGGCCCCTCTGGCGGCGCGCCCGGTGCGGGCTTCATCTTCGCGAAAAGCTCGATGAACCATCCGTCCGGATCCTGGACGAAAACGAATCGGCGCGGTTGCCCCGCCGGAGGTTCCGGAAATCCCATCTTAGGCACTCGCAGCAGCCCCGCGGCCTTCAGCGTATCCATCACCGGGTTGCAATCGTCCATCACCGTCACGTCCATGTGCCCGGCTCCCAAATCAGAGGACGTCAGGTTGCTCCAGTCCTTCCGGTCGATTCCGCGGTATTCGCGCAGGATCAGCGGAAACGGCTTGTCCACCACCACCGAACTCGGAATGTTGATGATAGCCGTGCGCGATTCCGCGCCCTTCGTGCCGCCCAGCGCGTTGGCCACCTTGTCGACTTTCCAGTCGGTTTTGCTCGCCACCGGATATCCCATCGTCACGTAGAACTTGACGGTGACATCCAGATTCGCCGCCTGGTGGCCGTCGAACGCCATGCCAAGTACATCTGCCGTTCCGGTATCGGCTGGCGCTCCGGGCTCCGGCGAACGAGTTGAGGATCGCGCAACACCCACGGTCGCCATCGAGACTGTAAGAGCACCCGCCGCGAGAAGCGCGCCGAGATTGCTCAACGACAAAGACTTTTCCGACTTTCGTGTTTTCATGAACACTCCGTTTTTGTCTTCCGCGATCGCAATCGCAATGGCCGCGGGAGGATAACCAGACTTGCTCGACTGCCGGTCCCTATTCCGTGCGGGTGGATTCTACACCGAGCAGACGCAAGTTCGTCAATTCCGGTTACAATCCTGCGTCCACCATGGCGAGGCCCTCATGATAAACACCAGGTCTGGCAACGTAAGAAAAAGAGGTACAGCTGACGGTGTTCCAGATCGCCGCTCGATGTTGAAATGGGCGATGCTGGGCGGCGGGGCGGCGGTGGCGGGTCTGTTCCGCGGTCCGATTGCCGACGCCGCTATCGTGCCAAAGGAACAGGAAGCGCAGGCAGCGGTAGATCGCGCCACTCGCGGCATGCCGGCTCCGCGTATAAAGGACGTCACCGTGATTCAGGTCGGTGGCGGCGGCACCAACGACTCGACCGTCGTGAAAGTCACAACCGATCAGGCGGGGCTCTACGGCTACGGTTGTGCCACGAATACATTTCCCGGTGGGCGCGCCAAACTTGTCAGCGCGGCGGTCGAGCAGTATTTGAAACCCTTGGTGATGGGCCGAACGACCGACAGGATCGAGCAGATTTGGCAAATTTGTTATATGAGTTCGTACTACAAAAACGACGCAGTTTTGAACTGCGCCATCGGCGGCGTCTGCGACGCGCTCTGGGATATCAAGGGCCGCCAGGCGGGAATGCCGGTCTATCAGCTGGTCGGCGGCAAATGCCGCGAGGCCGCGGACATTTATCTGCATGTCGGAATGGGCTCGCAGGATCCCGGCAAACAGCTCGTCGAGAACTCGATGAAGCTGCTCGAAAAGGGATGCCGAAATCTTCTGGTCGCCATGTTTCTTCGCGATGGGGCGGTCAATACCTTGTATGGGCAGCCGAAATTCGACGACGGGTCCGTGCCATTCGATCGCGACAAGGAAACGCGCAAAGTCATCGCGGCGTTTGAGACCTTCAGAAAAGAAATGCCGCCCGAGATCGGGCTCGGGGTTGACGTGCACTCGTTACTCGATAGCATTCGAGCCGTTCAATTCTGCAAAGATGTTGAGCCTTTCCGGTTGTTTTATTGCGAAGACCTCTTTGCGCCGGAAGAGGCCGGCCACTACAAAATAGTTCGCGAGCAATGCACCACGCCTCTCGCGATTGGGGAACTCTGGAATAATCCTCATGAGTGGCAGCCGCTCGTGGAAGCGCGCGAGATTGACTACATCCGTCATCATGTTTCCCACGTCGGAGGTTTTACGGCTGCCCGCAAGATCGCGGTTTTCGCCGAGAATTACGAGGTGAAATTCGCCTGGCATGGCGGCCCCAATTCCCCCGTCGGCCACATGACCAATCTGACCCTCGATCTCACCAACGAGAATTTCGGCATTCACGAGCATTTCGAATATCCACAGGTCGTCCAGGATATTTTTCAGGGCTGTCTCGAAATTAAGGACGGCTACGCGTGGATTAGCGAAAAACCCGGCTGGGGCATCGAAGTTGACGAGGCGCTCGCGGCGAAACACCCCATCACGGACGAACATCCGAATGAATTTCGAACGACGGACGGCTCGGTGATTCAGGGCACGGGCTAGAATTGGGATTCCAGCCGGCCGAACAAATTTTGGGTGTGCTGAGGAAGTCATGAGGATCTTAGACTCCCGGCCGCAGTGCATCGCTGTCTTGAGAGGAACCTTCACTCCATGAGCGCAGAAACACCGTCGCAGACTGGCTCGGTTCCTATCCGCACCCGGAATCGCCGGTTTGTGTATCTTGCCGCCGCCTTCGCCGGTCTGGGCGGGCTGCTCTTCGGATACGACACGGGGGTTATTTCGGGCGCCGAACTGTTTTTCAAGAATGATTTTTCACTTTCGGTTTTCGCTCTGGAAGTCATTGTCAGCGGAGTGCTGGCGGGAGCGGCCGCAGGGGCGCTGTTCGGAGGCCGGCTGGCGGATATTTTTGGACGGCGAACACTACTGATTTTCACCGCGCTCATTTTCGCTGCGGGCGCCATCCTGTGCGCCGCCGCTCCCTCGGCCGCGATATTGATCGTCGGGCGGATCATCGTCGGCTTCGGGATCGGTCTGTCATCCAGCACGGTGCCCGTGTATATCTCCGAAGTTTCTCCGGCGGACGCACGAGGTTGGACCGTCTCACTTTTCCAACTGGCAATTACCATCGGAATTCTTCTTGCCTACATCGTGGACTATGCCTTTGCGAGCATTCAGGGTTGGCGCTGGATGTTTGGCCTGGCCGTCGTACCCGCTGCGATATTCGCGATTGGAATGTTCTTCTTGCCAGAGTCCCCGCGCTGGCTCGCCAAGCGCGGCCATCACGATGCGGCCCGCGCGATTCTTGCGCGCATTCGCGATACGCACGACGTGGACATGGAACTCCAGGAGATCGAACACGGCCTGGCACATGCGGAGGAGCACGGCAACTGGCGGGATCTGCTCAGCTCGAGGCTTCGCCCGGCGCTGATCGTTGGCATCGGTCTCGCGGTTTTTCAGCAAGTGACCGGAATCAACACTGTCATCTACTACGCGCCGATGATTGTTCAGTCGGCTGGAATTTCTTCCGCTTCCGGCGCGATTCTCACCACAGCCGGCATCGGAATCGTCAACGTGCTGATGACGATTGTTTCGATGTGGCTGATTGATCGGATTGGCCGGCGGCCGCTATTGCTGACCGGCATCGCCGGCATGGTCGTGACGCTTGGCGTGCTCGGATGGGCATTCCATTCCGCAAGCCCGACCGGCGCGCTTTCGTGGGTTGCCGTAATCAGTATCATGGTCTACGTCGCATCGTTCGCCATAAGCCTCGGCCCGATTTTCTGGCTCTTGATTTCGGAAATTTATCCGCTAAAGGTTCGCAGTTCGACGGAAGGCGTCGCCGCAACGTTCAACTGGGGTTCGAATCTTCTCGTCAGCCTCACGTTTCTAACTTTGCTGCAGATGATTGGCGCCACGCGGACGTTCTGGCTCTACGGAGTTTTCGCCATCGGCGCGTGGTTGTTTTCGTATTACCTTGTACCGGAAACCAAAGGGCGCACGCTTGAGGAGATCGAGGCGTTCTGGCGAAAATAATCCGTATTCAGCTTGCGGGGCGCTTGAAAACCAAAAGCTTCGCGGTGAAAATCTGGAGTTCCTCGCCGTTTTGATTGAA
Source organism: uncultured Acidobacteriota bacterium (assembly GCA_963814855.1). Taxonomy (GTDB): domain Bacteria; phylum Acidobacteriota; class Terriglobia; order Acidiferrales; family UBA7541; genus Palsa-295. The sequence continues at coordinate 37,398 of CAWFEL010000005.1, forward strand.
CGTCGTGCTCCGCACTTTCACGATGCCTTGGTTCGGTTTCGACCGCGAGGGAATGATTTCGAGGATTTCGCTTTCCGCGCGCAACGTATCGCCGGCACGCGTGGGCCTTGGCCATGCAATGTCGCCTCCCAGGCCGATCAATCCGCCGGCGATTTGCATTTCACCGTTCACCAGAAGACGCATGGTCGCGGCGGCTGTATGCCATCCGCTTGCGGCGAGTCCCCGAAATACGCTGTCGCGCGCAGCAGCGTCATTCAGATGAAACGGTTGCGGATCGAACTCCGCCGCGAACGCCTTCATGCGAACCTCATCCATACGATATGTTCCGGTCGCGAATCGTTGGCCGACATGCAAATCGTCCAGGTACAGTTTCTGAGCTGGCTCAGGCGCCGGATTCAATTTTGGTCCCCTTTTCGGTGCAGCAATGCTCGATCGGTAGATCGCTCAATATCGAGCGGCTTAGCCTTGCGCTTAGTCCTTCAGCGCGTTGGTGATCAATGCCTCCAGCTTTTGATCGAGGCTCCTGGCAACCTTATCTACCTGAGCCGATTTGAACCTGCCGAACACTGTGGACGGAAGATCGTAGTCAACGTGCGTCATTTTATCCTCGCCAACGTACACGCAAATTCTCAGCGGCGCATATTCCCCCGCTCGAAGATCCGCCTGGGTCATTTCAACGGCGATCAGCGGATTCCCCACTTCATACTGCCGGTCAAATTCCGTCCTGCCCTTCAATGACAACAGCTGTCCGTGATCGCGCATGGCGAATAGCATGAAGCCGCTGCTACCTTCCATGGCGTGAATCTTGGCTTCCACATCTGCGGGGTTCGAGACGTCCTTCATGGCCGCAGCGAACGCCTGCGCATCGAATTTCCCGAGCTGTTTTTCGATGGCCGCCGTAACCGCATCGAATGATCTCGATGACTTGTAATTGACATGCGTCGTGGAACTGACGGTGACTGATCGAGTGGGACCAGTTTCGCCCGCCGCCACACTCGGACTCGCTGCCAAGCCGACGATCACGAAAGCAAAAAGCCCGGCAGCGTACGCAGACAGGATTTCCATTTCAAAACCTCCCCGGAATGCCGAACGAATTCTAATGATGCACACGGAATCGAGCGGTCGCAAGCATCGAATCCGCAAATCCGATAACCGCCATCAATAATTTGAGTTGGACATTAAGTCACGGCCCGCGCAAACTCCGCCCCTAATTGGAAGTGGCCGTGCAGCACCTTCGAGCTTTCCTTTCCACGTCGAGTGGGAAGCCCGCAGCCAGTCTCTGCTTCGCCTGAGTTTTGCAGGGCACATCGTCGTGTCCATTCCATAAGCACATCGCATTTTTTATTGGGCCAGAATTTAGTTGCGAACGGGCGGGCGTTTTCCGCGCTCGTGTGCGTGGGCTGTTTGATGGCACCGAGCGGGGGAACCTATGAAGGAGGGCTTTTGATGAATCAGCAGACGATGTTGGTGGAATTGATTCTTGGGGGTTTTTTTGCCGTGGCGTGCATGCGCACGTCCATTCCCGTTGCGCCTGACGGCAGGCTGCATCTTAGCGACTTTCTGCGACTTCCCGGACGCATCGAACGGCTGCGGCGCTCGCGATGGCAGTGGTTTTCCATGGTGGCGTTTGTCCTGGTGATACGGATGCAGAAGGGCACGCCATTGGTTCTTGAGGCCACGGTGGCATTGATGTTCGTGCTGTTTCTCGCGATGCCGACGCGGGCCACGGCCAGGGCTGAGGCCCGTGGATGAAGGATTTGTGGGAAGTCGGAGAATTCGTCCGCAAGATTCGAGCTCGCATGCGGTTCGGCGAGCTCTCCCGGGCGCCCCTCCGGCTGCTGCGCCTCGAATTACGTGGCGATACGGCACAGTGCGATTGGCTGGCGCGTCCTCTGGATGTGTGGGCAGGTTCGCTGCCTCGTCATATTCGGGATCGCGACGCTTCGCTGCAAGCGCTTCAGGATGCAGTGGCTTTGCGCGAGATGTTGTTCGCGGCCCTCTCAGAGGTTCAGAGCGCCGATTTTCGAATTTTTCGTCAGGAGGCTCGCGAGCCTCCCCTTTTGGTAATTAACGGCACGGTCACGCGGGAAATGCCATCCGTGCCCCGAGTTACTTCCCCCGTCATGAAAGCCAAGCTGTGTGGCTTTCACTTCCAGATGGACGACGGGGTGCTGGAGCCGCTCGAAATGGAAGAAGGCGGCGTGCAATACAAGGTTAGCGCGTGACCTTCAAGGGTCGAGGAGGAAGTATTTATGGCAGCAAATAGGGCGCAAGGAAGTTATTACGGGCTATTTCTCGTCGCTTCAACCGTGCTCTGCGCTGGATTTTACGAGTACTCCAGTGGAACGGGGAAGTTGCTGTTGGTGGTCGGCGCGATCGGCCTCATCGGCAGCCTCTTCGGGATGCTGGGAATTAAATCGCTCGAGGGGAAAACGGCGCTGAAGTCGAATCCGGGAGCGATGAAGTTAGCCGGGGCCGCCTGCTCGCTGTTGGGATGGGTCATCACGTTGTTCGGGATGCACCTGACTCCCAGCGTCGGCGGGCGCATTGTTCTGGCGCTTGTAGGAATCGGGGTAAGCCTTTTCGGGATCATCGTCATTTTGCCAGCGGCCTTTAACAAGAACGCGGTTTGGAAAAGCTAGATGGCGGCAGCCAACATTCAAACAATCATGGAGCCCACACGATGAACTTAACCAGAGCTAGTAGTCTCTTACTTTGTATTCTCGCAATCGGCTTGGCGGTGGGCGTGGTGGTCCACGCGCAGGCACCGGCTGCGGCTCCCGCCGCGGCTGCAGCACCCGTTCCGGCTGCCGATGCTCAACTGGCGGCTGCAACGGCAAAAGCACCGACCACGGCAGATTTGGCGAAGGGCGACCCGGGCGGCACCATCACTGGAACTATCAATGATGTACCAGCCGCCGATTCCACAAAGGGCGTGACACTGCCCGATGTGGCTAACCAGGTGGGCCAGAATAAGATCGCAGCCAATTTTATCTGGACACTCGTTACGGGCTTTCTCGTCATGTTCATGCAGGCAGGATTCGCGATGGTTGAATCGGGCCTTTGCCGTGTAAAAAACGCAAACCACACGTACATGATGAACTTCATGGTGTACGCGTGCGGGTTGTTCTCCTACTGGATCATGGGCTTTGCGATCCAAATGGGCGGCGCGGCCGGCAACGGGAACCTCGGCGGCCTCAATTCCCTGACCGGCGAGCACACCCTCTCGATCCTCGGGAAGACCTGGGGCATCTTTGGCGCGGCTGGGTTCTTTCTTTCCGGCCACACCTATGATGTCGGCGTCATGGTGATATTCCTCTTTGAAATGGTGTTCATGGACACCGCCCTCACGATCGTCACCGGAGCCTGCGCGGAACGCTGGAAATTCCTGGCTTTCTGCGTCTCGTCCTCAATTATGGGAGCAATCACCTACCCGATTTACGGCAATTGGGCTTGGGGCGGCGGCTGGCTTTCGCAGCTGGGCACCAACAATCAGTTGGGCAAGGGCTATTGCGACTTTGCGGGGTCGGGCGTGGTGCACGCGGTCGGGGGCATTACGGCTCTCGCTGTTTGCTTCATCATCGGACCGCGCATCGGCAAATTCAATCGCGATGGATCGAGCAACCCGATCATCGGCCACGACATTTCTGCCGTGCTGATCGGCTGCTTCATCCTCGCGTTCGGCTGGTTCGGATTTAACCCGGGCAGCACGCTGGGAGCATCCGCCGCCGGTAACTTGCGGATCGGCACCATCGCCGTGGATACCATGCTGGCAGGTTGCACGGGTACCTTCGGCGCGCTGATCTACATGTGGATGAAGAACGGCAAGGTTGACGCTTCGATGTGCGGCAACGGTCTTCTGGCGGGCTTGGTCGCGATCACGGCGCCCAGCGGCTTCGTCAGCACGGTCGGCGCCTGCATTATCGGCCTTGTCGCTGGCGTGCTGGTTTGCTTGAGCTGCTGGTTTGTCGAGAACGTAATGAAGGTTGACGATCCAGTCGGCGCCATCTCGGTGCACGGAACCAACGGCCTCTGGGGCGTACTCTCAGTCGGGTTGCTCGCAGACGGCACCAGCAACTACGGCGGCGCATGGAACGGCGTCACCGGATCGGTTACCGGTCTGTTCTACGGCGATGCCAGCCAGCTTGCTGCGCAGCTCGTGGGGATCTCCACTCTGATTGGCTTCGTTTTCACGCTTAGCTTCCTCATCAACCTGGTGGTCGAGTTCTTCGTCGGGCATCGGGTTTCCATCGAAACCGAAGTGGCGGGTCTGGATCTTCCGGAAATGGGTCAACTCGGCTATCCCGAGTTCGTCTTCAAGATGGAACCGGACTTCCTCATGCAGGCTAACAAGGAGGCGATGGCCGCGTAATGGCTGTGAGTTGTGGAAACCATGGTGGCAAGGCGCGAGATTCGGGGCGCCTTGCCATCGTGTTCTCTGAAGCAATTCCATAGCGCAACCAGTCCAGCGCCTATACCAACATGAACAACACAACAGAAAACAACATCGTGCCGGCAAATCAGAATTCTACGGAAGCGCTGGCTGCACCTGCCACGCCTGCGCCGCTTTCTCTCGCCGGAGTGCCGGTAGCGACGCAAGGCTTATTGCTAAGAATGTTCGCCGATCCGCTGGTGCTCGCGAAGGCGGAGAAAGCGGAGATTGTGAATCAATTGCGCGAGTGCGTCGCGCTGCGCCCCAAAGATCCGAACCTGCGTGTGGTGCTAGGGATGGCGCTCTCCGTAAATCTGGACGCGCAAAACGCGATGGAAGAGCTAAGCGAGGCGGTTGCTCTCGATCCCAACAGTTTCATAGCGCACTTCAAAATGGGCGAGCTCTGGATGCGACTTCGTGTGTGCGAGAAGGCCAAGAATCATACCCATCAGGCCGCGGTACTGGCGCAAAACATGGCGCAAGCGGAAATGGCTCGCCGACAAGCGGCGACGCTTCGTGTGATGATGCGCGAAGGCGTGGAACGCGGCGGCTACAGGACGCCCTGGCTCTCGTTAGGCCGGCTGCGTCGGCTGTGGAATCGCAACAGGAAAGAAGCCGAGTCCCTTGCGACGGTGGACGTCGGCTAAACATGTCATCGGCCCTGCAGCTTGCGCTGTTGATCGCCGTCCTCATTCCAGCTTGTAAAGTTGCAGGTTCTGTCTGTAGCCGGTTTGGAATTCCACCCATCCTGGGAGAGCTGTTGGTCGGCGTCGGACTTGGACCCGGCGCCGTCAACCTACTGCACTGGCAGCTATTTGAGGGCGGCCAGGCAACGAGTGCACTATTGCTTCTCGCTCAAGTTGGCGCGCTGGTCTTGATGTTCATCGCTGGAGTTGAAACCGACATTGATCGCATGAAGGAAGCGAGCGCAACCGCGTTCGTGGTTGCATTGTCCGGCGTGATTTGGCCGTTTTTTTTGGGCGCTGGAATCGGACATCTCCTCGGCCTTTCGTGGAAGACGGCGTGTTTCATGGGCGGCGCGCTGACGGCCACCAGCGTCTCCATTTCCGCGCGTACGCTGATGGACGCCGGCCGCATGGCTTCGTCGGAAGGCACAATCATTCTTGGAGCCGCCGTCATTGACGATGTTATGGGTCTCTTTGTCCTCGCGTTACTCGCAGCGTCCACCGCCGTGAAGGGACAGGCATTTGGGCTCGCGCCGATGGCCAGCGCCTGGCTGCAGGAGCGCGTTGCGCCCGCGGCTGCCCATCCGTTGGTTATCCAGATGACGATGCTCAGCGTATGCGTGGCTGTGTTTTTCGTCGCCGGGTACGCGTTGGCCAAGCGCTGGCTCGATCCGCTGATTCTGCAAATGCGCAAGCTCACGGCCACCGAGGCAGTTCCTGCCTGCGTGCTCGGACTGGTGATGGTCTACGCAATTTCGGCTGAATGGCTCGGCAGTGTGGCCGGCATCACGGGCGCCTACCTGCTGGGATACGTATTCGCCGGGTCGCAGTTCAAGGCGGATGTGGAGCGCAGCTTCTATGCGATGGGCCACGGCCTTCTGATTCCGCTTTTTTTCGTCTCGATCGGTCTCTCGAGCGACTATCGCGCTCTGTCCGGACATTGGACTTTGATGCTGCTCATACTCTTGGTCGCGGTGGTCGGCAAGGTAGTCGGCTGCGGCTTTGCCGCGCTCGCCTCCGGGTTGGATTGGGTGCGCAGTCTGCGAATCGGCTGCGGCATGATGTCGCGTGGTGAGGTCGGCCTGATCGTCACGGCGATGGGAGCCGCGACGGGAATTTTCGGGCGAACCGAGGTGGCGGTGATGGTCACAGTTGTTCTGCTGACGACGCTGTTGACTCCCCTGGCTCTGCGCGGCGCGTTTGACCTGAAGTCCCGGCAGGATTTCGAAGAAGGGATCGAAGACCCAATGCCGAAGATTCCCGCAATTAGCGGACAGGCATCCGCTTCCTTGGGCGTCGAGCCGCCCGGAAGCGGGAGTCCGCCCAGTCAATCCAGCTTCAGCGTAATGACGCCTAGCGGAACGAGCCTGCTTGCATTTGAGGCCAACGATGCAGCATCTGACTTCAGGTCGTAACGTTAAGACGCGGCAGCCCCGCGAATAAGGATTCCAAATTAAAATCGGCGACCAACTCGATCACTACAAGATTGACAGTATCGTTTCCCGCAGCCGTGTGGCCACGGTTTACCGCGCGACCGACCTCCAGTCAGGACGGACCGTAGCGATCAAGCTTCCCCACCCGGAGATGGACGGCGACCAGATCTTCGCCCAGCGTTTTCAGCGCGAGCAGGAAATCGGCAAACATTTCGATCATCCGGGCATCATGAAGGTGTTCGGCGACGATCACCGCTCGCAGAACTACATGGTGTCGGAATGGGCCGAAGGGAAACTGCTTCGCCAGATTCTTACTGAGGAGAAAAAACTGCCGCCCGAGCGGGCCGTCAAGATCGCACTCGGCATCAGCCAGGCTTTGGGCTACATCCACAACCATGGGATCGTGCACCGCGACCTCAAACCGGAACACGTGATGGTTGATTCCAACGATCACATCAAGCTTGTGGACTTCGGCCTCGCGGGACAAACTGGCGCGGCGCGGATAACATTCGCGAATATCTCGCAATTCACCAGTTCACCCGAGTACATTTCTCCCGAACAGGTGACGGGAAAGCGCGGCGACGGCCGCAGCGACCTCTACGCGCTCGGGGTGATGCTTTACGAAATGGTGACCGGACGGGTGCCGTTCACAGGGGCCAACGCTTATGCCATCATGAACGACCGGCTTCTGAGGAACCCCATCCCGCCGCGTGAAATCGACCGCTCCATTTCGCCCCAGCTGCAGGAAGTGATCTATAGGGCGCTCGAACGGGAACCTCAGAATCGCTACGCCAATGCGCACGATTTCGCGTTCGATCTCGAGCATCTCGACCAGGTTGGCGTCGCCGAGCGTCCCGAATTGCAAAACTGGAAAAAGCCGGGGATGGCAGTGTTACGAAGGATTGCGCTGTACGCCGCGATGATCCTCCTGCCGCTTCTCATTTTTGCACTGCTGCTTTATTTCGCTCGGCGCTAGGCGATTATGCGGCCGGACTATTTCCGGTGGATTCGCAGGACCGATGGCGGCGGATCGTCGAGGTAGAGTTGTTCGACCACGGCGGCGCGGCGGTCGAGCACCGCGCGTTGATTGAACGAACCTTTGTCGGTGATCTCGCCGGCATCGAGCGACGGCGGCTCTTCCAGCAGAATCCCGCGCGCAACTCGATTCGAGCTGCCTGTGGATTCCGCCGCGAGGCTGGTCAACAGCGATTGAAATCGCGCGCGCACGACTTGATGCGCGAGGATTTCCGCCGTTGCGTCCGGCGGCAGCTCGGGGCAGAGAGAGCGGCACGCCTCCACGTCCGGAAAAATCAGCGCGGCGACGTAATCGCGATCGAGGCCTGCGAGCACGACGTCGCGGATCAGCGGTGAGCAGTGTGCAATGATCCGGGCGCGGAGCGGGCCGACGCTCACCCAGGTGCCGTTGCCGAGCTTGAAATCTTCGTTCAGGCGCCCATCAAAGAGCAGGCCCTTGTTGATGTCGTTCGGATCAATCAGTCGCACCGCATCACCGAACGAGTAGAAGCCTTCCTCGTCGAAAACTTTGCGCGTCAATTCGTCCTGGCGCCAGTATCCCGGCGTGACATTGGGACCGCGCACTCGCGCTTCGAGCTTGCCGCCGGTTGGGACGATTTTCAATTCCACTCCGGGGACTGGAATTCCAATCGTGCCCGCGCGATCTGTTTCCCAGGTGGTTTGCATTGCCATGGGGGACGTTTCCGTGGAGCCGAGGCCGGTGGCCATTACGATGCGCTCGCCGCAGGTTTCAAACGCCAGCTCGCGGTACGCGTCCCATACGGGTTGCGACAGGCCCGCGCCGGCATAAAACATCAGCCCGAGGCGACGGAAGAAATTCTCGCGCAGTTCGCGGTCGGCGCGCAGGAACGGCAATAAATCCTCGTAGCCCTTGGGGACGTTGAAATATACGGTCGTCGAAATTTCGCGCAGGTTGCGAACCGTCCTCTCCATCGAGCCGGGACCGGGTTTGCCGTCGTCAATGTAAAAGGTGCCGCCGTTATACAGCGCGATTCCGACGTCGTGATTTCCGCCGAAAGTGTGATTCCACGGCAGCCAATCCACGATCACCGGGGGATCGTCCTCGAGAAAACCGAAAATCTGCGCGATCATCTGCTGATTGCTGCAGATCATCCGGTGAGTATTCACCACGGCTTTGGGCATGGCCGTGGATCCGGACGTGAAAAGAAATTTCGCCACGCTGTCGGGAGTAATCTTTTCGTGAGCGGCAGCGACGGCCGGCGTGGGATTCGTTTCGAGCAGGTCGGCGAACGTGCCTGCCTTGCGCCGGTCCGGAGGAGCGGTGGTCGTGACGACTTCAATATGTTCGCCAACCGCGGCTTCGATCGCGGGGGCATATCGGATGCCATCCGAAGCAAAGACCAGCCCGGGCGTGAGAATTTTCAGGGTATGGCGCAGCTTCCCGAAGTCTTTCGAGACGAGCGAATAGGCCGGTGAAAGCGGCGCGGTGGGAATTCCGACGTGCTGACCGGCCAGCGTCAGCAGAAAATGTTCAAGATCGTTTTCCGAGAGAATTGCCACAGGCCGCTCGACTGACAGCCCGCGATCAAGCAGCGCCTGGCCGATGCTTTGAACCGACCGCAGCACCTGCGCGTAGGTCAGCCGCCGCCATTCTCCGTCCGAGCCGCGCTTCGCGATGCAGGTTTTTTCGGGAGTAATTTTCGCCCAGTGAATCAACCGGTCGGTGAGGACCTTGGGATACGGGCGAAGGGTTTCATCCGGCTTGACGAGAAGCACGCCCCCGGGAAGCCGCTCGAGCGACGCACCGGAAGTGCGCATGCGCACGCGACGCACGCCCGCTTCGGCGGCGCTTCGACCAACTGGGTGTTTCGGGTCGCTCATGGGAGCCGCCGCTTTACTTGCCCAGTTCTTTGCGGACGATGCGCGTGCCTTCGACCATCGCGCGCAGCTTGGCGAACGCAATATCGCGCGGCACGTGAAAAAGCCCGCAATCCGGCAGAACGTACAGCTTCTCCGGCGGCACGACTTTCATTGTCTTGCGAATGCGTTCGGCGACAATGTCCGGCGTTTCAACCGAGTTGTCCTTGACGTCAATCACACCGGCGCCCAATTCAAACGGCACCTTGAATTCGCGGAAGAGATCCAGGTCTTCGCCGCCGCGCCGCGCAAATTCCAGGCTCAGCGAATGCACCTTGGCGTCGAGAATCGCCGGGAAAAGATACCGGTAGCTTCCCTCCCAGGAAGGCTTTCCGTAGCGGTTTCCGTAACAGATGTGAACCGCAATCTTCGCCTGAACTCCTTCGACCAGGATGTTCAGCACCTTTACGCCCCAGTTGATGTCCTCGGGGAATCCGGAATAGTAGGGCTCGTCAATCTGGATGAATTTCGCGCCAGCCTTGACCAGTTCCTTCAGCTCCATATTCATCACCCGGGCGATGTCCGTCGCCAGAGCCTCTTCGGTGGGGTAGTGCTTGTTGCGGACACGCTTGCAGAGCGAATGCGGCCCGGTAATACAAATCTTCGCCGCGCGCTCCGTGTTCGCCAGCAGAAACCGGAAATCGTCCGAAAGCCCGACCGCGGCCATCGGAATCTTCCCGATCACTTCGCTATCGTAAAAATCGTAATAGAACTTTTTCGAGGAGCGGTCAATCTGGATTCCGGGCAGGCGCTCGACGAAGTAGTCAATCATGTTGTCGCGGCGGAGCTCTCCGTCGGTGACCATATCGAGGCCAGCCATTTCCTGGTCCTTGATCGCGGAGCGGACCGCAGCATCGTGAATCTCGTCGAGATCGTGGCGGCTGATTCGCCGGGCGAAATAATCAGTCTTCAGCCGTTCGAGCCAGCCCGGCATCGAGTAGCTGCCAACCATCGTTGTCGGAAGAATGGGAAGAGTCATTAGTCTTACTCCCGTCGTGTCGTATAGAGGACCGAAGTCTTCGATCCCGTCCGATGCTGGAATGGCGCGAAGTGCAGGTCGTAGCCGGCGCGTTCCGCGACCTCGCGCAATAGGGCGCCGTTGACCCAATTCACAATGGACCCGTCGAGTTTCCCCGGACCATGGAAACCCATGCTGTATTCCTGGAGGTCGGTAACAAAAATATCCTGCACCTGAAGATACCCGCGCGGATGCAGCAGCGGCAAAGTATTGCGAAAGCTCTCGAGCGCGCCCGGGCTCAAATGGAATCGCAAATCGTTGGGCGCGTTTCGGAGAAAGTCTTCCATGTGCGACGAGCTGAGCCCCGCCGGGAAAGAAGCGTCCGGCATGTCCACGGCGTCCACCAGCCGTTCCTCCGTACGCATCGCTTTCCAGACCTCCATCCAAAATGTCATTCCCTTGGCGCGGTCCGGCAGGGCTGCAATGCCCACATCCAGCAAGCGGTCCACGATCGCCGGAATGTCCGCGACAGGCACGTCGCACGCCTTGCTGATCCGCGCCGCGTCCTCCGGAGGCAGGTACGCGCGGCACTGCACCCAGAAAATCCGGTTGTCGCGCCACACGACTTCCTCGTCCGGCAGGTTGTCGTACATGTTGGTCGAGTGAACGTGCAGAACTTTGTGGCGCAGAAAGGAGAGCGTTTTGATGGGATCCGTGGCGTCGAGCGCGATAAAGCTGCACAAATCAATGTGTTTCTTGACCGCTGGCCGGGAATGCTCGAGCGTGGCCAGAGAATAATCGCCGAGCAAATATCTCAAGCGCGGATAAAAATTTGTGCCGCGGGTCTGATCGAGGGCGCAGAAGCTGTCCAGCCACATGCCGGCGTGCTTTCCCATGCCCACGCCGATTTCCAGAATAAATATTTCCTGCGGCAATCGGTTCTGGCTTTCCAGGTTCTCGAGTAGCGTCCAAAACTCGGTTGCGGCTTCCCCGATCCCGTCCGCCTGATTGCCGTCGGACTTGCCGCCGGGCAATGCCTGTTCGTAACTCTTTCCGGTCGCTTTTTCCCAGTCCTTCAGGCGCTGCCAGTAGAGCCGGTTAAATTCCCACACGATGCTGGTGCGAAAGGATCGAAAGTCCTCAAAATAAACGCGGCCATTGCTTTCGCCGGATTCCGATTTCTGCGGACTAATGGCTTTCTGCAGAAGTTCACGGAGCGAACCGGGCGCCACTTGCCGGGAATCAATCCGAATCTCCATGGGAGCGGCGCTCTCGCCCCGTTCCTCGCCGCCCTGCATCACAGTGACAGCCTCGCGGAAATTGTTCTTGTATTGGAGCCAGTCGAGATGAATCTGCAACCGCGCGAATTGCGCCGGCTGCAAGTGCCCCTCTTCGAGGAGCGATAAGACAGTCTCAACAACGTCGCTGGTCGTCGCGGGAGCCGAGTCTTTTCGAGTGTGATTGAGGTGCAGGTTCACTGTTTGGGCCTGAAGATTCCTGTGCTCCGCTCAACCGGCTAATGGAGCGGCCGGAATGGACGTCCCGTCTGGCCGGCTCCGAACTTTACCGGGATCAATTCATTTTTGCCAGCGGGTAGTTGGATTTCCGCTATCGGAATCAAAACCCGTCGTTGCTGGAAGCATTATGGCCCAGACTCGCGGAGATCTTCGCGGTCGTTTCTTTCGTGAGTGCGATCTTCCGCGCGAGCTCCTTGCCGCGGAAGCGCGGCGTCGGCCCTGCCATTCCCACCGCCGCGATCACGCGCCCGTCTCGCGACCACACCGGAGCCGCCACGCCCGTCAGGCCGCGCTCGGTCTCCTGGCTATCGAGGGCGTAACCGCGTTCGGCCACTTCGCGGAGGTTTTTCTTGACCTCAGACACGGTCGTCATCGTATGCGGCGTATAAGACGTGAGCCCCATGATGGCCAGGATAGCGTCCACCTCTTCCTCCGGCAGAAAGGCGAGCGTCGCCTTCGCGGCAGCTGTGCAATGCGCCGGAAACCGGGCGCCGACCGGGGTGCTCACGGTAATGATGCTGTCGCGCGAGTCCACGCGATCGAGACAGATCACGCCTCCGGAGCCCGGAACAGCCAGGCTTACGCTTTCATGGGACGCGCGCGACAGCTCCAGCAGGAACCGGTGCGCTTCGGTCCGCAGCGTCCTCGATTCGACCGCGCGCGTTCCCAGCTCGTGCAGCTTCAGCCCCAGCCGGTAGCGGTCGCTCTCCGGATTTCGTTCGATCAGGTGGAATTTTTCCATGGCGTGAAGCAGGCGGTGAACGGTCGTCTTGTTCAGACTTAACCCCGAGGCGAGTTGGGTGACGCCGAGCGCCGGGCCGTGGTCGCCCATGTAAATCAGAATGCGCAGGGCCTTCTGCAGGGACTTGCTCGAGCCCGTCTCGCCCCTTGCGCGGCTCCGCTTCCCGCTCGATGTCCTGGCCTTCGGCACGCCTTCCCCCCGGCATCGCTGGTTGACTGCCGTATTGTAGGTCCATTGGCAGCGCGAAAGTCAATCTGAATGGTTGTTTCACATTGTAAAACAAAGAGGTCCGCAGGATTCGAAGTGTCGTAGTGGCCGCGCCACGATCCGCCCTCGGCTCGTACTATAATCACGCCTATGACAGACATTTCAACCGCTGCGCCCAGCTTGGCCGAGATGCTGCGCGGGTTTTCGATCGAAGTGAATCCCGGCGAACCGAAAATTATCGACGCCGCGCCCCAGCGCCTCGACCCGGGCACGGAAGTTTTCATGACCTGGATTCCCGGAAAGAATCCGATGGACACGATTGGCCCGGCCAAGAAGCTACGCGACGCCGGACTCTATCCCACGCCGCACATCGGCGCGCGACACATCGAAAGCGCCGCGCAGCTCGAGCAGGTCGCGGGGCGACTCGTGCGCGAAGCCGGTGTAGACCGCGTGTTGATCATCGCGGGCGACCGCGACGAGCCCGCCGGTCCGTTCGATTCGAGCCTCGCGGTGATGCAAAGCGGCATCCTGCAGAAGGCCGGCATTACACGCATTTCCGTCGGCGGATTTCCCGAGGGTAATCCGAAGATCTCCGACCCGTTGCTCTGGGAAGCTATCGCTGCGAAAACAAAGTTCGCGCGCGAGAACGGACTGAATCTCACCATCGTCACGCAGTTCGCGTTTGCCTCCGAGCCGGTGGTGGAATGGATTCGCAAAGTCCGTGCGCTGGGCATAGACAATCCCATCCGCATAGGATTTGCAGGGCCGGCAAGCCTGATCGCGCTTGCGCGCTACGCCATGGTCTGCGGCGTCGGCGCCTCCATGAAGGTGCTCACTGAAAAGCCGCAGTTCGCCAAGCTTCTGATAGACAAGGGCCCCGAGCCGCTGATTCGCGAGGTCGCCGAACTGTGTGGTCCGTCTATCAGACCGGCGCTGCCGCTGGGCATCAAAGGCGTGCACTTCTTCGTCTTCGGCGGCTTCAACAAGACCGTGGACTGGATCAATGCCCAGCGCACGCAGTAGCGCTCGCAGCAGGATTGCTGGAACTCAACCGCCAGCGTAAACTGCTTGGCTCATGGCCGAATCTCCCTCTATCGTTGGACGCAGCATCGCGCACTACACAATCGTTGACAAAGTCGGCGGCGGGGGTATGGGCGTCGTCTATAAAGCCAAGGACACGCGCCTCGGCCGAAATGTCGCGCTGAAATTTCTCCCCGACGATGTTTCGCACGATCCGCAGGCCATCGAGCGGTTTCATCGCGAAGCGCGCGCCGCTTCCACGCTGAACCATCCGAATATCTGCACGATTTACGACATCGGCGAGTTCGAAGGCCGTCCCTTTATCGCCATGGAACTGCTCGAGGGTCAGACGCTCAAGCACCGGATCGCCGGCAAGCCCATTGATATTTCGGAGCTTCTCGAGATCAGCGTTCAGATCACGAACGGCCTTGATGCGGCGCATGCGAAGGGAATCGTCCACCGCGATATCAAGCCCGCGAATATATTTCTTGTCGACCGCGGACAGGCGAAAATTCTCGATTTTGGCCTGGCGAAACTAACGTCCGCGCTTCGTCATGCCGCCGAATCGGTGGGCGCCGGCGCGATGAACTCGCAAACGCGGACGCACATGCACCGGGAAGACCACCTGACCAGCCCGGGCAGTTCCCTGGGAACGATTGCTTATATGTCGCCCGAACAAGCGCGCGGCGAAGAACTGGACGCGCGCTCCGATCTGTTTTCGCTCGGCGTAGTGCTATACGAGATGGCCACCGGCTCTCTTCCGTTTTCCGGCTCCACGACCGCGGTCATCTTCGATGGCATTCTGCATTCCACTCCGGCCTCCGCAAAGGAACTCAACCCGCGCCTGCCGCTCGCGTTCGAATCCATTCTCAGCAAGGCGCTCGAAAAGGACCCTGACCTGCGTGGGCAGTCGGCCGCCGAACTCCGCGCCGACCTGAAGCGGCTCAAGCGGGACATGGAATCCAGCCGTCAACCGACCGCGGAAAAGAGCGGGACCGGTTCCGGTTCGCAGGCGGCTGCCGCGACGCCAAAGTCAGTTGCGGTGCTTTACTTCGAAAATCAAAGCGGCGCGAAAGAGGACGAATATTTCCGGGACGGAATCACGGAAGACATCGTCACCGAGCTTTCAAAAATCGCCCAGCTCGAAATCTTTCCGCGCTCCGAAATGCTTGCCTTTCGAGACAAGCCTGTGACCGCGCAACAGGTCAGCCAGAAGCTTGGCGCAGCCTACGTCCTCGAGGGCTCCATCCGTCGCGCGGGTAACCGGGTGCGCATCACCGCGCAGCTAGTCGAAGCCTCCACTCGGCATTCTGTCTGGGGCGAGCGCTACGACCGCCAGCTCGAAGACGTCTTCGCCATTCAGGAAGAGATTGCCCGCAGCATCGCGCAGGCATTGCGCATCACGCTCACGCCACAGGAAGAAAAAACCATCGCGCGCAAGCCGACCGAAAATCCCCAGGCTTATGATTTTTATCTTCGTGGCAGAAGCTATACCCGCCGCGAGAATATCGAATATGCCCTGCAAATGTTCGAACAGGCCATCGAGCTCGACTCGAATTTCGCGCTGGCGCACGCCGGCATCGCGGACCTCTGCGGGCTGAACTACGAAATTCGTGAGCAAAATCAGAAGTGGATAGACCGCGGACTCGCCGCATGCGATCGCGCCACCGCGCTGGCCCCCGATCTGCCTGAGGTGCTGGTCGCGCATGCGCGGCTCTTCTATGCGCAGAAAAAGTACACCGAGGCGGCGTTGATGGCCCAGCGTGCCAGCGAGCGGAAGCCCGATTGCGATGGCTTATGGAATATTCTTGGCCGCGCGTTTTTTGCTTCCAGCCGCTTCGAGGACGCCGCCGCCCTCGCCGAGCGCGCCATGGAGTGTAACGGCGACGACTACAACACTTACATTCCCTATCACCAATCCCTCGAGCGCCTGGGGCGCAAGAAAGAAGCCGAGCAACTCCGCGAGCGTATGACGAAGGTCCTTCGCCAGCAGCTCGAGCGCGTCCCCGAAGACGTTCGCGCCCGCGTGCTCCTCGCGACCAACCTCGCTTCTTGCGGACAGGATGCAGACGAGGCCGTCCGCCACCTCAAGACGGCCGTCGCTCTTCGCCCCAACGATCCCAACACGCTTTACAACGCGGCCTGTACCTACGGCGTGCTGGGACGGAAGCCCGAAACCCTCGAAACGATCAAGAAGGCCTTCGCTTCCGGTTACGGCAACACGAATTGGGCCGCCAACGATTCAGATCTCTCGTGCCTGCACGATGAGCCGGAATTCCGGAAACTCGTCGGCCTCGACGACCGCCCCAAGGCGTAGTCGCAATTCTGTCAGCTGATTTTCAATCCCACCGGCCCGATATATTCCGATTGCGGGCGGATCAGGTGATCTTCCGCGTGTTGCTCGATTACGTGCGCGCACCATCCAGCCGTGCGGCCGCAGGCGAACATGGCGACAAACTGTCGAGGATCGAGTCCGAGCGCCTGCAAAACCAGTGCCGTGTAGAATTCCACATTCGTGCGCAGATTTCGTCCCGGTTTGACCTCCGCAAGCACACGCAGCGCGGTTTGTTCAACGTTGAGCGCAAGATCGTATAGTTGGCGGTTTTCCATTTGCGCTTTTCCCAGGCGTTCCGCCGCCTTGCTCAGCACCTCCGCGCGTGGGTCCCGAACTTTGTAAACGCGATGGCCGAAGCCCATGATCCGCCGTCCCTGCGCGAGTTCATTTCGCAGCCACCCCTCGGCGCGATCAGCGCTGCCGATATCGAGCAACATATCGAGGACCGGTCCGGGCGCGCCGCCGTGCAGCGGCCCCTTCAGTGCGCCGAGCGCGCCGGTAACGGCGCTTACGAGATCGGAACGGGTGCTGGCGATCACGCGCGCCGTGAACGTGGAGGCGTTCATGCCGTGATCCATCACCGTGACCCAATACGTATCGAGCGCCTGCGCGGCCGATAGGTCCGGCTCTTTGCCATGAATCATGTAGAGGAAATTCGCAGCCAGCGGTAGATCCTTGCGCGGACGAATCGGTTCCTGTTTCCGCGAGATGCGCGCATGGGCGGCGACAACAGTCGGGAAGCAAGCGGTGAGCCGCATGGCCGCAGCGAAGTCGGCATCAGGTGTAATCGCATTGGGATCCGCGAGGCCCAGGGACAGCGTCGCGCAGGCCATGCGCAACGCATCAATCGGCGGCGCGGCTGCTGCGCCACGAAGAACCTCGAGCGTCAGCGCCGGAAGCTCTCGCAACTCCGACATATCGGCGGTCAATTTCGCCAGTTCGGCGGGGTTGGGCAGATGTCCGCGCCACAGCAGGTGTGCGGCGGCCTCGAATCCCACATGGCTGGCAAGTTCCTCGATCGTATAGCCGCCAACAATGAGCACGCCGTTCTTTCCGTCCACGTGACTCAGGCGCGTCTGCGCCGCGACGACGCCTTCCAGCCCGCGGGGTGCTCCAGTGACGTTTGACGACATCGAGTTCTCCTTACATCCGGCTGCGCGCCGTAATTAATATGATGCAGATGCCGGCGAAAAGTCGGCTCGCAGAATGGCGACGAATGGGTGTATCGCATTCCCAGGCCGCTGACAATAAAAAAGGGGCGGATCGAAAGCATCCGCCCCTCGCGACTTCGGAACCGCGTTCGGCGCGGCTTACTTTTTCGCCGTGCGCCAGCCTTCCGCGTAGGTTTCGCGAACAACTTTCGAGTACGGCACGGAGCTGACAACCACCTTCACGTCCAGCTGCTTGTGGCGTTCGACGGTCGCCTTCTTGGTGCCGCCGTTTTCCTCGCCCCAGACCAGTGTCAGTTCCGTTCCGATTTCGACATCCGGATCAACGATGCCCAGCGACA
Source organism: uncultured Acidobacteriota bacterium (assembly GCA_963814855.1). GTDB lineage: Bacteria > Acidobacteriota > Terriglobia > Acidiferrales > UBA7541 > Palsa-295. Next base: position 55,151 of record CAWFEL010000005.1, read on the forward strand.
GCACCGACCGCTCGTTGAAGCTGTAGCCGGCGAACATCGAACATCCCACGATCTTTCCGCCCTTCGTCACCACCTTGTCGTACGACGACGACGCGTAGTTCGAGATGGGCAGGTCAATGAATTTGTACGGATCGCCCGGTTCGAGCAGCGACTTGTAGGTCTTCGCGACGTCGTCGCCGCTCCACGCGAACGTGACCTTCTTGCGCTGGGCCTTCTGGTCAATCTTCTCCAGCGCCTCGCGACCAATGAAATCGTGGTCGAACTTGACGAAGATCCCGTAGCCCAGTTCGTACGGCGTATTGTAGTAGTCTTCGATATTGTTGGAGACAAAGCTTCCGGCCAGCGAGCCGGTGGCTTCGTAGCTGTTCGCCGGCAGCCACTGTCGGTAGCTCTTCATTTTCTCGCCGGTGTAGACGGCCGGCAGCGGCGAAGGAATCCAGCCCGATTCGCACGTGTTGGATGCGTACGCCCGCGAGCCCACCTGCTTCATGCCGAATTCCGCCCCTGCTGCCACGATCGCGGCGCGAATTTCTTCCCGTTCTTCGTAGGGTCCCCAGATTTCCAGGCCCGGAGCGCCGGCCATGCCGTGCCGCAATGCGCGCACGGTCTTTCCATTGATCTTGATCTCGCCCATGTTGAAGAACTTGATGTCCGGAAACGGCCCGCCGTTCAGCTTCTCGATAATCTGCTTGGCGTTGGGTCCCTGGATTTGGTACCGGTAGGTCGTCCGGATCACCGCTTTGCCGCCGGGGTTCGAGGGCGACCGGTCGTCCCGCTTGATTTTTACGTCGTATTTGCCCGACGTGGCATGGAACTCCAGCCAGTTCGCCACCGGCGCGCGCCCCACGTAAACCAGGTTGTTCTGCTCGAGGTGGAATAGAATTCCATCGCCGATGATTTTGCCGTCGTAGTTGCACGGAGCAAACTGTTTCGCGCGGTTCACCGGAAAATTCGCGAAGCTGTTCGTGCCGAGATAGGACAGCAGTTTCAGCGCGTCCGGACCTTCCACATACAAATTCGCCATGTGGTGGGATTGATCGAATAGGACGGCGGTATCACGCCACGCCTTCTGCTCGTCGCGCCAGTTCGAATACTCGGAAGGAACCACCGGATAGACGTACGCTCCGATCGGAGAATTGCGCAGCATCGTCACCGGATTCCCGGCTGCCTGCAGGACTTCCTCTAGGTTTTTGGGTGCCATGGCTGTTGATAGCCTCCTCTTGATCTCTTGTCGGCCAAAAGTGCGGACCAGATACTGACAGACTTCCACGCTCTCGCGCAATACGTGTGCGGACGCGCTGGGTCCAAGCTGGGGAACCTGCTTCGCGAAAGGCGCGTCCCCCGCCCCCAAATGTTACGGGACGCGCCCCCTCAGGAAAAAACTAGTTCTTTGCGGCGCAGGACTGCGGGTACACGGCATCGAGCGCGCCCCAGAGAGCCTTCAGGCTTCTCTCGGCCGCGCAAAGCACTTCGAAGTTGTCCCCTTCGCTCTGATCCGCGAGCCAGGAACGCCAGGCGGCGCGGTGGCGCACGTCGGCTTCCTCGTGAACGCTGAAATAGGCCAGCGCGCGAGGCTCGGTGATGTCGTAGAAACGCTTCAGCCCGGAGATCTTCTGCGCTGCGATTTCCGGCACCTGCGCTTCATACGCGTAGAACGAGGCCACGGCCTGCGTCATCGTTCCCTGCGAACTCACTTCGTCAAAAGTGTCCAGCAGCGCCGCGATGCCCGGAAGCGGGCGGGCGTCCGCCATCGTAGCTTCGCTCACGCCGAGCGATTCCGCGAACTGGCGCCACAGCATGGGGTGCGGAGAGACTGGATCGAGTTCTTCGTCGAGATTTTCCTGGATGAGCTTTGCCACGGGGCCTTCGGCCCGGTCGGCGAGCTGCTGCAGATTTTCGGGGAATGCCCGCACGTGTTGGTAATACTGCTCCGCATAAAGCTGGAGCGATTCCTTGGTGAGTGTCCCTTCGGTCCAAGCCTGGTAGAATGGATGCTTCAGCAAGTGGTGTTTTTCGATCAGAATGTCGAGTGATTCAAGCAAAGTCTTTGATTTCGGGCTGTTCTTGGCCATCGCCTTTTTCGGGTTTCCTTTCAGAGCGGTTCCTAATCCAAAACTCCGAAATCCTATCTGAAATGTATGCGGAAATCCAGCGTTCGGGGGATGGCGTAAAGTTGCGGGCACACGAGACGTTTCACAAGATGAAACGGATCATTTCAGGTCGAACCCGCTTGGTGGCTAAGTTTGAAAAAATGAACCGTGGTGGCGGGTACTAGTTCGGTAGCGCGTTTATCCGGCACGTGGACGACGCGCCTAAAGCGATTTTTCGAACTGGAATGAAGTATGATTTCGCAACGGTGGTCACTGACTGGAGGAACGGATGCTTCAGGTATTTTTCGGAGTCCTGGCGCTAGTCGCAGCGTCTATCCATCTGGTCGTCTCGCGAAAGCGGCGCAGCGGTGCGATCACAATCGTCGGCACCTACCTGGTCTACTTGCTGTTCATCTACGTAGGATTGATGGGATTGTTCACGGCCTACTATCATGTCTTCCGGCCTATTGAGGCCTCCGCTTCCATTGGATGGTCAACAAGCCCGTACGAATATGAGGTCGGAATGGCCGACCTGACCGTCGGCGTGTTGGGGGTTCTCTGTTTAGCATTTCGAGGTGGTTTTTGGTTAGCGACCGCGATCGCCGATGCCGTCTGGCTGCTCGGGGATGCGGTAGGTCACGTTCGGCAAATGGTGTTTCACAACAATCACGCGGAAAACAACTCAGGAATATTTCTGATTTTTGAACTTTTGATGCCTATCCTCATCCTCGGTCTGGTGATCTACCACCGGCGTCTGACACTCGATCGCGGAATGCGGTAGACGTATTCCAGCCTGACCTGGGGCGCAACTCCCGATGAGTTCGGATGACTGGACAAATGGTTGATCAGCATCTCACGAACTGAACTACTGCTTGAAGGTGCCCCCGCTTCTCCGCGCCCGCGGATTGTGGTAAATGTGATAAAAGAACTCGGCATCCCCAGCGGGATCGAATAGGCTTTAATAGTCTGTCAGAAAGAGGAGATTTCCATGGCACAAGCAGTCGCAGGGCACGACGCAAAACAGTTCATCAACGGCGAATGGACCGGCGCCGCCGACGGGAAGACTTTTGAAAAGAAAAATCCTTTTAACGGCCAGCTGGCTTCTCAAGTTCCGGCCGGCAAGCGCGAAGACGCGCGCCGTGCAATCGAAGCCGCCCACGCCGCTTTTCAAACCTGGGGCGTCACCCCGCCAGCCCTCCGTCGCGGCCTCTTTCTGAAAGTCGCCGACGTACTCGAGCGCCGCATGCAGGAAGTCGCCAAAATCACGGCCGAAGAAACCGGCCAGACCTTTGGCTGGGGCATGTTCAATTGTATTTTCAGCGTCGGCACGCTTCGCGAAGCCGCCGCGCAGGCCTACGCCGCCGTCGGCGAAGTGATTCCCACCGACTTGCCCGACACCACGGCAATGGCCATTCGCCAGCCTGTCGGCGTCGTCGTGGGAATTGCCCCATGGAACGCGCCGATGATTCTGGGAATTCGCGCGATTGCCGCGCCGTTGGCGTACGGCAACACCGTGATCCTGAAAGCCTCCGAGGAATGCCCGGCCACGCATCTCATGATCGCTTCAATCTTCGAAGAGGCGGGCTTCCCCAAGGGTGTCGTCAACGTCATCACCAACGCGCCCGCCGATGCCGCCGAAGTCGTGGATGAGTTAATTGCGAATCCCAAGACCCGTCGCATCAGCTTCACCGGCTCGACGAAAATCGGCCGCCTGATCGCCGAGAGTGCCGGGCGTCACCTCAAGCGCGTCGTACTCGAACTCGGCGGCAAAGCTCCGATGATCGTGCTGAAGGACGCGGATATAGACGCGGCAGTCTCCGCGGCGAATTTCGGCGCATTCATGAATCAGGGACAGATTTGCATGTCCACGGAGCGCATCATCGTCGAAAAATCCGTGGCCGAGGAATTCGCGAAAAAGCTCGCGGCGAAGGGCGCGGCGCTGAAAGTCGGCGATCCGCTCAGCCCCGATTCGCAGCTCGGCTGCATGATCAATCCCGGCGCCATCAAGCGTGTGCAGGAATTGGTGGACGACGCGGTCGCGAAAGGCGCGAAGGTTCTCTGCGGCGGAAAAGCAAATGGGCCGTGCTATCCGCCGACCGTGGTTTACGGCGTCACGCCCGCGATGCGCATGTACGGCGAGGAATCATTCGGTCCGGCAAAGCCGATCGTTGTCGCGAACGACGCCGAAGATGCTCTCCGCATCGCCAACGACACTCCCTACGGCCTCTCGAGCGCCGTCTTCACTCGCGATGTGAACAACGCTCTGCGGGTTGCCGAGAAGCTCGAATTCGGAATCTGCCACATCAATGGCGCCACCGTTCACGACGAGCCGCAAATGCCCTTCGGCGGCATGAAGGATAGCGGCTACGGCAGGTTCGGCGGGCACGCAGGTCTGCAGGAATTTACCGAGCTGCGCTGGATCACAATTCGGCGCACGCCCAGCCACTACCCCATCTGAAGCTTGGAAGTATCAGGCGAGCGCGTGGGGCCGCAATAGCGGCTCCGCGCGCAAGATGGCGGCTCTACCGACTACGCATCTTCGAGAGCAGGCGCAGAATCTCCAGGTACATCCAGATCAGCGTAACCATGATGCCGAATGCGCCGTACCATTCCATGTACTTCGGCGCGCCGGCGTGAACGCCGGTTTCGACGAAATCGAAATCCAAAATTAAATTCAGCGCCGCGACGCCCACGATCAGAAGGCTGATTGCAATCCCCCACGGCCCGGAGCTATTCAGGAGCGGCACTTGCCGGCCGAAGAAACGCAGAATCATGTCCGCCACATAAACCAGGAAAATGCCGCCCGTCGCGGCAATCACGCCCATCGTGAATTTGGGTGTCGCGCGGAGCACGCCGGACGTGTACAGCACGAGCATCACGGCAGTAACGCCGAGCGTCAGTCCGAAGGCTTGAATCGCGATTCCGTGGTAGGACCGCTCCAGCATTGCAGAAATGCCGCCCAGCGCGAGGCCTTCGCACAGCGCGTAGAGCGGAGCGGTGACCGGCGACCATTCCTTCTTGAAAATCGTCACCAGCGAAAGGATGAAGCCTGCGATGAGACCGCCGATCATCCAGGGCAGAGCCGCCTCGAACGTTTCCGTATTGGAAAGCCACCAGGTCCATGCCGCGGTGGCGGAAACGCAAAAGAGCAGAAATCCGGTCTTATTGACCGTGCCCTGCAGGGTCATCGGTTCGCCCGCAACGGCGACGCGACCCTCAAACGTCTTTTCGTTCAAAGCAGGATTGGAAGTCTTGAATAGGCCGGCCATTGTCGGACTCCTTTGAACCAGCGCGTTCCGCTTAAAGATTTAAAACGAACTCCCATGTTCAGCTAATTTCCGCCGCCCTCTTTTTCAGCGCCAGCGCTGGCGACATTAACAGCTTTAATTTCCAGTCCGTTCTTGTTCATATCGAAGCGCTGCTTCCGATCGAGCCCCTTCACGAACTCGCGCGTGGCCTTGGCGATCGCGCCGGGCATGCTCGAAGCGTCGAGCTTGACGGATGATCCGGCAGCTTCGTTGCTGCGATCCTGATATCGAAACGAAACTTCAAATGTCTTCATATTTTCTTCCCTCTCCTTGGGCATTGCGATGCTGACGCAACTAGTGTAGCCCGTTCCCGACGTGTGGTGCGGAAGTTTGGACTAAAGCGAGGGTACTTCGACCATCGGCATGGATTCCTCTTTGCGCATCGCGGGGAATTTGCCGTAGGTCATGCCGCGCCACAACCATTCCATGGGGCCAAAGCGATATCGTTTCAACCACCAGTTGCTGAACACGATCTGCGCCGCAAACAGAACGACCGTTGGGATTAGCGCCATCGCCGGACCCACGCGTCCATATAGTCCGGTGGTGTAATTGTAGAAGAACAGCGTGCACAGCACGGACTCCATCAAGTAATTGGTCAGCGCCATCCGCCCAACCGCGGCAAACGGCAGGACGATCGGCCGCCAATTCGGATTCAGGAAAATCAGCGCCAGCCCGGAAATATAACCCGCGGCCAGGATGTGAGCCCCGAGGAAGTGAACGATGTTCGCGATCTGAACCGACAGCGTGATTTTGTCGGGAGGCACAACCGCGTTCACGTACGCCCCATAGCCATTAATAATCAGGCCCACAGGGATGCACCACGCGCACACGCGCTTCAAAACAGGCCGATATTCATCCAGGTGCTGTACGATACCGGCCCGCCAAACCCACATCCCCAGCAGAAATAACCCCACTGCGTATATCGCGAAAAGTTGTGTAGGCAGGTCGCTCTTCCATTGCACCCAGTTCCGGGCAAGCATCTGTCGGACCGTCCCGTGCGCGTAGATCTGAATGGTCGCGTAAAGCTTGCTCATATCCGTCGGCTTCGGATTCATCCAATGAGGTCGGAGGTGGCTGTAATAGAGAGCAACGAAAGTTGAGCCCACCACCAGTGGCAGCGCGAATAGACCTCCGGCCCACCACAGCAGCGTCTTCTGCTGGCGATTGCGAAAGAGCAATAAAATCGCTCCGGACAGCGAGTACGTCAGCAGGATATCTCCCGACCAGATCAGAATTCCGTGGATTATGCCGAAGAGCGCGAGCGCCAGCAGCCGCCGCGGATAGAAGCTCAGGAAACGCACGCCCCGCGTTTCCGCCCGGCTGAGCTGGATGGCGAATCCCAATCCGAACAGGAACGAAAAAATGGAAATAAATTTGCCCTGGAAGAACCAATCAATGAAGGCTTGCGCCAGAACGTCGGCGCGGCTGTGAAAGAGAAGCCCGATGTCTCCGTAAGCATCGAGGGGCGCGACGAAAGCGCGCATGTTCGCCGCGAGAATTCCGAACAGCGCCATGCCTCGCAGAACATCAATAAAGAGGATGCGCTCTGAAAGACTGACCGGGCCCACACGCTGTGATTCCTGGTGCATATGCTAACTCCCGTAATTGCGATGATTATATGGGCAACCTGCGCGGAGTCAATTGCCAATTCTTTTCTTTCGCTCACACAGGCCTGCCGTCGGCTACTCGCCGCAACCGTGTACTGGGGGAGACTGAAAAGTCTTGAGTTACAATCGCTCCGTGCTTTTATTTCTGCTCTTGTTGCGCCTCGTGATGACTCCCGCGGATGCGAGTCCGTGGTGGTCGGTTCAAACCACCGGACTGGACTCCAATCTCCGCGGTGTCAGCGTAAAGCACGACCAAAGCCGGCGACACTTCGTCGTCTGGGCTTCCGGCTCCAATGGCGTGATCCTGCGTTCGATTGATGATGGCGAGACGTGGAAACAGCTTTCGGTCCCCGACGCTGCCACCCTGGACTTCCGCGATATCGAAGCCTTTGGCGCTGATGTCGCCTACGTCCTTTCCAGCGGCGATGGCGACCAATCCCGTATCTACAAAACCACCGACGGTGGCATCAACTGGAAATTGCAGTACTCCGATACACGCCCCGGTTTCTTTCTCGATTCCTTAGCCTGCAGTTCGATTACGCACTGCGTTGCGTTGAGCGATCCCGTTGACGGCAAATTCCTGGTTTTGGGCACCTCCGATGGCGAGCATTGGAACGAACTGCCGCGAGACAGAATGCCCGCTGCGCTCCCAAAAGAGGGCGCATTTGCCGCAAGTGGAACTGCGATCGCCCTTTGTGATGGAGGTATTTACTTCGGCACCGGCGGTCCAGCCGCTCGCATATTTCATTCGGCCGATTTCGGAAAATCGTGGACCGCGGTCCAGACTCCCATTGCCAGCGGCAACGCGTCGAGTGGTATCTTCAGCGTCGCGTGTACTGGCCCTGGCACCCTGCTCGCAGTTGGAGGCGATTACAAACTACCGGATCGTGCAGATCGAGTCGCAATTTACTCGACGGACGCCGGTAAGACCTGGCAACTCTCCGTTCAGCAGCCCGGCGGCTACCGTTCAGCAGTTGGATTTTTTTCCCATGGCGATTTCGCGGCGGTCGGCCCGAACGGAACCGATGTCAGCGATGATCAGGGGATCCACTGGCAGCACACCGACCAACTGAATCTGAATGCGGTGAGTTTTGACGGGACAGAAGGTTGGGCGGTTGGCCCAAAGGGTACGATCGCCCGCTTCAAATCGCATTGGTTCCGTGAAATCAGAAATCCATAAACTTTCGAGTCCCGCCGTCCTGCTCCACGAAATTAGCTTCGTATCGCTCGATTCGGCCCACGGACCCTCACTAGCCGCGACCGATGAAGGGCATCTTGGTCGCCATCACGGTCATGAATTGCACATTGGCGTCGAGCGGGAGAGAAGCCATATACACAACTGCGCGCGCCACGTCCGCGAGATCCATGGTTGGCTCGACTGCGATCGTGCCGTTCGCCTGCGGGACGCCCTTCTTCATTCGTTCCGTCATTTCCGTTGACGCGTTTCCGATGTCAATCTGGCCGCAGGCGATGTCGTACTTCCTCCCGTCGAGCGAAGTCACTTTAGTGAGACCGGTGACTCCATGTTTCGATGCTGTGTAGGGCGCGGAATTCGGTCGCGGGCTGTGCGCCGAAATCGAGCCGTTGTTGATGATGCGGCCGCCGCGCGGGTCCTGGCTCTTCATGATCTTGAATGCTTCCTGCGTGCAGAGAAACGTGCCGGTGAGGTTCGTATCCACGATGGATTTCCACTGCTCGTACGTTAAGTCCTCGAGCGGGACGGCGCGACCCGAGCCGCCGGCGTTATTAAACAGCAGATCGAGTCTGCCGAAGGCTTCTTTGGTTTTCGCGAAAAGATCGCGCACTGCAGTGGGATCGCTGACGTCCGCGGGCACGACCAGCGTTTTGGCGTTGGCCTGCTTCAGTTCCAGCGCGGTCGCATCCAGCGGTTCCCTGCGGCGGCCGGCGAGAACCACCGAATAGCTCTCCCGAGCGAGAGCAATTGCGACAGCTTTGCCGATTCCGCTGCCTGCGCCGGTTACGAGCGCGATCTTCGGCGATGAGTGCGGTGAGGTATCCATGAATGCCCTCCGCTCCGCCATCGGAGCCGGGTCCGTTCCGGTCGTTCCCGCGGATCTAGTGGGACTCGGCGGCGGCCGCAGACGCAGCGCTCTCTGGGTAGAGGCGCTCAAATTCAGGGTCACCATGAAGGAGGGTAAGGTCCGGATCGCGGCGCGCCCAGACGGCGTCCCGGAATCCCGTTTCCCACGCCTTGCGAAGTGCGTCAATTGCTTCCGGCTTTCTTTTCAGACCGCAGTAGACGCACGCCGCGTTATAGAGAATCGAGGCCTCGTTGGCGCGCAAAGTAACGGCCAGATTGAGCTCGCGCACCGCGTCGTCCGGGCGCCCGATATCGGCATACGCGGCGCCCAGCAGGACGCGCGCGCGAGCGTCTTCAGGCACCTGTTTCAAGTGATTCTCGAGCGCGACGACGACGCGATGCACCATGTTGCGCCGCGCTTCATCTTTACCCATCGCGCCGAGCGAATTCATAATCGGCACATAAATGTTGTAGTCCTCGCCGCTCGCTTCGATGGCGGCATCCGCCACGTCCACAACTTCCTGGTAACGTCCCGCGGCAAAGAGCGCGCGGCAAAGCATGTAATAGGCGCCCTCGCAATCGCGCTTGCGCTCGATCGCCTTTCGCACCATGCGCACGGCTTCGTCATGCAACTCGGCCACATAAAGGACCCACGCCTGGCTGACCTGCACTTCGGGCAGGTCCCAGCGCAAAGCCAGGGCCTTGCCGGAAGCCTCCCGCGCGCGTTCGACCCAAACCTGATCGCGGCTGAAATTACTGTAGAACATGGCGCACGCATTGGCGCACGCGGCATGGGCGAGAGCAAAGCTGGGATCTATGGCTACCGCATTTTCAAACATCTGCAGCGCGAACTCGAGATCCTGGCGGATTTGCCGCCGCGCGTATCGCTTGCCGCGGAGATAAAGGTCGTAGGCCTGCAGGTTTTCCGTAGGCTTGACGGCCAGCGCTTCCAGTTCCTGCGGGGAAAGCGTCACGCGCAGGGCCTCGGCAATCTTGCGGGCCATTTCATCTTGTATCTCGAAGACGTCCTTCATTTCGCGGTCGAAGCGTTCCGACCACAGCGGAAAATCGGTGCGCGTGTCCACCAGCTGGACGCTGATGCGCAAGCGAGCGCCTGCGCGGCGCAAGGTGCCCGTGAGGACGTAGGACGCGCCCAGTTGCTGGCCAATCTGCGCCGGAGTTACGGACCTGTCGCGAAAAGCCAGAACCGTGGGACGCGAAAAAGTGTTCAGTCCGCGGATTTTGGAAAGCTCGGTAATGACGTCTTCGGTGATGCCGTCGCGGAGATATTCGTCTTCCTTGGCGCCGCTCAAGTTTTCGAAATAGAGAACAGCGACGGATTTTCCTGTCTGCTTAGGAACGCCGGGATCAGAATCCGTCTTCTCTTTCGCGCGCCGTTTGCCCGATTCCAGATCGCGTTTCAGGCGGCTGAGGTCCGTTTTCAATTCGGTCGCCGTCTGGCAGCGAAGATTGCGATCCTTCTCAAGCGCCTTGTCCAGAATGCGCACGAAATCAGGAGGCAGCGCGGGATTCAGATCCGCCGCCGGCTTTGGATCGCGATTCAGGATGGCGTCGAAAATAACGGCGGAGGTGTCGCCATGAAACGGGAGCGTTCCCGTTGCCAATTGATACAGCACCGTTCCCGTGGAAAAGAGATCCGTGCGGGCGTCCACGAGCTGGCCGCGCGCCTGCTCCGGCGACATATACGTGACCGTCCCGACTGCTGATCCCGGCGAAGTGAGTTCGATCCCGGCGACCATTGTCTCAGCTTGCTCGGCCGCGACTCCCCGTGCGATTTCGCTCTGGCCAACCTTTGCCAAACCGAAATCCAGAATTTTCACCTGTCCGCGATCAGTGAGGAAAAGATTCGCGGGCTTGATATCCCGATGAACGATTCCCTTGGCGTGCGCCGATTCCAGCGCGTCGGCGATTTCAATGGACATCGGCAGCAATTTTTCAATTTCCATCGGCTGCCGCGTCATCTTTTGCGCCAGCGTCTCGCCCACCAGCAATTCCATCACGATGAAGTGTCGCCGCTCGTGCTGCTCGATCGCATGAATGGTGCAGATGTTGGGATGGTTTAGGGACGAAGCCGCGCGCGCCTCGCGCTGAAAACGTTCGAGCAATTGGCTGTCCTGGTCCATTTCGGGCGGAAGAAACTTCAGTGCCACGCGGCGGCCGAGCTGCGAGTCCTGGGCTTCGTACACCACTCCCATCCCGCCTGCGCCAATCTGCTTGAGAATCTGGTAATGCGAAAAAGTCTGTCCGATCAAGGACGCGGTCTCTGGCATGAGGTGCACATCTTAGATTGTCGAATGAAGTGAGTCAACGACGCGAGCCTCGGTTCGAGCAAAGTCAGTCCTCCTTTTAGAAAATGGCTCGTCCGGGCATTCCGCTTTTCAGCAGTTCGAGGCATTAAGGCTATAATCGCGGCCCACGATGCCTCTTGTTTCCGGAACCAGACTTGGACCCTATGAGATCGGCGCGCCGCTGGGCGCCGGCGGAATGGGCGAAGTGTATCGCGCCAAGGATACCCGGCTGGGGCGCGACGTGGCGATCAAGATCCTGCCGCAGCATCTTTCTTCGGATCCGGAGTTGAGAGAGCGCTTCGACCGCGAGGCTCGGGCCATTTCGTCCTTGAATCATCCGCGCATCTGCATACTCCACGACGTTGGGCATCAAGACGGCATAGATTTCTTGGTTATGGAATGTTTGGACGGCGAGTCGCTGGCGGACCGGCTGCGAAAAGGTCCCCTGCAACTGAAACAGACACTGCAAATCGGGATGGAAGTGTGCGAGGCCCTCGATGTTGCGCACCGCGCTGGAATCGTTCACCGCGATTTGAAGCCGGCCAACATTATGCTGACCAGGGACGGCGTTAAGTTAATGGATTTCGGTCTGGCAAAGGCTGCTCTCGGGGGCGGGGCTGCAGGCAACCCGACGGCGCCGCTGCTTTCCGCAGCCAAGACCGTTAGCGGGCCCAGTCCCATCTCGCCACTCACCACAGCCGGCCAGATGATGGGCACCATCCAGTACATGTCGCCCGAGCAAATCGAAGGCAGGGATGCTGACGCGCGATCGGACATTTTTGCGCTCGGCGCGGTCCTCTACGAAATGGCGACCGGCAAGCGCCCGTTTGACGGCAAAAGCCAGCTAAGCGTGGCTCACGCGATTCTGGAAAAGGAACCGGAGCCGATCTCGGCAATCCAACCGCTCACGCCACCGGGGTTCGAGCGCATCGTATTGACGTGCCTCGCGAAAAATCCCGACGACCGTTTCCAATCCGCGCGCGACGTGAGACTCACACTAAAATGGGCCACCGAAGGGCGCTCGGACTACGTGGCGCAGGCCCAAGCCCCGGCACCGAAAACTGTAACGAGAATCCTGCCCTGGGCCATCGCCGCAATCCTCGCTCTCGTCGTCATCGTCGGCGGCCTATTTTTTCTTCCCCGGGGCGGTAAGCCTGACGCGCAGTACACAACGGTCACCTATCGTGAAGGAGAGCTGGGAGCCGCGCGCTTCTCTCACGACGGACAGACCGTCGTCTATAGCGGTGAATGGGAGAAGGAGCCACGGCAGATTTCCACGTATCGCGTAGGCAATCCGGAATCGCGGGATTTGGGAATCCCGTCGGCGACGGTTGCGAGCCTCTCTTCTTCCGACCAGTTGGCGATCGTCCGGGATTGCGAACCCATTTTCCTGCTTGATTGCGGCGGCACTTTGGCAACGGTAAGTCTGGCGGGCGGATCGCCTCGCGACCTGGCCGGCCACATTGCGTATGCCGATTGGAATCCCGACGGGAAGCAGCTCGTCGTATCGAAATCCTCGGCCGAGGGAGCGACACTAGAATTCCCCCCTGGCAACGTTTTGTATCGGCAGAAAACCGGCTGGTTCGGTCATCCGAGATTTTCCCCCGACGGGACCATGGTCGCCTTCGAAAACCACCCGGACGTTGGGGTTGATGAAGGCACGATTGACATGGTTGATCTCACTGGCAAGCGGATACTTCATTCGGAAAAGTGGCTAAGCCTCGAAGGCCTCGCATGGAGTCCAAACGGAAAGGAAATATGGTTCGCATCAAATTCTCCTCACACCGGTTGGGCGGATTCGATTCGCGCCATGACTCTCGCCGGCAATATGAGAACCGTATTTTTCCTGCCTTCCATGCGTCTGCATGACATCGCAAGCGATGGTCGCGTCCTGCTGAGCCGCGAAAGCTGGCGGCAACAGCTGATGGGTTTTTTCCCGAACGATAAGGAAGAGCATCCCTATTCATGGCTCGACGATACGACTCCCACCGCAATCTCCTCCGACGGCCGCATGATGAGCTTCATGGAAGAAGGCGAAGTCTGGTCGGTCGCGGGCCAGAGCCAGGCCTACTTCCGCTCGACGGATGGCTCGGCTCCGGTCAGCCTGGGCCCGGGCGCATCAACCATCTCGCCCGACGGTAAATCAATTCTCCTCTCGAGCATCGGGTCTCATCAGTTGATCTTGCAGCCCGTCGCTCTTGGCGAGCCGAAGACGTTGACCACGGCCGGGCTGGTTGCCTTCGATCACGCATCGTGGTCAGACGATGGTCGCTTCATCGCGTACGAAGCACAAACCACCCAGAATGACTGGAACGTTTACGTCCAACCGATTGCGGGCGGATCTCCAGTATTAGTGCAATCCGGCGCTCGGAATTCCTATCCTAGACTCTCCCCTGACGGCGGAATGGTGGCGCTTCGTAGGGACCGAAGTGGCATCTGGCTCTATCGCCTGAATGGAAGCCAGCCCGTGGCGTTGCAGGGCGCACAAGAGTCGGAATATCCCATCCGTTTTGCCAATGGCGGGAAGTCGTTACTGGTAAGCGCAACAAACGGGCATGAACTCGTCGTAACGCTGGTGGACCTCGCCGACGGCCATCGCACACTTTGGAAGCAGCTCAAGTCGGAAGAGCGGAATCAACCGCGGATTGTAGTGACGCCCGACCTCAAGTATTACGCCTACCAAGCTCCACGCTATTCCTCTGTCCTCTACATCGTGGCCAATCTCCACTAAAGCGATGCCGGATTAACTCGCTATCCGCGCCGCCGCGCGCGATTCGAGCGAACTATTGTCAAACCGCACTGGGGTGGCCTATGATACGCCTCGCTTGGCTACCTACGGTGGCCGGCCCAGCGAGGGGCTGTGAAGGCGGCTCTGCTGGCTTACCCGTCCCCGCGGGAATGCATCTCACGATATGCGGCTCGACCCAGTGACGGTCTCCGAGAAACTGAAACCGGCATCCCCGCTCGCGCCACTTCGGCACGGCCGAATTTCGAAGTCTTGGATCGAAGGAGAAAAAAAATGGCAACAGCAACTCAAGCCGTACAGCTGACTGACAATGTAGCCCGTTACGTCGCGAAGACCCGCCAAATGTTCATCAATGGAAAATGGGTGGACGCCGCTTCCGGCAAGACGTTCCCCACGTACAATCCGGCCACCGGCGAAGTTCTCGCCAATGTCGCCGAAGGCGACAAGGAAGACATCAACCGCGCCGTTGCCGCCGCGCGCGCCGCGTTCGATACCGGCCCGTGGTCAAAAATCACGCCGTCGCAGCGCGGCAGGCTCATCTGGAAGCTCGCCGACCTGATCGAGCAGCACGCCGAGGAATTCGCGCAGCTCGAATCGCTCGACAACGGCAAGCCCCTCGCCATCGCCCGCGTCGCCGACATTCCCGGCACGATTGACATGTTCCGTTATATGGCCGGCTGGGCCACGAAGATCGAAGGCAATACGATTCCGATCTCCGCTCATGGCGCGAAGTTCCTGGCGTACACCCTGCGCGAACCTGTGGGCGTGGTCGGCCAGATCATCCCCTGGAATTTCCCGTTGATGATGGCCTCCTGGAAGCTCGGACCTGCGCTCGCTACAGGTTGTTGCGTAGTCCTCAAGCCGGCCGAACAGACGCCTCTCTCCGCGCTTCTGTTGGGTGAATTGATTCAGGAAGCGGGCATTCCGGATGGCGTCGTCAACATCGTTCCCGGCTACGGCGAAACCGCCGGCGCCGCGCTCGCCGCGCATCCGCACGTTGACAAGGTCGCCTTCACCGGTTCCACCGAAGTGGGCAAGCTGATCGTGCACGCCGCCACCGGCAACTTGAAGAAAGTTTCGCTCGAGCTGGGCGGCAAATCTCCCAACGTCGTTTTCCAGGACGCCGATATTGACGCCACCATTCCAGGAGCGGCCATGGCCATCTTCTTCAACCACGGCCAGTGCTGCTGCGCGGGCTCGCGGCTCTACGTCGAAGCCAAGGAATTCGACAAGGTCGTTGACGGCGTTTCGCAGCTCGCTTCGAAGATCCGCGTCGGCCCGGGCATGGAGCCAACCACCGATATGGGCCCGCTCGTTTCCGAAGAGCAGATGAACAAGGTCTGTAGCTATCTCGAATCCGGATATTCGGAAGGCGCGAAGGCCACCGTTGGCGGCAGCCGTCAGGGAGAGAAGGGCTATTTCGTCAAGCCCACCGTCCTGGTCAACACCAACGAAAAAATGAAAGTGGTCCGGGAAGAAATTTTCGGACCCGTGGTCACCGCCATCCCGTTCAAGGATGTGGACGATCTCGTCGCCAAGGCCAACGCCACGGAGTATGGTCTCGCCGCCGGCGTTTGGACGCGCGACATCGGCAAGGCGCATCGCATCGCCTCGCAGCTCCGCGCGGGCACCGTCTGGATCAATTGCTACAACGTTTTCGATCCGGCGATGCCCTTCGGCGGCTACAAGCAATCCGGTTGGGGCCGCGAGATGGGACACGAAGTCCTGAATCTCTACACCGAGGTGAAATCGGTCTGCACCCCGATTTCGTAGACACGATCGGCGTGTCATCCCGAGCGAAGCGAGGGATTTCTCTTCGTTCTCCGCAGGGTCGCCCACCCTTCTCCGTCCCGAGCCTTCGGGACCGGGAAGGGTGGGTTTCCTTTTGTTCCGATCCTGTTTTCAATCCGTACGCCAGCATCAAGCCCATCGCTTCGACGTTCGCGAGGTTTTCGTAGGGGCGCAGCATGCTGCGCCCGGCAAACGTACTTGGCTTTGCCTAGCCATTTGGCAAGCGCACACGAGCGCTTCCCCCATTTCCGTTTTCATGGGATATTCACCAAACTCCTCGGAGGATTTCTTGAACACCGACGCTAAATCTTGGCCGTGGCCGGATTCCCTCGACGCCGTAATCGCCGCGCCCAACCATCACAAGCTTCTATTTGAAAATGAACTCGTCCGTGTTCTCGAAGTTCGCATCGCGCCCGGAGACATCGTGCCCGTGCACACGCATCGCTGGCCCGCCTCGATCTACGTCGCCAGGCAGAGCGATTTCATCCGCCGCGATGGTGACGGCAATTTGCTCTTCGATAGCCGCACACTGGGACCTCCGCCAGCGAAGCCAGTCGCGCAGTGGACGCCGCCGCTCCCGCCACATTCCGTCGAAAACATCGGCGCGAACGAAATTCTGCTCATCAGCACCGAGCTGAAGCAGCCCTGACGCACGGCTCATTCCCTCAGCGCCGTAAGCAAGACACAAATTAGCCCCGCCCGGGAGGGCGGGGAAACAAAGCGCCCGAATTCCGAGCGCCGTAGGTGCGGCACGTTTTCCTCCGCTCCAGTTCGACGCAGACATGAAGCCGCGGAGCGGCGACCGTAATTAGCCCTGCCCGCAACGAAGCGCAGTGCTGGGAAATAATGCGAAATCAACCCCAAGTCCCGAAGGGACGATTGACTGTGTTCGCCCGGCGCGAGCCTCAAGCCTTCGAGCAGGCAATGCTGCGGGTGAAAGCCTGAGCCCGCGATTGCTGCTCACGTGAAAGCGCGGGCCCTCAGGCGCACGAATCTGCAATGCTCGGAAGAAAGTGCCTGCGATTGAGGTTTCGGTAGAAGCGCGAGCCCTCAGGCGCGCGAATACGCAATGCCCGGAAGAATGTGCCGACGATTGATATTCAGGTGGAAGCGTGGGCCTTCAGGCCCACGAATATGCACCGCCCAAAGAACGGGCTTTAGCCCTGGGCATGACGGCATCTCCATCGCAACATCATGTAAATAGGGCATTTACATCGCCTCTAAGCGATGCTACATTTCATATCCCAGCTCGATAATCGCTGAACGGAAGCTGCTGTCACAGCGACTGGCTAACCAGCCGCGCATTGTCAATTGCGAAGCACTTTCGCCCCTGGGCGATTGCGGACGCCGGAGCCTGTGCTATAAGTAATAGGCTGCCGCAACTTGAGGAAATTGTGCCGTTTATAAATTTTCCCGCTCGCGAAATTAACTGCAAGCTCGTGTACTACGGCCCCGGCTTGGGCGGGAAGACCGCCAACTTGCAGTGGATCTACGAGCACACGGGAACCAGCCAAAAGGGGAAAATGGTCTCGCTCGCCACCGAGACCGACCGCACTCTTTTCTTCGATTTTCTTCCGCTCGACCTCGGCACCGTGCGCGGATTCAAGACGCGCTTCCATCTTTATACCGTTCCCGGCCAGGTATTTTACGAAGCGAGCCGCCGCCTGATTTTGAAGGGCGCCGATGGCGTCGTCTTCGTCGCCGATTCGCAGGAAGAGCGCCTCGACGCCAATCTCGAAACTCTCGATAACCTGCGCGAGCACCTGAAGGATCACAACCTCGATTTCAATACCATTCCCTACGTGCTGCAGCTCAACAAGCGCGATCTCCCGAATATCCTCCCGGTCGAAGAACTCCAGAAACAGCTCTCCGTGAAGGGCGAACCCGCGCTCGAGGCCGTCGCCGTCACGGGCCAGGGCGTCTTCGACACGCTGAAAGAAGTAGCCAAGCTAGTCCTCGCCGAACTCAAAAAGAATTCCTGACGTTTCGATCGCGATTCTCCACCTGCCTGCCCTGACGTAGGAAGGGAGGAGGGCGCAATGCTGTTTTGCCCTCCGAACGTGTCCGCTCCGCCCGCCGCGTGCCTAAGACTTAAATGTAGCGCCGCGGCCTTTTTACCCTGAGCGAAGTCGAATGGGCAGCGCGGCATCCGACGCTCTCCTCCTCGCACGGAGTTCGGCGTTTCGGTGTTGTGCGCTCGGAACATGCGCCTCGCAAATCCGCAACGTTTGTGCTCTCGTTGATTTTTGCGGAACGATCCCACAGTGACCGATCGCGCCAAGCGCCGTAGGCGCGTCAGAAGCTAGCCCAGCCCGGAAGGGCTGGGACCATGATAGATGACGACATCCAGCCCCGTAGGTGCGACACAATCCTCTCCGGTTACGTAACACGATGGTATTATCCGCGCGGCGCCCAAAGCGCGACGCGAATGATCCGTGCCGCGAAAATCTGGGCCACCCGCCAACACTGACATCGGTGTGCGACTCGTGCTCTCTGGCGCGATCCAGTGATCGGTAGGAAGGTAATCCACGAAGAAGCGAAACAAAGTCATCTTGACATTACTTGCTCTCCTTAGCCTCATACTGGCGCTCGCAGTGTATTTCGTCTGGCCTCGCGACCACGAGGAAGTCCAATTCCAAGAGGCCAAAACTAGTCCGGACGGAAAGTGGGACGCAGTTGTTCAACTAGAGGTGACCAACACCGCGTGGGTTGTGAATGACGCGGTCTACGCAGTGCGGTTGAAGGGACCGGCGCAGAAGGATCGTGAGGGCGATCTGGTTATGAACGTGCCTGTACACTATCCCCACCCTGCACCTTCTATTGATTGGAGGGGCGGTAAACTGGTCGTGACGCTGCTAGATCACCAGAAGTATCAATACCTCGCCACTCCTGTAGATGGGGTCGCTGTAATCGTGCAACAGCAATGAAGGGTGGGCGTCCCAGGCTTTAACTCTGGAGTTTTCGGATCGCGTCAAGCACTGTAGGCGCCTCAGAAGCTAGCCAGCCCGGAAGGGCTGGGGCCATGATAGATGACGACATGAAGCGCCGTAGGTGCGACACAATCCTCTCCGGTCACGTAACCCGATGGTATTATGCGCGCGCCGCTCAAAGCGCGACGCGAATGATCCGAGAAATAAAACCTGGGCCACCCGCCGAGCTTTGGAAAAGAAAACCATTTCGATCAGCCCGGTGAGGACCAAAACTCTGCAATCTATATGGGCCATGACCGTTGGGGCCGTATACAAGTCGTGGATCAGTGGCCGAACAACGGGCCGAAATATGACCATCCTAACCTCCATCCTATGGGCAACTACGGTCCGAATAGCAACGGTCCTTCGGGGAGGATCGAGAACAACGCATACAATTATCACGTGATAATCGTGCAATGAGGTTTGATATGAATCGTCTGCTTTGCCTCTTTTTCTTGCAATTCATCGCGGCATCGACTCTCGCTCAGTCCCTGCCTAGTGGGGGACCGAATAACACTCGCCAGTCGCCAGACGCATTAGTTCAAAGCCTCTATCGTCAGGTCGTCGCTCGTCACCCGCTCGGTCTACTTGCTGGCTCGAACAGGAAAATCTTTGAGCCTTATCTCAGCAAAGCACTTCTCCACAGAATCGAATTAACTCGCTCTTGCCAAAACGATTGGCTTCGGCAAAATAAGGGGCAGATGTTAGCGAATCAAGTCCCAGAGAAAGCTCCATTCGCATGGGGAGAGTTGGGCCTTTTCTCCGGCGATGAAGAGCTATCCGAGCCGTCGAGTTTTCAGATTGAGAGAACAGAATCGAACAAGGATGGGTCGTTTCGAGTGTACGTGAAACTCACTGAAAATCCACCGAATCACAAGCCATGGAGCTGGGATGTTGCAGTACAGGTGAAGATGGAGGAGCGCCGCCCAGTGGTCGATGACATCGTCTACCTCAAGGGAGATGATGTACTCACTGAATACCGCTTGTCGGAGCTTCTGACGGAAGGATGCAACGGCTCGCATTGGGTCGGGCATGGCAACAAGAACACAAAGCCTTAGTTTACGATCTAAGGAGGTACAACTACGACTGCGCCCTCCGTGAGTTGGCGCAAAATCAGGTGCAAGTTCAGGCAAGCGTTATAGAGCAGCCCAAGATTGTTCAAGGAGAGAAGCAAGCGGATGGGACATCCGTCACCGGAGTGAGAGGTACGATCCAAGACACAATTACAGTGAACGGCAAACCGCTATCCGGCGGGGCAGTCTCGGAAACAAATACTAGTACGGTTACGTTAAACGGGAATGTGCAGCCTACACGCACAATCGAAGGTCCAGCCTCCACAAATAATGCAGGTCAGCTAAACGACACTCTCGGACTACTAGCACCGGCGCGCACTGCGGCGCAGGACAAGCCATTGATCCAGTTGCTGGGAACTCAGGCAGTTACCGTAACTAATAAGAATACGATAACATTCACGGTTCCGGGCGGTAGTAGGTATTCAGCAACCGCTACAAGGACTTTGACGAACGTGGGATCAAACGGAAGAGTTAATCCGAGCTATACGCTTAGTACGTCTAAACCAGTCGTCAGCGTTGTTCCGTAGTTATCGAAAAATGGGTGGAATGCGTTCTTTGAACGCACGCTCACGAGGAGGACCAAGATCATGATGAGGTTAATTGGCATGGCCTGTGCGATTGCATTCTTGCTTTTTCCTACGAAGCCCCAATTCGAACGGTTTTCGAAGTATAAGCGGGTCGAGGCATACGAAGTCCGCCCAGGGATTCTGATGATGCCGAGATATTCGGCGGACGGCCAAGTTTGCACGGTTGTTGTGCAAAAAGACCATTACGTCAACGGAGTAGCTGTTCTGGACTCAACGCTGCCTCGCGAAGTAGTCACTCAAATCTTTGACGAGCTAGTGCCGCCCAGCGAGAGGGGCCCTCTTACCACGAACAAAGAGCTCGACCGTCTGTCGGTCTACACGGGGAATAGCGTCACGTCGCTCCATGATTACGAGAATGTTTCGATCGATATCTCGCGACAGGCTTCATCTGAAGCTGATATTATCGCCGTGATTCAGTGGAAGGGCCGTTTGTGCCAATAGGCGCAAAATACGGCCAACGAGAACACGCCAGTCGGGAACACTACAGAAGGCGAACTCGCAAAGACTATGACACACGAGGATGGGAGCCTTAGCACTCCCAAGAAAGGCGATCCAGACGTGCTCTCGGACGCCAAAGAGGCGCTGGCGAACGCTATCATCAATAACGCAGAACTTAAGAAGCCAGAACAGGTGGCGACGCCCGACAGATCTGCCTCGGCCCAAGATGCGCAGATTATGAAAGATGCAGTTGCGAACAGGGCGAAGGGTGGGGCCGATCCGGTCGAGGGTCGACATTACTATGGAACCACGAATAATCCCAAGGTGGAGTCGCGTCCTGCGGGAAACCATCTTAAGGGCGCGGCAGGCCGCGAGACGGTATATGAAAAGTTCGGTCCTTTCAAAGACAGCACCAGTCGGCGACCGACTTGGATTGTTATCTACAACAATCCAGGGCAGTAGCTCGCAAGGTGGGAGGAAGCTTGCTATGAGGAAAATCACGCTAGCGATATCGCTACTGTTTGGGTTGAGCGCAACTGTCTACTCGCAGGAGCAAACGCCACAACTTTTGTTGCACGCCGCCCAGTGCCTTGAGGCGAAGCAGTTCCTGCCGTCCTCGAAAGCAACAAAGCTGACCCTCGGATACTTTCTCGATGAGAAGTCCTATCCGGGGACAAAGGAAATGTACGTGGTAATCTATGCCGCCCCCGCTAGATCGAACGGATTAGTTTTTGCCATTGTATTAACGCAACGGGGCGACCGCGAGGTCTTCGATATCCAGAACAACGCCAGCTTTGTTCTTTCCAAGGATGAGCCGATCGGCGTTTCTTTCGTGACTCCCCCACTTGGCGGTACATGGACGCAGGAGCACCTTGCATTGGCTATCAAGGAGATCGAAAAGCAGCACAGGTTTGCTCTGTCGGTAAGAGACCTATCCGCTGCCGATGCTTCCGTTGTTTGCGAGTCGTACACGGACCCTCAACCGAAGTAGGGTGTTGAAGGCG
>CAWFEL010000006.1:0-604274 GCA_963814855.1 uncultured Acidobacteriota bacterium
GCCATCCACAACTTTTCAGGTTAAGAAGCGGAATCGGATGAGGATGGCTCTTTTCGCGTTTACGTGAGGCTAACAGAAGGTCCACAAGAGAAGCCGTGGAATTGGCAAGTTGCAGTCGTAGTAATGTCAGAAGAAGGGAAATTTGTAATCAATGATGTGATTTTTCTCAGAGACAAGGATGTTGAGACTGAAAGCCGTTTGTCGGAACTCCTAACGGTCGGATGCGATGGCTCGGGGTACGGCAACCCGCGGGCGGCCCACCCTTAGCGCCTCGGCTGGCCTTCGATCTCGCGCCCGGTCAGATATCTACACACCGCAGCATCTTCAGGCCGCGCATCACATTCAGCGGGTGCCGCATCCCTTCGTCGTCCCGAAGGGTGCGTGGAGAAAACGCCGGCGGGTGGCCCTGGCTTTAGCCCCAGAATTTTCGGATCGCCTCAAGCGCCGTAGGCGCGTCAGAAGCTAGCCCAGCCCGGAAGGGCTCGGACCGTGGATGGATGACGACATCAGCCCCGTAGGTCGAACACAATCCTCTCCGGTCACGTAACGCGATGGTATTATGCGCGCGGAGTTCAAAGGGCGCCGCGAATGATCCACGCCACCAAAACCTGGGCCACCCGCCCGAATGCACAACTGAGACTTCTCATTCTTCTGCTTTGCGTTATTTCCGGGGCAGGTGGCCAGGCCATTGTTACGCCACTAGATAAAGAGGTGGCTCTAGCTGGAGAGATTCGAAGGGTTCACGGTTACGGACCGCCCGGATATGGTGAAGACAAGAAACAAGATGCTCGGATTACCTATTAGTAGCTTCATTTGGTGAATCCTATCAATGTCCCGTGCACTCCTGAGAAGCCTGAATGGGTCTCCGACGATTGCAGGGCTACGAAGGAGCTAGGTTATTCTTCCCAAGCTTGCCTGCAAATAACGGACTTGAGCTTAAGGCAAAGGCGATGCTGGGACATAAAGTGATCGTCACTGGCATTTTGCGCAGATCAGATACAGTTGGCGAGATAGCCCCGATCTACATGAATGTGACAGAAGTGCAGCCAGTGCGGCCGCCTCAGAATCCTTGATTGATGGGTGGCCCATGCTTTAGCTCCAGAATTTTCGGATCGCGTCCAGCGCCGTAGGCGCGTTAGAAACTAGCCCAGCCCGGAAAGGCTCGGACAGTGATAGATAGCGACATCCAGCGCCGTAGGTGCGACACAATCCTCTCCGGTCACGTAACGCGATGGTATTATCCGCGACGGCCAGCTTGCCGGGCGGCGTGGAGGCGCTCTTCTCCTTGGACTTGCTGGTGGGCTTCCGCTTTCCGGACTGGCAGGGGAGCATACGCGCGGAGTCGAGCATGTCGCGGGCGTTCAGCGAATCCGTGGCGTTTGCGCCTTTTGGCGAGCGGTACGCAGTGAAAGGCGCGCCTTTCAATGTGGAGAGCTTCACCGGCAAGCCGGACCAGATCACGGGGGACGAATATGATTTCCCTGCGCGGGAGCTGCACGACGACCAGGGGCGGTGGGTCAGCCCGGACCCGACGAGCGGAACGGGGAACAAATACGTCTACGCCGATAATAATCCCCTCAGTAATGTCGATGTCTATGGACTGTCTTCGGAACCTATCGGTCCCTGGGATTCTGGGTGGGACGATGAAGACGATACCGGGTGGACCTCGCCGGAATACGCCGAGTCCAATTCCGACAGGAAGGCGGTACGGCAGATGGGCGGCTTGCTATGGTTCGGGGACTGCTTGGCTGTTCCCCCGCCAGGGGGTTTCGCCCGGGTGACATGGGTAGGATGGCGACGCCCGACAGATCTGCCTCGGCCCAAGATGCGCAGATTATGAAAGATGCAGTTGCGAACAGGGCGAAGGGTGGGGCCGATCCGGTCGAGGGTCGACATTACTATGGAACCACGAATAATCCCAAGGTGGAGTCGCGTCCTGCGGGAAACCATCTTAAGGGCGCGGCAGGCCGCGAGACGGTATATGAAAAGTTCGGTCCTTTCAAAGACAGCACCAGTCGGCGACCGACTTGGATTGTTATCTACAACAATCCAGGGCAGTAGCTCGCAAGGTGGGAGGAAGCTTGCTATGAGGAAAATCACGCTAGCGATATCGCTACTGTTTGGGTTGAGCGCAACTGTCTACTCGCAGGAGCAAACGCCACAACTTTTGTTGCACGCCGCCCAGTGCCTTGAGGCGAAGCAGTTCCTGCCGTCCTCGAAAGCAACAAAGCTGACCCTCGGATACTTTCTCGATGAGAAGTCCTATCCGGGGACAAAGGAAATGTACGTGGTAATCTATGCCGCCCCCGCTAGATCGAACGGATTAGTTTTTGCCATTGTATTAACGCAACGGGGCGACCGCGAGGTCTTCGATATCCAGAACAACGCCAGCTTTGTTCTTTCCAAGGATGAGCCGATCGGCGTTTCTTTCGTGACTCCCCCACTTGGCGGTACATGGACGCAGGAGCACCTTGCATTGGCTATCAAGGAGATCGAAAAGCAGCACAGGTTTGCTCTGTCGGTAAGAGACCTATCCGCTGCCGATGCTTCCGTTGTTTGCGAGTCGTACACGGACCCTCAACCGAAGTAGGGTGTTGAAGGCGGGTGGCCCAGGTTCTCGCCTTGGAGTTTTAGGGTGCCCCATCTGTCGCGCCGAGCGACAGGTGGGGCCTTCTCGGACCTGCGCGCCTGCCCATTAGTCCAGTCCTATAACCTGTCCTTTTTCTGGCGTGAATTGCGGGTGAGCTAATAGTGTGATAAGTTGTGCCTCGAGCGAGAGCGCGGCGACAATGGGAACGTTGTCGGAATCACCAACAATCGTGACACCACGCGCACGAAGCTTCACCTACGATCAGGTGAACGCATCGTCACCGCCAAACCAGCTCGACACCGGCACGAATTGCTGGGGCGAAGCGTACACGATGGACCAGTGGGCAACATGACCGCTATCGGCGCGGCTCGGGCTATAGCGGCTGTTCGCAAGAGGGTCTCGGCGTCTCGGCGACTACGAACAACGAACTGTCCGCGACTGGAATTACCTACGACGCCTCTGGCAACATGCTGACGGATGCGATCAACACCTACGGCTGGAACGCCGAAAGCGAGATCAAATCCGCCGCGGGGTGAATCACACCTATGACGGCGACGGCAACCGCCTTCAGAAATCGAGCGGCAAAATCTACTGGTACGGCGCGGGCACGGAAATCCTCGATGAATCCGATGCCGGCGGTAACATCACGGACGAGTACATATTCTTCGGCGGCAAGCGCATCGCCATGCGCAACGTAGTGAACGGAAGCATCTACTACTACGCCGAAGACGTGCTGGGCAGCTCGCGAACGATTGTTCAGCCCGGTCAAACGAGTGTTTGCTATGACGCCGACTTCTACCCCTACGGCGGCGAGCGCGACATAACCGTCAGTTGTTCCCCGAACTACAAATTCGAAGGCAAGGAGCGCGACACCGAAACCAACAACGACGATTTCGGCGCCCGCTACTACTCCTCCCGCTTCGGCCGCTGGCTCTCCGCCGATTGGTCCGCGATTCCCGTGCCTGTGCCTACGCGAACCTGACCAATCCTCAAACTCTGAACCTCTACGCTATGGTCAGCGACAATCCCGAAACCTTCGCGGATTTGGACGGACATGACCCGCCTCCGCCAGGCACCTCCGGCTCCGGTTCGGCCGCTGGTCAGCCATGCGTACCATCAACGAGCTCGGACTGCGCGGCCACTACGCCACCGGCGCAGAATCAGACGCAGCAACCGCAGGCGCA
Organism: uncultured Acidobacteriota bacterium; assembly: GCA_963814855.1. Taxonomy (GTDB): domain Bacteria; phylum Acidobacteriota; class Terriglobia; order Acidiferrales; family UBA7541; genus Palsa-295. Next base: position 3,775 of record CAWFEL010000006.1, read on the forward strand.
ACAGCAGAGTCCCGACCTTCAGCAGCAGGCAGTGGCAGCGACTGCGCAAAAGGCCCAAGAGGCGAGGGCAAGTCAAGATGCCCCACCGGTGGGAAGCCCGGAATATGCCGGAAAAGTTTCAGGTCAGGTCAATGCTGAAATGGCCGCGGGGAATAAGATTATCGCGGGCGCCGCGGTCGTGGAAGCTGTAGGAGCTGCCGTTGTTGCTGCAGCACCCGCGGCTGCGGTCACCCGGACTGGCTTGGCATACGCGGCAGCTAATCCTCAAGAAGTAAGTGAATTCAAGGAAGGGGTCCAGGCTGGCGCCAGTCCCGGGCCTGCCACTTTCCCTGTAACACCGGCGGGGATCGCTGGGTATGTAGCCGGGATTATAATCAAAAGTATTTTCGACAAATGATGAGCCCGGTCAAGACTACGCGAAGCTGTCCCGAGTGTGGCGCGGCCCTGACATCTCGGGATATCCTCGCGGCGGGCCCTTTCCCGTGTCCGTCATGCCAAGTCTTACTTCAAGCGCCGGATTCTTACGGGTATCTGACCGCGCTGGGTAGCATCTCGCTCGCCACCGCCGCCCTTGTGACACTAGGATTCCGTGGTCTCCATCTTCTATACTCTGTCCTTGTGGTATTGGTTCCAGTCGTGTATATGGCCATCAATTGCGTGAAGTACGTCATACTGCCCAAGATCGAGATCTACTTGCCGGAAGACGCTGTCCTGCACCTCCGCAATCGTCCGCGCCGATAGACATGCGGCGAAGGAAAGAGTATCCAAGAATGGCACGGAACGACTCGGCTGCGGCGATAGCAACGTGCTCGATGACCTTGAACTCGTGTTGGCGAGGTTGAGGTGCCCCTTCTGACTCCCATTCTTGCCTTGGCAATCTTCCCGGTCGCTTTCCTCTTCGGCTTTTCGTTCAACCCCGTCGAATTCTCTTGGGCCTTACATCACGGTCGTCAGCCTATGTCTGAAGAAACGCGCGCTAAAGCAGCCACGCTTCGCCGCTATGCCAATTTTCTCGGAGACGCCATCATTGTGGGCTTGGTTGCGGCCTTGATGCTAACGAGCTCGGCGGTGGGCACACACTTGGGTTTGCATCTCGAAAAGTGGAGAATCAATGCCGGGGCGGGAATAAGCGCAGGACTCTTGCTTGTTGTAATACAAGGCCTAATGACCGAACCCAATCGCCGCGGTAGGTCAGGGCCGTTTGCATACCACGTCCGAAGAGGCTCGGTAGCGCTTTGGGTGCTCATTTTCCTTGCCGGAGCATTCTCGGAGGAGCTATGGATCGCATTCTGCCTTGCTGTCCTAATTACAGCTCTACATTCCACCTTCCTGTCCGTGGCAATCACGGTAATCGTTTTCGCCGCGGTCCATTACGGATACCGCCTTGGTGGTGTCATCGCGATCGCCATGAAAGGGGTTGTGTCGGCTCTGCTCTTCTTGTGGGGCGGTTCCTTGATCCCAATGTTTCTATTTCACTTCATCGGTAACCTTGGCTCGCTCTACTGGGCTCGCCGGGCGGCTGGCCCACCCGTAAGCGCTTCCGGCGGGTGGCCCAGGTTTTCGCTTTAGAGTTTTCCGGTGGCGGGTGGCCCACTCTTAAGCGCCTTCGCTCGCGTTGGTTCTCGCGTCACGTCAGGTATCTACACCGCAGCATTTACAGGCCACGCATCACATACAGCGGGTGCCGCACTCTTCGTTTCTCAGAAGGGTGCGTCCTAGCGCGTGACTCACCCTTAGGGTCCGTGCACGCCGTCAATCCGTCTCCGCCAAGCGAACTACGCGACCGCCTGCCCATTAGTCCAGTCCTATAACCTGTCCTTTTTTCTCGGCGTAAACTCTTGAAACTCTCGCGCCGCCGTGCCAGCCTAAATAGTGTGATGAAAGTTGTCCGCCCTCCGAGCGAGAGCGCCGGTGATAATGGAAACGTTGTGGGAATCACCAACAATCGTGACACCACGCGCACGCAAAGCTTCACCTACGATCAGGTGAACCGCATCGTCACCGCCCAAACCAGCTCGACCACCGGCACGAATTGCTGGGGCGAAGCGTACACGATGGACCAGTGGGCCAACATGACCGCTATCGGCGCGGCCTCGGGCTATAGCGGCTGTTCGCAAGAGGGTCTCGGCGTCTCGGCGACCACGAACAACCAACTGTCGGCGACGGGAATCACCTACGACGCCTCCGGCAACATGCTGACGGACGGTTTGAACACCTATGGCTGGAACGCCGAAAGCGAGATCAAAACAGCGTCCGGCGTCAATTACACCTATGACGGCGACGGCAACCGCCTTCAGAAATCGAGCGGCAAAATCTACTGGTACGGCGCGGGCACGGAAATCCTCGATGAATCCGATGCCGGCGGTAACATCACGGACGAGTACATATTCTTCGGCGGCAAGCGCATCGCCATGCGCAACGTAGTGAACGGAAGCATCTACTACTACGCCGAAGACGTGCTGGGCAGCTCGCGAACGATTGTTCAGCCCGGTCAAACGAGTGTTTGCTATGACGCCGACTTCTACCCCTACGGCGGCGAGCGCGACATAACCGTAACCTGTTCCCCGAACTACAAATTCGAAGGCAAGGAGCGCGACACCGAAACCAACAACGACGATTTCGGCGCCCGCTACTACTCCTCCCGCTTCGGCCGCTGGCTCTCCGCCGATTGGTCCGCGATTCCCGTGCCTGTGCCCTACGCGAACCTGACCAATCCTCAAACTCTGAACCTCTACGCTATGGTCAGCGACAATCCTGAAACCTTCGCGGATTTGGACGGACATGACCCAGAACAGCAAACCAGCGGCGGTACCGGATCGACGACCGGTCAGCCATGCGCACAACCAACGAGCCCGCAATGCACCGCCGCCTCGCCTCAGCAGCAATCGCAGCCGCCGCAGTATCAGAATCCTCAGAATGGAGCCGAGGCCACGCTCGCTAATAGGACCTACAACGAGACGGGCGGTCTTCGCGCGGACCCGAAAGCGAAAACGGACGACCCTGCGAGCGCTGAACAGTTGCACGAGGCGCGAGTTGCAGTTGCCGAGGCTGCCGAGAGGGTCTTGGAATCGAAACACCCCGAACGTGTCCAAGCGCCGGAGGATCTGACCAGCAGGACAGTGAGCGACCTCAATTCTGGGAATCGAGACATTATCCTCGCTCACAACGAGTCGCTTAGCGCAGCAAGGGCAGCCCTCGCTGGCTCGAATACAACGAATGGCGCGATGCACTATCGCACAGGCACCCATCCTTTTGAGTCTCTCTACGGCCACAAGGCTACGATGCATTTTGGACCCTTTCCTAATGCACAAGGCGGCAAAATCTACCTTACCGTCGCACCATGATTGATAGGAGTCGTACAGATGAAAACACAGGTGCTCTTGTTTGCTTTATTGGTTCTCGCGGTTTCGCCATCATTTGGCAATCAGGGTACGAAAAAAACCACGGTGACCCAACCTGAGACTAGAAAGATTGTGCAGGCCATTCAGGATGAGGTCTATGATTATGAATACGAGGGGCACTACTTCCCAGAAGGCGGCCCCGTAGGGGATGTTGTCTCTAGCTCCAGAACGCGGGTGCCCTTGTACATTGACCCCACGATTGAGGATGGAGAGGGGCAGCTGATTTACAAGCTAATGCCCTACGGTGAAGTGCTGCGTCTCTTCCACGTACATGACGATGGGACAGTCGTGCTGGACGGCGACCCAGAAATAGGATTCCCAGCGAGCCAGCCGAACCGAAAGACCGTTTATCTCAAAGACGACGACGTTTGCCGCATGAAGCACGAGTGGCTGAGGTCCTCCTTTGAGGTTGATCTGTCGCCCAGCCCGGAAAGAGTACAGGATGCCGTCCGTCGTCAGAAACAAAGAAACGACGGTTTTTCGGAGTGGGAGTTTGCCCGCTCGAAAGGAGACAAGAAGTTGCCGTAGTTGGCGCAAGATCAGCAGACCCCGCAAAGCCTTGCCGCCCAAGTGCCACCCGAAGCGAAGGCGGCAATTATGAACGCGCTCAACGCAAGCAATTCGCCTACGGCAGACGACAAGAAGGGCGGCTTTCACGAAGAGAGCGTGAAGTGGGGCACAGACGCTTCAGGTAACGTAGTAGTATCGCCCTCAGTCCCAGGTGCCTACGCCCCTCCTGGCACCAATCCACATACAGACTTTACGCCAGCCAATCCGGCGACGGATCAGAAGTTGGCCACCGTGGGTGGGTTCGGCGGGTGGCCCAGGTTCTCGCCTTGGAGTTTTAGGGTGCCCCATCTGTCGCGCCGAGCGACAGGTGGGGCCTTCTCGGACCTGCGCGCCTGCCCATTCGTCCAGTCCTATAACCTGTCCCTTTTTCTCGGTGTAAACTCTTGAAACTCTCGCGCCGCCGTGCCAGCCTAATTACGGTGATGAAAGTTGTCCGCTCTCCGAGCGAGGGCGCGATGCTCTTTGAAAGATGAATACCAGGGCTCCCAAGGCCGCGCGAACAGGGCTCCCAGTGTCCACGGCAAGTGGAGTCTGGGAGATCGAGCGCGCTTGGGAGATGGGGCGGCGGTCTCCTCAGTCTTGACGTTTGTCCACCCGGCGAGGACCTGTGTTTCGTTGCGTTCTACTCGACACAGCGTGCCGAGTAGATTTCGAGCCAACTCACTCAAAACAAGGGAACGACGCACACTCTACCCGACACAGACAGAGGGGGGTCGCGCAGCACCGGGCACATTTTCGCGCCGAAAGAAGTGTCACACCATGCAAAGTCTTTTCCCCTCCAACTCACTCAAAACAAAGGAAACGTGCCCTAATTAAGTGACACACAAATGCGAGTGGGTGGTCACCTCAAGCGGCCCAAAATCTCACCTATTTCTTGGGGCGGGATTCAGGAGGCACGATGCCGTTGGCGCGATAGTAGGCCACAAGCAGGCCGTAGTGCTCGGCGGAATGCTCGGTAACGTCCTCCCACGGCTCGATGGTTTTCGCGAACGAATCGTCCGGCAGCGATTTCAGCGTGGCCTCGGCATCGGCGATGGATTTCTCGCACAAAGCGATGACGCTGGCCTTGGTCGTGTAACCCTTCGGGTCAATTTCATCCCAACTGGCCTTTTCTCCGCGCCCGGCCTTGCCCGCATAGACGATTCCCGATGTGACGTGGACGATCACCTCGCCGAAGGACCGCATTTCGGGCTTCATCCGGTAGTCGTACTTGTCTTCGGGGAAGTCCTTGGCCATCGTGAGAATTTTCCGGTTGATGTAGGTGAAATTGTCCCTGACGGACTTGGCCGGGGAGTCCGCCTGCTGGCCAAGACATGCCGAAGCGAGGGTAAGGAACAGGCCGATTGCGAGCGAAAGCTTTGCGCTGGGCCGAAGATTCATGTTCGCCTCCAGAGGATCGGGTATCAACCTCTAGACACAAGCCGCAGCGGGACGTGAGCAGGTGCGCCGCAGTGATTAGGGCCAAAATAAAACGGGAGGCGAATGCCAAAGGCATCCACCTCCCGGGGTGGGTGGGGTTTGTTGCCGAGACCCAGTAAGGGATTTTGGTGTTCCCGCGCCTGGGCGTTTCGGCAAACCGGCCGTTAGCCGGTGCCACGTGTACTCAATCCTTATCACGCAGAAAGAATAGGTGTCAACCCTATTTCTGGACGCTCGCGAAGACCTGCCGGTCGAGCGTTTCGCGGACTTTGCGCGCCAGATCGCTCGGCGAATAGGGCTTTTGCAGCACCGGCAAGCCCTCCTGCTGTGCTTTCTGGAGCTGGGCAATGTCCGGGCTGTAGCCGGTGGCGAAAATCACCGCCAGGTCTGATTTGTCCTTCCGCATGCGGGCGTAAACCTCGGGGCCGCTCAGTTTTGGGAGCATTACGTCGAGTACAACAAGGTCTATCCGGGTGCGATTGGCGTGAAAGTTCTGCGCGGCCGTTTCGCCGTCCGTCGCCAGCATCACGCGGTACCCCAGTCCAGTCAGGGTTTCGACAGCGAGCTGGCCCAGGCCCTCGTGGTCTTCGGCAACCAGGATCGTCTCCGATCCTCCCCGGACGGGCCCGGCTTCCTCTACCTTTTCTCGCGGAACCGAGGCCTCCACGCTGACCGGGAAATAGCAGCGAAACGTGCTGCCCGCGCCAAGCTCGCTATAAACGTGCACGAAACCGTCGTGCTGGCGGACGACGCCGTAAACCGTGGCGAGGCCGAGACCGGTTCCTTTTCCCAGCTCTTTGGTCGTGAAAAATGGCTCGAAGATGCGGTCGAGTGTGGCCGCATCCATCCCCGTTCCCGTGTCGGTGACGCAGAGCACGGCGTACTCTCCGGGATGAGCCAGCGGTTGAAGCGTGCAGAAATGCTCGTCGAGAGTGATGTTGGAGGTCTCGATAATCAGCGAGCCTCCCGCGGGCATGGCGTCGCGCGCATTAATGCAGAGATTCATCACCACCTGTTCGAGGTGCGTGGGATCGGCGCGCACGACCGCCAGATCCGGAACGAGAGTCGCGTTGATCTCGATGTTGCTGCCAATCACTTTCTCGAGCAGGCTGAGAGTTTCGATGACGGTCTGATTCAGGTCCACGTTGCGGGGCTCGAGTATCTGTTTGCGCGCGAAGGCCAGCAACTGGCGCGTGAGCGCGGCGGCGCGCTTGGCCTGCTGGTGCACTTTTACGAAGTGACGATGGAGGCGCGAGTCGGCGTCGGTCTCTTCGATGCCCATGTCCGCCCAGCCGAGGATCGCGCCGATCATGTTGTTGAAATCGTGCGCGATGCCGCCGGCGAGCTGTCCGATGGCCTCGAATTTCTGCGCCTGAACGAGTTGTTTTTCAAGCGCGACACGCTCGGTGACATTTTCGACGGTCACCTCGACGCACTCGGATTTTCCATCGGGGTCCATGGCCGTTCGGCCGGTCATGCGAACGGTGATGACTTTCCCGTCCTTGCGCTTCCACTCCACGGTGGCATTCGCACGTCCGTGGGTCATGTATTCGGAAACGATCTTGGCCTGCTCGGCGGGATCGCGGTAAAGCGACTTCGTGAAGCCGACGGCGAGAAGCTCTGCGGTGGAATCGTAGCCGAGCATTTCGGCCAGAGCAGGGTTCGCATGGAGAAGTTTTCCCTCTGGCTCCGTGGTCCAGAAGATTCCGTACGTGGCGTGATCAACGAGCGCGCGATACCGAGCTTCGCTCTCGCGCAGAGCTTTTTCAGCGCGCTTGCGCTCCGATATGTCGGTGATACTGCCGCGTACGAGTTGGCGCGTGGCGGAGGGCAATCGCACGAGGCGCATCTCCGCCGGGAATTCCTCTCCCGCGGAGTTGCGGCACACCCATTCGAGATGCGCGACGGCGCCGCCCAAAGTCTGCGCAATCAATTCGCGCTCCGCAGCTTCCGCGCTCCTGCCGTCTGATTGCACCGCGGCGCTGAGGTGACTCACGCTAGCGCGCAAAAGCTCTTCGCGGCTCAGCCGGAAAAGCCGCAACGCATTACTGTTGCCGTCAACGAATGTGCCTTTGTCCACGTCGAGGACGACGATTGCCTCCGGAGCGTTTTCGACCAGTGTGCGGTAGTGTTCCTCGCTCTCGCGCAGCGCAGCCAAGTCTTTGATTTCGGCTTCGCGCAACGTCTTCTCGTCCTGCATGCGGCGAATTGGAAGCGGCTGGCGCGCAAGCTCCTTTCTGGCGGTGTTCTTTTTGGTGCTGATTCGAGACATAGACGTGCGCGGCTCCTATGGAACACTCCAAGGACCGTATCGGCATTTCTGAGGTCGAAGCCCACATTGAAATGAGCCTGAATTACTTTGGGTCGGGAGCGAAAGGTAAGTCTTGAACCTGGTAGAAAGAAGATTAAGAAACGCTAATTTCGACAGAGTCTCGGGCGACAAACCGAGTCGCCGATTGCTGACAGTTATCCTATTGCCCGGTCGCTGATTGCGGGGGATGGCTCGCGAAGTATTGGTTGAGTTGGCCGGTGAGTTGGGCCAGACCAGCGTTGACGTTGCGGTCCTGCGCCTCGACCACGTCGGCAACCGTCTTACCGGTGACAGGCTCATCATGCGAATAGGAACTGGACCAAAGCGTCGTTCCGCTTTTTGGATCGAATAATTCCAATTGGAAGGTAAAGCGCGCCGCCAGGCCGGGCGCCAGAACATCGCTCAACGCGTAGAGGTGGCCACGGATCACGTAGTCGCCACGCACACTGCTGCTGACCCTTGAGACGGAGCGGTACGTTCCCGACGCGCGGAGAGTGCCGATCAGCATGTCCTGAATCATATCGGCCGGAGGCGCGGCCCAGCGTTCGTATTCGTAAGTGCCGAGCTGCACTTTCCCGCTTCCATAGACCAGGCGATCGTCACGGTAGAGAGTCGCAGCAGAAATGCGAGAGACTAGAAGGGTGACAGGAAATTGCGGCGCGGCTGAATTGGCGGGCGTCGGACCGACATCAAGCACGTAGTACTTTACTGGCCGCGAAGCGCCGCAACCTGCGACAACTCCTGCGATCAAAAGGATAAGCGCGGCTTGCTGGATACGACGCGTCAGCACTTTTCGTTCCTCCCTCTTCTACTTCGGCGGAGCCTGGCCTGGTTCGTGCGATTTCAATCCGGATGCGCGAATCAGGGTGTAAGGCCGCGTTTTAATCGTCTCCGTAAACTCGTTCATGTTTTCGGTAATGTGGCGGAGATTGTCAATAATCTGATCCAGGTTCTCGGTGTTCGCGCCCAGCGTATTGTTGAGCTGGTCGGTGAGCGACACAACCGTCGCGAGCGACGTTCGGAGATCGGCAATCGCTTTCTTCAGATCCGGACGATCCTCGCCAATCATCGCGTCAACATGCGCGAGCGTATCGTTCGCTTGATTAGCGGTCTTGTGGAAATCGTCAATCAGCGGACCAAGCTTTGCGCTCGTCGCGTTCACGTTGTTCAGGGTCGAGCGAAGGTTGGCCCGATTTTCGGCCAACATGCCATTGAGATTGGCCAGACTGCCGGAGATGTTCTCGCGATTCCGATCGTTCAGCACGTCGTTGACGCGATCCATTGTTTCTTTCAAGGCGACCACGCGATCGTTCAAATTGGCGATCAACACGTTCGCGTTCGGTCCCAGCTGGGAAAGCATGGTGGCAACGTCGGCCAGGCTGGTGTATTCGATGGATTTCAAGACCGCGCCCTTTTGGGCCCTCGGTGCGTCCAGCGAGCCGGGTATGATTCCGAGGAAATTATCACCCAGAGGGCTGACGCTGGTGATTTGCGCGACGCTGTCCGTCTTCACGGGGACGCTGGGCTGCACTGCAAAATCTACTTCCATCCGCGTGGAATTCAGCGGGTCGCTCGCTACCTTTTCAATCCGGCCAACGGGAGGACCGCCCGCATAGCGAACCTCGGCGCCCGGGCTGAGGCCTCCCGCATTCTTGAAATACGCGCGATAGGTTATGGCGCCGTTGCCGAGACTTCCGGAGAGAAGAAACACAATCGTGACAAGCAGAGCGGCAGCCACCAATGTGAAAAGTCCAACGAGTGCTTGCTCCCGCTTCGATTCCATTTGCTTCCTCGTGAATTCAGGGCCCGGTGTATTTTAGAGCCGACCTACCCAGCCGCCCCGAAAGGTGCGGCGGAGTATAACATGTGATCGCCGTTTGCTACCTTCATTGCCGCTGGGGAGGATTTTCTCCCGTCAGCATTTGCAAGTAATCAATTTCCGCCGCCATTTCGGGCTCTGGAACGCGATCCAGGAACTGACGCACGCGCGGCCCGGTGTTCTGGCGCAATTCCTCCGGCGTGCCGCTGGCAACGATGTAGCCCTTATCCACCAGGATCATGCGGTCGGCAATCAGGAAAGCGCTCGCGAGTTCGTGTGTGACGACCACGATCGTGATGCGGAACGCTTTCTTCAATTTCAGAATCAGCTCGTCGAGTCCGGCGGCAATGATGGGGTCAAGGCCCGCCGAAGGCTCGTCGAAGAACAGGATCTCCGGCTCCATGGCGAGGGCGCGGGCGATCGCGGCGCGTTTTTTCATTCCGCCGCTTAACTGCGCCGGCATGTAATTCTCAAAGCCCGAAAGGCCAACCTGATCGAGCTTCAAACGGACCATGATGTTGATCGTGGATTCGTCGAGTGGCGTATGCTCGCGCAGCGGAAGCGCGACATTTTCGCCGACGGTCATCGAGCCGAAAAGCGCGCCGCTCTGGAACGACATTCCCATTTTCTTGCGGAGTTCGTCGCGCTGCTCGCCCGTCATGGCGGCAAAGTTCTTGCCTTGAATCCAAATCTCACCCTCGCTGGGCAGTTCGAGTCCCACGAGTGTGCGGAGCAAAGTGCTCTTGCCGCTGCCGGACCCGCCCATGATTACGAGAGTTTCGCCTGCCGGCACCTCGAAATTTACGCCGTGGAGAATCTCGCGGGTCCCGTAACGGACGCGCAGGTTGCGTACGCTGATGGCGATGTCGGCCTTACCGCCCGCAGTGTTTTCCGTCGATGTGGGCTGGGTCGGCATCGGTCCTATTTAAGCGGCGCCGTGAAATAAAAGATCGCCGTGAAGATCAGATCAACGGCAATCACGAAGAAAATTGAATTCACGACCGCCGAGGTGGTCGAGCGCCCCACCTGCTCGGAGCCGAGGCCGGTATTGAATCCCTCGCGGCATCCTACGGCAGTGATCACCAAGCCGAACATTACGCTCTTGATCAAGCCGCTTACGACGTCGCGCAGGTCCAGCGCATTCACGGTGGCATGAATGTAAGTGGCCCAAGTGAAGCCGGCGTTGCTGACGCCGAACAGCGCGCCCCCCATGATGCCCATAAAATCGGCCCAGGTAGTCAGGCAGGGCATCATCAAGATCATCGCCAGGAATTTCGGAGCGACGAGGAAACGAACGGGTTCGAGCGCCATGGTTTCCAGCGCGTCTATCTCTTCATTCACTTTCATTGTGCCGATTTCGGCGGCGAATGCCGAGCCCGAGCGGCCGATAACCATGACCGCGGTCATCAGCGGGCCAAGCTCGCGCGTAACCGAAATGGCCACCATGCTGGCGACCAGTTGCAGTGCGCCGAGCTGGCGCAGTTCATAGGCGCCTTGCAGGGCTAGAATCAAGCCGATGAAAAACGAGATCAGAGAAACGATGGGAATCGCTTCCACGCCGACCGACATTGCCTGATGCACAGCGCGGGCCCATCGGAGGGGGTGTCCCCGGAAAGGCTCGACGAATACTGCCTTCGCGGCGCCGCCAGCGAGCCGCGCGAGACTCCCCATATAAGCCATGCCATCTATCGTTGCTTCGCCGATGCTGTTCAGGAGTGGCATACGGGGATCGAGCGCGAAGGCGCTACTTGGCGCCGCCGGCGCCGCCAGGGATCGCGCTGAGGGCTTCCGCTTCGGTGTCGTGAACTTCAAACACTTTCAGAAGGCGCGTGAGTTCCAGCACTTCGCGCGTCGTCCGGCTTAAGCCAAAGAGCGCAAATCCGCTTTTCAAATCACGCGAGAGCTTCAGACCTTCGACCAGGGAAGCTACGCCCGCGCTGTCTATGTACTTCACCTTTTCAAGGTTCACGATTACACGCTTGACGCGCTTTTCCTTGAGCAGGTCGAGCAGGATTTTGCGGACTTCGGGGGTGTTATAGAGCGTGATATCGCCTGTGACATCCACAATCGAAGCGTTCTCAAATTGACGCGTGGAAATATTCATGAACGGAATGCCCTCTGGCGCCCCTGTGTTTTGCCAGAGATCGCGCATATATGCAACCCTTTTCGAATCGCACGGGAACGCAGAGTCGGTTCCGAATTGGAACACTTTGGCGAAGCGCGGGCGAAACGGGATGTGCAGGGATTTAGCTGCGATGATCGAGGGGTATGTAGCTGCGCAGGTCGTAACCCTGGTACACCTGGCGCGGGCGGGAGATTTTTTGCTCGTGGTCCAGCAACATCTCTTCCCACTGCGCGATCCATCCTGAAGTGCGCGGAATAGCAAACAGAACGGGGAACATGGTCACTGGGAATCCCATTGATTGGTAGATGAGGCCCGTGTAGAAGTCCACGTTGGGATAGAGGCGGCGCGAAACGAAGTACTCGTCCTCGAGCGCGATGCGCTCGCACTCAAGCGCGATATCAATCAGCGGGTTGCGGCCCATCACGTCGAAAACTTCGTAGGCGATGCGCTTCACAATCCTGGCGCGCGGATCGTAGTTCTTATAAACGCGATGGCCGAAGCCCATGAGCAGTTTTTCGCCCGCCTTCACGCTCTTTACGTACGCCGGCACGTTATTCACCGACCCGATTTCGACCAACATGCGCAGCACGGCTTCGTTCGCACCACCATGGAGCGGACCGTACAGCGCAGCGGTGGCAGCGGCCGTGGCGGAATATGGATCCACGTGCGAACTCCCCACGCCGCGCATCGCCGTGGACGAGCAATTCTGTTCATGGTCCGCGTGCAGGATGAACAGGACGTCGAGCGCGCGCTCGAGCGTAGGATTTGGCCGATACTGCAATTCCGTGGTGCGGAACAACATATTCAGGAAATTTCCGCAGTAGCTCAAATCATTGTCGGGATACACAAACGGCATCCCCAGACAGTGCCGGTAGGCGAACGCGGCAACCGTCGGCATTTTGCCGATCAGGCGATACGTCTGCTTGAGCCGCGAATCCGCGTTAAAAATATCCTTCGCGTCCGGATAAAACGTGGAAAGAGCGGCGATCGTCGAGATCAGCATGCCCATCGGGTGCGCATCGTAGTGAAAACCGTCGAGGAATTTCTTGATGCTCTCGTGAATAAACGTGTGGTGCGTAATGTGATAGTTCCATTCCTTGAGCTGCGGACTCGTGGGCAGCTCGCCGTGGAGAATCAGGTAGGCTGTCTCGGGGTAGGAGCTTTTTTCCGCTAGCTCTTCGATGGAATAACCGCGATAGCGCAGAATCCCTTTGTCGCCATCAATGTACGTGATCTTGCTGGCGCACGATGCGGTGTTCGCGAACGCCGGATCGTAGCTCATCATGCCGAAATCGGATTCGTGGACCTTGATCTGGCGCAGATCAATGGGCCGGATCGTATCGTTCTTGACCGGAATTTCATATTGCCGGCCGGTGCGGTTGTCAACGATGGACAGAGTGTCGCGGCGGGCGCCAGCGGGCGTTTCGCTACTGGCAACCGAGGCGGATTTGGTCGGATTCATAGGCTGGCCCTTCCCGATGCTGCGAGCAAAAGATTGACTTCAAATTGCGAACGACCAATGTACACCAAATTCGCGCATTGGCGAACGGGTTTGCGCCGGCAATTGCAAATTCTGAAAGGCTGGCTGGCCATACGCTAGCGTATGGAGAGCAATTAGTCACGCGAAGCCAACCGTGGGCGGTCGGAAGCATCCTGGCTCAATCGTACCGAATCGGTTGCGCGTTAGGTTGAGTTTGTCACGCTGGGGCGGTGGCGAATTCCGAGCGATTACGTCCGAGTTCCTTCGCCCGGTAGAGGGCTTCGTCGGCCAAATGAATAAGCCCCTGCCCGTCGAGCGGTTTGGCGGCGCTGCTCACGGCGATTCCGCAGCTCACGGTCACGCGCACGGGACCTCCGTCAGTGTCAATGGGCGCGGACCGGAGTGAATTGAGGATTCTCTCGGCCAAAGCTATGGCGCCCGAACGGCCGCACGAAGGAGCGACCACGATGAACTCCTCGCCGCCGTACCGGCCTACGGTATCGTATGGGCGAACGTTGCCGACCATGCGGCGCGATACTTCCTTCAGTACGGCATCGCCCGCCAGATGCCCGCGCGTGTCGTTGACGAGCTTGAAGTGATCGAGGTCAATCAAAACTATTGCGAAGGTTCCACCGTGACGCAGGTGCCGCGAATGCTCTCTGGCAATTTCGTCGAGAACGACGCGGCGATTGGAGAGGCCGGTTAGCTCATCGTGCGTGGCGCGAAAACGCAGCTCTTCGCGCGCGGCGATCAAACCATTTTGAAGTTCGAGGATGCGCTCGCCGACGTGAAGGCGCGCGCGGAGCTCTGCCGCGTCGAAGGGCTTCGTAAGGTAATCATCGGCACCCGATTCCAGACCTCGCAATAAATCGTCTTTCTGGCTGCGCCCTGTGAGCAGGAGAATGTAGGTGTAGGGCCGATCGGGCCGTGCGCGGACACGCTGGCAGACTTGCGGACCTTCCAGGCCGGGCATCATCCAATCGAGCACGGCGAGCGCCGGGGCTTCCTCGCTTTCGAGAATTCGCAAGGCGTCCACGCCGTCAACGGCGGTGACAACTTGATATCCCGACTTCTGAAGAAATGCCTCGAGCATGCGGCGGGAAACGGGATCGTCTTCGGCAATGAGGATGCGGTTCGCGATTTTCCGATTCTCCGTCATTTCGCGGGTCCTTCGTCCGGATCCTGGATGCGGTCCGACTTCGAGTGGAGTGGCCGGCACTCGTCGCTTTTGTTTTGCATCGCGCGATTTTGGCAAATCTTGTCGGCGCGCGGCGGCATCAATGGGTCACGCGGCGACAAAACGATTCAAGCTCGGGCAGCAGGAGGTCAACTTCACGCGCAAGGTTTTCGACCAATTGAGCGGCATTTTCCAATCCATCGGTGCGCACGTGCTGCTCGAGTTCAGATGCCGCTTGCGAGACTTTCGGCGCGCCGAGGCTCAACGCTGATCCCTTCATTCTGTGCGCGATCATTTCGACCGCGCGTGCATCTCCTGTGTTCAGGGCCTGGCGAATTGCCCTCATGCTGGCGGGGCATTCTTCCGCGAAGAGTCGCGCGATTTCATCGAGAAGATCTCGATCTCCTTCGACTCGCTCGAGAGCGGCGGCCATGTCCATGCCGCTTGAGACGACTTCCGGGTCGGCGGGTTGCGCGATGGGAGCGGTACCCACCGTCCCGGTGTTAACGCGATTCATCGCAGCGAGCAGCTCGGCCATTCGAATCGGCTTCGTGACGTATTCATCGGCGCCCGCCGCAAGGCATCGCTCCCGATCTCCCTTCATCGCGTGAGCCGTCAGGGCGATTATCGGCAGATGCACGCCGCTACTTTGTTCTTTTATTCGTATGGCGCGGATGGCCTCGAATCCGTCCATCACCGGCATCTGGACGTCCATGAGGATCAAGTCTACGTTTTCGCGTTCGAGTGCTTCGAGGGCTTCGCGGCCGTTTTCGGTCGCGACGACGATGTGGCCTCGTCTCTCCAAGAGCGCGGTGGCCAAGGTTCGGTTGACGGCGTTGTCCTCTGCCAGGAGGATTTTCAAGCTTGGGGTATGGTCCTCGGACGGGCCGTATGGCCGAGGCTTTGGTTCCTGAACGACTGTAGGTTTTGAAAGGGCAGCCAATAGCGCATTCAGAAGCTCGGAGGGTTGCACGGGCTTCGCCAGATAGCTGGCGATCGCGAGTTTGCGACACCGCGCGGACTCACCCTGGCGGACGCTCGAGCTCAAGAGCACGATGGGGACCTCGCCAAACTTCGGACTCCTCCGAATCTCCGCGCTCAACGTGCACCCATCCATCTGAGGCATCTGCATATCGGTGATGACCATGCTGAAAGGCTGATTTTGATTGTGAGCATGCCGGAGCGCCTCGAGTGCGACTGCGCCTCCCTCTGCCGCCTCGGGTCGCATGGACCAAACCGATAGCATCTCGACCAGAATGGTGCGGTTCGTAGCGTTGTCGTCCACTACAAGAACGCGGAGACCTGAAAGGAGTTCCGGATCCGAGGGTTCGAGCGCGTGGCCTGCTTCGCCGGCAAATCCGAAGTGGCCGGTGAAATGGAATGTGCTGCCCTTCCCAGGCTCGCTTTCGACCCAAAGCTTTCCGCCGATTAAATCCACGAGTCTCGATGTGATTGCCAGGCCCAATCCGGTGCCGCCGTACTTACGGCTCGCGGAACTGTCCGCCTGGGTGAACGCGTCGAAGATCATATGCTGCTTGTCAGCCGGAATTCCGATTCCGGTATCGCGCACACGAAAATGCAACAGGACGCCGCTTTCGTCCGCTGCTTGTTTTTCGACGTCCAAGGAGACTTCTCCCTGCTCGGTAAACTTGACCGCGTTACCCACAAGGTTCACCAATATCTGTCGCAGCCTTCCCATATCGCCTTTCAGGCGCTCCGGTACTCCGGGTCCAACGCGCCAGGCGAGTTCGAGATTTTTGAGGTGGGCTCGCAGCGCCAGAGTCTTGAGAATGTCGCCGAGGTTTTGCTTGAATTCGAAGTCAATCATTTCCAATTCGAGCTTGCCCGCTTCGATTTTGGAGAAATCCAGGATGTCGTTGATCAGCGTTAAAAGAGAGTCCGCGGAAGTCTTCACCATTCCCAGGTAGTCTCGCTGTTCGGCGTTCAGTTTTGTCTCGAGCGTGAGTTCCGTCATGCCAATGATGCCGTTCATCGGCGTGCGGATTTCGTGGCTCATATTTGCCAGGAACTCGCTTTTGGCGCGGCTCGCAGCTTCGGCCTCCTCTTTTGCGCGGACGAGCCCCTCTTCGGCTCGTATTCGATCGGTGATGTCCTGGTAGAGCACAAGCACTCCCGTGATTACGTGGTCGGTAATGAGAGGGACGGCGAAAGCCTCCACATCCACGAGAGTCCCGTCCCTGCGCCTCCGGCGCGTCACGATGTGCGTGGCATGACCTGCGCGGACACTCTTCAGATTAGCTTCGATTTCTCCAAGGCGCCCAGGGGGAGCCAGTACGCTCATGATCGAGCGGCC
The DNA here is from genome assembly GCA_963814855.1 of uncultured Acidobacteriota bacterium. Classification (GTDB taxonomy): domain Bacteria; phylum Acidobacteriota; class Terriglobia; order Acidiferrales; family UBA7541; genus Palsa-295. The sequence continues at coordinate 20,391 of CAWFEL010000006.1, forward strand.
CAGGAAATCCTCCTGCTTGTATTGAAATAGTTTTTCGAACGCCGGATTGCACATTTGCACGGCTCCATCGCTGGCCATCGCAACAATACAAACGGGGCTATTTTCGATGACGGAATTCAAGAACGATTTTCGTTCCTCGAGCTCCCGCTCCGCCTGCCTGCGCTCGTTAATTTCGTTTTGTAGCTGACGAGTGCGCCTCTCGACGCGCGCCTCCAGATCGCGGCGCGCCAGTTGCAAGGCGCCGTCGCGCATTTCGATCTGGCTCAGCATTTCGTTGAAACGGTCGGCCACGGACCCTATTTCATCTTCGCTGGTCTTCGCAGCTCGCAGGGAATAGTCCTTTCCAAGAGAAACCGCGGAAGCTGTCCGCGCGAGCTCAAGAATCGGCTCGGAAATCAGGCGTTGCAGTCTCGATGCCAGCAAGTAAGCGATCACGAAAGAGGTCAGAATTGCGATCAGGACGATTTGAGCGAAGCGTTCCGCGCGCGCGTAGAGATCGCCCAAGTCGGATCGAAGATAAATCGTGCCGATTTCCTCTCCACTCAGCCGTATGGGCTGAAACAGCGTCACTTGATGTGAGGTAAACACCGTGCCTATCGAACCTCGGACGGGAGGAGTGAAGTTGGGATCAGCACCGGGACGCGCGTACTTCGCGAAGACCGTTCCGTCGTGGGTGTAGATGCAGGCCTCGACGATGTGCGGCTGTGCGCGCAATGAACTGAGCGTCTCACGGGCGGATTGCGCGTCCGAGAATTCGATCGCGGCGGTGCTGTTCTGCCCGGCAATACCCGCTGCCAAAGTAAGGTTTCTGACAAGCTCTGTGCGAAAGGTCAGGCCGTCGTACAGCGCCAGGGCGGTGCAGGCAACAAAAATGGAAATTCCACAGGTCACCAGGATAATTCCCTTAAGCTTCTGGCCGATTGATGGGTCGCGCCGCGTGGACATTTCAGCTCCTGGCGATCCAGGGAGAATCGTGGACGACCCGGGCCAACGAGAGCAGCTTCGAGCTCACCTTAAGGCCCGCGCGCGCGGCGGCGTCCGGATTGATCAGAAAGCGCACGTGGTTGTCTTCGAGGGCAAACTGGATTGTGCCGCCGGCCTCTGCGAAACCGTCGGCTTCTCCCACGAGCAGAACGCATGATCCGTGCAGGGCCTGAACGATGTCCGCCAGATGGAAGCTCTCCGATTGGCTAACGAAAACCATCTGGCACTGTCTGACCTGCGCGATGGCTTTGATCCGTTCGATGGTCACGGACCGATCGGCGATGGTCTTGCCCTTAAGAACTTGATCAATCGCGCGTCCAAACGGATCGGGCCCCAGGATGCAAACGACGAAGGGGGACTGAGGTCCTGCAAAACTTGCAGGGGGCCAATCAATGAACTTCGCAAAGTTGAAAAGGAATGCGGCCTTGAGCTGGTACTCGCCCGACGGTTCCGCCTGCGCCCAATCCAAGGGGGCGCCCGCAAACGACAACAGCGTGGCCAAAATGAGCGCGTAGGGCTGCCGCCAAATGATTCGAATACCGCGCGTGCGGACTTTTCGTGCGCGCACCGGCATTCGAAATCGTTCGTCGCCCGCTCCACGCAATGTCCGCAATTCCTTCATCAGAATCGCCATGTGAACTTCGCGTACGCGCTGCGCTTGACGAGTGTGGTTCTGGCGCTGCTCGTGGAATCCATGAATTCCTCGTGGGTGTCCCTCAGTAGGTTTTGGCCGACGAAGCTCACGGATCCGCTTTCGCCCACAAGCCAAGTGAGTTGAGTGTCGAGTCTGGTGTAGGAAGCTTCGATTGGGTCGGTGAGGCGACCCACGAAATATGCGGAAGCATCCCAGCTCAGGCCGTGCCCGAGAACGAAATGCGATCGAAGCTGCGCGGATTGATCTGGGCTGCTTCCTTCCGCTGCGGCGACCGATGTCGTGTCATGACTCGTGGGAGCCAATTGCATATGGATATCCTCAAATGCGTATCCCGGGCTCAGAGTCCAGCGACGAGCGGGTTGCCAGTTCACAGCGATCTCGACGCCGTGCGTTTCTCCGTGCATGAGATTCTCGAAAACGAGAGGCAGTACGAGATGCGGCGGCGAGGGCGAATTCTCCGCGAAAAACGCCATAGGCTCGGTTGTGTTTTGATTGTTGTAGTTGTTGTAGTAGGCCGTGAAGTCTACTGACAATTGTCTAAGGACCATCGTTCGATAGCCCACTTCGTAGGCAATTAGCCCTTCATCATTTACCTTGGGATTGCCGGTAAGTCTTATCAGGACGGGAATGCCTCCCGGACCCGTAAACCCGCCGACGTTTGCGCGGATGGAGGCGTCAAGCGCGCTCGGTGTCCGCTCCGCCTTCGAGACGGCCGCCCAAAGCGTCTGGCGCGCACTGGGTGCCCAGGCCACCCGGACGTCTGGCATAAAGTTAAATCCGGTGTAGTAGTTGTGTTCCAATTTGGCGCCTAACGTGAGGAAGACGCGGTCCGGGACAATTGTGATTTCATCCTGGATAAATGTGCCGAATAACTGAGTAGCGAGGTCGGCCGGGACGAGAGACGCGGTAAAACTTCCGCTGGAATGGGACGCTGAATAGCGATAGTTCAGCCCCCAGACGATGTTTTGCCGTGCCCACCCGCTGAAGTGGTGCTGAAAATCAAGGTTGAAAGTACCCCTGCCTTCACCGAGAGTGTCGTTGCGTTGATATTGATCGTAGGAGACTTGGAGGGCAGTGTCCGAGTGAAGGGAGGCGATGTGGTCCCACGTGCCTTGAATGAAACCACCCGACAGATTCACCTGCAACTCGTTGTCCAGCAAGGCAGGCGCGGTAACGGACGGAAGATACGTGGACGGTGTTCCTTCGCGGCCGCTGTAAATACTCCCTTGAAGAGTAAGCGTGTCTCTGGAGGAGAGGACGCTGTCAGTGCGAAAACCACCCTGGAGAAGGTGCCATCCATCTCCTCCGTCCTGGCCTGCTGAATCTGGCAAGTGATCCTGGTTGAGGTACTTCGCATACACCCGATAGTCGGTCTTCTCACCAGCCTTGCCGCCGTATTGGGCGGTTGCAAATCCCTGGTCCGTGTTGCCGCCTCCTGCAACCACCAATCCACCATGCGTTTCGGAGGATTTTTTCGTGATGATATTGACCACGCCGTTGACGGCGTTCGCTCCCCAGACCGATCCGCCGGGGCCGCGGATCACTTCGATTCTCTCGATGTCTTCGACGGGGAGATCCAGAACGTCCCAAAAAACGCCACCGAACGTTTGCGTATACACAGGGCGTCCATCGAGCAGCACCAACAAGCCGTTGCTGAATCGGGCGTTAAATCCGCGCACGTTGATCGCCCACGTGTTCGCGTTGATCTGCGCTACGTCCATTCCCGGAACCATACGAAGCAAATCCGGAATATTCTTCGCACCTGAGCGACTTATGTCTTCCGGCGAGATCACAAAAACCGCCGCAGCGGTGCGCGAAAGTGTCTCTTCGGTTTTCGAGACAGAAGTGACCTCAACGTTCATCAAATCTTCGAGACTCTCCTGGGCGAGATCTGCGGATTTCTGTTGAGACCACGTCGGCAGCGACAGCAACGCAAGAATTGCAGCGAGGGTGGCGATGCGAACGAAGTGGCATGCGCGATGCCTCACTGAAGCCGTGCGTTTACTCGTTCCGGACACTTTTCGGCCTCGCAATCAGGATGCGCACACACCGACGGCGCTTCCCTGAATGAACTATCGGCACAAGTGCCGAAATGCATTGATCGGTCGGCCGGAAGAACGTGAGCTGGGTGTGTATCTAACGTAGCTGCATCGCGCACCTGGTTAAGTGAAGCGGGCGCAGCAAGTTGCAAGGTGTGCCAGAACGGAACGCGCACGGGCAATCTAGCGCCTGAAACCAGCAGCTGTGTGGCTAACCATTTTGGGAGAATGTTAACGCCCCGTTAAAACCACACGAATGAGGCATCGCCTGCTTGCGCCCAGGGCGGCATTTCCCGTATGTTGTGGACGACTCCCGGAAAGAGAATCAATGAAACGTGTCCTGGTAATCGAAGACGACAAAGACATTATCGAGCTGGTGAAATACAACCTGGAGAAAGACGGTTTTCAGGTGGCCGCGAGCGTGGATGGCGCCACGGGACTCGCGCAAGTTCGCAAGACTCCTCCGGATCTTCTGATCCTTGATTTGATGCTGCCGAAACTCTCGGGCCTCGAAATCTGCAAAGAGGTTCGCAAAGACGTCAGCCTGAACCGTCTGCCTGTTCTGATTTTGACGGCGAAGGGCGAAGAAGCGGATCGCGTGGTCGGGCTGGAGCTCGGCGCGGACGATTACGTGACGAAGCCGTTCAGCCCGCGCGAGCTTGTGGCTCGCGTGAAAGCGCTTCTACGGCGGACTGAACCGGGAACGCCGTCGGAGAAACCCATCGAAATCGGCGTGCTGCGAATTGATCCGGCCGCTTACAAGGTGACGCGCGGCGGAAAACCCGTACCCATGAGCACGCTCGAGTTCAGACTGCTTTATTTTCTGGCGGCGCGTCCCGATCGTGTGTTCACGCGCGATCAATTGCTGGACGGCGTCTGGGGAACCGAACGGTTCGTGACGCCGCGCAGCGTGGACGTCTACGTGCGGCGCCTGCGCGAAAAGATAGAAGCCGATCCGCAGCATCCGGCTTACATGAAGACGATTCGCGGCGCCGGATACCTCTTCGAAACCCGTGCGAGCTAGGCTTTTCTGGAAACTCGGGCTGACCTATTTCGCCCTGCTGCTCGTCGTCCTGCTTGCCGTTGATTTCTACTCCTCCCGCGTTCTTCGCCGCGACTCCATTCGCGCGGCGGACGATAAACTCGCCTCTCTCCTGAATATTGCGCAAGCGCGCCCGCCGCGGCTGGACGATGCGGCGGATCTTCGCGCGTGGACCGAATGGATGGGGCGCAGCGGCGCGCGCGTCACCGTGATTGACAACGCGGGACTCGTATTGGCGGATTCCCAACACGATCCCGAGACGATGGAGAATCATTCCAACCGGCCGGAGATCCAGCAGGCCTTTGCATCGGGAGAAGGCCAATCCGTGCGTCACAGCGCCACGCTGGGTCGCGATCTCGTCTATCGCGCGGTGCGCTGCGAACAATCCAGCGGCCCGCCCGTGGTGCTCCGCATGGCGTTGCCACTCGCGGAGGTGGACGCGTCGGTTTCTGAATTGCGGCGAAGAATCTATGCAGCTTCGCTCGTAATCCTCATTCTGGGCGGGATAATTTCGCTCATTTATTTCCGGGTATTTGCCGCGCGCGTCGAACGGCTGAAAGATTTTTCGCGGCGCGTCGCCGAGGGAGATTTTCGTCCCTTGCCAGCCGAGCGCCCGCGCGACGAACTTGCCGACCTAGCCAGCGCGCTGAACGAAACGGCAGCTTGGATGGACAGCACGATCCGCTCGTTGAGCGGTGAACGCAATCGCTCGAGCGCGATCCTGCGAAGCATGGTGGAAGGCGTTGCTGTCATTGACGCGCAAGAGAAGCTCGTATTCTGCAACCGCGCTTTTTCGGAAATTTGGAATCTCGACTCGACGGCGATCGAGGGGCGTCCGGTGATCGAAGCGGTCCGAAATTCCGATCTGGTGGGGCTGATTCGCCGGGCCCTTCGCGGCGAAGAAGGACTTCGGAGCGAAATCGCGATGGGAATCGTGCAGCACCGGAATTTTTCAGTGACGGCGACCCCCGTGCAGGCGCTTGAGGCGGCCGCGCAGAATGAAAAGCCGTCTGGGGCGGTCGTGGTGCTCCACGACGTGACCGAACTGCGCAGGCTCGAGCGCGTGCGGCACGATTTCGTCGCGAACGTATCGCACGAATTCAAGACGCCGCTGACGGCGATCCAGGGATTTGCCGAAACGCTGCTCTCCGGCGCTCTGGAGGATCCCCGCAACAACCGCCGCTTTCTTGAAATAATCCGCGACCACGCCACGCGGCTCGCGGTTTTGACGGACGACCTGCTCAAGCTGGCACGCATCGAAGCCGGCAAGCTTGAGATCCAGTTCGTTCCCGTCCAGTTAGCGGAAGTAATTGAACGCTGCACGGAGACCTCGCAGCTGAAGGCAAACCGAAAGCGGATTGAACTTGAGGTGGACGTGCCGTCCAACCTACCTGCCGTGCACGGTGATGCCAGTCTGTTGCGCGACGTGGTGCAGAACCTGCTGGACAACGCCGTCCAATACACGCCGGAGGGTGGCCGAGTCCGAATCAGCGCAGCGGCCGGGCCGCGCGAGGCCGTGGTCACCGTGGAGGACACGGGCATCGGCATACCACTCGCCGATCAGGAGAGAATTTTCGAGCGCTTCTATCGCGTGGACGCGGCGCGTTCGCGCGAGGCGGGCGGTACCGGCCTGGGTCTTTCGATCGCGAAACACATCGTGGAAGCGCACGGTGGCCGCCTGTGGGTGGAAAGCGAAGTCGGCCACGGCTCGAAGTTTTTCTTCTCGGTATCCCTCGCCGCGTAATTCCTGCGGGAAGATTCGCCGCGCTGTCTTGAAGCATTCACTTCCGATTTATCTGATTGCAATGGCCGTCCTTCATCCTGCATCTGGTGACAAAGATAAAGGCGGCGAGCGGCCGCCCCGGAGAAACCATCATGGCGGCCACGAAAATGAGCACGGAGGGAGTTTTTCAGGCAGTGCTGCTGAACTACCTGGTTTCGCAGGCGCGAACCGTCGAAGGCTCGGTGAACAGGGCGCTCGGAGCGTTGCTTGGGCGCGACGAACGCCTGGCCAGCGAGGTGTTTCTAAGCGAGCCGCGCATCAACGAACTCGAAATCGTAATTGACGAGCACGCTATCCGTCTGCTACGCGCCGGAAATCTCTCCGATGCGGACGTTCGCCTTATCGTGGCGACGCTCAAAATCAACAATGACCTTGAGCGCATGGGGGACCTGGCCGTCAACGTAGCCGAGCGCGCCATCTCGCTTTCAACGATGGGCGATGTGGAGACACCGGCCGAGCTCGAGCCGATGACCATGGCCGTCCGAGCGATGATTTCGAAATGCCTCGGCGCGCTCATCTATCAGAACGTGGACCTCGCGACGCAGGTGCTCGAAAGCGATGACGCCGTGGATCAATATCGCGACCGCGTGTTCGAGGCGCTACTCTCCGGTATTGCGGAAAATTCCTCACAGGCGGCTCCGAGCCTCCAGTTTGTTTTGGCTTCGCGCCATCTCGAGCGCATCGCCGACCATGCGACGAACATCGCCGAAGACGTCCTGTTCTGGGTCCGCGGCCTCGAAGTGCGCCACGGACGAGCGCGGCAGCTGGAGGCGCGCGCCGAGAACGCGGCCGTGGTTGGCGGTTAGTCACGGTCTTTTCACACGCGGCTCACGTGTTATTCAACCGGGACCTCTAGGGTGGCCTCGCGCAGTACTTTGGCCTGGAAGCCAATTCGCTGCCGGGGAGCAGCGGGCCGAGATTGCCCGCTCGACGTGAATCGGCGGTGGTTTGGGCGATTGGCAAGGGGAAGATCTCGATAAGTTCCGGCGTCTCGGCAAGCCGCACCGGAAGAACCAACGCAAGTCTCGCCCGACCTAGAGGCGCAGTCTCCTACCCCCGGGATTGCGCCTCTCCACCCTTTCGAGCGGCGATGTGCGCGTTCACGCCGAATTCTTGTTGATGTAACACGGCTGTAACAATCTGGAAAAGATAATGACAAATGACAGAGGAGAATCCCAAAGCACATGAGAAAAACGCTGGTTGTACTGTCCCTTCTCTTTGCCCTGACGGCCACCGCAGGCGCCCAGTCGAATCCGATGCTGCTGAATGCCGCCGGCGCCACCTTCCCGTATCCAATTTATTCGAAGTGGTTTGACGTTTACCACACGGCGCATCCAAACATTCAGATCAACTATCAGTCCATAGGTTCGGGCGGTGGGATACGCCAGCTTTTGGCCGGTACCGTGGATTTCGGGGCGTCCGATGGACCGATGTCCGACGATCAGCTGGCGCAGGCGAAATTCAAGATTCTCCACTTCCCCACGGTCCTGGGCGCGGTGATTCCGACCTACAACGTCGCGGGCGTAAGCACCGACTTGAATTTCACGCAGAAGGCTTTGGCGGGAATTTACCTGGGTACGATCACCAAGTGGAACGATCCTGAAATCACGAAGGCGAATCCGGGAGTGAAATTGCCGGGAGACGATATCGTGGTCGTACATCGCTCCGACGGCAGCGGAACCTCCTACATCTTCACGGATTTCCTTTCCAAGGCCAGCGACGACTGGAAGAACAAAGTGGGCAAGGGCACGTCAGTGAACTGGCCCGTGGGCCTCGGCGGCAAGGGCAATGAGGGCGTTTCCGGCCTAGTGAAGCAGACGCCGGACGCCATCGGTTACATCGAGCTGATCTATGCCGTCCAGAACAACATCCCATACGGCAAAGTACAGAATGCAGACGGGAAATTCGTCAAGGCGGACCTCGCGGGCGTTACGGCCGCGGCCGCTTCGATGAAGGATATACCGGACGATTTCCGCGTTTCGATCACCAACGCTCCGGGCGCAAAGTCGTACCCGATTTCCAGCTTCACGTGGCTGCTGATCCCCGCGCAGATTTCCGATGCGGCGAAACGCGACGCGATCAAGGGTTTCTTGAAGTGGATGCTGGACGACGGGCAGAAATTCAATGAGGGCCTTACCTACGCACAGTTGCCAAAGTCGGTCGTCGCGAAAGAAGTGAAGGCCATCTCGCTGATCCAATAGGATGTCAACATCGGCCACCACGATTGAGCACTCGGCCCCGCCCAAAGCGGGGCCGAGTGCGTTTCTTCACCGCTTGCGGCATGGTGATGAGGTGGCGCACGTCCTGACTCTCACGTTTGCGGCCGGCATTCTGCTCCTCACGTCCATGCTGGTGTACGAGCTTTGGGTGAATTCCCACCTATCGCGGGCAAAATTCGGTTGGCTATTTTTCTGGACGAGCACGTGGGATCCAATCTTCGACAATTTCGGCGCCGCGCCGTTTATCTATGGCACGATCGTTACTTCAATCGTGTCGCTGGTGATCGCCGTGCCGCTCGGTCTCGCCGCGGCGATTTTTTTGTCGGAGCTTGCTCCGCGCCGGATGTCGGATACGATTTCATTCCTGATTGACTTGCTCGCCGCGGTTCCCAGCGTGATCTATGGGCTCCTGGGAATCTTTATCGTTGTGCCTCTGATGCGGACCACGGTGGGACCGATTCTGATCGGCACGCTCGGGCACGTTCCCGTTCTTGGCAAATTCTTCAAGGGCCCGAATTACGGCGTGGGGTTTCTTACCGCAGGGATCGTTCTGGCGATCATGGTCGTTCCTTTCATCATCTCCGTTTCGCGCGAAGTGCTTCTGACCGTTCCGCGCGAACAGCGCGAAGCGGCGCTGGCGCTAGGCGCGACCCGTTGGGAAGCCACCTGGAAAGTGGTGGTGCCGTGGGCGAGAACCGGCATTCTCGGTTCCGTGTTCTTGGCTCTGGCGCGCGCGCTGGGCGAGACGATGGCGGTCACCATGGTGATCGGCAACGATCCCAAAATTAGCGCGTCCCTCTTTGCGCCTGGCTATACGATCGCCGCTGTGATCGCGAACGAATTCACGGAAGCGACGGGAGATTTGTATCTGAGCGCGCTGATCGAGTTGGGGCTGGTGCTGTTCCTGATGACCTTCATTTTGAACGGGCTCGCACGGCTGCTGATCGTGGCCACCGAACGCGGCGGAGGTCATCCGTCATGAGCCGGCTTTTGCTGATTTGGCGGAAATCCCTGAACGTGGTGATGCTGACGCTCACTGGCGTGGCCGCATTCGGCGTCGTCGCCGTTTTGTTTCTGATACTCGGGTATCTCGTATGGAACGGCGGCAAGTCGCTCAACTTCGATTTCTTCACGCAGCTTCCGAAGCCTGTTGGAGAGACGGGTGGCGGCATGGCGAACGCCATCGTCGGGAGCATGAAACTGCTGTTTCTCGCCGCGCTGATGGGGTTGCCGGTTGGCTTGATGGCGGGCGTTTATCTTGCGGAATTCGGCGGGAAGACGTTTTCGTACGTGATTCGCTACACGACCGACCTGCTGAATGGCGTGCCTTCGATCGTGATCGGGATATTTGCATACTCGCTCGCCGTTCTGCCCTTCAAGCACTTTTCGGCGATCGCGGGCGGAGTTGCGCTGGGCATTATGGTGATACCCATCACGGTGAGAAGCACCGAGGAATTCCTCCGCGCCGTGCCCGGGAGCCTGCGCGAGGGTGCCATGGCGCTCGGCGCCAGCAAATGGCGGACGATTGCGACCGTCGTGCTACCTGCGGCCAAGGGCGGAATTATCACCGGCGTGCTGCTTGCTCTGGCTCGCGTAGCAGGCGAGACGGCGCCACTGCTTTTTACGGCATTCAGCAATCGTTTCTGGAGTCCGGGCTGGGGGCAGCCCATTGCTTCGCTTCCAGTGATGATTTATACGTATGCAATCGCCCCTTATGATGATTGGCATCGGCAGGCTTGGGCGGCGGGGCTGGTCCTGCTGGCTCTGGTGCTGGTTGCCAACATCGGAACTCGAGTCGTTCTGAGCCGCGGCGGAGGGGGCCGGAGTGTCTGACATGGGTGCCACTACACATGGACATAACGCCACGGCTGCGCGGCGCGCGCCGCAGATTACGATGACTGAAAGACCACCAACGGCATCGGAGAAGGAGGCGCAGGTGCGCTTTGAGATTTCCGATCTGAACTTCTTCTATGGCCCGAAGCAGGCCGTCTTCGGGCTGAACCTGAAAATTCCCAAGAACCGCGTGACGGCGCTGATCGGTCCATCCGGTTGCGGAAAGTCTACTTTCCTGCGCACGCTGAATCGGATGAACGAGACGATCCGAAATACTCGCGTTGTCGGCGAAATTCTTCTCGATGGCCAGGACATTTTGCAAATGGACGTTGTCGGCTTGCGGCGGCGAGTGGGCATGGTTTTTCAGCGGCCGAATCCGTTTCCGAAGTCAATTTATGAGAACGTCGCCTACGGGCTGCGAATCAACGGCTTCCAGGGGCGCCTTGACGATCTCGTCGAGCACAGCCTGCGCCGCGCGGCCCTGTGGGATGAGGTGAAGGACTCCCTGCACAAATCGGCGTTCGCCCTTTCGGGAGGCCAACAGCAGCGGCTGTGCATCGCCCGCGCCCTCGCAGTTGATCCGGAGGTTTTGCTTCTCGACGAGCCGTGCTCGGCGCTCGATCCCGTGACGACTGCCAAGATCGAGGAACTGCTGTTCCACCTGAAAGACAGCTGTACGATGGCAATCGTGACGCACAATATGCAGCAGGCCGCCCGCGCCAGTGATTTCACGGCATTCATGCTGGACGGAAAATTAATCGAGCACAGCGAGACTTCGAAGCTTTTTACGACGCCCACCGACCCCCGCACGGAGGCTTACATCACCGGCCGCTTCGGGTAATCCGAAGTCTTGCAGCTGCGATGATATTGTGTGGAAGGGGTTGAGGATCCATGGAACGACATTTCGAACACGATCTCGAAGAACTGAAACAGCGGCTGCTGTGGATGGGGAGCCTCGCCGAGCGCGCGGTCCATCAATCGGTGCAGGCGGTACTCGACGGCGAGGAGCGCCTCGCAGAAGCGGTGCTCGGCGAAGAAGACGCCATCAACGAGATGCAGATCGAGATTGACGAGCGCGTGCAGCGCCTGCTTGCCTTGCAAGCGCCCATGGCGACCGATCTTCGATTTCTCCTGGCGGTCTCGCGCATCAATGGCGATCTCGAGCGCATTGGCGATCAGGCTGTGAACATCGCGCAATCCGCGATGCGCATCCTGCGCCACCCGCAGGTGAAGCCCTACGTGGATTTGCCGCGTATGAGCGAGCTGGCCGAGGCCATGGTTCGCGACAGCTTGAATGCTGTGGTCCGCGGCGATCAGGAGCTAGCCCAGACTGTCCTGCGGCGCGACGATCAAGTGGATCGTTTGCGCGATCAGCTCTTCCGCGAGTTGCTCACCTACATGATGGAAGACTCAGCAGTCGTTTTTGCCGCATTTGAACTCGTGCTCGTGGCCAAGAACCTGGAGCGCATCGGCGATCACGCCACCAACATTGCCGAGGACGTAATCTATTTCGTCGCCGGCCGCGACGTACGCCACCCCGCACTCGATCGCCGCTAAACGTCATCAGGTAATCGCAAAACAAACGGACACCCGAGCGATATTTCTCTTATACGTCCTCGCTTTGAATCTCTTTGTTGTTTTCCCGCGCTGTAGTATCTTCCCGACGTTCCTTGGGGAGGAAAAGTCGTGCGAAGAGGTTTGATCAGCGTCGGGCTCTGCCTGGTGTTTGTCGCGGTCGTGACATCGTCTGCGAACGCAGGTCCCGCACCGGCCGCGCAGAGCACGATGTCGGGCTGCGACCGCCAGTGTCTTTACGGCTTTCTCGATCAATATCTTGCTGCACTGAAAGACAAAGATCCTTCGCGCCTTCCTCTAGCCAAGAATTTCCGCTACTCCGAAAATAACGTCATGATGAAAATCGGCGATGGCGTCTGGGGCACGCTCACCGGCCTCGGCGACTACAGTCTCCACACGGCCGATCCTGTCAACGGCGCGGTCGGCTGCTACGGCATCGTGCAGGAAACCAACAGCACCTCGATGTTTGCGCTGCGACTGAAGGTGGTCGATTCGAAAATTTCCGAAGCGGAGACACTCATCCGCCGCAGTGAGGGCAGCGGCCCGTTCCCCAGTAAGCCGGTGCTGACAGAGAAGCCCGCCTTCACCGAAATCGTGCCGGCCGAAGAGCGCAGCCTGCGCGAGCGCATGATCGCCATCGCCGACGGTTACTTCTCGACGTTGCAGCTGAATGACGGCGTGCTTTTCGCGCCGTTCTACGACGATTGCGACCGCTGGGAGAATGGGCTTCTGACCACGCACAATCCGGACCTGGCGAAAACGATCCTCGTCGCCAACCTCGGCTGCGCGCAGCAGTTCAAGCTCGGCAATTACCGCTACGACGATCGCGTCCGCGACCGCCGCTTTTTCCTTGTGGACGAGGAACGCGGCCTGATTATGAGCGCCGGCTTCATTGACCACGCCGGGCGGCTGGAGAATTACACGCTCACCGACGGCACACCGATGAAATCTTCGATTCGCACGCCCGGCTCGCTCTGCTTTCTCGAGCTGTTCAAAATCCGCGGCGGCAAGATTCAACAAATCGAGTCGCTCTTCATCGGCGTGCCCTACAATATGCCGTCGCCGTGGATTCAATATCCGTCGAACTGATCGCGCTCGCCGCGATTCCTCTGGGAGAAAACCGAGATGCCGTTGAATTCGAAAATCGCGTCTGCGACGCCGCTCGCAACAGCCGCCGTTGCGGCAATGCTCCTCTTCGTGGGCCACGCCGCGCGCGTCTCACCTGCGCTCGCCGCTCAGGAAAAGCCCGTGGCCCGTGGCCAAATTGATCAGAAGCGCTTGATGGCCGCGGACAAGCATCCCGGCGAATGGCTCACCACCGGGCGCGATTTCGGCAAAGGGCACTACTCTCCGCTCACGCAGATCAACACGAAAAATATTGACCGTCTCGGCTTCGCCTGGGATTACCACACCAATACAATTCGCGGCCTTGAAGCGACGCCCATCGTTGTGGACGGCGTGATGTATACGACCGGTTCGATCGGCCAGGTTTACGCGCTCGACGCGAAAACTGGAAAGGAACTCTGGACCTTCGATCCGCACAACGACATGCGCGTGAATCAACGCGCGTGTTGCGACGAAGTGAATCGCGGCGTCGCCGTCTGGCACGGCAAAGTGTACGTCGCTTCCTTTGACGCTCACCTCATCGCGCTCGATGCGACGACGGGTCGCGAGCTTTGGCGCGCCGACACTGTTGACGACAAGAAACGAGCCTACACAAGCACGGGTGCGCCCCAGGTGGCTGGAAAGGTCGTCGTCATCGGCAATGCCGGCGGAGAGTACGACGCCCGCGGTTACGTCACCGCGTATGATCTCGACACGGGCAAGCTAGCGTGGCGTTTCTATACGGTGCCCGGCGACCCATCGAAGCCGCAGGGGTCTGCCGAACTCGACATTGCGATCAAGACGTGGGACCCGAAAAGCAATTGGCCCATGGGCGGCGGCGGGACCGTCTGGGGCGGGATGGCCTACGATCCGGATCTCAACCTTCTATATTTTGGCACTGGCAACGGCACTTACTACGATCAGTCGCGCCGCAGCCCTTCCGGTGGCGACAATCTCTATATCTCTTCGATTTTGGCCATAAATCCCGATACCGGCCGCCTCGTCTGGCATTACCAGGAAGCGCCCGGCGACCAATGGGACTATGACGTGGTGCAGCAGATCGTATTGGCCGATCTGAAAATCAATGGCGAGAATCGCAAAGTGCTGATGCAGGCGCCGAAGACGGGCTTCTTCTACATCATTGATCGCAAAACGGGCCAAGTTCTCTCCGCCGAAAAATTCGTGCCGGTCACTTGGGCCGATCATGTGGATCTGAAGACAGGGCGGCCTGTCGAAGCGGCCGACGCAAGATCGTACAGATATTCGTCCAACGGGAACAAATTGATCTCGCCTTCGCCCATGGGCGGGCACAACTGGAATCCGATGTCGTACGATCCGCAGACCGGGATCGTCTACATTCCCGTGATTGAAAACGGCCAGGAGAGCATTTTCTCCGGCAAGGCCTTCCTTCGCGCGTGGGATCCGATTCGTGCCAAGATCGTCTGGGATGTTCCGATGTCGGACTGGTGGGATCGTCCCGGCGTGCTGGCAACTGCCGGTGGATTAGTGTTTCAAGGCACCGGGACCGGGCATTTTTGCGCCTACGATGCGCTCACCGGAAAAAAACTGAAGGACATTGACGTTGGCACTTCGTTCGTCGCCGGCCCGATGTCGTACAGCATTGATGGCACGCAATACGTCGCCGTGATGGCGGGCTGGGGCGGCGGTGGATGGAATTTCCCGCATCCTACGAGCGCGGCCTTCCAGCGCGGAAACGATGGCCGGATCGTCGTCTTCAAATTGGACGGGGGCGCCACGCCGATCCCCGCTCTGCTTCCCCCGATCCAGCCGATTCCGCAGCCGCCGCCTCTCACGGCATCTGCTGAAACCGTCAAGAAAGGCGGCGAGATTTTCGGCGCGCACTGCGCCTCGTGCCATCTGAATGTGCCGGGCAGCCTCGCTCCAGACCTCCGCCGTATGAGTCCGGAAACGCACGACGCATTCAAGCAGATCGTTCTCGGCGGAGCGCTGCGCAATGCCGGAATGCCTCCGTGGGACGACGTGCTCACTCCCGCAGACGCGGACGCTATCCACGCCTTCCTGATCTCAATCGCCTGGGACGGATACAACAAGCAGCAGGCCGCGCCCAAGAACTAACTTTAACATTCAGGATTGGGCGGCGGCACGGATGTCTTTGATCTCCATCACTCGGTTGGGCCAACTGATCCTCGCTACGTTTAACATCGCGCGGCCGATCTGTCGCGTGGTTACGATCTGATTGGGAAAGAACAGGCGGATCACCGGGAACAATGGTTTGCCCAGCGTGTAGAAGATTTGATAGACGTTCGTTTTGGATTTAATTCCATCGAGCGGTTCGATTATACCGGGGCGAAACATATACGCCGCGAATGGTAATCGGAGCAGCGCATTTTCTGTTTTTCCTTTCACCCGTGCCCACATGATCCGTCCGCGCTCCGAGCTGTCGGTGCCGGCGCCCGAAACATAGATAAACGTCATTCGCGGATTCTGGCAGCACAAAGTCTCCGCGGCCGCCATGGTGATCCCGCAGGTCACGCGCGCATAATCCGATTCCGCCTTTCCACTCGAAGTCACGCCGAGGCAGAAGAAGCATGCGTCAAATTCCGTCAACGATGCCTCGATCGCCTCATAGTGGAAAAGATCCGAATGCACCACGTCCCGTAACTTCGCGTGCTGCACCCCTGTCGGTGTTCGGCCGATCGCCTGCACCAACTTTACATCTGCGTCCAGCAGGCACTCGCGCAATACGCCTTGGCCGACCATGCCCGTTGCGCCAAATATCAGTACGTTCATCGCTTGTCTGTACCTCTCACGCGGCCGAATGCCGAGCCCGTTACCAATTGAGGCGTTCGCTTCGCGCCGCCGCTATTCTAGGTTAAGATCACACCCCGGAAGACTTGGAAATGAGCAAACCCGTCACGGCAATCTATCCCGGCTCGTTCGATCCGGTGACAAACGGTCACCTCGATCTCATCGCGCGCGCCGCGATGATCTTCGATCAATTGATCGTGGGCGTAGCGAAGAATCTCGAAAAAGAGGCTCTCTTCACCGTCAGGGAACGCGTCGAGATGCTTGAGGCCGTCACCTTCGAATGGAAAAACGTCGAGGTGGAACAGTTTGATGGCTTGCTGATGGACTATGCCCGCAGCCAGGGCGCGAGCGTGATTATTCGCGGCATACGCGCTGTTTCCGACTACGAGTACGAGCTGCAGATGGCGATGATGAACCGAAAAATCGAACCTGATATCGAGACCGTTTTCATGTTGCCGGCCGAGGCCTATAGCTATCTGAGCTCGCGCCTCGTCAAGGAGCTGGCCCGACTGGGCGGCCCCGTGAAGGACTTCGTTCCACCCCTCGTTATGGAGCGCCTGCGCGCAAAAGTCGGCTAGAATAGACTGTCGTCTCAAACCAATTAAAGGGTAGGCAAATGGAGCCGGGCACAGCCGTGAAGACAGAAGAGGCATTTCAGCTTTCGGATCGCGTCAATCGCATCAACGAATCGCCGACTATGGTGGTGCTGCAGGCGGCCGCTGCATTGAAAGCGAAGGGCGTTGACGTTGCCGATTTCGGCGCCGGCGAGCCGGATTTTCCGACGCCGGAGCACATCAAGCGCGCCGCCATTCAGGCGCTCGACGAGAATCGAACGAAATACACGCCTGTCCCGGGCCTCCCGGAATTGCGCAAAGCCATCTGCGAATGGCACGCGAAGGAGCTCGGCTCGTCCTACCAGCCCTCGGAATGCGTGGTTAATGTCGGCGGCAAGCACTCCATCTTCAACGCCGTCTGTGCGCTGATTAATCCGGGCGATGAAGTCGTTATCGCCGCGCCCTACTGGGTCAGCTATCCCGATATCGTCAAGTACGCGGGCGGAACGCCGGTGATCCTCGAGACCACCGAGGCCGACAATTTCGTCATGCGCGCCTCTGCGCTGGAAAAGCTCATCACCTCGCGCACCCGCATGGTCATCGCCGATTCGCCGAGCAATCCCTCTGGCGCGGTGATTCCGCCGGAGGAGTACGCGAAAGTCCTGGCGGTTTGCCAGCGCAAGGGCGTGTGGCTGCTCGCCGACGAGTGCTATTCGCACTTCACCTATGGCGACGCCAAGCCGTTCTCGATTGCGAGCGTGCGGGATTCAAAGAGCGCGGTCATCGTCGTCGGTTCGTTCTCGAAGACATTCGCGATGACCGGTTGGCGGCTCGGGTACGTCCTCGCGCCGAAGCCGCTCGTTGACGCCGTCACGAAACTGCAGAGCCAGTCCACCTCGAACCCGACCTCGATCACGCAATACGCGGGCGTCGCCGCGATGCGCGGACCGATGGATGGCGTCGCCACGATGCTCGCGGAATACGCGCGGCGTCGCGAGCGCATCGTTGCGGGTTTGCGGGCGATTCCGGGCGTCACTTGCACGGCGCCGCAGGGGGCGTTCTACGTGTTCCCGAATATTTCGGCGCACTACAATGCCGAAATGCCGGACGACATGGCGGTCTCGAGGCTGCTTCTCGAACGCGAACATGTCGCCGTTGTTCCCGGCGTGGCGTTCGGAGCGCCCGGCCATCTGCGCATCTCCTACGCAACCTCTATGGACCGCATTGACGAAGGCCTGCTGCGGATGGGCCGTTTCTTCGGCAAGGCTAAGTGAACGTTTCCGCGTGAACAGATGATCCTGTGTCCAGCGCGTCTGGAGCCTATCTTCAGTCCGCGTCCCTGGGGTGCGCGCTCGCTCGCGCCGTTTTTCCCTGAAAAATCCAATCTCGCCGAGCCTCTCGGCGAGGCCTGGACGACCGGCAGCGAGTGTCGGTTCGCCAATGGTCCCTTCGCCGGGAAAACGCTCGGCGAAGCGTGGCCGCAAATGCCGGTGGAATGGGCAGGGACGCGATCGGATCGAAGCGCCACTTTCCCTCTGCTGATAAAGTTCATCTTCCCAGAAGAGAAGCTCTCCGTGCAGGTGCATCCGGACGACGAGTACGCGGCGATTCATGAGCAAGCTGCCGGCGGCCGCGGGAAAACGGAAATGTGGTACGCCCTCCGCGCGCGCCCCGGAGCAGAAGTTCTAGTGGGACTGAAGCCGAGCGTAACTCGCGAGGATTTCAGGCGCGCCATCGCCGACGGGTCAGCTGAGGATTGTCTCGAGCATGTTCCCATGCGAACCGGAGACGCCGTGTTCGTTCCGGCTGGCACCGCTCATACGATCGGCCCCGGCCTCGTACTCTGCGAGATACAGGAGCACTCCGATCTCACCTACCGGGTCTATGATTACAATCGCCGCGACGCGAAGGGCCAGCTGCGAGCCCTGCATGTTGAAAAGGCGTTAGAAGTAATGCGGTTCGGCAAGCAGTACGGCGGAAAGATCGAGCCGGTGCGAATTCATGAGGCGGGCGCGGACAAAACATATCTCGCATCCTGCCGGTATTTTGAAACTGCGCGCTGGGAGTTTACCCAGGCGGTGTCGGCGGACACATCGCAGGGAGCTTGCGAGTTGATGATTTTTCTCGAAGGGGCGGGGACGATTCGCTGGAATAATGAGCGCGCAGCCTATGGGCCGGCGCAAGTCTGGCTGGTTCCTGCGGGGCTTGGCACGTATGAAATCGCGCCGGAGGATCGTAGCTCTTTGTTGCGGACGTATGTTCCCCGCGAACCAGGTGAGTTCGGGCTCGCACTCAGTGGCAACGGTGTGAAACAAACGGATTGGTCGCGTCTGGTACATCGATGAAAAAGTCCGGAACAAAATCGGCGAAGCTTGAATCGCTTCCCACATGTGCCGTCCTGCTTGCCGGAGGGCGGGGCACGCGGTTTTGGCCGCGGAGCCGCACGCGCACACCGAAGCAACTGCTCAATATCGTCGGAAGCCAAACGATGCTGCGGGAGACGATGGTGCGTCTTTCGCCGCTTCTCCAGCCGCGAAACATCTGGATCGTCACGAACGCGCAACAATCTGGCGCTGCGAAGCGCGAAATGCGCGGAGTTCCTGAATCGCATGTGCTTGCCGAGCCTGCCGGACGCAATACGGCTGCTGCCATTGGTCTCGCGGCCGTTCATCTGGTGCACGAACATGGTGACGCGCTCATGGCCGTGCTGCCGTCCGATAGCTATATCGCGGATGCGCCGGGCTATCGGAGGCTGGTCCGCGCGGCGTTCGAACTTGCTCGGACCCCCGGGAATCTTGTTGTCCTCGGTGTTCCACCTTCGCATCCTGAAACTGGATACGGTTATATCGAACGCGGAAACATTGCGTCGCGGCCGCGTGGCGTTTCGGCATTCGCCGTCCGACGCTTCACCGAAAAACCGGAGCTGTCGGTCGCCCGAAAGTACGTTTCTTCCGGAAAATACCTGTGGAACGCGGGAATGTTCTTCTGGCGCGCGTCCACTTTCCTGGAATACTTGCGCCGGTTTCTTCCGGCGACGCACGATGCGTTGCGGGAACTGGCCAAGTCAATCGGCAAACCTCGATATGCGAGGGCGTTGCGGCGCATCTATCCGTCGCTGGAGAATATCTCGGTTGATTACGCGGTGATGGAACCGGCTACGCGCGCACAGAACGCTGCGCGCGTTTTCGTGATTCCCGCCAAGATCGGCTGGAGCGACATCGGCTCGTGGGCCGCGGTTTACGAACTTCTGGCGGCGAAGCGCGGCGCGAATGTTTCGGCGGCCGCTTCGTTCACGCTGGATGCCGACGGCAACTACTTCTGGAGTCCGAAGAAATTCGTCGCCGCCATCGGTGTGCGCGATCTGATCCTCGTCGAAACCGGCGACGCGCTGCTGCTCTGCTCTCGCGAGCGCTCGCAGGACGTCGGCAAGATCGTGAAGTGGCTCGAGGAGAAGCGCTTACATCGGCTCCTGTGAATCATCGGAAATAATGGGTGATGCTTTTGTCTAACCAGCTAGAAGCGCGTCTCTCCGAAGTCGCGATCAAGTTCGGCACTGACGGTTGGCGAGGCGTGATCGGGGAAGATTTTACGGACGATAATGTCCGCAAGGTCGCGCATGCGATCGCCCGTTACGTCGTGCGCGCTGAAAAGCCCGGCGCCGGAGTCGTCGTCGGCTATGACACGCGATTCGCCTCCGAGCGTTTCGCGCGCGTCGCAGCTGAAGCCGTCGCTGCCACCGGCACTCCGGTTTGGCTTGCGACGGAGGCGTGCCCCACTCCCGCCGTTTCGTTGCTCGTGCGTAAGCGCGAAGCCGCCGGCGGAATTCAAATCACGGCCAGCCACAATCCCCATCGCTGGAACGGAGTGAAATTCAAGGCAAGTTACGGAAGTTCTGCGTCGCCCGCCATCGTAGCTCAGGTGGAGCAGGAACTCACGCGCGTCTTGCGCGATGGCGTCCCCGCGCTCCCGCCGCGCAACAATCTCATTCATCCACTCGATGTGCGCACGCCGTATCTCGAGACGCTCGCAGGCCTGGTGGATTGGGACTGCTTGCGCGCCTCGAAGTTTCGCTTCCTGATTGACCCGATGCACGGAGCTGGCCGCGGATTGTTGCTCGAACTTTTTCGTCGTCAGGGAATCGAGGCCGGCGAAATCCGCGGCAATCGAGATCCGCTTTTCGGCGGCGTGAATCCGGAACCGATCGAGCCGCACGTGGAGGCGCTGCGCCAGGCGATGCTTGCTGGCGGTTACGAAGCCGGGTTCGCGCTCGATGGCGACGCAGACCGCATCGGCGCGATGGATCCCGACGGAACGTTCATCACGCCGCATCAGATATTGTCTATTCTGTTCTGGCATCTCGCTGGCACGCGTAACCTCACGGGCGATGTCGCAAAATCATTCACCGTCACCAAGATGATTGACAAGATTGCGCAGAAGCTCGGCCGGAAGGTGTGGGAGACTCCCGTCGGATTTAAATACATCTGCGAACGCATGCTGGAGGGCGACATTGTAGTCGGCGGGGAAGAAAGCGGCGGGATTGGCACGAAGTTATATCTCCCGGAACGCGACGCGACAGTGAGCGCTCTGCTGCTCGCGGAAGTAATGGCCTGGCACGGGAAGCGGCTGGGCGAGCTGGTCGAGATGCTGCATCGCGAATTCGGCGAACATCACTATGGCCGCGTGGATCTCACGCTGAAAGACGGACAGAAAGAAAAGGCGCTGGAATATTTCGCCGCGCCGAAATTGAAACGTTTTCTGGATTGGCCGATCGCGCGTCGCGAAGACCTCGACGGCGTGAAAGTCTATCTGGGCGATATCGGCTGGGCGATGGTGCGGGCTTCGGGAACCGAGCCGATGCTTCGCGTCTATTCCGAGACAACCCGTGCGGATACCACACGGCGCGTGCTCGACGAAATCACAACACTCGTCCGCGCTCTCTAGCCGGAAGCTTTCGTTTCGAGACTTTTGAACGCAGCGTCGAGGATACCGTTCAGGAAGGCGGGAGCCTCAGCGGACGAGAATTTCTTCGCGAGCTCGAGCGCTTCATCAATCACGACCTTCGGCGGTGCAGTGGCCGAGCGAAGCTCGTAGATTGCAAGGCGCAGGATGCTGCGGTCAACGGCCGCGAGCCGGTCGAGCCGCCAGTTTTCCGCGAGCCTTTCGACGAGCACATCAATCGAGTCTGCTTGGACGACCGTTCCCTCGAAAAGCTCGTCGGCGAATTGTCGCGTCGGCGCCGAGGCGCGCGCTGACTTCCAGAAAAGTTTCTCGACGCGCCCGGGATCCTGCCGCGTCATGTCCCATTCGAAAAGCATCTGCAAGGCGAACTCGCGCGATTTGTGCCGGAGGCTCATCGGCGGCGCTTCGGGCGGTGCGCGGCGCGGCGAGTGCGCGACTTCGGAGCGGCGGATTTGGCTGAGTACTTCCGCGAAAGGTGGGCCATGTCGATCGCGCCGATCGCTGTTTCGTACCCCTTGTTATCGTTCTTTTCACCCGCGCGGGCGAGGGCCTGTTCGCGCGTGTCACAGGTGAGCACGCAGAAACCGATGGGCACACCCGTATCGAGTTGCGCGAGCTGAATGCCGCGCGCGGTCTCCGAACAGACGTAATCGTAATGCGATGTCTCGCCGCGCAACACGCAGCCAATGCACACAAGCGAATCGAAACGCCCTGTGGCCGCCAGCTTCTTCGCCGCAATCGGCAGTTCGAACGCGCCCGGAACGTGGACGATTTCGAGCTGCTGCTCGCGAGCTCCGGCGCTCGCAAACGCGCCGAGCGCGCCGGCGAGCAGACGGTCCGTGATGAAATTATTGAAGTCGCTCACAATAATTCCGAAATGCAGCCCCGCCGCATTGAGCCCGCCGCGTTCGCCGAGGCGCACTTTTGGATTTCCATGTCCCGCCATTAGTCAGTATCCATGATTTTACGGAGTTGCGAGCGAAAGTAGAACGTTGCCGCCCTGGTGGTGCGCCTCGTCCAGCCCGGCCTCGGCGCGGTTGATCCACTCGGTGACGCGATCTTCGGTCTCATCACCTGGACGCGAGGAAGCCTCGGCCACGATGGCGCTCGCCGTCAGACCTTGGTCGCCCCACGAAGGCTGGACCGTACAGGCGACCTGGCGAAGTTTGTCCGCGAGTGCTTGAGCATTTTCGAGCGACGTATTCGGCAGGACGAACACGAGCGACCACGCCGTATATTTCACGGCGATGTCGGTCTGGCGAACGGCCGAGGAAAGAGCGCGCGCAAGCTGCTCGACGTATTGCTCGACGGCCGCGTCCCCGTGCTGCCGCAGCAAATCGCCGCCGCGGTCAATTTGCACGATCACAAGTGAAAGCGGTGTCCCTTGCGTGCGCGAGCGATTCGATTCCACCAGCAGACAATCAATGTAAGCTCCGCGGCTCAGCAAACCCGTTTTTTCGTCAGCGACGGCCAGAGAGCGAACCAGCGAGCGCAGCCTCGTATGAGTCACGGACATCACGAGCTGATCGCCGACGGCCTGGAGGAAGAAACTTTCGTTTGTCTTCCATTTTCTGGCCCCCGCATCTCCTACTAGCAGAGCACCCGCAGGCGCCTGAGTTTCCTTGTCGGTTAGTTCGACGGCGAGAGCCGAATCGAGACCGAGTTCGCGGAGAGCCGGGGCGCTCGCAGCATGAAGCTCGATACCCCCCAAGGCATCGGGCGTGGCTTTGGACACCAGTGCAATAATTGATGGAATGCGCGCCGTTCCGGCCGCAATTGTTCCCGCCGCGAAATACTCCGCGGTCAGTTGCGGGGCTTCGCCTGCCGCTCCCACCGCAATCAGGCAGCGGGTCACCTGAAGATACTTGCCGATTTCCGCCGCTGTAGTCGCAAGCAGCTCGCGCGGCGTGGACTGCCTGTACATCAACCGGTTGATCTCGGCAATCGCGGCGAGGTCGCGATGGGTCTCCGCCGGCATAGGCGCAGCCACTGGAGGAGCGGGAGCAGCCTCGACGGGGACTGGACGCGGACTCGATGGCGCCGCGGGAGCCGCCTTGCGAGGCGCGCCCTTGGGCCACCAATTCGCGCGCTCGTAAAGGGCACGCAAGCGCTCATTCTTGTCTTCCTCGTCGGGGAAAAGTTCGGCGATTCTTTCCAGTCGCTCAACGGC
This sequence comes from uncultured Acidobacteriota bacterium, assembly GCA_963814855.1. Classification (GTDB taxonomy): domain Bacteria; phylum Acidobacteriota; class Terriglobia; order Acidiferrales; family UBA7541; genus Palsa-295. Next base: position 44,098 of record CAWFEL010000006.1, read on the forward strand.
CTTGGTTTGAAGCGAATACTGGAGAAAAATTTCGACCTGTACGACGAGATCTTCGAGCGCCTGCTGCGCTCGGGCTTCTTCGGAGACAGGTCCGGAGGTCGCTCCGGCCTCGGAGCCGGCGCCTGTAAAACCATCGGTGCGCGTGGAAACCGTTGCGGCCTTCGCCGCGCGCGAAAGCACACTCTGCAAAAACGCCGGATCAACTTTCCCTTCGAGTTTGCCGATGCGCTCCTGGTTGCGATAGTCGTATGGGTCAATGTCCACGAGCCGGTCGAGTGTTTCGCAGGCTTCCTTCAACCGCGCGGCGCCAAAATAGAGATCGAATAACCGCACGAGCGCGTCGAAATATTTGGTCTCGCGGTTCATCTCCTCGTAACATCGGGCAATCGTTTCAGCCAGCGGCAGCGAACCCGGATAGGTCGCCGCCAGGCGATCCATCTGCGCGGAAAGCTCGCCCTCTTTTCGGCCCGCGCGCATCCAGTCTTTCGTTTGCGCAAGCAACACGGCGCCCTTGGGGTCCTCACCCGCGCGGATGTAGGCGCCCGTAAGCTCAAAAAGTTTCTCGTAACGATCGGGGTTTTGTCTGTAATAAGCCTCGAAGGCTTCCCGGGCGCGGTCCAATCGGCCAGCGCGCAGCAGGCTTTCGCCGAACAGTGCCAGGAAGGCTGTGTCTTTTTCGTTAGGCGCGAATGGTTCGAGAAGGGCGACCGAGCCTTCGGCATCGCCCTTGCGAAGCTTGGCTTCGGCGAAGAGCAAAGCCCCGGTGCGATCGTTCGGGAGAAGCCGATGGGCCCGACCGAAATACTCCAACGCCTCGTCCAGCCCGCCACCGGCCTGCGTTAGTTGGCCCGCGCGGAGGTAGCTTCGCGCGGCGAGGTCAGCGTGCCGGAGTTGCTCGGCGAGCTCGCCGAGGATCACATGCCGCGAGGCATTCTCGGGATCAAGCAGAGCCATGCTTTCGTAACAGGCGAGCGCCTCAATGCCGCGTTGCTGCTGCAAGAAAAGCTCGGCGGCGGCGGCGAACTGCTCGATCGCTTCCGAAGCGTGATTCTGCCTCTGAAGCAGGCCGCCGTAACGCATCAGCCGATCGGGAGGTTGGGGATATGGCCGGAGGAAGCGTCCGAAAACCGCGGAGGCCTTGGCGGCATCGCCGACCTCGAGCAAGCGGTCGAACTGGACGCCATAATACTGGGCCGCGAGCTCGGGCTCATTCAGCCGGATATGGATATCCGCGAGAGCCTGCAGGGCTTCCTGATGCGCGGGCGACTCTTCGAGGGCGGCCCGGTATTCAGCGACAGCCTCGCGGAGCTTGTTCTTTTCGAGGCTGCGGCGGGCCCGCTCGAGATGCTTATTGATGTCTGGAGCCATGGGAATTCGCGCGCCTCATAAATACAGGGCGGGCTGGTTGAACTTAAACTATATAACGGACGGCTGGCGGCCCTTCAAACGAATTCGAAGTGATGTGCCGATAGTGACTGTGGAGAGGCCCCAATCGCAGGCCTGGCCTTACGCGCTCGCGCGAGCCGCTTTCCTTGGCAGACCCTTGACCTTTTCCCGCATGGATCGGAGCGACATCCCGCTGCGCAACAGGGCAGCGAATCCGAGAAAGGCGAGCGGTAGAGTGAGGGCCGCAAATGCAAAAAAGGAAAACAGGGTCGCGCTGCTCTTCTCGACATCAAATATGCTCAATCCGAGGACACAAAAAAACTGATAGGAACCGATGTTTGCGGGCGCGTTCGGCAAAGACACCCCGAGATTGATAATCAGTAGCACTACAACTGCGGCAAGGAGCGAGAGCCCGAGGCCGTAGGCGCGCATGACGGCCCACAGCCCGAGAACCTGGAAGAATGGCAAAAGGAGCGACGCAAAGACCGCGGCGTAGAAGCTGGGCGAGGTGCCAATCGCGTGTAGGTCCGTAAGCACGGCCATGAATTTCCCGGGCAACCGGCGGCGTCCACCCTTGGGAGGAGAACTGCTGCCGAGTTTGATTTCGAGGTACAGAATCAATATCGCAACAATCGTCAGCAGGACGAGCGTGACGATAGCCAGCGTATCTGCCACCTTCTGAAATCGTCGCGGCAGTTCGACAAAGAGCGAAACCATTGCCAGAGCCGCCGTGGCAATCACCAGGTCCACGAATCGCTCGACGCCGACGGAGCCAAGGACGCGCCCGATGGTAATTTCTTCGGAATTGGAGAGAAGGTAGCTTCGCAGGACTTCGCCCGGCCGCAAAGGGAATACGAGGTTGGCGAAAAGGCCGGAGTATACGGCGCGAATCGCTCGGGTCAAGCGTACCTTCCCAAATGGGGCTAGCAGGAACTTCCAGCGAAGGGCCTGAATCGCGTAGCTGAGGACATCGCAGGCGATGCCCAGTGCGACCCATTTCCAGCTCACGTTGGCGATCTCGCGAATCGCCTGCATAAAGTGGAAATCGTGCAGGACCCAGACAAGACAAACGAAGGCTAGGCCATAGCCAACGATCAGAAGGAGTCGCGGTCTTTTCTGAAATGCGTCCTGGATCGCGGTGTTCAACGCGGAGAGTCCATAGGATGCGAGGCTTCAATCGTGCCAACGGTCGGGATGCCAGATTGTTGAAGCGCTGCCCAGCAGGCGTGATCCGATCCCAAAGTGGATCGCGAGCAGAACCTATTCTCTCGCACAGGTATATCCGACAGCCGCCAGCGCATCATCGCTCCTTGGAATTGTCAGGCTCTCGCACGGCTCGAAGACGCCGGCCCGTAGCCCTGCTATATTGGAATCGTTTCGCGTTTGGGATACCGCTGGCAGCCCACTTATCTCCGGCCGCGCCGCCGGAGGCGAAAGGTGGAAGCCAGCAATTCGGAGGCGCCGATAGCCCCTAAGCTCGGTACAGCCTACGACATCCGTGCTCCACAGGCAATCCGGGACTGTACCTAGGGGTTTTCGGGGCGAAAGTGGCCGGTAGCGCTCAAACGGCGTATGATTGAATCAGAAATGAACGCGAATCCTCGAGCGTTTCGTCCCGTCTGCCACAGCGAACTCGAATGAAAACCGCGCAACCCGTGGATCGCCGGGAGCGAGTCCTGCTCGTTGGCGTGACTCTAAAACGCCGCGCTCGCGGAGGGTCGGATGGCGTCTCGCTCGCCAACCGCGATTCACTCGACGAGCTGGAAGAGCTGGCCGAGAGCGCCGGCGCGAATATAGTGGGTAGCCTCCTCCAGGTGCGCGATGTCCTCGATCCCGCGACTCTCGTCGGGCGCGGCAAGCTCGACGATATCCGCGCCGAAGCGGAGGCGCGGCAGGTGCCACTGGTGATCGTGGATCATGATCTGACGCCCGTGCAGCTTCGCAACATGGAAAAGGGCACGGACTGCCGGGTGATAGACCGCACCCAGCTCATCCTGGACATCTTCGCGACTCACGCCCGCACGCGCGAAGGGCAACTTCAGGTCGAACTGGCGCAACTCAACTATCTGTTGCCCCGCTTGACCGGCCGCGGCCAGGAACTTTCACGGCTCGGCGGCGGCATCGGGACGCGCGGACCCGGCGAACAAAAGCTCGAAACCGACCGCCGGCGCATCCGGGATCGAGTGGCGAAAATCAAAGCGGCCATTGAAACAGTTCGACGGCAGCGCACGACCCGGCGGCGCGCGCGTCAGGCCGTTCCGCTCGGGATGATCGCATTCGTGGGGTATACGAACGCCGGGAAATCAACATTGTTCAACGCTCTGACTCACGCCGATGTGCTCGAGTCTCCGAAAATGTTTGCAACTCTGGACCCGACGATCCGCGCGGTTCGACTGCCGTCGAAGCGTCGCGTATTGCTTTCCGACACGGTGGGATTCCTGCGCGACCTTCCCTCCGACTTGATCGCCGCCTTCCGCGCCACGCTCGAAGAAGTGCAGGAGGCCGCGCTGATCCTCCACGTGACCGACATTTCGAATCCACATCACGCTGAGCAGGACGCCGAAGTCCTAAAAGTCCTGCGTGAACTGGGCGTGGAAGACCGGCCGCGTCTGCACGTGATGAACAAGGTTGATCGGCTCAGCGAGCAAGACAAAAAGGCTCTGACGGATTCCAACGGCCATGGCCAAAATAACGTATTTGTGTCGGCGGTGACCGGCGAGGGGCTGGAGGAATTGCTCGCCCGGATTGATTTGGCGATGCCCGTGGATCCGATCGTGAAATTGCGATTGCGCATGCCCTTGGCCGATGGGCGGAGTTTTTCGCTCGTGCAGGCGCGTGGACGCGTCCTGAGTTCCGAAATTGTGGATGGGCACTTTCTTCTGGAAGCTGAATTGCCCCAGTCGGCCGCACGGCGGCTCCAGGAATTTGTTTTAGAATAAAATCCGCTAGCTCTGCTTCGCATTCCTGCCGCGCAAACATTGTCACGCTAAGAGGGACCGAAACAACCACGCGCATAATGCGCTACAGAAGCACCCCCCGCCATAAGCAAAAAGTCCACAGGCGCACAAACAGGACGGCGTTACACACACCGGTACGATTTAGTGTCCGCAAAAGGACGCAGTGACACGAATCGCCCGGCATTTCGCCGGAAAAGAAAGGAAGAAACATGAAACGATTCACCGCAGTTCTGGCGCTTGCCTTTGCATTTTGCGCGTCGCCGGCACATTCGCAGTACACCGTGAGACTCACCTGGACCGCCAGCTCCGACGCAGCTGCCAATCCCTCGCTGACCTATAACGTTTATCGGGCCGCGGCCTGCGCGGAACATTTCGCCAAGCTTAATTCCGCGCCAGTCACCGGCACCTCGTATGTTGATACCAACGTCGGCGCGGGAGCCGCGTATTGCTACCAGGTTACGGCCGTTCTTTCCGGTGTCGAGAGTGTGCCATCGAATCAGGCAGTCGCAGCGGTGCCCCCGCCAAGCGATCGCCAGGCAACGTGCGAACACCACGGAGCGATTATCGGTTGGATTCGTTGCGTCGCAGCCCGGCCAAAGAGAACGAATCCGCAATCCCCTGCGCGCTAGCTTAGGTGACGATGCGGCACACCCGGCGCTTAGAGACAGTCAGAATGGGCCGTTAGTCGAAGCTGTATGAAGCCAGTATCAGTGGAAATCTCTGTGGAAAAAAGGACGCGGCGCGGTTCGAAAACGCGCGGCCAAGAATTCCGTGTGCCCGGGCACCTCACGCAGCGCACGCTCGTAACTGGCTGAATATAAGCATGATACATGCGGGATGGCTAATCGGTCCGCCCCGCGCTTGTCTCCGACCGGCTTCCGCATCCGATATCGGAATTTGCACAGGTTTGCAGCAGATCGTTAGCTAAGCGTTACTAGCGCAGGGGTTTGCCTTAACCGTTATGATTTGCTTGCGGTCCGAAGTGGTGTTCTTTGAGTTCAATCTCAAGTCCAGTACCGTTGACTCGGCGAGGGCCGGAGACTATATTCAAAGTGCTTACCAAGCCCACTGGCGGGCTTCGTCGAGTTTTCCCGAGAACGAAATGAACCTGCCGAACAGCCTGACAGTCCTGCGAATCTTTTTTGTTCCGCTCCTGGTCGTCGTCCTGCTGACTCGCCAGCCGAACTGGAATTTCTGGGGCCTTCCCGTTCATTTCGAAGTTTGGGGTGTGTTGATTTTGCTGGTGGCCGCAGCCACCGACGCGGCCGACGGATACATTGCGCGAAGACGGCACGAAATTACGACGCTGGGAATTTTGCTTGATCCTGTCGCAGACAAACTTTTGATTTCCGCTGCGTTCATTCCACTGGTGCAGATGCATCTGGTGCAGGCGTGGATGGTGGTGATCATTATCGGCCGCGAATTCATCGTGATGGGCCTGCGTGAAATTGCTTCGGTGGAAGGACTGGTGATCCCGGCGACGGCGCTCGGCAAGACGAAGATGATCTTGCAGGTGCTGGCCGGCTGCGCGGTAATTTTGACCGCGAACCATCCCGCACTGAATACGCTCGGAGTTACATTGTTGTGGCTCGTGGTGCTGAGCGCCGTGCTTTCGGCGATCCACTATTTTCAGATGTTCTGGAGCCAGATTAATTTCCGCGTGCAGGAAAGGCATCGCCGCAGCGTGATGGTCGTGGACGCGAAAGAAAAGCCTCAGGATGTCCTCACTCGGTAACCGCGAGAAGCAGTTGCTTTTAGACTTGGCCCGGCGCGCGATAATCGTGGCGGCAGAACGCCGCGAATCGCTCGACAGCCTACCGCAAGATTTTCAAATCGGAGAATCATTTGGTGCGTTCGTTACGCTGCGCAAGCGCGGACGGCTTCGTGGGTGCATCGGTCAGATCGGTTCTGGCCAATCGCTGATCGAAGTCGTAGCCCATTGCGCGAAATCCGCGGCGCTGCAGGATCCTCGGTTCGAGCCGGTTCGCGCCGATGAATTGCGCGATATCGAGATTGAACTTTCTGTGCTTTCACCGCTGGAGGAGATCGTGCCAGACCTTATCGAAGTCGGCAGGCATGGTCTGATGGTCAGTTCGGGGCAAGCGCGGGGCGTCCTGCTGCCGCAGGTGGCGATCGAATGCCACTGGAGTCCTGGAAGATTTCTGGAAGAGACTTGCGTGAAAGCGGGGCTCGAACGCGATGCGTGGCGGGAGCCGGAAACAAAGATTCACGGATTTTCCGCGGAAGTGTTCGCAGAATCGGAATTCCGAACGGAAGAATTGCCCAGCCCCAAGGACCGGGCAAAGCCTCGTTACTCGATTTCTACGTAGTCGCCCGGAAAGACCTCACGCAGACAGAACGTTATAAGAACCGTGGCAGAGTTTGGTCCAGTCCGCAGCACGATTCCTTCGCCGATATCCTCGCGCGGAACATTGCTCCAGTTGTATTTCGTTGAGACTTTTCCGAAGCCATAGATGCCCGCGTCTGGTATGGCCATGCCCGCTTCCTGATCAAAGGAGTAACGGGGAGTCTGGTAAGCCGTCTCGTGCTGGGTGCCCTGGTAGCGGAAGATGCGGAAATAGTCGCCGACTTTCACTCCCTGAGCGTTGCCGAGGTTGACATAGATTACGTCGTTGTTGCCGACCTGCTGCTGAAACTTCTTGCCTGTAATCACCATCGCGAGCGCTTTACCATTCGCAGGCGCGAAGCGATCAAAGCCGGCTTCCGATTTCAGCGGAGGAGCAGGGCGTTCTGCGAACGGCAGCAAAATGTCGCCGCGCTGGAGATAATCGCAGGAATGTTCCACCTGGCCGATCGCCGTGTTCTCGCGGACCACGAGCACTTTCACGCGGCCTTCGTCCTCCCAAAACGTTCCCATTTTGTGGAGAATCGCAAACTCCCACTTCGTCCATTCGATACCGTAGGGGTCCTTCAAAGACCGGATAGCCGAGTATTCGTCGCCCACTTTCACGCCTTGGGCGGAGCCTTTATTGATGTAGACGTAGTCGCCTTCGTCAAACGTGATCTTGGTGTTCGACTGCTCGCCGGTAATCACGAAGGTGTCCCGGGGAATGGATTCGCTCGTGACCATGCCCGAGCAATAGATATCGCCTGATGGCGGAACGTTGACCGGTTGCTGCGCTGCCGCAACCATCCCGGAGAGCCCCAGAATTAGACCTGCAAGGACAATTTTCCCACGCATAATACTCGCTCCTTATGGAAACCCTCGCGCCTGCGACCAGGCGCCAGCCCATGAGCCGACTGTAATGGACGTACTAGGCCGCGTCAAGACAATGGTCGGCTGGGCTTTACACATTGTGCACCGCATGTTAGAACCAAGAACTCCCTCGTCTGCAGTCGATCAGGGCGTAGTCTCAAGCCTCCAGAAGAGATAGGAAACAAAGCATGTTAGGGCGAGATAAGCTCTGCGCCGTAGTCGCGGCGCACGATGCGCGGTCCATGCTGAGGCAGCTGGCCCGTGCGCTGGAGGAAACTCGCACGGTGGAACTTCGACTTGACTGGCTTGCGGGCGACAGCGAGATCATCTATTTCCTTGAGAGGTTGGCTGCCCGCCCCCCCAAAGGGATCCTAATCGCTACATGTCGGCGCCAGGAAGCCGGGGGCCAATACCGCGGGACGATTGCCAAGCAGTTGCTCCTTCTGGCCGAAGCCATCCGCGCCCGCTGCGCTTGGTATGACTTGGAAATTGAAACCTTACGGCTGTGCCCGCCGGAAATAGTGGACGTTCTTCTGGGAGATGGGAAGCAGCTCGCATCCGCGCATTTCTTTCAGGGAATGCCGCAGAGTCTTTCTCGAGCTGCTGCTGAGCTAAGACGCTACCGGCCGGACGCGATCAAGATCGCTGCGCAGTGCGATTCGTTGGCGGATAGCCGCCGGCTGCTCGCGTTCGCGCGGAAGCAGCGCAACATCGTGGCCGTACCGATGGGCGGCGTGAGTTTGCCGGCGCGGTTCCTGGCGTTGCGTCGAAAGGGCGCGTTTGCCTACGCGCCGGTTCAGAACGCCACGGCACCCGGCCAGATATCTCTCGAAGAAATGAAACGCGTCTACCGCGCTGATCGGATGGACGCGCGGACGCGGGTTTACGGCGTAATCGGAAACCCCATCGGCCACTCGCTCTCGCCTGCGATGCAGAACGCGGGATTCGCGGCCCGCCGAATGAACGCTGTCTATCTGCCGTTCCTTGTCCGGGGTCTGAAAGATTTTCTCGGCTCAGTAGAACCGCTCGGCATCCGAGGGTTCAGCGTGACGCTGCCTCACAAGGAGCGCATCATTCGCCATCTCGACGGTTACGATCCGCTCGCGGCGCGGATCGGGGCCGTCAACACGATCGTGGTGCGCGGCGGCGGCAAACTCTACGGGTACAATACTGATTACGTCGGCGTGCTGCGTGCTCTTGAACGGCGCATACCGTTGCGAGGGAGCCGCGTGCTGATCGCCGGAGCGGGAGGCGCGGCTCGCGCCGTAGCATTCGCGCTCGCTCAAGCGGGAGCAGCCGTCTGCGTCTGCGCCAGGCGCCCAGCGAGGGCGAAATCACTGGCCCGAGCCGTCGGCGGCGAAGCGCTCGCGCGGGCCAGCCTGCGGCGGGAATATTTCGACGCAATTGTTAACGCGACACCCGTGGGCATGTATCCGCAGGCCGGGCGCTCGCCGCTTGAGGCGAACGAATTGAATTGCAGGCTGGTATTTGACACCATTTATCGTCCGCGAATGACGCGCCTGCTCCAGCTCGCGGAGGGCCGAGGCATCGAAACCGTCTCGGGCGTTGAAATGTTCGTTGCGCAGGGCACGGCGCAGTGGGAAATCTGGACGGGTGAGCGCGCGCCGGAGAAGGCCATGCGCGACGCTGTGGTTCAAGCTCTGACGCGAGAAGAAAAATCAAACAGCCAGGACGAAGCGGAAAAGAAGCGGTCCACGAGATGATTCAACCTGATTTCAAGACATTCAGCGCCCTGGCGGCCCAGGGGAATCTGGTGCCCGTGTATGAAAACTACACGGCCGATTTGCTGACGCCCGTTGGCGCCTATCTCCGCATCGCCCACAAGGCGAAATATTCCTTTCTGCTCGAGAGCGTCGAGGGCGGCGAGACGATCGCGCGCTATACATTTGCGGGAGCGAATCCGGCGGAGGTGTTTCGCGCGCGCGGGCGGTCCTGCACGCTCGAAAGGGGCGGCAAGAAAACGCACTTCGACGACGATCCCGTCGAACGCCTGCGCCAGCTCACCCGCCGCTTTCGTCCGGTGCGCGTGCCCGGGCTACCTCCACTGATCGCAGGCGCGATCGGGTATTTCGCCTACGACATGGTGCGCCTGGTCGAGCGCATTCCCGCGACTGGCCGTGACGATGTGGGCCTCGACGACTGCGTGATGATGTTCTATCTGGGCTTGTTGGCGTTCGATCACGTGCAGCATCGCGTCTGGGTGATTCGCAACGTGTTCACCGACGGGCCCGGCAGCCTGCGCGAAAAATACGACGCGGCGGTCCTCGAAATAAAGCGCACGCGGAAGTTGCTCGAGGGGCCGCTGCCAAAGCGGGCGCGGGCGCGGCGCGCGGGGCCATTGCGCGTCCGTTCGAACATGACGAAATCTCAATTCACCGGCGCCGTGCGAAAAGCGAAATCCTATATCCGTGCGGGCGACGCGTTCCAGATCGTGGTGAGCCAGAGATTCGAGGCGCAGACGAACGCGGAACCATTTGAAATTTACCGGGCGCTGCGCGTGGTGAACCCCTCGCCGTATCTCTATTTCCTGAAGCTCGACGACGTATCGGTGGTCGGCAGCTCGCCTGAGATGCTGGTGAAAGTTCAGGAGCGCAACGCGACGTACCGCCCGCTCGCCGGAACGCAACCGCGCGGACGCGATGAAAAGGAAGATCGGGACCTCGAAGCCAAGCTTCTGGCCGATCCCAAGGAACGCGCCGAGCACGTGATGCTCGTGGACCTCGGCCGCAACGATCTGGGCCGCGTGTGCGAGTACGGCTCGGTGAAGCCCGAGCGGCTGATGTTCGTCGAGCGCTATTCGCATGTGATGCACATTGCGTCGAGCCTGCGCGGGCGGCTCCGGGACGATGTGGATTGCTTCGACGCGCTCATGGCGTGCTTTCCGGCGGGGACGCTTTCCGGCGCTCCCAAAGTTCGCGCTATGGAAATCATTGACGAACTGGAACCGACCCGGCGCGGCATCTACGCGGGCGCAATCCTCTATCTCGATTTTTCGGGCAATCTCGATTCCTGCATTGGCTTGCGCACGCTGGTCGCGAAAAATGGACGCGCGTACGTGCAGGCGGGCGCGGGAATCGTGGCCGATTCAGTGCCGGAGCGTGAATACGACGAATCTGGAAACAAGGCGCGCGCTGTGCTGAAGGCACTAGAAATCGCCCATCGCGGAGGGGTCGGTCGCGGGGAATAAGATTCCGCGCTATCCTGATTAAAGATCATGCTGCTGCTTCTCGACAACTACGATTCGTTTACGTACAACCTGGCGCAGTACCTCGGCCAGATGGGGCAGCAACTGGAAGTGCGCCGCAACGATCAGATCACGCTCGACGAGATCGAAGAACTGCAGCCCGAGCGTATCGTGATCTCGCCAGGGCCGTGTACGCCAGCCGAAGCCGGCATCAGCATCCCGCTGATCGAACGCTTCGCGGGCAAAATTCCGATATTGGGTGTGTGCCTGGGGCATCAGGCGATCGGAGCGGCGTTTGGCGGACGCGTGATCCGTGCGCCGCACGTAATGCACGGCAAGACGAGCGAAATCCATCACGACGGGAAAACGATCTTCCGCAAGTTGCCGCAGGATTTTCCGGCCACGCGCTATCACTCGCTGATCGTCGAGCGAAAATCCCTGCCGCGAACGCTCGAAATTTCCGCCGAAACCTCTGATGGCACAATCATGGGCTTGCGCCACCGCAAGATGCGCGTGGAGGGCGTACAATTCCACCCAGAGTCAGTTCTCACCGGCCCTGGATTCAAACTCCTCGAGAATTTTCTGAGTATTTAACTCCGGACGAGAATGACTGCGTCTTAGTCTTTTTGCGAGAACGCGACAAACGCATCGAGCTTTTCGCGGGCGGCGCCAGAATCAATTGATTTCGCGGCGAGGCGCGCGCCATCCGGAAGATCCACCGCGCGACCGGCGACGACGAGCGCCGCTGCGGCGTTCGCCAGCACGATTTCGCGGTGCGGGCCGTGGTCGCGGTAGAGCATCGAGCGGCCGAGCACTTTGTGGATGATCTCGGCGTTTTGCTGCGCGTCGCCACCGCGGATGGCGTCCAGCGGCGCGCGGCGCAAGCCGAAATCTTCCGGCGTCACCGAGTAGCTCCGCACAACCCCGTTGCGCAGTTCGGCGATGCGCGTCTCGCCTGAGATCGAGATTTCATCCAGGCCGTCTGCGCCGTGAACCACGAACGCGCGGCGCACGCCAAGCTCACCAAGCGCCCGGGCCATCAGCTCCGTCACGCTCGCGTCATAAACGCCAACTACTTGCGCGGAAGCTCCGGCCGGATTCGTCAGCGGCCCGAGCAGATTGAACACCGTGCGCATCTTCAGTTCGCGGCGGGCGGCCATGGCGTGCCGCGTCGCCGCATGCACCGCCGGCGCAAAGAGAAATCCAATGCCAACCTCTTCAATCGAGCGCGCGACCCGCTCGGGCGATAGGTCAATCTTTGCGCCGAGCTGCTCGAGCACGTCGGCTGAACCGCACCGCGAGCTGATCGAACGGTTGCCGTGCTTTGCGACGCGCACGCCCGCGCCTGCGACCACGAACGCTGCGGCTGTGGAAATGTTGAAAGTACCCGACGCGTCGCCCCCGGTCCCGCACGTATCCACGAGCGCTTCGTCAGCGTGCGCGCGCCCAGCCGGGAAAATCGGTGTCGCGTGGCGGCGCATCGCCGTGGCGAATCCTACGATCTCGTCAAGCGTTTCGCCCTTGTTCCGCAAGCCGCTCAGAAGTACCGTGATTTCGGCGTCGGTCGCGTTGCCGGCAAGGATCTGCTCCATCGCGGACTCGGCTTCGTGCCGCGATAGGCCGGTTCCTGTTGCGATTTTCTTAAGCGCTTGAGGGATCATTGATTTTGGTCGGCGAACCCGCCTTGCCCGGCCCGCGGGTTCCAAGTAAACTGAATCGCTTTCAGCGTGCATAAATTCTAGCATTATTAAGGTGAGCTTCGGTCCACTCGCGGAACCGCATGAAAATCCACGAATATCAAGCCAAAGCAATTCTCGCAAAATTCGGCGTGCCGGTTCCTCGCGGCGAAGTCGTCGTGAAGAAGGACGAAGCGCGAGCGGCAGCGGAGCGCCTGGGGACTCCCGTGGTCGTCGTGAAAGCCCAGATTCACGCAGGTGGCCGCGGCAAGGCTGGCGGGGTGAAGGTCGCGAAATCAGCCGAAGAAGCCGCCACATTCGCCGAGCGCATGCTGGGAATGAAACTCGTCACCGCGCAGACCGGGCCGGAAGGGCGCATCGTCCGGCGCGTGCTCGTGGAAGAAGGCCTCGACATCAAGCGCGAGCTTTATCTGAGCGTGCTCGTGGACCGCGCGGTGGGCGCGCCCGTGTTCATGGCCAGCGCCGCGGGCGGAATGGATATCGAGCAAGTCGCGAAGGAAAACCCGAAGGCGATTCTGCGCGAAACGATTCCCCCCGAGACAGGTTTTCAGGCCTATCACGCGCGCAAGATCGCATTTGGCCTGGGACTTTCCGCGGAGCTGGTTCACGCGACTGTGCCGTTCCTGCAATCGCTCTACCGCGCGTTCATCGAAACGGATTCGTCGCTGCTCGAAATAAATCCGTGCGTCGTCACGGGCGATGGCCGTCTGGTCGCGCTCGATGCCAAAATGAATTTCGACGACAACGCGCTGTATCGCCATCCTGAATTCAAGGACCTGCGCGACTTGGACGAAGAAACGCCGCTCGAAGTGGAAGCCTCGAAATACAAACTCAACTACATCAAGCTCGATGGCACAATCGCCTGCATGGTGAACGGCGCGGGCCTGGCGATGGCCACGATGGACATCATTAAATTGAGCGGCGGCAGCCCCGCGAATTTTCTGGACGTGGGCGGCGATGCTTCGGAGGAGCGCGTAAAAAACGCGTTTCGCATTCTGCTGAGCGATCCGAATGTGAAAGCTGTGTTCATCAATGTTTTCGGCGGCATTCTGCGCTGCGACATGCTGGCCAGCGGAATCGTGGGCGCGGCGAAGGATCTGCGATTCAAAGTTCCGGTGGTCGTGCGCATGGAAGGCACAAACGTCCGCGAGGGACAGGAAATCCTGCGAAATTCCGGGCTGAATTTCTCAGTCGCAAACGGAATGAAAGACGGCGCGGAGAAAGCCGTCGCGCTCGCAGGTGGCCCGCAATGAGCATTCTCGTTGATAAGAAGACGCGCGTGATCGTTCAGGGCCTGACGGGGCGCGAAGGCAGTTTCCATTCGCAGCAGATGATTGACTACGGTACGAAGGTCGTCGCCGGCGTCACGCCGGGCAAGGGTGGGACAAAACATCTCGGCGTGCCTGTCTTCGACACGGTTGCGGAAGCCGCCCGCGAGACCGGTGCCAACGCCTCGATCGCATTTGTTCCCCCGCAATTTGCCGCGGACGCAATTCTCGAAGCGATGGACGCGGCGCTGCCGCTGGTCATTTGCATCGCCGAAGGCATTCCCGTGCTCGACATGGTGCGCGTGGCTGCCGAACTGAAGAACTCGAAGACGCGCTTGGTCGGACCGAATTGTCCGGGTGTGATTTCGCCCGGACAGTCCAAGCTCGGGATCATGCCCGGTTTCATTCACAAGCGCGGCAATATCGGGCTGGTCAGCCGCAGCGGCACGCTGACGTACGAAGCTGTCGGTCAACTTACCGGGCTGGGCATCGGCCAATCCACTTGCATCGGCATCGGTGGGGATCCAATCATCGGCACGAGTTTCCTCGATGCCATAAAAATGTTCAACGATGATCCGGAGACGCACGCCATCGTGATGATCGGCGAGATCGGCGGTAACGCGGAAGAGATGGCGGCGGAGTTCATCAAGAAGAACGTGAAAAAGCCGGTCGTCGGATTCATTGCTGGACAGACCGCCCCGCCGGGGCGCCGCATGGGTCACGCCGGAGCGATCATCAGCGGCGGGCAGGGCACGGCCAAGGAAAAATATGCGGCGCTGCGCGCGGCCGGGATTCAGACGGTGCAGAGCCCCGCGGAGATCGGCCAGGCAATGGCAGATGTACTTGGCAGATCCAGATCGAGAACAGCGCCGAAGGCTGCGGCAAAGAAAATCGCGGCTGGCAGAGCGAAGAAGCGCGGAAAGAAAAGAAAGTAGCGTCCGAGTCATTCGGCGCAGGAAATCCTAAACACGGGGGAATCATCGAATGGCCGTCGAACGAACGTTTGCAATCATCAAACCGGACGCGGTGAAGCGTGGGCTTACAGGCGAAGTCTTGAGCCGCATCCACGCGGCGAAGTTTCAAATCGTGGCCATCAAGTCGCTGCGGTTGACGAAGACGGAAGCCGAAGGATTTTACGCTGTCCACCGCGAGCGGCCATTTTTCGGCGAACTGACCGATTTCATGAGCTCGGGCAAAGCCGTTGTCATGGTCCTCGAAGCGGAAGGCGCCATCGCGAAGTGGCGCGACACAATGGGAGCAACGGATCCGGCCAAGGCCGCGCCGGGCACGATCCGCAAGGAACTCGGCACCAGCATCCAGTTCAATTGCACGCACGGTTCGGACGCACCCGCCACGGCGGCGTTTGAAATCGGCTACTTCTTCGCAGGGCTCGAGCTGATCTAATCTGGCGTTTCTTGACGCACGTAGAGAATCACTGTGCGAATCGGACTCGTAGGGACCTCGGATCGTGCCATGGACCCGCTGCGCGAAATCGGCAAGGTGCTGCTCGTTGTCGGCATCGTTCTGATCGGTGCCGGCGCACTACTGATGTTTGGCGCGCGGCTTCCCTTTCGTCTTGGGCGCTTGCCCGGTGACATCTCCTACCAAGGCCGCCACGGCAGCTTCTATTTCCCGATCGTGACGTGTATTGTCGTGGGCGTCGCGTTCACCCTCATATTCTGGATTGTGAATTTCTTCCGACGCTAATCCTATGAGCCAATCATCACTTTTCGATCTCGCGCCCGAGCGGCACGTCTGGAAAGTCAGCGAGCTGACCGAGCGCATCGGCGATCTGCTCGAGGGCGCGTTCCGCGATGTGTGGATCGAAGGCGAAGTCTCGAATTACCACGCGGCGCAGTCCGGCCATCTCTATTTCACTTTGAAGGACGCACGTTCGCAGATTCGCTGCGTCTGTTTCCGCGATCAGGTCCGCGGCCTTAAATTTCGCCCCGAAGACGGCCTGCACATCACAGTCCGTGGCTCGCTCGGCGTTTACGAACCGCGGGGCGAATATCAGCTGTATGTCAGTCACATCGAACCCGTGGGCCTGGGCGCGTTGCAGCTCGCCTTCGAGCAGCTCAAGAAAAAACTTCAGGAAGAAGGACTCTTCGACGAGGCGCGCAAAAAGCCGCTGCCTATTCTGCCCCGATGCATTGGCGTGGTCACGTCGCCCACTGGAGCGGCGATTCGCGACATTCTGCGAGTGCTCAAGCGGCGCTTCGCCAACGTGCGAGTGCAACTTTATCCCGTGAAGGTGCAGGGCGAAGCCGCCGCCGCTGAAATCGTGGCCGCTCTGCGGTATTTCGATCGCGCGAAGGTCGCTGACGTGGTGATCGTGGCCCGCGGCGGCGGTTCGCTGGAAGACCTGTGGTCTTTCAACGAGGAGATCGTCGCGCGCGCGATTGCGGCGTGCGAGATTCCTGTGATCACGGGCATCGGACACGAGACCGATTTCACGATCGCGGATTTCGTTGCCGACTTGCGCGCCCCCACGCCTTCGGCTGCCGCGGAAATCGTGGTGCAGTCCCGCCAGGAATTCGAGCGCCATATCGCCGCGCACTACCGCGACCTCGTCCAGCAGATGCGCTACCTGCTTTCCGAGCGGCGGCATCGCGTGCGCGACCTGCAGACCCATCGCGGATTCCGCCAGATCGAGATCCTCATGCGGCGCCGCCACCAGCAGCTCGACGAGCTTTCTTCATCGCTCGGCGTCGTGCTGCGTCTTCGGCTGGCCGCGTCGCGCCAACGAATGACGAGGGCCGGCACGCAAATTGTGTCTTTCGATTTGCGCGCACGCGCGGCCGTATTGCGGCGGCGCATCGAGCAGCAGCGGGAAAGCCTTCGTTCCGCGCTCGAACGTGTGGTCACGCGCAAGCAGCGCCGGTTCACGGTCGCGCGCGTGCGATTCGCTGCGCTCGACCTGCGCGCTCGGGTGGGACAAAAGCGCCGCATATTTGAGCAGCGGCTCACTGATTTTCGCGAGAGCGATCAGCCGACTACTTACGGCGAAACGCCGGCGGCATAACTGCGGCCGGCTACAGCTCGAGGAGCGGAGTCCGTTGAATTTGCTCCAGCGCGGCTACGCCATCGCTTACGATGCCTCAGGGAAAGTGCTGCGATCGTCGGATCAAGTTGGGGTCGGCGACGATATTTCCGTGCGCCTCGCCCGCGGCCAAATCGACGCCACCGTTCGCCGCAAGCGAAATTCCTAGGCCTGCACATGCGGACTGTTCTGGTTCTCCGTCTGTTTCTTGGAGTTGTTTTTTACCTGATCAACGCGGTAGTCAGCCTTCTGTAAGTACTCCTCGCGCAAAAAGTCCACAGGCGCACATCATTCTGCGCCAGATTCCCGCAAGTAAAATGGAAGCATGGGCCAGTGGTCCAGATTCGGCGCCCCGTTTAGGGTGATCTCGGGCGGCCTCGCACATGAGGCCGAAACGCCCTCGCTTGGCCCGAAATTACTCGACACACCATGCCGAGTAATTTCCTACGTATCTTGTTCAAAACAAAGGATGGCGACACCCATTACTCGACACACAATTCGAGGGTGCCGCAATCTGATTTTCGAGCAGGATTTGTATCGCAACACCGAGCCGCCAGCCGATTTTCGGGCGCTATTCTTCGTCGCCAGTACTGCTGGCGACCTTCAAAACGGCAAGGAACGCTTCCTGGGGAATGTCCACGCGGCCGACGCGCTTCATGCGCTTCTTGCCTTCCTTCTGTTTTTCGAGGAGCTTGCGCTTGCGCGAAATGTCTCCGCCGTAGCACTTGGCGATCACGTTCTTGCGAATCGCGCTGATCGTTTCGCGCGCGATTACGCGGCTACCGATGGCGGCCTGAATGGGCACTTCGAACATCTGTCGCGGAATCAGTTTGCGCAGTCGGCTGACAAGATCGTGGCCGCGGTCGTAGGATTGTTCGCGATGGCAAATGATCGTCAGCGCGTCCACCGGCTCGCCGCCGACGAGCACGTCGAGCTTCACGAGATCGGATTCGCGATAGCCCGAAAGGTGATAGTCGAGCGAAGCGTAGCCGCGCGAAACGCTCTTCAGCCGGTCGTAGAAATCGAGCACGATTTCGTTCAGCGCCATCTCGTAGGTCAGCATGATGCGCGTCGGCGAAAGGTATTCGAACTTTTTCTGAATTCCGCGCTTTTCCTCGCACAGCGCGAGCACTCCGCCGACGGATTCCTCCGATGTGATGATCATCGCCATCAGGATGGGCTCCTCGATTTTCTCGATCGAGGCAGGAGGCGGGAATTTCGTGGGGTTGTCCACTTCCTTCACTTCGCCATCCGTGGTCGTGATTCGATACTGCACGCTCGGCGCGGTGGTGATCAGGTCAATGTTGAACTCGCGCTCCAGCCGCTCCTGCGCGATCTCCATATGCAGCAGGCCCAGAAATCCGCAGCGGAAGCCGAATCCGAGCGCCACGGAGTTTTCCGGCTCGTAGAAAAATGCCGCGTCGTTAAGCTGCAGTTTGCCGAGCGCATCGCGCAACACCTCGTAGTCCGTTGCATTCACCGGGAAAAGACCGGCAAACACCATCGGCTTGATTGCTTCGAAGCCGGGCAGCGGCGCCGCGGGTCTGGCGGCTTCTACGACCGTATCGCCCATGCGCGCATCGGCCACACGCTTAATATTGGCGATGATAAATCCGACGTCGCCCGCCGCCAATTCCTTCAGCACCACGGGCTTGGGCGTGAGCGCTCCCAGCGCCTCGACCTCGTAAACCTCGTCGCTGGCGCAGAGGCGAATCTTCGTGCCGGGCGTGAGGCGGCCTTCCATCACGCGCACCAGCACGACGGCGCCGCGATAAATGTCGAACCAGGAATCGAAAATCAGTGCGCGCAGCGGCGCGTCGGCGGAGCCTTTCGGCGGCGGAACGAGGCGCACAACCGCTTCCAGGACTTCCTCGACTCCGATTCCGCTTTTCGCGCTGATCAAAAGGGCGTCGTCGGCGGGAATGGCCAGAACGCTTTCGATCTGTTCCTTCGCGAAGTCGGGCCGCGCGGCGGGCAAGTCAATTTTGTTGATGACGGGAATGATCGCGAGATTGTGCCGCGACGCGAGAAAAGCGTTGGCCACTGTTTGCGCCTCCACCCCCTGGCTCGCGTCCACCACAAGGAGCGCGCCCTCGCAAGCGGAGAGCGCGCGGGAAACTTCATACGAAAAATCCACGTGGCCCGGCGTATCAATCAGGTTCAGCTGGTATTCATGGCCATCGCGCGCGGCGTAGTGCAGGCGGATGCTCTTGGCTTTGATCGTGATTCCGCGCTCGCGCTCCAGGTCCATCGAATCGAGCACCTGCGCGCTCATTTCGCGCTGGGTGAGCGCGCCCGTCAATTCGAGCAGCCGGTCGGCCAGGGTGGATTTCCCGTGGTCGATGTGCGCGATGATACAGAAATTCCGAATGAACTGGAGATCCATGGATTTAGGAGCGGATCGCGGCCTGGCAAAAGCGGCGCCCGGTTAGCGAGCTCCCGCCGCGTCCTTCAGAATATCGAGTGTGCCACAGTTTCTAATGCGCGGCCAGCCGCGCGCTCAGCGTTCCGATATCGGCGCACGAGCGGAAGCGGCAAGAATGAAATCGGAAAGCAGTTCACTGAGACCGGTGCTGGCCACTTGAAGCTGTTGGTCTCGCGTAGCGCGGTCGAGCCAGCCGAGGCAAATCAGCAGAACCACTTCGGAACCGGAATCTGCGGCGGCCTGCGTGAATCCCACATCGCGCAACACGTCCGCGATCAGGCGCGTCTTCCGCTTTTCGATCGCCGCAATCCGGGCCGCCACTCGCTCGTCCCCGCGCGCCCACGCCCCCACCGCAACTTCCATGCGCATGCGCTGCGGGTTCGAGGTTCGTTCGATGAAGTTCGCCCACCGCGTCGCAGCGCTCGCCTTGTCCCCCGCGTTCAGCCATTTGAGTTCGCCATCTTCCCAGCGAGCCAGCAGCCTTTCCAGCAGCTCGCCCCGATCGCGAAAGTGCCAGTAGAAGCTCCCCTTGCTGACGCCCAAGTCGCGCGCCAGCACCTCCACCCGCACGGATTCGACGCCGTGCCCGGCGAGACGCACTCGAGCGGCGCGAATCCAGTCATCGGGCTGGAGGGCAACTACGCGAGCTGGAGCGGGGCTAGCCATACGGTGGCGTATGCATACGGTAGCGTATGCGCCGCCACAATATTGGAATTCGAACGCGCAGTCAAGCGGTTAGGCGCTCTTCGCCTTGACGACCTGAAGGGCAGCAGCGACGATATCGGGGTCGTCTCCAAAGCCTGGGAGCCAATTGACGTCCGGCTCTCTGCGGAACCACGTGACTTGCCGCTTCGAAAACTGACGTGTGGATTGCTGGATATGCTTCACGGCGATTTCTTTTGGGCCGTGGCCGCTTCCAGCGCATGCGCGCAAATCCGAGTAGCCAATAAACTGAAATGGCTTCGCGCTGGCGGGAACGCCTCTTGCGACGAGACCCTGCACCTCTTCCACCCAGCCGCTGGCCATCATCGCCTCGACCCGGTCGTTGATTCTCGCGTAAAGAGCGTCTCGCGGAGGCTGCAGACCGATCTTGATCACATTGTAGCCTTCGAGGCCACGCCGGCCGCCGCGATGAATTTCGCCGACGGGTTTTCCCGCCAGCGTTCGAATTTCGATGGCGCGGATGATCTTCTGCGTATCGCGTGGTGCGATCTGCTTCGCGGCTTCCTTGTCCATGCGCGCGAGCAGGCGATGCAGGTGTTCAGGCCCGTGCAACTTGGCACTCTTACGCACACGTTCACGCAGCTCTTCGGACCGCTCGGGCGCCTCTGCCAGGCCTTCGAGAAGCGCGCGAAGGTAAAGCCCGGTTCCGGCGGTGATGATCGGCAACTTCCCGCGCCGGTGCACGTCTTCGAGCACATCGAGGGCTCGCCTGCGATATTCACCGGCCGTGAAAACTTCGTGCGGCTCGACGAGGTCAACGAGATGATGCGGGATGCCACGCTGTTCGGCGGGAGACACTTTGCCCGTGCCAATGTCGAAGTGACGATAAACCTGAGTGGAATCGCAGACGAGGATTTCACCGCCGAGGCGTTCGGCAAGGCTGATTCCCAGCGCCGATTTGCCCGATGCGGTCGGCCCGAGAATCACGATGAGCCGCGCGCCCGCCTCCGGCACAACGGCGCTCATCCCCGAAACGCCCAGTACCGAAGCAGGAGCGCCAGCAACACAAGACCAGCGAGCAACAGGGCCCCAGCGATTTGCGCGCGATTCAGTTTCAATGGAGACCGATTTGTTCCGGACGGACGTTATATAGGAACGCGATTCGCAATTTCAGGAACGGGCCGTGGAATTGCGAGGGCAAGGGCTCGAATGGATTCGACGCATGGATGGAGGCCATCGCGGCATTGTCGAGTGGTTCTTTCCCGGACGTTCTTTCGAGCGTCGGATCGGGCGCCGAAACGCTGCCGTCCGGATTGATTGAAAAGGTGGTGAAGACTACGCCCTGTTCGCCCATGCGCACGGACTCGGGCATCACCGCTTCCCAGTTGCGCTGCAGCGTGGCCAGGAGCCTGCGAATGTAGGCCGAAAAATCCACTCCTTGCGTGTCCGAAAGGATATCAACGCCAGTACCCGCGCCGACTCCGCGACCTCCTCCGGGTGACCCGCTAAATATGGGAGGTCCTGTGTGCGGCCCTTGCCCGGCGGTATTTATCTGATCGCTCAGAGCTTTCCCCGGAGAAGATTGCGTCAGACCAAGAATCAGCTTGTTACTCGGCGTGGCCGGGAGCACGGGTTCGATGTGCGAGGGTACCGGCGTCGTCGGAATAGACGATGGGGGAGTCGGGGCCACATTAATTTTTGGTCTGGGCGCTTCCGGCAGCTCGGGCGCCGGTTTCTCGGGAGCGACCGGAGCAGGAATCTTGGGCTGTTCGACTGGTGGCGCGGCGTTACGCAATGTCTCAGGAGTGACGCGAACCTTTGGAGTAGGCGCGGCAGGTTCGGGTGTTGTAGGCGCCGAGTAGATCCAATCGGTCGGTAACTTATATTGTGCGATCTCTTCCTGCGTAGGCGGCGGAAAAAGTTTCGGCACAAAAATCAGAAAAGCAATCACGGCGACGTGCGCGAGAATCGAAAGAACCCGCGTCACCAGGTCGGATTTCGGATCCCGCTTGTCTTCCGGTTCGATCAGCAGGTTCGCATCGCCGGTGTTGAAAATGTCCGGTTCGACGATTTCGCGAAGCTCGGCCGTCATTTCCGGCGCGTGTTCGGGAGTTTTGAGCTCCTCGGCTGTCAGCGGCTCGACAAACGCGGGCACCACGGTGCGCGAATCGAGAATCTCCAGCGTGACGGGAGAAATGTGCTGCAGCCTCTCGATCGGCTTGATGGCCATGCCGCGCTCAACGAGCGTGCGATGGACCAGGACGCCGAGCGGAAGATGGGACGGAATTGTCGTCTTGCCGTCGAGCGGAGGTGCGTCGGACAATCCCGACGGGACGACGGTCCGGTCGTCCATATACGTCGTGGTGCGGCTCGGCGTCTTCCTGACCTCGTCTTTGTTGACGGGGCGCACGTCCACCGGAACCAGAGTTCGCGGAATCATCGTATGTCCTGTGGAGAAAAGGCTCCCAGTTGGACGCGGCTCGCGTGGTCAAGGATGCCTGCCATCACCTCGTCCGCCAGCGCGAGCGCGCGGCGGCCGGCGGCTCCATCCACGACACTTGGTTTTCGAGTGCGAACGGAATCGAGAAACGCTCGGAGTTCCGCATGCAATGGTTCTTCCGGCGCGGTCTCCAATTTTTCGAATCCAATTCCGGGCTGCGGGCTGCCCGGCTTGACGCGAATGCGCAGCGCGTCCTGGCGCGCGAAATCGAGCGAAATGTATTCGTGCTCCTGGAAGAAACGCATCTTGCGGACGCGCTCGGTCGAGACGCGGCTGGCCGTCACGTTGGCAACGGTGCCTGTGGCGAATTCCACGCGTGCGTGCGCGATATCCACTTTATCGGTGATCACCGGAATGCCTACGGCCTTCAGATCCACGACCGGTGAATCCACGAGCGAAAGCAGAATATCGAGATCGTGGATCATCACGTCGTAAACCACATCAATATCCAGGCTGCGCGGCGTGAAAATGCCAAGTCGGTGGACCTCGAAAAACATCGGCCGCAGCACGATCTTCTGCGCGGCGACGACTGCGGGGTTAAACCGCTCGACCTGGCCGATCTGCAGAATACTGCCGGCGCGTAGCGCCGAAGCAATCAGCCGGTCAGCCTCTACAAGCGACGCGGCCATCGGTTTTTCGACGAGCACATCCAGCCCGGCGTCGAGCAGGCGGCAGCCGATCTCTGCGTGTACTTTCGTGGGCACAGCCAGGCTGACGGCGTTCACGCGTTCCGCGGCAAACGCGTCTAGATCGCGAATCACCTTCGTCCCGAACTCCGCCGCGATCTTCGCCGCACGATCCGCGTTCGTGTCCACCACGCCGGCGAGTTCCACGCCCTCAAGCTCGCGCCAGACGCGAACGTGGTTCCGGCCGAACTCTCCCGCGCCAACCACAGCCACTCGAATGGGTTTTTCGGTCACGAGGTTTTCTTCGCCGAAGCAGGTTCAGGAGCAAACGCCCGAATCGCGATGCCCGCGTCGTCCGCGGCGCGAATTAATTCGTCGCGTTGAAATAGCAGCGTGCGCCCGGCGTTGATTCCGAGCGCGGTCGCGTTCGCGCGACGCATCACTTCGATCGTCTTCAATCCCACGACCGGCACGTCGAATCTCATGTCCTGCTGCGGCTTGCTAACCTTTACGACCACCAGCCGCTGCCCGCCGGCGATTCGCGCCGCGCGCTCGATGGTTTCATCAGTGCCTTCCATCGCCTCGATCGCGACGCATGCGCGATCGCGAATCACAACCGTCTGCCCAAGATCGTGTCCGGCGATCTGCCCGGCGATCTGCCTGCCATACTCCAGGTCCGCAGCTTCGGCTTCGTCCGGCGCGCGCCGCGTGAGCACTCCTGCGGCCGGCAGCAGGGGGCCGAGAAACTTCGTCGAATCCACAAGCTCGATTCCTTCATCTTGCAGCACGCGAGCAACTGCTCCAATCAGTGAATCCGTGTTTTTCGCCGGGAGCGCAAAAAGCAGTTTCGCGAGACGCCAGTCCGGCCGGATCGAGCTGAAGATTTTATTGTGTTTCACCTGCCCGGCCATCACAGCGTGTTTCACTCCCTCTTGATGCAGCAAATCAATCCCGCGGCTGAGTTCGCCGAGGCTAATCCAGTGAAAACGTTTCGCGGCATTTTCCAGCGCAGGCGAAGCCTCCTCGCGAATGGCGATCACGGCCATCTCGATGCCGCGACTGCGCGCCCCTTCGAGCACGAGAAACGGGAAATCGCCGTTTCCGGCGATCAAGCCCCAGTTCCCTGGCGAGTTTTCTGCGGTCGCGGCCATTCCGGCTCCTATTTCGTCAAGCCGCGATCTGCAACCGACTCGATAAATCTGATGAGTGTTTGGACGTCCTCGGAGTGAGAGAGGGTTCCACGCATCTTTTCGAGAGCCTGCGAAGTATTGAGCTTCGAGCGGAGGAGAAGCCGGTAAGCCTGTTCCAACGCTTTTATGCGTTCCGGCGAAAACCCGTGGCGTTCGAGGCCGACTTTATTGATTCCGAAGCATCGGACGCCGCGCTCGCCGACGACCATCGAGAAGGGAGCCACATCCTGCGTGATCACGGTGCCCGCGCCGATGTAGGAGTGGCTTCCGACGCGCGAGAATTGGTGCAGCAGACAAAATGCGCTGATCCCGGCGTAGTCCTCGACCACAATGTGCCCGGCGAGTTGCGCTCCATTGGTGAGGATCACGTGATTTCCGATCACGCAATCGTGGCCGATGTGCGCGTAAGCCATGATCAGATTGTGGCTGCCGATGCGGGTGGCGCCGCCGCCCTTGATCGTGCCGCGGTGCACGGTGCAAAACTCGCGAAACTCATTCGACTCACCCACTTCGAGCCGCACGCGCTGGCCCGTGTACGTCAGATCCTGCGGATCGCCGCCGACGATGGCAAAAGAGTGCACATGATTATTGCGGCCGAACGTGGACGGTCCCTTGACCACGGCATGTGCTTCGAGAACGCAGCCCTCGCCGAGTTCCACATCGTCGCCGACGATTGCGAACGGCCCGATTCGAACTCCGCTCGCGACCTTCGCCGATGGCGAGACGGCGGCCCGGCAGTCAATTTCGCTCATCGCGCTTTCTCGACAGGTACCTTGGCGGGTGGCATTTCCGTTTCCAGGTCCACCATCTTGCACATCAACGTGGCTTCGGCGGCCAGTTCCCCGTTGACGGTGGCGCGGCCGTGAAGTTTGCAGAAGCCCAGACCCTCGCGCCAGGCGATGACATTCATTTCCAGGCGCAGCTGGTCGCCGGGAACGACCGGGCGGCGGAAGCGTGCATTGTCAATCGAGACGAAATAGAGAAGTTTTTTTTCGCGCTCCGCTACTTCCTGGAGCAGGAGGAATCCCCCCGTCTGCGCCATGGATTCGATGATCAATACTCCCGGCATGATGGGCTTTCCCGGAAAATGTCCCTGAAAATAGCTTTCATTGATGGTGACGTTCTTGATTCCCACAATGCGCTTCCATCGTTCCATTTCTTCAATGCCATCTATAAGAAGGAACGGGTAGCGGTGCGGAAGAACCTTTTGGATCTCGTTGATGTCGAGGAGCATGGTTGACCTCTATCGCCTTCTATTTTTGCGGCCTGCGAATCGAGCAATTCTATACGAATCCCGGGCGGGTTGGAATGATAGGGCCAGCAGCGTTGCCGCCGCGTGGTGCGGCTGATAGGATACGCGCGCGATGAACGAAAGCGGTCTCATGATGCGCAGCTTGCAGCGCGAAGCGCGACGCAACGAGAAGATGATCCTGCGACTGCTCGGGGAATTCGTTCGCTGCGAGTCGCCTAGCCACAATAAAGCCGCGGTTGACCGGCTCGGCCGGATGGTTGCGGACGAATGGCGTCGTCGCGGCGCGAAGGTTCGCATCCTGCGGCAGGCAAAGCGCGGAAATCATGTGCGCGCGGAACTGTGGCTCGGTGCAGGGCGGCCGAACGGCCAGATCCTGATTCTGGGACACCTCGATACGGTGTACCCGCTGGGGACGCTTGCGAAAATGCCGTTCCGCCTGAAGGCTGGGCGCGCGCACGGACCGGGAACTTTTGATATGAAAGCCGGGCTCGTGGTGGCGCTCGCCGCGATTGATGCGTTGCGAGCGGTGGGATTGCGTCCGCGCAAGCGGCTGGTCTGCTTCTGGAACTCCGATGAAGAAATCGGTAGTGGCAGTTCGCAGCATGTAATCGAACGTGAGGCGCGCAAGAGCGATGCGGTGCTGGTCCTCGAACCTGCTGCCGGCGCCGACGGTCGTCTAAAGACAGCGCGCAAGGGATTGGGCTGGGCCGAGGTGATTGTGACTGGGCGAGCCGCTCACGCTGGTCTTGATCCGGGAGCTGGAGTGAACGCCGTGCACGAATTGGCGCTGCAGATTGTGCGCCTGAAACAAATGAACGATCCGCCGCGCGGCATTTCTCTGCAGGCTACGGTGATCGAGGGCGGAACGGTGTCGAATGTGGTGCCCGCACACGCGCGAGCGGAAGTGGACATTCGTTACACACACGTGGCCGATGCCCCGAAGCTGAATCGAAAGCTGCGCGGCCTGCGCCCTATTTTGCCGGGCGCTCGCGTGGAAGTGCTCGGAGGAATCAATCGTCCGCCGCTCGAGCGGACGCCTGCCGTCGTCGCGCTTTTTCATCGCGCGCAATCGCTGATGCGCGAGATGGGATTGCCGCTGGGCGAGGCATGGGTGGGCGGCGGCTCGGACGGAAATTTTACGGCCGCGCTCGGCGTACCCACGCTGGACGGCCTTGGCGCGATCGGCAACGGCGCGCACAGTGTGGTCGAGCACGTCGTCATTCGATCGTTGCCCGAGCGCGCGGCGCTGCTCGCCGGGCTTCTCGCAACGCTGTAATTCAGCACACGCCAGCGGTGGAGCGATAGCCCAGCGAGAATTATTCCCTGCCGATTAGCGCAAGTATTCGTGCTTGAGGTATGCGACGGTCTGCTCTTGAAGATCGGCATAACTGGAGCGCAGCATTTCCTGTGTTGCGGATTCGGTTGAAGGCGCCGTGGCGACGCGATCGAGCAAGCGGCTGATGTCGCTGACGCCTCCGGAATCAATGATGGATTCCACTACGGCGAGCGACCACGCGTAGGCAAACGCAGCCGAACCGCCTGAGAGTCCCATCCAGGAACCCTCGAGCGCTCCAAGCGGAGGTATCGAGCCCTGGCCCGCCATTTCCACGAGCGACCCGGCGGTGGAAGTGCTCCTGCGGCCTTCCATCCACTGCGCGACGCCTTCCTGAAGCCATGTAGGCGCGCGGTTGTGGGATTTTTGTCCGACGAAGCTGTGCGTCAGCTCGTGTTTCAGTACGCGCGCAAGATCCGGCGTCACGGAAGTCAACCCCTGCACAGGAATGCGGAGCCGCCCGTCGTTCAGCGCACCGACCCATTGCGGTGCACGCGTGATGTCCGCGAAGGCTTGCTCTGTATATAGAATGACCGCGATCTGTTCGTGGGGCGTGTAATCGAGCTGTGATTCCAGGTCGTTGAAATCGTCTTCGAGGACGTGCAGGATGCCGCGCGCGAGATCGGGCGTGGCGCTGCCGTTGTATTTCAACTCGAAGTGAGCGGTCTCGCCCTCACGATAGGTTTCTTCTTCGGCCTTGTCGCGCTGGGCTTTCTCGAGGGCCTGCTCGACTTCCGGGTCCGGGCGCAGCTTCTCGGCGCGCTCCCATTCTTCAACGGCGCGGTCCATTTTATTCGCGCCGTAATACGCCCAGCCCATCAGCTTGGCCACATCCGCGGAATCAGGAGAGGCGCGGCGCGCGCGTTCGAGCGGGTCGAGCGCCTTGGTGAACTGGCTTTCGCGAAGATAGAGGACGGCGAGATTCAGCAGCAAGCCGATATTGTCTGGAGCAAACGCGAGAGCCTGGCGATAGTGATCAATCGCCGCATCGGTATCGCCCTTGCCGAGCAGGAACTGCGCGTCGGCGTGCTGCGCGGCTGCCAGCTTTGCAATAGCGGTTGCGGAGCCGGATCGCGCATCGGATTCCAGGCGTGACAAATAGCCGAAATCAATTGCGTTGTCGTGCACCGCGAGTCCTGCTACTTCTTCATAGCCGCGGACCGGTTCCACCTGCGGCGCGGACACAGGCGGCTCGGAGGAAGCTCTCGACGCTGAAGTGTAACCGAAATTGTCGCGCTCGATTCGGGCCACGATGGACTTGGGAATGGATAGCTCGCCGGAGGGAGTCTGATAGGTGACGTGCGTGGCGTCTTCGGTGACGTCCTCGGCAATGATGCGTTTGCCGTTTTTCAGCACAATCGTATCAGCAGCCGCCGATGAAGACACGGCAAGCAGGAGCAAAATCGCCACTGGCGTTGCGGGGCGCACACTTCGATTTTAGCAATCGGGCGCTCGCTCGCGAAGTCTCAAGGGCGGCCCATGCCCTAAGCGGCACAGTCCAGGTCAAGCGCGCCGCGTGACGGCTGTGTTAATTTTCTGTGCGGTCGAGCGTTTCACATGCTGAATTTCGCCGGCGCACGCTGCAAAAATATTTTGAATTCAACTTGCGTCTGAGCGTCCGCAGTTTTATCCTACTCAGTCCTAAGCGAGCATCTAGGGTCAACGGAGTTAATTTTCAAATCTTGGGCGCGGAAAGATCAGGCGCCAGTTTGAGATCGGTATCGCTTCGGACCGCGAATCGCGCCTGCACGGGGTGTGGGGGCGCTGAATCCGGACCTTAAACGCTTCTTCAGACGATAACAGGCATTCATAAATTTAGTTCGGGGACACTGCGTGGCCTCTGAGGGTTCACACAATACAGTCGAGGTAGTTGATCCCGATCCAATTATCGGGCCGGGTCATACCTTTGAAACGGTAACCGACAAAATCAGTTCGATCGTACTGACTCGTCCGGTGACACCGGGCTGGGTCTTCGGTCTCCTCATCGCATTTGCGGGATTGATGCTCCTGAACCTTGTCGTCACCCTGCTGATGATCAAAGGCGTCGGAATTTGGGGCATCCGCGTTCCGACCGCCTGGGGCTTCGCGATCGTTAACTTCGTCTGGTGGATCGGTATCGGGCACGCCGGCACCCTCATCTCCGCGATTCTTCTTCTGTTGCACCAAAAATGGCGGACTTCGATTAACCGTTTCGCCGAGGCGATGACGCTTTTCGCCGTGATGTGCGCTGGAATGTTCCCCCTGCTCCATATGGGCCGGCCGTGGCTGTTCTTCTACCTCATGCCGTACCCGAATCCGATGTGGACGTGGCCACAGTTTCGCAGCCCGCTGGTCTGGGACGTATTCGCGGTAACAACGTACCTTACGGTCTCGCTGTTATTCTGGTTCGTCGGTTTGATTCCTGACCTGGCCACGCTTCGCGATCGCGCCAAGAACAAGGCCGCCAAGATCATCTATGGAATGTTGTCCATGGGCTGGCGCGGATCGGCCGTCCACTGGTCGCGCTACGAGACGGCTTCGCTGCTTCTCGCGGGCCTTGCGACGCCGCTGGTTGTCTCCGTCCACACCGTAGTGAGCTTCGATTTTACGATTGGCATCATTCCCGGCTGGCATACGACGATTTTCCCGCCCTATTTCGTCGCCGGAGCCATTTATTCAGGCTTCGCGATGGTGCTGACACTGGCCATTCCGATTCGCAAGTTCTACCACCTCGAGGATCTCGTAACCGCCCGGCATCTCGACATCATGGCCAAGGTCATGCTGGCGACGGGACTGATCGTGGCCTACGGCTATTTGCTTGAGGCATTCCTGGCGTTCTATAGCGGCGACCCATACGAAATCTACATGATGACGAACCGCTTCCACGGTCCGTACGCGCCGCTCTACTGGATGTTGATTTCCTGCAATATCATCATCCCGCAGCTGTTGTGGTCGAGCAAAGTGCGCCGCAATGTGGGGTTGCTGTTTATCCTTTCGCTGGTCGTGAATACCGGAATGTGGCTCGAGCGGTTCGTGATCATCGTGATCAGCTTGAGCCGGGATTTCATTCCGTCGTCGTGGGGAATGTACTATCCGACGCGATGGGATTGGGCGACGTACGTCGGCACGTTCGGTCTGTTCTTTACGCTGTTCTTTCTCTTTATCCGCTTCCTGCCGATGATTTCCATCGTGGAAGTGCGGTCGCTGGTGCATGAAACGAACGAAGAAAAGAAGCATTCATAAAAGGGACGATTTAGAAAACTGATGGGACAGATATTTCATCGCAGCACGAACTTCATCTCGCGGCTGACGATTTTCGGCGGAGTCGTGATCGTCGGCTTGCTGGGATACGCGCTGTATGCGATCGCCATGTCGCCGTGGTACACGCAACAGAACGTCAAGCGGCAGCAGCCCGTGCCTTTCAGCCACCGGCACCATGCCGGCGAGCTGGGAATTGATTGCCGCTACTGCCACACATCCGTCGAGAAGTCGTCCTTTGCGGGAGTGCCGCCGACGCAGACCTGCATGACCTGCCATTCGCAGATTTGGACGAACGCTTCGATGCTGGAGCCTGTGCGCGCGAGTTATCGCGACGACAAATCAATCGAATGGACTCGCGTGAACGCGCTGCCCGATTTCGTCTATTTCGATCACAGCATTCACGTCGCGAAGGGGGTTGGCTGCACCACGTGCCACGGCCAGATCGCGGAAATGCCTTTGACGGAGCGGGCCGGCACGCTCTACATGTCGTGGTGCCTGGAATGCCATCGGCAGCCTGAGAAGTACCTGCGGCCAAAGTCCGAAGTATTCAATCCCTATTACGAGCCGCCATCCGACGCAGAGCAGCTGAAGCTCGGAAAGAAGCTCATGGCGGAGTACCACGTGCAGAGTTTGCAGACCTGTTCCACGTGTCACCGGTAATGAAAGCGAGACGATGAGCGAAGATCTCAACGCGAAGAACTCGATTGATCTGGCTGCGGCACGCGCGAAGCTTGCCGGCGCCGCCGCGCCGCGTCTCTGGCAGAGTCTCGAAGAGCTTTCGGGCACCCCGCAGTCTCAGGAATTTCACGATCACGAATTTCCTCCGATCGCCGGAAAAGGCAACGAAGAGATCAATCGCCGCGATGTGTTGAAACTGATGGCTGCGTCCGCGGCCCTGACCGGGTTGAGCGCGTGCACGAAGCTCCCCACCGAAAAAATCGTGCCTTACGTGCGCCCTCCGGAGGAAATTCTTGCTGGCCGGCCGCTCTTCTACGCGACCTCCCTTTTTCAGGCCGGAGTCGCCACGGGCGTGCTGGTGGAAAGCCATATGGGTCGGCCCACAAAGATCGAAGGGAACCCGGAACATCCCGGCAGCCTCGGCTCCTCGGACATCTTCAGCCAGGCTTCGATCCTGAATTTCTGGGATCCGGATCGCTCGCAGTCGGTGATATTCGATGGACGCGACAGCACTTGGACTGATTTTGCGGCGGAGATGGTAAATGCGCGAACGCGCATGGCGCCTAATAAGGGCGCGGGAATGCGCATCCTCACGAAGACGATTAGCTCTCCCACACTTGGCGCGCAGATGCGCAGCTTGCTCGCGCAGTTCCCGGAAGCAAAATGGCATCAGTACGAAGTTTCCAGCGGAGACTCCGTGCGCGAAGGCGCGCGGCTCGCGTTCGGCCGCCCGGTCAGCACGGTCTATCACTTCGATCAGGCGGACGTAATCGTCTCGCTCGACGCGGATTTTCTGACCTGCGGCGCCGGGCACGTGCGCTACGCCCGCGATTTTGGTTCCCGCCGCGATCTCAGCGCCGGGCCGGCGTCGAAATTGAACCGCTTGTATGTCGCCGAAAGCATGCCAACGGGTACGGGTGCTGTTTCCGATCATCGCCTGCCCGTCCGTTCGGTGGATATTGACGATCTTGCGCGACAGCTCGCGGCTGCCGCGGGTGTTGCCGTGCCGCCCAGCGCGAACGCCAGCTCCAAGATTCCGGCAGCCTGGGTCGGAGCCGTTTCGCGCGATCTGGCGGCTCATCGAGGTTCTTCGATTGTGATTGCCGGCGAGCATCAGCCGCCGTTCGTTCACGCCCTCGCGCATGCGATGAACGCAGCTCTGGGCAATGTCGGCAGGACCGTGGTTTATACCGAATCGGTCGAACCAAGTCCGGTCAATCAGCTCGAATCGCTGCGCGACCTCGTCAATGATTTGAATGCCGGACAGGTGGATTTTCTCGTCATCCTTGGCGGGAATCCCGTTTATGACGCGCCTGTCGATTTCGATTTTGCCACCGCGCTGCAGAAAGCGAAGACGCGCGTTCATTCCGGCCTGTATCAGGACGAGACCGCGGAACTTTGCCACTGGCATGCCCCGGCCGCTCACTCGCTCGAATCCTGGAGCGATGGCCGCGCGTACGACGGCACCGTGGGAATCGTGCAGCCCCTGATCGCGCCGCTTTACGATGGCCATTCGGCGCACGAGGTCATCGCTCTCTTTACGGGCGACGCCGGAAAATCCGGCCACGAGCTGGTTCGCAACTACTGGCAAAGCCAGCGGCCGGAGAAAGACAAAGCATTCGAAGCACTCTGGGAAACATCTTTGCACGATGGATTGATTTCCGGCTCAGCGCTGCCCGCGATTTCCGTTGCGCCGCATGCGGATTTCGTGAGCCTCGGCAAGACGGCAGCGGCCGGCGGCGATGCGAACTCGCTCGAAATTGTCTTCCGCCCCGATCCTTCCATCGGCGATGGCGAGTACTCGAACAATTCCTGGTTGCAAGAGCTTCCGAAGCCCATCACGCGGTTAACCTGGGACAACGCCGTGATGATGAGCCCGGGCACTGCGCAGCAGCTCAGCATGACGACCGGCGATTACGTGACGCTCACCCTCTCAGGCCGCCAGGTTAGCGCAGGAATCTATATCGTTCCCGGGCACGCAGATAATTCCGTAACGCTCCACCTTGGCTTTGGCCGCACTCGTGGAGGAAGCGTGGGGACGGGCCCCGGATTCAATTCGTATTTGTTGCGCGCATCATCTGCCCCGTGGATTGCGCCCGGTGCGCAAATCGCGAAGACCGGCAAGAAATACGAATTCGCCTCCACTCAGCAGCAATACAACATCGAGTCGGACGGACATCAAGTCGAAGAGGAAAGCGTCGCTGCGCTGGGCGAGGGCGGCCAGCACCGTGACCTCGTACGCATCGCCACGTTGGAAGAATTCATCAAGAATCCCAGTTTCGCCAAGAATGCCGAGGAGGAGGAGACCAAGGGTCTGACAATGTACCCCGGCTATAAATACGATAGCTACGCCTGGGGCATGTCCATTGACCTGAATCGCTGCGTTGGTTGCAATGCGTGCGTGATCGCCTGCCAATCGGAAAACAACATTGCTGTCGTGGGGAAGGATCAGGTCGCGCGCGGTCGCGCCATGCACTGGATCCGCATTGATACCTATTTCCGCGGCAGTCTCGACAATCCCGAGATGTATTACGAGCCGCTGCCCTGCATGCAGTGCGAAAACGCGCCTTGCGAATATGTCTGCCCTGTCGGCGCCACCACGCACAATGCCGAGGGTTTGAACGACATGACCTACAACCGCTGCGTCGGCACGCGGTATTGCTCCAACAACTGCCCATATAAGGTCCGCCGCTTTAACTTCTATCTCTACTCCGATTACAAGACGCCGAGCCTGTACGGCATGCGCAACCCGAACGTCACCGTGCGCAGTCGCGGAGTGATGGAGAAGTGCACTTACTGCGTGCAGCGCATCAATGCGGCGAAGATTAAGTCCGAGGAAGAGAATCGCCTGATCCGCGACGGCGAAATCATCACCGCGTGCCAGAGTGCCTGCCCAACGGAAGCGATCGTGTTCGGGAATATCAACGACCCGAACAGCAAGGTTGCAAAGCTCAAGGCGCAGACGCGCGATTACGGTTTGCTCGAGGATTTGAACACACGGCCGCGCACCACGTATCTCGCGCGCGTCCGCAATCCGAACCCGGAGATTCACGACTAGTCATGAACAGGGGCCTGTACGGTTTGATGGCTGAGTTTGCGACGCCGGAGGAAGTGCTGGCGGCGGCTCACCGCACCCACGAGGCGGGCTATCGCCGCATTGACGCGTTTTCGCCCATTCCAGTCGAAGGCCTTGCCGAGGCCGTGGGATTTGATTGGACGATTCTTCCGACGTTGGTTTTCTTCGGGGGCCTGGGCGGCGGATTGACCGGTTTCGGAATGTGCTGGTACGCCAACGTGATCAGCTTCCCGTTGAACATTGGCGGGAAGCCTTTCAATAGCTGGCCGATGTGGATTCCGATTACTTTCGAGCTGACGATT
Source organism: uncultured Acidobacteriota bacterium (assembly GCA_963814855.1). Taxonomy (GTDB): domain Bacteria; phylum Acidobacteriota; class Terriglobia; order Acidiferrales; family UBA7541; genus Palsa-295. The sequence continues at coordinate 78,156 of CAWFEL010000006.1, forward strand.
CTGGGCGCGGCCCTCACGGCCGTCTTCGGGATGCTTGCGCTCAATGGATTACCGACGCCGTATCACCCGACGTTCAACGTCGAACGATTCACCAGGGCGTCCACGGACCGTTTTTTCCTGTGCATCAAGTCGCGGGACAAGAAATTCGATCTCGCGCAGACGAAGGCATTTTTGGAAGGCTTGCATCCGCATGGAGTATTCGAAATTGAGGACTGAACTCGCTTCTGGCGTCTTCGCGTCGCGCTTGCGCGGCTTCACTGTCGCTTGCCTGGGCGCGGTTGTGATGCTGGTTGCCGGCTGCCGGTTGGACATGCACATCCAGCCGAAATACTTGCCGTACGAGCCGACCGATTTCTTCGGCGACGGACGCTCGGAACGGCAGCCTGTCCCTGGGACCGTCGCGCGCGGGCAATTGCGATTGGATGAATTGATGTTCACCGGCCGTGAAAATGGCGTAGTCGTGGACAAGTTTCCATTCCCAATCACCAGGGCCGATCTCGATCGTGGCCGCGAGCGCTACAACGTTTATTGCACGCCCTGCCACGATTACACGGGGATGGGCCAGGGCATGATCGTGCAGCGCGGATTTCCGCAGCCGCCTTCCTATCATATTCAGCGCCTGCGCGACGCTCCGGCCGGACATTTCTTCGAAGTGATGACCAACGGCTTCGGGGCCATGTACAGCTACGCGGCGCGCGTTGAGCCTGCCGATCGCTGGAGGATCGCGGCGTACATTCGCGTGCTGCAATTGAGTCGCAACGCCACAATTCAGGATGTGCCCGAAGCCGACAAACAGAAGCTGACGCAGCAATCCGCCGGGCAAGCGTCTGGACAATCCATGGGGCAATCGCAATGAACGCGACAGACACATCTCGGCCGCGCATTGATCGCGTCCAGAAACTGGCGCTAACGGGCGGCGCTCTCGGCCTGATCCTGGCCATTGCGCTTGGCTTCACGAATTGGCAGCAGTTCTTCCGCTCCTATCTCGTGGCATTTGTCTATTGGATGGTCTATGCGATGGGCAGTCTGGCAATCCTGCAGCTGCACCATATGACCGGCGGCCGTTGGGGCCTGCCGATTCGCCGAATTCTCGAAGCCGGCACGCGTACGATTCCAGCGATGACGGTCCTCTTCGTGCCCATCCTGTTCGGCATGTCGCGGCTGTATCCATGGACGCAGCCGGGATCGCTTGGTGATGATCCCGCAGGTGCTTTCAGGCGCGCCTATCTCTCGCCACATTTCTTCATCGTGCGCGCGGTCATCTATTTCGCTGTATGGAATCTGCTCGCGGGATTGCAGAACAAATGGTCGGCCGAACAGGATCGCACGGGCGACCTGGGCCTGAAAGTTCGCATGTCGAGTCTGGCCGCGCCGGGCACAGTGCTTTGGGCGCTTACCTGGTCGTGGGCGATGATTGATTGGGTGATGACGCTCGAGCCCACCTGGTATTCCTCAATCTACGGAATGGTATTCATGGTGATTTCGTGCCTGGCAGCGCTGTCGTTCTCTGTGGTCATGCTGCGCATGCTCGATGATAACGAACCCCTGCATGATTCCTATGCCCCCGGCCGCTTGAACGACATCGGCAACCTGATGCTGGCGTTCACGCTGCTCTGGACCTACATGTCGTTCGCGCAGTTCTTGATCATCTGGTCCGGCAACTTGAAACAGGAAATCCCGTGGTATATGACGCGAGCTTTCGGCCGATGGGGCGCGATTGCGGCCGCGTTGCTGGTGTTCCATTTCTTCGTGCCTTTCTTCATCTTGTTGCAGCGGAAGGTCAAGCGCCGCCTGGAGAGGCTTTCAGTGCTGGCTGCATGGATGCTGGTGATAACCCTGGTGGATGTCTACTGGCTGATCGTGCCGTCCATTGAAAAGTCGGGCCCCCACATCCATCTGCAGGACATTCTTGCTCTCGTCGGAATTGGCGGCGTGTGGGTCGGCACATACATGGGGCAGTTGAAGAAATTGCCGCTGCTTCCGCTGCACGATCCGCGATTTGAAGGCGTCTTGGAGCATCAACATGGCGACTAAACACTCCGAGAAATCCAACGTTCCTGTGGACGCGAGCGCTGGCTGGGAGAAGCGCGACGTCAACATCAAGGCGCTGTTCCAATTCGCCTTTTGGATGGCTGTGGTCCTTGCCGTCACCATGATTGGAATGAGATTTACTTTCAGTGCTTATAAGAAGGCGATGCCGCTGGGTCCGACGATGTCGCCGATGGTGAAGCAAGGCGCGCGCATGATTCCATCAGGTCCGCTACTGCAGGTGCATCCGCACCAGGAGCTGGAAACTTACTGCTCCGCGCAGCAGCAGAACGTGACCACGTACGCCTGGGTTGATCAACCAAGCGGTGTGGTGCGCATTCCGGTTGATCGCGCGATGGAGTTGATCCTGGCGAAGGGATTGCCCGCGCGCCCGGCCGCTGAAACGGCTGCAGCGGGAACGGTCGTGACTACGCCGACAGTTGCGGGCGAGACGGACGTGGAGGGTCAGTGCGGCTATCTCGGTGAGCCGACCAAGGCCGATCTAGAGCGCGCCGCAAGAGAAGAAGAGGAAAAGGATAAGGCGAAGTAATGAATTTCGCGCAAGCGCGAAGCAAATTTCGGACACGAGAGAAGAGGACAAAGATTCAGTGAAATGTGAGCTCAATTCGGTGCGGGCGTGGCTGGTCGGCGCGGCTCTGGCGTTGGCGCTGCTCGCGCAGCCCCTGACGACGTCGGCGCAGTTCACCGATCCGAACCAGGGGATCGGCGTGCGTCCGGAACTTCTGAAGGAAGTCGGCGTTGACCAGAAACTCAACGACCAGATTCCGCTCAACCTCGCGTTTCGCGACGAGCACGGAAACACGGTGCAGCTGGCGCAGTTCTTCGGCACCAAGCCGGTGATTCTCACTCTCGTCTATTACAACTGCCCCATGCTGTGCACGCAGGTGCTCAACGGGCTGGACCGCAGCCTGCAGGCGCTTCCCATGGAGATCGGCAAGGATTTCAACGTCGTCACCGTGAGCATTGACCCGACCGACAGGCCGGTGATTGCCGAGGCCAAGCAGGCCATGTATGCGGGAATGTACCGCCGGCCCGGCGCGCAGTACGGCTGGCATTTTCTTACTGGCGATGAGCCGCAGATTAAACAGCTGGCCGATTCCGTGGGTTTCCGCTACGCCTACGATTCCGATTCGAAACAGTATGCGCACGCCAGCGCCATCATGCTGCTGACGGCCGACGGAAAAATTTCGCGTTATTTTTACGGCGTCAGCTATCCGGAGCGCGATTTGCGCCTGGGTCTGGTGGAGGCGTCACAAGGGAAGATTGGCACGCCGGTAGATCAGGTTTTGCTGTTCTGCTATCACTACGATCCCCACACGGGAAAATACGGCCTGCTGATCTCGCGCATGATTCAGTTGGGTGGGCTCGCGACCGTCCTGATTGGCGGGATTTTTCTGATTATGCTTTTTCGGGGCGAGCATTACGCGCTCCACGGACGTAGGGTTTGAAGCAGGCGCGGCGTCGTATGCCGGCCATGCAAAGGATCGCAACGGAACGGTGATGATGGGCTCCTTTCAATTCGGATTGGATTCGCTGCCGGTCGCGGCTGCCATGATGCAATTTAAGCCGCCTGCGGCGTCTACGATCGCCGATAGCGTGGACCAGCTGTATCTGTTTCTGACCGGCATCACGATCTTTTTCAGCGTGTTGATCTTCTCGATCATTTTCTACTTCATGCTGAAGTATCGCCGGAAATCGCCGGGCGAGACGGGCACTGAAACTCACACGCCGATGATGCTCGAGCTCACGTGGACGATTATTCCCTCGCTGATCTGCGTCGTCCTGTTCGTGTGGTCTTCGAGCCTGTACGTCCGCAACGGGCGTCCGCCTGCCGCCTCGACCGAAATTTTTGTGATCGGCAAGCAGTGGATGTGGCACCTGCAGCATCCCGAGGGGCCGCGCGAAATTAACGAGCTGCATGTCCCCGTGGGTGTGCCCGTGAAGATGACCATGACTTCGCAGGACGTGATCCACGACTTTTATATTCCCGCGTTTCGCGTAAAGAAGGACGTGCTGCCCGGACGTTACTCCTCCATCTGGTTCCAGCCGACTGAGACGGGTACATTCCATCTCTTCTGCGCGCAGTATTGCGGCACGAACCATTCCGAGATGATCGGATGGGTTTACGTGATGTCTCCCACGGACTACGCCACCTGGCTCGCTGGCGGCGAGAAGACAGAATCCATGGCGGCGCAGGGCGAGCAACTCTTCAGCCAGTTTGGTTGCGGCAACTGCCACTCGCCGGACGCAGGCAGCCACGCCCCATCGCTTGCTGGAATTTACGGCAAGCCGCAAAAGATGCAGAGCGGCGAAACGCGTGTTGTGGATGAGGCCCTGATCCGCCAGTCCATTTACTTTCCAAGCTCCGTTCACTTGCCGGGTTACCAACAGATTATGCCGACCTACCAGGGGCAGATTGACGAGGAACAGATGCTCCAGTTGATCGCCTACGTAAAGTCGCTCGGCTCGGAAGAAAGGATGAACGGCAAATGAGTACGGCCATTGCAGAAATCCACGAAACCCCGGCCGAATCCGGCGTGAACTATCTCAACGCGACCTACGGCATCAAGTCGTGGCTGTTGACGCTGGACCACAAGCGCATCGGATTGCTGTACCTCGGGTCCATCACGCTGATGTTTTTCGTGGGCGGAATGGCGGCGGTCATGATGCGGCTTCATCTGGTTGAGCCGCAGGGTGCGCTCTTCGAACCGGAAACCTACAACAAGATGTTTTCAACGCACGGGATCATCATGGTGTTTTTCTTCCTGGTTCCTTCGATTCCGGCGACGCTCGGGAATTTCCTGATCCCCCTGATGATCGGGGCGCGCGACGTGGCCTTCCCGCGGCTGAACCTCATGAGCTGGTACATTTTCATCACCGGAGCGGCCCTGGCCCTCTACGCCACGCTTTCCGGTGGAGTGGACACCGGCTGGACTTTCTATCCGCCCTACAGCAGCTTGTACTCGCACACGCATGTCGTTGCCGTGGCGCTCGGCGTTTTCATTGCCGGGTTTTCTTCGATCCTCACGGGGCTGAACTTCATCGTCACAATTCACAAGATGCGCTGCCCCGGAATGACCTGGTTCCGCCTGCCGCTCTTCATCTGGGCGATGTACGCGACCAGCCTCATTTTCGTCCTGGGAACGCCGGTCATCGCCATCACGCTCTTTTTGTTGGGCATGGAGCGAATCCTTCACGTTGGGATCTTCGATCCGGCGGTTGGCGGCGACCCGCTTCTGTTCCAGCACCTTTTCTGGTTCTATTCGCACCCTGCCGTTTACATCATGATTTTGCCCGGCATGGGAGTGATCAGCGAATTGATCACAGCGTTTTCGCGGAAGAAAATTTTCGGGTACGCTTTCGTGGCCTTCTCCAGCTTGTCCATTGCCGTGATCAGCTTCATCGTGTGGGGCCATCACATGTTCGTCACCGGCCAGTCCATTTACGCGGGCCTGGTCTTCTCCGTGTTGAGCTTTTTGGTCGCAATTCCTTCGGCGGTCAAGGTGTTCAACTGGACGGCGACGCTCTATAAAGGCTCGATTTCCTACGAAGCGCCGATGCTCTACGCGCTGGGCTTCATCGGACTGTTCACCATCGGCGGATTGACGGGTTTGTTTCTGGCCGCGCTTGCGACCGACGTCCACCTGAACGGCACCTATTTCATCGTCGCGCATTTCCATTACGTGATGGTTGGCGGCGCGGTGATGGCCTACATGGGCGGGTTGCATTTCTGGTGGCCGAAGATTACGGGTCGCCTCTATCCCGACCTGTGGGCGCGCATCGCCGCGGCGATTATTTTCATCGGCTTTAACCTGACGTTTTTCCCGCAGTTCATTCTCGGCTACCTGGGGATGCCGCGCCGCTACGCGATCTACCCGTCGGAATTTCAGGTGCTCAACGTAATGTCTTCGGCGGGAGCGTCAATCCTTGGGATCGGTTACCTGATTCCGCTGATCTATTTCATTTGGTCCATGCGCTACGGCCCACCGGCGGGTCCGAACCCATGGGGCGCGAAGGGCCTGGAGTGGACCACGCAATCGCCGCCTTTGACTGAGAATTTCCCGACGATTCCAATCGTGACCGAAGACGCATACAACTACCCGTCCGAGGGGGCTCATGTCTGATCTCGCACACGGCGCGCATCCTCAGGGATTCGCCCATCAGTTCGAGGACATCGAGCAGCAGCGCGATGCCGGACGTCTGGGAATGTGGGTCTTTCTGGTCACCGAAATCCTGTTCTTCGGCGGGATGTTCACCTCATACACGATCTATCGGGCGCTGCATTTGGAATCGTTCATCACCGGCAGCCGCCTGCTCGACTACCGATTCGGCGCCACCAACACCGCTGTGCTCATCTTCAGCAGCTTGACGATGGCGCTTGCGATCCGCGCTGCTCAGACCGGCAAGAAGAAAGGCGAGATCATCTTCTGGCTGATCCTGACCATGATTCTCGGCGCGGCGTTCATTGGCATCAAGTTGCGCTTTGAGTGGTACCGCGACTACATGGAAGGCATCATTCCGGGAGTGCACTGGTTCTACAACGGCCCCCATGCACCGGGCGTGAGGATGTTCATGTGCTTTTATTTCTTCATGACCGGGCTGCACGCGGTTCACATGGTCGTCGGCCTGGGAATTCTGGCCGTGCTTGTGGCGATGACCGCGCGGAACAAGTTTTCCTCGGAATATTATGCGCCGCTCGAGATCAGCGGACTGTACTGGCACTTTGTTGACATTGTCTGGATATTTCTTTTCCCGCTCTTGTATCTGATCGGCGGGCTCTACAGCCACTAACGGAGAGCAAGAACCGATGTCCGAGCATAACGAGCACACCGCATCAGGGCACGTGGTTCCGATCAGCACTTACCTCATCGTGTTTTTTCTGTTGATGATCGGCACCGTGGTGACCACGTTGGTCGCCAAGGTTGACCTGGGCCGGTGGAACACGGTGGTGGCGCTCACGATCGCGGTCATCAAGATGATTCTGGTCGTGCTCTTCTTCATGCACGTGAAATACGCCACGGGCCTAACGAGAGTTGTGATCCTGGCCGGCTTCTTCTGGCTCGCAATCATGATCACCCTTTCGTGCTCGGACGAACTCACGCGCACCTGGGAAATCGTCCCCCAGAGCTGGCTTCCGACTACGAACATGATCATTCCTCTCGTCGCCCGTTTTTTCTAGCTCCGCCATTTACCCACCACCGAAGTCAGAAAGTGAATTCCTTGTGAGTGGATTCGGCAGACGCTGACCCTCGAAAAGTGTGACACTTTGTGAGGGTGCCCATCGTTTGTTTTCAATGAGATACACGTGAAATTACTTTGCATGGTGTGTCACTTCTTTTGGCGATTTGTGAGCGGCAGTGCCGCGCAAAATCCCATGGCTGAAGCCATGACTGGTGGCGGTCTGTTTCGTGGGCCTCAAGGCCCACGCTTCCACCGGGAATGCATATTCAATTGTCAAAGAGCAGCTGCCAGCCCTAGCCAGCAGGGCCATTGAGCTCCCGAGCGCACCCGAGGCTCTCATTTCCAAGCTAGCACACGCGTCAAGTCGACACCGCATTGTCGATTAGTGCAAATCCATGAGACGACTGGAGTTGGACGAGAAACTTCTTGAACTGAAAGTTGCGATTTGGGCGGTGCTAATTCCCGAAATGGAACTGAGAAGAGGATGTAACTTCGCGGAGGCCCCTTGTTGCGCGTGCGCCGTAATTCGGCATAACGAGCACTGGCGGACTGCCTAAACTGAAATAACCTGGGGTTGGAAGCGTGCATATGATTCACAAAGCCAAGAACCTCTCACCGGATTAGAAGGCCGCCATCGAGCGCTTGCTGGGACGGGCAGTTGATGGTGACGAGCAAATAAGCGCCCGCACAATCCCGCCGCCAGCCCCGCCGAGTTGGCTTAAAGAGTCGTAGGAGAGCGCTGAGCGGCCGGACATCGATCGGCTGGCCGTGGAAGACTGTTGATGCCTAAATCGCCGCAGCGCGAAATGAGCGCCGCGAGCGTCCTTCTGAGGACCGATGATTCGCGTTGTGCTGGATCCGAATGTTGTGGTTTCCGGTTTGATTCAGCCGCAAGGGTGAGTTCGGATCCGAATGGTGCTATGTCTTGTGCGTTCTCCAAGCTAGGCTCGTTCTTCGGGCAACGCGGGTCAGAAGCTCTCGGCCGACAACAAATTCGTGGTATTGGCCTTCTGAAGCTTCCGTTAGCGCCCTGAGCGATTCCCGCATCGGTTCCTCTACTGAGTGGAATCTTCTCACGTGCCATGCCAGCAAGTCAGCGCCTTGGAGCGGGAGAAATTTCTTGTCGTCCTCGAATCGTATGGGCTCATGTATCAACTGATGATGCTCAAAGCCGGGACGGCCTCGGGCTCTGTCGTATAGCCGCCCTGCCCGTCTTTCTAGTTTCCCTTGCCTGTCGAAGACGCACTCGATTTGACCTTGGTGTTTGCTTCCGTAGCGCATCCAGCTTCCCATTCCGCTAACCATGCCATTGAAAGCCCACAAGTAGGGATTCTTGTATGGCTTTGGCAGAACTGGCCTGAGGATATCGTTGAACGCATCCTTGTCGACTAAGTGACTGAATCGAAATTCGGAATAATGGACAACCAGACTAGTCAACCGGGCGAGCTTCGAGTCGCGTTCATGTATTGTGAAATTTTCAAACTGGCCTTTCAGACTCTCGCATTCACTCATCTTAAAATATTCAATCCGGGGCTGATCAATGAGCGAAGCGTGCCACTCGTTCGCAAACTCTGCCCATTGCTTCACGGTGGACACCAAACTCGATAGGACGAAGTAGGGCGAATCTCCGCCACTTCCGCTGTCGTCGATAAATCCTTGGCTTAGCATAGGGTCGCCGAGGGCAAATGCGGCACCACGGCTGAAGCCATAATTATAGCGAGTTGGTGTTTCGTGGGCCCTAGGGCCCACGCTTTCACCGGTTCGAATCGGGCGGGACATGTTCGGAGGGCAAAGGGCCAGAGCCTCTCCTTGTTAGACTATTTCCAATATTAACGGGAAGCGGCGGCCTTCGGACCATCCGCTGGATGGTTCTTAGGCTGAACGGAAAGCGACGACGGCATTGAGTCCGCCGAAAGCGAAGGAGTTCGAAAGCGCGGCGCCGACTCGAAGCACGCGCGCCTTATTCGGAATGTAGTCGAGGTCGCATTCGGGATCGGCTTCGGTGAAATTCGCGGTGGGCGGCAGAATCCCGTGGTGGAGCGCGAGCACGGTGGCAATCGCTTCGAGCGCGCCGGCAGCCCCCAGCGCATGGCCGTGCATGGACTTCGTGGAACTGACGGCGAGCTTGTTCGCGTGCGCGCCAAAAACTTCTCGAATCGCTTTCGTTTCCACGGGATCGTTGCCAGCCGTGCCCGTCCCGTGCGCGTTGATGTAACCGACCTCTTCGGGCGCCATTCCCGCCTCGCGCAAAGCGCCGCGCATGGCGCGCGCGGGGCCGTCAATCGTTGGCTGGGTGAGGTGATGCGCATCGGAAGTCATGCCCATACCGCAAACCTCGGCATAAATCATTGCGCCGCGCGCGCGGGCGGATTCCATCGGCTCGAGAATCATCATCGCGCCGCCTTCGCCCAGAATCATTCCGCGGCGGTCCTTGCTGAAGGGGCGGCAGGTATCCGGTGCGACGACGCGCATCGCTTCCCAAGCTTTGAGCATGCCGATGGTGAAGAAAGCCTCGGCGCCGCCGGTGACGGCGAGATCGGCCTCGCCATCGCGCACCAGGCGAAAGGCCTGGCCGATGGCGTGGTTCGCCGACGAGCAGGCTGTGGAAACCGTGTAAACGGGGCCGGCGAGGCCGAGGTCCATCGAAATGTGGCTCGCGCCGGCATTGGCCATGGTTTTCGGAATCGTGAGCGGATGCACGCGGCCGCGTCCCTGCACCCAAAGATCCTCGAAGCCCGCTTCGATGGCCGCCTGCCCGCCGACGGCCGATCCGCAGACGATGGCGGCGTTCTGACGCATCTCGGGCGTCAGCTCGAGTTTCGAATCGAGAATGGCCTCGCGCGCGGCAACCACGGAAAACTGCGCGAATCGGTCGAGCTGCGCGTCCTTGCCACCGGCAAAATGCTTCAGCGGATCGAAACCGCGGACCTGCGCGCCGTTTTGCATTTTCAGACCGACGCCGGCGACGTCGGGGACGCTGACGGGACCGATGCCGGAGCGGCCTTCGGAAAGTGATTTCCAGTTTTCGGCGAGATCGAGTCCGAGCGCCGAAATGATTCCCAACCCTGTGATGGCGACTCGGCGCGAAGCCATTCGTCAGACCGCCGGACTGGCTGAACCTACCGAAGGATCAGGCGGGGAAGCGGCAAGGATCTTCTTAACGCCCGCGACAATGTCGCTAACGGTCTTGATCGAGCGAACATCGTCGTCGGGAATGGAGATCTTGAAGGCGTTCTCGAGTTCGAAGAGAAGCGTGAAAACGTCCAGGGAATCAATTCCCATTTCCTGGAGGTTGGTGCTCATCGTGATGTTTTCGACGGGGATGCGCTTCACGGACGCGAGTGTGGCGATTACTTTTTCTGCTACCGCGTCAGCCATCAAATTCACCCCCGTCGGTGACCGGCGGTTTTGCCTGCGGCAAATTCCGCCGCAGATATCCCCGCGCGTCAAAAAAGTGGCGTTAGTACAGACAGAACGTAGCCCATGCCACGTAAGAAATCAAATTCTAGCAGGACTGGCCTCCCGGCGGGTGGGTCTTTTTCCGTGGCCGCGGTTGGCGCCATTCGCCGCCCTCTGTCAATCGCTATGGGAGACACCTGCGGCGGTTCAGGGGAGCGAACCGGAATCACTGTGGCATACTATTACGAACGGGGGCGGAGCGGAAAATCAGGCTGGCGCTCTTCGTGGAATGCATGACCCTTAAGAAGAAAATTCGCAAGAAAATGGCCGCGGCCCACCGCCGGATGCGGGAAGTGCAGAAGCTCGCAAAGGCCCTGGTCTCGACCAGCCATCCGCTGCTGGTTCACATCATCCCCATTCGTCGCTGCAATCTGGCGTGCACCTATTGCAACGAGTTCGACGATTTCTCGAAGCCGGTCCCGACCGAGGAAATGTTCCACCGCATTGACCGGCTGGGCGAAATGGGCACGGCGGCGGTAACCATCAGCGGCGGCGAACCGCTGCTGCATCCCGATCTCGACGCCATCATCGCGCGCATTCGCAAGAATGGGATGCTTGCGGGCATGATCACAAACGGATATCTGCTGGTGGCCGACCGCATCGAGCGCCTGAATCGCGCGGGCCTTGAGCACCTCCAGATCAGTATTGATAACGTGCAGCCGGACGACGTCTCAAAGAAGAGCCTGAAGGTTCTCGACCAGAAACTCGCGCTCCTGGCTGAGCACGCCGAGTTTCACGTGAACATCAATTCGGTGCTCGGCAGCGGCGTTCGCAACCCCGAGGACGCGCTTACTGTGGCGCACCGGGCGCTGGCGCTGGGATTCACGTCCACGGTAGGGATTCTGCACGATGGCAATGGGCAGCTGCAGCCGCTGGGCACGCGCGAGCGGGAAATCTTCGAAGAGATCATGTCTCTCGGCAAGGAATCATTCACGCGCGTCAACGGGTTCCAGCACAATATCGCCGCCGGCCGCGAGAATCAGTGGCGCTGCCGCGCGGGATCGCGCTACCTCTATATCTGCGAGGATGGGTTGGTGCATTATTGCTCGCAGCAGCGCGGTTATCCGGGCGTGCCGCTCGCCGAATACACAGCCGAGCAGCGCCAGCGCGAATTCCTCACCAAGAAGGGTTGCGCGCCCCACTGCACCGTTTCCTGCGTCCACCAAATCTCCGTGGTGGATGCGTGGCGCGCACCGCAGACCCTTGATGGCGGCCCGTCCGCCGCTTCGGGTACTCTCGTTCAGGTCACTGGTACCACGGCTCGCGACTAACGCCCTTGAATTCCGCGCGCAGAAATCGGAAGTCCTCATTCCGATTCTTCTTTCCCGATTTCGCAAAGACGATATCATTTCCGGGAATCAGCCTGTGGCCGCTCATGTCTTGAGACATCGCAAGCCGCGGTGATATCCTGCTCTTCCGTCGCATATAGCTCAAAAAAACCTATCTATCAACATGCGCCGCTCGATAAATCTCGGCACCTGAAGATCAATGGCCGCCACCGCCGAGTACGCTCGTCCGCTGCCTCAGATTAATCCATGGCTCATCGCCGTCACGGTGATGATGGCCACGTTTATGGAAGTATTGGATACGAGCGTAGCGAACGTCTCGCTGCCCCACATCGCGGGCAATCTTTCTGCCGGTGTGGACGAGAGCACATGGGTTCTCACGTCCTATCTGGTATCCAACGCCATCGTGCTGCCGCTGACCGGCTGGTTTTCCGCCATGTTTGGCCGGAAGCGATTCTTCATTGGCTGCGTGGTGATTTTCACTCTCAGCTCTCTGCTCTGCGGCCTGGCGCCTTCGCTACCGATGCTCGTTTTATTTCGCGTGATTCAAGGTGCCGGCGGCGGAGGAATGCAGCCGGTATCGCAAGCAATCCTCGTGGATAGTTTCCCCCGCGCGAAACAGGGGATGGCGATGGCTGTTTACGGGATGGGCGTCGTGGTGGCGCCGACGCTCGGTCCAACGCTCGGTGGCTGGATCACGGACAACTATTCGTGGCGATGGATTTTCCTGCTGAACGTCCCGGTCGGAATCCTTTCCTTAGTATTGATTTCACTTCTCATCGTTGAGCCCGGGCACGCCATCCATAGGACGCTCAAACAGGGTCTGAAAATAGACTTCATCGGTCTCGGCCTGTTGAGCGTCGGCTTGGGATTCCTGCAGATCGTGCTGGACAAGGGACAGCGCGACGATTGGTTCGGCTCGCCGTTCATCGTATGGGGCACAGTAATCTCCGTCACATCGTTGATCGTCCTGGTTATTCGCGAGCTGTCCATTGCGAACCCGATCGTGGATCTGCATTTATTCAAGGACCGGAATTTCGCGATATCCACGTTCATGATGTACACGTTGGGGTTCGTTTTATATGGCACCACTCTTCTGCTTCCGATCCTGATGCAGACGCTAATGGGTTACACGGCGATGGAAAGCGGCCTCGTGTTGCTGCCGGGCGGGCTGGTGCTACTCGGGATACTTCCGTTCGTCGGAGTTCTCCTGGGGAAATTTCAGCCGCGATGGATCGTCATCACCGGGCTCGTCGTCATGGCCACGGGATTATTCCAGTTATCGCATCTCAGTCTCTACGCGGGTGCGCGCTCGACCATACTTGCCTGGGTCATTTCCCGCATGGGTACGGCGTTTCTGTTCGTGCCGATCAACGTAATGGCGTTTTACTTCGTGCCCAAAGGGAAGATGAACAACGCTTCGGGTTTGATCAATCTTTCCCGCAATATCGGCGCCAGTACCGGCATATCGTTCGTGACCACGATGCTCGACCGCCGTGCGCAGTTCCATCAGGATGTCCTGTCAGGGAATTTGCAGGGAAGCAATCCGCATTTTCAGGGCGCGCTGTACCGGATCACTCATATGTTGATGAAGCATCAGGCGGACTCCGTTCACGCAGCGGTCCAGGCAAAGGGCATGGTCTATCAGGAGCTGCAGCGGCAGGCGATGATGCTTTCGTTCGTGGACAATTTCCGCACGATGGCCATCATTTGCGTGTGCGTGATTCCGCTGATGTTGATGATGAAGGGCCGGAAGTAAGCGACCTCGCCTCTACGACGATCGCCGCGCGAGAATCTTCACGAACGAGCCTACCCTGAGTTCTTCCTGCGTAAGACCCGTCAGAGTCTGCACCTCGTCCGCCGTCAGTGCGCCGCAATGGATTGCCTGTAGGAAATAGTTGAGCAGACCCTGGACCATCGCGGCATCGTCGAACACTTGACCGATGCGCGTAGCCTGCGCTGCCTTCTCGATGAAGTTCCGGAGGCGCGCGGCGGACGAATCGAGATTCTCAAGAAAAAACGAATAGACCGCCGCAAACCGTGCGGGAAGCTGCGCCGGATGCAAATCCCAACCCTGGTAGAAGCCCAGCTCGAGCGCGCGGCGAACGTGCTCGAACTGCAGTTTCCAACCGAGATGAACTGTCGCGCGGTTTTCCTCGGTTTGTCGCGCGGTCAGCGCACCGCCATCCTTTGCGGCGCGATACGGCGGAATGGGAAGAATGTTGAGGGGGCCGTCGGCGATCCGAATCCCCGTTCCCGCAAGCGCGACTTGCATCACCTGGCGCGCAAAATCGGACGCGGGATGCGTGCCCGCTTGACGCGGCGCGGCGATGTCCAGCGACGACGTATAGTCGTATGGTCCGAAGTGCGCCGCCACGCAGCGTCCCCTGGCCGCGCTCACTAGCGGCAGCAGATTGGCTTCCCCTCGTTCGTTGAAAATAGATTGCGCTGTTTCGACCATCAGCTCGATTCGGAGCGCGCCCGGTTCGAAATCGAGCATCGGTTCCAGGCGCGAGCAAATGTCGGCGAGCGCAGCGACCTCGTCCGGCAGGGTGACCTTGGGCAGCGTGATGCAGAAATTCTTCGGCAAAGCGCCGCGCGATTTCGCGGCCAGCTCCGTCAGAAAAATATCCAGGGTGCGAATGCTGCGTTCGCGAAGCTCCTCGGTGAAGGGCTTGATGCGAATGCCGATGAACGGCGGCAGTTCGCCCGCGTTCATTCCGGTGCTTACTTCATTGGCGGCGGACGCTGCGTGGGCATCCTCTTCGTCATCCGGACGGTTGCCGTATCCATCCTCGAAATCGAGCCGGAAATCCTCGATCGGTTCCCGCCGGAGCTTTTCGCGCACGCGGCGATAGACCATTTCCGCGAGCCACGCGGGACGGTTTTCGCGCCGCGCCGCTTGCGGATCGCTCTCGATGGACTTTGCGATGGAAGCAATCGCGTCGGGCGAAGCGGGCAGGCGGTCCGATCCTTGCAAGCCAATTGCTTTTGCGAAGACGGCGAAATCGGGAGCGTATTCCTCGAGCGATCGCAACGCAAGATCGCCGAGGCGGCGCGTGGTTCCGGCGCGAAACAGATGCGCTCCGCCGTATACCACGTGAATCGGCTGGCGTTCCCCCGAAGGGCCGGGATAGCGCCGCTGGAATGCCTTGTGAGCCTGCTCGAGCCGTATGGCGATTGCGGCGACGGAATCAGGTGGCAGCGTTCTTTTCATAGGCCTCTCGCGATCGGCGCGGTTAACGCATGAAATTCGGCGATCGCTTTCCGGAGGTGCGATTCCGGGTTGTCCCAAAGTACGGGACAGGATACATTTGTTTATCAGGGCGCGAAAGTTCCAAGCGAATGACAATCGGGCCTGGGCTGGAGTCTGGCCGTCCGCGTGTCCAGCTCGGTTTGGTGCGTGTGGCTGGCGGGCGACAATCACGGAATAAATGTTCGAGAGAATACTGATCGTTGACGATGAATCGGCCGCGCGAATGGCGCTCGCGACTCTGCTGCGCCGCGAGGGTTTCGAAGTGCGCGACGTCAGCGACGGCGCTGCCGCGCTCACCGAGTGCGCCTCATTTCGTCCGGACCTGATTCTTCTCGACATCGTAATGCCCGGCGTGGATGGTTTCGAGGTCTGCCGGCGCATCAAGGCAACACCGGAAACGCGGCTCACGCCGGTGGTGCTGATCACCGGGCTCTCGGAGACGGGAGATCGCATCCAGGGCATCAACGCCGGTGCAGATGATTTCCTGAGCAAGCCGATTGACTTCAACGAACTTCTTGCGCGGACACGCTCGCTGCTGCGGCTGAAGCAATACACCGACGAACTCGAGAACGCTGAGGGTGTTCTGTTCAGCCTGGCGCAGAGCATCGAGGCGCGCGATCCCTATACGTCAGGACACTGCGAGCGCCTCGCGGAAGTGTCGGCGCGGCTCGGTGAAAAGCTGGGCTTGCCCGAAGAGGACATCAAGGCGCTCCGTCGCGCCGGCATCGTGCACGATATCGGCAAGGTCGTGGTGCCGGATTCAATCCTCCTGAAGCCGGGACCGCTTTCTGAGGATGAGATCGAAATGATGCGAAAGCATCCTGTGGTCGGAGAACGAATCTGCGCGCCGCTTCGGACGTTTCGTCTGGTTCTGCCGATCATCCGCCATCACCACGAGAGGCACGATGGCTCCGGCTATCCCGATGGTTTGCGCGGTGATGAAATTCCACTGACCGCGGCCATTCTGCAATTGGCGGACGTCTACGACGCCTTGACGACCGACCGGCCCTACCGCAAAGCTTCGTCTCCGGAGGTCGCGCTGGACATCATGGCAGAAGAAGCCGCGCGCGGCTGGTGGGACCAGAATCTGTTCGACAATTTCCGCGCGTTGATCGGCAACGGGCACGCGGCGCCGAAGAAGCTCGGCAAGGCAGCGACGTAGTCTTTAGGCTTTTCCGATTCGCTCGGCTCCCGCGTAAACCACGAAGCGCCGGCCACGCAAGAATCCAATCAGTGTCTGTCCAAGTTCGCGCGCGAGCTGCACCGCCAGGCTTGACGGCGCCGAAACCGACGCCACGACCGGCAGGCCCGCCACAATCGCCTTCTGCACGATCTCGAAGCCTCCGCGTCCGCTGACCAGCAGGATTGTCTCGCCAAGCGGAACGCGCTCCTCGAGCAGCGCCCAGCCGATTACTTTGTCCACGGCGTTGTGCCGGCCGATGTCCTCCCGCAGCACCAGCAATTTTCCGGCAGCATCGAAAAGTCCCGCCGCATGCAGGCCGCCGGTGCGCCCGAACACGGCTTGCGACTCACGCAGCGTGTCCGGCAGGCGTACGAGGATCTCCGGGTCGAAACGGAATTCCGGGTTCGGCGGCGCAAGCGTTCGCGCGCGCACCGAATCAATCGAAGCCTTGCCGCAAATTCCGCAGCTTGACGCAGCAAAAAAATGGCGTCGCATTTTTTCGAAGTCCGGCGCTGATTCCGGCGCGAGCTTAGCGACGACGACGTTCCCGCGATTCTCCGCGGGTGTCTCCGAATCGGGTTCGAGAGCTTCGAGCGCGACGATTTGCGCGCGGCGCTGGATCAGCCCTTCGGTAAACAAAAATCCCGCCGCCAACTCGAGGTCATGGCCCGGAGTGCGCATCGTCACGCTGAGTGGATCGTCGCCGATGCGAATTTCCAGAGGCTCTTCGGCCGCGAGATAGTCCTCCTTGCGGCGCATCTTTCCGTCGTCCCACTCGGAGACTTGTGTCAGATCAACGCTGCGGGGTTTTCGAGCCAAGAAGCGTTCTCCGGATGCAATGGATGTAAGTCTGATTCGTTTGGACAGTCAAGCATACATCCGGCCTGCCGCGAGTGACGCGTCTAAAAACGGATCTGGCCCGTCCCGAAGGAATCGGGACGAGCCAGAGGGGGCGTTGCTTGGTGTGAGGTGTGTTACGGGGAACTCTTTTGCCGCCTCACTCGGATTGATGCGGGAGCACCACTCCCGAGGCTGGGTCCAGAATCAGGCTCGAAGTCTGGCCGTTGAAGTCGAACATCCCGTTGAGTCTGCCGGCCTTGAAGTCCGTCGAATTTTCGCCGATGCGACCCAGATCCCAGTTGTCTTCGATGAATCGAAGGATTGACGACTGGTCGGTGACTCGGTGGTCAACGTAGTTTTCCTTTGCGAAGGGCGAAATCACGAGCAGAGGCTGCCGGGGACCGTAACCGCACTGGCCCTGATAGCCCACTGCGCTCGGCGAGCCGCAGTTCGCCGTGCCGGCGAGTGCATCGTCGGACACTGCGGACTGATTGACGATCGGCCCGAGGACGTGATCGTACCAGCCGTCTGAATCGTCGTACGCGATGATGATCGCCGTATCCTGCCAATAGGGACTGTTCATGATGGCGTTAATCACGCCCACGACGAAAACCTGCTCGTCAATAGGGTCGGAATAGCCGGGATGGCCGTCCTGATACGCGCCGGCTTTTAGATACGTCACGGCTGGGAGGCGGTCTTCGCCAAGGGCTGTCCAGAACGCGCTCAGGTCGTATTGGTGGTTGGTGCCGTCCGAAGATGTTCCGATCAACGACGGATTCGAGGGCGGAACGTGGTGCTTATTCTCGGTACTCGCAAAAAATTGGAAGGGCTCGTGGTGCGGGATGTAATCGCCGTCGCTTGATTGCGTGACCGCATCGTCGCCGGCGAGACCGACGTGATGCTGGCCGCAGATCGCATGACCGTTGGAATCGAGTCCAGTCGGCGCGAATCCGCCCTGAAACCAGCCCCAAGTGATGTTCTTCGTATTCAGCAGATCGCCGACAGTCTTGCCACTGAATGAGACCAAGTTCGCCGTCTGCAAACCGGGATCTGTGAGCACGCATTCGTCGCCCAACGGACGAACATCGCCAATGAGAGAGCCAGTCAATTGGGCATTGGCGATATTGCCGGATGGCGCCGCAGCTTTTCCGTTTACCTTTGATGGACTCATTGTCGCCCCGGTCGTTGTACCGGCGACCAAGTTCACGGCGCCGACTGTCGATGGCCCGAATTCCGTGCTGAACGAGTTGTCGCTCATGGCGAAATGCTGCGCATAGTTCCATAGCGCCGTGACCGTGTTGCCGTCGAAATACCCCATCACCACGCCGGTGCCTTTGCCGTAGTCATTGCACGGCGACCCGGACGTTGAACCAGTGCCGGTAAATTGCGGGAACTGGTCCATCAAGCCGTGGTCGTCCGCCTGTTGTTCGGGCGTATAGCTGTGGTTCTGATCGCACGTTACGGACGCGACCCCGGTGTCCATGCGGAAAGGCTGCGTCGAGTTTGGGTTCTCGTCCAGCAGACCTCCGCTCAGAAGATTGTCGACCCGCGGTGTTTCGGCCTTGGCATGGAACGCAGGCTCTCCAACTGGATTCGTCGCGTGTGGGTACGTGGCAAAGTAGTGGTCGAACGAAATGTTTTCTTGGAAGATTACGATTACGTGCTTGATGGGTGTCGTGGTCTGAAATGCCGCGGCAGAATCAGCAAATCCGCCGCCCCTTCTTCCATCTCCGGCCAATAAGCTGCCCGGCATTACCAGGGCTATGTTGGTGGCCAGCGCAACGGCTGCTATCCGGCGAACAAACTGACTGATCATGAGCTCTCCTTGAAGTTGGGAAAAATTCCGGTCTGATGCCCGGCGGCCTCGCGTGGCTCGCAGCGGCGCACCGCCGCTTTAATGGCGCTCGGAATCAAACGCGTGCATCAATGGGATACGCGACCGTTGTTATTTCCAGATGACAAGCGCGTTAAAAACTGGTCGCTCCCGTCGTCCGCTGCCTGCCAGATGATTTGGCGGTTTCCTTCACAGGGGTTAGCAATCCGCACAGTGGATGCAAAGTGCGAGGTCCTGTCCCGAGATTTGCCAAATGTTGTCGCGGAACAACTCGAATCACGCCCATCATTCCGCCGTCCTCATGCTCGAGCAGATGGCAGTGATAAACAAAGGTGCCGATGGCATTTGGATCACGAAAATCCATTCGCAGTTTCACGCTCGGATACGCCCGGCTCTTGCCGTCCCAATACGCGACGTTGATCGTATCGCGCAGGAACGGCTCATCCAGCGGCACGCCGTTCCATTCCACAAGCATAAAATGGACTTGATGGATGTGGAACGCATGCAGTTCCTGCGTCCGGTTTTCGATGATCCAGTCCTCGACGTCTCCCTGTTGCACCACGATGTCGGGATTCATATTGCTCGGATCGAATAGTTTCGGTTCCTGGCCTTCTACGGTGATGTAAAAGTCTGTCGGGCTGTTCGGATTTGCGGGATCGTGCGGTTTTTCGGAAAAGTAAAGCAAGCGCGTTCGGGCAGGCTTTGCGTCACCGAGCCAGACCGAAGTCGGTCGCGGCAGCGGAACCGGAGAAGCCGCCAGTCGCGCTACGGGTTCAGGTGCATCGCTTTCACCCACAATCGTCGCAATAGGGCGCGTGGGGTCGTTCTCGCCGGCTGGGCCGGTGTCAACGGTCCGCGTTACAAAACTCGCGCGCGCCCCTTCCGGTGGTCCTTTTACGATCATTTCCACTCGCCCCGCGGGTGGCAGCAGAACGTGGCTTTCCCAGATCATGCGATTTCTCGCCATTCCGTTTTGATTGATCGGAATCCCGTCCAGTGATACGACTCTCATCATTTGCGGTTTGTTCTCGGCCATCATCTGGACATCGAGGTACGTGATCGCCGACGCATTCAATACCCGCCACAGTTGCTTCTCGCCCGAGCGTATCTTCACCATAGCCGGTGGATAACTCGGGAACGCCACGGGTACAAAATTGATCGAGAGGTCCTTCGCCGGTTTGCCGCCGCCTGTCCCGGTATTCATAATGTCGCCCTCGGCGTCGCGCAGTACGAGCGGCGCGGGCATCGAATCCGTCTTCACCGGCTCAGCATTCGGATTCACCAAATCCAGATCGCGCACGATAAGCACTCGCTCCGGCAATCCTGCCAATTCCGTGTTCGCTCGTTCGACGCCTTCGACGATCAGCGCACCGGACGCTCCGCCCAAAACCTGCGCTTTCGTCATCCCGTGAATGTGCGGGTGATACCAATACAATCCCGGCGGCTCATCCCGTGGTATCCGAAAGCGATACTCAAACGCCGCGTCGCCCGGCTGAATCATCGTGTTCAGCACGTCGTCCTGATGACAGACGGGCGGCACGGTTAGCCCGTGGAAATGAAGATTCGTCGAGAGCGCTGTCATCTCGCTACTCGTGCACCCAACGGGCATGACGTGCCCGGGCGATTTGTCTCCGTTCGCTTCAGCCGGCGGAGTCATCTCGTTTTTCAGACGCAATATCAGCAGGTCTCCCGGTTTCAGGCGCAGTGTAGGCGCCTCGCCGCCGTCCTTGGCGACGTAGCAGTAGCTCGTCCGACCATTTACATCAACGAAGTTGCGGTAGCGGAGATCAACTCGCAGTACGCCATTCCGGCTGCGCAGATCCTCTGGTTCACCCACGACGCTGCCTGCTACTGGACGCAGCGGACAGGGCCGCTGCGCATCCTGCTGCGCGAATGCGCACAGGGGAGCGGCGATAAAATACGCCAGCGCGGCACTAATCAGGAGGAAAAGTCGTGGCATTTGCTGTCGGGCTTTCACACATATACCGCCGCAGAATAGTAGCCGATTGTTAGTATTCTGTGACGCCGCTGTAAATAACAGCATCGAGCCTTTAGACATTCCCCTCGGCGCATCGCGAACCGCCTAGCTTGCCTGTTCTTGACCCTTGCTGCTACACTGTCGCGGCAAGAGCTGGACTGCCGCTCCTGCAATACTTCACCTAGAAGGTTTATCCATGTCCGGACACTCGAAATGGGCCACAATCAAGCACAAGAAGGCGGCGACGGACGCTCGTCGCGGCAAGATTTTTACCAAGCTCATTCGAGAATTGACCATCGCTACGCGCACCGGCGGAGCTGATCCGGTCACAAATCCCCGCCTACGAACAGCGATTTTGACCGCCAAGGGCGAGAATATGCCCAACGACAACATCGAGCGCGCCATTCAGCGCGGCGCGGGCACTCTCGAAGGCGAGACGCTCGACGAGGTGACTTTCGAAGGTTACGGTCCCGGCGGCGTCGGCGTGCTCGTTCAGGTGGTCACTAACAATCGCAATCGAATCGTCAGCGAAGTCCGCCACATGTTCTCGAAAAACGGCGGCAACATGGCCGAAACCGGAGCGGTCGGCTGGATGTTCCAGCGCAAGGGCGACATCGTCGTCCCCAAGGAACAAGCCGACGAAGACAAGATGTTGGGCATCGTGCTCGACGCGGGCGCGGAAGATCTTCGCGACGATACTTCTTTTTGGGAAGTGACCACGCCGCCCGAGGCCATGGAAAAAGTCCGCGAGGCTCTTGTCGCCGCGGGAATCACTCCGTCTTCCGCCGAAGTCGCCTTCGTGCCCCAAAACCACGTCAAGCTAACCGGCGCCCAAGCGCAACAGATGCTGCGAATGGTCGAGACGCTGGAAGATCACGACGATGTGCAGCACGTCTACGCCAACTTCGATATAGACGAAAAAGAAATCCAGGCGGCGATGGCTGGATAGTTTGCATCGCGCAGCGTGGCATCGAGAAATCACTTCCCTCCGGTTCCGGCCCGCACGTACACTTGTGCCGGTCAACATGTCTTCCCATCCGATTCCTGCGAGTTCGAGCGGACGCAAGCTGCGCGTGCTGGGTGTGGATCCAGCCGTCGCCGGCGCGACAGGCTATGGAGTCATTGAAATTGACGGCAAACATGCGCGGCTCATGCGCTTCGGAGCCTTGCGGCTCCCGGCACGCGCGACTTTCGCCGTCCGCCTGCGCGAAATTCATTTTCTGATTTCCGGACTCGTCGAGCAGTTTACGCCCGACGCCGTAGCTGTCGAATCCGTGTTCACCGCGCTGAATATCAGGACGGCACTGAAGCTCGCGGAAATGCGCGGCGTGGTTCTGCTGGCCGCGGCGCAAGCCCAAATCCCGGCGCACAGCTATTCGCCAAGGGAAGTGAAAGCCAGCGTCGCCGGGTTCGGCGGCGCTTCCAAGCAGCAGATCCAGCAGATGGTGAAATCTCTTCTCGATCTTCCCACTTGTCCCGAGCCTGCCGACGCCTCCGACGCCCTGGCCGTCGCGCTTTGCCACGCGCAAATGTCCCGTGCGCGGGATCGCCTTGCGGCATCCATCGGACGCGTGCGTGTTTCTCTACTTGCGGGCAGCATTTCCGGCGCTCCGCGAATCTCCATCCCTCGTGGAAGATGAACTCCTCGGTGCTCCATCGCTGGCTCCCGGCTCTGGCCCTCTCGGCCTGCGTTTTTGCGGGAGTGTTTGCCGCGCCGGTCGCCGCTGCTCGAGTTCCCGCTGCTAACGCGACAGTCACATTCCGCAAAGTATTCAAATCGAGTTTTCCCGAATTCGTGGAAATTAAGGTGAGCGATTCCGGCGCCGGTACATGCGACATCCGCCAGCTCGACGAAGAATCGAATCCTCGGGCCATGCAGATTGACGCGCCGCTGGTGCAGGCGATATTCAATCTGGCCACGAAGCTCCATAACTTCGACGGCGTGGATCTGGAAATGCATCGCCGGATCGCGAACCTCGGCGAAAAAACTTTCGCTTACGATCGCGGCGCCGAATCGCACCACGTTACCTTCAACTACACGCTCAACCGCGATGCCGCGGAACTCCTCGGTATATTCGAAGGGCTCGCGCGCCAACAGTCCGATCTTTATGATCTCGACCGCACCATGCATTACGATCCTCTGGGCGTCAATGACGTGCTACTGCAGATCGAGAAGGACTTAAGCCAGAAGTTGCTTCCCGAACCCGGACAATTCCTGCCGTTGCTGGATCGTGTGGCTTCGGATCAACACTTTATTGATATTGCCCGCGACCGCGCTCGCAAGCTCGCGGCGTTAATTCGTTCCTCGCCCTGAACCGTCGGGCGTAACTATTGTGCTTTTCGCGGCAGGCGCATCCATCCTCCGCGGCACTTACTAGCATCTCAGCTATCCGGAATACTCGAGTTGGGCCCCGGAACGTGTTTGAGCGATGCCTGGCGTCAGGCTCATTGGACGCTTCGCCGATGTCTTTTTGCCGTTTCTTCGCTCGGCGCTCATCCATACTTCCGGAACTTTTGCTGCACTGGACGGGAATAATGACCATGCCACTCAAATACAAGTCCGCGGTCGCGTTGTTGCTGGTTCTCGCATGTCTCTCGCTTCTACCTCCCGCCGCCTCCGCGCAGACGAGCGCCGTCCAGCCCCGCATCACCCAGGCTGTGGACGCGACTCATCTCGTCACGGTGCCCGCAAGCGTGCACCCGCTGGCCCGCGCGGAATTCGACCGCGGCGCCGTGTCCGGCAGCCAGCCCATCAGCCGGGCCATGCTGCTGTTGCAGCGCTCCCCTGACCAGGAGACTGCCCTCCGGCAATTGATGGACGCCCAGCAATCGAAATCATCGTCGAGTTACCACCAGTGGCTCACTCCGCAGCAATTGGGCCAGCAGTTCGGCCCGGCGGACCAGGACATTCAAACGATCACCTCCTGGCTCGGATCGTACGGTTTCAAGGTCGGGAATGTTTCGGCCGGACGCACGGTCATCGAATTCTCCGGCACGGCCGCTCAGGTTCAGTCTGCATTTCACACCGCGATTCACGTCTATGAAGTGAACGGCGAGAAGCATTTCGCCAATTCCAGCCCCGTGCAGATTCCGGCCGCGCTCGCGCCGGTGGTGGCTGGAGTGGTCTCGCTTCACAATTTCCCCAAGCATCCCGAGAGCCGCGTTATGGGAGTCTTCAGCAAGACGAAAGCGACAGGAGAAGTGAAGCGGTTGGTGCCTTTCGGTCCGGCCCCCGCTGGCAGCTTCCCCAGCGCTGATTTCACTTTCGCATTCAACGGCTGCTCCGTGAACGGCAGCAACGTTTCCACTAGCAACTCTTGTTTCGCTGTTGGTCCTGCGGACTTCAACACCATTTACAACGTTCCCTCGAATGTGGACGGCACCGGCCAGTCAATCGCCATCGTTGGCGACTCGGAAATATGCACGGCCAATTCCCCGGATTTCAATACCCAGTATTTTGGGCCGAGCGGCACCCTGATCACGTGTTCTTCAGACGACGTAGCGACCTTCCGCACCCTCTTCGGGCTGGCGGCGAATCCACCCAACGTGATTTTGGATGGCCCTGATCCGGGCTTCAATTCGGACGAGACCGAAGGAGATTTGGACGTGGAGTGGTCCGGCGCAGTCGCCCCGAAGGCGACGATTGATTTCGTGATCGCTGAGTCAACCGAGGTCTCGGCGGGAATTGATCTTGCGGCCGTCTACATCGTTAACAACAACCTCGCTCCAGTCATGAGCGAAAGCTTCGGAGGATGCGAAGCTAGCGTCATCAATTCGTTCTACAGCAGTCTGTGGGAACAGGCCGCGGCGCAGGGGATAACCGTAATCATCTCCGCCGGCGACAGCGGCTCGGCCGGGTGCGACGACGAAAATACCGAGCAGACGGCATCCGTCGGCCTCAATGTCAACGGGCTCGCCTCGACTCCGTTCAATGTGGCGACAGGCGGCACGGACTTCGACTACACCGCGGCGGGTTACCCCGGCGACTTCTGGAACATGACGAACGCGAACGGTACGCAAGCTTCCGCGAAGTCATACATCCCGGAAACAGTTTGGAATGACTCCTGCGCGCAGAATTTCAGCACCACCGCGTGCAGCGCGGCGACTGCAAACTCGAGTTCTCTGAATATCGTTGGCGGTGGAGGCGGCCAGAGCAATTGCCTCAACTTTGAAAGTCAGAATGCCAATGGCAGTCTCGTTTGCGGCGCGGCGTTTCAGGGCCTGAACGTCACCGGATACCCAAAGCCTGCTTGGCAGCCCATCGCGACCGCCAGCGGCCTGACCGCCGTGACCGATGTCACGCGCGACGTCCCGGATATCTCTCTGTTTGCCGCGGACGGTCTCGTGAGCGCCAGTTTCTACATCGTCTGCGAGGCGGATTTGGATACGAACGATCAACCGTGCAGCCTTGCCACACAGCAGCCCTTCACAAGTTTTATTGGTGTGGGCGGAACTTCGTCAGCAGCGCCTACCTTTGCCGGAATCATGGCGCTGGTCAACCAAAAGGTGGGATCTCGCCAGGGCAATGCGGACTACGTCCTCTACTCCCTGCCTGCGAACTCCTTCCACGATGTGATCAAGGGCAATAATTCCGTTCCCTGCGCTGGCGGGGCGCCCAATTGCAGCGTCAACTCGGGCACCGGCGATCTGGTCAACTCAACGACCCCAGCGTGGGGCGCCGGAGCGGGCTACGACCTGGCGACCGGACTCGGTTCGATCAACGTCGGTAATCTGCTCACCAATTGGGTTACGGCTCAGGGTTCGTTTACTCATACCACCACGACGCTGTGCCTTTCGAAGACCTCGACGGGCACTTTGAGTTGTGCGGGCCCACTCACTGGTGTTACTCATGGCAAGCCGGTCTTCGTAAACATCGGTGTCACCCCGTCCCCCGGCACATCGGAACTTACCAAGCCTGAGGACGCCGCGCTGATCGGGACGTTCACGACCGGCACGCCGGGTTGCAGCGTGCCGGGATGCACCACTTCGGGTGTTGATCGGTTCGCCGTCGCCCTGAGCACTGGTGACCCCGCAAATGCGGACTTTTATCCTCTGGCGAGCGGGACGATTATGGGAGCACAGACCTCCTTCCTTCCGGGCGGAACTTACACCGTGGCCGCGCATTATCCGGGTGACGGTAAACTCGGCGCCAGCGATTCGGCTCCGATCACCGTCACCATAAGTGCGGAAAACAGCACGGCGGGTGTAACCGTAGGCACCGTCAATTTTCTCGCAGGCACAGTATCCACATTAACTACGAGTCCGACTTCCGTGCAGTACGGTGACTTCAACCTGGTTCGCGTGGACGTGGTCGGCAATTCTTCCGGGCAGGAAACCGCAACCGGAGGCGTCGCGATTACCGACGCAATCGGCGGCGCGACAGCGGGTCCAATCCTGGGGCCCACCGGCGCTCCAGTCGCCAGCTTCACGCTAAACTCGGAGGGTTATCTCGAGGATCAGACCGCTTACCTCGCCGTTGGCACCCATAAGCTCGTCGCGCAATACACGGGCATCAACAATGCGGGCGACGGGAGCTACAACGAGAGCCAGAATTCCAGCACCGTGTCGCTTACCGTCACTCAATGCATTACCGCGAGTTCAATTGCCACGCCGCCCGTCACGGTCCCGTCCGGCACCCAGGTCACGATCGTTGGCCTGGTAGATAGCGCTACGGCCAATAACCCCTCCGGCGGAAGTTCGGGTGCCAACATGACCGGAAGCTTGACGTTTACAACCACCACGGGAGGCGAAGTATTCCGGCCCGTCGGGCCTCGAACCTCGCCGCCAGGTTGGCCGAGCTGGTTGGCCGCGTTGGGATTGTCGTTGGCCCTTCTCTACCTGCTTGTGCTTTTCCCGGGGCGACGTCGCCGCTTGGGTCTGGCACTCACAACGCTCGTGCTGGTGGGGATTATTGGAACCACGGTCAGCTGCGGCGGCGGAAGCGGCGGAGGCGGTGGTGGCGGGGGCGGCGGCGGGGGTGGAGGCTCGACGAATTTGGGCAGCTTTCCTGTTCAAGCCGGGTTCGACACCGAAGGATTTGTCGCCGGCCAAGCATCCGTCACCTTTGTTCCCACGAGAACGGGGAACATTACTGTTACCTACGGCGGAGACACCAATTACCAGGGTTCGACTTCTACTTCGGTAAGGATCACCGTGCAGTAGGATCAGGCAAAGTCATGGCGGTCGCGGACCGCCATGACTTGCGTGTCCCATCGCCGTCGGCGGATCAACGGCAACCGTATCTACCAATCAACCAAAATTCAGGCGTAGTTCACTAGCCACACTGTGCCCGAAGTATGTTCGGAGCCGTGATAGCATTCGAGCGGGATGACGACTCTCAAAACCAGACCTGTATCCGCGATTCTTGCCCTATTCGTTTGCAGCTTTCTCCTATTTCTCGCTGCGCGCTCCTCCGCGCAGACGGCCAGCACTCAGTCCCGCATCACGCAGCCCGTGGTCGAGTCCGAACGGACCGTCTTGCATGGCAATACGCACCCGCTAGCCCGGCCGCAATTCGATCGCGGCGCCGCACCATCAAGTCTCGCGATGGACCAGATGTTTCTTGTCCTCAAACGCAGTCCCGCGCAGGAAGCCGCGCTCGAAAAGCTGCTGGCTGAACAACAGGACAAGTCTTCATCCAACTACCACAAATGGCTCACGCCCGTTCAGTTCGGCCAGCTATTCGGCGCCTCTGACCGGGACATTCAAGAAATCTCGTCGTGGCTTACGTCGCACGGTTTTTCGATCAACAACGTCTCGAATGGCCGCCTGCTGATCACGTTTTCCGGCACGGCCGGTCAGGTGGAGGAGGCGTTTCACGCGCCGATCCACAAATTTGTCGTCAATGGTAAAGAGCATTGGGCCAACATCAACGACCCTGATATCCCCGAGGCCCTGGCGCCGGTTGTCGCCGGAGT
Source organism: uncultured Acidobacteriota bacterium (assembly GCA_963814855.1). Lineage (GTDB taxonomy): Bacteria > Acidobacteriota > Terriglobia > Acidiferrales > UBA7541 > Palsa-295. Next base: position 106,139 of record CAWFEL010000006.1, read on the forward strand.
CCGATCTCTCCACGATTTCTTCCCGAGGCCCATGCATCGCGCGAAGCTCGCCGCCGCGCCGAAAATTGCCGCCGGCGTAAAGCCGCAATATACGTTTCCTGCGGGCGCCAACGGTTGCAACGTGTTGAGCTCGACCTTTTGCTTCGGATTGGGTCCCACTGATTTCGCCACCATCTACAACGTCTTGCCGGCATGGAACGCGGGCTTCGACGGCAGCGGTGAGACCATAGCCGTCATCAGCGACAGCAACATCAATATCCAGGATGCTCGTGACTTCCGCTCCATTTTTGGCCTGCCGCCGAATGACCCCGTCGTGATTATTCCGCCCGGAGGCAGCGATCCGGGCCTTCAACCAGACAGTGACGAGATCGAGGCGATTCTCGACGTGGAATGGTCCGGCGCCGTCGCCAAGAACGCGACAATTGACCTCGTGACTTCAAAGTCCACGGTGGGCCACTTTGGAGGCGACCTCGCCGCGCAGTACGTCATAGACTTCCCTAATTCGACGAACACGGATTCGAGTACGGGCCTCACGCCAATCCTCAGCGAGAGTTTCGGCGACTGCGAGCTCAATCTCGGCACTGCCGGGAACGCCATGTATAACAATATGTGGAGCCAGGCCGCTGCCGAAGGCATTACGGTCCTCATCTCTTCGGGCGATAACGGATCTGCAGGTTGCGACGTCCAGCAGGTCAGCGGTCCTCCCACGCAGGCGGCTAAGTCGGGACTTGCCGTAAATGGACTTGCTTCCACACCTTTCAATGTTGCGGTCGGCGGAACGGACTTCAACGACTTCACCAATTTCTGCGCATTCTGGAATCCGTGCGATAGCGGAACGAACGCGCCGACCACGCAAGCATCCGCCATCTCCTACATTCCGGAAACCACCTGGAATGATTCCTGCACGAACTCCGTTTTCATCACGGGTTTCAATAGCCAGTTCGGCACGACTCCGCAGGCGGTCTGTAACAATGCCACGATCGCCGCTCGTGGTTTTGTTGTGCCTGTGGGCGGTTCGGGCGGCAAGAGCGCATGTACGACTTCCAATGGAACTTTGGCGACTTGCGCGGGCGGGTATCCGAAACCAGCGTTTCAGAACGGCGTCACTCCGGATGCTGACACCACGCGCGACATTCCCGATGTGTCCTTGTTCGCCGGCGACGGTGAAATCTCCGCGAGCTTCTATGTCGTCTGCGAAAGCGATTTCAAGGGCATCAACGGTGCTGCATGCAATCTGTCCACGGGCACGTTCCTCGAGGTTGGCGGAACGTCTGTTTCCACTCAAGTATTCGCCGGCATCATGGCTTTGATAGATCAAAAGACTGGTTCACGACAGGGCAACGCCAATACCGTGTTGTACTCCCTGGCGAAGGCCGAATTCGCTGCGAACTGCAACGCGAACTCCCCTCCGCCCGGCACGTGCGTTTTCAACGACGTGACCGGCGGTGGAACGATCTCGATGCCATGTGCCGCGGGCAGCCCGGATTGCACCGTCAACGCTGCGGGCTTGCAGCCGTGGCCTCGGCGAGTGAAGTGGCCCGCGGTAACCACGCTCGTCACGCTCGTTTGCATTCTATGCATCGGAACACTTCTAATTTGTTTCCGTGGAAAGACGAGAACTTGGACCACGGCAATGGCTCTATTGGCAGTCGTGGCGTTGGCCGCCAATGCCGGTTGTGGCGGCGGTAGCGGTGGTGGAGGGGGCGGCGGAGGCGGTGGTGGTGGCGGCGGTAAGCCGTCGTTTGGCGTTCAGTCCGGCGGATCCGCTTATAACGCGGGCACCGGCTATGATTTGGCCACTGGACTCGGCTCAGTGAACGTCGAGAATCTGGTGATGGCCAACGGTTGGGCGGCCGTGCCCGATGCTCCGAATACCAAGACTCCGCTGATTCGCAATCCCGCTACTCTCGCCCAGCATCGAAATTGGCAAGCGGCGGGGAGAGCCATCGCGATAACCTGCGTTTTCTGCCTCGGCATTCTGCTGATCGGGTTCCGGCAAAGGTCCCGACGATCGAACGCAGGCTTGGCCCTGGTCGCGTTTGCGTTCTTTGTGCTAAGCGCGGGAATGGTTCGCGCTGGCTTCTCCGGCGTGTCAATCCGCGCGGTCCGAGCATCGAGCCCGCCCGAGACCGACAGCCTCAGGTAACGATAATTCCGGCGTAGCCCACGACCTCGTCGAGGTCGCCGTTTACGTCGCCCGACGTAGCGTAGCGAACGAGCGTCGCTTCCTTCGCGCCCAGTTCACGCGCTGCCACGAGCATCGCCACCGTCGCCGCGTAGCCGCACATTGTAATTCCCTCGCCGCGCACCGTGTCGTAAAGTCCTCGCGGATCAAGTGCTAGGATGCGCGCGATCGCTTTCTTGTCCTTCGCTCGCGTCAAAGCGTCGCTTTCGTAGTGATTCATATCCGAGCTGGCAATCACGAGCACCGGCTCTCTGTGCGCCCTCACCACGTGCGCGACCGCTCGCCCCAATTCCGCCATCGCATCGTAGCGATCCGTCGCCAGCACAACCGGCGCGAACCGAAAATCCGGCGCGATCTGCTGCAGGAACGGCAACTGCACTTCCAGCGAATGCTCGCGCGCGTGCGCTACTGTATCTTCTCGCAGCAGAGGACAAGCGCGCGCCAATTCCTCAGCCATCGCCGAATCAATCCGTGCCTCGCCAAGCGGCGTCTGAAAACTTCCTTCTGTGAGGATGGCCATCGGCTGGCCTTGCTGGAAATGTCGCGGTCCCAGCAGGATGCATCGCGTGGGAATCTCAAGCGCGGAATAAACGGCCCCGGCGACGCCGCCGGAGTAGACGTAGCCCGCGTGCGGCACCACGCACGCGATTGCCCGGCGTTTCTCAGTAGCGCTGGAAGTGAACTCCTCGATCTGGCGAGTTAGATCTTTCGGGTCGGATGGATAGAAGCGTCCGGCAACGGCAGGCGGCCGAATCATGGTTTTGCGAGTAACGCGCGGAACAGCAGAAATTAGAGCGGCTTCGACGGCTTGCCGTGAATCCTGAGCGCCACGGTTTGTCCGGGCATGAAGAGGATGCCCACCTTGTCGCCGTACTGGAATCCGCCGTTGTCGAGAATCGCCTGCATCCTGTCCTTCATTTCTGGCGAAAAGTTGAAGGTGTGAATCATCATCCCGTTTTTCTGCTCGCGGACCATAATCGTTTGCGCATCCGCGTGGATCACTTCCGCTTTCAACCAGTTTGAGCCTTTCGGCGTGGGTTCCGGTATCACGGCATTGATGATCTTCGTGACGATCGGCGCCACCACTGTGGCAGCGGCGGTCTCCACCGCTTGCGGAACTTGCGCCCGGGTAGGGCTCGCAGACAGCGTCAGCGCCATCGCCAGTGCGAGCGAGAAGCCGAGGATTTTATAGTTCTTCATCGAATGAGATCTTCAGTGACTTCAGGAATTTGATATCTTGCGGCGTGATTTCCACCTTTGCCTCCGCGTGCTCTTCTTCCAACGCCTCTTCGTCCACGCGAATGTGCAGCGATTCCAGGAACCGGCGGTCCTGCGACGTCATCTTCGCGTCTGACGATGTCCTGCGCGCCAGGCCGATCGTGGCGTCCAGCTTCAGCACGATGTCGAATCCGGCCGCACGCACACCCGAGATGGCCTCCGCGATCCGCTCCGAATCCGAGACAGTGTCGTTGATGGCGTGTCCCAGCTCTCGCAGCAATTGCTTCATGCGGTCGTCGAGTTGCAAGGGGGTATTACCTCCTGTGAACTCTTCCTACCCCAATTCTAGGTCTGGAGCAAGTCCGAAACAAGGACTCCGTGGGCCTCTGAATCGCCCCGGTTACCTGTCCCCCAGCCCAGCCACGCGGGCGCAAAAGGGGCGGTTTTTAGGGGGTAGGAGTCTTAGCTCCGATAAAAGTCCGGTGCCTTGCGCCGAACCAATGCGCCGATTCATCCGCGGCAGGTAGTCGTTTGGGAGCCCCGCTGCCGGCGCATTCGCGGTTCAGGCCCGCGCTCCTGCCTGGAAATTACGCAGCGCCTCCAGAATTTGCTGGCCGTACACTTCTGTCTTCCGCTCGCCAAATCCCGAAACGCGCAGCAGCTCGACGAGCGATCGGGGCCGCTTCCGGCACAGTTCGTCGAGCGACGTATCGTGCATCACGATGAAAGCAGCGATACCGTTCTGCTTCGCCGTCGTGCGGCGCCATTCGCGCAGGTATTCGCGTAGCTCGGGATCCACGTCGCTGGCGACCTGCTTCTCCCCGCGCTTCGTCCCTCGTCCGGCTTTTTTCCGCTCGGACTGCTGTGTCGCGGCTGGCTGCTCCGTCAGCCAAGCGGGCTCGCCAATGCACGTGTCGCAGGCCGAGCACGTCTTCCATTTCGGACTCTCGCCAAAATGCGCGCAAATTTGATGATGCCGGCATTTCCCCGCCGCGACGAAGCTGCGGATTTCGTCGTAGCGCTGCCACGCTCGGCTCTGTTCCGCCGGATCGGTCATTTCCTTGATGAAATGCACCAGCAGCGCCGTGTCCCGTTTCTGCCAGAGCAGCAGGCAGTCCGCGGGCTGGCCATCGCGCCCCGCGCGCCCTGCTTCCTGGTAATACTGCTCGATGGATTTTGGCAGCGACAAATGAATCACGGTGCGTACGGCCGCCTTGTTGATTCCCAATCCGAATGCGACCGTGCCCACCAGCACGCGCACTTCGTCCGACATCCATTTCTCTTGATTCGCCCTTCGCGTAGCCGAATCCATCTTCCCGTGATAGCCGATGGCGGCGATTCCGCGCTCCTTCAGAAATTCCACGGTCTCTTCGACCCGCGCGATCGTCGGCGAATAGACAATCGCGCTCCCGCCGTGATGCTTCCGCAGCGCCGTCAGCAGCAAATCCTTCTGCGTGTGTGCGTCGCATTCCTTCACGATGTAATTCAGATTCGGACGATGGAAGCTCGCGATGTATTTGTCCGGCTCGCGCAGTTGCAGCTGGTCAATGATGTCGTGCCGCACGCGCCGCGTAGCGCTCGCCGTGAACGCCGCGATCGGGCACAGTGGGAAATTCAGCCGCAGCCTGCTCAGCAGCCGGTAGTCGGGCCGGAATTCGTGTCCCCACTCCGATATGCAATGCGCCTCGTCAATCGCGAAGAGCGATATCGGCACTTTCTGCAGCCACTCTAGCGTGTCTTCGCGCGCCAGCCGCTCCGGCGACACGTACAGCAGCCGGTATTGCCCCTCGCGCGCCTCGCGGATCACTTTCGATTTCTGCGATTCCGTCAGCGAACTATTCAGCAGCGCCGCCGGAATCCCCATCAGATCGAGTTGCGCCGCCTGATCCTGCATCAGCGCGATCAGCGGAGAAACCACCACCACGGTTTTTCCGGGCAGCATCGCCGCGGGCAATTGATAGCATAGCGACTTGCCCCCGCCGGTCGGCATCACTACGCACGTGTCCCGCCCTCCCAGCAGGCTTCGCACAATCCGCTCCTGCATCGGACGGAACGAGTCATATCCCCAGTAGCGGCGCAGCGGCGCCAGCAGTTCAGTTTCGGTAACCATGCCAAGAGTATAGATGGTGCGTCCGCCGTTTTCGACCCGCGTCACACACGACCTATCAACCTCGCACTATGTGGAGTGCGGCGGCTTGCCGCCGCTGTTTGTGGGCGAGGCTTGACTCGCCCACTTCTCGTTCGCCCATGCGCTACGTTTTCCTCTTTGTAGGGGCGTAGCACCGCTACGCCCGGCGACAATTCTTGCCTCGATCAAACCATCCGCCTCCCCTCGCGTAGGCTGCGGCGATTCACCGCCCTTGCCATTTGCGGGATAACTCCTAGAATTGTCCCATGTCCGCTGGCTTGCTTCCGACGCTCTGGCGTTCGATCGTGGTAACTCTTCGCGTCGTCTGGCGCGTGACGCGTCAGCTCTTCCACGAATTCACGGGCGCGCTGTTCGCGGTCTTCGCCGCCTACGGCGTATTTATCGTCTGGAAGGAATGGAAGCACCGCCCGGCGGTGTGGATCACGGGCTTCGTCGTCATCTACGTTCTCATGATGGCTGTCTTTGCTTTCACGGCGTTTCGCCGCGCGCGGCGCGTCCGATGACCAGCGACGCAAGAGATCGCTCCTCCGTCAGTCAGCAGAAATCCGCTTCGCCCACCGGCTTGCCCATGGAACCTGTCATCGGCCCCGCCGACTTGCCCGGCTGGGACGCTGAGCGCGACCTCGGATATCCCGGTGAGTTCCCGTACACGCGCGGCGTCTATCCCACAATGTACCGCGGCCGCCTGTGGACCATGCGGCAATACGCCGGCTTCGGCTCGGCTGCCGAATCCAACCGCCGCTATCGCTACCTCCTCGCGCAAGGCCAGACCGGCCTCTCGGTCGCCTTCGATCTCCCCACGCAGATCGGCATGGATTCCGATCACGCACTCGCGCAGGGAGAAGTCGGCAAAGTCGGCGTGGCCATTGATTCGCTTGAGGACATGCAAACGCTTCTCGACGGCATTCCGCTCGAAAAAATCTCGACTTCGATGACCATCAATTCGACCGCCGCAATTCTGCTGGCGCTATACGTCGCGGTAGCCAAACAGCAGGGAGCCAATCTCTCGCGCCTTGCAGGCACCGTGCAGAACGACATCCTCAAGGAATACATCGCGCGCGGCACGTACATTTACCCGCTGCGGCCCGCGATGCGCGTCGTCACCGACATCTTCAGCTGGTGCCGCCGCGAAATTCCCAATTGGAATGCGATCTCGATTTCCGGGTACCACATTCGCGAAGCCGGCTCGACCGAAGTGCAGGAAGTCGCATTCACCCTCGCCAACGCCATCGCATACGTCGAAGCAGCCGTCACCGCGGGATTGCAGGTGGACGAGTTCGCACCGCAGATATCATTCTTCTTCAACTCGCACAATGAATTCCTGATGCAGATCGCCAAATTCCGCGCCGCGCGCCGCCTCTGGGCCCGCACCATGCGCGATCGCTTCGGCGCTAAAGACCCGCGCTCGCTGATGCTGCGGTTTCATGCGCAGACGGCCGGCTCCTCGCTCACCGCGCAGCAACCGGAAAACAATCTCGTCCGCGTCGCGCTCCAAAGCCTCGCCGCAGTGCTCGGCGGCTGCCAGTCGCTGCATTCAAATGGCATGGACGAGGCCCTCGCCCTGCCCACCGAGCAAGCCGCGCTGCTCGCCCTGCGCACGCAACAAATCATCGCGCAGGAAACTGGCGTCGCCAATACGGTGGACCCGGTCGCGGGCTCCTATGTGATCGAGAAGCTGACCAGCGAAATCGAATCAGCGGCCCAGGTTTACATTTCCAAGATTGACGCGCTGGGAGGAATGCTGCGCGCCATCGAGGCCGGCTATCCCCAGATGGAAATTCAGAAGTCCGCGTACGAATATCAGCAGGCCGTGGAGCGCGGCGAACAGATCGTCGTCGGCGTGAATCGTTTTCAGACCGAAGGCGACCAGCCAATTCCTACGCTGCGCTTGGATCCTGAAATTGAACGCTCGCAGATCGCGCGCCTGAACGCCCTGCGCGCCCGCCGCGACTCGGCCAAATCGCGAGCAGCGCTCGATGAAGTCGAACGCCGCGCCCGCGGGGCCGAAAATCTCATGCCCGCGATCCTGGCAGCGGTCGAAGCCTACGCCACGGTCGGCGAAATCTCCGATGCCCTACGCCGCGCCTTCGGCGAATACCAGGAATCTGTCGTGATATAGCCTTGGAGGTGCGTCGTGCTCGAAGTTTTCTTCCTCATTATTACAGCGAGCGGTATCGCAGGATACGCTCGCGGCCGCGGCGGTAATCCCTGGGTTTGGGGATCTGCGGCGATCGTCGGATATGTCTTCGTGGTTTACGTGCTTCGAGTGTTTATTCGGACCACGCCAGGTTCAGATGCGGGAGTTCTATTCGTGTGGGGCGGTGTTGCCTGGGTCGGCGTCATCGCGTTCTGCACGAGGTTTGTGCTTGGTAGCACCCGCAAGAAGCCATCAAGTATGTGGACCTGTCCCAATTGCAAGTACTTGAATCAGCGATACGCTGTGTTCTGTGAAGCGTGCAAACATCCCTACGGTGAACCCGCGCCAACTACCTAGACTCGCAGAATGAAGCCGAAGCCTGCCCACGGGAACAGAATCCGCTGGCCCCGCCGCGTCTCAACGCTCGCCGAAGCCCGCAAATACATTGACGCCGCCGGTTTCTGCATGCTCTTCCCGGTGAGCAACGTCCCGCTCCCCTCGCTGTATTGCGCCGTAACACGCCGCAACCCAAGCGCGGGAATGGTGTTCGATAAGCATTTCGAGACGATATGGCGTTGGAAGGACGAATTGCCGCGCCGCGGTGGCGCTTTCTATGCGAAATATTTCCGCCAGCGCGGCACGCTAATTTCGCTCGAGCAGTTGCCCAACTTTCTCGCCATGCGCGAAACCGTCGTTGCTCCCGATGACCACGCGCGCTTCTATGCCGATGGCCGCATTCGAGACGACGCCCGCGTGATCTGGGAAGCCCTCGAAACGCACGGTCCACTAGCGACGCTCGAGCTTCGCCACCTCTGCCACATGGAAACGAAAGCAGGCAACGTGCGTTTCAAGCGCGCCATGCTCGACTTGCAGTGTTTACTGGTAATCGTGCACTTCGGCTCCGAGGACGAAACCGGAGCATGGGCTTCAAACCGGTTCGATCTGACCTGTCGCGCATTCCCAAAGCAGACGACTGCTGCGAGGAACATCGCGCCAGACGCGGCTCGCGCCCAACTTGCGGCGAAGTATCTCGAGACGCACCCCTCCGCGCCTCCGGTACAATTGGCGCGGCTCTTTGGGTGGTCGAAGGACGATGCTCTCGCAGCCTACAGTGCCGCGCAGCTCAACATGCGAGACGTGAAACGCAGAGGGCCTAGATGAAAATTGTTCTGGCATCGGCTTCGCCCCGGCGCGCCGAGATCCTGCGCAACGCCGGGATTCCTTTCGAGACTCACGCCGCCACCCTCGACGAATCCCGCCGCCCGGGCGAGCTACGAGCCGACTATGTCCGCCGCCTGGCATTGTCCAAAGCTCGCGCCGCAGCGAGCGAACAGAGAGATACCGCCGACTGCCTCTTCATCGGCGCGGACACCGTAGTCGTTGCCGCTGGTGAAATCCTAGGAAAACCCGAGTCACCCGAAGACGCGCGCCGCATGCTTCATCTCCTCAGTGGGACTGTCCACGAAGTGCACACGGGGCTAGCGATCATCCGCCGTCCCGGCGCGATGGAAGGCGTCGTCGAGGAAGTTACCAGCGTCACTTTCGCGCCTCTCTCCGACGAAGAAATCGAATCCTATATTGCGACCGGTGAACCATTCGACAAAGCCGGCGCCTATGGAATTCAAGGCATAGGAGGGCGTTACGTCACCCGCATCGAAGGATGTTACTTCAACGTGATGGGACTGCCGCTCGCGCGGTTGTGGTCTCTGTTGCGGGAATTCGGCTGGAAGGAATGATCGCCCGATTGGGCTCCCAGGCGAAAAAAAAACGGCCGCCCGGCCGCAGTGCTGAAATCAGAGCTCGCCGCTCGTAACCTCGCCGCTCGTTACTTCTTTTCCTCGGTCGTAGCCGAAGGCGGCGTAGCAGCCACCGGAGGAGCGGCCGGCTGGCTCGTCTGCGCTGGCGGTTGATCTCCCCGCATGCCTTCCTTGAACTCGCGGACTCCCTGTCCGAGTCCTTTCATCACTTCCGGGATCTTGCGCCCGCCGAAAAGCACAAGGATAACGATCGCAATAATCAACAAATGCATCGGGCTGTCCCACATAGGGCACCTACCTTTAAGGCCCGGATCACCGCACCAAGAGCCATTCCGGGCGCCACTTCCAAATCAAGGCCAGTATATCACGCCCGCCGATACCCGGCGCGCTACCGACCCTTCGATTGCAGCCTCGCGCTCCATTCCGAGGAGCCTTGTGGGTCGTGGCTTAAGCCACGACATGAAAAGGCGCGCGAAGCGCCTTCCTGTGCGCTGCTCCTATTGCAGCAAGTGGTGTGCGAACCTGAGCTGAACTCGCCAGCCAGTTGGTCCCGTTTCTAGGCGCGCCCGGCCCCTGCCATTTCCTTGGCAATGGCGAGAGCGGCATCGCGCGGGTTCGCTGCCCCGGTGATCGGCCGGCCGACAACCAAATGGCTGGCCCCTGCACGAATGGCCTCCCCTGGTGTCGCCACGCGCGATTGGTCATTCAAGGCCGCGCTCGCTGGCCGCACTCCGGGAACGACAATCAGGAATTTCGGCCCGCACGCCCGACGAATCGCCCGCGCCTCGTGCGCCGACGCCACTACCCCGTCGAGTCCAGCTTGTTTTGCGAGCCGCGCCAAAGCGACGGCACGAGAAGCAGGAAACCCAGAAACGCCCACGCGGCGAAGCGAAGCGGCGTCCATGCTCGTCAAGATTGTCACGCCAAGTAGCACCGGGCGTCTCCTTTTGCCCGCCACCGCTTCTCGCGCAGCCTGCATCATAGCGACCCCGCCGAGTGCGTGGACGTTGATCATCCGCACCTTCGGCAGCTCCGCCGCTGCGGCGACCGCGCCGGCGACTGTGTTAGGGATGTCGTGAAACTTGAGATCGAGGAAAATCTCAAAGCCCAGTCCCGCGAGCTTTTCTACCGCCCGCGGGCCTTCAGCCGTGAAGAGTTGGAGCCCTACTTTGAAGAGGCCTGCTGCACCACGAAGACGCCGCGCTAGGGCGCATGCCGGCCCTAGCCGGTCAACATCCAGCGCTACGATTAGTTGTGACGTTCCGAGCCGGGGCGTGAGGGCACCTCGAGCAGTTCCAGGCGGACCTTGGCTGTGCCGCGCTGGTCAAATCCAAGTTGCTTGGCTACCGCGTACGAGACGTCGAGTTCGCGGCCTTCCACGTAAGGGCCGCGGTCATTGATTCGGACCACTTGGCTCCGATGATTCCTCGTATTTACGACTCGCACGACGGACCCGAGCGGGAGCGTCGGGTGCGCGGCGGTCTCGGCATACATGTCATACGTCTCGCCGTTGGCCGTTTGCTGTCCGTCAAAGTCTCCGCCGTACCAGCTGGTGGTGCACTCCCAGGTCGCCAGCGGTTTGTGCTGGTTTGGGGAATTAGGGTTAGCTTGCTTGGTTGATAGGGGGGCGGATGCCGTTTGGGAAGGGCTGCTTGCCTTTCCGACCACCGTTGGATTGGCGGACGGAGTTAGGATAAGCATACCCAATCCTAAAAACACCGATTCGAGAACCACAAAAATCTTAGCTCTCATATCCGACTAACCTCCCTGAAATCAATATATTCTAGCATTCCGAGGCTTCCAAAAGCAACCGCGTTAGGCCTTTAGAGATCCCCGCAAGCCATTGATTTCATTCAGATTTTCGTCCCGGCACCACTCCTCGAGGTCGCCCACGAGCCGCTCTGATGCCCTAGGGTCCACGAAGTGTGCCGTGCCAACCTCAACCGCCGAGGCGCCCGCGACGATATATTCAGCCACGTCCGAGGGGCTCTCAATACCGCCAAGCCCTATGATCGGTATCTTTATGACCCGACCTGCCTCGTAGACCAACCTTACGGTTATAGGTTTTATGCCTGCGCCCGACAACCCTCCCGTCGTACTACCTAACCGGGACTTCCGAGTGTGGGCATCTAGACACAAAGCCGGGTACGTATTCGCAATTACGACCGCGTCGGCTCCCTCCGTTTCTGCGATCTTCGCCATAACTCCAATAAATCCAACAGTTGGAGATAGTTTTACCCATAGAGGCCTCTTGCACGCCTTCCGGGCTGCAGCTACCAGCTCCGTAGCCAAAGTTGGGTTAGTACCATACTCGGCCCCCCCTCGTTCCACATTGGGGCAGGAGATGTTTAGCTCGTATGCTGCAACGCCTTCTGTGTCTTCCAGGACACGGATTACCTCTAGGTACTCGGCCATCTTGTGCCCAAACACATTTGCGATAATCGCGGTGTCGAACCTGCGAAGTTGAGGGAGCTTCTCGGCCACGAAGGCTCGTACGCCGATATTTTGCAATCCGATCGCGTTGACCATTCCGCTCGGCGTTTCGCACATTCGCGGCGCCGGCGCTCCAGCCATCGGTTGCGCGGAAAGGCCCTTCACCACGATTCCGCCGAGGCGATTCAGATCCACGAGCTCCGCGAATTCGACTCCATAGCCGAACGTGCCACTCGCAGCAATGATTGGGTTTTTGAGATGAATACTGCCGATGCTGACTCGGAGGTCAACCCCCGAGGCCTGTTGGGGGATGCTTGCCCGCTCGGGCGAATTCACTCCGCAGAGTCTACCACGCGGGTCAAGAATTTCCGCTCGTCCGCCAGAATTTCGCGCGGGATTCCGGCGCTGCGGACCCGCCGTACTCTGTGTTAGGATTACGCCCGCGATGCGCGTCGTAGAAAAAAGACAACTCCTCTCGGCGGAAGAAATTGGCCGCACCCTGAGCCGTCTGGCGCACGAAATCGTCGAAAACAGCGGCGGAGCCAAGGACCTGGCCCTGGTCGGTATTCGAAGGAGGGGCGTTCCGCTTTCCGAGCGCCTGGCCAAGCAGATTCGTGGCTTCGCCCACGCGGACGTTCCGGTTGGCACTCTCGATATCACGCTCTACCGCGACGATCTTTCTACCATTGGCCAGCAGCCGGTCGTTCAATCCACTCAGATAGACTTCCCGGTGGACAATCGCGACCTGGTGATCGTGGACGACGTTCTCTATACCGGTCGCACCATCCGCGCGGCGATGAACGGCCTGTTCGATCTCGGCCGTCCCCGACGCATTCAACTGTGCGTCCTGATTGACCGCGGGCATCGCGAGCTGCCCGTCGAGGCTTCGTTCATCGGCAAGAAGGTTCAGACCAGCGATACCGAAATTGTGGAAGTCCGCCTTCAGGAAATTGATAGCGAAGAACGCGTTGTGCTGGTGGACCGCGTTCCCTGATTTTGTTCGGGGTTGGTCCGGAGGCAGCGTCTAAAGGGAAAAAGTGCTTCAGCGCCTGTCACACTTGCTCGGAACCGAAACTCTCACCAGCGAGCAAATTCTATTCATTCTCGATCAAGCCAAACCCTTCCAGGAATTCCAGCGTCACCCGTTGAAAAAGCTCGCCACGTTGCGCGGCAAAACCGTGGCCATCGCGTTTTTCGAGACTTCCACTCGCACGCGCATCAGCTTTACCACCGCCGCGGCCCGTCTTGGCGCGGATACCATGGCTCTGCAGGCTGAATCGTCGAGCCTCAAAAAAGGCGAATCGCTCATTGATACGGTTCGCACACTGGAAGCCATGCGTCCCGATGCCATCGTCATTCGCCATGCATCTTCAGGTGCGCCCGAATTCGTCGCCCGGCGCCTCGAGATTCCCGTGCTTAACGCGGGCGATGGCACGCACGAGCACCCTACCCAGGCCCTGCTCGACGCCCTCACCATTCGCGACCGCAAAGGAAAGCTCGAAGGTTGGAACGTCACCATCCTCGGCGACATTCTCCACAGCCGCGTGGCCCGCTCGAATATTCACTTGCTCAGCAAGTTCGGTGTGCGGATCACGCTCTGCGGCCCTGCGATGTGGGTCCCTCGCGAACTCGAAAAACTCGCCCCGAACGTGCGCGTCGTGCATCGGATTGACGAAGCGCTCGATGGCGCGGACGTCGTGATGGTTTTGCGCGTCCAGACCGAGCGCATCAACGAACCTTCGCTCGCGCCCGATGAATACATCTCCGGCTATCAGCTCACTCCCGCGCGCCTCCGCCTCGCGCGTCCGGACGCTCTCGTTCTGCATCCCGGCCCGATCGTGCGCGGCCTGGAAATTGACTCCGCCGTGGCCGATGGGCCGCAGTCCGCCGTGCTCGAGCAAGTCACTAACGGCCTCGCGATACGCATGGCCCTGCTCTACCATCTGATCGGCGGCGCACCTGCGGACGCGCCCCATCCCGCAAAGGATCGCTCGAATGCTTCTGATTAAGAACGGCCGCGTCCTCGACCCGGCCAGCAAGACGGACGCTGCGCTCGACATCTTGCTCGATGGCGAACGCATCTCGAAAACCGGCGCAAATCTATCCGGCGCCCGGCGCGGAAGTCTTCGACGCGAAGGGCATGATCGTCGCGCCCGGCTTCATTGATCTCCACTGCCATCTGCGCGAGCCGGGCCAGGAAATGTCCGAGACGATTGAAACCGGCACGCAGTCCGCTGCCCGCGGAGGTTTCACCGCCGTCTGCTGCATGCCCAATACGCAGCCGGTGAACGACAACGCTTCGGTCACGCGCTCCATTGTCGAACGCGCCGCAGTCGCAGGCGCCGTGCGCGTGTGGCCGATCGGCGCGGCCTCGATGGGCAGCAAAGGCGAAGCCCTCGCCGAAATCTCCGCCATGAAAGCCGCTGGAATCGTCGCCGTCAGCGACGACGGCAAGCCCGTCGCCACCGCCCGCCTGATGCGCCAGGTCATGGACTATTGCACCCCGCTCGGACTCCCCGTGATTGACCACTGCGAGGATCCATCGCTTTTCGCCGGCGGCGTGATGCGCGAGGGAGCTCAATCGCTCAAGCTCGGGCTGCAGGGAATTCCCGCGCAGTCCGAATCCATCTGCGTCGGTCGCGACGTCGAAATCGCGCTCCTAACCGGAGCTCGCCTGCACATCGCGCACATGTCCACGTTCGGCTCCCTCGAATACGTGCGCTTTGCCAAAAAATCGAAACTGCGCGTCACTTGTGAAGTCACGCCACATCACTTCACGCTCACTGACGAGGACGTCCGCTACGACTCGCACTACAAAATGAATCCGCCGCTCGCCTCGCGCTCCGATCGCGACGCCCTGATCGCCGGCCTCGCCGATGGAAGCGTGGACGCCATCGCCACCGATCACGCCCCGCATCACCCAGCGAGCAAAGATGTCGAATTCGACCGCGCGCCCTTCGGCATCCTCGGATTCGAGACGGCTCTCGCGCTCGGCCTGAGCGAACTCGTCCATCCCGGAAAACTTTCGCTCATGCGCCTCGTCGAACTGTTCACCACCGGCCCCGCTCGCGTTCTCGGCATCGAACGAAAGCTCGCTGCTGGCGAACCGGCGGACGTCACGATCTTCTCGACCGATCACGAGTGGACCTACCGCGCCGCCGACTCCCCCAGCAAATCGCGCAACACCCCGTTCGACGGCCGCGCATTCCGCGGCGCTCCCATGGCCACCATCGTCGCCGGCCGCATCGCATTCCGCCGCTAGGCGACTGGGTTTCTACGCGCCCTTTGCGTCTCTGCGATGGATTTTGATGTTCGTCCGATTCCTCCGATTTGTGCTAGATTTTTCACTCACGCAGGCTGGCAAATCTCGATGAACGAACCGAAGGCCCTACCGATCTCAAAAGACCGCGACGTGCGCGACTATCTCGCCGCCGAGCAAACTTTCCTCGCCTGGATTCGCACTGGCCTCGCGCTCATGGGATTTGGTTTCGTCGTCGCGCGCTTTGGCCTTTTCCTGCAGGAAATTCACGTCGTGGAGCCGCGGCTGCCCGGACCAAAGCACGGCCTCTCGATCTTTTTCGGTACGGCGCTGATTGTAATTGGTGTGGTGGTTGATTTGTTCGCCTCATGGCACCACGTGCGGCTCGTGCACCAGCTCAATCACGGCGAGACGGATTTCACGCGGCCGTCCCGCGGCGCCATCATCCTCGCTTCGTTCCTCGCCCTCATCGGCATCACGATGGCGATTTATCTAATCTCGGTGTAGCAGCCTCTATAAAGGGGGAGCTTCCGATGCCTTCGATGTCAGACAACGGAATCATCACCAAGCCCAGCAATCATTCGGTGGACGAAATCGTCGAGAAATTGAAAGCGATCCTGCAGGCCAAAGGAGTCACGCTGTTCGCGTTGGTTGACCACAGCGGCGAGGCCGCAAAAGCAGGCCTAACGATGCCACCCACAAAATTGCTCATCTTCGGCAATCCTAAAGGAGGCACGCCGCTGATGCTCGCCTCACCCGGCACCGCCATAGATCTGCCGCTAAAGATCCTGGTAGCCGAAGACGCAAGCGGAAAAACCCTGGTCTCCTACAACTCCTCCGCTTACCTCCAGCAGCGTCACAACCTCCCCCAGGAACTGCTTCAGAACATCGCAGTAGTCGAGGCCCTGGTATCACAGGTGGTTTCGTAGGGGCATCCGCCGCGGCGGACCGTGCCCGGCACAAATCCTTGGCGCCGCGCTGCCCATCCCTCGTCGCTTCATTATTGCCGTTTCCTCGTAGGGGCGCAGCATGCTGCGCCCGGCGCTCATCCTTGGCGGTGCGCTGCCCATTCGAAATCGGCGCAGAATGCCGAAACGATGACACGCCTTATTTAGACGATCCCAACTGAGATGTATACTTTTGTCCGGAGGGGAATTCCATGAAACTCACGACCGCACAAATGCTAACTGACGCCTTGGCAAACGTCACAAGCATTGCCGTAGAAAATCACAATAAACTCACCGTTCTCGAGGAATTGCTTCAAAAGCACGATCCAAACCTGTTTCGGGAGTATTCATCGATTCTCGATAAGGTGCGAAAAGCCCCGCCCATCGCACTCTCGCTGAAGGGTTTCGAAAGCCTTCAATCAAAATTGACTCAGGATTAATGCCATCGGAAAAGTGCCACCTTGTACCGCGCGCAAACACACCTCAACGCCAAGTTTCCATTTTCCCTTTTCAATTTTCCGATTCTCTTAATGCGTGGCAGGTTCCGAAGCGGGATGCATTCCATGTTGCGGCACTTCGTGGACTCCGCGCGCAGGCGGCTCTTGATGGAAACGGAACAGCTGGTTCAGCGGCCCGGCGCCTTTGCCGGTCTGATAGGACTTCTCGATCGCTTTCGTCACGTAAGCTTTCGCGAGAATCGCCGCTTCGCGAAGCTGTTGTCCGCAGGCGAGCTGCGCGGCAATTGCGGACGAAAACGTGCAACCCGTGCCGTGCGTGTTCGGGCTTCTCACATGGTCGCCGCCGAAAGTTTCGATTTCCGTTCCGTCGCACAGCACGTCAATCGGCCTGTCGAGATGTCCGCCCGTGACGATCACCGCGCGCGCCCCCATTTCCAGCAGCCTCTGTCCTGCGGCCTTCATCCCGGCCACATCCTTCACTTCCAGGCCGGTCAAAAATTCCGCCTCAGGAATATTCGGCGTGACCACGCTCGCGCGCTTCAACAGCTCATCGCGCACGAATTTAAGACCGGACGCATCGAGCAGTTCTGCGTCGCCCGCCGTCGGCCGCGAAACCGGATCGAGCACCACATGCGCGAATTTATATTTGTCGAGAAATTCCGCCACCACCGAAGCATTCGCCCGGTTCCCGAGCATGCCGATCTTCACGCCAGCCAGCGTGGTGTCTTCTGCCAGCGCTTCAATCTGCGCTCGCAGCGTCGCTGCGGGAGTCACATGCACCGCGCGCACGCCTTCTGTGGACTGCACCGTCAGCGCCGTCACCGCCGCAACACCGTAGCAATTGTGCGCCGCGAAAGTTTTCAGGTCTGCTGCGATGCCCGCTCCGCACGTCGGATCGAATCCGGCGATGGTCAGCAGTATCGGAGGTGTTTGGTGGCCGTTGCCCATGTGATGGTGGTGACTGCTCAATTCCTGAAAAAACCTCCGCGCTAGACACATATGCCGGCGACACCCTGTCTCGCTGGGCGTGCCGGCAAAGAAAAATGTACGGCGTTACGCCGTCGCGCGCAACAACAATTTTTCTGATGTGCGGAAATGGAGCGATGAATGTTAGAGCTGTCTGGGTATTTCCGCGATCAGCTTTCGGGAGTCGAGCCGTGCCCGCTATCTTTCTGTCTGCTCAAAGATGGATTTCAATGACCGCCTTGCGATGATCCGGGTCGTGTACTCCGTCGCCCGGCGCCGCCTCCGCTCGCCAATCAACGGTGATCACCGCCGCTTCTACGCCCAATTGTTTCAGCGCGTCGGCCACGAGGTTGGCTCGTTCTTCGGCCACGGTTTTGCGTTCGTGCAGTACGCGCTTGTTATCCAGCCGAGCGTCGCCCGCATAGCCGACTACGCGGACATGCCTCGCATCGCTGGCGCGAATATACGCAGCGGCGGATTCCACGATCACCTCGGTTGTGCCCTCCGGAAGGAAAGCGCGATTGTACGGAAAGTAGACCGTGTAATGGAGATCGTTGTAGGGAGGCGCGGGCAGTGGCAGAACTTCTCCCGGCTTGAACTTTGGCAATGGAGGATCATCGGCGTGCTTCACGTAGCCAAAGTTGTTAATCGCGGGCGGCGAAGCAAAGCCATTGGCCGGCAGGATCGTGTTGCACTCTGGCGCGCGCTCAGCCAACACCGAGACGTGCACCGGATTCAAGACGATACCTCCGGCGATTTTCGGCCCGGCTGATACCTCGCCTTCGACCAACACCCGAAATCCAAGTTGCGGGCGGTATCCCGTTCCCGGATCAATGTAGTACAGCGTATTGCCTTCCTTCGCGAGCCAGGACTGTCGCTCGGTATTGCGAAAGATCGGACAACTGACGAAGCTGCGCGCTGCTTTCGGATCAATCGGCATCACCTTGTCCGGCATCGTGGAAACAAACTGAGCATGTACGGCCGCTAGGAAGGGCGCCAGCAACAAAAGAGGCAGATATTTCTTCATTCCAGCTCCTAAAGCACGCTCAGGAAATTGACCATGTCCTGAATGTCGCGCTCGGAATACTTCATGTCGAAGCGTCGGTTATAGAAGACGACGATGTCGCGAAGTGTTTTCGCCGAACCATTCGAGAAATATGGTGCGCGGGCGGCGAGCCCTCGGAACTGCTGCATGTTTATAGATCCCACGTCCACACACCTGCCCGTAATAAGTGCGCGGCCCGGATCGTGCGTGTAGATGACTCGCCCCAGAAAAGGGTGGGGCGTCGCCGTAGCTTTGCACGTCACCTTGAAAAGCGGCAGCCATGGTAGTGGATCCGCAGTTGGTAGATTCGTTGTGCCTAGATCCATGAAGCCCGGCGAGGAATCCATGCCGGTCCGCTGCATGTTGTGGCAATTTGCGCACGGCTGTTTGTACGGGTTGCCGAGGCCGATGGTGTTGTAGTTCGAAACATTCCTGATCAAGATATCCCTCGATCGGAACATCTCATAACCCCGCGCGACGGAATCGCGGAACGCGGTCTCGACCGGCGTCTCTTTTTCAGCTCCCTCTCTCATCGCTGGGAAGTCCGGCCGCACCGTGTTTCTATCCCACCTCTGTGAGCTCACAGCTGTTGACGTTAGCCAGCCGTCGAGCTCCGGAAAACTCCCTCCGTTGTAGTCCGCCAGCATAGCGGGCATGCCGTCAATCAGCGCCTGTGGGCCCGCCTTGATCGCGCCGGTAGTCAGGCTGCCGCCCCGCGAATCCACACTCTGCGCCGCGTATATCTGCATTTCGAAGGCGACGAGATGTTGGAGCGTCTCTCTGCTCGGTTTGTCGGTCGCTTGCTCGTGACTGAAAGCTGCGTCAACGGCCTGCGCCTCCAGCGAGGGCTGGCGATTGTCCGCAAGGATATTTAGGTTCTCCCGCTTCTTAGTCTCCGGATCAATGGGCAACACTTCACCTGTTTTCGGCGACCACAGGCCGAACGGCGACATCGGATACTTCATGTTCGCAATCGGGCGAGGACGGCGGAATACCGAGATCATCGAGTTGCTGCTCTTTAATCCGTACTTCGTGCTCGTGTTACAACCCGTTGGATCGCGCACAACCTGAATCGCGAATTCCGGATTCATGGATGAACCGTCGGCGGCGCGTGGCGGCCAGGGCAGGTAGATACGAAAAAGTCCATGCTGAAGCAGAAGCGTGTGCGACGAAGCCTGTCCCTGCGGAAGGTCCGGGCAGTTTGCGCCATCCACTGCCGCAAACACCGGATCCTGCCCCGACGTCTCCGCCCAGCGGCGCTGCAACGTTGCCGTCGAAATGCTCATGCCATTGCCGGGTTGATGGCAAGTGACGCAGGCGCGTCCGTTCGTGCCGAGCGGTGTGAAGAAAGGGTGTCCTAGAGTGTCGATCGGGCCGCTTAGATTGACAATGCCGAGGGCACCGGTGGCATCCGCGTACAAAGCGCTACGGGGAAGTTCGCCCTTCTGACCCGTCACCCAGTAGCCGCTTTTCTCGCCTAGAGGAGACCCGCCGTCGTAAGCCTGACTCGGCGCGGGCGAGGCAATTGCTTGCTGGTCCTGTGCGCTACCTTGGCCTGTTGCCTGGACCGCAGGATTTTGTCTCGCGTAGGGATTGCGGCCCAAGGCCGCGAGGCTTAGACAGAGGACCGCCGCCGTCATGATGCGCATGCAGATGCGGAATTGGACGCTTGCTGGACGCGCCGATCGGCGACGCGGCGTCTTCACGACAGAAATCCTCCCAGGATTCCAAATCTTGTCGGCGACGCTAGATCCGGCATTCGCGGAGTTGCGCTCGGTGCTCCCGATTGTGCCAAAGCGCGGAACGCGGTGCTTGAATCAGGGGAAAAGTCCGCGAACCAGCGTCGCGTCCGCCACGCGTCCGACGGCGAGCACGTACGCTCCCGTGCGCATGTGTGCGCGGTGCCTGCGCATCGAATCATGCACTTCGTGAAATGCCTGGCGCATCACTGTCTCGAGCTTCGTCGTCACTTCCGAAACGGGCCAGAAGAAACTCTGCAGGTCCTGCACCCATTCGAAATAGCTGACGGTCACTCCACCCGCGTTCGTCAGAATATCGGGCAGCAGCAGAATTCCCTTGCGCGCCAGCACTTCATCCGCGTGCGGCGTCGTCGGGCCATTCGCTGCTTCCGCGACGATTTTCGCCTTGATCTGATCGGCGTTGTTCAGCGTAATTACATTTTCCAGCGCCGCCGGAACCAGAATGTCGCACTTCATCGTCAGCAGATCGTCGTTGGAGATCCGCGACGTGCCCGGCATGCCCACCACGGTTCCCGAGCGTTCCTTGTAGCGCATGGCCTTCAGCGGATCAATTCCGCGCGAATTAAACACGCCCCCGCGAGAGTCGCTGATTGCGACCACGCGCGCCTTTTTTTCCGCGAATAGCTTCGCCACCTGCGACCCGGTATTGCCGAATCCCTGAATCGCCACGCTCGATCCGCGCAGCGACATTTTCTTTACCTTGCACGCCTCTTCCACAACCACCAGACAACCGCGCGCCGTCGCATCCTTGCGTCCTTCCGAGCCGCCGATCGAAACCGGCTTGCCCGTCACCACGCCGAGCGACGAATAACCCTTCGTCATCGAGTAGGTGTCCATCATCCACGCCATCGTCTGCGAATCCGTATAGACGTCCGGCGCGGGAATGTCCTGATCCGGTCCGATGAGAGGTAGAATTTCAGACGTGTACCGCCGCGTCATGCGTTCGAGCTCGGGCTTGCTCATCCGTTTCGGATCGCAAATCACGCCGCCCTTGCCGCCGCCAAACGGAATATTCACCGTGGCGGTCTTCCACGTCATCCACATCGCCAGCGCCTTCACCTCATCCGGCGTAACTCCCGGATGGTAACGAAGGCCGCCTTTCGAGGGTCCGCGCGTCACGTTATGCTGCACGCGATATCCCGTAAACACTTTTACCTGTCCGTTGTCCATCTTCGTAGGGATGGATACTTCCAGCACGCGTTTCGGCGTGCGCAGGATTTGGCGCAGGCCCGCGTCGAGTTTCAGGTACTCAGCGGCGAGATCGAATTGAATCTGCGCGATGCGGAACGGGTTCAGGTCCTCGCGGGGCGCGATTCGGGGTATTGGTTGGGGGGCCGCCTTGGCAACCGTCGCCATCTTGCCTTCCTCCTGGGGTGGGAAGCTCTGCGCTGCTTCTAACCGCGTTTTATGACTTTAGAACTGGCCGGGCACTCGTAAGTCGCGCGAGAATCGAAGTTTAGCGAAGCGGCAGGGGATGTCAATGAAAACCAGTGCAAAAGCCATGCTCCCGAGGCCTACAAGTAACATATAGTGTCACTCCCAAGCTGCGCCGCACATGTAAGGCATTGCAATAGTTAGCTTTACGTCGCAATCGAACAGTCCGTCGGCCCCAGCACGCTGCCCCCAACAATCACTCCTCCGACCTGTTCGACATCCTCGTTGACCCGGAGCGCCTCGCACGGTACTGTGCCCGTCGTGCGCATCGCTCGCGCACAGGGCCAGTACTCGCATCGCCGGCCAATCCGGAAAGCCCAGCCGCGCGTATCTTGCAGAAGGGAGCCGCCACACGTTGGTGAGTTCGGAAACGGGAACGGAGCTGAGAGCCTCGGACGCGGCGCTCATCGAAAGAATCGTTCAGCGGGACCAGATGGCGCTCGCCGCGCTCTATGACCGCTACGCTGGCATGCTTTCGTCCGTCCTCAACCGGATTTTGCGCGACTCGCAAACAGCCGAGGAGATCTTGCAGGACATTTTCTTCCAGCTCTGGCGCGCGCCCGAGCGATTCGATGCCTCGCGCGGCTCGCTCCCTGCATGGCTCATGGTGATCGCACGCAATCGCGCGATTTCGCAGCTGCGCCGGCACAATCCGGCCGCGGGCGACCCGCTTCTTGAAACCACGGTCGTCTCAACATTCAATATCGAAAGCGCCGCGTCGCAGCAGCAGTTGCTCGGCCGCGTGAAGGGCGCGCTCGAAAACCTGCCCGTCGAACAGCGCGCGGCCGTCGAGCTGGCGTTTTTCGAAGGCCTCACGCACAGCGAAATCGCCAAACGCACCGGCGATCCGCTCGGCACCGTGAAGACGCGCCTGCGCTCGGCGGTCGAATCACTGAAACGGACTTTGCACCCGGCGGCCTCAACCACATGAACGCTCATCCAACTCGCGAAGAAGATTTCGATCTCTACGCTCTCGGCGCGCTCGAAGGCGACGAAAAGCTGGCGATCGAATCAGCACGTAGCGTCGTGCGCAAATTGCACGGAAAAACTCGCCGAGGCGCGCGGACGAATCGCCCTCCTCGCGCTGGCCGCGCCGCAATCCGCGCCATCAGCCGCCGTGAAGCAGCGCCTGATGCAGCAAGTCCGCGCAGACGCCGAAGGCGTAGCGAACGCGCCCGCATCAGTACGCGAGGCGTCGCGCAAGCCTAGCAGCGCGCCGCAAGAATCCGAGCGCTCAGCGGCGGATTCTTCGGCCGCTGGTGGACCGCCGTGCTCGTCCCCGCATTCGCAGTTCTCGCCATCGCCACCGTGCTGCTCTGGCGCGAAAATCGCGACGTCAATCGCCAGCTCGACGAGCTGCGTTACTCGGCGCTGAAGCAGGAAATAGAGCTGCAGGTTCAGCTGCAGGACGCTCGCTCCGTCGCGGACATGATCGAATCCCACGACACGGTCACCGTCGCGCTCGCGCAGCAGCCCGGCATGCCCACCGGCGCCGCGCACGTGATGTACAACTCGAAAATGGGCATGCTCATGTACGACGGCCAGCTCGCGCCCGCGCCCGCTGCAAAAACCTACCAGCTCTGGCTCGTCCCCGCGGACGGCAAGCCAATCAGCGCCGGCGTATTCAATCCCGTCAGCGGCCGCACCGATCACATGATGATGAAATTGCCGCCGGGAATCGCCGCCAAGGAATTCGCCGTGTCGCTCGAACCCGCGGGCGGCATGCCGCAGCCCACCGGCCCGATGGTGCTCATCGGTCCAGTCTCCTGAACTGCCGTCCCGAATTCGATGGATGATTTCGTCCCGCCAGCGCATTACACTTGGCGGGACGAATCACGAAGCGGACCATCCCCGGCGGCCCGTTGCAACTCTGAGGAGGAAGTAAACATGAAGAGAGCTATCGGAACATTTGGTTTGCTCGCAGTGTTGTTCGCCACGCTCAGTCTGGCCACCATCGCCGACAACAAGACGATGACCTGGACCGGCTGGGTCAGCGACAGCACCTGCGGCGCGAAGGGCGCGAGCGCAGCGCACAAGAGCTGCGCGTCAACCTGCATGAAGACGAAAGGCGCTTCCTGGGTTTTCGTGAACAGCGACGACAAGAAAGTTATCGCCATCCACAATCAGGACGCCGTCAACGCCGACAAGGATCTCGGCCAGGAAGTAAAAGTCACCGGCCATCTCGAAGACGATGGCTCGCTGCACGTGGACAGCATCGCCAACTCGAAAACCTAAAAGCTCGCGTCAATTCTAGGGGAGCAGGTGTCAGGTTGTGGGGGCCAGGTTTCGACCTACCCTCTACAACCTGACGCCCGAATCCTAATCCTTCACCCCAATCTTTTCCGTCCCCATATACGGCCACAGCGCCTCGGGAATTTTCACCGAGCCATCGGCCTGCTGAAAATTTTCGACAATCGCAATCCACGTCCGCCCGACGGCCAGCCCCGACCCGTTCAGCGTGTGCACGTACTCGCTCTTGCCGCCCTTCGCGCTCTTGAACCGGATCCCCGACCGCCGCGCCTGAAACGCCTCCGTGTTCGAGCAGGACGAAATCTCCATGAACTCGCCCGCCGAGGGCAGCCACACCTCGATGTCGTACGTTTTCGCCGAAGCGAATCCCATATCGCCGGTGCAGAGCTGCATCACGCGGTAGTGCAGCCCGAGCCGCTCCAGGCATTTTTCCGCGTTGCGGACCAGCTTCTCCAGTTCGTCGTAGCTCTGCTCCGGCCGCGTGAATTTGAAAAGCTCCACCTTCTGGAACTGGTGCTGGCGCTTGATGCCGCGCGTGTCTTTTCCCGCCGCGCCGGCCTCCGAGCGGAAGCACGCCGTCCACGCGCAAACCTTGATGGGCAACGTCTCGCCGTCCAGCGTTTCGTCGCGGTGCAGGTTCGTCAGCTCCACCTCGGACGTGGGCGTGAGCCACAGGTCCGTGCCCTCCAGATGAAACATGTCCGCCGCGAATTTCGGCAGCTGGCCCACTCCGGTCAGCGCCGCCGTATTCACCAGAAATGGCGGCAGGATTTCCGTGTAGCCGTGCTCGCTGGTGTGGATGTCGAGAAAGAAATTGGCGATCGCGCGTTCCAGCCGCGCGCCCAGTCCCTTATAGACCGCGAACCGCGCGCCCGCGATTTTCACCGCCGCCGCAAAATCCAGAATCCCCGTTCGCTCGCCGATCTCCCAGTGCGGCCGCGGCGTGAAATCGAATTTCGGCGGCGCGCCCGACCGGCGCACCTCCACATTGTCCGCCGCGCTGTGCCCCACCGGGCACGCTCGCGTGCGGGATATTCGGAATCGTCAGCAGGAATTGCCTCATCCGCTCGTCCAGCGCCGCGATTCGCTCGTCGTTCCTTTTGATTACGGCCGAGACTTGCTTCATCTGCTGGATTAGGTGGTTGGCCTGGGCATTCATCTGCTGTTGTTGCTCAAAGTCGGACGCTTCGCGGGCCGACTTGGTAAACCGCGCGATGTCGTCGCTCACCTTGTTGCGCGACGCCTTCATCTGCTCGGTCGACGTGATGATCTTCCGGCGCTCGGCGTCCAGCTCGTGGAAGGGCGCCAGGTCCAGCGTGATCCCGCGGTCCCGCGCCATCTTCTCGATTATTTCCGGGTGCTCGCGCACAAATCCCAAGTCATGCATAGGTTCAGAAGAATAACCGAAACAAGCAGCAGGTGAACAACTTTTGGTGAACATTGAACTCATCGGGGGATGAGTTACAGCGCCTGTTGACCGCTTGACAAAGCTCAATCGAGATCGCGGCTTTGTGCGATCAAAGGATCGGCGGACGTCGTTGGTGCCGCGAGTAGGCTGAGCACACGTCGGCGAGCGTCAGAAGATTTCGACGGCAGCCATATCGCCTCATCTGCCTGTCGGCACCGTATTGCAAACCCCTCACGACGCAGCAAACGGAGCACGCCGTCAACCAATTGCCGGGCGCGCGTATCGAGTCCTCGGTAAAGAGCCGACTCGCGTCGGCCAGAACCGCGCTGAGCATAGAGTTTCTTCAGGACAGTCAGGAGGACTCTGGTCCCCAATGGAAGGGAAAGGGACAGAATTGCGTTTGTCGTCTCAGCGACATTTCCAAAGACGTCAACCGTTGCCTCAGTGAAGGCCTCCTGAGGCAAGTCGCCCTGTCCGGAGAAGCCCTCAATCAATCCAAAGTGACAGCGAAAAAACCGTGGGATCCTACCCGCTGCCGACCCGGACGGAACGTCGAGAACGCCGATGATCGAGTCCTGGAGCTGAATCGCGCTGAGCGCCCTTCCCGTATCCTCCAACATCAAATATGGGATTAGCACTTCCTTAATGAAAAGCTCCGGCTCATTCCAGTCCGACGCTGAATGGACTAGGGTCAAGAAGACGTCCGCACAGAGCGTATCGCACCGGAAGCGCTCTTGAGCCTGCTTTACGGCTGCCGTGAGTTTTCCCGTACCGAATCCTGCTTTATGGCAGCGGTACGCCGCTAGCTGCGCCCCAAGTGGCCAGAGTGTGTTCTGCCACGGTTCCGGGTCCAGCTGTTGCCCGAACGGGTTTTCGATAAAATTAAATACCGCTCCGCCCCTCGCCACCTCAGCAAAATCTTGGTCAATGAATGCACGGGCGCCGTCTTCGGAGCTACGGCCGCCGAGACCGGGCAGCCTTTGCAGCAGAACGGCTCCTCTGTCATCTGGCGCATAGCCGCATACCGCCGTAAATGAGTCCGTGATCTGGTCTGGTGTGAGAGGGCCGAGCCCGTCGGCCGATGCCCTGGCGATTGTGGCGATGTGCTCAATGAGACGGCGGACGGTCCCGGCATCTATCCCAGCCTCGATCTCTGCTTCCCGAGCGCAGATTCTTTCGAGAAGGGAATCCCAGCCAACGGCTGGCCCGGAGCCTGCCTCCACTTCCAACGTTTGTTGGAGAAGGCCTCGCGAGGCCAAATAACCGAGTAACAACGGACGCGACGGGACCCAATCGGGGATCGGCTGCCGCCAACCGACCTTGCCCAAGTACGCGCGAACCTGTTCATCGCTAAATTCACTGAGATCGAGATAGGTACAGTTGTCGACTAGGCCTAGGGAAGATGCCATCTCCTTCGGACTGTCAAAGAAGTGTGCCCGCCCGGCTACTAGAAACCCGGTGTGCAACGGACCTTCGCGGACAAAACCGCGGATCAGTTCCATGGATCGATACCGCAGGTCGCGCAACCGTTTCGTCTTTCCAGCCCAGCCAGCAGTTGCGATTTCGTCGAACCCGTCAAGTAGCATCATGGCCAATCCAGCTCGCCATGCCCTTACTAGAGCTTCAGGGGGACTGAATCAATCCGCCGCGCGTGTCGCTCGAGTGCTTCGACCGGATCGGTCTGGCCATGGTGATCGCGCAGATTTAGGACGACCGGGAAGACTCTGCCTCGTCCGCCCGAAATGCGGCGGCCTGGCGGCGGAACAGCTCACGCACTGTCGCGCTCTTGCCAGCGCCATAGTCGCCCAGCAGCACGTAACGACAGCCCGCCAAGAGGCCGTTGCCGATGGACTCCACCGTGTTCAGACGACCCGCTTGGTCGAGTATGTCAATCGGTATGTATTCGATAGCTATGTCGGCAGCGCCGCTCTCAGGGTCACGAACGCTGCCAAAAGGGTAATTCGTCCGTAATGCCAGATAAGACCTTGCGTCGACTAACTTGGAGCGAAACTGGTCCCAAGATACACAGACGACTCGATTCTTGGACCTACTGAAAACGCCACGTTGGTCCGCAGTCGGCTCGTATAGAGTCACGAACCAGCCCTTCACGAATTTCTGCGGATACCTTGCTTCGGTGCGCCTAATTAGCGTCAGCAGCTTTGCAAAATCTTCCTGAGCTTTCCTCTTCGACCGAGAGACGGTGCACTCCACGATATGGACGAACTCTTCAGTCTCAAACACGCCGTCCCGCTCACGGCCGTCCCGATTCGCCGCGCCATCGTACTGCGCTGCCGGCCACAAAAGCCGCGCAAGGCGTCTAACCTCATCTTCGAATTCGTGATCAGTAGCGAACACGCTAGTCACCGCTCCAGGAATCAGACGTAAGGCGGACGCCAAGGCGAACCAACCAGATCCGCACAGCCGAGTTGATCGCTGGTCCCCGATCTTACTGTAACAAAGTGCACGTTACCCATCCAGTATTGGATGGGTTTGTGGAGTATTGCAAATTCGGCGCTGCTGAGTTCGGGCGCCTCGAAAAGTGACCGCAAACGGCCAAGTGTTTCCACCTGTACTTTTTCTGTACTCCAACCCTATGGATTCGTGCGCAAAATTTCTGTAGCGTGACAGGTCAGGGCTCCCAGTGTCGACGGCGAGTCGAGCCTGGGAGATCAGGCCCTTCCTTCGGGCAGGGGCACGAAGTCAGTCCCGGTGCGGTCCGACCGGGATCGCAGATTCCGGTTCTTGTCAACCGGAACGAAGACGCCGCGTCCCGCGAACGCATGGGACTTAAGCGGTGTCCAACGAGAACAACTGATGAAGCATTCGACGCTCTCGCATTCGCGACGCGCAGTTTGCGTCCCGGCCGCAGCGCCGGGAAGAACGCGACGCCATTCCTGCGCTCGCGCCAAGGTGAAAGCGTGGGGCCTTGGCCCCGCGACCAGCCTCCCGCTCCATTCCGGGGTTTCAACCCTGGAGCAATCGAACCAGGTCTCTCCCGCTCTCGAGTCACGCCAAATTAAGTGTCACACCATGCAAAGTCTTTTTCGGCCTATCTCTAACAAAACAAACGATCGGCACCCTAACAAAGTGACACACTTTTTCAGGGCAGGGCTCCCAGTGTCGACGGCCAGTCGAGCCTGGGAGATCGGGTGCGCTCGGGAGATCAAGCGAGTCTGGGAGATCAAGCCGGGCATCCCGATTGATCGGGACGAAAGAGAAACATCCGGCACATTCGGATTTCTACCCGACACTGCGTGCCGAGTAGAATTCGACGCATCCCATTCAAAACAAGGGACCGACATCCGTTCTACCCGTCACTGGACGCGCGGGTACCATGTTGCCTTCGTGTGTACTATATGGCACAGTACACGCGTGATTCCGTTCCGTGTCCAATTCCGGCCGGGAATTCCTCTCTACGAGCAAGTCGTGTACTCCGCGAAAAAAGCGATGATCTCGGGACGACTGCGTCCCGGCGATCCATTTCCCTCCGTTCGCATTTTGAGCAAAGAACTAAAGATTAACCCTAACACCGCGCATAAAGTGGTGACGCAGCTCGCCGCTTCCGGGCTGCTGGAGATTCGTCCCGGAATCGGCACGGTCGTTGTGGCGCATCCGGAGGCGAGCGCGGCCGAGCGCGCACAGTTGCTCAGCCACGAGATTGAAGAGTTGGTCGTCGAGGCGAAGAGACTCAGCATCAACCTGCAGGATATGGTCGCGTCAGTTTCGGAACATTGGAAGCGGCTTTCCGCCAAAGACGGACTCGGCGGCCAGCCGGATCGAGAAGGGAGTCGCAAGCGATGACCAGCCCCATTCGCACTGAGAACCTGACGAAGAGATTTCGCCGAGTGGACGCGGTGAACGGACTCGATCTGGAAGTGACCGAAGGCTCGATCTACGCGCTGGTCGGCCCGAACGGCGCGGGAAAAACCACCGCGATCAAAGTGCTTATGAACATCTATCAGCCGACGAGCGGCCGGGCCGAGGTGCTGGGCACTGATTCCAAGCATGTTGCCGGCAAATCCTTTTGCACCATCGGATACGTCTCGGAAAACCAGAAGCTGCCGGACTGGATGAGCGTGAACACGTTTCTTGCTTATCTGCGGCCGTTCTATCCGACATGGGATTTGGATATCGAAACCGACCTGATGCGGCGGTTCGACTTGCCTCCCGGCCGAAAACTGAAGCAACTCTCGCGCGGGATGCGCATGAAAGTGGCGCTGGCGAGCGCGCTGGCGTATCGCCCGAAGCTGATTATTTTGGACGAACCGCTCGGCGGCCTCGATCCGCTGGTGCGCGACGAGCTGATCGAAGTTTTGCTTGAGCGCGCGGCGGAGGCGACGGTTTTTATTTCGTCGCACGACCTGGCGGAAATTGAAAGCTTCGCGAGCCACGTAGGGTATCTCGAAAATGGGCGACTGCGTTTTTCGGAGGAGATGGCGTCGCTTGCGGCGCGATTCCGCGAAGTGGAGGTGACGTTCGAAGGGCCGCCTCCGGCGCCGGCCAAGAAGCCCGAGAGCTGGATGCACGTGAACAGCTCGGGTGCGGTTGTGCGATTTATCGAGACGCGCTTCGACGAGCGGCGAACGAATGCGGAAATCAGGGAAACATTCGGCAACGCACGCGATACGACTTTTACACCCATGACATTGCGTTCGATTTTCCTGGCGATGGCCAGGAGTCAGCGCACACCGGGATGAGAAAGAGGCGAGAATGAATCAGATTCTGCACATCTTTCGGAAGGACGTGCGCCATCGCTGGATCGACATTTTGGTTTCTCTGGCGCTGCTGATCGCGCATACCTGGCATGTGGCGCATCAGTGGAACGTGCCGAGCCAGGACCTCAATCTCACCTCTTCGCTGTGGGGGGTGCTCGCGTTTTTCTTGCCGGCTTCGTGGTGCTTCCTGGTTATCCGAGCGGTGCAGGAAGAAAGCCTCGTGGGGGATCGCCAGTTCTGGGTCACGCGGCCGTACGAATGGGAAAAACTGCTGGCCGCGAAATTCTTATTCGTGGCGGCATCCATCAATCTCCCGCTTTTTATCGTGGATGTGGTGCTGCTCGCGAAGGCGGGATTCTCGCCGGTGCGCTATTTGCCGGGGTTGCTGTGGATGCAAGTGCTGCTGCTGATTTTTCTTGTGGTGCCCGCGGCGGCGGTCAGCGTGGTCACGTCAACTGTGGTGCAAGTGCTGCTGTGCGTTCTCGGGCTGATACTTTACTTGATCGGCGTAGGAGAACTGTTCTCGTCAATTCCGAACGCGGGGATGTCGCCGGGGGGCGGTGTCGCGGTGGCGCTGGATTTGGTGATCATGGGCTGCGTCCTCGTTGTGGCGATTTTCCTGCAATATGCGCGGCGCAAGACGTGGACCTCGCGGCTGCTGATCATCGGAGGCGGAGTCGCGGTTCTTGTGATTGGGGCCGTGACGCCATACGGCACACTCGTCGCGCGATCGTTCCCGCCATTGACGGCTGGGCAGCAACCGGCGGTCACGCTGACAATTGACCCGACGCCGCCTTTGCCGCCGAAAAAGAAGGGCAACGAGTTTCCGGACATATTGCCGAATGTCTGGATCGCACTTCCCCTGCGCGCATCAGGCGTCGCGGAAGGCCATGTCGCGGAGGTGCGCGGTGCGATCGTGAAAATACAGGCGTCTGACGGCGAACATTGGACTTCCTCGTGGAATTCGGGCGGATGGATTTCCTGGCCGGGCGAAGACCACACTGTGAAAATCTTCGCCGTAGAGAGGAAATTTTTCGAGCGCGTGAAGTCCATTCCGGTCAACGTGCACATATCCGTCGCGCAGGCGGATTATCAGGAAACGAACGCGAGGCAAATAACAGCGGAAGCCGGTAAGTTCTCGATCGCCGGGGCCGGCATCTGCCGGATCGAGCCGTACGGCAATTCGAATCTGAATATGATCGCGTGCCGCGCGCCGCTGAAGTCTCCCTCGCTGCTTGGGCACATGGATCCGTTCGCGACGACCTGCACGTATGAAGACAGTCCGCCGCTTTTAGTTACGAGATATATGTGGAACGTGCACGACGACAGCATGGGGCCGGCGGACCTTGGAATTATTCCGGTCAACGACGTGCAGATGATATTTCAGAGCTGGGCGGATGATCCAAAGAGGGAGTTGCGCTACTTCTGCCCCGGAACGCCTTTCACGATCGGCACGCCGGAGGAAGGGAAGCATAGCCGCACTGAAATGGAAATTGATGGAATCACGCTTTCGCAGTACGAATGGCATCCGGGGCAAGAATAGGTACGGGCCCGGTGAGTGCGTCGTGGATTAGGCCGTGAGGAATTTCTTCGAGATCTCGGCGAGGTTGCGGGCGCCGGCGAGGCGCATGGTCATTTCGAGTTCGCCATCGAGATGCTGGAGCACGGCCTGCACGCCCATCCATCCGCCGAGCGCCAGGCCGTACAGCACCGGCCGTCCGACGGCGACGGCATTCGCGCCGAGCGCGAGCGCCTTAAAAATGTCCTGCCCGCGCCGCACGCCGCCATCAATCAGGATGGTCGCGCGCCCGTGGACCGCGTCCGCGATTCGCGGCAGCACGGTGAACGAGGCGGAAACGTCGTCAAGCTGACGCCCGCCGTGGTTCGACACCTGAACTCCCGCGCAGCCATGCTCCACGGCCGCCACCGCGAACTCGGGCGACATCACGCCCTTCAGCAGCACGGGCAGGCCCGTCGTTTTCTGGATGAACGCGACATCGTCCCAATCGAGATCGCGCTTGATCGGCTCCGCGCCGTAGCCGCCGCTCTGTTGCGGAAAATTACCGACGGGCAGCGGCGAACGGAAATGATTGCGCCGGTCGGTCTCGCGGTTGCTCGCGACGACCGTATCAACCGTAAACACGATGGCGGTGTAGCCCGCGGCCTTCGCGCGTCCGAGAATTTCGGTCGCCGCGCCGCGGTCCTCGGGCAGATAAATCTGAAACCACTTCGGGCCGGGACAGGCCTGCGCGATTTCCTCGAGCGTCTTCGTGGAAAGCGATGCCGCGCAATAGAGAGCTTTCGCGGCATTCGTGCCCTGCGCCGAGCCAACTTCCGCGGTCACGTGAGCCATTCCGTGTCCGGCCATCGCGGAGACCATCACCGGCATGGAAAGTTTCGAGCCGAGGAGCGTGGTCGAGCGGTCAGCGTCCTTGTAGCCGCTCAGATAGCGCGGCGCGATGGTGACGCGCTTGAACGCCGCTTCGTTTTCGTTCTTGGTCCATTCGTCGCCTGCCGCGCTGGAGATGTATCCGAAGCCGCCCACCGGAATCACTTTTTGCGCCGCGGGTTCGAGTTCGCGCAGGTTGATGATTTCGATGGCCTTGATTTCCGTGGGCGCGTCGTAGGTGACGCTGCCCGGCGCGGCGGCCGGTGCTTGCGCGGCCTGAGTTGCTGGCGCGTGCGCCGAAAGCTCGGCGGCGTTCGCGAATTTCGCGGGAAGCCCGGCCGACAAAGTTACCGCTGCTGCGGTTGCAGACAGAAAATCACGGCGCTTGCGATCCATGGTCGCCTCCTGATGTCGTCGCGGCTCGCGATCATAGCATGGCGAGTCGGCAACGCAGGAAGCGGCGCTCCACATCATTGGTCGTAAGCGCCAGTGCGCGCCGATATGCGTCGGCGGCCGCGGTTGATTTCGGGCAACCCGGTTTTACGTCGCGGCCGCCTGCTCCATGGCGAAAATGGGCCGCACCTCGACGGAACCATGGCGCGCGGCCGGAATTTTCGCGGCGATGGTGATGGCTTCGTCGAGATCCGCGGCTTCGACGAGGTAATAGCCGCCGAGCTGTTCTTTTGTTTCGGCAAAAGGGCCGTCGGTGACCACGCGCTTGCCGTCACGCACGCGAACGGTGGTGGCGCTGGCGACGGGCTTGAGGCGGTTGGAGCCGAGATTCTTGCCCTGGGAATTGATTTCCTCGGTGAATTTGCCATAGTCCGCGACCATGGCGCCCGTTTGAGCGGGAGTGAGATTAAACCAATCCGATTCCTGGCCGTAGATCAGAAGCAGATATTTCATTGGATGTTCCTCCTACTGGTTAGTCGAACGAAACCCGGAAAATCGACAAAACTTTGAGCAAATGCCAATCTTTGTTAGACCGCGATCGCGATCTTGCCGAGGAAATTGCCGGAGGCCTGGAGGCGGAAGGCGTCCAGGGCATGGTCAAACGGAAATACCTTTTCGATGACCGGCTTGATTTTGTTGACCTCGATCGCCTGGATTAGCTGCTCGAGGATGGCGCGGCTGCCGACGCCGATGCCGTGCAGGCTGGCGCTCTTGAACATGAGGTCATGCGGATTGGCGTTGCCCTCGCGTCCGGCGAGCACGCCGATCAGCGCGACTTTGCCGCCGTATCCGACGCATTCGAACGAGCGCGCGAGCGTGCCCATGCCGCCATTTTCGATCACGCAATCCACGCCGCGACCGCCGGTGAGCGCGAGCACTTCCTTTTCCCAATCGGGATGCGTTTTGTAATTCACGCCGTCGGATGCGCCGAGGACGCGAGCGCGCTCGATTTTTGCGTCGCTCGACGAAGTGACGATGACGCGCGCGCCGGCCGCTCGCGCGATTTGCAGCGCGAACATCGAAACGCCGCCGGTGCCGATGCAAAGCACCGTGTCGCCCGGTTTGACGCGCGTGCCGGCGAACATCAAGGCGTTCCACGCGGTGGCGCCGGCGCAGGGAAGCGTGGCCGCTTCCTCGAACGAGAGATTTTTCGGCATGGCGACCCAGCCGTCTTCGTGCAGCGAGACGAATTCGGCGAGAGTACCATCGAGCGGAGAGCCGAGCGCGCGGCGACTTTTCGGCGGTGCGCCGTCAATCCACAGCTGGAAGAAACTGGGGATCACGCGATCGCCGGGCTTGAAGCGCGTGACGTTCGCGCCGATGGAGACGACTTCGCCGGCGGCGTCCGAGCACGGAATCGTGTCGTGGTCCACGCCGTAGCGATATTTGCCGGTCATGATCGCGTGGTCGCGGTAATTGAGCGCAGCCGCGCGGATGCGGACGAGGACGTCGCTCGGTCCCGGAGTTGGATTTGGACGGTCCACGAGGCGCAGGTCCTCGAGTGACGTTGGGGCCTTCGGGATTTCGTAGGCTTTCATGGCGCGGCGCTCGCTACTTTCTTGAGACGCGGATGAGACGGCCGTCGTCGAGGAGGATGAAGAGGGCGCCGTCAGGTGCTTGCTGCACTTCTCGGACGCGCTGGTTCAAGTCCTTAAGCAGGCGCTCTTCGGCGACGACTTTGTCGCCATCGAGCACGAGGCGAATCAAACTTTTCGCGCCCAGCCCGCCGATCAGGACGTTGCCCTTCCATTCCGGGAACATATCGCCCGTGTAGAAAATCAATGCGCAGGGGGCGATATCGGGATACCAGAAATATACGGGCTGTTCGACGCCGGGCGCCTGGGTCAGGCCCTTGCCGGCAACTAGATCGCCGTTGTAGCGCCGACCATAGCTGACGTTGGGCCAGCCGTAGTTGCCGCCGGGCTTGATGATGCTGATTTTGTCGCCGCCGAGCGGGCCGTGCTCGATCACCCAGAGCTTGCCGGTTGTAGGATTAATCGCCGCGCCTTCAGGATCACGATGACCGTAGGAATAGGTCTCGGGCAGGACGGTCGGCTGGTCGAGGAACGGATTGTCCTTGGGAATCGAGCCGTCTTTATTGATGCGCGCGACGCGGCCGGTGAAATTGCGCAGGATATCGGGATCGTTGATCTCGTGGTCCGTGCCGTCGTAGGGGGCCTCGTAGAAGCGGAAGCGATCGGCTCCGGTGATGAACAAGGTGCCGTCGGGCGCGAAGACGATGCGGCGGTTGACGCCATCGAGCAGCACTTCGACGTTTTCCAGGCGGCGTTCGTCGTCGCTGAGGCGCGCGCGGGCCAAGCGCTCTTCGCCGACGCGCATGGTGCGGCGTTCGGAGACGGAAGCTTTCCAGACGTTGGCGTAGAAATATTCGAGCGGCCAAACTCCCGGGGTTTCGCCGGGCGGAGGCGCGAAATATGTGAAATAAATCATGCGATTGTGGGCGAAATCGGGATCGAGGACCACGTCGTGGAGAGATTCGGCGGCAACGATTTTCGTGTCCGGCACGCCGGCAATCGGCGCGGAATAGAATCCGTCCATCGAGGCAACGCGGATGAATCCGTAGCGCTCGGTGACGAGCATTTTGCCGTTGGGCATGATGGCCAGCGACCAGGGACCGTTGAAGCGGGTAATGATCGTCTCGACTTTGAGCGCCGGGGAGGGCTTCGCCGGAGCGGGGGCGTTGGTCTGGCCCGGGAAGGCAGGCTTTGGCGGGGGATAGTCCTCGGCTTTGGCTTGCGCGCGCGCCACGGATGACATCAGCGCCGCCAATGCAATCACTGCAGTTAGATGTGCCGCAGACCTGATGAATCGCCTCGAATGCATTCTTGCCCCCTGCTCGATTTGCTCGGAAGAGTCGAGGCGAGATGTTACATGCGTTTGGATGCGGTGGCAATTGAACGAGGCGATGCGACATCGCATCTTGCGAAGAAAAAGGTGTACTGCGAAATCGAGCCTGTTTGGGTCCGGCGGTTGATTAGTGTGCGGAGCGATAGAGGCGTTCGGTACGCGCGCCCGAACGGACGGGACGCGGCCGCGATTCGACGGCTGCCTCGAGCTGGCGAAGAGAATTCTCGATTCGTAGAAACACTACTTCACGTGCGGACTCGTTCATGTATTTCGCGATCCGAAGCATCCAGTGAACGGCTTCGACTTTTACGTGCAGGTCGAGTTGCGGATCGCAAACATACTGGCCGCCCTTCAGCTGAACGAGATGGGCAGCCGCGTTTAGATTCTTGTAATGATCAGATACGCGTTGGACGCGTGCCTCGAACTCTTCGGCATTAAAATGGTTTTTCTCTTCGGGCGCGTCGAATTGCTGGTTGTAGGCGTTATCAACACTGTCAAAAATAAGAGCTTCGGTTCTCATCGCGGCCTCCGCAGTGGTGCTGCAGATCGAAACTTTATAAGTGCTACGGTATAGCAAGGTAGCAACGGGCCTGCCAACCCGACTGTCATTCGTTAAGTGATTGCAAATGCATGACTTAAGGATGGTGCCGGCTGTAAAGGAAGCCGTTCCCTGGGTGCCAAAACCATGCAAAATGTGCGTTCGACCCGCCGATTGTGCCGCGCCCTTGAACCGCGAAAAGCTGTGCTAACATCCGATAAAACATGGCCAAAACTGTTTACATTGTGAGCGCGGTGCGGACGCCGATAGGAAAATTTGGCGGAATGCTCGCGGAGTTCACGCATCCGGATTTGGGAACGATTGCGGTGCGCGCGGCGCTGGAGCGCGCGTTTGGTTTGCCGCTGCCGGCGGAGCGAACGCCGGGGGAATTTGACGCTGCGCCGGTGACCGACGCTGGAAGAGAGATTCCTCGGGCCGAAGACGGCCCTCGGAATGACAAGCGAGATGATGGCGCGGCATGGCATGTGGACGAGGTGATTTTCGGGAATGCGCGGCCGGCCGGCGTGGGGCCGAACCCGGCGCGGCAAGTTGCGTGGCGCTCGGGACTGGGCGACGACGTGCCGGCGTTTACGGTGAACATGGCGTGCGCATCAGGATTGCGCGCGGTGGTTCTTGGCTGGCAGGAAATTCTGACCGGCGCGGCGGAAATCATCGTCGCGGGCGGAGCGGAATCAATGAGCCGCGTGCCGTACCTGGTGGAAGGGCGCTGGGGATTTAAGCTGGGCAACCAGCCGCTGATTGACGCGATGTACCGCGACGGATTCGTCTGCCCGATATCGAAGCTCATTATGGGCGAGACGGCAGAAATTCTGGCGGAGCAGTACAAGATTCCGCGCGACGAGCAGGATGCATTCGCGCTGGAAAGCCACCGGCGAGCGGCGCGCGCGGCTGCGGAGTGCCACTTCAAGGCGGAGATGGTGCCGATTGAGGTGAAGGACAAGAAAGGCAACGTCACGCGGCTCGACAAAGACGAGCACGTGCGCGGGGACGTGACGCTCGAGGCGCTGGCGAAGCTGCCGCCGGTATTCAGCAAGACGGGCAGCGTGAGCGCAGGGAATTCAAGCGGCATCACGGACGGCGCCGCGGCGGTGGTGCTCGCGAGCGAGGAAAAAGTACGCGAGCTGAATCTGAAGCCGATCGCGCGAATCGTGGACGCGACGATTGCGGCGGTGGACCCGCGCGTGATGGGCATCGGTCCTGTGCCCGCGGTGCGCAATCTGAGCAAGCGCACGGGCACGAAGGTGGAGGATTACGACGCGGTCGAGCTGAACGAGGCCTTTGCCGCGCAGGTGCTGGCATGCGACCGCGATTTGCACTTCAATCGCGAGCGGTTGAATCCCAACGGCGGCGCGATCGCGCTGGGGCATCCGATTGCGTGCACCGGCAGCCGCATTCTGACGACTCTGATTCACGAGATCCGGCGGCCATCAGGACAGGGTACTGGCCAAGAGGGCAGTCCAAGGACTGGCCGGCGGGGTCTTGCCACATTGTGTGTGTCCGGAGGATTGGGCGTGGCGGTCGAAATCGAAACAGTCTAACCTTTTTGGGAGTGCTCTTCAGCAATTTTGGTGTGAGCGCTTAGACCGGAGCGATTCCCATGGACACGCATCACCAGAAGCGCGGAGGAGGCGTCGAAGTCCTCGGAACGCTGTCGCTGGTCGCGCCGAAAATCGAAGAATTTCAATTTCTGAAGGTGAGCGTTGAGGGAGAGGTTGCGCGGCTCACGCTCGATCGCCCCGACCACAACCTGCTGAACGAACGGATGCTCTGCGAGCTGGCCTCCGGAATCAACTTCCTCGGCGAGCAGTACAACATCAAACTCATCGTTCTCGCGTCCGCCGGGAAAACATTTTGCGGCGGCATCGAGCTTGGGGAATACACGCAGCGACGCGTGTTTCAATTGCTCGACGCATTCCATTTCGCGTTTTCGGCGATGCTGGATACGTCCAAGCCGCTGCTGGTGGTGGTGAACGGGCCGGCGCTAGGTGGAGGCGCGGAGCTGGCTGCGCTGGGTGACCTGGTGATTGCGACTCCCAAGGCGCGATTCGCGCAACCGGAAATCAAACTCGGAGTTTTTCCGCCGCTGGCCGCGGCGATTCTTCCTTATATATTGGGACCGAAGCAGGCGCTGGAACTTGTGCTGACGGGTGAAGCGATGTCCGCGGAACGCGCGCGGGAATTGGGGCTAGTGAACTGGCTGGTGCCCGAAGCTGAACTCGAAAAGAAAGTGAACGACGTAATCTCGAAGGTGACGGCTCAATCCGCCCCGGTGCTGACCATGGCGAAGAAGGCCATCATGGGCAGCCTGGGATTGCCTTTGCGCGACGGCGTCCGCAATTCGATGAAAGTTTTCTTGAACGAACTCGCCGAGCTGGAGGATTCGCAGGAAGGTTTGCGAGCGCTGGTTGAGAAGCGCGCCCCGAAGTGGAAGAACCGGTGAGGCCTCAGGGGTTGAAACCCCTTCGATGCCGGTGACATTTCGGCACGGCTGAAGCCGTGCCCTGACCACTGCCAGAGCTAAAATGTTAGCGCTAGATGGCGCTGATTGACACGACTTCGAGCAGGGCATAGACTCACGAACGACAATTGAACTGGCATCGGGTATTGGAAGGCCGTGAAAATCGGCCACGGTCCCGCCACTGTGATCGGCGCGCTGTTAGATTAGTCGCCGAGAGTCAGGAACGTACCCGAGCTAGTCGAAGCTGACACTCTTCGCGAGAAAGAGTGTGGCGATGCGCCTCGCTATTCTCGCGAGGCTTTTTTATTGCGCGTTCACCGGAGGGCTGGTTGGGTCACGAGTGGCATCGCTGGATTCTGACGATTGCATTGGCGGGCGCGCTGATTGCGAGCGCGGCGCCGCGCGTGTTTGCCGCGGACGATACGAGGCGCACTGTCACCGACGAAGTGGGACGCGAAATGAAAGTCCCCGCGGAGGCCAAACGGATCGTGTCGCTTGCGCCGAACCTGACCGAGACGATTTACGCGCTCGGTCTCGAGGACCGGCTGGTCGGTGACACGAACTTCTGCGACACACCGGCGGCCGCGAAATCGAAACCGCATGTGGGCGATCTGCAGAATCCCAGCATCGAAGCGATCGTGGCCTTACATCCGGATCTCGTGCTGGCGACGACTTCGATCAATCGCGTGGAAACGGCTGATGCGCTGAAGCAGCTGGGAGTTCCTGTGTACACGACCGATCCGCGAACAGTTCGCGGAATGCTGGATTCGACCACCCACGTGGCCGAGGTAATTGGCGCGACGCAGCAGGGAGCGGAACTGGTTGGGCGGATGCAACAACGTCTTGATGCGGTGCGCGCGGCGCTGAGCGACCGGCCGATGGTTCATGTGCTTTTTGTGGTTTGGCTGCAGCCGCTGCAGACGATTGGGCAAGACACATTCATCGCGGACGCACTGCGATGGGCCGGTGCGGAATCCGTGTTGGTATCGAAGCAGAAATGGCCGCACCTGAGCCTTGAAGAGGTGGTACGGCTACAGCCCGACTACATCGTTTTCACCGACGATCACAGCGGGGGCACGGGCACGGAGCTTGCGGATTTGCGCGCACGCCCAGTTTGGCGAGATCTGGACGCCGTCGAGCAGGGGCACGTCGTCAACGTGAGCGAGGAAATCGTGCGGCCTTCGCCGGGATTGGTGGACGTCATCGAGCAGCTGGCTCACGAATTGCATCCCGAAGTGTTCGCGGGAGTGGGCGATCCCAAGAGGTTGACTACATGCGCCCGCTGACGCCGCGACGTGTGGCCTGGATTTGCGCCGGGCTGGGCGTAGTGCTGTTTGCCGCGGCGGTGATTTCGCTGCGCATCGGCGCTTATCCGATTTCTGTGGTGGATATCGTCAAGACGCTTTTCAGCGGCATCCTCGGGCGATGGGAAGAAATCCCCAGCGAGTACCGGTCCATCGTGTTCAATATTCGGCTGCCTCGCATTCTGTTGGGAATTCTGGTGGGCGCGTCGCTTGCGACGGCCGGGTCGGGCTTTCAGGCGCTGCTGCGGAATCCGCTGGCCGATCCTTACGTGCTTGGCGTATCGAGCGGGGCGGCGCTGGGAGCGATTATCAGCTTGATCGTGACGCCGCACGCGCCGGGCGCGATTCAACTGGCCGCGTTCGCTGGGGCGGCGGCTACGACCGCAGCGGTTTACTTTCTCGGGCGGCGCGGCGGGCAACTCGACAGCGCAACGCTGCTGCTTGCGGGGATTGTCGCCGCGTCATTTCTTTCCGCGATCATCATGTTTCTGATGACCACGCTGAGCGGGCGCGATCTGCGCGGCATGGCGTTCTGGCTGATGGGCGATCTTGGCTCAACGCTGCCGTCGAATCCGCTGCGGTGGTTCGAGGCGTTGTTTTTTGTATTCGTGCTTGCGGCGGGGGCGATTTACGCAACGTCGTCCGATCTGAATTTAATACTTACCGGCGAGCAGGAGGCGCGGCACCTGGGAGTGAACGTGCATCGCGTGAAGCTGGTCGTCTATATCGCGGCGTCGGTGCTGACGGGACTGGCGGTGTCGGTGAGCGGCACGATCGGATACGTGGGCCTACTGGTGCCGCACGTGATGCGGATGATGTTCGGCACGGATTACCGGCTGCTGATTCCAACGTCAGCGATCGGCGGCGCGATTCTGGTGGTGCTGGCGGATACGCTAGCGCGCTCGGTTGTGAGTCCTACGGAATTGCCGGTTGGCGCGATGACGGCGCTGGCGGGCGCGCCAGTATTCATTTACCTGATGCGGCGGAGGGTGCGATGAACGCGGCCACGGGAAGCGGCGCGGCGTCCGCATCGCCGACGGTCATCGAGCCGCGATCACCGGGCGTGCGGCTGAAGGTGGAACAGGCGAGCTACGCGTATGCGGCGACAGACCGGTCGGCGCCGAAGTTCACGCTTGGCCCGACAAGCTTCGAAGCGAACCAGCGCGAGCTTGTGGCGATTCTGGGCCCGAACGCGAGCGGAAAATCAACGTTGCTGACGCTGCTCGCCGGAATGGCGCGGCCGCTATCGGGGCGCATTGAAGTGGACGGCGTGGAAGTGAGCATGCTCGATCTGCG
Source organism: uncultured Acidobacteriota bacterium (assembly GCA_963814855.1). Taxonomy (GTDB): domain Bacteria; phylum Acidobacteriota; class Terriglobia; order Acidiferrales; family UBA7541; genus Palsa-295. Next base: position 147,587 of record CAWFEL010000006.1, read on the forward strand.
GACTCGCGCGCAGCGGATTGCGCTGGTGCAGCAGGAAAGCGAGCTGCTGTTTCCTCTGCGCGTATGGGAGTACGTGCTGCAGGGGCGCTATCCCTATGGCAAGCGGCTACGGTTTGAAACGGAGGAAGACTGCCTGCTGGCCGGGAACGCGCTGGCGCAGGTGGGCGCGGACGCGTTGCGCGACCGATGGATGGACCAGCTTTCCGGAGGCGAGAAGCAACGCGTGATTCTGGCGCGGGCCCTGGCGCAGCAACCGTCGCTGCTGCTGCTGGACGAGCCGACGCAACATCTCGACATCGGCGGCAAAGTGGAATTGCTGCGGCGCTTGCGGCGACTGGCGGACGACAGCCGTTACACCGTGCTGGTGGTGACGCACGAACTGAATCTGGCGGCGGAGTTTTCCGACCGCATCGTGCTGCTGCACAAAGGCAAGTGCCTGCGCGTGGGGACGCCCGAGGAAGTTTACGACCGTGCGTTGCTGGAAGAGGTTTTCGAGGCGCCGCTGGAAGTCGAGATGCGCGAAAGCGGGCGGCCGAGGGTGATTCTGGGAGGGAATCACTAGGCGCGACGAAGATTTGTTGCGGTGCGAATTCGCGGAGGCTGCGTTCGCCTCTGCAAGCGGCGCCTTCACACTGAGGGCGCTGTAAACAATCACAGGAGACTCCGCGCTAGGGAAGACGGTGAAAATCCGTCGCCGCCGCGCGACTGTAAGGCGGAAAAGTTTTCAGCGCGTGCCACTGACCCGCACAAAGAATCCGCTCGGATTCGATGACGGGATGGGAAGGCCGCGCTGCAGTCCCGAATGATTTGGGACGATCCGCCGAGCCAGGAGACCGGCGGAGTCTCAATCCGGAAGCGTACGGCAGGCTTGTGCGTTTCGGGACAACCTTCAACTCCCGCGCGAGAGGGAGAGGAGGAAAAATGAGACTGCGAATTCCCCTTCTGCTTTTTTTCACGGCTGTGATGATGTTGCCGTACCCGACGTGTGCCCAGTCGTCATCTCAAACGTCCAGCTTGCCGCGCGGAGCGACCATTCGCGGGACCGTATACGACCCGGATGGACGAGCGGTACCCAACGCGGAAGTGACGCTGCTCGACTCCCTGATCGCTGCGGGCGAAATGCATACCGATTCGCGCGGCGAGTACAAATTCGGTGGACTCGCCAGCGGGATTTACACGGTCGTCGCGAACCTGCCGGGATTTACAAGCGAGCCCGCCGAAATTAAGGTGGAGGGAAGCGCAGATTCCGTGAACGATGTGTACCTGAAATTGAGCGCGGTGCAGCAGCAGGTGGTGGTCTCGGCGTCGCTTGGGGGCGCGCTGGCGCCGGAGGTGGGTTCGTCGGTCACGGTGGTGAGCCACGACGAAATTGAAGATCAGGGCGTGGAGACGGTGGCCGATGCGCTGCGTAATGTCCCGGGCGTGGAAATCAACCGAACGGGCCAGCAAGGCGCGGTGACCAGCGCGTTCATACGCGGCGGAAATTCCAACTACAACCTCATCATGATTGACGGCATTCCGATGAACGATTTCGGCGGCGGATTTGATCTATCGCCGCTGCCGACCGCGGGCGTGGACCAAGTGGAGGTGCTGCGCGGACCGCAAAGCGCGCTTTATGGCTCGAATGCAGTGGCCGGCACGATCAATATCGTGAGCGAACAGGGCGACGGCTCGCCGCATTTCAATTTTGCCGGTGAAGGCGGCAGCTACGATACGTATCGCCTTACGACCGGCGGGGCGGGGCTGAACCACGGATTCGGCTGGGCGTATAACGTGTCAGGGGTGAGCACGGAAGGGCCGGTTGTTGACGACACGTATTGGAATCAAACGTCGTTCGCGACCCTTAGCTATTCGCGCAGTCCGCGGCGGAAAGTGTTTGCACATTTCTTCGGCGACGTGGGAGCAGCGGTAAATCCGGGGCCGTGGGGTTCGGATCCGGATGGACTCTACCCGGGGCTGGGGAGCCCCTTTTCCACTTCGCGCCAACAGCAGGATCTTTTCGGTTATCAGGCGAGCGAGACGGAAGAGGTGTCGAGCAAGTTCCAGCAAGTCAGCACCGTCAGTCTCTCGACTGATCAGTTTTTCTTTCCCTCTTCGGTGTTTGGCAATTCGTTTACGAACAATCTTCGGTTGGTGGCGAACACGCGAAGCGAGATCACCTTTTCGGCCAAGGATGTTCTTGTTGCCGGCTTCGAATACGACCGCGAGACGTTCAAGAACTCATTTGTCACCAATTCGGATGACGAGCCTTTCACGTTGCCGCGAAACAGCTTCGCTTTCTTCGCAGAAAATCGCTGGAATCCGGGCAGCCGGTGGTTCCTGAGCACCGGCTTGCGCGTGGACAACATTCAGACCGGCAGTCTGCCGGAAGATGAGGCAGGCGCGGGGCGGCCGTTCATTCCGGCCACGTCGGTGACGCAAGTAAATCCGCGGATATCCGTGGCGTATGTGGCGCGGCAATCGGATGACGGGACTTTCGGCGTCACGCGAATTCACAGCAGCTTTGGAACGGGGATCCGTCCGCCGGATGGCTTCGAGCTGGGCTTCACGGACAATCCGGAGCTGAAACCGGAGCGGAGCATCAGCGTGGACGCGGGCGTCGAGCAGCGTTTTTTCAATGACAAGGCGGTGCTTGACGTCACCTATTTTTACAATCGCTACAAGGACCAGATCGTCACGCTGGGCGGATCGTTTGCGGATCTCAGTTCGTTCGTTTCAGCGAATCTGGCGAAGTCCCGGGCCTACGGGATCGAGAGCAGTTTGCGGCTACGACCTTTTCGATCGCTGGAAATCATGGGAGAGTACACGTGGTTGAATACGGCGATTCTAGCGCTCGATGGCTCGCTTGCGGTGCAGCCACCATTTGTGGTGGGCCAGCCGCTGATTCGGAGACCGCGAAGTTCCGGGGGCTACAACGTGACATGGACGCATGGCCGCTTGATGCTCAACTCAAATGCGTCCATTCGTGGCGCGGTGCTCGACCTAGAACCGAACGAAGGTACATTTGCCTGCGAATCGGACCCACCACTGCAATGCCTGTTCCGAAATAACGGCTATGTAGATGTGAACGCTGGCTTCGCGGTTCGGCTGCCGCGCGGCGTGGAGATTTATGGGCGGCTGAATAATTTGCTCGACCAGAAGTATGAGGAGTCATTTGGATTTCCGGCGCTGCGGTTGAACTTTGTGTCGGGGATCAAAGTCGAGCTGCCCGCGCGACGCGACTGATCCGGACCGCGGCGGATCGCCGCGCAATCGCACCGGCCAAATTGTCGGGCGGGCGCAGGATCGTCGAAAAGCGCGCCGCCCGGCTGGATGCTATAATCGGCGGCTTACCATGAGCCGGACCACCCAAGAAGCGCCAGGCATCGCGCCGGAAGTGATGGCGCGCTATGAGGCCGTGATTGGTCTCGAGGTGCACGCGCACCTTCATACGCTGACGAAGGCGTTCTGCGGGTGCTCGACGCGATTCGGCGACGCGCCTAATTCGAATACTTGTCCCGTGTGCCTGGGCCTGCCGGGCGCGCTGCCGATACTCAACAAGCGGGCGCTGGAACTGGCGCTGCGGGCGTCGCTCGCAATCGGCTGCACGATTCAGAACCGGTCGCGGTTCGCACGCAAGAATTACTTCTACCCCGATCTGCCGAAGGGCTACCAAATTTCCATGTACGAGCTGCCACTGGCGCTGGCAGGGTCGCTGGAGATTGATGTTGAGGGCGAGAAGAAGACGATCGGCATCACGCGGCTGCACATGGAAGATGACGCCGGGAAAAGCCTGCACGAGGGATTTCCCGACTCCGACAAATGGAGCTACATTGATTTCAACCGCTGCGGCGTGCCGCTGATCGAAATCGTCTCCGAGCCGGACATGCGCGCACCCGCCGAAGCCTACGCCTACCTGACGGCGCTGAAGCAGATCCTCGAATATACGGAGGTGAGCGACTGCAACATGGAAGAGGGGTCGCTGCGGTGTGACGCGAACGTGAGCGTGCGGCTGCGCGGCGCGTCCAAACTAGGTACGAAGGCGGAAGTGAAGAACCTGAATTCGTTCCGCTATCTTGCTCATGCGCTGGAATATGAAATCGAGCGGCAAATCGGCGTCCTGGAGTCAGGCGGCACGGTGACGCAGGAAACGCGGCTCTGGAATGTGGCTGCGGGGCGCACGGAGCCGATGCGTTCTAAAGAATTCGCGCACGATTATAGGTATTTTCCCGATCCGGACTTGCTACCCGTCTCGGTTTCGGAAAGCACGATCGCGGATGTGCGCCGGGAGATGCCCGAATTGCCGGAGGCAAAGCGCGCGCGTTTCCAGGCGGAGTACGGCATCTCGGCATACGATGCTGGAGTGCTGACGGACACGCGAGCGCTGGCGGATTATTTCGAGGCCGCAGTGAAAGCGGGAGCGCCGGCGAAATCGGCCGCGAGCTGGATCTCGGTGGAGCTATTGCGACGGCTGAATGATGCCGCGAAGGATATCGGGGACTGCCCCGTGAAGCCCGTGGCGCTGGCGGAGCTGCTGGCGAAAGTCGAGAAGGGTGAAATTACGGCAGCGAGCGGGAAGAAGGTATTCGCGACGATGTTCGACACAGGAAAACGAGCAGGGGAGATCATTGCGGCCGAAGGGCTCGCGCAAATCACGGACACCAGCGCCATCGAGAAAATAGCGCGGGAAGTGGTGGCGAAGAGCCCGGATAACGTGGCGAAATATCGCTCGGGGAACGAAGGCGTATTCAAATTTTTCGTGGGGCAGGTAATGCGCGAGACGCGCGGGCAGGCCAATCCTCAAGCCGTGAATGAAATTCTGAAACGAGTGCTCGCGGAGGCGTAGTTCGCGCCGGGAATGGAGATTCAAAAGTGCTTAAAGAAGGCGACGCAGCTCCCGGTTTCAACGTGGCGGCCGACGACGGCAGTAAGGTCTCGCTGGCGGACTATCGCGGGCAAAATCTGGTCCTGTATTTCTATCCGAAGGCGAATACATCCGGATGCACGCATGAATCCGTGGACTTTCGCGACGCGCTGAAGGATTTCAAAGCGCTGAACACCGCCATCGTGGGATGCAGCGGGGATTCGGTGGAAGATCAGACGAAATTCAAGACCCGGTACAAACTGAATTTTCCGCTGCTGGCCGATACGGAATTCGAAGTGGTGGACGCGTACAAGGCCCGGCGAATGAAAAGCTTTTTCGGCAAATCGTTTCTGGGAATCGTGCGGATGACATTCCTGATCGGGACGGACGGAAAGATTCGCAAGATTTGGCCGAAGGTCACGGTGAAGGGGCATGCCGCCGAAGTGCTCGCTGCGGTCGGCGAGGGATAGTTTCAGCTTAGCGGTGCCGACGGCGAGTTGCTCGACTTACGCCGAGGGATTGTTTCGGAGCCGTTCGATAAGCCACATCAGGGAAATTCCAAAACACATTCCGGAAGCGAACAGCTGCACCATATCCACGGTGCGATAGGCTTGGAACCGCGGCTTTGCTATCAGCTCGAAAAGTCCAAGCAAACCGATGAACAGAGCGGCGCTTGGGAATACTCCTCCGCCATGCGATGCCATGATTTCCTCCCAGGAAAATAACTCGGTGAATGCGCCGGATGCAGAGGGTATGGCGACCAGGCAGGCTTGTCAATACGGAGCGATGCGACCGGATCGCCGCGCTATAGCGTCACGTTGAACGACTCGCCTGCCGGTTCAATCAGCGCGTTATCAATCAAACGCGTGTTGCCGACGCGGGCTGCCAGCAGGGCGTATGAGGTCTTCCGCAGAGCCATCACCGGCTCGAGCGTATCCGCGTCCACAATTTCCGCATAATCAAGCGCCACACCCGGCTCAGACTCGATGATTTTACGCGCGATCGCGAGAATGTGCAGCACGTCCCGGCCGCCCGCTGAAATCTCGCGGCGGAGGGTGTCGAGCGAGCGATAGAGTGCGGTGGCCGCGCGGCGCTCGCTCACTGAGAGGTAGGCGTTGCGGGAAGAAAGTGCCAAGCCGTCGGGTTCGCGCACGATCGGGCAGACGACGATTTCGGTGCCGAGATCGAGATCGCCGGTCATTTGACGAATGATGCGTGCCTGCTGCGCGTCCTTTCGTCCGAAAAATGCGAAGCGCGGCTGCACGATTTCGAAGAGTTTCAAGACCACGGTGGTGACGCCGCGAAAATGCCCCGGCCGTGAGCGCCCTTCGAGGCGGTCGCTCAATCCTTCCACGGTGACGGATGTGCGGAAACCCAGCGGATAGATTTCCTCGGGAGGTGGCGCGAATACATAGTCCACGCCGAGATTTTTCAGCGCCGCAATGTCTGCTTCGAGTGGTCGGGGATACTTCTGAAAATCCTCGGACGGGCCGAACTGCTTCGGGTTCACGAAAATCGAAACAACGACCGGCGAGCACTGTTTCTTCGCTCCACGAACGAGAGAAAGATGGCCTTCGTGCAGCGCGCCCATCGTGGGCACCAGGCCGAGCAAGAGGTCGTTGCGGCGAGCCTCGGCGCCAACCTGCTTCATCCACGCGACAGTGTGAATCAATTCCATCAGGCGGGGTCGTTTGCCAGTTATGCGTTGGCCTGGGCGGCGCGCTCGCGGTAAAAGATAATCAAATCCGTGCTTGTGGCTTTCGCGCCGAGTTGGCGCAACAGGGTCGTGAGCTGGCCGCGGTGATAGGTGCTGTGATTGGCGACGTGTTGCAGCAATTGCGAGAGCGGCTGCGCATTTGCCATGCCCGCCAACGTCTTGAACTGGATCACGCGGTGGAGATCGTCCGCGTTGAGCGAGGCGGCGAAGTCCACCAGGTTGCGGTCAATTTCAATGAAACGGCGCCGCGCCGTTTCGAAATCGGGGAAATCGGCGCTGGGTGGAGGGCCGGTAGGTGTGCGGCCATGCCAGCGTTCAAGCCACGCCCACTCGGCGCTGTAAAGGTGGGAGAGCGTGTCGCGCACGGAAGAGAAGCTGGATGCGAGGTCGCGCGTGAATTGCTCGGGGGTTAGAGCGGAACAAGCTTCGATCGCGCGGTGATTCGCCCAGGCGTTGAAATCGTAGAGCAAGCGAATGTCGTCAACGTTCATGGCGGGTGGCTCCTTTTCTCTGCGGATCGCGCTAGTCGCTCATATTTCCAAATCAGCGCCTCTGGGGCGCAGCGTGATGTTCGCGCAACTCGGCGGCGGAATGATAGGACTCCGCGTCCGACGGGTAGTTGCCGCTGCGCACGTCGTCGCAATACGCGGATACGGCGCGTGAAATTTCGGAAGAGAGATTCGCATACTGCCGCACGAACTTCGGCCGGTGGCCGGTTGAAAGGCCGACGAGATCGTGGAAGACGAGCACCTGGCCGTCGCAATCGGGACCGGCGCCGATGCCGATGGTGGGAATGCGCAGCTTTTCCGTTATGCGCGCGGCCAGCTCGCGCGGCATGGATTCGAGCACGACGGAAAATGCTCCTGCCGCTTCGACCGCGCGCGCGTCCCGCTCGACCTGCCGGGCAGCGTCTGCGGACTTGCCCTGCACGTGAAATCCGCCGAGGGCGTTCACCGATTGCGGCGTCAGGCCAACGTGGCCCATTACCGGAATTTCCGCTTCGACCAGCCGCGCGATCAGTTCGATGCGGCGCTCGCCGCCTTCGACTTTCACGGCTTCCGCTCCGCCCTCTTTCACGAGGCGCACGGCGTTACGAACCGATTCGTCGAGCGAAACGTGAAAGCTGCCGTAGGGCATGTCGGCAACGACCAGCGCATGGCGCGTGGCGCGGCGGACGGCGCGCGTGTGGTGCACCATTTCGTCCAGCGTGACGGGAAGCGTGCTGTCGTATCCGAGCACGGCCATGCCGAGCGAATCGCCGACGAGCAGAATGTCCACACCGGCCTCATCGAGCAGGCGCGCGGTGGGAAAGTCGTAGGCCGTCAGGCAGGTGATCTTTGATATTGCCATGGACTTGGAATCCGGGAAACCGGCCGGGGAATGGGACTTGCGGGAGAGAATGTGCGGAACGGTGATTCTACCGTTGTCCGCACGGGGTGCGAGACTCATGGTTGCCTCCGGTGCCGCTCCTGAACTTCGGGATGCAGCCCACCAACAAGCCGATGCTATCAGAAGGATGCTGAATTCCGCAAAGATTTAGCAGGCTTTGCGCGCCCCCTGAGATGGCGAACGAAATTCGAAAATGAGCTCAGGCTTGGGCGACGGGCGTGGGCGGCGCGGGTGATGGAGCCGACGGCGGAAGCTGCGTTTCGACGCCGCGCCAACCGACCGGGCGCCCACGCAGGGCTTCGCGGAGCGCGCGGAAGAGCACGACGTACATCATCTGGCGGTAGTAGAAGCGCTGGAGAATCAGCGGGGCGAGGAGCGTCCAATCTTCATCCTTTTCGAGGGCGAAGGCGACCACGCAAGTGAAAAGATCAATCAGCATGAAAAGAGCGAAGAAGATCAGCGAACGCTCGACATCCTGCGAGGTCCAAAGTTCGGGCAGCCGCGCGAACCGAAGCTGCCCGAGTCCCCAAAGGGCCAGCGAGAGCAGGAACAGCAAATCTATGACCGGAGAAACGAGCGGCAGAATAATCTGAAACAGAAAAATATTGGGAATAGCGATCCAGCCGAGAGTGCCGTAGCGCGCTTTTCCGGCGGTATCGCGGTGTTTCCAAACCGCCTGGAGCGTGCCGAAGGTCCAGCGGAATCGCTGGCGCACCAGCGCATCAACGGTGTCGGGAACTTCGGTGCGGCCGATGGCGGTTTCGTCGTAGAGAATCTTCCAGCCGTTTCGGCGGATGGTCAGCGTCAAATCCGTATCTTCGGCAACGGTGTCGCCCGAGAAACCGTCGTTGCTGCGAAGCAAGTCCGCACGCCATGCTCCCACGGCGCCCGGCACCACAGGAATGCAGTTCAGCAAATCGAACGCGCGCTTTTCCAGATTTTGGCTGGTGATGTATTCAAGCGCCTGCCAGCGCGTGATCCAGCGATTGCGGTTGATCACTTTTACGTTTCCGGCGACCGCTCCCACGCTGGGATCGGCGAAATGGCGGACGAGGCGCGGAACTGCTTCGGGGTCCACGATGGTATCGGCGTCAATCGAGACGACGATTTCGCCGATGGCTTCGCTGAGGGCGTTGTTCAGGGCCGCAGGCTTGCCGTGATTTGATTGCAGAAGCAATCGCACGCGCCGATCGCGTCCATAGTGCGTGCGCACAAGTTCTGCGGTGCGGTCCGAGGAGCCATCGTCCACCACCAGGATTTCGAGCTTCGGATAATTGGAAGCGAGCGCGGCGCGAACCGTATTCAGGATCACCGATTCCTCGTTATACGCGGGGATCAGGATGCTGACCTCAGGCTGATATTCGGGATGGTCGGGCGGCGCGGGCCGCAGCTTTTCGGCGAGGGCGAGCAACCCGATGATCAGTGCGCGTCCGCCTACGAGCAGAATACCGGCGACAAAAATGAATGCGATGCTGCTGCGCAGCCATCGGAAAACTTCGAAGATGAAGGAATCCGCGCGCACGAGCAGCCATTCGCGGTAGGTCAGCGAGGGCATGATCTGCGCGCGAGTCTGACCGAGCAAATCGGAAACTGAAACGAATTCGTAGCCCTTCGCGCGAAGCCCTTCAATGATTTGCGGCAGCGCGGCGACGGTGTGGGCGCGGTCGCCTCCGCCATCGTGCAGAAGGATGATATTGCCATCGTTGTTTTCGGTTTGCGCGAGGACGCGCTGGACGATTGTGTCGGCGGGAGCGGGCGGCTGGCCGTTGTTTTCGCCCCAATCGTGCGGATCAATTCGCGCGCCGATGATGACGTAGCCCATGGATTGCGGAATAGGGAGCAACTGAATTTCGCTGGCCGTTTCCGGCTGATGGTCAATGCCATAGGGCGGCCGGAACAGCGTGGTTTTCACGCCGAGATAACTTTCGAGGAGAAGCTCGGTGAGGTTCAGCTGAACTTCCAATTCAGTCTTGGAAAGGCGATCCACATCAAATTCGGGATGCGTGAAAGTATGGTTCCCGATTTCGTTGCCCAGCGCGTATTCGCGTTTCACGATTTCGGGATTCTTGTTCGCCGATTCGCCGATTACGAAGAATGTTCCAGGCGCTTTTTCCTTCTTCAAAACGTCGAGGATTTTGGGAGTCCACTCGGGATCGGGGCCGTCGTCGAACGTGAGCGCGACTTTCTTCGGATCGGCGCCCATCTGTTCGATCCGCCACGACATCGGATAGCTCGTGAAGCCTTCGTCATCGAAAGTATCGGAATCGGAATCGTAGTCGAATGTGCGCTTGCCGCTCTGGGGCGTGGAGGTGATGCGCCAGATATCGCCGTCGCCCTCGAGGATCAGATCGTAGCCCGGCGGAAGGTCCGTCATTTTGTTGCGAACGGCGTCATCGGGATGCGTAGCGTCCCAGATGTACCACATCGAGGGATCTTCCATACCAAGGCGCCAGAGCGCGGTTCCGGCGACGCCGGCACGCTCGGAGGCACGAAGCTCGTTATAGGCAGTGAGGCCGTCGAGCATCCAAACGTGGTGGATCTGATTTTTCTCATCCTCGTAGGAGTAATACGGATTCATGGAGTCGGAATCGAACTGGATGTCCGATTCGGATTCGACAGCGGTGATGACTCCCTGCTGGAACGTGACGGCCTGCGCGACCGGGTGCGGCACTTTCTTCGATTTTGCCGGCCAGTCGTAGCCGTAATTAGCGATGCCCATCACGAGCTTTTCCGGCGGCACGATTTTGACGATGTTCTGGATGTCGCGCACGAACCAGTCCTGCGGCGCGATGGGACCAGGATCCGACGTTGACCAATGGAAATCGTAGTTCATCAGGATGATCGCGTCGGCCTGCGACGCGAAATATTTGTAGTCGTAGCTCCAATCCGCCGCGGGGAGCGCGACCATGAGCTTCAGGTTTCTTGCGTGTAAATCCGTCGCCAGATCGTGGGCGAAGCGTTGAAAGTCCATCTGGCTGGTTTTCGGAAGCGATTCGAAGTCCACGACGATGCCGGCCTGATGCTCGGCGTCCGCGTATTCCTCGAGCTGCCTGGCGAGATTTTGCCGCGCCGCGGGATCGGCCAGCATTTGGAGCATTTGCGGCGGGCACCACGCACCGTTTTTCGCGTCGTAATTATTGACCATGGGCATGACCTGCATGTCTACGGGGGGAGTGCGCGATTGCAGGGACTGGAGGAAAGCAGCGAGTTTCGGATCCTGGTCGGCGTCGAGCTTTCCATCGAGCGACACGGCGTGAAGCGCTTCGGGAATGAGCAGATCCAGATCGTGGTAGTGCAGCTGGAGCGAGGCGAGGCTCGTGTAATCGTCGCCTACGTAGAAGGCAGCGCGCAGCGGATCGTAATTCTGGGGGACTTTACCGAGAGTCGCAATTTTGCGCTCCCGGCCCCGCCGAACGGGTTTAGCTTTCGCCTTCGTGCGGATTGCGTGCAGACCGGCGCGGGTATCGGGCCGAAGGATATCGGGCAGCTCCGGCTTGCGGCCGACGTTTAAAAGAAAAACAACCAGAACGAGTGTGAAGAAACCGCCGGCAATTTCCAACGCGAGCCGGGTTCGACGCCAGCGGCGGCGCTCTTCATCGTAGAAAATGGGCTTGCGTTCTGCCATCGGGACATTCCAAGCTAGCCGTCCATTGGGACGCTGTCAATGACCGCCAAACATATGATGCGCGTAAACGTAGCCCTAGCTGCACTGGCCGGGCTGGCGCTGCGCTTTTATTTCGTACTGAAATTACCGGTGACGGACTCTGGCGATGCGCCATTCTACATCGAGCTGGCCTGGAATTGGCTGAAGAAGGGTGTCTATGGCGGGGTGGTGGAAGGGCAGCTGATGCCTCTGGACACGCGGGGGCCGGGCTACCCGGCGTTCCTGGCCGCAATCTTCAGCGTGGCCGGGAATTCGTCGCGGGCCGTGATGCTGACGCAGGCGGTCGTGGACCTTGCCACGTGTTTTGTGGTGGCGCTGATCGCGGCGCGGCTGGCTGCCGAAATATCGCGTCGCCGGGTCGCGATTGCCGGGCTATGGCTCGCGGCGCTTTGCCCGTTTACAGCGAACTACACTGCGGTGGTACTGACCGAGGCGCTGGTTACGTTCCTGACGGCGCTGGCGATTCTGTTCCTGCTTGAAGCGGAGGCGCGGGACGAGGCGAATTCAGCCGCTTCGGGCAAGGGCGCGCTCGGTCCATGGTTTCTTGCGGGCGTGGTGGTTGGATTCGGAGCGTTGGTTCGCCCGGAAACGCCGCTGCTGCTGATCGCGACGGGGCTGGTTCTGGTGGCGAAATGGTGGCGGCCGATGAATTGGTCGAAACTGGCGCGCGCGGGCGTGCTGATGGGGGTCGGGCTGGTGCTGCCGCTGCTGCCGTGGGCGGCCCGGAATTGGCGCACACTCCATGAAGTGCAATTTCTGACGCCGCGCTACCTCCAGATGCCGGACGATTTCGCGCCCGTCGGATTCAATGCGTGGACGGGCACGTGGCTCTGGCGGTTCAGCGACGTATATCTCACGCTTTGGAGACTCAACTCCGAGGGGATTGCGATCGACAGCATCCCGGCTCAGGCGTTTGATTCCGCGGAAGAACGCGCGCAGGTGGCGGAGATGCTCGATTCTTACAACTACACGCTGACGCTTTCGCGGGAGCAGGATGCCGAGTTCGGCGCGATAGCGCGGGAGCGCACGGCGAATCATCCGCTGCGGACGCACATGAAAATTCCGTTGCTGCGCTCGCTCACGATGTGGTTTACGCCGCGCGTGGAATTGCTGCCGAACAGCAGTCCGCTGCGTCCGGTTCTGGGCGAATGGGAGGATGACCGTCTGGATTTTCTGGTGACACTGGGCCTCGGGCTGCTGAACGCGGTGTACGTGATTTTGGCGCTGGCGGGAGTCTGGATGGTCCGGGGGCGGCCGGGCGTGGCTCTGCTGATCGTGTTCATTCTGGTGCGCACGGCGTATATCGCGAGTTTTATCGAGACGCCGGAGCCACGGTACGTCCTTGAATGCTTTCCCGCGGTGCTCGCGCTCGCCGCGCAGGTCTTTGCCAGGTCTTGGGGCGGTGCGCGGCGTCAGCTTTCCTCGACAGGTTCAGGGTGAATGGTCAGCCGGTAGATTTGCGGGAAACGCTCTTTGACGCGGCTTTCGAGGATGGCCGTGAAATCGTGGACGTCCGTGATCGGAAGGTCGCCATCCATCGCGCAATGGCAGGAGACCAGAATCCGGCGTTCGACGCTGCGGACGTGAACCTCGTGGCAATCCACCAGCTCGGGATATTCAGAAGGCAGTGAATTCAAGAAATTCTGAACGGCCTGCGAAAGCTCCTTCATTTCCTCCGCGCCGACGATGCGCGCGCCGAGCGGCTCGATGTGAATATTGACGCGCGTTCCCGGATCGGTGACGCGCTGGATTTCTTCCTCGAGGCCGGTGGCCTGATGGTGGGCATCGCGGAGCTTCGACGTCTCGTCCACTTCGAGATGAAGCTCGATGAAAAGGTGGCCCTCGTAGTAATGCGCGGACAATTCGTGAACGGCGAGGCCGCGGCGCTGGGCGATAGCGCGAATGGTTTCAAACAGGGGCTCGTCGTTGCGGGCGCGCGGCTCGACGTGGACGACGACGTCCGCGGGGACAATGTTTTCAATGTTGCGCTCGACCGCTTCGCTGGCCGCGTGCGCCTGCTCGAGACTCGCGGTGCGCGGCACGCTGATGGTTACGTCCACAAAGTAGCGCTGGCCGGCGCGGCGCACGCGGACGCGTTCGGTCTGCAGCACTCCTTCGGTCTCATCCACGGCGTTGGCAATTCGTTCGCGCAAGCCCTGCGGGGCTACGTCGAGCAGCGCATCCACTGTCTGGCGGCCGAGCCGCGAGCCGATCCAGATGATGACGCCGGCCACGCCGAGCGCGGCGAAGGCATCGAGCGAGCCGAGCCAGGGAATGTCGAATTTCACGCCCAGCCATGCGGCCGTGATTCCCAGCACCACGACGAATGTGCTCCAGACGTCGGTTGAAAAATGAAGTGCGTCCGCTTCGAGGGCTTCGCTCGGGTATTTTTTTGCCACGCGGCCGAGGGCGCGGGCACGTACGAAATCGATTCCCATGGTGAGCGCCAGAATGACGATGGCCACGAGGCTCGCATGCACGTCGTGCGGCGCATGGAAGAGCAGCCGCTGAAAAGCCTCCCAGATAATGTAGAGCGCGGTCAGCAGCAGTAGGCCCGTCTCGACGAACGCCGAAAAGCTCTCCACTTTTCCGTGGCCATAGAGATGTTGCGCGTCTGCCGGTTTGTCCGCGACTCGCACCGAAAGATAGGTGATTACGGCGGCTACGAGATCGAGGATGGAATGCAGGGCCTCCGAAAGAATGCCGAGGCTGCCGGTGATTGCCGCGAGGAAAACCTTCAGGGACACAAGCACGACCGCTGAACCCACCGAGCCAAGTGCCGCCATCCGCTTTTCGCGGCTGGCCTGTTCGATTGTCCCGGAAGTCATGCGGGGGATTATACGCTGCGGGGTCGGGATTTCACGGGCGCGCCGCCGTGGACGGCAATGCTTATCTCGCGCGTGAGCTACGTGCCTTGATTGCCTTCGCGCAGATGTTAGGCGACACTATGGGCCGATTCGGCGCTGGCCGATCACAAAGGGAGCTATGAGCCGGGCAACGGAAGTATCAAGCCGCGAACGCCATCTGGTCGTTGTTTTCGATATCTGCTCTTCGACCACGATTCTGGAGGATCTAAAACGCACCGACAATCTGTCCGCATGGCGCAACGTCCTGATCCATTTAAAGAATTACCTGCTCGAACACGGCGCCGAGCTGGACATGAACCTCTACAAGTTTATCGGAGATGGTTGGGTGCTCCTGTTTCCCGATGACGTATCGAAGACAGCCCTCTGCGATATGCTGCGCGAACTTTCCGCGTCGTACGAATCTCAATTCGAAGACTCCATCAGACCCCTGCTTTCGCAGGAACCAAACCCGATTGGCCTGATGTTCGGCATTGATGCAGGTGAGCTAATTCGCCTGGAATTGAACGGACAGGTTGAATATCTGGGGCGGGCGATCAATGTCGCGTCAAGGCTTCAATCGTTCACAAAGGAACTGCCGGGCGGACCCAGCTACAAGGTGATTTTCTCGAAGAATTCGTACAACTCGCCTGCTCCGCCACCGCCAGAACTGGCGGCCGAAGCGATTAAAGTGTCGCTGCGAAACATCAGCCCGGCGACGATGCAGTGCTTCACGCTGCAGCCGTATCAGGGAAAACAGAGTAAGGGCATCAGCTCGGCCACGATCGCCGCTCCAGTAAAACCGCCGGTCGCGGCGAGTCCAGTTGCCGTGGGCCCAATCGTCACGAGCTCAGTCTTTGCGAGCCCGTCCACCGGGTCGGCGACGGCGATCAAGTCCGGTCCCAACATCAGAGTTACGGATTTGCGCACGATGCAGATCTCCGCGCTGGGGGCCGGCGGCAAGTGGACCGCGCACAGTCCTGGCCAGCTGGGGGTGATCGTGCAGCTCTCGAACGAAGTTCGGCGAGGCGGCGCGGCGAATGAGAGCACAACGGCGAAGGCGACCCTCATCTACCGCGTTGACGAGAAGGAGACGCTTCGGGTCAGAGGCAGCTGGCTGGACGGTTTTGATTTGGCCAGATTCAACGTGGGCGATGCGCACAGCCTGATCGTGGGCGTGAGCGCAAACAACGAGTTCAGCGCTTTGGAGACTGCTCGTACGTCTGTAGCCGGATTGGACCGGATGGAAACCAGGCTCGTTCGTTTCAATCCCATTCCGCCGAGGACGACGGTTTTGGTGCAGTTGATGGACGCCGACGGGAGAAGCCTGCTTTACGAAGGTGAGTTTGCGATAGGCACAGACCCGCTCACGATTGTTTCGCTGCCGTGACCGCCAGGTGTGCGTAACTGCTTGCTGCGAGAGAATCTGCGCATAGGGGCGTGCTTCGCACGGACTGCTCTATGTCGAGGCTAAAGCCGCGACCCACAAAGATCAGAGCGGAAGTGTCAGGATCTGAGGCGGGATCCCTCAGTCGCGGTGCTCCTTCGGGATGACGATCCTGGTCGGATCGTCACTTTAGTGGCGGGGCGGAATCGAGCGGCAGACGGCTGGGTTCGCCATGGAAGCCGCGAATCTCGACGTCGTCAAGCAGGAGCGATGGGGCGATGACGGTGCTCGGAATCCCGGCTTGCGCGGAGCCGAAAGCTCCGAGGGCCGTACCGGCAAGGCCGTCCTCGGGATTCTGCATGTAGGTGAGGACCGTGGCATCATTACCGATGGCGAGGATGTTGCGCAGGGACCGCAACGTAAGTCCCTCGAGGATTCCGCCGCGCGCCAGATCTTCATGGCCGTCGGCGACGTAGACGCGATAGACGAGCAGCGGCACGCGATCGCCGTTTGAAATACCTCCGCCGAGATCACCGACAAATTCCGAGAAATCCGACTGGCGAACGGAAGAAAGCGCGGGATTATCCATGCGCTTTATTTCGAGACACCATTCATGCCCATCGGAGCGGCAGGAGTCGAGAAACTTCTTGCGCATGTCGTCGGGCTTCAGCGCCTCGCTTGCCTGCAGGATCAAATTGCTGCTGAGAGGGCGCGGGTCGGTAAGAATCGCCGAGCGCGCGTGGCCATTGGAGTACGTAAAATCCGGGCCCGGGCGGCGAGACATCAACAAGTCCTTGAGAATGCCGCTCTCCACCAGCGAAACGCGCTGACCATTCACGCCTTCGTCATCCACGTCGTAGGCGCCGAGCAGCGGCTGGCCCTGGAAATTTTGCAGCGTGGGATCGTCCACCAACGTGACGCTTGCCGGAAGCACGCGCGTGCCAACGCGGCCCGACCATTCGCTGCGTCCGCCGAAGCGTTCGAGGAAGGAGTCGAAATCGCGCGTCATCGAGAGCGGAGGACGCGCGCCGGAAAGAGACGGCTCGAGAACCTGCGCCAGCGTGGAAGCGGCGGCCGGCGCGTCAAACAGCACCGGGCCGGTGTAATCCGGGACGAGAGGGCTCGAGCGGAGCGCCATCAGATCGGTGCTGGCGCTCGCAAGCGCCTTCGCGATGGTTGCGGCGTCGGGCAATTCGGAAGGCAGCGCGGTATAGACCGAGTAATAGTTGTGCAGCGCCATGCCGTCCGCTGCCTGTGTATCCAGCCCTGCTTCCACGGCGGCGAGGTGGCGAGTCGAGCGGATGATGGTGCCTTCGCTCGTCATGCGATATGTCGTGGCGTAAACCAGGTAATAGTTGACGCGGTTTCCGTAAAGCTCCGGAAAATTCTTGAGGACTGCGGAAGCTTCGCGGGCTTCCTCTTCCCAATTGCGCGACGTCCAATCGGGATCTATTCGCGGGTCAATCTTTACGAGCGGCTGAGCCTGGGAGAAATCGTCAATCTCCGGTGGCTTCGTCAGGCTGCGAAGAAACGATTGCTTCAGCGCCATCTGGGTGGCGGCGGCTTTGTAAGCCTGATCAGTGGCCAGCCACAAATCCTGGCGGAGCGAATTGTAGTCGCGATCAATGCCGACTTCGCCAGTGGATCCGAGAAAGCCCTGAAAACCGTCCTCGCTGATGAAATTTGAACTGTCGAGGTGATAGTCGCCTATGCGGACATCCACGGACATCTGGCGAATGCGCGCGGTTGAACTGGAGACGAGCGCGCCGAAGGACGCGGTGACGCTGCGGACATCGAGATCGAGCAGCCGGTATTCAAAGTAGAAGGGTTTGCCGACTCCGGCGAGGACGAGGCGCGTGCGGGCGCGTTCCATTTCATCGTGCATGGCGTGGAGAGTCTGGTCGGTTTCGGTGGCCGGAACAGCCGCCTGCGCGCCGCGGGTCGGTGCTGCGCGATGTCCGGCGGCGCGGGCGGAAGTCAGCGGCATGGCGAACGCCGCGATCAAAGCAACGATGGCTAGTTTTCTCACGGCTGTTGAGCCTTTGCTTCCGGATCGTGCGCCGGCGGCGGCAGAACGGGCGGCCGGTCGGTCGAAGTTTCCTTCTTCGCGAATTCCATTTCAGAGATCAAGATCGCGGGGGCCACGGCCGAAACCGGCACGGAACCGGATTCCGCGCCGCAGTAACCGTTGAAGATTTCCTGCTTGTCGCTGGTGGCCACGATCTTCGTCAGCGACACGAGCGGCGTGCCGACGATATCCACGCCGCGCACGAGTTCATCGGGACGGCCGTCGGGGAAGACGCGATAGACAACAAGCGGCGTGACCTGGAACGCTTGCGGCTGTCCGCGGCCGGTGAACGTGAAGCCGCCGGCGATATCATCAATCAACAGGCCGTAGGGTTGTCCCTGCTGCTTCACGAGCGCGATCAGTTTCTGCCGCATTTCGCTGAAGGGCACGGTCTGCGTGCTGGACACGATCAGGTTCCCCTGTCGCGCGACAGGCACGAATCCGAGCTGGCGGCGACCGTGGCCATTCGAGTGCGGAACGTCCACGAGCGGCGAGCGCCCCATGAGAAAAGTTTTCAGCACGCCGTGATCCACGAGCGCGACGTTCGTGGAGGGCACGCCTTCGTCATCAAATGGATAACTTCCGAGGAGCATCTGTCCGCCGACCGTAGCTTCGGTGGGATCGTCCTTGATGGAAATGAAATCCGGGAGAATTTTTTCACCGACCTTGCTTGTGAAGGTCTGACCTTCGCTGATGTCCTTCTGGCGGAATCCCTCGGCCCGATGACCGAAAACCTCGTGAAAGAAAACGGCGGCGGCGCGGCCGGTGAGCAGCGCGGGTCCGGCATAAGGATTCGCGAGCGGAGCCTTGTCCAGCGCTTCCGTTTCCTTGATCAATTCATGGATGTTGTCGAAGATGGTCTTCTCGTCCGGAGTGTCCTTGGGATCGAGCCAGTCGAAATTCGAGTAGCGTTCGATATCCATTCCGTCGGGAGCCTTGCTCTGGACGAAAAGTTCGAGGCGGTAATGAATCTGTCCAAAGGCGAGTTTCGTGCCCTCGGTATTCACTTGATATTGATTCGTTGCAAGCGCCGTAAACGTGGCGATGGAATTCAGCACGTAGGGTGATTTGCTGAACTCAGCCGTGTATCTCCGCACGCGCTCTTCCCACGGCTTGCGGTCCACCTGGATTTCAACGCGCGGGCCAACGGACGTGTGCGGCTGCTCGTGCGAAAAATCCGGAGCGCCACCTTCGGCGGTCTGAACCTGCACTTGCTCGCTGGTCTTGACCTTGATTAAGGCCTGAGCGGCGGCGCGGTACTGGCGGTCGGTCTCGCGCCAGATTTCGCGGCGGAGTACGGGAATGTCGTCGTCAATCGGAACGTTGGTGCCGGGGCTGGTCCAGCTGGGCGGGCGGTCGCCAAGTTTATGCGTGTCGTCGAGCTGATAGGATCCGACGCGCGATTGCACTTCGAGCCAGCGCGCGCGGTCGGCGGTGCTGGAAAGCAGCGCGCCATTGGAGCCGGAGACCTCGGCGAGTTGGCGATCGGAAACGGTGTAGCTGATGAAATAGGCCGGGGGATCGGCTGCGGACATCGCCTCCATCGAGCGGCCGAGCTCGTCTTGCATGGCCGTCAGCACAGCTGGAGGTGGGACGGCCGCGGGGCGATTCGCCGCCACACAGCCCCATGCTGCGACCAGCAGTGCCGCACCGGTAAAGATAGCTCTATGTGTCAGATTGAGTTTCATCGTTGCGCGAAGTCCAGTAGTTTAGAATAGGATGCAATCGATTCCTAATGAAATGCCGGAGCAGATGTTCCGGTCCCGGCGAACGGTGGGAGCGGGCACGGCCGGCGAGTTCCCGGCCTAAGGAGAATTAGATGCGCGCGCTGGTCGTACGGCGGTATGGCCCACCCGAAGTTTTTGAGTCCCGCCAGGTGCCTGATCCCCAGCCGAAGCCCGGGGAGGTGCTGATTCGCGTGAAGGCGATCGGCATCAATTTCGCGGACCTTCTCCAGCGCATGGGTCTCTACCCCGACACTCCCAAGCCGCCGTTTGTCCCGGGCCTCGAGATCGCGGGCGTGGTGGAAAAAATCGTCGAGGGACCGAGGCGAAGCGACGGCGACGCCCTGAAGCCGGGAGATGCAGTGGTGGCGCTGCCGCACTTCAACGCATATGCGGAATGGGTCGCGGTCCCGGCGAGCGCGGTCTATCGGCTGCCGGCGGGGATGCCGTTCGATGATGGCGCTTCGATTCCCGCGAACTATCTGACGGCGCATCACGCGATGTTCACGATGGGCAATCTGTTGCCGGGCGACCGCATCCTGATCCACGGGGCCGCCGGAGGCGTGGGAATCGCCGCGGTGCAGCTCGCGCGAGCGAAGGGATTGGTGATTTTCGGCACGGCGGGTCCGGCAAAGCAGGAGTATTTGCGGAAGATCGGCGTAGACCATCCGATTGATTACGAGAAAACGGACTTCGTGCAGGCGGTGCGGAAATTCGCGCCGGACGGCATCGAAATGGTCATGGACGCGGTGGGCGGAAAATCTTTCGCGCGCAGCTACAAATGCCTTGGACCGACCGGACGTCTGGTCGTCTACGGATTTTCGGCCGCGGCCGGGCCTGACGGCAAGCGCAGCTGGTGGCGCAGCCTGAAGGCGTTTGCGCAGATGCCGCGATTTAGTCCGCTGAAGCTGATGGGACAAAGCGTCTCCGTGATGGGCGTAAATCTCGGCCAGGTGCAGCGCCGAGGAGCCCTTCTGCGCAGCGAGCTCGACGAGCTATTCCGGATGTACGCGGCCGGTAAAATCAAGCCCGTGATCGGCAAGACATTTCCGCTCGATCAGGCCGCCGCCGCGCATCAATACATTCACGACAGGAAAAACATCGGCAAAGTGATCCTGTCGGTGAAATAACATCCAGGAAATTAGCGCGCGGCCGCGGTCGGACTGGCGGGCATCGCGAAAAGCGCGTTATCCACCGTCGGATTCAGATCGAGCTGCTGAATCGTGGACTCCATGTACTTCACGCCGTCGCGATAGACCACGGTCGAGAAAGCGAACTGGCGGCCTTCGACGGTCCGGTAATCGCTCCAGCGCTGCTCGTTGTCGGAAGCTCCGTGCGCGCCGGAAGATTGATACCGTGCCGCGACGAGCACATGTGTTGCGGGATCGAAATATAATTTGATCGCGCCGAACCCGGCGTCAACAGCCACCCCAGTGGTTTTCTTCCCGTCAATATCCTCGTCGCCGATTGCCCAAATCGCCGGGCCCGAAATCTTGCCAGCCAGAACCTCGCGATAGAGGCCCCAACCGCCGCCGTAAAGGGAAATGGCGCGCAGGAATTCGCGCTTCATGGGAGTGGCGTCGCGCGTTTCGGTTCCCATCTGCACCCAGGCGGAACGGCCGTCGCAAACCTGTACGATGTTGTGACCGGAGAGGCTGAACTCGCCGCGCGCGCGATCGGGGTAGGACACCACCCACTTCACGCTTCGTGGGACGTCGCCATCCGGACCGATTATTTTCCCATCCTCGGTCATTTTCAGGGCAGAGAGAGAGGCGAGCGAGTCGCCGCCGGCGACTTTTGCGGCTGCCAACAGAATTTGCCTGCCTTGTTCGATAGACGCGCCGGTAGCGGGCGCTGCCGTGGCCTTGCGGAGATCGGGGGCGAGGATGTCCACGCGGTCGAACGGAATTTCGTCATACTTCGCGTTCGGGAAAGTTTTCTTCAAGTTGTCGCGAAACGCGCTAACGTTTCCGGCAAGCACGATATCCAGATTTTCAGTACCGAGATATTTCTGCGCCATTTCCTTTACTTGCGCGGAGGTCACGCCGCGAATTCTATCCGGATAGGTATAGTTGTAGTCCTTCGGCAGGTCGTAGGCCACGACCGTCAGAACACGGCTTGCCACCTGCTCGGCAGTTTCGGATTGAATTGGATAGACCCCGGCAAGGTAATCGCGCGCGAAATCCACTTCCTGCGGCGTTACGTCCCCGGTGGACATTTTCGCGATTAAATCCACGACGAGTTTCGTGGCATCCACCGTTGCCGCCGTGCGCGTGAAAGTAGCGACGCTGAACGATCCAGCCTGGCGGTGCGGATTGAACGAGGAGTACGCACCGTAGGTGAGTCCCTTTTTCACGCGGACTTCGGTGTTGAGGCGGCTGTTGTACCCTCCGCCGAAAATTCGATTCATCACGACAACTGGAACGTAATTGGGATCGCTGCGCTGAATGCCGAGTTTCCCCACGCGAATTTGAGTCTGCACGGCGTCCGGTTTATCAATCAGCCAAATGTGCAGCCCCTGCGCAGCAGATGGCGTCGCGGGCGAAGTGACGACGACCTGCACGGTCGGCCATGTCCCGAAATATTTCTCGGCCATCGCGAAAGCCTCATCGGGCGTGATGTCACCGGCGAATGCGAGCAGGGATTGGTTCGGCGCGAAATTCGTATCGTGGAATTTTGCGAGGATCTGCGGATCAAGCTTCTTAATGGTTTCCGGCGTGCCCTCTGCGGGCGAGCCGTAGGGAGAGTTTCCGTAAACCACGCGGCTGAAGGCAGCCGATGCTAGGAAATCAGGATCGGAATATTGCACCGTGAGGCCGGAAAGAAGCTGCTGGCGCTGGCGGTCGAGTTCCTCGGCCCGGAACGCGGGATGCAGAACCACGTCGGACATCAGATCGAGCCCGGTGGGTAGATCCTTTTTCACCACGTCGAGGCTGACGTCGGTGGCGTCGGCGCTGGCCGAGGCTTCGAGCGAACCTCCGATGAAATCAATCGCTTCGGCGATGTCTCTGGCGGAGCGTTTTTCGGTGCCCTGCGTCAGCATGTTGGCGGTCATCTGCGCCACGCCGGGCATTCCGGCGGGATCCTTGATGGTGCCTGCCGACAAAGTTACCAGGCGCACGGCAACGGCGGGTTCGCTATGGTCGGTGACGACGAAAACACGCAGACCGTTGGCGAGAGTTTTTGTGGCCGTGTCCGGGAAATTGAAATGCGTCGGCGCGCCGGGAGCGGGCATTTCGGGAACCAGTTTCACGCCGGGAGGGACCACGCCGGTGCCATTCTTCTGATCCTGCGGAGCGCTCGGCGGAGCTGCCTGCTGCGGAGGCTGCTGTGCGAACGCCGCAGTTCCCACGAGCAAGAGTGCCGCCTGAAGAGAAATCCATCGCTTGATTGCGCGCTTCATCATTGCTCCTGAGACTCGAATTTCTTTTTTCGCCCTATTGAGCCGGCGCAATGGGCTTGATCGTCAGAATCGTGGCTCGCTGCGGAACGAAATATTCCTTGGCTACCCGCTCGATGTCCTCGGGTGTGACCGTCAGATATCGTCCGAGCTCGATATTGACCAGGTCCGGATTCTTGCCAATCAGGGCAGCGCCGGCGAGCGCGATGGCCTTTTGCTCGTCCGTATCCCGGCCCAGAATGAAGCCCGAGATTTCCTGGTTCTTGGCCTTTTGCAATTCGTTCGCGCTTACAGCTTGAGTTTTCAAACCGTCCAGGATCGCCACAATCGCTTTTTCACCATCTTCGGGTGTATGCCCTGGATTCATAATCGCGTACGCCCAGAAGAGATTGGGATCCTCGCTGAAGTTACCGAACCCAGCCGCTTGAACCGCGATCTGGTCTTTGTACACCAGCGCCTGATAGAGCCGGCTGCTTTCGCCGCCTGCGAGGATGTTCGATGCAAGGTCCAGCGGATAGGAGTCCGCGGAATAGCGCTCGGGAATCTTATAGCCGATGACGACGGCCGGTAGCGGCGTATTCGAGTACGACTTCGCCACGTCACGCTGTGCCGTTTGCGGAGGCTCGGGCGTGTTGGACCGTGGAATCGGTCCCGCGGACGCGGGAATGCCGTCGAAATATTTTCGCGTCCATGCCAGCGCCTGATCGGAGTTGAAATCGCCCACGATCACCAGCGTGGCGTTATTCGGTTTGTAATAGGTGTTGAAAAAAGCGCGAACGTCCTCGATTGTGGCTTTGTCGAGATCCGCGATGCTGCCGATCGGGGTGTGATGATACCCGTGGACGGTAAATGCGGCGGCGCGCAGATCCTCTTCGATCGAGCCGTACGGCTGGTTATCCACTCGGACGCGGCGCTCTTCTTCGACAACCTGGCGTTCCGATTTAAAGTTCGCGTCGTCCACGTTGAGACTGCCCATGCGATCGGCTTCGAGCCAGAGAACGCGCTCGAGGTATTGGCTCGGAAACGTCTCGAAGAAATTCGTGGAGTCGTCGCCCGTCTCCGCATTGTCAAATCCGCCGACCGCTTCGATGATGCGCGAATGCTCCTCCGCCCCCACATGCGCCGAACCCTTGAACATCAGGTGTTCGAAGAGATGCGCGAATCCGGTATGGCCGGGGCGCTCGTCTTTACCGCCGACGTGATACCAGATCTGAAGGTTAATCACCGGGACGTCGTGGTTTTCGAGCAGGACCACCTGAAGGCCGTTGGCGAGTGTGTGGGTCGTGAAATCAAGCTTTGGGGGACGAACGTCGGAAGATTGACCCTGCGCCGCAAGCGGCAGCGTGAGAGAAGCGGACACGCCGATGGCAAGAAACACGGTTGCGGCCGCTCGTATCCACGTCCTCTTTTTCGCCCTCATCATGAATCGCTCCGATCGGTTGGGGAAAGTCGCGTGAACCGCCCAAATGGTGGAAATCAATGCTCCAGTATTACGAGAGCGGGTGCACCTGTCAAACATACCTGCGAATCAGCGGGCAACTGTGTTGCTTCCGGCCCTCATACTTGGACGCATTCGGGCGGTGAAAGGTAGCACCGGGCGAGTGTTTCCCGATTCGCACTCGGCGAGCAACTGAATGTTGCGAGTGAAGCAGCCACTATGGTGCTATTGCAAATAGTGGCTATCCAGTACATCGGTTACTCCGGGAGACGCTCATGCGAATGATAGGCGGACTCGTCGCACTGCTTGTCGGGCTGCTGGGTGGACTGTTTCTTTACCGCGCTTATCTTACGCAACCCCCCTCAGTCGCGGGCGAGTCAGCGCCGGCGACGACTCCAACGCAAACCATAAATGTTATCGGCATAAAAAGCGATCTGCTATCCATCGCGGAAGCCGAGCGTGCGTACCAGGCCGAACACAGTTCGATCGCTTCGCTTGAGGAATTGCAATCTGGCGGTGAAATCAGCATGAAAACGTCGGGGCGCGAAGGCTATAAGTACGAAATCGAACCAGTCGGAGACGGCTTTCACGTGATCGCACGCTGCACGCCTCCCGTTCCGACGTGCACGAATTACTTCATTGATCGGAACATGGAAATCAGCGCCGAGCCCTGAGATCGCGTACTTCTCCCTGTCCATTTCCGCGTCAAATTATTGGCATTCATCAGCTCTCGCGTTGTGGCCGATGCGGAGGCGCATGATGTGAGACTACGGTGACGGATACCGTGGCGCGGCGCGGCGGTGTATATTATCGGTCCGTCGAGAAATCAAATATGCAGCGCGACGTGACTGGAGAGTGATGCGTGCCTGGTGGTCGTCACGGTCTTCAAAACCGTCGCCCCGACACTTCGTGTCGGGGGGTAGGTTCGATTCCTACCCTCTCCGCCAAATTTTCACGATGTTCCGAGGTGCGGTTCAGAAAATGGTGATCGCGCATGGCAACTGAAGCTCTGAAGCTGACGGCGCTGTCGTCGTGCGCGGGTTGCGCTTCCAAGCTCAGTCGTCGCGAGCTGACGGAGGTTTTGCGTCAGGTACCGACGCTGAAAAATCGCAATGTGCTCGTCGGCACGGCCACCGGAGACGACGCCGGTGTGTATCGCCTGAGCGCCGATCGCGCCCTCGTGCTGACTACGGATTTTTTCACGCCGATCGTGGACGATCCATTTTCATACGGGCAAATCGCGGCGACGAACGCGCTATCCGACGTCTACGCGATGGGTGGGCGCCCGCTCACCGCGCTTAATATTGTCGGAATTCCTGCGGATATCGTGCCGCTAGAGATGGTGAACCAAATCGTGCGCGGAGGCGCCGAAAAGATTCAGGAAGCGAAATGCGTCCTGATCGGCGGCCACACGATCAAAATTCCGGAGCCGATCTTCGGATACGCAGTCACGGGCATGGTTTCGCCGCGCCGCATGATGACCAACGCCAACGCTCGCCCGGGCGATCTGCTGATCCTGACCAAGCCGCTCGGCACGGGCATCATCACCACGGGCATCAAACGGGGACTGGCGACGCCGGAGCTCGAGCGCAAAGCCATCGAAGTGATGACGCACCTCAACACCGTCGGCGCGGACGTCGCCGAGCGCGGGCTCGTGCGAGCCGCTGTGGATGTGACTGGGTTCGGTCTGCTCAGCCATTTGGGCGCCATATGCGCCTCCAGCAAGGTCGGCGCGGAAATTTCCGCGGCGAGCGTGCCCGCGATCAGCAGCCACGTCTTCGATTTAATTGCCGCCAACTGCATTCCTGGTGGCAGCCGCGACAATCTCTCCCACGCGAATGACTTTACGGACTGGGAGGACGTCACGGATTCTCAAAAGACGCTGCTGACCGACGCGCAGACCAGCGGCGGATTGCTGCTGTGCGTGCCGCCGAAGAATCAGAAGGCTGTTTTGAAGCGCCTCGAGAAGGCGCACACGCTTTGCGCCGCGGTAATCGGCCGCATGGTGCGTTCCAGCAAACCGCGCATACGGGTCAGTGCATGAAGCAGGCTCAGCTCCGCGCGATTCCCGCCGTTGAAAAAGTGCTGCAGGCGCTCGGCGATACCGATTTGCCCCGCCCCATTGTTGTCGGCGTCGTGCGCCGGGAACTCGCGGCGCTTCGCAAGCAGAAGGCGATTCCCGCATTTGACGCCGTGCTCGCTTCGGTACGGGACGCGCTTCGCGAATTGCGCGCGTCTCGCATTCGGCCCCTAATCAATGGCACCGGAGTCTTGATTCACACCAACTTTGGCCGCGCTCCGCTCGGCCCCGAAGTCATCGCAGCGATGTCGAGCATCGGATCGAATTACAGCAATCTCGAATACGGTCTTGCGGGCGGCACGCGAGGCGGTCGCGCGGCGTATGTGGAGCAAGGTCTCGCGGTGCTCTGCGCGGCCGAGGCTGCCACGGTCGTCAACAACAATGCAGCCGCGCTCGTCTTGATCCTGCGGCATTTCTGTCAGGCAGACGCGGCTTCTCGGAAGAACGAAGTCATCATTTCGCGGGGCGAACTGATTCAGATCGGCGGCGGGTTTCGAATTCCGGACATTCTCGAAACCAGCGGCGCGCGGCTGCGCGAAGTGGGCACGACCAACAAAACATCTCTTCAGGATTACGCCCGCGCGATTGGCCGCGAGACGGCGCTGATACTGAAAGTGCATCGCAGCAATTTCTTCATGGACGGCTTCATTGAGTCGGCGTCCCCTGAAGAGATCGCCGCGCTGGCGCGCAAGAAGCGTGTGCCATTCGTTGAGGACCTTGGCAGTGGCGCCATGATTGAGACTCAGGCGGTCGCGGGCATCGAACACGAGCCCACGCCGGCGGAGGTAATCGGCCGAGGCGTTGATCTCGTTTGCTTCAGCGGCGACAAGCTGCTCGGCGGCCCACAGGCGGGAATCGTCGCCGGCAAAGCGAAACTGATCGCCGCGCTCAAGCGCGATCCTTTCTTTCGCGCGCTGCGCTGCGACAAGCTGATCCTTTCGGCGCTCGAAGCGACTGCGGACATCTATATGCGCGGCGAGCAGGGAGTCCCGGTCCTCGAAATGCTCCACGCATCGAACGATGAGCTTCGTTCACGCGCCGAAAAAATCAAATCCGCGCTCGATGGACTTCCGATCAAGGTGAGCGTCGGCGAAGGACAGGCACAAATCGGCGGAGGAACGTTGCCGCGTTCCTCGATCGCGTCGGTCACGCTCGATCTGACCCATACCACGATCAAGCCACAGGAATTTGCCGCTCGTTTGCGGGATCACGCGGTGCCCGTCATCGGCTATGTCGGACGCGGCACGCTGAAACTTGACCTGCGCACGATTTTCTCGCGGCAGGATGCGGAATTGATCGCCGCCATTCGCGCGGTGTGTCGCTAGCACCGATGTCCAACATTCGACATTTTATCCTCGCCACGGCCGGTCACGTGGACCACGGCAAGAGCGCCCTGATTAAGGCGCTCACCGGCACCGATCCCGACCGCCTGCCGGAAGAGCAACTGCGCGGCATCACCATTGATCTCGGTTTTGCGCACCTGGAATTGCCCGATCCGGCCGATCGATCTTCGTTCCTCGTTTTGGGGATTGTGGACGTACCCGGCCACGAGGATTTCGTGAAGAACATGGTCGCGGGCGTCGGTTCCATTGATCTGGCGCTGTTGGTCGTCGCGGCCGACGATGGCTGGATGCCGCAAACCGAAGAGCACCTGCAAATCCTCACTTACCTTGGCGTCAGCCGCGCGGTGGTCGCGCTGACAAAAATTGATCTGACACAGGATGAGGAGGGCGTGACCGCCGCGATCCGCGAGAAATTGCGCGGGACTCCGTTTGCCGATGCGCCAATCGTTCCCACATCGGTCGTCAGCGGACGCGGTCTCGACGAACTGAAATCCGCGCTCTCCCGTGCGCTGGCGAGCGCGCCGCCACAAGCAGATATCGGGAAACCGCGGCTGCCGGTGGATCGAGTGTTCAAGCTGCAAGGAATCGGTACCGTGGTCACGGGCACGCTGAACGGCGGCACATTGCGCCGCGGTCAGACCGTCGTGATCCAGCCCTCCGGGAAGACGGCGCGCATCCGCAACATCCAGTCGCATGGCCGCGATGTGGAGGCAAGCGGACCCGGTTCGCGAACAGCGCTAAATTTGTCGCTCGATTCCGTTGAGGACATTCACCGCGGCGACGTGATTACGCTGAATGATCTCGGCGGCCCGAGCAGCTTTCTCGACGTGCGCATCGAGATTTCCCCTCGGGCGACTCATGCGATCAGGGATGGCGCCCGAGTCCACGCGCATCACGGAAGCGGAAACGTTGCGGCTCGCATCGCATTCCATGAAGACCGTACACTGGCCGCCGGAGAACATGCAGTGGCACAACTTCGGCTGGAGGCGCCCGCGTTCGTTTTCGCCGGCGATCGCTTCATCGTGCGCGATTGGGCCGAACGCAACACGCTGGGAGGAGCGATTGTTCTCGATCCGGACGGCGACCGAAAACTATTCCGGCGCGACCTGCGAATGCAATTTCTCAGCGCGCGAGCGGAATCGCCCGGAGACGTTTCGCGCTTAGTTGTTTCGCAAGCCGCGTACGAAGGCGCGACGCGCAAATCCAATTTGCTCCTTAAGTCGCGCTTCAGTACTGCGGAAATCTCTGCCGCTGTATCGCAACTGGCAGCGACTGGGTCCGTTGTCCTCGCCGGAGATTTCATCGTTGACGCAGCCCGGTGGCAGGCGCTTCATCGCCGCGCGACGGAGACGATTGACGCGCGACATCGAGCGCATCCAGAACAGGGCGGTTTGCCGCTCACCGATCTGCGCGCGGCTCTGAATGACGAATTGCCAGTCACGGAACTTTTTGACGCGGTAGTCGCGGAATTATGTAAACGCGATTTTGTGCGAGTTGGCACGGCGATCCGCCGGATGTCGCACATGCCGGTATTGCCGCCCAAGCTTCAGGCAGCCGGCGCAAAAATACGCGCGATGCTGGCGGAGAAGCCTCTGGATCCTCCCTCGCGTAAGGACCTCGCGCCGGACACAAGCTCGCAACAGGCGCTGCGGTTTCTGATCGAAACCGGAGAAGTGGCGGAGATCAACGTCGAGATCGTGATGGCCATCGACAGCATGAAACGCGCCACCGAGATGATTCGCCAATTCATCCGCGCGAAGGGACCTGCCACAACGAGCGATCTGCGCCAGATGCTCGGCAATAGCCGGCGCGTGGCGATTCCCCTGCTCGAGCGGCTCGACCGTGACGGCGTCACCCTGCGGCAGGGAGATAAACGCGCGCTTCGCTCCTGATTTCCGCAGCGCCGGCTCTTCACACGCGCCCGAAACGAGGCGCTGTCCGGCTCTGTGCTAGAATGGCCCCGCTGTGCAAAAGATCCTTCAGAACCTTCTCGACCTCCAAAATGTGGACATCCGGCTGATTGACGTCCGCGCCCGGCTTGCCAAATTCCCCAAGAAAATCGCGGAATCGGATGCGCGCATCGCGGCCGCCAAAGCGGATCTTGATGTGAGCAAAGCCGCACAGCTTGCCACTGTGAGGGACCGGAAGAAATACGAGCTCGATGTTGACAGCTGGAAAGATAAGGTCCGGAAGTATCGCGACCAGGGGTCGCAGGTTAAAACGAACGAGGCCTATCGCGCACTGCAACACGAAGTGCAGATGGCAGAGGACGAAATCGCAAAGGCCGAAGACCGGCTCCTCGAACAGATGGTCGCGAGCGAAGAATACGACCGGCGTATCAAGGCATCTGAAATCGCGCTAAAGGACGTGGAGCAAATCGAGCGCGTGCAGCACTCCACTGTGGAAGCCGATCGCGCCGTGGCCGAAAAGGACCTTGCCGATTTGAGTGCCGAGCGCACGCGCGCCATCGCGGAAATTCCCGAAAAGCTTCTCGACCACTACGACCGAATCGTTCGGAAGCACAATGGCGTGGCGCTCGCCGAGGTTCGCAACGAGAAATGCGGCGCGTGCGGAATGATCGTGCGCCCGCACGTGATCCAGGAAATGCGGCGCGCGGACAGCGCCGAATTGTTCCATTGCGAGACGTGCACGCGGATCATCTACTATATCGAGCCGGGCGTATCGTCCGCGTCGGCCGCCGCGTCGGCTTCCCAGGCCAGCGCTGCTGCCTCCACCTCGCACGAAAGCTGAGGACGCGGCGCATGCGAGGACCGAAAACTTCTCCCCCGGGCAGCGCGCGTCTTTTCTCCGAAGCTCATCCCGTCACGCCGCCAGCCGGGGTTCACATCGCCAATATTGACGGCGCTTCGCGCGGCAATCCCGGCCCGGCCGCGTACGCAGTGGTGATACGCGATCCCGAAGGGAAAATAGTCCTCGAACTCGCGAAGAAATTCGGCCGCGATACGAACAACGTCGCCGAATACTATGCGCTGCTGGCCGCGCTCGACTACGCGACCACGCATGGTATTTTGGCGCTGCGCATTCGCAGCGATTCCGAGCTGTTGGTTCGCCAGATGCAGGGACGCTACAAAGTGAAGAGCGCGGATTTGAAACCGCTCTATGAACGCGCTTCGATCCTGTCGCGCCAGCTAAAGTATTTCGCGATTGAACACGTCCGCCGGGAGCACAATACCGACGCGGATGCGCTCGCGAATGTCGCACTCGATTCCGGGCCGGTCAATTCCTCGTCGCTCGAAGTGAAGCGAGAGGAGCCGCGAGCCGCTGCGCATCCGAAAGCTCCGTCGCGCCTCCTCAAAATCCGCGCGCGCTACGTGAATGGAGTCCTAATTCCCACCGTGCCGCTCGAAATACCCGAAGGCACCGAACTTCTCCTCGACGTTCACACGCCTCCAAAAGACATGTAGTTCAAGTCTTTGGACCTGAGGCTCTTAGGCAAACACGTTAGCGGCGGTGTTCGGTGGAAGCGTGGGGCTTCAGCCCCACGAAAAGCGGGAATCCAGAGAATGGGCTTTAGCCCCGGGGATTTTCTTCCAGGTCCGTTATCCGCTACTGCTTCAGAACATACGAGGTGTAAAGCGTATCGCGCTGTGCCGGCATGTAGCCTGCGTCAGAAATGATCCGGCGAAGCTCTTCTTCATTCGTGCGGTTGCGCACACCCGCGGCGTAAACGACGTTCTCTTCAATCAAGATACTGCCGACATCATCCGCTCCGAATTGCAAGCCAACCTGGCAGACTTTGATTCCCGGCGTGAGCCAGCTTGATTGGATGTGGTCAATATTGTCGAGGTAGAGTCGGCTGATGGCCAGCGTCTTCAGATAATCGAACGCCGTGGTTTCCGGCACTTTCTTCCCGAGCGGCGTATTTTCCGGCGCAAAAATCCAGGGAATAAACGCCGTGAATCCGCCCGACACTTCCTGAATCTGGCGGATCTTTTCGAAGTGGTTCACGCGATGGTGATATTCTTCGCCGCAGCCAAACATCATTGTCGCCGTGGTGCGCATGCCTAGCTTGTGCGCCTCGCGATGCACCGTTTCCCATTCTTCCGACTTGCATTTCAGGCGCGCGATGCGGCCGCGAACTTCATCGTCCAGAATTTCCGCGCCGCCGCCCGGAATGGAGATGAGCCCTGCGTCGCGCAAGCGCACGATCGTCTCGCGAATCGAAAGCCCGGAGACCTCCGCAATGCAGGTGATTTCCGGCGCGGAAAAGCAGTGCAGGTGAACTTGCGGAAAGCGCTCGTGAATCGAGCGCAGCATGTTCTCGTAGAATTCGATTTGCAGGTCGGGATGCAGGCCACCCTGCAGCAGGACGCCTGTGCCGCCGAGCGTCAGCATCTCCTCAATTTTTTCGTAGATGGATTCGAGCGGCAGGATGTAGCCGTCCTTCGCGCCCAGCGGCCGGTAAAACGCGCAGAAGGAACAATATTCGGTGCAGAAATTTGTGTAATTAATGTTGCGGTCAATCTGATAGGTAGCGACGCGAGGGTCGGTCTTCTTGCGGCGAACTTCATTGGCCGCCATTCCGATGCCGATCAGGTCATCGGAGTTAAAAAGGTCGAGAGCTTCCTGCGAGCTGATTCCCATGCTTCCTCTGAATGAGTCCCTATTCTCGCATTAAATCAGCCAAATCGGGTCATTCCGCCGCACAATTCCTTCACCGAGGACGGCGCCGTAGATTCCGGTGCAGCCGCCATGATTCCGGGCCACGCACTCAAGAAGTAGCGGAAATGGCGAGGCGTTGTCCGGGTCGAGCGTAATCATCACGCAGCGCCCGTCTTTCTTAAGCGGCATTACGCCGACTGCGTCGCCGATACGAATCGTACGGCCGATCAACGTATCCTCAAAAAAAGGAATATCGCTGTCCCAACGCGCGCAGAAGTTCGCGCGAAACCGGCGAGGATCCAGTTCCTTGCCCGTCTCTTCCGAGAGCGCCCGAATCGTACTCAGCCCGATTACGGAAATCGGTTGCGCGTCGGTCATGCTGCGTTCGGAAAAGCGCAGGCGCAGCGAACGTTCGAACCGCTTTTCCAGGTATTCCGTGAACTCCGGCGAGTCGGCTCGAAAACAATCTCCCTCGGGCGTCACGACCTCCGCCGCGTATTTCTCGGAGAACGGAATTTCCTCGGTGGGCGGCGCGGGATCGAGAAATCGGGGACGAAACAGTATCCAGTCGTGTCCGTGCCGCGCCGTCATCCAGGGAAAGCTCGTACGATTGTCGGTTTCGACGAACGCGTAGACGCGGTCGCCGGCGAGTCCCGCAAACGTGACGCGCGCTTCTTCAAGTTCCTCACCGGACATTCCTTTTACGGGATAGCGGCGAACGGAGCTGATCGTGCCGATGCGTTCCACACCGTCACGCGCCGCGGCGCACGGTTGTTCGCGCGGCGGTCTGCGGAAATTCCAGCGGTTTAGCGCGCGGGATCAATCCGGCGGCGGCGGCCTTTTGGAAGTAGAGCTCCAAACCAGCGAGATTTTCTCCGTCGAGATCGAAATGAATGTTTTCGGTCAGGTAGCGCTCGAGCGCCCGCGGCGGCAGATCGAGTTTGATCGAAGCGGCTTCGGAAATCTCGCGGACGCGTTCGAGGCCATACTGCTTGGATGCCGCGAAATCAGCCAAAACTTCCGGTGTGACCGCGTCGCGCCGGCCCGCCCAGATCGCGAGCACCGCGGGTTTGCCGGTCATCTCGCGCCACTGGTGGATCACGTCATAGACGAAGAGAGTTTCGAAGCCCGGCACGGGCATCTCGTCGGGGTCGCCCTGGCAGCACTGTTCTCCGCTCGGCGCTTTTCCGGCGAGAGCTTCCATCTTGAGCGAAATCCGCAGCGCAGGATCGCCGATCAGGAGCGCGGCGTCGGCTTCCCGCAGCATCTCCGAGGGGTCTGGAGCAGCTTCCACAAACTCCGGCGCGATCTTCCAGTGTTCTGCCGCGAGCAACTTAACCAGCCCAATCGTGGCGCGCGAACTCGTGTCGAGCGCAATCCGCTTCGCCATCTCGATGGGTTTCTTGGCTATGACGAGGAGACTGCGCACTTCGCGCTTGGACGCGATGGCCATTCCGGGCAGGGCGACAACGCCGTCAATTCGTTGGTACTCGATCGAGGGGATGATTCCGAGATCCGCGTCGCCGCGCCGGAGTTCTTCGGCGCACTGCGATGGCACGGTGAACGAGAGGTCGTACTTACCCGCCAGCGGCCCGTCCGTGAACCCCCAGACGAGTGGCGCCGCGTTCAGGTACTCAACGATGGACACACGCAGCTTCTTCAAGGCTCTCCCCCGGGTGTTTGGACGCGGCAATATTATCACATCCGGCAGGCGAGCTTTTCAGACCCTGCGAAGGCGCTTGATACAGGAATTTCGGGCTGGGTGTTCAGAATTCCGGCGTTCGGCGCGGTGGAATCGTGCTTGATCCAGCGCCTAACCCCGGTGGTTCAACGCGTAAACGATACCAATAATTATCGCCAGCACGGACGCCTGCAGTAGCATCCCCGCCAACGCTAGGACTTCCCAACCCATGTCGGACAGGCTTTCATGCCATTTCTTAGTTCCGATCTCCATGGCGCCCTCCATTAAGTAGGATGCTGTTGCGTGGGATATGGTCTAGGTCCGTGTCGGGCGATCTAAGTTTTTGCGGCAGTCCGAGCCTGGAGCTGTAAAACACGCAGAACTACCACCCTTCTACGTAGTACCCGCGCTTGACTTCCGATGAAGCTGCTGCGTAACTTGGGCGCGGATTTCCCTCTCGATGCATTCCGACGACTATATAGGCTGGTTGGCGCTGGCGTTGACGCCCGGCTTGGGCGCGCGCACCGCGGGAAAGCTGCTGCGCGAATTCGGCAGCCCGGACGCAATTTTCAGCGCGTCGCTGACGGCGCTTGAGGCGCAGCGCTTGCCGGCAGCGGTTGCTCAGGCCCTTCATTCCCGGCGGCCTCTGAGCGACGCGGCCAAGGAACTGGCCCAAGTCCAGGCGACCGGCTGTCGCCTGCTCACATGGGACGAACCCGAGTATCCTGCGAGGTTGAGGGAGATTTACGATCCGCCGCCACTCCTCTATGTTCGCGGAAACATTGAACTTCTGAATCGTCACCTGATTTCCGTGGTTGGCGCGCGACGTCCGACGCCCTACGGGAATCAAATGGCTGAGCGAATTTCAAAGGACCTGGCCGACCGGGGGCTGGTGATCTCAAGCGGGTTGGCTCGCGGAATTGACGCCAGCGCGCACAAAGGAGCCCTCAACTCGGCGACCGGTGCGACGATTGGCGTTCTCGGCTGCGGGATTGACGTGGTTTACCCGAAGGAGAATAAGAAGATCTTCGAGCAAATGGAGCAGCGAGGCGCGATCATCAGTGAATTCCCGATCGGGACGTTTCCGGCTCCGCAGAATTTCCCAATTCGGAACCGGATCATCGCGGGTATGGCGCTCGGGGTTGTGGTCGTTGAGGGTGCGCAGTACTCTGGGTCACTGATCACCGCGCGGCTGGCGATGGAGTTTGGGCGCGAGGTGTTTGGCGTGCCGGGTCACGTGACGCAGCCATCGAGCTTTGGGCCGAATCAGCTGATTAAACAGGGCGCGAAGCTCGTGACTGGCTGGGAGGATGTGGTCGAGGAACTCCCAACGCCCGTCCGCGCGGAGCTAATGCCTGTGGAGTCGGTCTCCCACGAAGAACGGGCCGCGCTGGTCGAGGGGAGTCTATCGCCCATCGAGAGGCCTCTGTATGCGCTTCTGAGCCTGGATGAAGCGCGGCACGTGGACGAATTGGTCGAACTTTCGGGCCTGACTTCGTCCGAGGTGCTGGCAGCCCTGTTTGACATGGAGCTCAAGAGCGTGATACGCCAGTTACCTGGTAAGCAATTCCTGAAAGTCCTGTTGTAATAACTTTAGGGACAGCAGGTTAGGATGGGAGCGCCCAAGGGACCGGTGAACGCGGTCTGCGGGCGCCAGGTTTTCACGCAATAAAGAATCGTTCCACAAGGAACATAGAGGCGGATGGCAAGATCACTCGTAATCGTGGAGTCTCCGGCTAAGGCCAAGACCATCAATAAGTATCTCGGCCGGAACTACAACGTGAAGGCTTCCTACGGCCATGTGATGGACCTGCCGAAGAAGACCATCGGTATCCTTCTGCCCGGCGATCAAAACGGCAAGAAGAAGTCCAAGCGCAAGACAAAGGGTAAAGGCAAGAGCAAGGCCGCCGAAAAGAAGCCGGTCAAGCCGATCGTTGTAACCGCTGAGAACATATTCGAGCCGACCTACGAGGTAATCCCGACCAAGCTGAAGGTGATTGGCGACCTTCAGAGGGCCGCCGTCAACGCCGAAGCCATCTATCTGGCAGGTGACCCGGATCGCGAAGGCGAGGCGATTTGCGCCCACCTGGCCGAGATCCTGAGCAAGCCGCGCAAGTACACCAAAGTTGTGGCGGACGCCGTTGCAGCCGAAGCGGCAGAAGAAAACGGAAACGGCGATAAAACCGAGGCCAGCGCAAAGCCCGCGAAGAAGCAGGAAGCCGATACGCGCAAGGCCCCTAAGATTTATCGCGTGATGTTCAACGAGATCACGCAGAAGGCGATCAAGGCCGCCTTCGAGCATCCCACGGAAGTGAATGCGAATCTGGTAAACGCGCAGCAGGCCCGGCGTGTCCTCGACCGCCTAGTGGGCTACAAAGTCTCGCCGATCCTGTGGGACAAGGTTCGCCGGGGACTTTCCGCCGGGCGCGTGCAGACCGTGGCGCTGCGGCTGATTGTCGAGCGCGAACGCGAAGTCCGCGCATTCATTCCCAAGGAATACTGGACGATCCACGCGCTGCTCGGGGCCGGCCAGCCGCCATCGTTTGAAGCCAAGCTGATCAAATACAACGGACAGGATATCGAGATCCCCGATCATGCCGAGTCGCAGCGAATTCTCGCCGCGGTTGATCACGCGATCTGGCAGGTCGCGAGCGTCGCGCAGAAGGAAAAGCGCCGGTTCGCTCCGCCGCCGTTCACGACTTCGAAGCTTCAGCAGGCTGGTTACAACCGCCTGCGCTACACGGCGAAGCGCACCATGATGCTCGCGCAGCGTCTATATGAAGGCGTCGAGCTTGGAGACGAAGGCTCCGTCGCGCTGATCACCTACATGCGCACGGACTCGGTGAAGGTGTCCGCCGACGCGATCGCTCAGGTGCGCGATCACATCGGATCGAGCTATGGTCAAAACTATCTGCCGGAAAAGCCCAACTTCTATAAGTCGAAAAAAGACGCGCAGGAAGCGCACGAGGCCATTCGCCCGACGGATGTGGCTCGCACGCCCGAAAGCGTCCGGCGTTTTCTCGACGACGATATGTTCAAGCTCTACCAGATGATCTGGCAGCGCTTCGTGGCGTCGCAGATGGTTCCTGCCGTTTTCGACCAGACGACGATTGATGTGGACGCCAACGGATATACGTTCCGCGCGACCGGATCAGTAATGAAGTTCGAGGGCTATCTCGCCGCGTATCAGGCGGTGAAGGATGAAGAAGAAAAGGACGATGAAGGCGACGCCGCAGGCAATCGGCTCCCGGTGGTTCGCGAAGGGGAGCAACTGCGCCTGGAAACGATTCGCCCCGAACAGCACTTTACTGAGCCGCCCCCGCGATACACGGAAGCGACGCTCGTAAAGGAACTCGAAGAAAAGGGAATCGGCCGGCCGTCAACGTATGCAGCGATTATCTCCACCATCGTAGAGCGCGAATATGTGAATAAGGATCAAGGTCGCTTCACGCCTACGATGCTGGGCGAAAAAGTCAGCGATCTGCTCGTGAAGGCTTTCGAGGATATCTTCGATGTTGGCTTCACTGCGCGCCTGGAAGACGAGCTCGACGAAATCGAAGAGGGCAAGCTCACATGGCGCTCGGCGGTGGGCGAATTCTGGGACCGCTTTACGGTGGACCTCGATAAAGCCAGCGACAAGATGGAGTCCTACAAGGCGGGAATCCCGACCGGACAGAAGTGCGAGAAATGCGGCGAGGGTGAGCTGCTGGAGCGCATCAGTCGCCACGGATTTTTCCATGGTTGCTCGCGCTATCCGGAATGCGATTTTATCCGCGACATCGCCGAGGTTGGAAATTCGGACAGCGAAGGCGAGGGCGGCGTAGTTTATTGCGACAATTGCGGCAAGGAAATGGCGATCAAACGCGGGCGCTTCGGCACGTTCCTCGCCTGCACCGGCTATCCGAATTGCAAGACCACACGACGGCTGGCAGCCGGCACGAAGAAAGCGCTGCAGCCCGACGTGGTTCTCGACGAAAAGTGCCCGCTGGACGAAGGCGTTCTTTTGCGCCGTGCGGGCCGCTTTGGAGATTTCGTCGGCTGCCAGAACTATCCGAAGTGCAAGTACACGCGGCCGATCACGCTGGGAATCAAATGCCCGAAATGTAACGAGGGAGAATTTGTCCGGCGCGGCACCACGAAGGGACGCGGCGCCGGGCGCATTTTCTACGGTTGCAGCCGGTACCCGGATTGCGATTTCACATCGCCGCACGAACCGATTGCCGAGCCGTGCCCGAAGTGCGGGGCGCCGTTTCGTAATCGAGAAGCGCACGAAACAGGGCAATTTCCGCGCGTGCATCAACGAAAAATGCGATTGGGAAATCGCGGCGCCGGAACCGCCGCCGGCAGCGCCGTTTGTTCATCCGCAGAATCTGCCTCCACCGGAACCGCAACCGGTTGGCGCAGCGCCCGCGAAAAGCTAGATTTCCGTCTCGCGATTCCGCGTTTATCCAAGCCAATTGCGCGAGGCAGCCCCTCGAAAAAGTGTGTCACTTTGTCAGGGTCCCCATCGTTTGTTTTCAGTGAGTTACGGTGAAAATTACTCGGCATGGTGTGTCACTTAATTGCGGTGACTCGTGACTTGATACGCGGGGTCTGTGCCGCACCTACGGCGCTGGGGAAACGGCTGACTGGTCTCCCAGCCCTGCCGGGCTGGGCTAACTTCTGTCGCGCCTCCGGCGCTCGACAAAGGGTTGTCGTCTGCCGCGCCTACGGCGATTGGAAAAGGCGCGAAACCCGGAGCTCTGTATCTGGCGAAGGGCGGCACCAGATGGCGTGGTATCGCCAAGCATGTGCGCCGGGCACGATATATCGTGCCCCTACGGAGGACAAAACGCACGATCAGCGGAAATGGACACGTCTTGCGTGGACAGGAGTGTCTGTGCCACGACATCTCATTTCAAATGTCAAAGAGCGTTCGGCTCTCGTCGAGAGAGCGGACGAAATTTCCCGCCACGGCGGGCAGGCTCGTCATATGCAGGCTGTCAGATTGCGGGGCGAGCGTCCACTGGCCGTTGGTGCAATAATCGGGCAACCTGTACTTTTTCGCGTTTCGGGGCGGAGCCGATTCCAAGATATGCAGCCTCCGCTTCGAAACGTTTCGCGCTCTGGCTGAAGAAAATTCCGGCGTTCCTGCATCGGCGTCGAGCGCTGGAATACTAGATTTTCGGAGGCAACGAGGATGACATTAATATCGAGGATGGGGCGACTGTCGGCGAGATCGGCGTGTTTCGCGGTGTTCGCGGTGATTGCGTGCGCGGCCGGTGCTGCGGCGCAGGCGCAGTCTCACGCCATGACGATAACCTTGGCGGGCCAGTCCATGATCCGGTCGGATATTCGCGCGACGGCGCCAGCGGAGGTCTCGATTGTCCAGGGACTGCTGAAGGGAGACGTGGTGTTCACGAATTTTGAGGCGACCGTCGCGGAAAAGGGCGAGGTCGTCGCAGAGGGCCGTGGGTTTCTCACGCCACCGGAAGCGCTCGACGCTTTGAAAACTTTCGGATTTAATTTGGTGGCGTTCGCGAGCAACCATGCATTCGATCTGCAAACTGCGGGCATTCAAAACACGATTCGCGACGCGAACAGCCGCAAGATCGCCCATGCGGGAACTGGAAATAATGCAGCCGAGGCCGCGGCGCCGGGTTATCTACGCACACCGAATGGCACGATTGCGCTGGTCGCGAGCGCGTCCGGACTGATTACACCCGGAGGAAGCGCTACGGCGGAGCGGCCGGGCGTGAACGAGTTGCGAGTCGAAGCCGGCGGCAGCGAAAACGAAGCGACGGACGATCTGCCCGGCGCGCCGGGGAACTCGCCCAATGCGGAAGATGCGCAGCGAATCCTCGGAAGCATTCGCGAGGCGCGGCAGCACGCGGACCTGGTGATCGTGTACGAGCACAATCACGTGTTCGGGAATCATTCGTTTTCGACGATTTTTTCCGAAGGCATGGCCGAGCGGCTGGCTCCGAACGAATGGCTGGTCAAGTGGACGCACGCGGAGGTGGATGCCGGCGCGGACATCGTGGTGATGCACGGCGCGCCGCTGCTGCACGGTATCGAGATTTATCACGGGCGCCCGATTTTCTACGACTTGGGCAATTTCATCTACAACGTGCCGCCGACGCTGATCTACATCAGCGAACCGATGAGCTGGGAGAGCGTGGTCGCGTACGTGGAGTTTCAAGGGAAGAAGCTGCAATCGGTTTCGTTGCGGCCGATTGCGTTGAACTACATCGGCGAGGGCCAGCCCGATGTTCACAGCGCGTACACGAACAACCGGTTCCTCGACACGCGCGGATTGCCGTCGCCAGCGACGGGCGCGCAAGCGGACTATATCCTCCAGCGCGTGGCGGAGGAGTCAAAACCCTTCGGCACGGCGATTCAAATAAATGGCGACACGGCGGAAATCAAATTGAATGCCGCGAAATGACGTGGCCCTATTTCGCGTCCGGGTCTTTCTTCACGCCGTTGTCCATGAATTCCAGCCAGAATCCTTGCGGATCGGTCACGAAGAACATGCGGGTCGTCGGGGCGATGAAAACCGGCGCGTCGGACGGGCTGGTCGTGTGCAAATTGGCAGCCTTCACCCGATCGAGCATCACGTCATCGTCCCTGGACATAAACAGGAAATGCGCGGCGCCGGGATCCTGGAAATTCTTGCGCGGAAAGTGCTTGTCGTGATGCACGTATTCGACCAGCTCCATCACCACCGGAGAGCCGGGGACCATGGCCTCGGCGAGCCGGAACTGGCCGCGTGTGCCGGTCAGCTGCTCGTAGGTGCTGTCGCCCATTAGCGACGGGCTCAGCCAGAAGTTGAAGTCGGGCCCGACGAGGCTCTGATAGAGACGAGCGGTTTTTTCGAGATTATCTACGACGATGGTGACGCGCGCGCCGAGAACCCTGCTGCCGGGCGTGGCGGTTGATGCGGGCGCGGGAGTCACCTGCATCAGTTCCACCGGATAGCCATCGGGATCGCGCACGAACACGGCGCGAATTGTGCCCGTGATGCCGGGCCAGCCGGAAAGCTCGACGGGGTTTTCGCCAGTGGTGATCACGGGAACGAGTTCGTCCTTTAGAAGTTTCAGCGTCTGGTCGAGGTCAACCACGATGAGCTTCAGGTACGAGGCGCCGGGATCAGTCAGAGCGGGAGTGTAAGGGCGAGTCTTGATTCCTTTTATTTCGATTGCCTCGATGGTCATTTGAGGACCGCCCGGCGCCGCCGCGGTACCGGGAATCGGAAGCAGCGCGACCCGGCTGGCCTGATCCAGGGGGTTCGGCACGCCCTGCGCCAGCTCCGCTACAGTCTGCAAGCCGTGATTACGGCCGAATGGTCGCGGCTGGTCGCGCGTGCCGCGAAGTTCGAGACCGATGAGGTCGTGGTAGAAGTGCGTAATCTCCTCGACGCTGGCGATCTGGCGGCCAAGGTGCCCGGGACGAAGCGCGTCTCCCGGGGGCGCGATGCCCGTCGGCGGCGCGTCGAGCGTCGCCCAGGGCGCTTGCGGAGTTTGCGCCGAGGTATTTGTAGAGGCGATCAATACCATCAGGCAGATCGCAGCGAGTGCGAGTGCAGTGGTCTTAAGTTTTCGTGACACAGGGACCTCGTTAATTTGAACCGGAATTTACGATTTGGATTTCTCGTTCGTGCGCATCATACGCTTCCGCTTGAAGTCCTCACAACGAATATGCCACCGCTACCAGATGGTCATTGACTCTTCGAAGAGGCGCGCCAGTTCGTCGGGTCCGGCCGGACGAGGGGAGAGTTTCGTCACACGATGTTGAGGCAGGGTGCCTTCGACCAGAGCCGGGATGTCCGCGGATTTGTAGCCCAATTCCCGCAGGCCGTTGGGAACTCTCAAATCGCGCATCAAGATCACGATCTGGTCCGCGAGGATTTTGCCCGCGTCTTCCGGTTTTGCGTTGGAATCGTTGGCGCCCAAAAGCTCCGCGGCTTTCAGATGGCGTTCAGGGCAAGCCGACGAAGTGAAACGGAAGACAGCCGGGGCGTTCATAATTACCGATATGCCGTGAGGCACGAGCGGGTGATCGCCAGAATAGCCCGGAGGGCGATAATTCCTTACCATGCCAGCAACCGGATAGGACATCCCGTGCGGCAAATGTACGCCCGCGTTTCCGAACCCGATTCCCGCATACGACGCGGCGAGCATCATGTTGGCCCGTGCTTCATCATCGGCTGGATCGGCGACCGCGCGGCGCAGATAGATCCCTACGAGCCGAAGAGCTTCCAAACTCCACAGATCGCTGATCGGATTCGAACCTTGATATGCCGGGCGCAACAAGGGCCGCTCCGGCCGAGCGCGCTGTTGAAATGGAATGGCAGTATAGGACTCAACCGCGTGGCTCAGGACATCCAGCCCGGAAGCAGCGGCGACGGCCGAAGGAAGCGTCCGCGTGTTATCCGGGTCAACGAGGCCGATGGTGGGGCGAAGGCGACGATGAGCGATGCCGGTCTTCGCCTTCATCTGGACGAAATCGAAAATCGCGACGCCGGTTGTCTCGCTGCCGGTTCCCGCCGTCGTTGGAATTGCGATCAAGGGCTTCAACGGGCCGGGAATTGGCAGGCCCCGGCCGATGGGCGGATTTACGTAGTCGAGGAAGTCGGCCGGATACGAGCTATACAAATTCGCCGCTTTGGCCGTGTCTATCGCGGAGCCGCCGCCTATAGCGACAAAGGCATCGAAATCTGCGGACTGAGCGGCAGCGGTTGCTTCGCGAAAGGATTCGTCAGAAGGTTCCACGAGGACCTGATCGAAGACTGAAAAGCGAATTTTGTGCTCTTGCAGGGATTCGAGAACGGCGGTCATGGGAGGCAGGGCGCGAAGGTTGGGATCGGTGAAGACGAGAATGTGTTTCTTGCCGAGGTCAATGAGTTCTGCGCCAACTTCGCGCGTGACGCCAAAGCCGAAGCGGATCGAGCTGGTCGCCATCTCGAACGCATATTCATTCAGCATGAAGCACCCTCGCGGTAAGCGGCCCGCAGAATGCAGCTAGTGCCGATTCCTCGTCAACATGTAAGTGAACTGGTTCGGGACCGATCGTGGGTGCTGTAATTTCCTCTGCGCATGCCGGCAAATTCGTGTTCCGGGAGTTGGTTCGCAGAGTTACACTACGCCGACATTGGTGCGGTATCGGGCGAGTTTTGAGTAGGAGCGCGTCAGCTGTTGGCGCGTTTGATTGAGTTCGCGGGGGGTGATCATGACTGCGATTCGCCGTTTGTGGATTGCCGCGTTCATTCTTCCTTTGTGGGGACTGACGTCGAATCGTACCGCTGCTGCTCCGCGCGCGGCGCAGGATGCGCCGATCGCCAATCCATCGCCGTCGGACGTTGATCAAGGTAAACAGACATTCGAGACGCGCTGTTCAACTTGCCACGGCCTCGATGGCGGAGGCGCGATGGGTCCGAACATTCAGGGAATTCCCATGAGGCTAGGCGCGCCTGCCGTTGCCGATGTGATCAAGAACGGAATGAGCGGCGGAATGCCCTCGTTCGCCGGACAGTTGGACGCAACGCAAATTCAGCAGGTGATCGCGTATCTTCTTACGCTCACGCGCAAGGATTCGGGCACGGTAACGGGAGATGCGGCGAAAGGTAAAGAGGTTTACGACGCGAGCGGTTGCGCCGGGTGCCACATTATTTCGGGCGCGGGCAGCGGTGCGGGGCCCGAACTCACCAGCGTCGGCAAGCTGCGGGGGCCGGGCTACCTGAAGACGACGCTGCTTTATCCCGGCTCGGATTTGCCGCAGGCGCGCGTGTTCCTGGAAACCGGCGGACTCCTCGATTACATGTTCGTCCACATCGTCACGAAGGACGGGCACACGTTCGATGGCACGCGCGTGACGGAAGACTCGTTTCGCATTGTGATCAAAGGCGTCAACGGCAAGTTCCACTCATTCCAGAAAAGCGATTTGAAGGAATTCAAGAAAGAACCGGGCAAGAGCGTGATGCCGAGCTACAAAGGCAAATTGTCGGATGCTCAGGTTGACGATCTGGTCGCGTACCTTGCGAGCTTGAAGGGGGACCAATGAAAATCATCAAGTATGCGCTGATCCTATCTACCCTTCTGGCGTGCAGACCGGCG
The DNA here is from genome assembly GCA_963814855.1 of uncultured Acidobacteriota bacterium. Taxonomy (GTDB): domain Bacteria; phylum Acidobacteriota; class Terriglobia; order Acidiferrales; family UBA7541; genus Palsa-295. The sequence goes on from CAWFEL010000006.1 coordinate 191,881, forward strand.
TCGTCTTTCGCGCAGGATGTGCCCTACGACCGTATTTTGCATTCGCAAGGCGAACCGCAAAGCTGGCTGACGTACGGAGGCAGCTACTCATCGCAGCAGTATTCGTCGCTCAAGCAGATCAACCGCGAAAACATTTCGAATTTGAAAGTGGCGTGGATGTACCAGGCGAGCAAGCCAGCGGCGAATCTGGAGTCATCTCCCATTGTGGCTGACGGCGTGATGTACCTCACCGAACCGCCGAGCACGGTAACGGCGTTGGATGTCCGCACGGGGCTCAGATTATGGACTTGGTCGGCGGTGCTTCCCGAACACGTTGTCTCGATCGGTTTATATGCGACGAGCCGCGGCGTGGCGATACTCGGTGATACGGTTTTCACCGGCACGGCCGATTCGCACCTGGTGGCGCTCGACGCGAAGACGGGCGCCGTCCGATGGAATGTGCACGTCGCGGACAACGCCATGGGCTACGCCATGACGGGACCGCCCCTTGCACTCAAGGATAAAGTGATTATCGGGAGCGCCGGGAGCGAAGCGGCCGTCCGCGGATTTCTCGACGCATACGATGCCAAGACCGGCAAGCGGCTGTGGCGATTCTGGACCACGCCGCGGCCGGGAGAGCCAGGAGCGGAATCGTGGGGCGTTGGCGCGTCTGAAAGCGCGGGCGCCACGACGTGGAACAACGGCTCCTACGATCCCGAGCTGAATCTGGTTTACTGGGGCACGGGGAATCCGGCTCCGGATTTCAACGACGACGAACGCCCGGGCGATAACCTCTATACATGTTCCGTGGTGGCGCTGGATGCGGACACGGGAAAACTGAAATGGTATTTCCAGTTTTCGCCGCATGAGGATCACGACTGGGATTCGGACGAGCCTGCAATTTTGTTTAACGCCACGATTAACGGGAAGCCGCGAAAGCTGCTCGGCTTTGCCAATCGAAATGGTTTTTACTACGTGCTCGATCGTGCGACCGGGAAATTCATCACGGGACAGGCGTTTGTGAAGGAAACATGGGCCAAGGGCCTCGATGCCAATGGCCGTCCGATTCCGGCGCCCAATCAGGAGCCGACTCTGGGGGCCGGAACGCTGGTCTATCCGAGCATTACCGGAGGCGTTGACTGGACGAGTCCCTCGTACAGCCCGCAGACGGGACTTTTCTACGTGAGCGTCCACGAAACGGGCGCGTACTTCATCAAGGGTACGGGCAAGATCGAACCCGGTCCGCCGAAGGGAATCGTGGGCGGAGGCGGAATTCGCGCGCTCGCCGGCGAGCAATCGTACGGCGCGATTCGCGCACTCGACGCGACGACGGGTAAGCTGCGATGGCAGTTCAAGCTGCTGGCGCCGGCGTGGGTTCCCGTGCTTTCAACCGCGGGCGGCCTGGTATTCAGCGGCACGGACGAAGGGAACTTTTTCGCGCTCGATGCCGTGAGCGGCAAACCGCTGTGGCAGTTTTATATGGGGCATTCCGCGCGGTCGAATCCAATCAGCTACGAAGTGGACGGCAAGCAGTATGTTTTCGTGACTGCGGGCAACGCTTATATTGCGTTCACGCTGCCGTAATCATCTAACTCGAACTTCTGCAAGTCGAACTAGCTTCGTTTGGTGAAGACTACGTGGGTGGCGCTGGGCGTGGAAACGTGTTCGGTGCGCTCGTAACCGAGCTTGGGCAAGTCCATGCCGGTGAAAAGATTCTCACCCGAGCCGAGCAGGACGGGCGAAATCGCGAGATGCATTTCGTCAACAAGGCGCTCTCGAAGATATTGGCGGATGGTGGCGACTCCGCCTCCGAGGCGGACATCCTGACCTCGCGCAGCTTCGGTGGCTCTTTGAAGCGCGGACTGAATGCCATCGGTGACAAAGTGAAACGTGGTCCCGCCCTTCATGGTGATTGATTCGCGAGGGTGGTGAGTAAGCACGAAGGCGGACGTGTGAAACGGCGGGTTGTCGCCCCACCATCCCTTCCATTTGTCGTCCGGCCACGGCCCTCGAACTGGTCCGAACATATTACGGCCCAGGATCCAACTTCCCATGTTCTTGAATCCGCGAGCCGCGAAGTCGTCGTCAACGCCGGTCGCGCCGCCCTCTTGTCCGTGCATCTGACGAAACGTACGGGTGGCGAAAAACCAGTCGAATATGGCGCTCCCGCCAACGCCGAGCGGGTTTTGGAGATCTTGATCGGGGCCGGCGCTAAAGCCGTCGAGGGAGACGCCGATGCTGAGGACGCGGAGTTTGCTCATGGCAATGCGAGAATCCTGCTAGACCCACAGGAAAAGAGGGGCGAGCATGAGCATTCATGCGCGGCCCTCTCGTAATTCTTTCAGATACCGATTAAGCCCACTTGTCGATGGAAACGCTCACCCGGTAGCTCATGTTCGCGAGCTGGTGATACGGGTTGGTCTGGCCGCCGACGACGACGAATTCGAACGCCTTGGCGCTCTGGCATTTCGGGATGACGTCGTCGTCCTTGAAGGATGCGGGCTCGGCGCCACGAGGCAGCCCGCTGAAGAGCATGGACTTCACGTCCTTCACGGTCACCGTCGTGTTTTTCTGGAGCCAGTCGGTGAGTTGAATCCCTCGTCTTGAAACCGAGATCGCCCAGCCCGTTGGCGACGAGCGGATCGAGCAGGAACAGCGCGCCGAAGAGCGACGCGAATGGGCGATACGTTTGCGGACATCGCCACGTTATAGAGCGGAACCGGTTTCACGCCGAGGCCTTTGCCGCCCTGCCCTTGCGTGATGCAGGAATCCGAAGAAGAAGCTGATAACATTTTCTTCGGGCTTGAATCCTTTCTGTAGTGTGGAAGGGCGGCCACGGGCTGTCCTTCTCGTTTTCGGGAATGAGCAGGTTGCTGTAGTTGATGACGTTGCCCTGCGAACCCATGTAGGTCTCGCCGCAGATTCCGCCGCCATCGAGGTTCCTCGACATCAGCGTCCACGCTCGTCCGATCGTGGCGTTCGGCTGGTTGAAGGGGCCCATGGCGCCGATTCCGTAATTCATGGTGAGCTTGTCGCGAATCGGGCCATTGATTACCGCCGCGGACACCAGCGAGTTTGTCGAACTGAAGAGCGCGGAAATTCCGGTAGAAGCGATCGCCAAAATCATCGGGAAATATTCCGGAAGCGCGCCTGCCATTACAGCGTTGACCGCACACTGTTGCACGGTGAACGACCACGCGGGGAACGCGCCCTGTGCAGGAGTCATCTTGCCGACCACTTCGTCGGGCTTATGGCTCGTGGCCTTGAGCATGGCGTCCACTTTTTCCTGCGTGGGAATGATGATCGGCATGGTGTCCGTCATTCCATTGTCGAGGAAATATTGCTGGAGGTTGTCCGCCGTGTCGGTGAAAGTAGGCGCGCCGACCGGAGGAGTAACGGTCCCTGTTTTCATTTCATCCGCAGTAGGAGGTGTCGTGAGTGAAGCCACGATTTCTTTCATCAGGGGTACGTTATGGACCGGGTCGTTTCCGTCGAGGTAGGCGTACATCTGCTCGTCCGTCTTGCCCCACACCGGATGCGGGGTGTAGGAAATTCGCTGGAGAGGCATGCCTCGTTTTGCGCAGTTTGTTTGAGCAAGATCCTTAAATGCGATGGTGACTATGGGAGCTGCCGGGATGCCCATCTTTTCGTACGCTATGCAGTGACCAACGGTCGCTGGGGTGCACGTGCTTCAATGCCCAATGGCCATAATGACGGCCTGGCCCTTGTCCTTGATTTCCGCGTTCAGCTTAGGGTCGTCGTCCGCGAATCCGCCGGCTTTCAGGCGGTAGACGGTCGTCACGTTCGGCATGTTTTTCTTGAACCAGTCGCCGACCTGAGCCAAGAAGTGGTCTGCGCCCGGGAAACCATCGGAGACGAGGTAAACTGTCTTGCCATCCAAAGTCGCGAGGCGCGGAGCCATTGGGATCAGCGTGATCGGAGGCGGAATGCCGCGAGGATTCAGCGCAGTGAGCTTTACTTCAGCTGGAGCGCCACCCTTTCCATTCTTACCCTTGGCCTTTTCCTGCGCCCCGGCGGTTGCGCCGGCCAAAATCGCCGGAGACATGCCGATCAGTGACAGCAACCTACGCCGATTTATACCCACGGTCTCACCCCCCCTGAAAACCCAACTATATTACATCCATGCCGAGAGCCCAAGTGCGCCGCCAGAACCAAACGCGTAATTGCAAGCGGCCGAGCCGATCCCGATCACATCCACTTATCAATTGAGACGCTGACTCGGTAGGTCAGGTTACCGACCTGGAAGAACGGATTCGTCTGTCCGCCGGCGACGACGAGAACAATGTTATCCGGCTTGGGCCAATAGGGAATCAGAGTGCCCTCCGGGCATTTGTACCAGGTGGCGTAGGGTTCTTCGCCGCGAAGCGCGCGGGGATAATGGAACGTGTAAACAAACGCGGAGTCGCGGTAGTCCTTGGCGGTGCGCATCGTATTTTTCCACAGCCAGTCCATCAGCTTTTCTTTCGTGTCGTAGCCCTGCTCGACGAGGCGCTTGACCGTGAGCGGATCGCAAATAACGAGCGCGTCGAACTGGCTTGTGAGTGTGCGGAAGATGTCGCTGATCTGGTCGTCGAACATCGGATTCTCGAGCACGCCCGCGCCCCGCGCGCCATGACCCTGGCGAATGTCCTCGCCCGCGAAAAGGCTGACGACGTTGTCCTCGGGCTTGAATCCTTTTTGCACGTGGAACGGAGTCCACATGCTGTCCTTCTCGTTTTCCGCGATCACGATGTTGTTGTAGTTCGTGTTGTTGCCCATCGAGCCCATGTACGTGTCGCCCGGAATTCCGCCGTTGCCGAGGTTCTTGCCGATGAGCGTCCAGGCGCGGCCGATTGTGGCATTCGGTTGCGCGAACGGACCCATCGCGCCGATCGTGTAATTCATGTTGAGCTTGTCGCGGATCGGCCCATTGATCACCATTGAATAGGCGAACGAGGTGGTCGAGCTTCCGAGTGCCGCCATTCCGGACGAAGCGACAGCGAGAACTACCGGAAAATATTCGGGCTCGCATCCAGCCATCACCGCGTTCACGGCGACCTGCCTTACGGTGAAGGTCCATGCTGCGAAGGCGCCAGCGGCCATCTTGCCGACGACCTCGTCTGGATGATGGCTCGTGGCTTTGAGCATCGCGTCCACTTTTTCGGGCGTGGGAATGATCACGGGCAGAAAATCGGTCATTCCATTATTGAGGAAGTGTGTTTGCAGATTGTCGAGAGTGTCCGGCCCGTAAACAGGTGGCCCGACGCTGACGTCCATCATTCCGGTTTTCGTGTCTTCGGCGGTGAGCGGGACGGTGAGGCCGTCAATGATTTCCTTCATCAGCGGTTTGCCGGAGACGGGATCGTCGCCTTCCACGTAGGCCATCAGTTGCTCGGCGGTCTTGCCCCAGACGGGATGCGGCGTGAAACACGCGCGAATGTGCGGCATTCCGCGCTTCGAGGCGTTCGATTTGGCGAGATCGGCGAAAGACTTCGTCGCCATGGGGACTGAGGGAATCCCCAACTTCTCCATTGTTATGCAGTGACCGACGGTCGCTGGTGTGCAGCTGCTTCAATGGCCGATGGCCATGATCGCCGCGTTGCCCTTCTCCTTGATTTCCTTCCAAAGCGGAGGGTCGTCCTCCATGTAGGGTCCGGCTTTCTTGCGGAAAACGACGGTGACATCTGGATAATTCTTGTTGAACCAGATCTGCATCTGCTGCAGGAGCACGCCTCCGCTCATGAATCCGGTGTCAACGAGATAGATTGTCTTGCCGTGAATGCTATCGAGGCGGGGCGCCATCGGAATCAGCTTCACGGGCGGCGGCGAGCCTTTGGGGTTCAGAGCCTGAAAATGGGCGTCGGATGCGGCTGGAGCTTTTCCGGGCTTTGCGGGTTTCGCTTGCTGGGCCGCGGCTCGAGAGCCTGCAAGGAGTGCGGGAGACATTCCCAGCAGCGACAGGAGCTTGCGTCTATTCATGGCTTACCTCTGTTCCGTACTCGATCGGCCCGAGAGAGTGAATCCTGGTCACATCCACTTATCAATCGAGACGCTTACGCCGTAGCTCATGTTGGCGGCTTGCGGGTACGCGTTCGTTTGACCGCCTGTGACGACTACGTTGAAGCTGCTGGGCCTCGGAAAGTGCGGAATCACCGCATCGTCGGGAAGCTTATACCAAGTGGCAAAGGGTTCGACGCCTTTCAATGCCTGGGGATACTCGAACAGATACGAGTAGTTCCGGCCCTTGTAATCCTTCACAGTCTGAGTTGTATTCTTGTACAGCCAATCAATCAGCTTTTCTTTCGTGTCGTAGCCTTGTTCGTGCAGTCGCACGGCGACCAACGGATCGGCAATCACCAGAGCACCGAAAAAGCCCGTGAATGTGCTGAAGAGGTCGCTCAGCTGGGCATCGAACATCGGGCTGGTGTTGACGCTGCTGCCGCGCGCGACTTGTCCAGGGACCACGCCCAACCCGCGGAATAGGCTGACGACGTTTTCTTCCTTCTTGAAGCCTCGCTGGACGTGGAACGGATCCCACGGGCTTGCCTCTTCGTTTTCCGCAATCACCACGTTGTTGTAGTTCAGGTTGTTGCCAACCGAACCCAGGTATGTGTCTCCGGGAATTCCGCCGTTTCCGAGATTCTTGGACATGATCGTCCAGGCGCGGCCAATCGTGGCGTTTGCCTGCGCGAACGGCCCCAGCGCGCCGATTCCGTAGTTGAACTCGAGTTTGTCGCGGATCGGACCATTGATGATCATCGAAAAGGCAAACGAGTTCGTTGAGCTGAAGAGCGATGCGATTCCCGTTGACGCGATGGCCAGTAAAATCGGGAGGTACTCCGGCCTGCATCCCGCCATCACCGCGCTTGCGGCTACGTGTTGTACGGTGTAGCTCCACGGTGGGTACGCGCCCGCCGCCATTTTGCCGACTACTTCGTCGGGACGGTGGCTCGTGCCTTTCAGCATGGCGTCCATTTTTTCCTGGGTCGGCAGAATAATCGGGAGGAAATCCGTGTAGCCGTTATTGAGGTAAAATTCCTGCAGATTTTCGGCGGTGTCGGTGAACGTCGGTGGACCAACGGACACCGTCACCATCCCCGATTTCTTTTCGTCGTCGCTGAGCGGGACGGTCAGCGCGTCCACGACTTCTTTCATGAACGGCTTTTGGCTTACGGGATCCTGCCCTTCCACGTACACGCGCAATTCTTCCGGCGTCTTGCCCCACACGGGATGCTGGGTGAAGCAGATGCGCTCGTGCGGCATGCCCCGCTTTCCCGCGTTCAGGATCGCAAGATCTTTGAACGCCTTGGTGACGATCGGGGCGCTCGGGATGCCCATCTTTTCAGTAGTTATGCAGTGACCGACGGTCGCTGGGGTGCACGTGCTTCAATGGCCGGTGGCCATGATGACGGCGTTTCCCTTTTCCTTGATCTCTTTCCATAGGTTGGGATCGTCCTCCGCGTAAGGGCCGGCCTTTCTGCGGAACACGGTGGTGACCTGCGGCATGTTCCTCTTGAACCAGTCCGCGATCTGCGCGAGGAGCAGATCGGAGCCGTGGAATCCGGTGTCCACGAGATACACCGTTTTGCCATCGAGCGAGTCGAGGCGCGGCGCCATCGGAATCAATTGAATGGCTGGTGGAATACCCTTCGGATTAACCGCCGTTATCTTCGCTTGGCCTGAGTCGGCGGCGGGAGCTGCATGCTTGGCTTGACTCGCTCGCGCAGGATCACCGGTCAACAGCACCGGAGACATTCCCAGCAGTGACAGCAGCTTGCGTCTATTCATTGGTTGGTCTCCACCCAGACCGAAGCCGTACACTTCTTCGACGGCTCAATTCTATTCACGGTTACACGTCGCACATCGCACTGCTTATAGTACCCGAACCCTCCGAATACAACTTGTTTGCGTCGGCGTGTTTTCGTACAGCTGATAAAAGGCGCTCGCTTGACGCCTTCATCTCTCGGTGAATTCGTCGCTGTGGACGATGAACTCCGGGTAGGCGCCTGCGCCCAATTCATAGAGGTCCATGCCCTGGCGTTCGCCCTCGGCCGCCACGCGTTGCGAGTACACGCGATCCAGAAGCCAATTCAGTCCGTAGGTCATGGGCAGAATAAAACCGATCAATGTCGCAATGCCGACCAGTTGTGCGAGCCACTGGCCGGTAGCGCTGCTTGCCGGTGCAGCAGATCCGCCCATCGCTGGAATTCTGGCGAAGAATCCGATGGACAGCACGCCCCACAGGCCGCCCATCGCGTGCGCCGAAACCGATCCGCCCGGATCGTCCACCGACATATGCAGTTCGAACCATTCAACGGAAAGCGTGACAAGCGCTCCCGCGACGAATCCAATTACGACGGCCTCGGCCGGAGTGACAAACGCGCAAGCGCCGCTGCTGGCCGCGAGTCCGCCGATCCAGCCGTTGGCGGTGAGCGATGCGTCCGGCTTGCCGAAACGTACGTGCGTGATCACGGCAGATGTCAACGCAGCCATCGCCGCTGACAAGATGGTATTGATCGCCACCAGCACGGCCTGGCCGGGTTCGATGCCGTTGTAGAGGATCGCGCCAGCAGAGTTCAATCCCAGCCAGCCAAGCAACGCCAGAATGCAGCCGAAGATTACCATCACGCCGTTGTGGCCGGGAATCGCGGTGGGCATTCCGTCGCGCGTGTATTTGCCGCGGCGAGCGCCAAGAATCCACGCAATCGAGAGAGCGGTCAGGCCACCCACGGCTTGAATTGTGCCGGCGCCTCCGGTATCCACAAACCCGCGCCCCAACCCATAATTTGTACCGAGCTGCGCCAGCCATCCGCCGCCCCAGACCCAGTGCGCGAATAGTGGATACGTCCATCCGGCGAAAATCGCGGTCGAGACGCAGCAGGCGCTCAGCCGCCAGCGGTCTGCTCCGCTGCCCAGCGGTATGAGTGCGGCCAATCCGACGCTGAACATTCCTAGCAATGCAGCCAGCGATGCGGGCGAGCCGTCGAGCGCCTGATGCGCCAGAAAAAATCGCCCGGAAGCAATCCAGTTCCATTCCTTACCCGCCAGGGATGCGACGTGCGCCGGCCCGCCGGCGAATCCCTGCCACGCAAAACCAAACGCAAAATACGCGAGGGCCGCCACGGCAAGGACGCACATCGAAGACATCATCGAGTGCGACGCGCTGCGCGAGCGTCCGAGGCCGTTGCCGATCAGCGCGAGCCCGGCGGCAGCGCACGGCACCAGAAAAATGAATGCGAGGCAAAGTAACGACGCAGGGAACGAAATATTGGCGGTGGGTGAAGGGATCACTCGTGCGCACCTCGCCGAATCGGGTGCGCGCGGATCAGCAGCACAAGCCCTACGATTTCCACGCCGATGCCGGCCAGCACAAACGCAGTTCGTGGCGCGTCCTTGGTCATCAGCACGAGCGCGCTGATAACGATCCCCCAGCCTGCCAATAAGAGCAGAAAACCAAAAAGCCGCATGCCAAGAGCCCCCGGCACGAGCGGTCTGATCCGCACGTGCCATTAATTGCACGGCTAAAATATCATTCTTGGGCCAAACGGGGAGAGAACAAAGAGTTTCCACACCGCCCGACGCCCACGCGGCGTGAACGAACGGCAGCGGATAGTATGCGCCCGGCTGACTATTCCATCGCGGGCGCGGATCGCAGGTTGATGAAGTTGATTGTCGCCGGGTGGCATCGCCGGAAAATCCAATTTGCCGTAAAGAAATTGGCACAACTTTCTTTCGGGACGTGTGTTTGACCCTCAGCAGCCGAAATAGCGTATTCGGCTACAGCAGTCATTTACTGGGTGAAGGAGAATAATCATGGGGAATCATAAAGCTACAGGTGTGTTTCTTCTGCTTCTCGCCGTGCTGGGCCTTTGCAGCTGCGGCGGATCGTCTTCCGCTTCCAACCCGGGAACGACCGGCCAGGGCTCGGTTTTCACCATCGGCACCGATGCGCCTTTGCCGAGCGTGATCTCCTGCCAGATCATGGTCACCGGTGTGACCTTGAATAATGGCACCACCAACGTTTCAGTCCTCAGCGCGCCACAGGTCGTTGACTTCGCGCAATTGAGCGGATTGCACCAGCTCCTCGATCTGAGCGCAGTTCCTACGGGTACTTATACTTCCGCGACCGTTACGCTCGCGAGTCCCGTTATCGGTTTCATTGACACAACTCAGAATCCTCCGGCGATTAACACCATCAACGGAACGCTTTCGCAATCGAGCGTGCCCGTGACCTTTGCGACGCCCTTCGTACTGAGCGATGCACAGCTTGTCGGCTTGCGCATGGAGTTCGACCTGCGAAAGTCTCTGGCAACCGACATGAATGGACAGGTAACCGGCACAATAAACCCGATTTTCCACATGCAGTTGCTTGCAGCGGATGATGCCGGCGTTTCGATTGACGCCTTTTACGGCGGCGTAGTCGGAACCACGGGCTCCACGAGTTTTGTGATACAGGGGCCGAAGGGCCGTCAGTGGACTGTCCAAACCGACGCGGATACGATTTTTGATGATCCGAGCGATCCGATCAGCTCGTTCACTACGAGCACGATTGTCGAAGTTTCGGGCACGCTTGATCCGGTCACGCACGACATTGATGCCAGCGAAGTCGAAGTGGTTTCGAATGACGGCTTCTTCCTCGCCGGATTGTTCACCAGCATTCGCCCGCCGTCCGGTCCGGCGACAGCGGCGGATCTGTACGTTCGCGCAGAATTGCCGGACATTAACGGAATAGAGGACGGGCAGATTACAACGCTGACCCTGAATAACACCGAGCAGTACAAGATCGCGAACATCGCGAATCCGATCACCACGCTGTTATTCAACAACTCCGCGTTGACCCCCGGGCAATCCGTTGGCGTCGGAGGCAAACTCGTAACCGCGAACGGCATCTCAACGCTCACAGTACATCGCGTGGTGCTGAGGCGGCAGGGCCAGGCGGGCTCGCTGGTTACCGGTCAGACGGTCGTACAGTCCGGCAATGCCGGAAGTTTTGAATTGAGCGATCAGTGGACAGCGGGAGTCCTGTTGCCCAGTCCCCTGACTGTGCTTACTACGAACGCCACAAACTTTATCAACCTCACCGGGCTTTCGGGATTGACGGGCGCGACTCCGATCCCGCTTCGCGTGGTGGGATTCATACTCATCAATCCAACGACGGGCACGCCGGTCATGGTGGCGCGGTCCGTCGAACAATTGACCGACTAACATAACGGCAAACGAACGCACGGACGCCACTGCCCTGGTTTCAGCAAAATGGGACAGTGGCGTTTGTGTTCCTAGCGCATGGGTGTTTCGAAGTTGGGGGGAGTGCAGTCGGGGAAATCGGGTTGAGTGGTTGAGCGAACCCTATTCTTCACGCACGGCGACAACGTCTTTGCCGTCTGCGCGAATCTCGATCGCCAGTGGCGGCCGGATGCCGTTTCCTTGCACGATCACGCCGCGAACGAGCATATCGTTCGAGGCACCGCCGCCGTAGCGCAGCAAGTCGTAGACGGTGTGGTTGCAGGGGTCACCGACCATCGGATGGTCGGCGCGATAGCCGTAATCGGTCTTCAACTTGTTGAGGTCGGTGATGAATTCCAGTTCGCATCTGCCGAACGGTTCAATTAGCGAAAATCCCCAGTACCCCCCTCCCGGCAACCGCACCACCATGGCAGGCTCGTCTCGACCCGAAAGTAAGCTCCGATATATAAAGCGCTTCGCCGCCCAGGGTTTCGCCAACTCCGCAGTCGTTGCGATGGTCCCCGGACCGACGGGCAAGCTTGGCTCGCTCTTGGGCGCTGCAACTGTCGCGGATGGAGCCGCCACCGCCGAATCAGGGGATGCCTGAGCGGGTTTTACCGCCGAACTACTGTGCCAATAGACGAGCCCCGCGAAGGTGATGAGCGCAACCGTTACGGCAACCGCGATCAATAACTTGATGGGAGGTGGTTCCTTAGGCTGCGGTTCGGCGGAATTTTCCGGCGCCTCCGGCGCATCGAGCGCCTCGGCCTTCGCTTTCGGCGGGCTCGGCAACACACCCGGAATATTCGGTTGCTGGGGCTTGAAGGGATCGATCTTTTTTTCGTCCGTCACGCTGGGGCGTCCGGAAATGCACCTTCAGATTGAATGGACCGCGGAGGAAATGCAAGATGACGAAGCCTTCAGGGTGTTGTCACTTTCGCATGCGGGCAACGCGGGTTGCGGCTGGATTATGCAGGCCTGTCGAGACGTATGGAATGGTGCGCCACATACTCGTGAAGGTTGGCGAGCTTCAGCAGCAGCTCAAGCATCCTATCGCGATACTGCGGTTCGGGATCGCTTGCTTTCTCTTCAAGATTCTTGACGATCGCGAGGGCGTCGGAAAGCAGCCATTCGATGTCCGCGGGATTCATCTCGCGCCCCTCGCGGCAGCGGCCGAACGTCTGGTCGGTGCGAAGAAACGCGTCGTCCAGAAAATGCTCGAGGCAAAGTTGCTCGTTCGCGAGAGCGACTGGAATCGAATTGGGACACGCTGATCTTCGGCACCTTCCAGCGACAGCCGTGTTCATGGCCAACCTCACTCACCCCGAATAAATCTATTTCAGAGGTTCTTGCGCCAGAGCCTAACATAACTTTTCTGCAAGAGCGGAAGTATCCATGGCGAGATTGGTGTTAGAACCAACGGGATTTTGGTTACAATCTTTTCGAGTTTTGGCAGCTCAAATCGAGAACGTGGCGCGTTCAGCAGAGGAAAGAGGGGCGATGAATCGGATCGGCGCGGTCGTGCTGTTGGTGGCCTGTTGCGGTTTTGCAGCATGCGGGGGAGGAGGCTCCGGTCAGGGAGGCACGCCGGTCATCAATCTCTCGCAAACGGCTCTCACGTTCGCCGCGAATTTTGGGCTCCCCTACACTCCTGTGCCCGCCCCAGTGAATGTGACCAACACCGGCGGAGGCGCGCTTGCGTTCACGGCAATGAGCGACGCCGCATGGCTGCTGGTAACTCCGGGAAATGGATCGGCCCCTCAATCCTTAAGCGTGTCCGTCGCGCTCGGGAATCTGACGGTGGGTCCGTACACGGGGCACGTCACGATCACGGGAAATGGATCGGCGCCGGCGACAATCACGGTCACGTTTGATGTCGTAACCGCGCCGTCGAACGATCCGTTCTGGGCGCAGTGGGGAGCAAATCCGCAGCACGCGGGAATGGTCAACATCGCCGCGCAAAGCGTGGCGAACCAGCTTGCGAACATCGTTTACGATCCGTTTGTCGCTCAAGAGCAGGCCGAAAACGGCGGCGCCGGCGGGGACGGAGACTTAACGGTCCACTACCAAGCCCCGCTTACTGACGGCAACGATGTCTATATGATGACGAAGACCGGGACCTACAAGTCTTGCGGTCCGGCTGGCGCGTGGTCGAACGGATCGGCATGCGGACCGAATACATGGTCAACTGAACAGTGGAACGAGGTGCGATACAGCTGGCTGGCCGGAAATCTTGTGCCGGTGTGGACTTTCGCCAGTGACTGGAAGCCGGAGCCAAACGGCTCGGCCCTGCAGGGATGGGAGCCCGTATTTCATCCCATTGACGCCAACGGATCCATATACGTGCCGGGCGCGGGCGGCACGGTCTGGAAAGTCAATCAAGCCGACGGCACGTCGCCCGTGGCGATCAACCCATTCTCGGGAATGAATATCACGGCAACGGACATGTATGTCGCCGGCCCTCTCACGGCCGATTCCGCGGGCAACATCTACTACAACGCGATCGAACTGGCCGATCCGACGGTGGGCGATCCCTGGGAAAATGACGTGCAGGGGGGGTGGCTGGTGAAGGTGACCCCGGCTGGTGCGACCAGCGTTCTGTCCTTCGCATCGCTCATTCCAGGAGCACCCGCCGGCACCGCGACCACATGCCCGGGACAATTTTCCGGCGCTGGAACGCTGCCGTGGCCGCCGTCCACCACCGCGGTTCCACCAACTGTAGCTTGCGGTTCGCAGCGCCCGGGCCTGAACATTGCACCAGCGGTGGCAGCGGACGGGACGATCTTTACCGCGAGCCGCGCCCACTTCGATAGCATGCAGGCGTATTTGATCGCGGTGAAGTCGGATTTCTCCGGCGCGAAATGGGTAGCATCGTTGCAGCACCTGCTGAATGACGGTTGCGGGACCATTGTGCCGATCGGCCCCACGAACAACACACCCAACGCCTGCCGCGTGGGCGCGAATCCCGGCGTTGACCCCACCACGAACGCGCCCGGCTCCGGCGTCCTCATTGATTTTGCGTCGTCGTCTCCAACGGTGCTGCCCGACGGTTCGGTGATTTTCGGCGCGATCACGAACTACAACGGTTTTCGCGGCCACATGTTCAAATTCGATTCGACCGGGACATTTACGGGCGCGTACGACTTCGGATGGGATTCCACGCCCGCCGTTTACTCCCACGGCGGCACCTATTCAATCGTCCTGAAGGACAATCATTACAGCATAGGACTTTATTGCAACCTCAGCAGCTCGATTTGCCAGCAGCTGCCGCAGGGGCCGTATTACATTACGCAGCTGGACCCGAGCCTGAATATCGAGTGGCAGTTCCAGAGCACGAACACACAGAGCTGTACCCGCAATGCCAATGGAACAATCTCCTGCAGCACCACCAATCCGAATGGGTTCGAATGGTGCGTTAACATGCCCGCGGTGGACTCAAACGGAAATGTCTATGTGACCAGCGAGGACGGCAATCTATACGTGCTGCCGCAAGGAAATTCCGGGGTCTTCACAACTCCTGCGGCAAACCTCTTCCTGAATCTGGCGGTGGGGTCGGCCTATACTCCTCTGTCTATTGGGCCGGATGGGAAGCTTTACACGCAGAATGACGGGCACATGTTCGCCGTCGGCAACTAGAGCAAAACCTCGCCTAAAAAAAAGAGGGCCGGCGGTTTCCCGCCGGCCCCGATGCCACCTTGGATTCAACTTAGAAACGGAAAACAACGCCGGTAGAGATGCGAGCATTGTTCTGTGTATCACCACCGAAACGCGTCATCACATATTCTGCCTGGATCACGCGAATGCCGATGTGAGTTGTGGCGTTCCAATCAAGCCCGCCACCCAGCGCCATCGAGAAAGCGTTGTCGGAGGTGCTGAAGTTTTCGCATCCGCCGCCTTCGCTGTGCACGCGCGCAGTATCGCATTCGTTCCCGCTAAATGATGCGTGCGCTCCACCGAACAGAGCTTGGGCAAACGGCGTGATCGGACCATGGCGCAACGCGATTTTGGGTCCGAAAAGGTACGAAACGACCGTGGAATCCACACCCGCCTGGCTCCAGTGATAGCCACCGAAGTCGGCCACGACTCCGAGCATCGGAGTGAAGTTGTAGGCTAGCGAGCCGCTGCCGCCGTTGAAGTTCTCACCGGTATTGAAATCGTTCGCACGGAGGTATGAATATCCGCCGAATGCCTCAACCCTCGGCGAGTCCTGGGCCGATGCGACGCCCGCGAACAGTACCAGGGCCCCGCACAACAATGCCAACCTTTTCATTTAAATCTCCTATATTTTGATTTTTCGTGCCCGATTCAGGCGCGAGAGGAACGTGATTCTGGCCATCGGCTCAGCTAGTCTTAGCCCCGCCGACCCAGCTACCCCCGCCCTCGTTTTTAGCAGTATGGGAATGAGGCGGCAAGGCGGTATCTCACGCTGTGTGCTTGTTCAATAAACGCTGTAAGTTATTATTTACAAACGACATACTGTATGGTAGTTTCCCCAAACTCTGCGGAACTCGCGGTTGGATCTTAGTGAGGAGAATTCAGGCCGCCGTACCGTGGCACTTCTTATACTTCTTGCCGGAGCCACACGGACAGGGGTCGTTCCGGCCAACCTTGGCGCCGGAGCGTACGGGTTTGGGGGCCTCAGCCTGCGCCGGACCGGTCTGGAACTGGAGATTTTGCTGCTGCCGCCGCTGGCGTTGTTCGATCTGCTTGGCCTCGTCCTGAGGCTTGGCGGGCTGCATCAGGAAGAGGAACCGCACTGCCTCGGTGTCAATCCGGTTCATAAGCTCGTCGAACAGGGTAAAGGCTTCCTTCTTGAACTCGACCAGGGGGTCCTTCTGGCCGTAGCCCCGTAGGCCGATGCCTTCCTTCAGGTGGTCGAGCGTTAACAGGTGGTCTTTCCACTGGGCGTCCACGATATCGAGCAGGATGTGGCGTTCGAGCCAGCGGAGCGTCGCCGAGCTGAAAAGGTTCTCCTTTTCTTCGTAGCGTGCCCGGGCCTTTTCGAGCAGCGTCTCGGCAAGGTCGTCGTGGCTCACTTCGGCTATATCTACCCCGGCCGCCTTCGGATCGAAGCCGAACTGGTTGAGCATTTCGTTCGAAAACTGGGTGACGTTCCACTGATCGGGGTGCTGGTCGCGCGGGCAATATGTCTCGACGAGCTCATTCATGATCGCCTCGGCGCGTTCGAGCACGAATTCCTTCTGATCGCGGCCTTCGAGGAACGAGCGGCGCAACGAATAGATCGTTTCCCGCTGCTTGTTCATTACATCGTCGTACTCGAGCAGGTGTTTGCGGGCCTCGAAGTTCTGGGCCTCAACTGCCTTCTGCGCGTTTTCGATGCGCTTGCTGATCAGCCGCGACTCGATGGGCACGCCCTCGGTCATCCCCAGCCGGAACATAATAGATTGCATGCGCTCGCCGCCGAATATTCGCAGCAGGTCGTCCTCGAGGGAAAGGAAAAATCGGGACGCACCCGGATCGCCCTGGCGTCCCGCGCGTCCGCGAAGCTGATTGTCAATGCGCCGCGCTTCGTGGCGTTCGGTACCAAGGATGTGCAGCCCGCCCATCGCCACCACTTCGTCGTGCTCCGCCTTGCACTGCACGGCAAATTGATCGTAGAGCGGCTTCCACTGCTCGAGCGGCACCTGGAAAATCTTGCCTTCCTGCTGGAACAGCACCATCGCCGGGTTCCCGGCGCCGTTTCCTGTAGCGCCCGCGACGACGGCATCGGCTTGCGCTGGCGTTTCGGTTCCGGGCGCGGCGCTGATCACCGAACCTGCCGGCAAGTACGGCATCGCCAGTTTCTCCTTCAGGCAGTAATCGCGCGTCATGGCTTCGGGATTGCCGCCGAGCAAAATATCGGTTCCGCGGCCCGCCATGTTCGTCGAAACGGTCACGGCGCCTTTGCGCCCTGCCTGTGCGATTACCTTCGCTTCGCGCTCATGTTGCTTCGCGTTCAAAACCTGGTGCGGGATCTTGTGCTTGATCAGTAGCTCGGCGATCTTCTCCGATTTCTCGATGGAGATGCTGCCGACCAGAACGGGCTGGCCGCTCTCGAAATATTGCCGGATGCCGCCCGCCTTCGTGCCGTCTTCCTGGATGATTCCATTTACAGCCGCTTCGTATTTTTCTTTTTCCGTGCGGTAAACCACGTCCGGATTCTCGATGCGGATCAGGTTCTTGTTCGTCGGGATAGCGACCACTTCGAGTTTGTAAATCTTGTCGAACTCCGGCGCTTCGGTTTCGGCCGTGCCGGTCATTCCCGAAAGTTTCTTGTACATCCGGAAATAGTTCTGAAATGTGATGGTGGCGAGCGTTTGATTTTCGCGCTCGATTTTCACGGATTCCTTCGCCTCGATCGCCTGATGTAAACCGTCGGACCACCGCCGGCCCGGCATTTGCCGTCCTGTGAATTCATCTACGATCACAATTTCGCCGTCTTTCACGACGTAATCCACGTCCTTCTCGAATAGCACGTGGGCGCGCAGCGCCTGATAGACGTGATGATTAATTTCCATGTTCGCGGGGTCGTAGAGATTGCCAAGGTTTAGCAGGCGCTCGCACTTTGCCACGCCTTCTTCGGTGGGCGTAACCGTGCGCAGTTTCTCGTCAACTGTGTAATCAATGTCGCGGATCAGCTTGGGGATGATTTTGTCAATGCGGTAGTACTTGTCGGTGGATTCCTCGGCGGGCCCGGAAATGATCAGCGGGGTGCGCGCCTCGTCAATCAGGATCGAGTCCACTTCGTCCACGATCGCAAACTGGTGGCCGCGTTGAACGCAATCCTTCAGATCGTATTTCATGTTGTCGCGGAGGTAGTCGAACCCGAATTCGTTGTTCGTACCATAGGTGATGTCGGCGGCGTAGGCGGCGCGGCGCTGCGCGTCGTCCAGGTCGTGCACGATCACACCGACCGTCAGCCCCAGCATCTTGAAGATCGGGCCCATCCATTCGGCGTCACGCCTTGCCAGATAATCGTTCACGGTGACGATGTGCACGCCTTTGCCGGTCAGCGAATTCAGATACGCGCCCAGCGTGGCGACGAGCGTCTTGCCTTCGCCCGTTTTCATCTCGGCGATTTTGCCCTGGTGCAGCACGATTCCGCCGATCAGCTGCACGTCAAAGTGCCTCATGCCCAGCGTGCGGCGTCCCGCTTCACGAGCTGTCGCGAACGCCGGCACGACGGCCGGCTCGAGCGCCTCCTGAAGTTTTTCCTTATAGCGCGGATCGTCCGATTCGATGCCTTCCAGACGCGCCTGCACCTCGGCCTTAAGCGCGAGAGTGCGCGAGCCCAGCTCTTCGTCGGAAAGCAGCTTCATTTCCGGTTCGAGCGCGTTCACCGCTTCGACGAGCGGCTGAACCTTCTTTACATCGCGCTCGTGTTTCGTCCCGATGAAGCGCGCAACGACGCTGTCTATGACTCTTTCGACGTCCATATGTCTTGGATTCGAATCCTTCTAGGGGCCATTCCCGGTATTAGATGCTCACAATTGCATTGTAGCCGCTCGCGCATATTCCTGCAAAGCTGCGATCCGATGGCGACGCCATCAGCTGCGTATGGCCCGCACGATCGGGCCCATTCGCAACGCGGGGCGAATTCAAAGCCCTTCCGTCGGGAGAGAATGAAGAAGAGATTTGGATGGCGCGGCTACTATCGAGGGGCGGCGCTGGCCTGCGGCGCGGCGGGAAGTCGCACGAGCCGCACGTCCGTAACAGACGGCAGAGCGCGAATGTGCTGGACCACTGATGCGTCCACGTTGCCATCGAGGCCGACGAGGGCCAGCGCCTCGCCGCCTCCGCCTGGCGCGCGGCGGCCGAGCGCGAACGTCGCAATATTCACGCCGAGCGTGCCCAGCTCGGTGCCGATTCGACCGATCACGCCCGGCACGTCCACATTTCGCGAGAGCAGCATTGTGCCTTCCAGCGGCGCTTCCAGGCTCATGCCATCGAGCGACACGATACGAGGCGAGCCATCCTGGCCGACAGTTCCTTCGAGCGCGAAATCGCGTCCGCCATCGGTGATGGCAACTTCGATCGTGTTGGGAAAGCCGCGCTCCCGCCGTCGCGTGGTTTCTTCCACCACGATGCCGCGCGAAGCGGCCTCCGCTGACGCGTTGACCAAATTTACGTTGTCGTCAATCACGGCCTTCAAGGCGCCAACGAGCACGGCGCTGCGGATCATATGTGATCCCAACTCGGCGGGTTCACCCGCGTAGCGGATGCGAATGTGAGTGAAACTCCGCGAAGGAGCAGCCTGAGCGACAAATGCCCCGAGGCGCTCGCCCAACGACAGATAAGGTTGCAGCCGACGATACTGATCGGGCGATAGCGCCGGCATGTTCACCGCGTTGCGAATGATTCCTTCGACGAGATAATCGCGCACCTGCAGCGCGATGGCGGTGCCAACTTCTTCCTGGGCTTCCGCCGTGGAACCCGCAATGTGCGGCGTCGCAATCAGATTCGGCAGGCCGATGAGCGGAGAATTCTTCGGCGGCTCGACCGCAAAAGTATCCACCGCGGCCCCGGCGAGCTGGCCCGACTTCAGCGCTTCGGCGAGAGCGGCTTCGTCAATCAATTCGCCTCGCGCACAATTGATCAGGCGCGCGCCTTTCTTCATTTTCGCGATCGCCGCCGCATCAATCATTTTCTCGGTCGAGCCGCTGAGCGACGTGTGTAGCGAAACCACGTCCGACTGCCGCAGAACTTCGTCCAACGGAAGTAACTCGACTTCTACTTCGCGCGCGGCTGCAGGCGTGACGAATGGATCGTAAGCGAGCACTTTCATTTCGAGCCCACGAGCCCGCCGCGCCACTTCGGTGCCGACGCGGCCCAAGCCGACCAGCCCCAGCGTTTTTCCGCGCATCTCCGTGCCTGAGAATGCGGACTTTTCCCAGCGGCCTGCTTGAATCGAGGCATTTGCCTGCGGCACCGCGCGCGCCAGGCCCAACATCAGCGCAATCGTGTGCTCCGCTACGCTGACGGCATTTCCGCCTGGTGTATTCATCACCAGAACGCCGCGCTTCGTGGCCGCTTCCACGTCCACGTTATCCACGCCCACGCCCGCACGGCCAATCACGCGAAGCTTCGAGGCCTTTTCGAGCAATGCGGCGGTGGCCTTGGTGGCGCTGCGAATGATCAACGCATCGGCGTCCGCGAGTTCGCTCGGAACCGCTGCGGCTGCCGGTGTGAGCACTTCCCATCCTGTTTCACGCAGAAGCGCGATTCCGCGCTCGCTGATTTTGTCCGCAATGATAATTTTCATGGGCCACAAGGGTATCGGGCGCACGCGCGCCTGTCAATTACGCGCGCCGCTCGCAACGCGTGTGCTACTATTTTCTGACGGGAGAAACACACGCATGAGCTATATCGAACGCATCGAAAAAGATTTGACCGTGGCGATGAGAGAGAAGGACGAGCTGCGGCTGAGCGTGCTGCGCATGGTCAAAAGCGCGCTGAAGTACAAGGAAATTGACAAGAAGCGCGCACTGGACGACCTGGAGTCGCTGCAGGTGCTGCAGACGCTCGTGAAGCAGCGCCGCGAATCCGTGGATCAGTTCACGAAGGGCGGCCGCAAGGACCTGGCCGACAAGGAAACGAAGGAAATCGCTATCATCGAGGGATATCTGCCGATCGCGCCCAGCGACGCGGAAATTCACCGCGCGGTTGAGGACGCCATAGCCGAGGCAGGGGCCGACTCGCTGAAGCAAATGGGCGCCGTGGTGAAGGCTGCCCGTGCGCGCCTCGAAGGAAAAAACGTGGACGGAAAGGTTCTCAGCGACAAGGTACGCGAACGTCTCAGCGGAAAAGCCTGAACACCCGCCTTCCCGCCGCGAAGGCGCGCAAAAATCAGGGAGTTGCGCGGCGCAAGACTACGGCCGACTGCTGGTCCGCAACGACTTGCTGTAGAAAATCCCGCACCGCTGGAAGCTTTTCAGTGGGAACCATCACGTCCGTGATTTCAAAAGTTCGCTTGAAGTGCAGAATGCCATCCGCGACCTTAGTTTCACTTTTGTAGCTCGCGTAGTCGCAATTGACCTGCACGGGTTTCGGCAGCCCGTCCACTACGTACCCGGCGGGCAGAGTGATGTCGAAGACGTCGTCCTGCCGCGTCGCTTCCTCGAATTGAATCGGATATTTCCGCGGCTTATGTTCCGCGAACAGGCGCAGCGTTCCCGTGCCCTTATCGCCGACCACTCGCGGCCGCACAAATAGCAGATCGCCTGCGCTCGTTGCGTACCCTGCCGAAACGAATTTGTAATCAAGGATAAAAGTCTGATCGTACTGTTCTAGATTGCCGAGACTTGCGCCGGTCAGGTTGAAATTATTCAAGAAATTCGCCAGAAAGTGGTCAAAGATTTCGACTCGCTTCGCGGGCTGCACTCCGAGAAACTCTTCGCGTTCTCGGGCCGCCTGACCTCCCCAGTCCGTTTCATGAATTTCTCCGGAGAGATCACCCGCCGCACTCAGATCAAACTTCGCCGTGCGCAGCAATCGATTCGTCGCCGGAGGGAACAAGGGTATGTGAACCAGTTTTCCGCCGTCAGCCGTCACGACGAGCGCATCGTTATCTTGAAGGTACCAAGGCAGGTATCCTACCGGTACGTACTCGTTGGTCGGGTCGAAAAAGAGCAGGCGTCCGAGTTTGGGGTCGTTCACGATACCGTACAGTCCGTCGTCCGGAATATTGTCAGGCAAATGAATCGCGATAATTGAGTGGCCGAAGTAAAGAAGCGGAAAATCTGGCCTCACGACGCCTCGCTCCGGGCTGATCATTACGTTGTAGGATTGAATGCCGATTTCCTGGAGCATCGTATTTAAGAGCGTGGCCTTATCCTTGCAGTCGCCATATCGGTGTCGAAAAGTATCACCGGCCGCGTGGGGTTGATGGCCGCCAATTCCAATCTCTACGGCTTGGTATCTAATTTGCCGCTGAGTAAAACTCGCCAAGGCTCTTATTTTGTCGACGGGATCTTGAACGCCGGAAGTAAGCTCTGCGACTTTCGCTGTTATTTCGGGCGTGGCGACTCGTCTCGGCTGGATCAAGCCCTGATACCAGAGCGCGATATCGTTCCAGGAGCCGGATGTCTTCGGCCGCATCTTCGGATCGCGAGGGAAGTACTTGACGATCATGTGGCCTTCGATGACTGTCCATGGCGGCATTTCAGGCTCGATCTCAATCGCCGGGCTGTCAATGATTTCCCACGTATAGGCATTGGTACCGGAGCTTTGCGGTTGCTGTTCAGCATGATTGCCCCAGCGGGTATTGAACTCCCATCCTGGTGGCAGTTGAAGCGTGAAACGGGACCTATGAACCGGTGATGTGCCCTGAAAGCCCCAGATGTCCTCAAAAATCTCCGGCCGCTCCCGCTGCACATACTCGTAACCGACCACATTTCCGGGATTCGCCTCCGGAAACTGTAGCGCTTTCACTTTCACATCATCGTATTCGAGATCGGAAAGGTAGCCGTGTTCCTCTGCGTCCTTGTCGCCTACCGCGATTTCATGTCCACTGGACTCAATCGTCCATGCCTTGAGATATGAAATCTTTGTGTCCTTATCGAAATCGACCGCGATTCCGCCGTGTTGACGGCGAGCCTCTGGTCGGAGCAATCGAATCGCGCAGCGATGAAGCGTGTCGATCTCGCCGTTATCGTGGACGGTCGTCTGAGTTTCATCGAGCAGGATCACCGCGAGGGTATCCTCGTCGTATGCAGGAAGCTTCTCCTGCGCCGCGGCGCGGAGCCAGTCGGGCGCGCTGTCCGCTGCTGACACCCTGGGCGCAAACCACGCAAATTGCACCGCCGCAAACGCCAGGATCGCCGCCGATCTACTAGTTGTGAGCAGACTGCGCATTCTGAAGCACCATTTGTGTGTTGTCATTGGTCTTCACCGTTCCGAAAAACTTGCGCAGCGTGGGATATTCTTCTTTTGAAAACAAAACGCCGTTTACGGCCAGGTGCCGCTTTATCTCTACGGCTCCATCCTGCGCGGCCGCGGAAGTTTCATAAGACACAGCACCCAACTCGACCTTGCGGTCCGGCGGCAAGCTTTCCGCCTTATATCCAGCGGGCAGGCGAAGCTTGATGTCGTCAGTCTCCTCAAAAGGATAGTGGAAATAGACCGCATTAACGCGCTTCTCGGATGCAAATTCCGCCATCTGCGACATCTGGAACATCTCGATCGGCATCACCATCCGCTGCATCGCCCCCATCGCGAAAGAAGGAATCGTGAGCGTCCCCTCGATGTGAATTGGCTGGTCGGTGTTGTCCCAGTTGGCGATCTTTGTGATTTCGAAGGTCGAGCCTGCCGGCAGCCAGGCCTTGATTTCACTCTCCAGCTCCTTGGTCCTTCCGGTGTCGTCCTCTTTGCGTTTCTCCTCGCGGAGCAGCGCCGCTCTTTGCCCCGCCATGTCCAATCGTGCGGTTCCCGAGATCGAACCGTCCTCCTTGAGATCGAGATCCGCGGAGCGGACCAGCGTGGCATCTGACGGCCCGGGATTGGGTGTGTTCACGATCGTGGCTCCATTCTTATCCACCTTTATGCCGCTCACTTCCGTCTCGTACCACGGCAGCAATCCAAACGGAAAAAAGCGAGCGGCGGGATCAAGATAATATTCCTGAGAGCCGGCGCGAACCCACGTGAGTTCATCCGAAAGTTCCGCCACCTCATTGCGCTTGGAGAGAAAGACCCCGATGTTCCGCGGCGCCACATAGACTTCGGTTGCCTCGAACCCTGCCGCGCGAGCCAATCCGACGAACAGATAGTTAATCTCTGTCCCGTAGCCGTAGCTGTGCTTCAGGACATCCTCGACGTTGGAATTGTCTTTCAGGTTCTCGCTTTTGTTCTCCTTCCTCATTTTGTCGTCTTCGAAACTCAAATTGCGAATCTGCTGAACGCGCACATAGATTTTTCGAAGTTTCACATCCGGCGCGTCGCTGGGGTTGGTGATTTTGGAAACTTCCTCAGTCAGCGTTTTTTTCTTGTCGATGAATTTCTCGAGTTCGTCATTCCATCGTTTCGCGTAGTGATTCCAGTATTTGTCGGATGAGTCCGTTGCTGAGGGAGCATCTGGATTTTGATAATAAAATGAAACACGCGACTCAATCGGCCGCTTGGGAGGCATCAAGGGCTCCTCGACGATGGCGGGAACGTCGTGAACCGCCATCAAGTACGCGCCATCCACCTGCAGTTTGGGTGCCGCATCGGCTGGCAGCAGGTAGGTCGAGGCCATGGGGTGCAAGCTTGTACCGTAACTCGTCTCCGGCTTGTATTTGAAATGAGCCTCACGCGTATACAGCGATTGTGACACGGTCCATTCGTGTGAATGAGCCCATCCTGCCTCGCCTTGCAATTGATATTTGTACTCAATGATGCAGCCTGGCTGGACGTCCGGCAACGTAAACGTCTTCGCCAGGACCCTTAGACCGTTCGACTTCACCAAAGTTGTCTCGAGAACCTGGCCGTCGAACTTCACGATGTTGCCATCCGGTTTGATCGTGCGCCCCGTCACATATACGACGTTCTGGTATTCCCTCACGAACTCCACCTGAATATGCCCTTCCTTCACTCCCTCCTGCGTGAAGATCTTGATCCTCACATATTCCTCGAGCGTGTCGCCGGAAGCGGCGGACTTCGAGGCATCATCATCGAGCTCTCGATACAAAATCATCGCGTCCGCGCCCGGTTGTTTCGGGTTGTCCTTCAAGGCGAGGTCCTCGGGCGGAATTGCGAGCCAGTCATCGGCCCGCGAGACGCCCGGAGAGGCCGCGAATGCAATAATAAGAATGACGATGGCGCAAATGATTGTGAGGGTTCGATTCATGCGAGGCTCCTCGCTCCTTCCGTTGTTGCAGGCAGCTCCGTGGCCAGGACTTCGCCCCGCGGCTGCATTCGCCTAGTTTGCAGGTAGTGACGTGTGTGCCAAGCTATCCCGAATTGCCGCTTCGTGTCAATTCAGGCGGTCGGCGCAGTCGTAAAGGTAACTCGGCGACGAGCCGACGATCCCATAGCGGCACATGACCAGCGAGAAACGTGTCCCTGCGATACGACTTCCTGCTTTTCAATCCGGATGGGCGAGCTGCCTCGCTTGATTGCGCCTTGCCTGTGCGGGCGCGTGATGCTAACTTGCCCGCTCTGCTGCGCCACGTCCCGGCGCGCAATTGCACAGGTATTCGGCAGGATCGCGAGGGAGGCAAAGCGTGGCTACGAAGCCCTGGAGTTCGACCGCACCACCGGGTGAATTCCGCCCGTATGTGGAGGCCGAAGAGAGCGTCCGCGAATTCAGCCTTCGCGCCATTATATTGGGCTCGCTGTTTGGGATTCTATTCGGCGCAGTCTCCGTATACGTCGGTCTGCGCGCCGGGCTCACCGTTTCCGCTTCCATCCCGATCGCCGTCCTTTCGATCAGCATCCTGCGCGCGTTCGGGCGCTCCACAATTCTCGAAAACAACATCGTGCAGACCACGGGCTCGGCCGGGGAATCGGCCGCTGCGGGCGTGATCTTCACCATGCCTGCGCTGATTTTCCTCGGCTACTCGCTGAACACAGAATACTGGCGCATTTTCTTCCTGGCGCTGCTCGGTGGCACGCTTGGCGTCCTGTTCATGATTCCGCTGCGGCGGCAGCTGATCGTGAAGGAGCACGGTAATCTCACGTTTCCCGAGGGCACCGCGTGCGCCGACGTGCTCGTGGCCGGAGAGCGCGGCGGATCATTTGCCGGGCGCGTTTTCTGGGGCCTCGGGCTTGGCGGCGTGTACACGTTTTGCATGAACACGCTCGGCCTATGGCCTGGCCAGCCGGACTACCAGCCGAAGTGGCTGCCCGGCGCGTCCGTGCGCTGCACAATTGCCTCGGAATATCTGGGCGTCGGCTACATTATCGGGCCGCGCGTGGCGGGATTTTTGTTCGCGGGCGGCGTGATTTCCTGGTTGGTCATGATGCCGGCGATGCGTTTCTTCGGCTCGCTGGCGCCTAACGTCGCACTCTATCCCAGCACGATTCCGATCCCGCAGATGTCTCCCGATCAGCTCTGGGCGACCTACATTCGTCCGATGGGCGCCGGGGCCGTAGCGTGTTCGGGATTAATCACGCTGATCAAAACGATGCCTACGATTTTTGCGGCTCTGACCGCCGGGCTCAAGGACGTTCGCGCGAAGCGGGAGTCGATGCCGGCGATGAGTCGCACCGAGCGCGATCTTTCGATGAAGGTTGTCGTTGTAGGTTCGATCGCGATTATGGCCATGATCTGGGTGTTCCTCACGTTAAAGCCGGTGCCGGGTGCGCAGACCGGACTCTTCGCGAATCTGTTCGCGGCACTTTTTATTATCGTCTTCGGATTCCTGTTTGTGACGGTCGCCTCGCGCATCAGCGGATTGATCGGAAACTCGTCGAATCCAATCAGCGGCATGACGATCGCGACTCTGATGGCCACCTGCGCGGCGTTTCTGGTGATCCGGTGGACCGCGCAGCCTTACGCGGTCCTTGCGCTGACGATTGGCGGGGTGGTTTGCATCGCCGCGGCGATCGCGGGAGCCACTTCGCAGGATTTGAAAACCGGCTATCTCGTCGGCGCGACACCGGCAAAGCAACAGATCGCGCTGGTGATCGGCGTGCTGGTTTCGTCGCTCGCCATCGGTGGAACTCTGATCCTAATGAATGTCGGACTCGCGCAATACAAGCCGGTCCAGATTGCGTTCGATGTGAATCACCTGCCGGACGGTGTCCAGACGCAGGACAGCAGCTACGTCCACGACGGAAAAACATACGTTCTCGTCAATGCGATCGCCTCAAGCACGATTCCGGACGGGAAATATCTTTATGATCCCAGCTCGGGCCAGATCGAAATTCAGTGGGAACAGGGAATCGGCAGTGCGCGCGCAGCAGCGCCGCAGGCGCGTTTGATGGCCACGGTCATCAACGGAATTCTGAATCACAAGCTCCCGTGGCGCCTTGTTTTTCTGGGAGTTTTCCTGGTAATTGCGATTGAAATACTGGGCGTTCGATCGCTGCCATTCGCCGTGGGCTCCTACATTTCCATCGGCACCACGATGGCGATGTTTGCCGGAGGCATGGTTCGCTGGCTCGCAGAGCAGGGGCAGGAAAAACAGGAGGGAGCGGACAGCGAGGTTAGTCCCGGCGCGCTTTATTCCAGCGGTCTTATCGCCGCCGGTGGAGTATTCGGTTTGCTGGCGATCATTCTGAATCTTCTACAAGATTCGGAGCTGAGCACTCACATTCCTCACTGGATGGCGCGAGGACTCGGACTTCCGTGGTCCTCCACTATATTCACAAGTTTCGGCACGCGCTTCGTGCCCAATCTGGAGCAGGCACAGTGGTTCGGCGTGCTCCTGTTTGTGGCGCTCGCGGCAACTCTGTTCTATTCCGCGCGGAAAAAACTGAAGCAGTCGTAGGAATGGATTCCTCGTAGACCTATCGTTGCGGAGTCGCTTCGCGCAGAAACCGTGCAGCCTCTTCAGGCGGCGTGGGGTTGATGTAGAAGCCCGTGCCCCACTCAAATCCCGCCACTTTGCTCAACTTGGGCATCATCTCGATGTGCCAGTGATAGTGATCGTTGATTTCCTCGCCGATGGGCGACGTGTGCACCACGAAGTTGTAGGACGGGAACGCCAGCGCCGCGTCGAGCCGGCCCAGGAAATTGCGGAGCACTTTCGCGAGGGCGCCGTAGTAGGGCGTGGGCATGTTCTCGAAGGCCGAGCTGTGCTGCCGCGGCAGAATCCACGTTTCAAACGGGAAGCGCGGCGCGTACGGCGCCAGAGCGATGAAGTGATCATCGTTCAGGATCACTCGCGACTCGGTTTCAATTTCCTGCCGGATCATGTCGCAGAAAATACAGCGCTCCTTCTCATCGTAGTAATGCTTCGAGCTGTCCACTTCCTCGCGCACGCGCTTGGGCACGATCGGCAGCGCGATCAACTGCGAGTGCGTGTGCTCGAGCGACGCACCGGCCGGCTCGCCGTGGTTCTTGAAAAGCAGGATGTAGCGAAAGCGGCGGTCGTTTTTCAGGTCGAGCATGCGGTCGCGATAGGCCCACAGAGCTTCCTCGAGCGCCTTCTCCGGCATGGACGCGAGCGTAAGCTGATGATCTGGCGTTTCCACGATTACTTCGTGCGCGCCCACGCCGTTCATGCGATCGAACATGCCGTCGCCTTCGCGGTCGAGGCCACCTTCGATGCCGAGCGCGGGAAATTTATTTGGCACTACGCGCAGTGACCAACCGGGCGTGTCCCTCCCGCTGCCGTTGCGGCCGTAAGCAAGGACTTCCGGCGGGGTCTTTCCTTCGTTCCCCGGACAGAAGGGGCAAACTCCGACCCCCTTGATCTGAACGCTCTCCCGCACGAAATCCGACGGGCGCCGGTTCCGGTCCGAGGAAATGATGACCCAGCGGCCAGTGATGGGGTCTCTTCGAAGCTCCGGCAACCTTGCCTCCTAGATTTAGCGCGGTCCCTGAATGGTCAAATGTCCAATACGTGGACATATTCTACTACGGCGGATGTACAGGCAAGGGGCGGCGTCGGTCAGGTTGCGTCAGGAACGAACGCGCCTTTGTGAAGACGCACTTCGGGGTGGGTGCCTGCGCGGGTTTCGATCGCGAGGACGTCGAATCGGTGGGGAGCTCCCTCGGCGCGTCGCGTGCGAAGAAACTGCCTCGCCATTCGCGCGATAAACCGGCGCTTGTCCGCGTTCACTGCTTCCTCGGGCGACGGCTGCTCCCGATCGCTGACCGCGCGCGTCTTCACCTCCACGAACGCGAGCACCGGACCATCATAACCAACCATGTCGAGCTCGCCCTTGAGCCCCGGCGAGGTGTAGTTCCGCGCGACGAGCACGTAGCCGTGTCGGCGAAGGTACCAGTAGGCGTACGTTTCGCCGCGAACGCCTGTACGCCTCGCTTGCTGTTTGGGAGAGGAGTCAGGTGAGTTCGTACTGCTGCCATCCGCGAGGCCCTTGCGGGCCGCGAAGTCCATTACGGCGAACATGAAGCGCGCGAACATTTTCAGTCCTGCTGGGGACGGTCGCTCGACTCGCCCCTTCGGAATCTAGAGCGACCGCTCTGCCTCGCTGATGCAGGCATCGAGCGTACGCAATGCGAAATCCGCCTGCTCCTCGTCAATCACCAGGGGAGGAGCGAGCCGCAGCGAATTCTCTCCGGCGCCGAGCACGAGGAGTCCTTTCCGATAGGCGGCTTCAAGGACCTGATCGCGAATTCCGGGCGCTTTCTCTTTTGTCTTCTGATCGCGCACGAACTCGATCCCGATCATCAGGCCCTTGCCGCGAACGTCGCCGACGCTCTTGTGACGCTCGCGCCACCCGGCGGTCTGGCGGAAGATAAATTCGCCCATGCTCGCGGCGTTTGCGATCGCATTCTTCTCGAGCACAGCAATGGTCGCAAGCGACGCAGCGATCGAGACGGGATTGCCGCCGAACGTGGAAGCGTGCGCGCCGGGCTTCCAATCCATCACGTCCGCTTTCGCAATCACGGCGCAAAGAGGCATTCCCGAGGCGATTCCTTTTGCCGTGCAAATGATGTCCGGCTCGATTCCAGCGTGATCCACGGCCCACCACTTGCCCGTGCGGCCCATTCCGGACTGCACCTCGTCGGCGACTAGTAGAATGCCATGCTTGCGGCACAGCCGCTCGAGTCCCTGCAGAAATTCCACCGGAGCCGGCAGATATCCGCCTTCACCTTGAACCGGCTCGATAAAGATCCCGGCCACATCCGAGGGATCGCACAGCCGCTTGAACAGCTCGTTCTCGATGTAGGCGAGCGCATCTGCCGACGCATTCTCCGGACGCACGCCGTAGGCCCCGCGATACGTGTTGGGATATGGCGCGTGGAAAACGCCCGCCAGCAGCGAGCCGAAATTCTTCCGCTGAACGGCTTTGCTCGCCGTCAGTGATAGTGCGCCGAACGTGCGACCGTGAAAGCAGCCGTGAAACGCGATGAACTTGTCGCGCTTCGTGTGATACCGCGCGAGCTTCATCGCAGCTTCGACAGCTTCGGTGCCCGAATTTCCGAAATAGACGCGCTTCGCGCTCTCGCCCGGCGCAATCGCCGCGAGCTTTTCGGCCAGTTGGACCATGCCCTCGTAATAAAAATCGGTGCAGGACATGTGGATCAACTCGGCCGCTTGTTTCTGAATGGCGGCGACCACCTGCGGATGGCAGTGCCCGGTCGCGACGACGGCAATTCCCGCGGCGAAATCGAGAAAGGTATTTCCGTCCACGTCTTCCACCACGGCGCCGCGACCGGTCTTCGCAACCAGCGGGTAGTCGCGTGTGTAGGAAGGCGAGACCACGGCGTGATCGCGCTCGACAATTTCCTTCGCTTTTGGGCCGGGTAGAGCAGTTACGAGGTGCGGTAGTTTCCGTTTCATCTCGGCGACTTGCATTGGTTCCTCCGGAATTGTACTGGTCCTGTGCGCGCGAAACGGTTTCCGCCGCTGCGTGCCGGGCAAATCCGAAGAGGAATGGAAATTACGCCGCGCCGAAAAGATTCGGCCGGTCCAGAGAAGGCTGGCTGTGAAGCAGGTGCGCGTGTTTTGAGGAGAATTTCATTTGTACTTCCACCGGACGCTTCCGTCCTTCGCATCTTCCAATAGAATACCAGAATCCGCGAGTTTCTGCCGTATCTCGTCCGCGCGTTTGAAGTCGCGCCGCTTTTTCGACGCCTGACGCTCTTCGATCAGCGCATCCACTTCCGCGGAGGACATGCGCGCCTTCTCCGGCGAGAAGCCAAGCTTGGCGAGTTTTTCGTCGTCATCATCTTCGAGCAGCGCCAGGACGGCGTCGAATTTCTCCATCGCGGCCACGGCGCGCGGAGCATCCTGCTGCAGAAATGCGCCCCGATCCATGGCCGTATTCACATCGCGCACCAGATCGAAAATCGCCGCCAGCGCCATGGCCGTATTGATATCGTCCGCGAGGCCCGCGTCAAAATCGTTCTCAGCTTTGGCAATTCGCTTTTCCGTTTCCGGATTCGAGCCGGCCGGAAACTGCGCGGTCTTAAGTCGCGTCACGAAATTCCGCAACCGCTCGGTCGAGTTCCGCGCCTGCACGATGCCCTCCTCGGTGAAATTCAGCTGGCGCCGATAGGGAACTGAGAGCAGCAGAAATCGGATCGTGGAGGGTTTGTGCCCACGCGCGAAAAGATCGCGCAGCGTGTAGAAGTTGCCGAGCGATTTCGACATCTTCTGGCCTTCAATAATCAAATGCTCGGCGTGCAGCCAAGTGCGCACGAACTGCTTCCCCGTAGCCGCTTCGCTCTGCGCGATTTCGTTTTCGTGATGCGGGAAGGCGAGGTCCACGCCGCCGGTGTGGATATCCAGCGTTTCGCCGAGATATTTCATGGCCATGGCCGAGCATTCGATGTGCCAGCCCGGACGCCCCGGCCCGATCCGCGTTTCCCAGAAATGCTCGCCCGGTTTCGGCGCCTTCCACAACGCGAAATCGCGCGCGTCGTCTTTTTCGTACTGGTCCACATCCACCCGCGTGCCGGCCTGCATTCCGGCCACGTCAATCTTGGAAAGTTTCCCGTACGCCGGGAACTTCGCAATCCGGAAATAAATCGAGCCCTCGCTTTTGTAGGTTAGGCCCTTTTCCTGCAGCTTCTCGATTAGCGCGACCATGTCCTCGATGTGATCCGTCGCGCGGACCAGCTCCTCGGGCATCTGGATGTGCAGCGCGTCAATATCCTCAAGGAATGCGCGAATATATTTATCGGTGTACTCGCGGATGCCGATTCCGGCGGCGGCTGCCGATTGGATTATGCGGTCATCCACGTCAGTGACGTTCATCACCTGCATCACTCGCAGGCCCTGCGATTTCAGGAATCGCCGCAACACATCCTGAAACATGAATGTGCGGAAGTTCCCGATATGCGCGGAGGCGTAAACCGTGGGCCCGCAGGTGTAGATGCGAACTTCGCCCGGATGAACGGGGTCGAGCGGCTGCAGGTCGTTCGTCAGCGTGTTGTGCAGGAGTATCTGGATCATATTTGTGCCAAACGCAAAACGACAATTGTATCCGACGCTTCGCCCTGCAGCAAACCTTCGTCCGCGTTTTCGCTGCGTTGTCTGCGGCAGGTCTTTAGGGGTTTCGGTGCCCTCGGCGCCTTCTCTGTGTCCCCTGTGGTAAGTCCGTAGCCCTGGGGATATGCTACCGCCGCGTATGAGCGCCAGTTCGGTTTCCGGCAGTCCTTCGAAACTCTTCTACGGTGTCGCGATTTTTTCAAGCGCCTTCCTGCTGTTTCAAGTGCAGCCTCTCATCGCCAAGATCATCCTGCCATGGTTTGGGGGTGGCGCGGCGGTTTGGATCGTCTGCCTGCTGTTTTTCCAGATCGTGCTGTTCCTCGGATATTTATACGCTCATCTCGTGACGCAAATCGTGCCGCGGCGAATGCAGCGGTGGGTTCATGCGGCCGTAGTCGCGGCCAGCTTCATCGGACTGGAAATCCCGCCGAAGAATCTGTGGATCCCGGCCGGTCCCGAGGCTCCGGTGCGGCACATCTTGCTGTTACTTTCCGCGACTGTGGGCCTGCCGTACTTCCTGCTGGCCTCGACGAGTCCGCTGCTGCAAGCGTGGCTCGCGCAATCGAAGCCGGGCGTAGTTCCTTACCGGCTATACGCCCTTTCGAACCTGGGATCGATGCTGGCGCTTCTCAGCTATCCGACCCTGATCGAGCCACTGTTTTCGAGCTCCCATCAGGCGATGGGCTGGTCTGTGGCGTATGCCGTGGTTGCGCTTTTGTGCGGCGTGATCGGTTTTCTCATACGTGGCGAAGTGGTTGTTGGCACGAAACCGGTAGCTGCGCTCGGTCCCGATTGGAAGTTGCAATCGCTCTGGGTTGCGCTGGCCGCCTGCGGTTCAGCACTGCTGTTGGCCGTGACCAACCACATCACGGAAAATGTGGCCTCGGTTCCGTTTCTGTGGATCGTGCCGCTCAGTTTGTATCTGCTCAGTTTTATTTTGTGTTTCGACGCGAGCGGCTGGTACCGCCGCGGTCTGTTCCTGCGACTGCTCGGGGTGCTGCTCGGGGGCATGGCCTACGCTCTCTCTCCGCCTTTCAGCGGCCTTCCGATCAAAGTTCTGATTCCTCTTTTCTGCTGCGGCCTTTTCGTGTGCTGCATGTTCTGCCATGGCGAGCTGGCCCGGCTGAAGCCGGATCCGGCGCACCTGACGACATTTTACTTAATGTGCGCGGTCGGCGGAGCCGTGGGAGCCGCATTCGTCGCGCTGGTGGCACCGCGTCTATTCTCCGGATACTACGAGCTGCAGGTTGCGATGGCAACCTGCGCGATCCTGGTTCTCGTAGTCCATTACCGTGATCCGCAGAGCGAAATTCGCACCACGCCGTGGCAACCCGCTTGGCTCATCGTGATCGGTCTTGTCGTCGCGCTCGTTGCCAGCCTTTTCACCACAGCCAGGGAGCAGTCCGCGGAGGCGCGGCTTAGCGTCCGGAATTTCTATGGCGTGCTTCGCGTGATAGACGGCGTCGTCCCCAACGTAATCGTCGTCAAGGAAAGTACTGTAGAGTCGCTGGACGAGGATGCCCGCTATCGCAGATTGATGAACGGCACGATTGACCACGGCCTGCAATTCCTCGCGCCGAGCCGGCAGCGCTGGCCGACAACGTATTACGGCCCGGACTCCGGAATTGGCATCGCTCTGAAGGCAGCGCGAGGAAACGGCGCGTTGCGCGTCGGAGTCGTAGGCCTTGGCATCGGCACGATCGCGGCATATGGGCGGCCCGGCGACCAGTATACGTTTTACGAGATCAATCCGCTCGACGTCAAAATCGCGAATCAGGAATTCAGTTATATGCGTAACTCCCTGGCGAACATCGATATCGTGCTGGGCGACGCGCGATTGTCGCTGGAGCGGGAGTCTCCACAATCGTTCGACATACTGGCGGCGGATGCGTTCTCCGGCGACTCGATCCCGGTTCATCTGCTCACCCGCCAGGCGTTCGATCTATATTTTCGCCATCTGAAACCCGGCGGCGTGCTTGCCGTGCACATCTCGAATAAGTATCTGGATTTGGAGCCGGTCGTGGCCGCAGCGGCGGCGTGGTTCAACAGGGAAGCTGTGATGATCAGCAATTCAGACGACCATCAGAAAGGTGTATACGCCTCGTCGTGGATTTTGGTGGGCAGCCGAACTGGATTCTTGGGCCGGTCGCAGATTGAAAGAGCTGGCGCAGTTCTCCCGCCTGCCAGGAACGGCGCACTTTGGACAGACGATTACAGCAGCCTCTTGAGAATCCTGAAATAAGAATCCTCCGTTGTTTCCTGCAGTGCTATCAAGGGTCGCCACCTCCCGAAGCGCGATGTTCGACGCCGTATGCGTGGAGCAAATCGGACAACACCACGACCCCCAACAAGTAATGAATGTTCGCGCGGCTCACGACCGGTAGAAGATCCAGTTTCGCCGCGCCCATCCTTTCGAGCGCCAGATGGAGCGGATGGTCCGCGTGTACGTGCGGAAAATCCTGGTCGTCGAGGAAGTCTTTCAATTTCAAATTTGTTTCGCCCTTCGCCATAGCCTGTTCAATTTGCGCGCGACTGACCACACCCACTACGCCTTGATCGTCCGTTACCGGCCAGGCGTGCACCTGACTGCTGCGCGTCTTCTCGAATGCCTCGTCCACCGTCGTTTGGGCAGAAAGTAATTCGGTTGCTGCGCGCATCACCTGTGCCACTTGTTGTCGGCCGTACCGCCGGCGCGCCCCTTCGCTCGGCAAATGGATGCCATCCTGATTCGCCAGCGCCTCGTAGATGGGCTCGGGCTGCAGCCGGGAAGAAATGAAGAAGCTCACCATATTCGAAATCATCAGCGGGACAATAACGGCATAGTCATGCGTCGTCTCGAAGATCATCAGCACGGACGTCATCGGCGCGCGCAAAATTCCCGCGAACAAAGTGCCCATGCCCACCAGCGCGTACGCTCCCGGAGCCGCGGTATATGCGGGCCACAGATGATGCGCCACGCTTCCGAGCGTGCCTCCTAGCATCGCGCCGATGAACAGGCTCGGTCCAAAAATGCCGCCCGCGTTGCCCGAAGCGTAGCTGGTTGTCACGGCCACGAGTTTGAAGACAACCAGCAGCGCCATAAGTTTGAGCGCCATATTGTTATTGAGCACGTCGCCGACATATCCGTAGCCCACGCCCAGCACCTGCGGCACGCGCCACGCAATTAATCCTGCGACCACGCCTCCCGCTGCGGGCTGGAACCACCGCGTCCACGTCGGCAGCTTTCGGAACCACAATCGCATTCCGAGCAGAAGTTTGGTGAATGCCACGGATACGAAGCCGCCAACCACGCCCAGTACCGCGTAGAGGAAAAACTCGATCGGATGCAGGAGTTGGTATTGGGGCACCTGGAAGAGAGGGTTGTTGCCGAGAAACAATCGCAAAACCAGCCAGGAGGTCGCGGACGCCAGCACCACGGAACCAAGCACGGGCGCGTTCAGATCGCCCACAATTTCTTCGAGTGCAAACACGACGGCGGCCAATGGCGTATTGAATGCGGCCGCGATCGCGGCGGCTGCGCCCACCGGAATAAGCGCCTTCACGTTTTCCGGCCGCAATCCCAACCGGCGCCCGAGCACCGAAGCGATGCCGCCGCCTACTTGCACGGAAGGCCCCTCGCGTCCCAGCGGGATACCGCTGGCCAGAGTCGCGGCCGTGCAGAAAAACTTTCCGACGACGGTGCGGAACGTAATGACGCCATCGCGCGCATACAGCGCCGCTTTGGTTTGCGGCACGCCGCTGCCTCGCGCGTCCGGAAAATAACGGAACAGCAGGAAGCCCATGCCCAGTGATCCTGCCACGGGGATCAGCACCCGCCGCCACGCCGCGCTTCCCACCGGGTACAGGCGCATGCCCAGCCGCTCGGTCAGTACAATGAAAGCCACGACCGCCAAACCGGTCAGCGCGCCGATTAGAATGCTCAAGACCAGCAGCATTCGCCCTTGCCGCTGCCCGAAGCGCAGCGCCCACCAACGGATCGGCGTGTTCCACCACGACACGACAGCCGGATTTCCAGCGTTACTCATTCTTGAGAGTGCCCCTTGCAGCGAACATCATATCGAATTTATGGGGGAGCGGACGGAGGCTCGGCGAAAAACCATGGGCTCACTTTCACGGGTACGCCGTCAGCGCACATTGACTACGGCAGCAGTTGCACGCGGCGGGTTACGATCGTCACATCCCCATTCTGCGAGGGCGTGGCCGTCAGGGGACGCGAGTTCAGCAGAAACGCTCCTTCGGGCGGCAGTCCATAATTTTCGTCGGCCGCCGAGACTTCGACGGTCTTGCCCAGCGGTACAGAGAAACTGATCTCGATGCCGCTTGCGGGCGTCGCCGGGCAGTCGTACGCCACCCAGCCGTTGAAGATGCTTCGGATTCCCTCGGTGGCTGGTGGCAACGGCTGTCCCCCCAAACGCACGTCTTCCACGCCCGAACCCGGAGGGAAAAATACGCCGACATACGTCGCTCCGCGCTCGGAGCGCAGCAGCGTGCGATAGTTCCGTCGGCCACCCGCCTGCGACGATTCCAGAATTGTGAAAGTCGGAGGTGCGATGTCGAGGTGCGGCGCATCCGACACGAACGCCGCCTGTGTGTCCCACGGAAATGCGCCGTGGTCGGTGGCGCGAAATGTAGCCGCGAGCCGAATCGGCTCCGGCAATCGCCCGGAATTAGGCTCTACGATCCATTGCGCGTTCCCTGTGTCGGCGTCTTGCGAGAATTCGATATTCACGCGCTCGGGCGCCTTCGCCGAGTAAGCCGGCACCACGACTGCCGCGAATAGAGCGAGCGCCGTAGCCAGGATTGGAATCCATGGAATGGCCAATCCGCGCAAGCCCGGAACGTCGCGCAGATCGGCACACAGCGGAGCGAGCGGCGTGCAGATCAATCCGACCACGAGGGCGATCAATACCAGCGAAGGGTTGCCAAGAGCGCTGTAAAGGAGCAGAGCAGGCGCGAACGCGACCACCCCGACAGCAGCAAGCGGCAGGACGGCAGCCACGGCCGCGCCCGCGAAAACCTCGCTACGACGCAGCGTCGCTGGCAATCCCGCAAGCGCAGCCGCGCCTGTGGGAATCAGAAAGACGTAGCTGAATCCGGGAGCCTGCCAGGAAATCACCACGGCTAGAAGCGCCCACCACGTCCATGCCCCGGCCCATAGTCCCCAGAATCCGGCGCGTCGCGCAAACACGATGGCATGTGTGGTCACCACCGCGATGGCCAGCGACCAAAAGGCGATCTCAATCGGAAGTGGATACGCGGTCCAGGTCACAGGCGTCCCGCCAGCCAGATGAACCAACCGTGCCACGATGAACGCCAGCAACCCCGTCACGGTCATGCTGACCGCCCAGCTGACCATGCCCCACAGATATTGGCGCATCGTCACGCGATTGCTTCGAATCATCCAGAGAATCTGCACCAGGAGGAGAATAGCCGCAGCCAGCGCGAATGCCGGCGTCCGTCGCGCCGGCCAGTGGATGAGCCGTCGCCCGAATAGATCGAAGAACACTGCTTCCCGCTGAGGCGGATTCACAAGATCGGAATTCGCCAGCGCGACGACGGCCGGCAGTGCGTTATCGCCATGATGCTGCAGCGTGGCAAGGCTCATGTTGGCGGAGTCGTCGAGCGGCGTGTGGTAGTGCACCACGTCGCCGACGTTAGCGAAATTGAGTCCTTGGTATCCCGCGGCCTTGAAGACCGTGAAGTCCGTATCGTTCGGAAGCTGCTGATAGACCGCGTAGAAAATCGAAGTGGCTGCGGGACGAGACGCGTGTCTCGCGTAGAGCCGCACGATCCAATCGTTCGCGCTGCCGGTTTCGAACATCAGGCTCGGACCGGACGTGCCGCGCGCGTCAATATTCACCGCCACGCGCACATCTTTCGCCCACGGGCTCGAGTCAACGAACGCGTGCGCGCCCAGCAGTCCCGCCTCTTCCCCGTCGTCAATCAGTAGAATGATCGAATGCCGCGGCGCCGGAAGCGACTTGAGAGCGCGCGCGATTTCGAGCACGGTGGCAACGCCCATGCCATCGTCGGAATCACCGGGACCTGCCGGAACCGAATCGTAGTGCGCTGCGAGCAGCACGGCGTCACTGGAATCCGGATCTCCGTCGGTGCCGTCGAGCCGCGCCACCACATTGTTCACCGTCGCGCAGTTTACATACTGGCCGCAGGCGAAGGTCGTCTGCACCTGGGGTTGGTACCCGAGCCTGGTCAGCTCGTCCACGATTCGGCCACGCACAGCATCGTTCGCCGGGCTGCCGATGGGATGTGGTGTGTCTTCCTTTAGAACTCGGTGGAAAGTATCCAGAGCGCGCGCTGACGAAAACTCGGTCGCTGGGATTCTCGATGGTTTTGGCGTCGGCGGCAGTATCCCCATGAACGACAGGACGAGGATCGCGGCCAGAATCACCACGCTTGACAGTATTCGGCCCACTCTCGGACTGCTGGGTGAGT
The DNA here is from genome assembly GCA_963814855.1 of uncultured Acidobacteriota bacterium. Lineage (GTDB taxonomy): Bacteria > Acidobacteriota > Terriglobia > Acidiferrales > UBA7541 > Palsa-295. The sequence continues at coordinate 230,583 of CAWFEL010000006.1, forward strand.
CCAAGCGTACCTCCTGTGCGCGCCATGCTAGGACGCGCCCCTCCGCAAGTCAACGCGCAATCCCGCCGTGCCAATCTCGTCCGTTCATCGCCTTCGCCGAAAAACTGAAATTACAGTTGGATTAAAATTTCCCGTTTCCTACAGTCGCCAGTGCTTTGCGGTTCCAATTAATCGCCTTCCGAATTACCCTAGGCGTCCATCGTAGCGAATCAGGAGGCGATTTTGTCCGTTCTGGATATCGTGCTCGGAAAGCGACTCTCCACTCTTGACGAGCGCGCCGAGCAAGTCGGAACTTCCGCCGGAATCCCCATTTTCGGTCTCGACGCCCTCAGCTCGGCGGCATACGGGCCGGAGGCCGCTCTCACGCTCCTGATTCCGCTGGGAGCGTTGGGAATCGCCTATATCGTCCCGGTAAGCGCCAGCATCATCGTGCTCCTAACGATCGTTTACTTTTCGTACCGTCAGACGATCGCGGCGTACCCGGGCGGCGGCGGATCCTACACGGTAGCGTCCGAGAATCTCGGAACGTTTCCAGGGCTGTTGGCCGCGGCGGCGCTCATGATTGACTACATTCTCGTCGTAGCCGTAGGCGTCTCCGCGGGCGTCGGCGCCCTCGTGTCCGCGATCCCAAGTCTTCAGCAGCACACTGTTTCAATCTGCCTCGGCATCCTCGTGATCATCACCATCGTCAATTTGCGCGGACTTCGCGAGGCGGGAATTTTTTTCATGGTTCCCACGTACGTATTCGTCGGCACGTTGCTCGCTGCGATTGTAATTGGCACGTTCAAGACAGTTCTCGCCGGCGGACATCCGATTCCGGTCGTTGCGCCCCCGGTGCCGCCAAGCGCCGCGGTTACCCTCGCGAGCATGTGGCTGCTGCTGCAGGTTTTCTCGAACGGTTGCACCGCGATGACCGGCGTGGAAGCTGTCAGCAACGGCGTCCGTGCGTTTCGCGAGCCGACGGTCCGCAACGCCCAGCGCACCTTGACCGTAATCATCGGGTTGCTGATCGTGATGCTCGCCGGCATCGCCTTCCTGATTCGCGCATACGGCATCGCCGCAACGGATCCTGGGCGTCCCGGATACCAGAGCGTCCTCTCCATGCTGGTCGCCGCGGTTGTGGGGCGAGGATGGTTCTATTACATAACCATCGGCTCCGTTCTCGTCATCCTGTCGCTTTCGGCGAACACGGCCTTTGCCGATTTCCCGCGGCTCTGCAAGGCAGTCGCGCAGAATAGCTTCCTGCCGCATTCGTTCGGATTCCGCGGGCGCCGCCTCGTCTATTCAGAGGGCATTGTGCTTCTCGCCGTCCTCGCCGCGATTCTCCTGTTTCTGTTTGGAGGAGTCACGGACCGCCTGATTCCTCTCTTCGCCATCGGCGCGTTTCTTGCCTTTACGTTGTCACAGGCTGGAATGGTGGCTCATTGGCGAAAGGTAGGGGGCAAGGGCGCAACGCAGAGCATGATCGTCAATGGCCTGGGAGCCGTGGCCACCGGCGTCACGCTCGTCGTCGTGCTCGTAGCAAAATTCACCTCGGGAGCATGGGTCAGCGCTCTTCTGATCGCCGCGCTTGTGTCCACGATGCTGTGGGTTCGGAATCATTACCGCTCGGTTGCCGCCGAAACTTCCTGCTCCGATCCGTTGGTGGTCGGGACTCTCGGCCCGCCCATCGTTGTTGTTCCCATACAAGAGTGGGGAAAAATCGCCCAGACCGCACTGCAGTTTGCTCTCACTCTTTCTCCGGATATCCGCGCCGTGCACGTCGCCACGGAGGAAGAGACGAACGCGCTTCGCGAGCAGTGGGGCACTCTCGTGGAAGCTCCGTTGCAACGCGTGGGTCGAACGCCGCCCCAACTCATCACCCTTCCGTCGCCCTACCGATTGATCATCAAGCCGATTCTGGAATACGTCCTTCAAATCGAGAAAGATCATCCGGACCGCCAAATTGCCGTGATCGTTCCGGAGCTGGTAGAGAGACACTGGTATCACTATCCTCTCCACAACCAGCGCGCGGAGCTCCTGAAAGCGCTCCTGCTCCTGCACGGCAGCACGCGAATCGTGCTCGTTAATGTGCCCTGGTATATAGACGCCTGATCGGAATGTAAGAAGTGGCTCGGTTTGCGAGCTTCGCGGACGCGGCGTCACTTGATTCGAAATTCGGAAACATTAGTCAATTGTCCCGCCCGTGCCCGTACGAATTGCTGTTAATCTAAGCGTGCGATTGGTGTTACCAAGAGTGTTCCAAATTGAACAGATTTGAGTCGGGGTATTGAGCCACCATTTTCGGATGGGAACGACCAGCCTGACCGAACAACATTCGTCGTCCGCCTCTTGCCCAACGTGCAATACGGCTGACAGGTGTTATTTGCACGCGGCGAAAATTTCCGCTGCCTTAGAGACGAGCCTCGACATGCTTCAAGGGCTTATCCGCGAGCACTAAGAACGATCAACAAGAGACTCGATGTGCGTGTCCGCAGAACTTGCACCGCTGGAACCATGAGTGGTTGTTCGGGAGGGTAAACGAAGCGATGCGAGCGGCGGCTGGCGACGAATTTCGCGAATTACTCGGTATCGTAAGGCAGAGCGGGCTATTGGCAAAGCAGCCGGCGTATTACGTCCGAAAGATGCTGCTCAACTTTGTCTTGCTCGTTGGCGCTTTCCTGCTGATAAAAACATTCCACAACCCATGGGCGGAACTTTGCAATGCCGCTTTCCTGGCGTTCGTCTTCGCTCAGCTCGGTTTTATCGTTCACGACGCGGGCCATCAGGAAATTTTCAGCGGCCCGGCCGGAAATGAGGCGCTTGGCCTCATTCATTCAAATCTCCTGACTGGATTTAGCTACAGCTGGTGGCTCCGCAAGCACAATCTCCACCATTGCTCACCGAACCACGTGACTGCCGACCCCGACGTGGATATATTGCCGTTCGCGTTTACCAAGGACCAGGCCGCCACCAAGCACGGGCTCGCGCGCCTCTCTGTGAAATATCAGCATTTCTTTTTCTTTCCGCTGTCGTTGCTTGAAGCGTTCGTGCTGAAAGTTGACAGCGTTCGATTCCTGATGCGTAACAAGGTCGCGCACCCCGTCATCGAAGTGAGTTTCCTCATTCTGCACGCGTGTTGGTTTTTGGGTCTGCTTTGTTACCTGTTGGGCTGGCAGCACGCCATCCTGTTCTTTCTCGCACAGCAGGCCTTCCTGGGTCTGTATTTGACTCTGATATTCGCTCCGAATCATCAGGGCATGCCTTTGCTGGATGGTGCCGCCGCCGCAAACTTCTTTCGTGAGCAGGTGCTCACGAGCCGGAACATCAAGAACCATCCGGGAATTGACTACTGCACGGGCGGCCTGAGCTGCCAGATCGAACATCATCTGTTTCCCACCATGCCGGCAAACAAGCTTCGAGCCGTTCAGAAAATAGTCAAATCCTATTGCGACTCGCATGGAGTTCCATACCACGAGACTTCGCTGGTTCAGTCGTTCCGTGAGGTCTATCAGGATTTGCGAGAGAACAGCCTGATCGTAAGCAGAGGTTCCGACGGCAACACCATCACCGATCGAAGCACCCTCTAATTGCCTGGCAAAAGCTTTCTGTGCTCTCTCGTGACGATTGATTAAGCGAATTTGCTATCATCCGGGTTCGCGCGGTTCACGAGCGGTACAGGAGTTGACCCATGTGCCGAATTAGCTTACGTAGCACTCTCGCGTCACTTTCGACGCTGCTTCTTCTTTGCGCCATAGGTCCAGCTGCCTACGCCCGCTCGCGCGCGGCGCATAGCCCGTCCCCGCAAGTCGGCACGGTGAATTTCCCCAACTCCTGTTCGCCGGAAGTGCAGCCAGCGATCGAGAAAGGTCTCGCGCTGTTGCATTCGTTTCAATACCAGGAATCCGGCCAGGCATTCACAGACGCTGCGCAACGGGACGGACAATGCGCAATGGCTTACTGGGGAAAGGCCATGGCGCTCTACCATCAGCTGTGGGAGTTTCCGAGCGCCGCCACTCTCGTCGAGGGGCGAAAAGATGTAGCGCAGGCGCAGAAGCCTGGCGCGCAGACTCCGCGCGAACGCGAATACATCGCTGCCGCCGCTGCGTTCTATCGGGACGATCCGAAGCTCTTCCACGCCGATCGCACGCAGGCGTATTCCACGGCGATGCAAAAGCTCTACGCCGATAATCCCAAGGACGTTGAAGCAGGCGCGTTCTATGCTCTGTCGCTTGTCGCTCTCGCGCAGGACGGCGTGGATGACCTCGCGAATCGCAAGAAAGCCATTGCGATTCTGAATCCGCTGTTCGAGCAGCAGCCGAATAATCCGGGCGTCGCTCACTATCTGATTCATGCCTGCGATACGCCGGAGTTGGCTCAAGAGGGATTGCCCGCTGCTCGCGCCTACGCAAAGATCGCACCCGATTCCTCTCACGCAACACACATGCCTTCGCACATCTTCCGGCGGCTCGGACTCTGGCAGGAAATGATTGACTCGAATATCGCGGCCATCGCCGCCGCCGCGGAAGCAACGCAGGCGCACCGGGGCGATGCCAGCTATCAATTCCATCCCATGGATTTCCTCGATTACGCCTACCTTCAAAGCGGCCAGGAAGCGAAGGCGCGCCAGTTGGTTGAGGAAGTGAAGGCCGTGCCGGGCGCGAAAGCGGAAGGCATCGCCGATCATCAATCTCTCTTCGCGGCGCGAAACGCCATCGAGCTTCACCGCTGGAAGGAAGCCGCATCTCTCGCCATTCCCGACGAAATGCTCATGATGCAGGACCCAACCTACTGGGCGCGCGCGATCGGCGCCGCGCGCAGCGGCGACATCAGCGGCGCGCGCGAAGACGCTCAGAAGCTTGCCTCGGTGATGAAGGCTCAAGACGATCACGACAAAGCAGAGGGCAACAAAGTCACGCCGGGCGAAAGCACCGAGCAGCGCGAAGTGGACGGATGGATCGCCTTCGCCGAGGGAAAGTCCGACGAGGCCATCGCCGATTTGCGCGCGGCCGCCCAGCGCGAGGAGACGGAGCGCGAAGACCCCATCGCCATGCCCGCCCGCGAGATGCTGGCCGACTTGCTTCTGGAGTTAAAGCGACCCGCCGAGGCTCTTGCAGAATACAAATCAGTATTGAAGGACTACCCGAACCGCTTCGACGCTCTTTACGGTGCCGCCCGCTCAGCGGAAGCCGCCGCAAATCCCCAGCAGGCGCGCGAGTTCTACTCTCAGCTCGTCACGATCTCAGCGCCGGGCGCAGACCGCCCCGAGCTTCGCGCCGCGCGTGATTACGTCGCCGCGAATCTGAAGCCCTAGCGCGAGAAGTGCACCTTAGTTTCCAAGGATTGGCAATGAGGATCCGGCGCGAACTCGGAGCGATGCCGTTTTACGGCAGCCCGGCGCCGGGTACATCCACCCGAACCACTTCAATCTTTCCTGACCGTCCCTTCGCGAGGTCCTCGGGCATGTGGCCTGGAGCCGTGCAAATGTAAAGGTCGCGCCGGTCCGCGCCGCCCAGCATGCATGCGTACGAGTGCCGGCCCGGCAATGAAATCGTTTCAGCGATTTTTCCGCCGTCTTTCACGCGAATGATCTTGTTGCTGCCCGGCCACGCGGCCCACACCGCGCTTTCCGCGTCGAGGCAAATTCCGTCTGGAGTGAGTCCCTCGATTGCCGCGAAGACACGCCGTTTTCCGAGCGCCCCGTCCGCCTCGATATCGAAGGCAGTCAACCGCGCTCCGAGAGTCTCCGCCACAATCAGAGTTTTCCCGTCAGCCGTAATCACCATTCCGTTCGGGAACTGAAGATCGCCCGCTGCCACGCGCACTTCGCCATCCGGTTCCACGCGCAGCAGGACCGTTGCGCGCGGCTCCTCGCCCTTGAAAAGGTTGAAGCCGAACCCGCCGATGTACGCGCGCCCCGTGCGATCCACCACCATGTCATTGATTGGATTCAGGACCAGCGTGCTCAGGTCGGCCGCCGTCTCCGGCCCTTGCGGCGTAAGCCGCAGAAGGCGCCGGTCATCCATGGATACCACGAGCATCGTCCCGTCCGGGCGCCAGCCCAGCCCGGAAACGTGCCCCGGGAACTCCTGAACCTTGCTGGCCTTTCCCTCCGGCGTCAGTCGCCACACCACACAGCCGTGCATATCCGAAAAGTAGAGAGCGCCATCATGCCAGCGCGGTCCTTCCGGGAAAATCAAGCCATCGAGAAGCACTTTCGGTGTTGCCGCCATTTAGCCTCCGCGTGTACGCAAGTCCGCCGGAAGTATAGGTCAGAACGAGCCCGTCAAGAAATAGTGCACAATTCTCGAAACCCGCTTTACACCACCCACGCGCCATGCTAGTTTCTATTCCCGTAACCGCCGATCTGAAAGCGCCAGGCGGTAGGGCCATCTATATAGACCCTCCGAACGTTTTTGTCTCGATAGACCTCCGACAAAAAATTAAGCTGAACCTCCTTCTGCGTAAAACGCATAAGGGGCGAACCGTGCGAGGGGCCGGGTGCTAAAACTTCGTAAAGTCGAACTTCTGGGCTTCAAGTCGTTCTGCGAGAAGACGCCGATCACGTTTAGCGGCAGCGGGATAACCTGCATTGTCGGGCCGAATGGCTGCGGCAAGTCCAACGTGGTGGACGCTATCTCCTGGGTTCTCGGCGAGCAGAGCCACAAAATGCTCCGCGCCGAGCGCATGTCGGATTGCATCTTCAACGGAACCGCCAAGCGTCCACCCATGGGCATTTCCGAGGTCACTCTCACGCTGGTTGACCCGGAGCTCTCCGAAGCCGTCGCCAAAGTGCTCGATGGCGCCTCCGAAGCCCCCGTAGACGCGCCCTTGGACTCCGCTGATTCATCTGAGCCCTCATCCACGACAATCGAAAGCGCAGCGGAAATCGGCGCTGAAGAAATCCCGGCCGAAGAAACCACCGGCAACCGCAAGCATTGGAAGAAGCGTGCCGCTGAAAAGCCTGCTGTCGCCATGCGTCCCGGTGAAATCGTCGTGGGCCGCCGCCTGTATCGCTCCGGACAAAGCGAATATCTGATCAATGGCCGCGTCGCCCGCCTTCGCGACGTTCAGGAAATTTTCATGGGCATCGGTCTCGGTCCCGATAGCTACGCCATCATCGAGCAGGGCCGTATCGGCCAAATCCTGAATTCGAAGCCCATGGATCGCCGCGCGATCATCGAAGAAGCCGCCGGCATCACGATGTACAAGACCAAAAAGCGCCTCGCGGAGACCAAGCTCGAAGCCGCGAAGATCAATCTTTCGCGCGTCAACGACATTTTCGTCGAGGTCGAAAAGCAGCTCGCTTCGCTCAAGCGCCAGGCATCCAAGGCGCGGCGCTACGCCGAGCTGCGCGAACAGATGCGCGGCCTGTTGCGCATCGTGCTCGCCAGCCGCGCGGAGCATCTCGATATCGAAGCCGCGCGCCTGGAAAAACTTCTCCGCGATATGGACGCCGCCGAGGAGCGCGAATCCCGCTCCGTGCACGAGCTTGAATCCGAACAGGAACGCCTGAGCGCGCGCACCTATGATCTCGATGCCGAGCTTCGCCAGACGCAGAACCTGCTCAGCCAGACCGCTCTCGATCTTGACCGCGCCGAAAATCGCATCACCTTCAATCTCGAGCAGGTCGCTCAACTCGAATCCCGCGCATCGCAGCTCGCGTTCGAAGTCGAACAGGCCGTGCGCCAGGCTGCCGATCTCGCCGCGCGAATCGAAGCGCAACGCGAATCCGTCGCCGCGCTCCGCGCTCAGGCCGCTGCGCTCGAAGCCGGCTTGCGCGAATCCACCGAACACGTTTCCACAAGCTCCACGAGCCAGAGCCAGTTGGAATCGCGCATGGAAGAGCTTCGTCGCCTGGCCAGCACTTTGGTCGAGGAATCCGCGCGCGGGCAGGCCGAATCGCAGCAAGCTGAGGAAGCGGCTGCGCGACATACCGCCGCCGAAGAGCAGCGTTCCGCCGCCATGCGCGCCATCGAACAGGAATGCGCGACTTTGCAATCACGCGTGGATGCATCCGAATCCGCCTTCGTCCAGGCCGAGCAGCACGCGCAATCGCTGGGCGAGACTGTTCGCGACTCTCAATCGCGGCTCACCGGCCTTCGTCAGACACAACAGGAAACCAGCCAGCAGCTCGAGCAGGTCCGCCAGGAATTATCCGCTGAGCGTGCCCGGCACGCCTCTATCGAGCAGATTCTGCGCGAACGCGCCTACACGGCCGACGCCGTGCAGAAGCTTTTCAACGCCAATGGTGACGCTGCGTCGCGCGGTTTCCGCGCTCTCGGCTTGCTCGCGGATTACGCTGAAGTCCAGGAAGAATACGAAACCGCGATTGAGCAGTTTCTCCGCGAAGAGCTCGAATACGTCGTCGTCGAATCGTTCGATCAGGCCCGCGCCGGAGTCGCGCTGCTCCGCGAAGATGTCGGTGGACGCGCCACCTTCTTCGTGGATTCGGCCCGCACTCTCGATGTGGACAAAATGGAAAATGGCGCTTCCATGCCGGGGAATTTCATCGCGCGTCTCGACCGCCTCGTCGAGTTTCGCGAGCCGCTCGGCCCTGCTACGAAATATTTCCTGAAAAAGCTTCGCACTGCCTATATCGTCGAATCCATCGCCATCGCCGAGCAGATGGCCCACGACAATCCGCACAGTTATTTCCTCACTCCGGACGGCACCTGCTATCACGGCCGCACCGTTTCTGGCGGCCGCAAAAGCGAGGCCGGACCGCTCGCCCTCAAACGCGAGCTTCGCCAGCGCGAATCCGAGACCGTGCGCCTCGAAGTTCTCGCCGCCGAGCAGCAGACGAACCTGGCCCGTCTCGAGGAAGAAACCGCGGCAGGTGAGATGCAGCTTTCCGCCGCCGCTGCGCAGCAGATGGAAGCGGAGAAGTCGCTGGTAGCCGCCGCCCACCAGCGCGACGAAGCGCGCCGTGAATTCCTTCGCGTGGACCTGCAGCTCGATGGCGAGCGCGAAGAAATCGCGCGCCTCCAGAGCGAAGCCGAAGCGGCCCGCGCCCGCGCCGAAAAGGCTCGATCCGAGCACGCGGAGGCGGTTCGCGTCCGGGCAGCCGCCGAAGCCGAAGCCGCCCAGGCTGCCGAAAAGCTCGCCGACCTGCGCCGCGATTTTCAGGAATTGCAGGAGCGTGTGGTCGCCCGTCGCGAAGAGCTTGCGGCAATGGCTGAACGCCTCGCGAGCGCCGAAAGCATCGAGCAGAATCTTTCGGGCGAAATTGCCCAGGCCAACGAACGGATGGAATCGCTCCGCCAGCAGCACGCGGCGCTATCGAGCGAGAAAACCGGAATCGAATCGTCCTGCGAGCAGCTCGCCTTGCAAGCGGAAGAATTGCGCCTCGAGAAGGCCCGACTGGAAGAAAACAAGGCCGCGTTCGAAACCGAATGGACTGAAGCGCGTTCACGCACCGGACAAATTGACGAAACCCTGCGCGGCCGCCGCCAGTCGCTCGACGAACTTCGCGCCGAGCGTAGCCAGCGCCAGATCGAAAAGGCCCGCAACGACGCCGACCGCGACTATCTGCGCCAGAGCTGCGTTGCCGAATTGAACGCGCAGCCCGAAGAGCTGATCGCTCAGGAATCGCAGCTTCTGATTGGCGAGGAGCTTGTCGCCGCCGAAACGAATTACAACGAGATGAAGGCGCGCGTCGAAGCCATGGGTCCTGTGAACATGATGGCGCTTGAGGAATTCCAGGAATGCGAGCAGCGCGAGGAGTTTCTCCGCCGCGAGCGCGACGATCTGATTCAGTCCATCCAGAATACGCAGCTCACCATTCACGAGCTTGACGAAGTCTCGCGCAAGAAGTTCGACGACGCCTTCGTGTTCATCAATGCGCAGTTCGCCGTCGCTTTCCAATCGCTCTTCGGCGGTGGCCACGGAGAGATGCGCCTCAGCGAGCCCGATAGCTCGGGCGACTGCGGCATTGATATCGTCGCGCAGCCCCCGGGTAAGCGCCTGCAGAATATTCTGCTACTTTCCGGCGGAGAAAAAGCTCTCACGGCCCTCGGGCTGCTCATCGCCGTATTCCGTTATCGGCCCAGCCCTTTCTGCATCCTCGACGAAGTGGACGCTCCGCTCGACGAAGCAAACGTCGGCCGCTTCAACCGGATGCTCGCCGAAATGTGCGGCCAGACTCAATTCATCGTCGTCACTCACAACCGCAAGACCATGGAAATGGGATCGGTGCTCTACGGCGTTACCATGCAGGAGCCGGGCGTCTCTAAACTCGTTTCCGTAAAGTGGGAAGAAGACGTCGCGGCTGCCGCACCCGAACCTGCCCAGGCCGCCAGCAACGCCGCATAGCGGTTCGGTTTTCGTAGGGGCACGGCATGCCGTTCCCGGCATCGTTTCTCGGCTGTGCCTATCCATTCGTCTCGTCGTGGCGTTGGAGTTCGCTCCGCCGCCAAGCCGCGGAGCGGCGACCGTAATTAGCCCGGCACAAAGCGCAGCGAAATGCCGGGGAGAGGGCAAGCCAAGCGCCCGAAGTCCTGGAGGGACGATTGAAAGCTCCAGCGGTGACCTGAAACGTGCGGAGACTCCTCGTACCTTCTTGTCCGCTATAATTCCATCATGCTCACCCTGGTCCTCCTCCCCGGCATGGACGGCACAGGCGTCTTCTTCGAAGATTTTGCTGGCGCACTCCGCCCCGAATTTAAGCCGATCATCGTCGTCTACCCGAATGACCCGTCCCTCGGCTACGCTGAACTCGAAGCACTAGCTCGCGCGGCACTGCCTCAAAACGAGCCTTATCTCATCCTCGGCGAATCTTTTTCCGGCCCCATCGCCATTTCGATCGCGGCCTCGAATCCGCCAGGGCTCCTCGGACTCATACTCTGCGTCACGTTCGCCCGCAATCCTCATCCGCTGCTGCCGCTGGTCAGTGCGATCCTCAAGCCATTGCCGGCCTGGCGCGTCCCGCGTTTTATTCAGCAACCGAATTTGTTCGGTAGATTCAACTCTTCGTACCTGCGCGCGAAACTACACAAGGTTCGCGGCCTCGTCTCGCAGAAAACATTGAAGTCCAGGCTTGAGGCCGTCGCCTCCATAGATGTCTCCGAGAAACTCCGCCGGGTCACGGTTCCCACTCTCTATCTCCGCGCAAAGCGTGATCGCGTCGTCTCTCGCGCATCGTGCGACTACATAAGAAAAATCCATCCCAGCGTCGAAGTCGTCGAACTCGACGGGCCGCATTTGGTTCTTCAAACGATGCCGGCTGCTGCGGCCGCAATTGTCGGCGACTTCTCCCGCAGGACGACAGGCTTTCCGAACACGCTGTAGCGTTTCGTAGTCGCTGACAATGCGCTTTACCCATTTCCCAGCGTCTGGCATACTCGGGCCGCCATGAAAGGCAATCCAAAAGTAATTCTGGAATTGAACAAAGCTCTTCGCGAAGAGCTCTCCGCGATCAACCAGTATTTTCTCCACGCGGAGATGTGTGAGAACTGGGGCTACAACAAGCTTTCCTCCTACATCAAGAAGCAGTCCATCGGCGAAATGAAGCATGCCGAAGCCCTGATCGAGCGCATCCTGTTTCTCGATGGCGTGCCGGCCATGGAACCTCTAAAACTCACCGTGGGCTCTTCCGTGCAGCAAGTCATTGAAAGCGATTTGAAGCTCGAGCTGGGCGCTGTCGCCCAATATAATGCCGCCGTTCAGATCGCCACCGACCAGATGGACAATGGCTCCCGCGATTTACTCGTCGTTCTCCTGAAGGACGAAGAGGGCCATGTGGATTGGCTCGAAGCACAGATGCACCAGATCAAAGAGCTGGGTTACGAACGATATCTCTCGATGCAAATGGGCGACTTCAAGGAAGAATCCTAGCGCTTCTTTTCGCCGGCTTCACTTCTGAGTTTGTTCCTGTCATCCACGCATGTTTCCCGAGAAATCTTATCCGCTGGATAAATTTCTTAGCGGTTGACAACTTCTCGCCCTGCGCTAGAATACCGCCCACTCGCAACCGAGGACATAAAGCACGTGGCTTCTTCCCAAATGCGCGCCGTTATTTCACAAACAGAATTTCCGGGACTCAAACTTCTCGGTCGCGGAAAAGTTCGCGACATCTACGACCTCGGCGATCGTCTCCTGATCGTCGCGACGGACCGTCTTTCCGCGTTTGACGTCGTTCTTCCCACCCCGATTCCCGATAAGGGAAAGGTCCTTACCCAGCTTTCACTGTTCTGGTTCGAAAAATTGGCCGGAGTCGTCCCGAATCACATCATCGAGGCGAAAAATTTCACGGGCGAGCTCGCTCCGTATGCCGGTGCCCTTGCGGGGCGCGCGATGCTGGTCCGCCGCACGGAACCATTCCCGATCGAATGCGTCGTGCGCGGATATATTTCCGGATCGGGCTGGAAGGATTATCAGCGGACGGGCGCGATCTGTGGAATCCCGCTTCCGACAGGCCTGCGCGAGTCAGATCGCCTGCCTGAGCCGATCTTCACGCCTTCGACCAAGGCCACGACTGGCCATGATGAGAACATTTCGTTCGAGGAAGCCGCTTCGCGCATCGGGCAGTCCCATGGCCGAGCGTCTTCGCGACACCAGCCTCACGATCTATCGCCTTGCCGTCGAGCACGCTGCGGCGCGGGGCATCATCATCGCCGACACGAAATTCGAATTCGGCCTCCGCGCCGAGGAGCTCATCTGGATTGATGAAGCGTTGACTCCGGATTCGTCGCGCTTCTGGCCCGCGGATCAGTATTCGCCTGGCAAGGCGCAGCCATCGTTCGATAAGCAGTTTGTCCGCGACTACCTCGAGAAGATTGGTTGGAACAAGCAGCCACCGGCCCCGGCGCTCCCGCCGGACGTGGTGTCAGGCACGCAGGAGAAGTATCGGGAAGCCTATCAAAGCGTCACAGGCCACGCACTCGACTGAGCCCGGGGAATCTCCCCCGGAGCTTCACTGCGGAGCATGCACACGTGAAAGAGCAACTGGAATCGCTGGTCGGAATGATGGTCGAGCGCGGAATTTTGCTCGAAGAAGCCCTCACTGAATTTGAGAAGAAATTTATCCGGCGCGTCCTCGAACACTCCCGGGGAAACCAATGCCGTGCCGCCAAAGTCCTCGGCATCCACCGCAATACCCTGAGTCGCAAAATCACGGAGTATCATCTGGATCATCCTCTCCGCCGCCGCTGACAATCCGATTGGGGTTGTCACGGCGAGAGTCACGCCGAGTTTGAAGGTTCCTCCCTGCTCTCTGTGCCTGCTCTGTGCCCTTCGTGGCAAGTCTTTCGGTCTTTCTCTGCGTTCTCTGCGGTAAAGCCTTTTTCCCAGTCGGTTCTGGTTCGGCGCATTCCTGAATTCTGGAGCGCATAAAAAAAGGCCGACCCGTTTCCGGACCGGCCATCGAGGTTCACGAATCTTCTTGCCGAGTTAGAACTTCGCCGTTACTACTTTGGTGTGACTTTCCGCGCCGGCCGCTTGGCGCCTCCCTTGTCGGGAATCGTGGTCGGGTCAACCTTTACCGCGTCCCAATGCAGCAGGAAGGGCGAAGGATCGTAGCTCACCAGCGTTCCCGAGAAACGAATCTCATCCTCTTTCTGCACTCGCGCGACGTCCGGCTGCGGCGTGATCGTCCCGGCAGCAGCGCCCGCTGGCGGAGCCGCCGTCCATACCTTCACATCCATATTCGCCGTAGTCGCCGCTGAAATCTCGTCTGAGCTCGCGCTCGTGAACGTCATGATATCCACGAAATTGTCCGCCTTATTCACGTCAATGATCTTGCCGATGACCTCGGGAAATTCGGCGCCGCAGATGGCGAGCCACGTTAGTTTCGCCTTGTCGCCTCCGCCGCTCAGATCGCCGATCACGCTGATGATCGTGCTGGTTTGCGCCACCTTCTGGATATCCGCCGCGCTCGGAATCGAATACGTCGCCGGGCGCTCTGGGGCATTCGCGGCGAGCTGCAGCAGTTCATCCAATTGAGCGTCCACCAGCTTGTCGCAGTTCGGCTGCTGGTAATTGACGATCGTCTTGCGAAGATAATCCTTCACTTTGTCCGCATCCGGAATCTTCAGATCCACGGCGCGCGCCAGCGCCCAAAAACCGTCGAGTGACTGCGGAGGAGTTGATTGCAGGTAAGCCAGTCCCAGGCGGTAGCTTGCCACCGCATCGCTTTGATTGAGCGCCAATTGCGCTTTATAAGCATCCTCAGCGGCGGGATAGTCCTTAAGTTGCACGTCGGCCGCTCCTGCGGCTCCTTCAAGCGCCGACTGGACAGCCTTGATTTGATCGTCCGTCACCTTCGGGTTCGACTTCTTCAGGTCGGGAAGAAGCTTCACGCCGAGCAACGCCGCGTCTCGCTGCTTGGTGAGTTGATCGCGGGCGTCCGCAGCCTTGGGGTCAAATGCGCCGGGTGTGTTGAAGAGCTGCATTCGCGCTTGAATCGCGGTGACGCGAGACCCAACAGCCGCCTTGTCGCCGAGCGCGACCAGCTTGTCGGTGTATTCGATCGCCTTCGCGTAATTTTTCAGGACGAAATAAGTCTGGTAGTACATCTGATAGATGTATTCCATCAGCGTGGAATTCGGATATTGCGCCACGAACGCGTCGAGCAGCTTCAACCGAGCCTGCGGATCTTTCTCCGCCTGAGCCGCCTGCAGCGCGTTGTATTCCGGTAGTGTGTACGTCGGTTGCTGGGCCGTAGCGGCAGCCTGCGCAGCGGCTGGCCGTGCAGACATGGATGTCAGGACAAGTGCGGCGAAAATAATTGCCATCGTGCTCAGATGCCTTCGCATGATCACTTTCCTGCCTCCTGGAATAGGGCCTCTGTTCGGCTGGCCGTTCAGACTCGCAACTGCGTCGCCTGCGGGACAATCGCGCAATATTTGGAAATCCACGGGATTATAGGGAAACCGTCCTACCCGCGCAAGTGTAAAACCTTCCAGATCATCCGATTCCGCTCGATTTGCCTGCTTACGCATGTGAGAGGGCTTAGTCCTGCTTCGTTGGATGATGAATCTGTGCCCGGATGTCGCCTGAGGAGGATATATCTTGCTTGATGAACGGGCGCTTAAAGCGGAAGCCGTCTGATCGCCCTCGCAATGCGCGCCGCGGCACTCATCGGCGCTCGAATCCGTTCCGCACTGTGAAGCATCTAACACCTCATCAACCAGGAGTAAATCCATGATCGAAATCCGTCCGTCCGAAGAACGTGGCCACAACAAGATTTCGTGGCTTGATTCCCGTTTCACGTTTTCGTTCGATCAGTATTACGACCCGGAACACACGCAGTTTCGTTCGTTGCGCGTGATGAATGAAGACGTCGTCGCGCCCGGCGGCGGCTTTCCCACGCATCCGCATCGCGACATGGAAATCCTGACGTGGATTCTCGAAGGCGCGCTCGAGCACCGTGACAATACCGGTGGCAGCGGCGTCATCCGTCCCGGCGAGCTGCAGCACATGACCGCCGGCCGTGGCGTGATGCACAGCGAATTCAATCCCTCGAAGAAGGATCCCGTCCACCTGCTGCAAATCTGGCTCTTGCCGGACCGCAAAGGCCTTGACCCTGCGTATGAACAGCTTGCGTTTCCGGACGTCGAGCTCCGCGGAAAGTTTCATCTCGTCGCTGGTCCGCAAGCCGCCGTCACCATCCATCAGGACGCGAACTTGTATATCGCGCGTCTCGACGAGGGCACCGAAGCGAAACATTCCATCGCTGCGGGACGCCACGCCTGGGTGCAGATCGCCCGCGGCGCGGTGAATTTGAACGGGAAAATCCTGAAGGCCGGCGATGGCGCGGCCATATCCGACGAATCCGAGATCCGCGTCGAAGCTCGCGAGCCTTCCGAAGTTCTGCTGTTCGATTTGGCCTGACCTGATTCCTTTGCTTCTGCACCCTTGCTTCGGAGCCGGAATTCAGCTACAACGCGTCTCGCGCACCGGCCCCCGAAGAAAGCTGCCTTTCGCAAAGGAGAAATGCCGATGTCCAATTCCTCCAGCAGCATCGTGCCGCTCATCGGCCGCATTCTCATCAGTCCAATATTCATTTTGGCTGGAATCTCCAAGTTCATGAATTTCTCGGTGATAACCGGCTACGCGTCCGACGCGCATCTGCCGCTGCCTGCGGTCGCGCTCGCTTGCGCTGCTGCTATTCAGCTTCTAGGCGGCCTGGCGATTCTCGTCGGCTTTCACACAAAATTCGCAGCCTGGATCGTGTTCTTGTTTCTGATTCCAACCACGATCGTGCTCCATAATTTCTGGGCGATGGCGGGCCCGGGACGCGCGATAAATATGACCCACTTCGAAACAAACCTCGCGATCATGGGAGGCCTGCTTTTCGTCGCCACATTCGGCGCCGGCGCTTATTCCGTGGATTCAGCTCGCGCTCCCAAAGCCTGACGAATCTCCCGGCGGCCTCCTGCATCTGATTTACGGGTATAATGTCCCGCCAATCCAAGGAGGAATGATGTCCGACCACAAGAGACCCGCTCCGGCCGCCGCGCCAATTCACGATCTGATCAGCCACCGCTGGAGCCCCCGCTCATTCGACGCGAAGCCCGTCGAGAAGGAAAAGCTGCGCAGCTTGTTCGAGGCAGCGCGTTGGGCTTCGTCGTCCTACAATGCCCAGCCGTGGCATTACATCGTCGCTACAAAAGACGATCCCGAAAATTACGCCAAAGTTCTCAGCACGTTTGTGGAGTTCAATCAGAGCTGGGCGAAAAATGCACCCGTGGTCGCCATCAGCGTGGCCTCGCACAAAATGCCCCACGACGGCTCGCAGAATCGCCACGCGTTTCACGACGTCGGCCAGGCCTCCGCGAATCTCTCGCTCGAAGCGACGTCGCTCGGCCTGCAAGTCCACCAGATGGCAGGAATCGATCCCGAAAAGGCCCGCGAAGTATTCGGCATCCCCGAACATTTCGAAGCCGTCGCGGGCATCGCGCTTGGCTATCCGGGCGATCCCATGTCGCTGCCCGAAGGGCGCATGCGCGACGGCGAAACCGGCGCGCGCCAGCGCAAAGAAGCTTCCTCCTTCGTGTACACCGGCAAGTGGGGCCACACCTCGCCGATTGTAAAGTAACGATCCGACCAGGATCGTTATCCCGAACCCGGCGAATTCGGTGTTTGGCCGGGTGAGGGATCACTCTTGTGGTAGGTCTTAAGTTCTTCTCTGCGTTCTCTGCGGTGAATACACCTGGCTTCGTTGCCGTGCCTCGCCGGCTCTTCCCAGTTCCGCGCGATGCGCGCATACGTGCTCCTTGCCTCCAGCATCGCGCGTTGATACAGTGCGCGTCCGGGAGGCATCCCCACCATGAAACTCCGTACAATCGTAGCCGTGCTCGCGCTTTTGCTTTTCTGCCCGGCGTTTGAAAATCCCACAGCGACGCAGGCCGCAGCCGACAAGAAAGACGTCGCAGCCGAAGTCGAAGCGCTGAAAGTCCAGGTCGCGCAGCTCGCGAAGCAGGCGCAGAACTCGCAGGACTACATCGCCATCGCTAATCTCCAGCGCGCCTACGGCTACTACGTGGACAAATGCCAGTGGGATCAGACCGCCGACCTCTTCGCGAAAGACGGCACGCTCGAAATTGGCCTGCGCGGCGTGTGGGTCGGCCAGGACCGCGTGCGCGCCTACCTGCACACGCTTCCCGAACTCAAGTACGGAACGCTCTTCAACCACATGCAGCTCCAGCCCGTGATTGATGTCGCGCCCGACGGCATGACTGCCAAAGCCCGTTGGCGCGCATTCGAGCAATTCGGCGCTTTGCATCGCAGCGCGCAGTGGGCGGAGGGAACCTACGAGAACGAGTACGTGAAGGAAGATGGCGTGTGGAAAATCAAGAAGCTGCACTACTACATGACCTATTACGTGGACTACTACAAGGGTTGGGATCAAGGCGGCAATCCGCCTCCGGGACCAATCGCGGGCTTTCCGCCGGATCAGCCGACAACCGAACCCTACAAGCTCTACCCAGATGTTTTCGTGCCTCCCTATCACTACAAGAATCCGGTGACTGGCAAGTGACGACGCGGAGGATTTCCTAAAATGAAAATCCGAATTCTCCAAATCGCGCTGGTTCTGTTTGTGCTCTGCCCGATCCTCGCGCACTCCAAGTCCGCCGGCGCGGCGAGCGACAAGAACGCCGCCCTCGCCTCGCAGGTGGACGCCCTCAAGACGCAGATCGCGCAAATCGCGCACCAGATTCAGGATTCGCAGGACGTCTTCGCCATCAACAATCTACAGGACGCCTACGGCTACTACGTGGACAAAACCAAGTGGGACGAAGTCACCGACCTCTTCACCGACGACGGCTCGGTCGAAATCGGCTTGCGCGGCGTCTACAAAGGCAAGGAGCGCGTGCGCGCTTACATGCACCACCTCGGAGATCTCAAATACGGCACCCTGTTCAACCATTCGCAGCTGCAGCCCATCGTGACCGTGGATCCCGACGGCCTGCACGCCCACGGACGCTTCCGCGCCTACATGCAGGTGGGCACTCTGGAGAAGCGCGCGCAGTGGGGCGACGCAATCTACGAGAACGAGTATCTGAAGGAAAATGGCGTCTGGAAAATCAAGAAACTCCACGCCTACTTCACCTACTACGTGAATTACTACAAAGGTTGGGACCAGGGCGGCGACCCGCCTCCCGGACCAATCCCCGGCCTCCCGCCGGACGAGCCGCCGACGGAAACCTACAAGCTCTACCCGGACGTTTACGTCCCGCCGTATCACTATAAGAACCCAGTGACGGGAAAGTGACGATTCGCATCCTGGCCGTCGTAGGGGCGCAGCATGCCGCGCCCGGCAAAGTTTCTTGGCGCAGCGCAGCCCATCCGGCATGGATGACGGGCCAGCGCAGCTGGTTCGCAGAAGGGTTCTAGGTGTGTTGCTCTATCCTTTTCGCTGACACCGAGCGGTCTTTCAATTACGCGTTAGTACCACCGTCAACGGTGAGATTCGCGCCGGTGATATACGACGACTCCGGGCCAGCGATGAACGCGACCAACGCCGCAACCTCATCAACGCGCCCGTAGCGCCCCAGCGCTGTCGCGGCCTTCTGCGTGACCGCCCAATCGCCGTCGGCGGGATTCAGATCCGTGTCTATCGGACCGGGCTGCACGTTGTTGACCGTGATCCCACGGCTCCCCACTTCTCGCGACAATCCCTGAGCGAACATTTTGACGGCTCCCTTCGTGGCCGAGTATGCCACCAGGCCGGGCGTCATCACACGCTCGCCCACGCACGAACCGATCGTGATGATTCGACCGCCGCTTTTCATGTGCTTCAGCGCCGCCTGCGTCACGACCATTATTCCCCGGAAGTTGATGTTAATCACGCGGTCCATCTCTTCCAGCGTCGTCTCCTCAAAAGTCTTCGGAATGGCCGTGCCCGCGTTGTTCACCAGCACGTCGAGCCCGCCGAATGTGTTGACGGTTTTCTCCACGGCACTTTTAGCCGCCGTGGCGTCGGTGGCGTCTGCCTGAATCGCAATGGCCTTTCCTCCGCTTTGTTCGATCGCTTTGACCACGGACGAAGCAGCGTCTGCGTCCTTCGAGTATGTGATGGCCACGTTCGCTCCATCCGCCGCCAGACGTTTCGCAATCGCGGCGCCGATACCACGCGAGCCGCCGGTGACAAGTGCCACTTTCTTGCTCAAGTTAGACATGGATCCCCTTTTTAATGTGCATCTGCATTAATCAATTCTCGACTCACACACCGAACTGCGATTTGCTCGCATCTCCCTCCCGAGGTTCAGGAGCAGCGATACGAGTGTTTAATTCGATGTGACAGGGTCAGGGACCGATGCAGATTGTTCTCCCGATAGACACGCGGGTAGCTGAAGCTCTCGCGGTTGCAATTGCCGCTCGAGTACGACTTCCTATCGGCGAGGGGAGGCGGGGAAGTTTTTCAGGAGCCAATCAACGGCCAGTCTGGCGTACGACTCCGCGAGCGGGCCGGGCGTCAAATAGTGGCTCGCGCCCTTGACCCAGACCAAGTCCCGCTGCGGCGACGCCGTCAGGCTGTCGTAAATCTTTTGAGCGTTCGGCGGGAGTGCAAGCTCGTCCTTATCGCCGTGAATCACCAGCGCCGGAACTTTGATCTGTGGGCCGTACTTGACTGAGCTGGGCGCGCTCGGATCGCTCGGCGCCCCGAAGTAGCTGATCAGCGCCTGCGCCGTGGCCATCACTGACACGAAGCCGGGAAACCAGTTATCGAACCCGACAGGTTCCTGCCGCTTGCCTTGTGCGACCAATTCGCGCGCGTGCCTGAGCGTGTCCTCCAGGCGCTTCTTGTCCGCTTCCGTGCTCCGAATTTGAAATTCCAGGTACGGTGATGGGATCGAAGCCATGAAGCCGACGGCCTTGACCGCGGGATCGTTTCGCTCCGCCACATATTGCGCCATGCGAGCGCCGCCAAGGCTGATGCCCAGAACCGCGATTCGCGAGTAGCCCTTCGATTTCGCGTAAGCGACGAACGCCGCGATATCTTTCACCGAGTCGCTGTATTCCGAGTAGGCGTTGTTGTACGAGGCGCGCATGTTGCCGACCAAGAACGCGTAGCCGTTCTCTGTCAGCAGTTGGGCTAGGGGGCCGTAATCATGCGCTGGAAAAAGCGCCGCGCCCGTTGTGCCTCCCGGCACCATGATCACCAGCGATTCGCCGGTCTTCTGCGGTTCCCATAGCAGGCCTTGCAGCGCAACTTTGTCTTCCGCATGAGCCCAAATCAGATCCAGCTGGTTTTGCGACCGCGCAATCGGAGTGGTTGCCATGGCGGAGACTATATTCCAGTCATGCTCGTTCGATCAAGCACCTGAGGATAACGCCTGAGCCAGCAGCGTTAATCAGGATTCTGCTGATTTAGCGCCAGCCGAGCCCTGGGGCAACAGTCGTCAGAATCGCCTCCATGGCATGCGCATTGTAGGCAACACCCAGTTGGTTTGGGAGGGTCAGCAATAGCGTGTCGGCTTCCGCGATCGCTTCGTCCTTTCTGAGCTGCTCGATCAGGACATCCGGCTCAGCAGCATAGCTACGGCCGAAGATCGCCTGTCTGGATTCTTCAAGGAAGCCGATCTGATCCGCTTCCTGACCTCCTCGCCCGAAGTAGGCGCGATCACGGTCGTCAATCAACGCGAAGATACTTCGGCTGACGGAAACACGCGGAGTGCGAGTGTGGCCAGCCTCCTTCCAGGCTGCGCGAAAGATGCGAATCTGGGCGGCTTGCTGGACGTGGAAAGGTTCACCGGTCTCGTCAAACTTGAGGGTTGAGGATTGCAGGTTCATTCCAAGTTTTGCGGCCCAGGCGGCTGTGGCATTGGAAGCTGCGCCCCACCAGATACGATCACGCAATCCTTCCGAGTACGGCTCAAGACGCAGCAGCCCCGGCGGATTAGGAAACATCGGATGTGGATTTGGCTCAGCGAAGCCCTTGCCGCGCAGCAGCTCCAAAAACTCCTGGCCGTGGCGCCGGCCGAGGTCTTCATCGTTCTCGCCTTCGCCCGGCTGATATCCGAAATGGCGCCATCCCTCGATCACCTGCTCGGGGGAACCGCGGCTGATTCCCAGCTGCAAGCGCCCGCCGGCGATCAGATCCGCAGCGCCGGCGTCCTCCGCCATGTAATGAGGATTCTCATACCGCATGTCAATCACCGCGGTGCCAATTTCAATCCTTCGCGTCTTGGCCCCAACCGCTGCGAGCAATGGAAACGGTGATCCCAATTGCCGCGCGAAGTGATGAACGCGAAAGTAAGCTCCGTCCATTCCCAGGCGCTCGGCTTCCACAGCGAGGTCAATGGATTGCAGCAGTGCGTCAGCCGCCGACCGCGTTGCTGACTGCGGCGAAGGTGTCCAATGGCCGAATGAGAGGAAGCCAATTTTCTTCATGCAGGTTAGTCCTTCGTCGGGCACCGGAACACACTCTACGGGTTGGCGCGTTAATCAGGCATTTGCACAGAGAACGCTAAAATTCGCCGTCACCACTTTTCAAGCTTATTGTGGACGGTGAAAAAGGCCAATGTACACGGCCTTCTCAAGGATGTGCCCCTGTATCGCTTTCATTACGTCTGCGCGGATTTCAAACGGGTCGGTGCCCGGCTCGACGTCAATCTTCGTGTCCAAGGCAAAAAGTTCAAAGGCGTAATGGTGCCGCGGGAAACTGGCTGGCGCGCCCGGACCTCGATAGGACAGGCCCGCTTGCGCTGGTTTGATAGGCTCCGTTCTGTAACTGAGCGCCCGCCGGGACACCTTCCGGCAGTCCCGTCGCCGTGCCCGGAATATTCCAGACCAGCCAATGAAGCTGGTCGTCGGTCGTGTGGTTGCGACTAACCTCCATATCATGCATGTGCAAAAGGAAAGTGACTGTGCCCGGGGGCGTGTTGATCCACGTAATTTCTGGCGAAGTCTGGTTACCGGCTTGGGTGTACTTCAACGGAATGTCGGAGCCGTCGGCGAAGCCCGTTATCGTCATGATCAGGTGCTTCTGAGGCGGCGTGCTGGGTGGAGTCTGAGTTTGAGCCGCAACCATCACGCTCGATACGAACAGGATCGTGAAAATCGAAAGCAGCCGACGAAATCGCATTTGCTTTTCCCCTCCGCTACTCGTTTTTATTTTCGCACCCTGCCCGGCGATAATCCGCCACGCGATTGTAGGCTTCGAACAAAAGCATCGCAACTGTGTTGCAGGTCCAGTCGAACTCCCGATCAGTCGGATAACCGGTAACTTGGATACTGGAATTCACTTTACCGGATAGCGCTTTAATCAGAGTTGAGTTAAGACACCTATAGGGGTATGTATTGGTCTTTTAATTCCCAGGAGGAGGAATCAATGAACCGAATGGGCCAAGAAATAGTCGCCATGATCGCATTGGGAACTTTTGCGCTGGTTATCGGGCTCGGCAGGTTGCGGCAAGCGCAAGCGCAGGAGGCCAAGGAACCCTATCCAAGCATGGCTCCGCTTGACCAATACTTAATGGAGCGCAGCGCCGAGATTGCCATGGCGCGGAGCGCGGCCCCGGAGGCCATCTCGCGCGATGCCGAAGTCCTCGTCCTGGGAAGGCATGGTTACGAAACCGCAGTCAAAGGTAAGAACGGTTTTGTGTGCGTCGTGGAGCGAGGGTGGATGGGCCCATTCGACGGCGAATTTGCCGCTAATTTTTGGAACCCTAAACTTCGAGGTCCGCTCTGTTTCAATCCGCCGGCCGTCCGCTCCATTCTGCCGATGACGTATAAAAGAACGGAGATGGTATTGGCCGGTCAATCCAAAGCTCAGATCATGGACGGCATAAAGACATTCATAAAGCAAAAGCTGCCGCCCTTGGAGCCCGGAGCCATGAGCTACATGATGTCGAAAGAACAATACCTAACCGATGAGGGCCAACATAACTGGATGGCTCACCTGATGTTTTACACTCCGCTTATGGACGGCGCGGTTTGGGGCGCAGATCTGCCCCACTCTCCCGTGATGCTGAATCCACAATTCCATGGCGATCCGGAACCAATCAACGTATTCATGATTCCCGCGGGCAGATGGTCGGATGGAACGGCAGACCCAGTCGAGTATTAGCGATGCGAACCAATGTGATCAGCCGGGTGCCCCACCCTTTGTCCGCCGTGGCGGACAAAGGGTGGGAGACTTCGACGTAGCCGTTGCCTTCGTGGCGCCGGCATCTTGCCGGCGTTTTTTCGGAACCTTTGGCTTCGTAGGGGCACGATACATCGTGCCCGGCAAACCTGCTTGGCGCGATGTAACCCATCCGTCTCGCACTCCGGCGAACTTTTCAGACGTAATCCGATCTCTAGAGCGCGTACACGACGTTGACCGTGGTGTCCACCTCGAAGGGCTCGCCATTCACCAGCGTCGGTTTGTACTTCCATTCTTTCACCGCGCCCATCGCGATATCTCTCCGCACAGGGCCCTAGCTCCCTGGTTCGGCGACGATCATTTCTTGATCAGACGACCGCACCTGTTCGAAGAAATTTCTGAGCGTCCCGTAGTGTTTCGCGTCCAGTAACACGAAATCCACTTTAAGCACCCTTGTGACATGCGCTGATTTTCGTCCATTCTCGACCTTCAATCGATACGCGACGAGCTTCAAATCCACCTCTTGATCCTCGGGCATGATTGACAAGCTCCAACCCGGCGCCAGACTGAGGCTGATTTCGTCTCGCGTTTCGTAGGGAAAATGGTAGTACACGGGATAGACCCGGCTCTCGGGGACAAATGAGGTCTTCTCATACGCGGCGAAGAAGCCCACAGGAATAAGCATTCGCCGCCCTGCTGGTACTGCCCAGTGCTCTCCCTTGATGCTGAACTCTGCCACAAACGGCACGGCGGAATTCTTCCAGTCTGGCCCATTGCGCAATTCGACTTTGAACTCTGGTGGCACCCACTCCTTTACATCGTCTTCCAGAAACTTCTTCCGTGCCACCTCGTCCTCACCCCTTTCGTCCATGCGCCGCCACAGTGCTTCCAGCCCGGTATAGGTTACCCGCAGCGTCCCTTCAACGCCTCCAGTCTCCGTCACCTTCAAGTCCGCCACGCGGTTGACGACCGAGCCCGAGCTCGGTGCCATACTGGTGGTGACCCAGCTTCCGCCTTGTTTATCTAATCGCAGTCCCAGTACAGACGATTCCGCCCAGGGCAGGTAGCCATACGGCGTGAATTCGGTCCCGGGGTCGAAATAGCGATCCGCCCCTGCGATTCTCACCAGAATCACCGTATGATTTAATTGTGATGAAATCATCAGTTCCGGCTTAAAGAAGTATCTGTCTCGCGTGGACACGAACACGGCATAAGCCTCGAAGCCCGCCGCCCGCACAAGTCCCAGGAATAATCGATTTAAGTCGAGCCAGCCTCCGCTCTGATTTTTCCACACATCCTCGGCGTTTCGGTTCTGAAGTTCGTTCTCTCTCTTGAGTTCTTTTTCACTTGTCGCCTCGTCGAAGGAAATATTCTGGAGCTGCTGCACTCGAGCATAGATTTTCTGCAACTTGGTCTCTGGTTGGTCGTTCGGAAGTATTATCTCCGCCACCGCTTTCTGCATCGCAGCCGGTTTGCTGACGAAATTTTCTATCCATTCGTAGCCCGCCAGCGCTTCCCTCTTCCAGAACTTTGCCGGGTCCCCTCCGCGCCCGCTGCCCACGAACGTCACCGTAGGCCGGAGTTCGTCCGGAGGCGGCATGAAATCCTCCTCTTGAAAAGCAGGAACGTTTTGCACTTCCATACGCACATATCGACCTTCCTTGACCGGAGGCGAGGTGCCTTCTGGGAGTGACTGCCAAATCCAATCGAAGTCGAAGGTCCGGTTCAGCTTTACGCTGAACGTCGCGCGCCTCGTGAAAAGGTCCGCGCCCACGATCCACCGAGGGTCGCCAATCATGTCCGACACGTAACGGTATTCGATAATGCTGCCCACCTGTACATTCGACAACGTAAATGTCTTCGCCAAGACTTTCGTCTGACGGTTCTTGACGAGTGTCGTTTCGTATATTTGCTCCTTGAAATCCGTTACCGTCCCATCCGGACCAATTGTCCGGGCTTCAATGTCGCTAATCTTCTGTCGCCCTTTGATAAAAGGTACTACTACGTTCGCGTTCCCTCTGCCCACCTCCGTTAGCACTTTGATCCGGACGTAGTAATGCTCCTTGAAATTCTCGCAGTCTTGGTCGAGTTGCCGATACAAGATGATCGCCGACGCTCCCGGCGCCTTCGGCTCGCTCGTCATCTTGAGTTCCTGGGAATCGATCGGTGGCCATTGATCCGCCGCGAGACTTCGCGGAGCATAGCTCAGTGCACAAACCAGCGTCAGAAGGGACAGGCCTTTCTTGAGAGGTGAGGAAATCAGGGAGCGCATGCCAAAGAATGGTTTGGCTAACAAGTTCGATACGTGCCTGCATGCGTAAACTACGTTTCTCGCGCGGAGAAGTCAAGATTGGCGGGTCGCGCATCCTTGGCTGGTTTTACAACCTGTCCAGTTCGTTCGCCATCGAGAAGATCACACCCGCGCAGCCTCAAGCCACGCAGAACATTCGAGGGTGCCGCACTCTTCGTATCCGAGAAGGGTGCGTCTTTGCATTTACCTGGCGGCGCCCGACCCCAAATATTCCCCGCCCCTAATCAAGAAAGTCCACAGGCGCACATCCACCATCCCCCTTGACACCCTGTTAACTTCCAATCAGGGCCCGCACCAGCTCTCGCGGCCCCAAAGGAGCTACGCATCATGATCAGACAGGACAGGGCTCCCAGTTTCCACGCAGGACAGGGCTCCCAGGTCGATGGTGAATCGAGCCTGGGAGATCAGGCGGGGTCTCACGAATCACCACTCACGAACCACGGTTTTCTACCTGTCACCGCGTGCCGAGTGGAAAGGGACGCAAATGACTGAAAACACGCGACCGCGACCATCGCTATCTGTCACCGGATCCGGGGGGCCAGTGCGAAATCACGAGTCCGCCGCGGCTCCCCCGGCGGCCAACAGAAGTGACACACCATGCAAAGTAATTAAGGGGCTAAATCCTTGAAAACAAACGATGGCGTACCCAAAGAAGTGACACACAAATTCAAAACAGGGCTCCCAGTGTCGACGCAGGACAGGGCTCCCAGGTCGACGGCTAGTCGAGCCTGGGAGATCAAGCGAGTCTGGGAGATCAGGCAGCGCCTTGCGGCGCGGGGTTTAAACCCCGCCGAAAACGACGCACTTGCATCGTCAGCTTTCGCGTCAAATGCGAACTTGCCTGGGCGGATCAGCTATCGTTTCTTCGGGCATGCCCTTTGTCACGCGATCTATTTCGGCGCGAGCCTCTTGCAGCGCGTTTTCGTCGGCGAGGTCCTTCGTGGCGAATTCCGCTTTCCCGGTATGGATCGTGCGAGTTCGAATTCCGTCCGGGTGCATGATCAGCGTGTAATCGCACTTCCATTGGCCATGCGCCTCTTGGTGACTCTCCAATTCAATTTCCACGCCTTTGTGGATAGCCTGAATCATTTTGATTCTCCTCGCTGTGAAATGGCCGTTGACCTGAGGCCGATGGGACGACAGAGCGGAATCGTGGGCCTTCAGGTGGCCAGCAAGAAGCAGGATGTCACGCGCGCGGAATGGGTACTGTGCGATTCAGCACAGCGCCGCACCGAGGCGCTAAATCTTCGGCAGGACGATTCCTTGCTGCGATTGATACTTTCCCTTTTTATCTTTGTAGGAGACTTCGCACTGTTCGTCGGATTCGAAGAAGACGACCTGCGCGAGTCCTTCGTTGGCGTAGATTTTGGCGGGGAGCGGCGTGGTGTTGCTGATCTCGAGCGTGACAAATCCTTCCCATTCAGGCTCGAATGGCGTCACGTTGACGATGATTCCGCAGCGCGCGTATGTGGATTTTCCCACGCACAGTGTGAGCACGTTGCGCGGGATGCGGAAAAACTCCACGGATCGCGCGAGCGCAAACGAATTCGGCGGCACGATGCAAACGTCGCCTCGAAACTCGACGAACGAATTCGGGTCGAAATGTTTGGGGTCCACGATCGTCGAATTCACGTTGGTGAAGATGCGGAACTCCTCGGCGACGCGCATGTCGTACCCATAGGACGAGACGCCGTAGCTGATCACGCCGTCCCGCACCTGGCGGTCCTCGAAAGGCTCAATCATTCCGTGCTCGCGCGCCATCTTCCGAATCCACTTATCCGACTTCACCGACATCGCGTCCTCCTTGAAGAGCGCGCAGTGTATTACAGGGCGTCGTGCTTGACAACCCGCAAACCCCTGTCTAGCATAGGTTTCCGGCCTGAGCAGGTGATTCCCGGAGGCATTCGTGATTAAGCTCGACATCGTAAACGCTATCGTTCAAAAAACGAATATTACCCGCACGAAGGCCGAGCAGGCGGTTGAGACCGTTTTCGAGGCCATGAAGAATTCGCTTGGCCGCGGACGCCGCATCGAACTTCGCCGCTTCGGAGTCTTCAACGTGAAGCCGCGCAAGACCGGCATCGGGCGCAACCCGCGCACCGGCCAGCAGGTGAATATCCCGCCGGGCAAAGCCGTCCGTTTCAAGCCCGGCAAGGAACTCCAGTCGCTCCCGACCCCTGCGGCCCCATCTCCTGCGGCAAAGTCCTGAAATTTGGCGCGGCCGCGCGCGAACGATTTTCAGACGCGCATCGGGTTCTCGCGCTGCCGCATCCAATTTTTAGAGACCGAATGAGCGCAAGCACATGAGCGACGGCAACGGCTACACCCGGACGCCGGTCGAAATTCTCGACATCCATTCGCCGCCGCTCGCGGAATTTCCTCCGCCGCAGCCCCCGCGTGATGCGCTCTGGCCCGCGCTGATTCTTTTTCTGCTCACCGTGGTTTCCACGCTCGCGGTCGGCGCGGAGTTCGGACTTTCGTACGCGCAGAACCGCGAGCCATTTTCCGGCTACCAGGATCCGTTCGCGCTTATGCTGTTGCCGTTCCAGCACCCGGCGCTGCTCGTGCTCGGGATTCCGTTTTCGTTCACGCTTCTCCTGATCTTGTTCACGCACGAAATGGGTCACTACATCGCGTGCCGCATTTACGGCATTGACGCGAGCTATCCGTATTTCATTCCCGCGCCCACGCTGTTCGGCACGTTCGGCGCGTTCATTCGGATTCGTTCGCCGATCACCACGCGCCGCGCGCTCTTCGACGTCGGACTTGCAGGACCGGTCGCGGGGTTTTTGGTCGCGCTGCCCGCGCTCGCTTACGGAGTGGCGACATCGAGAATCGTGCCGGGCGCGGAAGCAAGCTCGGCAGTCGTCTTCGGGCATCCGCCGCTCACTCGATTGCTCAGCGCGCTATTTCATCCGAATATTGACGTAACCTGGCTGCTGCTGAATCCAGTGGGGCGCGCCGCAGCCATCGGACTGCTGGTGACAGCGCTGAATCTGCTGCCGGCCTGGCAGCTCGACGGCGGGCACATCATGTACAGCCTGACGAGCGCGCGGCACGGGCGCATTTCGCTCATCGTGGCGCTGGGATTGATTGGGCTCGGAATCGTGGCATGGCACGGGTGGGCGACTTGGGGAATTATCCTACTGATTCTCTCGCTGCGGTTCCGCCATCCGCCGGTTTACGATCAGTGGCAGCCGCTCGACCCGGCGCGGCGCGCATGGGCATTCGGCGCGCTCGTGATTTTTCTTCTGTGCTTCACTCCGTGGCCCGTCACTCTGCAGCAGTAGGTTTGAGGTTGCGTGCTCGGGCGGCAATTGTTGGCAGAATCGCAGTCGAGCGAGGCGAAAACTTGGTTCGGGAGAACCAACGCGAGGGATCGCGCTTCGCGCGGTCGTTTTCGGCGGGGATTAATCTCCGCCCTTCCGTCCTCGTTTCCCAGCCCTGACGGAGTGGGCTAACGTCTGGCGCGCCTACGGCGCCCGGCCAGGTTGATTCTATGTCGCGGGGCTGAAGCTGCCACCCACAGGGCGCGCCCAATTTCGTGGTTCGAATCCATCTCGGGGAGCCAACCCTTTAGTCTCCATGGTTTAGAACGAAGGCGCTACGTTCTTGTACAATTTTTGTAGCGACGGCTCGTCACCGCCCAACCGAACTCGTTGACGCAGCTATAAAAACTCACCAATCATGGATTCGACATTTGGAATTGGGAAGCTAATACCTAAATTCCATCCTCGCGAAGATCAGCCCTGCTATTCTCCGCAGATCGCGCGAAAAAGGACTCCCCGTTTCCGACGCTCCGGGAACCGCTCAACCCCCCGACGCGGCGGATTTTGTCGCCTGGCGTTCCGCCACCCGCATGGTCGCGTCAAAATAACGGTCAGAAAGGATGCGTCGCAGGAATAGGATTGCCTTGGCGCCCCCACCAGTTGCGTACCGTGTTTTGGGTTTGCGCGCCTCCACGGCTTTCACGATCGTTTGGGCGACGACGCTTGGCGGCGACGGCATCGGGCCTCGGTCAGCAGAGGCCATCATTTTGATGTGTGCGCGCGCACCATCCCTATAGGCACCGTTGCCCGAGTATTTCATAAGGCCATCACGCGCGATGCTGTTCCACTCCGTAAGGATCGCTCCCGGCTGGATCACGACGACATCGATGCCGAAGGGATACAGTTCCATACGCAGCGAGTCACTAAGACCTTCCAGCGCAAACTTCGTGGCATGGTACCAACTGCCGAACGGCTCGCCAAATTCTCCGCCAATGGAGGAGACGTTGACAATCCGTCCGCTACGATGCTCCCGCATGCTGGGTAGCACCAACTGAATCAGGCGAGCCAAACCGAAGATGTTCACATCGAACTGTCGACGCGCCTCATCGAGCGGAACGTCCTCGAGCGCGCCATAGGAGCCGTAGCCCGCGTTGTTGATGAGTACGTCTATGTGTCCCGCTTCTTGCAGGATGGTCTTCACGGCAATCGTCATCGCTTCGTCATCGGTTACGTCCAACGAGAATACCCGGGCGCCCGCAGCTGCCAGCGGCTGCATCCGGTCCACGCGTCGCGCCCCGGCATAGACCGTGTGACCCACTGCAAGCAGGCCTTTGACCGCTTCCTCTCCAATGCCGGAGGAAGCGCCTGTGATTAGAACTGTTTTGGCCATATCGTATCGTCTCCCTAACAACTGACAAAAATCGTCTCAACGTCCATTATTGACAAATAGACGTTGTGTGTCAATACTCTAATCTATGGCGCGCAAGAACAGTTCGGCGGCCTGGAGCGGAGCCCAGATGGATCAAGAACGTGGCCGCGAAGCAAGCGCTGCCGAGGGCAAGAAAAAGAGGATTATCGGCGCCGCAAAGTCCGTGTTTTTGAAGTACGGCTACCGCCGGGTCACGATGAATGACATCGCCTCGGCTGCAGAAATGTCCCGGCCGGCGCTCTATCTCTTGTTCTCCAAGAAGGAAGATGTCTTCGGAGGGGTTGTGCGTGAACTCGCGCGCGAGATATCCGCCGAGGTGAATCGGGGACTCGCTTCAATCAAGTCTCCGCTCGAGAAGTTGAAATTTGTTTGCGACGTCTGGATGGTTCGCACCTTCGATTGGATTAGTCAATCCGCGGAAGCCAAGGAGATATATGAGGGTAGCCATGAGTTCGCGCCCGAAGCTGTTGCGGAGAGCATGCTCACTTTCGAGCGTGATCTGACCACGGCAATCGCGTCGTTCCCCAAAGGAGCGCTACCGAAAGGGATTTCCGGTAGCCGAGCGGCCCACCTCCTCGCCGCGGCGGTCACGGGCGTAAAGAAAACCTGCCGGACTTCGGCGGAGCTGCGCGAAAAGATCCATGCCCTGATTGCGATGATGGTGCGAACATAGTGCAGGCCGGACAAGGATCATCATGGCCGGGCAAGAGAGCTGTCGCGCTGGCAGGCGCAACTGGTCTCGTCGGGCGCTCGATCCTGGAAGGGCTGCTTGCGGACACCTCGGTTCAGGCAGTTCACGTACTGGCGAGGCGTCAGCCCTGCGTTGCCCACGCGCGGGTCACGGTCCATATCGTGGATTTCGGAGCATTGTCGCCTCTCCCGCCGGTCGATGAGGTGTATCTGGCGCTCGGCACGACAATCAAAGTTGCAGGTAGTCAAGCTGCATTTCGGGCCGTTGATTTCGACGCCAATCTGGCAGTGGCTCGCGCGGCTCTCGCCGCCGGTGCCCAGCGATGCGGGCTGGTCAGCGCGATGGGAGCGAGCTCGAAATCGGCGGTGTTCTACAACCGGGTAAAGGGCGAACTTGAGGAGGCCCTGGCGCTGCTGCCCTTTGAGGGACTCGTCATTGTGCGACCATCTCTGCTCATCGGAGACCGGGCGGCGCTCGGCCAACCTGGGCGCCCGCTTGAGAGAGTCGGTGAGACGGTCAGTAAGATACTTGGCCCTCTGATTCCGGCCAACTACCGGCCAATCACGGCGGCCAAGGTCGCCCGAGCGCTTCTGGCGCGAACACCTTCAGCGGAAGGCCGGGCCGTGATGCTGTCCGGAGAAATGCAAAGGAACTAGTGGAAGCGAGGACAATAATGAGCAACGCCATCGAGAACCTGCAAGCAGCGCAGAAGCATGCAATGGCAGTCCGGCCAAAAGTCGGCGGATTTCCCTACCTGGCCGAAGCGCTCCGTCGCGCGGGCGTGAAAAAAAACATCTGGTCCCTTCCGGCATGCCAGAGTATCTACCTGACCGCCAAAGGACCGGTCGTGATGCAAGGCCAGCCTCTGGTTTCAGGCGCGGCGGATATTCCAACGTTTGATCGTGAAGCGCTCATCAAGGCATTGCGCACCGATCAGGCTGGCGAAAGTACCTTCCCGGAGTTTCTTACGGCTTCATGGCGCGCGGGCGTCGTCCGATACGATGTTGATTTCGAGAAACGGACTGTCAGCTATTACGGCTGCAACGATGAGGAATACGTAGAAGCGTATGCTGCGGTGGACATCGGTTAGCGGCCTTGAAAAGTTTCGTACACTTTTTGTACCACGACCCTGCTTTTGAGGCTTTTGACGACTTCAGTGACTTTGTAGAATCAGTAAGTTGCGAGACTTCAGAATTTTGTCAAGTTCGTGGGAATGAATCCCCATGCTTTCAACGCAGGGCAATCAAGACAAATTGGTGGGATCCACGTCCACGATGACGGCGGTTTCGGGAATTTCTTTTGCGGCGCAGAATTCGAGCGCGCCGGCGAGCGCTTTTCCGAGCGCGGAGCGGTGCGGCGATTTCAGTACGAATTGAAAGCGGTAGTCGCGGCGCAATCGCGCGAGCGGCGCTGCGGCGGGACCGAGAATCTTCACGCCGTGCTTTTCAACCGGCGCGAAATATCCGGCGAGCGCGCGCGACCATCGAATCGCGTTCTCGACTTTGCGATCGCGGACAAGGACGGTTGCGAGCGCAGTGAACGGCGGATAGTGCAGCACACGCCGGAAGTGCGCTTCCTTGTCGTAGAACGAAATGTAATCCTGCTGCGCAGCGAATTGAATCGCATAGTGCTCGGGATAATACGTCTCGACGAGAACTTCTCCAGCTAACTCGCCGCGTCCCGCGCGGCCAGCGACCTGCGTGAGCAACTGGAACGTGCGCTCGGCGGCGCGAAAGTCCGGACGGCCGAGCGCGAGATCGGCGGCGACCACGCCGACGAGAGTGACGCGCTCGAAATCGTGGCCCTTGGCGACCATCTGCGTGCCGACGAGAACGTCCAGCTCGCCCTTGGCGAATGCGCCGAGCACCTGCTGGTATTCGCGCTTGGTGCGAACTGTGTCGCGATCGAGGCGCGCGACGCGCGCGGCCGGAAATTGCTCGCGCAGATATTCGTCAACGCGCTCGGCACCGTCGCCAACGAAGTACATATATTCGGCGTGGCATTTCGGGCACTGCTTCGGCGGGCGGAGCGAGTAACCGCAGTAGTGGCATTCGAGGCGCTGGCGGCTTTTGTGATACGTGAGCGCGATGCTGCAATTCTGGCACTGGACCATCGCTCCGCAGCCACGGCACATCAGCGACCATGAATAGCCGCGGCGATTGATGAGGACCATCGCCTGCGTGTGTTCTTCGAGGCGCAGCGCGATGGCCGCGCGAAGGGCCTCCGAAATCGGCGCGGCGCGATGCTGGCGACGAAAATCCTCGCGCAGATCCACGATGCGGACTTCGGCGAGCGGGCGATTTTCCACGCGGGAGGTGAGTTTGAGCAGGTGGTATTTTCCGGCGCGCGCGTTGTGGTAGGTCTCTAGCGACGGCGTGGCGGAGCCGAGCAACACAGCCGCGCCTTCGAGGCGGGCGCGATAGACGGCGGTATCGCGGCCGTTGTAGCGCGGCGTTTCTTCCTGTTTGTAGCTCGACTCCTGCTCTTCGTCCACGATGATCAGGCCGAGGTTTTCGAGCGGCGCGAAAACAGCCGAGCGCGTGCCGACAACGACGCGGGCCTCTCCGCGGCGGACGCGCCACCATTCGCGGGCGCGTTCGATATCCGGCAAGCCGCTGTGCAGCACGGCCACGCCTTCACCGAATCGCGCGCGAACCAAGCGGCCGACCCACAGCGTCAGCGCGATTTCGGGAACGAGTACGATGGCCGTCTTGCCGCGCGTAAGCGCCGCTTCGATCGCGCCGAGATAGACTTCGGTCTTGCCGCTGCCGGTGACGCCGTGGATCAGGCCGGCCGCGAATTCGCCCGCCAGAAGCCAGCGCCAGATTTCGGCGAGGGCTATTTTCTGCTCAGCGTTGAGCACGTTTGCTGGCGGGATGAAATCGGTGTCCCAGGGATCTTCGCCCGGCGTGAGCGGCTCCTCCCACGTTACTAACATGCCCGCTTTTTCCAGGCGTCGCGCGACGGCGCGGGAGGCGTTGGCCTTTTCCAGCAGCAGCGCGAGCGGGAGCGGGCCGCGCGTCGCGGTGAGGACTTCGCGGATTCTTTTTTCGGCCTCACCCGCGAGAAGCTCCGCAGTGCCCGCGCGCCAGGCGACGATCTGTTGGGTGCGCGTCTTGCGATGGCGCACCACATCGCGCGCGGAGAGATAGCCGAGGCGGACTAGCTTTTCGGCAGCTACTTCATTCAGTCGCTTTCGGCGCGGGCGCGAGCCTGCGCCATCCAACTGCTGGAGAAGCGCGAATTCGGATTGCTCCTGATCGGTTAGCTCACCATCAGCGGCCAGATCGTGCAGGTAGGCACGGCCGGAATCGGTGAGCGAATACTCGCGGTCGTGGCGCAGCTCGATTTCCGGCGGCAGCATAGCGCGAAATGTTTCGCCGACGGGCGCGAGATAGTAGCGGCTGATC
Source organism: uncultured Acidobacteriota bacterium (assembly GCA_963814855.1). Lineage (GTDB taxonomy): Bacteria > Acidobacteriota > Terriglobia > Acidiferrales > UBA7541 > Palsa-295. The sequence continues at coordinate 265,205 of CAWFEL010000006.1, forward strand.
CAATGTCCCAGCTCGATGAGCTTTGGCGGAAGCGCGGGAAGGGAATCCATCACCTCGGCGATTTCTTTTATGCGGGGAATGTCCGGCGGACGGTCGGATTCCGAAAGGCCCACGCCGATCATCGCGCGCCTGCCAAAGGGAACTACCACGCGACGGCCTACGAGGGGTTCGCCATCGAGCGCTGGCGGCGCGGCGTAGGTAAACGTCGAGCGCAGCGGAACCGGCAGCGCGACCTCGCAGTAGCGTGGGGGCATGGCAGCGCAATAGTGTATCAGCCTGCGCGAGCCGCTAAGCGGCTTCGACAGTCAGTTTGAGGCCGATCGCTTTGGTGACGGCGACCAACGTGGATAGGCGGGGATTGCCGGTAACCGACAAGGCGCGATACAGGCTCTCGCGCTCGATACCGGCAGCTTTGGCGACTCGTGCAATGCCTTGGGCATGAGCAAGGTGACGGAGCGCGATAAGCAGCGCACGAGGTTCGTCGTCATCTTCCAGTGCAGCTTTCAGATATTCGGCGGCGAATCCAGGCTCCTTCCGGAGCCGGCGAACCATCGCCTCATCGTGGGAGACACTCGTTTTGCGTTTCATTGAACTCCGGTCCTTTCCTTGTAGTCCCTGAGATACCCCACCGCCCGTTCGATGTCCGACGACTGCCTTCGTTTGTCGCCGCCGCAGAAAAGCAATACGCAAACTTTTCCGAGCAATGTGTAATAGACCCGATATCCAGGTCCCCAATCAATTCGCAGCTCGAACAGACCCTTCCTGAGCGTCTTGCAGTCGCCAAAGTTCCCGGCGGCGAGCCGGTTGATTCGGCTTGCAATCTTCGCCTGTGCGCGGGAATCGGCCAGTTTCGTCAGCCAGGCGTCAAAGACATCTTTCCCGGCGCGGTCGAGGTAGTGGCGAATCTCGATCACGGGTATGAGTGTAACTTATAAGTTACAACATAGCAAGCCGGGTGGTGGCGGGAAGAAGGCCATTCGTCATCGTCCTATCACAGGCTGACGAGGACGATTCCGACGAAAATCAGAAAGATGCCGAACCACTGGCTGCGGTCCATGCGTTCGCGGATGAAAATTCGGGCGAGGAGCACGGTGACGGCGCCATAGAGAGATGCGAGCACGCTGACGACGGCGACGTGGCCAGAGCCGAGACCGGTGTTATTGGCGACGAAAGCGGAGGTGTCCGTCAGGCCGGTGAGGAGTAGCAACCACCAGACGCTGCCGCGCGGGAGCGGGAGAGCTTTGCCGCTGGGCAAGCCGACCAAAAGCAGGGTGCTGAGTGTGGTGAGCCGAATGACCCACACTGAGACGACGCCGCCGACGAGCGGCACGACGTGAAAGCCCAGCCACCAGAACATAACGCCGTAACCCGTGGCGGCGACGATGGCGAAAACGGCACTCTTTGACAGATGTGCGTGGGCGTGATGCGTGTGCGGGTCCACGGCGTGTGTTTCATCGGGCGCGAAAGTAAGCGCGGCAAGAATCATTCCGACGAACGTGAGCGCGAGGCCGGCACCGCGCAGCGCGTGGATGTGTTCGCCGCTCGCGATCGCAAGCGCGACGGTGAGCGCCGGGTAGGAAGAGGAGATCGGCCCGGCGATGCTGATGGCTCCGATTTCGAAGGAGCGATAGAGACAGAGTCCGGCACAGGTGTTGATCAGGCCGGCGATGGCGGCGAAGAGCCAGGGTGTCCAACCGGGTGGGAAGCTGCGAGAGAATCCTCCGGTGAGCCAGAGAAAAATGCTGAGGGCCGTAAAGCCGAAGAACTGGATGACCATCAGCGTGCGAAACGCGCCGATGCGACGCGAGGCGAAGCGCGCGGAAAAGTCCGCCACACCCCAGCCGAGAGCCGCCGATATTCCGAGGATGATTTCCAAGAAAATTTCCGATCAACTCATGCGTGCCCAGCTTGCGCGCTCTTCAGGAGCTGAATCACGTCAGGCAGCTGGCTGATTTCGGCGATCATGAGCGCCGTTTGTCCTTTTGAATTTCGGAGGCGCAGATTCGCGCCGTGGTTGATGAGAATCTTCACGATTCGAGTTTTCACCACGCCGCCTCCAGACGCGATCATCAGAGCGGTGTTGCCGTCTTTGTTTCGAGCGTTGATGTCCGCACCCTTGTTGAGCAGGAAATCCACGACGACGTCCGTATCATTCATGGTCGCCCGCGCGCAATCGCAGGCGGCGGCTAGGAGCGGCGTACTGCCGTAGTTGTCGCGCGCTTCGATATCCGCGCCTTTTGCCAAAAGCGCCTTGACGTTGGCGAGCTGGCCGAGTGCGGCGGCGTCAGCAATCGGCGTGCTGCCGTCCGCATCGCGCGCATTCACATCCGCACCTTTTTCTACGAGCAGTGTTAGCGCCGGAGCGGGCGCGATTGTTTCCGGCGGAGGAGGCGCTTTGTCGCCACCGACGTACATGATGACTGGTTCGTCGTTGATTGTGCTAAAGAGCGCGTCGGTCAGGCCTTTTTGATTGACTCCCGCGAGGAGGAGTTGAATGGATTCGGGATCTTCGCTTAGCAGGGCGTAGTAAAGTGCCGTTCGGTCTTCCGAACCTTTGGCTTGGGCGTTTGCGCCGTGGTCCAGCAACAGCTTGACCATTTTAGGATCACCGCGGCCCGCGGCTTCCATCAGCGGGGTAAAGCCATAGTCGCCAGCGGCATTTACGTCGGCGCCTTTCTCTAGCGAGCGTTGCGCCGTCGCGAGATCGCGCTTTTCGATGGCTGCGCGCAGCAGCGCTTCCAGCGCTGCATGGTCGGGACGATGGCGGCATCCGCCTGTAACGGCGATAAGAATACAAGCCAGGACTACAACGACGCCGATGCGAGACGATCTCATTGCAGTGTCTATGAAGATTTTAGTTTCTTCGGTGGCTCGAGGCCGAGGAGGGCCATCACCTTCTGCAAATCTTTCCAGACTTCGCCTTTCGCGGCGGGGTTGCGCAACAGATAGGCCGGATGATAGGTCGCGATTAATTTCGAGCCTTTGTAGTCGAACCATTCGCCGCGGAATTTCGAGATGCCCTGCGTGGTTTGCAACATGGTCTGCGCGGAGCAGGCGCCGAGGCAGCAGATTACCTTGGGCTGAATCACGCCGAGCTGGCGGAGAAGATACGGAGAGCAGGTGGCGATCTCGTCAGGCTCGGGGAGGCGATTTTCGGGCGGGCGGCATTTCACGACATTGCAGATGTAAACATCCGGGCGGCGGAGGCCCATGGCCTCGATCATTTGGGTGAGAAGCTTTCCGGCGCGGCCGACGAACGGCTCGCCTTGAGCGTCTTCGTCGCGCCCAGGGCCTTCGCCGACGAAGACGAGCTGCGCTTTCGGATTACCGACGCCGAAGACGATATTCGTGCGCGCTTTATGCAGCTTGCACCGAGTGCAATTCGGGCCGATGTCGGCGCGGATGCGCTCGAGCGAGTCGTTCTCGATTTTTTCCTCGAATAGCGACGGGCTCACGACCGGCGGAATGAAAGCGGCGGTGGGCTTGAGCGCTGACGCAGGTGGTGGTTCGGGAGCGCGGCGCGGTGCGGCGGCTTCGATTGCCGGAGATGGATTTGCTGCGGGAGCGGATATTTGCGTCGCGCGGTCGCGATAATACGGGCCGAGGCGGAGATCTTCGGCGTAGCGGAGCCATGCTTCGATTTGAGGACTTTTCATATCTTCGACGGCCGTCCTTAGAACAAAACGGACGGCAGGTACGCACCCGCGGGTTCGTTATAGAGACCGATGGTCATTAAATTCAGCGGCTCGATAGTACGCATGCCGCGATCGAGGCACCAGCGGAAAAGCGACGCGCTGCGCATCGGGACGAGAACGCCCGGCGGCGGAATTTCGGGGGCGCCCGAAATCAGGGCCCGCATGTCTTCATTCGTTTCGGCGACGGAGTGACCAAAGAGAGAGACGGATGTGGCGTATCCAGTGATGCGCCCGCGGGATTCGACGACCAGCGCCGAACCTGACTGGATTGCTTCGGCGAGCTCGGCGCCCCGGTCTTGGCCATGAACGCGAAACGCGATCGAATTGCAGGAGGCAAGATCGGGTGTCTCCGCGGGCCGCACGCGGTAGCCCGGAGTTTCCTCGCGGGCGGATGAGCCGAACATGCAGGCGAGAGGTTCGCGAACGACGAATCCGAGTTTCGCGTAGAGAGACAGCGAGCGCATATGATATCCGGCCTGAACGAGGCGAACTCCGGCGAATTTCTGTTCTTCGGCGCGGTCGAGGACCGCTTTCATCAACCGGCGACCGACGGAACGGTTTTGCGTGGTCGGGTCAATCGTAATCGGGCCGATGCCGGCGATTGCGGTACGCTCGTCCATGCAGTTGCTGCCGACGATTCGGCCGTTCTGTTCCGCGACGAGGCAGAAAACGCGCGGGTGTCCGAACAACCGTGTAAGGAAGCCGGCGGCATGTTCCGCCGACGGAATATCCGTGGGGAAACCGTGATTCGTGGCAATCGTGAGGAAGGCCTCGTAACAGATCTTGCCGCAGGCCTGCGCATCCGTCGGAACAGCACGGCGAATCAGGACAGGTGCCGGGGAATTGCTGCCTTCAACCGGTTGAGGCGAAGCTGTCATGCACGCAGTCTCCCTTCCGATTTTGACTTTGCGAAGGCCCAGATTATCGTGGAGAACGAGCGAATGCACAAGCGCACGCGTTCTCTGCCGAAGAAGCTCCGAATCACAGCCCGTATTTCTGTTCGGCCTCGCTTAGTGGCATCGATGAGCGCAGAGCCGCCGCAATGCTTCGGAATTCGTACCGATAATCTTCTAATTGGCGGCGGTCGGGCTTCACACGAAAGCCCAAGATGTTCCGAGAGTGAAACTCTCCGGAATAGTGAACCACATCATCGTAGACATATTTCAGCAGTTCATTGTTCCAATTCGCCTTTACCAAATCGTGGCATCGCTGCCATAGTTCGGGGTTCCACACCTCTTGGCCTGCGAGGAGCTCCAGACACTGAGCAACTTCGTTCCGCGTCGTTTCGTCCATAGTCGAATTACATCTTCGGCTTCACGAGCGCCTGATACACAGTTGGATGGCTGATGGCTTCGACATCGGGCGCGGTGCCGCCGAACATGCGCTGCGTCATGCCGATGAATATGAGGTCGTTCGTGGGATCAATCCAGAACCAGGTGTCGGCGGCGCCAAACCAGAAGAACGCCCCTTTGCCGACGGGCTCGTTAGCCATCGCGGGATCGTTGAACACGGCGCAGTCGTAGCCCCAGCCCATGCCGGGGCGAATAACTTCGGGGCCGATGGAAAATTCTCCGGTCATCAGACTCGGCGGGAGATGGTTCGTGGACATGAGCTGCACGCTCGCGGGCGAAAGTATGCGCACGCCATCGAGTTCGCCGCCATTGAGCAGCATCTGCGCGAAGCGAAGATAATCCTGCGCGGTTGAGGCGAGGCCGCCGCCACCGGACGGCATTGTAGGCTGCGAGGTGAAATCGGTGCCCAGCCCCGCGCTTGCGGGGGCGGGGACGATGTCACCATTCGGGCCTTGCACGTAGAGCGTGGCGAAGCGATTCCACTTTTCCTTGGGAACGAAGAAGGCGGTGTCTTTCATGCCGAGCGGCCCGAAGAGACGCTTCTGCAGGAAATCGGGGAAAGTCTGGCCCGTCACCTTCTCGATGATGTAGCCCTGAATATCCATCGAGACGCTATAGACCCAGCGCGATCCAGGCTGATAGAGCAGCGGAATTTTCGCGAGCTTATCAATCATCTCCTGCAGGGACTTCGACTGCATCACGCCAGAGCTTTGGTACAGCTTGTCCACCGGGCCGTCGCCGAAGACGCCGTAGGTGAATCCGGCGGTGTGCGTCATCAGTTCACCCATGGTCGGAGGATGAACGGGATCCTCGAGAATCATTTTGCCGTTCGCGTCCACGCCCTTGAAAACTTTCAAGTGCGCGAATTCGGGAATATATTTCGAGATCGGATCTTTCGGCAGCCATTTGCCTTCTTCATAGAGCATCATCATGGCCACGCCGGTGACGGGCTTGGTCATGGAAAAAATGCGGAAGATCGTGTCGGTGGTCATCGGAGCGCCGCTGGCGAGATCTTTTTTGCCGTAGGCGCGAAGGTCGGCCACTTTGCCGTGGCGCGCGAGCAGCGTGACGACGCCGGCGAGCTGCTTCTGATCCGCAAGCTGCTGCATCTGCGCGTGGAGGCGGTCGAGGCGCTCGGAGGCGAAGCCGAGCGATTCCGGTTTAGCCATGGGGGCCGCGTCGGATGATTTGGCGGCCTGCTGGGCGCGGGCAGAATGCGCGCCGGCGATGAGCGACGCTGCAACCACGAACAACGGTAGCGCGAGACGCAAAACTTTCATATTTTCCATGCTGGAGGTTTTAGCTCAGGCGCGCGAAGGTGTCAACGAGATGCGGAAAGGAATTAACGCTTCTGGATTTCGAGGACGCGATCGAGGATGCGGTTGGCTACTTCGAATTTCGTGAGCTTCGGGAGAGGAAGCTCGCGGCCGTCGCGGAGGAACAGCGTGACGATATTGGTATCGGTATCAAAGCCGGCGCCTTCCTGCGTTACGTCGTTCGCGACGATCATGTCGGCGCCCTTGCGCGCGAGTTTGCCGCGAGCGTTTTCGGCGAGGCGGTCTGTCTCGGCTGCGAAACCTACGAGCACACGGCGGCCACTTTGTTGCACAGGGTCGCGGCTAAGCTCGGCGAGAATATCCGGCGTCGGTTCAAGCTCGAGTGTGAGTCCACCGTCGCCGCGCTTGAGTTTTTGCGATTGGGCGGCGGCCGGGCGATAGTCGGCCACGGCGGCGGCCATGATCACGACGTTCGCGTCCGAAGCGCGCTCGCGCACGGCAGTGCGCATTTCCTCGGTTGATCGCACAGGAACCCAGTCCACGCTTTCGGGAATGGCCAGGTCCGTGGGGCCGCTGACGAGCACGACACGAGCTCCGCGTCGAACGGCGGCTTCCGCGAGGGCGTAGCCCATCTTGCCGGAGGAACGATTCGTGAGAAAGCGCACGGGATCGAGATCTTCGCGAGTGGGGCCGGCGGTGACGACGATGGTCTGGCCATCGAGATCGCGGCGGAGTCCCAGCACAGTGCGGACCTTTTCGACGATGGCATCGGTTGCGGCCAGACGGCCCGCGCCCGTCATCCCACAGGCGAGATAGCCTTCGTCGGGATCCACGACGTGAACTCCGCGCGCGCGAAGTTTCTGCAGATTCTCCTGCGTTGCGGGATGCTCCCACATGTTGACGTTCATGGCCGGAGCGACGACGACCGGAGCCTTTGTGGCGAGATAAAGAGTCGAAAGGAAATCCCGCGCGATGCCCTGCGCGAAGTGGGCGAGGATATCAGCGGTGGCCGGCGCGACGAGCAGGAGGTCAATCCGCTGCGCGACGGCGATGTGCTCGATCGCACTTTCGACGTTGGCGGGCTCCGCGTCGCCCGCGCCAAACATTTCGGTGATCACTTTTTTGCCGGTGAGCGCGGCGAACGTGAGCGGCGTGATGAATTCCTGCGCCGAGCGCGTCATCACCACCTGCACGTCGAGCTTTTCCTGCTGCAGGCGGCGAACGAGCTCCGCGGCCTTGTAGGCTGCAACTCCGCCGGTGACGCCGAGAGCGATCTTCATGGCAGAAAAACCAAAGGCGGCCGCCTTCAGGCGGGCGCTACGAGACCTTCACTACTTGCGGCGCTTGCCGTCCTTGTCGAGCGTACCTTCGGGCACTTCGGGCAAGGAATATTCGAGGAGTCCCAGCAGCAACTCTTCTTCGGCGATACGCGAAGTCTTGCGCGATTTCGGGTTATCAATCATGGCCCGGCCGCCGATCATCAACTGGCGAGCGCGGCGCGAGACGACGACTACGTATGCAAACTGACTTTCCGGAATGCTTGTGAGTGCAGCCATTAGAACGTCAACCTCCAAATGATTTCAGAATTTCTCGAATGATATCTTCGGTCCTGGCCACCCGGCAACGCGAGCTCAACGCGATGGCCTGCACTTCACGCCCGGCGCGCTCGAGATCGTCATTGACGATGGCGAAATCGTAGCTGCTATAGCTGAGCATTTCCTGCCGCGCGCGTTCGAGCCGCCGCCGAATTTCGTCTTCCGAATCTTGCCCGCGATCCCGTATGCGACGCTCGAGATCATCGCGAGAAGGAGGCATGACGAAAACCGCGATGGCTCCCGGCAACTTCTGCTTTACCTGCAACGCGCCCTGGACGTCAATTTCGAGGACCAGGTCTTTTTTCTTTTCAAGAGCTTCGCCGAGCGCTCTTAGCGGAGTCCCGTACCAGTTCTTTCCGAAAACCTGCGCGTACTCCAGAAACTCGCCCCGCCGGACCATCCCCTGGAATTCACTCTCGGAGACGAAATTGTACCATTTGCCGTTGCTTTCCGTCTTGCGTGGCGGGCGCGTGGTGGACGAAACAGCCAGCATCGTGCCGGGAACTTCCAGGATCTTCTGTACCAGCGTGGATTTCCCGGAACCGGAAGGCCCGGAAACGATCAGCACCAGTGGTTCCGATTGGCTCATTCGATGTTCTGCACTTGTTCGCGGAGTTTTTCGATTTCGGATTTTATTTCGAGCGCGAGTTCCGTGATCTCGAGGCTTTCCGCCTCGTTGCCGGGAGTTTTCGACAAAAGCGTGTTGGCCTCGCGCTGCATTTCCTGGAGCAGGAAGTCGAGTTTCTTTCCGACGTCGGATGCGCTGGCGAGCAGGGACTCGAACTGCCTTACGTGGCTCGCGAGCCGCGCCAATTCCTCGGACACATCGCTGCGTTCAGCGGCCAGCGCCGCTTCCTGGGCGATGCGCGTAGGATCAATCGGTGCTTCGCCGAGTAAATCCTTCAATCGCAACTCTAGGCGACGCGCGAATGCGGGCCGGGCGCGCTCGGCGAGCATGCCGACGCGAACAGCCAGACTCGCGATGCTGGTGAGGCGGCCGGACATGTCGTCGCGCAGCGCGCCCGCCTCCAGTTCGCGCATCTGGTCGAGCTTGTCGAGGGCTTCGGTGAGGCAGCGAGCGACGACTGATTCGAAGCGCGCGATTTCTTCGTCGGACGAGGCGGGGCCAGCGGAGGAGCCGATCACTCCGGGCAGGCGCAGAATGGAAGCGAGATCGGGTTCGGCTTGAATGCCGAATTGCGTCCGCAGGTCTGCGACGGCTCGCAAGTACGATGCCGCGATTTCTTGATTCACCGCGACGGCGGCCGGGCCCGCCAGTTCGTAACGCAGGGTGACATCGAGATGGCCGCGGCGCACGCGGTCGCGAACAATCTGCCGGATCCGCGGTTCGAGCGGCTCGAAGCCCTCGGGCACACGCAGGTGCAGATCGAGAAAGCGGTGATTCACGCTGCGCACGGAGATGCGGAGGCCGATGCCATTCTCGCTGGTTTGCGCCTGGGCGTAGCCGGTCATTGATTTCAGGCCCTTCGACGCGGCCTTGGGAGGTTGCGAGAGCTGGGATTTTGCGCCGGACATTGTCACTCGAGACCTGCGACGCGCGTAACAGGTTCGGCGTCACGAAATTGAATTTCGTACAGGCGGGCGTAGATTCCGTTGCGCGCCAGAAGCTCTTCATGCGTGCCGCGCTCGCGAATCGCGCCATCGTCGAGCACTGCAATCATATCGGCGCGGCGGATGGTCGAGAGACGGTGCGCGATCACGAATACGGTGCGGCCGGTCATCAGATTATTGAGTGCGCCCTGAACGAGCATTTCCGACTCGGAATCAAGCTCGGAGGTCGCCTCGTCGAGAATCAGGATCGGCGCGTTCTTCAGCAGCGCGCGTGCGATGGCCAGGCGCTGCCGCTGGCCTCCGGAGAGACGCTGGCCGCGGTCGCCGACGACGGTCTGGTAGCCGAGCGGCATCTGCAGGATGAAGTCGTGTGCCATGGCCGCCTGGGCCGCGGCGACGACCTGAGCTTCCGGCATATCAGGACGGCCGTAGCACAGATTATTGCGGATGGTATCGTTGAAGAGAATGGTTTCCTGGGTGACGATGGCCATCTGCTCGCGCAGCGAGCGGAGCGTGCAGTCGTTTACGCCGAATCCGTCAACGCGAAGCGTCCCGGTGGTCACTTCATGGAAGCGCGGCAGAAGATTTACGAGCGTGGTTTTTCCCGCGCCACTGGAGCCGACTATCGCCACCACGGCGCCGGCCGGAACTTTGAGGTCAATATTCTTGAGGATCGGCGGCCCATCGTCATACGAAAAACTCGCGCGTTCGAATTCAACTGATTTCGAAAATGGCGGCAACACCTTCGCGCCCGGCGCTTCCATCGCTTCTTCCGGCAGATCGAGAAACGCGAAGACCTGAGTGGAAATGCCCACAGCCTGCAGGAACTGTTGATAGATGTTGCCGAGCCGCTTCACCGGCTCGTAAGCCTTAAATAGAGCAAAGACGAAGGCGCCGAACGCGCCGATGGTCATCCGGCCGGCCTTAATTTCGCCGCGGGCGAAGAGCAGGACCATCGAAATCACCACGGCGCCGAGCACGTCCATCATCGGCGACGTGGCGGCGGAGGCCCGGATCCAGCGCATGTTTTCGCGCAACAGATTGCGCGCCGCCTCGCGGAATTTGCGGATTTCGAATCCTTCCATTCCGAATGCTTTCACGATGCGATTGCCGCTGATCGTTTCCTCGAGGATCTGGCTCAAATCCGCGAGGCGCGACCTGCTTTTCTCCGAGGAGCGGCGGATGCGGCGTCCGAGTTTTCCGACCGGCCAGACGACGAGCGGAATCAGAACGGCGGAGCCGACAGCCATCCTCCAGTCAATCAGGAGCAATACTGCGATGAACGCAATGAACGCGAATATCTGGCGGAAAAAATCAGCCAGCCAGTCCGAGAACGCGCTGCGAATCTGCTCGATATCGCTGATGACCGCGGACATCACGCGGCCGACGGGGTTGTGCTGAAAGAAACCGACCGGCTGCTGCACGATTTTGCTGTAAACGTCGTTCCGCAGGTCGGTGACGCCCGACAGGCCAACGAACTGGATGAAATTGGTACCGAAATACTCGGACACTCCCTTGACGAGAAAGATAAACAGGAGCGCGAGACCGAAGACCGACCAGACATGATGAATGCGGTGCGGCACAAAGGAATTGAGATAGATGACGCGGTGCGTGTGTGGAATCGTGAACAGCGCCAGCGTTTGCAGAGTCGAGTGAGGGTTCAAAACGACATCCAGAGCCGGTTTGATGGCCAGGGCAATGAGCCCGTCCATCATTCCCATGATCGAAATCAAGACGATCCCGAGGCCGAGAAGCGGGGTATAGGGACGCAAATATCGCAAGAGCCGCTGGATTTCGTGGCGTTGGTTCACATTCGGAACGCCGTCAATGGATTTGGGTGTCAAGATTCAGGTGCCACATTTCAGAACTGCAGTAATTTTTACGCCAAATGAAACTGGCCTAGCCTATGCATGGCCCCGGCATCTTGCAAGCTGTAATCCCAAAACCAGTGCCGCCGCGGGATTAGGAAATGGTTTTTTCCAGATCGCGATGCACAACCTTGGCCGAGTACCCTTTATGCTGCAGGGAGCGCCGGATCACTTCGGCGAGCGCGACAGAGCGGTGCCGCCCGCCCGTGCAACCGAGAGCGATGGTCAGGTAGCTTTTGCCCTCGCGGATGTAATGGGGAATCAAATATCCCAAAAGACTCTCAATGCGGCGCAGAAATTCTCCGGTCTGCGGGAACGAGCGAATGTAGCGCGCCACACGAGGGTCCTTGCCGCTGAACGGGCGAAGGCGTGGAACGAAGTGCGGATTCGGCAGAAAGCGCACGTCGAAAACCAGGTCCGCGTCCGCGGGAATTCCGTAGCGAAATCCGAAACTGACCACCGATACCAGCAGCGGACGGCGCCCCCGGCCCTGAAAACGCTCGGTGATTAGGTTGCGAAGCTCGTGCACGCTGAACTTTGTCGTATCAATGATGATGTCGGCGAGGCGGCGGATCGGCGCCATGCGCCGGCGCTCCTCGCGAATTCCGTCGGCGATGGAACCACCCTTGCCGAGCGGATGCGGGCGGCGTGTTTCGCTAAAGCGGCGCTTGAGCTCAGCGTCACTCGCTTCGATGAACACCAGCGTTGCGGCGCGTTCACTGGCCAGCTTGCGATAAATTCCCGGCAGCCGGGCAATCTGCTCGCCTTCGCGCGCGTCCACCAGCAGGGCCGCGCGTTCCACTTCGCCCTGGCCGCCTTCGTAAAGCTCGCTGAGAGTAGGAATCAGCGCGACGGGTAAATTATCCACGCAATAGAAGCCGAGATCTTCGAATGTGTTCAGGACAGAGCGCTTGCCCGAGCCGGACAGCCCGGTGAGTATGACGAGTTGGTGGACGTTTCGTTTCCGGTCGGAGGGCTTCACGGCGAAATTGCTAGGCCTTTACCCGGCGGCGGTGCGTGCTCGGGATGCGGAGATCTTCGCGATATTTCGCGACGGTGCGGCGCGTAACGTGGATGCCTTCATCGCCCAATTTCTTGGTGATTTGTTCGTCGGTAAGCGGGTGAGATGTGTCTTCCTCTTCGATCATCTGCTTCACGCGGCGCTTCAGGGAGAGCAGCGACATCTCGCCGCCCTGCGGCCCGTTGACCGACTCCGAAAAAAAGCTGCGCAGCTCGAGGACGCCTCGCGGGGTGTGAACGTATTTGTTGGCCACCGCGCGGCTGACGGTCGAGGGGTGCACGCCGACTTCCTCGGCGACTTCCTTGATCATCATCGGTTTCAGGTGATCGGGCCCGTAGTCGAGGAAATCCCCCTGGCGGCGCAGGATCGAATTGCAAACGCGCAGAATGGTGTGTTTGCGCTGCTCGATATTTTTCATCAACTGGATGGCGGCGGTGAAGCGTTCCTTGACGTAGTTGCGGACGTCGCGGTCGGCCGCGTCGCGGGCGAGCAGCCGGCGATAAGTGGGGCTCAGGCGGAGCTGCGGCACGTCGTCGTCGTTCATGAAGACCTGCCACTCGCCGTCCACTTTGCGGAACTGGACATCCGGCTCGACGAGGCGGGGCTCGATTTTGTTGTAGCGCAGGCCGGGCTTCGGATCGAGGCGCTTGATCAAATCCACGGCGCGCTTGACGAGTTCGATGGGGCGGTTCAGCGCGCGGGCAACTTCCTTGAGCTGGTTATTTTGCAGAAGCTTCAAATGCTCGGCGATGATTTGCTGCGCGAGCGTGTTCTGCGGATCAATCAACTTCACCTGCATGATCAGGCATTCTTCCAGATTGCGCGCAGCCACGCCGGGCGGGTCGAATTCCTGAACGACGGCCAGCGCTTCTTCGACGTCCTCCATCGAGTAGTTTCCGGATTGTTCGATTTCGTCGAGCGTCGCCGTCAGATAGCCGTTCTCATCGAGATTGCCGATGATCGAGTCGGCGATCTTGCGGACCGTTTCACTGCAGATGCTGACGCTCAATTGCCATGCGAGGTGATCGGTGAGGCTCGCCGGCGAGGAGAGGAACTTGTCGAACGAAGGCTTCTCGATTTCCTCGTGCTCGCCGCCCGCTGCGCGCTCGGCGCCGGTGTCGAGGTATTGGCCGAAGAAGGATCCGAAATCGAATTCATCGAATGGATTTGGCGCCGGCGTTTCAGGAACTTTTTCGGTTTCTTTTTTCAGGAAGGCTTCGTCGGTGTAATTGTCGGCGGTGACGCCATCGTCGCCCAGCTCTTCCAGAACCGGATTCTCCATGATCTCCTGATTGATCATCTCCCGCAGCTCGAGACGATTCAGCGCCAGCACGCTGACCATCTGGACGAGGCCCGGCGTCAGAATCTGCTTCTGCGCCAGCCGGAGATGCAATTTGGGTGCGAGCCAGTTCATGGTGTCAGTTCAGCTTAAAACCTTCTCCTAGATAGATCCGTCGAACTTCCGCGTTCGCGGCGAGCTCCGTGGGAGTTCCGGCGGCCAGAATTTTCCCGTCACTTATGATGTAAGCGCGCTTGGTCACTGCGAGGGTGTTGCGAACATCATGGTCGGTGATCAGGACGCCGATGCCCGTCTCGCTCAAATCGGAGATAATCTTTTGGATGTCCACGACGGTGAGAGGATCAATTCCAGCAAAGGGTTCGTCGAGCAGCACGAACGAGGGCGACAGCACGAGCGAACGCGCGATTTCCAGTCGGCGTCGCTCGCCGCCGGATAGAACGTGCGCCTGACTGGTTCGTACCCCTTCAAGTCCCATCTGAGCCAAAAGCTCCTCGACCCGGTCGCGCCTCTGCTCGGGCGTGACCGAGAGCGTTTCCAACACAGCCAGCAAGTTTTCTTCGACTGTCAGTTTGCGAAATACCGATGGTTCCTGAGGGAGGTAGCTGATGCCGCTCCGGGCCCGGAGATACATGGGGAGGTCGGTTATGTCCTCGCCGTCCAGCATCACACGCCCGTAGTCCGGACGCGCCAGTCCGACCAGGATGTAGAACGTCGTGGTCTTTCCCGCGCCATTCGGGCCGAGCAGCCCAACCACTTCACCCTGTTGAACTTCCAAATTGACGTCGTTAACGACCTTCCGACCCCTGTACGATTTCCTCAGATCGGCGGCTTGGAGTTTCAACATACCGGTTCATTTCTCAACCCGGTGCTTGGTCAGTGTGCGCGAACCTTCCTGCGAATCAATCAAAATCGTATCATTCGCCACAAAGAAGGTCAACGAATGGCCCGTGGTTGTGTCGCTGGAAGCATCAGCAATTGTGGGTTCGCCGCCGGAAAGCACGAATTTTCCGTCCGCTGCGGTGTATTCCGCCTGCTCGGCCATGGCCCGGCGGTCCCCCTGGCGGACGACCACGGCTCCCTGAGCCAAGGCCCGTTCGAGCTGCCGGCCGCCGGGCGCGGCCCCCGGTGCCTTCGACGCTACCGTAGGTGGGCGGGCGCCCGCCGGCACGGTCACGGCTGGGTTGAGGAACAGGTCCAGAGTGCGGGATTCGAGGTAACCCTGATTGGAACTGGCGATTACGCCGCCTTCGAGATGTGCCCTACCCTGATCGCTCCAATAGGTCAGGCTTGGCGCCACCACCTTCCAGAGCGTCGGGCCTGAGTTTGAGCTAGGGCTTGAGTGTGGCGCCGGCTTGGAGCCGGCGGTTATTGCGGGCATGGCGCCGAACGGACCCGAAATCTGAGAGAACACCGCGACCACATGTCCAGTGGCCTGCAACTTCTTGTCGTCCTGCCACACCTCGATCTGATCGCTATCGAGCACCGATTCTCCCTGCCACAGCCGCGCGTGCCCGGTGTAAGTGACGATCACGTGATTGGATCCGACCGTGCCGGAAAGCGTGTCCGCAGAAATATGCGCCGTGCCGGAGCCGAGGCTCAGCGCGTCCCCTTGCGCGGTCGGCAGATAGGTAGACACGACGCCGCCGGTGGCGTGCAGCTCTCCCGATTTCTGATTGACGACTACATTCGAGGCTGTGGTGCGACTCATGGCGTCGGAAACTACCGGCGATCCATCCATCGTGATCGTGTCCGTCGCGCGAATGATGGTGGCGTGATCCGCGGTTGCCTGGCGATCGGCCTGCTGAAAGCGGACATTTCCGCGCTGATCCAGCGTGTCCCAATCGCCGTGCGCGCCAAACGTGGCGACCAGCTCCGCAGCTGTAAGCACCTGCGGCGCAGTGTTACCGATCTGCCTGTGGACTTCGACGCCTGCGTGCCCGAGCAATTTGTCGAGGTGGCCGCCGGGCCCCAATTGCGCCACGAATTTCTTCGCGCGAAGCGTCGTGGTGTCGGTGCTGGTCTTGGATTCGATGGTGGCGGGCGCCAGTGTTTCGGCGCTTTCAATTCTTTGCTGGTCAGCTTTGCCTCGCGTCTCGCCTGGACGCGCGCTGCCGGAGCCAGTCGAGAAGGTCACGCGCAATGCGTCCGTCTTCAAAACACGCGAATCGTTTCCTTGATGCGACTCCGCAGTCACGCTCCCGGTTGCGTTCATGTCCTGAATCAGGTTTTTTTGCGGCACCATGCTGAATTCCGCGTGCGCCGCGGAAAATCGGTCCGTGCCGGCCGCCGTCCGGCGAGTGCCCGAAATATTTCCATCGGCGACAACTTGCTCGACCCAGCCGGCCGGGTTAAGGACGGCCTCAAAACGCGAAGCCAAAACGGAAATGTTCGCTCCGCCTTCCGTGCTGCGGATTTGCGGATGTCCCTCGGCGACAGCGCGGCGGGCGTGATAATCCACGTCGAGTTCCACCGAGAACGTGTCCGCGGACAATTCGCGCGCGCCCTCTTTTACTGTCGCGGGCCCCTTGAGCACTACACTGTGGTCGGCGCGCCGTATTTCGAGGCTGCTCCCGGTCGCGGTTACGGGCATGCCGCCGGTTTGGTCGGAAGCGTTCAGCTCGAATTCAACGTCGTGGTCAATGCGCACGATCGAATCGCTCGTACTGTAGGAGACTCCGACGCCGCGCCCCTTTCCGGATGGAAACTGGAATTCGACCGGCGCCGGAGTGGATGCTTCACCCGTGCTGCGGTTGAACGAGAGATTGCTGGTTTTCACTTGGAGAGTGCCCGTGGAAAGCGGGCCTAGTTGCCCGGCCGCCTTTCCGGACGCGGAGTTCGCATTGGCCAGGTCAATATCCACCTCGCCTTCGCAGCGGACGTCTTGCGTTCCCTCATAGGTGCATTCGTGGGTGTGTATGTTGTCGTTGCGGCTGCCGTCGCGTCCGTAGAGGGTGATCCACACGTCCTCAAGCACGGCGCGATTTTGATCCTTGTACTGCGTGGCGTGGGACGCGCGAACGGTAAAAATTGTTCGCTGCTGCTCGACTTTCGAAAATGAGAACTGCGCGGATTGTTGCTGCACCGTGAAGGGGACAATCACCGGCGCATTGCGATTCGCCCGAGCGCGGCGGAAGGCGCGCTCCGCGTACACGCCGCCGACCGCCAATGCGATCAGCCCCGCGGTGATGGCCGCCCAGCGCGCGTAACGCGCCGCTTCCCGGTTGCGCAATGATGCTTCTCCCTGGTTACGTTAGAAGCCGAGTATAGGCGGTTGGTTTTCGCGCGACAACAGCTGTCGGAGATGGATTAGAAATAACCGTGTCGCAGAGATACGTACATGTTTCCACGCGTTGATTCGTGATGGTGATATCGTTTCGGAATGATTGAGCCAGCCTATTATCAAGGCAAGATTTCGACGTTTGTGCGGGCGTCGGAGACTGAAGTCCTTGGTGATCTCGCGAGGAATCACGATTTTTCGCTCGATCCGACGCAAAGGAATGCTTGGGTTGAGCAGATTTCCAGCCTGAAAGAAGAGATCAGCGATTTCCCGGACGGCGAAATATTTCTTGAGTTCTCGATTCCAAGAATGGGTAAGCGCGTCGATGCGCTCCTTCTGATAAGCGGAGTCATTTTCGTCATTGAATACAAAGTTGGTGCGAGAAGTCATGAGAGGAACGCGATCGAGCAGGTGATGGATTATGCCCTCGACTTGAAGAATTTCCATGAAGGCAGCCATGACAAATACGTCGTGCCTATTCTTGTTTCGACGAAAGCCGACGGGGCGACTTCTCGCATTGTATGGTCCAGGGATCTTGTTGCGGAGCCCTTGCTTGCTAAGGGACGCGATCTGGCGGAAATCGTTAAAAAGGTCCTTTCTGACATCCCGCTCCAGGAAAGTGTTGTCGCCCGCAATTGGGCCTATAGTGGATACAGGCCCACCCCTACGATCGTGGAAGCTGCTAAGGCCCTATATAGCGGGCATTCCGTTGAAGAGATATCCCGCTCAGACGCCGGGGCCATGAACCTCACCCGTACGTCGAAATGCATCTCTGAGATTATTGATATCTCTAGGACAAATCGCCAGAAGTCGATTTGCTTCGTAACTGGCGTGCCCGGTGCCGGTAAGACTCTGGCCGGTTTGAATATTTGTACTCAGAAATTGCGGCCCGACGAGGAAGAGTACGCCGTCTTCCTATCGGGCAACGGACCATTGGTTAATGTGCTTCGGGAGGCGCTGGCCAGAGACGAAGTAGAGCGATCCGTAAAGGGGCGTCATTCCCTCCCTATGAAGAAGGCGAGGTCCAAAGTAACCACTTTCATTCAAAACATTCATCACTTTAGGGACGATGCGCTGAGGTCCAAAAGCGCACCGGTCGAACACGTGGTCGTCTTTGACGAAGCTCAACGCGCCTGGAATCAGGCTCATGCAGAACAATTCATGATTCGAAAACGGGGAATGTCTGAGTTTCCTATGTCTGAACCTGAATTCCTCATTGGCGTAATGGACCGAAAGACGGACTGGTGCACGATTATCTGTCTGATTGGTGGTGGCCAAGAAATTAATCTCGGTGAGGCAGGTTTAGTCGAATGGTTTGACGCGCTTCAGAAGCGCTTCAGGCACTGGCATGTCTACCACTCCGATCAATTAGCGCACCGAAACTACAGCTGGGGGCAAAATTTGCGGGCGAAACTCAAGCTTTTAGATGCCCATCAGAAGGTGGAGTTGCATTTAGCCGTTTCTGTTCGGTCATTTCGGGCGGAGAAATTGTCTGCCCTTGTTGATGCAATTATTGACGGCGAAATCAAGTTGGCACGATCTCTGTTTGGCGCAATAAGAGGCGATTACCCAATATCGATAACGAGAAACCTCGCGAACGCGCGTGAGTGGCTTAAGAAAAGCGCAAGGGGTAGCGAGCGATATGGGCTCGTTGCGTCATCTGGAGCATTGAGATTGAAACCGGCGGGACTGAACGTCAGAACTTCAATAGATCCAGTACTCTGGTTCTTGAACGACAGGGATGATGTTCGATCGTCGTTCTATCTTGAAGACGTGGCAACAGAATTTGACATTCAAGGCCTAGAACTTGACTGGGTTGGCGTCTGTTGGGACGCCGATTTTCGGAGGGAGGGGAATAATTGGAGGCTGCATTCATTCAAGGGGACCCGGTGGCAGGATGTGAGAGACGAATTTCGGCGATCTTACTTGGCGAATGCCTATCGCGTAATTCTGACTAGAGCGCGACAGGGCATGGTGTTGTTTGTTCCTCCAGGTGATCGGCTCGATTCCACGAGCCGCCCGGAGTATTACAACGAGACGTACCAGTTCTTGGCGTCTTGCGGAATTGAGGAAATCTAGAGTAGCGGACCTTGCATAAGGACGAAACGCCGGCCGCATGCGCGCTGCAATTCGCGGACGGCCAGTGGTAAATGTCCTTGGGCACTCCGCAGAATTGGTAAGGTGGGACTCGACGCGGAACGTCAGACGGTGGGAAGCATGCCGACGCCGGCAGCGGCGACGCTGTCGCGCGACGTATTCTTGACGAGGTACATCGCTTCGTCCGCGAGATGCAGAAGCTCGGCTTTGGTGCGGGAGTCGGTTGGGTACGCAGCTACGCCGACGCTGGCCGTCAGGCGCACAGGCGTTCCGGTGCCCTTCAGCCACTCCGTTTCGCGGATCAGCTTATGCAGGCGGTGCGCCACGCCGAGCGCATTTTCCTTGGACGTTTGCGGCAGCAGAACCACGAATTCGTCGCCGCCGTAGCGGAAAGCCAGGTCAATCAGGCGGCACTTCTCCTTGATTGCCTCTCCGATTTCGGCAAGCAGTTTCGAGCCGACCAGATGCCCGTGCGTGTCGTTCACCATCTTGAAGCGGTCGAGGTCTATGAAGATCAGCGAAAATTCAAAAGCGTAGCGGTGCGAGCGGTAGATCTCGGTATCGAGCATGAAATTCAAGTGCCGGGCGTTGTAGAGGCTGGTGCAATCATCGGTGATGGTGAGCTCGTGAATGCGCTGGACGTGCCGCGCATTTTCGATGGCGATCGCGGCGTAGTCCGCAAGCGCTTCGAGCAGAGCGAGGTCTCGCGCGCTGAACCCCTCCGGGCCGATGCAATTGATCAGCTCGATCACACCGAGGCACTGGTCGCGGAAACGGACCGGCACGGCGACGATCGAGCGCGTCGCCATTTTTGTCTTTTCATCCACCTGGCCGAAAAATCTGGAATCCTTGCTTGTGTCGGCGACCACCACAGCTTCGCCGGACTCCGCCACCCAGCCTGCGAGTCCCTGTCCGACCTTAATGCGCACGTCCTTGAGTGCGTCCGCGCCCGCGCCCGTTGCGATCTGAAAATAAAGCTCGCGCTTCTCGAGATCCATCAATAGCAGCGACCAGGTATCGGGGCGCAGGACCTCGTTGATTTTTTCCATGATCGTGCGCAGGACCTGATCGAGCTGCAGCGAAGAGGTGAGCGCCTTGCCAAGTTCGTGGAAAACGTTTACTTCGGTGGTCTCCGGGACCGGCGGCTCGACGTCCGGATTACGGCGCCGTTCCACGCCTTCAAAGGGCTTGGAGTCAGCGGCTCGCCGCAATCGTTCGGCGGGGCTGTGCGGCTTGACGTCTTGGGGGTCGGGGAGCAACATTTGCCATTATAGTGAACCGTTTTCACCTCTAGCAACGGGCATTCCGATTCGATTGCCGAAAGGCCAATGGCCTGTCCTTCCGGCATTAATTCCCTGCCAGCATTGACACCCCACCTACCGACGCCTATATTTTTGATGGTCCCTGCGGATGTCTTCGACACCTTTCGGCGAACACCTTCGGCGCGAACGTGAAATGCGCGGCGTTTCTCTTGACGAGATCTCCGCCGCCACGCGGATCAGCACGCGATTTCTCGAAGCCATTGAAAAGGATCAATGGGAACTGCTGCCGGGAGGGGTTTTCAACCGCGGCTTCATTCGCTCGATCGCGCGATTTCTGGGGCTGGATGAGGATAGCCTCGTCGCCGAATACGCGCTGGGGACGGCGAGCGACGCGCATGTCCACGTCGCAGCCCAGCGTTCCCGTCATATGCCGCGAAATTGGCGTCCGGCTGCAGCCGCGGTTGTCGCGATCGCTCTGGTTATCGCCGGCGGAGTCTTCGGATACCATCGCTACGGCTCCGGAATCGCTGCGCGGCTTCACGAGCGTTTTCTGGTGGGTCGTGCCGGCGCTCGAACAGGAGTTGCCACCAGCCAACCCGCCGCACCGGATCCTGGCGCAGTCAACGAACCACCGGCCTCAGTTGCTGCGCCGCCGGTAAGCGATCAGGCGCCTGTTGGCCTCGCTCTCAAGATGCAGGCCGCGAAGCAAGCCGACGTGAAAGTTATCGCGGACGGCAAAGTCATCTTCCACGGCAGCGTCCAGCCCGGTGACGTGAAGCAGTTTGACGCGCAGGACGATTTCGAAATCATGTCCAGCGAGTCCAGCGCCGTGTCGCTGGAGCTTAACGGCCAAGCCGTGGCGCAGATGGGGACGCCGGGGCAGCCCGGAAGCGTTGCGTTGACGCGAAACAATTTGAAGCCCGTAACTGGAGGCTCCCATTAGCGCTGAACTGCGCACGCAAATCTGTTCCGGCCACGCGCGTCCCGAGCAGAAAATGGCCGTCTGCTCTGGAGGCGTCCAGCTTGCTCCCGAGGACCGCGTGGAAATGCTCGCGGTGCTGGCTTCGGACGCCGATCCCGCGATTGCGGACCGCGCGCAGAATGCCCTGCTGACGCAGCCTCTGGAGTCATTTCTAGCTGCGACCGCGCGGGCCGATGCGGACGCGCGATTCTTCGCATACTGCACCGATAACCTGGGCGAAAAACCGGGCGTGGCCGATGCGCTGGCGAAGAGCACCGCGTGCCCCACTGCGCACGTCGCGCGCTTGGCGAATTATCTGACCCCAGTCGGAATCCAGTCACTGCTGGATAATATGGATCGGTTCACCTCCGATCCGCAATTGATCATCGCCGTAGGGGCCTGTCCGGGTGCAAGTCCGGAACAGCGCGATTTGCTCGCGGAAATGCGAAAGGGCGCCGTCGCATCCGCCGAAATTGCGGAGGCTGCTGCGGAAGCCGAGCCCGATCCCGTGCAACGCCAGACACTGATGCAGAAGGTCACGCATATGAATGTGGTGCAGCGCCTCACGCTGGCGCTTAAGGGCGGCCGCACGGAGCGGATGCTGCTGATCAAAGACCCGAACAAACTCGTTCAAAGATGTGTGCTGCAATCGCCACGGCTGACCGATACCGAGGTCGAGGCCTTTGCCTCGATGACCAATCTGACGGGCGAAATCCTCCGGGCAATCGCGCTGACTCGCCTCTTCATGAAGAATTATTCTGTCGTGCGGAATCTCACCAACAACCCGAAGACTCCGCTCGATGTCTCGCTCCACCTGTTCCCGCGTCTGACAGCGACAGACCTGGTGAAACTCACGGCAAACAAGAATGTCCCCGAGACGCTGCGATCCTCCGCGCTGAAGCTTCACAAGAAGCGGAAGATGAACGCTCCGGGCGCCTGAGCGGCGACAGCGGGCCAAGTTCGCGTTCGAAGGACAAGGCCTCAGCACAGCCCTGATTCGTGCGACATTGGATTGGTTTCAGCCCATGGCCACCGCAAGACCAGTGACAGAAGGATCCGTGGTGATCACCCCGCGGGGCGTGGAACGCCTTCGTTCGGGCCACCTGTGGATCTATCGCAGTGACGTTCGGTCGGCCCATGCCGAACCCGGCGCCGTGGTCCGGCTAACCGATGAACGCGGCAACTTCTTTGGGCGCGCTTTCTATAGCGACAAGTCTCAGATCTCCATTCGCCTTCTTACGCGCGAGGACGTTCCTGTTGACCGCGCTTTTCTTGCGGCGCGAATTCGCCGGGCCGCTGCGTATCGCGAGTTGGTGGTTGAAAACTCCGACGCCTACCGGATGGTTTACAGCGAAGCCGATCTTCTGCCGTCCGTCATTGTGGACCGCTACGGAGATTACATTGTCCTGCAGACGCTTAGCCAGTCCAGCGACCGCTTGAAAAGTCTCCTCGTCGAGATACTTGTCGAACAGTTTTCGCCGAAAGGGCTAGTCGAGCGAAATGATCCCAAGGTGCGGATGCTGGAAGGGCTGGACCAGCGCGTCAGCGTCCTCCATGGCGATGTTCCTCCGGAAGTTCTCGCCAGGGAATACAGTGTGACGTTTGTCTGCGACCTTACCAAGGGCCAGAAGACCGGCTCTTTTCTCGACCAGCGCGAGAATCACTGGGCCGCGCGACGATATGCTTCCGGAGACGTCCTCGACTGCTTCAGCTATCAGGGTGGGTTTGCGCTGACCGTCGCGGACCGCTGCGAGCATGTTGAGGGGATTGACATGGCGCCCGCAGCTATCGAAGTGGCGCGTCGAAATCAGCATCTCAACTCGATTTCGAACGCCACGTTCCGGGAGGGGAACACCTTCGACCTCCTCAAGGAGTACGACGAGGCCGGCCGCCGCTTTCAGATGGTCATTCTCGATCCGCCGGCCTTCGCGAAGAATCGGGACAGCATCCCAGCGGCGC
Organism: uncultured Acidobacteriota bacterium; assembly: GCA_963814855.1. GTDB lineage: Bacteria > Acidobacteriota > Terriglobia > Acidiferrales > UBA7541 > Palsa-295. The sequence continues at coordinate 288,441 of CAWFEL010000006.1, forward strand.
GGCGGGGGTACAAGGAGATCAATCTGCGGGCGCTGAAGCTCCTCAAGCCGGGCGGCTTTCTGGTCACGTGCTCATGCTCCTACCACATCACCGAACCGCTGTTTCTTCAGATCGTCGCCGAGGCCGCGAACGACGCCCGCAAGAATGTCGTGGTTGTCGAGCGGCGGACCCAATCTCAGGATCACCCGATCCTGCTGACCATGCCAGAGACTCACTACCTAAAGTGCATGATATTCAAGGTCTTGGACTAGCGTAAACGTATGTATTTAAGTGCTTTAATCCATCTGGATTATACTTGACAGTAGTACGCTAAGATAATACTATGCGCCTAGAGTAAACTTAACGAAAGTATGAAATCTGCGATACTCTTTACTCACGTTTTGAGAAAGTGAGAGAATTCCAACATGCTGCGTCTAGATAAATTGACGGTAAAGGGCCAGGAAGCTCTGCAGGCTGCGCAGGAAATGGCAGCGCGCTCGGGCCAGCAGCAGATCGAACCGCTACATCTGCTATGGGCGCTGACTGCCCAAGGCGACGGCGTGGTGCCGCCGCTGCTTGAAAAGCTGGGCGTTTCTCCCGCCACGCTCGGTAGCGAGATAGATAAACAGATCGAGCGCCTTCCAAAAGTTACCGGCGGCTCCGAACAATCGCTCAGCCGTGCCTCCAACACAATCCTTGAGAAAGCGTTTGATGAAGCACAGCGCCTGAAGGACGAGTACGTCTCAACGGAACATATTCTGCTCGCCATTGCCGGCGCGGACCGCGACGCAGCAGGACAGCTGTTGGCGCGCCATGGCGCGACCCACGACGCGATTCTGCAAGCCATGACCACCATTCGCGGCAGCCACCGCGTGACCTCGCAGAATCCGGAATCCACGTATCGCGCGATCGAGCAATATGCCCGCGACCTTACCGACGCGGCTCGCCGCGGCAAGCTCGATCCCGTAATCGGCCGCGATGAAGAAATTCGCCGCGTCATGCAGATTCTCGCGCGGCGCACGAAGAACAATCCAGTTCTAATCGGCGAGCCAGGAGTCGGCAAGACGGCAATCGTGGAGGGTCTCGCCCAGCGAATTATTTCCGGCGATGTGCCCGAAGTTCTGAAACCGAAACGCATCGTTGCCCTCGATCTCGCCGCGCTGATTGCCGGCGCGAAATACCGGGGAGAGTTTGAGGACCGGCTCAAGGCGGTCCTGAAAGAAGTGACCGAATCCGAAGGTCAGATCATTCTTTTTATAGACGAGCTGCACACGCTCGTCGGCGCGGGAGCGGCGGAAGGCTCGATGGACGCCTCGAACATGCTGAAGCCTGCCCTTGCGCGCGGAGAGCTGCGGGCCATCGGCGCGACGACGCTCAATGAGTATCGGAAGTACATCGAGAAGGACCCAGCGCTCGAGCGCCGTTTCCAACCCGTACAGATCGGCGAGCCTTCGATTGAAGACACTATCGCGATTTTGCGCGGCCTTAAGGAACGCTACGAGGTGCATCACGGCGTGCGCATCAAGGACGCCGCGATTATCGCCGCCGCAATGCTGTCGCAGCGCTACATAACCGACCGTTTCCTTCCCGACAAGGCCATTGACCTGGTGGACGAGGCAGCCGCTGGTCTGCGCATGGAAATTGATTCGCTGCCGACCGAGATAGATTTGATCGAGCGCCGCATCATGCAACTCGAAATCGAGCGCCAGGCTCTGCGCAAAGAATCCGACGCGCACTCACGCGAGCGCACCGCCCAGCTCGAAAAGGAACTCGGTACGCTGCGCGAGCAATCCAACGGTTTGAAGGCGCACTGGCAAACCGAAAAGGACGCGATCGGCCGAATCCGCAAGAACAAAGAAGAAATCGAGCGGCTGAAGGCCGAAGAGCTGCGATTTGAGCGCGCGGGCGATCTTTCGCGCGTCGCCGAAATTCGCTACGGAAAACTTTCCGCGGCTGAAAAGGAACTGAGGAGCGCGCAGGACCATCTCGCGGAGATGCAAAAAGACCATCCAATGCTCAAGGAAGAAGTCGGCGAGGAAGAAATCGCCAAAATCGTGAGCAAATGGACCGGGATTCCCGTGGGGCGCCTGCTCGAAGGCGAAGTCCAAAAGCTCGTCCACATGGAGGAGAGGCTGCGCCAGCGGGTTGTCGGCCAGGATGCGGCGCTCGCGAGCGTCGCCAATGCGGTTCGCCGCAGCCGTTCTGGACTCAGCGATCCGAATCGCCCTATTGGTTCGTTCCTGTTTCTTGGGCCTACCGGCGTGGGCAAGACGGAACTCGCCCGAGCGCTTGCCGAATTTCTTTTCGACGACGAGCGTGCCATCGTGCGCCTCGATATGTCCGAATATATGGAAAAACATTCGGTGGCGCGGATGATCGGCGCGCCCCCGGGATACGTCGGATATGAGGAGGGTGGACAGCTTACCGAACAGGTGCGCCGCCGCCCGTACTGCGTGGTGCTCCTCGACGAAATCGAGAAGGCGCATCCGGACGTCTTCAACGTCTTGCTGCAGATTCTGGATGACGGGCATCTGACCGATGGCAAGGGCCGCAGGGTGGATTTCCGCAATGCGGTAATTATCATGACGTCAAACGTCGGCTCGACGGCCATATTCGAACTCGCCGGCAAAGACCCCAAGAAGGCGCGCGAGGAAGCGATGAGCGCGCTGCGGGCAACATTCCGGCCGGAGTTCCTGAACCGGATTGACGACATTGTGATGTTCAGCCCGCTCGGCAAGGACCAGATCGAGCGCATCATAGATCTGCAGATGGATTCGTTCATGAAGCGGGTGGCCGAGAAGAAAGTGGCCCTCACCCTCACGGCCGCTGCGAAGGCGCTGCTGTTCCGCGAGGGGTATGATCCGGCCTATGGCGCGCGGCCGATGAAGCGAGCCATCCAGCGGCTGATTCAGGATCCGCTGGCGCTGAAAATTCTGGATGGCGAAGTGAAGCCGGGCGACTCGGTGGTCGTGGACGCCGATTCGAAAACCGGCGAGATGAAATTCAAGCACGAGCGTGCGAAGGCGGGCGCCGCCTGAGCGGGCGCCAAGGACATCGGCCATGAAAACATTTAAAACTGCATTCCTGCTGACGGCTTTGACTCTACTGCTGGTCCTTATCGGCGATGCACGCGGCGGGGCCAACGGCATGGCGCTGGGCCTTGGTTTCGCCATCCTGATGAATGGCACCGCGTATTTTTTCTCGGACAAGATCGCGTTGATGTCCAGCGGCGCGCGGCCGATCAGCCGCGAGCAATCGCCGCGCCTCTACGCAGTGATGGAGCGGCTGGCCGCCAAGGCGAATCTGCCTGTGCCCAAGCTCTATATGATTCCGCAGTCCGCGCCGAATGCATTCGCCACGGGCCGCAACCCAAGCCACGCGTCGGTTGCCGTCACGCAGGGCTTGATGGAATTGATGGACGATGAAGAACTCGAGGGCGTGATTGCGCACGAGCTTTCGCACGTCCGGAACTACGATATTCTGACTTCTTCGATTGCAGCCACGATTGCCGGCGCCGTTACGTTCATCGCGCGGATGGGATTCTGGTTCGGTGGCGGCGGACGCGATCGCGACCGCCAAGGCGGCGGTATCGCCGCGATTCTAATGCTAATCCTCGGGCCCTTGGCCGCGATGCTGCTTCAGCTCGGCATTTCCCGCCAGCGCGAATATCAGGCGGACGCTTCCGGTGCGGAGATGGTCGGCTATTCGCAAGGTCTGGTTCGCGCGCTCCAGAAGCTGGGCGCCTACAACCAGAAAATTCCGATGGATATTCCGTCATCAACGGCAGCGCTATGCATCGTCGCGCCGTTGACCGGTGGACAGTTTATTTCCAACATGTTCAGCACGCATCCGCCGCTCGCGGATCGCATCGCTCGCTTGCAGAGTATGACCATCACGCGCTAAGCGCACCGCGCGCACAACCTTCGCGGACTCATCTCTCGCATCTGGTGCAAAGTGCGCGCTGCGCACCCTGGTTGCCTGCTCCTTAGTACCCTCTAGTGTCTTTTTTGCTACTGCGCAGAAACCATTAAAGCCACGTAAAATTTGCAGGGTAATCCTCGCATCAAGCCTGTAGTACCCGCGCGTACCCCACCGCATGTCTCTCATTCGGCAAGCCTTACCCGCGCGGCCCCGGAATGGCGAATTTGGCTTCGCGCGTGCTTTTATTAGTTTCAGCAAGGGGTTCCCACGGAGGAAACCAAAATGATTGACGAAAAACCAGTAATCGTAGAACAGGAAGGGGCCGCCCCGCGATGGATCGGGATTGTTGTCGTGGTGTTGGCCATTGTTTCGCTCGCAGCTCTCGGTGTGGGCTGGACCGCTTCAAACCGCGCGAACACGCTTCAGCAAACCCTGACGGCGCAGACGCGTCAATTCACGCAGAGCGATGACGTGATGAGCCAGAGGCTCGCGAAGGCGGAAGACACCAACGCGCAGCTTCAAGGCGAACTCAGCGTCGTGACCGATAAGATGAAATTGACGGAATCCGAACTCGGTCGCGCTCGCACGCAGACCAAGAAGATCAAGGAAGAAGACGCGCAGCAGCTGACGGACCTCACGAACAACGTGAACGGTCAGTTGGCCACGAAAGCCAGCGTTGATGATGTCAATAAGCTGGGCACGGACGTCACCGGCGTCAAGACCGACCTCGACGCGACGAAGAACAACCTGAACATGACTCGCGGCGAATTCGGCACTCTGATCGCGAAGAACCATGACGAAGTCGAAGAGCTTCGCCGCCTGGGCGAGCGCGACTACTACGAGTTCACCATCGACAAGAAGAACACCCGCGAAAAGGTGGGCAGCCTCATGGTCGAGCTCCGCGGCGTCAACACGAAGAAGAGCCAGTATTCGGTCAGCATCTTCGTTGACGACCAGCTCCACGAAAAGAAGAACCTGTCGGCGAACGAGCCGCTGTACTTCTTTTCGAATGGCAGCCGCGCCCCGCTCGAGTTCGTCGTGAATTCGATCGGCAAGGATAAGATCGTCGGATACCTGAGCACGCCGAAGGCTGGTGCAGCACACGCACAGGCTTCCGGAAACTAACCCAACTGGCTGCCATTTCCCTGGCGGCGGCGGCGGCCTATAAAACAAAAGGGCGTCCGCCGCGGCGGACGCCCTTTCTTTTTGTCCGAAGTTATTCCGCTTTGCTGAGGGCCCGCATTTTGCGGGTCAGAAACTTCTTGGCCAGCGCGGGAAGCTTGTCGTGCGGAAGTTTTCCCTGCTCGTACAGCTTCACTTTCGCCTTGGCGGTCTTGCGCCGGCGCCGCTGGCGCTTCTGCGCCACGTACCGCTTGTCATATGCCATTCCATTCTCCTCCAAATTTGAGCGACAGTTGATTGTAACGAAGAAGCACACGGATGCAAGCTCGGCTGTGATTTAGCCGCCCGGTTCCGGTAGCATTCTTGAGTAGCCCTTGGGAAAGCTGGAGACGATGCAGACCACGGTTATCCATGCCGGCAGGATTCTGACGCCCGACGAGGAGCTCAACGACTCCATCATCGTCGTCGAAGGCAGCCGCATTGCCGCGATCGGGCATCGCGACGAAATCCGCGTCCCTGCCGACGCCGTGGATTACGTTGCCGCGGAAATGACCGTCGTGCCCGGATTTGTGGACGTGCACATCCATGGCGCAGGCGGCCACGACGTGATGGAGGGCACTGCCCGCGCGCTCGACCGCATCGCCGCGACTGTCGCGCGCCACGGCACCACGTCGCTCGTCGCCACCACCGTCACCGCGCCAATCGAGGAGACCTGCCATAGCCTGGAAGGCATCGCGCGCTACATTCGCAACCACGAAGAGCTGAAAGAGCCGCAGGAGAATACCAAGCTCGCGGCCGAAATCGTCGGCATTCACCTCGAGGGGCCATTTATCAGCAAGGTGCGCCGCGGCGTGCATCCGCCGGATTCGATTGCGCGGCCGTCAGTCGAAGTGCTTCAGAAGTTTCTCGACGCCGCCGATGGACTCGTAAAGATTGTCACCATCGCGCCCGAAATTCCCGGTGCGTGCGAGCTGATTGAATACGCTGTCGCCGCAAGAATTGTCGCCGCCATTGGCCACACCGACGCGGATTACGATCAGGCGCGCGCGGCGATTCAGGCCGGAGCGCGCCACGCCGTTCATATGTTCAACGCCATGCGACCCTTCGCTCACCGCGATCCCGGCGTTGTGGGCGCTATCCTCACCGATCCCGAAGTAACGGCCGAGATCATCGCCGATGGTGTGCATGTCGCCGGCCCCACGATCCAGGTTCTCCTTGGCTGCAAGGGATTCGACACGGTGCTTCTTGTGAGCGACGGCATAGCCGCCACGGCAATGCCGGACGGGAATTATCGCCTCGGAAATTTCGAAGTCACGGTCAGGGATGGAGTCGCTCGAAACTCGGAGGGGAAGCTTGCCGGCAGCACGCTGACTCTCGATCGCGCCCTGCGCTATCTGGTTGCACTCGGTGTGCCGCTGAAGGATGCCGTGCGGATGGCAACAGTCCTCCCAGCTCGCCGGCTAGGCCTTGCAGGCAAGAAGGGAATTATCGCCGTGGGTGCGGACGCAGATCTCGTCGCGCTGACGCCGGACCTGCGTGTCGCAGGTGTGATGACCCGCGGCGCCGGACTCGTTTAGATCTTCGATGCAGGATTTAGCGGGATCTTCAATTCGTCCGCAAGCTTATACGGATCAAACGGGCTGCACGCGAAAAAGCGGCCGTCGAGTTCAAGGGTAGGCACCTTGCGGCGGCCGTCGTTCACGCGCAGGACAATCGCTTCCGCGTCCGGCGTGTCATCAATATTCACCTCGCGGAATGCGATGCCGCGCTCGCGCAAGAATTGCTTCGCGCGGCGGCAATCGCAACACCACTTGGTGCTATAAATCGTAACCTCAGCCATTTCCGTCTTTCCGGCCGTCATGAAAACGAGGGAGAAGCTAGCTCAATCCTGCCACCAATTAGATGTGGAGGGAAGTGCCGGGATTCGATGCAGGTTAACCAGAAGTGGACATCCTCGCAACGCGACGCAGCCATGCTAGTGTTGCCCGCCACCGGCCGTTGCGCCGGTGCGAGCTGCGGCCTGCATGCGTATCAGCGCGCGGTCCAGCGCCAATTTTTCTCGCTGCCATTCTTCGCTGCCGACTCCGGCTTTCGCTAGTTCGGCCTGTGCGCGATTTTGCGCCGCGCGGCTGCGCTCCACGTCAATTTCCTCGGCTTTCTCGGAGATCTCAGCGAGGACGATCACGCGGTCCGGCAGCACCTCGGCATACCCGTTGATGACGGTGAGGAAGTGGTTCTCCGTGCCCTCGCGATACGCCAGGATTCCGACGCCAAGTTCCGTGATCAGCGGCGCGTGCCCCGGCAGAACGCCGAGGTAGCCTTCCTTGCCGGGTATCTCGACCGACTGCACAGTCGCCTGCAGGACGTGCCGCTCCGGCGTCACGATTTGCAGCTCGATCGCTTCGGGTAATGTGGCCATGGGTTCGATCCAGATTCGGCGCGCGCCTGAAAGCTACGCGGTCGCCGCCATCTTCTCCGCCTTCTCGCGCGCTTCTTCGATTCCGCCTACCATGTAGAACGCCTGCTCGGGCAGATCGTCGTGCTTTCCTTCGACGATTTCCTTGAAGCCGCGAATGGTGTCCTCGATCTTTACGTATTTTCCTTCGATGCCGGTAAATTGCGCGGCAACGAAGAACGGCTGCGAAAGGAATCGTTCCACCTTGCGCGCCCGCGCCACGGTCTGCTTGTCGTCGTCGGAGAGTTCTTCGATTCCGAGAATGGCGATAATGTCCTGCAGCTCCTTGTAGCGCTGCAGCACGGACTTGACCGCCCGCGCCACGGCGTAGTGCTCCGCGCCCAGAATCCGCGGGTCGAGAATGCGCGAGAAGCTCGCCAGTGGGTCAACCGCAGGATAAATGCCGCGCTCCACGATTTGCCGGCTCAGGTTCGTGGTCGCGTCCAGGTGCGTGAACGTTCCGGCCGGCGCTGGATCGGTGTAATCGTCCGCGGGCACGTAAATCGCCTGCACGGAAGTGATCGAGCCGTGCTTGGTTGAAGTGATGCGCTCCTGAAGCTCCCCGATTTCTGTGTTGAGGTTCGGCTGGTAACCGACGGCGGAAGGCATGCGGCCGAGAAGCGCCGACACCTCCGATCCCGCCTGCACGAAGCGGAAAATGTTGTCAATAAAGAGCAGCACGTCGAGATGTTCTTCGTCGCGGAAATATTCGGCGACCGTGAGGCCGGTCAATCCCACGCGAAGACGCGCGCCGGGTGGTTCGGTCATCTGCCCGTAGATCAGCGCGCAGCGCGATTTTTCCGAATTGCCGGGGATAATAACGCCGGACTCCTGGAACTCGAGCCAGAGGTCGTTTCCTTCGCGGGTGCGCTCGCCGACTCCGGCGAACACGGAAACGCCGCCATGCTTCATCGCTACGTTGTTGATCAGCTCTTGAATCAGCACGGTCTTTCCCACGCCCGCGCCGCCGAACAATCCGATCTTGCCGCCCTTCAGGTAAGGCTCGAGCAAATCCACCACCTTGATGCCCGTCTCAAACATTTCGAGCGTTGTAGACTGGTCTTCGAGCGACGGCGCGGCGCGATGAATCGGGTAGCGCTTGTCAGTCTTCACAGGTCCTAGACCGTCCACAGGCTCGCCGACTACATTGAGCACGCGGCCCAGCGTCCCGCGGCCAACCGGAACCGAAATTGGCTCGCCCAGATCTTCCGCCCTCATGCCGCGGACCAGTCCCTCAGAAGGCTTCATCGCCACGCAGCGGACGCGGCCCTCGCCCAGGTGCTGCTCCACTTCCGCGATGATATCGAGCGGCTCGGGAATGTCGAATCCCTCGCTGACGATACGCACCGCGTTGTGAATCAGCGGCAGGTGGCCTTCTTCAAACTGTACGTCCACCACCGGGCCAATGACCTCTGTCACATGGCCGATTTTGTTCTTGTCCGTCGCCATTCTAAATTTCTCCTGTCGCTGCCAAATATCCTATGACTTCGCGGAAGCGGCTCCGCTGACGATTTCGATCAGTTCCTTCGTGATGCTCGCCTGGCGAATCTTGTTCATGTCGAGCGTGAGCGCATCAATTAGATCCGAGGCGTTCCGCGTCGCGGAATCCATCGCCGTCATTCGCGCGGCGTGCTCCGCCGCCGCCGATTCAAGCAAAATGCGGAAAACCTCCGCTTCCAAATATCGCGGCACGAGGCCGCTGAAGATTTCCTCGACCGGCTCTTCATAGATGTAGTCGACCACTTGCGATTTTCCGCTGGCGGACAAATCGTGGGGAAGCGACGGGTTATGCTCCGCGTCTCCTGCAATGTTCGGCGTCTTCTCCGATTCGGAATCCAGAACCGCCGGGTCAATAGGCAGCAGCTTCATCACGCGCAGCTTCTGCACCATCACGTTCTTGAATTCGTTGTATACCGCATACACAGCGTCCACTTCGCGCGCCGCGTACATATCCGCGATCTTCCCGGCGATTTCCTTCGCGATCGAGAAATCCACCTTGGCGGAGACGTTCAGATATTCGCCCGCAATCGTCCATCCGCGCTTGCGCAGCGCGTCCCGGCCCTTCTTTCCGATAGCGATCATCTGAGACTTCTTCGACGAGTTCTCCTGAACGAACAGAATCGCTCGGCGAATCACGTTCGTATTGAACGCCCCGGCAAGGCTGCGGTCGCCCGTCAGAACAACAACAAGTATTCTTTCTTCGGGACGCCGCTCCAGCAGCGGGTGCGCCGCGGATTCCATGCGCGCCGCGGCCGAGCGCATCACGCGCAAAATCTCGCCGGCGTAGGGACGCGCGGCAAACACGCCTTCCTGCGCGCGACGCAACTTCGCCGCCGAAATGAATTTCATCGCGCGAGTGATCTGCTGCGTGCTCTTCACCGAGCGGATGCGGCGCCGATAGTCGAGAAGTGTGGGCATGAAAGAAACTTAGCCGGCCTTAGTCCGCCGCCGCAGCTGCTCCCGCGGTCTGCAGGAACCGCTCCTTGAACGCGTCGAGCGCGGTCTTCATTTCCGCTCGCAATGCATCGTCGAGCGCCTTTTTCTCGCGGATGTTTTTCAGAACGCCGCCGTGGTTCGCCTCGATAAATGGATAGAGCTCGCGTTCGAATCGTCCGCACTCGGAGACGGCGATATCGTCGAGGTATTTATTGGCGCTGGCGAAAATCAGCAGGACCTGCTTTTCCACCGGCAGCGGCTGGTATTGATCCTGTTTCAGAATTTCCATCAGTCGCTGTCCGCGAGCCAGCTGCGCTTGCGTGGTCTTGTCCAGCTGATCGGTGCCGAACTGCGCGAATGCCGCGAGATCGCGATACTGCGCCATATCCAGCCGCAATGTTCCGGCAACCTGGCGCATGGCCTTGATCTGCGCGTTGCCGCCCACACGGCTCACGGAAATGCCCGCGTTGATCGCGGGGCGAATGCCCGCGTTGAAAAGATCCGCTTCCAGATAGATCTGGCCGTCGGTAATCGAGATGACGTTTGTCGGGATATAAGCTGATACGTCGCCCGCCTGCGTTTCGATCACGGGCAGAGCCGTCAGCGAGCCCGCGCCGAGCTTGTCGTTCAATTTCGCGGCGCGTTCCAGCAAGCGCGAGTGCAGGAAGAAAACGTCTCCCGGGAACGCCTCGCGGCCGGGTGGCCGTCGCAACAGAAGCGAAATTTCGCGGTAGGACTGCGCGTGCTTCGAAAGGTCGTCGTAAAAGCAGATCGCGTGGCGCTTGCTGTCGCGGAAATATTCGCCCATGGCGGCTGCGGCAAAGGGCGCGATGTATTGCATCGTTGCAGGTTCGCTGGCCGTTGCGGCGACCACGATGCTGTACTCCATCGCGCCGTGGTCCGTCAAAGTTTTCACGACCTGCGCGACCGTCGAGCGTTTCTGCCCGATCGCGCAGTAGATGCAAATCATGTCCCCGCCCTTTTGATTCAAAATCGTGTCGAGGATGATGGCGGTCTTGCCCGTCTGGCGGTCGCCGATGATCAATTCGCGCTGGCCGCGGCCGATTGGAATCATCGAATCAATGGCCTTTATGCCGGTCTGTACCGGCTCGCGCACCGGCTGGCGGTCCACCACGCCCGGGGCGATTCGTTCAAGCGGATTGCGCTGATCCGTTTGCACCGGGCCTTTGCCGTCCAGCGGCTGCCCGAGAGGATCCACCACGCGCCCGATCATCCCTTCGCCCACCGGCACGGACATAATTCTGTTCGTGCGCTTCACCGTGTCGCCTTCGCGGATTTGCGTGTAGTCGCCGAGCAGCACGGTGCCGACCTGATCTTCTTCCAGGTTCAGCGCGATGCCAAATACGCCGTGCGGAAATTCCAGCATTTCGCCGGACATGCAGCGGTCCAGGCCATGAACGCGCGCGATGCCATCGCCGACGGAAATCACCGAGCCGACTTCTTCCACCGCGACCGTCTGCTGATAGTTCTCGATCTGTTCGCGCAGTATCTTTGTGATCTCGTCTGCCTTGATATTCGCCATCCGTGGCTCCTATTCCGCTTCCAGCTGCTCGCGCAGCCGGATCAATTGCTCGCGCACCGAACCGTCGTATACGGTTGAGCCGACGCGCACGACGGCGCCGCCCACGAGAGACATGTCTTCGTGGAAGCGCGCTTCGATCTTTTTCCCGCTGCGCTTTTCGAGCGCCGCGGTCAATAGCTTCCGTTCCTCTGCGCTCAGCTCCCGCGACGAGGTCACATCGGCTTCGGCGATGCCCAGCCGTGAATTCAGTTCCACGTGGAACGCCTGCTGAATTTCACCGAGCATGTCCGTGCGCCGATTGTCCACCAGCACACAGATGAAATTTCGCACCGCCGGCGTCAGGTCCATAAGCGCGGCGATCTTCTGGACAACGTGCAGCTTTGCCTCGTGGCCCACCGCAGGGCTTTCGAGCGAATTTCGCAGATCGGTCGAGGAATCGTAAGCAGCCGTGAAGGCGGCGAGGTCGCGCTTCACGCGCTCCGCGCTCTTCTGCTCCAGCGCCACATCCGCAAGCGCCGCCGCATACCGTGCCGAAACCGCGCCGTTCAATTCGCGCCCCCTGCCAGCTCCGCGACGAACTTGCTGAAGCGCGTGTTTTCCACTTTCGGCGTCAGCTCCTGCCGCAGCAGGGCTTCCGCCCGCTCGATAGCCATCCGCGCGGCCAGTATCTTCAATTCCAGGCGCGCGGCGCGTTCGGTCGCGGCGATTTCGGCCTGCGCGGCGCGCTCGATCGTGTCCGCCTCGTTTCGAGCCAATCCGCGAACGCGTTCCGATTCCAGCGCCGCCGCACGTTTCGCCTCCAGGCGCATTTCAGCGACGTCCGTGCCGATGTTCGCCAGCTTGGCCTGCGCCTCGCTGCGCCGCTTTTCCGCCGCTTCGCGCGCCCGCGCGCCTTCGGCGATCTTTTGCGAGATTTCCTCCGCGTGCGTACGGAAATAGGGAAGCGCCTTCCGGAAACCGTAAATCAGTAAGCCGAGAACGATGGCGAAATTGATCCAGCGGAATACCTGTCCAATGGGAGCGTCGGCTGGTGATTGCTTGGCATCCTCGGCGAACGCGGGCGCGGCCGCGAGCAGGAATAACGTGCCGAAACGCGCGAGGGGTTGCACTCGAATTCCGTACGCCGCGCGTCATCTTCCAGAACCTCTGCCCGAACCGCCGCGCAAGGACGAGGGTTTGTCGAGTATGGCGCGGGCGATCTGCGCAGCCAGAGCGGGCGTTTCGCTTTCCACCTGCGCCCGAGCGGTGGCGAGCTCCGCCGCGATTCGTTTCTTGGCCGCGTTTACGTCTTCCGATGCGCGCGCGCGCATGGCCTTCAGCAGCTTGGCGCGATTGTCGTTGGCTTCCTGCCGCGCTAGTTCCTGCTCGGCGTAGATTTCCGCGCGCGCTTTGCGCAGCGCGTCATGGTAGCTATCCAGCTCCTGCCGGGCGCCGGCTTCGGCGGCCGCGGCCTCTGCGCGCGCGCCCTCGATGCGGGCGCTGCGCTCCGCCATGGCCTTCTGAATCGGCCCGAAGAACGCCCAGCGCATGAAAAAATAGAACAGCAGGACGACGATGACGGTCGGCAGAGCACCAAGGAACAGTTTGCCGAGCTGGTGTGCGATTTCCATTGCGAAGGAAAGGAACTGCGGCCTATCTCCTGATTGTTGTTTGCGATTTCGGGCGTACAGTCCGCCGCTGCGGCACACGCTTCAACGGACGAACAAAGGCGAGAAATTATCGCATCGGCTCTGCCGCGCGTCAAATCCTTTGGCTGGTTGCCAGCGGATCAGTTTGCGCGCCGCGCAGGCAAGGTTTCACTTCTTGAATCAGGGCAAACTGAAGGCAACAAAGCAGTTTCCGGAGGCCCCGATCACATACTGTTTGCCATCCACTTCATATGTGATCAGATTCGATTCGGCATTGGGTCCGCCGACCGTAAATTCCCACATCAGCTTGCCACTGGCTGCGTCGAGCGCGAAGAAATTCCCTTCGTTGCTCACGGCGAAGACGAGGCCGCCCGCCGTCGCGAGCGTGCTCGTTTCCGCTGGAGCGAGCAGCTTGTACTCCCACCTCAGCTTTCCGGTCGTCGCTTCCAGCGCGCGAATCGCGCCGGAGACTTCATCTCCGGAAAGGTTGATTCGTCCCCCGCCGCCGAAGCTTGGAAAGTCCACCTTCGGTTCGCCTGCCACGCCATAGGCGCCGGTTTCGCGGGCCGATACGTAGAACAGTTTTGTCAAAGGACTGTACGACGGGCTGTTCCAATTCGTGCCGCCGTGGCCATCGGGATAAACCAATTGCCCCTTCGGCGTCGGCTCCGTATTGGGCAACATGATCGGACGGCCGTTTTCGTCGAGGCCCTTGGCCCAGGTTTGCTTCACGAAGGGAACGCCGGTCACGAACTTGCCGGTCACGCGGTCGAGCACGTAATAAAATCCATTGCGGTTCGCGAACGCCAGCAGTTTTCTCGGTTTGCCGTCAATCGGCTCATCGAACAGCACGGGAACCTGAATCGCATCCCAGTCGTGCGTGTCGTGTGGCGTGAACTGGAAATACCATTTCATCTTTCCCGTGTCGGGATCAATGGCCAGCAGGGAATTGGTGTACAAATTATCCCCTGCGCGATTGGCGCCGTTGTAATCGGGAGCGGGATTCCCCGTGCCCCAGTACAATAGGTTGAGTTCCGGATCGTACGAGCCGCTGCCCCAGGTGCCTCCGCCGCCGGTTCCGGTCATGTCCTTGCCCCACGTTTCCGAGCCCGGCTCGCCTGGAGCCGGAATGGTGAAGCAGCGCCAGAGACGCTTTCCCGTCTTCGGGTCATAGGCATCAATAAAGCCGCGAATGCCCACGTCTCCCCCGGAAATGCCCACGATGACTTTTCCATCCAGCACGCGAGGAGCCGCCGTCATCGAGTACCCTTCGCCGTTTTCGTCCACGTGGACTTTCCACTTCACGGCGCCGCTGGTGGCGTCCAGAGCGTACAGATAGGCGTCGAGCGTCTCGGTGTACACCGTATTCTCGAACACCGCGACTCCACGATTCGAACGATGCACCCCGATGGTGAATAGCTTTGCCGGGAGCTGCGGCGTCCAGCTCCAGATCTCGGTGCCCAGGCGCGCATCGAGAGCCGTCACCGTGCCCAGCGGCTCGGTGAGGTACATGATTCCGTTGACGACAACTGGAGACGATTCCATCGGCTGGACCGGCGGATTGGGCTGGTATATCCAGGCTGCCCTGAGGCTATGAACGTTCTCACGGTTGATCTGCGTGAGCCTTGAAAACCGCTGCGAACTGTAATCGCCGCCGTACATCAGCCAGTTTTGCGGCGTGCTATCGGCGTGCAGCAACTGATCGTAGGTTAGGTCCTGCGCACGCGATTGCGGAGGAGCCAGGAACAGGGAAGCGGCAAAGGCCAGCGCACACAGGCAGGTTTTCATCGCGCGCCCTTCAGAGTCAGGAGATAAGCCACGAGGTCGTCCAACTGTTCCGCCGTCAGGCTGTCCTTGAAGCTCGGCATGATGCTCTTGCCGGGCTCTCTTTCGAGAGAACGCAGATCGGGCTTCCAGAGTCCATGGAATTTCCCGGTCGCATCCTTGAGGGTAATCGTAAACGAGTCCTCGCTCATGCGAATCCCTTCCACAACGTGCCCATCCCTTTCGACAGCACGGTACATCGCATATGCAGTCCAACTATTGCCCATCATTCCCCCGCCCCCCAGCTTGGGCAGATTCGCGGCGGGCTCGATCAGTCTCTCCTTCAGGCCCGCGGCGCCGCGCGTTGCGCCGATGCGCGTCAACTCGGGTCCGATGCTGCCGCCCTGTCCGGCAATCATGTGACACGCGGAACAGCCGCTCGACTGGAAGACAGCGGCGCCTTTCTGGGGATCGCCGGACGATGTCCCGGAGTCAACTTTGGTGGCCAGCGTGCGGAGGTAGGCCACAATGTTCGCCGCACCTGCGTCGGTAATGTTGTAGAACCCCACCATCGCCGTGCCGGGAATTCCTCGCCGGATGATATTTGCCGTCGCCGGGTCCCCTAGCTCGGCCGGGACTCCGCGAAGGTCGGGACCGTCTTCACCGCGCGCATCCACGCCGTGGCACTCGGAGCAGTTCGTATCAAACAGATTTTTGCCTTGCGGAATATCCACGGCAGCCGCGACCCGCGACCCTGTCTGAGCTGCGGGCGAAGGCTCACTTTCCTGGCCCGCCGCCTGAGGAACACGAAGCACATTCGAAATCAGAATCCCCGCCACGAATACGAACGTCAGAAACCGCAAGATCCTAGTCGAATTCACACCACCCCCCGGGCTGATCCTTCATACCTGAACATCCTTCGTGCGCTACATCCATTTGTCTATTGACGCGCTTCTGCCGTGCCGCATATTTGCCACCTGGAAAAATGCATTGGCCTGGCCGCCGCAAACCACCAGGTTAATGTCCTTCGCGCTGGGGAAAAAGGGAATCAGCGTGTCTTCTGGAACCTTGTACCAGGTGGCATAAGGCTCTCTTCCCTGCAGCGCGAGCGGATACAAGTGAAAGGGGGCCAGGAAGGACTCTCGAAAATCCTTCGCCGTTCGCATCGTATTCTTCCACAGCCAGTCAATGAGCTTTTCCTTTGTGTCGTACCCCTGGTCCGCCAGACGCCTCGCCACCAGCGGGTCGCAGATCACCAGCGCACCGGACCCGCCGACCATGGATTGAAACATGAAGCTGATCTGTTCGTCGAACATCGCAGGCTCTCTCGCCGAGCCCTTCGCGCCGTGACCCTGACGCACGTCCGGACCGTCGAATATACTGACCACGTTTTCCTCGGGCTTGAATCCAAACTGCACGTGAAGTGGAGTCCACGGGCTGTTCTTCTCGTCCTCCGCAATAATGCAGTTGTTGTAGTCCAGCTGGTTGCCCTGCCCGCCCTGATAGGTGTCGCCCGGAATACCGGCATTGCTGAGGTTCTTGCCCATCAAGGTCCATGTTCGCCCGATCGCCGCATTCGATTGCGCGAAGGGGCTGAGCGCGCCGAGGCCGTAATTCATGTTGAGCTTGTCGCGTATGGGGCCGTTGATCACCAGCGCCGTGCTGGACGACGTCGTCGAACCGAAAAGCCCTAATGAGCCCACCGAGGCCATGGCAAGGACCACCGGAAAATATTCAGGGCGGCATCCCGCCATTACTGCGTTCACAGCAACCTGCCTCACGGTGTACGCCCAGCGCGCGGACGTATAGCCCACACCTTGCTGTGCCGTCCTGAGCACTTCATCCGGACTATGGCTCGTGCCCTTCAGCATCGCTTGTACTTTTTCTTCCGTGGGAATGATGATCGGCATGTAGTCCGTCATTCCGTTGTTCATGAAGATTTCTTGCAGATTGTCCACGGTATCGGGACCGAAAGTCGGCGGCCCTGCCGGGATGGATTGCATCCCGGTCTTCTGTTCGTCCGCGGAAAGCGGCCTGGTCAAGTCGTCAACGATCTCCTTCATGATCTGAATCTGCGATACCGGGTCGGGATTCACGAGATACGCCGCGAGTTCCTTCTGTGTCTTTCCCCCCACAGGATGAGGAGTGAACACCTGGCGTAAGTGCGGCATGCCCGACCTTGCCGCGGTGAGGTTCGCCAATTCCGTATAGGCCTTGGTGCACATCGGGATTGCCGGGACACCCATCTTTTCCATCGTTACGCAGTGACTCACGGTCGCTGGGGCGCAGCCACCTCAATGCCCAATGGCCATGATGGTGGCGTAGGCGTTTGCTTTGATTTCCGCCCAGAGCTTTGGATCGTCCTCGGCGTATACCCCGGCCTTCGTTCGGAAGACCGTCTTGACGCTGGGCATGTTCTGTTGAAACCACGCCTGCATATTCTTCAGGAGTGTCGCGCTTCCATCGAAACTTGTGGCGTCCACCACGTAGATTGTTTTTCCGTCAAGGGAGCTGGCGCGAGGCGCCATGGCAAAAAGAGCGACCGCCGGTGGAGTGCCTTTGGGACTGACCGCCGTCAATTTCTGGTCGCCGCCGTCCGCGGCTTTTTTCTTTTGGTCCGCCTCCGTTGGCGAGCCTGCCAGAAGTGCCGGAGACATACCCAGCAGCGACAATAGCTTTCGTCTGTTAACCTTCATGGCTGAACGACCTCTTCCGTTTTATCGAGCCCCTGCGATGCCGAACTACCCGCGCGAATGTAAGGCGCAATCCTATCTTGAAAACCGCGGGCTTTGCCAGCGCCGCGGGTCTCACTTGGCGCCCCGTGCGTCTGCCGCCACTTCGACGAGGAGCGTCGCCAGCGCGTTCGGGTCGGAAACCGGCGGGTAGCATGTTGTTTCGACGCAAACAAACCCCTGAGGCATAGACGCGTCGAAGTGCGGTAGCGTTTCGTGGAGTGCGGCTGGAAGCGTAGCCGTTGCCAATTTTTCGGGAGTAACGCGCAGGATCGCTTTTCCGTACCGATAAATTCCGTGTCGCTGCTTTTTCCAAGGCTGCGGCTTTGGGGTCGCCTGCCGCGCCGGTCACGATCACCTGCATCGGATGACGCGCGTGAAGCAACGCCGCGAGTCCGTAGGTGGCGGCGAAGAGCCCATACTGCGGGATTAGACCCACGAAGGATTCCAAAGTCTTCTCAGCCCATTCGCGGTACAGCCGCTCACCAGTGAAGCCGCGAAGCCGGTCGAGCACAATTGCGGCTACGGAATTCGCTCCCGGTGTGGGCGAGTCCTGCAGCGGCTTGCGGCGGACATCGAGCCCGCCCATGGGCGCGGCATCCTTCGCGCGATCGAAAAATCCGCCGCCATCGGGATCGCCATACCGTTCGACGGCGAGGTGCATCGCGCGCTCGGCGATATCAAAGTAGCGCCGGTCGAGCGTCACCTCATACGCGTCGAGCAGCGCCGCGGCGGCGAAGACCTGATCGTCGAGCGATCCTTCCAGACGCGGCCCACCGACGCGATGCAGAAAGCCCTTCGATTCGTCCCAAGCTTCGGCGAGGATGCGCTCGAGCGTCTTGAGCGCGAATTCGCGGCAATCGGGACGACCGAGCACGCGCGCTGTTTCCAGGTACGCGGAGATAAACATCGCGTTCCAGCCGACGTAAAGCGTTTGGTCAATTGTGGGAATGGGACGGCGCTCGCGGCGCGCGGCCAGTAACTTTCCTTTCGCGCGCGCGAGCAGAATGCGTGCACTTGGTTCATCGAGCCCCAGTTTTTTCGCGAGAGCTTCGATGCTTTCCGCGATCCAGAGAACATTTTTCTCGTGGTTATGGTGCATCTCGCCGTGCGGGCCGATGTCGTAGTAAAGCTCGGCGGCGCGAGCCTCTTCCGGCGAGAGGACGGCGCGGACTTCCTGCTGTGTCCAGGTGAAATAGTCGCCATCGTCGTCGAGCGTCTGGTCGGCGTCCTGACTTGAATAAAATCCTCCGCGCGCGGGATCGGAAAGAACCTCGCCAACCCACGCGATGGTTCCTTCGGCTGTTTCGCGGAAGAGCGGCTTTCCCGTCACCTGATAGCCGTGGAGAAAATTTCTCAGCAGCTCGGAATTGTCGTAGGTCATTTTCTCGAAGTGCGGAACGCACCAGCGCTCGTCCACGGAGTAGCGATGAAACCCGCCGCCGACCTGATCGTAAACGCCGCCGAGCGCCATGCCCTCGAGCGTGCGCTCGGCAATGTGCAGCAACTGCGGGTCGCGCGTGGCCTGGTAGCGCTCGAGCAGCAAATCCAGGGTGCCCGCGTGCGGAAATTTCGGCGCATGGCCGAAGCCGCCATGCGTCTCGTCAAATTGCTTGCGGGCAGAATCTATTACCGAGTCAATCACGCGCGCGTCGAACACTCCGCGCGCGCCGTGAAACACTTCCGCTTTGGCGACGGCTTCGGCCAGCGCGTCGGCGGATTTGTCCACTTCCGCGCGGCGCGCGTTGAACGCTTCTGAAATCGCGAGCAGGATGCGCTTGAATCCGGGCCTGCCGCCGGCGTCGTCCGGCGGGAAGTAGGTGCCGCCGAAGAACGGTTTGCCGTCCGGCGTGAGGAAGGCCGTCAGCGGCCAGCCGCCTTGCCCGGAAATTGCGCTGACCGCGGATTGATAGCGCGCGTCCACATCGGGGCGCTCGTCGCGGTCCACCTTTACGGGGATATAGAGATTGTTGATCATGGCCGCGATTTCGGGATTCTCGTAACTTTCGCGGTCAATCACGTGGCACCAGTGGCACCACACAGCGCCGATATCGAGGAGGACTGGTTTGCCCTCGGCGCGCGCTTTGGCGAACGCTTCCTCGCCCCATTCGTTCCAGTCAATCGGCTGGTGCGCGGCCGAGCGCAAATACGGGCTCGCGGAATTTTTCAGGCAGTTTTCGGGAGCGTCAGACATCGCGCGGCCCCCTGAAAAAGTGTGTCACTTCTTTGGGGTGCCGATCGTTTGTTTTCAATGAGATAGGCTGAGAATTACTTTGCAGGGTGTGACACTTCTTTCGCCAGATTTCGCGATTCGAGACTCGGGATTTATGAGCGCAAAGGCGCGCGAGACCTACCCTCTCTTTTGCCGGGTAGAGGCCCCCGCGGCTGAAGCCGTCGCCCGGAGGCGGCTGTTTTTCGCGGGCCTGGAAGGCCCGCGCTTTCACCAAAGGCAGCTCCGCGTCTCGCGGAATGGCTGGTGTGCGCAGAAATTCCCCAGTGAATGCCGCCGCGAGCGCGTGCGGCCGCCGACATTTTAGACTGGTACTTTCGTTCATCATTTTCGTTTCACATTCACCTACACAGCCACCTTAGCAGGAACTAGGAGAAATGAAAGGCGGGGAAATACAGAAAAAAGGACAGGTCCTGTAACTGTCCTAGTAGGACCAACAAAAGCAAGGTGACGGTTGTCGCGATTCGATCATTGTGGGCCAGCGATAGCAGGGCGAGAAACGCGCCGCAAAGGAGGGTCTCGAATTCGTCAGACGGAGGCACGCGGCGGCGTTTGAACGTCTGGGGGAGCCGCGGTGCCCATCAAGATTAGCGAGCGCTGGGCGAAGGGGGAGTAGAGGAGCGCGGCGGTGGAAGCGAGGGCGAGGCCGAAGCCGATTTTGTTTACGAGCAGGAATGGCGCCAAGGCCCAGAGCATGTCGAGGAGAAAGATTGCCGGAAAGAGCTTCAGAAAATTCTTGCGCAGGCCGGGTGGGCGGAATGCGGCGCCGGAAACCAGATAGAGACGAATGGGAATTCCCACCGCTGCGGTGATGATTACTAGCGCGACTACCCAGAAATATCGCGTAACTGCTTCGCTGACCACTTGCTCGACGCTTCTCAGGCGAGCGAGCGACTCGACGTAGAAACAGAGGTACATCACTTGAAGCAGCAGGAGCAGCCCGCGCACGACTGTGTGCGGCGCAGCCGGAGTTTCGTCGGGCTGCGTGAGCAAACTTTGAGCAAAGCCGGGCGCCGAGTGGTCTGATATGGGCGCGTTCTGTCCGGCTTGAAATGGCGGCTTCGCTGCTACACTGCCGGTCGCGCCGCCTTGTTCCTGTCCTACCGCTTCGACTGATGCGATGAAGCGGTAGCCGCGCTTGGCAAGAGTCTCCACGAACTGAGGATTCGCAGCGGAATCGCCCAGCGCTTCGCGAATTTTATTAATTGCGGTGTTGAGGCCGTGATCGAAATCGACGAACGTGCCGTCGGACCACAGCGCCTGTTGAATTTCGGTGCGGGTGATCAGCTCGCCCGGGCGATTTAGAAGCATCAGCAAGACCTGCAATGGCTGGCCCTGCACGGCGAGGCGCCGACCCTGCTTGCGCAGTTCGCCCGTCTTCTCGTCCGCCTCAAAAGCGCCGAAGCGGAAGAGCCTTCCCTGGGAATTCTCAGCCATTTCGCCGACCCGCATGGTGTGTTGGGCGCATCTCGCGCTCGATGTTACCCGCTAAGTAACTCATTTGCCGCCACTAATTGAATGAGACGGAATTGATATGCAATGGAGGCTGTGTGCATTGCCTGGCGCGCCCGCGCGGCGGCATTCTCGCGGGCGACTGGAGGCAACTTGTGATTGCGATGATTGCACTACTGGCCGTGACCGCTGCGATGCCGGCCGGCATGGGGCCCTCTGCGGAGGCAGCGAAGGCGTTCGACGACTACGTGGCTGAGGCGGAAGAACAGATCCGCCGAGAAGAAAGCACGATCGAATCGTTCCTTATTCTGCCGGCCGCCGCCGCTGCGGGACGGGAAGCGGCGCTCCGCCGAGGTGAAGTGCTGGTCGAGCAGCGCGGGCCCATTCCTACGAAAATTCCCGGCGGATTGATTCAACACTGGGTCGGCACCGCATTCATTCCCAATGCAACCGTCGCGCAGGTCCTGGCGGTCGTGCAGGACTACGACCATCTGACGCGCAGCTATGCGCCGGAGGTGATGGCCTCGCGACTGATTTGGCGAGAGGGCGATGATTTCCACATCTCGCTGCGCATGCGCGAACAGAAAGTGGTCACGGTGGTGCTGGACGCCGAATACCAGGTGCATTACGGCCGCCTTGATGCGGCACACCAATTCAGCGTCTCGCGCAGCGCGCGGATTTCGGAAATCGCCGATGCCGGCAGTCCGCGCGAGCGCGCCGTCACGGATGCAGAAAACCACGGTTATCTCTGGCGACTGAATTCCTATTGGAGATTCGTGCAGGAGTCTGACGGCGCGATCATCCAGTGCGAGGCGATATCGCTCACACGAAATGTTCCCACGGGATTGGGATGGCTGATCGAGCCGTTCGTGCGGGAAATACCGCGTGAGTCGCTTGAGGTGACTCTGAGCGCGACACGCGATGCGGTGGCCGCCCGGGTGCGGCTCGAAAAGTCGAGGCAAGCGGAACACAGATGAACGCAGATCAAAACCGATAGACACAGATAAAACCAAATCCTGAAGGAGTTACAGATGACGGCAAATGCGGAAACTCTTAATTCCACGGCACCCGGATTTCGCGAGGCAGTACGCGTGCAGGAGGCGATTACCGCACCGCTCGAGCGAAAGGCGCTCGCGTGGCTCGCGCGGCGCACCCCTGATTGGATTGGGCCCGACCATCTGACCGCGCTCGGATTCGTGGCGCAGTTTCTGGCGGGAGCTTCCTACGCGCTGGCGCGCTGGAGCCAATTCGGTCTGCTAGGCGCCACATTTTTCATCGGCGTCAACTGGCTGGGCGACAGTCTGGACGGGACTCTGGCGCGATATCGAAACCAGCCTCGTCCGCGCTACGGCTTCTACGTTGATCACATGAGTGACACGTTCGGGGCGATTTTCCTGATGACGGGCTTGGCCGCATCGGGATACCTGCACTGGGAGGTATCGGCCGCGATGCTGACGGCGTTCTTGACGCTTTCGATCGAGACATACCTGGCTTCGTACACCCTTGCTGACTTTCGGCTGTCGCACGGTTACTTCGGTCCGACGGAAATCAGGATCTTGATGGCGGTTGGAAACGTGGCGCTGCTATTTTTCCCGCGCGTGAGCATGTTCGGCCGCGAGTTGTTTCTGCTCGATATCGGGGGCGCGATAGCGACGGCCGCGATGATGGGGATGGCGATTGTGGCGGCGATCGGGCACACGAAGCGGCTCTACAATGAGGAGCGACTGCCTAAATGCGATCCGCAGAAGTCGGCGATTTAGATATTTCTGCCAAATCGGTTTGCGGAACCTGGCGTCGCGCGGCCGCGTCCTAGTTGGCTTTTTGAGCGGGGATGAAATCCCGGAGAACGGCCTGGCGCATGAGATACGGCGGGAGCAAGCCCTGCGCGAGGATGAAATCGTGAAATTTCTTTTGGTCGAACTTCTTGCCGAGGGCTGCTTCCGTTTCCCTGCGAAGTTCGAGGAGCTTGGTGAAGCCGTAGAAATATGAGTTGGCCTGGCCGGGCGAGCGGAAGGTGTAGCGCTCCACTTCCTGTTTGGCGAACGGCACGCTCAGGTTGACGTCCTCGGTGAGCACATGCATCGCGTCCTCGGGCTTGATCTTGCCGGACTGAAGCTCGGGATCGAGAAACGCGCGGGCGGCACGCTGCATGCGCATTTGCAGCGAGATCAACTGGCCCTCGAGCGGCATATAGGGTTTGGTGATGTATTCGGCGTAGAGTCCCCAGCCTTCCACATTGGTGCTGTTGAATGCGTAGAGCGCCCGCGCGCGCGACACCCCGTGCTCTATCATCGAATCGAACTGCAACTCATGCCCCGGGCGCGCCTCATGCGCAATGATCGTCCACGAGGCGGCGTCGTAGGTGAAGTCATCGATTTTCTCGGGCTTCGCGACTCCTGCCGTAGGCGGCATGTTCAGCGGGAGGACGAATTCGCCCTGCTCGCCCGTGTTGTTCAGCAGAGGAGGAGGAATCATGTGCGGCGCGGGTTGCGCGGCGCTCTCCGCAGGCGTGGCGATGCGGATACGTGCCGGGCGGTCGGGAAGCGTCACCAGGTTTTCCTTCACGATGATTTTCTCGATTTCCGCGAGGCGCTTTTTGTAGAACGGCAAAATGGCATCGCCCGTTAACTGATCCTGCTTGAGCCTGCGGCTTACAGTGCGATAGTCCCGATCAGGCCATCCGCGCTGCTGGGCAAGCTGCGTGGCAATTATCTGCATCTGGGCCTGATAAACCTTGAACTCGTGATGGGCCATCTGCGCGAGTTGCGCGATGGGAATGTCAATGCCGTAGCCTTCCAGGTTCAGGGCGTACTCCTCCGGTGGCAGGCGAAAATCGGTGCGCGCCTTCGGCAAGAGTTCCGTCTTCACCCAGGAGTCGTAGTCGGTCAGCTCGGTTTTCAGTTTTGCAAACGGTTCTTCCCATCCGGTCAGGCCGTACTGCTTGAAGAGCGCGGGGATGCCGTCGAAATAGTTCTGATTGCGCGAAAGCTCGGTTTCGATCTCCAGCTTCGCGGGGAAAACCATGTCCGGCTTGGCGATCTGGCCTTCCGCGCGCTGCTTGAGGATTTCCGTGTACGGTTTATAGCCGGGCTCCAGTCCGGCATATTTGCGCAGCCGCACCAGCGCGGCGTTGCGGCGCTCCGGAGCGACTTGATCGTCCAGCAGAACCCGCAACCCCTGAAATACGTCCTCACTGGCGTTGTCGTACGGGACCTGATGAGCTTCCGAATAATCGTAACGCTTCAAAGTGAGCTGAATACTGTGCAAAAGAATGCTGAGGTCCTCTTGCACATTCCTGTCACGCTCGGTCGCCAGCGCGCGCGTGAGTTTGGCCTGGACGACTTTGGTCTCCGCGATTGACGCGTCGTCGTCCTGCTTGGTGGGCTGCGAGATTTTGTCGTCGTATTCGGCAAGGCCTTCCGCGGAAGCGGACTCGGGCGAATGCTTCTTCAAAACCGCGAGCAGCAAGTCGGTGTATGAGTTGCTCGTCGCGATCCAGCTGCGGTCAGGCTGAGCCGCTGCCTGCGGGCTGGCCTTCACACGGGGACGCGCTCCGGCGAGGAAGATCGAGAGCGAAGCTATGAACAACAGTTTTCCGACGACGTTTCTCACGAGGAGGCTCTCCTTGCTGGGATGAAGAGAATCGGGATCATTGCACGGATTGGACGCGCGGGGCGAAATTTCGTAAGCCGAACCGCCGAGCCCGAATGTGGCTATTGAATCGGATTGCGGTAATCGGCGTCGCGCGGATCAATTGGCTTGCGGCCTGAAAAGCCCTCGTCCTGACTATGGTAGAAGCGGATGCGATCCTCGCCGAGCCGCCAGCAAAGATAGACGGCCTCGCCGTTGATGCGCGCGGGGAAATCGAGCAGGCCAACTTCGAGGTCCTTGACGACGCAGCCGGTGGACTGGATTTGCTCGAGCGCCGAATGAATGGACTCCGCTAGACCATTGCGTTCCAGACGCTGCCGCGCGGCTTTCTCGTGGGAGACCATCAGGCCGCCGGATTGCTGCACGCGCTCGGTGAGGCGGGCGAGCTGCTCTTCGAGGTCGGCGAGTTTCCGGCGCGCGTCAATTGCCTCGATCAGAATTGGCTCGAGCTGCGCGCGGAGGCGTTCAGCGTCGCGGAGAGAGAATATTTTGGATTCGTCGTCGGCCATATTGTCAGCGTCTCACGATTGACGAGCCAACGCTCCTGCTCGATTGAAGAGAGATCCCTCGGCCGCGTTGCGGCCTCGGGATGACAATCCTTGTCGGATTGTCACCCGCCGATGGAAACCATGGTTCGCGAGGGAGCAACGAAGCCCGGCTCGTTGATGCCGTGCCCCTTTTCCTTTTGCGCGACGATGGCGATGAATTTCGTCGCCGATTTCGCGATCGGTCGCGTCGCCGCGCAAGAGGGACCGCAAATCGTGGTCCTCCTTGCTGAACAGGCACGTCCGGAGCTTACCATCAGCGGTCAGGCGCAGGCGCGAGCAATGTCCGCAGAAGGGCTGCGAGACGGGAGAGATCAGTCCGATTTCGCCGCGGCCATCGGCGAAACGGAACTTGCGCGCGGTTTCGCTGCGCTCGTGTACTACCGGGACCATCGGCCAGCGCGCCGCGATGCGATCGTGCACCTCCGCGCCGGTGACGACCATTTCGCGAGTCCACGCGCGGTCCGCATCGAGCGGCATGAATTCGATGAAGCGCATGATCAGATCGCGATCGCGCGCGAAGGCGGCGAAGGCCTCGACTTCGTCGTCATTTATTCCGCGGACGAGCACGGCGTTTACTTTCACAGGGCGCAGCGGCGAGGCTTGTGCCGCGTCAATCCCGGCGATGACCTGATCGAAGGTTCTTGTGCGAGTGATGCGCTCGAATTTGGCGCGGTCGAGCGAATCGAGGCTGATGTTGATGCGATTCAGTCCAGCGGCGACGAGCCGATCGCAGCGCTCCGCCAGCAAATGGCCGTTGGTGGTCATTGAGAGATCCTGCACGCCGAGCGCTTTCAGCCGCGCGATGAAATCCTCGACGCCGGGGCGAACGAGCGGCTCGCCGCCCGTGACGCGGACCTTGCGGATTCCCATGCCGACCAGAATGCGCGCCAGCCGCTCGTATTCGTCCCACGTGAGCAGGTTGGCAGCGGGCATATGCGTTTCCGGATCGGCGGAGCGGCAATATACGCAGCGAAAATTGCAGCGGTCCGTGACCGAGATGCGCAGGTCAGTGATCTGGCGCCCGAATTTGTCGGTTAGCGGCATTTCATTTGCGCACAAAAAAAGCCCAAATCCATGTTTGGACTTGGGCGACACGCCTAGCGCAGCATTTTCATGCGCCAGACATCCCCCTTTCCAAACATAGGGAGGAACGGGCGTTTCCACCCGAACCCTCATCCCTCGAATTGCGAGGGCATCGCCTCCGGACCGTCGGATTTCTCTCCGTTAGGCCGTGGAGGTCGGAGAACTCAAGGACGAGTCTATCCTTTGCGAAGGAAGGGAAGCAAATCGCATGGTCACTACGGATGTAATCGGTTCAGATCGCCAAAGCTGGATGTTTCACAATGTGCGCGCAGGCTTCTACGCGCGGCCGCGGCTCATGTTGCGGATTTCTTTGCGGTAATCGGGGGCGAAGATTTCGACGGTGCGGCACATTTCGTAGAGGCGGGAGCGGATGCGCTTGCCAACGCGCTCGGTCAGCGAATCTTCAATCGTGGGCGCGCGCATGCCGACGACGCGCGGACTTGGCGCCGGAGCGGCGGCGTTCGCGGCTGTGTCCGAATCGAGAAAATTGGTGGTAAGCAGGGTGACGCGCTTCTCGTTGTAGCGGGTGTTCAGGACGTGGCCGACGGTTTCGAGCGCCCAGAGCGACGGTTTGCTGGAGCCGATATCGTCGAGCACGAGAATTTCCGCCTGCAGGACCGGTTCGAGGACGCCCATCTCGGTGGCCTGGCTTTCGGCGTTGTAGCTATCCTGGATTTCCTTGAGGAGCTCGCGGTAATCGTAAAAAAGTCCGCTGTGCCCGCGGAGGATAATTTCCTTCAGCGCGGCGACGGCGAGGTGCGTCTTGCCGACGCCGCACGGCCCCATCAGAAGCAGGCCATTCTCGTTCCCCACGGGAAACTCAGCGGCGAAGCGCTGGACGACGAGCTTCGCCTGCGCGAGACTCCGATTCCATGCAGCGAGCTGTTCGCGGGAGACGTTCTCGATGTCGTTATCTGTCTCGTAATTTTCGAAATCGCAGTGGCGATAGCGCTCAGGAACGCGCGAGCGTCCGAGTACGTGGCCGGCGCGGTCTGCCGTCGTGCAGTCGCATGGAACCGCCCACACCATTTTTGGTTCGCCCAACGACGGGCCGGGCCGAGCGGATTCTGCGGTCGCAAGAGGCTGCGCGCCTTTGGTGGCTCGCTCGACAACTTTCCAGCCGCTGCCCTGGCAGAGGGGACAATCTGATCGCGCCATGAAAGAAGCATATGCGGGCAAAGTGTGTAGCGCAAGCGGACGCGTGCCTGTGCAAATCGGTGGGGCTGTGGAATTCGGCGATCGGAACGAATCGCCTATGGCGGATGCGTCTAGAAATTCGGGAGAAATCCCTCGGCCGCGATGCGGCCTCGGGACGACAATCCTTATCGGATTTTTATTTCTCGACGCGAAACGCGTGTCGCGGGGCGGCGCGGACGATGGCGTTGCGCGCGGGGCGTTCGGCGCCGGCGATGAAATCGCGGGCGACTTCGTTGCGCACAAATTTAATGAAGGCTTCCATCTGCGATTGCATCTCGCCCATTTTGTCGCGCATGTTGAGAATAATTTCGATGCCCGCGAGGTTGACGCCAAGCTCGCGCGTCAGGTTAAGGATCACCTCGAGGCGCTCGAGGTCTGAGTTGGTATAGAGCCGCGTATTGCCCTGCGAGCGCGAAGGTTTTAATAGCCCAACTCGCTCGTACAATCGCAATGTCTGGGGATGCAGCTGGTATAGCTCGGCGACGGCGCTGATCATGTAGCCGGCTTTCGCTTTTTTTCTGGGCCGCGTTGCCATCGTCGTTTCCTTTCCAGCCTTCAGACCGTGGCGCGGGCGAAAATATCCTGGCGCGGGTCTTCGTGGTCAATTTTGTCGAGTTCCTTCAAGAGATTGCGCACGCGCTCGTCTTCCGGTTTCGGGACCACGATCTGCACTTCGACGATCTGGTCGCCGCGCTTGCCCGCTTGACGCGCGGAGGGCGCACCCTTTTCGCGCAGGCGGAGTTTCTTGCCGCTGTCCGTTCCCGGCGGAATGCGCACCTGCGCGCGGCCGTCAATGGTTGGCACTTCGACCTTGGCACCGAGCGAGGCTTCGCTCACAGTGATCGGGACAACGGTGTAGAGATCGTCGCCGCGGCGATCGAAGAACGGGTGCGGCGCGACTTTCGTGATGATGTAGAGGTCGCCCGGCGGACCGCCCTGCACTCCGGCATTGCCGCGGCCGGCCACACGCACGCGCGAACCAGTCTGCGCGCCGGGCGGAATGCGCACGTCGAGAGTTTCGACGCGTTGAACGCGGCCTTCGCCGCCGCAATTGCGGCACATCGTGTTCATGTGCCCGCTGCCGCCGCAGCGCGAACATGTGACTTGAAAACGCATCTTGCCGCTCACCTGGGTTACGTGGCCGGAGCCTCCGCACGTGGGGCAAACCTTTTCGTCGCCCGGCGCGGTGCCTGTTCCGTGGCAACCGTTGCAGACATCGAGGCGCGTGAAGGTCAGCTTCTTGATCGTGCCGCGCATCGCTTCCGCGAAAGTGATCTCGACCTGATATTCGAGGTCGCTGCCGGGCTCGCGCTCGTGCCCCGATTGCGCGGCGGTGGCGCCGCGGAAAAATTGGCTGAAGAGATCCTTGAAACTCGTTCCGCCAGCGCCCGCACCCTGGCCTCCGGCGCCAGCTGCGCCGCCGAAATCAAATCCGCCGAAATCGAAGTGGATATCCTCGGGAGACGCGCCGCCGGGACCCGGAGCCGGGCCGCCGCCCGCACCGGGAACGTTGAACCCAAACTGGTCGTACATCTGGCGCTTTTTCGCGTCGGAAAGAACTTCGTAGGCTTCCTGAATCTGCTTGAATTTTTCCTCGGCGGATTTATCGCCGGGATTTAAGTCGGGATGATATTTGCGGGCGAGCTTGCGGTAAGCCGCGCGGATATCTTTCACCGCTGTCTTGCGCGGAACTCCGAGGAGCTCGTAATAGTCGGTCTTGGGTGTAGTTGGCATTCTGGCAACGAGTGCAAACGAGTGTTAATCCGAGGGCCGATTGAATCAGCGGAGGATTCTCTTTGAATCACACCACGAAGAGAGATCCTTCTGGCCGACACAGTCGGCCCTCAGGATGAAATCCCGCTTTGTGGGATTTCAGTTAGGCTTCTTCGAATCGTCCACGTCAACGAATTCGGCATCCACGACATCGCCGCCTTGCGGAGGCGTCTGGTGACCACCCGCGGACGAACCATCACCACCGGGTGCTCCGGCTCCAGCTGCACCAGCTGCGCCGGCAGCGTTCTGCTGGGCTTTGTACATCGCTTCGCCGATGCGGCTGAGCGCCTTGGTCAGGCTATCGGACGCCGCATTCAGTTTGTCC
Organism: uncultured Acidobacteriota bacterium; assembly: GCA_963814855.1. Lineage (GTDB taxonomy): Bacteria > Acidobacteriota > Terriglobia > Acidiferrales > UBA7541 > Palsa-295. The sequence goes on from CAWFEL010000006.1 coordinate 318,280, forward strand.
GATCCGCCTTCCTTCAGCGCGGTCTGAGCCTGCTCGATGGCTGCTTCAGCGGCCTTGACGTCCGCTTCAGCCAGCTTCTCGCGATTTTCCCGGACCAGCTTTTCACCCTGATAGATGAGGCTGTCCAGCTTGTTGCGCGCTTCGACTTCCGACAGGCGCGTCTTGTCTTCGGAGGCGTGCTCGTCGGCTTCCTTTTTCATCCGCTCGGCTTCTTCCTTGCTGAGGCCGGTCGAAGCGGTGATGGTAATTTTCTGTTCCTTGTTCGTCGCGTTGTCCTTCGCCGAGACGTTCAGGATGCCGTTCGCGTCAATGTCAAACGTGACCTCGATTTGCGGCATTCCGCGCGGCGCCGGAGGAATCCCGATCAGATGGAATTTTCCGAGGGAGCGGTTGCCGCTGGCCACGGGCCGTTCGCCTTGCAGCACGTGGATTTCGACGGAAGTCTGGCTATCCGCCGCGGTGGAAAATGTTTCGGACTTCCGCGTCGGGATAGTCGTATTGCGCGGGATGAGCACGGTCATCACGCCGCCCAGTGTTTCAACGCCGAGAGAAAGCGGAGTCACGTCCAGCAGCAGGATGTCCTTTACTTCGCCGCCGAGCACGCCGCCCTGAATCGCAGCGCCGACCGCGACCACTTCGTCGGGGTTGACGCCCTTGTGAGGCTCTTTCCCGTTGAAGAGGCCTTTCACGATTTCAACCACGCGCGGAATACGAGTCGAGCCGCCGACCATGACCACTTCGTCTATTTTGTCCGGCGTGAGTCCCGCATCCGTCAGCGCCTGCTTCACTGGTCCAACGGTCCGCTGGAGCAGGTCCTCCATCAATTGCTCGAGCTTCGCGCGGGTCAGCTTGGTCTGCATGTGCTTGGGGCCGGAAGCGTCCGCCGTCAGGAACGGAAGATTGATTTCCGTTTCCTGCAATTGCGAAAGCTCGATTTTGGCTTTTTCCGCGGCTTCCTTGAGACGCTGGATGGCCATGCGATCCTTGCTGACGTCAATGCCCTGATCGCGCTTGAATTCACCGACCATCCACTCGACGATGCGCTGGTCAATATCGTCGCCGCCGAGGTGCGTATCGCCGTTTGTTGACTTCACTTCGACGACGCCCTCGCCGACTTCCAGGTCGGAAATATCGAACGTACCGCCGCCCAAGTCGTACACGGCGATGGTCTCTTCCTTTTTCTTGTCGAGGCCGTATGCGAGAGCTGCGGCCGTTGGCTCATTGATGATGCGCAGGACTTCGAGGCCGGCGATCTCGCCCGCCTGTTTGGTGGCCTGCCGCTGGCTGTCGTTGAAATATGCCGGCACGGTGATGACGGCCTTGGTCACCTTTTCGCCGAGGAAATCTTCCGCGGCGCTCTTCAGTTTCTGCAGAATCATCGCGGAGATTTCGGGCGGGGTGTAGGACTTGCCGGAAATGTCAACGCGCGCGTCATCGTGCGGGCCCTTGGTCACTTTGTAGGGCACGCGCTTGGTTTCTTCCTGCACTTCGTCGAAGCGGCGACCCATGAACCGCTTGATCGAATACACGGTATTCTCCGGATTCGTGATGGCCTGGCGCTTGGCGACCTGGCCAACGAGACGTTCGCCGGACTTAGTTATTGCTACAACGGATGGGGTTGTGCGCGCCCCTTCCTGGTTGGGGATTACAACGGGCTCTCCGCCCTGCATGACGGCAACGACCGAGTTGGTCGTGCCCAAATCAATGCCGATAATCTTACTCATGGAATTCGCTCCTATTGGCGTCGGCAGGCTCGGTGAGGAACGGCCTGCGCAGAAACAGGGGCATAATACATGTTGAGCGTGACATTGTCAAGTTTCTTATGCGTCTGTAGTGCAATGTTTTTATTGGACTTACGAGGCGGTCTCGCGGCCCTATTGCTGCGTCTTGGCTAGGGGCTCGAGTTTGTTGAGAGTGCCGCCTGCGCAGCGGGGAACCAACCGCTCGGGTATCGCATCCTACGGACTGAGTTTCGGAGTTGGCATCTGGCGGACTACGGGCACTCGTCGCCGGTGAAATTCGCGCTACAATGGGATATCAGTTTTCGATCAAGCTTGGGGGAGGCGGAATTGATTCACGCACGGAACATATTGATGGGCATGTCAGCCCCTTTGTTGGCGCTGTGCTTCATGGGACTGAGCGTGGCAACGAGTGCCGGTGCGCAGACCACAACTACGCAGCCGGCTGCGAAATCCACCACAACCGCAAAACGGGCCTCGTCGGCGGCGAAACCCGTGGCCTCGCTGGGCGCGCCCGTAAAATCCTACGGCAAGAGCACGGCCCCGATCATGATGGAAGTGTTCAGCGACTACGAGTGCCCGTCGTGCCGGAATCTGTATGAAACGACGCTGCGCCCAATGATTGACGATTACGTCGCGGCTGGAAAGGTGTACCTGGTCCATCGGGATTTTCCGCTGCCGATGCACAAATACGGTTATGAAGCGGCGCGCTGGCTGAACGCCTCGGCGCGCGTGGGACAATTCCAGGTTGTGGAAGCGGCCCTCTACGACAACCAGAACTTCTGGGCGCAGGACGGCAGCATCGAGAAGTATGTTTCGGCAGCGATGTCGCCCGCGGTGTTCAAGCGCGTGCAGAGTCAGATGCAAGGTTGCGGACTTCCGGGCGGTGCGTCGGTGAAACCGGCAGCGTTCGCGCTGGGCGCGCAGACCGGCTCGACCTGTCCCCTTGATACTTATATTGATGAGGACAGAGCGCTAGGAAACAAGATTCCGGTACAAGCGACGCCGACGTACGTGATCAGTTACAAGGGCAGTCGTCTGCCGGCGGGCTCGGGCGCAGTTTCGTGGCCCATCCTGAAGCAGTTTTTCGACTCGCTCCTGAGCCAGTAGATGAATCTTCGCCGCGTGAACCCACCACGATGAGCAACGAAGCACGCCGCAGATGGGGAAGAATTCTTCTGTTCATTGGACGAGTCCTGCTTGCGTCCATTTTCCTGATCGCCGGGTATGCGAAGGTAAGGCCGCAGCTATCCATGCCCTGGTCGGTTGGGTCCGTGAGGACTTCGCTGACGCTCTTCGCGATGCAAGTGGACTCCTACCAAATGCTCCCGCCGTGGGGCGTGAATGCGATTGCGCACGTATTGCCGTTCTTCGAATTGTTTCTCGGATTGTGGCTGCTCAGCGGCATAGGTCTGCGATTTTCGTCGGTTCTTTCGATCGTGTCATTTTGCGGATTTATGACGGCCATCGCGTGGGCGTACCACAAGGGTCTAGAAATTAATTGCGGATGCGGCATTGGGCCGGCGGAACAAGTCGGGCCCGGAGCGTTGATTCGTGACGGCCTGAAATTCCTCCCGCTGGCGCTGGCGGTTGCAATCGGCGCCTTTCTGCTTCACCGCAAACGCGTCCCAGCATTGCAGCGAGCTGAATCAGTTCCTTCGGTCACACACGCGGACTAATTTCCCTGTCGCGGTGGCGCGATGTTGCGGAGATATTCCCCCAAGCGTTTGCTGAACTCCTGTCCTCCCTCGTACGTTAGATGTAGTGGATCGGCATAAGCGGTTTCCTCCGGAATCCAGCGGCTGGCGTCAACGTACGTCGCGCCAAGATCGCCCAGCATGCTTTGCAGATGCGCGCGGTAGCCTGCCCACTCCGGCTGGTCGTAAAACATTTGCACGTGTTCCGGAGGCATCGGCATTTCGACAAAGTAAACCTCGCTGCCCGCGGCGGCGGCCTGCAACGCGATCTCGCGCACGGACGGAATCAGAGGATTGCGGCTGGCGCGGCCGCATTCCGCGACAAACGCAGGCGCGCTGGGATATTCGAGCATGGCGAAATCAACGGCGCGGCCCATGGAGTTCGTTTTCTCCGCGGGCATTCCTTGTTGCGCTAGCGTTCGCCGAAAGAGTTCGACGCGCTCCCAAACCTGGCCCCGATCCGAGAATAGCTCGAAGTGCCGCATGACTTCGAATTCGGCGCGATCGTGCAGCGAAAGATGGTAGAACACGCGCGCGTACTCCGGCTCCGTGTAATAAAGCATCGCGCGATTCCCGATTAAATCGCGCGTGGCGTATTCGAGCGGATGGGTCAGCTGAAAATCGAAGAAGCCGAAGACGACCACGCGCGGGCGCATGCCCTGCTGCAGCGCGTAGCGCAGCATCAGCAATTGCTCGATGGCGCTCGAGCCGCCCATGCCCAGGTTGATCGCTCCATCGCGCTTATCGAGCTCCATTCCTCCGTCGAATGACGGCTCGTTAAATCCGACCCCGATCAGGGAATTGCCCAGCGCCACGGCTTGTGCGTCGGGCGATTCGCGCACGCGCGCCATCAGCGCCCTCGGAACGGTATTCTGCGACGATCGCGCGACCTCGCGATCGAGCGCGATCAGCACCAGCAGAATGCCGGCTAGCGCCATGATGAATATGCGTTTCGGTGTCTTCATTCGAATATTTTCGCAGCCTCAGAAATCTATGTAGATAAACTTCGAGCTCTGGCCGGAGAACACGTAAATCGTCAGGACCATGGCTCCCCACCACACGGCCCAGAACCACCAGTAGCCGAGCGTGATCGGAAAACCGGGAGGTGGCTCGTCCTGCGCGCCGCCGATGTAATCGAACGCATGCTTGATCCAATCGAAAGTTGTCATCGCATTATCCAATCAGGAGCCTCCGGAAAAAGAAGAGCGCGGTGTGCACATCCATGCAAAAGAAAGCCCAGGCCAGATTCACAGTAACGTACGTCAGCAGCCATGAGCCCATCTGAGACCAAACTGGCGGTGTTCCGACAGGCATGGGACGAATCTGACGCCATCCGCGCCGGATCACGAGCATGAGACCATGGAGCAATCCCCATACAATGAAGTTAAATCCGGCGCCATGCCAAATGCCGCTGACCAGCATAGTCACCAGAATGTTTGCGTAAACTTGGCCGCTGCGCCCTCGCGAGCCTCCCAGCGGGATATAGATGTAGTCAATGAGCCAGTTTGTGAGCGACATGTGCCAGTGCCGCCAGAAATCGGTGATGTTGGTGCGGAGATAGGGCCAGTCGAAATTTTCAGGCACGCGAATCCCGAACAGGCGCGCCGAGCCGATGGCGATGTCCGAGTACGCTGAGAAGTCGGCATAGATCTTGATGCCGTAGGCGAAAAGCCACAGCGGCAAGATCGTTCTTTGCGCGCGGCTGATGTCTATCCGGTTCAAGTGGTTCGTGTAGGCGGTGAGGACGTCGGCGACCGCGAATTTCTTGACGAGCCCGGTGAGGATTCGCGTGACCCCTCGCTGCCAGTCCACCACCCATTCGCGGGAGATGCTGCGCAGTTTGGGCAGGAAATCCTGATAGCGCTTGATCGGGCCGGCCACCATGGTCGGGAAAAAAAGTATGAACGCGAGGTATTCGGTCGCGGAGCCTTCCTCGGTCTTGTTCTTGTACCGATCCACCGCGTAGTGCACGAACTCGAACGTAAAAAAAGAAATGCCCAGCGGCAGGAACGCGTCCTTCCAGTAAAGGGGATTGTGCGCGGCGTCATGCCAGAAAAGCCCGGTCAGAAAATTGCGATATTTGAAAAGGGCCAGAAACAAAACCGTCTGCGTGACGCCGAACCAGCAAATCCAGGAACCGGGTTTGTAGAAGCGGCTGACGAGCGTCTCCCAGAGGAAGATCGCGAGGCAGGCGGCTCCGGCGATTCCTCCGAACTGGGTGTACGAAAAATAGGTGAAGAACAGGCCGCCGCTCATGAAGATCACCCACGGGCGCAGCCGCGGGCTGGCCGCGCGGCAAAGAATGGCGCTCGGGATCAGGAAGAGAAGGTAGTAGTCCCAGGTGTTGAATATCATGTGTGGCCGATGGGCGTGGCCGACCGATGAAGAGAAAACGACTTTAGCCGACAATCAGCGGCATTTCAATGTAGCGGGTCTGCTTACTGGTACCGAGAGGAATTAATCGCCGATGGATGCGGGTACGGGTGCGGGAGCCGTGGTCGTTGCTGCGGTCGCGGAAGGGGACGTGTTTCGGAGGTAGCGCCACGGATTCACGGGCGTGTTGTAGATTCGTACTTCGTAGTGCAGGTGCGGGCCGGTCGAGCGGCCGCTGTCGCCTTCGTAGCCGATCACGTCGCCCGACTTCACGTGCATTCCGCCCTGTACGTTGAAGCCTGAAAGATGGCCGTACCAGGTGGTTACGCCGAAACCGTGGTCAATCACGACCAGCCGGCCGTAGCCTGCGCGCTGGTCCACTTCCTCGACCACGCCGTCCGCGGTAGCGCGGACTTCATCCCCGTAATGCGATGCAATATCCAATCCTGCGTGGAACGCACCCTCACCGCTGAACGGGTCAAGCCGCTCGCCAAAGTGTCCGGTAATCTGCCCGATCACAGGCCAGAGGGACGGCACGATGCCCAGGCTGCTCAACTGCGCCGCAGGCAGGAGCCGCATCCCAGCGCTCGACATCGCCACGGCGGTCGCGTTCTTTTGGAGGTAGCTAAACTCGTCCACGGAATTCTGAAAATCCTCGTCCGGCTCAGGTGGGGCATCGGTCAAGCCGAAGGGAGTCTGGCGGAATCGCGTGATGCCGTATGCCATGGCCACTTCGCCGGCGAGAGACTGCAGAGAATTGAGGCGCTGGTTGGTGTCTTTGACTTCGGTCTGGAGCTGGACGTACTGCTGTTTCAGACTATCTTGCTCGCGGCGCAGGGAATTGTAGTTCGTGGCTTTCCAGAGCATGCGCGAGTAGGAACCCATGCCCGCAGCGACCGTAATGCCCCCCACAACCGCCAGCGCGGCCACGGCATGCAGGACATACCACGGCAGACGCACCCGTCTCATGCCGCCGGAGGCGTTGGAAGCAATAAAAAACGTGTAGGAAGACTTACCCTTCATCGTTTTATTTTCGTCCGAGTGATTCTTACTACGGTCGGCTAACCGCGCGCCCCTTGCCGCGGCCTGCCGTGTTCCTCAGAACTGCGTGCTTCACGAGTCTGAACCGAGAGCCCTGGTCCGAAACCCGCCAGATTGTAACTACCGTGCTGCTTGGCGTCAACCCTGATCTTCCATTTTGCATAGCGCGCCCGATTCGCTTCTTGACTTCTGGCAATCTATAATCCGGGACTCGCCTACCCGAAATTCTAGCTTAGGAATCGAGCGCCTGACAACTGTACGGAGGGACAGGTTGGACCGCCTCTTGGATAACGAAGGCCAACTGATTGAACGGATAGCGAGGGCCGTCCCCTCGATTCGGGGCACTGGCGGCGCAGGTGGAATGCGCCTGGGAATCGGCGATGACGCCGCTATATTGGCGCCCGGGCGAAACACCGAATGGGTCCTCAGCTGCGACGCGTTTCTCGACGGAGTGCATTTTCTGGCGAGGAGCTATCCCGCGGACTCTGTTGGGTATAAATCGCTGATTCGCGCCGCCAGCGACCTTGCCGCGATGGGAGCGAAACCGCGGCTCTTCCTTCTGACTCTCGCGTTGCCAGAGCGGCTGACCGGGAGGTGGCTCGACGAGTTTCTCCGAGGTATGGGACGGGCCGCTCGACTGCTCGGCATGCGTCTAGCCGGAGGGGACACGACGAAGAGCGGCTCGGTTTCAATCAGCATCACCGTATTGGGAGAAATGGCGCGCGGTAAGGCGGTAACGCGCTCGGGAGCGCGGCCGGGCGACATTCTATATGTGAGCGGAAGGCTGGGGCGCGCCCAGCTTGGCCTGGAGTTGGCCAAGAGCGCCGGTCCTGGGACGCTGGTGAAGATGCTGCAAAGGCATTCTGATCTGCTGCAGACGCACCTCTACCCGAAAATTCGAGTCGAATTGGGCGCATGGCTGGCGCGGCAGAGGATTGCGTCCGCGATGATGGATATTTCCGACGGGCTTTCAACCGACCTCGCCCGGATGTGCCGGGCAAGTGGCGTGGGCGCTCGTCTGTGGGCCGAGAGCATCCCGTGCGTGAAGCTGCCGCTGGCGCGAACAGGCATGCTGCGAACGCTGAGGCTCGATCCGATGGAGATGGCCCTGCACGGTGGCGAGGACTACGAGCTTCTTTTTACTGTGTCGCGCAAGAAGGCAAAGCGGCTCCGAAGCGCGCCAGGATTCGCGGAGATCACGGCGATCGGGGAAATCGAGCGCGGGAAGCGGATCACGCTCGTTGGCGCCGATGGCTGCAGCGAGCGGCTCGATCCGGGAGGCTGGGACCCTTTCCGCGGGAAACAGCCGAACTCGAATCGCTAGTGAGTTTGCGCAGGAGAAGCGGATTGCGCCGGCGGTGCGGCAGGCAGCTTTTGCGCTGGTTGTGGTGGCGGCTCGGGCGCGACTGCCGAGGGCGCGAGGCCTTGCTCGGCGGCATCGGCGGGAGGAGCCGTATCGGGGGTATCCACCTGCACGGCATGCTCGCCCGCGAGTTTTTCAAGCGGGACGACGTTCTGGAAATTTTCCACCGGCGTTCCCTGCATGCCCTCTTCCATGAACTGAATCCAGATCGGAAGCGCGGCGCGCGCGCCGGTCTCTTTCTTTCCCAGCGTGACGTGCGCATCATTGCCAACCCAGACGCCGGTGGTGATTTGCGGCGTGAAGCCGATATACCAGGCATCGGTGAAATCGTTGGTCGTCCCGGTCTTGCCGCCTGACGGGCGGCCGATCTCCTTCGCGCGAACGCCCGTGCCGAACTGCACGACGTCCTCGAGCATCGCAACCATCGTGCGCGCCACTTCCGGGGGAATCACATCGGTGACGTTCGGCCGCAACTCTTCCATTACCGCGCCGTCGTAGGACGTCACCCGGCGGAGGTAGTGCGGCTCGATGTGGATGCCGTCGTCGGGAAATACCGTGAACGCAGATGTGTGCTCGATGAGCGTCAAATCCGCGGATCCGAGCGCGAGCGGCAGAACCGGCGGCAGCGGGCTTGTGAGTCCGAATTTTCGCGCCAGCTCAACCGTATTCTCGATGCCGACCTTGGCCAGCAAGCGGACGGCAGGGACGTTGCGCGAATCGGCGAGTGCTCGGCGTAGCGTGATACGCCCTTCGAATTTTTGGTCGTAGTTGTGAGGAGAATAATCCTGACTTCCGGTGTGGAACGTGACCGGTTCGTCCACGACGGTATCAAAGGGCGACGCGCCCTGCGCGAGCGCCTCGGCATAGACGTACACTTTGAACGAGCTGCCCGTCTGGCGCATGGCCTGCGTCGCGCGATCGAATTTAGAATCCTCGAAATCGTAGCCGCCGACCATGGCTTTGATTTCGCCGGTGGCGTTATCAATCGCAATTAGAGATGCCTGCGCTATGGGCACCTGCTCGAGTTCAACCTCGGCCGCAGTTCCGTTCAATTCCTTGATTTGCACGGTGATCAGATCGCCCGGCTTCACGAGTTCCGCCGCGGATTTGTGCGCGGTCCACGAAAAATCGGCGGGCGTCATCAAGGCGCGATACGGGCCGATTTTCACGTAGGCGAATGTGGGCTGCACGGACGTCACCAAGCCGGTGATGTAGTCGCCCTTCTGAATCGCGCCCTTCCAGTCGTCGTTCTGGTAGGTGTCGAGCGTGCCGAGATTGTCTCGAAGAATATTTGGAAGATTGCCGCGCCAGCCGTGGCGGCGATCGTAGGCGTGAAGTCCGTCGCGAACGGCCCGATCCGCGGCCTTTTGCATGTCCACATTCAGAGTTGTGTAGGCGCGCAAGCCCTGTTCGTGTACGGCTGCCGTGCCATACGTGTGTTCGAGATACTGGCGAATCTCCTCGACGAAATACGGCGCGAGATCGTTGCGTAGCGATTGGACATGGAGACCAAGCGGTTGCTTCGCCGTGCTAGCTGCGACTGCCTCCGTGATTTTGCCGCTGTGTGCCAGGAGAGAGAGCACCAGATTCCGCCGCGCGCGCGCGCGGTCCGGGTGCGTGATCGGCGAATAGATCGGCCCCCGGATGATGGCCGCGAGCGTTGCGGCCTCCGCCAGCGTCAACTGGCCGATCGGTTTGCTGAAATAATATTCCGAGGCCGCCTCGAAGCCGTAGTTTCCAGCACCCAGATAGATCTGGTTGCAGTACATCGTGAAAATCTGATCCTTGGTGTAGTGCCGCTCGATCTGCAGGGCGAGCATCGTCTCCTGCAGTTTGCGGTGAAGGCTGCGGTCGGAGCGATTCAGGAAAAGTCCGCCGGCCAGCTGCATCGTGAGTGTGCTGGCGCCTTCGGCGGCGCGATGGCTCACTACGTCGCGCCATGCGGCCTCCAGCACGCGCGGGAAATCCACGCCCCAGTGTTGCTCGAAGTGCTGGTCTTCGGTGGTAGTGATCGCGTCGTGAAGGACGGTTGGAATCTGGCCGTAGGTGATCAGAATTCGCCGCTGGAGCGCGAACGTGCCGATGGACTGGCCGTCGTCGGCGTAAAGCTCCGTCACGATGACGGGGCGATAGTCTTCCAGCGCGTGGACTTCGGGCAAATCGCTCGAGTAAACGAACAACAGGCCGATCGCCGCACCCAGCGCGATCGAACAAATCACGAGAAATGAAAACGCGAGCCGTCCGAGCAGCGTCCCGCCGCCGATCTTCATCGTCGCGCGATAGAACCGTTCATCCATCGTGCTGCCATTCTATCGCATGGATGCAATTGCGCTGCGTCGAAGGAAAGCGGTTGCGAGCGAGAAGCTAACGGGCCGCAAAAGAATCTTCCGGCACGGCAGCGCCGGTCAATCCATCGCTTATTGGGGCGCCTCGAAAATCCTTGCCAACCGTTTCCATTTCATGCGTCAATGGCGCGGTATGCCTGCAGCCAGAGATGCGCGGCGATCCCCGTCCGGCTTCACTTGAGCCTCCTCCCACTAAGCGACCGTCGGCCGTTTCCCAACTCCATTTAGAACCTCAGCCCAGAAAGTAAGGGAGGATTTATTCCATGCTGCGAAGAGCTTTTTCCATTCGAATTTTGTCTTTGATGATCCTATGCGTCTGCCTGGCGGCGTCCGCGGGAGACGTTCCGAAGAGCGCGCCGCCGGAACAGGCCGCCTTTAGCATCAAGAACATCCTGACGGTCAAAGTTCCCCAGGGTGCGCAAACGGTTCGCGTGTGGTTCGCGGTCCCGCAGCAGGATGCGTTCTCGGTGATCACGAATTTCAACGCGGCCACCGATTACCCGATTCACTACGACTGGGACTCCTGGGGGAACAAAGTCGGTTATCTGGAGGTTCACGCTCCTGCCCAACCCCAGATCACGATTACCGAGACTTTCGATCTGAAGCGCACGGAAATGAAGAATCACGTGGATGCGAGCCGAACCCGCCCACTCACCGATTCGGAGCGCAACGCGCTGGCGCTCTATCTCCATCCCACAACGTATGTAGTCGTGAATGACGACATCAAGAAATTCGCGGCCCAAATCGTCGGCGACGAAAAGAACCCGGTACTCCAAGCACGCAAGATCTACGATTGGACACTTCAGAACATTGATTACTGGGTGAAGGATCCAGACCACCTGAAGGCTTCGCCGGTCGGCAGCACGGAATATTGCCTGCGCACGAAAACGGGCAATTGCACCGATTTTCATTCCTTGTTTGCGTCCCTCTCGATGGCGGCCGGCCTTCCGACGCGCATGATTTACGGTTCGCTGATGAAGCCCACTCTGGACGGGATTCAGGTGGATGCGAGCTACCATTGCTGGATCGAATTCTACGCGCCCAATCTTGGATGGGTCCCGCTCGACGTATCGCTGGCCAATATTTACGGCAAGGAATTTCCGCTCACTGACAAGAATAAGAAGCTGGTCGAGCTGACGACTGCAACGGGCTATCACGGTCTCGATCCGAGCAAAGTGGACTACTACTTCGGCAACATTGATGACCGGCGCGTAGTCTGGTCAATGGGGCGCGATCTGATGATGCAGCCGCCCCAGAATGACGGACCGGTCAATTCGCTCCCGAAAATGTATGTCGAAGTGGACGGCAAGCAGTTTACGGACTGGACGCGCGTGTTTACTTACAACGTGCTCGCTCCGTAACCGCTCGTCCGGAAATTCCAGCGTGGTTGACGACGTATAACAAGTGGAGTCCCGAAGGGCGAGAACTGACGCCGGCCACCCGTTGTGTCAGGTTTACCTGCTCCGAGGACAATGCCGACCAGGACACTGAGGTTGCGTTCGGGAAGTTGACCGTACTCGCGGCAGCCGCCCGGAAACTTCGCCGGGCCTCACAACCCACAACTGAGGTTCGAATGAAAAAGAAGGCAGGGAAGCGGATGAACCGCCTCCCTGCCTTTTTCTGCGTTAAGGCAAGTAATACCGGAACGACGTCATAACCATGTTTTCGGTCGAATGAGGACCGGCAAGGGTGCCGGCCGTTGCGCCCGCACCGGACCATGTGTTGCGGTTAATGTAGGAATACTGTGGCCCGAACTGCACCGTGCCGCGCGGTCCCTTATAGAAGCGGTACCAGAATCCGAGAGTCCCCTCCAGGACGTTCCGCGTGTCACCCGTGCAGTTCGCGAGGGTGCCGGGAACAAATCCAGTTGAGCCCCCGACGCCGGTGGGAGTCGAAACGTCGCTTCCCGGAACCGGTGCGATAAAACAGCCGTAGTTCGGCAAGCCGATCGCTCCGTATCCCTCGTTTGGCGCCGCAGCGCCGGTCTTGGTGTATTGCGTGCGACCCTCGTATTCGCCGCCCACGTAGGCGTACACGTCGAGTTGCGACGTAGCGTGCCATTCGAGAGTGCCGAGCGATTGAAAGTTGCGGATGGGAGCGAGTGTCCCGTTCGGCCGCACGGTTGTGTCGGCAAGTATCGACGCGCCGTAGCGCCCGATGCCATCGCCGCCCATGAAGTGGATGCCTGCGTCCAGCTTTTTGTGAAATAGCGGCACGCGGGCGTTGGCTCCGATGCCGCCACCTTCGCGCGTGTCGTTAAATGCGCCGAGTGCGGATGGAATGGCGGCCGTCGCGTTCGGGAAAACCTGATCGCGGAACGTGCTGAGCACACCAAAGATTTCGTAGTGTCCCCAGCCCGGCTCAAACGCCGCCTTGAAAATAAAATCCGGCGCCGCCGTGTAGGCGTAGTTGGCCACTGGATTTAGGCTGCCTGCGCTCGCTCCGAACTGGCCGATGAGAAAATTGTTGTTCTCGCCGTGCGCGGTCAGGGTCGTCTCGCCATTTTCCACTGAGAAGCCCAGCCAGATTTTGTTCTTGAAGTTCTTGGTTACGCGAATGCCGGGCTGCCGCGCCCAGGTGAAGCCGACATGGTAGCTTCCGTCTATGACGAGCGGCAGAGCCTCGGTTCGGTTATCGAGCCCGTGTTTTGTTTCGGTGAGCAGCGTCCACATTTGTCCCCCGGTGACGGTCCAGCCGTTATCGAACGCCGCCTGCCCCCAAAACTGCCGCTGGCGCAGAACGTAGCTGTTGCTCTCGGTGTAGTTCGACGTAATGCCCACACCGAGGAAGTCGGTTTCGTAGTAGCCGCCGATTTTAACGTTGCTGAGCTTACCCTCGACCAGCATAGCAATCCGCGATTGCCGCCCGCTGGCATTAAATTCCGACATCTTGGCCTGGTTGGCGCCCGGAAGGGGGATCGTGTTGAACGGCGTGGTCACATCGGCGCTGAGAGCCTTTTGCCGCCAGACCGCGGCGCCTTCCATGAAGCCTCCGGGCGTGAGCGTGACCCCCTTAAAGCGCAGGGAGAGGGGCCCGTCCTGATCGTCGCCGGAGGATGAATTCGCCGCAGTCATTGCCGCACCGGCGGTTGCCGAACCGGAATCCATGCCGGGCGTGGGTCCGATGGCCACGGGCAGACTGGCCGCTGACGGGGCGGCTGAACCACCACCTGGTGCGCTGACCGCGTTAAGCTGCTCTTCCAGAGCTCGCGTTTTCTCCTCTTGACCCTTCAGTTGTTCCTTCAACAGCTCGTTCTGTTCCTGAAACTGTTTCCCCTGGGCTTCGAGAAGGTCTCGAAGCTGTTGCAGTTCGCTTTCTACTTTTGCTTCCGCTGGACTTGCCGGAACTGGGGGTGCCGCGGCCGCCGTTGTTGTCGCGGGTGCGGCGGACGTCGTCGTCGCTGCAGATGCGGTGCCCGCAGGCGCCGCCGCGTCTTTATCGTTGCTGCCTGCCGCATTCGCCGAAATTCCGGCGAACAGGACTAATGTCATCAAGCAAGTTGCTAGGACTCGCATGCATTCCTCCTTAAGGTTTTTTTATTCGCAATACCGTTAGTAAGACCCCATCGCAATTTGGCTGGAGAAAGTTCAAGCGATTTCGCCACGGACTGCTCCCATGGAGGAATCAATCGAATTTCAGTGAGGACTAAACAGAATTGGTAAACGGCCGACGGTCGCTTAGAGGGAAGACGTTCAAGTGAAGCCAGTGGTGGAGCGCCACTTATTTATTGCGCGAGGCATGACGGCATATTGACGCACAGCATGGAACCGATTGGCAACAGTTTTTAGCGGTCGCTCGCCAGTCTTTCGCCTGACAATTCTCGTCGCGTGGTCGAGGCGCTCAGGGCCGCGCCAGGATTAATGGCGGAGGATGGTTGATACCTTGCCGTCCTGGCCGATTGGATTGCGGTTGTTTTCCTCGCAGATGAATTCCAGCTGGTCCAGGTCCCGGTGGCGCGTGTACGTCCTGACGAGGTGCCATGGTTTCGCCAGCACGTCGGGATCTGTCAAGGTCATTCGATCCTCGAGAGCGTCGGGAGCGGTTAGACGGATGCGTTCGACCACGTGCAGATTGGGCCCGTGCTGAAGGCGATTGAATCCAAGAGGAGTCTTGTGCCCGAGACCGGCGGTGTCCACTACCAAAGTGTCGCCTTCCCAATGCCCGATGGAATGGCCGTTGAAGGTCGGGTCGAGGTCGGCTGGATGCCCACGGCCATCGGTGAATATGCGCCGCACCTGCATGTAGGCTTCCTGAATAATCGTTACGCGTCCGGGTGTAAACAGGAATTCGACATCGTACGGTTGAAACATGATCGTCGGCATGCCCGGCGGCATGCAGTTAGCGCTTTCGGTCGCCGGTTCTTCGTTCTTTGCTTCCTCGGCTTCCAGCACCTTCAGCTCTGCAGCCGATGCGGGAGTCAGCGCCGGTTGTTCGGGAGGTGGCCCGCCGGGAGTCGGAAAATCAAACGTCCAGATTCCGGTCCAGTCTGGCAATGAAGCGAGAGACGCGGTATTTGCATTTCTAGGCACGGCAAAGGTCTTGGCTGGCTGTTGCGCTGCCTGTCCGTGGCATGCGGTCGCAAAGCCCGCGAAAGCGGCCATTACAACAAGCAGTGTGGGAAAAAATCTCATGCTCGCTCCATTTCGACAGTGGCCCGTCGCCAATTGTATGCAAACAATTGCGACGGAGGACAGCGACCAGTGCGCATGAAACAAAACTTCAAATTCCGGCGGGCATTATAGTACTTTATGCAAGCGGCGTGTGCGGAGCTGGAGATAAATCAAGTCCGAGGCCGGCAATTATTAGTTTGGGGGCCACGATGAAGAAATCACAAATCGCGTGCTTGGGCGCGCTTCTCCTCCTCGTTGCGGGCGCTGCCTCCGCGCATCATTCCTTTGCGATGTTCGATCGCTCGAAAGAAACGACCATCGTGGGAGTGGTGGAGGATTTCCAGTGGACCAATCCCCACAGTTGGATCGAACTCGACGTTTCGAATGAAAGCGGCAGTACCGATAAGTGGAGCATCGAGCTGAACAGCCCCAACAATCTTTCGCGGCAGGGATGGAAATCAACCAGCCTCAAGCCGGGCGACAAGATCTCCGTGATCATCTGGCCGCTGCGCAGCGGTGAAAAGGGCGGCCTTTTCATCTCGCTGACTCTTCCCAACGGGCAGGTTCTCGACGAATTGGCATTCCGCAACCGAAACAAACAGTAGTTTCCTTTCCCTCGCCGAAATCTCTAACGAGCAATGACCGCCTTCCAAGCTAGCGAGAAAACAATGCACAGAGTCCGGATGCAAAAAGTTCTTTGGAAATTTCTTATCGCCTGTTGCACCGGGATATCGGCGCTGAGCCTGGCTTGCATTGCGTTCTCACATGGCACTGCCGCACAAGCGGCGGAGACGGTCGGCGGATGCGACGAAAGGTGTCTCAAGGGCGTCATGGATACCTACCTGGATGCGCTCTCGAAACACGATCCGTCACTTGTGCCGGTGGCGGCGCACTACCGCTACACCGAAAATGGCGCGCAGATTTCACTCGGCGAGGCGCTGTGGGTGACGTTCAATTCGTACAGTAAGTATCGCCACGATGTTTTTGATACCGAGACTGGCGGGATCGCAACCTATCTTTCCATAATTGAAAACCATGAAATGCCGTATCCCGATTTCCTCGCCGTGCGTTTGAAAGTGGTCAACCGGAAGATCGCCGAAATTGAGACCGTCGTGGACCGTCATGCGCAGGGCACGGAGAATATGCCGCCGCAGGATCCGACCTGGATGGAAACGATGAATCGCGTGGAGCCTGAATCAACGAGGATTTCGCGCGAGGCACTTAAGAAGGCGTCGCTGGGCTATTTGCGCGCGGTCGCTTTTCACAACGGGGACCTAGCGCCGTTCGCGGAATCCTGCATTCGACTTGAAAATGGCACCCTTTCGGCGCTCGGCCCAAACGACAATCCGCCAATACCGATTGTGAAGTCTCCGCCCGCCAACGGAGCTCCGCCTCCACCCAGTTTCTTTGTCTTGGGCTTGGGTTGCGCGAAGCAGCTTGACCAAAAATCCTACACGTTCATCACCGGCTATGAGGACGCCCACTTCCCGATCGTGGATACCAAGCGGCAGATCGTATTCGCTACCTTTGACTTTATGCGGCGCGGCAACGTGGAGAGCTGGACTCTTGATGGCCATTCCGTTCCTTACCCCGATGGCATGCGCTACCCGAACGAAATCCTGAACACCGAGATCTTCAAATTTGTGGACGGAAAGATCACGCGAGTCGAGGCAGTGTTCGAGGGCCCGCAGAGTTACATGCGCGGCACTGGCTGGCCGGGCGGCACGAAGGCGGAATCACGCCCGATCGGACAGTAACCGCGGTGCTCGACGTTCAAAGTCCGCGCGCAGAAGGTGGTCTAATTTGTAATCGTGCTATTGGTTGGCTGGCGCCGCCGTTGGAACGCAGATTCGGTCGAAGGCGCGCGTCAGAGCCGCCGCGATTGTGAATGGATCGCTGCTTTCGATGTCGCGCCTCTCCATCATGAACTCTACCTTGCCGTCGCGCATCAGCGCGATCGAAGGGGAAGACGGCGCATAACCGGTGAAGTAGCTCCGTGCCTGTTTCGTGGCTTCCAAATCCTGGCCTGCAAAAACCGTGGTCAAAACTTCAGGACGCGCTTTGTTGGTCAACGCCTTGGCAATTGCCGGGCGTGCCTTGCCGGCCGCGCATCCGCAGACGGAATTCACAACCACGAGCACCGTGCGCTTTTCCTGCTTCAGCACGGAATCCACATCCGCCGGCGTCCGTAGTTCGCGAAATCCGACTCTCGTCAATTCCTCGCGCATTCCCACAACCATCTCTTCAGGAAACATTGTCACTCCTTTACTGATTCCGGATCTCGGGTGCTGCAAATTCTCTGGCTACGGACTATAGCATATTGGATTCTGGCCAACCCGATTGGACTCAGCGCATCGCGGGGAATGTGCTCACTGCGGGAATTTTGGCGGCTGCGCCTGCCTTGACCCGGGGCTGTGCCAAGCCTATCCTTATTAGGTAAGGGAAATTTGAGACTGCAAGTCCCGCCTGGCGGGATTTCGACGACTCGCTGATTCCAACTGGAGACTTATGAACACGAATTCGCGCAAGGCCGGATTGCTCGGTTATCTGCTCGTGGGGGTGATGGTTCTTATGACGGCAGCCAGCTTGTACGCAGCATCGAACATCTATGATTTCACGCTACCGCTGCTGAACGGTCACGCGGCGCCGCTTGCAAACTACAAGGGCCAGGTCGTGCTGGTGGTCAACGTCGCCAGCCGCTGCGGGTTCACGCCGCAATACACGGCGCTCGAAGCCACCTACGAAAAGTACAAGGACCAGGGCTTCGTGATTATCGGTTTCCCTGCGAATAATTTCGGCGGCCAGGAACCCGGCACCAACGAAGAGATCGCAAAGTTTTGCACCGGAAAATACAACGTTACGTTTCCGGTGTACGGGAAAATTTCGGTGAAGGGCGACGATCAGGCGCCTCTTTACGCCTACCTCACCAAGGACGCGAACCCCGCAGTAGCCGGCGACATCAAGTGGAACTTCACCAAGTTCCTCGTGGATCGCAATGGCAACGTCGTCCAGCGCTTCGAATCAGCCGTCACACCAGATTCGCCGGAAGTGATCGCCGCCATTGAAGCTCAGTTGAAGAAGTAGCAATCAAGCGGTTTGCGATCGCGCGGTCCAGTGCAGAGTTTTCCGCTCGGCCCGCGCGCGTCGCTTTTTTTTCAGCGTCTACCGAATGCCCAGCAGCGCGCACGCGTTCTTGTAATAAATCTTCTCGCGGTCCTCTTTGGAAATATCAAGCTCGTCAATCACACGAAGCGTTTCGCGGATGTACATAGGGCCGCCCTCGGGATCGAACGGCGCGTCCGACGCAAAGAGCGTGTGGCCGACGCCGTAGAAATTCAGCGCGCAGACGAGCGCGGCTTTCGAACCAAACGTCGCCGTGTCCACATAGAACATCTTGAAATAGTCGAGGGGGCGTTTCTTCAGCTCCTTGAGCAGCGGCTTGTAGTCCACATTCGACGTGCGCGCGCCAAGCTGATCCCAGCCCGGGCCGACGCGGCCTTCGAAAAACGGCGTCATGCCGCCCGCGTGATGAATGATGATCTTCAGATTCGGCATCTCGTCGAGCATCTTGGAAAAAACGATTCGCGCCTGCGCCGCGCTCGATTCGTAAGGCCAGCCAAACGTCCACCAGATTTCGTAGAGCGAAAGCTCCTCGGTCTGATAATCCGGGAATTTCGCCGTGCGCGCCGGATGAATCCAGATCGGTTTCCCGAGGTTCTCCATCGCCTTGAACACCGGACGGAATTCGGGCGCATCGAGTGGCTTGCCGCTCACGTTGCTGTAAATCTGAATGCCGCACGCGCCGAGATCCTTCACCGCGCGGCGAGCCTCTTCCACCGCGCCTTCCGGATCGCGCATCGCCACTGATGCGATGAAGCTGGGAAAGCGCTCCGGGTATTTTTGACAGAGTTCAGCCATGCCATCGCTGCCGACGCGCGAAAGCTCGCGCCAGGCTGCGCGGTCACCGGTGACGTCCGGTGGAGGGGACGCGAGCGAAAGAATCTGCTGGTACTCGTCGAACATGTCCATTACCTCGAAGCGCCGATCGAGATTCGTCATCATCGGCACCGCTTCGCTGCGCCGGTGCATGTCCTTCATCTGGCCGGTGGTCTTCAGGAGCAATTCGTGAAATTTCTTCGGCCAAATGTGCGTGAAGATATCGAGCTTTCTCATGGTGTCATTCTCCCAATGGCATTATGGATTCGTTCGCGGCGGCTTTGGTGGCGGCAGTTTCAGCATTTCCTCGGGATCTTCCGTGCGGTCAATGTAGCGTCCGGAAAGCGCGTCATAGCGGCCGGAGGCCAGCGCGAGACATCGGTCCGTACACCAGGCCATTCCGTCCTGCGGCCCGATCTTGCCCTTCATCTGATTCAGGCGCTCGACCATTTTCGGCACCCAGCGCTGCGCGTCTGGATTGCTCATCGTTTCGTCGGCCATTTCCGTCATGATCGAGCCGGGATCGAGCGCGAATGCGGTCACGCCGTATTCTTTCACTTCGTTGGCTACCAGTTCGGCCAGCCGGTTTTGCGAGGCCTTGCCGAGGCTGTACGCCGAGAGGCTCGGCGTCAACATGTGGCAGCGCGGCGATGAGATATTAATGATTCGCCCGGCGCGGCGCTCGATCATGCCGGGCAGAACAGCGCTCATGAACAGCATCGGTGCGCGGACGTGGACTTCCTGCGCCGCCCACCATGCGTCGGGATCCACAATTCCGATAGGGCCGTAGGGGCCAGCGACTCCGGCGTTGTTCACCAGCACCGTGATTCCGCCAAGTTTTTCGGTTGCGGTTTTTACGACGCGAGCGACGTCGTCCCGCTTCGTTACGTCGCCGGCCACCGCGAGTGCACGGCCGCCGGCGGCTTCGATTTCGCCGAGCACCTGATCGAGCTGCGCTTTATTTCGAGACGTCAGCGCAACAGCCGCACCCTCAGCGGCAAATCGCAAAGCGATGCCTTTGCCGATTCCCCGGCCTGCGCCGGTCACAATCGCGACCTGGCCCTCGAGTTCTCTCGCCATGTCGTTAGATTGCCGCCGCGCCGGCCGGCGCAATTGCGGGGTTGCGTTTGTGAACCGGAGGAACCGCGAATAGCAGCAGGATCGCAGCAAGGAACGACATTCCCGCGACGAAATAGAACACCGGGGTGTAGCTGCCGTGGCGATCGAAGACGATGCCAGAGAGCGCCGCGCCTGCGGCGCCTGCTACCGTGCCTACGACCATCACCGAGGAGATCACCGATGGGTAGGCCTTCACGCCGAAATAATTTGCGGGGAGGACCATCATGGCGGAAAACGATGCGCCGAACGACGTACCCATGAGGATCGCGTAAAGATACAACCCGGCAGAGCCGCTCGCGCGCATCGCGAGCAACATACCGATGGCGAAAACCACCGACGCGGCGGACCAGACCAGGCGCGGCTCGATGCGATCGGCGACCGTCGCAAAGAGGAGCGTTCCGAACAGCGCGCAGAGAAGCATGATCGAAATAGACGATGCAGCTGCGGCGGGCGTGAAGCCGAGATCTTTCAAGTGCGACACGCCATGGGCCAAATACAGCGGATAGCCAGCGCTGAAGCCGAGAAGCGAGATTATATAGAGCCAGAGCGCGGGCGTGCGCACGGCTTCGCCGAGCGTCCATTCGTCGGTGGTCTTGTACACGCCACGCGCTGGTACGCGCGGCGTTGCAGCTGCCATGGCGGTGTCAGCTGCGCGATTATCTGGCGCGACTCCGTCGGGGAATTGGCCCAAATCGGCGGGACTCTCGCGAACGAACAGCAAGGAGAGGACTGCGCAAACCGCGCTCAGGCCGGCCATCAGCCACCATCCTGCGCGCCAGTTTCCGTTCAACGAACGGATCACTTTGTCGAGCACGCGCGCCGCCGCGAATCCTCCCAGCGTTCCGCCTGTGTGCACGAGCGTAATCGCGAGGCCCTTGTGCTTGCTGAACCAGCGATTGATGCCGGTTTGCGCGACCAGCACTCCGCCGGTCATCGCGCCGAGGCCGATCATCACCCCGTACACGAGATCAACCTGCAGGCTCGTGTGAACCACGAACGACATCAGCAGCGCTCCGGCCACGACCACGCAGCAGCCGAGCGCGGCGGTGAAACGCACGCCTCTTTTGGCGATTAGAATTGCGATCAGCGGAGCGGGCGCTCCGATCATCAGCTGGTAAATGGCGTAAGCGGTGCCGAGCTGCGTACGGTCCCAATGCAGGGCCTCGGCCATGTAGGTGTTGACGACGCTCGCGCCGTAAAGCGGGAACGCGAAGTTCGCAAAGAGAATTATCCAGAAGACCGCAAGCAGCTTCCAGCCGTAGAACTCAGTCTCTCGCGCCATCTGGCTCCTTGCCGCGGATGAAACCCGAATCCGAATTGTCGCGTGCCAGCCCGATTGCGAGAGGCTACTGCAGTTCTTCCGCCGTGACCCAGTTGCCGTGCACTTGATTTCGCAGGCGCAAAGGGAGGTGCACCGTCGCGATCGGCCCCTTGTCAACATGCTCGGCCTCGAAGACCAGCACGTCCGAGAGCTGAGTGTCGTGCAAGTCCGCGACCAGCGCGAGATAGCCCTCGTGTCCGGGCTGCTTCGAAGGAATGTGAACTTCCTCCTGGATCGTTATGGGCCGCGTCGGGTGCCAGGATTTCAGTTTGCCGCTCTTGATTTCCAGGCGGCTCAAAGTGTTGAACCCGGCGCCCACGGGTCCCGCAACGATTGGCGCGCCAGCCTCGGGATCGAATCGCTCGTAATATCCGATGGCGTAATCCTTCATGTGATCTTTATTCGCGATGCGCGGAAAATCGCCCGCGGGCGCGAGTTTGTACTCCTCGAATTTGTCTCCGGGCTTCGACATATCAAATGTCCAGCGCACCACGCGGCCGGATGCGAAGTCGGCAGGCGTCGGATGGATGTGCGACGCTTCCTGAATGAACGGGAACGGCGCGTATTTGCCGATGCCGAAATCCAGATGCACGAGCTTGCCTTCGGTGTACGCGTTCATGAAATGAAACGCGGAGCATGCGGGATGCTTGAACCAGCGCATGTCGCTGGTGTGGCCATCGCGCGGCATGATGCCGACGTATGCTTCCCGCTCTGGCTCGAAGACCCAGTGCGTGCCGCCCGCTTTCATGCGGCCGAGGTCGGCCGTTGTCGGAAAGACGGGGAAGATCACGTGTTCTTTCGACACGGCGAAGTCGTGCATCAGAGAGACGTAAGGAACCTGGAACCATTCTTCGCTGACGAGCTGGCCTTCCTTGTTCGCCACGCAATAGGAAACGTCGCGCGTCGCCAGGCCGCTGGCTTCGTAGCCGAAAAAGTGGAGTTCCTGAGTTTCGTCATCGAGCCGCGTGTGCGCGGTCATGGTCTGGCTCTTCAGCTTGTCGCGATAGTTGAACACGCCGATCGTTTCGAGCGACTCGGGATGAACCTCCACCGCCAGGCCGTCTTCCTTCAGGGTGAGCAGCCTGCCACCGTGGAAAATCGGCGTCGTGTTGTTCACGCAGCGGTTGATGCCCTTCACGCTCGGATCGTCGGTAAACGGATTGCGGTAGAGACCGAAGAGTCCGCGGCGCGCCTTGCGATCGGCCTTCAGGCGGTCGGTCATGATGTACTTCATCTTGAAGTCCACGTGGCCATTTTCGAATTTGAACGCGCTGATCATGCCGTCGCCGCTCAGGTACGTGTCGTGGCCAAGCATCGGCGGATACTGCGGGTCGGGAATCGTCCGGTACCAGGTGCCGTCAATTTCCTTTGGCAGGTTCCCCTCGACGATCAGATCGTAGATGTCGCACTCGGTGCGCATCGGCGCGTTGAATCCAGCGTAGTCAAATGTGTCCGGAAATTTCGTTGTCATTTTGGCCTCACCCCCCAATCTTGCTTCCGTTGCCGGAATACGTATTCTCGTATCACCTTCGCAAGGAGACTGTCAACGTGTCCGCTCGGGCTCACGCGGTATTAGCGCCGATCCAGGTTTCGGCGGCGGCTCAAGCAGCAGCTTGTCGAAATCGTCGCCGGGCAGCAGGAAGCGCCCCGAAAGCCCAGCGTAGCGCCCGGACGCGAGCTGCACGCACATCTCCGCGCATCGCGCGAGCCCCGGCGCGGGATCGGTCGTCGCTTTCAAATTTTTCAGGTACTCGACCATGTGCGGAACCCAGCGCTGTGCATCGGCGGAATTGATCGTGCCCTCGGTCATGTCCGTGTACACCGTGCCCGGCTCGATCGAGAAAACGCTGACGCCGAATTCTTTCGCCTCTGCCGCTGCATGCTCCGACAATCGAATCTGGCTCGACTTCGCCACGGCGTACCCGGTCAGCTTGGGCGCGAACCACTGTCCGCCGAGCGCGGAGACATTGATCACTGTACCCTTGCGCCGCGCCACCATTCCCGGCATCACCGCGTGCATGAAAAGCAGCGTGCCGCGGACGATCACCTCTTGCGCATCCCACCAATCGTCCGGATCGGAAGTCCAGACAGGTCCATACGGCCCGGTGATTCCGGCGTTGTTCACCGTCACCGACGTCGGGCCGAACTTTTTCTCCGCTGCCTCGACCACCCGCGCCACATCTTTGCGATTCGTCACGTCGCCTGCGACAGCGAACGCTCGGCCGCCCGCGCTGCCCCCATGACGCTCGATCAGCGCAACGGTCTCGTCGAGTTGATTTTTCGAGCGCGCGGTAATCGTCACCGCAGCGCCTGCGGAGGCGAGGCCCATGGCGATGGCCCGCCCGAACCCGCGCCCGGCGCCGGTTACAATCGCGGCTTCGCCCGCCAGTGAGATTCCTTTGGAATTCTTGTCGCTGGGTCCGGTTGCCGCGCTCACTGAATCGGTTTCCCGGTCACGGGATGGAGATAGTGGTAGGGGACGAGTTCGTTTTCCGGCCAGAAACTTGCACGGCGCGCAATTAGTTCGTCGGGACCATTGGGATCTTCGGGAAATGTTTCTGAAAACGCCGGGACCGCGTAGCCGGGCTTCACTTTGCCCCAGCCCTGCTCATAGGGCGCGTAGAAGAACACGTTGTAGTTCAGCACGCCGATTTTCCAGACACCGTCTTCCTTTAGATACGTGTTTTCGTACACGCCGGCTTCCCAAAACGCCGGGAAAATCTCGGGGACGCTTTCATGGCTTCCGCCCTGCATGAAGCAGCGATAGCGCGCCCTGGCCGAGCGGCCATCCGGCGCGACCGTAATCACGTCCTGCATCAACAGATGGTCGAGCAGCAATCCGCGCACCGGGCCATTCTTTCCCGCCGCGAATCGCGCGCCGAGCCGCCCGCAATACAGCCTCCGCACGCCGGCCTTGCCCCTGAAAACGCCGCCGAGAAAATATGTCTCCCCGCGCTCGGAAAAGAGATCCACCACCTCTTCGTACTTGCACTTGTCCATGAAGTAGCCGTAGGCGTGCTGGAGCCTGCGTATCGCCAACTCGTCTTCTGCGCGCCCGAGACGATTCTCGAGCTCGCCCACACGCTTCTCCAGCGCCTGCAATTTTTCGTCGGTCACGAGTCTCCGCTTCGGGACACCGTCAACGCGGAACGGTCGTCTTCTTGTCTCCGCGCAGAATCCAGTTTCCGCGGGGAATGCGATCCATCTGAAAAAGGTCCGAAGTGCGCGCGTACCAGCCGGTGCCGTGCATGCGGCCGATGAGCTTCAAGCGGGGCGTGTCAATATAGTGCTTCGCGGGATCGAGTACCAGATCGTCGCGCACATGCATGGCCAGCACCCTCCCCAGCACCAGCCCGTTGTCCGATCCGAGCTCCACGATCTGCATAAGGGCGCATTCCATGGATACGGGGCTTGCGGCAATCCGGGGCGGCTTCACGTGGACGGAAGGAATGGTTTCCAGCTCGGCCTCTGGAATCTCGTTGACCTCGGGCTCAAACTCGATCGCCGTCACGTTCATGGCTTCCGCCGTATCTTCGGAGACGAGATTCACCACGAACTCTTTCGTTTCCCGAATATTCCGCCGCGTGTCCTTCGGACGGCCCGGCTCATGACTCGATATGCCTATCCCTACCACCGGAGGATTGCCCGCGAAAACGTTGAAAAACGAAAAAGGAGCCGCGTTCAGTTGTCCGGCCGCATTCAGGCTGGTGATCCACGCAATCGGGCGCGGCGTCACGGTTGAAACCAGGAGCTTGTATCCCTCCCGCGGAGGGATTTTGCCGAAATCGAACAGCATCCATTCCTCCTATGGAAGGATCCCCGTCGTTGACTACGCTTCGCTGATGAACTTCGTCACCAGGCAGGCCTCCAGCCCCTCGATGCCTTCCTCGGAGCCGTGCCCGCTCTCCTTCACGCCGCCGAACGGCGACTCCGGTACGGAGATCGCGAACGTGTTCACGCCCACCATGCCCGCTTCGAGCTGTTCGCCGACCAGCTTCGCCCGGTGTGCGGAATCCGTGAACGCAAACGCCGCAAGCCCGTAGGGCAGGCGATTTGCTTCCCGGATCACGGCGTCGTAGTCGGTGAACGAATTGATCACCGCCACGGGTCCGAACGGTTCTTCGTTCATGATGCGCGCCTTGTTCGGCACGTCGGACAAAACCGTGGGCGCGTAGAAAAATCCGGGGCCTTTCAGCCGCGCGCCGCCCGCTTGCACCTTCGCGCCGGAGCTTTTCGCGTCTTCAATCAATGCCTCGATCGCGGCCAGCCGCCGCGCGTGAACGAGCGGACCCATTTTATTTTTCTCGTCGTTTCCATCTCCGACGGGAAGAGCCTTCGCGCGCGCCGCAAATCCTTCCACGAAGCGGTTGTAGATTTTCTCGTGCACGTAGAATCGCGTGGGAGACACGCAGACCTGGCCTGCGTTGCGATATTTCGCGACAGCACATGCGTCGAGCACTTTTTCGACGTCCACATCGTCGAACACCAGCACGGGCGCGTGCCCGCCCAGTTCCATCGTGGTGCGCTTCATGCCCTCTGCGGCCAGTTTCATCAAATGCTTGCCGACCGGAATCGAGCCGGTGAACGAAATCTTGCGAATGATCGGCGACGCCAGCAGGTGCGTGGAAATTTCCGACGGCACGCCGTACACGATGGACAGCACGCCTGCGGGAAGCCCTGCATCCACCATGCAACGCGCCACGGCGAGCGCGGACGCCGGAGTCTCCTCGGCAGGTTTCAGGATGCACGAACATCCTGCGCCGAGCGCCGCGCCAATCTTGCGCGCGGGATTGCCAATCGGAAAATTCCAGGGTGCAAACGCAGCCACCGGCCCCACTGGTTCCTTGACGATCGCCAGACGAGTCCCCGGCGCCCTCTGCGGCAGCACGCGTCCGTAGGCGCGGCGTCCCTCTTCAGCGAACCATTCGAAAATGTTCGCCGACATCTGCAGCTCGACGCGCGTCTCGTGAATGGACTTGCCCGATTCAGTGGTCGCGATCCGCGCGATCTCTTCCGCGCGCTCGCGCATCAGCTCCGCCGTGCGCTTCAGAATCTTGCCGCGCGCATCCGGGAAAATCGCGCGCCAGAGCTTGAATCCCCGGTCGGCCTCGGCGAGCGCCCGATCCAGATCGGCTTTCGATGCGTGCGGAAGATGCCCGATCACTTCCTCCGTCGCCGGATTGATCACAGGCGAAGTCTTCCGCCCTTCCGCGCCCAGCCATTCGCCGCCGATGAAAAGCCCCAACTCTGCGTACGCAGCTGCCAGTTGTGTTGCCATGGTTCACCCCCCTGAAATCGCTCGTGGAAACAGAATGATTCCACGTTCCTCCGACGCCCGTCAAGATATCCATGTTTTCAGCGCTGCCGTAGCTCTTGCGGGAGCCTGTTAGAATAGCCGCGCGTGCCAACCACGGCTCAACTCGACCGCCTGCGCGTCGTGCTTGTTTCCTCGCGCAACCCTCTGAATATCGGCGCGGCCGCGCGCGCCATGAGCAATTTCGGTTTTCGCAATTTGCGCATCGTGAATTCCTATCAGCCCGCATTTCGCGAGGCGCGCTCCGCCGTCGGCGCCTCCGAACTGCTCGCCAGCGCCGAACAATTCAAAACCGTCGCCGAAGCGGTCGCCGATTGCACGCTCGTTGTAGGGACCACGGCGGTCCGCCATCGCACGTTGCATCAGCCTCTGCGACGCCTGGAAGATGGCGCTCGCATGATTCGCAAGCGCCTCGGGTCGAATCCTGTCGCGCTGTTGTTCGGCTCCGAGAAATTCGGCCTTTCGAATGATGATCTCAGCCATTGCCACTGGCTGCTGCGCGTGCCCACCGTTGACGCGAATATTTCGATGAACCTCGGACAAGCCGTCGCGGTCTGCCTCTACGAACTGATTCGCGACGCGAAGACTCCGCGCCTGAAGGAAAAACTGCCGCTCGCATCCGCCGCCGAAATGGAACGGATCACCACGATGCTGCTCGACGCCCTGCACCTGAGCGGCTTTCTCGAATTGCGTCGCGTCGCCGATTCTGACCAGAGGATTCGACGCCTGGTGCGGCGTCTGAATCTGCCGGCCCGCGACGCCGTCATCTGGCTCGGCATGCTGCGGCAGATCGCCTGGAAGATGCGCTCGGACTCAGGTTCCCTCACGGATTCCGCGCCGCGCCGCTAATCAAAGTTGCTGATATAATTTCGCCGAAGAGGATTCACATGAAAGCCGCATCTCGCATCGTTCTGGTCTCGGTCGCGCTTTTCGTCCTGTCCGCCTTCGCACATTCGGCGGCCGCACAATCCGTCGCCGGAAAATGGGAGGGCACCGTCGTTGTGGACGGCATGACGATTCCTTTCCGGATTGATATTTCGGGCAAGGGCACGAAGCTCGAGGGCGCGTTCATCAATGGCGATGAGCGAGTCACCTCAACCAGCGGCCGACAGGACCATGACGCCATGGTTCTCAATTTCGACCAATATGCGGAGAGATTGAACGGGGCGATCCAAGGTGGCGAGTTAACGGGCACGATCGAGGGCAAATTCGGCCCCGAAGCGCGTAGCACTCTGCCTTTTCAAGCGAAGCGCTTCGTTCCCGAGCCGGACCCGCCGGCGGGCACCGTGCCTTCGATTGGCGGGCTGTGGGAAATTGAAGTGAAGAGTCCCAAGGGCGAATCCGCGTGGCGCTTCATCGTGCGCCAGTCTGGCGCCGACGTGTCCGCGGCGATTTTGCGGGTGGATGGCGATACCGGCGCGCTCACGGGACGCTATCGCGACGGAAAATTCGTCCTCAGCCATTTTTCCGGCGAGCGTCCGTACATGATTGAGGCCTCGCCGCAGCCGGATGGCAGCCTCGCCATCACGTTGAACGACTACAACGGCAAAAGGGAATTGCCGGCTTATCGTCCAGCGGACGCACGCGCGAAGGGTTTGCCGGAGCCAACTGATCCCGCGCAACACACGCGCGTCGCGGACCCGAACGCGCCCTTTCAGTTCAGCTTTCCCGATCTCGCGGGACGCATGATCTCCAGCACCGACGCGCGCTTCCGCGGAAAAGTTCTCCTCGTCAACATCACCGGAAGCTGGTGCCCCAATTGCCACGACGAGGCGCCGTTCCTGGAGGAGCTCTATCGCACGTACCGCGACCGCGGCCTCGAGATCGTCGCGCTGGATTTCGAGGAGGCCGAGCAGTTCGGCCAATTGAATCGGCTGCGCTGGTTCATCTACCACTACGGCATCGGGTACACGGTGCTCGTCGCCGGCGATCCCGAGGACGTGAACAAGAAAATACCGCAGCTCGTCAATTTGAATTCCTGGCCCACGACGGTCTTCATCGGCCGCGATGGCCTGGTCAAGAGCATCCACGCCGGCTTCGCCAGTCCGGCCAGCGGCGACTTCAACGGGCAGCTGAAAGCAGAAATCACCGCGCGCGTGGAAGCCCTTTTGGCCGAAAGCCAGCCACCTCCGCAATAAGCTACGCCGCGCAAGTCCCGCCCCATTTCTCCTCGCGCAAACATTTCTCCTAGTCTTCTGATTTCGATAGTGGTTCAATGCACGGCGAAACCTACGGGGGGCAGCATGAGGTCGCGCAGAAAATCCATGCGTCTTGCAGGGTTTGGCTTTTGCATCGCGGTCGGCACATTGGCGGCAGCGCTCGGACCATCGCCGCTCCGCGCACAGAACATGCAGATCGGCAACAGCCGCAACATCGCCACATTCACGGTCGCGCAAGCCACGCAGGGAAAAGACGTCTACGCAAAGAACTGCGCCGGCTGCCACGGCACGAGCATGGGCGGCAGCGAATTCGCCAGCTCGCTTCGCGGAACGTCGTTCACCATGAATTGGGGCGGCAAAACCTCTGACGAGCTCTTCGCCTTCATCAATACCAAAATGCCCCCAGCCAGCCCCGGCTCGCTCGGCCCGGATGCCGCCGCGCAACTCGTAGCCTTCATCCTGCAGACCAATGGCGTGCAAGCCGGTGATAAGGGATTTCCCACGGACGCAACCGCGCAAACCGCGATGACGATTCCTCGCGGCGCCACCCAACGCAACGCCCCGATGATGCCGCTATCGCCGCTCGCTCCGCCGACGGCGCCGGTCGTGCTCCCGAACCCGCTCGAAAAATTCTCGCCGGTTACCGACGCGCTGCTCGATAACCCCCCCGACTCCGACTGGCTTATCTGGCGCCGCACCTACGACGATTTCGGCTACAGCCCGCTCAAGCAAATCAACAGAACGAACGTCGGCGATTTGCGCGTCGCGTGGGCCTGGTCTTTGCCCAACGGACAAAATGAAGCCACTCCTCTCGAACACGATGGCGTGCTTTTCGTGGATAGCTATGGCGACAAAGTTCAGGCGCTCAACGCCGTCACCGGCGATTTGCTCTGGCAATATTCGCGCCAGCTCCCCAGCGACGCGCGCCTCGCCGTGAAGCGCAATATCTCGCTCTACGGCAGCAGGCTCTACGTCCCCACGTCCGACGATCACATCGTCGCGCTCGACATCAAAACCGGCGCCGTTGTTTGGGATACCGCACTCGCGGACTACACCAAGGGATACCAATCCACCGGCGGTCCGCTCGTCGCGAAAGGCAAAGTGATGATGGGTCTCGCGGGACAGGCGCAAGGTGGAAACCTCATCGTCGCGCTCGATGCTGACACCGGTAAAGAAGCCTGGCGATTCCACACCATCGCGCAGTCGGGCGAGCCCGGCGACAGCTGGAACGATCTGCCGAACGAAAAACGCAACGGCGCTTCTGTCTGGACTGCCGGCAGCTACGATCCGGAACTCAAACTCGCGTTCTTCGGCGTCGGCCAGACGTATGACACCGGCCCGGTATTGCATCGCGTGGACAAGCCGGGAGTTTCAAACGACGGTCTGTTCACTGATTGCACGCTGGCATTTGATCCCGACACTGGAAAACTCGTCTGGTATTTCCAGCACGTTCACAACGACCAGTGGGATCTCGATTGGGCTTTCGAGCAGCAGATCATGCGTCTGCCGGGAGATAACGCAGGCAAAAAGATGATCGTGACTTCCGGGAAAATGGGTATCTACGAGGCCCTCGACGCCGCCACCGGAAAGTATCTCTGGTCCCGCGACATGGGCATTCAAAACGTCATCGCGTCAATTGATCCGAAAACCGGCGAGAAGACGCTCACTCCCGAAGGGGCCGTCGGCGACGGCAAGACGCACACAATCTGCCCCCATCCCGGCGGCGGCCGCGAATGGATCGCCGGCTCTTACAATCCGGATTCGAAAGTCGTCTATACCGAAATGACCGAAACCTGCATGGATATGATTCCCGCTCCGGCAGGCCAGCGCGGAAATCTTTCCTCCGGCTACAACTGGTTCATCCGCTTGCGGCCCGGTGATAAGGATGGAAACCTCGGGCGCATCGAAGCGTTCAATCTCCAGACGGGAAAGGCGCTATGGATTGACCACCACCGCGCCCCGGACACTACCTGCACGCTCGACACCGCAGGCGGAGTCGTCTTCGAAGGCTCGTTCGATCGCTTTCTGCACGCGTATGATGACGCGACCGGTGCCGAGCTCTGGAACATCCGGATGAACGATGTCCCGAATTCCTGTCCCATCACGTTCAGCGTCGGCGGCAAGGAATATCTCGGCGTCGTCGTCGGTTCGGGCGGCGCGATCACCGGGACTTTTCCGGCCCTGGTTCCCGAAATCCAGAATCCACCGGACCACGGCGCGGCCATCTGGGTTTTCGAGCTACCAGACAAGCATCCGGCAAAGCCTAAGAATTAACTCCGAGCCGTCGTCTTTTCTTCGTAGGGCACGGCATGCCGTGCCCGGCGCCGATGCTTGGCACCGTGACGCCCATCCATCTCGATTGCAGGAGGGAGGCCGCCCCGCGCAATTTAATTCGATCCCGGAAATACCATAATCTTCGGATCGAGCGTTTTGCCCTTCACTTCAATCGTGTACTTGTAATAGCGGACTCGGCTCGCGAGCACACCACGACGCACCAGTCCGCTCCGGCGGTGGTTCTGATTGAATTGATCTTCGTAGAACGGCGTACCCTCCTTGAAATCAATTCGGAACGGAAACTTAGCAACCCAAATCACCTCTTCGTCCTTCGTGCTGTCAACAAATAC
This sequence comes from uncultured Acidobacteriota bacterium, assembly GCA_963814855.1. Taxonomy (GTDB): domain Bacteria; phylum Acidobacteriota; class Terriglobia; order Acidiferrales; family UBA7541; genus Palsa-295. The sequence goes on from CAWFEL010000006.1 coordinate 349,921, forward strand.
GGTCCCCTGTCCCCCAGGCACTTGAGGCTTGCCTTCTTTGTTGAGAGTGATCTTTATCGTCTTCACGCGATCTTTGCTCATGGTTGGTTGGCTGGACACCGCCCCTCCTTTTTCAGATTTCATTTTGGCCGAAACAGCTCCTGGACCCGGGGATTGCTCCGAAGTTGATCGAAAATTGGTGTGTCACTCGCCAGCTTTGCGGAATAACCGGCTGCGATGGCTTCGCCCAGTCGCTGGACGGCCCGGTCCTCGTCGTGAAGCTGAGTGTACACAATGGCGGCTTTGAAGCTCAACTCGGCATCCGGGGGACCAAGCGCATACGCCCGCTGGAGCAAATCCAGAGCGCCTTTGCGATCGTTCACCATCGCGTGGCATACCGCCAGCACGCCCATCGCATCCACGTCGCGCGGGTCCACATCCAGTCGCGGCGTGCCCAGTGAAATGCATTGCCGGTAGGCGTGTTCCGCTTGCGGTTTCTTCGCGGGACTCCAGTAGTACGCTTCGGCCAGATTCCACCAGACGTCGAAGTCTCCCTCGTCAAGCTTAAGCGATTGCTCGTAATTGATCGCGGCGTCATCGAATCGGTGCATGTAAAAGTAAGCCGTTCCGACATTTGAGTACGCGTACGCACTCGGGCGGATTGATAACGAACGTTTGAATGTTTCGATGGCCTGGGAATACTGGCCCTCTCCCAGATAAGCCGCTCCCAGATTGTCGTACCCGTGGAAACTGTCCGGCACCAGAGCCACAACCTTGCTGAACATCTCCGCCGCCTTCGGATATTCCATCTGGTTGAAATAAAAAGCTCCCAGCCAGTTGTATCCGGCCCAGTATTGCGGCCGCAGTTCAATGACTCTGCGGTACGTACGTTCCGCCTCCACCGGCTTGCCAAGCAGTTCGTAGGCGTGAGCGAGTCCCGTATAGGCGTCATCATTCGCCGGCTCGGCGTCGAGCGCTCGCCCAAATTCCTTCACGGCTTCCTCGTAATGCCCCGTCCCGGCGGCGATGGTTCCCAGGCACTCGTGCGCGGACGAAAGCGTTTCGTCCAGATGCAACGCCTGTTCGCATGGCGCACTTGTGCTCTCGATCAGGCGAGCATCCCTGGTATGGAGATACTTTTTCCAGTACGCGTCGCCCAGACTCGCGTAGGCCTGCGCATACGTCGGATCCAATTGCAGCGCTTGCTGGAATAAATTCACAGCGGTGTCAATGTTGTCGGGATTGTCGTAATTATCCAGGTAGCCTTTTCCCTGAAGGTAGAGCGTGTAGGCTCCGGGGACCTTCGTGCCATGGGGCCGGAGCGCTTCGCGTTCCGCGGACGGGACCTGCACTCCGAGCATGTCCACCGCTCCATTCACAATCTCGTCCTGCACCGCGAACGGATCGGCTGCCGCGAGGGTCACGCTTTGCGCGCGCAGTTGCCGCCGGGTCCGCGCGTCAACCAACGCGTAGTTCACGCGCACTTGATCGCCCGACTTATGCAGGCTGCCTTCCAGAACCAGATTCACACCGAAGTCTCGCCGCGCCTGTTCGGCGGTAGTGACGTGCCGTTCCCGCAAATCTCGCGCCGGCACCACTTGCAGCGAGAGATCCCCAGTCAGCTGCGTGAGTTTCGTAGTCACGGTGTCCGTCAAGCCGGCCGTGAACGACATCTCTTCCGGGCTTCCGTCCACTGCCTGAAAGTCCAGCACCGCGAGTTGCTTTTGTTTGGGGATGACATCAATTCCCAGCCAGGTTTTCACTTGTCGCCGCGCGGAAGGAATCAGCGCGACGATCGCCAGAAGAATGACGACGGCCAGCGTAACGCCCGCGGCCACGCGAATAAACCGCTTCGACCGTGCGGGGGGCTGGCCGACGATCACCGCTGAGCCAGGGCGCCGGAGCGCTCGCAGGTCGGTCGCCAGATCGGCGGCCGACACATATCGGTCAACCGGACTCTTGGCGAGCATTTTCGCGACGATCCGCTCCAGGTCCGCGGGCACCTCGGCGTTCAATTGCCGCAGCGGCGCCGGCTCCTGGTGAAGAATCCGTTCGTACGTTTCCAAAAATCCCGCGCCCTGCACCTTGAATGGATGCCGCCCGCCGAGCGCCTCGTAAAAAACCACGCCCAAAGAAAAAATGTCGGCTCGTTCGTCCGTCGCTTTTTCCTGCAGCGCCTCCGGAGCCATGTATGCAAACGTGCCGGCGAAGTTCGCGCTCTCCGCGGTTTCCAGCGTGGTTCCATCTTCACGCAACAAAGTCCGCGCCAGGCCGAAATCGAGAACCTTCAACTCGCCCTCTCGATTCAGCATCAGATTGTCGGGTTTGATATCGCGATGCTGCACGCCGCCTTTATGAGCGGCGGCCAGCGCGGAAGCGCACTGCTCCGCAATCTCGAGAAATTCGGCAATGGAAAGCGGCTGTTCCAGTCGCCGCCGCAGCGTCTGCCCTTCGACGTACTCCATCACCAGAAAAATATCTTCGCCTGACTCGAATATGTCGAAGATCGCCGCGATGTGAGGATCGTTCAATCGCGAGGCGCATTCCGCCTCTTGCAACAGGCGTCGCCGGTCGATCTCGTTCTTGCGCATCGCGGGCGCGATCCGCTTCAGCGCCACTAGCCGCTTCAGCCGTGTATCTTCGGCGCGATACACCTCTCCCATGCCGCCTGCGCCCAGCAGATTGCGAATCACGAAGCGACCTTCGATCGTTCCGTTCAACTCGGTCAAAGTCGCCGCGGAATCGGGCTTCGTTCGTGGATCGGCCATCGGGGGTTACTCGTTCGCAATGGAACGATATGCCCCGCATCCGCACGTGTCAATCGCCCGACGCCCGATTTGGATCTGCGTTTTTCGGGCGAAATATGCGGCATAACCGCCCGCAAATCTGCGCCGTACGCCGGTATCATCGCCTTCAATCGCAATGATTCGTTATTTGAGTTTGTGATTTTCAGGCGGAATCTGCAAACTGTCTGAGACTTTAGAGTGTAGTTGCTTCATCTCGCTTTTCCACGTGGAGACGGGAGTTCCCATCGCTTTTGCAAGGCGATGGCGCTGTGGGCTCAATTTGGATCTCGACTGAGATTCCGACGAAGCCCCATGGCCGTTGCAGTTCCACTTGAAAAGGAGATGAAAATGTCAGCGATCAATCAAAGTGCACTTCAGCAAGGCAATTTAGGTCTCGATCCAAAGCCCCACCGCACGCTTCCGACTTCGCCTCCCATTGCGTCCGGCAATCCTGGCATGTTCTCCGCCGCGATCATCGAGGAAGATTCACGCGCTCGCGGCAAGCGCGCAGCGCAAGCCGGTCTCGCGTTCGCGCTTCAGGTCGTGGTGGTCGGTACTCTCGTGATCGTTCCACTATTCGTGACGCAAGCGATTGATCTCCATCAGTTCGAGAAGACGATGCTGGTAGCGCCGCCTCCGCCCGCCGCTCCTCCCGTGATCCACGCGCAGGCGGTTGTACCCAAGCAAGCTTCTCTGCATCCGCTGCTCACCGCGCCCACGATCATTCCAAAGAAAATTGTCGAGACCGCTTCCGACATCGCCGCAGCGCCTTCGATTTCAGACATGGGTGGCGTAGCCGGCGGAACAGGTGATGTTCTCGGAGCGTCGCTTGGCGCGCCACCTCCTCCTCCGCCCGCTGCCGTCAGGCCCAAGGGTCCGATTCGCATCAGCACCGGCATGAAGGAGCCGCGCCTTCTGTCAGCTCCGCCGGTTGTGTATTCCCCGATCGCAAGAACCGCCCATGTCCAGGGGACCGTCGTCCTCGACGCAGTCATAGACGAGCAGGGCAACGTCACGCAGGTGCGCGTGATTAGCGGGCCCCCATTGCTCCTTGCTTCGGCACTCAAGGCAGTATCAGAGCGAAAATACGAGCCAACGATTTTGGATGGCCAACCGGTCGCAATCCGGCTTAACGTCACCGTCGAATTCCACCTGTCCTGATTTCCAACTGCTGTGCAGCTTCCGGCGTTAGCTGAATTGTGCGAGGAAACTGCGTCGCGGCGATAAATCTCTCTTCCCGCGCGCAGACACTGAACCTTTGTTGCTGCGCGATTTGCAGACTGCCGCTATAGCCATCGCATGACTCCGCGCGCGAGTTGGATTTGCAGGTAGCTGAGGTTGGCCATCGCACGTGGTAGCGCGTGTCAATGTTTTGTGGGTCGCGGCTTCAGCCGGACATAGAACGACGGCGCGCAGCGCCATCCAATGCGCCGGTCCACCCGCAGCAAGTTTTCTGACTGGTTACGGCGTCGCCCGTTCAGCTGAATTGTGCGAGGAAACTTCGCAGCGCGGATACGCATTCTTCCGGCCGGTCAATATAGATCTCGTGTCCTTCGCCCGCGATGGGCACCAGATCTGCGCGCGGCAAAGTCGCGGCGATCCGCTCCTGCTCAGCCATCGGGGTAGCTGCGCTTCGCGTCGGCGCCAGAACGAGCGCTGGCACTTTCACCTCCGGCAGCAGCGGCGTGACGTCCGTCGTCGAAATCACGCGGCTGTATCCCGCGAGCGACGCCGCCGAAGAGCGCCCGAATTGCTGAATGGACCATTCCGTCCGAGCCGCGTCACCGCGTGGCGCGGTCCCGGGCTGCGACAGCAACTTTCGCGCCCAACCCTCCGATCCCATCTCCATCAGCGCGCCCTGCCAAGTGTCGTGACCCAGCGCCAAAAACTTCTGCTCGGCCGGACCGATCGTCGTCGGCGTTCCGCACAACGTCAGTGACCGCACTCGCACCGGATGCGTGGCGGCGTATCCGATGGCGAGCATCCCGCCCGTGGATTCTCCCAACAGGTGCAGATCCTTCAGATCGAGCGCATCGCAGAATCCTGCAAAATCCCGCACGAGCCCATCGAACGTCCACGGATCGCTCGCGCCCGGATCGCCCGAGCCGCCGTGACCCCGCAGATCGCGCCGCACCACGCGATAGTCACCCGCCAGCATTGGCACCCATTGCCGCCAGAATTGCGACGTTCGCCCAAACCCGTGCTGGATCAGAATCGTTTGCGGCGGCTTCCACTGCTCGGTGAAGTCGTCGTCCTCGTAGTACGTGACGTATCCGTTGATCTTGATTTCAGGCATCTCGATGTATTCCTACAGTTTCGTATTTGCCTTTAGCCGTAGTAGGGGCGTCCGCCGCGGCGGACGCCCGGCGCAGTTGCTTGGCAATACGCCGCCCATCCGTCTCGCTCGCCCTTCCAGGGTGTTCGTAACGCCGGCGTCTCGCCGGCTCTCTTACCGTTACGGTTCGCCACGGTCTAAGGCTTCGGCGCCGCAGCAGCCGGGGCCCGCGGCGGAAGATCATCGAATATTTCGCGCGAATAGAATCTCCACTGTCCGTTCTCGCGCTTCAGCGTGTCTTCGTAATGTCCCGCGCCTTCGACCACGGACTTGCAGTCCGTCGTGCCAATGGTTTCCCAGTAAGCCTGATCCGTTGCCGTGTCTCCATCAATGTGCAGCGACAAGTTGGTCACCACATGCATGAATCTGTGCACGCCCGGTGGAAGCGGGCATGGCGACGGAGTCGCTGACGGAGCGGGAGGCTGCGCGAATGGCGCCGTGGCGAAAAATTTCTCAATCGCCGCGGGACCCGTTGCCTTTGTCTTTCCACCATTCATGATCAGCGTGCCATCCTGCGTGAACAATGCCGAGTACGCTTTCCAATCGGTCGAGTCCAGCGCCCTCGGATAATCACCCATCAGCAGTTGCTCAATCGCCTGACGATCTTCCACCGCGCGCAAACGCGCCGCCGAATCCGAGCTCTTCGCCTGCCCAAACGCGCTGCCGGCCCACGCCAGGCTCAGCACCGCCAAAGCCGCCATTCCGATCGCTCGCCCGCTCATCTTCCAATTCATTTTCTGTCTCCTGTTCTTAATCTAGCAGCGTCCGCCGTAGCCATTAATCGAGGCGGAGCGACAGGAGGATACTCCAAAATCAGGATCAATCGACTGCCGCTCCTAATAAATGTCGTCCACCGCTTCGCCTCGCGGTACTCCGCATCGCTGCAGGCTGCGGACGAAAAGCAACCTCTGTTTCGCCGCGAAGCTCCTATACTGAGTGACGCCGCGACGCGGCAGGAAGAGAACCACAAAAATGCGGCGCGATATCTATCAAGGAATGGCGAATTGCAGAGCGCGAGTTCTGCCGATGACTTGCGCCCTGCTCGCGGGCGCGTTTTTTTCCATCCCGTGCGCAGGACAGGAAGTCGGCCCGATGCCGGGCGCGACTCCGCAATACGAGCCGGCTACGCAGCCAGACGCGAACCCGCCGGCCGGAAAGCCGGCAAACGCCGCGCGCGCGCCGAAAGCTTCGGACGCTGCACATCGCTCCTCCGGCATCTCGAAAGAGCCACCCTCCATCCCGGCGGACCAGATTATCCAGCAATTCGCGCAGCACGAAGGCGAGTTCAAAGCCGAGCGCGAGAATTTCACCTACGTCCAGTCGTTCGTCGTGCAGACGATTGATGCCGATGGAGAGCCAGACGGCGAGTATCGCATGACCAGCGACATCACCTTTACCCCCGCAGGCAAGCGCTACGAGGTCGTCACCAATGCCCCTCCTCCGACGCTCGAGCGCGTTTCGCTCTCCGAGCAGGATCTTGACGATCTCAGAAACGTTCAGCCCTTCGTGCTCACCACCGATGAGCTGCCCAAATACGACGTGACTTACGTCGGCCGCGAGCGGGTGGACGAAATCAGCGCCTACGTGTTCGACGTGGCCCCGAAAAAAATCGAGAAGAACCAGCGCTACTTCCAGGGACGCATCTGGGTTGACGATAAGGACCTGGAAGTCGTGAAAACCTTCGGGAAAGCCGTGCCGGATATCCGGAAAGGCAACAGCGAAAACGTATTCCCTCGTTTTGAGACCTTCCGCGAAAACATCGAGGGCAATTTCTGGTTCCCAACCTACACGCACTCCGACGACGTTCTGAACTTCAAGTCCGGCGGCGTTCACATCCGCATGTCGGTTCGCTATTCAAATTACCGCCGGTTTAGAACGAGCATGCGCCTCGTGCCCACGCCTCAGGATCCACAGCCTCAAACTCCGCCGCCACCAGCACCGCCGCAGCAGAAGCCGTAACCACCTGCCCCCTTTTATCATCGCCAGCCAATGGTTTCGTAGGGGCACGGTCCGCCGCGGCGGATGCCCGGCACAGATGCTTCGCGAGATGCTGCCCGTTCGTCCCGGCCTCGCCGTTTCCTCGTAGGGGCGCAGTCCGCTGCGGCGGACGCCCGGCGCCAATGCTTGCCCGCGCGCCGCCCATCCATCTCGCTCGCACTGCCAGGATGTTCGTGCCGCCGGCCGGTCCTGAGCGAAGCCGAAGGGCGTCTCGCCGGCTACTTTTCCCGTCGCGGTTGGCAGCGAACGCATCGTTCAGCGTCCGCACCGGGCACCGGCCCGACCATCTTTGTAGGTCGTGGCTTCAGCCACGACATAAGTAATCAGCGCGCAGCGCCTTCCTTCGCGCCGCCTCTATCGCAGCGAGTACTCGAGTTCGGCCCATCGCCACGCTTCGGCGGCGCACTCCGGCCCTGCCAGTGCGGTACAATCATCCGCATTCCGAATTCCCTCGGGAGGCAAAATGAACTTGCGAAACGCGGTGGCGTTGATCACGGGTGGCAGCAGCGGCATCGGACGCGCCATCGCGCAATCTCTTGCAGCCAGCGGCGCGCGGGTGGCGATCACCGGACGTGACGAGCGCAAGCTCGCGGAGACCGCCAGCGCCCTCGGCGTGCACGCAATTCATGCGGACGTCACCAGGGAAGCCGACGTCGAGCGCACTTATCGCGAAGTCCTCGAAAAATTCGGCGACCTCGATATTCTCATCAACAACGCCGGCTTCGGCGTTTTCAAGAACCTCGTGGATCTCGATCTCGCCGGCTTCGAGTCGGTCTTCGCCACGAACGTCACGGGAGCAATGCTCATGGCCCGTGGCGCGGCCAAACATTTCATCGCGCGCCAGCGCGGCAACATCGTCAACATCTCCTCGACCGCCGGACTGAAGGGCGCGGCAAGAGGCACGGCGTACTACGCGAGCAAGTTCGCGCTCCGCGGGATGACGGAATGCTGGCGAGACGAACTCCGCAAACACAACGTTCGCGTCATGCTCGTCAATCCCAGCGAAGTCCTCACCAGTTTCTCCAAAGTTGCCGGCTTCGAGCAGAAAGAAAACCCCACCAAGCTCCGCGCCGAGGACATCGCCCACATGGTAAAAGCCATCCTCGAAATGGACGACCGCGGGTTCACCCCCGAGCTTTCCATCTTCGCCACGAATCCCAAGAACTAAACTTTTGCCTTCGTGGAGGCACCGCATGCACGAGTGCGTATAATGCAGGTTCGCGCGGACCAGGGTGAAAAATGACCAAGAAAATGCGGACAGCGGCTCTTTGTTTGGTGTGCTTGCTCTCGACGGGTTGTTTGTCGGCAGGCACTTCTGTAAATGGCACTTCAGCTCACGCGACGCAATCGGCCGCGGAACCCCTAAGCCCTCAAGGCCAGCAGGATTCGCGCGCGATTGTGAACAGCGGCCGCCTCGCCGACCTGCAGTGGCAAAATTTCTCGGATTATCAGAAATACGTCAAAGAATTCTACGACGCTGGCAATTACCAGCTTGAGTGGACGCGTGGCGGAAAACCAACTCCGCAGGCTTTGGAGATGATTGCGATCCTGCGGTCGGCCGCAGAAAAGGGTCTCGACGCCAAGGATTACGACGGCGACCGATGGGCCGGCAGGATCAGCGCACTGGGCAGCGCTGCAAGCGGAGACCAATCCGCAGCAGTGAAGATGGATGTCGCGCTCACGGTTTCCGCGATGCGCTATATATCCGATTTGCACTTGGGCAGGGTGGATCCAAAAACACTGCATCCCGATTTTGATCCGGAGCGCCACAAGTATGACCTCGCTCAGTTCCTGCGCCAGCGCGTGATTCCAGCATCAAGCGTAAAAGACGCTCTGCAAATAGTTGAACCGCCGTTTCCAGGCTACCGGCGAACAGTCGCGGCCCTCGACACGTACCTCCAACTCGCGAAAGAAGAAGTGCCGGATCCGCTGCCCGCGGCGAAGAAGCCAATCGCGCCAGGACAGAATTATGAAGCGCTCGCAAAATTGGCGGCGCGGTTGAAGTTCTTGAAGGATTTGCCCGACAGCGCGAATGTCGCGCAGGATTCCACCACTTACCAGGGGGAAATTGTAGACGCGGTGAAGCGATTCCAGCAGCGGCACGGTTTGGCGAGCGAAGGCAAGCTCGGTCCGCAGACGATTGAAGAACTCAATCGCCCTATGAGCTTTCGCGTGCAGCAACTCCAATTCACCCTGGAGCGCTGGCGCTGGCTGCCGGACAATTTCGATACCCCTCCGGTAGTCGTGAACATTCCCGAGTTTCTGCTGCGAGCGTATGACGATCAGGGCAACCCCACGCTTAGCATGCCCGTGGTCGTGGGCCGCGCGATGCGCACGGAAACGCCCGTGCTGGAAGAGGACATGAAATATGTCGTTTTCTGGCCCTACTGGAACGTTCCGCCCAGCATTTTGCGCGGCGAGCTCGTGCCCAAGATCGAGAAGGACCCGGCCTACCTGCAGAAAAATAACTACGAGGTCGCCACTTATTCCGGACAGGTCGTAACCGATGGCGTGGTGAGCGCGGATGTTCTGGCACAGCTGCGCGCGGGCAAGCTGATGGTAAGGCAAAAGCCCGGCCCGAAAAATGCTCTGGGTCTGATCAAGTTCATTTTCCCGAATAGCAACAACGTTTATCTCCACTCCACGCCGTCCGTCGGTCTGTTTGCCGAAAGCCGCCGCGATTTCAGCCACGGCTGCATTCGCGTTCAGAATCCCCCGGCTCTAGCGAAATGGGTGCTGCGAAATAATCCCGGTTGGACACCCGAAAAGATTGACGCCGCGTTCAAGGCCGGGAAGGACCAGCAGGTCAATCTAACGAAACCGATTCCAGTCCTGATCGTTTACGGCACCGCGGTAGTGCCGGAGAGTGGCGTCGCCGAATTCTTTCCGGATATCTATGGCTTCGACAAGAAACTGGAGAAGCTGATCGCGGACGCGTACGTCGCCAGGAAGTAGGATCGCGACGTCAGAAATTTCCGGATACTTCGGGAATCGAGTGCGTAGTGCTGAGGACTCTCTAGTCGGAATTCGCGCGCGAGGTGCTGCAGCCATAGCACCAGGTGCGCACCCGTCCTGTATCAACGTGCACGAAGCCCGACTGCGGATAGTAGCCCACACCCCCGCGGCCGAGCGCCAGCGCCGCATTTCGCAGCGTCAGAGTATCAATCCCGGGAATGCGAATATCAATTGCCTGCGCCTGCATGTGAAGGCTGCCTTTGGCGACGCCGGCGGAATGTGAACGCAGGAATTCGTTGCTCCAGGGTGTTCGATAGCCGCAAATAATTTGAATCTCCGCGCCGGGCCGTCCCACCGCTGTGGTCAGTTCCGAAAGAATGTCAAAGACGCGCGGATCGTAATGCTTCACCTCTCCCGTGCGATGATCGCGCAGAAAATAGTCCAGCTTCTCCTCGGCTTCTGGCAGGAAGAGATCGCCGCGACGGTAGACGATATCAATTCTCTCTCCGGTGTGCGTGTGATACAGGCGAAGGCGATGCACTTCGGCGTTGACGGTCTCGACCGCCGACGGTCGGCTGCTTCGAGCCGACACGAGCACAAACATGCACGAAATAAGAATTGGCAACGCAATCGAGAATTTCAAACGCAAAATGCCTCCCCGGAATAGATCGCGCCGCCAGCGAGATCCACCAGTAGTACTCGAATAGAAATTTTACCGTATTCAGGGACGGAACGCCAAATCACATCGGAAAACTCTCGACAATGTGCTCTGTAATCCCTGTCGGGACACGGTCTAGCGTCTGTCATTTCTGTGGCGCGTGATAATCGTGGCAGCCGGGCAAGTACACGGTCAAAGCGATCCTCGAAATGGACGACCGCGGCTTCACCCCCGAGCTATCCATCTTCGCCACGAATCCGAAGAATCGATAGGAACCGGTACGGCGTGATTAAGATTAGTCTGCGCTAGAAAGTGCGGAGGCGTGTTCGCGTTGTCGCAGGTCTGGCAAGAAACCGGCTAACAACCCGATTGCCGGCAAGAAAGCGCAGATCCGGTACACGGTATAAATCCCGTAAGCATCGGCGACGCGGCCCAATACGGCGGCGCCAAGTCCGGCCACGCCGAAAGCGAAACCGAAGAACAGCCCGGATATCATCCCTACCTTGTTGGGCACGAGTTCCTGGCCGAACACCACAATCGCGGAAAAAGCCGAAGCGAGCACCATGCCGATGATCGCGCTCAGCACCCCGGTCCAGAAAAGGTTGACGTGCGGCAGCAGCAGCGTGAACGGCAGCACGCCGAGGATGGACACCCAGATCACATACTTGCGCCCGATACGGTCTCCGAGCGGCCCGCCCAGAAAAGTGCCGAGCGCGACAGCCCCCAAAAAAACAGATAGGTGGAGTTGGGCCGCGCGAATCGAGAGACCGAAGCGCTGGATCAGGTAGAAGGTGAAGTAGCTGGTGAGGCTCGTCAAATAAACGTATTTCGAGAAAATGAGCACCAGCAGGATGGCGACGCCGCGCTTGGCAGCGCTCGGCGGCAAGCCGACCTGTTCGAGACTCTTGCGATTTTCCTCGAGGCGAGCCAGGCCGTGGTCGCGATACCACACGGCGACGTTCCACAAGACGGCGAAAGACAGCAAGGCCAACAACCCGAAGAGAGCGAGACTCGATCGTCCGTAGCGCACCACAACCAGCGCGGCCGCGAGCGGTCCTATCGCGGACCCGATGTTCCCGCCCACCTGAAATAGCGATTGAGCCATACCGTGGCGTTTGCCCGCCGCCATCCGAGCGACACGCGAAGATTCCGGGTGAAAGACCGACGACGCCATCCCGAGCAGGGATGCCCCGGCCAGCACCTCCCCGTAGTTTCGCGCCATGGATATGACCACCAGTCCGGCGAGCGAGAAGACCGTTCCACCGGGAAGCGCAAACGGCGCAGGCCGCCTGTCCGCCTGAAGACCGACGAGAGGTTGAAGGAGCGATGCCGTAACCTGGTAGGCCATGGTGATAGCGCCGACCTGTCCGAACGTGAGCTTCAATCCCGACGCCAAATTTGGATATATGGAGGGGAGCAGCATCTGCATCATGTCGTTCAACAGATGGCAGAAGCTTATGGCGAGAATCACGCTGAATACAGTTGCGTCGGCGGACGATGGCGTGGCGACGCCAGGCGGGGCTTCCGGCGCGAGTATTTTCTCTTTCCTCATCGGGCCTCGGCACGATACCACAGCGCCGGAGGACACACGCTCCACGTCGGGAGACCTTGTGAAAGCCAATTTGGAAACGGACGACCGCGGCTTCACCCGCCAGCTCTCCATCTTCGCCACGAATCCTAAGAATTGAAGTCTTGTCTTCGTAGGGGCATCCGCCGCGGCGGACCGTGCCCGGCAAACTTCCTTGGCTCGACCGCGCCTTTCACCTCAGCCGAAATTGCCGCAGCTTACATTGGAAATTTGAGATTCCAAGGTCGGGACTTAATCGCCCTTATGTCGTTTCGATCGTGTGTAGTGCAGCCTACAAAGATAAATTGAGGTTTGGTGTAGAGTAACTTTCTTAGCGGCTTGCGCTGCGGAAGGTCGTCATAACTCGTCAACCGGAGGCGCTATGGGCGAGAAGAAGCGGATTGTTTTTTACTATGACGGCGAAATTCGAGACGAGGACACCGTGGTTGATCCAGGCGGAGAAATACCCGTGCCGCAAAAAGGAGAGGTCATCAAAAAGCACGGGCAATGGTGGAGAGTGACCTTCGTGATGCTGCCGAGCGGCGCCGGAACGGACGAGTATCCGGTCCACAAAGTTTACCTGGCCCGCGCGTAGTCCTTTTGCGCTTCTATCCATTGCAGTACGAATTCTCAACGACGTTAATACAGGGAAGACCGACTGGCTTAATGGAAAGGCGAAGGTAAATTTAGGTTCTATGCAGATTCATTGTCCCCAGTGCGGATCGATCATACATCTGGAAGATGCAGAGAGCGCGCCGCAGGTGGTGAAGTGCTGGATGTGCCACTCGGTTATAGAAAACGTACCGTCTAACTCGGGTCCGCCTACGGTCAGAGTGCCTTCGTCATCGCCGCGAGAAAGGCCCAGCCCAATCGGGCTAACGGAGTCTCCGTTTCCGGAAACTGCAAATCCCAAGCTTGCGGATGGGGAGCGCAGAAAACTTTGCGTCGTGACCGGTCCATCGCAGGGAAACGAATTTGAAATCACGCGATTAATCACGATGATAGGGCGGATGTGCGGGGGCGCGGATATTGAAATCGATGATCCGGAAGTTTCGCGTTCACATTGCGCCATTGAAGTCAGGCGCGATGGGATTCTGCTATACGATCTGAGTTCAACGAACGGGACCTTTGTGGGCAATTCGCGAGTTTCGGTGGTCCGGTTGGAGCCGATGTCAATTTTCCGGATCGGCACGTCCGAGCTGCAGCTGAAAGCTACTTAACGATATGTGGTTTGAAGCCCTGCTCAGTTAATTGTTCCTGAGCGTGATCGATCTGGGCTGAGGTTACATAAGGTCCGACTTGAACGTGATAGGTCTGCATCCACAGGAGGGACTTGTGGACACAGATGGCGTGAAATCCCTGTTGAGAGAGTCGTTCAACCGCATCGTCCGCCCATTTTGTGTCCTTGAACGACCCTACTTCAAGATAGGTCTCGACGCCTGAGCTTGTAGTATCTGCTCTGGGATTCGTTGAGTCGGCGCTTGGCGTGGCGGCTGCCGCGGGTTGAGGCGCAGGTTCGCTGGTGGGCACTATGGCCGCGCCAGCGCTGCTGGGTGTTCGATCCGCCGGAGATGGGTGAGCCGAAACTTCTAGAAGGCGGGGCTTGGTGTTTGGGGCATTCGGTTTAGTCTGCGAGGGCGACAGGGCCGAAACCGGTCGCGGCTTCATCCGCTTCTGCATGGGCTCCGCAATTGGCGTGCCGGACGGTGAGATGCTGTCGGTCGACGTCGCGGTGGATGATGCACCATCGGCCGGAGGATCGGCTGACCCCTGGTCGATTACGGGATTGAGGTCAGCATTCTGCTGGCTGGTGCCTTCCGTTGGTTCGCCCATGGCGATCGACGCCGCCGGAACCGACGGCAACTGTACAGAAACGGCTGGCGCAGTGTTCTGAAGAGATGGCGAGGTCATCGCCTCGGATGTCGTGCCTTTGCCGTAGGTATGCTTGCTGGCGACCAGAGCGACGAGACACATCGATAAGAGCGTGCCCGTCAAGATCGCTGCTATTTGGATCCTCCGATTTTTCTTTAGGTCTGAAGCGTCAGGTCTAACTGTCCAACGAACAAGTATCCGGAATTCATCGCGCACGATCTGACTCCAGCGCTGCGTTGCGAGGCGAAGCTCGAGTCCGATGTCGGTTAACTCGGGCCGAAGGGCCTGCCATTTGACGGATGCGTATTCCGCAACGACATCAATTCCGAATCGGGTGACAATCGGGCTGGATGCGGCGTTCAAGGCCGCCTTGCATAGCGCTAAATCCAGCTGGTCAATCGACTGAAAACGGCTGTCGCTATTCTTGCGCAGACATTTCAGAATGACCGCCTCAAGCGCGGGCGACAATGTCGGTACGATCTCGGATGGGCGTTTGGGTAATTCTCGAATCTGTTTGAGAGCGACGGCTATGGCGGAATCGCCTCTAAAGGCCTGCGAACCGGTGACCATTTCGTAGAGTAATAGACCCAGGGAATAGATATCGGTCCGCGGTCCCATGGCCTTAAGTTCTATCTGTTCCGGGGCCATATACTCGGGTGTGCCAACGAGTGTGCCCGTCAGCTGACCGCTCTCCTGAGAGAGGCGAGCGATTCCGAAGTCCATGATCTTCACCACGCCGGCTGCGTCTATCATGATGTTCGCGGGCTTCAGGTCTCGATGCACGATTCCATGAGCATGGGCCTCGCGCAATCCCGCACATATTTGGCGTGTGATTTCGATCGAATCGCGTACCGGGAGAGCGCCCGCACGACGCAATCTGGACAAAAGGCTCTCGCCCCCAACGAACTCCATTGAGATACATGAAGCGGCATCGGAGCGATAGAATTCGTGAATACGACAGACGTTCTTGTGCGTGACCTTCCTCGCGAGACAGACTTCCTTTCGGAGTTCCTCTCGCATCCGCGGATCCGAGGCAATTTCCGGCTTCAACAGCTTCAGTGCGACGATTTCGCCAGTTTCAAGGTCGCGAACCTTGTAAACGATACCCATGCCCCCGCTTCCGATTTGAGACAGAATCTGGAAACGTCCCGGGACGCCCAGAAACTCTGCGCCGCGCTCGGTCATGGCCGGGCGGTGCTGTCCCGTAGCGACGTCAACGGCCGCCGCGTCGAAGGCGCCGGAGTCACTTCGGCGTGTCATTGAATTATCAACAATCGTCATTGGGTTAAACCCATGGTTTCTGGGAGCTTCCAAGTTAAATCCTGCGATGGCCGGCACCAATGGCCTGTTCGTAGCCTCGCCTTAGTACTGACGTTTTCGGTCCAGTACTAAGCGGATAGATCGCCGGTGCCATAGGTGAATCCGTCTTTAGCCGCAATAATTTCTCACGGTGAAAATGTGAAACCAAACGGGGGAAATTCGGGATTGGCATCGCTCTCGATTGAGCTAGGCAACGCGCCGGAGCGAAGCGAGCATGAAACGTTCCAAGAGAGCGTTGCGCAATTGGACCATATTGTAAGGATCAGTTTCCTGACCACGATCGTCGAGATCGCGGCAGTCCTGGCTGTTATTTCAGCGCTTCTCTTTACAGGTGACTTCGCCTCAAGACATCATCCCGGAATCGTGTTCGTCGTAAATGGAATATTTGTGCTGGTAGTCACGCTGTTGGCGTTCGATCTGGCCAGGCACCGCCGTACGAAGTCGGTGCGCGATCGCCTCGCGAAACAACTGAAAGTCGCGGTCAAGCAGCGCATACGAGCCGATAAGTTGTACGATCTTTCAATACTTGACCCACTGACTGGCCTCCACAATCGGCGCTTCGGCGAACAACGCCTAGCAGAGGAAGTTGCCCGGTCTCAGCGAAACGGCGATGCCCTTGCCGTTCTTCTATTCGACCTCGATTACTTTAAGGAAATTAACGATCAGTTTGGGCACGCGGCCGGCGACGACGCTCTGAAAGAGTTCTCTCGAAAATTGAAGAGAGCAATTCGCGCGTGCGACGTTCCCGTCCGAATCGGCGGGGATGAGTTCCTGGTCATTCTTCCAGAGTGCCCCAGGGAAAAAATTAATATGATCTTAGATCGTATCGGAGCTTCTGAAGTTCGGTTCAATCATCAAGTTATTTCCATTCGATATTCGGTGGGCAGGGCTCACTACCAAATGAGTGACACCAGCCAAACCATGCTGCAAAGGGCGGATCAAGTTTTGTACGCAGAAAAAGCTTTGCGGCGGCACCATAGCGGGGCCGGCGGTAAGAAATCCGATCTCACTCTAGAACAAACGCTTGCCTACGAAAGGCCGCCGTCGTTTCGAGCCTGATCGATCCCCAGATTCCATTCGGCCTTTGTAATCGAAGACCAACACAGTCGTACCGGCTCCGCAACACAGGGCGTCAGCGCTGACTACTAATTATCGCGGTCGTAGCTTCGCCAACGACCACAGCGAATTCGACCGCTAATGAGCTAGGTCAGGCGCGTCTGTCCAATCACTCCACGGCGTCAACTCCTGATTAACGCGCTAACGGCCAAGTACCCGGCCAGCGCCGCCCTCCAAAAAGCCCACACACGCTCACTCTTGCACTCTCGCTCCCGTGTAATAAGATAGTCGCGTGAAAGGCATGACCAACATCGGCGCAGGAAGCGGTCCCCGAAGCAGCTCACTGGAGCTGCGCCCACCCGGGATAATGTTCGGATTTTCTCTGCGCCCTCTGCGTCTCCCTGCCGTGAACAGCCGCAGGCGCGAAGGGTGCGGTGAATCGCTTGTCCTCTCGGTCCTCAGGCGCACTAAGCCTGCCGCAGCGCTCCGGGTCGGGGCCGTTATTCCCCTCGCGCCACGCCAGATTAAGTGTCACACCATGCAAAGTAATTTCACACGTAAGTCATTGAAAACAAACGATGGGCACCCCAAAGAAGTGACACACAAATCAGAGGTCCAGTGCACCGGTTTTTCAGCGGTCTGGATGCGCCGGCGTCGTGAATTTTCCACTTTCGATTTTTGGTTTTCGAATCCCCTTCCCGAATCTCGCCGCTCGCGGCCCGCATCGGATAGCCTTTCAGGAGGAATCATATGAGATTGAATGAATACGTCACGCTCGGCCGCACCGGATTGCGCGTCAGTCCTTTGTGCCTGGGAGCCATGGGCTTCGGCACCGGCTGGGGCTGGGGCGCGGACGAAAAGCTCTCCTTCGAAATGCTCGACCTTTACGTCAAGGACGGCGGCAACTTCATAGACACCGCCAACGGCTACCAGATGGGACAGAGCGAGCAGATCGTCGGCAAATTTGTCGCCGAGCGCAAACTCCGCGATCAGGCCGTCATCGCCACGAAGTTCACGTTCGGCACGCAACCCGGCAATCCCAACGCGGGCGGCAACGGCCGCAAGAATATTTACTCCGCGCTCGAAGCGTCGCTGCGCCGCCTCAACACCGATTACATTGACCTCTACTATCTCCATTCCTGGGACATGATCACGCCCGTCGAGGAAGTCGTCTCCACGCTCACGGATCTCGTTCGCGAAGGAAAAATCCGCTACTACGGTTTGTCTGACACGCCCGCTTGGTATTTCACCCGCGCCCAAACCCTCGCGGAAACGGGCGGACTTGAGCGCTGCGCGACGCTGCAACTCGAATATTCCCTTTCCGAGCGCAATATCGAACGCGAACATATTCCGGCGGCGCAGGAGCTTGGCATTGGCCTCTGCCCCTGGAGTCCTCTCGCGGGAGGCCTCCTCACCGGAAAGTACAAGCGCGAAGCGGCTGGCGGCAGCGGCGAAGGCCGGCTGACCATGCCGAATCCCATCTTCAACAAATTCACGGAACACAACTGGCGGGTGCATGATGTGCTGATTGATGTTGCGAAAAAAATCGGCAAGACTCCTGCGCAAGTTGCCATCAACTGGCTCGTCACCCAGCCGGGCGTCACGTCGGTGATTTTGGGCGCCACGAAAACCGCGCAGCTCGCCGACAACCTGGGCTCGCTCGATTTCACGATCCCTGCGGACCAGCGCAAGAAGCTCGACGAAGTCGGCGCGCTGGAACCGGTTCACCCTTACAATTTCTATCAGCCTGGAATTCAGGCGCGCGTGAGCGGCGGCACCACGGTAAAGGAATGGCGCCGCGGCTATCTCTACGAAGGCGCGGTTGCGCCTCCTCCGGAGAAAAAAGCCAGCGCCAGCTAGGCGCTACTCGAGTGGAACGGCGATTCTTCGTTCGCTCTCGACCGACGGAAGCTTGTCGGCGTTGCGCAGCGCCGGAAACATCCAGGCCCAAAGCGCTGTAACGACGATCGCGCCGACGCCGCCGATGATGATGGCCGGCACCAGTCCGAGCCATGCCGCCGTCACGCCGGATTCGAATCCGCCGAGTTCGTTGGACGTGCCGATGAAAATCATGTCCACGGCGTTGACGCGCCCGCGCATTTCATTCGGCGTCGCAAGCTGGATCAGCACTCCGCGAACCACCACGCTGACCATGTCCGTCGCGCCGACGAGAATCAGCGCGACCATGGACATTATCAGGCTGTGCGAAATGCCGAAGAGGATCGTGGCCACGCCGAACCCGACGACGCACCACAACATCTTCACGCCGATGCGGCTTTGCATCGGCCGGTAGGCAAGCAGCACCGCCATCGCCGTCGCACCGATTGCAGGCGCGCACCGCAATAGGCCGAGTCCCCACGGACCGATCTTTAGAATGTCGTTAGCAAATGCCGGCAGCAGCCACACAGCTCCAGCGAGCAGCACCGCGAACATGTCGAGCGAGATGGATCCGAGGACGAGCTTCTCCTGCCAGATGTAATGCATCCCGGCGGCAACGGTTCTCCAGCTGAACTTTTCGCGCGGCCGCGGGCGAAATTGCGGCTTTACGCCGAGCATCGAAATCGCCGCAGCCGCGGCGGTAATCATCGCCCCGGCATACACAGCGGAAGGCCCGCGAAACAGCGCGTAGACGACGCCGCCGACCGCCGGCCCCAAAACCGTCGCGGTCTGCATGATCGTCGCGCCCCACGCGAAGGCGCTGCTGAAGTGTTCCTCGGGAACGAGCAGCGGAAGAATCGCGCGGCTGGCGGGCGCGTTGAACGAACGCACGATTCCGACGAGCACGCTCACCATGTAAAGCGGATACGCGGTGTGCGGCCCGCGAATTGAAATCGCGAGGAGAAGACCGGAGCACATCGCGAACGCGGCGTAACCGATCGTGAGAACTCTTCGACGATCGAAGCGATCGGCCGTATATCCGGACACGAGGAAAAGAAGAACCCCGGGAAGAAACTGGGAGAGAGCCACAAGGCCAAGATCGAGCTTCTGCTTCGTGATTTCGTAAACCTGCCAGCCGATGGCGACGGCCTGCATCTCAGTTGCAAGCACGATGCAGAATCGCGCGAGCTGATAAAGCACAAAAGCCGGGTAGGTGAACGCGACACGTCCGGAGAGGTTGGGTTTCCCGGCAGCAGCCATCGGTTTCTACTGTGCCACAAAATCAGGGATCGGACGAGAGCAGCTGACGGACGAATTTGGATGGATCAACGAGGATTATCGAGCGGACTTGGTTCCGAGGACGGCGTCGAAGAAAACGACAAGCAGGTGGCGAGTTTCCTGCTCGGAAACCATCGTTGGGTCAACGAAATGTTCGAGCGAAAGAGCGCTCGAAAGCGCGCCAAATCCAGTGGCGGCGGCGGTGCAGGAAATCGGAAGCGTGCGCCCCGCGACGCGGGCAATGCGGCGCAGCAGATCGCCGCTGGAAGCGCGGAGACGCCGCTGGCGCGCGCGCAGCCGGGCGTGCGCTTCGGGATGGCGAATGGCGAAAAGCTTGAATTCGAGCGAAAGGAGGGCGAGGCGGCGATCCTGCGTGATCTGGGCGTAATGCTCGCGCAGCGCGCGCAGCAGTTTCGCCGGGCTTTCCTGTTGGGCGAGCAACGATTCCACTTCCGAGATACGCTGGCCGACCCAGCGCTCGAGAAGCGCGAAAAAAATATCTTCCTTGCTTTGGAAGTTGGCGTAGAAAGCGCCGCGAGTGTAACCCGCGAGATTGGCGATATCCTCCAGGCGCGCCGCTTCAAATCCATCGCGCGCGAAGATCTGTTCGGCGGCGAGCAGAAGTTTCCGTCGAGTGGCGTCCGTGCGCGCCTGTTGGCGAGACGTGGACGCAGGAGCGCGAGCCGGAAGTCGATTCTCTCCACGAAGCACGCGCGCGTGATTCACGATCGCTCCGACAAGTACGAACCGAAAACTGCGGGGAAATACCTGCTGCGGGTGAGGCCGCGCATGGGTACGGCGCTTCGCGCCGACCCGAAATGTCCGAGCTGCCCTTCGGCTGCGCTCAGGATAAAAAAGTTCCGACTCCCTAAACACCACCGGGCAGGTGCGAATTGCCGCACGATGAAGGACCTACCGGCTTTACAGGATACATACATGCATGTATATTATTTAAGAACCCGAACGAATACAACAGGAATTCATGGCTACCGCTGCAGCAGTGATGGATCATGCCGCCTGGCGTCCCCGCTACAATCCCTGGCTCGTCGCCTTTACGGTGACGCTCGCCACTTTCATGGAAGTGCTCGATACTTCGATTGCCAATATCGCCCTGCCGCACATTGCGGGGACCTTCGGCGCGAGCATCAATGAATCCACATGGGTGCTGACGAGCTATCTGGTGTCGAATGGGATCGTGCTGCCGGTCAGCGCGTGGCTCGCCACGCGATTTGGGCGCAAGCGCTACTACATGACATGCGTGGTGCTGTTCGCGGGAAGCAGCTTTCTCTGCGGTCTGGCGCCCACGCTGGGGATGCTGGTTTTCTTCCGAGTGCTTCAGGGCATCGGCGGCGGCGGATTGCAGCCGAGCGAACAGTCAATTCTGGCCGATACTTTCTTGCCTTCGCAACGGGGAATGGCATTTTCGATGTACGCGATGGCGGTGGTGCTGGCGCCGGCAATCGGCCCCACGATCGGCGGATACATTACGGACAACTACAACTGGCGGTGGATTTTCTACATCAACGTGCCGATCAGCCTGATTTCGCTCTATATGACCCACCGTTTTGTGGAAGATCCGCCGTACCTAAAAGAGGAGCAGAGAAAAGCGAGAAAGGGGACGATTGATTACACGGGACTGGGGCTTGTAGCCTTGGGCATTGGAACGCTGCAGATGGTGCTCGACAAGGGGCAGGAGCTCGATTGGTTCGGCTCGCACTACATTCTGGGAGGGACCATCATCGCGACCGTCATTTTGATCGCTTGGGTGTGGTGGGAATGGAGGCATCCGCATCCAATTGTTGATTTGAGGCTCTTGAAGAGGCGCAATCTGGCAGCGGCGATGTTATCCATGGTGATGCTTGGGGCGGTTCTTTACGGCACAACCACTCTGCTGCCGGAGTTTCTTCAAACTCTAATTGGATACTCCGCTCAGCAAGCAGGCGAGTGCATGGCGCTCGGCGGCTTTCTGATGATGATCACCATGCCGATGGCGGGCGTGCTGACCGGGAAAATGGATGCCCGATACTTGTTGGTGTTTGGGTACGCCTCCGTGTCGCTAGGGCTCTACCACATGGCCACACATTTGAGTCTGGGTATGGACTTCGGTACGGCGGCGATGTTGCGGACCTATCAGGTGGCCGGGCTTGCGTTCATTTTCATTCCGTCGAACGTGCTTTGCTACGCGGGCGTCCCGCGCGAAAAGAACAATCAGGTCGCCAGCATGATGAATTTCGTCCGGAACATTGGAGGGAGCGCGGGGATCGCGATCGTGAGCACAATGGTGACGCGGGCCACGCAGCGCCGGCAGAATTATCTTTCGGCGAACATGCAGAATGGCAACCCGAGATTTCGAGGGATGGTCGAAGGCCTATCGGCCACGCTGCGTGGCCAGGGCGTGAGCGCGGTGGATGCGACGCACCAGGCCTATGCCCGAATGGCAATGATGGTGCAGCAACAGGCGTCCGCGCTAGCGTTCCGGGACGTGGTTTCGATACTGGCGGTGGTCGTGCTGTGCCTGATACCGCTGGCGTTCATCATGCAGAAGCCGGGCGACGTGGCTCGCGACGCCCCGCCGCCGCACTGAGGCCGAAAATCGAAGCGCGAAAATCGAAATTCGACAGGAACTCGATAATCACATTGATGACTGTCACTGACGGCTTTGAGGGGTTTTGTCTTCCAGGGCAAGCGAAGGCTGATCGGGCGGATACGTGATTCGGTTGCCGCGGACGCGAGCAAAGGGCGTGAGCGTGTGTTCTTTGGGTGCGGCGGCGCTGACGATTTCGAGGACGCGGATGCCGCGCACCACGAGCGCGTCGGCGACGAGTGAACGATGGCAGCGCCAGGGGACGGCCTCGGCGCACATCAGCGCGGTCGGGTGCGCCGCTGCCAGTTCGATCGCGCGAGCCAGCGCGGATTCGAACTCTGTCGTTTGCATGTAGTCCGCGTATCCACGAAAGCTCGCATTGCGCCAGCCGAGATTGATGGAATCCCGTTTCGCGTGACGCAAGCCGCCCAGCTCTTTCATATGGATATAGCTTATGTGCGCGGCGCGAAGTGACGAAGCGAGGGCTTCGGAGTTGAATTGCGGATTGTGGCGTGATTTGGGGATGGTGCGGATATCGA
Source organism: uncultured Acidobacteriota bacterium (assembly GCA_963814855.1). Taxonomy (GTDB): domain Bacteria; phylum Acidobacteriota; class Terriglobia; order Acidiferrales; family UBA7541; genus Palsa-295. The sequence goes on from CAWFEL010000006.1 coordinate 372,726, forward strand.
GGAGTTGCGTGACGGCGTTCGCTTGCAGCGGTTCGATGAATTCAGCGATCAGCCGCGTGGAGTGGCCGATGGTGAAGATGGTCAGCGGCTTCGTTGAGGGCGGCATCCCGGGGATTTGATGCGGGCGCGACGCTAAAGATTGTCGGGCGCGCGGCCCGGGGCTGAAGCCCGCTAACTTTGAGGTCCTAATTCGTGGGGCTGAAGCCCCACGCTTCCACCAGAGCAAACCCCTCAGTTGAGGTGGGGTCGAACGCGAGCGTGTCGCACCTACGGCGCTTAGGATTCTAACGGGTTTGATTCCCAGCCCTTCCGGGCTGGGCTAACTTCTGCCGCGCCTACGGCGCTCCGGCGGGAAGTCCAATTCGTGGGGCTGAAGCCCCACGCTTCCACCAGAGCAAACGCCTCAGTTGAGGTGGGGTCGAACGCGAGCGTGTTGCACCTACGGCGCTTAGGATTCTAACGGGTTTGATTCCCAGCCCTTCCGGGCTGGGCTAACTTCTGCCGCGCCTACGGCGCTCCGGCGGGAAGTCCAATTCGTGGGGCTGAAGCCCCACGCTTCCACCAGAGCAAACCCCTCAGTTGAGGCGGGGTCGAACGCGAGAGTGTCGCACCTACGGCGCTTGGGATTCTAACGGGCTTGACTCCCAGCCCTTCCGGGCTGGGCTAACTTCTGCCGCGCCTACGGCGCTCCGGCGGGAAGTCCAATTCGTGGGGCTGAAGCCCCACGCTTCCACCAGAGGAAACCCCTCAGTTGAGGCGGGGTCGAACGCGAGAGTGTCGCACCTACGGCGCTTGGGATTTTAACGGCTTGGATTCCCAGCCCTTCCGGGCTGGGCTAATTTCTGCCGCGCCTACGGCGCTCCTTTCGGAGGCCCAGTCTATCGCGAGAATCCGAGGATTGACGGGAACACGCCCCGCGGCCTGAGGCGCGGCCGAGCGCAATTGTGTCGCATACTTCCGGCGCGCCCTTCGGAAGTCCTATCCGCGGCGTGGCTGAATCGCCGAGAAATGTGCTTCTGCGGCGGAAGGGGTATCGGGGATAATGGCTGCCGCAGGATGCGGCTCAGCGCGGAAGGCGCGGGGCCGAGCGCCTGTGCGGGCGAGGATTCATGGCGGACGTCAACACACTATTCTGGGACAACGGCGGCGTCATACTGACGAATGGGTGGGACCGCGGCTCGCGGAAGACGGCAGTGGAAAAATTTCATCTCGACTGGGCGGATTTCGAGGATCGCCACGAGCTGCTGCTGAACGCGTTCGAGTGCGGGACGGCAACGCTTGACGAATACTTGAAGCGTACGGTTTTCTACCGGGAGCGGCCGTTCACACAGGAGCAATTTAAGCAGTTTATGTTCGAGCAGTCGCAGACGATGCCGGAGTCGTTCGATTTTCTTAAGCAACTGGCGAAGACCCGGCGGCAGACGCACGCGGCGCTGAACAACGAGTCGCTTGAAATCAACGAGTACCGCATACGGACGTTTCATTTGCGGGATTGTTTCAGCTCGTTTTTCAGTTCGTGCTATTTGGGAGTGCGAAAGCCGGACCGTGGAATTTTCAGTCTGGCGCTGAAGATCACGCAGCGCGATCCGGCGGAATGCGTTTTGATTGATGACCGCGGCTTGAATCTGGAATGCGCGAAAGAAATGGGAATGCACGCGATTCAATTCAAAGATGTGGCGCAGTTGCGCGGGGATTTGGCGGCATTGGGAGTGACGGCGTAGGGAGGACGAGGTCAGTACTACTGCATGCCGCGATCGAGGCAGCGCATCGGATCCGCGCCACGCGCGGAATCTCTTGTGGCGAGGTCGAAACCGTGCCCTTTCGTTTGCGGCGGAGTCGAGAGCGAAGAGAGATTCCTCGCTACGCTCGGAATGACAACGTGCTTGCTTTAGCGGCGTGGGCGGATGCGTCACGGGGCGGGTACTTCAGCGGCTAAAGCCGGTCTCAATGTGTAGAGTTGATGTCGCGGCTTAAGCCGCGACCCACAAAGATCATTAGAGTCTCGACATTGTCTTTCGGGCGGCGGCTTCCGAGGAGGAGAGAAAAATGGAACTGGGAATGATTGGATTGGGGAAGATGGGCGCGTTCATGACGGAGCGGTTGGTGCGCGGCGGCCATCGCGTCGTGGGAGTTGACCGCGATCCGGCGGCGGTGAGCCGCGTAGTGGAAAAGGGCGCCGTCGGTGCGGATTCGCTCGAGAAGATGATCGGGCAGCTCAAAGCGCCGCGAGTCGTGTGGCTGATGGTTCCGTCGGGTGCGCCGGTGGACCAGACGATTGACCAGCTGACGCCGCACATGGCGCCGGGAGACACGATCATTGACGGCGGGAATTCGTATTATAAGGATTCGATGCGGCGCTCCGATGCGCTGGCGCAGAAGAAAATGAATTTCGTGGATTGCGGCACGAGCGGCGGCATCTGGGGACTGACCGAAGGATACAGCATGATGATCGGCGGCGACGCCGATCAGGTGAACAAGCTCTCAACGATTTTCAAGACGCTTGCGCCGGGGCCGGACAAAGGCTGGGGACGCGTGGGGCCGGCGGGCGCGGGACATTTTGTGAAGATGGTTCACAACGGAATCGAATACGGAATCATGCAGGCGTACGCCGAGGGATTCGACCTGTTCCGCCACAAAAAGGAATTCAATCTGGACCTGTTGCAGATCTCGAAGATCTGGCAATTCGGGAGCGTGGTGCGTTCATGGCTGCTTGACCTGACCGCGGATGCGCTGGCAAAGAATCCGACGCTCGAAGGGATTGGGGCGTATGTGACGGATTCGGGCGAGGGTCGCTGGACCGCGAAGGAAGGAATTGATCTGGGAGTTCCTCTGCCGACGTTGAGCGGGGCGCTCGATGTGCGATTCCGCTCGCAGGATCCGGAACCTTTTGCCAACAAGCTTCTGGCCATGATGCGTAACGAATTCGGCGGCCACGCGGTGAAGAAGACGAAGTAAGGTTCACGACGAACCGCAACTAAGTTCGTCATCACTGTAAGAAATATCAGGCCCGGACGATGAAGATGGACACGCGAGTATTTCCCGATCTCGATGCCGTGAGCCGAGCTGCGCTCGACGAGGTGCTGCGGGCGTTGCGTGATGCGATCAAGGATCGAGGCCGGTTTACCATCGCACTCGCCGGCGGACGTACTCCCGCGAGAATGTACGCGCTGTGGGCCGCGGCCGAAGGATCCACACAATGGAAGCACGTGCATCTTTTCTGGGGCGACGAGCGGTTTGTGCCGCGCACCGATCCGCTGAGCAATTATCGCATGGCCGAGAAAGCGTTCCTGTTCGACGCGATCCCAGGGCCTAATGTCCATCCCATGCCTGGGCCGGAGGATTTCCCGACGTCCGAAGAGGCCGCGGAAGCGTACGAGGCGGAACTGCGGAAGTTTTTTGGCTCTGCGCCACCGGCGTTTGACGTGCAGCTTCTGGGGCTGGGAGTCGAGGGGCATACGGCGTCCCTTTTCCCGGGTTCGCCCGCGCTAAACGAAAAAAAGCGCTGGGTAATGGCAGTCGAGGCGCCGGCCAAGCCTCCGCAGCGGCTGACGCTGACGCCTGTGGTGCTCAACCAGGCGCGAAACACGTTCTTTTTGGTCTGCGGCGCGGATAAGCGCGAGATTATCGCGGCGCTTCGAGACGAACCCGCGTCGAGGCCCAGCCAGTATCCGGCAGGGATGATCCGGCCGGAGGGGCGCGTTTTGTGGTTCCTGGATAAGGCTGCGGAAGGCTGAAACGCGGGCACTTGCGCGAAACTTCGCAGCCCCGTGGTGCGTCTAATTAAGTCAAGGGCTTCGCAGTACGCAGCGCCTCGGGGAAGCTGCCGATAGGGGCTTTGACGGTTGGGAAGTGGTGTCGTCGTTGATGCCAAACCCGCGCAGTCCTCGTTGGCCGATGCTTGTGCGTCCGGCCTGCTGCTACGCTGATCGGGCAATTACAGAAAACAGGGACACGACCATAAATGAACAGCAATCCTAGCCACCGACTCACGTTGATTTTGACACTCACAACGCTGGCATTGCTGGCAGGCTGCACCACGAAAACGGTGCAGACGGCGCCGATGTTTGCGGCCCGGGTGGTCGTCGCGAAGGCCATACAGAAGACAGTTCCCGTTGATCTGACGGCGATCGGTTCGGCCGAGGCTTTCACGAATGTTTCGATCAAGGCGCAGGTGAACGCGGTCCTTAATGAGATCCATGTGAAGGAAGGACAGTTCGTCAAGAAGGGCGATCTGCTTTTCACGCTGGACGCGCGGCCATTTGAGGCGGCGCTGCTGCAAGCGCAGGCGACGCTGGCGCGCGACAAGGCGCAGGCGCAGCTGAATCGGACTGAGGCCGACCGTTACGCGGCGCTTTACAAAGCGGGCGTTGCGGCCAAAGAACAGCTCGACCAGATGCAGGCCAATGCGGAAGCGCAGCAGGCTGCAGTGCGCGCGGACGAAGCCGCCGTGCAGGCCGCGCAGCTTCAAGTGGACTACTGCAAAATCTATGCGCCAACCGACGGGCGCCTCGGCGCAATCCAGGTGTATCCGGGAAATATCGTGAAACAGAATGATGTGCCGATTTTGATTGTGATCAATCAGATCTCGCCGATCTTCGTGGATTTTTCCGTGCCGGAACAGTATTTCGCACCGATTGAGAAATTCATGGCGAAGGGCACGCTGCGCGTAGAAGCGACTCCCTATGGCGACACCGCGTCGGAAACAGGCGATCTAACGTTCGTGGACAATACAGTGGACAACACGACTGGAACGATCAAGCTCAAGGCGCGTTTCGAAAACGGCGATCATCGGTTGTGGCCGGGGCAATTTTCAACTGTCTCGCTGCGGCTGGCGCAGGACGAAGATGCGACGGTGGTTCCTTCGCAAGCCGTGCAGACCGGGACGCGCGGCGATTACATTTATGTCGTCAAGTCGGATTCGACCGTGGAGCAGCGGCCGGTGAAGGTGGCGCGCACGGTCGGACCGGACGCCGTGATCGCGAGCGGAATTCAGCCTGGCGAAACGGTGGTTACTGATGGCCAGATGCGGTTGATTCCGGACATGAAGGTGGAAGTCGTCAGCACGCCCGCGGGAACCTGAGAACCTTTCGATGACGATTGCCGAACCATTTATTCGCCGACCCATCATGACCACGCTGGTCATGGCGGCCATTCTGCTGTTCGGCACGCTCGGTTACCGCTCGCTGGCCGTAAGCGACCTGCCCAACGTGGATTTCCCCACGATTCAAGTGTCCGCGAATCTGCCTGGCGCAAACCCGGACACGATGGCTGCGGCCGTGGCCACGCCGATGGAAAAGCAATTTTCCACGATCGCCGGCATTGACTCAATGACCTCGACGAGCACGCTCGGAAGCACGAGCATCACGTTGCAGTTTGACCTGAGCCGCAACATTGACGGAGCCGCGCAGGATGTGGAGGCGGCCATTTCGCGCGTGGCTGGCCAGCTTCCTCCGAACATGCCGAGCCCTCCGACATTTCAGAAGGTGAATCCGGCGGACCAGCCCGTCTATTTCATGGCGCTGAGTTCGCATTCGCTGCCGCTCTACACGGTGGATCAGTACGCGGAGACGCTGCTCGGGCAACGGATTTCGATGGTGAAGGGCGTCGCGCAAGTGCAGGTTTTCGGCGCGCAGAAGTACGCAGTCCGGATTCAGCTGGACCCGCAGGCGCTGGCGGCGCGGCAGATTGGAATTGATGAAGTAAATACCGCGGTGCAGAACGCAAATGTGAACCTGCCGACGGGAACGCTCTACGGCACGCACCAGGCGTTCGCGGTACAGGCGAATGGACAACTCACGCGCGCGTCGCTCTACCGCCCGCTGATCGTGGCCTACCGGAACGGTTCGCCGGTCCGGCTGGATGAGCTAGGCAACGTAATTGACAGCGTACAGAGCGACAAGATTTCGAACTTTTACAACGATGAGCACGCCGTAATTCTGGCGATCCAGCGCCAGCCGGGAACGAATACGGTGGAAGTGGTGAAAGGCGTCCGGAAGATTCTGCCGCAGTTTCAAGCGATTCTGCCGCCGTCGATTCTGATGACGGAAATCTATGATCGCTCCGCGCTGATTCAGGAGTCGGTGAACGACGTAAAGTCCACGCTGTTCCTGGCGATTTGTTTGGTCGTGCTGGTGATTTTCCTCTTCCTGCGCAATCTTTCGGCCACGGTAATTCCGAGCATCGCGTTGCCGATGTCCATTGTGGGTACGTTTGCGGTGATGTACCTGCTCGACTACACGGTGGACAATCTTTCGCTGATGGCGCTGACGCTTTCGGTGGGATTCGTGGTGGACGACGCGATCGTGATGCTGGAAAACATCGTGCGCCATATGGAGATGGGCGAAAACGCGATGGAGGCGGCGCTCAAAGGCTCGAAAGAGATCGGATTCACGATTGTTTCGATGACGCTGTCACTCGCCGCTGTGTTCATCCCGGTGCTTTTCATGGGCGGGATTATCGGGCGGCTGCTGCATGAATTTTCCGTGGTCATCATGATGGCGGTGCTGGTATCGGGGTTTGTTTCGCTGACGCTGACGCCGATGCTTTGCAGTCGTTTCATCAAGCCGCAGCACGATCAAAAGCACAGCCGGGTCTATATGTCGCTCGAGCGATTCTTCGAGCGCCTGCTTCGGCGATACGACGTCTCACTGCAGTGGGCGCTTCGCCATCGCGGGTTCGTGATGGTGGCCGCGGGGATCATTCTCGTGATCACCGCCTGGCAATTCGTGACCATTCCCAAGGGCTTTCTTCCCGAGGTGGATTCCAACAACTTGAACGGCTACACGCTGGCGGCCCAGGGTGTTTCCTTTGATGAAATGAAAGCAAAACAGCTGGACGTCAACAAGATTCTGATGGCCGATCCCAACAAGAAAGGCTTCTTTTCGAGCCTCGGCACGGTTGGCGGCAGCAGCAATTCGGGTTTTATCTTCATGCATCTCTTACCACCCGAGGACCGCCCGAAAGTTCAGAGCCGGACGTTGATTGGGCTTCAGCGTGAGTACGGTAAGACGCCGGTTGTAGGGAGTGTGTTGCGCGCTGTTTCGCCTCTTTTTATGCACCACCCTGATATCAACGAAGTGCTTCAGGAGCTGCGGGGTAAACTGATCGGCATTCCCGGACTTTCGGTTTATCTGAGAAACCCTCCTCCGATTCAAATCGGTGGGCAGGTTACGAACAGCCCATACCAAGTGACTCTGCAGAGCCCCGACACCGAGGAGCTGTATCGCCAGGCGACGGACTTCGAGCAGAAAATGGAAGGTCTGCCAGAGTTGCAGGATGTGACCAGCGATTTGCAGATCAAGAATCCGCAAGTGAACGTGAACATTGACCGGGATAAAGCTTCCGCGCTCGGCGTGACCGCGGCGCAAGTGGAAGATGCGCTCTACACGGCGTATGGCCAGCGGCAAGTCTCCACCATCTACGCGCCGAACGACGAATTCTGGGTGGTGATGGAGCTGGAAGATCAGTATCAGAAGGATCCGACGGCGCTTTCTCTGCTGTACGTGCGCTCGAGCTCGGGCACCCTGGTCCCGTTGAACGCAGTGGCGAGCCTGGGCACGAGCCTTGGCCCGCTGAGCGTGAATCACCTGGGCCAGCTTCCGGCAGTGACGGTTTCGTTCAACCTGAAACCCGGCAAAGAGATCGGCGAAGCCGTTAGCGCGGTGAACGATCTGGGGCGATCCCTGCCGGCTTCGATCACGCTGCAATTCCAGGGCAACGCGCAAGCGTTCGAGTCTTCGTTAAGCGGGCTCGGAATTCTGCTGCTGATTGCGATCCTGGTGATTTATCTGGTGCTCGGAGTTCTCTACGAGAGCTTCATACATCCGCTGACGATTCTTTCCGGCTTGCCTTCGGCTGCGTTTGGCGCATTGCTATCGCTGCAGATTTTCGGATTTGGCCTGGACCTCTACGGTTTCGTTGGCGTGATCATGCTGATCGGCATCGTGAAGAAGAACGCCATCATGATGGTGGACTTCGCGATTGCGCGAGAACGCGAAGGAAATACGACGGCGGCCGAGGCTGTCTACCAGGGCTGCCTGGTGCGCTTCCGTCCGATCATGATGACCACAATGGCGGCTTTAATGGGAACGCTGCCGATCGCGCTGGGCACGGGCGCCGGCGCGAATTCGCGGCGGGCACTGGGTGTCGCGGTTTGCGGCGGCCTGATTTTTTCCCAGATGGTGACCCTGTACCTCACTCCGGTGTTTTACACCTACATGGATACATTCCAGAGCTGGCTCGAGCGGCGCTTTGGAAGGCTCGCGGGGATCAGCAAGCCGCACCTCGCGGATGGCCCTGCCTCCGCGGACTGACCGACCAGCCAGAGTACGTTCCTCCGTCCAACTTGGGTGCTGCTACTTTCGCTTGTACTTGCGGCCAGCGAAAAGGCCTGTCTCTGCGTACCATTGACCGCTCGACGCGCGCTGCCTAGCATACTTTTGCACGGACGAACGCGACTTCCGGAAATCGGGAGTTCCCAGCTTCGGTTTTTCGCTGACTCCCTCAGGAGATCTAATAAGGATGCTCTTCACGCAAGACCTGCCCAGAGATATACGCATGAGAAGCAAGCGGCGCGGACCTCGCATGAACTCACGGGTTCCGGTTACCATCGAATGGAAGGGCGGCGGCGGACCTCTGCGTTTTGAAGCTGGATTCACGCGCGTGGTGAATAATTACGGTTGCCTGTTGGTAAGCCCGCGGGAAATCGGAGTTCGAGAACGGGTGCGGGTGACGAACCTGGCTACGCGCGAGACGGCGAACGGTGTAGTGGTCTGGAAGGGAACGCAACGATCGGACGGCTGGGACCTGGGAATCGAACTTCTGACAGCCGATCTCAATTTCTGGGGGGTGGAACTTTGAAAATAACGACGTTAAACGTGACGTCAAGAAAATCATCCGCGGCGCAGGTGAAGCAAAGCGCCGTTCCCGCCACCGTCCAACCAACAGCAAAGCTAGCACCGCCGCAAGCACCCGTGAAAGCACCCATCGCGAACCAGGAGCGCAAGCGCGGCCAACGCGTGTTGCTGCGGATCCGTGCGAATATTCACGTGGCATTGCAGGGTAAGGCCACGACGCTTGATGTGGCGACGCTGAGCGTGACTCCCCAGGGCGCGATTGTGGTGATGAAACAGAATCTTCCAGCCGAGACGCGCCTGGTGCTGGAACATGGCGGCACGAAACAGTGTGTGGAATGCAAGGTGGCGCGCCCTTCGCGGGAGACGCCCGAAGGATTCCACATTCCGATCGAATTCGAAGCCCCCGCACCGGGTTTTTGGAAGATCAATTTCCCGCCGACCGATTGGCGCCCTGACGGCCAATAGACGCCGACAGGCGCTGGCAACTTCGCGCCCGGCGAACATTAAGAACGTTGACCGGCGCCGGAGCCGGTGACACTCTCGATAAACCCCTTCCGGCAGTAGTCCGCAAACCAGATACCAACGGTCCTCAGGAGGACATCATGTCAGGCAGAGAACGCCGCACCTCGCCCCGGAAGGAATGCGTGGTCCCGCTGCGCTTTCGAGTGGTTACGAATGGGCACAAAGCTCTTGCGGAAGATATTGCCGCGAGTTACGGACTGCGGGATTCCAAGGTTCTGGCTCGCGTGGCCACGCTGGAGGGTGAAGCCCTCAACATATCGGAACGCGGCATCTATTTTACTTCGCGCGAAAAACTGCACGTCGGCGAACCGCTGGAAATGTACTTTACGCTGCCGCGGGAATTGACGGGACGAGGTCCCGAGATGGTGCATTGCAGCGCGCGAGTGGTTCACGTGGATGAGGTGACTGATCCGCAAGGCGCTCGGGGGATCGGCGCGACCGTGGAGCGCTTTGAGCCCGTGGTGGTGGCGCGCAACTGGGCCAACTGACGCGCTTCCGTGTCGGGTGCTTACTTGCCGGCTGGCCCCCGCGGTTGAACGGTAAACGTGGTTTTTGCAGTGGTCGTATTATTGAAATCGTCAGCAACCTGCACGGCGAGGGTGTGTTCTCCGGGGGGAAGTCCGGGAAGCTCCATGTAATAGCTTTCCTTCGGCGAATCGGAGAGCACTCCGGTAGGGAATATCAACTGCCAGTCGCCCGCGTCAATGCTGTATTGCGCGCGCGCGATCGCGCTCGAAGACGCAACTGCGTCAAACGAAGCCTTGGTATTGAGCAGGCCCGAACCGGCGCGCAGATTCTCAATCCGCGGGGGCGTATTGCCCACCATCCACCGATCGCTTTCGCGCGCGCCCCACAGCGATTGGTCGGCTGGATTGGATGGAGAATCGGACGCGACGACCTTCAAGTAATAAGCGCCGTCCGGCATGGACGTAGGTATCCCAGGAATAGTAACGCTGCGTGAGTTTGTCTTTCAGCACGCGCCAGTTCTGTTCCGACTCACCGCGAAAGTAGACCGTGAACACGAGATCGTCGTCGTTGTCGTCATGCGCGCTCCAAAGCACGCTCTGATAACCCTTCTGTTCGATTCCCTGAGGAGGCGGCTCATTCTTGAAACCGCTGGAGGAATCAGCGCTCTGGATTTGCAGGGGCGGGTTCGATCCGGAGGTGCGCGGATATCTCAGCTGCGCGGGCGCGGCATTGCCGGGACCCGGAGGCTGCATGGGGAATCCCGTCGCGCGGATTCCAGAGTCTTCCACAACAATATCGTCAACGACCGGCGCGACGTTCTTCGGCTGATACGCCAGACTGACCCAGGAAATGCTTGGTGGCAGTCCCTGGTCCGTTTCGAGGAAGACCGCTTTCCATTGTACGAATCGCGCAGGCGGACAGGTTACCGCTTCGCCGGCTGAAATCTTGTACGGTCCCGCCCATGCGCTCCAATTGTCTTCTGGAGTCGAGGTGTTGCCGGAGCGCACGTAGAATTCGACCTTACCCTGCGCCGCGCCGTTGTCGCCCCACCAGGTAAGCCGGCCCCAGCGGGAAAAGATTTTGGCGTCGAAGGCGTCGGATTCAAAGCTGCCGTTCGGTTCCAAACCTGGACCAAGCGTGAAAACTTTGCCGGGATTAGCTGTGGCGACGAAGACTTTGCCGCCGGGACCAGCTACGAGGCTGGTCACTTGTTCCGACGCCGTGTTCGCGACGCTCGAAAAGACGTTGTCACCTTCCAGCTCGATGAGCGTTCCGTTATTGCCCGTTCCAAGCAATAGCTTTCCCGTGGGAGACAGCCCCATGGCGAGCACGAGATCGTCGCGGGATGTCCAGAGCGTCTGCGGAGAACCGTCCGGCGCGATTTTGACGACTTCGGCGCCGCCTGTCGCAGCAATTCCGGGGAACGGGAAAAAAATCGTGGACTGCGGCGGGCTTGGCTGCGACTGGGAAGTGATCGTGCCTCCGGCTCCCGTGACGGTGGTGGTTGTCGTTTGAGGCGACAGGTTCTGCGGGATTCGCGGAATCCCCGGCGCGCGGGATTTATCCCCGACGGAAGCGGCAAAGATGTCTCCGTCCGCGTCAGTGACGAGAGAAGTCACCTCGGCCTTGTTCGTTTCGTACATGACAAACGAGGCGCCTGCTTCAGGCGCCGACTTCGGAGCCTTTCGCGAGACCTCGACGCGCACGACAAGGCCGTCCGGCTCGGTGCCGATCAGAAGATTGCCTTTGGAATCAAAGGCAAGCGACCGCGCGTGGCGTTCGCGGCTCTGATAGAAAAGCTGGCCCTTGCCATCCGGCGTGACGACGAAGACCTCACCCGTATCTCCGGTGGCTACATACAGCGCGCCTTGGGGATCCACGGCCAGCGCCCAGATGTATTTCGTCTTGGGATCGAAGAACACGCTTTTCTGGCCGGCGGGAGTCACTTGATAGACTTTTCCGTCCGGCGACGTTCCAACGTAGAGATCGTCGGCGGCGTCAAATGCAATCGCCTGCGCGGCAAGCTCCGTGGACTCAAAAACCGTGGTGGGCTTTCCGGCATCATCGAATCGCAGGACTTTGGCGTCGGAACCACCGGCCGCATACAGCTGGCCGTGCGAGTTCAAGCGCAGCGCCCACACGTACGCGAGATTCGGGTCGGCGAAGGAATCGAATTTCAGGGCGGGACGAAGCTTTCCATCGCTGCGAACGGCCACTCCCTTGGCGGTGCCTTTCTGGAACTCGGAGAAATCCGTCTGCCGCCAATAACGCGTGTGTTCAGCGAGCGCGGAAAATGGCAAAAGGGTCGCAATCGCCAGCAGGCACACGAGATTCGTTCGCCGCATCATCAACAAGAAGCTCCTTTTTGGCGGGGGCTCACTTCACCGTGATCGTCAGCATGCGCTGACCCGCAATTACCTGATGCATTTCGACCGACCATTCACCTGCCGTGGACTGCAGCAGCAGCCTGGCGTTCCCGGGATTCTGGCGCTGGTCAATGACGTTGATCGCCGAGACGGGCACATTCGGCATTTCCTTGTCTTCGACGAGCATCGTGGGAGTGGACTGAAGCAGAGTGGCGTAGAGGCGGTCGTTGTGTCGCTCGCGATTGGTCAGTTGAATCAGCTCTTCCAGGCCGGGAAGTTGCCCTTGCGAAGTGGCGGCCATGGATTGCACGTTGCGATTCAGAAAATCGGCGCCGCTGACGACGAGCTGGAGCGCGCCGCGCGTGGTTTGCGCGGGAATTGTAACCGGTATCTCCTGGATGAAGGGCGCGCCGCGATAGGGCCGCAGCAGGACTTTCACGGCGACGGAATCGCCGGGCCGCACTTCGCTGCGCTCGACCCACGCGTTGTCAATGGTGGCCCAGCGGTGCTCGGCGAGCGCCTTCACATGCAGTTCAACTCGTTCGATTTGCGGCGTCTCGTACGGATTCGAATAGATTCGCGCGAAATCGGCCATGACCTCGGTGGCCACATAAAATGCCACCGGTGTGCCCTGATCGGTGGAGGCAAACAAATCCTCGAGCTTGACGGACGTGTGCCCCTTCAGGTCAATTGTGCCGTCCATTTGCAGCGTCGCGCCCTCGCCGTACGCCGGGCTGCCAACTATCCCGTTGAACGCCGCGGTGGCCACCAGCGTCGGAGTCAGTTGGGGGCTTTCGATTACTTCGAAGTGATATTTCTTCTGCTCCGCCGGGGTGTCGAGCGTCACATCGAGCGGAATCATCGCCGGACCCGCGCCCAACGTGCCCATCACGGCGGTCTGGCGGTCCTGCGTGAGCGTGCCGATGGTAGCGCCGGTACTCATGATTTTGGTTGAGGCAGCGGAAGAGGCGAGCGTCATGATTACGTGCGCCCGCGAGAGCGGCATTTGCACAGCGCCAAAACCAAACAGCGGATGGCCGCAGGCAAGTATTTGATTTCCCACCACGGTTGTAACCGTGCAGCCCGAGCTGATCGAAAGATCGCCCTCGATTAAATCAATCCCCACCATATCTCCAGGCTTGAGTTTTGCGTCGTCGGGCGAGGGTGCCGAGTTGCCGCCGGCCATTGCCGTCATGCCCCAGGCGGCGAAGTCCTTGCTGAACCGCGCGAGGGTTTCCGGATACAAGCCGGAAGTAACAAGAGGAGTCTCGATCGGCACGAGGAATTGGCCGGAGCCGACGGCGGTGCGCACGGCATATTCTTCGGGCACGGGAACGCGCGGCGAAATCCCGGCGTTTGGGGGCGTGGATACCGCCGGAGCTTCCTCGATCTCGAGCATGTCGGCAATAGGCGTCACGCCGCCGATGGCTTCTTTCGTGAAATTCCCAAGCTTGAGGGACAGCGCGCCGGCCAGCTTTCCGTCGAAATAAACTGGGCTGCCGCTCATCCCGGCGACGACGCCGGTTTGCTGCACTTTGTCGCCAAGCAGGCGGACCAGAATGACATCCAGCTTCGGACCGACGGCGTTGTGCAGCACACCGATGACTTCGAGATCAACCTTTTCGACCTGATCGCCCTCAAAGATCGTATAGGCGACGCCCTTCAGACCGGGCTTTACATCAGTTAGAGGAAAAATCGCAGGATCGTCCGTGGCGCGGGCGGGACGCGAGCCGGCGAGCAGGAAGACCGCGAAAAGCGCGAGGCACAGTTTGCGCAGGGGCTGGGGCATCGAACAACCATGATACCTGCCGGGAAAGCAGGAGGCAAACCGCGGGCGGCCCGGGAGGCTGCTAAGCCGAGGCGTCATTTGCCCAGAGGCACTTCGAAAAACATCAGCGGCTGGTTGGCTGGGATCGAGGTGACGTCGGGGACGTAGAGGCTTGCGTTCGCTGCGAGCGTGAGGTCGCCATTCAGGTCAAAAAACACGAAGCCGTGAATCGTGGCCATCGGCGGAACGATATCCGCGTCCAGCGCGAGCGGACCGAGAGTTTCCAGCATCTTGTCGGTCTTTTTGTCGGTCATGGACCCGATACCCACGGGGAAACGGCGGGATTGAGGTCCCGACGGGCCATTGGGATGGGCCACGGCGGCGGCAACGTCCTTGGCAGGGATCGAATCCACGTCCTGATGCTTGCCGCTCGGAAACTGCACGGAAAGCTGGATCGTGCTCATGTCAATGCGCAGCGGCTGCAGCGTTTCGTTATGGAGGAAAATCTCGACGGGCAGGATTCCAACCACGAGGGGATTCGCTTTCCCGAACTTTTCCTTCGCGCGATCAGGCTCTGTATATGAATTGACCGAGACTGTCAGCCCGTCGTGCTTGTCCTGAGGCAGCGACGCGGCAGGCTGGTTCGCGGGAGGAGCATTCTTCGCCGCGGGCGAGTTCGTCTGCGCGAGGGCGCCCCCGCACGCCAACAAAGAAGCCGCCAGGAGTGAAAGGATCCGCGTCGAATCTCGCATCATAATCTGAATGTCGGATGCCCCGGGGCCACCGCAAGTTGTGCGCGGTTAGCGGCCGCCACTATAGCGCGAATTTTCGTCACGGCTGCGGCGGGAACTGGACGACTTCATTTTCAGTCGGGACTTCCATATCGTGGTTCGAGGCAGCGACACGCGAGACAGATGCCTTCCCATTGTCGTTCGCGTCCGCGACTTTACCCGTGGCCTCGAAGGACGCGAATGCGTAGGGCAGGCCTTCGCAGGCGAGCATGGAGCTGGCGTCGCAGATGTCGAAATGGAGATGAGGCTCGGTGGAGTTGCCCGAATTGCCGAGGAGACCAAGGACCTGGCCTCGGCGGACATGGTCGCCCACTTTCACGCGCGGCGAGCCGGGTTGCATGTGCGCGTAAAACGCGTAGAGGCCGTCGCCAATCTTAACGATCACGTGATTCCCGCCGATAGTTTCCAGGGTGACTGAGGGCAGTTGACCCGGCGTGTTTTGGGCGATTCCGTCCTTCACTTCCGTGACGACGCCATCGGCCACGGAGTGGATTTCGGAACCGTACGCGCGGTAATTCCGGTTGTCGCTCGGATCGCCGTGAAAGGTTTTTCCGTCCGGATTGAGTTCCACCCAATCAATGGCGAACCTTTGCGAAATGTAAGCGCGGCCATTCAGCGGGATCAGGGCGCGGCGGTGAGCTGAAGTGTTCGAGGGACCGTTCGCGGCCTGCCAGTTATCGCCGGTCAGGGGCGGACGAATGACCACTACGGGCTTTCGATCTATGGGAATTGCGGGAATCTCAGCGGATATTTCCTCCGGATAAGTCCCTACATTTGCCCGAATGCGGTGCGTGATGGAGACAGGAATATCTCCAAGGGTGTTGACAGTCACCCACATGTAGACGACCGCAATTGAACCAGGACTCAGTTTCGCGTTATCCGCGGTAGCTGGCTGGCCCGGATGGACGACCATGCCCTGTAGATCGGCAGCATTGAATTGTGCCAGCGATTTCGGAGAGGAGCCTTCGGTGATGACCTCGACTCCCGTTAGATCGCAGTCCCATTTGCCGAGGTTCGAGACGTGAAGCTCGTAAGCGAGGTGCCATTTTCCATCCGCCTTGAAGGCCGTGGGCGCGATTGGGACGGTCACGTCGAGCGGTAAAGTTTGAGGCCTTGTCGCGGGACCGGACGGGGCGCCCGCCTGCGATGCGCTGCCTGGGACTTGGCGCGTAAATGAAAGCGGTTGCGGATTAGGCGCGGCAGCCTGCGTCCAGGTTCCGGTGATTTCCGCTCCCTCTTTGCTGAGTGTCCCCTGGTAAATGCCTCCGAGGTTTTTCAACTCGAATCGGACGGCGTCTCCGTCCAAGGAAATGTTATTCAGCGGAAGTGTCGCGCCCTGATCCACGCTATTAAGCGAACCGTCGTATTCGCCTGCGCTGGTTCTTGAAATCGTCACGACAAGGCGGAGCTTTACCGGCCCGTTCCCGAGCGTCCCCTTCCAAGTACCTTCGAGAGATTTCGTGTTTGACGATGTTTGGGCGAGGAGTGTTGCCGGAAAGACGAAGAGAAACAATACAGCTGCCGGTAAGATCGCCAAAGTCCGAAGAGTGGGCGATTTTGGAGTCGCGGAAGATACGGATACTCCCGTACAAAGTCCAGTCATTGGCCGTCATTCTACTTCGAAACCAGCGCCGATGGCACCCGGCCGGTTGAATTACACCGATTTGGCAGGTCACTGGGCAAGCGGTCAATCGACGAACGAACCTTAGAATGGTTCCATTGGGCGACAGCTTCTCGGTGCGGCTCGCAAATTGAACGCCCGTCCCACGAAACCTGGGTTCGCTTGAACTTCCGGCGCCCACATTTTCCTTGACACTTTGTTGGCTGCGTGCAAACTTGCCCCCGTCGCAGCCCCCTATATTAGGAGGAGATCATCCTATGGCAAGTCGCAGAGAGTTCCTTCAGATTGGTGTGGCAGCTCTGGCGTTGCCGATCTCGACGCGAGCCGGATTGGCGCCCCCGATTTCCGGCAATGCGAATGAATCCACGCCGACGCCACTCTACAAAGTGATTTTCGATGAGAGGTTCGCGTCGAGCCGCGCGTTTGCCAGTGAAGTAAAGCGGCTGGGCGCGCCCGTTTATGGAATCAAGGGCGACATCACCGATTTGTGGTTCCACGACCTCGACGCGCGCTGGAAGAAAGAACCGGTCGCGATTGCGGGGCTGACGGAACACGGTCCGCTTTTCTGCCTCGAAAGGCTGGCGTGGGATCACGGGATGCGCGTGGTGTATCGCGCCGACCATACGTACCGGGCGGACGGCTACATGGAGCATGAACTATCCGGCTCCGAGCGAATGTTGCGGGAGGCGGTGGATCTGAGCTCGAGCGGGCCGGACTGGAGCAGCCGAACCGCGAGTTTGCTGACGCGCTGCCCGACGAGCCGGGCGAAGGCTTCCAAAATGACCGTGGTCACACCGACGACGAAGCGTGCGGATGATCCGGAACACCTGGTTTCGTGGGTGATTGCTCCGGTCGGCGATGCGCGAAAGTTTTCGCGCTCGTAAATTCGCGAGGAGTGTGTGATGCGGCTTCCCTCGGGCGTCAGTAGCGCGGACTTTTCTGGCGCGATCAAACAATTTGAGGATGCAGTCGGCAAGGAATGGGTGTTCACCTCCGATGAGGATGTGGATCTCTATCGCGATTCCTATTCTCCCTTCTGGCACGAAAACGAAGAACCGATTCCTTCCGCGGCAGTAGCCCCGGATAGCGTCGAGCAGGTGCAGACGATTGTCAAGATTGCCAACCGATACAAGATTCCTCTTTGGACGATTTCGACCGGCAAGAATCTTGGCTATGGCGGGTCGGCGCCGCTTTTGGGCGGGAGCGTGATGCTCGACCTGAAGCGCATGGACCGCATTCTGGAAGTGAATGACAAGAATCACTACGCGCTGGTCGAGCCGGGCGTCAGCTATTTCGATCTCTACAAGTACATTCAGGAAAAAGGACTCAAAGTATGGATCGACCCGGCTGACCCCGGTTGGGGCAGTTTGATCGGCAATGCGGTTGACCGCGGCGGTGGCCGCACGCCTATGCGCGACCATTTCGACGCGCAGTGCGGGATGGAAGTCGTCCTTCCGAATGGCGACGTGATGCGCACGGGCATGGGCGCTCTGCCCGGCTCAAAAACCTGGCAGCAATACAAATATGGTTTTGGGCCTTATGTGAATGGCATGTTCTCGCAATCAAGCCTGGGCATCGTCACGAAAATGGGTTTTTGGCTGTTCCCCGAGCCCGAGGCATACCTGACCGGCACCGTGTCGGTCCCGAAGCATGATGACCTTGTTCCGCTCGTGGCCGGTTTGGCGTACCTGATGAATTCCAGCATCGTGCTCGGCACCACGACCGTGGCCAGTCCCTTGAATTTTCTACGGGCAGATGCGGAGCTCGCAGCGCTGCGAGCCAAGCCGGGCGGTCCCTCGACGCAGGACCTCGAGCATTACCTGCAAGAGAAGAACATGGGCTACTGGAGTATCGAGCTGCCGTTTTATGGACCGGCCAAAGTGGTGGCCGCGCAGTGGGAATATGCGAAGGAAAGGTTTTCGGGGATCGAAGGGGTCACGTTTAGAGACGGAACCATGCGCCGATTCCCCGTGGATCCCAAAGAATTGCCGCAATTTCAGAATTCTGTGGCCGTCGGCATTCCGAGCCTCTCCGTGTTCGGCGTGGGAGGCGGGCGTAGCGAAGGGCACGTATGGTTTTCGCCAATCGTCCCGATGACAGGCGAGGCGGTGATCGAAGCACAACAAGTGTTCGCGGATGCATACAAGGAAATGGGCATGCCTGTCGGCCCGCTGTTTTTTCTTGGACCCGCTTCCAATTATCCCCGCTGCTTCCTGGTGCTTTTCGGATTCCCCATCGAACACGATGTCGCGAAGAACCAGAAAAATCGGGAGAACTTTAAGCGATTGATCAAAGTGGCGGCAGAACATGGCTGGGGTGAATACCGCACGCACACGGCCTTCATGGAAACGGTGATGGATACATATTCCTTCAACAACCACGCGCTACGGCGTTTTCACGAAACCGTCAAGGACGCATTGGATCCCAACGGAATTTTGTCGCCCGGTAAGTGCGGCATCTGGCCAAAAAGCATGAGAAAGGCATCGGCATGAAAATCGCGAGAGTGGGATTGCTTGTGGTGTTGAGCCTGATGATGACGGTGCCCGCATTCGCCGCGCCGGATCAGGATCAGATTGAAAAGGGACACAAGGTCTACGACAAGTGGTGCTTCCCATGTCACGGCACAGGCTTGGGAAAGCCAGGGACGGATGCGTTGACCGCCCGCGGGCAAAAGCCCGCTGTGCTGGAAGAACGCACGGACCTGACCGCGCCGGTGATCAAGACGTTCGTGCGCCATGGCGTCTTGTTCATGCCGATGTTCCGTAAAACGGAAATCAGCGACGCGGATTTGGACGCTATCGCGGCGTATTTGACTCGAAACAACAAGCCGTAACATTAAGCCGCGGCTTCGCGAGAGATAAATCGATCAGTTGGTCATGAGGAGCATGCAATGAAAGTCCCGCCGGGCGTGAGTGCGAGCGACTTCGCCGCAGCGATCAAGCAGTTTGAAGAAGCCGTCGGCAGGGAATGGGTTTTCACCAGTGACGCGGATGTCGCTCTCTATCGCGACGCCTATTCACCGCTCATGGGGCAACCGAACGAGCTTATGGCGTCGGCGGCCGTTGCGCCGGATGGCGTCGAGCAGGTCCAGGCAGTCGTCAAAATCGCGAACCGCTACAAAATTCCGATTTATCCGGTTTCAACCGGGAAAAATCTCGGTTACGGCGGCTCTGCACCGGTTCTTTCCGGCAGCGTGGTGCTCGACCTGAAGCGCATGAACCGGATTCTCGAGGTCAACGAGCGCAATGCCTACGCGTTGGTTGAACCCGGCGTCAGCTACTTCGATCTCTACCGCTACATCCAGGAAAAGGGACTCAAGCTTTGGGTGGACGTTCCCGATCCGGGTTGGGGCAGTCCGATCGGCAATTCTCTCGATCGCGGCGGCGGATATTTGATGCCGCAATATCGCAATCATTTCGATTCGCATTGCGGGATGGAAGTGGTGCTGGCGAATGGTGAAGTGATGCGCACGGGCATGGGGGCGCTGCCGGGCTCCAAGACGTGGCAGGAGTATAAGTCCGGATTTGGTCCGTGGATTGACGGCATGTTTTCGCAGTCGAATTTCGGCGTGGTGACGAAAATGGGATTCTGGCTGATGCCGGAGCCGGACGCGTATCTTTCAGGCACGGTGACCGTGTTCCGTCACGATGACCTGATTCCCCTCGTAAACACGTTAAATTATCTGGAGAACACGCGCGTCACAAACGGCATGCCGGACCTGGCAAGCCCCCTGCTAGGAATTCCAATGCTTTCGGAATTCGCGGCCCGCTTCGATCAAGGCTCGTCGCCTTTTGACCGGCCGGAGGATCCGGAGCTGACGGCGCTGGTTGCCAAGGCCGGCGGCAATATGACGCCGGAGCTGGACGACTACGCGCAGAAGAAGGGCATCGGCTACTGGAGTTGCAAGCTGAGCTTTTACGGCGCGCCAAAGGCAAATGCCGCGAACTGGGCGTTTGCCAAGGAGAAGTTTTCCGCGATCCCGGGCGCCAAATTCGAAGACGGGGATGCGTACAAGCTCCCGCTGACCGCCGAGCAGCGCGAAAAGGTTCACAAGCCGCAGTTCGGCATACCTAGCCTGGCGATGTTCTCCATTGGGGCGCGCTCGGCAATGAACCCCGAGCCCAGCACCGGGCACATGTGGTTCTCTCCGATCATTCCGAGAACGGGCGAGGCGATCTTTGAGGCGAATCGCGTGTTTGCGCAGGCCGCCAAGGATTTTGGGCTGCCGTTCCTTAACTTCAATCTCCCCTCAACCTATTGGGAGCGCTCGTTCATCTTCATTTTTGCTTTTCCGGTGGTGAAAGACATCGAGACCAATAAGAAAAATGTCGCGTCGTTCAGGAAACTGATTCAAGTCGCTGCCGATCATGGCTGGGGCGAATACCGCACGGCTCCGGCCTTTCAGGACGCGATCATGAACACCTATTCGTTCAACAATCACGCCCTGTTGCGTTTTCACGAAACGGTCAAGGACGCGATTGACCCCAACGGAATTCTTTCCGCGGGCCGGTATGGAATCTGGCCGAAGCACGTGAGGGAGGCAAAGTCATGAAAAAGCTCGGAGCCTATGTGGTTGTCGCGCTGGCGTTTTTCTTTGCGGCGAAGGCGTTGCCCGCCCAGGAGGCGGTGTCGAGATCTTCCTCGTGGACAAACACCACGACGCCGAGCCAGGGCCAGCCGCGAGGATACGTGCAGTACACGAACTACTGCTCAATGTGCCACGGCGAGGGAGTTGGGAAGCCGGGCACTCTCGCGCTGCAGGCGAAATACAAGGGAGCCGTGCCGGCGCTGCTCGCCAACCGCACGGACCTGACGCAGGCGCTAATCAAGCAATATGTGCGGAATGGGATTTCCATCATGCCCATATTCCGGAAGACGGAAATCAGCGACGCGGATTTGGACGCGATTGCGGCGTATCTGACGCGTAATAATAAACCGTAGCATCAGGGAAACCTGTTTCATTCGGTGGACAGCAAGCAGGAGCGTGTGATGAGAGTCCCGCCTGGCGTAAGCCCCGGCGATTTTTCCGACGCGATCAAGCAGTTTCAGGAAGCGATCGGCAAGGAGTGGGTATTCACGTCCGATGAGGATGTGGATCTCTATCGCGACTCCTATTCTCCTTACTGGCACGAAAAAGAAGAGCCGATTCCTTCGGCGGCAATCGCGCCCGACGGCGTCGAACAGGTGCAGGCGGTCGTCAAGATCGCGAACCACTACAAGATTCCACTGTGGACGATTTCGACGGGCAAGAACCTCGGCTATGGCGGGTCAGCGCCGCTTCTGGGCGGCAGCGTGGTGCTGGACCTGAAGCGGATGAACCGGGTACTGGAAGTGAACGACAAAAACCACTACGCGCTGGTCGAGCCGGGCGTCAGCTATTTCGATCTCTACAAATACATTCAGGAAAAGGGCCTCAAGGTATGGATTGATCCGCCCGATCCGGGGTGGGGCAGCCTGGTTGGTAACGCGCTCGAACGCGGCGGAGGCTACACGCCGATGCGCGACCATTTCGATTGCCACTGCGGCATGGAAGTGGTTCTGGCCAATGGAGACGTGGTGCGCACGGGAATGGGCGCGCTTCCCAACGCGAAGACCTGGCAGCAATACAAATATGGCTTCGGCCCTTACGTGGACGGGATTTTTTCGCAGTCGAATTTCGGCGTCGTCACCAAAATGGGTTTCTGGCTGTTCCCGCAGCCGGAGGCGTTCCTTTCGGGAAACGTCATGGTGTCGAAGCACGATGACCTCTTTGCCATGGTCGAGGTGTTCACGAATCTGCTGAATTCCGGAACGGTGCAGGCGACGACGACCGTGGTGAGCCCCCTGGCGTACGTTCGCGATCCGGAGCTGGCCACTCTGCGCGCCAGCGGTTCGACGAAAGAGCTCGAGGACTACGCCGCGCGGAAGAATATTCCCTACTGGAGTGTGTCGCTCCCGTTCTACGGGTCAGCCAAAGTCGTGGCAGCTCAGTGGGAGTATGCACGCGAGAAATTTTCGGTGATTCCCGGAGTGAAATTTCAGGATGGCGCGTCGTACCGCTTTCCGCTCGACGCCGATCAGCTGGCGGCAATCAGGAACCCGGTGCCGTATGGCGTGCCCAGCCTGCAGACGTTCCAGGTCGGCGGACCTCGCAGTCAGGGGCACATGTGGTTCTCGCCCATCATTCCCATGACGGGTGAAGCGGTGCTCGAGGCGCAGCAGGTATTTGACCAGGTCTTCAAGGACTTGAGTGGGTCCGAGGGCGTCTCTCCGTCATTTCCAGTGTGGTCGTTCTTCGCGCGTGCGTTCGTCATCATCTACTTTTTCCCGATCGAGCACGATGTGGCGAAGAACCAGAGGAACCGGGAGATCTTCAGGCGTTTGGTGAAAACGTCGGCCGAGCGCGGATGGGGCGAATACCGCACGCATACAGCGTTCATGGGCGACATATCGGACGCGTATTCCTTCAACGATCACGCGTTGCGGCGGCTTCACGAAACCATGAAGGACGCGCTCGACCCCAACGGAATCCTTGCAGCGGGGAAGTGCGGTATTTGGCCGAAGGCGATGAGGAAGGCGAAAGCGTGACAACAAGACGCAGTAGTGGTCGAGACGGGAGCGCGCAATGAAAATTCCGCCAGGTGTGAGCGCCGGCGATTTCGCTGAAGCGATCAAGCAGTTTGAAGATGCCGTTGGCAAGGAGTGGGTTTTCACGAGCGACGAAGACGTGGCGCTCTATCGCGATGCCTACTCGCCGTTCTGGGGAGAGGCGAACGAGCTGGTCGCGTCCGCGGCCGTCGCGCCGGATAATGTCGAGCAGGTGCAGAAGGTCGTTCGCATCGCGAACCAGTACAAGATTCCGATTTATCCGGTCTCCACAGGAAAAGATCTGGGATATGGCGGTTCGGCGCCCACGTATTCGGGCAGCGTGGTTCTGGATTTGAAGCGCATGAACCGGATTCTCGAGGTCAACGAGCCCAACGCGTACGCGCTCGTTGAACCGGGAGTCAGCTACTTCGACCTCTATCGCTACATTCAAGAGAAAGGACTCAAGCTCTGGGTTGACGTTCCTGATCCCGGCTGGGGCAGCCCGATTGGAAATTCTCTCGATCGTGGCGGCGGGTATTTGACCGCGTTGTATCGCAACCATTTCGATTCGCACTGCGGGATGGAAGTGGTGCTGGCGAATGGCGAAGTGATGCGCACGGGAATGGGCGCGATGCCGGGCGCGAAAACCTGGCAGCAATACAAATCGGGATTCGGCCCCTGGATTGACGGGATGTTTTCGCAGTCCAACTTTGGCGTGATCACGAAAATGGGTTTCTGGCTGCTGCCGCAGCCGGACGCTTATCTTTCGGGAACTGTGATGGTACCGAAGCACGGCGACTTGATTCCGATGATTGATATTTTGAATTGGCTCGAGAACACGAACTGCACGACTGGCATGCCGTTTCTGGGCAGTCCTCTTCTGAGTCGGGGAGGTCCGCTGAGCGCGGGCGGGCCGCCGCCTGATGCGGGGCTGACGGCGCTGCTCGCAAAGCCCATTGCCACGACGCTGAATGAATTGGACGCATACGCGCAGAAAAAGGGAATTGGCTTTTTCAGTTGCACGCTGAGCTTCTACGGAGCAGCCGAAGCGAACGCCGCGAACTGGGAATTTGCCAAGGAGAAATTTTCCGCCATTCCGGGGGCCAAGTTCGTGGACGGGCAGGCGTACAAGATGCCCCTGACCGCGGAGCAGCAGGAAAAGGTGAACGTGCCGCAGTTCGGGATTCCGAGCCTGAGAATGTTTTCGATCGGCGCGCGTTCGGACGCGAACCCCACGCCGGGACAAGGCCACATCTGGTTCGCGCCGATTATTCCTAGGACAGGCGAGGCGGTTTTCGAGGCGAACCGAGTATTTACCGACGCCGCCAAGGAGCTGAATTTACCCGTCCCGTCATTCAGCTTGCCCACGTGTTATTGGGAGAGAGGTTTCATCTACCTTTTTGGTTTTCCGATCACGCACGATGTCGAAACCAATAAGAGAAATCGCGCCTCGTTCGACCGGCTGGTGCAGATCGCGGCCGAACATGGCTGGGGTGAATATCGCACCGCACCCGCTCATCAGGCTTCGGTGATGGATACATATTCCTTCAACAATCACGCGTTGCTGCATTTTCACGAGACGGTGAAAGACGCAATTGATCCCAACGGCATACTTTCCGCGGGCCGGTATGGTATCTGGCCGAAACACCTGCGAGAGAAGAAGGCATGAAAGTTCCGCCGGGAGTGAGCGAGGCTGATTTCGCAGCCGCGCTGACTCATTTTACAGCGGCCGTCGGCAAGGAATGGGTCTTCACCAGCGACGACGATCTGGACCTCTATCGCGACTCGTTTTCTCCTTTCTGGCACGAAGCCGAGGATTCAGTTCCATCCGCCGCGGTTGCGCCCGACGGAGTCGAGCAGGTGCAGGCAATCGTCAAGATCGCCAACACGTACAAGATTCCTCTTTGGACGATCTCGACCGGTAAGAATCTGGCGTACGGTGGATCGGCGCCGCGCCTTTCCGGCAGCGTGGTCCTCGACCTGAAGCGCATGAACCGGGTTCTCGAAGTTAATGAGACGAACGCATATGCGCTCGTCGAGCCGGGCGTTAGCTATTTCGATCTCTACAGCTACATTCAAGAACACAAGCTGAAAGTCTGGATTGACCCGCCCGATCCCGGCTGGGGCAGCCCGGTCGGCAACTCTCTCGAACGTGGCGGTGGTCGCGGTCCGCTGCACGACCATTTCGCCACAGTCTGCGGACTGGAAGTTGTGCTGCCGAATGGC
Source organism: uncultured Acidobacteriota bacterium (assembly GCA_963814855.1). Classification (GTDB taxonomy): domain Bacteria; phylum Acidobacteriota; class Terriglobia; order Acidiferrales; family UBA7541; genus Palsa-295. Next base: position 397,910 of record CAWFEL010000006.1, read on the forward strand.
GAGGTGATGCGCACAGGCATGGGCGCGATGCCGGCCTCGAAGACCTGGCAGCAGTATCGCTACGGTTTCGGCCCTTACGTGGATGGCATGTTCTCGCAATCGAATTTCGGCATTGTCACGAAGATGGGCGTGTGGCTGCTACCCGAACCCGAAGCCTACCGCGACGGAACGGTGATGGTTGCTCGGCACGAAGATCTCATCCCGTTCGTCGAGACGATCGCCTATCTCTACAATTCCCAAATCGTGCAGGGAACAATGGCGCTCGATAGCCCGCTGCTCACCTATCGTGTCTCGAAGGGCGGAGGCGTCGTTGATCTACCCGGCGACATTTCCGTCGCGGAACTGGAGCGCATCGGCCGCGAGCAGAACATTCCCTACTGGAGCGCCGAGCTGCATTTCTACGGACCGGCTAAGGTCGTTGACCTTCAATGGGAATATACGAAAGAAAAATTCTCGGCGATCCCCGGCGCCGCTTTCAAAGAGGGCCGCTCCTATCGGTTTCCTGTGAAACTCAAGGACTCGGACGATGTCCTGCGCCAGGCTCTGGGCATTCCGAATCTTTCTGTTTTCGGTTTCCTGGGCAAGACCCAGGGCCACATGGATTTTTCGCCGATCATCCCTTTGTCGGGTGAGGCCGTTTTCGAAGCCCTCAAGGCTTTCGGCGACGTTTACCACGAGCTGGGCGTGCCGCCGCAGAATCAATTCATCTCGCTGCCATGGGCTTTCTTCCCGCGCGCGTTCGTATTCTTGTTCGGCTTTCCTATCATGCACGATGTCGAATTCAATAAACGCAACCGCGAAGTGTTCCGGCGCTTGATCAAAGTCTCCGCAGAGCACGGCTGGGGAGAATACCGCACGCACATCGCGTATATGGACGACGTGGCGAACGTCTACTCATACAACAATCACGCGCTGCTGCGTTTTCACGAAACGGTGAAGGATGCGCTCGATCCCAATGGAATCCTGTCACCAGGCAAACAGGGCATCTGGCCGAAAAGCATGCGTAAAGCGCGCGCTTAGCGATAGCGGCCACTCAACGCCGAGAATGGCCGTCTTTCTCGCCACGACAAACGCAATATGGAGCCACGAATGAAGCTTCCTCCCGGCGTCAGCCAGGCCAACTTCGCCGAAGCGATCAAGCAGTTCGAAGCGGCCATAGGCAAGGAGTGGGTGTTCACGTCCGATGAGGACGTGGACCTCTATCGCGATGCATATTCGCCGCTTTGGCATGAAGCCGAAGAGCCAATTCCGTCGGCCGCAGTTGCTCCGGACGGCGTCGAGCAGGTGCAGGCGATCGTCCGAATCGCGAACAAATACAAAATTCCCCTCTGGACGATTTCGACCGGCAAGAATCTGGGCTATGGCGGTTCGTCGCCGCTGCTGAGCGGCAGCGTCGTGCTCGATCTCAAGCGCATGAATCGTGTACTCGAGGTCAACGACAAGAATCACTTCGCGCTGGTCGAACCGGGCGTCAGCTATTTCGATCTCTATCGGTACATTCAGGAAAAAGGACTGAAAGTCTGGATTGATCCGCCGGATCCTGGGTGGGGCAGCCCCATCGGCAATTCACTCGAGCGCGGCGGCGGATATACGCCGATGCGCGACCACTTCGATTGCCACTGCGGCATGGAAGTGGTTCTCGCCAGTGGAGACGTGGTGCGCACGGGCATGGGCGCGCTGCCGAATTCAAAAACCTGGCAGCAATATAAATACGGCTTCGGTCCCTATGTTGACGGAATCTTTTCGCAATCCAGCCTCGGCATCGTCACGAAGATGGGAATTTGGCTGATGCCGGAGCCGGAGGCTTATCTTTCGGGAACTGTGACCGTATCCAAGCACGACGACATTTTTCAGCTCGTCGAAATCTTCGCCTATTTGATGAATTCCGGAACCGTCCAGGCCACAACTCTGGTGACCAGCCCTCTTTCCTTCGTACGGCCGGATGCGGAATTGACTGCTCTTCGCGCGAGCGCTGACAAACAAGGTCTGGACGATTATGCGGCGCGAAAGAATATCCCCTACTGGAGCGTTTCTCTTCCTTTCTATGGACCCGCCAAAGTCGTCGCCGCGCAGTGGGAATTCGCGCAGGAGAAATTCTCTTCGATTCCGGGAGTGAAATTTCACGACGGCGCTTCGCAACGCTTTCCGCTCAGCCCCGATCAAGTGGCGAAAATCCTGGACACGGTCCCTTTCGGAATTCCGAGCCTGCAGACGTTTTCGATACTCGGGCCGCACGGCCAGGGTCATTTGGGTTTTTCGCCGATCATCCCGATGACCGGAGAAGGCGTCCTCGAGTCCCAGCAGGTTTTCGAGCAGGTCTACAGAGACCTTGGCTCTCCTGGCGGCGCTGCGGCGGCGTTTCCGGTTTTCTCGTTTTTCGCGCGGGCGTTCGTGATCATTTATCTCTTTCCGATCGAGCAGGACGTCGAAAAGAACCGCAAGACCCGCGAGATTTACAGGCACTTGATCAAGATTTCGGCGGACCACGGCTGGGGAGAGTACCGCACGCACACCACGTTCATGGGGGACATCGCGGCGACGTATTCCTTCAACGACCACGCACTGCTGCGGCTGCATGAAACCATGAAGGACGCGCTCGATCCGAACGGCATCCTATCGCCGGGCAAGAACGGCATCTGGCCCAAAGGCATGCGCAAGGCGCGAGCGTAAGCGGAACGGCTCGTGCGTTGTATGAAATAACTTCGAATTTACAGTCTTCAACAGGCACCAGGAGCCAGGAATGAAAGTTCCACCCGGCGTAAGCCCCGGCGACTTTGCCGAAGCAATCAAGCAATTCGAAGAAGCAGTCGGCAAAGAATGGGTTTTCAGCAGCGACGAAGATGTCGCGCTCTATCGTGACGCCTATTCTCCATTCCTCGGTGAACCCGACGAGATCGTAGCCTCCGCAGCCGTCGCCCCGGATGGCGTAGAGCAGGTGCAGGCGGTCGTCCGGATCGCAAATCGCTACAAAATTCCGATTTATCCCATCTCTACGGGCCGGAATCTCGGCTATGGAGGTTCGGCTCCCGTTCTATCCGGCAGTGTGGTGCTTGACCTCAAGCGAATGAACCGGATACTCGAGGTGAACGAGCGCAACGCCTACGCGCTGGTCGAGCCTGGAGTCAGCTACTTCGACCTGTATCGCTATATTCAAGAAAACGGTCTGAAGCTCTGGCTCGATGTCCCCGATCCCGGCTGGGGCAGTCTGATTGGCAACTCGCTCGATCACGGCGCGGGATACACGCCCCTCCCGTTTCGCGATCATTTCGAATCGCATTGCGGCATGGAGGTCGTCCTCGCGAACGGCGAATTGCTGCGCACCGGAATGGGAGCTGTGCCGAACGCGCAAACCTGGCAGCAGTTCAAGTTCGGACTCGGCCCCTACGTGGACGGCATATTCTCGCAATCCAATTTTGGCGTCGTCACGAAAATGGGCTTTTGGCTGATGCCGCAGCCGGAGGCGTACAGGGTCGCTACCGTCTGGGTGCCGAAGTACAACGACATCATTCCGTTCGTGGACATCATGGCGCGGCTGATGAACTCCGGCACGATCAATTGCCATATCTGGATTGAAAGTCCCGTGTACAACGGGCCGCCCGATCCGGCGCGCGAAGCGCTGCTCGCGAAACCCGACGGCGGCTCGCCGGAGGAGTGGGACCGCTACGCTCAGGATCGAAAGGTCCAGTTCTGGGGTTGCCCGTTTTCCTTTTACGGGCTGTCGAAGGTCATAGACGCGCAGTGGGAGCACGTGAAGGAGCAATTCTCCGCGATTCCGGGCGCCACATTCGAAGAGGGCGAATCTTTCCGCTTTCCGCTGACTCCGGAGCAGACCGAGAGAGTGGGCGAGCGATCGAAACTGGGCATACCGAGCTTGGGCGTTTTTTCGCTGGGCGCGCGGTCGCCAATCAATCCAACTCCCAACAATGGCCATCTCTGGCTCGCGTCGGTGATCCCGATGACCGGCGAGGCTGTGCTCGAAGCGCAAAGAGTGTTCACGAAAGCTTTTCGCGAATGGGGCGTCACGCCGTCCGTCGGCCTTCCGCAGTCGTATCATTGGAGGGCGTTCGTTCTTCTCTACGGCTTTCCGATCACGAACGACATCGTGACGAATAAGAAAAATCGCGCGACGTTCGATCGCATGCTCCGGCTCGCCGCCGATCACGGCTGGGGAGAATATCGGACTCACACCGCGTTCATGGACACCGCCATGAGCGCATATTCGTTCAACAATCACGCGCTGTTGCGATTTCACGAAACGCTCAAGGACGCGGTGGATCCCAACGGAATCCTGTCCGCCGGCCGCTACGGGATCTGGCCCCGGGAGATGCGGAAGGCAAAGACATGAAGCACGCGGGGACCGTTTTGCTGGCTGCGTTCGCCCTCGTATTTCTGGGAGCCGGCGCTGCCGCAAGCCAGAACTCGTCCTGGACTCTGTTTCCTTCGCGCGCCGAAGATTCCTCGGCGCCGAAAATTCAGCTTGGCAAGAAGGTCTTTCACGACCTCTGCTCCGGATGTCATGGGCCAGTCATCAAGAATGCAAGCCCCGGGATCGGCGCGACCATGCCCGGCACGGACGCGCTGGCTGCAAAGTACAAGGGCTCGAAGCCTGCGATGCTTGAGGAGCGCACGGACCTGACGCCGCAATTCATCAAGATATTCGTCCGCAACGGCGTTTCCGTGATGCCGCGATTTCGCAAGACGGAGCTCAGCGACGCGGATTTGGAAGCGCTCTCGGCCTATCTCACCCGCAACAACAAGCGATAGCCACCGCGCGGTGCAATCTTCGATGATCGGGCTATAATGCCGCGTCGCCTGCCATGTACTTTTTTTATCGCATCATCACCGCCGTCGGCATGCTGTTTCTCGCGCCTTACTATGCGCTGCGAGGGTGGCGTCGCGGTGAACCGGCGAGCGCGCTGTGGGAGCGCCTGGGGAGCGTGCCGCCGGAGATGGCTCCCCGCGCCGCGGGTTCTCGTGCAGCCGATGGTCCGGGGCACGACGCGATCTGGATTCACGCCGTGTCGGTTGGCGAAGTCCTCGCCGCGAAGCCGCTCGCGGAGGGTTTGCAGCGGCGCTTTCCAGGGCGCGCGATTTTCGTCTCGACGACCACGGAGACAGGTCAGCGCCTCGCGCGCGAACGATTGCAGTCCGTGGATGGCATTTTCTATTTTCCGCTCGATTGGGTGGTGCCGGTCCGGCGTGCCCTGCGATCCATCCAGCCCGCGCTGGTGATCGTGATGGAGACTGAGATCTGGCCGAATTTCCTGCGCGAAGCGCGGCGCCAGGGCGTGCCCGTGATCTTTGCCAACGCGCGCATCTCGGAAAAATCCTTCGCACGGTTCAAGCGCTGGGAATTTCTGATCGGCGAGTTTTTCAATTGCACGTTGCAGGACGCGGAAATCTTTCTCGCGCAGACGCCCGAGGATGCCGCGCGGCTGCGCGAAATGGGCGCGGTCGAAGAGCGCGTCGAGGTGATCGGAAACCTGAAATACGATGCCGAGCCTCCGGCCGCGAGCGAATTCGGCGCGTGGCTGGAAGGTCAGATTCGCGCGCAGGAGCGCTGGCCGATATTTGTTGCCGGAAGCGTGGTCGCTGAGGAGGAAGAAGCCGTGATCGCCGCCTACGATATCGTTCAGCGGCAGTGGCGCCACGCGCTGCTAATCCTCGCGCCGCGCAAACCGGATCGGTTCCAAGCGGCCGTCGATATCGCCGCCGCGGGCGGATGGAATGTCGTTCGCCGCAGCTGTGTGGACGCTACGAAGCCGCTCGACGAAAATATGGATGTGCTGGTGCTCGACTCCATCGGGGAGCTCGCGGGCCTGTATTCGCTTGCGGACGCGGTCTTTGTGGGCGGCTCGCTAGTTCCTGCGGGAGGCCACAATATTCTGGAGCCGGCGTGGTTCTCGAAGCCGCCGGTCTTCGGCCGGTCCATGGAAAACTTTCGCGATATGGCGGCGCAGTTTCTGGCGGCGAAGGCGGGAGTCGAGGTCGCGAGCGGCCAGCAGCTTGGAAAAGTTTGGGTGCAGCTGGTTGAGGACAATGCCCTCCGAGAGCGCATGGGCGGATCCGCGCGCGACCTTTCGGAGCGCAATCGCGGCGCCACGGCGCGGTCGCTCGAGCGCATCGCGGCTGTTCTCAGCGAGCGGGAGCGCCCGGCGTGAAGTTCGTCGAATCGCTTTTGTGGCCGCTGACGCTACCCTACGGCGCCGTCACCCGTCTGCGCGCGCGCGCCTACCGCAAGGGAATCCTGCGCCAACGCCGTCTCGACGGCATGGTCATCAGCGTCGGCAACCTCACCACCGGTGGCACCGGCAAGACGCCGATGGTTCTATGGATCGCGCAGCGATTGCTCGCCGACGGCAGGAGCGCAGCCATTCTCACCCGTGGATATCGAGGCGAAGGAGATGGGGTGGCTTCGACCAGCGACGAAGCGCAGTTGTTGCGAGCGCGCCTCGGCGACCGCGTCGCGCTTGGAGTCGGTGCAGATCGCTTTGCACGCGGCAGCGAGCTTGCCAAACGCGGCATCGAATCATTCGTTCTCGACGACGGATTTCAACATCTGCAATTGGCGCGCGATGTGGATATCGTTTTGATTGACGCGACGAGTCCCTTCGGGGGCGGCCACCTGCTTCCCGCTGGCCGCCTGCGCGAGCCGCTATCGGCACTGTCTCGCGCGGACGTGATCGTGATCACGCGAAACGACCACGCCACGGCCGTTGAGGCCGCCATCCGCAGGAATTCGGACGCGCCGATTTTCTACGCGCGCGCTCACCTTGAGTACATTCAGGAATTTCGCGGCGAATCTTCGGGGACAAAATACCCCGAAGCTCACTCGCGCAAATGGTTCGCATTCAGCGGAATCGGCAATCCAGCTGCTTTTCGCGCCGATTTGCGGGAGTGGGGCCTCGATGTAGCCGGGTACAAGGCCTTTCCCGATCACCATCGCTACACCGCGCAGGAAATGAAAGCGATTGAGGACGCGGCTCATGCTGTCGGCGCGAACGCAATCATCTGCACGGAAAAGGACAGCTTCAATCTCTCGCGTGTCCCGCTTCCGGCGATGGATCTCTACTGGGGCTGCATCTCGCTGCAGATCAATCGTGAGCAGCAGTTCTGGCAAACCGTAATGACGGTCGCGGAATCTCGCATTAGGTCCCGGCGATGAATGGGCGCCGCGAAAACGAACGGCATTTTCACCCGCGCCACGCTGGTTTGCTGCAATCGGGGTGCGTGTGATACTTTTCGGCGCGGCGTCGCGAACCTACCCCGCGATGCTCAACTCTTAATGGATACGCGCGATAAAATTCTTTCCCGCGGCGGTCTGCACGATGTGCTCGAAGAACACCGCCGGGCGGGACGCAGGATCGTGTTTGCTCACGGCGTGTTTGACCTGCTTCACGCCGGCCATGTCCGCTACCTTCGCGCGGCGCGGGATGAGGGCGATCTGCTTGTAGTGGCAATCCATTCCGACGCGAGCGCCAGAAAACTGAAAGGCGACGGTAGGCCGGTCTTGACCGAGCGCGCCCGCACGGCGTTGGTCGCCGCGCTTGCGGCTGTGGACTACGTCATCGTATTCGATGACGCCGATGTGGAACCCCTGCTGCGCGAGTTTCAGCCCGAGGTGCACGCCCGCGGCGCAGATCGAACCGTGAATGCGTCACGCGACGCCGAGCTCGCAGCGCTGCTTGGGATTCGTGTTGCCGTCGTTGGCGATGGATCGCCGCACTCAACGAGCGAAATCGTCGCGCGCCTGCGCCGGGGTATGAATGACTGATTCGCGGTCCCTGGAAATCAAGCAGTCGAGAAAATTCTGGATGCGCTGGCGCGTCCGCCTGGGGTATCCGGTCGCGGTCGTGTTCCTGGTGCTCGCCAGGCCGATCCCGCGGGCGATCATGATTGGCGGACTTGTCGCCGCCTTCGGCTTGCTCGTTCGTGGCCTCGCCTCAGGGCACCTGCGGAAGGATGAGGAGCTCGCCACAACTGGCCCTTACGCAGTGACGCGAAACCCGCTCTACTTCGGCAGCGCCTTTCTGGCGGCCGGATTCATCATTGCCGGTCATTCCTTGTGGGCCGGGCTGATTGTGGGAGTGTATTTCGCGGTTTTCTACTATGCCGTGATTCGCAATGAAGAGGCGGACTTGCGTAAGCGTTTTGGCGCTGTATTTGAGGACTACGCTGCGCGCACGCCGCTGTTTTTCCCCGGCTTCCCTGCGCCCAAGGGCTCGACTTCCGCGCAAAATACACCCAAGAACGTGTTTTCGTGGCCGCAGTACCGGCGGAACCGCGAATATCAGGCGCTGCTGGGCACGATTGCTGGACTTGGAGTCGTATGGCTGCGAATGTGGATTCAAATGCGGTTTGGTTACTGATGTGGCTGCGTCACTGCAGCCTGTAAACGGCGTGCATCACGCGCTGAAATTGAGGCCTATAGATCAAATCGAACGCGCGTTCCTTGCCCGGAAACATTTCGAGTGCGACGCGCCTCGTAGCGGCGATCATTCCCGACGCTTCTTCGGCCGTGAGCCCGCCTTCCGCGATCGTTTCCACGGTGAGCTGCACCAAAATGCGCAACCGCCGGATTCGCCGGCTCTCGTCGTCTATCTGTTCCTGCGTCGGATCCGCTTTTGCGCCTTCCAGTAACGTTGGCATGGTTTATTGTGCAGCTTGAGTCTCAATAATGCCTGCCGCCACCGGGACCGGCAATAGTACTCGGGGCCAGCCTGCCCTTTTTCGCTCTGTTTGAATTCGTATAAGGCACCGCGGACATAGGAGTACAATCGCGGCGCGAAATGGAGGGCCTGAAAATGAGAGGACATATGCTGCGAATCGCTGCGGCGGGAATGTTGCTGTTTCTGATGCTATCGGCCACCCTTTCCACGGGCCGAATCAAAGCCGCGGCAGCGAATAATGAGCCCCAAGGCGCTTCTGCAGCGGCGTGCGATTACGCGTGCCTGACCGGTTTCATTGACCAGTATCTGGCCGCTTTGGTTGCGCACGATCCGAGCGCCCTGCCTCTGGCGCCCGGCGCGAAGTTCACCGAGAACACCATGCAGATGAAGCTTGGCGACGCGCTGTGGGGCACCATCAGCGGGATGGGAACCTACAAAATCTATTTTGCCGACCCGGAGGCCGGCCAGGTTGGATTCGAGGGAACGATTCGGGAAAATGGCACGCCTGCGATTTTGGTGATCCGGCTGAAAGTCGTGAACCACAAGATCACGGAAGTTGAGACGATCGTCCGCCGGGGCGCCGAGCCTGCCGAGGCCCTGGAAAAATTCGGGCAGCCAAATCCCGTATGGCTCCAGCCGCTGGCTGCGTCCGAACGGTCGTCGCGTCAGGAAATGCTCAAGATCGCGAATCAATATTTCGAAGGGATCGTGCATTTATCCGGCGACAGCGTGCCGTTCGACGACAAGTGCAATCGGATTCTCGATGGCATTCAGGACACCAACAATCCCGGTTACAACGAAGGATGGGGGCACGGCGATTTCAATCCCGCCGCCATGGGATGCCGGGAAAACATGAACACGAAGATTTGGGCCTACATCAAGGCGGTTGACCCGCGGCGATTCATGATCGTGGACGAAAAAATGGGAATCGTGTTCGGGTTTTTCATGTTCAATCATCCCGGCACAGTGCTGGAGGCGGACGTGCCGGGCGTCGGGAAAATTCCCATGCCTCCGTCTGCGAAGCGGCCGTTCAATGTCGAGGTCGCGGAATTCTTCAAGATTCAGAACAGCAAGATACGCCAGGTGGAAGGCGTTCAACTTGCGCTGCCGTACAAAACGCCCACGGGATGGGACAAGTAGACCTGTCAGGGCGCGAGATTACCCTGGACGTGAGTGCGCACCGCGAGGACCGTTCCGTTCGTGAGCGCTGTGATGGCGCCGTCGCGATCGGTGCGCAAGAGTCTTACGCCGTCTTGCTGGAAGCGCTCGACCACGCTTTCGGAAGGATGGCCAAACGGATTCGCTTCGCCCACTGATACGACGGCCATGCGCGGTGCGACGGTGGAGATAAAATCTTCGGTTGAAGATGTCTTGCTGCCATGGTGCGCGGCCTTCAGGAAATCGGCGGTGAGCGGCGCATGCTCTTCGACGAGCTTTTCTTCCGTGCGTTTCTCAATGTCACCCGTCAGCAGGATGTGCACCTGGCCGTCGCTGAGCCGCAGGACGAGTGACGCGTCGTTCGGCGTCTCTCCAGCGCTCGCGGCAGGCGGCCAAAGCACGCTGGCTTGAGCGCCGTGCCAATCGGTATCGGCGCCCTGCGCCTTCTGCACGATCGTGATGCCGCGCGAGCGAGCCTCTGCAAGAAGGCGCTGGAATGCGGGCCTTTCATCGTCGCGTCCGACCCAGAGTTCGCCGACTTTGAAATTCGCGAGCACGGCGCTTAGGCCATCCACGTGGTCATGATCTGCATGCGTGAGCGCGACGACGTCGAGTCGCTTGAGGCCGCGCGACCAGAGATACGGCGACACGACTTCTTCGCCCACATCCGTTCCCGAGCGATATCCGCCGACCCATTCCGACCCTGCAAGGCCACCGCCATCAATCAACATCGTGTGCCCGTCGGGAAACGCCGCGAAAATCGAATCGCCCTGGCCCACGTCGAGCACGGTCGCCTCGAGCTTTCCGCGCGCGAGCTTCGGCGCAAACGGGTGAGACGCGACAAGGACGGTGAGCGCGACGAGCGAGAAAGCGGAAATCCATTCCGTAGCCGCGAATGGTGGCGGAAGCTGACGCCTCGCGAGCCGTCCCGTCCGCTGTGCTGCGGCTGCGCGCGCTGCCGCCGCGAGAACAATCAACGCCGCGAAAAATAGAAGTATCAGCCAGAACGGCGGATCAGGGATCCGGTAGGAAACGCGCGGCAAACGGCTGAACCAATTGATCGTCGCGAGCAGCAACCCGGCGCAGAGTCCAACCACCTTCGCGACAACGATCGCGAGCCTCGCCCACACAAAACTAAAAAGCAGGGCGAGAAAGCCGAGCGGTACGATGATGCCGGTCAAAATGACTGCCGGAATATTGCTGAGCGGCCCGGCTAGGCTGACGCGGTGAAAATCCCGCGCCAGCAGCGGCATCATGCCCCACTGAATCACTGCCGAAAGCAGCACGATCTCCCACAGGCGCAACCCGACGCGAATGGGCAGCGTCAGCAACTCGCCCGCCCGCGACGCAAGCCGCGTCGGCAATCGAGCTGCGAACCAATGAGCGGCAGCGCGCATTTCGATCCGGAACTGCGCGATTTTCGGCGGATGTGCGCCGTCGCGGGTGACGTCCCCCAAATGGCGCAGCCCGTTGCGATACGGAGCGCTGGTGCGGCTCATCCAGGGCAGCGCGAGCCCGGCAATGACGCTTGCTGCAAGGAAGGAAAGCTGAAAGCTTGAGTCCACAAGAGAAGACGGTTTCCAGACGAGGAGCACGAGCGCCGCGAGCGCAATCGTATTCAGCAATTCAACGCGCCGGAAAAGCGGGCGCGCGCACAAATAGAACCCGGCCATGAGCGCAGCGCGCAGAATCGGCGGCCGGTCCTGCACCACTCCCACGTATGCGGCGAGCACCGCGAGCGTCACAAGAGTGGTGACGCCGATGGGTAGCCGCAGTCCACGACAAAGCCAGAAAAGGAACACCACGAGCGCGCCGACGTGCAGGCCGGCCACAACGAGCACGTGATACGCCGCCGTTATCTGGAACGCGGTGACGACTTCGGAATCCACGAAGCTGCGGTCGCCGAGGAGCATGGCTCGCAGCACGGCCGCGCGGGCCGGTTCGCCCGGGAAGAGAGCATCGAGCCGTACGAGCAATGCCCCGCGTGCGCGCGCCAGACGCTGCGGAAAGGTCGGACGCGGGCGATCGACTAATTGCAGAAGTTCGCCGCTGCGGAGCGATCCCGTCAGATCAACTTTCTGCCGCGCGAGGAAGCCACGCAGATCGAATGCGCCGGGATCGAGGAAATTGCGCGGCGGCCGCGCCTTCACGAGCGCCTCCACGCGATCGCCCGCGCGCAAACTCTGGAGTTGATTGTCCGCGTGCACTTCACCGTAGAGGTTCACGCGCAAGCCGCCGCTGACCGGAACTATTTCGCCGGCTTGTTCCACTTGTTCGAGGTCAATGTCGAAGCGGCGTCCCCACGGAAGCGCCATCGGGTCTTCTCGCAGGCGTCCGCGCCAGCGCAGCGGATCGCTTGTGTCCAGGCGACCGGTCGCGATGAGGCGCGTGACGTGATTTGCAGGGACGGAGACGCGCTCGATGTTCGACGCCAGCGCGCCAAGCGCGGCCCAGGCAACGAGAGCAAGCACCCACGCCGATGCGCGATGCTCCCGGCAAAGCAAAATTCCGGAAACCAGAATCGCGAGGGCGGCGACGGCAATCAACAGCCGAATAGATGGGTGCCAGCGTGCTGCTAGCCCGATGCCGGCCGCGAACGCCGTCACGAGCCACAGCGCGGGCAGCTTCACGGACGCCGGCGTAGGCCTACCACCGTCTCCATATGAAATGTCTGGGGGAAAAGATCGAACAGGTGAACGCTTGAAATGTCGTACCCGGCCTTGGCGAACGCCGCAAGATCGCGGGCGAGGGTTGGCGGATCGCAGGAAACGTACGTGATGCGAGCCGGCGCGATTCGCGTGAGGTGCTTGATGATTCCCGGCGTCAATCCGGCCCGCGGAGGATCGAGCACGACCAGCTGCGGCTTTTCTTTCAGCTTGGTGAGAAATTGTTCCACATCCGCGGATCGGACTTCGATGACACGCCCACTGCGGGCGACGCGGCCGGAGGTATTCGCTTCCAGATCGCGCGCCGCTGCGGGATTCGATTCGACAGCGATTACGCGCGCGAAGCGTTTCGCCAGCGGTACGGAAAACAACCCCACTCCGGCAAACAGATCGAACGCCAACTTTCCATCCGCTTCGTCTTCTGCGACGACGCGCGCAAGCTCGCCTGCGAGGAACCGATTCACTTGGAAGAATGAAAAGTGGCCCACACGGTATGTCGTGCCCGCCGCTTCCCATTCGACGTAGCCCGGGCCGTCGAGTTCCATTCGCTCGCGAGTGGGATCGTGGAAAAGCAGGCTTTCGATTTCCGGCAGAATTCCGCGAAGCTTGTCCACCAATTCCTGGGCGCGGGGAGGGAAGCCGGCGAAGATAGCCGTGATGAGAAGCTTGGAATCGTCTCCCCCGGCAAACGCTTCGATCTCGCGCAGCTCGCGCGGCAGCATACCGGCGGCGGCGCCCGCGCGAAGCGCGAGAAGAGTTTTCAGCAGAAGCGGCGACAGGATCGCACAGTCCTCCACAGCACACAGCGCGGTGGAGTTTGCGCGAAAATATCCGATGCCCATGCCGCCCACGCCATCTTCGCCGAGTGGACGGACTTTCCATTGCGCGCGATTGCGGTACGCCCAGGGCGGCGAGGCGTGCGTCGTAATTTCGCCGGTCCATTCGACACGTCCGATTCGCCGGAGCGTCTCGCGCAGGATTTCGGACTTGAATTTGAGCTGAGCGTCATACGGAATATGCTGATAATCGCAGCCGCCACAAACGCCGAAGTGAGGGCATCGCGCAGCTGACCGCTCGGGCGAAGGTTCGAGCACACGCTCGACGCGCGCGCGAATGAATTTCTTTTTCTGCTCGACGGGCGCGGCGGTGACGCGCTCCGCCGGGAGCACGAAGGGCACGAAGACAGTCGAGCCGTCGTGATGCGCGAGTCCCTCGCCGCCATAAATCAGTTTTTCGATGGTGATTTCCATGTGGACCTAGGCCTGAAAGGTGTGTCGAGTAATAATGCGCCCGACCCTTTGTTTTGAATGACTTAGCGCGATATTTACTTGGCATGGTGTGTCGAGTAAAGAGCACCGACATCCCAACCCGTAGGGCCCTTCACCGGCGCCGAATTGTCGTGTGTATTTCATAACTCTGCAAAGACGCTAGCACAGTTGCGCAGGCCGGAATAGATCGTAAAAGTACGAAGAACCAAAACTAGACCAACGTACAGGCCGCAACCGAGCCGCAGCAGACCGGCGGTATCACTCGGCGATCACGTGAGGTAGAAGAGGCTCAGGCGCGGGACACCGAACTGCTCGAACAGGCGCTTCTGCGTGTACTGCCGCTCGAGCTGCGCCAATTGCTCCACAGACATCTTACGCCGGTATGGATCAAGCGATCGGTCCATTTCGCGGCGGATCGCAAGGAGCGCCTCTTCATCGGCATCGGCGGAAAGCGCGGCGGTAAGTTTCTCTTCGAGGATCGTGAGGCGGCGCTCGAGATCCTCCAGATCGAGCGCGGCGGGTGAATCAACCAGCGGCAAAACCTCGTCGAGCCGTTTGGCCGTTTCTTCCATGCGCGCGGCTATCGCGGGATGCGCGGTTCGATTCTTTTCCGCGGACGCCCGCAGGCGCGCCGCGTTGCGTTCGAGATATCCCTTCAGCTCGACGCGCGAAAAGGGTTCGGCGGCGGGCCGCACGGGGATTACTGGCCCCGTTCCAGCCGTTGCTTCCTGCGCTTCCGCGGCGGCGTCGAGGACTGCGTCCACGCAATAAGCCAAGCTCTTCAACTGGCGCCCCCCTGCGGCGCGTCGCGAACGCCCCCAACTTTCGAACGCGCGGTCAATTCCTTTCAGCACGGCGTTGAGAGGGATGCCCGCCTTCTGCCAAGTCTCGACGATAGCCCAATCGAGCGGCGATACCAGCAGATGCGCGCCGCGCTTGCGCCAGAAATGCTCCTCGATCTCAGTGAAATAATTGAAATAGTTGAAGGGTTCCATTGTTGTTGTCGCAGAATTGGTCGCGCCGCGGCCGGAAAGACTCGACTATATGCTGCGATAGACTCGGCGCAAAGGCAGCACGCTTTGCGTGCAACTTTTTCGTGGGGATGAATCCCCACGCTTTCACCTTGATTCGCGCTTCGCGCGAATATGGAACCAAGTGCAAAAGCTGCCGAGCTCCAGCTCGGCGCCACATTCGGATCCAAAGCGCAAAGTCGGCTAAGCTCTCGCAATCGCGGCTGCGATGTGCGGGCCAGCACATTCGACTTCGACACAGGCGAAATCTCAGCGTTAAAGAGCGCTCAGGATTTCGCGCCGGGCTGGTTGCGTTCCCAGATGATGCGCAGGCCGTCCAGCGTGAGGAACTCGTCGGTGTGCTGAATGTGTTTCGAGCCGCCGGCGACGAGTTTGGCAAAGCCGCCCGTGGCGATCACCTTGGCTTCCGATCCGAATTCCGCCTTGGTGCGCGAGAGGACACCGTCCACCGAATCTATCGCACCGTAGTAGAGGCCGGCCTGCATCTGCTCGACGGTATTGCGGCCAATAATTTTTCCGGGATCCTTAATTTCGACGCGGAAGAGGCGCGCGGCCCGGCCAAAGAGCGCATCCGCCGAGATGCCGATTCCGGGAATGATTGTGCCGCCGAGGTACTCGCAGCGCGCGGAAATGACGTCAATCGTGGTCGCCGTGCCGAAATCCACCACGATGCACGGGCCGCCGTATTTTTGAAAGGCCGCGACGCCGTTGACGATGCGGTCCGCGCCCACCTCGAGAGGGTTGTCAACCAGCACGGCCATTCCCGTCTTAACACCCGGCTCGACGAACAGGGCTTTGCGGGCGAAATAATGGTCCGCCATTCCGGCGAGTGTTGAGTTCAAGGGGGGCACAACAGAGCTGATGATCACGCCGCCGATTTCTTCGGGCTTCAATTTGGCCAGCGTGAAAAGGTCACGCGTGAGTATGCCGTATTCATCTATGGTTCGATCGCGCGCGGTAGTGAGACGCCAGTTGGCGACGAGCGTTTTTTCGCGGAAGACGCCCAACACGGTATTCGAGTTGCCGACATCGAGCGCCAGAAGCATCAGGGAGCCTCCGTCACGTCACCGGAAAGCACGGGTTCGGTGCCGCGCCCGTCGTCGCGCGCCACGCGCAGGACGCCGCTTGGCTCGAGACCCGCGGTGACGCCCGTGAAGGTTTCCGTTGCTGTAGTGATGCGCACGTGCTTGCCCTCGAAATAGCTGGAGACCTGAGCGAACCGCCGGAGGATCGGCCGCGCGCCCTCGGCGAGAAATTGATTGTAGTAGCTGTCGAGGTGGCGCAGCAACCGGATCAACAGCTCGAGGCGCGAATGAAATTTGTCCGTTTCCATGCGCAGCGACGTTGCCACGTCCTCGATCCCCTCCGGCATTTTCGTCTGGTTGACGTTCATGCCGATGCCAACAACGGCGTAGTGCACGCGGTCCGGTTCGGCGTGCATCTCGGTGAGGATGCCGCAGAATTTCCGGCTGCCGCTGCGGCCATTTCCGGAGTGACGAATCATCAAGTCGTTGGGCCAGCGAATGTCGGGCAGGGTATCGAGATCTTCCGCGGCGGCATCGCGCGCGGCGAGGCCGGCGATCAGGGTGAGAAGCGGCGCGTTCGCGGGCGGAATCGGCGGCCGCAGCAGGACGCTGCAATAAATCCCGGATGATTTTTCGGAAGCCCACGACCGGCCCGCGCGGCCCCGGCCTGCCGTTTGCTCCTCGGCCAGGACGACGGCTCCGTGCGGTTCGCCCGATTCGCCGAGGCGCATGGCGACAGAGTTCGTGGAATCAGTTTTGAAGAAATGGTAGATGCGGCGCGCGAACGGCGTGCCGTAGAGACGATGGCTCAGCATCTGAGGGGCCAGGATGTCGGGCATGCGCTCGATGTGGTAGCCGGAGCGCGCGTGGCCCTGGACCTTCACTCCGACGGCGCGCAATTTCTCGATCCAGCGCCAGACCTGCTGGCGAGTGACGCCGATCTCTTTGGCAATTTTGGCGCCGCTGATCACGATGGTCGAGTTTTCGGCGAGCAGGGTGAGCAGCGCGTCAATGCGCCGGTCGGTGGTGCCCGGGAGGTTCGCCATTCGCTTCGTAGCCATGGGTGGAAACCACGAAGCATACTCGACCGCTGCGCCGCGAACAAGTTTCCGTCCACTTCCAAGCCGATCTAGCTTCAGCCAATTGAGGGCTTATTTCCAGCAATTCCCAGTCAAAGGGTATGGAAAAATCCGCTTGACATATTCCCATATAGGAATATATAGTTTTGAGCATGGCGAGGGCGGCGACAACATCGGACGCGTTCAATGCTGTGGCGGAACCGCGCCGCCGGGACATCCTGAACTATCTAGCGATGCAGGAAAGGTCCGTCACCGAGATTGTGGACGCAATGGAGATGGAGCAGCCGTCGGTTTCCAAGCACCTGAAGGTATTGAAAGGTGTCGGTCTGGTGGACGTCCGGAGGGAGGGTCGGCAGATGTTTTACTCGGTGAATGCTAACGCGATCCGGCCGTTGCATGAGTGGGCGAGCACGTTCGAGCGGCTGTGGAAACACCAGCTGCTGCGAATCAAGGAACGGGCCGAGGCCAACAGTGCACAGAAACAATAGTCTTGTGGAATTTCGAACGAGGAGGAAGGCATGAGTTCACCCGCACTATCGCTGGAAGCGACAACGATCCTCATAGCGGAGGAGATCGAAGTACGCGCTTCGATCGAGGTGACTTTCGCCGCGCTGCTGGATCACCTGGGCCCGTACAACGAGACTCAAGTGGACAGGCCGATGCCAATGAAACTGGAAGCTTGGCCAGGCGGCCGATGGTATCGCGACCTGGGAGACAACAACGGCCATTACTGGGGAACGGTGCAGGCGATCAAGAAGCCGACGCTGCTGGAAATTTGCGGGCCACTGTTCATGTCCAATCCGGTGATCACGAATCTCCAATATCGGCTGAAGGAATCGGGCGGCGTGACGATCATTACATTTCGGCACCAGTCGTTTGGTCTTGTGTTGGAGGAGTACAGAAACGCAAAGAATGGCTGGAAGCACTTGCACGACCTTATGCGGCAGCGAGCGGAGGCGGCGCGGCCCGACTAAGGCACGGACGACTTAGAAGTTCAGAGGAGGTGAATATGTGTCCGGTATGCATCGCAAATGCGGCGGTGATGGCCGCCGGAGCGGGATCCACGGGGGGAATTCTGGCGGTGTGCATCGCCAAATTCAGGAAATTCTTCAGGGCGAATGGCTCGGTCAAATTCAGAAAATAAAGGAGAAATGAAATGGCGACAAGCAAGGAGAGCGAAATGAAGAGCCAGAAAGGGCATCTCGCAATGAACACACGTCCGATCGTGTCGCCGCAGGAATGGGAGGCAGCGCGGCAGCAGCTCCTCGTGAAGGAGAAGGCCTTGACCCGTTCCCGTGACGCGCTGGCCGCCGAGCGACGGCGGATGCCGTGGCTGGCGGTGGAGAAAAAGTACGAGTTCGACGGGCCGAAGGGCAAGGCGAGCCTGCTCGACTTATTCGAGGGCCGCAGGCAGTTGATTGTCTACCGCGCCTTCTTTGAGCCCGGGGTATTCGGCTGGCCCGAGCATGCCTGCCGCGGCTGCTCGCTTGGCGCCGATCAGGTCGCCCACCTGGCTCATCTGAACGCTCGCGACACGACGCTCGCGTACGCCTCGCGCGCACCGCAGAAGGACATCGAGCGCCTGAAGGCGCGAATGGAGTTGAAGATGCCGTGGTACACCATCACGGACAGCTTCGACGCAGACTTCGGAGTGGACGAGTGGCACGGCCACAATGCATTCATCCGCGACGGCGACAACGTGTTTCGCACCTACTTCATCAACAACCGCGGCGATGAGGCGATGGGAAGCACCTGGAGCTACCTTGACCTAACTGCGCTCGGGCGCCAGGAAGAGTGGGAGGATTCGCCGGAGGGCTACCCCCAGACGACACCGTACAAATGGTGGAACTGGCACGACGAATACGCCGCCAACGCCGCGCCCGACCCTGGGTGGGTCAAAATAGTGGAGAACGCAAAGGTGACGTTAAATCTCAACGACTAGTTCGGCGACGAACAATGGGAATTTCGAGCGGTTCTGGCGGCATCAGTTGAATCAGGAGAAGGAACGAGTCGAGGCCAAAATGGCTGAGGCAAATTTAAGGAAAAATGAGGAGGATTCATGATCGCAACAGCATCGAAGGTGGAAGATTTGACTCTGAATTTGACCGAGGAAATTCACGTGAAGGCATCACTGGACGTAACGTTCGACGCGCTGCTGGAACAGCTTGGACCGCTGATGACTGCGGCCGAGGACCGTCCGATGCCGATGAAGATCGAAGCGTGGCCGGGCGGGCGATGGTTTCGCGATCTCGGCGAAAACAATGGACACCTTTGGGCGCACGTTCAGGCGATCAAGCGGCCGACGCTGCTCGAATTTACGGGGCCGCTGATGATGTCGCTTGCGGTGACTTCGAATGTGCAATACAGGCTGAGCGAGGAAGCGGGCGGAACGCTGATCAAGTTCCAGCATCTCGGGTTTGGGTTTATTCCGGACGACTTCCGGAAGGGTCTGACCGGCGGCTGGAAGCAGATCAACGCGCGCGCGAAGGGGCGAGCCGAAACTGCGGGCTCCGGCAAAGCGGCGGCTCGCTGAAATTGCCGAGGCTTTGTTTCACAGGTTCGTAGAAAATCGAACACCAAATCTCGCACATGCCGGGGAGAAAATATGAAACTTTCAGAATCCATCTTGACCGAGCTTGATCAGGAATCACAAACAACAAAGCGAGTGCTCGAACGAATTCCGGACGACAAACTCGCCTGGAAACCGCACCCGAAATCTTTTTCGCTGGGCCAACTGGCGCTGCACATCGCGTCCGGTCCGGGGAGCGTCACGGCGATCGTTCTGCAGGATAGCGTGGAAGCCCCGGACTTCAGCCAGCCAGAGCCCAAGAGCCGTCAGGAGATCCTCGATACCTTTTCGAAGAGCCTCGAGACCGCAAAGGGCAACTTGAAGAAGATGGACGACGCCAGGCTTGCGGAAACATGGAGCCTGACGAGGGGCGGGAAGGTGGTCATGTCAGCGCCGCGGGCCGCGTTCCTGCGCTCCGTGCTGCTGAATCATGTTTACCACCATCGCGGACAGCTTTCCGTGTATCTGCGGATGCTGGATGTTCCGGTGCCGTCAATTTACGGGCCTAGCGCGGACGAAAATCCATTCGGCTAGTTCGGCGGCAATCCGGACGGAGGGGGCTATTCTTCCAACTGGCGGAGGCGATCGAGTATCTTTCTGAGCTCGAGTTGGCGATCGAGCATCGTGAAGCGGAGCGCGTCGACGATGTGGCCCGGAGCTTTGCTGGTGAAGCTTTCGTCAGCGAGGCGCTTTTGTTTCGAATCAATATCTTTTTCGAGGCGCTCTTTGTCCTTTTTGAGCCGCGCAATCTCGGCGGGCTTGTCCACTGCGTCGCCGAAAGCGATACGGAGATCGAATGCGGCCGTCGAACGAATCGCCGCGCCCGCCGGATCGAGATGATCCGCCGTAACCCGTAATTCCGACAGCGCCGCCAGTCGTAGAAGTGGATCGAGATTTTCCTGGACGAGATTCCGCAGCATGGGCGTGCGGCCGGAAAACTCCGCAGCGACTTTGCGCTTCGGGTCAATTTTCATTTCGGCGCGAATATTGCGAGCCGCGATCACGATTTCCTGCAGGCGGGCCATGGCGTCGTCGGAACCGGCGTCCGCCCAATTAGGGAGCGGCTCGGGGAATTTATCCAGCGCGATCGAACGCGCGCCTGCGGGCTGCGGCAGCTTGTGCCAAAGCTCTTCGGTGAGGAAGGGCATCGCCGGATGGAGCAAGCGCAGCGCGGCGTCGAGCGCGGCGAAAATATTGCGCCACGCCGGGACCGAAACCTCGCGGTCGGCATCGGCCAATTGCGGTTTGACCCACTCGATGTACCAGTCGCAGAAATCTCCCCAGAAAAATTGATAGATGGTCTGGCACGCTTCGTGAAAGCGGAAGTTTTCGAGCGCGTCATTCACCTGCGCGGTGACGGCCGCGAGGCGCGAGAAAATCCAGCGGTGCGCTAGCGCGCCTTCGCCCTTGACCGGGTACGGCGCCTTGCCGCGAATTTCCGGCGCGGCAAGTTCTTCGAGCGTGAGGCCGCTCGCTTCGACCTTTTCGAGGTTCATGAAGAGGAAGCGAGAGGCGTTCCAGATTTTATTCGCGAAGGAGCGGGCGCCGAGGATGCGATCGTCGCTCAGGATGATGTCCGTTCCGGGAGCGGCCATGCTGGCGAGCATGTAGCGGAGCGCGTCGGTGCCGTATTGTTGCGTCAATTGCAGCGGATCAACACCTGTCCCTTTCGTTTTAGACATCTTCGCGCCTTCGGAGGTGCGAACGAGCGAGTGCAGGTAGAGCCGCCTGAATGGGACGCGATCCTTTGCCGTCGCGCCGCCCGTGAGATGCAGCCCCATCATGATCATGCGGACATCCCAGAAAAAAAGAATGTCGTAGCCGCTGATCAGAAGGCTCGTGGGGTAGTACGTGCGCAGGTCCGGTGTGTCGTCCGGCCAGCCGAGCGTGGAGAACGGCCAGAGGGATGAACTGAACCAGGTGTCGAGGACGTCCGTATCCTGCGTGAGCTTTGCGCCCCCGCATTTCGGACACTTCGCCGGAATGCCGGCAGCGCGGGCGTGGCCTTCGAAAAGCTCGACGCGCGAATCCGTTGCGGGAACCATCTCCTTGCAGTCGGCGCAGTGCCAGATGGGGATGCGATGGCCCCACCAGAGCTGGCGCGAAATGCACCAGTCGCGGATGTTGTCCAGCCAGTTGAGCAGGATCGTGCGCTGGTTATCGGGGACCACTTCGATCAATCCACCGACAACCGCTTCCTTCGCAGGCTCGGCGAGAGGCTTCATTTTCATGAACCACTGCGTGGAAATTCGCGGCTCGACTTCGGATTTGCAACGGTCGCAAACGCCGACGGCATGCGAGATATCCTCAATGCGTTCGAGCAGGCCCAGCGATTCGAGATCGCTCACCACGCGCGCGCGCGCCTCGAAGCGGTCGAGTCCGGCGTACTTGCCCGCAGCGGCGCTCATGTGCGCGTCGTTGGTCATCACGTCAATTTCGGGAAGGTTGTGGCGCTTGCCGACCTCGAAGTCGTTCGGATCGTGCGCGGGGGTGATTTTCACGACGCCGGTGCCGAACTCTCGGTCAACGTAGGTGTCCGCGATCACCGGAATTTCGCGATCCATCAGAGGCAGCATCACGGTCTTGCCGATGAAGCGCTGGTAGCGCTCGTCATCCGGGTGGACGGCAACAGCCGTATCGCCGAGCATTGTTTCGGGGCGCGTGGTCGCGACGACCAGAAAATCGTTCGAGCCGACAACCGGATAACGCAGGTGCCAAAGCTTGCCCGAGCGCTCCATGTGGACGACTTCGAGATCGCTGATGGCCGTCTGGCAGCGAGGGCACCAGTTGACGATGTAGCGGCCGCGATAGATCAGCCCTTCGCGATAGAGCCGCAGGAAAGCCTCAATCACCGAGCGGTACAGGTCCGGCTCGAGAGTGAATCGTTCGCGCGTCCAATCGCAGGAGGCGCCCAGGCGAATCATCTGTTCTTTGATTGCGCCGCCGCTTTCCGTCCTCCATTTCCAAACGCGGCGCTCGAATTCCTCGCGGCCCAGGTCCTGGCGGCGGATTTTTTCCTTGGCGAGTTGGCGCTCCACTACAAACTGCGTGGCGATGCCGGCGTGGTCCATGCCAGGGAGCCACAGCGTGCGATCGCCGCGCATCCGGTGCCAGCGGACGAGCATGTCAATCTGCGTGTGCTCGAGCATGTGGCCGATGTGGATCGAGCCGGTGATATTGGGAGGTGGAAGAGCGATCGAGAACATAGGGCCATCGGCGGAATTTTCCGCGCGGAACAGTTTCTCGTCGAACCAGTCTTTGGCCCAGCGCTCTTCGATCTCCTGCGGCTCGTAAGCCTTGGGAATTTCCCGGGGCATGAATTCCTTATCGTATTGAATTTTCTGCTGAGGTGAAGCAATCAATGATAAGCGGCGGGCGCGGACTGCGTCAAATGGAGCGGGAGATTCGATTCAGTCTACGGATGATTTTGATGCTTAGCGAGTATCGAGGAGAGATCCCTCGGCCGCGGTGCGGCCTCGGGATGACGACCCACGTCGGGTCGTCACTTTCCTTTTTTAGCGAGTTCGCTTTGGAGGAGGTTTTCGACCAGCGGCTTCAGCACGCCCTGCGAGAGCATGTCGTGAATCTTAGGCTCGAGTCTCGCGAGCACCTTGCGAACAACTTCATCAACGGTGTCCGTATTCGCTGCCGCGGATTCCGCCGTCTGCGCGCCAAACTCCGGCGGAGGCATCAGGAATGGAATTCCGGCCAGTGCTTCACGGTCTGGCGGCGGGCCCGTCGGTATTCGGTTGCCTGGGTCGCTCGATGGAGTCTCAAATGCCGGCACGGAGGTTTCTCCCCATCCGGAAGGCGATGACCCCGTGGCGTTCGGTTCTTCGACAACGGGGTCGCCAGACGATGGCGCGAAGAAAGAGTGCAGTGGTGGAACTTCTTGAGGGCGCGAGCCGTACTCCGAGGGTCCGTGCGATTCCTCGCTATCAACGAGCAGCGGCTCCGGCGTGACGTGCACGGCCGGCGATTCCACCAGGCCTGGGTCGCGTGGTGCAAAGGACGACTCGCTTTTGTCCGCGTCGAGTTCGAGCTCTCGATCCGGTTCAGAGGCGGCAACGGCGACAGGTTCCGAGACCGGATCGGGAATGGATTCGAAAACCGACGGCGCAGGGGCAAACCAGGAATCAGCCGGTTCGCTCGCCATAGTTGTGTCCACGAAAGGCGGCTCTTCTTGAATTGCGTGAGGGGCCGGTAACAGTTTCTGAGCCTCCGGAACATGCACGACCTCGTGTTCTTCTTCGTGCACGGCAATAGATTCGACGGCTGGTTCAGCGGGCGACGAGACTTGTTCGTGCGCCTCCGCAGATTCGTCGGCAAGGTCCGCGACGGAAGTCGCGACGGCGGACTTCTCGGATAGAGAATTCATCCATCCGCCGCTCGTGTGACCTGATTGCGTCGGCGCCAGAGCATCCATCCAGTGAGCCGCCACGGGGGACGAAACCGGCTCGGATTTCGATTCAGATTTTACCGCGGGCGCTTCAGGCTGCTCGGGTTCGACTTCGGTTTTCGCGGAGACGGCCGGAGCATATGACTCAGCCGGCGTGCTGAAAATTTCGGGCGAGGGGGATTCCTCTACCGGAGACTCCCCGACCACCGATTCGACGACTGCGGGTTCCGCGACGGCGTCATCAGCGAACACTGCCACTGGCGCCTCGTCTTGCACGACCGGATCGTTCTCTTCCACAGGATCGGGCATGCGAACGTGCCGCGGAGGATAGTCGCTCTCGGACGGGAACGTGGACGGCTCCAAATTGTCGTCGGAGGAGAAGGCCGGCTTATTGGCGGATTCCGGCGGAATTTCGAAATCCATGGCGTTGCGGCGCCAGTCGCTCGAGGTTGATGCGCCGTCGAAGTCATCGTCATCATCTTCATCGGTTTCGGCGATGGGAGCCTTGGCTGCGCCCCCAGCCTCGGTTGGTTCGTCGTCCAGAGCGCGCACGCCTTTTCCAAATCCATATACCATCGCGGCTTCTTCGGCAGTCGGCTCGGGAAAATCAGGCAGGGGCTTGGGTTCGGCTCGCGCGGGAATCTCGAGTTGCGCCACAGGCTCCGGGAGAACTTCCTTGGCTTCCTTCGCCTTTGCCATCTCGGCGACGACCTTGGGATTCTTTTCGAGCGCGGACATGACCATCGCGATCAGCGGGTCGGGAGGAACGAAAGGCTTTTTCAGGACGCCATCGGCGCCGACGCGACGCGCTTCTTTTTCATCGAGCGGATCAAACGCGCCGACCAGAAGAATCACGGGGACATGCGAAAAGCGTTCGTCTTTTTTTACGAATTCGCAGACTTCGTAGCCGTTGCGCACCGGCATGAAAATATCGGCAAGGACCAGATCGGGATTCAGATCGGGCATGCGGCGCACAGCCGCTTCACCATTGCCAACGGTAACGACTTGAATGCCGCGCTCCGCAAACGCCAGCACGACCATTTTCTGAATATTGGCGTTATCGTCGGCAACCAAAATCTTGGGCACTGGAATCCCCTGGAGGCGCGTCCAAACGGCACTGCGCCTGCCTCTGACTACACCTATTGCAGCATTACCAGAAGGGAGCGTCAACGAACTCGAAGTACAGGGGTGCTACAGTTGTTAGCAGGGGGTAAACAGCAAGTTTAGAAGGGATTCAGCTTGTGCAACCCCTTCTTTTTCTTACTGGTGGATTCGGTGCTGGGATCGGCCTTGGCGGCCGTCGCCGGCGTGGTCGTCGCGGCACTGGAAGATCCGGCCGCCGGAGCTGCTTGCGATGACGCTGTCTGAGCCTGCGGAGTCGCTGAAGTAGTTGCGACAGCGGCTGCGCCGGCAGGAGCGGTACTGGACGACTCACGTGACGCATCAGAATTTGCCGCCGGAGGATTCGCCGATGGCTTCTCCGATACAGACGACGACTCCGCGGGTGCGATAGCC
Source organism: uncultured Acidobacteriota bacterium (assembly GCA_963814855.1). Classification (GTDB taxonomy): domain Bacteria; phylum Acidobacteriota; class Terriglobia; order Acidiferrales; family UBA7541; genus Palsa-295. The sequence goes on from CAWFEL010000006.1 coordinate 423,289, forward strand.
ACAGGTGGGTCGGCTGCTGCGGGTGCGGCAGTTTCGGAACCGCCCGCATTCGGCGGTTCTAGAATTTGAACGCCGGTCGTTGTGGCCGGCGCATCGGTAGCTGGCGCGTCAGTGGCTGGCGCGGCGGTTGACGTAGCAGCGGCAGCTGCTGCGGCTCCGGCTGCGTCCGGAGGGTCCGTCGTCACCACAGATTCGGAGTCAGCGGTCCCAGCTCCACCCGCGATAGGCGTATCCGCTCCCACAGCGCGAACCGAGAACGCAGGTCCAGTCGCGCCCTCGCGCAAGACTTCCATGGCAGAGACGGTGTCGTCGGGCGGATTCAAGTTCGGCGTGCCGGAATGCGCTGCCGCGGAAACGTCGGGGCCGCCCTTGAGCATCCCCATCGGAAGCTTCAGCACCGCCAGCTCGTGGTGCTGTTTCGCGTAGAGCTGCTGCTGCTTCATCCGCTGGATCGCGTCTGGACTCGGAGCCGGGATGGGCATGTTCATCGCCTTCAGGCGCGCTTTGGCGCCGCCCACCAGGTTCGACGACGGGTAGTCCGATACGATGTGGTCATAGCACTTCGCCGCGAGATCCGCCCAATGGTTCTTGTCGTCCTCATTTTTCGAGACTTGTTTCGCGCGCTGGTAAATGTCCCCCAGCATCCATAGAGCGTCGTCGCTCTGGCTGAAGAGGGGATATCGTCCCGTAACTTCTACCAGCCGAGCCGCCGATGCGCGATAGTCTTTCTTGACGTAATAAAACTGCGCAATGCCGAATTCACCGCCAGCCAGCACTTCCTGTACGTCGCGCATGCTTTGCTCGGCCTGGGGGACGTAAGGGCTTTGCGGGTACTTCATAAGGAACGTCCGAAATTCGTCTTCCGCCGCCTCGGCGTGGCTGTTGTCGCGATCCGCTTTTTCCATCAATTTGTAATTCGCCATACCGACTTGCATTTGCGCGTAGGCGGCTTCGTCCAGGAACGGGAAAAACACGATGAAATTTTTGTATTCCTCGATGGCCTGCGTAAGGCTGGAGGTGCCGCCTTCCTTATAGAACGAGTCGGCGACGCCAAGCTTGGCCTTGGCGAGGTATTCGCTATCCGGATATGTGTTAATCAGTGTCTGAAAATCGAGACGCCCCTCGGTGTACTTCGAGTGCTTGATGGCGAGCATCGCCTTGTCGTAAAGGACCTTATCGGGCTCGGCCGATTGCGTCGTATCGTCCTTCTTCGCGGGCGTCGGCTTGACCTTGGTAATTTTGGGTTTTGACTGGCCGTACGCGGTCGCGCACATGGACCCGGCAAGCGAGAGGGCCATACCGGCGATCAAGAGATGACGCTTCATCATAAGCACTCGACCCACACTCTTTCTCAAACCCGCTGACTCAGGGCTTCGGTTGCGAGTTTACGAATTTGCCGCACAGCAGCTGCCGGATCGGGGGTGTGGAAGATCGAAGTCCCAGCGACGAACGTGTTTGCTCCGGCTTGAGCCAACTCGGCCGTGTTTTCCGCGTCCACGCCGCCGTCAACCTCAATCCGGAAGGCGCCATTATAGCGCGCACGCCACTGATTCAACTGCCGAATTTTTTCAAACGCCCCGGGGATGAATTTCTGCCCCCCAAACCCCGGATTGACGGACATAACCAGGACCGTATCCACCTTATCAAGAACGTCCGCGAGAGTCGCGACCGGCGTCGCCGGATTAATCGCCACGCCCGCTTGGGCCCCCAGCTCGCGAATCATGGTGAGCGCGCGATCCAGATGCACTGTCGCTTCCTGATGAATCAGGACGCGGTTAGCGCCGGCCTGCACAAACCGCTCGATATACTCCTCGGGCCGTTCGATCATCAGATGCACGTCGAGGGGCAGGCGGGTTGCCTTGTGCAGCGACGCGACCACCGGTATGCCAATCGAGATATTGGGCACGAAATGGCCATCCATCACGTCCACATGGATCACGTCGGCCCCGCCCTGTTCCACGGCCTTGATCTCCTCGCCTAGCTTGGCGAAGTTCGAGGCCAGAATAGACGGCGCGATTTCGATTTTTGCATATGCCATGGCGAACCCGGGGATTCTAGCACAGCCCGAAACCAGGGGCTCGGACGCGATTGCTACTCGGCCACCTGCAATTCGATGGTCGAATTCGGGTCCACGCGCTGGCCGCGCGCCGGCGTCTGACCCACCACCGTTCCGGCCGTTGAATCCGGAGATGGTTGGGGAGTGAGCTTCGAGAGCCGCAATCCGGCCGAGCCCAATTTCGACTGCGCCTCTCCGATTGGGAGGCCCGTGAGTTCAGGCATCACGTAGGCGGCCGGGCGAGGCCCGAGAGAGACCAGTAGATCGACGTGCGGACCCGTGACTTCCGTGTTCCCCGGCGCGGGGTCTTGCTCCGTCACCGTGCCCGCCGCCACATCACCGGGGAGATACGCGCTGGATATTTCGCCGAGTTGCATTCCAGCGCGCAGAAGTTCTACCTGTGCGGCACGAAGGCTGCGGTCCTGGAGTTGCGGAATCTGTACCTTCTGAGGACCGAGGCTGAGGACCACGTGCGCGCTCTGACCCGTTTTCACACGCATGCTGGGAGGAGGGCTCTGGCGCACCACGGTGTCCACGGGAAGATTGCTGAAGATGCGATCCTCCACCTTCATTCCGACGCCGCGATCGTGCAGTACTTGCTGCGCCGTGATGGCTCTCTTGCCGACGATATCCGGCATAGCCACTTCGCGGCCCTGCACGGCGAAACGCATGGCCGTCAGCGCGCTCAGAAACGCGACGGACGACAAAATAAACAGCAGCACAGCCATCCGGAAGATCCACTGCAGGCGCTCTCGCAGCACCATTCGCTCACCCCTTCCGCGATGAGCCTAGCATGACTTGCCGGATGAGCACGAGGCGTGCGACTAAAAGCTAAAGCGTGCGGCGAGCTGAATAATGCGCGGTCGTTCGTCTCCGGGAACGCCCGTGTTCGTGATCTGGCCGAATGTGCCGCCCGGACCGATGTCAGTTGGGTTCGTATCAGGATTCGCAAACTCGGAATGGTTGAATAGGTTGAAGAAATCTCCGCGTATCTCTAGCTTCAGCCGTTCCGTGATCGCCGTGGTCTTTGATAAAGACAAATCGAGATTAACGAGACCCGGCCCACGGATTGAGTTCCGCCGGTACGTCCCGTAGGTGCGAAGCGCGGGGCAGTTGACGGCCTGCGCATCCGATGGGAACGTGCCAGGTGGCTCCGTCGCGAGCTCGCCGCAATCTCCGATTGTGTCAGCGCTCTGCTGGACGTTGAAGCTCGTTGGATTGAACCAATAATTCCCGCAGAGATTGGGGTTGCCCGGCAACAATTCGCATGACTGGAGTGATGTGCCGTTGACCGCGCGTTGTTTTCCCGGTTCGAAGGTGTTGAGGGGGCCGATGACGTTGGCATTGACAACGATGGCGTCTCCAGCGCCGGAAGGCCCTTCGGCGAATGATGACCCCGTATCGTTGGGAAGATCCGCAAAGACGTTGAGCGGGAACCCGGCTCTCCAGGTGAAAATTGGGAAGAGCGTCCATCCCTGTGTCAGTCGCTTCGGACCGGATGACCAGGCGCGGTCGAACGGAATATCCCATCCGCCGCTCAGGCTTACCCGGTTGCGAACGTCCGTATCGCCCGACGCCCGGAGGAGCTCGGGATTATACGAGGAGACCTGGTCGCTTCGTTGGCGGAAGCCGGACGCGTTATCAATGGCATGGCTCCATGTATAAGCGACAATGAAGTACACGGAACCGAATCGCGTATCTCCCATGCGCTTGGTCAAGCTTGTCGTCAGAGCGTTGTAATTGGCGTCCACAATGTTTTTAAACTCGTCGAGAGCGGCGAAGGTGCACCCGGCTCCCTCGGAATTTCCGGCGTTCGCGTCAGGGCATGAACTGTTCCCGGGGATGAGATTGAGCACCCGGTCCGTGGTGCCCAGCACGAATGGATTGATGTCCTGCAGCGAAGTGAGCCCATGCGAGCTGCTGCCGACGTAATCCACTTCGAAAGCAACGCCCGATGCGATTTCGTGCTGAAGGCTCAAATTGTATTGATACGTGTAAGGCGTTTCCAGATGCGGGTTCACGAAGAAAAGTTGCGACCCGAACGGCAGTGAACTGGGATTGGAAAAGTAAACGGTACCGTTCAGTTGCGGCACCGATGGGAATGTATTCGTGGTGCACGTTGAATCGAAGGGATCCGAGAAATAAGTGACGATCTGGGCAGGTTGATTGGATGCAGCGCACGAATTTCCCGTCAGGCTCGTTGGGAAACCGAAATTCGCCAGACTGAAGAACGGCGGCTGGCCATTGAACTGAAAATTATCCTCGGCCTTCAGGATGTCGTAGAAAATCCCGAATCCTCCGCGAATACTCGTCTTGCCGCCTCCGTCCGGATTCCAGGCGAAGCCAATGCGCGGCGCCCAATTGTGCGTGTCCGGGAAATTGACGCCGTTTGGCGCACCTTTATCGCCGGGGAAGACTAATCCAAAGGGGGCATTCGGAAAGCGGCTGGACTGAAGGCCCGGGATGATCGAAAAAGTGCGGCCGAGCGTGTCCGATTTTGGGCTGTTGTACTCGTAGCGGATGCCGAGAGTCAGCGTCAGCTTTTTCGTCGCGTGCCATTCGTCCTGAAAAAAACCGTCGAAGGACTTCGTGCGAATGTTGGAAGGAGCAGCCGCGCCTTGCAGGTAGTCGGTTGGGGCGCCCAGCAAAAAGTCTGCGAAACTGTTGCCCGTCAGAGTGCCGTCGAAGTCGAAAAGACCGTTGGTGATAAAGTCGAAAAGCTGATTGTTTTGGTATGCGGAAACGCCGCCACCCATCTTCCAGTTGTGCTTCCCGCGAATCCAGGTAAGTGTGTCGGACACACCGAAGGTGTTGTTGGCCAGTGACGATGGGCCACCGTACGTATAGCCGACGGACGTTGCCGAATCATTGATATCGAAGAGCGGCGGGCCGGTCGAGTTGTCCGGCGTCAAGTTCGTGAAGCCCAGTGCTTTGGCGGTGAACTGCGCGTTCGAACCTACCGGGACGCCTTGCAGCTGAAACACGCGCTGCGTGCCGAATCGCAATTCATTCAGCATATTTGCGGAAATCGTGCGCGTGTACGCCAGATTCACGAAATAGTCGTTCGTATTGATCGTCACTCCAAATCCCGGCACGTTTGCAAAGGGAACGAGGTTCGACTCGGTAACGAACGGATTGAGCGTCGGATTTCGCTCCCCTCCGATCGTAGCGGTGATTTGATCCTTCTGGGTGACCAGGAAGTCGAACCGCATTGTGAGTTCGTTCTCATTATTGGTCGCGGCACCGGTCGGCGTAATTACACCCGAAGGCGTCACAGGAAGAAGGCCCTTGTTGATGTAATTCAGGGAGACGGGGTTGAACTTGGTTGGGTCGAGCGCACAGGCGAACGTGGCGCAGGCCGCCGGCTGGACTGGGGCTTGAAAGAACGGGTGCGTGGGGCCTTGGGCACCGCCCGAGCCGCAGCCGCTGCCGTCGGGTTCCGTCGGGTCTCCCGTGTTTTGCCAGAAACCCGTTAGGAAGCACGTTACGTTGGGGTCGGGACCGCCGTTCGCGGCCGCTTGCGAAAAGTCACCGTTCGTCTCCGCGGTCGTAAGGACGGGCACCTGCGATTCGGGCGGCGTTGACAGATCCGACTGCTTTTGTCCCTGATAGCCGACAAAAAAGAAAAAGCGATCCTTGCCGTTGATCAAATGAGGAATCGTGATCGGTCCTCCGAACGTGCCGCCGTATTGATTGCGTCGCAGCGGATCGCGCGGGATCGGTGTGCCGGTGATGATGCTGTCTATTCTGTTGAAGTAGGAATTTGCGTCCAGATCGCCGTTGCGGAGGAAGTCAAACGCGCTCCCGTGCCACTGGTCGGTTCCGGATTTCGTTTGTTCAGTGATGATTCCGCCGCCGTTGCGCCCGTATTCCGCGGAATAATTGCTTTCCAGAACGCGGAACTCCTCAATCGTATCGGGATTGGGATTGAACACCACGCTGTTGTCGAGCAGATTGTTGTTGAGGCTGCCGTCGAGCAGGTACGTCACTGAATCCGTGCGGCCGCCGGCGATGCTGAAATTCCCGGCGCCCGTGTTGTCGGGATTGGATTCCGTCACGCCCGGCGCCAATAAGGCCAGATTGAGCACGTTTCGGCCATTCAGAGGCGCTTGCTGAATCGCTTCGCCCTGGATGGTGGCGCCCACCGTCGCATTTACGGTTTCCACTCGCGAGGTTTGCGCTTCGACTGTGACGGTTTGATTGACCGCGCCCAGGGTCAGCGTAACGTCAAATCGCAGCGCCTGGTTAATTTCCAGCTTGTTCTCTTGCGTGACGGCTTTGTTGAACCCTTCGTGCTCGACCGACACGCTGTAGCGCCCAATGGGAAGGTTGAGCAACTCAAACGAGCCGTCTTCGCGTGTCGTGGTAACGCTGCTCTGCCGGGTGGCCGAGTTCGTGATCGTCACTTTGGCCCCCGGTATGGCCGCACCCTGCTGATCTAGGACGCTGCCGATCACGCGTCCCGTCGTATCCTGCGCCGATATCGGCGTGGTCAACAGAAATAAGAATCCGAAAATACATACACATCCGAATAATTGAACGGCTCGTTTCATGGCCATGCCCCCTAAACGCCTGCGATCTCAACACAGTGCCCACCCAATGATCGGAGTTGGACGAGCATCTAGGAGGGATGGAAGCAAGACGATTGCCAGATTATTTTCAGCAGATGAGCACGGAGGGAAAACGATTGATGCGCGGCCGCGTCTAATCTTTTTCGAGCAAGGCCGCGAAGAATCCATCGGTGTGGTGCGCTGGAGGCGAGGTTCGGAAATATCCGTCCGTCGGTGAAGAGCGTCGAGGAATCCACGCCTCGGCGAAAGAAACGGTTCGAGCGTTCGAGCTGTTTCGCTTGCGGGCACGCGCCGTACCGCTGGGTTGCTTTGCAGAACCGCTGCGACGACGTCTTCGTTTTCTTCCGGCTCAATCGAGCACGTCGAATACGCGAGCCTGCCGCCGCGTGCGAGATGCGCGAGTGCCATCCGCAGCATCTGCGATTGTTGTTCACGCGACTCAGCGAGTTGCTCGGGACGCAGCCGCCAGCGAATTTCCGGATGCCGCGCGAGCGTGCCTGTGCCGGAACACGGAGCATCCAGCAGGATTCGGTCGAATTCGCCGTGGAACGGAAGCGATTGCGCGGCGTCGAGTTCAATCAGTTGCGCGCCTGCGAGGCGGAGCCGTTTGAACTGCGCCTGCATTGCTTTCAGCCGATGCGCATGCCGGTCCGCGGCGACGACGACTCCTTTGTTACCAGCAGCGCGCATCAGCGCGGGAGTTTTGCCTCCCGGCGCGGCGCACAAATCGAGCACGCGGTCACCGGCACGAACTCCGAGAAGCAGCGGGATCGCCTGCGACGCTTCGTCCTGAATCGAAATCTGCCCAGCCCGAAACGCTTCCGCGCGCACCGGGCTGCCGCCGCTGACGGAAAATGCTCCGCTCAAAAGCTGCCCCGGCTCGACGCGCATGCCCGCTGATTCAAGCCCGCGGATGATTTCGTCGCCCTGGCCGGCGATATGCACTGCGCAACTCAACCGCGGAGCGCGATTGTTTGCTTCGAGCAACGCGACCGCACGCGTTTCGCCCAGCTGCGCTAGCCATCGCTCGACCATCCAAGTCGGATGCGAGTGCAGAATCCCGAGCCGTTCCGCTGGCGGTAAATTCAGCGGCAGATACTTCTCGGCGGGTGACATCGCGTCCGACGCCGTCTTGCGGAGAACCGCATTCACGAGCGACGCGGCGGATGCTTTCCTCGCCAGCTTCACGAGTTCAACCGATTCGTTCACCGCTGCGCGCGCCGGAATCTTTTCGAGTAACCGAAGCTGGTAGGCCCCCATCCGAAGCGCTATCGCAACGGCCAGATCCAGGCGCTCGACGGGTTTTTTCAGCGCGCGCTCGAGCAGAAAATCCAGCAGGCGTCGCCAACGTAAAACCCCCATCGTGATTTCAGTCGCGAGCGCAGCGTCCGATGGCTTGATGCTGGCCTTCAGCTCGGCGTGAAGCACATCACTCGCGTACGCGCCCTCCGCTTCGACGCGACGAAGAACCTCGAACGCAATTTGTCTGGATGGGGAAACGGCCATGGTTCGGCTCTACGCGCCGAAGCGCTCGCCCGGCTTGATGCGCGCCCCGGCCATAAACTCTCCGTCCGTGACGCGCTTGCGGCCTTCGAGCTGGAGATGTTCGACGTGCAAGACGGTGCTGGCGCCGCAAATCACCAGCAACCCATCTTCTTTTGTCGGAAGTATCACGCCGGGTGTTCCGCCGGCCGAGATCGGCTTAAGCGGCTTGCCCCAAATCTGGCAACTTTTTCCACGAAAGGTGGTAAACGCGCCCGGCCACGGTTGCAAGCCGCGAATGCGGTTGTATATTTTGAACGCGCTCATCCACCAGTCAATTCGCCCGTCTTCCTTCTTGAGGATGGGCGCAAGCGACGCTTGAGAATTGTCTTGCGGAGTCGGCGCGATCTCGCCGCGATCGAGTTTCCGCAGCGTCTCGACGATCAGCGGTCCGCCTGCTTCGGCGAGTTGGGCGGTCAATTCCGGCGCCGTTTCGTCCGCACCAATCCCAGTCTGATATTTCAGCAGCATCGGTCCGGTGTCGAGCCCCGCATCAATCAGCATGGTTGTGAGGCCGGTGACCTTCTCGCCGTTCGCAATCGCCCAGTTGATCGGCGCGGCCCCGCGATATTTTGGCAGCAGTGACGCATGCAGGTTGACCCAGCCGAGCCGCGGAATATCAATCAGCCGCTGCGAGATAATCTGCCCGTACGCGATGATGACCACCACGTCCGGCGTGAGTCGCTTGAAATATTCGTAGGCCTCGTCCGATTTGATTTTCTCCGGCTGGTATACGGGAATTCCGGCGGCGACGGCCGCAGTTTTCACGAGCGAACCGTGCATTTCGTGGCCTCTGCCCCGCGGACGGTCCGGTTGCGTAACGACTCCGGCGATTTCGAAATCCGCCTCCGCAATCAGCCGCTGCAACGACGGAACGGCGAGAGCGGGCGTGCCGCAGAAGACGATTCGCAGCGCCACGGCGCGCCTACCAGTCGCCGGCTTTTTTCAATTTGCGGATTTTCCGCTTGATCAGGTCCCGCTTCAGCATGCTCAGGTGCGTGATGAAGAGAATTCCGTTGAGATGATCAATCTCGTGGCAGAACGCGCGCGCCAGCAATCCCTCGCCGCGCATTTCGAATTCTTTTCCCGAGATGTCCTGGGCGCGCACGGTCACATACTGTGGACGCGCGACGTGTCCGCGAAATCCGGGCACTGAAAGGCAGCCTTCTTCCTCGCGCTGCTCTCCTTCGGCATGGATGATTTCCGGATTCGCGCAGACGATCTTGGCTTCCACATTTTTCCCGTTGCTCACGTCAATCACAGCCACGCGCCGGCTGGTTCCGATCTGCGGCGCCGCCAGACCCACGCCGTTCGCCGCGTACATGGATTCGAACATGTCCGCGACCAACTGCTGGAATTCCGCGTCGAATTTGTCCACCGTCTTCGCGGGTGTTTCGAGCACCGGGTCGCCGTATTTCACAATGGGATGGATCATTGCGCTTTTTCTCGCCGAGCTTCCTGAAAAAAGTTCTTAGAAACTGTCCAGCTGCCGCTGATATCCGTCGAAATTCCTGCGAGTCTCCTCGAGAGAATCCCCGCCGAACTTTTCCATGAACGCTCCGGCCAGAATGAGCGCGACCATCGCCTCGCCGGCCACGCCGCCCGCCGGCACCACGCACACATCGGAACGCTCGTACGCCGCCTTAACCGCCTCTTTCGTGTTCATGTCGGCCGTCAAGAGCGCCCGCCGCAGCGTCGAAATCGGTTTCAGATATCCGCGCACTACTATGTCCTGCCCGTTTGTAATGCCGCCCTCAAGACCTCCGGCGCGATTCGACGAACGGTCGAACCGTTTCCGCGTCGCGTCGTAGCTGATTTCGTCCTGCACTTCCGCGCCATAGCTTCCCGAATTCGTGACGCCGGTGCCGAGCTCGACAGCCTTCACCGCTTGAATAGACATGATCGCCTGTGCCAGCTTTGCATCGAGCTTTTCGTCCCACTGTACGTGCGTTCCGAGCCCGGGAGGAAGTCCGCGCGCGACCACTTCGAAAATTCCGCCGACTGAATCGCCTGCGCGCAGCACGTGATCCACTTCCGCTTTCATTCGCGCTTCGGTGGCAGGGTCAACGCAGCGCAGCGGCGATTCCAGATTCTCGCAGATCGCCACAATTTCTTCCCACGTCGCCGCGCGCTCTACGCGGACGTGGCCCACCGCGATCGTGTGGCTCAGAATCGTGACGCCGAATTCACGCAGCAGCGATTTAGCCAGCGCACCGACAGCCACGCGCGCTGCGGTTTCGCGCGCGGATGCGCGCTCCAGCACGTATCGCGCATCGTGAAAGTTAAACTTCTGCGCGCCCGCAAGGTCCGCGTGGCCGGGCCGTGGAGCCGTCAGGCGGCGCTGCGCGTCGTCCGCGCCTTCGCTATCCTCGACCGGCATGGCCTTCTCCCAATTCTTCCAGTCACGGTTTTCAATGCGCAGCGCAATGGGCGCGCCGATCGTCTTCCCATGGCGCACGCCCGCGAGGAAGTCGGCCTGATCCTTCTCGATTCGCTGGCGTCCGCCGCGCCCGTATCCCAGTTGCCGGCGATGCAGCTCCCGCCCGATGAAGTCGAGGTCCACCGGTATGCCGGCGGGCAAGCCGGAAATCCACGCGACGAGCGCCTGCCCGTGGGACTCTCCGGCGGTGACAAATCGCAACATGTCTTCTGATTCCTTGCCTTTCAGGACAGACGAAGGATTCTACCGGACGCACTCGCGCCCGTAAAGGCCGCCCGAACTGCGTTGTGCAATCAGAATCGTGGTTTTCATTCTTCTGGTGGCGATGTTTGCTTGACGCGCCGCGCAGCGGACGTTACGCTCTCGAAGACTCGGCTGGACCACGGCAGCCGCTTCGCACACGATGCCAGATACCACCGAAGCTCCATCGCTCCCATCGTATTTAGGGAACGTCGCAAAGCGGTTTGTCTTTGCCGTACAGGACTATTCGCTTCTCTCCGCGCAATCCATCCGGAACCTGCTGAGCCCGCCGCAATATTGGGCCGACACGCTGGAGCAAATGGACCTGATCGGCGTAGGTTCGCTGCCAATCATTATCGCGGCGGCGCTATCCATCGGCGGAGTGATGGTCATAAACACGGCTTCGGAATTCCAGCGCTTCGGTGAGACGGCGTTGACCGGCGAAGCCGTGTCGCTCGCGCTGGTTCGCGAACTGGGCCCGGCCATCACCGCGCTGCTGGTAGCCGGCCGGAACGCGTCCGGCATGGCTTCCGAGCTTGGATCAATGGTCGTCACCGAGCAGGTGGATGCGATGCGGGCGCTCGGCACAGATCCGATCCGCAAATTGATGACGCCGCGCGTGGTGGCCGTCGTGCTCACCGTGCCGCTGCTGGTAGCGGTCTTCGATCTCGTCGGGCTTTGCGGAGGGTTCGTCGTCGCATGGTTCACGCTGCGGCTCGGCGCCGTGCAATTCTGGACCACCGCCCTCAAGTCCCTCGACTTTGGCGATCTGGTGCAGGGATTCGTGAAGCCTGTCGTTTTTGCATTCATCATCGCAACCGTCGGCTGCTACCAGGGTCTCCGCGTCACCGGCGGGACGCAGGGGGTCGGCCGCGCCACCACAACCGCCGTGGTCGTATCTTCGGTGATGGTTCTCGTTTCTGATCTCTTCCTCGCGAAACTGCTGCTTTACCTCTTCAAATAAACTTGTACCGCCTCAAACGCGGGCTTCTCGATCTGCCCGGTCCAGCCGCACATTAGAAAACCAGAAAAAGATCGGCATTAGCCCGCGAGACGGCATTTCCGTCTATAATTTGCGCATGGTGCGCCCCAGCCGCACGTCGAACATGCTCGACGCAACGACCATGGTTCCGGGCGAACCATTCATCGAGTTCAAGGACGTCCGCGTCGGCTTCGATGAGGGCGACGTCCTGCGCGGCATCTCGTTCGACGTCTCTCCCGGTGAAACAAAAGTGATCCTCGGAGAAAGTGGCTCCGGAAAAACGCTGATCATGAAGCTTGCCGCGGGCTTGTTGCGCGCGGATTCAGGGCGCGTCTGGGTGATGGGCCAGAACATTGGCGAAATGTCCGAGGACGCATTGCTCGATTTCCGCCGCCATCTTGGATTCGTCTTTCAGGAAGGCGCGCTTTTCGATTCGATGGACGTCGCGGAAAATGTCGCGTTCCGCCTGCGCGAAGAACACGTGGCTGACGAAGAGATTGACCTGCGCGTGCGCGAGGCGCTGCGATTCGTTGAGCTGGAAAGCGCCCTCACGAAATTTCCCGTCGAGCTTTCCGGCGGAATGCGCCGCCGAGTTTCGATCGCTCGCGCTTTGGTGGATAAGCCACCGCTCGTATTTTACGACTCGCCGACCGCGGGGCTCGATCCCGTAACCTCGCAGACCATCATCACGCTGATCCTGCGCGGCCGCGATTTGCAGGGCGTGACTTCGTTGCTGGCCACGCACCGCGTGCAGGACGCATTCGGCCTGGCGCACTACCGCTTCGACGAAGCGACCAAGCGCGTGGTGCCGTCAGGGAGTGGCAATGGCAATGCATCCAGCGTGCCGAATTCGGCGAATGGCCACGCGGCCCCCACGAATGTGCTCGTCCTGCGCGAGGGCGAAGTCTATTTCGAAGGTTCGACCGACGACGTTCTGCACTCGTCGGATGAATATCTGAAAAAGTTTCTGGCTTCCGCCGAATAGTTACGGCACTCGCAGTTTCTGAGGAGGAAAAGCAATGGCGCAACGAAAGCAATTGACGTGGGCTGAGCTGCGGGTGGGCGTTTTCGTCCTTGCCGGGCTGTTCATTCTGATGATCGCGATTTTCTACGTCACCGGCGCGAGTTTTCTGGGGCCAAAATATAAGCTCATCACCTACCTGCCGGAGGTGGACGGCCTCAATAGCGGCGCGCCCGTCGCGCTCGACGGCGTCGAAATCGGCAATGTGCAATCCATCACGTTGACGCCGCACCCCACCAGCCGCGATCAGAGCATCACGCTGGTGCTGCGGATTGACAGCAAGTACAAGGACCAGATTCGTCTCGACCCCTCCGATCCCGCGAAAAGCTCGTCCGCGAGCCTGGTGACGCAGGGACTGCTTGGCGATCGATACGTCAGCATCACGCGCGGTCTTTCCGGCAGTGAGATTCCCCCGGGCGGCGTGGTGCCCGGCACCGAAGAGGCCGCGATGAAGGAAATGGTGGAGCGCGGCGCCGACCTGATGGAAAACCTCGGCGCGCTGACCACAGACATTCATGCCATCGTCGAGCAGGTCCAGAAAGGACGGGGGACGATCGGCAAACTGCTGGACGATCCGGAGCTCTATAACCACTTAAATGCCACCGCCGCGAAGTTCGACGCCATGGCGTCGAATGTTCAGGCTGGGCAGGGAACTCTCGGCAAGCTCGTCGCATCCGATGAGCTTTACACGAAGGTGAATTCGACGGTCGGCAACCTCAACGACGTGGTTGGCGCGGTGAAGGACCAGAAAGGCACCATCGGCAAATTGGTTTACGACCCCGCCGCGTACGACAGCATCAAAGGTCTGGCCGAGAAGGGCAACGCTTTGCTCGGCGACGTGCGCGAAGGCAAAGGTACGCTCGGAAAACTCGCCACCGACGACACGCTCTTCACGAATATGAAAGACGCGAGCGCAAACGTCCGCGATGCCTCCGCAAAACTCAATTCCAATCAGGGCACGATGGGAAAATTCTTCACCGATCCTGCCTTGTACGACAACATGACCGGGCTGACCGGCGATCTGCGCTTGCTCGTCGGCGATTTCCGGCAGAACCCGAAAAAATTCCTGCACATCAAGATCGGGCTTTTCTAGTTCTCTGCACAGACCCAAAGAGTCGCGGAGAAATATCGGCAAACAGCACGAAGCTGAGAAGCTGAATAGAGCAACCTCGCAATTCTCTGTGCGTTTTGTGTTTGCCTCTGCGTGCCTGCGCCTCCATGGCTAACATTTTCTTCCCGAGCGCCGGGCCGAGGCGGGACCCGGCCACGCGACTGGCTAGCACCTGTTGCGTCGCGCGCCGTGAATCCCCGCACCGCGAGGTTTACCCCGGCCAGGACGTTCGAGAACTTGAGCGCCGTCGGTATTCCGTCGGCAGCAACCCTCGATTAGTCGTGGTCATCGAGGGTCAACTCTATTTCACCGCCTTCCTTTGCGAGCTCACTCGCGTGAACGAAGCCGGTACGCTTCGGATCACGAGGCGTGATGATCAAGGCGATTTTTTCCATCTCGTAAACCGACGGACGCGTCTTATCGCGATAGACGGAGCATTCGCGGATCGGAAACGGTACGCGATGCGCCGGCTCCGCCGCCACGCACACCACGAACAGTTCGCTTTCGCGGAAGCCGCGCTTGACATGAGCGAATACGCACGTCTCGCACAGCGACGGGCCGTGCATCGGCGTGCCGTTTTTCACGTGGATGCCCATGGCGTCACCTTTCTGGGAACGCGGAATGCGTCCCGGCTGGCGCGCCTGGAAAAAAAGCGCGCGGTGAATATGGAACGGCTCGAAACTTAGATTAATTGCCTGGCAAGCGATTGAACTGCAAAGAGTTACTGCTTAGCGGGACCGGAGCTAAGTCGGCCACAATCCCGGCGCAGCGTCTGTGGCGCTTGCCATGGCAACGAATTGTGTTTGTCAAATATGTTCATGCCGAATATCTCCAGCGTCCGGAATCTTAAACGACAGAAAGGAGTGAATCAAGAGTAAATGTGCGAACGGCGAAAAATAAGGTTGAATGGTTTTCCAGTGCGGGTGAAATGCGAATTTGGACGACCGGCCTCATCAGCCTACGCCTCTTTTTCCACAGGCGAGAATTGGAGAGCCATTTCCTTGATGCGGCGGAGGTCGAGCTTGCCGGTGCCAAGGTGCGGCAGCTCCTCGACAAAGAAAAACTGGTTCGGCCGCGGCGTCCAAAGATTCGGCAGGCCCGATTCTCCCAGCCGCTCGAGCACGGGTTGCAACTCTGCTGGCGGGAGCGTGTGCAGGACGACGAGCCGCTCGCCCTTTTTCCCGTCGGGCACGGCGGTGACGACGAATCGCTGGTCGGTCGCGCCCGCGAGCTCGTGCAGCTGTTCTTCCACTTTGATGTGCGGCACCATTTCGCCGCCGATTTTGCTGAACCGGCTCAGGCGGTCGGTAATCGTGAGGAATCCGTCTTCATCTTCTGCTGCGATATCACCGGTGACGTACCAGCCGTCCTGCAAGACTTCTGCGGTTTTCTCGGGCTTGCCGAGATAGCCCAGCATCACGTTGGGCCCGCGCACCAGAAGCAGTCCCGGTGAGCCGGCCGCAACCGGCTCGCGCGTTTCCGGATCCACGATGCGCACGCTGACGCCCGGGAGCGGATGGCCTATCCGCCCGCGTTTCGCTCCAACCTGCCGAAAACCGGGAGCTCGAAAATCATGAGTGTTAACGGAGACGACAGGCGCACATTCCGTGGCGCCATATCCTTCGAGCGGCCGGATGCCGAAGCGGTCCTCGAATGCCAGCGCGAGACGCTCCGGCAATTTTTCCGCGCCGACCACCACGTATTCCAGGCTGCCGAAATCCTCGGGCGAACAGCGCCGCGCGTACGCCTGCAGGAAAGTCGGCGTGGACATCAGGAACGTCACGCGATAGTCGCGAACGAGTTCACTGATCGCGGCGAGATCGAGCGGGCTTGGATGGTAAACCACACTCACGCCCAGCGCCGCGGGCAGCCACAGCGTCACGGTAAAGCCGAACGAATGAAAGAACGGCAGAACGCCGAGGAGACAGTCCTTGGCGTCGAACATGAACATCTGCCCGACCTGATCAATATTCGACCGGATGTTGCAATGCGTGAGCATTACGCCCTTGGGCTCGCCCGTGCTGCCGCTTGAAAAAATAATTGTGGCGAGATCGTCGAGGGTCTTGTTCTTTCCGCCGCTTAGAATTCGTTCGAGCATTCCGCCGGGAAGGAACCACAGAAATAACGCCACGAGCCGCTCGCCGAATCCGTGGCCCGCTGCGACTTCTTCGAGCAGGATCATTTTCCCCGGAACTTTCAGTGGAATTTTATCGAGCAGCTGTTGCGTGGTGATGACGGTCTCGAGTTTGCACTGCGCGGCGCAGGACGCCAGCGATTCATCCGATGTCGTGTAGTTTAAATTCACCGGGATTTTCCCAGCGAGTGTGGCCGCGAAATTCACGAGCGCGCCCGGCACGGAAGGCGGCAGCAGGATGCCGACCATTTCCTGGCCCGCCCACGTGCTGCGCAGCCTGCGCGCCAGGAAGATCGCGCTCAGCAGCGCGCCGCCCCATTTCATTCGCGGACGTCGTCTGTCTCCCATCGCGAAACGGAAGGGATGGCGATGCGCGGTGTGAATGAACGAGCGGTGCAGCGTTAGCATTCGCTCCCGGCGGTGACGGTAGGCTTCGGTCTGCAGCGCCTGCACAGCGCGGCGCACTTCGAAGGGCGGAGTCGCTGACGACATCGGCTTGCCGAAACTCACCGTGACCGGATAGGGAACCGAGCGCGGAAGCTTCCAGATGAATCGCCCGCGCTCGAAACTGAAGATGCTGCCCCAGACGCCATCGAGGTTTACAGGAATGATCGGCGCGTCCACTCCCCTCATGATCCGCTCCATGCCGCGACGAAACGGCAGCAGCTGGCCGATGCGCGTGATCTGGCCCTCAGCGAAGATGCAGACGACTTCGCCGCCCTTGATCGCATTCGTGGCTTCGCGCAACGACTGAAGCATTTCGCGGGGCCGAAGCTCGGAGGAAATCGGAATGGCGCGAATCATTTTCGCAAACGGCTTCACATACGGAAGATCGTAAATGCCCTTGAACATCAAAAAGCGGATGGGACGGTCGGTCGAAGCGATCAACAAGAGCGCGTCCACGAACGACATGTGGTTCGAGACGAAAAGCGCGCCGCCGGATTCCGGGATGTTGTCGCGCCCCTCGACGCGAATGCGATAAATCGAGTGCGTCGCCGCCCAGAGCACGAATCGCACCAACGAATCCGGCAGCAGGTAAATCGAATAGGCCGTGGTGACCAGCGTGAGGATCGCGCCATCGAGGAAAATTCCCGCCGCTGTCTGGTGAAACACGTTGGTGATGATCGGATACACGCCGGAGGCGATCGCGATGCCGATAAATGAAACCAAATTTGCAGCAGCGATCACGCCGCCCTTTTGGTCCGGTTTGGGCCGATGCTGAATCAGGGCGTTGAGCGGCACTGCAAATAGCCCACCCGAAAACCCGAGCAGGGCCAAATGGATTCCCGCTGTCAGCAGCGTGTGGCCGGGACTGTAGAGCAGCCCGCCAAATACCGTCATTCCCACGGCGCCGAGCGGGATCAAGCCGTATTCGATTTTTCCGCCCGAAAGATATCCAGCCGCCACGCTGCCCAGCCCGATGCCGATTGCAACTGAAGCTTGCAAATACGTGATGTGCGTCTCGTCAATTCGCAGAACGTCGTGGCCGTAAATGACGATCGCGAGCTGCAACAGAGCCGCGAGGAAAAAAAGATAGGTATTGCCGAGGACGGCCCAGGCGAGAACACGATCGGCAAGAATCGTCTTCATTTGCGTAAGGAAATCGCCCAAAGGATTCCAGCGGAATTTCTTCGCGGGATTGGCTGCGGGGATTTTGGAAATGCCCAGGCTCGTGACAAGCCCGATGAGCGAACAGGCCAACAGCAAAAGACCGGCGACGATTTCGCGGCCCTGAAATCGCTCGGCGAGTTCGCCGGCAGCGACCGTTCCGCCGATGCCCGCGAGGAACGTCCCAAACTCCATGATGCCGTTGCCCCAGGAAAGCCGCTTCTCCGGCAACAATTCGGGCAGCAAACCATATTTCGAAGGACCAAACAAAGCGCCTTCGGTGCTGATCAGAAATACTCCCGCGCATTCCATCGGCAGGCTTCGCATTGAAAGCCCCACGATGAAAAATGCCATGACGACAATTTCAAGGAATTTCGTGCCGATGGTTACGCTGCGTTTGCTGAAGCGGTCGGCGAAATAGCCGCCCGTCATCGAGAAAAGAATGAAAGGAATTGCGAAGAGCGCGCCGACAATTGGGACCAGACTGTCCCGCCGCGCCTGCGGGAGATTCATTCCGATAATCAAATAAATGACGAGGTACTTGAGGCCGTTGTCGTTGAAGCCGGTCTGGAACTGCGTGACGACGAGGCTCCAGAATCCGCGGCGCCAGTTTTGGGGCGGCTGCAACGTGCGCGCGTCCGAGTTTGTTGAATTATTCATCGTCGCCGGCCGTTTTCTGGTGATTTCGCGGGATGCGAAAAGTGTGTCACTTTGTGCAGGTCGCCGTCGTTTGTTTTCAGCGAGTTGCGCTGAGAATTACTCGGCATGGTGTGTCGGTTCTTTTGGGCGAGAATCGGCGATTTTTCAACGTCGAACCCAGAGGCGGCGTTGCGGCCGACGTTCATCCGATTCTCCATTCGGCCGCGCTCGACAAAACGCGGCGGAACTACAAGCGTATCTTATGCCGTGCGGCGCGGGGCGCAAGGTTGAGGTTGTGTGGACTTTTCGTCAATCCGGGAAACGGGAATCGGTTGATGGTCGCGGGACGCCAAGAATTTGTGCCGGGCACGATATATCGTGCCCCTACGAAGAAACGGCAACGGCGTGGTGGATGGGCGGCAGGGAGCCAAGGAAGTTTGCCGGGCGTAGCGGTGCTGCGCACCTACGAAAACCGGACTCACGGAGCGGGCGGGTTAGGCGATTACTCGGAGGGAGGGCTTGGCTGGGGCGGCAGGCGCGGAGATGGGGCTTGCGGGAAGCGGGGTTTCGCGGCGTGCGTATTTTGTTGAGATGTAATCGTTCACCAGGGCCTGGAATGCGGCGGACAATTCGTCGTAGGTTCCTTCGAGCGTCGTGAATTTCTGGCCGTCAATGTAAACGGGACAGCGCGGAGCTTCTCCGGTGCCCGGCAGACTGATGCCGATGTTCGAGGCCTTGGATTCGCCGGGACCGTTGACGATGCAGCCCATGACCGCGAGCTTCAGTTCCTCGACGCCTTCGTAGTTCCGCTTCCATTCCGGCATCTTGTCGCGAATGTAATCCTGAATGCTTTCGGCGAGCTCCTGGAACGTGGAACTGGTGGTGCGGCCGCAGCCGGGACAGGCCGTCACGCTCGGCGCAAAGGTGCGGAGCCCGAGCGATTGCAGCAGCTCGCACGCCGCATAGACCTCGTCGCGGCGATCGCCACCGGGCCGCGGCGTGAGAGAGACGCGGACCGTGTCGCCGATGCCTTCGTCGAGCAGAATTCCCATGGATGCGGCGGACCAAACGAGTCCCTTGGCGCCCATGCCGGCTTCGGTCAAGCCGAGATGCAGGGGCTGGTCCGTTTTTTCAGCGAGATCGCGGTAGATGGCGATCAAGTCTCCGGGCCGCGAAACTTTGCAGGAGATGATGATCTGGTCCTTGCGCAATCCGCATTCGAGCGCCAGCTCAGTTGACTGGAGCGCTGAGAGCACCATGCACTCGTTGATGATTTCTTCGGAAGTCTTGCCGAGGTCTTTGTCGGTGTTTTCCTGCATCTTCAGCATGACCAGCTCCTGATTGAGCGAGCCGCCATTCACGCCGATCCGAACGGGTTTGCCATTGTCGCGCGCGACCTTGCAGATGGTGGCAAACTGCTCGTCGCGCCGCTGGCCGTGGCCCACGTTGCCGGGATTGATCCGGTATTTGTCGAGTGCGCGGGCGCAATCGGGATACTTCGTCAGCAGGACGTGACCGTTGTAGTGAAAATCGCCGATGACTGGAACATCGCAGCCGGCATCGAGAAGACGTTTCTTGATTTCGGGGAATGCCGCGGCGGCTTCCGGCACATTTACTGTGACGCGGACAAGTTCCGATCCGGCCTGCGCAAGCTCGAGGCACTGTTGCGTGGTGGAGGCTACGTCCGCGGTGTCCGTATTGGTCATGGACTGGACGACCACTGGCGCGCCGCCGCCGACCTGAATCTTGCCGACCTTTACGCCAACCGTGTTGTGCCGTTTGCGTTGCATCGTGGGTCCATTGTAGCGAATCGGCGAGGGCTGCTGCTAGTGGAGTGATGCGGGATTAGCCACAGATGAACACTGATAAACACAGATAAAGGCAACGAGGCACGGAAGCAAGGAGGCAGGGAGACAACCTAAGATTGGTGGTTCGAGATTGGCCACAGATGAACACTGATAAACACAGGTAAGGAAGCGGGAAAGCAGGGAGGCACGAGAACAGGGAGAGATCGGCGGCGCGTTCGCGCCAAGCATCTTGGCCGGGCACGGCCCGGCTGAAATCGGCGCGGCGAGCATGGCGTGCGTCTACGAAACCAGCGCGGATTGGGATCGACGCTTGAGCGAACTTGTACGCGTCTGAATCCAGAGCGTGATTAAGATCGAGAGGTGCGAGATTACATTTCCGCGCGGTGCGCTACACCGACGGACTTGGTGTTGCGCGCGGGCGGAACAATGGTGGCCATCTTGCGAATCATGGCCAGAACGAGCCTCTTATCGTCGTCCGAGAGGCTGGTGGAGTATCGCTTGATGTCCGCGAGGAAACGGATCTCTTCTTCGGAAAGCTCGCCCAGCATCTTGCGGGTTTCGCGATCCTGGGGAGTGTCCGTGCCCGGGAAAAAATCCGCGAGGCTGATTTCCATGGCCTCGGCGATCTTCGCGAGCGTTTCCAGCGACGGAACGGTGTGGCCATTTTCGACGCGGGACAGATAGCAGCGGAGCAGTCCGGTGCGGCGTTCGATATCACCCTGCGACAGGCCTCGGTCGCTTCGGTAAGACCGAATGACCTCGCCGATATTCACCTTCGGTTTCTCTTTGGGCATGGTATCTCTTTCTACAACAGGGCGATCTTACGAGGCGTCTCCGAGGGGGGCAAGGGAATTATCGGCAAGTGTTCCTGACAGGAACATGTCTTTTACGCTGTTAATTCGAGGGATTTTGGGCTGGGAGTGTGACATCGTGCTCGGTCGTGAATTCAAGCAGCGTCTCGCTCGGAACGCGAACCGTTTCGCCATGCGTCATTACCTGCACGGCCGCGCCGCCGCCCGCGCCGAGCGTTGCGCCGATCGCCGCGCCTTTCCCGCCGCCGATGATTCCGCCGATGACGGCGCCTGCGACCGCGTCTCCGCCAATGCGTGCGGCGCTCTGGCCTCCGCGGCTTTTCCCCGCGACATCGTAGGTCGTCGAATCAATGGGCACGATGTTGCCGTTGATTCGGATACCCGTGAGTTCAAGCGTCAACTCCGATGAGCCCGAAATTCCCCCCGCTTCTTTCGCTCGCGCGAGCATGCCGTATACATCCGCACCCTTTGGCACGACAACCGTATCGCCAACGACCAGATCGCTTTCCAGGCTCGCGTGAAATGGATCGCTGACTAAATTCGTCGAGGAATCTACGCTATCAATCATGCGGATCAGCAGCGAAGTGCCGGATGGAATTGTGACGCCCTGCGTTTGCTGTGCGTTCACCTGGCCGGCCTGTGGTGCACTTGGCTGCGCGCTCTGTTGTTCTTCCTGAGGCGCCGCCTGCTGATTCGTCGAGTCAGCGACGGGTGGGTTGGGCGTTTCCGTGGCCGCAGGCGGCGTGGCGGTAGCTGGCGGCGGAGCTAAGGCTGCGGGCGAGTCAGCAGGAGGAGCCGCCGCCGGTGCTGCGCTATCCGATGAAGGAACAGGCTTTGCGGGAGGTGCGGGTGCGTTGGACGCGTCGCCTAAGTCGCTGAAGCCGAGGTTCAAGACGTCCTTCGTCGGGAATATTTGTTCTTTGCCATCCACTTCGAACCGTATGTTCAGCGGCGAGCCTCCGATGAACTTGCCCTGCACGATCTGGCCGGTCTTTAACTCGAGCGTGTCTCCGAGAGCGATTCCTGCGAGGCCGATGCTTGAGATCACTGCGCCTGCAAGGGCGAACATCAGAGGCTTCAAAAGCTTCGAACTAAATTTGGAATTCACAAGAGTATCTGCCCGGGACTTCATGGCCATCTTCCCCCAGTATTTCGGAACGCTCGCGTTGGTCACCTAGACTAACTAATTCTCGCCATGGGCAGGGTGCATGGCTTCTTTGAACATGATACCGCAACGAGGTGGCTTGAGCAGCTTAGGAGCGATTCGTTTGAAGAAGTGCTTTTGCTGGTGCGACCAAATGTTGCGCGTGGGAACTGACTTTACATCATGCGTTGCGGGACAGAAGAGGACTGCGAAGGATCAGTCGTTTTCTTGCCGGCGCGTTTGTTTTCGTAGAGAGCTTCGTCGCCGCGCCGCATGAGTTCCTCGGCGGTTTCACCGGGTTTGTAATCAGTCCACCCGCGAGAAAACCGGCAGGGAATCTTGGTTTCCTCGTATTGCACGTCGAGCCCTTCGAGGCGACCGAGGACGTGCTTCACTTCATCGGAGCGGCATTCCGGCAGCAACACCATGAATTCGTCGCCGCCTAGCCGCACAGCCAAATCGGAGCCGCGGATCGCCTTTCGCAGGCGCTCGGAGAAAGTCTTCAGGACCAGATCGCCCGCGGCGTGTCCGAGCTTGTCGTTCGTCTGCTTCAGCCCATCGAGATCTATCAGCAAGATGGTCAGCGGGCGCTCATGGCGCACGGCCCGGCTGATCTCTTCGGCGAGCCGCTGCTCTCCGGAACGGCGATTGTAGAGGCCGGTCAATTGGTCGAGCGCGGCGAGTTTGTACACCTCGTCGGTCAGGCTCTGGACCTTGGCGAGGGACTGGATTTGATCGGCCAACTGATTCCGCATGCGCACGATCATCGTCTGCTGGTAAACGACGTACACGCTGAAGAGCAGCACGATTCCAACGAGCGCGCGAACAGCCTGATTCAAGTAAAAAGAGTAGGTGACCTGTTCGATGCTGAGCATCGCAGGGAAGGCAAAAGATGCGACTGCGATTGTCAGGAGAACGAGAACAAGGACGGTCGAGGACCATAGCCACCATTGGCGGCGGTCCAGCTTCCGCAAGTGTTCGCGGAACGCCTCGGGCGGAATATGAGCAGCTTCTAGAGAGGGACTGGTTTCAACCATCATGTTCACCGACACACACTGCCTGAGTACCTTTAGTACCGCGATTCCTGGATGAACTCCATAAGTATGTTCCGCAGAGGTTCCAATGTCGTTAGCTGCAGTTACGCGACTCTCCGTAATGCTACGGTCATGCGGCAATTGCGAGGCTTTCGGATTTGAGCGGCCGTCGTAACTGCGGTTACCCAAGGTATTAACTTGAACGTAATTTCTATTTTGCTTCGCCATGCAAGCGAAACCGGACCGTTCCCCACCCGGTCCACCCCGGCGACTACCTTCAGCGTGCCGTTTTGGGCCCGATTACAACTCACAGGAGAAAACAGATGAAACTCAGCAATTCAATGTGGTTGCTTTCCATTGCGCTGGCGGCAGTGGCGATGGTAGCGACAGGCCAAGTTTCGACGTCCGCACCACAGCAGTTTGCTTTCCAGGGCGGGCACCCGATGCCAACCGGAGGCGGTGGTGGTGGGGTAGCCTTCCAAGGTGGGCATCCGATGCCGACTGGCGGCGGAGGCGGCGGGGTAGCCTTCCAAGGTGGGCATCCGATGCCGACTGGCGGCGGAGGTGGCGGGGTAGCCTTCCAAGGTGGGCATCCGATGCCGACTGGCGGCGGAGGTGGCGGGGTAGCCTTCCAAGGTGGGCACCCGATGCCAACCGGGGGCGGTGGTGGCGGAGTGGCTTTTCAGGGCGGACACCCGATGCCGACCGGTGGCGGCGGTGGCGGGGTTACCGCCTAGGCTAGAATATCTCCTAGGTTTCCCGGCTTAGAGGTTCGGATATAAAGGGTTAATGTTCACGAAGCAGGGGAGAAACTCCAGCGTCTCCCCCGCTTTTTTGTGCTAGCATTCAGCTCGATGTTGACGTGTGTACATCTATGCTGAGTTTGATAATCTGGCAAGTCGCGATTCTGCTGGAGGCGTTGCTGCTGTATAGGGGCTTTCGGGCGAAGCTTATCTCGCGATATCCGAATTTCTATATCTATGTTTTGAGCCTATTCCTATCGGATGGTTTGCTTTATCTGGTGTACTTGTTCAAACCGGCTGCGTATCAAGAATGGGCCTGGTATCCGGGTTTTTTGATCCTTTTTCTCGGGTGCGGAATTCTGGTTGAAATCTTCCGGCACGTTCTTTCTCATTATGCGGGTGTCGAGAAATTTGCAAGGGTTGGCGGATTCGCGGTCCTGGGGGGCGTTCTGTGTTTCGCCATCCTGTACCCAATCTTCGGTTCTAGCGGGTCGGCCGCGCACGTCCTATATGTGCGGTTACAGAGGGACTTCTTGATGGTTCAGGCGATCCTTCTGTTTGGTCTGCTGCAGCTTATATTCTATTACGGCATCTACATGGGTAAGAATCTCAAGGGAATGATCTTCGGCTTTGGACAGTGCGTCGGGACAACGCTTGTCACACTGGCTCTGCACTCTTACATTGGGGTTCGCTTTGAGGCGGCCTCCATCCTGATACAACAGATGTCCTATCTGGCCGCCCTAGTGATCTGGCTAGTAGCTCTTTGGTCCTATTGCGCCGATCCGGTGCCAGAGGCGACAATTGCTGTTGAAGGGGACTACGAAGTCCTGGTGTCTAAGACGCGAAACATGGTTGGCGCTGCAAACACGGAGCTCGTTAAGGTGAATCGCCTGTGATTCAACTGATCTCATTCCTGTCTATCGGAGCCCTGCTCTTAATATCGCTGGGTTTCTTCGCGCGCCGCGGCCATCGCGCGGAGGGCGGCTCCGGCGCGTTAGTTCAAGCGAAGCAGGCCCTGAACACCTTGCAGGGGGGGCTCTTGCCTTCCGAGCTAGTCGGGCGGATTTTCAACCGACAGGATCTGGAATACGTCGATTCCGAGACCTCGAAGGAGATTCGTGAGCTGTTCCTAGAGGAGCGTAAGACCATCGCGCTTTCCTGGGTTAGCCGGGTTCGCAAGCAGGTGTTGAGTCTGAGGCGTTTTCATCTCGGGTCCGCGAGATTCTATGCGCAACTGAGCCTGCGAACGGAAATATCGCTTGCCGTGGACTTCGCGGCATTGCTTTTTGAGTGCCGCGCGCTGCAGTTTTTCCTGTACGTTCGCGGGCCCTTCGCGGTTCCCCGCATGGTGGGCTCCACAGCTGCCACAGCGACTCGGGTCTGCAAGATCTCCGAGCAATCCCTTGCTTTTCTGACTCCCGCGTATGCCGTTG
This sequence comes from uncultured Acidobacteriota bacterium, assembly GCA_963814855.1. Classification (GTDB taxonomy): domain Bacteria; phylum Acidobacteriota; class Terriglobia; order Acidiferrales; family UBA7541; genus Palsa-295. Next base: position 448,607 of record CAWFEL010000006.1, read on the forward strand.
GCGTCCGCGACGGCGCGACCCGGCCCGCGCGCTCGTAGGGATCCACCACCGTGGCCTCCCTCCCAAGGCGAATGGATGTTCAGCAGGCGGCAGACGACCTCCGCAGGCGCTCCCTATCTGAGTTCCCAAGGCCCCTGGACAGGCTGATTTACCTGGCTTCCATGCGTGACTACAACACCGGCCTCTACTATCACGATGGTCTGGCTTCCCGCTTCAGCCAGGAAGTGGCATGCGAGGCGATGGCTGATTGCCACCGCGAAGCTTTCCGGCAACTGGTGGGGTGTTCACTCGAAGAGCTGGTCGCGCAGATGGAGGCGTACATGGCGTCCACGCACACCAGCCCTGCTGAATTCCTGACCGCGTGGAGAGGCCTCGAACCCTATCGAGTCGCCGTGCCGGTGGAAAGCGATCCGCTTTCGGCGCAGTTCTTGTTTTCGAGCTTCAAGATCGCTTTGGCAATCTTGGAGTCTCGTCTGAATCCGCGCCCTGTGCGACTAAGCGCATAGCCACGCCGGTTACCTGGCCCACAATTTCCGCTTCCGATGGATACGCGAACTGCCTAATTGTGCAGCCTGAGAGCGGGTGCGGTATCAGCGTCAATTGCGATCCCCGTATCTCGCACCAGGAGCAGGCGTAACCATCGCGCAGCTCGACGAAATAAATCGGGCGGTCAAATTCCGTGCGCCATTCCGAAGACTGCATCCGGCCAGTGTGGCTGTCAATTTGAACGAACGAGCCGGGACGAAGCAGCGGATACATCGAATAATCCTCGACTCCAATGTAACCGTACTGGCAATGCCGCACGTCCAGCTTCTGAATCAGCGCGATGGGGACCTCGCCCCAAACCTCAACCATGCGCGAAATCAGGCTCGTGGAATCCAGGCTGAAGCTTTTGTCGAAGCGGACCGGGAACGTGACGCCTTTTTCAGGATCGAGCGATTCAAACGCCGTGAGGTGCGTATTCTGCAAGGGCAAGGCGAGCTGGTAGCGCGAGGTCGCGCCAAGATCAATGCCAAAAATGGTGAGTAAATCATTGAATTTAGTGCGGTAAATAACACTGAGGCTATAGAGCTTGTAGATGCTGGGAATGGAGTTCTTGTTCTCGAGCTGGGTCAGCCAGGCGTTGGAAATGTAAAACTCTTCGTTTTGACGATCTTCTGCAATCGTCCGGCTGAACTCTTCTACTTCGCGTGTCGTAACCCCGAGCCGATTACGAAGCTCCCTGAGCTGTTCCCCTGGCCGCATGGATGGCACCGTTGGACTGTTCCGAAAAGACACGTTTCTGCTTGATTGACGCTGCTATGTAGCACGATAGAGCTTTCCGAACCCTGAAGCAACTGATTTGAAGGAAGTTGTGTCCAAGGAGGGCACTGCTTTCACCATGGAGAGCGAGTATTCGATGGCGCCGCGCACTGTGGAGTGAGTCGAGGCCTGAGGCTGCGGTTGGTGTCGCGAGGTACGAGAGAACACGACGTAGCATCGGGATGAAGTCCACCGTCTCAGGAGAGATATCATGATGGAGTGGAGTACTTCTCTCGTTGTCGAACAGCGGGGCGGAATTCCGCTCCTAGTACCAGACTGCTTGCAATTGGAAGCAGTTGCAGGAACCCCACTGCAACTTTTGACGGCGTTCCAGAATGAGAGGGTTTTGTCAAAATGGCTAAATCCGCCGTGTTGGCCCGCGACTTAGCTGTTTTTGCCGTTGGTATTCCGTCGAGTGTTTGCGCACCTGCGAAGCGCGTTTTCGGTTTCGCGTCGCGATAGACCGCGAGCGTGGCATTTTGCGGATGGGCGTGGCACGCTGCATACAAAAGCAGGAGCGAGACGATGGGCGACTCCGGTGGTTCGCCAAACGATCGGGGAGTGTCCTACGGCAACCGGCGGTCGGTGCCGCGTTTCAGTCTGATCGCGCACACCGACGTCATCGAGCCGGTAAGTAGTTTGCGTATTTCAGGGCGCATATCCGAAGTCAGCCTCAAGGGCTGTTACGTGGATCTACTTAACACGTTGCCAACGCAAACTGAAATCGAAGTGCGTATTTCGCGCGATCAGGGAACGTTCACGTCGCCAGGAAAGATCATCTACACGCAAGAAGGGATGGGCATGGGGGTCGCGTTTCTCAATACGCCCGCCGATCAATTCAAAGTCCTCGGTGCCTGGCTTGCCGAACTCAACGCTTCCTAGCGTTCATGCATTTCTCTAAGTCCTATTCCAGTCGGGAGGCGGGGCGCTCAACGGCCAGAATTCCGGTGACGGTTGTGTGAACTCTACGGCCACTTGAGAAAGCCCTGCGTGAAGGGGGCCACGGTAGGCGATTCGGCCTTCGCGCTCATCTTTATTCAAGGGATTAATCACAACGATCTTCTGGCCGAGAACCACGTCCGAGGCGAGCATCAGCAGCGCGCCGTGGGCACTGACGGTAACCGTGAACGTTTCCTCGCGAAAGGTTTGATGGCCCGCGGATTCGCCGCGAACCACAATGGGCACGTCCATCAGCACTCGCGCGCTTCGTCGTTGTCCAGCCTGCGCCACGAAACCCAGCCTTTCTTCCGACCTCTTCCACTATCCCCCAACTGGCTGCGCGACGGAGAGAAAATGCATGCCCGACACCGCCAGAGTAACGTTGGGCAAAGGCGGTAGCTGCCGGTTCTGACCGACTTGACATTAGACAAGATATCTGACAAGACAGTGGATGTATGAAAGCAGGCAATGGATTGCCGAAGTCAAAGCCGTCGTCCGGAGGCCGTCCGGATTCAGCCGATCGCCGTCGGCGCCAAATCGTTGAATGGATGCGGACCCATGGCGGTCCGATTCGGGGCGGGGAGCTTGCGAAGCGCTTTCGCGTAAGCCGCCAATCGCTCGTGCAGGACGTGGCCATTCTGCGGGCCGGTGGCGAAGACATTGTGGCCACGCCACGAGGCTACCGCTTGCCAGAGAGGCGGGAACGCGGGCATCGGGCGATTCTGGCCTGCCGGCATGCCCCCGAGCGGACGGAAGAAGAGCTTCAAATCCTGGTTGACCACGGCGTCAGGATCTTGGATGTAATCGTCGAGCACCCTCTCTATGGCGAGCTGCGCGGTTCATTGATGATCGAATCGCGGGCGGATTTGCAGGATTTTCTCAAGCATGTGACGGCGTCGCACGCGTCGCTTCTGTCGTCGCTTACCGGCGGCGTGCATCTCCACACGGTCGAGGCATCGCGGCCGGAGATGATTTCGCGGGCGAGAGCGCGGCTCCGCGCGGAAGGCTTTCTGCTGAAGTAGTCTCCGCAGGCAGGCACTTGGGATGAACGCAACGCGCGATCAACGAATCGAACAGGCTCTCTTTCGAGGCCGCAGTTTGGGGCTCGACAACCCCGCGTATTGCCATGCGGTTCGCACGATCACGGAATCGCTCATTCGAACCGATCTGGCTCCGGAAGATTTGACCGCGAGAGCTCTGGGAATGAAGGACCGGTTCGCGTCGGCGGCGATCCTTGCTCGAGAGGGCGGAGTCGCGGCCGGGCTCGAGGAATTTGCCTTTTTAATGCGGGCGCATGAGATCGAGGTAGCGTTCGAAAAGCAGGATGGCGACGTAATCAAGCCCGGCGACACGCTACTGCGCGCTGAAGGAGACGAATCGAAACTGCTTTCGCTCGAGCGTGTCGGCTTGAATTTATTGCAGAGAATGAGCGGCATTGCCACGGCGTCGCGCTGCCTGCAGGAACGCGCGGGCCGGCGCTCGCCTACAACGCGAATCGTGGGCACGCGAAAGACTCCCTGGGGACTCCTCGACAAGCGCGCCCTGCATCTCGGCAACGGGGGAACACATCGCCTCGGGTTGGGCGATGCAATCGTCATCAAGAACAATCACCTCGCGCTGATCGCAGCACGCGAAGAAGATGCTGCTCCGGTGGCAATCGAGAAGGCGTGGAAAGTTCGCGCGGACTCGGCATTCATCGAAGTCGAGGTGCGGGGCGAAGCCGCGGCGCGCGCGGCGACGGAGACGTTTCGTCGCCTACAGGAAGAGGCAGGCGAGCAGTATCCGTGCCTCCTGATGCTCGACAATATGCCGCCGGATGAAATCAGCTCGATCCTCGATATGCTCCGCCGCCAAAGTTTGTGGGACTTCGCGTTGATCGAAGCTAGCGGCGGTATTTCGGAAGCAAACGTGGAAGCGTACGCCGCATGCGGCGTGGACGCGATTTCCATCGGCGCGCTGACGCATTCGGCTCGCGCGCTCGATATTTGCCAGAGGATTTCATAACTCCATCGAAAGAGGGAACCCGTCATGCCAGAAGTAATCGTGCAGGATAGTTTTGAAGGGCGCTACAGCCTTCCGATTGTTGAAAATGTGGAGGACTCCGCGGAGGAGATTCGCCGGAAACAGGAACGGGTCCGCGCGCTTTGCGCGGAGCGCAACGCCATCTTGCTCGCACATCATTATCAGCGGCCTGAAGTTCAGGAGGTCGCCGACGCCGTTGCGGATTCGCTGAAGCTGTCGCAGGCAGCGGCGAAGACGAATGCCGACGTGATCGTTTTCTGCGGTGTGCACTTCATGGCGGAGACCACGGCTATCCTGCTGCCCGACAAAATCGTGCTGCTGCCGGACCTACGCGCCGGTTGTTCGCTCGCCGCTTCGATCACGCCCGAGGAACTTCGCAAGTGGAAAGCGAAATTGCCCGACGCCGTGGTGGTCTCTTACATCAACACCTCAGCCGCAGTGAAAGCCGAAAGCGACTATTGTTGTACGTCGGCGAACGCAGCCAAGGTGGTCCGCGCGATTCCGGCGGACCGCACGATTCTTTTTCTCCCGGATAAATTCCTGGCAGAGGTTGTTGCTCGGCAGACCGGGCGCAACAACATCGTCGCATATCCCGGCTATTGCCACGTTCACAAGACGATTCGGCCGGAGCAGGTTGTCGAAATTATGGACCAGCATCCCGATATCGAGCTGCTGCTTCATCCGGAGTGCGGCTGCGTGAGCTCGTGCATGTCGAAAGCGCTGGACGGGACGCTGCCGCAGGACCGTACGTTTTTTCTTTCGACCGAAGGGATGCTCCGGCACATCGGAGAATCTTCGGCCGCGGAGTTCGCCGTGGGAACCGAGCTGGGCATCATGCATCAGCTCAACAAGAAATATCCCGAAAAGACGTTTCATCCCGTGAATCCCAACGCGATCTGCGCGTTCATGAAGACCATTACGCTCGACAAAGTGATCCGGTCGCTCGAGACGCTGACGCCGCAGATTACGGTGCCGACGGAAATCGCGCACAAGGCGAAGCGTGCGATAGACCGCATGCTCGAGCTGGCATAGAGGCTCCGGGGACATGCTCAAAATTGGAATACTTGGCGTGGGAGCCATCGGCCGCGTGATTGCGACGGCTCTCGATCAACAACAATTGGATGCGGAGCTCGTCGCGCTGGCCGACCAAGACTGCGCGCGGGCGAAAGCTCTTTCGGGGGAGCTTCGCGGTCACCCGCCCGTTGTCTCTATTGACCTAATGATCGAGCGCTGTGAGCTGGCTGTGGAAGCGGCGAGCCAGGCGGCGTTGCCAGAATTTGTGCCCAAGGCGCTCGCGCGCGGCCGCGACATGCTGATCATGAGCGTGGGCGGTTTGCTCGGCAGGGAAGAGTGGTTTCGCGAGGCTCACGAAAAGAATTGCCGGATTTATATTCCGTCGGGCGCGATTGCCGGGCTCGATGGAATCAAGTCCGCGTCCATCGGCCGCATCGAAATCGCGGATTTGACGAGCCGAAAGCCGATCGCGGCGCTTCAAGGGTCGAAATATGTGTTGGATCGCGGCCTGCAACTCGAAGGATTCAAGGAGGAGACCATCATTTTCGAGGGCACGGCCGAAGAGGCCGCGCGGGCGTTCCCGGCGACCTCGAATGTGGCTGCTTCTCTGCGATTGGCCGTTGATCCCGCGGTTCCGGTGCGCGTGCGGGTTGTCGCCGTGCCGGGCGGGAGTGAAAACGTGCACGAGATCCGAGTGCAAGGCGAATTCGGGAAGCTCACGATGAAGGTCGAAAATGTGCCGTCGAAATCGAATCCAAAGACGTCGCAGCTGGCGGCATTCTCGGCGGTCGCGACCCTGAAGAATCTTACGCGCTCGCTGCGAGTGGGAACCTAGCCGGGGAATCTAATTTTCAAGAATTGTTGGTGCCGGAGGAGGGAGTCGAACCCACACGGCCTTGCGACCAACGGATTTTGAGTCCGCCGCGTCTGCCATTCCGCCACTCCGGCGTGAGCACAGTTTAAGTTACTTTGCGAATCGCGGCAATGTATGCGGAACGGATTGCGGTTTCTTCTGCGTCAACCCTAAGGCGACGTATCGAAAGCGTCAAATCTTAGGGCACGCGCCAAGCCCGGCTATTCGCGCCGGGGCGGCGCCGTCCAGGGTGAGCTGGCATGGTAGTTGGTGTCGGCGTGCACCACTTCCGCGCGATACAGCTTGCCATTCCTGAACTTAAACATCTCCAGCATGACGAAGCTGTTGGGCGTTCTGAAGCCGGCATGAATCTGAGTGCCGTCGGTAAGGTTGATTGTCTGCACGACGGCATTGTGGTCGAGAAAAGCTCTGGCCATGACGATGCCTTTCTCTTCGTCAATCAGGAAAAAGTCCCGCTCGCGGACCGCGTCGTTGGCGGCGTACATTCCTGTCTTGAACTGGTCGCCACAGTTCAAGCGGAAATTAGCCTGGGGAGAATCGGGGTTGCTGGCGGTCTTGGTGCCGTTGTCAATCCGCGAACAGGTGGGGTCGAAATCGGTGTAGAGAATTCCGTTGTTGAGCTGCAGCGTTGCGAAGTAGCCGTTCGCCAAGTCAATCATTTTGCGGCGCGGCACGCGCTCTGCGGGCGCAAGAGTCTCGTACATCGCGGGATCGTGCTTCAGATCCTTGGGGTCCCCGCCTCCCGGAGCGGCGGCGTTCACCACCATGGGCCGCGGCCGCCAAACGGTCTCCAGCTCCGTCACCTTGGAGTCCGCGACTTTTATTCGAGCGGCAAACCATGTGGGCAGGCCGTTCATCTCGATGGTGCCAAAGTAGCCTACCTGTCCTGTGAGCGGATCGGCCACGATCAGATCGTTGTCCACCTTGCCGGTTGTCACTGCCCAAGATCCGTCGCCGATCATCAGCCGGGCGTTATTCTCAGTGAACTCCACTTTATCAGCCCACGGCACGCGACTCGAATCCCGGCCGACTAAAGCGCTGAGATATTTATTCATGAATTCGACCAGACAGGCGCGGTCGCAGTTTGGCGGAACGGCGTTAAGATTCTGTCCCCGAGTAACCGACGTGACGGACAGACCGCTAAGTACAAGTGCCAGCGCGATGGCAGCAGTCGCGAAACTTTTTACTCTCAATGGCCCTCCATTCGGTGATTCCGGAAATACCGCATGAACTTCCCGAGCCCTCTAGACTGACGAGGGCCTTTGTACCCCAAGAAGCAGAGGGCTGTAAACGGTCTTCGACAAGTAAATCTCGCTCCGGTAGCGGCGCCAATCCTTTTGGGGCAAGGCGGGGCGTTACCAGGATCGCGGAAGTTTCTGGGGCGCGTCGCGGATGAGACCAATCGCAGGTTTCACCGAGGCGTGCCGATTGACATCAACCGTGGTATTCTCCGAACGAAACGGTGGACGGGATCGCGCACCCGGGCGCGCAGCGGGTCCCATAGATCTCACTGAGGTGATGAAATGAAGAGAGTCTCTTTCGCAGTGGTTCTAGTCGTGTTGATGAGTTTGCCTGCCTTTGGACAACAGAAGGAACAGGACCGCGTTGCGAATGCCGGGAGAGTGATGCAAGAAATTCTGGCTATCCCGGACGACATTCCTCAGAGCGTGATTGACAAGGCGGACTGCGTCGTAGTTCTGCCTTCGGTACTCAAGTTCGCGATCGGGATTGGTGGGAGTTACGGCCGAGGTGTGATGACGTGCCGCGGCGGGAAGAGTTTCCAAGGCCGTTGGGGCGCGCCCACCATGATGGCGCTGGAAGGCGGCAGCTTTGGTTTGCAGCTGGGCGGCCAAGCTACCGACTTCGTGCTGCTTCTGATGAGTTCCGGATCGGCGCGCAGCATACTTAGCAGCAAAGTGAAGCTGGGGGGTGATGTCTCCGCCGCAGCGGGTCCCGTGGGACGGAATGCCTCCGCCGAAACCGACGTGACGTTGCGGGCAGAGATTCTTTCCTACTCTCGCGCTCGCGGACTATTCGCCGGAATTTCTCTCGCCGGCTCGACGCTTCGTCCCGACAACGACGCTAACAAATCGCTTTATGGGAAGGACGTCAGCGCGCAAGACATCGTATTCAATGGCGCGGTGGCCGCGCCTCCATCCGCGAACTTGTTGCTGCATCAGCTGAATAGGAAAACTCCGGTGAATAAATCCAAGAATCCATAAACCGGGTGGAATTCATGCAACAGACAATTAGATCAATTGTGGTTTCGTTATTGATCGTGCTGTTCGTGATGCAAGGCTATGGTCCGGTGGCCTTCGCGCAGGATCCGGTTCCCACGGCGCAAGAACTGGACCAATTACTGGCTCCCGTGGCGCTCTATCCTGACTCTCTGCTTTCCCAGATCACGACCGCCGCGACGAATCCGCAGGAAATCCTCGACGTAAATGCGTGGCTGGGACAAAACGGCAATCTGACCGGCGCAGCGCTCACAGATGCCGCCTCGAGTCAGGGATTCGATCCCGCGTTTATCGCGCTGGTAAATTTTCCGCAAGTGCTGCAGATGATGGCGGATCATATTGACGATTATGCCGCCATCGGAACCGCGTTTTTGGCTGACCAGGGAGCGGTGAGCGCCTCGATTCAGCGGCTACGCGGTCAGGCGTACGATGCAGGTTCCTTGCGCACCACTGAGCAGCAACAGGTGGAGGTGCAGCAACCGGCGCCGGGTCAGACGATTTATGTGATCCAGCCGGCGAGCCCGCAAATCGTTTATGTGCCGGTTTACGACCCCACGATCGTTTACGTTCGGCCTGCTCCGACCGTCGTCGTAACAGCGCCGCTGATTACCTTCGGTGTGGGAATCGGAATTGGCGTACTCATCGCGAGCAACCAACCTTGGGGTTGGGGCGGATGGGGATGGAACTGGGGAGCGCGCCGCGTTTATTACAATCACGGCTACTGGGGCGGTTGGGGAAATCCGTATCGTCCGCCACACATCTGGTACCGTCCGCGGCCAATCGTCTGGGCCAACCGGCCGGGCTACGGCGGAAATTGGGGATATCGTCCGCCGCACTATCGTCCGCCCAATTATCCACAGCCTCGGCCACTTCCCAGTAATCCGGGACATCGCCCCGGTACTCGACCGCCGGCTCCTCCTCCGCCGAAGCCTGGTAAACCTGGCACTCCCGTAAAGCCTCCGTCCAACAGACCAACAAATCCGAATGAGCCGACGCCACCGCCGAAGCCCGGAACGCCGAAACCGCCGCCGACCACTCGGCCGACGAAACCAGGCACGCCGGGCGGTCCGGAAGCGCAACCGACAAAGCCGGGCACACCAGGGACGGCGAAACCTCAGCAGCCCAGCACCCGGCCGACGAAACCGACCACGCCGGGCGGTCCGGAGGCGCAGCCGACTAAGCCGGGCACACCGGGCACGCCGAAGCCGCAACAGCCCAGCACTCGGCCGACGAAACCAACGACTCCGGGTGGCCCGGAGGCACAGCCGACGAAGCCTGGCACGCCGAAGCCGCAGCAACCCAGCACTCGGCCAGCGAACCCGACTCCGCCGAGCGGTTCGACCAAGCCGCCGCCTGATCGAACGGCAAAGCCGGGGCAAACGGGTTCAACACCGTCGAATCGGCCTCCGAAGAGCCAGCCTTCGTCGAACACGGGCGGTTCGCAACAGCAAGGTTTGCGGCCAGCTGTACCGGCGGACAACCAATCGGATTCGGATCGCAAGCCGCAGCTCTAGCTGAGGCAATGCGGAAATTTCGGCCGACTGGATGCGAATGCTCTTGCGGCCGCGATTGTGGCCGCGCGCCCTCGTCACGGGCGTGGACCAGGATGCGCCAGTCACGATGATTGCTCGTCTCCGCCGCCTGTTTCGCAATCCCGTAATTCTCGTGGGCCTCGTGGCAATTTTTGCGGCGTTCGTGGTGCAATCGGGCGAACTCGGCTCGAGCGACACCGACCATCGCCTGCAGACCACTCACTCTTTTTGGACGCATGAGCCGCCCGTTGATCCGACGGACTACCCTGATTTTGGCATCCACGGACGCAACGGTAAGCTCTACAGCTGGTACGGCATCGGCCAATCGCTGCTGATGCTTCCGACGGATATTGTGGGAACCTACCTCGACCGTTCGCCCGCGTTTGGCGATTACGACGCAGACCCATCCGTGCGCGATGTTTTCGTCACCTACACCACTGACATTCTGATCGCTGTTCTGAGCGCGCTGGTCTGCTTCCGCTTGCTGGGGCTTTTCGGCTTCAGCGTCAACCAGAAGATCGCGGGCGTGCTGGCGCTAATTTTCTGCACCACGTTTCTCCATTACACGCAGAACATGATGGAGAACAATTACATTCTGCTGCTCACTCTCACGGGACTGACATTTCAGTACCAGTGGGTTCGCAGCGGCGACTTCCGCGCTTTGCTGATCGGCTCGTTTGCGCTCGGCCTAAACTTACTGACACGTCTGACGACCGGAATGGATCTTCTGGCCGTGTTTTTCTTTCTCGCGCTGGTGTCGTGGTTTGCCGGCTCGCGCGGACCGGAACTGCGTTCCCGATTCGTCAGTTACATGAAGACGGCGCTGCCCGTCTATGCAATCTTCATTCTGCTCGATCGCGTGTACCAATTTTATCGCTTCGGCTCGTTCTTCAACACGTATATGGACGTGTTTGCCCGCGAACAGAAAATCCTGAACCCCGCGCTGCCGGCGGCGTTTCCTTTCGAGACACCATTTCATGTGGGATTTTTCGGAGCGCTATTGACGCCGGAAAAGTCCATCTTCCTGTTTGATCCACTGCTGATACTTGCGGTGATGCTCTGCGCGGTCGCCTGGAGTCGCTTTCGGCCCGAAATTCGAGCGTATCTGATCGCTATTGGCGTGCTTCTGCTCGCGTATATCTGCTTCTACGCCAAGTTCACGGTGTGGAGCGGCGATTTCGCGTGGGGCGACCGGTACGTTTCGACCTCGGCACAGTTACTCGCGTTTATTTCCGTGCCGCTGCTGATGCGCTATCGCGCGGAGGTCGGCAGGGTTGTGTGGATGATCGGAATCGCGCTGATCGTGGCTAGCGTTTTGGTTCAAGTCGCGTCGGTAATGTTTTGGTGCCCTCTTGAGATCTATCAAATGGACACACTCGGCCACCCCACATTTATCGTCGCGCTGCGCATGAAAAATGTCGTCGCGTTCAGCCTGGGGAAAATGGACACGTGGGGGCTCGTCAACGATTCGATGACCTACGATCCGTGGGACTATGCGCACATCACGGCATTCAATTTTCTGCCGTTCCTGCTGGCACGAGTCGGAAAGGCAGCGGGATGGATCGTACATCTCGTGACCGTCATCTGGTTTACCGCTCTAGCGGCTCTGATTTCCTTGCTGCTTTTGATTCGCAGCCGTGCCGTGACGAATGGATTCTCCGCCGTCGCGGGAGCGCCACTTCCGACCGCCAAGTGACACACGATACCAACCGCTGTAAAATGCGCGCAACGCCGAAGTTCTGCCGGAGGGAAAAGTGAAGATTGGACGATTTCTCGCGAGCTTGTTTCTGTTGGCTGCTAGTGGCGTGACGGCGAGGGCCTCCCAGCTTCACCTCCAAGTCTTTACCTCGCCGCCGGATGGGATTTCGGTCAACTCCACGCTGATTTATGGCGACAAGGACGCGATCCTGGTTGACGCGCAGTTCCGATTGAGCGATGCGCACCGTGTGGTGGCTGCGATCCTGGAGAGCAAGAAAAATCTGACGACTGTATACGTCACCCATCCCCATCCAGATCATTACTTCGGCCTGGTCGTGATCCGGCAGGCGTTTCCGAACGCCAAATTTGTGGCTCTGCCGAAAGTTGTGGATGGAATCAAAGCGAGCTGGCAGAACCGCGTGAATGCGTGGAAGCCTCAGTACGGCGACAACATCCCTTCCAATCCAATTATTCCCGATGCGCTTGAAGGAAACACTTTGACGCTTGAGGGAGAAACCCTTCAAGTCTTCGGTCCTCTGCAAGGCGACAGCGCGGGGGACAACTCGTTCGTGTGGATACCCTCACTCAAGGCGATTGTGGGCGGTGACACGCTTTTCAGCGGAGCGCATTTTGTATATGCGCCGATGTCTCCGGCTCAAAAGAAGGATTGGTTGGCGACCATTGACCAGATGATTGCTCTCAAACCGGAGATCGTGATACCCGGGCACCAGATTGCCGGCGCGCCGAACGATGCGTCGGTACTCGTGTTCATGAAAAAATACATGCAGGATTCCGACGAAGCGCAGGCTTCCTCCAAAACCGCGGGCGAGTTCAAATCCAAGATGATGGCGCTGTATCCGAATCTCGGTATAGACGGCCTATTGAACATCAGCGCCGGGGCCGCCTTTCCCGCGAAGTTCCCCGCGCCCACTCTCGCCACACACTAACTCGCGCTTCTAACGGCGAATCGAATCACCGCCAGGATGCGTCTAAGCTAACGGACGTTTGAGCCTGAGGAGAGAACATGCGAATTAGCTTCCTTGCTGTTTGCACGCTGGTGGCGCTGGTCGCGGCCGTTGCGGCGCCGAGCCGCGCTCAAGTGGGAGGCAACGTAGCCAGCCCGCCCGCAAAGGCCGATTGTAAATTTTCGGACGGCAAGACGATTCACATTGATTATTCGAGTCCGAGAATGAGGGGCCGCAAGATTTTCGGGGATTTGGTGCCCTATGGGGAGCCGTGGCGCGCTGGCGCAAACGAAGCGACGACATTTGTGAATGATGCGGACCTTAACGTGGGTGGGAAGACGGTGCCCGCGGGCAGCTACACGCTTTTTGTGCTGCCGAAGGCGGACGCCTGGACGCTGATCATCAGCAAGCAAACAGGCGAGTGGGGCATACCGTATCCTGGGGAATCGTACGATTTCGCGCGCGTGCCAATGAAGTTGTCGAAGCTGGATTCGCCCATGGAAAACTTCATGATTGCATTCGATCAGGGCGGTAGCGCATGCACGCTGAGGCTGGCTTGGGAGTCCACACAGGGCTCGGCGCAGATCACCGAGAAAAAGTAGCGGGAGTTTACTGCTGCGCGCGGGCCTTGGCTTTCGCGCCGTGCTCGCCCGGGTGAACGATTGCGCGAAACACGCGCCCACGACCGATCAGATGTTCGCCCGACCGCGCCTCAACGTCAAACACAAGAAAACGTCCCTCGTATTTCACGAATCGCGCCCACGCGCGAACCGTTGCGCCGGGTCCCACGGCCTTCAGGTGATCCACTTCAATTCGCGTGCCCACTGAAATCGCGCCCGGAGGCAGTTCCGACATGATCGCCATCACCGTGGCGTGCTCCATCAGCCCAATCATAGAGGGAGTCGAAAACACGGCTGGAAGATTCGGATTGACCATCTGAATCGTGTGCTCCACTTGCACCACGCGTTCGCTGGTCGCTTCGAGCCCGATCCTGGGACGCTGCTCCGGGAGTGTGGCCGCCATTTTGGCTGAAATCTTTTTCGGCGCAGGCTTTGAGGAGCGCTTGGCTTTTGGTTTCTTCATGGCAACGGCTCCCGACGCACCTGGCGGGGCGTGACAATAGACCTGCGCGGGATCAGAAAGCTGCGCGCAAACTCCAAAATCGTAACGCCGACCTGATCCCACAGCCGCTGTTTCAGGCCGCGATACTCCTGCGAACCGCTGAAGACTTCGCCGATCAGAGCACGGGCCGCCGGCGAATGTTTCAGCAACTGGACCATCCGCGTGGTGACCGCTTCGCCCAGAAAGTTACCGCGAAAGATTTTTCGTGCGATGTTCGCGGCGAATTCCAGATCGGCGGAGAAAGCCGCTCGCAAGCGCTCGGGATACGCCTGCGGCTGCCCTTCCATCAGCGCCTGGGCAAGCAAATCGCCAGAACGCAGCGCATAGTAAAGTCCTTCGCCGGTGAGCGGGTCCACGCAAGCCGCGGCATCGCCCGCCATCGCCCAGTTTTTCCCGACGATGCGGCGGCCGCGAATCGTTTGCGCCTCGGGTGAAGGCAGCACGTGGCTGTAGAAGCGAGCGCCCTCCATGCAAATATTTTCTTCCCGCACGAATTCGTCGAGATGACGCCGGAGTTGCTGCGTAGGGTTCTGGCCCATCTTCGCGCAGATGCCGACCGAAAGATGATCGGCGCGCGGGAAGGACCACAGATAGCCCTCAAACTCCTTCAGAAATTTCACTTTGATGATGTCTTCTTCGGTCGGCACAAAGTAGCCGAGCGTCATTTCCAGATCCAGCGCGCCGAGCGCCGTAGTTTCCGGCAGCAATTGGTTGCGCGCTCCCGCCGCGAGAACGACGAAGTCCGACCGGTGTTCTTCGCCGCCGGCTATCAGTCGCACCTGCGCCTCGTCCGTATTCACGTTCGTGACGCGCGAGCAAACCGTTGTGCATCCCGCCGCCACTGCACGGTCGAGTAGCAGCCCGTTCAGCACCTTGCGCGCGTAGATCACGATGGGATGGCCCATCTCGAATCGCACGCGGTGGTCGCCGGCGGAAATCAGCTCCGCCGTGCGCACAATTTTCTTGGGTTGAGGTCCATCAAGCAGGAAAGGGTATGCCTGAATCGCTTTATGGGTGAGGCCGCCGCCGCAGGGCTTCTCCCACGCCAGCCGCTCGTCGAAAATTGTTACGTGAAAGCCCTGGCTGGCGAGGCGTTCGCCGCAAAGCGCGCCGGCAGGTCCGCCTCCGACAATCGCGATATCTTTCATGGCCCTTATGACGATCCTGTGGTGACTCGGATACGATCCGCGAAAACACACCCGCCCTGAAACTGAGGGAAATTATAGCATTGAAAATCCCGGTCTCAGCCGCGCGGCGATCTTGAAAGGCAACCACACGACTCGGTCGTGTGCAAGGCTTCTACGGCGTCATTCGCAGAGGCAACCGCGGAGCTGTGGGCGCGCATGGTAGAATTGTTGCTTCGGCTGTTCCTCCGGGAGCAGGCTGACAGGCAGGCGTTTGGGACAAGTCGTTTCGCAAAGTGAGCTGATTTCCCTCCGGGGCCAGTGGAAGCGCGCCGTGAAGGGAGTAGTGTGCGCGAGCGGCTGTTTCGACCTTTTGCACCCAGGCCACATCCGGCTTCTCGAGCACGCGAGTTCACTTGGCGATATCCTCGTCGTCGCGATTGAAAGCGACCTGGCGGCTGGATCGCGGCTAGCTCCCGGCAACGGATCGGCCAAGAAAGCTCCAGCGCGTCCAATCACTCCCTCCGCTGAGCGCGCCGAAATTTTGGCGGCGCTTGCCGCCGTCACGTATGTGGTCGAATTCGAAGGTCCGTCGCCCCGCGAATTTCTAGCGCGGCTGTTGCCCGAAGTCATCGTGCTAGGCGGCAGCGGCGGTTCCGATCTGCCCGCGCCTCGCGAATTTGCCGACCTTGAGGCGCTGGGCTGCAAAGTGGCGCGCATCCCTCTCGAGCCGGGCTATTCAACCTCTCGCCTGATCGAACGCATCCTAGAGCGTCGAATATGATTCTCCCGCTCGTTTCAGAGCTTCTTGCGCGCATTGCCCGCCGGCCTGCAGTCGAAGAGGCCTGCGACAAGCTGCGCCGCCTCGGTGGTGAGGTTCGCCTCGCGGGTCTTACCGATTCGGCGAAGGCGCTGTTGGTCCCGCTGGTGTTTTCCCAGCTTGGGCGTCCTGCGATTCTGCTGGTGGAATCGAATCAGCGCGCGGAAGCGCTCCTCGAACCGATTCGCTGGTTTTACACCGCGGTAACTGGGAAGCCGGGACGGCGCGTCGCGCATCTTCCGGCTCACGACGTGCTTCCGTATGAAAATCGCTCTCCCCACGCTGAAATTTCCGAAGATCGAGCCGTCGCGCTGTGGCGCCTCGCGACGGGCGAGGCCGACGTGCTGATCGCGCCGGTGCAGGCCGCGCTATGGCGAATGCGCGAGCGGTCGTTTTATCCGGGGCTTGCCCGAGTGATAGCGCGCGACGAATCCATTCCACACGAAGAACTCATCGGATTCCTCGTAGCTGCCGGATACGAGAAGCACGTCACCTGCGAGATGCCCGGTCAATACGCAGTCCGCGGCGGCATCGTTGATGTGTTTTCGCCCGAGACGCCGCAGCCCGTGCGCATCGAGCTGTTGGGCGACACGATCGAATCCATTCGTGCGTTCGATCCCAATACGCAGCGTTCAACCAATCCCGTCGAGCGCGCTCTGCTGCTCCCGCTCGTCGAACTCCAGCGCCACGCCGAGGTGCTCGAGCGGCAGCGAGTCGGCTCCGGTTCCGGCCGCGAGGACGATACTGCGCCTGCGGGTTTTTACGCCGGTTGGGAATTTCGCGAGATGCCCACCGAAGAGCGGCCCGGCGTGCTTTTCGATCTCGCGGCGGATCCGATCGTGGTGCTGGATGAGCCGTCGCTTCTCGATGTCGCCGTGGAAAAATATCGCACGCGCCTAGCGCAGGCCTTTGACGAAGTCGAGGACCCTCTTGCCGAGCCTCCGGCTCGATATATCTTCAACGAAGACGAGTGGTCGCTCGCGCTCCAGCTCTTCCCGCGCCTGGCCATTGAGCATCTGGGTCTTGTTCACGAAGGTGCCGTGCCGCTCGCTGTCGAAACGCAGCCCACGACGCGCTACCACGGCAATGTCGCGGCGTTCATGGCCGAAGTCCGCAGCAGGCTCGGCTCGGGCGAGTACGTGATGGTTTCCGCCGCGACCACGGGAGAACTCGAGCGCTTCGCCGACATCTGCCACGAGTACGAAATGCCGTACCGGCTGGGTGAACTCGAGGAGAACGTGACGGTCACGCGGTTGGCGGAAGAATCGAGCGGAAGCAGCGCTCCGGCCATGGTGCTTGTCAAAGCGCCGCTCAGCGAGGGCGTCGTGTTTCCCGAGGCGCAGTTGGCCATCTATGGAGACGGCGACCTGTTTGAAACGCTTCCCCCGCAGCGCCCGCGCGCGCGCCCGAAGACATCGAGCTTCTTCAGCGATTTCTCGGATCTCAAGCCGGGCGATTACGTCGTCCACGTGGATCATGGCATCGGCCAATTCGAAGGCTTGCGGCAGGTGGTGGTCGAAGGCGCTACCGGCGAATTCATGTTTCTGCGGTATGCCGGGGACGCAAAGCTCTACGTTCCACTCGCGCGTATTGATCTGATCCAGAAATATCAGTCGCTCGGTGGCGTGGAACCAACGCTCGATCGGCTTGGCACTACCGTCTGGGAAGCGCGAAAGACGCGTGTGCGCAAGTCCGTCACTGATATGGCGGAACAGCTCTTGGCCCTCTATTCAGAGCGCAAGACGACGCCCGGCCACGCGTTTCCGCCGGATACCAACTGGCAGCGCGAGTTCGAGGACGCCTTCGAATTCCAGGAAACCCCGGACCAGCAGCGCGCCATCGAAGACGTGAAGCGCGACATGGAATCCACGCTGCCGATGGATCGCCTGCTTTGCGGCGACGTCGGATACGGCAAGACGGAAGTCGCCATGCGCGCCACGTTCAAGGCGATTGCGGATGGGAAGCAGGTCGCCGTACTCGCTCCAACCACGGTGCTGGCATTTCAGCACCTGGAAACATTTCGCCGCCGTTTCGCGGCGTTCCCGATGCGCATCGAAATGCTCAGCCGGTTTCGCACGGACAAAGAGCAGAAGAAAACTCTTGAAGAATTGGAAGCCGGGAAGATGGACGTGGTCATCGGGACGCACCGGTTGCTTTCCAAGGACGTTAAATTTCACGATCTTGGCCTGCTCGTTGTGGACGAGGAGCAGCGTTTCGGTGTGGCGCACAAAGAGCGCCTGAAGGAGATGCGCAAGAACGTGGACGTGCTTACCATGTCGGCGACGCCCATCCCGCGCACGCTGCACATGTCGCTTGTGGGGCTGCGCGATATGAGCGTGATCGAGACGCCTCCAAAAGACCGCCTTGCGATTCAGACGACCGTGTCGCCATTCAGCGAAACTCTGGTGCAGCGCGTCATCGAGGAAGAAATGGCTCGAGAAGGCCAGGTGTTCTTCGTGCACAACCGCGTGGAATCCATCGCCTCTCTCGCCACGATGGTGCAGCGTTTGGTTCCCCGCGCGCGCGTAGTCGTCGGGCACGGGCAGATGCGCGAGACCGAGCTCGAAAAGGTGATGCTGAAGTTCATCCGCAATGAAGCAGACGTTCTCGTCTCGACGACGATCATCGAGAATGGTCTCGACATTCCCCGCGCGAACACGATCCTCATCAATCGCGCCGACCGCATGGGGCTGGCCGAGCTTTACCAGCTTCGCGGACGCGTTGGCCGGTCGAACCAGCGCGCTTACGCTTATTTGCTTGTCCCCACCGAAGGCACCCTCACGTCCATTGCGCGGCAGCGGCTGGCCGCGCTCAAGGAATTCAGCGATCTGGGCGCCGGATTTCGCATCGCCGCGCTCGACCTCGAATTGCGCGGCGCGGGGAACTTGCTTGGCAGCGAGCAGCACGGTCACATCGAAGCGGTCGGCTTCGATATGTATTGCCAGATGATGGAACGCGCCGTGGCCGAGCGGAAGGGCGAAGCGGTTACGCCAGAGCGTCGCGCCACGCTGAACCTGGGTCAGGAAATTCGCATTCCTCCGGAATATATCGAGAGCGAAAATCTTCGCCTGCGCATTTACAAGCGCATCGCGAGCGTTGCGTCTGAGGCCGAGCGCGTGGAGGTTGCCCGTGAACTCGACGACCGCTTCGGGCCGCCGCCGCCCGCCGTCACGAATCTGCTCGAATATGCCGTGCTGAAGGCGCTGGCGGAAAAGTTCCTTGTTGCCACGGTGGATCGCCGCGGAGATCAGATCGCCATCAAGTTCTATGACGACACGCCCCTGGGACCGGAGCGGATCGTGAAATTGATCCACAAGCGTCGTGACATGCGCCTCGACCCGTCGGGCGTGCTTTGGATTGGCTGGAAGTCCGCTAAGGGGTCCGCTACGGACGCCGTGAGAAACGTGTTGCTACAACTACAATCGTAGGGATAAACTTTTCGGGAGTGAACACCATGACTAATCGAATAGCAGTCCGTCTTCCTGTTTTCGCGCTATGCGGTGCATTCCTTCTGGCGCCTGCGGGTGTGCGTGCCCAAGCTAAAGGTACGGTCGTCGAAGAAATTGTCGCCCGCGTGAATAACCAGATCATCACGCTTTCCGATTATCAAAAGGCCGCCGCAGGATTGCAGCAGGAGGCCGCGCAGGATTGCCAGAATTGTTCCCAGCTGCAGATTCAGGCTGCGGTGGCAGACCACCAGAAAAATCTGTTGCGGGACCTGATTGACCAGCAGCTCCTGATCGAGCGCGCCAAGGACATGGAAATCTCGGTCGAGACCGATCTGATCAAGCGGCTGGACGAAATCCGCAAGCAGAACAACCTGACGAGCATGGAAGACCTCGAAAAGGCCGTCGAGCAGCAGGGGATCGTCTGGGAAGACTATAAAACGCAGATGCGGAACAGCCTTCTAACCCAGGAAGTGATTCGCCGCGAAGTCGGCGGGCGCATGAATATCGGCAGCGATGAAGTGAAGGCGTATTACGAAGCCCACAAGCAGGATTTCAACCGGCCTGAACAGGTGTCGCTCGCAGAGCTTTTCCTGAGCACGGAAGGAAAAAGCCCGGAGGAAATTGCTGCAGTTCGCACACGAGCGGACGACCTGCACAACCGGCTCGTGAAGGGCGAGGATTTCGACCAGCTGGTGAAACGCTATTCCGAAGGCTCGACAGCCCAACAGAACGGCGATCTGGGTGAGTTCGAGCGCGGCCAGCTCTCGAAGCAGCTCGAGGACGCCGTCTTCCCGCTGGACAAGAATCAGTTCACCGACGTGATCCAGACTAAGACCGGCTTCGAAATTCTGAAAGTCCTCGACCACTATCAAGCCGGTCTGCAACCGCTCGACAAAGTGGAAGGCGAAATCACGAATATTCTCTACCGCCAAAAGATGGACCCCGCGATGCGGGTCTATTTGGCGCAACTGCGTGAGGAAAGCTACGTCCTCGTGAAGCCCGGCTACACAGACTCGGCGGCTGTAGCGGGCGCGACAGCAATTCAGGAAGTCGCTCCGACACCGGATGAGTCGGACAAAAAGAAGCAAAAGAAAAAGCTGCCGTTGCCGAAAGCCAACAGCTGATGAAGTCTCCTTGCGTCAGCGACCTCGCCGACGGCCAGATGGTCGCCTCACTCTTCCTGGTTCGCGAAAAAGAGATTCGCACTTCCGCGCGCAGCGGCAAGTCCTGGCTGGAGCTTAGCCTGGGCGACCGGACCGGCTCGATCCCCGCGAAGATGTGGGACAATTTCGAAGCCATCGCGAAAACTTTCGAGCGCGACGATGTAATCCGCATCCGCGGTCGCGTAAAGCTCTACAACGGCTCGAAGGAACTGACGCTCGAGCAGATCGTCCCCGCCGCTGAACGCGACTACGAGCTCGGCGATTTTCTTCCCCACACAAATTGCGATGTCGAAAAGCTCTACGCCGATCTGCATACCGCCATCTCGGGGATGAAGAACCCATGGCTCCAGAAGCTGGTCACAAGCGTCGTGGACGATCCTGAAATCGCGCCTCGCCTGAAACGCGCTCCCGCGGCGATGACGATGCACCATGCGTATCTCGGCGGCCTGCTCGAGCACGTCGTCAGCCTTGTGGGTCTAGCGGCCGCCGTGGTGGCGCACTATCCCGAGCTCGATCCTGACCTGTTGCTCACCGGCGTGGTGCTGCACGATATCGGAAAAATAGACGAGCTGCGCTACGCCCGGGGAATAGATTATTCCGATGCGGGCCGCCTGCTCGGACACATCACGATCGGCGCGGGAATGGCGCGCGAGAAAATCAGAGCGATAGCGGGATTTCCCGCTCCCCTCGCGGTGCTGGTCCAGCATATGATCCTGAGCCACCACGGCTCCTACGAATTCGGCTCGCCCTCATTGCCCCAGATTCCCGAGGCGGTGGCACTGAACTTCATTGACGACATAGATTCGAAAATGGCCGGCATGCGCAAGACGCTCGAGCAGGCGCCTGGAAGTGCGACCGTTGACATGTGGACGGAGCGCAATCCTTCATTGCGCCGCTCGCTGATTCGCAGGGACAAGTTCTTGGCGGAAGGCGCTGCGAAAGCGTCTCCGCAAAAGGGATAGTGCTTGCACATGGCTGAAAAAACTCCGTCGCCGCGCCGTTCGCTGCTCGATCTCGCGCCGCTTGAGCTCGACTGCATGAACACGCTCTGGCCCATCGGCCAGGGCACGGTCCGCGAGATTCGCGACCTGCTCGCCGCGCGGCGTCCGCGCGCCTATACCACCATCATGACGATCATGGACCGCCTCGCGCGGAAGGGAATCGTTGAGCGCGCTAAGGCCGGCCGCGCATATATCTATCGCCCGCGGCTGACTGCCGAAGAAGCTCGCTCGCAGGCGCTGGGGCAGGTCCTCGAGAATTTCTTCGGGGGCTCGAAGGAAGCGTTGCTCGCGCAGCTTGGGAACGGAACGGCCGTTCGCCGCGCGGCTGCAGGTGCGGCGCCGTCGTCCACGGGTGACGGCGACAGGCGGCCGGAAAGCGCTCCTCAGCCGGTTGCGGGTTCTGACTAATGTTTCCCGTCGAGATGAAAATTCGGGATTTGGCGATTCGCCCGGCGACCATCCTCGCCCCCATGGCGGGAGTGACGGATACGGTCTTCCGGCGCGTGATTCGGTCTTTGGGCGCTTGCGGTCTGATCATGACCGAGTTCACCAGCGCCGAAGGAATGTCGCGCAATTCGGCGCGCACCTTGCGTTACCTTTACTTCGACGAGGACGAGCACCCGATCGCGGGGCAGATTTTCGGGTCGGATCCCAAGGTGATGGCTTCCGCTGCGGCTTTGATTGAGGATCTCGGCTTCGATCAGGCGGATATCAACCTCGGCTGTCCGGTCAAGAAAGTGGTCAAGTGCGGCGGCTCAGGATTGCTGCGCGACCTACCGCATCTCGATAAATTGTTCCGTGCGGTGCGCGCCGCGGTTCACATCCCGCTGACCATCAAGATTCGCTCCGGCTGGGACGAAAACAATATTGTGGCTATGGATGTGGCTCGCATGGCCGAGGATATCGGGATCGAGGCCGTTGCGGTTCATCCGCGCACGCGGATGCAGGGCTACGCGGGTTCTGCAGACTGGAATATTATCCGCGCCGTGAAGCAGGCGGTGCGCATTCCCGTGATCGGGAATGGCGATATTCGCTCGCCGCAGGACGCGGTGCGCATGATCGCGGAAACCGGATGCGATGCCGTGATGATCGGCCGGACTGCATCTTCCAATCCCTGGATTTTCCGCCAGATATCGGACTTCGTCACGACCGGCCGTTACGACGAACCCACAGAGGCCGATCGCTACCAGCTGCTCTCGGGATATTTTCAGAGCCTAATCGCCGCGGAAATGCCTGACGCCATCGGCAAAATGAAGCAGTTCGCCACGCTGTTCACGCACGGCGTGCGCAACGGCGGCGAGCTGCGCCAGCAAGTGCATCACGCCCACACCACCGCCGAAATTCTCGATCGCGTGGATGCGTTTTTCGCCCGTCCCGTCAGCTCGTAGCATTCCTTCGCTACTACTCCGGCTTCGCCAATCCATGGGCAATGGCATCATCGAGCAGTTGTTGCATTTGGCGCGAAGCCTCGCGCGCCATCGTCGCCTGCTGGCGGCCGAGTTCGCCCTGTTGCCGCCCGAGCTCGCCCATCTTTCGTCCCAATTCGCCCTGCTGACGCCCGAACGATCCCTGCTCGCGTCCTGCGCCTGACTGTACTTCTCCGATCCGGGACTGCAGTTCGCCGAGCTCGCCCTGCAGATTGCCAAGCTCTTCCATCGTCCCGCCGTTGGCACTGAGTTGCTTCATCTCCGACTCCAGTTTTTGCATCTCGGCGGTCAGGTCGGGAATCTTCAGCTTCATCTCTTCCATTTTTCGCGCGGCTTCTTCCTGCTGCTGTCCCAGCGCTTCCTGTTGTTTCCCGAGTTCTTCCTGCTGCTTGGACAGCTTTTCCTGAGGCGCCCACATCGCCTTCGCGCGATCTACTGTAGCTTGGTCGGAAATGACGTAGTTCTTGTCGTCGTTCTGGAACCAGATGAACTCTCCCGGAATCTTGCTTCTCAGCGACTCGGCGTGTTCGGCATCTTCACGGCCGCCGGACATCGTGATCGAATCTGAAGCCTTCGTGACGATCACGAAGCGCCGTCCCCAGTCACTATAGCGGCCCACAAAATAACCGCCTTGGAAGCCTCTGAAGTAATTCCAATTGCCCAACATCCCAAACGCTGCGGGCGGGATGGGCGGCATATTGATCGCCGGAATGGCCGGAATGTGAATTGCGGCTATGTGTATCGGCGGGATGGCTGGCACCACGACGTCAATAGGCGGGACAACAATCTCAGAGGGAGTTTCGTCCGTCGGTGGCTCCGGGGCTAGCGCCGGCGCCGGGTCTAGTGTTGCTGCCAGAGGTACCGCTGGGCGAGGAGCTGGGCCTAGGTCCGCTTTTGGGGCATGTGGCGCAGGCGGAGGCGGCGGCACAGCGGGCGCCTGAATATCGTAAGCCGCCGGATGGACGGCTGCTGTCAGCGCGACAACCGGCGCTGCAATCACGACGAGCGCCACGACGAGAGATTTCGTCAATTGGTTTGACATCGTTCCCCTCCACGCGAGAATTCGATCCACTCTTTTTTCCGCCTGCCCAGCTTTAGCCATCGAAACGCCCTGCCACCAGACGCGCTCCGGACCTGCTTCAAGCTCAGCGAAAAACCCAAGTAGCGTTTCCGCGTAACGGGTGCGATCAGCGCCGCCGGCCAGAGCTGCGTCATCGCTCGCCTGTTCCGAAAGATCCGCCAGATGCTGTTCCAACCACCAAGACAACGGGCTAAACCAGAAAATTGCGCGATGGATCAACGCCAGTCTCTGCGCCAGCGCGTCATGCCGTTCCACGTGCGAAACTTCATGCGCCAGTACGGCCGCAAGCTCGCTCTCATCCCATTCGCGCCAATTCGAGGGAAGCAGAATTGCAGGGGCACGTACGCCGAGCATCACCGGCACGGAGATCAATTCCGATTCCGCTAACCGAGGCGGTGCGTGCAATCCCGCCGCACTCGAAGTCGTTGAGAGAATCCGCAGTGCGTCGCTGTCGTTGACCGGAATTGCCGTGCGTACGAGATGCTTTCCGAACCGTATGCCGACAAACACGCGTGCAAGTAAAGCCAGTCCGATCGTGAGATATGCGCAAATCGCGAGAAGAGGCCACGGAATTTCACGGCGCGCGGCGGAGGGGCTGGGGGCTACCGGTTGCCACGGCGCCGTTGGACTTCCCGCCGTCTCGAGCTGCATGGGCTTACCCGCGCGAGGGGCTCTTTTCGCAGGCATTTGGGGCGCAGTCTCGTGAGGAAGGGCAGGCTGCCTTATCGCGCCTTCAGCTTTTGCTCTTCGCTCCTGAAAACTCGGGATCGGCACCGCAACCTGAATCGTCGGACCAAAGAGAGTCAACAACGGCATTGCGAGAGCAGCGAGTAGTACTCCCTTCCAGAGAAAAAGCTTGATTCGCGCGTTCTTGACGTGAAGTGTTCCAATTGCGGCTGCAACCAGGCATCCAAGGACGAGCGAACGCGCCGCCGCATTCGCCAGGGCCATCAAGAAGTTCGCACTGACGTGAATCATAGTCGGCGGCATCGCTAACTCCCCTTCTTCCCGAGGCGATTCCGGGACCCCGATTCCAATTTCTGCCCAATCTTTCCTTCAGCCACCTTGCGCGCCAGCCGGTCGAGCAGATCGCAGTCAATGACGGCGCTGTTGACCATACCCACGACCAGTTCTTCCGCCGACCCGCCGCAGAAACGGTCAATGATGCTTTTCACGGCGCGCACCGCGACGTTTTGCCGCGCCTCGGCCGCGCGATAGATGAACGTGCGGCCCTCGATTGCGTGCGCGACGAAGCCCTTCTGCTCAAGCCTGCGAAGAATCGTTCGGACCGTTGAGTCCTTCATCGGGCGCGTTGCCGCCAGGGCTTCCCGGCACGACTCCGCCGTGCACGGGCCGTGGGCCCAGACGTAATCCATCACCATCTGTTCGACTTCGCCGAGGCCTTTTGGGCGCTTCTTGTATGTGTTATTCATTGTAGCGTTACAATATGTAACGCTGGGTGCAAAGCTTGTCAAGTAGAATTTGTTGCGGCAGGGAATATTTATGAGGGGCTATTCGTCTCGTGTGATCAGGAGTTGCTTGTAGGCCTCGCGCCGGGTGAGGCCGCGCTCTCGCGCTGCCTGCTTGAGCGCCGCCTTACGATCCACACCGCGCTCTTTCATGATTTCTTCGACGTGTCGCGCAAGCGGCACAGAGTTTCGGGGATTGGCAGAGTCCGCCGCGTGCTGTGCCTGGCCGTCGCGAGGGCCGATGAGCAGCGTGATTTCCCCGCGCGGAGCTTTCTTGCGCGCGGCCGCGACGAGATCCTCGATGTGGCCGCGAATGAATTCCTCGTACATCTTCGTTACTTCGCGTGCGACTACCGCAGGACGGTTCCCGAGAATTTCGAGCGCGTCCTCGAGCGTATCCAGCAAGCGGTGCGGCGCCTCATAGAGAGCGAGCGTGCGCTGCTCCGCGGCCAGCTCGCGAAGCTTTTTCCGCCGCTCCGTGGGCCGCGAGGGCAAGAAGCCCACGAAGACAAACTCTTCGATCGGCATTCCGGACGCCGCCAGAGCCGCGACCAGCGCCGATGCTCCCGGCACGGGAACGACCTGAATTCCGTGACGCAGGCAGAGGCTCACGAGGCGGTGGCCGGGATCGGAAATGGCTGGAGTTCCCGCGTCACTCACGAGCGCCACCTTGGCACCCTGCTCGAGCTCGATCACTATCTCCGGCGCGCGCGTGAGTTCGTTGTGCTCGTGGTAGCTGACGAGCCGTTTGGGAATGTCGAAGTGCGCAAGAAGCTTCAGCGTCTGCCGCGTGTCTTCGCAGGCGATCACGTCCGCTTCTTTCAGTATTCGCAACGCGCGGAGCGAAATGTCTTCGAGGTTGCCGATGGGCGTCGAGACAACGTAGAGGCAGCCTGCCCCTGCATCGCTTGGCGCCGACTTAAGTTTTTTCTTAGACATCGCATCAACCGCCCACCGACAGCGGGACATTGAGCGTATGCTTTGCGGCCTCCTATTTGCAAGACGCAAGGGCCTAAATTCACCGCGCCAAAATTGACAGCGCTGCGCCGCTCGGATACTCTGGATCATCCGAAATCAAATACGAAGGAGCAATGAATGGCTCAGGGTAATCCGGTCAAGCACAAGAAGAAGACGAAATCGGTACTAAAGAATATCCGCCAGACGGAGCGGCGCGCCGCGGTCAATCGCATGAATCGCACGCGAGTCCGCACGGCGATGCGCCGGATGCGCGCTGCGCTCGGCTCAGCTGATGCCGCCGGCGCGGCCAAGCTTGCCTCGGAAACCTATTCCGAGCTGGACAAGGCGATCCGCAAGCGCACGCTTTCCGAGAACACCGCCAACCGCTATAAATCGCGGCTGGCGCTTGCGTTGAACTCGCTTAAGGCGAAGAAGTAGCTTTCTAGCCCGCATAAGTTTTGAAGAGGCGCTCCGAAAGTTGGAGCGCCTTTTTTATTGGCAAGGAAATGGTTGAGGAAACTAAGCGGCGGAAGACGTCAGCCGCGCGATCAGAAACTCCATCATCGCCCGCGGGTTGGGGTTCGCGGACTTCAGCTGGCTATCGGCTTCGGCCAGTGCGGCGAGACCAGCAATCAAGTCCTTCTTCGGAATACGATGTGCCTGTCGAACGGCAATTTCGGCGGCTTCGGGCCGCATTCCCAGCTGGCGCGCGGCCTGAAATCCATTCGTCTGCGCGGGCAGGTCGCGCGCTTCGATCAACTTGCGGTACATCCATGCGAGCGCGCCGACAATCCCGGCCGGTTGTTCGCCCTCTCGCAAAAGATTATCCAGAAATGCGAACGCCGCGGCGCGCTTGCGGCTTGCCAGGATTTCCGTAAGCTGCCAGACCGTATTCTTTCGCGCAGCCACGACCAGAGCTTCAACATCGGCCACCGTAATTCGGCCGCAACCCTGCGTATAGGCGGCCAGTTTCTCGAGCTCAATGCGCATCCGCGAGGGCGCGCCATTCAAGATGTCCGCGAGCATCGCAGCGGCTTCGCGGTCAATTTCCGAGCCCAGGTCTTTACCCATTTGCGTGGCCAGCGCCGCGGCGGATTCCGGACCAATGGTCAGCTCCGCGATCAGCGCTTTTTCGCTCAGAAGCTTGAAGAATCGCTGCCGCCCGTCCAGTGCCGTCGCCTCGAGCACCAGGATCGTAAACGGCGCGGGTGATTCAAAATAGCTCCCGAGCATGGCAAGTACTTCGTCGCGCGCTTTTTCGCCCAGCTTTTCAACGGACTCGGCCTGTTCGACGACAAGCACCTGGCGGGGAGCGAGCATCGGCAGCGTCTGCGCGCGCCCGATGATTTCGTCCCATCCGGCATCGCGTGCGGAAAGGCGTGCCACCCCCCAATCGCGGGCGGATTCCGGAACACATGCTTCGATGATTTTGTTGCGGCACATCTCTCGCAGGTAGTGGTCGGTGCCCAGGAGAACCACCGCGGCAATCGGCTTGCCGCTCGCGAGGCTCTCGATCAGTTTCTCGGGTGAAACGCCCGCCATTAGAAATTCTCCAGCACGTTCGCAACAAGATGCGAGGCCAGATCGCGGGACATGCGGTCGAGCGCAGGATCCTCTTCCTGGAAGAACGACTGCACGTCCGTCGCAATCTGGTATTCGTCGCGGAAAACCATGTCGTCGTTCTTGTAAATGACCTTCTCGGTTTTATTGTCAATCAGCTCGACTTTGGTGTGCACGATGACGAGCATGGTGGTTACCTCGCCCGTGGTCGCTTGAAAAAGCACCGGGTCGGTTTCAATCGAGAGGACTTCGCCGTGCAGGACGCCATCGGCGGATTTCGGATCCTGCACCACGCGATATTTTGTGCGCGTGATGAACTCACGGATCACCGCCTCGGTCATTCGCTG
This sequence comes from uncultured Acidobacteriota bacterium, assembly GCA_963814855.1. Classification (GTDB taxonomy): domain Bacteria; phylum Acidobacteriota; class Terriglobia; order Acidiferrales; family UBA7541; genus Palsa-295. The sequence goes on from CAWFEL010000006.1 coordinate 476,710, forward strand.
CTCGATACGGTAGGTCGTTGTATCGTTCTTAAAAGCGGGAATGGCGATGTCCGTCCATTCGGAGGGCAGTGACGAGGAGTGCCCCGCCACATGATAGCCGCAGCCGACGGCTGCTAGCGGCGCGACAAGCACTGCCAGCCACAGCGCCAGCGTGCGTCCGGCGCGCGCCGCCTTATTCGCTCGATTTCGCAACCAGTTCCTCCGCGATGCGCACGGCGTTCGTTGCCGCAAGGCGCAGATTGTCGGCCACGCCCCAGATCCACACGCCGGCCGCAACATTAGGATCAGACTCGATCCGCGCCAAATGAATCTCTGTTTCGCCAGCTACGCTAACGTTGCTCGGCGGCGCGTCGTCCGAGCCTGCGACCTTTACTCCAAGATTCGCAAACGCGCCGTGAAGTTGCTCCGCTGCAACCGGTGATGCGAACTCCGCGTACGCCGCGAAAGCATACCCGTAAAAGACCGGGGCTTGCACCAATTGAATTGCAGGGACGGGGGCGCGTCCGTGGAGATACGCGGCGACATCGCGCGCAATTGACGCTCGCGTGTCCGCAAGGCGCGGTTTCGCTTCCGGCCCGTGACTCGCTAGAAGATTGAACGCGACCTGCGCGTCGAACACCGGTTTGGCGACCTCCTGGAACGAAAGCAGGCCGGCCGTTTGCTTCTCGAGTTCTTCGATGCCGGCCTCTTCCCGCTCGGAAACGGGCGGGAAAAGCAGCACGGAAATTCGTTGCGGCTGAAATGTCCCCAAACCGGCTGCCAGAGCGCACGCGATGATGACCGGAGCGGACGGAGACTCGTACGCGGCGGGCAACGCAGTAGTCGACGACTTTCCGTCTCCTTTCGCATTCGACCGAGCCGGCAGAACGGAGCCGAGCGATGGTATCCACGCGTCGGCGTCGGTTGCATGGCCGGGAGCGCCGAGCGCGCCGGTGAGATCAATCACGGTGGCGCCCGAGCGCTGCGCCACGTTCCAGTTCTGCTCGGCGTCGCGGGCAGTCCCCGCAAAGAACGCGAAGCGCGCGCCCTCGAAGCTTTCCTGATCCAGCGCGCGGATGAAGGTCGGTTCGCCAGCCGCTTCCGTGAGCGTCCCGGCAACCACACTCTCGTCCAGCAGAACGAAATCACTCGCGGGGAAATGACGGTCTTCGAGAACCTGCCTCAGTTCCTTGCCGCGGAGCGAGGACGCGCCCACGATCGCAACACGATGGTGATTCGATCGCCCGGAGGGCATGGTTTAGGCGTGATGCGAAGCAAGACGGTGTCGCACGGAACGCACGACGTACAGCGTGATGCCGTGGAGAAGGTAGATGCTGGCGACCAACATCAGTGTGGCTTCTGAGAACAGCACCACCGCGCCGAGCAGCAGCACGAGCGCCACCACGACCAGCGAAGGCCGGCGGCGAGCCCATTCAATGTCCTTGAAGCTTGTATAACGCACGGTGCTCGACATCAAAAGTCCCAGCACCAGAATCAGTCCGAGCCAGAGTAGCGAGACACGCCCGTCCTGAAGGGGATTCTTGAAAGCGTGAACCGTCGCTGCAATCATGCCGGCCGCGGCGGGAGTCGGCATCCCCACGAAGTATCGGTTTCCGCCCGGCGCCATGCCCTGGATGTTGAATCGCGCCAGCCGCCACGCGCAGCAACCCAGATAGACAAAGCCGATCAGCCAGCCGAGCTGGGTGAGATGCATCTGCTCGGGAGCGGCAGCAGCTGCCAGCGTGCGGACGCCCCACGCATAGGCGAGGAACGCCGGTGCCATGCCAAAGCTGACGATATCGGCGAGCGAGTCGAACTGTTTTCCGAATTCGCTATTGGTGCCCATCGCGCGCGCCACGCGTCCGTCCAACGAATCGAAAACGATGGCGATGCCGATGGCGCGTGCGGCGTTGTCAAAATCCGCGGCCCGGCCGTCGAGAGTTGCGAGAATGGCGTAATAGCCACAAAGCAGGTTTGCTACGGTAAAGACACTCGGGAGGATATAGATGCCGCGGCGCAGGCGGTGATTGCGGAAAAGTCGCCGAGGTTCTTCTTCGCCGCCGATCGGATCTAGGTGGTTGAATTCCATTTCGCCAGGATACTTTCGCCGCCCTTGACCATCTGCCCTTGTTTGACCACAACTTCCGCTTCCAATGGCAGCCAGATGTCCACGCGGGAACCGAATCGAATCATTCCGACGCGGTCGCCCCGGGCCACAGTTTCGCCCTCGCGTTTCCAGCATAGCACGCGTCGCGCGATGGCTCCGGCGATTTGTTTGAAGACCAACTGGCCCTGTGGCGTATGAATATAGATTATGTTTTGCTCGTTTTCGCGCGACGCGGCCGAGCGAAACGCCGCGTAAAACTTCCCCGGGCGATAGACGACGTCCGCGATGCGTCCGGCTACCGGCGCGCGCTGAATGTGCACATCCCAGATCGAAAGAAAAATACTGATGCGATGGCCCATCGTGGAATCGAGCAGTTCATCCACGATTACAACCACATGGCCATCGGCGGGCGACACTACGACTCCTGGTTCGGCAGGAATCTCGCGCTCGGGATCGCGGAAGAAATAAAATACGAAAAGCCCCAGAAAAATCAGGACTCCGGCGGCCCATTTCCAGCCAGGGATCAAACACAATGCGCCCGCGATCAAGGGCGGGAACGCAAATTTGTACGCTTCCTTAACCATGGGGACGGGAGAGGCTTTGGCTCATTCGGTTGAACTCAGCGATTCGACTGGCGGCGGCAGGGCGCGCTTTGCTCAAGCCTCGATCGGACGACCTGCCCGGATACAGATGTATTGTACGACAGAAGTGCGAGCGCCAATCAGCCCTAGTGACTGACCATCTGCTGATGGCGGGCGAGAATCAATTCCATGCGGTCACGCAATCGCAGCTTGAGCTTCTTCAGTTCAATTTCCTGAATTAAATCTTCGGAATTGACATAGGAAGACTTCAGAAGCTGCTCCAGCTGGGATTCACATCGGGAATGTTCTTCAGCGAGGTTTCGAAATTCTGGATCTCTTGCCAACAGGGACTGCCGTATATCCTGGCCTGAACTCGGCATTCGTTCCCTCCTGGTTGGTAAAGCGTTCACATGGGAGTAACAATTACCACAAACGGGGCGCGGAGCCAATAGGGTGAATCGAGAATTTTTAACAACAACGATCGGTGTCTTCGCAGGTGTCGTCCATCCTACGACAAGACTCCCCTGCTAAAAGGAATTAATGAGCTCGTTGGAAAGCAATCGTGCTTTTTGAGCCAGGTTTTGGGCTCGCACCCAGTCGCCGTCCTTGCTGGCGTCGCGCGATTGCGAAAGAAAGCTGCGAATCTTTCCCACCAAGTCCTGTTGGGCGGCATTCAATTGCTTGCCGCTTGTTTCCTGCAGGTTCTTTTCCGCGACGGCCGTATCGTCCACGGTCTTGCGCTGATAGGTCGCTTGATCGCTCAGCGAAAGCTGCGGCGAAATCTGTGGCGCCGGTGGGTGCGCGGGTTGTTCAGATTCGGTGTCCGCCGGCTGATCTCCGGCTGGACGTCGCGGCGCCGCGGGCTTCGGAGGCGGTATCGTCACTTCCGCGGGGGGAGGCGCCACGCTCGTCGGCAATGCCGGAGGTGCGGCGACGACTTCAGTCGGAGGAGAGGCATCCGTATCGGGCGCTGTGTTCATGGGCCGCGCTGCTTCGGCCGGTGCGGGTGCAGCGGCGGGGGCCGCGGCGTGCACGGTCTTGTGCGCGCATCCAACCGCGCCAAAAGAAATCGCGCAGGTCAGGAGGGCTACGGCCATTCGTGCGTTCAAGGGGCGGATGGGCATCTATCGTTTTTCCGCGGCAATCGGCCGGTCCGAGGCGCCATATCTTCCGGCGTGCGCGTCCACGAATCGCGCTAAAGGCAATTTCACCCGAAACGTCGTGCCGCGCCCCGTTTCTGATTCGAATTCTATCTGGCCATTATGCAACTGCACGAACCGGAACGTGTTTGCCAGCCCGATACCGCTTCCTCCCGGGCGCGTCGTGAAGAAAAGTTGAAAGATCTTCTTCTGATCACCCGTCGAAATTCCTCTGCCGGAGTCCTCCACGGCGATTACCGCGAACTCGCCGCTGCGGCGCAGGCTCAGAGTAATCCTGCCGCCAGGGTCGGTGAACTCGCTCGCGTTGATCAACAGGTTCAGGACCGCCTGGTGGATGAGTTGGTGATCCACCAGCACAGGTGGACAGTCCGCCGGCAACTCCGCGCGCAGTTCGACGCCGGCCCGCGTAATGGAGGGCCGGGCAGCATCCATGATCTCCTCCAGCAGCACGCGAAGGTCGGTTTCCTCCAGGTTGAGTTCCACGGGCCGGGTAAAATTTAGAAACGTCTTCACGGCACGGTCCAGCCGGTCAATCTCGTTATCCAGCATTTTCACCGCTTGCTGCGGTTCGGGTTCCACGGGCATGTTGGCCTTCAGGACTTCTAGCCATAGCCGCATGGAATTCAGCGGATTTTTCACTTCATGCGCCACGCCCGCAGTCACGCGTCCCAGCGCCGCCAGCCGCTCGGAAACCTGCAGCTGGCTGCCAATGCGTTCGAGCGATTCCACGTCGCGCAGCGTTACCAGAGTGCCCATGCGCGCGCCATGCTCGCGAATCACCTGCACGTTGACGCCGATGCGTCGCGGCCCGTCGTCTCCGTCGAGCGTCACTTCCTTCCCTTCGGCCGGTTCGATTTGGTCGCCTTCGATTTTCAGAACACCGCGCAGGGGATGCGATGCCGGAAAAATCTCCGCCACGCGGCGGCCTCGCAGTTCCACTGGCGGCCCTCCCAGGAATCTCTCGGTGGACGGGCTGACAAGTACGGCGCGTCCCTGACCGTTGAAAAGCAGCAACCCATCCTCGAGCCCGCCCATCACCTGGTCGAGGTTTTCACGCAAAGTACTGAAAATTTCGCGCACGTCGCGCAATTGCTTTCCGATCCCGACGATTTTCGTGCTGACGGCGCCCAGTTCGTCACCTTGCCCGACAACCGGCTCGGCATCGAACTGGCCCGCGGAGATGCGGTCCAGTTGCGCGGAAATGCGCCCGATCGGCGCGAGCGCGATCGTGCTCACCAGCAGAGCCAGTAAAGTGGACAGCAGCACGGACCCGAGCGCCCAGTATCCGGCGGAAAGCAGCCCCGGGGAAATCTGATCACGCAGCAAAGCCGAGGAAAGTCCCACGCGAATGTCGCCGAAGGGCTGTGGCCCCACCTGAAAGGCGAGCGAAAACTCGTACGTTTGCGGCGGTCCGTACAGCAAACGCATCTGCTGGAAGAATCCGGCACGAACGAGCGAACTTAGCGGCGGGCGACTCGCGACCTTCAGATCTCGCAGCGATGCATCGCTCGACACGAGTGCGCCGCCGTTAGCGTCCGTAATCGTAATTTCATAGATGGTCGGCGAAATCCCCACGTCCGATTCGATCAGAGAATTCAGCGTGCTGCTGCCGTCGAATGCATGCCGAACGTACTGCCTCAAATCGCCGGGGTCGAGCGAAGCCGGGGACTCGCCGCGCTCGGCGGCATCCTTCAGGGCGTCCCCGCACGCACCGTACACCTGTTGTGCGACGAAGCTCGCCGTGTCGTTGGCCTGGCGCAGTGTCTGCCGCATCAGCCGACCCAGGTAGAGGCCGGAGACCACAGTGACGACGGCGAGGACCAGCAGCGACGTGGCCAGCGTGAATTTAGTTTTCAGGCTGAGACGCATTGCTCCGCCCCGCTTCGTATTCTTTCAGTTTGTTGTGGAGTGTCTTCAGGCTGATGCCGAGAAGTTCGGCGGCGCGCGTCTTGTTCTGGCTCGTAGACGCAAGGGTTTGAATGATCAGTTCGCGTTCAGCATCGTCCACCGTGGTTCCGATTGGGAAGCGAATTCCGCCCAGTCCATCGCCTGCCACCGCCGGGGCGTGCCCGAAATCCGGAGGCAGGTGTTGTCTTCCGATGGTTCCGCGGTCCGACGCGATGGCCGCGCGCTCGAGAACGTTGCGGAGTTCACGCACGTTTCCCGGCCAGGGATAGGACTTGAATAGGTCCATCGAGTCCGCGCTCGCTCCGGAAACCTTCTTTCCGTGTTTTTCCGATAGTTCCGCGAGCAGATGTTCGATCAGCAGCGGTAGATCGTCCTTGTGCTCGCGCAGCGGCGGCAGGTGAATGTGAAACACGTTGAGCCTGAAATAGAGATCCTGCCGAAGATGTCCGCTGGCGACGGCCTGTTCGGGATTCTTGTTCGTCGCGGCCAGGACGCGCACATCCACGGCCGTTTCCACTTTGCTGCCCAGCCGCCGGATATGGTGATCTTCGAGAACACGCAGCAGCTTCGCTTGCGTCGGGGCGGGCATCTCGCCAATTTCGTCGAGCAGCAGCGTGCCGCCGTGCGCTAGTTCGAAGCAGCCGAGCCGGCGTTCGGCCGCGCCCGTGAACGCGCCCTTCTCATGTCCGAAGATTTCACTCTCCATCAGAGATTCGGGAATCGCCGAACAGTTGATGGCCACGAATGGCCTGTCTGCCCTTGGCGAAAGCATATGGATCGAGCGCGCCACCATTTCTTTTCCGGATCCGGTCTCGCCTGTGATCAACACACTGGCAGTAGAAGGCGCAACCATCTCCACCTGCCGCATCACTTCCTGCATCGCCGCGGACGCTCCGACCAGAGTTCCCAGCTTTCCCGCCTCGCGCAATTGCCGCGTCAGCGCCGCGACCGCCTGCTGGTCGCGTACGCGCCCAAGTGCGCGATCGAGTAGCGCTCTCAGGACGGGCGGCTTCAGCGGTTTTTCGATGTACCAGAATGCGCCCGCATCAATCGCCTGAACCACGCGTTCGTCGCTGCCGCGCCCGGTGATGATGATGACCGGAATTCGCTGAATCTCTTCGCCCAGATGACGCAGCAGTTCGAGGCCATTCATGCCGGGCAGCTCGACATCGGCAAGAATTACCTGCGGGTTGAACTCCGAGATCTTGGCCAGTGCGTCCTCGCCGCTCGGCACGCCCAGCACCTCACAATTCCACTTGCGCAGCAGGGCTTCATAGCCCTTGCGAGCGTTGTCCTCGTCTTCGACGATCAAGATGCGTTGCAGGGATGAAGGGTCGGTAGGCATCGAGAATTCGAATCTACCAGCAGTCTGCGCGATTTCCAAGCGAGGGAGGCGGGCGAAGGGACAGGCAATTCGTGAGGGACGGGTGTGCAGCGCCGTCCACATGGACGGCGCCGCACATCGATTGGCTTAATCAGGTTCGGGGAAAGAGAAGCGACCGTTCGAGAATCAGTTCGAGCTTGGTACTTTTTTCGAGTGTCACTTCTTGTCCAAGGCCCGCCGCGACCATGTAGGCTGCCGCTGCTGCGGCCGCCGCGCCCATGGCTGCGTCCTTTTCATTCTTGGAGATTACTCCCGGTGCTGCCCCGACAAGGGCGCCTTCGGCTGCGGCCTGCACCGCTTCCTGGCGCTTGGTCGTGCTGGCTTCGATTTCACCCTCGCGGTTGAAGTTGACGCGAACGGAATGGATTCCCGGCGCGTCGTCTACCATGGCAACCAGCGGCATCCATCCGTCGGGGGTTTTGATGTCGTCGAAGGCCAGCCACATCCGAGCGCGGCCTGTCTTTCCCGCGGATTCCACCTTGTCAACATGCCCGCGAATTTCGGTGCCCGCCGCGAGACCCGTTCCGTCGGCGGCTATCAGTGGTACAAGTGTCCGGGCGGTGAATAGATCACCTTTCTTCGAGTCCTTCGTGCTGAGAACATCTTGCAGGCCAACCAAGAAACGGGTTCCGGGCGCAACTTCATTCGGTGCAGCAGAGCTTCCCGCTCCCGCGGATTGGTCTTGTGCGTAAGCCGGTAATATTGCAGCGAGCGTGAGGGTCAGCAGAGCTGCCATAGCCGGAAGCATCGTCATGCGTTTCATTCGCTTCTCCTTTTGAAATTTAGCTTGGCGCCTTCTGCTGGAGAGAAAGCGTTCGAACTGCGCTAGCTTACTCAGATGTGGTTATGATTCGCAAGGTGGCCCGCCCTTTGACGGATCGGACGTCATTCAAACCTTCCCAATTATAAGCGAAATTCTCCGCACTGTTCCAAATCGGGATTAGTACCGTTGTCAACTACGCATCCGGTTGAGTAGTAAAGGCTTATCGGCCTCAGTAGTATTGCGATCTTGCAATTAGTTCCATTTTGGCACTAGATTCCGATGCGTGAAGAGATTGACAGAAATGTAAGTCTTGTAATGTCAGCAACATCGCGCGGTCAAGACATTGGACTTCGCTTTGCATTCTCCCCGAAAGAAATTGGAAAGGGGGCGCAGAAGCATGGCAGAGAGTGGAACAGAGGTTGCATCGTCAGTTGGCCGGCCCACCGCAGTTTCCGTCCTGATCGTGGACGATGAAGATGCCTCTCGAAACCTGTGCCGGGACGTTGTCGCCGATTCCGGCTGGCGGGCGCGGACCGCCTCGACCACGGAGCAGGCCACGGAAATCCTCGAACAGTCCGGCATAGATGTTGTCATCACCGACTTGCGAGTTCCTCAGCTGGGAGGTCTGGAACTGCTGAAGCGCATTCGGGAGACCTATCCGCAAACTGCGGTGATCGTGCTGACCCAGTACGGCACCATCGAGAGCGCCGTCGAAGCCACGCGAAATGGAGCCGCCGATTATGTCACCAAGCCGTTTCATATTTCAGAACTCCGCGCCAAGCTTGACCGCGTGGTTCGATTGCTCGAAGTAGATCAGGAGAATCGGATTCTCCGCGAGCAGCTGCGTACGCGGCCCGGCTTCGGCGGCCTGATCGGCGTTTCGCCAAAGATGCAGCGCGTTTACCGGCTGATTGAGAAAGTCAGCCAGCACAACTATCCGGTTCTGATTCTTGGCGAAAGCGGAACCGGCAAGGAGCTTGTTGCGCGCTCGATTCATTTTTCGGGCACGCGCCGCAAAAATCCCTTTGTGCCCGTTGACTGTTCGTCGTTGGTGCCCACACTGATCGAATCGGAGCTATTCGGCTACGTGAAGGGCGCCTTTACCGGAGCCATGCATTCGAAGACAGGATTGATGCAGTCCGCTGGCAACGGCACGCTCTTCCTCGACGAAATTGGCGACCTCCCAGTGGACCTGCAGGCAAAGCTCCTCCGCGCCCTCCAGGAAAGGGAAGTGAAACCTGTCGGCTCGAACGATCGTATCTCGATCGCCACGCGAATCATCGCCGCAACCAACCGGGATCTCGACGAGGCTGTGCGCCTGGGCCAATTCCGACAGGACCTCTTTTTCCGTCTCAACGTGGTGCAGATCAAGCTGCCGCCCTTGCGTGAGCGTAAGAGCGATATCCCGATCCTCGTGAATTCCTTCCTCGAGAAATTCGGAGATACGAACGGGAAAGTCCAAACGATCTCAGAGGACGCCATGGCTCGCCTAATCGCGCACGACTGGCCCGGCAACGTACGCGAACTCGAGAACGCCGTCGAGCGCGCGGTAGCGCTCGGTTCAGGTTCCATACTGCACGTAGGCGATTTGCCTTCTAATCTCCAGTATGTCCCGGATGACCGCATGCCCAAGAGCGATGAACTCCTGCCTCTGGAGGAACTCGAGCGTCGCGCGATTTTGCGCGCCCTGCGCGAATCTAGCGGCGACAAGCTCGCTGCGGCGCGCCTGCTCGGCATCGGCAAAACAACCCTCTATCGCAAGCTAAAGCAGTATGAAGCGGCAGCGAATTCCGAACCCAACTGACACTGGATCGTTCCCATGGGGAAGTCGTCCTCCGCCGCGGACCCGGCGAACAACCGTGGCGCTGCGCAACCATTTCGCAACAAGCGCCACTCAGTCCAGGTTTCATAGCTGCCGACTTCAGGCCCGCTCCGTCGCATTTGATTTACGCGTTCCGCTGTCGCAGCATTCTCCGGCGTCACGAAAATGATTCGATTGTTTTACGATGATCCTATTCGAAGGCATTCCTAGAGAGGGAAGTCCGCGCCGTCGTGCGAGCCGAAGTGGGAAGCGCCCCTCATCTTTCCATTCGGTGCCTTCCGTCAACGTGCTGAAAACCCGCGACTTGGTCTAACCCATCAGCTTGGTCAAGCTCATGCAATGTGTAATTCATGCAGCACATACCGCACTTCAGCCAACAAGTCCGCTGGTCGGCTGCATTGCGTCGCGGAGTGGAATACGCGGCCGTGATCGGTCTCGCACTTTTGTCCAGTTACTGGATCGTGCGGGGCCGCTGGTAGATGACGCTATGAAACAAACACACAGGACCTCTGTTCTCGACCTGCCAACCGCGGCCAGCCAGATTCGGCATCCCGCCGTTCATCCTTCGTTGTTTCCATCGCCTCCGCTTGGCGCGGAAGGCACGTTCAACGCCGTCTTCGACTCCAGCGGCGAGGCGCTCGTCATCATTGATCCCTCGGGAATGATTCAGAGGGCCAATCTGCGCGCTCGCGAGCTGCTTCGACTGAAACATGTGACCAACACCGGCGCCGCTTTAGCCGATTTCCTGGCGGGAACACCTGCGGAAAAGCTCGCGTCATTCTGGGCGGATCCGGTTTCTTCCGCTCGCGCGAAAAGCCTGGACGCGTCGCTCTCCACCGGTTTCCCCGTGCGCCTGGTTTTGCGTTCGATCCTACCGGGCACTCATAATCTGCTTCTCTGCATGGAAGAGGGCTCCATCGTCCAGCGCGCAGATGCCAAATGGCGCCAGTTGGATGCTGAACTCCGCAGCGTGCTCGATTCCGTTCAGGTGGGAGTCGTTCTCGTAGATCCTTCCGGCCAGATCCGCTTTTCCAACGCGCGTTTTGGCCAGCTCTTCGGCCTCGTCGCCCGCCAACTCCCCGAATTCGCCAATTTTGAAGAGCTTGTGGAATTAATTGGCAAACGCTTTCACGATCCCGGGGCGTTTCTCGCGCCCTGGAAAAGCTACGCCCGCGGTTCGGGAGAGCCACGACACGATGAGTTGGAATTGACTCGGCCGGTGAAGCGCGTGATCGAGCGCTACTCGCGCCCAGTTCTCGATTCCGAAGGGCGCTCCGTAGGATGGTCCGAGCTGTATTCCGACGTCACCGGGGAGCGCCAGATCCAGTTTAAGTTGTTGCAAGCCGAAAAAATGGCGGCCCTGGGCCAGCTCGTCTCCGGAATCGCCCATGAGCTGAATAATCCGCTCACCGCCATCATGGGTTACGCGCAGCTCTTGCTTGGCCATGGGCTCGGACAATCGCAACTCTCCGAAGCCAAGAAAGTTTACCAGCAGGCGGAGCGCGCTCGGCGCATCGTGAAAAATCTCCTCTATTTTGCGCGCGAAAATAAGCCGGAGCGCACCCGCGTGGACCTGAACGAAATCGTAGAACGCACTCTCGCCCTGCGCAGCTACGAATTAAAGGTTGAAAATATTCACGTCGAATCTGAGCTTGATTCCAACCTGCCGCACACCATGGCCGATCCGTATCAGCTTCAGCAAGTGGTCTTGAATCTCCTTGTGAATGCGGAACAGGCGCTGCTCGAGGAGCGAGGCCAGGGGCGCGTCCGCATACGCACCAGCCATTCGGCGTACAGCCAGGGTTCGCGCGCCCCGGGCCGAATCCTGCTCGAAGTATCAGACGACGGCCCGGGCATCCCACCGGTGATCGCATCGCGCATCTTCGATCCGTTCTTTACCACGAAGCCTCCGGGCGTGGGCACCGGCCTCGGTCTTTCAATCGTCTACGGAATCGTGCAGCAGCACGGAGGAGAAGTAACTTTTGAAAATCAGCCCCGCGCGGGCGTGAAATTTCTGGTGGAGCTGCCCGTACTTGCGGTGCCTGCTGCGGATCGCGGCGCGCCGCTGTCTGCGCGCGCCGACCGTTCCGGAGCCGTTTCTTCGGGTCGCATTCTCGTGGTCGAGGACGAGCCCACCGTTGCGCAGCTCATCGTGGATGTGCTGAAGGAAGAGGGCCATCGCGCCGAAGCGGTTCTCGACAGCCAGGAGGGGTTGACGCTCCTTTCCCGTAACCAATACGACCTGGTTATCTGCGACGTGCGCATGCCGCGCCTTGATGGTCCCGCCTTCTATGACGCGCTCGTCCGCACCGGCAGTCCGATCCGCGACAAAATTCTTTTTACCACCGGCGACATGCTCGCGCCGCGCACCGTCCAATTTCTCGAACCAAATCGCCTGCCTTATCTCGCCAAGCCATTTCTGGTGGAGGAATTGAAGCTGGCCGTGAACCGCTTGCTTGCCGACGGCCGGAAGCGCGCCGGAAAGGAACACGTTACGGGCGCGGCAAAAGGCCGCATCACCAGCCCCAGGACGTGACCAAGATGGAAAGCGGCGTAAAAAAGGCGATGATCATGCCCTACAACAGCCCGCTGCTCGGCATCGCCGACGAATCCGTTGCACAGCGCCTTGCCGATCAGGTCGAGCGGTCTGCCCGTGCGGGCCGCGTGGCCACTGCATCGAATCTCCATCAGTTGCAAGTGCTCGCGAGCCGCGCTTCTCCGCAAGTGATTCTATTCGATTGCGATTTGCTGCAGGGCGCGCCGCTTGCTGAATCGCTCGCTCAGTTGACCGCGCTGGCTCCCGTGATCGTGCTGGCGCCTCTCGAACGCCAGGCGGAAATTGCGCCCTTTGTCGCCGCGGGAGAAGTCGAATTCGTGGCGCGCGCCGGAGACTTTGTCGCCACGGCCGCCAGTCTGATCGAACGCAGAATGCGGCGCGAGGAGAAGTTGAAATCCACGCCGGAAACGACCTGGGCCGATTTGCCCGGCGAAATCCGCGCGATCTTCCGCCACGAGATTAACAATCCGCTCACCGGAATCCTCGGCAATGCCGAGATGCTTCTCGCCCACGGCGAGCGTTTCACGGCGTCGGACACCCAGCGCCTCCAAACCGTCGTGGACCTCGCTGTCCGCCTCCGCGAAACCATCCGCCGCCTCAGCAATGCTTGGGAAAACCACCCGCCCAGCGTAAAGTCCGCGTAGCCCCACCTCCGCCGCCCCCGAACCAGTTGAGGAATGCCCCAAAAAAACGGATAATCACACGCCAAGTTGAACCGCTTCTACTGGCCAATCGAACTCACATGGGGGCCGTGAATGGGCAATGAAAAGCGAATGGACGCGGATCGCCTGACCGCGATTGACGTGCACGTGCATATCGAGCACGAGGGCGAAGGAACTGCGGCGGACGAAGCCGCGAAGAAATATTTCGGCGAGGGCGCTGCGCGCGGCCGCCAGGGAATGGCAGACTACTACCGCTCGAGGAATATCGGCTGTGTCGTATTCACCGTGCAGGAAAAACTTTCGGGCCGCCCGCAAGTGTCTAATGAGTCCGTGCTCGAATTCGCAGCCGCGAATTCCGACATCATGATGGCGTTCATCAGCATTGACCCCACGCGCGGCGCCGACGGCGTGGCCGAAGCGAAGCGCCTGCTCGCCACAGGCCAGGTTCGCGGATTGAAACTCCATCCGCCCATCCAGGGATTTTTCCCCAGCGACCGTGTCGCGTATCCACTCTATGAGCTTTTCGCCGAGGCGCAGTTGCCAGTGCTCTTCCACACCGGCCACAGCGGAATCGGCACAGGCATGCCCGGCGGCGGCGGGATTCGACTGAAGTACGGCAATCCCATGTACATTGACGACGTCGCCGTGGACTTTCCGACGATGCCGATCATCATGGCGCACCCGTCGTTCCCCTGGCAGGATGAAGCCATCTCGATTTGCCTGCACAAGCCTGAGGTTTACATTGACCTCTCAGGCTGGTCGCCGAAATATTTTTCGCCGAACCTGGTGCAGTATTCGAATTCGCTACTGAAGACGAAAGTGCTCTTTGGCTCGGACTACCCGTTAATCACGCCAGACCGCTGGATGGCCGACTTCGCGAAGGTCGCATTCAAAGACGAAGTGCGTCCGCTGATCCTGAAGGACAACGCCGTCAAGCTCTTTGGCCTAAGCTCAGCCGCGGCTGGCAAGTAGCGCCGCGCGCACGCTACAAACAACCGCGGCGATTCGCTTCCCTAACTCTAGGAGCGAATCGCGGCGGTTTTGCTTTTGAATGTGTGCCGTCTAGTTCAGCGCAAACGTATAAATAGCGTTGTGCCCGGTCGTCAGGTTCACGCCGCTCTGCCGACTCAGCACGCCCTCCGCGAGATTGTCTCCGGTGATCACCATGATGTACTGCTTCCCACCGACCGCATATGTGATGGTGCTAACGGAAATAGGCCCTCCGAGAATTGACTCCCAGAGTTTCTTGCCAGTTGTGGCATCGAATGCGCGGAACCTGCGATTGATGTCCCCATGGAAGATCAAGCCCCCGGCGGTTGCCAGCAATGCACCGGTACCGGGCGCGTTCTGCACGTCAAACTTCAGCATCTCGCCGGTTGAGATATTAATTTTGGCGATTCCCGCGATCGCATTGATGTCGGAGCCTGGACGCAAGACTCCGTGCCTGTTGCCGCTCGTGGACGTGCCGGTCATATCCAGGCAGTTGTCAACGTATCCGGTGTACAGCGAATTCGTTTCCGGATCGTACGCCGTTGGCCAGTAGCTGCGCCCGTTCCAATAGCAAATCACGTGATGATCGCCCGGCGCCTTCATGACCACGTCATAATTGATCGTGGTCGCGCCAGTTTTCCCGTCAATATTCGAGATGGCCAGATTCGGTGCGTCCACCGGTACGGGTTCGGCCCACAGAAATTGACCGTTATTGCGGTCGAGCACGAACATGATGCCGCTCTCGCCGACCATTGCGGCCATGTCATGCTTCGAGCCGCGCGGGACTTCGGTGTTGTACCACTTCACCGACTTGGGATCGGGATTGAACGTCGTGGTAAGCAGCGTGCGTTCATGCGTGTGGTCCGTATCCCAATCGTCGGCCGGTAAGATGTTGGTAATACCAAATGAGCTTTCCTGTCGCGGGGTCGAGTGCGACCGTGCAGTTGCTATAGAGGTCCGCGGGCGCCGTTTTCGATACGCCGTCGGGAGTGCCATGACGCGCAAGGCGCTCGTAGGGCGAAGGATTCGCGATGCCCCAGTAGATCACTTTCCGAACAGGGTCGTAATTTCCGGGCATCCCCCACGTGGACGCCGTGAAGTCCTTGTTGTCCGCACCGTTCCACGAAGCGTAACCGGGATCATCCGGACCTGCCACGTTGTGGAATCTCCAGATTTCTTTACCCGTGTCCGCGTCGTCCGCCTCGATAAAGCAACTGTCGCGGCCCTTGCCGCATGTGCCGCCCGAAATAACTTTGCCTTCGACCACGATCGCGCCGGACGTATTCTGCGTGTCAGTCTTGAACGTCTCCCAGCGAACTTTGCCGGTGGTCGCATCGAGCGCAACGACGTAGCCATCAGGCGCCGTGTAATAAATCATATCTTTATAGATCGCGAGCGATTTCGTTCGCTCGGTCGAACCGACCTGCGGATTCTTGTACGTCCGCTTGTACTCCCAGATGACGTCTCCGTTGGTTCCGTCAATGGCCATCACGTCCGATCCCGGCGCGATTGTATAAATCACTCCGTCGTGAACCAGCGGAATTGTTTCGGTGGTGCCGGCGGGCAAGCCTTTCACCCACGCGATATGCAGCTGGCCGACATTTTTCTTGTTGATCTGCTTGAGCGGACTGTAGCGCCACGCGTCGTACGTGCGGCTGAACTGCAGCCAGTCGTCTGGACTCGGATTCAAAAGCATGTCCGCGGTGACCGGCTTGTAATCCTTTACGGTGCCATGCGGAAGCGGGCCGGCCATGAACATTCCGGGCGGTGGCGCCGGTGGGCGTGCGGCCGGTGCTCCACCCGCCGCTGGAGCAGCCCCTGAAGGAGCTTGAGAGGGCGGAGGTGCGGGAGCCTCATCCTGTGCGCGCAACGTTGGCGCAATCGCTCCCGCAAGCAACACCAGTAGTGCCAAACAATAAGTCTTCATCGGACAGCCCCCAAAAGACATTCTCGGTTCACTTCTGCTGTGTTGTGACGCCCAGCGGGCAATTGCCGTTTCGTTTTTCTGCGGCCGGGCGCGGTTATATCCCAATCCAGCAGACGTATGCAAGCGACGATGCGGCAAGCAGGGACATCCCGAAGGCACATCGAAGTGGAAGAGAGGGTGCCGACCACGAACTTAACCACCCGCAATGGCACCGATAATCATGAATGGCTCTTTGCCAGACGAGACCGCGTCAGGCAGCGGGGCATCGGGCGGCTCGTGCGATAAATCTTCCTGGCAGGCAAAGAACCGCAAGAACGGGCGGCGCTGATGCGTAACATGATCGCGGATCGTCCCGCGCAGCATCGGATAGGTTGACTCGATCGCGTCCAGCACCGAGCGCTGAGTAACGGGCCCCGCGATCTCGATCGAGATTTCGCTGCCGACGCCCGCCAGAGTCCGCAGATGCGCCGGGAGCACGACTTGAATCATTGCAGCGTTTGAACCTCGACGGAAAACACTGCGGGAAGATTGCTGACGATGGGGGACCAGTTGTCTCCGGCATCGTTCGAGACGTACACCTGCCCGCCGGTGGTGCCGAAATAGACGCCGCAGGAATCGAGCGTGTCCACTGCCATGGCATCGCGCAGCACGTTGACGTAACAGTCGCGTTGCGGCAGGCCTTTCGTCAGCGGTTCCCACTCGTTTCCGCCGCTGCGGCTGCGGTACACACGCAGCTTGCCTTCGATCGGAAAATGTTCCGAGTCGCTCTTGATGGGGACCACGTAGATTGTCTCCGGCTCATGCGCGTGGACGTCAATCACGAACCCGAAGTCAGTCGGCAAGTTTCCACTTACCTCGCGCCATTGATCGCCGGCGTCATCGCTGCGCATCACGTCCCAGTGTTTCTGCATAAAGAGTACTCCGGGACGTTTGGGGTGCATGGCCACGTGGTGAACGCAGTGGCCGGTCTCGGCAGTCGGATCGGGAATGTGTTCGGATCGCAGCCCACGATTGATCGGGCGCCACGTCGCGCCGCCGTCGTCGGTGCGGAACGCGCCCGCAGCCGAAATGGCGATGAAGATCCGCTGCGGATTCGATGGATCAAGAATGATGGTGTGCAGGCCCAGGCCGCCGGCGCCCGGTTGCCACTTGGGTCCGGTGCCGTGGCCGCGCAGTCCGGCAATTTCCTGCCACGACGTGGCGCCGTCAGTCGTGCGGAACAGCGCTGCATCTTCGACTCCCGCGTAAACCGTGTCTGGATCCGTGAGCGAAGGTTCCAGATGCCACACGCGCTTGAACTCCCATGGGTGCTGCGTGCCGTCATACCATTGATGCGTGGTGAGCGGTTTGCCGGTCACCGCGGAAGTGTCGTAAGCGAATTTGTTGCTCCCTCCCGTCGGCATCCCACCTTCCGTTGGCTTTGGCCCGCCGCCGGGCGTCTCCCAGGTCTTGCCACCGTCGCTTGACCGCTGGATGATTTGCCCGAACCAGCCACTGGTCTGCGACGCGTAGAGCCGATTGGGGTCGGCGGGCGATCCCTTGAGGTGATAAATCTCCCAGCCCGCGAAGTGCGGGCCGCTGACGTCCCAGTTTTGACGCTTGCCGTCGGACGTCAGAACGAATGCGCCCTTGTGCGTGCCAACTAGTACGCGTACTTTGCTCATCGTTCGGTCCCTCCCAAGTCTCGCCCCGGCGTCTATCCTATCCCAAACGGGAATTCTCACGCAAAACCGGTGGCGCTATCGCCGGGGATGGCTCGCCTTCAGCGCGATGGCGATGCCCACGAGCAGCGCCGTAGCAGCATTCGCCCAGATAATCGCGGCAGCGTGCAGCATCAATCCGTAAGCCAGCCAGAGCAATATACCGGTCAAATAAAGGAACAGCATCGGGTAGGAAAGATCTCCGCCGCCCTGCCGTCGGATTTTCAGGATTTGAGGAATAAACGCGCCGGTGGTGCACACCGCCGCGATTCCTCCGATATAACCCAGCAGTTCCATTGGACGGTGATCAGATTACGCGGAGAGCGATCTTGCCGCGCGTGTGGCCAGTCGCATTGGATTCCTGCGCGGCGCGCGCTTCGGCCAGCGGAAAAATCTTCTCGATGATGACCTTCAATTTTCCAGCATCCACAAGCTTCGTGATTTCGTTCAACTGCTCGAGATTTCCCTGGACGAACGTGTGGTGGCAGCGCACGCCGCACGCGGCGGCTTTTTCCGGTGACGGTGGCTCGAGTATGGACACCAGAATTCCGCCCTTCTTCATCACCTGCCAGGAGCGTTCCATCGTCTCGCCGGTAATTGTGTCGAGCACGGCATCCACGCCATGGACGACGTCTTCGAATTTCGTCGTGTTGTAATCAATTGTTTCATCCGCGCCGAGCGAGCGCAGGAATTCGTGGTTCTTCTTCGAGGCCGTCGCGATCACCCGCGCGCCCTTCATCTTCGCGAACTGCACGGCGAATGTGCCGACGCCACCCGCCGCGCCGTGGATCAACAGCGTCTGGCCCGCGGATAGCTTCGCTCCGTCATTCAGAGCCTGCCAAGCCGTCAGCGCCGCCAGAGGAATCGCCGCGGCGGTCGTGTGGTCAATGGATTTCGGTTTCGGCGCGACCACCGATTCCTTCACCACCACGTAGTCGGCATAGGCCCCGTCCCGGGACAAGTCCGCGAGGCAGTACACCACATCGCCGGCCTTCAGCCGCGTCGCGCCGGCGCCGGCCGCTTCGACGACGCCGGAGACATCCCATCCGGGAATCATCGGCAATTTGTATTTCATCATCTGCCGCAGATATCCGGCGCGCACTTTCCAATCTACGGGGTTTACGCTCGACGCGTGCACGCGAATCAGTACTTCGCCGGAACCCGCCTGCGGCCGCGGTGCGTCTTCGTATTTGAGCACTTCCGGGCCGCCGTATTCGTGCACTCGCACTGCCTTCATTGTCGCCATGGGTGTCTCCTCGATTTGCTAAAGCGGCGTCTGCCGCAGCACATTGAATTGGGGACACGATGATACTCAGCCCGCGAGGATTCCCAAAATATTTACTTCATCGGCCCCGCCGACCGTATGCCCGAGGGATCGAGCCTCGTCGCGAGCAAGCAACATCATGGGCTCGGATAAATGCCATGTGGCTGGATTGCGTAGAAAGACTGGCGCCAGCAACGGTACAACTGGCTTCACGAAGAAGAGACAGAGGAGGAGATCTAAGAGCTGGCCGAGGAGGCTCTTGCCTCCCCGGCTCACTCTTGTTGTTATTCGCCTGTAGTAGCGGAATATCGCTGAAGTTCCCGCGCCAGCGTACGTGCGTCGGAGGGTGCGTGTACGCCGCCACTCAGAATGTCGTGACGGGTAACGTCTGGTCCGTACATCGCACTGTCGCCGCTCTTGTCTGCCTGAACAACCGTTCCGTCCAGGCTGACTCCCGCAAAAATGCCCTTGCTGCGGGAATAGGAGAGAATTTCGGCGGTTAGTTTCAAGTCGGTGCTTGCAGTCGCATCGCGCCCAACCGGCCCGGCTGCGACTGAAGCGTCGCCGCCCATCTTGAACTTATCGCTCAACAGGCTATGCAGCGCATGGTCGTTCATAAAGAGAAGTACCAAATCCGTTGAAGAGCCACCGATCTGATAGCCGAAGCTGCCGCCTTCGACCGCTAGGAACAACGGCGAACTCCATCCGGTCACCGTGCGGCAAACGGCAAGACCGCGTCCATAGTTGGCGCCGAAAATGAAAGCGAACTTCTTGTCGCCAGGGATCACGGCGATGCACCGTGCTTTATTCAGCACGTCGTGAGGAATGCTGTCAGGGGCGTTCATGATCTCCTGAAAGACCTCACCGGCCCTCTGCGCGCGGCTGATGTCGTCCTCTTTGTCTGAAGCGGCCGAAATAGACGGCATCACCAGAAACAAAACTAACGCCCACCCTGCTAAGAAATATTTCATCATTACGCTCTCCTTTGAAAATCGAAATCCTAAGCTTGGTAAGCGCTGCTTCGACGCGCGACCCGTCGGATCCGGAAGCCAACACTCTGCTCACCAGCACGCGAATGATCGTATTTCGTGCTAATTCTGGCGATACGCTAAAGACTGTAAAACCCCGGGCATTGACCCCTAGGACTTGAGGCTATAGGTAACTTTCTTTATATCTGAGGATTACAGGGACGAATGTCCCGAGGCGGAAAGCCGGCCTGAAAACGAAAGCCCAGGTTAAACGTCTGCGCTGCAAATGGGAATCTGTTGAACCTGCAAGCCCATCGTGCTAAGTTCCGCGAAAAGGGGGGACGTCATATGTTTGAGACACCTGAGACCAAGGGCGAAGAGAGCAGCACGGGTAAGTGGATCGGCATCGCGGTGGCAGTCGCCGTCGTGATCGGCGGAATTGTTTTCTTCATGGGTAGAAAAGACGGCGCGCAGAACGTTGCGCCTGCTGCCGCGGCCACGGCTGCGCCCGCGCAGTCAAACGCCGATGCGGTGAAGGATCTGCGCGTGGTAAGCCGCAAAATGGACAAGGACAGCAGCGGCGCGGCAGGATGGACGGTTGAGCTGCGGAATCTTTCGCAGGTCTACAGCTATAGCAACATCCAGTACGAAACAACGTACGTGGGCGCCGACAGCACCCTGCTGGCGAAGAACAGCGGCGTGATTCCTTCGCTGGCGCTGGACCCCGGTGAATCGCAGAGCGCCCAATTTCGCGAAGCGCTTCCGAGCGGCACCGCGCTGTACACTTTGAAAATCACGGGCGCGACGGCGGCGAAATAGCCGTTTCTAGTTGGCGCCGCTCGCCGCGCTGGACTTCAGAACCAGCATGAGGATTCGCCCGTCGAAATAAGAGGTTCCCTCGGCCGCGGTTTTCGCTTCCGTCAGGGGATTTGCCGCCGTCACGTGATCGCGTGCCACTACGAATCCGGTGCTCGCCCGCCGTCCGGAACCGCGTATTGGTGAACCAAACCCGCCCAGCCACGCGTAAAACCGACGGGCCCGAACGATCTTGCCAACGACTTTGCTGAATTCTTGGGCGATGGCTAGCATGAGCCTTATGGATTGTGAGGGTTCCATTACTGCTCCCTGCATTAACCGCCGACTATTTTACAAAAACCTCAAAAACGCCCGCTGGCATGTCGCTGCCCCGGCTGCGAGCAAGTGGAAGCAACGCGGATTCACTTGCCAAGGTAATCACTTATTGGTATATCCTTCGCCAACTCGACGGGTTCACAGCCCGACTTGGATGATGCGCGCGGCGGCGGGGCGCCACTGCGCGGAGAGTGGCGCCCTAACAAATACGCTTTCTCGGCCCATGGTTTTAGCGCTGAAATAGGCTTCCAACCGCTGCGTGCGGACCATGCATGCAGGCTGGATTTGGAGACGATATGCGACTTCGTACGGCTCCGACCGCAGCTTTACCCTTGGAATCGAGCAGGTTCAGATTAAGTGGTTCGCCCGAAATCAGTCTCCTCTCGGCCCTGGATAGCTTCAATATCGGCGTCGCCGTGTGTGACAGACGCATGCGTTTCAGGGCCGTAAGTCGAGCTTTAGCGGAATTTAACAATCTGCCGGTGGAAGCCCATCCTGGAAAGCCGTTGCACGAGGTGCTCGAAAGTACTGTTATCAAGAAATCCCAACCGCTAGTCGAACGTGTCTTTTCCACGGGGCAGTCGCTGCCGAGTCTTCGGCGATCTGGACGATTGCTGACAAGGCCAGGCACAGACTTGCATTGGCTGTCCTACTATTTCCCACTTGTGGACAAGCGTCGGCGAGTGGTCGAGGTCGGTGTGATGGTGATGGAGTTGGACTCGAGTTCGGCGTTGCATGGTTCCTTTGCTCCCGTCTCAAAACTCGCAAATCTGGTGGGTCCACGCAGGAGCGGTCGAATGTTCCATTCGGATGCGAGGGATCATTCCGAGTTCGCCGACCCTCTTCAGACTGCCGTCATTCTTTCCTCCCGCGAGGAGCAGGTCCTGAGGCTTCTGGCGGAAGGCAAATCCAACAAGGAAATCTCACCAATTCTTGCCATCAGTGTAAAAACTGTCGAAACCTACCGGTCGAGGCTCATGCTGAAGCTTCGGGCGCCTTCCCTAATTCACCTTGTTCACTATGCCATTCGTCACAATCTCGTTGACCTTCAGGCTTAGTCGTCGGGAATGTCCTTACAGCGAGTGTTTGGCCCTATCGTTGCCTCCTTTGAAGTGAGTATCCGTTTAGATAGCCGAAGTGATTGGTTTGTCGGGATTTTCCTTACAGAGCAATACGGGCTTGACGTGCGAATTACTTCGGCCATTGTACAGCCAGTAAAGTCCGACCTTTAACCGAAGCGTAAAGGAGTTTCATTCACTCCGGATGAAACCTAGGCGCAGACCCCGGCATGCTCGTTCAAGGAAAAGCCGTCCCGTCCGGTCGGCGCGGGGCATGTTTCCGGTTGTCGCGGTCGGCGCCTCGGCGGGAGGTCTGGAGGCCGTAACTCAACTTCTCTCGCGCATCCCCGCGAAAGGCGGAATCGCGATTGTCCTCGTCCAACACCTCGCCCCGAAACACGATAGCTCACTCGTTGCTTTGCTTACCCGCGTCAGCAAGATACCGGTCTCCGAAGTCACCAAGACTACTGCCGTGGAAGCCAACCACGTTTATGTGATTCCGCCCGGCAAGGATCTCATCTACGCGAGCCGGAAGCTTTTACTGAAGCCCCGCGACGAAAATCACGGACTGCACATGCCGGTTGACCGGTTCATGGAATCGCTGGCCAGGGACGAAGCGCACCGCGCCATCGGCGTGGTTCTGTCGGGCACTGGTTCAGATGGCGCCCTCGGATTGCAGGCCGTCAAAGCCCGAGGTGGGATCGCTTTTGCGCAGAGCGAAGACTCGGCTAAATATGACGGCATGCCTCATGCCGCGATTGCAACCGGATGCACGGATTTCGTTTTGCCTCCAGCGGAGATCGGCGAAAAACTGATCCAGATTGCGCGACATCCTTATGTGGTTCGTGCGGCTGCACGGCCGGTGGAAGAAACCATAGACCGCGACGTCCTTCGCGGAATCCTGAATCTCCTCCGTTCGAGCACTGGTTCCGATTTCACCCAATACAAGACCGGCACTATCGTTCGGCGTATCCGTCGCCGGATGGTCTTGCACAAGAGCCGGAATCTCATGGACTATGCGAAATTTCTGGCGCACCATCCCGACGAAGCCAGCGCGCTCCATGAAGACATCTTGATCCACGTCACCGGTTTCTTCCGCGATGCTCCGGCGTTCGAAATCTTAAAGAAGAAAGTCTTTCCCCGGATTCTAAGGTCGCATCAGCCAGCCGCCCCGATCCGAATTTGGGTTCCGGGATGCGCCACGGGCGAGGAAGTCTACTCTCTCGCTATTTGTCTCCTGGAGTGCATAAAGGACGAGTCGGACAGCGTGACGATTCAGGTCTTCGGCACGGATGTGAACGAACCTTCGCTCGAAAGGGCCCGATCGGGTGTGTACACCTCGAATCAGGTTAAGGATGTTTCTCCCGCGCGCTTGAAGCGATTCTTCGTGAAACTCGATCGCGGATACCAGATCAGAAAAGACGTTCGCGAAAGGTGTGTGTTCGCGAAACAAAACGTGTTTCAAGATCCTCCCTTTTCGCGGCTGGACCTTATTAGCTGCCGCAACGTGCTGATTTATCTGGGCCCGGAGTTGCAGAATCGCGTGATTCCGATCTTTCACTATGCGCTCAAGCCGAATGGCCTTCTGCTGCTGGGTAGAGCCGAGACCATCACCTCGCATTCCGGACTATTCGCTCCGGTGGACCGAAGTTACCGGATTTACTCGCGGAAACCGGGCGCGAGCCGTTTGGCTTTTGAACGCCGATCGGCGGAACACGACGCCCAGGTTTCCCGGAGCCAATCGCAGCCGGTGAAAACGGAAGATGGGCCGACCAAATCAATAGGTGCCGAGAGCGTCCTACTCGCGAAGCACGGCCCCGCTGCTGTTCTCGTCAATTCCGATCTTGAGATATTGCAGTTTAGCGGGCGAACTTCCGCGTTTCTCGATCCAGCTGCCGGCCCGGCAAGCCTGAGCCTGGCCAAGATGGCCCGCGAAAGCTTGGTATGGGAGATCCGCACGGCCATCCACAAGAGCAGGAAAACGGGAGTAGCGGTCCGAAGAGAGTCCATCCCCATAGCGACAAACGGAAAAACGAGAGATGCCGCCGTGGAAGTGATCCCGTTGCCCGCGCGCTCCGGTGAAGAGCGCAACTTCTGGGTTGTGTTCGAAGACAGCGCCGAAAAACAAGCCCATGTAGGTCCTTCGGCGGTAGTGGAGAAGGGTGCGAAATCGGGATCGCTGGCGGCCCAGCGTCAGGTCCTCGCGCGGGCGCAACGCGAGCTTGAGCAAACGCGCTCCCGGATGGACGAGATCATTCGCGGCCAGGAAACCACCAACGAGGAGCTTCAATCCGCCAACGAAGAAATCCTTTCGAGGAACGAGGAATTGCAAAGCATTAACGAAGAGATGGAAACGGCGAAAGAGGAGCTGCAGTCGTCCAACGAAGAGTTGACAACTCTGAATGACGAGCTTGAGCACCGCCACTCGGAGCTCAGCCAGCTGAATAGCGATCTTACCAACCTCTTTGTTAGTTTGGAGATTCCAGTCCTCATTTTGGGGAAGGACCTCCGGATTCGGCGGTTCTCCCCTGCTGCCGAGAACTTGCTCAACTTAATGCCGAGCGACATCGGGCGCCCGGTGAGCGACATGCGTTTTAGCGCCACGATTCCGGAACTGAAGAATGCCAGCGCCACTGTCATGGATTCAGGGAAGAGAAGCGAGCATCAAGTTCACGATCTCGCGGGCAAATCGTATTCGCTGAGAATTCATCCATATCGTGTTGCTGAGGGCAAAATAGACGGCGCGGTCGTGGCGTTGCTGGATATCAGCGCCCTCCAGCAGGCCAGCGACGCCATCGAGGATGCACGCCGTTACGCCGAGGCCATCATCGAGGCCGTACAGGAGTCCCTGGTTGTGCTCGACGCGGGCCTGCACGTCATGTCTGCGAACCGCTCGTTTTACAAGACTTTCCACGCGACACCCAAGAACACTCTTGGAAGTCTCATCTACGATCTCGGGAATGGACAGTGGAATATTCCCCGGCTGCGTTCGATGCTCGACAGAGTTCTTTCCCTCGACGCTCCGCTTTCCAATTTCGAGGTGGAGCACGACTTTCCGTCTATCGGCCGCAAAACCATGCTCCTCCACGCTCATCAATTCCACAGTCCCAAGGGCGGCATGCCTTTGATTCTCCTTTCGATCCAAGACGAGACCGAACAGAGAGAGGCTGAACTCGCCGCGTCACGCTCTGGCGTCATGTCGGCGCGCCTGATGCGCGTGCAGGATGACGAGCGCAGGCGCGTGGCCCGCGAACTTCACGACAGCACGGCGCAATCGCTCGCTGGCCTGATGATGAATATGAACCAGATGAGCCGAATGCTCCAGAAATCCGACCCCAAGATCCTGGCGACGCTGGCAGAGAGCAGAAAGTTGGCGGACGAGAGCATTCGCGAAATCCGCACGATTTCTTACCTGCTCCACCCTCCGCTCCTGGAAGATGCAGGACTGGCTTCGGCGATGCGCTGGTTCATTGACGGCTTCGGTAATCGCAGCGAAATCCGTGTGAAGCTGATCTTGCCAGCGCGGATGCCGCGCCTCGCCGACGCTTCGGAACTGGCGCTGTTCCGTATCGCACAAGAGGCCCTTACCAACGTGCACCATCATTCCGGCAGCAAGTCCGCTCTCATCCAGATCGCAATCACCTCCAGCCAGGTAATCCTTCAGATAAGCGACAAGGGCAAAGGCCTCCCAGCCGATATTTGGAAACCCGAGAACGGGATCGTAAAGACCTCCGGCGTGGGAATCGCCAGTATGCGAGAGCGCGCCCGGGAGCTCGGGGGTACCCTCGAATTCGATTCCGGTCGCCGCGGCACGACGCTGAGAGCAATTCTGCCCCTCGTAAGGAAGTGAATCGCCTCAATTAGTTCAAGCGCCCCGCGCGCGCCAGCCTCCAGCGATTTCGCGTCTGCAATTAGCGCTTTTCGCCCTTCCATCGCGGCATAGGCGCGCGGATGATTTGGTAGTAGAATTCCGCGCATCGCAGGTCCATTGCATTTGATTTGAGTCACTTCCCGGGGGCAGTCGGAATGGAAATTCTCTGGCCGGCGCTGGGCATCGCCGTAATCGTCATTTTTGTCTTTTACGTACTTGCGCAGTATTGGCAGCGGCTTCTGCGGCAACAAAACTGGACCATTCGCCGGCTTTTCGAGCGTGTCCAGTCCCTCGAAGAACTTTCCGACCCCGAATGGCGCCGCAAAATCAGCGAATCAGCGCCGGTGCCGCTGGAACAAGTGTTCACCTTTACTTTCCGGCTTGGCGATCGTTTCTGGCGCGAGGCCGTCCGCTTGAGCGACGACGACCAGAAGTTTGTTCGCGAATGCGGCAGCTTCGTGGGAGCAATCAAACTCGAACGCTGGCGCAGCCATACCGTCGCGACCATCACGGAAGTTCTTCCGGACCGCAAAGCGACGGGATGGCAAGCGCGCACTCTCGATTTTTATTCCGATCCATTCAAGAGCGGAGATGCGGTTTCGCTGTGGGAACTCGCGCTCGCACGGCCCGGACTTTCAGCTGAGCGGCCGCCGTCGCTTGAGTTGGTCTTGCGGGGAAATTCGCTCGAACTGCGCGGACGTTTTTTGCCGGCAGCGCAAGTCGCTTCGGACAACGGAAATGAGGCTGCGGGCGAGAACGGCAGCGCGATTTTCTTCCGCGTGCCGCTCGATACGGCGAAGCTCACGGAGTTTCGCAGCCACGATCCCGCGCACGCTCCGAACAACGACAACGGTAATCCTGCCAGTGGCGATTCAAGCGCCAATGGAGATTCCTGGCAAGCCTTCTACTCCCAGCAAAACGAGGATGCTGGCTTCGAATGGCAGCTTCGCCTGCGCGATCTGACGCGGAAATCCGATTGGGAGCGTTGGAAAATTTTGGAAAGCGAAGCCGTTCGGGTGGCGACGAGTGATTAACGGCGACGGTTGCGTTTAGGATTCGGGCCGCACGGGAAGTCCCAGCCGGGCGTTCAGCAAGCCCAGGATTTCTCGGACCACGGAAAACGTATCGTGTGTGTTGCGCCACCAATGGTCCGCGTCAAACGGGTCCTCGGGCGCCCCGCGCACAATCAACTGCAAATCGTTACCCGCCAATTTCCGCCAGAGCGCCCTCACGCGACGCGTGTGTTGCGGCGAGGTGACAATCATTACACTCGCTATTCGGTCGCGCCGCATCTGGCCGGTAATTTCCTCGATCTCCTGCTCGGTATTCACAATCGGCTGCGGAAAAATGCTGATGTCTGCTTCCGGCACGCCCTCGTGAACCAGGATCGCTCGATTGAAATCCTCTTCGCCGAGATAGTGGATGCCCATGGCCTCCAATTCTTCGCGGGGTGACACAGGACGGCTCACCCACACCTCGTGCGAGTATCCAAGGCGAAAAATCCTGCCGGCTTCCTCCGCGCGCGCGGGCATGCTTCCACTCAATACGACGATTGCATCGGCGGGCCCGAGCGCATCTTCGCGCACCAGCCATCGGCCAGCTCCGCGAAACGCGAACACACCCGCGGCACACACTACCAGCGCCAGGATCAGCAGCACGTTTCGGAGGGAGTGCTTTCGTGCCATCACACTTTACAAGGAGCCCGGTAAGCCCGGCGGTTAATCGGCCGCGTCCGGCGCAAAGCGAGACTCGTCAAACGAGCGGTTCCGCATCAGCAGGCCGCGCAGACCCAGGAGCATCAGCCGCGGCTGGCGCAGGCAGACGCGCCAGAGCATTTTCCACGCTTCATCGCGGGAATATTCGCCCAGAGATTCCTTAGCGGGGTCGTTCAACAAGTCCACCAGATAGCGATAATCCGACTGCTGAAAATGGTGCAGCGACCGGCGCACGAGCAGATGAAAATCAAGCTCGCGGCGCAATGTGCGTAATTCGTGGCTTGCTCCGCCATTCAGAATTGCTTCTGCGACACCCAGCGCGCCGCGAAATCCGGTGACGATTCCTCCCACGGTGGACACCTTCACCTGCGCGGCGGCGTCTCCCACCAGATATACAGATCCCGTGCCGACTTTCCGCTCCACAGGAATCCAGCGCTTGTAGACAGGGATGCGCGCCCCCTGAAACTCGATGGGATCAAACTTGCGCTTTTCGAGGAACTGTTCGAGGCAGCGCTTCGTTTCGGGGCCGGATTCGCCGATCACGCCGAGCGCCCCCTGCGTGGGCGATTCGGGAATCAGCCAGTAAAAGTAAGGCGTGTCCTGGGGGACGAACCATACACGCACGGTGTCCGGCGCCATGTCCTTCGGGAGCGGTACGAGAGCCTGCAATAGCGGCACGGTTTCAAGCGGCGCCCATCCGGCGGAGCGAGCCACGCGGCTTGCCGCGCCATCGCCGCCGACGACGGCGTCCGCGTGAATTTCCTCGCGGCCGCCGCCGGCGCAGCGCTCAATTTCGACGCGCAGGCCGTTGCCGTTCGCCTGCAGCGCGTGAAACCGCGTCCCCATTTCGAGCTTGGCGCCAGCGCGTTTCGCCTCTTCGGCGAGGTTTTGGATCAGCGTCCGTCTCTCCACGATCAGGTCGGGGTGTTTCAGGGAAATAGTGGCAGCGCGGCCGTCCGTGAATAGCTCGAAGCGGCGAATTTCGTTGACGACGCTGCCTTCGGCCGCGCGGCCCAGCAGCGCGCGCATGCGATTGGTCACGATCAGCGTCCGCGCCTCAGGCTCAAGCGTTTCGATGCGTTCCAGTATGCGCACGTCCACGCCCCGCCGCGCGAGCAGCGACGCCGTGAACAATCCTGCGGCCGATCCTCCGATCACCGCGACACTTCGAGCGCCAGTGCGAGCGGTTAAGCTGGGATCGGCTACCGTTGAAGCCTCTGAATGCACCGATGTCTTCTTGGCCAATGGACCCTGTACCTGAAATTATGAAGATGGAGTTCGCCCGCGCGTCCGGTGCGGAGACCAAAACGTCCCGCGCACAGAGCTGAGGTTGGTCAGTATATCCTACGTGCACTATCCCGCCAACGCTGCCCGTCGCGATAGCAAGCGTTTTCGGGGCCAGGAAGCGACGTAACGTGCTGATTACTCAAATGCATGGAGTATGGTTCTGTCCAGCAGGTTGCACCGCCGGGTTCGCTGCATTAATTGAACGCGAACTCAGCGCTTCGGAGCGGCAGGTCCGGAAGTTCCGTTGGAATCCTTAATGAGACGCGCCAGAAAAATGTTCATCAAAGAATTAGAACCGCCTCCGTCACCGCTGGCGACAATATCGGGAACAAGCTTGAACCCACTTGCCGCGAGGGCCCGCGCGGTCTCGATAGTGGCGTAGTTGTCCGAGGTCATTGAAGCGATCTTCAACTTGATTACATCGGCCTCGGCCGTTCCTACGGCGAGAGTCTTTCCGGCGTCGGCGTCTCCCGTCACTTTGGTCACGGCGGCATTGGCTTCGCCGTTGACCGTCGTCACCGTCGCGTCAGCCTGCGCATTCAGGGTCTTGGCTCTTGCCTGACCCTCCGCCTGCTTGATTGCGGCGTCCGCCGCGAACCCGGCGATAGAGACGCTGCGTTCCGCGGTGACGACGCTGGCTTGCGTATCGGCCATGGCCTTGGATTTCTCGAGTTCCCGCCGATTGTCCTCCGCCAACCTTTGGGAATCGAAGGTGACTTTTCGCTGGTCGGCAATCTTGCGATCGGTAAGAGTTTTCATCAGCTCGTCGGGAGGAGTGATGTCGCCGATTAAAGTGTCAACGGCGCCGACGTTGTACTCCTGCAGCGCATCGGAGATGGATTTCCGCGCCTCCGCTTGCCTGGTTTGGCGATTCTTGAGGAAGTCAATCACGTCGGAATTCTGGGCGGCATTGCGGAAGTAGTTGCCGATGGTCGGCTCCAGGACTTGCGTGACCAGGTTCACCATGCTGCCGAATCGTGCGATGACCTTGGGCGCATCGGCGCGGGGAATGTGAATGATCTGGCTGACGTCGAGATTGAACTTGAATCCGTCGGATGATCGAACCGTGATGGTGCACAGGTCCTTATCCAGGTTATGCGCTTCCGATTTTCCGTCCGCCCAGTTCAGGACGACGTTTGCCGTGGGCACCAACTCCACGCGTAACGTATAGGGATTGATCGGGTACATCCCCGGATCGAGCGGTTCGTTCCAAACGCCCTTTTCTCCCCTGCCTACCAGATTACCGTGTTTGAAAGAATCTCCCGTGACGTCTTTACCAGGCTGGCCGACGTATGCGATCACCACGCCGACGTTGGCGATGGGCACGGCGGTCATCGGCTTAATCTCCACAGTCGCAAACATGGGGTTGATGAAGTAGCGGCCCGCCAGGACGACCTGCTCCTGCAAACCTTTGTAGCCACCGGCGTCTATGAACGCCTGCGCATCCTGAAAAGAATTGTGGTTTTTGACTTCGGGTCCGGCGATCTCGCCGGTGTTGAGCGGCTTGCCGTCCTTGATGGTGACGACGCCGACGGCATTGACAGGTATTTCCATCACCTTCGCGGTCGAGACGGAGAACACGGAGGTATTGATGCGGTAAGTCCCCGGTGGAATCACGGTGATCTGCGGACCCCGTTGGCCGCCGCCGAGCAGGAACGCCCTGGCATCCTGAAACGCTTTGCATTCGACGCGCTTGCCGAGAACTCTTCCTTCGGTCAAAGGGATTCCGCCGCGCGCTTCGACCACGCCAATGGAATCCTGCGGGACGATCAGAAAATCCTGCAGCTTGATCTTGTATTGCCAGGGCCACAGGAAGAAGTGCAAACCCGGAGCGAGCGTATCGGCCTGCACCCCCGCCTCGCCGTTGAGAGCCACGATTTGGCCTTCGGCCAATGTGCGGCTCTTCCCCAACACGGCATAGCGCTTGTCCACGATGCCAACGCAGCTCTGGGGAATCAGAACGACGCCAAACAGCCTCAGTATCAGGCGATAGCAAGCAATCACAAGAACGGCTGCGACCACCCACCAAACCCAGACCATGTTGTGGAAAACACCCGGCAGTGGCATTGTTTCTCCTCGAATAACGAATCGCAGAATCTATCAGAGCGTTATTGACGCCCAAGTGGGCCACTTATACACCCGAGTACCTTACGCAGTGAATAAATTTATTCTGGCTCGTGGAGTGGCGTTTTTCCGGTGAGGATGTGCGCGCCACGGGAAACCGGTGCGGCATTTGAATTGTTATATTAGAATGGCGCGGAAGGGTTGGCGTAGGGCGCATTGGATCGGGGGAAACGATGGCCAAGTTCGTGATTGCGCCGCATATGCGGCTGCAGGAATGGGTCGCCGAAGAGAAGGGCTATTTCGCGACCGAAGGACTCGAGTACGAGTTTCACGAGGCGTTAGACTCGACCGAAGGCAAAGGCCATCAGCTCGGGAACAAGGTCGGCGCGTTCCAGACTTTCGAGCAGGGTCGCGGCTCGGACATCGGTTGCGCGTGCCACTGGACGGTAAACGTGTCGGCGTCGGTGGGCCACGGCAAACTTTACGCCGACGCGTATTCAGTTGCTCCCGCCGGAATATTCGTCGCTCCGGAATCGCCGATTCACGGTCCCGCCGAGCTCGCGGGCGTGCCCATCTCCGTGGGGTATCAGTCCGGCAGTCACTACGCGGCAATCCAATCGCTGGAACAATATCTCAAGCCAGCGGAGATCAAGCTCTCCTTTGCGGATGGACTGCTTTTCAGCCGCATGGAGTTGCTCATTGATCGCAAAGTTCCGGCCGCGCTGCTGTTCAGCGGTCCAAACTATTTTCTGGAACAGCTGGGCTTCCGCAAGATTATTGACACGACCTTCATGATCGCCACGCTGATCACGCGCGACCCGGACATGGAGGATGTGAAGAAGTATTTTCGCGCGCTTCGCAAGGCCCAGCGCGATATTGACCTGCGTCCCGATCTCTACACGCATTACTACAAGAGGGAATTTCCGGTTCGCTTCCACGACGTAATGGATACGCGCCGCTGGGGCCCTGGCGAGCGCCTCGTCTTCGAGCCGTACACGAAAGACGTGTTCGACAAGTCGTTCGAGTGGATCGCCGAGCACGGCATCTTCCCTGAAGGCACGATGGGTGCAGGCAAGTACGAAGATTCCTGCGTTTCGCTCGCGTCCAAGTAGTCGCCGATTCTGCTAAGATTCCGGCGTGGCCATCGAGCGCGAAAAACTCGAAGCGGACGTCTTGATCGTCGGCGCCGGACCTGCTGGCCTTTCCTGCGCATTGCACCTTGCCAACCTTATCGAGCAGCATACCGCTGCGAAGAAGTCTCCCGCGCTTTCGGCCGAAAACATCTACGTCCTCGAGAAGGCGCGCGAAATTGGCGCCCATCAACTCTCCGGCGCGATCATGGACCCGCGCGCGCTGCGCGAGCTTGTCCCCGATTTCGAGAAGACCGCGCCGCTCGATACGCCGGTGACGGGCGACGCGGCCTATTACTTCACGGAAAAAAGCTCGTTCAAGCTGCCGATCACGCCTCCGCCGCTGCAAAACCACGGAAATTACGTCATCTCGCTCAACAAACTCGTGAAATGGCTGGGCGGGCTGGTCGAGAAAAAAGGCGTCAACCTGTTCACGCAATTCGCGGGCAGGGAACTGCTCTACAAAAGAACCGGAATCGCCGGAGTCCTCACCGAAGACAAGGGCGTGGACAAGAACGGCAAGCCAAAGGACAACTTCACGCCGGGCTACGAGCTGCGCGCGAAAATCACCGTGCTTGCCGAAGGGCCGCGCGGATCGCTGACGAAGGATATGGTGAACCGCCTGAAGCTCGATGGGCTGAACCCACAGGTGTACGGCATCGGCATCAAGGAATTGTGGGACGTGCAGCCGGGCCGGATCGAAACGGGCTTCGTGGCGCACATGCTTGGTTGGCCGCTAACTTCGGATCTTTACGGCGGCGGATGGATTTACGGGTTGCGCGACAATCGCGTTTCGCTGGGCATGATCGTCAGCCTGGAATACAGGAATCCGCTCTTCGATCCGCACGAAGCGTTCCAGAAATTCAAGACCCATCCGTTCATCAGCAAAATTCTGGATGGCGGAAAACTTGTTCGCTATGGCGCGAAGACGGTGCCTTACGGCGGGTGGTATTCGATGCCGCGCAATTTCGTGGACGGCGGGCTGATCGTCGGCGATTCCGCGAGCCTGCTGAATTCGCAACGGCTGAAAGGGATTCACACGGCGATCAAAAGCGGCATGCTCGCCGCCGAAGCGATCTACGAAGCGCTCTGCGCCGGAGACACGTCCGCCGCGAAACTTTCGGCGTACCAGCAGAAAATTGATGCGAGCTGGCTGAAGAAGGAATTGTGGGGCGTGCGAAATTTCCATCAGGGATTTCACGGCGGCTTGTGGAAGGGGCTGGTGAATGCTGGCTTGCAATTTGTCAGCGGCGGGCGCGGGCTGGTGGATCCGATGCGTTGCGAGGCGGGCTACAAGGAATACGAAAATCTCCATCGGGACCGCACGCTGGTGGATCAATCCACGCGTTACAAAGGCGACGGAAAGCTCACGTTCGACCGGTTGACGGATGTCTATCACTCAGGGACACGCCACGACGACGACGAACCGAGCCACTTGATCGTCCTTGAGCCCAGCATTTGCGCCGACCGTTGCGTCAGGGAATTCGGCAACCCGTGCCAGTATTTCTGTCCCGCGGCGGTCTATGAAATGGTCAATGACAAGGGCACGCCGAAATTAAAGATTAACGCCGCGAACTGCGTCCACTGCAAGACCTGCGACATCGCCGATCCTTACCAAATTATTCAGTGGGTGCCCCCGGAGGGCGGCGGCGGTCCGAACTACGAAGGAATGTGACGACCCGACTCACAGGGCTCCCAGGTCGACGGTGAATCGAGCCTGGGAGATCGGCCGGCATCCCGAGTCCGCCACGGCCGAGGAGCCGAAGGATCATTCGCTCAATCGCTGCCGCCGCCGAACACCTTCTTCAACGAGGCCCAGAATCCACCCTTCTTTTTTGCAGGCGTCGCCGTGGGCGGATTATCCGCCGGCGGTTGAGCCTGCGGTGCCGCGGGCTTTTCTCCGAGCGCGTGCTGCATGGCTTGCGCAAATTCCGGCGCAACCACCTGGCCCGAGAATTCCCACTCCGGCGACACCCGCGCTTCGCGGATCAGCAGCACCATGTCCTCTGTCGAGTCGGGCGGCCGCGTAGGCGAACCAGCTATGAAGCTGAGCGCCGGTAGAACCGCCGTGTACACCGGCACCGACGTAGGTGGCGCGGCATTTTTTGCCGGAGGAACTACCGGGTGCGCTTCGTTCGCCTTCGCCAGCATGCTGTAATTGAAACTGGGCTTCGTGATGGGTTCGGGCGCAGGATCTGGCGCTACCGGCGCCGGGACGGGAGCTGTTTGCGGAGCCGGCCGCGGATTCACCGCGATGGCGTATTCCGGAGGGGGCGCGGCCGGAGCTGGCGCTGGAATTATCGTCGCCGGCGTGCACTGGCAGCTCCCAGGGGTTCCGGCGACGGGGAGTAGCTTGCCCGCGTTCAAGAAAAACTCTCCCGCCTGCGGAACAATCAGTTTTTCGCCTGTGAACTGATGTTCCAGTTGAATCGCGCCGCTGGTGGCGCGCACGCAGAGCGAATCGTCGAGGCTGAGGCCCACGGTCACATCGCGCGATCCGCCGGCAATGTCTATGGGCGTGCCGATGATGGTAGGCGTAAAAATCCGCAGAACCGTGTTTGCAGGTAATTCCAGGCGCACGCGGCCAAAATTGAGCGCGAGCGTGATGGCGTCGCCCGACAACAAAACCGTGAATTTCGCGGGACCGCAAACGTCCACTTGGCCGCCCGCGAAGAGCGTCAGTAGTGCCTGTCCGGAATGCACCGTGACGACCGTGCCGTTAGATACAAAAATGCTTTGGCCGACAGTTGATGTCACGCCGGTCGCAGGCGTGCCGTTCTCGCAGGAAATGTCCCTTCCCACGACTCGCCCGATCGCGCCGAACGGCGAATCTTGCGCCCGCGCCGCCACCGGGCAAATCAGAATCACGCCGACGAGAAAACCCAGAAGCACGCCGCGCGCGGACCAAGAGACACGTCGGGCTTTCGGCACGAATTGGAACCGGGGGCACATCGAGACCGCCTTATACTATACCGCAGTGAACGACGCCTCGAAATTCGCAGCCCCAGCTGCTGCCACAAACGCCGGAGGCATCCCCATGCCGCACCTTTCGCGCTGGCGGCGGATGCAAATTCCCGTGATCGCGTGGGCGGCGTACTGGGTGATTCGCCTGCTCGGTCCGACGCTACGCGTGGAAGTGGTCGGCGTGCACAACGCGATACAGATTCGCGCCGATGGCGAGCCGGGAATCGGCGCTTTCTGGCATCGCTGCATTCTTCCCGCCGTGTGGATCTGGCGGGAGCGCGGAATCGTGGTTCTGAACACGGTGAACTTCGACGGGCAGTGGACGCGGCGCGTCATCGAGCGGCTCGGATTCGGCACGGCGCAGGGCAGTTCTTCGCGCGGCGCGGTGGAGGGGCTGGCGGCGATGGCGCAAAGTCTGGAAGCAGGCCACCACGTTGCGTTCACCATTGATGGTCCACGCGGTCCGCGTTATGTGGCGAAACCGGGCCCCATAATCCTGGCGCGGCGCACCGGGACGGCCGATTTCCGTTTTCCACGTAGGCGTCGAGCGCGCGCATACGTTTCAGAAATCGTGGGATCTGTTTCAGGTTCCGCATCCTTTCTCGCGCACGGTGATGTTTGTGGCGCCGCCGATTCGAGTTCCCACGAACGCGGATAGCGACATGATGAAATCAAAGCAGGATGAAATGCAGGCCGCGCTCGAACGCGTTCGCGACGTAGCCGAATCGTGGTTTGGTCTGACCGAAGAGCATCGCGACCGCCTGCGGGACGAGTGGCGCGAAAAACCAATCTAATTGACGTGTCATTCCGAGGAGCGGAGCGACGAGGAATCGCTCTTCAGCTTTGACAAAGAGCAGGAGCGTGCCGAGCCGGCGCCCTAGCCATCTCCGAGCTTTACCGGAATATCCATCTTCTTGCCGTCCCGAACGATTGTCAGCGTAACCGTGTCGCCCGGCCATGCGCGGTTCAGAAGAAGATTCAAATCCATCTGGCTGGCAAGCTCCTTCCCATTGACGGCGACGAGAACGTCGCCGCCGACGCGCAGTTCCTGCAAACCCGCGAGCACCGAACGCGTTCCACCTCGAATGCCTGCCTGCGCAGCAGGCCCGCCGGGAACCACGCGTTCGATCAAAATTCCCTGCTGCACACCGAGGTGCAGCGCATCGGCGAGAGCGGGCCAGATCGCGCGGCCCTCCGCGCCGAGTGTCGCGCGGCGGACGCGGCCCGTTGAGATCAGGTCCTCAGCCGCGCGGCGCGCGGTATTAATTGGAATCGCGAATCCGATTCCGGCGGTTGTCCCGGTGGGCGCATAAATGGCGCTGTTGATTCCGATTACTTCACCGCGGGTATTCAGCAGCGGGCCGCCGGAATTTCCGCGATTGATGGCCGCGTCCGTCTGGATGGCTTCGTCAATGAACGTGTTTTCGCTGGTTTGTACGGTACGGCCGAGCGAGCTGACTACTCCCGTAGTGAGCGTGCTCTGAAAACCGAAGGGATTGCCGATCGCGAGCACCCTCTGGCCCACCAGCAGATTACGAGAATCGCCCAGAGGCAGCGTCGCGATCTTCTTGCCATTCGGATCTATTTTTAGGAGCGCGATATCGTTGCGGGTGTCCGAGCCGATGTATTGCGCTTTGTAGCGCGACTGATCGCCGAGCGTCACCTCGATCGTATCCGCGCCCTGGACGACGTGATAGTTCGTCAATATGTGGCCCGCTGTATCAATCACGAAGCCGGAGCCGGCGCCTTCCACCGGCACGGCGTCGTAGAAGAAATCGTACTGAACCGCCCGCGTCACGATGTTGGCGATTGCCGGCGAAGCCTGTTTGTAGATCCGGACGTTTTCCGCCTCGGTGGCGTCGAGGGTGATTGGGTTTTCGTCCGCCGGCAGATCCGCGGGCAGTGCATGAACGGACGCAGGACTGTGCTGCCCGTAGCGCGAGCCCGCCCAATATGCGCCGAGACCGACGATCAGCCCGAGGGCGAGCAGGCGGACCGCGCGTCTGTGATCTTGTGGTTTCGCCATTTCTTTTTTCCTTCTACCGATAAGTACGCTGCCGCGTCAGGATAAGTTTCTTTCTGATGCAGCCGCTTGCTTCAGTTTTCCAAGAACCAGCTTCACTTGCCGTTGGGTTTCTTCCATGGTGCGGGAGCAGTCAATCACTTCATCGGCAAGTTTCCGCTTCTCATCAATGGGCATCTGCGCCGCGATTCGCAGTTTGGCATCCTCGACCGAAAGGCCGCGTTCCTGCAGGCGCTCGAGCTGCTGCTCGGGAGAACACCAGCAGACCACCACGCGATCGAAATTCTTTTTCGCGCCGGCCTCAAGAATCAGCGCAGCGTCCTCGAAAGCCATGTCCGGACCGCCCGGTCGCGCAAGCGCCTCGAACCATTTGGCGACCACATCCTGGATGCGCGGATGAAGGATTTGGTTGAGGCGCGCGCGCTTTTGCGCGTCCGAAAAAACAACCGCCCCAAGTTTCGCGCGATCCACCGCCCCGCCACGGTTGAGAATTGTTTCCCCGAATTCACTGACGACTTCCTTGTAAGCGTCCTGCCCGGGCTCGAGCAGTTCGCGGGCGAGCGAATCGGCGTCGAGCACGGGATATTCGTAATCGCGCAGAAGCGAGGCTACCGTGGATTTTCCGGAAGCAATTCCGCCAGTGAGGCCGACGCGCAGCATCAGGGGCGGGAGAATGCGGCCACCGGCGCGCGCGCGCCGCGTCG
This sequence comes from uncultured Acidobacteriota bacterium, assembly GCA_963814855.1. Taxonomy (GTDB): domain Bacteria; phylum Acidobacteriota; class Terriglobia; order Acidiferrales; family UBA7541; genus Palsa-295. The sequence goes on from CAWFEL010000006.1 coordinate 514,429, forward strand.
CATGCGCGCGGCTTTGACCGTGTTGCTCATCAGCATGGCGATGGTGAGCGGTCCCACGCCGCCGGGAACCGGTGTGTATGCGCCGGCGATCTCCATGACATCGGGGTGAACGTCTCCGGCAAGAATCGAGCCTTTAGTGCGGAACGATTCGAGCTTCGCGGGAAAATTCGCGAAGATGCGTTCTGCTTCGGCGGTGTCCTTGACGACAATCTGGCCGACGTCAATCACCGTCGCGCCGGGCCGGACGAAATCCGGCGTCACCATCGCTGCTTTGCCGATGGCGGCGACGATGATGTCCGCGCGGCGCGCGATTCCCGCCAGGTCCTTGCTCTTGGAATGGCAGATCGTCACCGTGGCATTTGCATGGAGAAGTAGCAGCGCCTGCGGTTTGCCGACAATGTCGCTGCGGCCGATGACCACGGCGTTCGCGCCTTCGATTTGAATATTGCTGCGGCGCAGAATTTCCATTACGCCCGCGGGCGTGCAGGCGACCAGCGCGGGGCGTCCAGCGACGAGATGGCCGACGTTAATCGGATGAAAGCCGTCCACATCCTTCGCGGGAATTACCGCATCGAGAATTTTCTTGGAGTCAATCTGCTTCGGCAGCGGCATCTGCACCAGAATTCCGTCCACGTCCTCGCGATCGTTCAAATCGTTGACGATGGCCAGCAATTCCTCGGTGGTGGTCGTGGCAGGAGGCGTGATGTGGAAGCTGCCGAGGCCCAGTTTTTCGCAGGACGCGATTTTGCTGTTCACATAGAGCTTCGACGCGGGATCGTCCCCAACGCGCACGGCCGCCAGGCCGGGGCGAATCCCTTCGCTCGCGAGCGCGGCGATTTCTGCCTGCAACTCGGCGTAGATCTGATCTCGAATCGCGTTGCCATTCAGAATCCGCGCGGCCAAAGGATGCTCCTTGTGTGGTGTTTGGGCGATTTCGAACGCGCAATAATAGCACAGGCGATTCAGGTGCGCGTCAGGCGGACGCACGCGAATCGGAAAAAGAGACGGTGTAGAATGGTGCCGTCGGCCGGTCACTTCGCGGGGAGTTTAAGATGATGTTTGGCGAGCTTTCGGAGCGCAAACAATTGGAGCGCGCCATGCGCGAAGCCGGACGGTTGCCGCCCGGGCAATCCCTCACGCTCAAATGGCCGGTGCTGCACGAAGGGACGGTGCCGCGATTCGATCCGCATACGTGGGATTTCCGGATCGCGGGGTTGGTCGAGAAGCCGATACGGCTGACGTGGGACGAATTCACGCACTTGCCCATGAAAGCTATTACGGCGGACATGCACTGCGTGACGCGTTGGAGTCGTTTCGACGTGCGGTGGGAAGGCGTGCCATTCACGGAAGTGATGAAGCTGGCCGGAGCGAAGCCGGAAGCGAAATATGTGATGGTGGTAGCCGAGCAGGGCTACACGTCGAATGTGCCGCTTGAAGACCTGATGCTCCCGGCGACTCTGTTTGCGCTGAAGCACAATGGCGAGCCGCTTCCCGCCGATCACGGCTATCCGGTGCGCCTGGTGGTGCCGCACCTTTACGCATGGAAAAGCGTGAAGTGGGTTCGCGGGCTCGAATTCATGGCGCAGGACGCGCCCGGCTTCTGGGAAGAAAACGGCTACAACATGTACGGCGATCCCTTCAAAGAGCAGCGCTTCAGCGGCTAGGCGATTCCGGTAATCTCGCCTTTGCAATTCTTCCGCGCGGTGTACAATTCACGCCGGTATTCATAGAGGATGAAAAAGTATTTCCGATAGTACCCTCTGATATTTCATGGCCCTGACGCCAGGCACAAAACTCGGTCCGTACGAAATCAAATCGCAAGTTGGTGCGGGCGGCATGGGTGAAGTTTACCGCGCACGCGACACGCGCCTCGGGCGCGACGTGGCGCTGAAGATTCTCCCGGAATCTTTTTCCCGCGATAGCGACCGGCTGCGCCGCTTCGAGCAGGAAACGCAAGCCGTGGCGGCCCTCAATCATCCGAACATTGTCGCGATCTACGACGTCGGCCACTTCGAAAGCGCGCCGTTTCTGGTGTCGGAACTTCTGGAGGGCGAGAGCCTTCGCGTCGTGATCAATCGCGGACCGATTCCGCAGCGAAAAGTGATCGAGTACGCCGTGCAAGTCGCGAACGGCCTGGCGGCCGCACACGACAAGGGTATCGTGCATCGCGACCTGAAGCCCGAAAATCTTTTCGTTTGCCGCGATGGCCGCGTCAAAATTCTCGATTTCGGTCTGGCAAAGCTTGCCGGAAGGTCCGGCGCCGAACCGGACGGCGCGACGATGACAAGCTCGCATACGGCCGCGGGCGTCGTAATGGGTACCGCAAGCTATATGTCGCCCGAGCAGGTGCGCGGCGAATCGGTGGATGCGCGCACCGACATGTTCGCGTTCGGCGCTGTTCTGTTCGAGATGCTTTCGGGCAAGCGTGCCTTTCAACGCGATACGCCTCCTGAGACGATGACGGCGATCCTGCGGGACGACGTGCCGGAGGTGACCAATATCCAGCCTCCGATTTCTCCAGCTCTCGATCGCATCGTCCGTCGCTGCCTCGAAAAAAGCCCGGACCACCGCTTCCAGTCCGCGAAAGATTTGGCATTCGCCCTGGAATCGCTCTCGCAAATTTCAAGCTCGAGCAGCACAGGCGCCCAAGCAGCCGTTCGGGCATCGAAATCCGCGCCTCGCCTGAAATTGGCGATCGCTGCCGCGGCAATTCTAGCTGCAGCAGCTCTGTTCGGCGTGGGCTGGTGGGTCGGCCGTTCCGGCGGCGCCGCGCCTCCTCCCGAATACAGGCAGATTACGTTCCGCACCGGTTCTGTCGGGAACGCCCGGTTCGCCCCCGACGGAAGCATTGTCTATAGCGCCAGGTGGCAGGGCGCGATACCCCAGTTGTACATCTCCCGCGTCGGCGACAATGGCTCCAGCGAACTCGGACTGAAAAACGCCGAGCTTCTCTCCATCTCCAAAAATGGAGAGCTGGCGGTCCGCCTGAATTCGATTGTCCAGAGCGGCTACGCCTACTACGGCACCCTGGCCCGTTTGCCATTGAGCGGCGGTTCACCGCGCGAAGTCCTCGACAACGTGCAGGACGCCGAATGGGCCGCGGACGGCGAAAGCATGGCGGTCGTCCGGTATGTCCCGGAAAATTCACATTGGCGGCTGGAATATCCAATCGGCAAAGTCTTGCTCGACACGATCAATTGGATCAGCGATCCACGCATTTCGCCCGACGGCAAATCCGTCGCGTTCGCCGACCACGAAGCTCCCGGCGGCGACGACCGCGGGTCCGTCGCCGTCATCGCTCCCGATGGGCGCGAGAAAAAGCTTTCGACCGGATGGGATTCGGTCGAAGGAATTCAGTGGTCTCCATCCGGTGACGAGCTCTGGTTTGGTGGTTCCGATAGCGGAGCTTCGAACCAGCTCCGCGCCGTCACCCTCGGCGGAAAAGTTCGTACCATCGCCAACGTCCCCGGCGGCATGTGGTTTGAAGATCTTCACGGTGACGAGGCCCTGATGATCACGCATCAGCAGCGCGTGGACATTCGAGGAATGCCTCCGGGCGGAAAACAGGAACTTGATCTCAGTTGGCTCGGTTGGTCCGAGCTGCGGGACATCACCCGCGACGGCAAGAAAATCCTCTTCGAAGAAGAAGCCGAAGGCGGTGGGCCGAACTACTCCGTCTTCGTTCGCGATACGGACGGCTCGCCTCCCGTGCGCGTCGGAGAAGGTCTGGCGGGCGCGATCTCTCCCGATGGGAAATGGGTATCCACGCATCCCCAGAAGAACGGCATCATCACCCTCGTTCCTACCGGCGCGGGCGAGAGCCGCCAGCTGACGCACGACAACATCACCTACATGGGCGAGCGCTACATGCCGGACGCAAAGCATTTGCTCGCGATGGGGCTTGAGCAGGGGCACGGGGCCCGCGATTACATGATTGACCTTGATAACGGCAATTCCACGCCTCTCACGCCGGAAGGGGTCATCGGACTGGTTCTGTCTCCGGACGGTCGAAGCATCGCCGTCAGCAGCCCGGACGGCAAAATCGGAATCTGGACGGTTGGCGGAAGCGCGGTACGTCCCGTCCCGGATCTTGCTTCTCCGCAGGAGCCGATTGCCTGGACGCCGGACGCCCAGTCGTTATACGTATTTTCGCGTGCAGTCCAGAGGACGCAAGGGGAAGTCGAACGCGTGAGCATCGCTACCGGTAAGAAGGAACTTTGGAAGGTATTTGGCAATCAGCTGCAGGCGGGAGTGGAAAGCGTCGGTCCTCCGCATTTTTCAACCGACATGAGCGCGTACGCCTACGTTTACAGCACGACTCTGAGCGAAGCCTACGTTGTGAAGGGCTTCAAGTAGCAGTTTCCTGCCTCTCAAAGCTCTGCGCCTCGCGGCTGACTTTCGTGTCGGCTAGCAAACCGTGGCTCGTGAGTCGCGACTGGTGACTCGTGCCGACCAAGTTGCGACTTAGCCCCTCGAAAAAGTGTGTCACTTTGTGGGTACCGCTTTTCTTTGTTTTCAAGGAGTTACGTCGCAAATTACTTTGCATGGTGTGTCACTTAATTGCGTGATTGGTGAGCGGTGGTGGCACGCAGAGTCCCATGGCTGAAGCCACAATTACGGTGAACGTGTTTTCGTGGGCCTTAAGGCCCACGCTTTCACCGGGACTGCATATCAAGTTATCAAAGAGCGGTCAGCTCCCGTCGAGAGAGCGGCGACAAAAGGCGTCGCGTAATGCGGTTGCTTTCACACTTGCGACTCCATTAGCACGCTAGCATGCGGGGTTTTCTTGCGCGCCTGTACGAAAGGGCAATAAAAGTACAAGAACCAGTACCCTGTATTTTCTGGAGATCCTGCGGCAAGGAAAGTAAGTCGGAAGGTAAAAGCCCGACGCTCATGAACCGAGCAGGGGGCACCCGCCGTCGTGGCATGAAATGGTGCATAGTGGTGCGAATTAATGTAAAATGGTGCATATGGCCAAATCCGAAAGATCCATTCGCAAGAGCGTTTCACTTCCTGCCCGAATCGACAAGCGGGTTCGAGCGATTGCGAGCACGCGAAAGGCCAGCGCCAATCGGGTGCTCGTGGATTTGATCGAAGCTGGATTGCAATCGAAGGAGGCCGAGAAGGAGCGGTTTTTCGCGCTGACGAACCGGCTCGCGGCATCCAGCGATGCCGCCGAGCGAGAGAGAATCAAGAAAGAACTCGCCCGCATGACCTTCGGTGACTGATGCCGAAGACGCGGTAGGTGGGGCCTCACGCACCCTTCACAAAGTCCGTGAAGAGTGCGGCACCCCTACAATTGAATCCCAAGCTCGAATGAGGTCGGGTGTGAGTTGATCAAGGGCTTTGGATGGTGCGCCACCCACCCAATAGCGCCACGTCGCGCGGATTCTGCCACGCGAGCGCACTTCACGTTTGCCACAGCCCTTGCGTGAGAGCCAAGAAGTTTGCCAAGCGCCGCTTCAGGCATTGCGCTTGAGCCTGACCAACCGTCTTGCCAAAAAGCGCGGGGCGGTCTTTTATGGCCGCGAACCTATTCTTGGATTCCGCACAGTCTGCGAGTAATTCGCGCGCTTGATCGGCTTCAATCGCACTAGCCTTCGGATCTTCAGCAACGGCCCTACACCTTGCTTGCTGTATAGTCAATTGACCTCCTTACTCGCCGCGAGGTAGGAATACAATCGCGGCCCAAATCGCCGCCGCAAGAAAGTATATACCGAACCGAATCCACCGTGAGTGTTCAAGGACCAAGTCGTCGGTTTTTGCTAGGTCAGTGACCATAGCAAACAAGCCGCCAGCAACGGGCACGGCTACAACTGCGCCAAGGACAAGGCGAAAATTGAACCGCTCCAGTTTCGTTTCAATGGCAGGCTTTCCCATTCTCACATTTTTCTCCGTTCGAGGATGTCCGATTCAACGGCCCCACGGACCGTTGCATTCCGCCAAGCTGTGCGAATACGCGAGGGAATTTGGGGAAGCATATGGATGAGCGAGAGCACGGCGAATAGCCAGTAAGTTACACTTTCGGCCTCAGTCCAGCCAGACGACAGAAAGTGCCCCAGCAGCCGGAAACCACCCCAAAGCAGAATCGAGAACAAAACAGAGCTGAACACGGCCACGCCCAACGCTAAGGCGTTGTTTTTCCTCGGAACAGCGCCCTTCAGAAATCCACCCAAATATACGAAAGCATTCGCCGCCGCCAGCCACGACTGAAGGAAAAACTGGGCAGACGTGATTCCCCAAAAGGCTACACTCAGCAGCAGCAATGCGTTGAGAAACTTCATTCGTGAATTCTCTACTTCACTTACTTCAGGGAAATCTGCCGGTAACTGTCCGCCGCGTGGCGAGCCTATTTAGTCGGGTCGAAGTGCCGCAATACCTTGTTGATGGCTTTGAGTTTGAACATCTTGTCCAGTTCATCGTTCCATTTCTTCTTTAATCCCTGACTATTGCATTTGGGGAGTTGCTCGTATTCGATTCTAAACGCGGCGATAAGCGCATCTTCAAGTCGCTTCCAACTGGGAAGGCCGGACCGCGAGCTGCATGAAACAACGTAAACGCTCAGTTCCTTGAGGCCTCGCGTTAGCAGAATTTCTACGGCACGCCCCGCAGCGCTACTAGCTATCCTGTGGACGCCTTTCTTTGTGGTCCCGATGTACACAATTCGGGACCTACCCCCTTTGTATTTTAAGGGACGTGCCGCAGTTAAGAGATAGACCACTTTCTTCTTCTTCAAAACACGCCGATGAACTGTCATTACCGGATTTCCGTGCAGATGAACGAACAGTCGTGACATATTGGCCCCCGTATTCGGCGCGGATTCTATCACCTTGCCATCCAGAATTGTCAAACCAAGCAACAATCAGATCTGGCATTACGCCCGGCCCGCAGATTTTGTGCTACTGTTCGGTCAAAATCGCTGAAGGCGGTCCAAACCAATGCGGCGCTTCATGACACCGATTAGTACCGCTGCTTTCCTTCTCGTCACGATGAGTGCAGGTAGCTGTGATAAACCCACGCCGCACGCGCCGCCGCAAGCCGCCCCAACAGCTTCACTGGCGGAACAGAAGCTTTGCGCAGAAGGTGCCGAGAAGAGCTTTACGGTCGACAAGAAAGCGATCCGGGATACCTATACTAATCACTATGACCCGGTATCAAAAACTTGCTACGTCGAGGTCACAGTAACGACAGTGATTTCGCTACAGCCCTATCGTTACGTGTATTCAAACACGATCTACGACGCCTTTGAAAACCGCGTTTACGGCGACTTTGGTTCGGAGTCGGGGCAGGGGGAACCTGATAGCCGTAGCATCGAGCCGCGCGAGCAACCGAAAGTGGTTTGTAAATCGCAGGAGGAATTCGATCAGCTAGCCCTTCGCTACTTCGGCACGACTGCAGACTAAGTTGGCATCAGTAACGTCAACGCGCCATGTCCGCATCAGTTCGCGGCCAGCCCGGTGCCATCTCCGCGGTACGCTTCTAATAGATGTCGTACTGCTCCCAGTGCAGGGTGGGATCGGCCTGGATGATCACGGTCTTCTTCGTCCATTGTTCGAGCTCGTCAATCAGCGAAGACTCGCGCGTCTTGAGCGCTTTGCCGATTTCGGGATGGACGCGCAGGGTGATGCTGCCGGAACTCAATTCCGGGGCCATTTTGTGCGCCTCGGTTTGAATTTCGTAGCACAGCGTGGGGATGGATTTCACCATTCCCGAGCCGGTGCAATACGGGCAGGGCTGCGAAAGCATGCGCTCGAGCGCTTGCTTGGTGCGCTTGCGGGTAATGGCGACGAGGCCGAATTCGTTGAAGCGGAGAACCTTTGACGGAGCGCGGTCGCCGCGAAGAGCGTCTTCGAGCGCGGCCATGACTTTGTCGCGGTTGCGGCGCTCCTCCATGTCAATGAAGTCAATCACGATGATGCCGCCGAGATCGCGCAGGCGCATCTGGCGGACAATTTCCTTCGCGGCCTCGGCGTTGGTGCGGACGATGGTGTCTTCCAGGCGGTTCGAGCCTTTGCCGACGAATTTGCCGGTGTTGACGTCAATGGCGACGAGCGCTTCGGTGTGGTTGATGACGATGTAGCCGCCCGATTTGAGCCAGACCTTCGGCCGCAGCCCCTTGTCAATTTCCTGCTGGATGCCGAATTCCTCGAAGACCGGATTTTCCTTGGTATAAAGCTTCACGCGGCTCACGAGTGCGGGCTGGAAGCGGCTCATGAAGTCCACGACTTTTGTGTACTCGTCCTCGGAGTCAACCCAGATCGCGGTGTAGTCCGAGCTCATGTGGTCGCGCAGCAATCGCTGAACGAGATTGAGATCGCGATGCAGGAGCGCGGGAGCCTTTTTCTGCTCCGAGCGCGCCTTGATTTCGGACCACGTGCGCGTGAGGAATTCGACGTCGGCGCGAACTTCTTCCGGAGCCGCGGCGCTGGCGGCGGTGCGGACGATGAAGCCTCCGCCGGCGCTGCCCTTCGCATCGTTGACCAGATGACGCAGACGCGCGCGCTCTTCCGCCGAAGCGATTTTGCGCGAAACGCCGGTATGGTCGAGCGTGGGCATGTAGACGAGGAAGCGTCCCGGGAGAGCGACGTGGCTGGTGATGCGCGCGCCCTTCTTGCCTAGCGGTTCCTTCGCGATCTGGACGATGATTTCCTGGCCCTGCTTCAGCATGTCCGCGATGAGCTGCGGACGGCGCGGCGCTGAAGAATGATGATGGCCATGGCCACCGCTGCGCCCGTGTTGCGGGCGGCGTCCGCGGTCGTCGCGTCGGCCGCGATCGCGGTCACGTCCTCCGCGACGCGCGGGATTCTGCATGCGAGCGCGGAAATCGTCGCGGACCTGAGCCTTCCATGGTTGCTGTTCCTGCGGAGGCTGATTCTCTCCCGGAATCGCGGAGTCGCCTTCCGCTGAAATTGTTTCCGGGGCGTGGTCGTGTTCATGTTCGTGCTCGAGTTCGGAGGGTGGAGCAATCATGCCTTCCGTTTCGGCGTCGGCTTCTTCTTCCTCAAGCTCGTGCTCTTCCGATTCGGCGGCGGCCGTCATTGATTCGCGATGTTCTTCGCCTTCGACGGCGTCGTGCACCGCGCCAGCGGCCTCATCGGCGGCCGCAAATCCTCTTTCCTGTGCTTCGCGCTGGGCTTCTTCTTCGCGAGCTTCAGCGACGTGTTCGGCCAAGACCGCGGCTTCTTCCGGGCTCATCTCCGGCGAAGCATGATCTTCGTGCGTAGCTTCTGCCTCATGAACTTCGGGCTCGTGGTGCTCGATCGGAAGTTCGAGTTCAGGCTCGCGCTCATGCTCCATATGAGGGACAGCGGGAGCTGCAGCTTCGACGTGCTGCTCGACGGGAGTATCTCGATGCTTCCACTTCGAAAGCGTCTCGCCGGGCAACGGTTCGAGGCCCGTCGAAAAAGGTCGAGGAGCTTCCGTGCGAGGTTCGGAATGAAATTCGTGCCGTGGTTCAAACGCGCGCGGCGCGGGCGATTCGTGGACTGGCTCGGGCTGTTCGACGACAGGAGCTGCCGTTGGCGCGCTCGCGGCGAAATTCGTTGGCTCGCTGGGGGCGGAGATTCGCGTCGCGTCGTCAGATGGCGTAGGAACAGATTCGCCAGCAGGCTTGTCGCGATATTTCGCGAGAGATTCTCCGGGGAGAATGATCGAGACGTGCCCTTCGGGCGCTCCCGCATCGCTCGGCGCACTTTCAAACGTGCCGGGCGATGCATATTTCGATGAGGGAAGCTCGCGGCCAAAGCGCCGGTCGCCTCCACGTCCACCGCCTCCGCCGCTACCACCGCGACGACCGAAACGTCCGCCGCGTCCGGGCCTGCCACCACCGCTACCACCGCGGCGACCGAAGTCGCGGCCCGGCCTGCTGTTGCGATTGTCGAAGCGGGGCCGGTCGTGCGGAGCCGAGGGATTTGCGGGCGACGCATTCGAAGTGTTTGTTGGGCCGGGCGCGGAAGGATTCACCGCTGCGTTCCCGGGCTCGATGGGCGATGATTCGTATTCCGCGCGCGCATCATCGGCGGCGGGCGCGGCGTCTGCGAATTCGACGAGAGGTAATGCCGCGCTGGGCGCGACAAAACTCTGCGCGGCTTGATCCGGCGCTGCAGCGTTCTTGACGTCGGTGGCGATGTGCTCGTCCAGCTCTTCGATACCTTCTAGGAAGTCGGTGACGTACAGGAAGGCGTCGCTATCGAGGCCGATCTCGACAAAGGACGACTGCATGCCTGGCAGCACGCGTGTGACACGCCCCTTGTAAATGCTTCCGACTAGCGCAAACTCTTTTTCCCTCTCAACGTAATACTCACAGAGCAGACCTTCTTCCATAATGGCGACCCGAGTCTCGTGGGGGTTCGCCGATATAACCATTTCCTTCGACATTTGAAAACTCCTCATGGCGCACGGGGCCGGCGGGGGGCGCAAGAACGTCGCGCGCACTTCGGCCGGCGGAGCGGCGAGGGGCGGCAAGAATTTGCCACGACTGGCTGCTGGGGAAAGAGCTCAAGTTGTTTGGACTGGCTTTCCTCACCCGATGCGTGTTCCTTGGATCAAAATTGAAATCTGAAATTCGCGTCCCCAAGTAGAGGGCGCGGGCACTGCTAAATTTTTTGTTGGCTTCGACAGCCGGGGCTTAGTTAACGAAACGCCGCATGCGGACGTTCATCACGAGTCCCAAAGCCAAAAATACGAAGGCCGTTGCCGACCCTCCATAGCTCATCAGCGGCAGTGGAATGCCGGTGACCGGCATATATCCGATCACCATCGAAGCGTTGACCAGAACGTGGAAGCCCAGGATCGCGGTCACTCCCATCACGACGTACATCCCGGCACGATCTTTCGCTTTCTGCGCGTTGTCCACCAGCCGCAGAATCAGGCCTAAGTACAACAGCAAAACGACACAAACGCCAATGAAACCTTGTTCCTCAGCCAGAGCCGCCAAAATGAAGTCCGAATAGCGGACGGGCACAAAGCCCAATTGGTTCTGGCTGCCCTTGCCAAATCCTTTTCCCCAGAAGCCGCCGGAACCGACGGCGATCTCTGACTGCAAAATCTGGTAGCCCGCGCCGCGCTGGTCTTCCTCCGGATGCAGGAACGTCTGAATGCGCTGCTGCTGGTACGGCTTCAGGTGACGCCGCATGTTCCAGCCGAGCGGCACAAGCAGTGCGATGATGACCAGGCCGATCGCCGCGTGCTTCCATTGAATGCCGGCGAAGAAGGCTCCGACCACTGCAACGGGAACCAGAACCATCGCGGTTCCCAAATCGGGCTGCTTCAAGATCAAGCCTACGGGAATTAGCGTCAAAACGCCAATCTTGAGCAGGTCGGTCAGCGTCAAGCGATCGGTGCGCACTTCCGCGAAGTAACGCGCAAGCACGATGATTATAATCAACTTCATTAACTCCGACACCTGCAAATTCATCAGACCGCCGAGCGAGATCCAGCGCTTGGCCCCGAGCCGCGAAAACCCGAGCAGCAGAACGACGAGGAGGCCCGCCACGCCGACCAGATACAGCGCGGGCGCCTGGTCCATCAGAGTGTGATAGTCAATGCGCGAGATAATGAACATGCCCGCGAGGCCGATCCCGATCCACATGAGTTGCTTCCATTGCATCCCGGCCATGGCGCTGGCATGCGTGGAGGAATAAATTTCGAGCACGCCGAGGGCGCTGATGGTGCCGGCGAGAGCGAGAAGCGGCCAGTCGAAATCCTGAACGCGCGGGCGATCTTTCATTGCTGTTGCGCTCCTGCGTTCACGCCGACGGGATGCACCGCGGAGGATGGCGGCAAGTTGTCAGCTGTCGAAGGCTGCGGCAGATGGCCGCCTTTCTTGTCGTAGTAGGCCTTCACAACGTCACGCACGATCGGCGCGGCCGAGGTGCTGCCCCAACCTCCAGCCTGAACGAGGGCTGCCACCACAATATCCGGATTGCGCCGCGGCGCGTAACCGACGAACCAGCCGTTTTCCTTTAGCTTCTTGCCGAGTTTATTCTGAAGTTCGAAACCTTCCACTTGAGCAGTGCCGGTCTTGCCGGAGAAGTCCACGTTCTGCAGCTTGACCTGGCCGGACGTAGTGCCATCCGGCTCATTGACGACACCCCACATTCCGTCGGTTACCTGCTGGACGGTGTCGTCGGAAAGAGGAAAAGATTGGGATTTCAGGTCCGTGGCGTTTTTCATCAGGTGCGGGGGAATCAAACTGCCGCCATTAGCCACGGCTGCGATCATGCGAGCGAGCTGAATCGGAGTAACCATCACAGCGCCCTGACCGATGGAAACGGAAATTGTGGAGCCGGGATACCATTTGTGATGGTCCACACGCTCGACCCAATCTTCCGACGGCATCAAGCCGGGCTCTTCGCTCGGCAAATCAATTCCTGTGCGGCGGCCGAGGCCGAGGCCGGTGGCGTACTGATCTATGCGGTCAATTCCAAGTTGTTTGCCAACGTTGTAAAAGTAGACGTCGCAGGAAGCGACGATGCCTTTGTGGAGATCCACGGAACCGTGCGCGTGATCACAATGAAATACTCGGCCGTAAAATTCAGCATAACCCGGGCAGTTGACGGTGTAGGTCGCGGGTATGGCTTTGGATTCCAACATGGCCACGGCCATGACGACTTTGAAAACGGAACCGGGAGCTAGCTGCGCCTGAATCGCACGATTTAACAGCGGCGTTTTCGGATCAGTATTGAGCTGCGCCCATTCCGAATTAGGAATGCGCACAGCGAAATCGTTGGGATTGAAGGTCGGCCGGCTGACCATCGCCAGGACTTCACCCGTGTGCGCATCCATGGCGATGAGGGCACCTTCTTTGTTTGCGAAGTCGGCTTCAGCGATCTCCTGCAGATCCTCATCAATCGTAAGCTGGATGGGTTTTCCGGGAATGGCCTCAACATTGTCGAGCGTGCGCATTACTTTGCCGACGCTATTGACGACGACGCGCCGCATGCCGTCGGTGCCCACGATCTGATCGTTGTATTCCTTTTCGAGGCCGGCTTTTCCGACGATGTCTCCCGGACGGTAGCGGTCGGGATTTTTCTCCATGTCCTGCACGGAAACTTCACCAACGTAGCCGATGGTGTTCGCGAGCATCTCGGCGTGCGGGTAGCGGCGCCGCTGAACCATCATCAGATCGAGCACGGGGAGATCGGCGCGGTGCGAATCCACGAACGCGATGTCCGCCTGGCTCGCCTCGGGCTTGATGATGAGGGGGAGGAATTTGGGTTCGGCTTTCGCCGCATCGAGCTGCTGGTCCAAATCTTCCTTGGCGATTCCGAGGCCTTCTTCAATTTGCGGGAGATTTTTCTCGAGCAGCTTCGGATTGTCGCGGAGCAACAAAATGCTGAAGGAAGGATAGCTATCCACCAGGACGCGGCCGTCGCGATCGAGCATAGCTCCGCGCGGAGCGATGATGGCGATGGAGCGGATACCGTTTTTTTCGGCCAGGTCGGCGAAATGCTCGGACTGCATGACCTGCAATTTCCAGAACCCGACCAGTAGAAAGACGATCATGGTCGCGGAGAGGTAGGAAAACAGGGCCAGGCGTCCCTGCGGAATTCTCTGGTCGTTAACGTTCCACGATGGCAACTAAACTCCCACGCAGCGGGCCGTACTGGGCCCGGCTGTTCTGCTCACAGCTTCCCCAATTGATCGAATCTGAGGCGAATCCCAGCCAAACTCGATTTGGGACCCGGACTGTTCAAGCTAACACCGCGCATTGCAGGCCGCAAGCCGCCCATGTCCTTTCCGTCAATGGAATGTTCCAGGCGAGGTGACGGGCTTTCGATTTCTTGACGCTCCCGGCGTCAGGTCCGCGGCGACTAAATGCCTCTTCAGAGTCGCCGAAAGTCTTAACCGGGCTGTCACACGCCGTTTACATAGACCCGTTACCGTCGCGCCCCTAAGTACGAAAAGTAGGTCCGAGGGAACGCATTTCAGAGCACATAGCGGAGCCTGCCCGGTGTCGGACAAGCGGGGCAATCGCTGCACCAATTCTTCACCACGGAGAGACGGACAATGGCAACGACAACGGGAACGAGCGTACTTGATGCAAAGACATCGAAGGCGGGCCGAGTCGGCGTACTGGTTTTCGGAATTGCGCTGATCGTTGGGTTCATCTATGCGGGAAGCCATCTCTTCGGCGATCTGCAAGGATTACATCCGCAGAGCGCGCTGCCATTCATCCTTCTGGGAATCGCGCTGCTGACCGCGCTGGGATTCGAATTTGTGAACGGATTTCACGATACGGCGAACGCCGTGGCGACCGTGATTTACACTCACTCGCTTGAACCGCACATCGCGGTCGTTTGGTCGGGCGCCTGGAATTTCATTGGTGTCCTGGTTTCGAGCGGCGCGGTGGCGTTCTCAATCGTGTCGCTGCTTCCGGTTGAATTGATTCTGCAGGTGGGAAGCAACGCGGGATTCGCCATGGTGTTCGCGCTGCTGATCGCGGCCATTATCTGGAACATGGGAACGTGGTATTTCGGTTTGCCCGCCTCCAGCTCGCACACGCTGGTCGGTTCGATTATCGGCGTGGGCATCGCGAATCAGTTGATGTCCGTAAAATCCGGGACCAGCGGAGTGGATTGGGGACAGGCAACGAACATCGGCAAATCGCTTTTGCTATCGCCGCTGGTCGGATTTGTCGGCGCTGCGCTGCTCTTGCTGCTGTGCAAAGCGCTGATTCCCAACAAGGCGCTTTACGAAGCTCCGAAGGGAAGCGAGCCACCTCCGTTTTGGATTCGCGGCCTGCTGGTCCTTACCTGCACAGGAGTGAGCTTTTTTCACGGTTCGAACGACGGCCAGAAGGGCATGGGCCTGATCATGCTGATTCTGATCGGCACCGTGCCCACAGCTTACGCAGTAAATCATGCCGTGAGCCCGGCCCAGACAGCGGACTTCGTCGCCGTCTCAACCCAAACCGCTGAGATGCTCGGGAAATATGTTTCGCCCACGGCAGTGGTCGGGGACTCGCGCGACGAAGTGACAGACTACATTCGCACGAAACAGTTCACGCCGAATACGATGCTGGCGCTGCGCGAGGAAGTCAACGGAATCGGGACGGAGATGTCCATCTACAAGGAATTAAAAGCAGTGCCGCAGGATAAGGTCCGCAACTTCCGTAATGACTTGTATGTGGTTAGCGAGGCGCTGCGGTTGATGCAGAAAACTCACAACCCGGAATTTTCGACGGCGGACGCGGCCATCCTGAAAAACTACAAGAGCCACGTTGACAACGCGACCAAGTTCATCCCGAGCTGGGTGAAAGTGGCCGTGGCGCTGGCTCTGGGCATGGGCACGATGATCGGCTGGAAACGAATCGTGGTTACGGTCGGCGAGAAAATCGGAAAGGACCATCTCACTTACGGGCAGGGAGCGGCCGCCGAAATCACCGCGATGGCCACGATCGGAGCGGCGGACTGGTTCGGGTTGCCGGTCAGTACGACACATGTGCTGTCTTCGGGCGTGGCGGGGACGATGATGGCAAACAAGTCCGGCTTGCAGTGGGGCACAGTCCGAAGCCTCTTGATGGCCTGGGTGCTCACGCTCCCGGTGTCCATGTGTCTGTCGGGATGTTTGTTCTGGGCTTTCCGAACGATGGCGAAGTAATTCGGCCGCGCCACGAAACGCGGTTCGGTCCGAAATCGCGCCGCTATGATCGAAAGCAATTGCCGAAGAAGCTATGGAGAAAATATGCTGCCACCAAAACTGATTCTTTCACCGTTAGATTTTAGCGATCCGTCGCATGAGGCGCTCAGTACGGCCGCGGACCTGGCGTCAAAATTCGGGTCGGAGCTGCTGCTCGTTCACGTGGTTCCGATGCTGCCGAGATTGCCCTCGCCCGCTGCGATATTCAACGAAGCAGAGTACGAGCAAGAGCTGCACAAGGACTCGGTGTCGCGCCTGAACGAGCTCACGGACAAGTTAACCGCGAAGGGCGTGAAAGCGAGATCCGAAGTGGGCACGGCGAACGACGTGGGAATGGAAATCATCCGGCTGGCGGAATCGAACAACGTGGACCTGATTGTGATCGCGACGCATGGGATGACCGGTTGGCACAGGTTGGCGTTCGGCTCCGTGGCGGAAAAGGTCGTACGTATGGCGGGCTGCCCGGTGCTGCTCCTGCGCGCGGAGGCAGTCGAAAAGCCGGCGGAGGCGCGAGCCGCCGCAGTATCCGGCTAGATCATCCTGTCGTTTTTCTGGTCAACTGAGATTTTCGCTGGAAACTCGCCGATCGAGTCAGGACCTGCGGAGGCGATCGAGGAGCGCAAAGAGGACGACGCCGAAGGCCGCTGTGACGACGGAATTCAGCAGCAAGCGCAGCGTGAAGAACGGCTCGGGATGATTCAGCAGAACGCGCTCCGTGACTGCAAAGATCGCCTGATGTAGATGGAAGAAAATAAATATCAGAAGCAGGCGGCTGACGGGATGCTGCGTATCAATCCTCGCGCCAACCGTTGACGCGAGATAGCCCACGATTGTCTTCGCGATACCGAAAAGACCGATGGGATTATCGTGGCTGAGCGCGTCCTGCAGGATTCCAATCGCGCCTCCGAGAAACATGCCCGTGACCGGATTTCGCCTGCTAACACCGAAATAGACGGTCACCAGCAAGGGAAGATCAACCAGCTCCGACCAGCGACCGTACTTGTGCAGGAACGCCTGTAGGACCAGCGCCAAGAACGCAGTAACGAGTACCGTGCCCCCGTAATATTTATGGACTTCGACATTCGATTCGGAATGCATTGCCGAATTGAGCGTGTAGGACATTTTTCAATTCTTAGGAGCGGGCGGCGTCGGAGTTTGCGTTGAGGGAGATGCCGCAGACGGTTTGGGTGCCGCGGCTGCCGGAGCGGTTTCCTTTTGAACGATACCTGGGGCGCTCGAATCCGAGCCGCTCGCGTCGGCTGATTCGTTGGGCTTCTTCAGTTCTTGCGGCGTCAGCAGAATCAATACGTCTTCCAGCCGATCGAGACGCGCCGCAGGCCGAACGTGAATTACTTGAAATGGATTCCCCTGATTCGCCATGGATACCGTTCCGATCAGCAAATCCTTGGGAAAGATGCGGTCCTCGCCGGAGGTAAGAATCATTTCGCCCGCATGGACCGGCTCGTCGTTCACCACGTAGTCCAGCCGTGGATCGGGATCGCCGCTGCCCTTGACGACGCCGTGCGTCCGCGTGTCGGCCAGCAAGGCGCCGGCGCCGCTGTCCTTATCATTGATGAGAAGCACTTGCGAGGTCGCCGGAAAGACCTCGACGATTTTCCCCACGATGCCATCGGGAGTGATGACCGCTTGATTGCGGCGAACATGATCGCGGTCGCCGCGATTCAGGAACAGGGTGTGCGAGGACGGATCAGCGCTCGCGCCAATCACCTGCGCCGCGAGCATGGGAGTATCGGGATGAGCGTCATGGAAATTCAGCAGGATGCTGAGGCGCTGTGCCTCAGCCGCCTGCCCTTCGAGGTCCCGGTTGCGAAGGCGCATTTGATCCAACTCGGCGCGCAGACGGGCATTCTCCGCGCGAGTGCCGCGCAGGCCAATGTAGTCAGACCAGATGCCGCCGGTATGCGATATGGCGTCTGTGCCGCCGCGCTCAAAAGGCATGACCACCGCCGCGGCCCAGTAGCGGATCAGCCGAACGTCGTGGTCGCGCTTGATCTGGAATGCGAGCAGCAGGACTTGCGCCAGCACAAGGGCAGCCAGCAACGCGAGAGGACGTTGGCGAAAAGTGGTGTCGAGCATTCTAAAGACTCGATGCTAAGGGCCGGGAGCCGGAAACCAGAAGGCGGCTCGGGCCTGCCTCAATCAATCGAAACCAGGCGCAGCAGCCGGAAATCGCTGAGCATTTTTCCGGTGCCGAGCACGACGGAAGCCAGCGGATCGTCTGCGATCGAAACAGGCAAACCAGTTTCCTCGCGGATGCGCTTGTCGAGATTCTTAATCAGCGCGCCGCCGCCGGTGAGCACAATGCCGCGGTCGCTGATATCCGCCGACAGCTCGGGAGGCGTGCGTTCCAGCGCCACGCGGATGGCGTTCACGATCGTCGAAATATTTTCGGAAAGCGCTTCGCGGATTTCGCTGTCGTCAATCGTCACAGTTCGCGGCACGCCCTCAATCAGGTTGCGTCCTTTGACTTCGAGCGTCATCGGCTTCTCAAGTGGATACGCCGAGCCGATTTCGATTTTGATCTGCTCCGCGGTGCGTTCGCCGACGAGCAAGTTGTACTTGCGCTTCAGGTAGTGCATTACCGATTCGTCCATTTCGTTTCCGGCCACGCGCACGGAGCGCGAGTAAACGATTCCGCTCATGGAAATGACGGCGATGTCCGTGGTCCCGCCGCCGATATCCACAACCATGTTACCGGAAGGCTCTTCGATGGGCAGGCCGGCGCCGATGGCCGCGGCCATGGCTTGCTCGACGAGATAGACTTCGCTCGCTCGCGCGCGATAGGCGGAATCCTGCACCGCGCGCTTTTCAACGGGCGTGATTTCGCTGGGAACTCCGATGACGATTCTGGGATGAACGAGGACGCGGCGGTTGTGCGCCTTCTGGATGAAGTAGGTGAGCATTTTTTCAGTCACCTTGAAATCGGCGATCACGCCGTCCTTCATCGGTTTGATGGCCACCACATTGCCCGGCGTCCGGCCGAGCATTTCCTTGGCCTCGCGGCCCACGGCAACGACTTCTCCATTGTTCTTGTTGATGGCGACGATCGAAGGTTCGTTGACGACGATGCCTTTGCCGCGCGCAAAGACCAGCGTGTTTGCGGTTCCCAAGTCAATGGCGAGGTCGGAGGAGAAAAGGCTGAAGACCGACCGCATGCTATAGCCGCTTTTATTCACGAAGTGCTTTCCTCTCAGGGTATTCGCGAGCGCGGGCAGAGCCGCGCGCCAGCCGGACTTCTTCGATGCTTAAGGAATCACAACATCAACGCGCTTGATCGCCGTTCCTCCCCGGCGGTTCTGGCCGGTGATGACGATCGTGTGGCTGCCCCGCGTCATGGGGTCGGTAAAATACCGGAAATGGCCGTCCGGCTTGATGTCGGCCACCGCCGCACCATTGATTATCAAAGCGGCGCCGGGCTCGGTGCGTCCAATGACCTCGACGACACTACCCTGCAATTCGGTGTCGTCCACGTCAAGGAGCATGTCCTGCTCCTTGCCCTGTGTCACCAGTGTGAACTTATAGGATTCGCTCGCGTCGCTTACGTTACTCTTGTCGTCAATCGCGCGCACTCGCCAAAAGTAATCGCCAGGGTCCAGCCCGGAAACATCCACGCTCGTCGCAGCCGTCTTGCGCTCCATCACAATGTGGCTGAAAGCTGTCGTTGTGCTGGCCTGGAAATCGTACATCTTCGCGGTTGCCGCCGCTTTCCATGAAAAATGAATCGCGTCATGCTTCGGATCGGCGACGATAATCGGCTGCAAATTGAGCGGCTCGACCAACTGCGGAGGAGCCAGCACCTGTGATTTCGTGATGGTGCCGCCGGCGGCGGTCGGGAACGTCGCTCTCTCATACTGGGCGATGTCCACATGCTCGTCTCCACGCTTCAGTTCCGCGCTTCCGGCATCCACGGTGATCTGCTGTTCCTTGGAGTCTGGATCGCTGCGAACGGCCGCACGGCTGTTTTCGCGCAGCGAAGCGGTCGCATTCTCGAACGAAACCTGAGCCTTCGATCCTGGGACCTGCCACGTCGCGGTTTGCAGGTCCACCTGTCCTGAAGTGATATGCACAGCAACCTGCGAAGCGCGGTCTTGATCCACGATATTTTCTTCGACGGTAACGAGCGTGTCGCCCTTCACCGTATAGGTTGTACCGTCAGCGAACGCGATGCGCGCGACTCCTTCGGATGTCGTTTGGATCAGATCGCCCTTATCCAAGGTGACTTGATAGTCGGCGTTTACCCACTGCACCGAATTGACCTTTTTCACCTGTACCTTGCCGTCGAGGTTGACGAAACGCGCCTGCCGCGACGATGGGTTGGCAACTCCGCTGTCCGGCCCGGCCGATGTGTTCGAGATCTTCCGCAACACGCCGTTCGAGAAATCCGGAAACACGAGGTAAACCGCCGCCAGCACAATCGCCATCACGACGACGGCGTACAGCACCACCGTGCGATATTTCACGGTGTGCCAATACACCTCGACGCGCGTGACCTTCGGCTTAGCAGCGGCGCTAGTTTTCGCTTCCATTGTCATTAGAAGGGGTCAATTTAAAAATCTAGCATAGCGGTATGGGCCTTTCAACGCGGCGAAAAAACAGTTGCGAAGGCCGCAACAGCAACCTATTGGAGATTTATGAATCCCCGTTGGGCAAGACGTTGATTCCATGGATGCTTTGGGCCGACGCGTCCTGCATAGCCATTTTGGAGGTTGACCGCGACGGGCCGATTTAGGGAGACTAGAAGGCATAGCGAACGGGTTCACCCGTTCAGCTGCGGCCCGCTGCGAGTAGTTTTCAGCTAATTCGCCAGGCGGAAACAAAATTTCGGGCTGCGAGGAAAAGCAATGACAGACCGTGGTAAAGAATTGTTCGGCGAGCTTCTGCCGCCCCAACGTTTAATGATGACGCCAGGTCCCTCCTGTGTAGACCCGAGGGTCTACCGCGCGATGGCCGCGCCGATCGTGGGCCACATGGATCCGTGGTTCACGCAGATGATGGAAGATGTCCAGGAAATGCTGCGCCGCGTCTTTCAGACGCAGAATCGCATCACGTTTCCGATCTCAGCATCGGGTTCCGGCGGAATCGAAGCGGCGGTGATGAACGCGCTCGACGCGGGCGATGAGTGTATCGTCTGCATCAACGGCGCATTTTCGGAGCGCATGGCGATTATTGCCGATCGCATTCCCGCGAAAGTGATTCGCGCCGAAGTACCCTACGGCCACACGGTTGATCCGCAAGATATCCTGCGTCTCGGCAAGGGCAAGAAAATCAAATTCGTTGGCCTGGCGCATGGTGAGACGTCTTCCGGCGTCATTCAGCGGATCGAAGACTACCGCAAAGTCGCCGATGAATTGGGAGCGTTATTGGTGGTGGATACGGTCGCTACTTTGGCCGGAGTTCCGCTGAATGTGGCCAAGCAGGGAATTGATATTTGCTTCAGCGGATCGCAGAAAGCGATCAGCGCGCCGCCGGGCATGGCTCCGATTACCGTCAACACGCGTGTGGAAGAGGCGATGCACGCGCGCCGAGAACCCGTACGCAGCTGGTATTTTGATTTGACCTCTGCAATGAATTACTGGGGCAAGGAGCGCCTGTACCATCACACACCGCCGATCACATTGATATATGCGATGCGCGAGGCGCTTCGGGCAGTTCTCGAAGAGGGCCTCGAAGCGCGCTGGGAACGCCACGCCCGCAACCAGCAAGCTCTGATCGCAGGAGTGGAAGCGATGGGACTGACGCTATTCGTCAAGAAAGCGGCCGATCGGCTCGTCACCGTCACCGCGATCAACATCCCCGACGGGATTGAAGACGGAAAGGTTCGCGGCCAATTGCTCAACGAATTCAATATCGAAATTGCGGGAGGCCTCGGCCCGATCAAAGGCAGAATCTGGCGCGTCGGCCTGATGGGATACTCGTGCCAGGAAACAAACGTCCTTCTTTTCTTGGCGGCGTTCGAAAAAACTTTAGCCGACCAGGGCTTCCGGCTTCCCGCAGGCGCGGGCGTGGCCGCTGCTCTTCAGAGTTATCAGCACAGCTCGCAGCCCGTTGCAGTGGGCGCAAGGAAGTAGGCCGGTTCATGGCGAAAGCAGCGATCCCCTCGAGGATTCCGAACGTCGGCGCGATGAGCGAATTCATCGGCGCGTTCGACGTGCCGTCGAAAGTAACAGACTACGTCTATAAGTGCCGTTTCTCGCATTGCTGGAACGGCATTGCCACGCGCCACAGCGACACGATGGATTGCAAATTCCTCGTGGATGGCAAGGGGGTCGTGCTGGGCCTGGCGCACACGGGATTCGTCAAATTCCGCGAGCGCGCCGGCCGCAATCTGTCGGACCGCGAAGCCAGCTATATCGGCGCCGAATATCTTCGCGGGCGGCTCGAACAGGAAGACGAGCACGCCCTCTACGATGTTTCCTCAGCGGACGTCCTCCGCGCGATCGAAAAACTCGGCATCCACTAATTTAATTTTCCGCCTGGCTGTGACAAAACCTCGGCTTCAGGTCGTGCGGCGCCAGCGCGCGTACCACCCGTGCTCCTGCAGGTTTTCATCTTCTACCTGACGCGTCCACGCATTCAAAATGTGAGAGCGGTCGAAATAGCCCACCATTCGCTGAGGATCTTCGCGACTGACGACCGGAAGCCGACCGATGTTGTTTCTCACCATGCGATGAAGCGCATCGAGTACCAGCTCATCGGGATATGCCACGATGGGCGAATCCGATCCCGCCTCGATGACGGTTGCACGGCCCTCCGGATCGGTTTCGAGCGCGCGCAGCAGGTCGCTCTGAGTGACCACGCCGGCGAGGCGGCCGTCCTTCGTAGTGATCGGTAATCCTTGCGACAAATTGAATCCGGGTTCGCTCCTGCCGATGCCTGCGGCGAGATCGGCGACCGTCATATCCGCCGAAATCGGCTGCACGTCAGTATTCATCACTTCGCTGATGCGGACCATGTGCGCCGCGCTGGCCTCATATTCACCGGGAACGTGCAGGCCACGGCGCGCGAGTTTTTCGGTCATGATGGACGTCGGCAGGTAACGCAGGGCGATTAGATCGGCGATGACGCAGCAAAGCATCAGCGGGAGAATCGCGTTGTAGTCATGCGTGATTTCGAATGCGAAAACAATAAACGCAAACGTGGCGCGAGACGCTGCTCCGAAAACCGCCGCCATCGCCACTAGGGCGTACGCCCCGGGCGATAGGTGCGCGCTGGGGAATATGGCGTTCACGCCGATGGCGAACACTCCGCCCATCGCAGCGCTCGACATGAACATCGGAGCGAGCAGGCCGCCGGAAGTTCCCGAGCCTAGCGATACGACGAGCGCCAGAGCCTTGAAAACCATGATGAGTATCAGGAGCTGCAAGGCGAGATTGTTGTTGAGGATGTCGGAGATCGTGTCGTAACCCACGCCGAGAACGCGCGGGACGAAAAACCCGATCACGCCCAGCCCGAGCGCGCCAATCGCCGGATGCCACAGGTCCTCAATCGGCAAACGCGCGAATTGATCTTCCACCCAGTAGAGCAATTTCGTGAATCCGATCGCCGCTGCGCCGCAGATCACGCCAAGCAGCAAATAAAACGGCAAGCCGCGCGGGACATCGAAATCCACATTGCCCATCGCGAACATAGAGTGCTGGCCAAACAGCAACGCGCGGACACTGGTTGCGAGCGTGCACGCGATCACAAGAGGGATGAACGACCGCGCGCGAAACTCGAAAAGCAGCAGCTCGATCGCCAGAATCACGCCGGCGATGGGAGTGTTGAATGTAGCTGCCATGCCGGCCCCGGCGCCGCACGCGAGCAGCACCTTGCGTTCCGTCGCCGTAGTCGAAATTAATTGGCCGACAAGTGAGCCGAAGGCGCCGCCAGTTTGAATAATCGGGCCTTCGGCGCCGAATGGGCCTCCTGTGCCGATGGCGATCGCGGCGGAAAGCGGTTTAAGGATCGCGACCCTGGCCTCGATGCGGCTGCGGGAAGTAAGCACGGCTTCCATCGCTTCGGGAATTCCGTGTCCTTTTATCTTTGAGGTTCCGTACTTGGCCATGAAGCCGATGATGACGCCACCGATCACCGGCATCAGAATGATCCATGGCCCGATGGTCGTATGTTCTGGGCTGCGAAAGTGCAAAGAAACTACATGGTAGAAAGTGAGGTTGGTGAAAAGCGCGATTAGGTCGTACAAAACGAACGCGATGAGGCCAGCGAGTATCCCGACCAGCGAAGCCAGCAGAGAAATCCAGCCGATCCGGTAAGTCCCCGTCGGCACAGGTTGAGTGTCTCTTTTCGTAGCTGCGGGTGACGCCAAGACAAACTCCTCTCGAATTATTTTTTCCGAAGATGAATGGCTGGAAACACTAAATCTCTAGCCTGGACTTATGTCGGCGGGCGGCCGCTGATTGGAGCGCTCGAATCAATCTCGGGCCGGCGGTACGGAGTTCGTTGCGGTGCAACAGTGAAAGTTGCGCGAGCAGCTTTTCGCCGCGTAGGGTGACGGCGAGCTGCACCTCGCGCCGATCGGAACCGCGGCGCGAACGGCAGATCCAGCCCTTGGCTTCGAGGCGGCGGCTCAGCTCGACAGTGCTGTGGTGACGAAGTTGAAGCCGTTCGGCCAAAACACCCACCGTGGTTTCGGATCCGGGCGGCTGCCCTTTGATCGCCAACAGCGCTTGGTGTTGTTGCGGTTCAATCCCGGCAGCGCGCGCGACGATCTCGCTGAAGCTCAGGAACCGGCGAATTTCATACCGGAAGTTGGCGAGCGCCGCGTAATTGATCTGTTGAGGAGCGCGCCGTCCCATCCTGCAATTATATCGTAATACGATATATCTAGGGTGCGAAAAAACGAAAGATCACGGTGAAAATCGAAGATTTGCCGCAGGGCCGCAGACACCGGAGAGGGGACTAGGAGAAGAGCGCGCCGGCCGCAATCTGTCGGACCGCGAAGCCAGCTATATCGGCGCCGAATATCTTCGCGGGCGGCTCGAGCAGGAAGACGAGCACGCCCTCTACGATGTTTCCTCAGCGGACGTCCTCCGCGCGATCGAAAAACTCGGCATCCACTAGTTCTCGCCGAATTAATTCGCTGTCGCTCCTAATGACGGCCGGTTCGACGCATAGGTACTTCTCCAGTTAGCGCGTTAAGCACGACTTATGCGCTCAATCTCCTGCGTGCAGTGGGGAGCTCCCCCCTCAATTTAGAGTCATTCCCAGCAGCTGCCAGTACCCACATGCCCGGTTCGGGCGGTGGTCTCAATGGGTCGACGCAACACTTTCTTGAAGTTTACTCGCAGGAGTCTGAAAACCTAAAGTCTCTCGTGGGCGTTGATTTAAGCGCAGCGCCACTTTGTCCAGATCCGACTGGGTATAGTCGGACAGGTCGGTTTTCTTCGGGAAATATTGTCGTAAGAGCCCGTTGGTGTTTTCGTTCGAGCCACGTTGCCAGGGACTCTGCGGATCACAGAAGTAGACTTTCACATCCGTGGCCACCGTAAAGTCCTTGTGTTTGGCCATCTCCAGTCCGCGGTCCCAGGTCAGCGAGCGCCGCAGGGTTACGGGAAGTTTACGAACGTGTTGACTCAAGGCAGCAACCACAGCTTCCGTTTCTTTGCTCGGCACCTTGATCAGCATGACAAAGCGCGAATGGCGTTCCACCAAGGTGGCGATGTGACTGTTCCCTGAGCCGCGCAGGAGATCGCCCTCCCAGTGACCTGGAATGGCGCGGTCCTCCACTTCCGCGGGCCTTTCCCTGATGGAGATGGCCTCGGGGATTTGACCGCGCCCGTCTTTAAAAATACGAGAGTGCCGCGACCGGCGTATGTGGCGCTTGGTCCGCAGGTGCGCAATAAGCTCTTTTTTCAGCACTCCACGCGCTTGGATGAACAGGCTTCGGTAAATGGTTTCGTGGGACACACGCAGGCTCTCATCATCGGGATACTGGGTTTTCAGCCAGCCGGAAATCTGCCTCGGCGACCAGTCCAGAATCAGTTTACTCGCAACGATGTTCCGCAACTTCACGTGGATGGAAAGAAGGCAGCGCTTGGGCCGCAAGGCCGACTGCCAAGCTTCGCCGTCGGCTTGACTGGCTCGATACGCAGGACGGCCGCCGTGCCGTGCGACCTCCCGGCTCACGGTCGATACCGCTCGCTCTAAACATTTGGCAATCTCACGGATTGAGGAACCGGAGGCCAGCCCGCGGGAGATTTCCTCGCGCTCACGCTGCGTGAGCGCGAGGAGCGCACGCCGCCGCACCCCCGGAGCAATCCCACCGTGACGCGACACCAAACAACGAATAGAGGAATGTTCTTTCCCAAAAGCACGCCCGATCTCATGCAACGTCTGCCCTGCCTTCCAACGACTCCACACGTCGCTCTTCTGCTCCGCTGAAAGCCCAAACCGCCTTCCTTGTTTCATAAACACCACCTTTGAAAACAGCTTTATACCAGATGGTGTTGCATCGACCGTCTGAACCGGCAGCGTTAATCAGGACTTGACTCAGATTTCGACATCTGGCGAGGGTCTGCTTATGTGGCAAATTCGTTGTGTCGAGGTCGGCAGAAGCATACGATATTCGAGCGAAAGGTCCAGATCGCAAATTCCAGCTTAGAGGACCACTTCAGGCGGCACGCACAGGAGAAGGAAATGAAGATTAGCCAGTCGCAGCAGATGAAAATGTTGAGATGGTGTTTATTTTTGTTAGCAATAATAATCGCCCCGACGTGGGCACAGAATCAGCAGGATGGAGGCAAGAAGGACAACTCGGCCTCGAAGCAACAGCCGAAGCCGACTCAGCAACAACCGAAGCCGCAGTCCAAGCCGCAGACTCAGCACCCGAGTGGCGGCGGATCAGGTTCGAATACGGGAAACAAACCTCCCTCAAACAACGGCGGCAATCGGCCACCCAACACAGGCGACAAATCAGGTCAGACGAACGGCGGCAATCGGCCACCCAACACAGGCGACAAATCAGGTCAGACGAACGGCGGCAATCGGCCACCCAACACAGGCGACAAATCAGGTCAGACGAACGGCGGCAATCGGCCACCCAACACAGGCGACAAATCAGGTCAGACGAACGGCGGCAATCGGCCACCCAACACAGGCGACAAATCGGGTCAGACGAACGGCGGCAATCGGCCAGCCAACACCGGCGACAAATCGGGTCAGACGAACGGTGGCAATCGGCCGCCCAACACAGGCGACAAGTCAGGTCAGACGAACGGTGGCAATCGGCCGCCCAACACCGGCGACAAATCGGGTCAGACGAACGGTGGCAATCGGCCACCCAACACAGGCGACAAATCGGGTCAGACGAACGGCGGCAATCGGCCACCCAGCACAGGCGACAAATCGGGTACAGCGAACGGCGGTAATCGGCAGCCTGGTGGCGGAAACAAATCGGGTCCAACGAACGGCGGTAATCGGCAGCCCGGTGGCGGAAACAAGCCGGCAGCGATGGTAAAGCCGTTCACTCCTCCGCAGGGCGCGACGGCAAAGCCCAACACCCACGGCGGAAAAACTTACGTCGCGAAGAACGGCACGCAATACAACACCGGGAAATCGGGGAACCTGACAACCGTGCATACGAAGAACGGTACGGTTGCGCGCTACAACTCCAGCGGCAGCGTCACTACGATTCATTCGGGCAGAATGGTAATCAATCAGGGACCGCACGGTGGACGCGTGGTCGTGGCGCAGCTGCCGAGCGGTGGCCGAGTGGTGAGCGTGGGGAGGTACGGCGGCTACGTCCAACGTCCGTATATGCGTGGCGGAGCGCCTTACATGAACAGAACGTACATATATGGTGGCCGCACCACCGTGGTGGTTTACCGTGGCTCCTACTGGCACGGACATCCCTATTACCGATATGTGCCGCCTTACTACTATGGCCGGCCGTTTTACGGCTGGGCATACCGTCCGTGGGGTGCGCCAGTGGCTTGGGGATGGGGCTGGGGCGGGACGCCATGGTATGGCTACTACGGATATTATTTCGCGCCTTATCCGGTGTATCCATCTCCGGCGTTTTGGTTGACGGACTACATCATAGCGGCGAACCTGCAAGCCGCTTATGCTGCTCAGGCAGCCGCAAACGCTAACGCTCAAGCGGCCGCAAACGCTTACGCGCAAGCGAACTCAGCGCCGCCGCCTCCGCCAAATCAGAATGCTGTAACGCTTACGCCGGAAGTTAAACAAGCGATCGCCGACGAAGTGAGCGCTCAGCTGGCAGCCCAGCAGGCCTCAGCGGGGAACTCCGCGCAAGGGGCAGCACCGACCGGCGATCAATTGCCGCAGGCGCTTGATCCCAAGTCACGGACATTCATCGTATCGAATACGCTGAGCCAGACGATGGCTGACGGCACAGCGTGTTCGCTCTCCTCGGGGGACGTTGTGACGCGAATCGGAGATACGCCGGACGCGAATCAAAACGTCACGGTGATGGTCACAAGCAGCCAGAACGGAGATTGCCCAACCGGAACCCAGACACCGATGTCCGTGCAGGACTTGCAGGACATGCAAAACGACTTCCAGCAAAAGATCAGCACAGGGATGCAATCGCTGGCGGACAACCAGGGAAAGAACGGAATGCCAAGCAGTCCTCCGCCAAACCAGACGGCGGTACCGGATGGCACGGCGCAACCGGACCCGGATGCCGCGTCGCAGATTGATCAGACGGACCAGAGTGCTGCTCAAGCTGAGGCGGACGTGCAGCAGAATGGCGGCGGCAACGATTAGTCGCGAATCTGGTGGTATGTGAACCGAGAATGATCCCGGGAGCGCCCGCTTCGTAAGTTGCGGGCGCTCCCGGCGAGAAGTAACCTCAACTCCTGATTAGTCGTGCCGGTACCCACATGTCCGGTTAGCGCGGTGGTCCCAATGGGTCGATGCAACTCTAGTTCGAAGCCCATTTGGCGGAGTTTAAGCGGCCAATTCGGTTCGCGGGTAACGATTCAAAGATAACCCCGTCCTGATTAGGTCCAATCGAGCGCCGCCCAGAAGGTCAGTCTTTTCTGAAAAGCACGATCGGAAGCACGGATTAGAGGGTGTTGCGTCGACTGTCTGAATCGGCAGCGTTAATCAGGCACTACTTGTGCCAAGGTGTATAGTTCGCCCAGAGGGGCGAATAACCGTGCTATCTGCGAGGCTCTTCGCGGCACTGGCCGCGATAACATTTGTCGTGCTAGTGCTTGGTAGGTTGCGCATCCTTCCCCCTGAGAAACTCTGGTTGTACGTTGGTAATACCTCGTTCGGCGCGTTTTACTGGCAACTGTTTATCGTCCTCATTTGCACGTTTTTCGGGTTTGCTTATTTCGGTGTTGTTCGATTGACACGGCATCCTCTCAACCCAACGACTGGACTCGTAGGCTTTCTATTGGTCGCTTTCGCATCCGTCGTCTGGCTAATTTCGAGTTTTTTTATTACGGGCCGCTCACTGGCGAGTCATCGAATCACAATACTTCTCTTCACGGCGATGGCCTGTTTCGTCGTAGGGGTAGCCTTCTCCGCCGCCAATGTAGCTTGGGCTCTTCTGCGAAGGTAGGAATTGGAGTGTCGGGTCCTTAACCTGTTGCCTCCTTTGAACGATTGGAGGTTGTGTTGCCGAGTGACGCGAAATCTGAGCGCCTGAAACAACTGTTAGGCATCGGGCGGACCAGAGGGTACGTTTTTTCGATGTGGTTCAATGAAGGCCTACGGCCCGCCGGGTCACGGCGGGCCAGACCGACTACCTAGCAAAGAGGCGTTTTGAGAGCAGTGAATTCTAGGGCAGCGAGTAAACGTAGAGCATGTCCGCACCCACGATGGCGACGTACTGCTTGCCGTTCTTCCCCTCGAACGTCATGGGGTCCGAATTGCCGTCCCGTTCGAGCGAGGTGACCCATAGCTCTTTGCCCGTCTTCGAATCGAAGGCGCGGAAGCGATGGTCGGAAGTGGCGCCGATGAAGACAAGCCCTCCGCCAGTCGTAATCGGACCTGCGCTGCCGCCGTTTCCGGTGTTCTGCTTGCCTTCGGGCAGGCCCTCACTGATGCCGAGCGTGGTTTGCCACGCGATTTCGCCGGTGTTGCCATTGACTGCAGTCAGGCGTCCCCACGGCGGTTTCTGGCATGGCCAGTTGCCAACTACTTTGCCGCTCGCGTCTTTGCCCGGAGCGCTGAATCCGGAATAGGGGCCAGGACCGGTGACGCTGGCGCGGTCATATTGCTGGGTCGAACCTTCTGTCCCGCGGCCGTAATTTTGACCGGACTTTTTCTTTTCGATCCAGCCCATCAGCGACATGTCATGCGTCTGCACAAAAATGTATCCGGATTTCGGATCTATGGAAGTGCCGCCCCAATTGGAGCCGCCGGTTCCGCCCGGGAACTGAATCGTGCTTTTCGGAGGTGCGCCGTCCTCGTGATAGATCCACGGCGTGAAGGGTCCTTGATTATTGAAACCGCCGCTCTTTTCGGAGAGATCGTGGCACGCCTTGGCGTGGTCGGCGTTGGTGTCGTCCGCGGTGACGATGTCGTCTGCTGAGTACGTGGTTCGCGCGAGTGCTGGCGGTTTCAGCGGGAAGGGCTGCGTGGGTGAATACCATTCGCCGGGCACACTGCCCTTGGGAACGGGGCGTTCCTCAACGCCGAACACGGGTTTGCCTGTGTCGCGGTTAAGAATGAACATCCAACCCGCCTTACCGATAATTTCGAGTGCGGGCACTTTCTTGCCGTTCACCTTCAGGTCAATCAAGCTGGGTCCCGGTGGCAAATCCGAATCCCACAGGTCGTGGTGAATCGTCTGAAAATACCATTTGAGCTTGCCGGTGTCGGCGTCCACGGCGACCACGGAATTCGCGAACAGGTTCGCGCCCGGCCGGTCTCCACCGTAATAATTCGGCGAAGGCCCGCCGATAGGCATATAGATCGTGTTGGTCTTCTCGTCGCCGCTCATGTACCAGCCCCAGACGTTCGTTCCGGAGCGGCCCTCCCAACCATTGTCGAGCCAGGTTTCGTGGCCAGTTTCACCCGGTTGAGCCACGGTGTGAAACGTCCAGACCAACTTGCCGGTGATTGTGTCGTAGGCGCGCGTGTCCCCCGGGGGCCCCTTGGGCAGCTCTCCAACGCTCGCGCCCAGCAGGGC
Organism: uncultured Acidobacteriota bacterium; assembly: GCA_963814855.1. Lineage (GTDB taxonomy): Bacteria > Acidobacteriota > Terriglobia > Acidiferrales > UBA7541 > Palsa-295. The sequence goes on from CAWFEL010000006.1 coordinate 545,198, forward strand.
AATGTTCTTGAAGATCGTGGGAACTCCGTTGTAGCCGACGGTCAGCTCAGTGATTCCACCAGTGCCGAAGCCGGGCACGAGTTTGCCGGTGGCGGCGTCGAGCGCAATCAGCTTGCGATCGAGAGTGGTGAAAATGATGCGCGGCGCGTTGGTGCCGTCTCCCGGCCAGTACGCGACGCCTCGCGAGGATGCCTGGCTCGCCGCGAGATCATAGTGCCAAATTTCCTTGCCGGTTACCGGGTCAACCGCCAGCACTTTGTTGGCGGCGGGAAGGTACATGACTCCGTTGACGGCGATCGGCGTGACTTCCAGTCCGCCGCGGTCATTCAGACGCATCGTCCAGGCCTGCGCCAGCGTCGTCACGTTCTTGGTGTTGATCTGCTTCAGGTCGGAATAACCGGAGCTCGCGGGATCATGGCGGTACATCGGCCAATCACCGGCGCTTTTTTGCGCCTGGGCCGCCACCGCGAAAGACGCTGTCAATATCGCGAATCCCGCCATCCTGAAAACACAATTGGAGCGCATGAATCAAATCCCCCCTTGAAAGTCGCCGTGAATATTATCAGCAATTACTGTGGGACGCTCGAATTCTTGCGTTGGTTACGTGGACCTATGCCCATGGGCGGGGCAGGAATGCGGGCACGCGGCGCGCGTAGTCGTCAAATTTGGCGCCGAAGGTTTGGCGCAGCAGATTTTCTTCGGCACGGATGCGAATTGCAGTGCCCGCCGCGAACACAATTGCCGCGCCGACGAGCGCCGGCCATTGGCTGACTACGAGGCCCGTGGCGATCAGCATTCCGAGCATCGCGAGATAAATCGGATTGCGCACCACGGCGTAGGGGCCCTGGCTGATTAATTCGTGGCCTTCGATTACCCGCGCCATCAACGCCCATTGCCTGCCGAGCGCCCGCGCTGCAGCGTAACAAAACCAAACCGACGCGATGGTAAACGCGATGGCAAGCCCCGCGAAGATTTCCTCGCTCAGACGCGACATCGGAACCACCGGAGAGAAATACGTGCGGGGGAACAGAAAGCATATTCCGTAGGCGGCGCACTGCAGCAGAAAGCCAACGCTCGATTTTACGTCGCGCTTGGCATCGCCACGCGCCGCGCCGCGCTTGCCGAGCGCGAGAATCACGCCGTAGCCGACCCAGCCTGCAGCCAGCACGAATGCGGCTAACTCGGTGGGCTGGCCGGCACGCGAGCTCAATTGCATAGGGCGAGCGCCCTCACGAAAGAGCCTTCTTCAGCATGACGATTTGCCCGGCGTGGTAGAGGTCGTGCTGCAGCACGCCGTGCAGGACCACGTAGCACGTATAGTCCGGCCCCGTGGCTTTCTGTTCCAGACGATCGTCGCTGAATCCCTTTACCGAATCGCGCAAGCGAGCGCGGCCTTCGACGAGCCCTTCCAGCGCGCGCCTCCACGCCGTCTCGCTGACTTCCCAAACGGGCGGCCAATCGCGCTCCGGCGTAATTTCCACATTCTCGCCGGCCAACCTGTGCTGCGTGATGGTGCTCCACGCGGAGATGTGATAGACAAGCTCCCAGATCGAGTGCGCGCCGCGGATCGGATGCTTCGACGCGTCTTCCGCGGAAATGCCGTCGAGCACGCTCATCAGGCTCGGGCCATGCCACGCATCGCCGGAAAATGCGCGGTCCATTTGATCGAGAATCCTGTGGATTTCACTCATTGTTGCACTCCGGGGAAAAGCGTAGGCCAACCGACTGGACAAGGCAAGTGGCGGGCAGGTCAAAACACTTTGTCGGAATCGAGCAGGATGGTGACCGGGCCGTCGTTCACAATTTCGAGCGACATGTGCGCCTGAAACACGCCCGTTTCGACGCGCACGTTGAGCGCCCGCAGCGCGCGCACAAATTCCTCGTAGCCTGCCTTGCCCTGGTCGGGCGGAGCCGCCTGGAGAAAACTTGGGCGCCGCTGGCCGCGCGCGTCACCATACAGCGTGAATTGCGACACGGCCAATATGGCGCCGCCCGTATCGAAGAGTGAAAGGTTCATTTTGCCCTGAGCGTCGTCGAAGATTCGCAGCTGCACGATTTTCTTGGCCATTGCGGCTACCGTCTCAGGCGAATCTTCGCGCCCCACGGCAATCAGCACGGCGAGGCCCGCATTAATTTCGCCGGTCACGCGGCCTTCCACAATGACTCTCGCATGCGTTACTCGTTGAATTACCGCTCGCATCGGCCGATTCTACATTGAGTGAGACTCTGGCGTGAGAACGAGATCGTTTCGTGTCGCTCGCCAAGAACTGTTGCCGGGCACGGCCCGCCAGCAATCGGCGGCGAGCATGCCGTGCCCCTACGAAGAGAAAGGCGAATCAGGCGCGGCGCTGCCAGCCGTTGAGTTGACCGGAATATGCCGATGCGATAAGACTGCTGGCTCATCGCCATGAGCGAGCCTATCAACTCATCCGCGTCGTCGAAGCGCTGGCTTACGCGCGGCGTGCTCGGGATCGGTCTGGCGAGCCTTTTCTCCGATTGGGGACACGAGGCTGCAACCGCGATTCTTCCGACATTTCTTGCGAGCCTTGGCGCGCCAGCGGTAGCACTGGGAGTGATCGAAGGAGTTTCCGACGGCCTGTCGAGTTTTGCGAAACTGGCGGGCGGCTTCGTCGCGGACCACCCGCGATGGAGGCGCCCCACCGCTATAGTCGGCTATTTCGCGACAGCGATCACCACGTTCGGTTATGCGTTTGCGCAAAGCTGGCCGACCGTGCTGGCGCTGCGTGCGCTTGGATGGATGGGGCGCGGCAGCCGCGGACCGTCGCGCGATACGCTGCTCGCAGAGTGCGTCGCGCCGGGCCAGACGGGCCGCGCATTCGGATTCGAGCGCGCGATGGACACACTCGGCGCTGTGCTTGGACCTTTGTGCGCCACGGCGTTGCTGGGAGTGCTGGGGCTGCGCGGCGTGCTTCGTTGGACCCTCCTGCCCGGCTTGACCGCGGCGCTGGCCTTCGCGTTCCTCGCGCCGACAAGCAGGAAAATCGCGGAACATCATGCGCCGGAAGCTTCGGCAACGATGGCGTCGAGGTTTTCGCAGCTGCCCGGGAGTTACTGGCGCTATCTCGCGGGAGTTTTCGCGCACGGCATCGGGGATTTTGCGCCCACGCTTCTGATCCTGCGCGCGAGCCAGATTCTGACGCCGCGACTGGGTGCAGGCCGAGCCGCGGCAATTTCGGTTGGGCTATATACGTTTCACAATTTCGTTGATGCGGCGGCGTCGTATCCCGCCGGTGCGCTTGGCGACCGCATCGGAAAGCGAGGATTGCTCGCGATCGGATACATCGTCGGAGTGGCCAGCTACGCCGGATTTATTTTCGAGCGGCCCACAATCCCGACGCTGGTAGTTCTGTTCGGGCTCGCGGGCATCCATGACGCATTTCAGCAATCGCTCGAAAAGTCGCTCGCAGCGGAACTGCTCCCAGGCGACGTCCGCGGAACGGGCTTCGGCGTACTTGCAACCGCGAACGGCATCGGAGATTTTGTGTCCAGCATTGCGGTTGGGGCGCTGTGGTCGTTGGTGAGTCCCACGGCCGGATTTCTATACGCAGGGATATTCGCCGCGTTGGGGGCGTTGCTGATCTTTTCGTCTCGCGGGAGCGAGCGCTAACCGGTTCTATAGGGGAAGCTGCAGGGGTGTGCCGCGCTCTTCGTTCACGCGCACAGTCGCGTCGGAATCGAGATCGGTGACAGCGAAAGTGAGGCGGCTCCCGTCCGTGGTGATATAGACGATCCGGTCCTTCACGCGCGTAAAGGCCACGGCCTGGAGTTGCGTTCCATTCTGCAGGATCAGCGTAAACTCGCCAACGTCCGGCAATGGCGCCGAATCGTCGGCAGGGGGCTGGTCCGCGGCCTGTTGTGGAGGTGGTGCCTGTACTACGATGACCTGCGGTTGTTGCGCAGGCTGATCGGATTGTTGAGCTGGAGCCGAATCATCGGAAGCGGAGTCGTCCGGGGCCGCGTACGCACCGCCGCCATCCAACAGGTAGAATCCCCCGCTGCCGTGGCTCGGCCGGTCCCGCAACAGGCGTTCAGCGAGTGCCAATTTCCATTCAGTGGCGGGATCAATGAGGGCTTTGATGGCGAGATCCTGATTCATCACCGAGAGAAACTGATAGTCGAATCCAGGAGGCGGAACCGGGTTAAGCAGGTCCTGGAGCGATATGGAAGATCCATCACTCGATACAAACGAGTGGGTGGCTGAGCTGAAGTGGAATCTGTTTCGAGCAGGCAGAGAGGTTCGGCTACCGAGGGAAGCACGCGTAAATACCACGTGCGCGGCGACAGGTCGGGCGTTAGCCAAAGTTCGCGGAGCGGCTGCTGGCGTCACTCGCTGGGCTGCTGTGGGGAGCGCGGTAACGCTCGCGGCAACAATCGAAACGACGAACACGACTACTACGGCTAGCGCTGAGTGGCTTTTCATGATCGCCTCGCTGCTACAGGGTGAGACGCTACGCCTCTGCCAGCGGTTGCATCCGTGGCGCTTTTCGAAGGGTGCTGGGGCTGCCGCGAATGGTCATTGGCGGCCGGACGCAGAGGACAGGGCCTTTGCTTTGCCATGTGGACTGGATGTGCTATAAACATCGGGCCGAGAAACCGAGGATGACCCAGCCAGAATTGGTATTCGGATCATCGGATAAAACCGTACGCTCGCCTGTGCAGACGAAACAGGCGGCCAGCGGTTCACGCGAACAGCCGGAGCTGGCCATGAGCTACTGCCCGAGCTGCTCGACGCGTCTGGCGTCACGAAGTTGCAAGTTGATCTGCCCGGGTTGCGGCTATTACATGTCCTGCTCGGATTTTTACTGAGAAACGCGGTATTGAGAAGAGAGCACTCCCGGCCAGAACGCGGGAAGCGATTTTTTCAAGGCAAGAACACCACATCGAACTGGAAGCTTTTCAGGAGGCACGAACGTGGCACTGCGAATGACGGATCGAGAAGTAGGTGGAGTAGACGTGTTGGATATTGAAGGGCGCATCGTGCTGGGGGAAGAGAGCAACGCGTTCCGCGAGAAGGTGAAAGGACTGTTGGCGGCGGGCAAGAAGAAGATCATTCTGAACCTCGCGCAGGTCGGCTACATAGACAGCGCCGGTCTCGGCACGCTGGTGGCCACGTTTCACAGCGCGCGCTCGCAGGGCGCGACGCTGAAGCTCACCAACCTTGGCTCGAAATTCAAGGAAGTTCTTCAGGTGACGAAGCTGATGACTGTCTTCGATACCTACGACACCGAAGCCGCGGCGATCGCAAGCTTCCCGAAGTAACTTTTACTGAGTAAATTTCGTCCAGCTGCGGGGAATGCGCCCGCGGCTGGAGTGCTGAATTTCCTGGACTGACGGCTCGTGGATAATTCTCAGCCGCGCGTCAGTCAGTTTTTCACTGACCTTCGATTCGCCCTTCCACTCGAAAAATCGCGACTCCGCTCAGCAGCTTTGGGTAGAAGTCCGTGGATTTTTGGGGCATCACATCGCCGCCGAGCGCGATCTTCGTTACCTGGTCGACGCGAACCGGATTCAGCAGAAACGCGAGCTGCGCTTCGCCGTGGTCTACCGCCGCGAGCGCCGTATCCATCTCGCGTTCGTAGCTGAGATTTTTTTCGCCCGCCACAGCCTCAACCGTAATTCCGAGTCCCTTCTCGAGAATCAGGCGATGTAGCAGGACGACGTCGAGCCCGCGCTGCGCTTCGGAAATATCCGGCAGCAAAGTCTCGAGATCGGCATCGCGGCGCAGCGCGAAGAGATAAAACGCGCCAGCGCCGGAATTCGTGGCGCCGGGGTACACGCCAATCGCACGGCGGCCGTGATTCGGGCGTTCGAGGTCCTTGCGAAATTCGTCGAGAGCTGTGGCACGTTCCTCGGTGTTCGCAAAAGGATAGGAATACCAATCGAATTGGCGCACAAGGTTGTCGCGGAAACGGTCGAAATCAAAATTGGCGATGTGCGAGACGAGCCGGTGGGTCGGCAGAATCGTCAGACCTCGAGAATGCGTGTTTATGAATGTCGCCATTGCGAATTCGGACGCGGCCATTGGATCGGTTTTGCCAGTGCGCGCGCGGCATTCGTTGCGATAGTTCAGCGCTGTCTCGTAGCGATGATGGCCGTCTGCAATCACGAGCTTTTTGTCCGCCATGGCTTTTTGAATTCGCTCGGCGAAAGCAGGATCGGTGATGGGCCACAGATGATGGGTGACGCCGAATTCGTCGCTCAGCTCGTTCGGAGCGGGCGTGCGGGCGATCTGTTCGAGCCACGTGTCAATTTGCCGGACGCGATCGTCGTACAGGAAAAACAGCTGGCCGGTCTGCGCGCGGGTGCGGCGAAGCAGTTCGATCCTGTCCGCCTTGGGACCCGATAACGTGTGTTCGTGACGGAATACGACCTGCGCGTCGTAATCCTCCACTCTTGCGAGCGCGATAAAGCCGATGCGCACGCGGCGCGTGTGCGTGCCTGGGACGTCGAATTCCTGCGAGTAGACATAGATGGCGGGCGCGGAGTCCTGGAGCAGAATCTTCGCGGCGATCCATTCATCAACTTTGCTTGCGGCGCGGGTGTAGACGTTGTTCTCGGGTGTGTCGTCAGGCAGCACGCGGCCTTTTTCGATCGCGATCAGGTTATATGGGCTTGCGGCGTAGTAGGCGTCCTGCATTGCGGGAGTGATTTTGTCGTAGGGCTGCGTGAGGACGTCCTTCAACGCGACGCGGTTTGTATCGTAGCGGTATGCGCGGAATGGTTGGATTTCAGCCATGAGGGCCTCGGGATGAAATTGTGCGCTGTATGAAACTCGACATTGTAGCAGCGGCGCGCGCCCGTGCCAAAGGTCAGCAGAATTCGTCAGGAGCTTTGCGCAGCCTGCGTGGGGGGTGTGACGCGGAGATTATGCAGGACGCCAGAATTGCGGAGTGGGTGTTACGAATTCGATGCCGACGCGAGCTTTGCCGTGGACGCGCCTGCCTACGTGGACGACGCGGCATTCCTGTTCGGCTTGATTGCGCATGTTGGTTAGGAACAAACGCTGGCCGCGCACGACAACTGTCTCAAGGGTGAGCGAGCAGCCGTTTTCGTGAGCGTCAATGGTTTCGGCCTCCTCGTGGAATGGCTGCTTGTCCGCGTCCGAACCGTAAATGAGCAGGGAAACGTTGTGCGCGTGGCGCAGGCCTTCCCGGCGGTCGGCATCCGCTTGCGCAGAATCGCTCGCACGGTCGGCGGCCGGCGCACGATCCTCCGAGCGGGACCGCTGGCGTTCGGCTTGTTTCAACGCATCCCAGATGCGGCTCAACGCAGTCTCCCAAGTGACCGACGGGCGTTCATCATTCGCACCCGATGGCCAACAATAGCGTTCAGGGCTCGGCGAAAGTGAAATTGCCGCGCGCGAGTTTCCTTTCGGTTACGGGCACGCTTGCGGAAGAGCGCGGCGCGGCGTGACATCATCGCAAGCGCCGCTTACAATTGAGAAATCGCGCACGAGCAGCGAACTGAATGAACGACAACCTGGAAAAACAGAACGGCAGATTTTCCGGCGTGCGGGCGCTGGTCTTCGATCTCGATGGAACCCTCATAGATTCGAAGCTCGACCTGGCGCTTTCGATTGACGCGACGCTTAAGCACATGGGGCGCGCATCGCTGCCGCATGAAACGATCTATGGCTACGTCGGCAACGGCGCGGCAGTGCTTGTGCGCCGGGCGCTGGGCGACAACGTGACGAACGCCGAGGCCGACGAAGGGCACCGCTTCTTTCTTTCCTATTACCGGGAACACATGCTCGACAATACGGTCACTTATCCCGGCGTGCGCGAGGCACTCGATCAGCTGGAAAAACATCCGATGGCTGTGCTGACGAACAAACCGGTGCGATTCAGCCAACACATTCTCGATGGCCTCGGCATCTCGCGCTATTTCCGGTACGTCTACGGCGGCAACAGTTTTGAAACGAAGAAGCCGGACCCGGAGGGCATGTATATTCTGCTGCGCGCCTTCGGAATTGCGCCGCGCGAAGCAATGATCGTCGGCGATTCCGATGTGGACGTGCGGACTGCGCGGAACTCCGGCGCGTGGGCATGCGGCGTCAGCTACGGCCTGGGCCTGGAAAGCATGCGCGCGCATCCGCCCGACCTGATGCTCGACAACCTTGCGGACCTCCCCGCGTGCCTGAATGGCCGCGCCGCCTAAGCGAAAGTCGCGGCGGCTTTTCCCGTTGCTGGTGGTGGGAGCGCCGAATCCAAGAAAAACTGTGAACGTTTGGAGCATTACGGACATATTCACATATGAGTGAGTGTGACTGTGCGCGTACGCTTCGTGAGATTGCGTCCATCCGCTTTGAGCGGCCAGTGTAGAATTCTCAATAGTTAAAGGTGGGTGGGTACGAGGAGCGATGCATGAAAATGATTCGAATTATGGCGGCGCTGGCGTTGCTGGCGGGAACGCTGGCAATCACGCGTGCGGACGAGAACCAGGTCTGGACGGGATCGCTCGTGGACGCTTCCTGCTACCTGACCGACAGCTCGCAATCCGGCAACGAGCACATGGGAATGAAGGAATGCGGAGTTGCCTGTCTGAAGATGGGCCGACCGGCCGGAATCGTGACGCCCGACAAGAAGTTTTTCGTGTTGATCACGCCGTCGCCCGATATCGCTGAGTATGTCGGGCAGCCGATTCGCGTCACTGGAAAATTGAGGAACGGCTCGATTCTGGTGGACAAGTTGGAAGTAAAGAAGCCGAGCGGATGGGTGGCTGTAAAACTCAGCGCGATGATGTAATTCGCACGTTGTGAATCACCGTAGGAAGTGGGGCCTGGGGAGTATGAGCTTGCGCGGGAAATTCTTGTGGACGTTTGCGGCGTTCGTCGTCGCGATCGCTTGCCTCGTGGTATACGTGCGCTTCGTCAGGATTCCGAAAAACGTCGCCTACGTGAGCGAAGAGGATGGCGGCATCGTGGTCATAGACTTGAACACTCTCAAGATTGTGAAGCGAGTTCATCCCAAGGACACCGCGCCTCGTGGAATCGGCATCACGTTCGACGGAAAATATCTGGTCACCGCGAATAAAGACACCGCCGACGCGAGCGTGTTCGATACTCGCGGCCTTCGACTCGTCCGGCGAATTCCCGTCGGGGACAATCCCGAGTTCGTCAAACTGAATCCCAGTGGCACTTCGGCGTTCATCTCCTATGAACCGGGTTCCACGGCCGGGCCGCCGCAAGAGGGACCGTCAGGCGAAGAGGAAGACGATGACGCAGACGAGCCGCCGGCGCAAATCATGGAGTTCAAAGTAAGCGATTGGTCGCGCGTGCAGAGCTTCGTCGCCGGGAAAGAGACCGAAGGGCTGGAATTCACGCCGGACGGGAAATCATTGATCGTCGCCAACGAAGCGGCGGATTCTCTGGGTTTGTATGACGTCGCGACAGGCAAGCTTGCACGCACGATCAACCTCGCGTCTTATGGCAAGCGGCCTAGGGGAGTGAAAGTATCTCCGCAGGGGAATTCGTTCGCGGTGACGATGGAAGGATCGGGCACGCTGCTCTCGCTCGACCAGAATCTGAATGTGATTCGCTCGGTGGCCACGGCGGCGAAGCCATATGGATTGGCGTTTGACCGGCAGGGAAGCCGGATCTTTGTCAACGCGGCTGCGGCGCGAAAGATGCAGGTTTATTCGGCGGATTCTCTGCAGCTGCTCGGTGAAACTTCCATCGGGCAGCGATGCTGGCACTTCACGTTCACTCCGGACGATTCGAAACTTCTCCTCGCCTGCGGACGCTCGAATAATGTGTACGTGATTGACGCGAAGACATATCAACCTATCGGCGTGCTCGACGGATTTCATTTGCCGTGGGGAATCGTCACTTACCCGCGCGCGTTTGGCAGTCTTGGCCTGCCGTAAGGTCCTCGCAGCAAAACTCACAATCCTTGACACCCCTAATTTCGGTGTAATAATCCGCACCGGATAGGAGTAGCTCCTCCAAGGGGAACGCAAATGAGCCCGATCCGGCCGCTGTGTATCGCCGCGCTGGGATTCCTCGCATGTGTACCGGCTGCTCTATCGCAAATTCCCCGCGATCCCACACCCGTCGTTTCGAAGAATTCGCCCGAGGACGTGGCGATCGGAAAAAAGCTCTACGAAGCTACCTGCTCGCGATGCCACGGCCTGGACGCCGGCGGCAGCGACGGTCCAAGTCTCCAGGGCGCACCCGAAAGACTGGGTGACGACGCGATGGGAGGAATTATTCGCGGAGGAATTCCCGGCACTGGCATGACTGCGTTCGGATCGCTGAGTGCCGAAGAAACCGGACAGATCATCGGCTATCTGCGGACTCTCGGCCACACCGCGGATGCGGAGATTGCGAAGGGCGACGTCGCAAGAGGGAAATTAGTTTATGAATCGAGCGGCTGCGCGGGTTGTCACATTATCAACGGCGAGGGCGGAGGCGTAGGCCCGGAACTGACGCGGGTCGGCGCGATGCGCGGCCCGAGCTACCTGCGCACCACGCTGCTGACTCCCGGGACGAATTTGCCGCAGGAGGCGGGCGCGATGGAGCGCGGGCGCTTCACGCAGTATTTGTTCGTGCATGTGGTCACGAAGGACGGCCATTCCGTGGACGGCACGCGCGTGAGCGAGGATTCTTTTACGATTGTAATTAAGGATTCGACCGGGCACTTTCACGCCTTCAAGAAACTCGACGTCGAGAAGGTTGAAAAAATTCCCGGGAAAAGCGTGATGCCCAGCTTCAAGGATAGCCTTTCCGCGTCGCAACTCGACGATCTGGTCGCGTACCTGGCCAGCCTGAAAGGCGCGCAATGAGAACCATCAAGCACGCGATCGTCCTTCTTATTCTGGCGTCGGCGCTTCCCGCGTTCGCGCAAGTGCCATACCAGCGTGTGGTGAAATCCGATAGCGAGCCGGCGAACTGGCTCACTTACGGCGGGAACTATTTCGACCAGCGCTTCTCGGGTCTCAAGCAGCTGACTCCGCAAAACGTCGCCGGGCTGAAACTGGCGTGGGCATATCAGCCGACGCGCCCCGCGGGAAACGTGGAAACCTCACCAATCGTGGTGGATGGAGTGATGTACGTCACCGATCCTCCAAGCACGGTGACGGCGCTGGACGCGCACACCGGCAGCAAACTTTGGACGTGGTCTCCGATTTTGAAGAATGTCGTCTCCATCGGGCTGTTTCAGACGAATCGAGGGGTCGCGGTGCTGGATCATCGCGTGTTTGTCGCCACGATTGATGCGCACCTGGTGGCGCTCGACGCTACGACCGGCGCGGTGATCTGGAACACGGTGGTTGCCGACAACAAAATGGGCTACGCGATTACGGCGGCGCCGCTCGCGATTGACGGAAAAATCCTGATCGGCACCGGCGGCAGCGAAGCCGCCGTCCGCGGCTTTCTGGATTGCTACGACGCCGCGACCGGCAAACGGCTCTGGCGCATCTGGACTGTTCCCGCGCCCGGCGAGCCTGGCTCGGAAACGTGGGGCGATTCCGTTCCCGCAGGCGGCACTACATGGAATGCAGGGGCCTACGATCCCAAGCTAAATTTGATTTATTGGGGCACTGGCAATCCCGCGCCGGACTGGAACGGTGACGGGAGGCCGGGCGACAATCTATATACCTGCGCGCTGCTCGCCATTGATCCGGACGCCGGGAAAATAAAATGGTTTTTTCAGTTTTCGCCGCACGAAACGCACGATTGGGATTCATCGGAGCCGCCGGTTCTCTTCGACGACGTAATAAATGGCAAGCCGCGAAAACTTCTCGGCTTTGCGAATCGAAACGGCTTCTACTACGTGCTCGATCGCGCGACGGGCGAATTCGTCGCGGGTACTCCTTACGTAAAGGAGACCTGGGCGAAAGGACTCGACGCAAAAGGGAAGCCCATCCCGCTCCCGAATTCCGATCCGAGCCCTGAAGGAACGCTGGTCTATCCGAGCATTACCGGCGCGATCAACTGGACGAGCAATTCGTACAGCCCGATCACGAAGCTCTTTTACGTGGACGCGCGTGAAATGGGCTCTTACTTCGTCAAAGGCACCACGACGAAATGGGAGATGGGGAAATTTCCCATGGGCGCAGGGGGAGAACGCGCGCTCAGCGGAGATGATGCCTATGGCGCGATCCGCGCGCTCGATGCGACCACGGGAAAAATGAAGTGGGAGTTCAGGTTGCACTCGCCATCATGGGTGGGCACGCTCGCCACCGCGGGTGGTCTGGTTTTTTCCGGCACTGACGAAGGGAACTTTTTCGCGCTCGATGCGGTCACCGGCAAACCACTTTGGGACATTAATCTGGGAGCGTCGCTGCGGTCGAACCCTGTGACGTTTTCAGCGGGCGGCAAGCAGTATGTTTTCGTCACGGCCGGAACCACGTACTTCGTCTTCGGCTTGCCCTAGAGCGGGAATTGAGAGGACGTACCCGGATTCGCGCGCCAGGCGTCGAACTACCACAGGAAGCCAAATTGTTTTGCCGAATATTCAGCTGAGTTTGAACCGGAGGCCACAGATGCGAACGAATTTCCTACGGACCATGATTCCTGCCGCGATGGCGATATTGTTCGCCACAGCAATCGTTGCACTGCCCGGCCGCGCTGCGTCCGCCGAACCACAGCCGCCGCGCGCTGCTGGGGCGCAATGCGATCGCGCGTGCCTCGAAGGATTCGTCAATCAATATCTCGCGGCGCTAGCTGCACGCGACCCTTCGAAACTTTCTTTCGCAAGCGATGTGAAATTCACCGAGAACACCGCGAAGCTGAAAATCGGCGGAGGATTTTGGGTTACTGCGAATGGCACAGGCACGTTCAAACTTTATTTCGCGGAGCCTGAAGCAGGGCAAGTCGGCTTCATGGGAACCATGAGGGAATGGGACAACCCGGTGATTTTCTGCCTGCGCCTAAAAGTAGCTGGCGGAAAAATCAGCGAAGTCGAAGATTTTGTCGTGCGCGACGCCGATGCGGCAAAGAAACTCGATGCGATGTCTCCGAACCCGCAGTTTCTGAAAGCGGTTCCTGAGGCGGAACGCGCCACGCGCGATGATCTGATCAAAACCGCGAATATGTATTTTTCAGGCTTGCAGAATAACGACGGGAAGGGCGTGTATCCCTTTGCCGCCGATTGCAATCGCGTTGAGAACGGCACTCAGACAACGAACAACCCGGGTCTCGCCAAAACGCAGACGGACAGCCCCGGCTTTGCGGTCATGAGCCTGGGCTGCGAGGCGCAATTCAAGACCGGTTATTTCAAGATCGTTACGCACATCCGCGACCGGCGGTGGGTGATTGTGGACCGCGAGCGCGGGCTTGCTTTTGCGTTCGCGTTTTTCGATCACGCGGGCACGGTGAAGACAATCACGCTCACCGATGGCAGCACGTTCCCTGCGACGCTGCGCCATCCATTCACGTGGGAAATCGGCGAACTTTTCAAAATCGAGGGCGGAAAAATTCACGCGATCCAGGCCGTGCTCACGCAGGAGCCTTACGGAATCACGTCCGGATGGGGGCCGGTGACGCCGCATACCGCAACTACCTCCGCGAAGCCGAATGAGTCCGCTGCGGCCGATTGCGACCGCAAATGTCTGAACGGCCTGGTGGACGCTTACCGCGCGGCGCTGATCGAGCACGATGCGTCGCACCTTCCGCTCGCCGCCGGCGCGCGCTACACGGAAAATGCGCAGGACCTGAGAATCGGTGACGGCCTATGGGGCACGCTCACCGGCTGGGGAAGTTACAGACTCTATATTGACGATCCGGAGGACGGTTCAGTCGCGTACGTCGGCGTCACGGACGAGGCGGGAATGGGCGGTTTGCTGGTCACGCGATTGCGCGTGGTGAATCGGAAGATCACCGAAATTGAAACGCTCATCACCCGCAAGGAAACTGCGGTCAGTTTCACGCGTCCCGATGGATTCACCGATCCGAAGGTTGCGCCGCGGCTTGCGGGATTTTTCGAGGATGTTCCTGAATCCGAGCGCGAATCGCAAAAGGACTTGATCGCGCAGACCGATCTTTACTTCGACGGCATTGAGAAGAGCAGCGGCAGCATCGTCCCTTTCACGCCGGACGTGATTCGCGTCGAAAACGGGACGCAGACGTGCCCCTCAACTTTCGGGGCAGTCTCGCACAATGGGCAACCTATGGGCTGCGCCGCCGGCCTCGATTCGCATCTATTTGAATACATCTATCCTATTCACCCTCGCGTGTACAACGTCGTGGATCGGCAGCGGGGGATCGTGATGGGCTCGTTCATGTTCAATACCTCAGGAAAAGTGAAGAGTGTGGACGTGCCCGGCGTCGGCAAAGTGGACGAATCGGCCGCCGCGCTGCGTCCCTTCAGCGAGGAAGTGGACGAGATATTCAAAATCAAGGACGGCAAAATAGATTCGATTATTGCTGTGATGACCGGCCTGCCGTACGGCGATACGTCCGGCTGGACCGACACGTTGCAGAAGCCGTGAAAAATTAATCTCCGTAGCCCGGAGGCGGCGCGAAACCTCCGATTTCCTGCGCCAGTAATTCGGCGAATGTAATCGGCGTGGCGTCTTCCCAGCACGGGCCCATGATTTGAATTCCAACCGGCAGTCCCGCTTCGGTTCGGCCGACTGGCGCGACCGTGACCGGGCAACCGGTCAGAGTGCCGGGACCGATCCAGTTGAGCCCATCCATATATTTTCGCGGTCCGTTCAGCGTGGCGATCACGCGCTCGTTCTGTGGCTCGCTCTGATCCTGCAGAAACGCCGCCGTGAACGACACGGGCGAGAGGAACACGTCAACCTCGTCGAAGTAAGATTGCCACTGCGCGCGAAATCTCAATCGCTTCAAGTTTTCGGCTTGCCAGCTGGGGAACGACGAGGCCGCTCCGGCAGCCGCGGAGCTTGAGATCTTGGCGAATTCTTGCCTCCGCGCCTCCTGGGCGGCCGGAGGCGCCATGCTGATTTCGAAGGCGAACAGCATGAAGAGGTAGGTGTCCAGCAGGGCGGACGGCTGAAATCCCGCGGGCCATCCCGGTTTCATTCTTGCGCCGGCCCGGCTTAGACTCTCGATCGTTCCTTCGAGCACAGCGCGGCAATCCGGAGTGAGTGGAGCAATCGGGTCGTCGAGAAGGTAGCCGACGCGAAATTCTTTTATGGTTTGGGCGCGCGGAGAGGGCAACTCCCACTTCCACGCCTTGGCATCCGAGCCCTCCGGCCCGCCCAGAACTTTTAGCGCTGCCAGCAGATCGTTTGCACTGCGCGTCATCGGCCCGGCAACAGCGAGAAAAGTCGAAAAGCCCGGCGCCGTAGGAGTGCCACCCGGCTGGTGACCTCGCTGGCTCACCAGATCGAGCGTCGGCTTATGCCCGTAAATTCCACAAAAGTGTGACGGCACTCGTATCGAGCCTCCGATGTCGCTTCCCACGCTCAAATAACCAAGCCCGCCCGCGAGCGCCGCCGCCGATCCTCCGGAAGAGCCGCCCGGTGTTCTCTTCAAGTCCCATGGGTTATGCGTGGTTCCATACATCGGATTGTAGGATTGCCAGTCCGCAAGACTGACCGGAACGTTGGTCGCGCCGATCAGAACCGCACCTGCGCCCAGCAATCGGTCCACCGCAGCCGAATTACGTGGCGCTTTCGAGTCCTTGAACACGGGAATGCCCCACGTGCAAGGACGACCCGCCACGGCAAAGCTTTCCTTCACGTTGACGGGCACGCCGTGGAACACGCCGTGCGAATCCTGGCGCGCGAGCGCGTCGTCGGCTTTCCTGGCCTGAGCGAGTGCGTCTTCTTTCAGCAGATAGGCGAACGCGTTGATCGCAGGATTGTAGCGTTCGATCCGCTCGAAAATGTGGCGCGTCAGTTCTACCGACGAAATCTGCTTCTTGCGAATGGCCTCGGCTGCTTGCAGCGCCGAAGCGAAGTCGAGTTCGTGTGAAGGCGCGCCAGATGTGAATGCTGCTGCCGCTGAGTCCATGTAAGACCTCCCGCAAGAAACGCGCTATCTGAGCCTGTAGTTTGCGAATCGTACGCCTCCAGGGTTGAAGGCACAACGATTTTGCCGACACAGAGCCGCAGCAAGACATGCAATCAAATTGACATTCCGTCATTCGGTGTCTATCTTCAGGCAGGTTTCGGTGGAGGCGCGTTGATGAAAAGGCAATCGAACTGGATACGTGCTGCCGCGCTCGTTTGTGCGAGTTTATTTCTTGCGGGCACGGCGGCCGCGCAAGTGACACTCGAGGTGATGAATCCGCGCGGCGAGATTCCTCCTCCGCCCACGAGGGGAATCACTCCGCGCGTGTCGAGCCTGGCCGGCAAGAGGATCGTGCTGGTGGACAACGGCAAATTCGGCGCCGACAATTTCCTCAATGTGGTCGCGCAACTCCTGAAACAGAAATATCCCGACGCCACGATCGTGATGGATCCCAAACCTTCGGCGCAGACCATCACTGATCTTCCTAAGTGGTATCCGACGGTAAAGCAGCAGGGCGACCTCTTCATCTTCGGTGTGGGTGATTGAGGCAGCTGCACGTGGTGGGGTTCCCACGACACGATTGAAATCGAAAAGTCCGGCATGCCAGGCGTTTACTTCACGACCACAGAATTTCTAGACGATGCGAAATCCGCTGCGAAAGATCGCGGGATGCCGGGGATTCGCATGATTGCGCTTCCCGCGGACACGTACTATCGTTCGCGCTCGACCCAAGCAGAGTTGCAGCCCATCGCCGCCGCGGTGTTCGATCAAATGGTGGACGACCTGGTCCGCCCGCTGACTGCCGAAGAAGCGAAGCCTTCCCAAATTGTGAAGCAGCGTGAAAACACTAACATCACGATCACCGGCAAGGACTATCAAGACGCCTATCAGAACGTGAACGACCTGTTTCTCGATAGCCGATGGGCCGATGGTTTGCCGATCGTTCCACCGACGCCCGAATTGGTGAAGGCGATGCTCGCGGGCACAACGCGCTCGCCGGAGGAGGTTGTCGGCCAAGTCTCGCCGAAGAACGGCACGGCCACGGTGGAAAAAATCGCTGTGAATTCAGTAATGGCCGGAGCGAAACCGGAATATTTTCCGGTTATTCTCGCGGCCATGGACGGCCTTGTGGACAAGCACTTCGACCTCACGCACGTGCAGGCGTCTACAGGTTCGTTCACGCCAGTCGTGATCGTGAACGGCCCGCTCGCCAAAGAATTGAACTTCAATTCCGGAATCGGCATGTTGGGTCACGGATGGCGGGCGAACAGCACCGTTGGGCGTGCGCTGCGCCTATCGCTCTTGAACATCGGCCAGACGTGGCCGGCCGTGAACGACATGGCGCTGACCGGCCGCCTCTCGTCGTACACATTTTTTACGTTCGCGGAGGACGAAGCCAAAAGCCCGTGGGAACCCTATGATGTGAGCCTCGGTTATAAGCCCGAGGACAGCACCGTGACCGTCGCGACTTCCGGCACTCCGGTCGTGCTCGGCGGTGGCGCGGTCGCGCCCTGGACCGCGCAGGGAATTCTCGACACGGTCGTTGCGCGAAGCAGCAGCCCGTTCCTTTGGGTTCACTCGCAGACGTTCGTCCTGGTCCTGCATCCGGACTGCGCCTACGAACTCGGCAAAATGGGTTACACGCGCGAGAGCCTTCAGGAGTGGCTGTACGAGCATACGAAAATCCCGTATGAGAAAATTACTTCAGCGACCACGGGATTCGGCCACGACAGCGCCGTCAAGGAAATCCAGGCGTCAATTGATGACGGCCGTATTCGTCCTGATCGCGCACAAATTTTCAGAGACGCGTTGAAGCCCGGCGGCAAAGTGCCCATCGTGCAAAGCCCGGACGATTTTCACATTTTCGTCGCGGGCGGATCACCGGGCTACAGCCTGCTGTTCAGCTATCCCGGCCCCAATTGGGCGAATGAGACCAAGAAAATAACGGGAGCGACTTTGACGAAGGCCGGGCACTAGAAATTTTGTGCAACTGGTGTGTCGTCACTGCCGTCCATGTAGCTGTCTGGACCCAGGGAGATCCATTTGAAGAAACCTGCTCTGATCGCGTTCGCGATTCTCGCGTCGGTCGCTTCGCTCGCAGCACAAGCGCCTCGTGCGGCGGGGCCGACTCCTGCTGAGGTCGCGGCCCAAGCTGCGGCGGCTGAGCGCGGCCGCGTAATTTTTAAGGCGAATTGCTCCGCATGCCATGCGGAAGACGCCACGGGCGGCCGCGGTCCCGATCTGATTCGCTCCTCGCTCGTTCGCCACGATAAAGGCGGAGATCTCATCGGAGTGGTGGTGACCGGCGGCCGCGTCGAGAAAGGCATGCCGCCATTCCCGATGACCGAGGCGCAAATTTCCGATATCGTCGCGTTTCTGAACGCGCAAATTTCCCTCTTCGATCTGCACACGCGCTACGGCCCGTATCCCAACGACATTCCAGCCGAACGTCTCGCGACTGGAACCGTGGAAGCTGGGAAGGCCTATTTCAACGGCCCCGGCAAATGCAATACATGCCATTCGCCGACGGGCGATCTTGCGGGCGTCGCGAAAAAATACAATCCGCCCGATCTTGAGGTGCGTTTTCTGTATCCTTCGGGTACGCCCTCCACCGCCGCGGTGACGCTACCTTCTGGCCAGAAATTCGAAGGAACGCTCCTGCTGAACGACGGCTTCAACGTTGCCATTATGGGGAAGGACGGCTGGTATCGCTCTTGGCCGGCGAGCGCCGTCAAAATTGAAGTACACGATCCTCTCGCCGTGCATGCCGAGCTGCTGCAGAAATACACCAATGCCGACATGCACAATCTCTTCACGTATCTGGAGACTTTGAAGTGAACAAGTGGTTGGCCCTTGCTTCGCTCGCCTTGTTGTTGATGTCGTCGAGTCTCGTAGCGCAGGAACTTGATCCGGCGAAGATTCTGAAACCTTCCACGGACTCCTGGCCGACGTTCAATGGCGATTACACCGGCCGCCGCTTCAGTTCTCTCGCGCAAATCAACAAAACAAACGTCGACTCGATGACTCTTGCCTGGGCGTTTCAAGCGCACACTACCGGTCTGCAATCAATGCCCCTCGAAGTAGATGGCATCCTCTATATTGCGGGTGGCAATCAAGCGTGGGCCGTGGACGCTCGCACCGGCCGCCAAATCTGGCACTTCGCGCGCCCGAACCAAGCGCTGAGCGGAGGCAACAAAGGCTTTGCCATGTGGAAGGATCGCCTCTTCCTCACCACCTTCGACGCGCAGCTTCTCTGCCTCGACGCTCACAATGGGAAATTAATCTGGCAGATTCAGATTGACGATCCTGCGCTGAAAGCATTCGGAAGCATGGCGCCCCTGGTGATTCGCGATCACATCATCGTGGGCACCTCGGGCGATACCGCCGATCTTCCCGGGTTTCTCCAGTCTATTGATCCGATGACCGGAAAAGTGGAATGGCGTTGGGACGCGATGCCCAAGCCGGGAGATCCTGCGTGGAACACGTGGCCGCACGATACCAACGTGGTGACGCGCGGCGGAGGAATGACCTGGCTCACCGGCACGTACGATCCGCAGCTGAATTTGCTCTACTGGGGCACGGGCAATCCCCATCCCGTGGAGGCTGGTGATACGCGCGTCGGCGCCAACCTCTATACCTGCACGATCGTGGCGCTCAATCCCGACACGGGCAAGCTCGTCTGGTATTTTCAGACGTCGCCGCACGACACGCACGATTGGGACATGGTCATGACGCCGGTTTTGTTCGACGGCACATTTAACGGCAAGCCGCGAAAGATGCTCGCGCAGGCCGGCAAGAACGGTCTGTTCTTTGTGCTCGATCGCACGAACGGAAAAGCGCTCATTTCCGAGGCTTTTGTCCCCGCGAATTGGGTCAAAGGCTACGACGATCGCGGCGAGCCCATCCCAGACCCGGAGAAAGAGCCCAAGCCCGACGGCGTGCTCGTCACTGGAGGCGTTGGCACGAACTGGCAGGCTCCGAGCTACGACCCTGATACCGGTCTCTTCTATGTGAATTCACGCGAGGCGATGGGAGTTTTCTATTTGACGATGACGGGAAAAATGGCCGAAGGCTGGGCCGGACGCGATTTCTTCCTCTCGTCGAAATCCATGCTCAAAGCGATAGACGTTCAGTCCGGCAAGATTCGCTGGACGGCCGATACGGAAGGCCGTGGCGGGTCGGCAGGCATTTTGTCCACGGCCGGCGGCCTTGTTTTCACCGCGGATAGTTCGTCGAGCCTGGTTGCGCTCGATGCCGCCACGGGCAAAGTCCTGTGGCATATGTATCCCGGCGGCTCGCTGGGCACTGGGGCAATGACCTACGAATTGGATGGGCGCCAATATGTTGTCTATCCAGTGGATGGCGTCGTTTACGCTTTCGCGCTTCCCACGCAGTAAGCACGATTCTTGAAACCAGCCGCGCAACGTCACGTCTAATGATATGAGAGGCAGAAATGCCTCGGCAGTCGCGGAGTGGTTCATGGCCCGCAAGCGCTCATCCTTGACACACTTAGGGGCCGTGAGTAACATCCGAATTTGGGGCCGGAAATCTTTACGTTCGCGCCGCGAATCTAAGTAAACAGGCGCGCAGCATTCGGCCGAATACAAGCAGGGGGGAATGACATGAAGACTCTAGCTAAGTGGCTCGCGATTGGTACTTTGGCGACAGCTCTTTTTTCGCTAATGCCGAGATATGCCGTGGCGCAGGATGACGCCCAAGCGGGATTTGACGATCCCACGGCAATGGCTGCTCCCCCGGCCCAGTTCATCACTCCTGCCGACATTAAGAAGATGATGGACGACAAGGACACCAGCTTTCAGCTCGTTGATACGCAGCCTGAAGAAGCTTACGCCGAAGGCCACATCCCCGGCGCGATCAATTATCCCTGGGTCCAACAGGTGAAGCCGCCGATTTCTCTCCCGCGCAATAAAATGCTCGTTCTCTATTGCCCCTGCAACCATGACGAAGACTCGCTCGACATGTACAAAAAGCTCGCGGAGTTTGGCTATCTCAACACGAAAATTCTCGAAGGCGGCTGGTACAAATGGGTCGCGCTGAAATTGCCCGTGGACGGCACGGACGCAGCAAATGCCGTCAAGATGGCCGATGCCGCCGCAGCCAACGGCACCACTTCGAGCGAAGGCGGTACGCCTCCGGCCACAACCGCTTCCGCGCAGCCCGCGGTAGCTTCCGGCCCGCTCGTCTCCGGCCGTCAGGTCGGCGCAATGACGCCTTCTCTTCGGGTAATTGACGTCACCGGCAAGTACAAGGGGCAGGACACTTGCTACGTCTGCGAATACGGCGCCGCGCCGACTCTCATCGGATTTTTCAACAAACCGAGCGACCAGGCAGCGGACTTGATCGTCAAGCTCGACTCGCTCGTCAAATCGCAAAAGAATCTAAAGGGCTTCGTCGTCATGACCGAGGGCGCCGACACGAAAGAATGGCTCGAAAAGCTCGCCGCCGATAAGGGCATTCAGATTCCGCTCGTTTACTTCGCCAAAGGCAATCAGGATCTGGGTATGCGCCTCTATAAACTGGCTCCCGCGGCGGACAACACCATTCTCGTCAACGACAATCGCCAGGTCGTCGCAAATTTCGTGAACATCAACGGCTCGACGTTCACGCAAGTCCAGGACGCGGCCGTGAAAATGCTCGCCTCGCCGCCACCTACATCCGGGAGCGGCCAGTGAAGACCTGGCACAAGCGCTTTTATCTAATGGTTTTGGCCGCGGTTGTTGCGCTCGGAATCGTCGGGCCGTCCGTCCGCGCTCAATCATCCGATATTAAATCCGTCGAGCCCAAGGACATCAAGGACATCGTCGCGCAGAATAAGGGCAAGGTCGTCGTCCTGAACTTCTTCGCGACGTGGTGCGTTCCTTGCCACACGGAATTTCCCGACATCATCAAGCTTCAGAACGCATATAAGGGCAAGGGCTTGCAGGTCATCGAAGTTTCGATGAACGACGTCACCGACAAAGACGAATTGCAGAAGTACTTGAGCGAGACGAAGCCCCCGTTTACGGTGTACATCGCGGCGAATACCGAGGATCAGTTTTACAAAGACATGGACTCGCGCTGGGATACGGCGCTCCCCATGACTATGATCTACGACCGTAGCGGCAAGAACGTCGCTTTCTACAAGGAAGCTCGCACCTACGATCAATTCGATAAGGACGTTACTCCGCTCCTCGCTGCGAAATAACTTCGAGCGAATGTCCTTTTCGAAATCTTCGCAAAATTTCAAGCGCGGCGCCGTCGTGGGCGCCGCGTTCTGTTTTAATATCCTCGCCGCGTTGTTTTCGTCTGCGCCTTCGCTCGCGCAAACAGACTGGCCCACCGCTGGCCACGATTCTGGCGCGCAACGTTTCTCGCCGCTGAAGCAGATCAACGCGAAGAACGTTACGAAGCTCCAACGCGCCTGGACCTTTCACACCGGCGACGCCAAGGACGACATGAATTCCGAAGGCGCCCCGCTCGTAATTGACGGCGTCTTGTATTTCGACGCGGGCAAGAATGTGTACGCGCTCAATCCCATCAACGGCCTGCAAATCTGGAAGTTCGAGACGAAGGGCACGCGCCCTCGCGGACTTTCCTACTGGCGTGGCGATGCAAACACCGCACCGCGTATTTTTCTGGGCGTGTCCGGTAGTCAGATGCTCGCGCTCGATGCGAAAACGGGTAAGCCGTCTGAAGGATTTGGCGAGAGCGGCTTCGTCACCGGCGTTAGTCCCGCCGCCGCGCCCGTCGTCTATCACGACCTAATCATCTGCGGTGAAAACCGAGTGCAGTCGGTCCGCGCCTTGGATGCTCGCACCGGCAAGATTGTCTGGACGTTTTATACCAAGGCGCAGCCCGGCGAGTCCGGACACGAAACCTGGCTCGGCAATAGCTTCGACGCCAAAGGCGGCACGGACGTCTGGAGCTTCATGACGCTCGACGCGGAGCGCGGCCTTGTCTTTGTCCCGATTGCGCCGAGCGGCGGCACGGAATACTACGGCGGCCAACGCCTCGGCGACGGACTCTACAACGACAGCCTCGTAGCGCTCGATGCTGGAACCGGGAAACTCGTCTGGTATCGGCAGCTGGTGCATCATGATCTTTGGGATTACGACGTGCCTGCGCCGCCCACGCTCTTCGACGTGAAAATCGGCGGCAAAATCGTTCCCGGCGTCGCCGAGTTCAGCAAGCAGGGCACGCTCTTCTTGTTCGATCGCACAGATGGCACGCCTCTTTTTGGTTTGGAGGAGCGGCCCGTGGCGCAATCGGACGTCCCCGGAGAACAAACGTCGCCCACGCAGCCGTTTCCCTTAAAACCTCCGCCGCTCTCTCCAATGAGTGTCACAAAAGACGACATTTACAATCTGACGCCAGAGCATGCCGCGTTCTGCAAGGACCTCTGGGAGAAAAATAATCTCTACAACAAAGGGCCGTTCACTCCGTTCGGCGACGATCCGAAC
Organism: uncultured Acidobacteriota bacterium; assembly: GCA_963814855.1. GTDB lineage: Bacteria > Acidobacteriota > Terriglobia > Acidiferrales > UBA7541 > Palsa-295. Next base: position 568,601 of record CAWFEL010000006.1, read on the forward strand.
AAAATGGCCATTGTTTCTCCTGGCAGGGAAGGCTCGGCCAATTGGAGCGGCGTAGCATTCGACCCCAAGCTTGACTACATTTTCGGCACCACCGATTTCAATACGGCGCAGGTGGGCCGCCTGGTCAAGGGTGAAAAGGAAAATCCCACCGGCGGCCCGTACGAAAAAATCTATCCCGGCACCGGCATTCGCTACAACACGCGATACTGGGATCCGAAGTCCGGCTGGCCGTGTATCAACCCGCCCTGGGCGGAACTATTTGCCGTCAACGCCAAGACGGGCGATATCGTCTGGCGCGTTCCCTTTGGCACTGTGGACGCGCTCGCCGACAAGGGCTTTCCGCATACCGGCGCACCCAACACAGGCTCGATGATCGTCACAGCGAGCGGCTTGATCTTTGTCGGCGCCACGAACGACGGCCGCTTCCGCGCTTTCGACGCGCGCACCGGCAGGGAACTGTGGACCGAGAAAATTGATGCGAGCGCTCACACGATTCCCATTACTTATATGGGAAAGAACGGCAAGCAGTATGTCGTAGTGGAAGCCTTCGGCGGCCCCGGCATCGTTGCCGTAAGCGGATACTTCGACGACGCCCCCGGAGATTCCGTCATAGCGTTTGCGCTTCCTTAGTGCTGGCAAATTCTGGGCGGGGGGGCCAGTTAAATTCCTGGAAGCAACTGCGTATTCCCGCTCGACATCAAGGTAGGAGCGCGGCGTATAGTGGAGTCGTATGGCGGAAAATGGCGAAACGCTCGAGAGCCGCAATCGTGAATCGGATAAAAAATGACCGACGCATGTTGCACCCGGGCCGAAACGTATCTGGTCCGATCCATCGCTTCGGCATTTTAGCCTGTCTTACCGTGAGCGTATTGATCTGGGCTTTTCCGTCTCTGGCTCAATCTCAGCAGCCCACCGATCAGCAATCAACCGGAAGGATCATCGGCACTGTTCTCGACCAGACAGGTGTTCCCATCGCCGGGGCCCGTGTGACACTCGCACGTGACGATAATTCTCCAAATCGGGACGCGCTGTCTGGCGACGACGGGCAGTTCTCCTTCGCCGGTGTCGCTCCGGGGCCATTCCATCTGACGATCGCGTCGCCGGGCTTGGACACGCAATCAATTTTCGGAATACTTCATTCGGGAGAAGATTCGATCGTCCCGCAGGTGACGCTCAAGGTTGCCGCAAATGTTACTGAGGTGCGAGTCGAGCCTTCACAGAACGAGGTCGCGGAAGTGCAACTTAAGGAAGAAGAGAAGCAGCGCGTCCTCGGTGTTATCCCGAATTTTTATGTCAGCTACATTCCCGATGCAGCTCCGCTCACGTCGAAGCAAAAATTCAAACTTGCGTTGAGAGACACGGTAGATCCGGTTACCTTCGGAGTGACCGCGGCCGTTGCAGGACTCGAGCAGGCGGCAGATCAATATGGCGGATATGGTCAGGGCGCGGAAGGTTACGGAAAACGCTACGGTGCTGCCTACGCCAACCTGGTTACAAGCAATTTCATCGGAAGCGCGATCCTCCCTTCGCTCCTGAAACAGGATCCGCGCTATTTCTACCGGGGAACGGGAACAACGCGAGAGCGAGTTCTATACGCCATTGCCAATGCGGTGATCTGCAAGGGAGACAACAAGCACTGGCAGGCGAATTACTCGAGTATTCTTGGGAACCTCGCCTCAGCCGGCATCTCGAATCTTTACTATCCCGCGAAGGACACGGGAGTCGGATTAACGTTCGAAACCGCGTTAATAGATACCGGCGCCGCCGCCGCCGGTAATTTATTTCAAGAATTCCTCGTCCGGAAATTGACGCCGAATCTTCCCAGGCACGATCCAGCCAAACACTAAGCGCGATAAGCAAAATTGTTGTAGGGGAATGGCAGATCTCGTCGAAGACGCCTTCGAATGCCGTTCCCCGCGCACTTGACCCTCAGCGTAAAGGGAAACTGCTTGGTTGAGATGTCTAGCGCAGTTCGGCGTGAGTTGAGTTTGGTGGCCCCAGCATTTCGGGCGTCACGCCGAGGGTCATGCGCACCCAACGGTCCTGATGGGTGACCTTTACTTGGCTCGCGAGGGCGGTTAGAAACGCTGCCTGCTCCGCGGTCATCTGGCGGCGCGTTTTCGGATCGGAGAGCGCGACAGCGCCGAACATCCGGAAGCCGTCAAGTAGCGTCGCGATCTCGGCGGCGTGCGCCAGCGAATCGCATTCGGCGTCGAGCGCCAGGTCAATGCGGTCGCCTTGAGGCTGGCCCGCGAATGTCAGTCCTTTTATGCTGCGCGCCAACGTCTGAAGCTGCGGCGCGTTCTTGAAATTATCGTAGAAGCTGTTGGGCAGCTTCTCCGTTTGCGCCACGGCGAAGATTGGCGCGCCCGCCACTCGATTGATGCGCGCCTTCATCGCGTCTATTTCCTTGGCGTTCGCTGCCGGCACTGTGAAGGGCATGCCCGGCGTATCGGTCATCATGATTCGCGTCGGGGAAAGAAAGCTGAGCGAGACAGGCGGATCGCCGGGCACCGTATAGAACGATTTTGACATCCAGATTCCAGCTTTCCCGGTGCGCAGAGCGTAGGCCTTGATCTTGTCGTGATCGAAGCGCCCGTCGGCGACGGTAATCGCCTGGTTCTCGCCAATCCCTCCCTTCGGTGTCGGCATGCTGGTAGGCCAGATTGCGACGACAAACTTGTCGAGGTCGCGCGTGTAGTCGAAACCTGTGTCGCGAACGAAGTCCTGATAGTCGCGATCTTCTTTAGGATCAGCACCGGCGAGGCCCAGCATGGCCGCGAGCGGCGAACCTTGCAACTTTCGGAGCGCTGCGACATCTATATATGCAACGACCGGTGCGCCCGGCGGAAGCTGGCTCATGATGTCCGGCTCGGTTCCGGCGCTCGCAGCCGGAAGCGGGCGGCGCAAGCGGTAGAAATAGATCCCAGCGCCCGATGCGACCAAGGCAACGAGCACGGCCACCACGATCCACGAGCGCTTTGTGCTGGAGATGGGCATCAGGCGGTAATTCTCGATTCTCCGCGAATCAGTCTAATGTCTCCTCAGCGGATTGAATATGGGAAAGATGCAGCGGCAACCCTCCACCCTTCACGCGCGTCTAATGTTGTAAGGTTGCAGATCGCGCTGGTTGCAGTTATTCACCTTGGGGTTTCCGCCATCTACAAGAGCGAGCATCCAACGATGCGACGATTTGTTCGATCGGTTGCGGTTATTGCGCTGGCACTCGGGGCGATATTCGCCGTGCGCGGTCAGTCGGCGGCGCAAGATGTCGCGCCAGCCGCACAAGCGACCGCGAAAACGGCGACGCCTAAAGTCTCAGCAGCGGCTCCAAAGGTGGACCCGATTCTAGATCGCTATGAGAAAGCCATCGGCGGCCGCGACGCCTGGGAGAAACTCACATCGCAGGTGATGTTGGGTACGATTGAAGTTCCATCGGCGAATCTGACCGGCACGGTGATGGTTCACGAAAAGGCGCCTAACAAATTCATGACCGCGGTGATCATCAACGGCGCGGTGTTCCAGCAGGGATTTGACGGCATACAAGGTTGGACGGACGACCCCAAGAATGGCTTGCGCGAGCAGACCGGACCGGAACTTGCGGAATCCAAGCGTGGCGCAGATTTTCTTCATGCTTTCAAGATGCGCCGCGTTTACACAAGCATGGTGGTGACCGGCGTGGAAAAGATCGGCGACCGCGATGCATGGGTTGTCGAAGCGGGCGTGCCCGAAGGCGGCGATCCGACGAAGATGTACTTTGACGCGACGACTGGTCTTCTATTGCGCGTGATCAGCCAAAATCACGACGTGGACGGCGTCTCAGAATCGCGCGATGAGTTTGATGATTATCGCGACGTAGACGGTGTGAAAGTTCCGTTCGTCTGGCGCCAGACCAATGGAGACACGACGTACGTGCTGACGTTCAGCGAAGTGCATCATGACGTAGACTTAAGTGATTCCGAATTTGCGAAGCCTGCTGTACAATAGGACATCCCAGAAACGGAATCAGGCTATATAACTAGTGCGCTGGCAATGGTTTTGCGGGGCTGGGGAAAGTTGCTTGCAATTTGATTGCCGCTACGATATATTTGCTCGGTTTGCGCAGGGCTGGCGTAGCTCAGTTGGTAGAGCATCTGATTTGTAATCAGAGGGTCGGGGGTTCAACTCCCTCCGCCAGCTGAGTTTGAAGGGGATCGGGATTCGGCGGTCGGGCATAAGGACGGATTCCTCGCGAAAAAAGCGAACAGGGCTGGTGTGTCCACACACGAGCCCTTTCTGCATTTCGGAGTACCCCGTACAGCAGTCCGGTACAGTTCTGGTTCGGTTTACGGGAGACGACAGCTGTGTCCCGAGCACGTTTCGCCGGACGGGTGGGTGAGTGGCTAAAACCAGCAGACTGTAAATCTGCCGCTCCTTGCGGGCTACGGAGGTTCGAATCCTCCCCCGTCCACCACCGTCTCATGCGGCTCCGAGCGGCTGGTCCCGAAGGCGTGAAGAAGTTCTCGGCGATGGCCTCGCGAGAGAATTCGGAAGCAGGAAAGATTCTGCTGAGTTTTCGGCGCGAACGCGGAGAGAGAAGTAGAACCGGTTCGGGCCTGGGTAGCTCAGTTGGTAGAGCGCGTCCTTGGTAAGGACGAGGTCACCGGTTCAATCCCGGTCCCAGGCTCCATGTTGCAGCGAGCAAGGCATGAGCGGGGGTAACTCAGTGGTAGAGTCTCTGCCTTCCAAGCAGATGGTCGCCGGTTCGAGCCCGGTCCCCCGCTCCAGCAACTGTTCGGCGGCGGCAAGCGGTCCGCAGGCGAAGTGAATAGCACGAGCGCGGCAGCGACCGCGCAGCCTTCATCCGAGAGGATAACGCGCGATGTCGAAGGAGAAATTCGAGCGGAGTAAGCCGCACTTGAACGTGGGGACGATCGGACACATTGACCACGGCAAGACGACGTTGACGGCGGCGATCACGAAGGTGCTGTCGAAGAACAACCCGAAGGTATCGTTTCGGGCGTTCGATTCGATTGATAACGCGCCGGAAGAGCGGGAGCGCGGAATCACGATCGCGGTGTCGCACGTGGAGTACGAGACGGCGAACCGACACTACGCGCACATTGACTGCCCGGGCCACGCGGATTACGTGAAGAACATGATCACGGGCGCGGCACAGATGGACGGGGCGATTCTGGTGGTGGCAGCGACGGATGGACCGATGCCGCAGACGCGGGAACACATTCTTCTGGCGCGGCAGGTGGGCGTGCCGTCCATTGTGGTGTTTCTGAACAAGTGCGACATGGTGGACGATCCCGAGCTGCTGGAGTTGGTGGAGCTTGAGGTGCGGGAACTGTTGAAGACGTATCAGTTTCCGGGCGACACGATTCCGGTGGTGAAGGGCTCGGCGCTGAAGGCATTGGAAGGCGACGAGAAGTGGGAGAAGTCGATCCTGGAGTTGATGGAAGCGGTGGACAAGCACATTCCTTTGCCGCCGCGGGAAGTGGACCGACCGTTCGCGATGCCGATTGAAGATATTTTCTCGATCTCGGGCCGCGGAACGGTGGTGACGGGAAGAATCGAACGCGGCAAAGTGAAGGTAGGAGAGGAAATCGAGATTGTGGGCTTCCGTCCAACGATGAAGAAGACGGTGACGGGCGTGGAGATGTTCCGGAAGCTGCTGGACGAGGGCATGGCCGGCGACAACGTCGGGCTCTTGCTGCGCGGCACTGAGAAAGATGAAGTGGAGCGCGGGCAGGTGCTGGCGAAGCCGGGGTCGATCACGCCGCACACGAAGTTCAAGGCGGAAGCGTACGTACTGACGAAGGAAGAAGGCGGGCGTCACACGCCGTTTTTCACGGGATACCGGCCGCAGTTTTACTTCCGGACGACGGACGTGACGGGAGATGTGAAGTTGCCGGCGGGAGTGGAGATGGTGATGCCGGGAGACAACGTGAGTGCGGAGATTACGCTGATCACGCCGGTAGCGTTGGAAAAGGGATTGCGGTTCGCGATCCGCGAAGGCGGCCACACGGTTGGCGCAGGCGCCGTCGCCGAGATCATCGAGTAAACGACCATGCGAGAAATAATCACATTGCAGTGCAACGATTGCAAAAACCGGAACTACACGACCACCAAGAACCGTAAGAAGCATACGGACCGGTTGGAAACGCAGAAATTCTGCAACACGTGCCGGAAGCACACTGGTCATAAGGAAGTTAAGTGAATCCGGCATAGCCGGATTCACCCTGAGAGCCGACGTTGTCGGCTCGAAGGGTCGGGCGCTAGATGGTAGCAGCCGATCAGAGTTGGTTTTGCTACATGCTCGAGTGCGGCGATGGCTCGCTCTACGTAGGAGCCGCGAAGGATCCCGCTCAGCGAATGAAGCGGCATAACTGGGGTGTTGGTTCGAGGCACACGGCTTTACGGCGACCTGTTAGATTGGTTTGGCAGGAAGAGCATCCGAATGAAAGTTCGGCGCGCAAGCGCGAAGCAGAGCTTAAGGGCTGGCGGCGAGCGAAAAAGTTGGAGCTTATTGCCAAAGCTCAGAATCAAATTCACCCTTCGCCCTGAACTGCGGGCTCAGGGTGAATTTTCGAACCGAAAGTTCGAAAATTCAGGGGAGTAGGTTCAACGGTAGACCATCGGTCTCCAAAACCGAGAGTGGGGGTTCGAATCCCTCCTCCCCTGCCAGTTTTGGCGGCGGAGACGGCAGGCGAGATCAGGCAGCGAAATGGCGGACGCGGCGAAGACAAATCGGGAAGAGCAGGAGCACCGGGTAAGCGGATTTTCGCTGATGGAGCCGGTCGGCAAGGTCAGTTTGTATTGGAAGCATGTACGAAGCTTCCTGCACGATGTGCGCGTCGAGATGCGACAGGTCAATTGGCCGTCGCGCTTTGATGTGTGGTCCACAACGATTGTGGTAACCGTAACAGTGGCTTTTTTTGGCGTGTATTTCTGGCTTACGGATCTGGTTTTTAGCCGGCTCTACATCGTCGTGAACGGATTTTTCAGGCACAACTAAGATGAACGACGTCATCGCAAAGCAGTGGTACATCGTCCACACCTACTCTGGATTTGAGAAGAAGGTGAAGGAGAGTCTCGAAGGCCGCGTGCAGGCATTCGGGCTCACGGACAAAATTGGCCAGGTCGTGATTCCCACCGAATCGGTGGTCGAGGTTCGCGGCGGCAAGAAAGTGGTTTCCCCGCGGATGTGTTATCCGGGCTACGTGCTGGTCGAGATGGATATGGACGACTACACGTGGCACGTGGTGCGGTCCACGCCGAAGGTGACCGGCTTCGTTGGCTCCGGGCAGATGCCTTCGCCGCTGACCGACGAGGAAGTGCAGAACATTTTGAACCGGGCGACGACGACTGCGGAAAAGCCCAAGCCGAAGCTGTCTTTCGAGCGCGGCGAGAAGGTGCGTATCGGCGAAGGCCCGTTCGCGAATTTCACGGGCGAGGTTGAGGAAGTGAACTCCGACCGCAGCACGCTGAAGGTTTCCGTGACGATTTTCGGGCGCGCGACGCCGGTGGAACTGGATTTTGCGCAAGTCGAAAAAGTAGCCTAAGGATCCGAGATGGCAAAGAAAGTTCAAGCGATGGTGAAGTTGCAGTTGCCGGCCACGAAGGCAACGCCGGCGCCGCCCGTGGGCACGGCTCTGGGTCCACACGGCGTGAATATCATGGATTTTTGCAAGCAGTTCAATTCCAAGACGTCGAAAGAACCGGACGGAATGATCATTCCCGTGCTGGTGACGATCTACAGCGACCGGACGTTCACATTCATTCTGAAGACGCCGCCGGCCTCGGAACTCTTGAAGCGCGCCGCGGGAATTGTGAAGGGGTCGCCGGAGCCGAATCGCAACAAAGTGGCGAAGCTTTCGCACAAGCAGGTTGTGGAAATCGCCAAGCAGAAACTGCCCGATCTGAACACGACGAATCTTGATTCGGCAGTCCGGTCAATCATGGGAACGGCCCGCAACATGGGCATCGAAGTGACGGAGTAAGGGGACACACGCATGGGTCGTAGCGCAAAAGTCGGTGGGAAGAATATTGATAAGGCACGGAAGATGGTTGAGGCGCGTCCGTATAAGCTGGAAGAAGCCGCGGAACTGCTTCGCAAGGCGCACTTCGTGAAATTCGATGAGACCGTCGAGCTCGTCCTGAACCTGGGTGTGGATTCGAAGCAATCCGACCAGATGGTACGCGGCACGGTAGTGCTGCCGCACGGTCTTGGGAAATCGAAGCGCGTGCTGGTGATCGCCAGCGGCGAAAAAGTGAAAGAGGCGCAGGACGCCGGCGCGGATTTCGTAGGCGGCGACGACATGGTCCAGAAAATCACTGAAGGCTGGACGGACTATGACGCGGTAATCGCAACGCCGGACATGATGAAGTCCGCCGGACGGCTGGGAAAAGTGCTCGGCCCGCGCGGCCTGATGCCGAATCCGAAGACTGGCACGGTCACGTTTGAAGTCGCTAAGGCGATCAAGGAAATCAAGGCCGGCAAGGTGGAATTTCGGCTGGATAAGACGGGTCTGATTCATTCGCCCATCGGGAAGATCAGTTTCCCGGCGAAGAGTCTTGCGGACAACGCCCATGCTTTGCTGGAAGCGGTTGTGAAGGCCAAGCCATCCGCCGCGAAGGGCAAGTACATCAAGAAGATCACGCTGACCTCGACGATGGGTCCGGGGATTCTGATTGACCACGCCGAGGCGGAAACCGGTACGGCAGTCGCAGCGTAACCGGTTAGCGTAACAAGTTCACGAGGGGAGTTCGGCATGAAGAAGAAGGCCGAAAAAGTAACGCAGGCCGACGAACTGCGGAAGCAGCTCGCGACGGTTTCGACCGTCATTTTGTCTACGTTTCAGGGGATCACGGTCGAAGAAGACACCAAGCTGCGGCGTTCGGTGGAAGCCGCAGGCGGACACTATCAGGTGGTGAAGAACACGGTAGCGGAGCGCGCTGGTGAAGGCACGCCGGCCGAAGGTCTGCTCAAGGGCCTGAAGGGCACGAATTCGATCGCGTACACGAAGACCGACCCGGTCGCTCTGGCGAAGATCCTGACCAAGGTCGCGAAAGACGTTCCTGCGTTCCAGTTTCGCGCCGGATGGGTGGAAGGGCGCGTCATTTCGATTCAAGAGATCGGCCAGCTTGCCCTGCTTCCGAGCAAGGAAGAGCTGATCAGCAAGATCATGTTCATGCTGAATGCGCCGGCGCAACGAGTGGCCACCGTGCTGGCGGCCGTACCGCGCAATTTGGCGGTCGTGACGAGCGAAGCGGTGAAGGCAAATAAATTTGCAGGGGGCGGCGCGGCACCCGAAAACGCGCCGGCGCCTGAAGCGGCTCAGTAGGAAAGGTTCTTCGTCTTTTTTAGATTTTCATCTTGAGGAGGATAGACACGGCAATGGCTAGCAAAGTGGAAACAATTCTGGAAGAAATCAAGGGTCTGACGCTGCTCGAGGCTTCCGACCTGGTCAAGAAAATGGAAGAGGCCTTCGGAGTCTCGGCGGCTGCTGCGGCGCCAGTCATGGTGGCGGGCGGAGCGGCAGGCGCGGGCGCGGCAGGCGGAGCGCCAGAGGAGAAGACGGAATTCACTGTCGTCCTCACCGAAGTCGGCGCGAACAAAATCAACGTGATCAAGGCAGTCCGTGAAGTCACCAGCCTGGGCTTGAAGGAAGCCAAGGACCTGGTGGACGGTGCCCCGAAGACGGTGAAAGAGGGCATCAACAAGGACGAGGCGGCGACGATCAAAAAGAAGTTCGAAGACGCCGGGGCCAAGGTCGATATCAAGTAGTGGCAGCCTGCAAACGGCCTTGTGCCGGGCTGCAAAGGAACTCGCGTACGCACGCGCTCCTTTTTATTTCAGAACCTCTAATGTTGTCCTTCCCGGACCGGCGGGGCGGGTGTCTATCCGCACTGCCGCATTCGGCGTAGCCCTGAAGGGGATGGTCCATGAGTCATCGTAACGGTAATCGCGTCATGCGGGAACGGGAACGCCTGGACTTCGCCAAAATCAAGACGACGGTCCAGATTCCGAACCTGATTGATGTCCAGAAGAAGTCCTATCAGCGCTTCCTGCAGATGGATCTGTTGCCAAGCGAGCGGGAAGACACGGGCTTGCAGTCCGTGTTCTCGTCCGTTTTCCCGATCCAGGATTTTCGCGGATTGTCGCAGCTGGATTTCGTGGACTACGCGATCGGCAACTGGGAGTGCAAATGCGGACATCTGCGCGGACTGCATCACCTGCGCGCGACGTGCCGGAGTTGCGGCGCGTCCGTGGTCACGAACCCGTACAAGACGGGCGACGTGCTGTGCACGAAGTGCGGCACGTTCAACAAGAATACGCCGACGTTCTGCAACAAGTGCGGCGACCCGGTCACGCTACAGCTGAAGTACGACGTGAACGAATGCCAGGAGCGCGGCATGACGTATTCCGCGCCGCTGAAAGTCACTATTCGCCTCACCATTTACGACAAAGATCCCGATACCGGCGCGAAGTCCATCCGCGACATCAAGGAACAGGAAGTGTTCTTCGGCGACATCCCGCTGATGACGGAGAATGGCACGTTCGTCATCAACGGCACGGAGCGCGTGATCGTCAGCCAGCTGCATCGCTCGCCCGGCGTTTTCTTCGAGACTGCGAACAACCGCAGTTACTTCCTCGGGAAAATCATTCCGTACCGCGGATCATGGGTGGAATTCGAATACGACACAAAGAATATTCTGTACGTCCGCATTGACCGCAAACGCAAATTCCTCGGCTCGATTTTCCTGCGGGCGCTGGGAATCAAATCGAATGAGGATGTGCTGCGCACATTCTTCCAGGTCGAGCGGATTTCACTGCGTGACGGCGACCTCTATTGGAACGCCTCGGAAGGACTGATTGACCGCAAGCTCACGCGAGAAATCAAGCATCCGAAGTCGGGCGAGTCGCTGGTCGGCGCGCACAAGCGCATCACCGAAGCGCTCTACAAGGAACTGGTGAAGGCGCGCGTTACACAGGCTGAAATCGGCGTAGCTGATCTCGAGGGCGCCGTCACGGTCGGCGAGCTGGTGAACCGGCAGACCGGCGAAGTGCTGCTCGAAGCGAATAAGCCGCTGACGCCTGAAATGTGGACGGCGATCGGCGAAGCGGGAATCACCGAAGTGGATGTCTGCTTCCCGGACCGCGACGACGTCGGCATCATCGTGTCGCGCACGCTGGAGAAGGACACAATTCATACACCGAAGGAAGCGCTGATCGAAATCTACCGCAAGCTGCGTCCGGGCGATCCGCCGACGCTGGAAACGGCGACGGCGCTATTCAACGGAATGTTTTTCGATGCCCGCAAGTACGATTTTAGCAAAGTGGGCCGGCTGAAGTTCAACATCAAGCTGGGACTCGAGACTCCGCTCGAAAAGCGCACGCTCGACCCGTCGGACTTTGTCGCCGCGATCAAGTATTTGCTGAAGCTGCGCAAGAACGTCGGCTCGGTGGACGACATTGACCATCTCGGTAACCGCCGCGTCCGCGCGGTGGGCGAGCTGCTTGAAAACCAGTTCCGCATCGGACTGGTCCGCATGGAGCGCGCGATCAAGGAAAAGATGTCCGTGTACCAGGAAATGTCCACTGCCATGCCGCACGACCTGGTGAATGCGAAGCCCGTGATGGCCGCGATCCGCGAGTTTTTCGGGAGTTCGCAGCTATCGCAGTTCATGGACCAGACGAATCCGCTGAGCGAAATCACCCACAAGCGCCGCCTGTCGGCTCTTGGGCCCGGCGGTCTTTCGCGCGAGCGCGCAGGATTCGAAGTCCGCGACGTTCACCCGACGCACTACGGGCGCATCTGCCCGATTGAGACGCCGGAAGGTCCGAACATCGGACTGATCAGCTCGCTTTCCTGCTACGCGCGGATCAACGAATTCGGCTTCATCGAATCGCCCTACCGCAAAGTAAAGGGCGGCCGCGTGATTGACTTTGTGCAGGTGGTCAATTCGGGCGACAGCGAATTCAAGGCCGGCGAGATCGTCGAAAAGGACAAAGTCGAAGAGACGAACGAGGAGCTGAAGCGCAAGCGGATCGTCGTCGAGCCGCATTGCTTCTATCTCTCGGCATGGGAAGAGGATCGCTACGTGGTCGCGCAGGCCAACGCGTCATTGGACGACAAACTGCGAATCACGACCGACCTCGTCAACTGCCGCCAGGCCGGCAACTTCGTTCTGAAGAGCCGCGAAGAGGTGGATTACATTGACGTGTCGCCGAAGCAGCTCGTGTCGGTGGCCGCGAGCTTGATTCCGTTCCTCGAGAACGACGACGCGAACCGCGCGTTGATGGGCTCGAACATGCAGCGCCAGGCCGTGCCGCTGATTAAGGGCGAGGCCCCGCTTGTCGGGACGGGTATGGAGCGAGTCACCGCGCGCGATTCAGGCGCCGTGATCGTCTGCCGTCGCGACGGCATCGTGGACCAGGTGGATTCCGAGCGCGTAATCGTGCGCGTGGAATCGGACCAGTCCGGCGTGCTGAGCCGCGAAGTCGGATCCGACATTTACTTGCTCACGAAGTTCAAGCGGTCGAACCAGAATACGTGCATCAGCCAGAAGCCACTGGTTCGCGCCGGTGACCGCGTGAAGCAGGGCCAGGTGCTGGCGGACGGCCCTTGCACCGACCGCGGCGAGCTGGCGCTGGGACGCAACGTCCTTGTCGCCTTCGTGCCGTGGCGCGGATACAACTTTGAGGACGCGATCCTGGTCAGCGAAAAGCTGGTCAAAGAGGACTACTACACCTCGATTCACATCGAAGAGTACGAAATCGAGGCGCGCGATACGAAGCTCGGGCCCGAAGAAATCACGCGCGACATTCCCAACATCAACGAAAGCTTTCTCCGCAACCTGGACGAAAGCGGCGTGATTCGCATCGGAGCCACCGTCAAGCCGGGCGACATCCTCGTCGGCAAAGTGACGCCGAAGGGTGAAACCACGCTGACGCCGGAAGAGAAACTTCTCCGCGCGATTTTCGGCGAGAAGGCCGGTGATGTCCGCGACGCTTCGCTCTATTGCCCTCCGGGCATTGAGGGAACGATCGTGGACGTGAAAATCTTCTGCCGCAAGGGTGCGGAGAAGGACGAGCGCCACAAGGCCATCGAAGCGACGCACGTTGCGAAGCTGGAAAAGAACCTCGGCGATGAGATCCGCATTCTCACCGACGAGCGGCTGAAGCGGTTGAACGATTTGCTCGGCGGGCAGAAGCTGGTCGCCGACCTCCACGATGAGCGCACCAACAAGCGCCTGCTCACCAAGGGCGCGGAATTGACGCGCGACATCCTCGAGAAAATCTCAACTCGCAACTTGAAGCGCCTTCGCCTGAATGACAAGGACCCGCTGCTAATCGAAAAAATCGACGAGGTTGAGGAAATGACCTCGCGGCAGATTGATGTGCTGCGGAAAATCACCGACGAGCGTATCGCCAAGCTGAAGAAGGGCGATGAGCTGCCGCCGGGCGTGATCAAGCTGGTGAAGGCCTACATCGCGATGAAGCGCAAGCTTTCGGTCGGCGACAAGATGGCCGGAAGGCACGGAAACAAGGGCGTGATCGCGCGAATCGTTCCGCAGGAAGACATGCCCTACATGCCCGATGGCACCCCGGTTGAAATCGTACTCAACCCGCTGGGCGTTCCGTCGCGTATGAACGTCGGCCAAATTCTCGAAACGCATCTTGGCTGGGCTTCCAAGGAACTGGGCGAGCACATCGGCAAGCTGCTCGACGACGAAGCGCGGGTCGAATCGGTACGCAAGTATTTTAAGGATGCGTTTGGGCCTACGTCGGTCTGGAAGACGATTGTTGACCTGGACGATGAAGCGATCCTCGACCTGGCGCAAAGCTTCCGCGAGGGCGTTCCGTTTGCCACTCCGGTATTCGACGGTGCTCGCGAAGGGGACATTCGCCATCTGCTCGAATTCACGAAGCTGCCACAGAGCGGCAAGATCACGCTCTTCGACGGCATGACCGGCGACGAATTCGCGCAGCAGGTCACCGTCGGCTACATCTACATGCTCAAGCTTTCGCACTTGGTTGACGACAAGATTCACGCGCGTTCCATCGGGCCGTATTCGCTGATCACCCAGCAGCCGCTCGGCGGAAAAGCGCAATTCGGAGGCCAGCGCTTCGGAGAAATGGAAGTTTGGGCGCTGGAAGCCTACGGTGCGGCGCACATCCTGCAGGAACTGCTGACGGCGAAATCAGACGACGTGTATGGCCGCGCGAAGATTTATGAGGCCATCGTGAAGGGCGAGCCGGGTATCGAGCCGGGCGTGCCTGAATCGTTCAACGTGCTGGTGCGCGAGCTGCAGTCGCTGTGCCTGGATGTGGAATTGATGAAGCGCCAGAAACCGCAACTCGAGAAGGCAGAAGCAGCGGACTAATTGCGCGTCCCGGGGAAACCCGGGACGCGTCTGATCAATTTGTTTATGAATGGTTTTTGTTCCGGGTAACCCGGGACGGGAGGATCATCCCTTGTATCGATCGAGCCCTTATGACCGTGCCAGCCAGATCGCGGATTTCGATTCGATTCGCATCAGCCTTGCGAGCCCCGAGAAAATCCGTTCTTGGTCGCACGGCGAAGTAACCAAGCCGGAGACGATTAACTACCGGACGTTCAAGCCGGAACGCGACGGCCTGTTCTGCGCCAAGATTTTCGGCCCCGTGACCGACTGGGAGTGCCTCTGCGGCAAGTACAAGCGCATGAAGCACCGCGGGGTCATATGCGACAAGTGCGGCGTCGAAGTGACGCTCAGCAAGGTCCGCCGTGAGCGCCTGGGACACATCGAGTTGGCATCGCCCTGCTCGCATGTGTGGTTCTTCAAGGGGCTGCCGAGCCGCATCGGCTACCTGCTGGATATCACCATGCGCGATCTCGAGCACATTCTTTATTTCGAGACCTTCGTGTGCGTGGATCCGGGCGAAGTGCCGGGACTCAAGGAAAAGGAAATCCTGCCCGAAGAAAAGTTTCGCGAACTCCAGCGGGAATTTCCGGGCAAGTGCGACGTGCGCATGGGCGCCGAAGCGATCAAGGAACTTCTCCGCCGCGTGGATGTGGACAAGCTTTCAACCGAGCTGCGGGAGAAGATGAAAATCGATCCGAGCCTGCAGAAGCGGATCAAATTCGCGAAGCGCCTCAAGGTACTGGAAGCGTTCCGCAAGAGCGGCAATAAGCCGGAATGGATGATTCTGGACGTGATCCCAGTCCTGCCACCCGAGCTGCGCCCACTGGTGCCTCTCGACGGCGGCCGGTTTGCCACGTCGGACCTGAACGACCTGTACCGGCGCGTGATCAACCGCAATAACCGCCTGAAGAAACTGATGGAGCTGCACGCTCCCGATGTAATCGTCCGCAACGAGAAGCGCATGCTGCAGGAAGCCGTAGACGCCCTGTTTGACAATGGCCGGCGCGGCCGCGTGCTTCGCGGGACGAACAACCGCCCGCTCAAGTCGCTGTCCGATACGCTCAAGGGCAAGCAGGGACGCTTCCGCCAGAATCTGCTCGGCAAGCGCGTGGATTATTCGGGCCGCTCCGTAATCGTCGTGGGACCGGAACTGAAGCTGCACCAGTGCGGCCTGCCAAAGAAGATGGCGCTCGAGCTATTCAAGCCATTCATCTATCACCGGTTGGAAGCTGCCGGGCACTGCACCACGATCAAGCAGGCGAAGGAGTTGGTCGAGGCGCAGGAAGCGACGGTTTGGGACATTCTCGAGGACGTGATTCGCGAGCATCCCGTGCTTCTGAACCGCGCTCCCACGCTTCACCGCCTCGGCATTCAGGCATTCGAGCCGGTACTCGTCGAGGGCAAGGCGATCCGCATCCATCCGCTCGTTTGCACCGCGTTCAACGCGGACTTCGACGGCGATCAGATGGCGGTGCACATTCCGCTATCGCCCGAGGCGCAGGTGGAAGCCTCGGTGCTGATGCTCAGCTCGCACAACATCCTTTCGCCGGCCAACGGCTATCCTCTCGCCGTTCCGACGCAGGACATGGTGCTCGGCATCTATTACATGACGAAGGCGAAGCCGAAGGCCAAGGGCGAAGGCCGCGCGTTCGGTTCGAGCGACGAAGTTGTGATGGCGCTCGAAGCGAACGAAGTGGAATTGCTCACGCCGATCCGCATGCGCTACACCGGCGAGGTCATTGACCTGACGAATGCGTATGACGATCAGGACGTTTCGCACACCGAGCCTGTAAATCTATCGAAGCAGTTCCTGCAGACCACCGTCGGCCGGGTGATTTTCAACGATCACCTGCCGTCGGACATGCCCTTCATCAACGGCTTGCTAAAGAAGAAGGGTGTGCAGGCCCTTGTTCTCTATGCCTATCTCCGCTTCGGTCTCGAAAAGACCGTGGTGATGCTTGACCGGTTGAAAGAGCTGGGCTTCCTCTACGCGACGAAGTCCGGCATTTCGATCGGCATCAGCGACATGGTCATCCCCAGCGTGAAATTCAAGCTGGTGGACGCCGCCGAGCATGAGGTCGTGAAGGTCCAGCAGCAGTATCTGGACGGCGCGATCACCAACGGCGAGCGCTACAACAAGGTCATCGCCATCTGGAGCGACATCACGGAAAAAGTCGCCGACGAAATGTTCAAGGCGCTCGAGGAACAGGACAAGCAGGGCATCATCAACCCGGTTTACGTAATGGCCGATTCCGGCGCGCGCGGATCGAAACAGCAGATTCGGCAGCTTTCCGGAATGCGCGGATTGATGGCGAAGCCCTCGGGCGAAGTCATCGAAACGCCGATCACATCAAACTTCCGCGAAGGCCTCACCGTGCTGCAATACTTCATCTCCACGCACGGCGCCCGTAAGGGGCTGGCGGATACGGCGCTCAAGACCGCTGATTCCGGCTACCTCACGCGGCGTCTAGTAGACGTCGCGCAGGACGTGATCATCAACGAATTCGATTGCGGCACGGCTGATGGAATTTACGTCGAACCAATTCTCGAAGCCGGCGTCGAAGTTGAACCGTTGCGCGATCGCGTGATAGGCCGCGTGTCTCTTGAGAAGATCAAGGACTACGAAGGCAATGTGATTGTCGAGATCAACCAGGAAATCACGGAAGAACTCGCGAGTGCAATTCAAGCCGCGGGCATCGAACGCGTCAACATTCGCTCCGTGCTCACGTGCGAATCCCGCCGCGGTGTCTGCGCGCGGTGCTACGGCCGTAACCTGGCCACCGGGCGCTTCGTGGAAATGGGCGAAGCGGTCGGCGTCATCGCCGCGCAGTCCATTGGCGAGCCGGGCACGCAGCTCACCATGCGGACGTTCCACATCGGCGGCACGGCCACTCGCGTCACCGAACAATCCAAGGTCGAGGCCCGCAATAACGGGTTCGTAAAATACATTGACCTTAAGGTGGTCGAGGGCCGCGGCAAGACTCTGATCGCCATGAACCGCTCCGGCTTGATCGCGGTCGTGGACGAAAAGGGCCGTGAAAAGGAACGCCACCACGTAGTTTACGGTGCTCGTTTCAAGGTCGAAGACGGTCAGCCGGTCACGCTCGGCCAGACCATGGTCGAATGGGATCCATACACTTTCTCGATCCTTACTGAAACAGGCGGCACGGTCGAGTTCAAAGACTTGCAGCCCGGAATCACGATCGAAGAGCAGGTGGACGAAGTCACCGGGCTTTCGCAGCTGGTTGTGACGCTTCCGCCGGGTGACGAAAAGCACCAGCCGACGATTTTGGTCCGCGATTCCGCCGGCCGCGCCAAGAAGAAAGTACCTGATGCCGTCACGCGCCCACTTGATGGTCGTGGATGGCGACGAAGTCCAACCGGGCGACGTGCTCGCGAAGATTCCTCGCGAGACTACGAAGACCAAGGACATCACCGGTGGTTTGCCGCGCGTCGTGGAACTCTTCGAAACGCGCAAGCCCCGCGACCCCGCGGTCATCAGCGAAATTGATGGCGTGGTGAAATACGGCGAAATCGCCAAGGGCCAGCGCAAGACGTACGTCGAGAGTGAGGATGGCAAGACCGTAAAGGAATACTCCATCCCGCGCGGCGTGCACATCAACGTGCAGGAAGGCGAGCACGTGCGCGCCGGCGAACCGCTCATTGACGGCCCGCTCAACCCGCATGACTTGCTGGCCGTCCTCGGCGAAAAGTACACGCAGGCCTACCTGGTCAATTCGGTCCAGGAAGTCTACCGGCTGCAGGGCGTCAACATCAACGACAAGCACATTGAGACGATCGTCCGACAGATGATGCGCTGGGTGAAAGTCGAGGACGTGGGTGACACCACGTTCCTTCTCGAGGAACAGGTGGATAAGTTCCGCTTCCGCGAGGAGAACGACCGGATCATCAGCGATGGTGGCCGTCCCGCAACCGGGCGTCCGCTGCTCCTCGGCATCACGAAGGCTTCGCTCTCGACCGATTCGTTCATTTCCGCGGCGAGCTTTCAGGAGACCACCCGCGTCCTTACCGAAGCGGCCATCTCCGGAAAGGTTGATTACCTGCGCGGCCTGAAGGAAAACGTAATCATGGGCCGCCTGATTCCCGCGGGCACGGGTCTCGAACGCTATCGCAACATTCAACTCCTCACCGAAATCCCGAAGGAGGAGCCGCAAGCGATGGAGCCCGAGCTCACGCCGGAAGAGGCGGCGGCGCTTGATTTCCTTCGCAAGGATACGGACGCGATCGCGGAAAGCTAGAGCAGTGAGTTGTTTTCAGCGCTCGACCGACATACCAGGGCCGCTTCGCCGCAAGGTGGGGCGGCCTTTTTCTTGCGCGCGCAAGTTGCCCGCAAATTACCAATTGTGCTTAAATTCGCGAGTTGATTCACACCTTCGACGAAGACTGAGAGAATCCATGCGCCGAATACTGTTCTGTTTTGCGAGTGCGCTCTTCCTGATTGCCGCGCCCATTCATGCTGCGAAGCGCGCGTTTACGATCGAGGATTTGTACCGTTACCGGCACGTCGAGGACATGCACCTTTCGCCGGATGGCCGCATGATCGTCCTGACCCTCGCGGCGTACGACCTCGGGAAAGGCAAAGCGCACGAGTCACATCTGGTTGATGGACGCGGACGGCGCAAATCCCCGGCAGTTCACGTTCGGCGAGGCGAATGATACCGCGCCGAATTTTCTCGCCCGACAGCAAATGGATCGTTTTTATCCGCGAAGCCGGTGACGATCAGCAACTCTATCATCATCCCCGTAAACGGCGGCGGCGCGCGCAAGTTGACGAATGTTTCCACGGGCGTTTCCGATCCGCTATGGTCGCCCGACGGAAAATCCATCGCGTTTTCAAGCGACGTCTATCCGGAATGTGGCGCTGACGACGCCTGCAACAAGAAAATCAGCGACCGCTGGAGCAATGGACCGCTTCACGCACACATGGCGACCACTCTTCTCTATCGGCACTGGACCGCGTGGAAGGACGGCCAGAGAACGCACGTCCTGCTGGCCGATGTCCCGACAGGGACGGTGCGGGACCTGACGCCCGGAGATTTTGATTCCCCGCGCTACCAGCTCAGTGGGCCGCTGCAATACGATTTTTCGCCGGACAGCAAGGAACTGGCGGTTGATTCTGATCATGGAAGCAACCTGGAATCCTCCACGAACAGCGACTTGTGGGTCGTATCGGTTAGCGGCGCGCAACCGCCGCGCAACATCACTGCCTCCAACCCTTCATTCGACGGCAATCCGAAGTATTCGCCGGATGGAAAATATATCGCTTATCTCGTGCAGAAACTGCCGGGTTACGAATCGGATCTTTTCCGGCTTGCGTTGTACGACCGCGCCACCGGCACGTCGCGCGTGCTCACCGAATCATTCCGTAACTGGGTGCAGGATTTCGAATGGGCTTCGGATTCGAAGTCGCTCTATTTCGATGCGGCGGTTGAAGGGGATAATCCTATTTTTCAGCTAACGCTCGACACCGGAGCGATTCAAAAGATCCTCGTGGACAGGACAATTGATTCGTTCGACATTTCCGCGGATGGCCGGCGCATGGTGTTCGTGCAGCGCTCCGTAGGCTCGGTGCCGGAGGTTTTTGCCGTGGACCTGGCGGGTGGGAGCGCCTCCGCGCCGGAACGTCTTTCGCATTTCAACGACGACTTCATGAATGAGGTTGATGTCCGCCCGGCCGAGCGGATGTGGGTGGCGGGAGCGGGCGGCGCGAAGATCGAGGTGTTCATCGTCAAACCCCACGATTTCGATCCGTCGAAGAAGTATCCGCTGATTCTCAACGTTCATGGCGGACCACAATCGCAATGGCAAGATAGCTTCCGCGGGGATTGGCAGGTCTATCCGGGCGCCGGTTACGTAGTGGCGTTCGCGAATCCGCACGGTTCCACGGGCTACGGACAGGACTTCACCTCGGAAATTTCGGGTGATTGGGGCGGCCAGGTCTTCGACGACTTGATGAAAGTCACCGACGAGCTCGCGAAACTGTCTTATGTGGATCCCGACCGAATGGGAGCGATGGGCTGGTCCTATGGCGGCTATATGATGGATTGGTTCGAGGGCCATACGAACCGCTTCAAGGCGATTGCTTCTATGATGGGCGTTTTCGACCTGCGTTCGATGTACGGCTCGACCGAAGAGTTGTGGTTTCCGGAGTGGGAGTTTAAGGGACAGCCTTGGAATTCGGCGGATTACGACAAGTGGTCACCGTCGTCTTACGTGAAAAACTTCAAGATGCCGTGCATGGTAATTTCCGGCGAACGCGACTACCGAGTGCCGTACACGCAGTCACTTGAATTTTTCACGTCCCTGCAGAAAATGAATGTGCCGTCGAAACTCTTCATTTATTCGCGCGCCGGCCATTGGCCGAGCTGGTACGAGATGGCCCTCTACTACACCGCCCATCTCGAATGGTTTCATGGTTATCTGGGGGGAGACGCGCCTCCATGGACCTCCGAGCAGTTCCTCCGAAACGGGGTATTTGATCCGGCCACGGGGCAGCGCCTCCCATAAATGCCGGCGGGCTAGCCTGTTAAGCATCTTGTCATCGCTGGCCGCTTTCTTTTACCTTCGGCAGTCCCTCGTCTGTAGAATTTTATACGACACCACCCAGTGGCTCCGGCGGGAGCCTATTTGAACAGAGAGCAGGACGAGCGCGTTCATGTCCACGGACCTATCGCACCGCGAGCGGGAGCAGTCCGCCTCCACGGCTGTTTCGGGCTCGCAGGTTGAAAAGCTCACGGAGGCGATTGTCCGCTCGCAGCACAATTACCGCGAGCTGATTGACCACCTCGACCAGGCGCTCTTTACGCTTTCTCACGAAGGCGAAGTTCGAGTAGCCAATCTCCGCCTCGCTGAGATTCTGGGGGTTTCCTTCCAGGAACTGATCGGCCGCCGCCTCAGCGATTTCGTCGAATCGCCCACTCTGGCGGAAGCCCACCGCGGCCTGCCTGCACTGATAAAGGACGGCGCGTGGTCTGGCATCATCCCGGTCTGGCTCAAGAAAGACGAAACGCTTCGCTACTTCGATTGCTGGCTGCAGACTGCCGTGGACGGAGAGGTCAGGTCCGTAATCGGCTGGGCCCGCGACGTTACCAAGCAGCAGGAATCCGAAATTCGCTTCAAGGAGCTTTTTGAAACATTTAGCGAGGGAATTCTTTTCGTTACCCCCGGTGGGCAATTGCTCGATGCGAATCCTGCCCTGGTCAGAATTCTTGGGTACAGCAGCAAGGAAGAACTGCAAGCCATGAATTTCCGGGATATTTACGTGGATCCCGCCGTTCGAGACGCAATCATTCGCGAACTCGAGGCAAAAGGATCCATACAAGACCGCGAGATCGTAGTGCGCCGAAAGGACGGAAGGCAGATCCATTGCCTCACGTCTGGATTTGCGATCCGAGATACGTCCGGGCGCGCGGTCCGTTTGCAGGGAACCCTGATTGACATCACCGAACGCCGGGAAATGGAAAAGCGCCTGCAGCAGGAACAGAGCTTCATCCGGCGGATGGTGGCAAGTTTTCCGGATTTAATCGCGGTTCTTGATCGCGATGGTCGGTTCATCTATATCAGCGATCATGTCGAAGAAGTTCTGGGTTGGCAGCCCGACACATACGTGGGGCGTGTGTTTGGCACTCGGGCGAATCCGGAGGACAAGGCGAACCTGCATGCCATGTTCCAGCGCGTCGTCCGAGGCGAGGAAAGCCAGGGACAGGTCGAGTTCCGGTCCCCTCATGCCGATGGCTCCTCGCGGGACCTCCTGCTTACGGCGCGGCCGTTTTTCGACGAGGACGGAAAAATAGGCGGCCTGGTAACCTCCGCGCGCGACATCACCGAGCGCAAGAAAATGGAGGCGGCTCTTCGCGAGAGCGAAGAAAAGGTCCGCCTGATGGTGGAGGGAGTGGCGGACTACGCGATTTTTCTGCTCGACCCGGATGGACGGGTAGCCAGCTGGAACCGCGGAGCAGAGCGGATGAAGGGGTATCAGGCGAGCGAAATTATCGGGAAACACTTTTCGGTCTTTTATCCGCCGGAAGACGTCGCGGCCGGAAAAACCGAGCAAAAACTGAAGATCGCAGCGGAAAAAGGCCAATGTGAGGACGAGGGCTGGCGAGTGCGCAAGGATGGTTCCCGATTTCTGGTTCACGGAGTGATCACGGCCTTGCGCGACAAGGAAGGGAAGCTGCAAGGGTTCTCGAAAATTACGCGTGACGTCACCCAGCGTCACGAAATGGAAAGTAAGCTTCACCAGGAACAGGAATTCGTCCGCAGCCTGGTCGAGTGTTTTCCGGACTTGATCGTGGTGCTGGATCGCGAGGGCCGTTTCAAGTTTGTGAGCGAACGCATAAAGGACATTCTCGGCGTGACGCCTGAGGAGTACATCGGAAAGCCCGTTGGCCAGCGGGTCAGCCCGCAGGACCGGGTGAAGCTCAACGAGATGTTCCAAAAAGCGATTTCCGGTCACAAAAGCCACGAACAAATCGAGATTCGTGCACAACACGCGGACGGCACCTGGAAAACCCTCAGGCTATTGGGAAATCCTCTATTTGATGAAAAGGGCGCGATCGTCGGTATGGTCTCATCTGGACGGGATGTGACGGAATCGAAGCATCTCGAACAGCAGCTCGCCGACAAGGAAAAATTCGCCGCCATGGGGCAGATGATGGCCGGAGCGGCCCACGAATTGAACAATCCCCTCACCGCGATCCTGGGAGTCAGTGATCTTCTCCGGGAGCGCGCAGTGGAAGACGCCACCCGCCGGCAGGTGGATCTGGTCCTGCAACAGGCGCGCCGCGCCGCGGCAATCGTCCAAAACCTTCTCGCTTTTTCTCGGCCACTGGCCCAGGGTCGCACGGCGTTGCGGCTGGCCGAAATCCTCAACGAGGCGCTGGAGCTCGAGCGGGCAAATCTTGAGAAGAAGAACATCCGCGCGAAATTCACGACGGTGGACGATCTCCCCCCCGTTGACGGCGATCGTAAACTTCTTCTGCAGGTCTTCCTGAATATTCTGGCCAACGCGGAACAATCTATTTCGCCCGCGCACGAACAGGGACAGCTGGATGTTTCCGTCACTCGCTCTGGCGATCAAATTCGCGTGACATTTGCCGACGACGGCCCGGGTATCCCAGCCGACATCATCGGAAAAGTATTCGATCCGTTTTTCACCACCAAACGGCCTGGAGGCGGCAGCGGTCTGGGCCTCACAATTTCCCTGGCGGTGATCAAGGAGCACGGTGGAACCATAGAAATTGAGTCCAATTCTGGCGCCGGCGCCACAATCCATGTCGTCCTGCCCGCGGCCGCCGAAATTCAGCAGTCGCAGACGGCGACGAAGCCTGCGGCAAAGGCCGCTTCCGTTTTGTCGGGCACTGCGGCATTGCGCGATCATTCAGTGCTAATTGTGGATGACGAGGAAGGTATCCGCGAAATAGTGCAGGAAGGCCTTTCTGCTCGCGGGATGAAGGTTCAGGCTGCGGCAACTTCAGAGGCGGCGCTGGAGTTCGTCGCGAAGAACACGTACGAACTCATTGTCTGCGATTTCAATCTCCCGGGAATGAGCGGGGAGAAATTATTCGAGGAATTGCGCGCCCGGTTGGGCAGCTCGCTGCCGCGCTTTGTGTTCATGACCGGGGAACTCGTTTCTTCAGGCGACGTGGCCCGCTACCGTGAGAGAGGAGCCCGGATTTTGCAGAAGCCTTTCCAAATCTCGGCCCTGGCGTCGCTCCTGGCGGAACTTCTTCAGCCTCAGCCAGCATCTGTCAAGTAGACTCGATCGCGACCACCGTTTGCCATCACCCGGTTACGAACCGTTTTTTACTTCTTGTCAACGCCGAAGTCCCAGACGTAGAGGCTGTCGCCTTGATCCTGAACCATTTCGGCGATCGCGTATTCTCCCGATGCCAGCTCCTGGCCAAGCGTAAAGCGGTAGACGCCTCCCGCGATGTCCCAGCTCTGCATTGGCACCGAGTCGCGCTTCTCTTCATCTACTCCGAACATTTGATCCAGGTTCTCCAGGTGGCGGCTATCTCCGTGGGCCTTCGCGCGGATCAGCACGAGGTCCGGGTGGCCGCTGGGCACGCGCACGTAGAATTCCAGCCGCCCTTCAGTGATTCGGAATTTGGCGTGCGCTCCGGCGATCGAGATGGAATGTCGAGTTGGAACGATGGGTATCGGAACCATTACCTGTGCAATCTTGTGGCCTATGGAAAGCTTGGAGTCGGTTTCCGCCTGAGGCAGTGGCAATACCGTTTTGCCATCGTAAACGAAGAGGTGGTCGCCCGGCGGCAGAAAGACTCCCGGAGCGACCTCCAGGCTGGCGTCAATGTCGAGGGGCGTCGCGAGACGCGCGGTTTCCTGTTTGTGCACTTTGGCAACGAGTGCGGCGTCTGACTTTGCTTCTTCCGTCTCGATCTTCTTGGTGGCGTCCCAATCCACCATGGAAACAGGAATCTGCTCCCATTGCGAGCTGTCAAGACTGTAATAGCGAACCCGATCGCCCTCGACCTTGTACTCGCGCACCAGTTGGAAACTTCCGTCGGTCAGCATGAGTTTCTTGCCGCGGGGTAGGACGGGGCTGGCAGCAGCGGTCGTCGCTTGACCGCTTGAATTAGAGGCAGGTGGAGAGCTCGCCGAGTCTTGTGCTTTAGCGATCGGTGCGTGTGAGACGGCACCGCCTAGCATTGCGACCAGCACGAGTATTCCTGCGGCCGCCGGCAAAGTCATGCGGATCGAGTGTCGGTTCCCGGCCATTGCCCTAGAGTCCCCTTTGCAATCCTTGGATGCCTAATCACACTTTTGGGTTGAGTTGAGTCCAAATAAGTAAATGCGAGAATACGCCGAGAGGATAGCTGCTCACAACGGGCTTCGGGAGGCTGGTCGGGCGGCTCTAGTGCTGGCAGCGGGGATGGAGCACGTTCACGATCATCAGTTCGGAGTGGCTGAAGAGCCATTTCTCGGCCCCTGCGGCCGCTTCGGCGACGCCAGTCAGGGTTCCGAGGTGCTTGTTGCGGGCCAGGCCTCGCAGATGTTCGCGGCAGATGCCCGTGAGGCTCGTGACTTCGTCCTCAGTAAAAACCCTCTGGCTCGACTTGATTCGGACCATTGCCGTGGCCTCCGATTCCTTCGGTGCTTCTAATAGATTAATTGCCGCCGCAATACCTAGCAATAGTCGTTCCGTACTAGCGGACTAGAACTCGCCGGTCAGGAATCGCGGCAAAGCCCTTAAATACGCAGATTTAGATGCAGCGGGAGCGCCTTCGTTTCGACGAAATGTGCCGATTTTGTGCGCCTAAGATGAAAATCCGAGTCCGACTTTGGGAATTTTCTACGTATATTCGTATTTCATTCGCGCGGAGCAATTATGGAAGATTAGAAAACAGGACCTCGTTCAAATCGCGGAACCGCCAGCCTGCTCGAATGCATGGGCAATTTGCAATACAGATCCTTCTTTGAAGTGGGGCGTAAAAATCTGCATTCCAATAGGAAGGCCCGCTGCGGTCTTGCCGCAGGGCACTGAGATGCCAGGCACTCCTGCGAGAGATCCAGTAACAGTATAGATGTCCGCCAGATACATTTGGAGTGGATCGGAGGTCTTCTCGCCCAGGCGGAACGCCGGAGTGGGCGCAGTCGGAGTGATGATCGCGTCCACCTTCTGAAACGCGTCCGCAAAGTCCCGGGCGATCAGCGTGCGAACGCTCTGCGCGCGCAGGTAGTAGGCATCGTAGTAGCCTGCGGAAAGCGCGTAGGTTCCGAGCATGATCCTGCACTTGACCTCGGGACCAAAACCGCGCTCTCGCGTCTGGCGATACATCTCGGTGAGCGTTGCGCCGGGAACGCGCAGGCCGTAGCGCACACCATCGTACCGAGCAAGGTTCGAGCTGGCCTCCGCGGTTGCCAGGATGTAATAGGTGGCGATCGCATAATCGGTGTGCGGCATTCGCAGGGGAACGCGCTTGCAGCCCAGGCGCTCAAGGAGCGCGATCCCCGACAGGACTTTTTCTCTTACTTCCGCGTCGAGCCCGGCGCCGAAATAATCTTCCGGGACGCCGATCCGCAGGCCTTGCACGGGCTTCTCTATTTCCGCCGCGTAGTTCGGGACAGGTACCACAGCGGAAGTCGAGTCGTTTTCATCATGTCCGGCGATCACTGACAGTACGGCGGCGGTGTCGGCGATATTCCCAGCGAAGGGGCCGATCTTATCGAGCGAGGACGCGAAGGCAATCAGGCCATACCGCGAGACACGGCCGTACGTGGGCATCAGTCCGGGAATTCCGCAGAATGAACCGGGCTGGCGAATCGAGCCTCCTGTGTCGGTGCCGAGCGCTGCCACTGCGAGGCCCGCGGCTACGGCCGCTGCCGATCCTCCGCTCGAGCCTCCAGGGACGCGATCAGGGGCAACCGGGTTGCGCACCGGTCCGTAGGCGGAATTTTCGTTCGAGCCACCCATCGCAAATTCGTCGCAATTTGTCTTGCCCAGGAAAACCGCGCCGGCTTTCTCCAGGCGTTCCACTGCCGTCGCGTCGTAGGGCGGCACGTAAGTCTCAAGAATCTTGGACGCGCAGGTGGTGCGGATTCCGCGGGTGCTGATGACGTCCTTGATGGCCATCGGAACGCCCGCGAGCGCGGGCAGATCGTCGCCGCGAGCGATGGTTGCATCCACACGGTCCGCTTGCGCGTACGCGCGTTCGGGCGAAAGCGTCAGATAGGCATTGAGCTCGGCGTTGCGGCCGTCAATCCTGGCATAAAACTCGCCGGCGAGTTCACGCGCTGATACTTTTTTCGCCTGAAGCGCCGCCCGCACGCCGGCAATCGTCCACGTCGTCGTCGCGCTCAACGCTCGATCACCTTGGGGACGCGAAAGAAAGGCTTGGCGGCGTCGGGCGCGCCGGCAAGAATCGGATCGGAGACGTCGCAGGGTTTCACGACGTCCTCGCGAAGCTCGGGGTGATTCGATTCGGCGGCGGAGTTTGCGGGCGCATAAATCACCTGCGCCATCGGCTCGACATTGGTGATGTCGAGTTCCTTTAGCTTGTCAATATACGAGAGGATCCCGTCGAGCTGGCCGCGGTACGTCTCAATCTCCTCGGCCGAAAGACCGAGGTGCGCCAACTCGGCCACCCTCAACACATCTTCGCCGCTAATTTTCATGGTTGCATATTTAATCTTAGTAGAAACGAGACGCAATGCAAGCAGGTACGACCCCCGCGCCGCTGTAACCCTCGCGTATTCCGTTCCCTACCCGGCATGCGTAGTTTCCACAATAGACAGCGATCCAAGAACAGATTAGCGTCAGTCGGGGCAGTTTTTGGCCCCGATGATACGGCTCCCAGTATCGACGGCGAGTCGAGTCTGGGAGATCGATCGGGCGTTCCGTGCGCCCCGGCTCTCTCGACGAGCGCCGTATTGCTCTTTGACAATTGAATCGCAAGTGCGGTTTGAGTGGCACAGACACTCTTGTCTGTGCTCCTACCAGCGTATCCGTATCCTCGCTAGGCATTGCTACGCGACCGGGAGGATTTCCCCGTCGGATTGCGTAATTGACGATCCGATCAAAAGGGCTCCCAGGTCCACGGTGAGTCGAGCCTGAGACATCAGCTGGCCTCCCGAGTCCGCCACGCCGAAGGAGCCGAAGGAGCCGAAGGATCTCTCCGCCCGGCGAAACCGTCGGCCGTAGGAGTCGGCGCGAAAATCGGAACACCTCGATCGGAGCGTCGCAGGCGCGGCAGAAGGAAGCCCGCTCGGTAGGGCGGTGAAACAGGGTTGTCGAATCCCGAGCGCCGCAGGCCGACACATTCTGCCTTTGCCGTTTTGGTGAAAGCGTGGGCCTTCAGGCCCACGAAACACGCCCCCGTGATCGTGGCTTCAGCCATGGGACGTTGGGTTCTGCCATCGCTGAAGTTGACTGTGCCGTTCCGGTGAAAGCGTGGGCCTTCAGGCCCACGAAACACGCCCCCGTGATCGTGGCTTCAGCCATGGGACGTTGGGTTCTGCCATCGCTGAAGTTGACTGTGCCGTTCCGGTGAAAGCGTGGGCCTTCAGGCCCACGAAACACGCCCCCGTGATCGTGGCTTCAGCCATGGGACGTTGGGTTCTGCCATCGCTGAAGTTGACTGTGCCGTTCCGGTGAAAGCGTGGGCCTTCAGGCCCACGAAACACGCCCCCGTGATCGTGGCTTCAGCCATGGGACGTTGGGTTCTGCCATCGCTGAAGTTGACTGTGCCGTTCCGGTGAAAGCGTGGGCCTTTAGGCCCACGAAACACACGCCCGTAATCATGGCTTTAGCCATGGGACGTTGCGTCGCGCGACCGCTCACAGATCACCAAAGAAGTGACACACCGTGCAAAGTAATTTCCCACGTAACCTCTTGAAAACAAAGAAAAGTGGTACCCACAAAGTGACACACTTTTTCGTGCCTGCTTCCGAATTTAGGACCCCACCAGTTACGACGGCGGAGAGAAGGGAAGCGAGCTTTACGCGCGACGACGGCGAATGAAGGGAGTGTGCGCGTTATCAGCCTCATGCGAAACATACTTTGGGCCGGGTTTCGCGGCGACGAATCTTACCTCACGGACGAGATTGCCGCCCCATGCTTGATTGATGCGGTCGCGCAATTCGCGCTTCATGCCTTCTATCTGCCGCTGCCATGCCTTCGCGTCCGCCGCTACCTCGAGGAACGCTCCGTCGCATCGCACGGGACGCGTATGTGCCGCGAGAGTTTTGCCCGCGATGGCCGGCCACGCGCCCGCAAGCCACGCGAGCGTTGCTTCCGGCCGCTCGAACCGGCGCACCACTTTTCCTAGAAAATCTCCAGCTTTGTCCATGGGAGCCGGAATTCTAGCACAAACCAGTGGCGCGGATGGGCGCGCTTGCACCGAAGATTTAAGCATGCGAAAATTGCGAGTACGCGTTGTTATTATCTTCCGGTTCTTCGCACTCTATTGCGTGGTTGCGGGGAAGCGCGCGCGATGGCGATATCGTCTAAGGGTTAGGACGGAGCCCTCTCAAGGCTCAAATCCGGGTTCGATTCCCGGTATCGCTACCAACCTCCTCTAAACAATTCATTAGACTTCGGTTGATAGCCTGCCTTGGACTTGTCCCAAATTTGTCCCAAACAATCGAGGCTTTGCCCTGAAAGTGAGTATTTAGGGGCATGGCAAACACGACTGTAGGAATCAGAGAGCGAATCAAGAATCCAGACGGGCACTGGCGCTGGAATTGCAACCTCCGAACCCTAGAGGACATACTGAAACCATCCGAAGCAGAGCGAAAGGGCAAGTTCTACCTGGTCTGGACCGAGGGGGGCAAGAAACGCGAGCAGAGGGTCAAGGGGAATTTCGAAGTCGCGGTAAAGGCTGCAAGGGCGAAAGAGCGGCACCTCGAAGACGCCGCTGATGGCTTCGAACGCCCCGACCCTCTGAAGAAGAAGGCTGAACGAATCACGATTGCGGATGCCATCGAGAAGCGGCTGCACAGCATTGAGGTCACGTTTGAGCACGACACATTGAAGTCGCACAGACAGGCGCTGCGCCAATTTCAGAAATGGACAAGGCGGCGCTTTGTGGACGAAATCGACCATGACCACTTGATGGAGTTTCGGAATTGGCTAATGAAGTACGGCAACGAGCACAGATTCCTGAAAAACCCCGGCAACGACAAGCGCACCGCGAATCGGAAGACGTCACATGTAAACCAACTCGTCAGAATCACCCTCGGTTTGCCGGAGGGGAAGGGGCCGGTCAAGAAATCGGAACTCGGAAAGATCAAGCGAGCAGGCCCGGTGAAAATCTATTCGGCAGCCCAAAAGGATGCTTTCTTTCGGAATTGCACACCTTACGAGAAATTGCGTTTCAGGACGCTGTATGAGCCAGCGTTTCGAAAAAAGGAGTTGGTCTATCTGGAAAAAGAAGACGTGCTCACGGATCGGCAGATGCTCAGTGTGCGATCGAAGACCCGGTATGACTCGGACGGAAACCTACTTTATAAGTACAAGGCAAAAGCGAACTCGGAGCGAGACGTCCCAATCTCGAAGGAGCTAATGGAACGAATCGTGGCGCACATGAACGATCCGAGGCATCTCAAATCACGGCTAGTTTTCTGCACCTGCACGGGTCGCCCGGACACTCATCTGTGGGACAAGATTCAGGTAATCGCAAAGCGGGCAGGGATGGACGGCTTCGATTTGAAAACGTTCAGGGCGACACGAGCAACTGAATGGTTGCGCCCGAAATGGCTAGGTGGATGCGGTTATGACGTTCCAACCGTTCGTGATCTGTTGGGGCACGACGAAGAATCGGCGAGCGTCTGGTCGTATGTCTCTTCGATTGGGAAGGAAGTACTGATTGCGGAAATGAACAAAGAGGATGACGACGAAAAATCCGCTACGAGCAAGCCTGCCTCTTCGAAAACAGCAGAAGTCATCCTCAACGACACCGTCGCTGCTGTCGTGTCGGGGACGCCCCCTCTCTGATTCTGACCTGTGCGTGGCCCGTGAATTCTCACCTCGGGATTCTGACCTAGGAAGGTCTGGAACCACATTCCGCACCACCAGAGCCACCCGGCTGCTCCAAAAGGGAGTGCCCCTACCGGACGTCATGCGCCTCGGGGCTGGTGCGACCTCGCCAGCGTGCAGCGGTACATGGGTCTGCTGAAACACGACTGCCTGACCGCCGCAGTGGGGGGGCTTGGACGTAGGCGTTCGGGCTTGCGCCGATTCGCCGTTCCCGGCATCTAACGCGATAGGGTCAAGCTGCCGCCGGCGCCCGGAGGACAGCTGGTAGGATAAGCGGGCACCGCACGCGGACAGCGAAAGCGCCGCCCGTGAGAATCGGGCGAGCCAAGCGGAAAAATAGAGAAGCCAGGCTAAAACGCTGGCTGTAGACCGTGCAAGGCGGTCGCGAAAGCAGGGAGCACGAACCCTGCCACTTCGCGGCCGCTTTTTTATTTTGTGCCGAGGAAAAGGAGACGACATCAGAAAGCAGCGAGCCATTTGGAAAGAGATTTACGCAGATGCCTGCGGGAAGCTTTGGACTGCGTCGGGCACCAACTCCCTGCAGGACAGGCTCGCGAGGATGGCCGAGGATTTCCGCGCGGGGAGGAAAGGCGAGCCCGAAGAGTTTTCAGTGACGTTGGGCGACCAATTGGCGCGCGGCGAAACTTGCAACGAAGTGTACGCGGAATGGAGTCCCGGACTAGACCCGTGTCCGCTTCGCGGCATGGTGCCGAAAGCCAGGGAGGGCTACACGAAGTGAACACCAAACCAGAGAGTTGTAATTGTCCCTTTTGCGCGATGCCACGGATTCTATCTCTGGCCATTAAGAAACGCGCATTCGCTGATCCGACTCCGGCACCAATACCGACGCCGAAATTCGCCAGGAGGATCAGCATGGCGACGGCCGGTCGGCAATTGAGTGCACTGGACACGTTGCTGAAGCGGGGCATCATTAGTCCGGAAAAGCATGGGACCGAGGTTGCGGCGCTCAAAGCGAGGCTGGGGTAGGCGAGTTCGCGCGGTGGCAGTTCGCGCGCGAGGGCTTTTCGCTGGACGAGGAAGGAAACTGACGATGCGATACGACGAAACCGATTTGCGGGTATACGCAAGCGACGTGCTGCAGATCGCCGTGAAGATCGAGGCCGCGCTCGGCCGGCGCAGGCCCGCAAAAGGCACGTGGACTGGGATCGAGGAGCGCCTCAACGACGCCGCCAACGTGCTCATGAAAATCTTGACCGATCTGGACGGCGACCAATGAGCGACGGCTCGCCAAGGACGGAAAGCCCGAGTGGTGCGGCAAGCGCAGCGTGCATGTCAAGCCGTGCAACTGCGACCACTGCGAAGAGGAGCCTGGCTACCACCACGGCCTGGACTACTGCGCAGAGCACTACGACAAGCTTGTGGCAAGGAAACTTCAAAGGAGAACAAAGCAATGACCCGATGTTGCGATTGGTGCGGTAGCTACTGCGTGTGCGAACTGTGCGACGATCCGAAAGCCAGGGCGATGATGGACGACCCCGATTACCACGGCGTTGACAATCCGATGGAAGCGCCGGGCCACATCCACGTTTGCAGCGACGAGCATGAGCTTTTCTGGGAGGACGCCCACTTCGCCACGTCGCTCGAAGGCGTGGAGCCGAAAGAAATCGTGGCCATGCTGCCGACGCTCACCGGCGTGCGATACCGGATCGCCCTGGCGGCCATGACGGACAGCCCGGAAGACTGCGACTGCGTGGTCGATCCCACGGACGGATCGACCGTTCTGGCCTGCGCCCTACATCCCGAGGGCGGTTCGCCCAATTCGTATGCAGCGTGGGCCGCCAAGTTTGCCCAAACTCGTGACCGCTTGGGCGAAACGTCAGTAACAACAACTAAAGGAGAAACACAATGACCCATATATCAGACCAAAACGTCGAGTGCCCGGTGTGCCACAAGCACACGCTGCACACCGACCTTGACATCCACACGAACGAACGCTTCATCACTTGCGAAAGCTGCGCCTTTTACAGCGAGACGAAGATCGTCGTGGAAGGGAGCCGCCAGTTCTGGCAGTGGACGCAGCACATCCCCATGGACGAGGACGGCAAGGTGCAGTGGCCGGAGACCAACAGGGAATTCAAGGTGAACTGAAAATGAAAACGAAAACCAAGAGGCAGGACGGCCACGATCTGCAAGCCGCCTACGTGCGGGTGCAGGGCTTGGAGGACTTCGACACCATGTCCCCCGACGAGACGAGCGAGATTAACGGCGTGCTGTCGGCACTGGCGGAAGAGATAGAGAACCACGGCGGGAAGGTTCCGAAATGGTGATCGAGGTGATCTGGCACGGCGCCGTCAGGGAGGTGCATTACATGGTCGAGGCCGATACCGAGGACGAGGCAATGGAGCGCCTCTCCATCTGGCTGTGCGACCCGGACGAGGAGAACGCCGAAGGCATCGAGGAGAAGAGATGAGCGACACATTCATGCTGGTCGGAGAGATGTATGGCGACTGCCCGATTCACGACCGCCGCGGAATCGCGTGGGGCGGCGTCGGGCGGGATGCATGCGGCTGCGTAATGCTCCACGGCGGAGATCGGCTTTCGGCTGACGATGTCAGGAAATTCCTGGCGGATAACGGAGGCGAGTAATGTTCGACATCGACATGATATGCGACCGCTGGCTGCTCGCGGTCCAGGAGAGACTCGGTATGAACGAGTACATGGCGCGAATCGAGCTTGTGATGCAGGCCGACACGAAAGGCTAGTCCCCCTACCTGCCAGATGCTGAAAATCGGGGTCGGCATCCGTTGTGATCAACAGCCGGCGGCGGACGACTGCTCGCAATCTTCCCGCGCGCGACTACATCGTCGGATGGGGCGAAAAACAATGGCTCTGCGCGCGGCACTACGACGAGCATGTCGAGACGCGCGGGCTGTTCCACATGGCCGGGGAAGGGCTCGACGCGGATGGGTATCCACTGGATTGATCTTGCCGAAAGGACCGCGGGCTCGCTACGCGCGATGGCGCCGCTTGTCTTTCGGCGCTGCAAGCGGGGCTGGGAACCTCTAGTCTCAGCCCCGAAATTTCCAGGGGGACTCTATACCCCCTACCCCCAAAAACCGGTTCTTTCTTCTTCTTATATTAGTGGCTAGGGGGGGTGGTGGGTAGGGTGGGGGGCGCCTAACCCCATCGAAACTGGGTTTTTCGGCCACACAGCCACCCCCCGCAGGGGTCCCCCCAATGGGGCCGCACGCGTTCCCCGGCGCGACTTTCCGAATTTTCCCCCGGATACGGTATTTCCTATAGACGGTCAGTAGATTGGGTGGGGCGGTCGCAAGATCGCCCCTTCATTCGACCTGGCCGCCAGCGAACCCAATCTCACACCTGCTGACCGGAGGAAGCCCCGTTCAAAGTTGGCGTAGGGATGCGTTCATACGGAGAGACGCCATGCGCAATGAGACTTACCCTGGCGCCGCGTTCGACGAGGCGCTGGAGCTCAACCCGTTCGGCCCGCCGCAGAGGTCGGCCGACGACAATCGCGCGGGTGCCGAAACACCGGCCCCCGCACCGCCCGAAAAGAAGAAGGGTCGCAAAGATCGTCGGGCGTATCAGACAACCGCAGCAAAGGCCGCCTTGCAAGAGGGGCCGGACGAGCGGGTCCGTTCCCGATCCGCAAGCCCGGCTCCGTGAATTTCTTTCCTGTCTGCCCCGATCCCGATAGCCGCATCGAGGGAGTGTTCCTCCTCGACGGCGGGTTCGACGGATTTTTCCTCGTCAACGTGAGTCTCGTCAACAGCCGCAACGAGATTCGCCGGCGCGCGAAAGAAGCGACCTTGCTCACCTGCGTGAACCACAACGGAAAGTACTTCGTGTGGCCGATCATGCTCGGGAGCCCGAAGACCGCGACCGCAGCCTTCAAGGTCGTTGATATCGCGCAGAAGAGCTGGGTCCGCATCACCTGGGATAATCTCTCGCAGTCCTACATCCCGGAGCTGCCGAACCCCGACGACTTCCCGGAACTCGCCGCCAACCCGGACCCGGTATGGGACCCGAGCGGCTCCGAGATCCTGGACGAGGCGTTCGGAGACAGCTCGATCGACGACCTGGGCAGCCTCACGCTCAAGAAGGTGCTGAAGAACTCGAAGTAACATGGTTCCTCAGCACATCCTCGAAAAGTTCGGCGTCAGCGACATCATCGCGATCGACACCGAATACTCGAACAACCGGAGGGGCTGCCGCGTGCGGCCCCTTTGCCTCGGCGCCAAGTCCCTGGTGACCGAGGAAACTCATTTTCTGTGGCACAAGGATTCGGCCGGCCGTCCCGCCCTACGAGCTCAGATTTTCCGATGAAAACATTTTGTGGGTGACCTACTTCGCGGCGGCCGAATGGAGCTACATGCTGGCCGCTGGCTACTGCAAAGGCCCCGGCGATCTGCCGACGAACATCATTGATCTGTACGCGGAAGACGCGCTCCGCATCAACGGCCGGCAGAACATGCTCGGCAAGAAGGCGGGCGCGAAGCTGATCTACGCGCTGCACCGGAACGGAATCCCGGATCCCTACCAGGACAAGAAGGAGCCGCTCCAAAAGCTGGTCGGCGAATGCGAAGACTTCGCCACGCTGACGGCCGAGCAGTTGGCCATGATTGAAACTTACCAAATGCAGGACGTGGAGATGCACGCGCAGCTGTTCATGAAGATGGAGCCGGATATGAACGGGGCGCAGGCCCTCAATCGCGGCGACTTTTCGCGGGTGACTGCCTGCTATGAGTGGCACGGATTGCCGGTGGACGCGGG